>NZ_CP066167.1:585000-3157500 GCF_016132545.1 Spongiibacter nanhainus
TCCCGCATAGCTCCACCATTTCTCGTTTAACCCTATCGCTTTCGAACTCAGAAATAAGCCTTTTTACTGAAGTGTGTTGTAGTAAGAGGGTTTGTTTCTGATTTTGACAATCAGATGTTCTTTAACAAGGTAATTAAGCTGAAATATTGAAAACACTGTTTTCTCAAGTGTTGTAACATCCGGCGAAATGTCAAAGATGCTGCAAGTCGCGCGTCTTTGAATCAGTTTCTTGATGGTATAGGTAAAGGTTTCGACTATTTGCTTATATGGTCAAGCGACTAAGCGCATACGGTGGATGCCTTGGCAATTGGAGGCGATGAAGGACGTTGGAGCCTGCGAAAAGTGTGGGGGAGTCGGCAACCAGACTTTGATCCCGCGATGTCCGAATGGGGAAACCCACCCGTCATAAGGCGGGTATCTCTTAACTGAATACATAGGTTTTGAGAGGCGAACCCGGGGAACTGAAACATCTAAGTACCCGGAGGAAAAGAAATCAACCGAGATTCCCTTAGTAGCGGCGAGCGAACGGGGACTAGCCGAGCAGCGACTGATTAGTGGAACGGTCTGGAAAGTCCGGCGATACAGGGTGATAGCCCCGTACACGAAAATCTGAGCTGACGTATTAAGTAGGTCGGGACACGTGATATCTTGACTGAAGATAGGGGGACCATCCTCTAAGGCTAAATACTCCCAATTGACCGATAGTGAACCAGTACCGTGAGGGAAAGGCGAAAAGAACCCCGGAGAGGGGAGTGAAATAGAACCTGAAACCGTATGCGTACAAGCAGTAGGAGCAGACTTGTTCTGTGACTGCGTACCTTTTGTATAATGGGTCAGCGACTTAATGTTTGTAGCGAGCTTAACCGTTTAGGGGAGGCGTAGGGAAACCGAGTCTTAATAGGGCGAATTAGTTGCAGGCATTAGACCCGAACCCCGGTGATCTATCCATGGCCAGGTTGAAGATGCCGTAACAGGCATTGGAGGACCGAACCCACAAATGTTGAAAAATTTGGGGATGAGCTGTGGATCGGAGTGAAAGGCTAATCAAACCGGGAGATAGCTGGTTCTCCTCGAAATCTATTTAGGTAGAGCGTCATGTCTTACCCTGGGGGGTAGAGCACTGTTTGGGCTAGGGGGTCATCCCGACTTACCAAACCCATGCAAACTCCGAATACCCAGGAGTACAATCATGGCAGACACACGGCGGGTGCTAACGTCCGTCGTGGAAAGGGAAACAACCCAGACCGCCAGCTAAGGTCCCAAATGCTAGTTAAGTGGGAAACGATGTGGGAAGGCTTAGACAGCTAGGAGGTTGGCTTAGAAGCAGCCATCCTTTAAAGAAAGCGTAATAGCTCACTAGTCGAGTCGGCCTGCGCGGAAGATGTAACGGGGCTAAATTAGCAACCGAAGCTGCGGATGCACTATGTGCATGGTAGAGGAGCGTTCTGTACGCCTGCGAAGGTGAGTCGAGAGGCTTGCTGGAGGTATCAGAAGTGCGAATGCTGACATGAGTAACGATAAAGGGGGTGAAAAACCCCCTCGCCGGAAGACCAAGGTTTCCTGCCCCATGCTAATCAGGGCAGGGTTAGTCGGCCCCTAAGGTGAGGCTGAAAAGCGTAATCGATGGGAAACGGGTTAATATTCCCGTACTTGTTATTACTGCGATGGAGAGACGGAGTAGGCTAGGCGATCGCGGCGTTGGTTGTCCGCGTTTAAGGTTGTAGGCTGGGGGATTAGGCAAATCCGGTCCCCTAAGGCTGAGAGCTGATGACGAGTCCTCTTTTGGACGAAGTCGTTGATGCCATGCTTCCAAGAAAATCTTCTAAGCTTCAGGTAATAACGAACCGTACCCCAAACCGACACAGGTGGTCAGGTAGAGAATACCAAGGCGCTTGAGAGAACTCGGGTGAAGGAACTAGGCAAAATGGTACCGTAACTTCGGGAGAAGGTACGCCGGCTTGGGTGATGGGACTTGCTCCCTAAGCCTAGGTTGGCCGAAGTGACCAGGTGGCTGCGACTGTTTATCAAAAACATAGCACTCTGCAAACTCGAAAGAGGACGTATAGGGTGTGACGCCTGCCCGGTGCCGGAAGGTTAATTGATGGGGTTAGCTTCGGCGAAGCTCTTGATCGAAGCCCCGGTAAACGGCGGCCGTAACTATAACGGTCCTAAGGTAGCGAAATTCCTTGTCGGGTAAGTTCCGACCTGCACGAATGGCGTAACGATGGCCACGCTGTCTCCACCCGAGACTCAGTGAAATTGAAATCGCTGTTAAGATGCAGTGTACCCGCGGCTAGACGGAAAGACCCCGTGAACCTTTACTATAGCTTCACAGTGGACTCTGATATTACTTGTGTAGGATAGCTGGGAGGCTTTGAAACTGTGGCGCCAGCTGCAGTGGAGCCGACCTTGAAATACCAGCCTGGTACTATTGGGGTTCTAACTCTGGTCCATTATCTGGATCGAGGACATTGTGTGGTGGGTAGTTTGACTGGGGCGGTCTCCTCCCAAAGCGTAACGGAGGAGCACGAAGGTGCGCTAATCATGGTCGGAAATCATGAGGTTAGTGTAATGGCACAAGCGCGCTTAACTGCGAGACTGACAAGTCGAGCAGGTACGAAAGTAGGTCATAGTGATCCGGTGGTTCTGTATGGAAGGGCCATCGCTCAACGGATAAAAGGTACTCCGGGGATAACAGGCTGATACCGCCCAAGAGTTCACATCGACGGCGGTGTTTGGCACCTCGATGTCGGCTCATCACATCCTGGGGCTGAAGCCGGTCCCAAGGGTATGGCTGTTCGCCATTTAAAGTGGTACGCGAGCTGGGTTCAGAACGTCGTGAGACAGTTCGGTCCCTATCTGCCGTGGGCGTTGGAGATTTGAGGAAAGCTGCTCCTAGTACGAGAGGACCGGAGTGGACGAACCTCTGGTGTTCGGGTTGTCACGCCAGTGGCATTGCCCGGTAGCTACGTTCGGACGGGATAACCGCTGAAAGCATCTAAGCGGGAAGCCTCTTCCAAGATAAGATCTCCCTGGGACCTTGAGTCCCCTAAAGAGCCGTTCAAGACTAGGACGTTGATAGGCTGGGTGTGTAAGCGTTGTGAGGCGTTGAGCTAACCAGTACTAATTGCTCGTGAGGCTTGACCATATAATCAAGTGGTTTAGCCTTTATGGATATCACAAGAAACTGCGACGGATGTTGCACGCCGATCCGAGAGGACAGGCAAGAGAAAACAGAGTGTTCAATCAGCTTAATTACCGCCCTATTTGGTTGTGTTTGCGGCCAGTCACTCGACTGTAAGACCCATCGACACGCCAAGCCAGTTTGCCTGGCGACCATAGAGACGTGGAACCACCTGATCCATCCCGAACTCAGAAGTGAAACGCGTCATCGCCGATGGTAGTGTGGGGTTTCCCCATGTGAGAGTAGGTCATCGCCAGGCTTTAATTAAAAACCCGAGGTTCATCTGAGCCTCGGGTTTTTTTATGGCCGCTGGAAGTGATGTCCACTGGGCGATGCCCTACGGCAAGGGCTCGCGCCGATAGCGCTGGGTCCTGCGGACCGTCCTCGCTGCGCGACGACGCTCAAATCGGCGGGGGCCGATTTGTACCCAAAGCACTCGCTTTGCTCGCGGGCCACGCTGAGCTAAATCGGCTATAATCCCGGCGCCCTGATCGGATGCGGTTCTAGGGCGTTCTACTATCTGCCCGAAAATCCGGGCAACACTTAACTGAAATCGATGAGAGTAGGTAAAACACTATGAAAACCATCAAAAAAACAGACAGCTATACCATTTTCCAAAAGCGCAACGGTCGTTACGCGATTCGCGGTGAAGGTCGTCAGTGGGTTAACGCTGAAGAAAAAGTAAAGATCTTGCTGGAAGCGGGTCTGATCAAACTGCCTGAGTCCAAGCCTGCTGAGCCAGAGCCCGCAGAAGAAACTGAAGCAGAAGAAGCAGCTGGCGAAGAAGCCGCTGAAGAAGAGGCGGGCAAAGAATAAGTCCAGCGACTTCGATCAAATAAAAAGGGCGGCCATGGCCGCCCTTTTTCGTTCGCTTGTGTGCGAACGTCGCCAAACTTCTTTAAAAAGCGTTAATCGCTTTCAAGTCGGTTCACGTCGACGTTATCGACACCATTGTCCCGAAGCACCTCCACACTGCGATAAATCATCGCCACCGAGTGTACGGTTCCGGCTAAATTGACGGTGTTGCCGTGAGTTTCGACGGTGATTACACCTTTTAGCTTCTCATCGGCTTGCAGCGTTTCAATAGCTTTCTGCGTCAGTGCCTGCTCTGCAGGAGAGCTGGTGAAGGGCCCAGTTGCCTCAGCCACCATCAAATCTCCGCTGTTTGCCTGCACGGCCACACCGAATAGCAGCAATGTCGCCGCCAAAACAGTTTTTAGGGTATCCATAGTTACAACCTCACAATTAGATGTTCACTGTGTTTACGCCGCAACCTGGCCAAGTGATCACCCGGGCGCTTTGATAATTAGAAATTCCAAGTGGCTTCCAGCCCGTAGCTGCGGGGCTCCCCGGCGATATATTCATCAAAGCCAAAGCTTGCCTGCAGGTTTAAAGCGTAGACGTGATACTCCTTGTCCGCCAGGTTTTTACCCCACAGAGACACGCTATAGCTGCCATCATTGGAATACCAGCCCAGCCGACCGTTAAGCAGCCAGTAGGCATCCTGACGGATTTCGCCGTAGCCATTTTTGTTGTTGTAGGCACTGAACCACTGATCATCCTGATAGCTGGTGTTGCCGTTAATGCTGAGATAGCCACTGTCGGTGATCAGTAGGTCGTAATCGACGGACAGGCTGAAGTTGATTTTTGGTGCAGAGATCAACTCGTTGCCGGACAGGTCAACTTCATCGTCGGGATCGCCCAAAGTCTCGGTATTGGCCAGGCTCAGTTCCGAGTACTCGGTCTCCAGGTAGCCGATGCCGGCCTGAACAGTCAGCCGCTCAGTCAGCCTTGCCCACAGCTCGGCCTCAATACCGGCAATGCTGGAGGCGCCGGCATTTTCCAGAAAATTGGAAATCCCCACGACGTTGATGAATTGTTGGTCAGTGTAATCGTAGTAGAAGGCGGCGGAGTTGAGTCGCACCTGACCGTCGAGCAGATCGGCCTTGGCGCCGATTTCATAGGCGGTGATGTATTCCGGTGCGGCATAAGCTGTTGCCAAGGGCCGTTCAACGTAATAAACGCCACCGTTAAAGCTGCCCGCCCGGTACCCCCGGCTGATGCTGGTGTAGGCCATCCAGGATTCATTAAAACGGTAATCAAGACCAATCTTACCAGTCACTTCCTGTTCTGTGGCTTCCAGCTCTGGTGCCGATGCCCGGGTAAAGGGGCCGTGGGTATAGCCCGCGGAGAGCAGTGCAGCCAGTGACGAGGGGTTGCCGAGCACATCCAGCACCGCATCCACGGAAAGCGGAATGCGCAACCAGCCATTGTCCACGCCGGTGGAGTTGCCGGGCACCCAAGTGCCGACGGGGGTGCCGCCATCGGTGTAACGGGACAGGTTCAGGTAGGGCAGCGTATTCGTGTCTTCGGTGTAGCGCAGACCGATATCCATGCCGAAGTTGGCGGTGAAATCGAAGCGCATCTGGGTGTAGGCGGCAATGCTCTCTTTTTCCGTTGCCATGCGGTGGATAATCTCGCCAACGTCCAACAGGAAGGGCGCGTCGCTGGCGGTGTCCGGCTTGGCAATCAGCACTCGCGGGTCGGGAAGGTCACGAAAAATATAGTAGGTGTTTTGCATGTACAGCTCTTCGTAGCCGTAATACAGGCCGGCGATGATATTGAACATGCCGTCAAACGCCGAGGTAAAGCGCAGGTCCTGGGCATAGCTTTGCGAGTCGGAAGCCCAGATAATCTCCAGCAGGCCAGTGGGACCGCCGTCGGTATCCTGCTCTTGATAATAGTCGGCATCCAGGTAAGAGGTCACCGACGTCAGGGTGTAGGTGTCGGCGTTGTAGTTGACCGTCAACACCCCCAGGTCAGTATGGGTAGTCAGGTCGCCGGATTCATTGGCCTCGGTTTCGTGAAAACCCAGACTGTCGGGTCGATCGTAGCCAGTGTAGTTGATAAAGCCAGTGCCGTTGGGATCCAGCCCCCGGACATCGGTGCGGCCCTCGCCCTTGGGCGTGGTACTGGTGCCATCACTTTTGGCCGAGGACAGTTTAAGCACCGCATCCCAGCGATCGTTAATCAGCCAGTTCAAGGCAAGACGGCCACCGCGGAAATCACTGGCGGCGCCGTTGTTGTTTTGGCCTTTGATTTCCATCCAACCGTCGTGTTTTTTCAGACTGCCGGACACCCGGGCTGCCAGGCTGCCGGGAATCAACTCGGCCTCGGCGGCGCCTTCCAAAGTATGAGAATTAAAATTGCCAATGCCGCCTTTGATGTAGTTGCGGCCCTGGCCGTCAAAGCCGGGGGTGCGGGTGATGATATTGATGGCACCGCCGGTGGTGTTTTTACCGTAAAGAGTGCCTTGCGGCCCGCGCAGTACTTCCAGTCGCTCGACGTCGAAGAAGTTGGCGCCGTGGCTGTAGGTGGGCCCCATATAGGCTTCGTCGACGTATACCCCGATGGGGCTGGCCTGGTTGGAGCTGTAATCAGACATGGACACACCGCGAATGGCGAAGATGGGCTGCACCTCGCCGTAAGCGCCGCTGACCTGCATGTTGGGAACTTGGGCGCCAATGTCGTTGGCATTGTCAAAGCCGAGTTTATCCAGCGCATCGCCGCCGAGGCCGGTCACCGCTACGGGGATGTCCTGGGTGCTTTGGCTGCGTTTCTGGGCGGTAACCAGCACTTCTTCCAGTACTGGCGCTGCCCAAGCAGGGGAGGAAGATAGAGCGGCAGCGAGCAGGGTTAAACGTGAGCACCAGATCGGCAGGCGTCGATCACTACGGGCTTTGGCAGGCATGGATACTTCTCCCAACAGTAAAAAGCCTCAACTATACTCCTGGGGCAGCAGTGCTGAAATGACTGGATAACCACTGTTGCCAGGCAAATGGGCCAATGGCTAAAGCCGCGGTAGTTTAACGGGGTAGGAAGGGCGATGAGTAATCTTGCAGATCAACTGGAACAGGGCTGTGAGACAGTCACGGGCTGTGCGGCGGTAGAGCTGATCCTGACACCTCGGGTGACGGATCTGGGTGGTTTCTCGGTGCGGCGGTTACTGCCTGCTATCGGTAAAAAATTGATCGGTCCCTGGGTGTTTTTCGACCATATGGGGCCGGCCGATTTTACCGCTGGCAGCGGCATCAATGTCGCTCCCCACCCCCATATCGGCATTGCCACCGTGACCTATCTGTTCGAGGGCGAAATCCTCCATCGGGATTCTTTGGGCAGCCTGCAGCCCATCCGGCCCGGTGATATCAACCTGATGGTAGCGGGGAGTGGCATTGTTCACTCGGAGCGGGAACGCCCAGAGATCAGTGCCGAAGATCACCGACTGCACGGCCTGCAACTATGGCTGGCACTCCCCGCGGACCAAGAAGAAACTCCGCCTGCCTTTCACCATTATCCCGGCGCGGAAATTCCCACCGCAGACATCGACGGCGTCCCCGTGCGGGTAATGATGGGCCAGGCCTACGGAGTGACCTCCCCGGTGCACACCTTCTCAGAGACACTGTACTTTGAGGCGCATCTACGTGCTGGCCAGAGTCTGACACTGCCGAATACCGACGAACTTGGCCTTTATGTGGCCGCCGGCGCCGTCAGCCTGGGTGATACCGAGTTGGCGCAGTACAGTATGGCGGTGCTGCAAAGCCCCCGATCAGTGGTGGTGACGGCGCAGCAAGAGACTCGCCTCGCAGGCATCGGTGGTGCTCCCTTGGGCAAGCGGTTTATGGAGTGGAATTTTGTGTCCAGTCGCAAAGAGCGGATCGCACAAGCCAAGGACGACTGGATGGCCGGGCGCTTTACCAAGGTGGTGGGTGACGAAGAGGAGTGGATTCCCCTGCCGGGGCGCTAGATCGAAATGCGCCTAGTCGGTAGGGCGTTGCTCGAACCCTGTCTCGTCGCCGGCGCGACATTCACTGACGTCGACGGCGTCCACCCGCGCTGCAATGGGGCCCTGGTGGCAGGCTTCGATCAATGCGGATACCGCGTCATCAGTGCCCCAGGCCTGGGCTTCCACACTGCCATTGGGACGGTTGCGGACCCAGCCACTCAGGCCCAGCCGCCGAGCCTGCTTGACGGTCCAGTGGCGGTAGCCCACCCCTTGAACCCGCCCGCTGATCTGCAAATGCACTGCTCTCAATTTGATGACTCCAGGGTATTTTGTTGCCGTCCTGTTGTAACGCAGGCGACAGGGTATAGTCTACGTAGCATTAATCTGCAAAGAGGACTCACCTATGTTTGGACTGTTTCGCTACCGGCCACCTAAAGTGTGGCAGTGGGAGAACGAAAGCGGCGGCAAGTTCGCCAGTATCAACCGCCCGGTGTCCGGTGCAACTCACGACAAAGTCCTGCCCCAGGGTGAGCACTCACTACAGCTATACTCCCTGGCCACCCCCAACGGGGTCAAGGTCACCATCTTGTTGGAAGAGCTGCTGGAGTTGGGTATCTCCGCGGCGGAGTACGACGCTTATACGATCAATATCGAAGCCGGCGATCAGTTTGGCAGTGGCTTTGTTGCCATCAACCCCAATTCCAAAATTCCCGCGCTACTGGATGTCGGGGAGACGCCACCCCAGCGGGTCTTTGAGTCCGGCGCTATTCTGCTGTACCTGGCGGAAAAATTTGATGCCTTTTACCCTAAGGATCGACCAACCCGCGCAGCCTGCCAGTCCTGGTTGATGTGGCAGATGGGGAGTGCCCCCTTCCTGGGCGGCGGTTTTGGGCATTTCTACGCCTACGCGCCGGAGAAGTTTCAGTACCCCATCGACCGCTACACCATGGAAGTGAAACGCCAGTTGGACGTGCTGGACAAGCACCTGGCGGATAGCCGCTATTTGTGCGGCGACGAGTACACCATTGCCGATATGGCGACCTACCCCTGGTACGGTGCGCTGGTTTTGGGACGGCTATATGACGCGGCGGAATTCCTCGATGTGCAAAGCTACCGCCACGTTATTCGCTGGGCCAGCGAGATTGACGAGCGGCCGGCGGTGAAACGTGGCCGCCGGGTCAACCGGGTGTGGGGAGATGAAGACAAGCAAATGGCCGAGCGCCACAGCGCGGAGGACTTCAAGTAGACCGGAGCTTTTCCGCCAGGGTTTCAGCAATCATCACCACCGGCGCATGGGTATTGCCGCTGGTGATGGTGGGCATCACTGACGCATCGGCAATGTACAAATTGTCGAACTCCCGCACTCTGAGATCGCTATCGCAGACCGCCATAGCGTCGTCATCGTTGCCCATCTTGCAGGTGCAGCTGGGGTGAAAAATGGTGGTGGCGATATCGCCAGCGGCTTTTGCCAACTCTTCTGCACTTTGCCACTGCGGCCCGGGTTTGATCTCCTCCGGGGAGAAGGCCGCGGCGGCGGGCTGCCGGGCAATCTCTCGGGTGATGGTGATGGATTGGGCGGCGATGGCCCGGTCCGACTCAGTGTTTAAATAGTTGGGATCAATGCGGGGCGCCGCACTGGGATCATCGCTGCGGATGTGGACGGAGCCCCGAGAGCTGGGCCGCAGGTTGCAGATGCTGGCGGTCATGCCGGGAAAGGGGTGCAGCTCAGTGCCCAGTTTATCGGCGCTCATGGGTTGGACGTGGTACTCCAGGTCGGCCCGCGCCAAACTTGGATCAGACTTGAGAAAGGCGCCAAGCTGGCTGGGGGCCATAGACAGCGGCCCCGACTGATTCAGCGCATATTGCAGCCCCATTTTGGCCTTGCCCCACACACTGCCATTGAGGCAATTCAAGGTGGTGGCGTTTTTTACTTTGAATTGCACGCGGATTTGCAGGTGATCCTGAAGGTTGGCGCCGACGCCCTCCAGGCGCCGGCGAAGGGGAACCCCGGCGGCCTTGAGGGCACTCTCGCTGCCAATGCCGCTGCGCTGCAAAATAGCCGGCGTGGCAATGGCGCCGGCAGACAGCAATACCTCACCGTCGCACTGAATTGCCTGGCGCTGCCCATCAATGATCACATCCAGTCCGCTTACCCGCTGCCCGTCCCAGCGCAGTTTATCCACCATCACTCCAGTAACGATGTGCAGATTGGAACGCTGCTTAATGGGGGCGAGAAAAGCCCGCTTGGCCGAAAAGCGCACCCCCCGCTTCTGATTGACGTGAAAGCGGCCGACGCCGTAATTGTCGCCGGTATTAAAGTCCCCGGTGGAGGGAATGCCATAGCTGTTACAGGCCGCTTCCCAGGCATCCAGAATCGGCCAGCGCAGGCGCTGCTCCTCCACCCGCAACTCGCCATCGGCGCCGTGGTAGTCATTGGCGCCAGCGTAGTAATTCTCCGATTTCTTAAAGCGCGGCAGCACTTCCTGCCAGGACCAGCCCGGCAGACCCCAGCTGTCGTAGTCTGCCGCCTGACCCCGCATGTAGATCATGCCGTTGATGGCGCTGCAGCCTCCCAGCACCTTGCCCCGAGGGTAGGGCAGCCGGCGCCCGTTGAGGCCGGGCTGGGGCTCCAGCTCGTAGCACCAGTCGGCCCGGGGATTGCCCATGGCGTAGAGATAACCCACCGGTATATGAAACCAACGCCAGCGGTCGTCACCCCCGGCCTCCAATAACAGTACCCGGCGGCTGGGGTCCTGTGACAGGCGGTTGGCCAGCACGCAGCCGGCGCTGCCTGCGCCGACAATCACGGTATCGAAGCCGTCCAGTGAGGAATGGGGCATTGAGGTCTCTTGGCCAGTCTTGTTATTGATCCCAGCAGTATAGGGCCCGCCTGGGGCCGGGCTCAATCGGGCCGGGGAATCTGGCCGGTAGACTACCGCGTAGAGCATACTATGATGCAAGCACAAGCAAAAAAGCCCGATACCAGGACACCTGCCATGAAGCTCATTTTACTCGTCGCCGGCGTGCTCGCCCTCGTCGCCTGTGCGTCCCTGCGCGGCGGCGAGCCCTACAGTCGCCAAACCGGCGTGGTCTACAAAGAGGTCGATGGCCAGGCATTGGCTGGGGATATCTATCTGCCCAACAAGCCCGGTCTCAAACCGGCTGTGGTGGTGGTACACGGCGGCGGCTGGACCAATCGCAGCGGCGATATGACCGGCATCAGCAAGCGCCTGGCAAAAGCCGGCTTTGTGGTCTACAACATTACCTATCGGCTGGCGCCCGCCCACCGCCACCCCGCCCAGCGCAACGACGTGGCGGACGCTTTGGTCTGGCTGCACGACAATGCTGAGCGATATCAAATCGACCCCCAGCGCATCGGCGGCTGGGGCTACTCGGCGGGGGCCCACCTGATTTTGTTGGCAGGCCTGGATCGGACCTCGCCGCCCATGCTTAACGGCATTGTGGCGGGCGGTACCCCGGCGGACCTGACTGCCTGGCCCAATTCGCCGCTGGTCTACAAACTGATCGGTAAAACCCTGGCAGAGGCCGAATCGCAGTGGTTGGAGGCCTCGCCGGTGAATCACGTCAGCGAGGAGTCGCCACCAGTATTTTTGTATCACGGCGAGTGGGACAAGCTGGTGGAGCCGGAGCAAATGGCCTTTATGGCCGACGCGCTCAGCAAAAAGGGCGTGCCGGTGCAGACTCGCACGGTGTCCTGGCAGGGCCATATTGGCGCCTATTTTTTTGCCGGCTCGGCGGAGCGAGAGGCGGTAGCGTTTTTTAAGGCTCAGGAAACAGGGCAGGACCTCGCCCGGCAGTGAGGTCGCCAGCGTTAACTTGAGTTTACCGACCGGGCCCCAATACATGGAGTAAGTCTATGGCGACAAGGTGGAACCGGTTTTTATGTCCGACGAGCAGCACGACGATATTCTCGATGGCGAGATGATCAATGGTGGTAACGGCGCCGAGCGCAGTACCGGGTTGGTGATTCCCGATTCGGTGTTGCCCTCAACGCTGTATCTGTTGCCTTCGCCCAAGCGCCCTTTCTTCCCTGCCCAAGTGCAACCCATCATGCTCAATATGGAGCAGTGGCAGAGCACCCTGCAGCGGGTGGCGGAAAAATCCGACCGGGTACTGGGCTTGTTATATACCGGCGATAGCGAAACCGTCGACCCCGATAATCTTCCCGAGATTGGCTGTGCCGTGCGGGTGCACCAGGCCCATCAGGAAGAGCAAACCGCGCAGATTGTGGTGCAGGGCCTCAAGCGATTTCGCATCCGCCGCTGGCTGAGTAAATCGCCCCCCTATCTGGTGGAGGTCGACTACCCCGACAACGTTGGTGAGCGGGATAGCGATGAGGTCAAGGCCTACGCCATGGCGGTGATCAAGGCCATTAAAGAATTGCTGGCTATCAACCCGCTGTACAGCGAAGAGCTCAAGCAGTATCTGTCCCGCTTCAGCCCCAACGAACCGTCCCAGCTAGTGGATTTTGCCGCCGCTATTACCACCGCAAAAGGTGACGATCTGCAGGACGTCATGGAGACCCTGCCGCTGATCCGGCGCATGGAAAAAGTGCTGCAGTTGCTGAATCGCGAGCGTGAAGTGGCCGAATTACAGGGCAAAATCAGCTCTCAGGTGAACGAGAGTATCAGCGAAAGTCAGCGCCAGTTTTTCCTTAAAGAACAACTCAAAGTGATCCAGCGGGAGCTGGGTATCTCCAAAGACGATCGCACCGCCGATGCCGAAGAGTTTCGCGAGAACCTCGAAGGCAAAACCCTGCCCGAGGCGGCGCAAAAACGCATCGACGACGAAATCGATAAGCTGGAGGTGCTGGAAAGCGGCTCGCCGGAGTATGCGGTCACCCGCAATTATCTCGATTGGGCCACCCAGTTGCCCTGGGGTGTGTATTCCGAAGACCGTCTCGACCTTAAGCATGCCCGCAAGGTCCTGGCCGAGCATCACTACGGTCTGGATGACGTTAAAGAACGCATCATCGAGTTTTTGGCGGTGGGCAAATTCAAAGGCACCGTTGCCGGCTCAATTGTGCTGTTAGTGGGGCCGCCCGGGGTGGGGAAAACCTCCATCGGTCGTTCCATTGCCGATGCCTTGGGGCGCAAATTCTATCGTTTCAGTCTCGGCGGTATGCGGGATGAAGCGGAGATCAAGGGCCACCGGCGCACCTATATCGGCGCCATGCCCGGCAAGCTGATCCAGGCACTTAAAGATGTCGAGACCGCCAATCCAGTGATCATGCTGGATGAGATCGATAAGCTGGGCAGCTCCTTCCAGGGCGATCCCGCCTCGGCAATGCTGGAGGTGCTGGATCCGGAGCAAAACAGCGAGTTTCTCGATCACTACCTGGACCTGCGCTTTGACCTGTCCAAGGTGTTGTTTGTCTGCACGGCCAACCAGCTGGACAGCATACCCGGTCCGCTACTGGATCGGATGGAAACCATTCGCCTGGCGGGTTATCTCGGCGAGGAAAAACTGGCTATTGCCAAACGCCATCTGTGGCCGCGCCTGTTGAGTCGCAACGGCATCGATAAAAAGCGCCTGACCATCACCACCCCAGCGCTGCGGCATGTCATCGATGGCTACGCCCGGGAGGCCGGGGTACGGGGCCTGGAAAAGCAGCTGGGTCGATTGGTGCGCAAAAGCGCCGTGAAGCTACTGGAAGACGACAGCAGCAAAATCAGTATTGGTCGGGACGATGTCGAAACCATGCTGGGCAAGCCCCTGTTCAAGAAGGAAAAACCCCAGCGGGGCGTGGGCTTGGTCACCGGCCTGGCGTGGACTGCCATGGGCGGCGCCACCCTGGATGTGGAGTGCTCCCGCATTCACACCCTGACCCGTGGCTTCCAGCTTTCCGGGCAGTTAGGGGATGTGATGAAGGAGTCTGCCAATATCGCCTACGGCCATGTGATGTCGAATTTAGAGCGCTTTGGCGCCGAACCGGCCTTCTTTAACGAGTCGATGATTCACCTGCATGTACCCGAGGGGGCCACGCCCAAAGACGGCCCCAGTGCTGGCGTGACTATGGCGACGGCGCTGTTGTCGCTGGCACTAAACAAGGCCCCCAAAGCGGGCTACGCCATGACCGGGGAGTTAACTCTGACTGGCCAGGTGCTGCCTGTCGGCGGTATCCGCGAGAAGGTGATTGCCGCCAAGCGGGTGGGCATCAAGAAATTGATTCTGCCCGAGGACAATCGCCGGGACTACGAGGAGCTGCCGGACTATGTCAGTAAAGGCATGACCGTGCACTTTGCCAGTAGTTTTGACGATGTCCGGGCACTGCTGTTTTAAACGGGTGTTTAGGGGCTTTAACTGATCTGGGTCAAGATCCCGCGCTCGCTGCCACGGCAGTATAGGAGCGGTATTGGTGACCCCGGAGGAACCGCCATGGCCAGGACATTTTCCGCACTGCTAGCCGCCGCCCTGGTGGCGGCGCCTATTGCGACCGGTATCGCCACTGCATCCGAGGATGATCATCTGGCGCAAAGTCGTGCCATCGCCATGCGTTTTGGCGGCGAGCTTAAAGGTCATTTGCAAAAAGCGATGGCCAGCGGTGGGCCGGTAGCGGCCATCAGTGTTTGTAAGGACACCGCGCCGGCCATTGCCCGTCAGCTGAGTCAGGAGTTCAACGCGGCGGTAAACCGTGTCAGCCTCAAGCCCCGAAACCCCAACGGCGCGCCGGACCCTTGGCAGCAGCGGGTGCTGGAACAATTTGATCAACAAAACGCCGACGGTGTGCCGGTGGCTGCATTGGAACGGCTCGATACCGCCGACGATGGCAGTGCCCGCTACCTCAAGGCCATTCCAGCTCAAGCCATGTGCCTGATGTGCCTCGGTGAGCAGTTGGCACCGGAGGTCGCGGCGGCCTTGCAAGAGCACTACCCCGACGATGTCGCCGTTGGCTATCAGGCGGGAGAAATTCGCGGGGCCTTTAGTATTGATTGGCCGGCGTCAGGAGAATAATCATTGCCCCTGACGCCGGGATTGTGCCGGGCGGTATTACAGCGGGCCGCCAAAGCGGTTTTCTGCCCGGACCCGTAAACCATCCGGATCGCTGTCGCTCTCGTCCGGCACCCAGGGGGACAGGCACGCCCGATCCGTCACACAGGGATCAGTCATACTCTCCAGGAAGGCCACCAAAAAAGCCACTTCGTCATCGCTGAGCTCGATGTTTTCCGGAAACAGGGAAGTGCCCGCCTGCCGCAATGCATCGAGTTGATCCAGTGCCAGCCCGGTATTCACCGACAGGTTGTCAGTTTGAATGTTTGCGTCCAGCTTGTTGTAGTCAAAGCTCTGCATGGCCTCCCGGGGCCCAGTGTAGTGTCGAACCACTTCCTCCAAGGTCAGATAGGAGCCGACATCGATCATTGACGCAGAATCACACCATGGTGACAGCCGCTCACTCATCGCGGGGTTTAATAGCTGGCTGGCAGACCCGGCAATTGGGGTCGCTGTCGCCGCCACCGGACTCTACGTAGCGGACCTTGTGCACCGCGCCACCCCGGTGACTGGAGACTTGATAACGGCGTGCGGGATTCACCGCGACCACCTGTACTACCGCAGCACGGCCAGTGTGGAATGTCCCTTCAACAACGTCCCGTTCCAGCTCTTTCAGGTGTTCAAACTCCAGGCCCTGCAGCTCGTCCTGTAAGGTGCGTTTATCCATTAACAGGGTGATGTCGCCGGGGCCGCCGGTGCCAAATTTCAATTGCCTGGGGGTATAGGCCTCCAGAAGAAAGACCCCGCCGCGCTTCAGTGCCTGAGGGACTTGTTGGTGAACCCGCTGTCGGACGGCAGGCGGGAGGTGACAGAAGATGGCGACGATGCCATCCCATTGCGTGCTCCCCAAATCATACTCGGCCAGGTCGGCGTGCACGCAGTGGATGGTGACGCCGTGTTTCTGTGCCAGCCGCTGGGCCTTGTTCAGTCCCACGTCGGAAGCGTCCACGGCGGTGACCTGGTAACCCTGACGAGCGAGGAAAACCGCATTGCGGCCTTCGCCTTCCGCCAGACACAGCACCTTTCCCTTGGGAATGCGGCTGTAATGCCGAGCGAGAAAGTCGTTGGGCGATTCGCCATAAACATAGTCTGGGGTGTTGTAACGATCATTCCACATAGTGTCGCCGAAGCATCGCAACGGGAGATAACTAAAGCATAGCGCAAATCAGCCGGTCGATATTTGAAAGGCAGCGTTTTTGTGTAATAAATACCGCTGCATTCAACGAGGACGAGACAGTGACAAACCGGATGACACCTCTTCTGCTGGCGACGCTGTGCGCACTGCCGCTGACAGCTTTGGGGCACGACAATAAAGTGTCCCATGCCGATGCGCTTGTTGCCGTGCCTTTCCCCGGTCACGCCACCTACCATTTGGCGGGCAAGGCGGATAGCCCTGCTGGTACTGCCATCATGGAGGTAGTGGTAGCGCCCCGCTCATTCGGCGCGCCGCCCCACAGCCACAGTCGGGAGGATGAATACTTCTACGTTCTGGAGGGCGAGATCACAGTGTTGGATGGCGAGCAAACCCGCAGCGCGGGCCCCGGCTCGCTGATCGTGTTGCCCCGCAACAACCTGCACGGCTTTTGGAACGCTGGAGAAGTGCCAACGCGAATGTTATTGATGGTGTCACCGGGAGATTTCGCCTCGTTTTTTGACGACGTGGTCGCCGAAATACGGGCCACGAATCCCGACAACCCGGACCTGGTGGGCAAGCTGATTGCCGACAAAGCCGCCGAGTACGCGGTGACGGTGCAGCCGGAAAAGCTCCCCGCCTCAGCCAGGGCGTACCTGCCCAAATAAGGAGGCCCGATGTTTTTGCGCTACCTGGACGCCGCCCCCCAGGGCGAAGCGCTGGTACTACGCAATGCCACCAGCTGGCGGGTTGAGCTGCTGGTGCTCAACAACAATGACGATAGCTGCAGCCTGGTGGCTCTGTCTGGTCACGACGGGGCAGGGGCTGAAAAGGTCAAGCTTCAGGGCCCTTACCAGCACCGGGACGTGGCCCTGGCGGCCCGCTCGGCGGTAGCGGCGCAGTTGTTGGAGTCGGGCTTTGCCATTGATGAAGACGCGCTCTCCCAGTGGCGGGTGATGGCCCAGCGTTATATTAAAGAGCTTCGCGCGCGGCGGGCGCTACACACACCGGACTGCAGTTTTGATCCCAAGGATGTGCTGTGATGGAGTGTCCGCCTGTTGCAGTCCCTTACAAAGAATTGCTGAGTTTCCGGCGACTTTGCCGTATAAGGCTGTAATGAAAATACCCAAACGCCTCGCCCCCTTAATTGAAGACGGCCTGATCGATGCTGTGCAGCGACAATTGCTGAGCGGCAAAGAGGCCACCGTGTATGTGGTGCGCTGCGGCAATGAACTGCGCTGTGCCAAGGTTTACAAAGACGTCGCCCAACGCAGTTTCAAGCAGGCGGTGGAGTATCGGGAGGGGCGCAAGGGCCGCAACAGCCGTCGCTCCCGGGCGATGGAAAAAGGCTCCCGCTTCGGGCGCAAAGAGCTTGAGAGCAGCTGGCACAACGCCGAGGTAGACGCCCTGTATCGGCTGGCGGCCGCTGATGTGCGGGTCCCCAAGCCCTACGGCTGCTTTGACGGCGTGCTGTTGATGGAGCTGGTCACTGACGACGACGGCGATGTGGCGCCGCGACTCAATGATGTGGCGCTATCGGCAGAGGTGGCCCGTGAAGGCCATGCTTTGATGATGGGCTACGCGGTGAGGATGCTCTGCGCCGGGCTGGTACACGGTGATTTGTCTGAATTTAATGTACTGATGGACGGCGATGGGCCGGTGATTATCGACCTGCCCCAGGCGGTGGATGCGGCGGCCAACAACCACGCTGAAAGCCTGTTCAAGCGGGACGTCAACAACATGACCCGCTACTACGGCCAGTTCGCGCCAGAGCTGCTTTCGACTGACTACGCCAATGAGATCTGGGACCTGTATGAGGCCGGTGAGCTGAGCCCCGATACCCCACTAACGGGCCAATTTGAGCACACAGCGGAAAGTGCCGACGTCGATGCGGTGATGGCGGAAATCAACGCCGCCTTTGACGAAGAGCAGGAGCGATTGCAGCGCATTCGCGGCGACGACGACTAGCGAGTCGGTGGCCGCTCAGGCAATCCGCCGCAGCCGAAAACGCCGGCCCTTGAGTTTTCCTTCGGACAACTTTTTAAATGCGCGTTTGGCGTCTTTTTGGGCCACTGCCAGATAACTGCGATTGTCGAATATCTGAATCTTCCCCACGGCCTTGCCATCGATACCGCCCTCGCCGGTAAGGGCGCCGAGGATATCTCCGGGGCGCAGTTTCTGCTTTTTGCCACCGTCGATCTGAAAGGTCACCATCGGCGGTGTCGGAGGCTCCTTCTGTAGTGCGGCCCGGCCCGGTAATGGCAGAGCGTCGGTGATGGGGTCTACATCCACATTGAGCGCTGCCAGTTTGTGGGCTTCCCGGTCGCTGAACAGGGTCAGCGCCAGCCCGCTGCTACCGGCCCGGCCAGTGCGACCCACCCGGTGCACATGCACCTCGGGGTCGTGGGCCACCTGGTAATTCACCACCAGGGCCACCTTGTCGATATCCAGCCCCCGGGCAGCGACGTCGGTGGCCACTAAGACGGTGGTGCTTTTGTTGGCAAAGCGCACCAGCATCTCGTCCCGTTCCCGCTGCTCCAAATCGCCATGCAGAGCCAGTACACTAAAGCCCCAGCCCCGCAATTGCTCGTCCACGGTTTTCACTTCCTGGCGGGTATTGCAAAACACCACCGCAGACTCGGGCTGTTGTTCCAGCAACAGCAGCCGCAGTGCCTCTCGCCGTTGCTCGTTGCTGTCTACCCGGTAGAAATGTTGTGGAATCGTCTGCTCGTCGTGGCTGCTATCCACTTTGACCATGGCCGGATCCCGCAGTACCCGTTTGGCCATACTCTCAATAGCATCGGGGTAGGTGGCACTAAACAATAGTGTCTGTCGCTTGGCGGGTAGCCAGTCGACGATTTTGTTGAGGGTCTCCTCAAAGCCCATATCCAGCATGCGGTCGGCTTCGTCCAACACAAAACTGCTGATGTGTTTGGCCTTCAGCGAGCCCTTGCGCAGATGCTCCTCCACCCGGCCGGGGGTGCCGACGATAATATGGGCGCCGTGTTCCAAAGAGCCCAACTGCGGGCCAAAGGCAGTGCCGCCGCACAGGGTCAGCACCTTGATATTGTGAATGGCCCGGGCCAGACGGCGAATCTCCACCGCCACCTGATCGGCCAGCTCGCGGGTAGGGCACAGCACCAGAGACTGCACCCGGAACAGTTTTACATCCAATCGGTTTAACAGCCCCAGGCCAAAGGCTGCGGTCTTGCCGGAGCCGGTCTTGGCCTGGGCGATCACATCCCGGCCGGCCAGCACCAGCGGCAGGCTCTGGGCCTGGATGGGGGTCGTGCTGGTGTAGTCCAGGGAGCGCAAATTCTCAATTAACTCGGGGCGCAGGGGCAGGGAGCTAAAGGCCTTGTCAGACATGGCGTTGTCCCCATACATCGTCAGAGAAGGGGTAATCGGCGGGGTGGTACATAACACTATCCTTGGGCAAGCGGAGTGACACATCGGCGTTGCCTCTCACGGGCCGCCATGTTACCAGCCTGGGCCGCTAACGCTCGTAAAAACTGCGGTAGTCTGCCCCAATCATCGGCAATGGCGTGCTGGCAGTCCGATGACAACAAAGTCTTGACCTTAAAGTGAGGTTTAATCTTAGCCTTGTCGCCACTGTTAAATCATCACCGCAACAGAGGTTAAAGATTATGGCAATCCGCGCACTGTTAGTCGTTTTGTCTTTTGTTGTACAACTGGCCTATGCCGATGACGAGGTCAGCCGCGAGTCGTTGCTCGATTATGAACCCGGTGCCGGTAAAACCAGCACCGTGATTGATATTGCCGGCCACGATGTGCCGGTAGTGACGGGTGGGCTCTACCACCGCTATCGCTCCAATCCGCCATTGGAGGTGATCGCCCAGCAGGCTCCGGATACCGATTTGAGCTGGTTCAACACCTTGACCAAGACCGAGGTCGATATCGGCTTTACATCGTGGTCGCCCAACTTCTATTACGACAATAGCCGGATCAGCGTTATTTATACCGCCGACCTGGACCGGCTGCGGGCGCTGATGCCCGAAGCGATTCTCGAGCGGGTGCAACCCCTGTCAATCTGGCCGGGACGAGGGTTAATCGTGCTGACCGCCTATGCCTACCACCACTGCGACAACGACCGCTACAACGAGCTGGCAATCTCCATCGTGACCAATAAGCCAGGTAGCACCAACCTGGGCCCCCTGACCCTGGCTGGGCAGGCGCTGGGTAAGGATTTTTGGGGCTATGTGCTCAAGCTGCCGGTGAATACCGAGTTGGCTCGGGTGCGAGGTGTGGTGGGCTACAACCTGCCCAAGTGGCTAACCCGCATTGATTATAAGGATACAGGCAGTGAGTTGCGCTTTGAGATTGGTGACGGCGAAGGCGGCACTGAATTGGTGTTAGAGGGGGCCAAGCTGGACGCGGTTTCTACAGAGGACAGCGTGGTTCGAAACAGCTTTACCAACCTGGGTAGCAACGGCGAGCTAGAGTTTGGCTATGCAGACTCACGACAGTTGCGCCACGGCAGCAGTAGCGATTCGGCGGACGTCAGTTTGCAGTTGGGGGGTGGTGAGCTGTCTGAGTTTATTCAGTCTCTCAAGCTGGGCAAGATGATTCGCTACGAGTACGTGCCGGAGTTTCAGAGTGCCCTGTATGCGCCCCAACCCTTGGCGGCATTGCTGGGAGAAGAGGGCGGCCACTAGCGCCGGCCCACCCCCACCTTCCACAAAACGAGCTACCAAGGGCGCCGCGATCAGGCTTTGCGGCGCGCCGTTTTCCCCGGACGCTGTTTGCCGGTTATGGGAGCATCGCCCTCCAGACCGAGGTTGGACAGCACCCGCTGGGCGTTGCTGGCGCAGCTCATGTCGTCGGGTTTGGCCTCGATCTGGGCCAGGATATCGAGAATGGTTTTCTTACTTTGCTCTAACTGTGCCTGCAGGGCTTCAATACTGCGGACTTTATCCCGCAGCGCCTGGTCCAGGGTGTCGTGCTCCCATTGACTGAGATCCGGCGGCATCAGTGTGCGCAGCTCGTCGAGGCTAAACCCAGCGTCCTGGGCGGACTTGATCAGATTGAGCACCAGGACCGCCTCGGGGGGATACATCCGGTAGCCATTGGCCTGACGCTCTACCAGTTGCAGCAAGCCCATGCGCTCATAAAAGCGTATCCGCGACGCGGCCAGCCCGGTGCGCTCAGCTAATTCTCCGATTTTCATCATAGCGGGTGTCTCCCTGGTCTAGCGGAATAGATGGCGGTGCAAATGAGGCACAGCGGTTCCGCATCCTGCATTCTAAGCTTAAACCCAAGTTTAAGGTCAATGTCGGCTCTCGCTATCCCGCCTACCGGAAAAATCTGCCAAAAGAGCTTGACCTTAAACTTAACTTTAATCTTATCGTTAAGCCTCAGCTTTGGAGGATAATTGCGATGACACTCTTTGACACATTGACGCTACCCAATGGCGCCCTGCTGCCCAACCGCATTGCAAAGGCCGCCATGGAGGAAAACATGGCCGGTGGTGATATGGCGCCGTCCCGGCCACTGCTGACTCTCTACGAAGCCTGGGCCAAAGGCGGAGCCGGCTTGCTGATCACCGGCAATGTCATGGTGGACCGGCGCGCCATGACCGGCCCCGGCGGCGTAGTGTTGGAGGACGACAGCCAGCTGGAGGCCTTCCGGGAGTGGGCCACCCTTGGCCGTTCTCGCGGCGGTCAAATCTGGATGCAGATCAACCATCCCGGCCGGCAGATGCAAAACAATTTGGGGCAAGAGACCTGGGCCCCGTCGGCAGTGCCGGTGGACTTGGGTAACCTGTCCAAGCGCTTCGATACCCCCAAAGCGATGACGGCGGACAACATCGCCGAGGTGATTGCCCGCTTTGTGCGCACCGCCGAGCTGGCGGAGCAGGCTGGCTTCAACGGCGTCGAGATCCACGCTGCTCATGGCTATTTGCTCAGCCAGTTCTTGTCGCCATTGACCAATCAACGCAGTGACGCCTGGGGCGGCTCGTTGGAGAACCGCGCCCGCCTGCTGGTGGAGATTGTCAAAGGCGTGCGGGCGGTGGTGTCGCCCGGCTTTGCGGTGGCGGTTAAACTCAACTCGGCAGACTTCCAGCGCGGCGGCTTCAGCCTTGACGATGCCCGCCAGGTGGTGAGCATGCTCAACAACCTGTCGGTGGATCTGGTGGAGTTATCCGGTGGCAGCTACGAGGCGCCAGCCATGCACGGCCGCTCCCGGGACGAGCGCACCTTGGCTCGGGAGGCCTACTTTTTGGAGTTCGCCAAAGATATTCAGGCGGTGGCTGCTATGCCCATTATGATTACCGGTGGCATTCGCCGTCGCCAGGTGGCCGAGCAGGTGGTGGACAGTGGCGTGGACATGGTGGGCATTGCCACCGCGCTGGCCATTGCCCCCGATCTGCCCAATGACTGGCGCAGCGGCAAAGACACCGCCCCGGCCCTCAAACCCATCACTTGGAGCAACAAGGCGCTGGCATCGCTGGCCTACATGGCGGTGGTGAAGTTTCAACTGGCCAAGCTCAGTGTCGGCAAGCGAGTTAATCCAGGGGTGTCACCGCTGTGGGCAGTGGTGAAAAGTCAGCTTAAAGATGCCCGCCAAACCCGCCGCTACCGGCGCCGAGTTGAGGCCGACGCCGCCTGAGACTCAGTGGCGTCGCTATCGCTGACCACGCGGTTGCGGCCCTGCTCTTTGGCTTGATAGAGATTGGCGTCGGCGGCGCTGATCAGGGCGTCCAGAGACTCGCTGACGCTGCTGGCATAGCCAATACTCACCTGAAAGGAGAAATGGTGCCCATCCTGACTGACCGGGCTTTGCGATACACGCTCGCGAAAGGCATCCAGCTTATGCCGCGTGGTATCCGGGTCGTCGCAGATCAGCAGGCAGAACTCCTCGCCGCCAAAGCGGGCCACTAAGCTGTCGCTGAACTCGGTGCTGAGCATGGCGGCGAGGTGGCGCAGGGCAATGTCGCCGGCATCGTGGCCGTACTGGTCGTTGATGCGCTTGAAGTAGTCGATATCCAGCATGGCCACCCCCACCGGCTTCTGCTGGAACACGGTCTGATGAAACAGCGGGCGCCCGGTAATGAAAAAATGCCGGCGGTTATACAGTTTGGTCAGGTAGTCCCGGTTGGCGGCATCGCGGATTTCGGCGATCTGATCCAGGTAGTCGAGGTTTTGGTTCACCCGGCACAGCAGTTCTTCGTAACTGAAAGGCTTGCTGATAAAGTCATTGGCGCCGCTTTTAAGAAAGTGCGCCGACAGCCGCCCCTCGCCGGAGCTGGACAGCCCAATAATCGCCAGTTGATCCTTATGCTGGCGGGCCCGTAGTTGCAGTATCAACTCAAAGCCATCCATCACCGGCATGTTGTAATCGGTCAGCACCAGTTTGATGTCGGGGTGTTCGCCAATGCGCTGCAGGGCCTCGGCGCCATTGGTGGCGGTGATCACCTTCAGGCACTGGATATTCAGGTAGCGGGTCAGCATCGACAATACCGAGGGCGAGTCATCCACCACCAGCACTTTGGTGTTGCGGTTGAGGTGGACCCGCTTTACCAGACCGGCCACATATTCATAGGCGCTGATATTCTTTTTCAGCACATAGTCCACCACGCCCAGATCCACCATTTTGGTGCGCAGCTCTTCGCCAAAGTAGCCGGTGAGTACGATGACGGGGATGGAGAGCGATTGCAGCACCGGCACAATTTCGCCGTTGGGAGCGTCGGGCAGATTCAGGTCCACTAGCGCTACGGAAAAGCCCTCGGGGTCCTCTTGGGCTCGGGAGCGGGCTTCAGTGCCATTGGCGGTGACGACCACCTCAAAACCGGGAATATCCTCAATCATGGCCTTGGCCATGCTGGCCAGAGAGCGGTTGTCTTCTACGACTAAAACCTTTGGCATCCTGCGGGTCGCCCCAATTTGCACATCTTATAATCTTTGTGATTCTAACGAGATGATTTGTTCAGTGTGATCAGTATTGGCCCTTATGACACGTTGCGGCTGACTGCGCGAAGCTATACGGTCATAGACAGCCCTGTTTGTTGCTTAAGGCGCAAATAGGGGGCTCCAGGCCTGCCAGGTGATCTGCAACGGACGGCTGGGCAGTAGAAGAACGACAAGAGGATACAAGAGGATAAAAGAAAACAGCAAAAGAAGAGGGGACAGCAAAGTGAAAGCCTATCTTAATTTCGCGACTGCCGTGTTGATACTCTTGGGTTTAGGGGCCTGTGGCCAGGACCCCGCCGGCAGCGGCGATACGTCGGTTCGAAGTCTGGCGGACATTAAAGCCGCCGGTGAGCTGCGGGTGCTGAGCCGCAATGCCCCCACCACCTATTTTCTGGATAAAAACGGCCAGCCCGCCGGGCCGGAGTATGAGCTGGTCAAGGCCTTTGCCGACTCGCTGGGGGTAGAGCTGCGGCTGATTGTGCAGGATACCGTTGGCGATATTCTCAGCGGCGTATCGCAGGGCAAAGGCGATCTGGCGGCGGCGGGGCTGACCCAGACCGAGGGGCGCAAAGCGGCATTCACCTTTAGCCGTCGCATCGAGACCATCAACGAGCAGGTGGTGTGTCGCCGGGGCGGCAATGTCGCCAAGTCCGTGGCGGCGCTGGGCAAGGTCTCGCTGGAAGTGCCGCAAAAAAGCAGCTACGAAGAATCCCTGACCGCGCTACAAAGTACCCATCCTGAAATCACCTGGAAGAGCAACCCCAATACCGGCACCGAGCCATTGCTGCAAAAGGTCTGGGAGGGCAAGTTGGACTGCACTGTGGCAGACTCCAACATCGTGGCCATCAACCGCCGCTTTCTCCCAGAGCTGATCGTGATGTTCGACCTGGGCAGCCCCAAGGATCACGCCTGGCTGATGGCCAAAGACCAGTCCGAGCTAAAAGCTGAAGTCGACCGCTGGATGGCCAGTGATGCCGGCAAGGCGGCGGTGGATAGAGTCCACTACCGCTACTACAGCTTTATCGAGGACTTCGACTTTGTCGGCACCCGGGCGCTGGTAGAGCGCATCGACAAACGCCTGCCTAAGTACAAAAGCCTGTTCGAGAAAGCCGCCGCCAAGCATCCCTTTGATCACACCCTGCTTGCCGCTCAGGCCTATCAGGAGTCCCACTGGGAGGCCGATGCCAAAAGCCCCAGTGGTGTGCGGGGCATAATGATGCTGACGCAAAATACCGCTAAGTCTTTGGGGGTCACCAATCGCCTCGACCCCAGACAGGCGATCCCCGCCGGCGCCGAGTATTTATCGAAAATGCATAGCAGGTTCAGCGACGAAATCCCCGAGCCTGACCGCACCTATATGGCATTGGCGGCCTACAACCTGGGCCGCGCCCATATGCACGACGCCCAAACCCTGGCCAGAAAGCTGGGCAAAGACCCCCATAGCTGGGAAGACATGCAAGAGGTGCTGCCGCTGCTCTCCGACAAGCGCTACTACAAAGACCTGCGCTACGGCTACGCGCGGGGCATGGAGCCGGTGCGCTATGTGCAGCGGATTCGGAACTATGAGGATATTATCGAGAAAAAAGTGGACTGACCGACGCCGCAGCCAGCCCTTTGTGCAATGCTGGCTAACGCTGCGGAGTAATCAGGTATTTTTTACCGGTAGCCTGCTGGCTGTATTGGGCCACCACATCAGCCTGCAGTGCTTCAATTAGCGAGATTTCGTCGCTGTAGTGGCTGGCAAAGGTGGTGGTGAGTTCGTCGGCGACCCGCTGGCGCAACTGGGCGCTTTTCTCTGCGCCGGCCTTGGTCATATAAGGAATCAGCAGCCAGCTGTTGATGCCCCAGCTAAAACCGAAGTTGCGGTGAATCACCGTAGGTGACAGGTCGAGGCTGCCGTAAATATACAACTGCTTAAAGGTATCCGAGCCATAGGGGCCGGGCAGAGCTGTGCCCTTCAGAGCCGCCTTTTCCATTGCCGTCATAATGCGGCTGCCCAGCTCGCCGCCGCCAATGGCGTCAAAGGCCACATAGGCCTGGGTGGCCTCAATCGCCGCCGCCAACTCACCATCAAAACCCTCGGCACTGGAATCCAGCACATAGCGGGCACCTTGGGATTTCAGCAGCTCCACCTGCTCCTGCTTGCGGACGATATTGATCAGGTCGATGCCGTCTTTCAGGCAAATGCGGTTAAGCATCTGCCCCAAATTAGAGGCCGCGGCGGTGTGCACTATGGCCTTAAAGCCCTCGGTGCGCATGGTGTCGACAAAGCCCAGTGCGGTCAGGGGGTTAACAAAGCAGGAGGCGCCTTGTTTAGCGGTGGTGCCCTCATTCAAAGGCAAACACTGGCTGATGTGTACCTTGCGGTACTGGCAGTACAGCGAGCCATCCATCACCGCCACTGTCTTGCCCAACAGCGCCTGAGCGGCGTCGCTGGGCCCCGCGGCAACCACCGTGCCGGCGCCTTCATTGCCCGCCGCCAGCGGCTTGCCAACCCGGGGTTTAACCCGGTTCTCTAGTCCAGGGCGAATTTTGGCGGTGTAGACGGTATCGACACCACTGCCTGTGGTCTCGCCGGTGCTGACATCGGCTGGCGCGATCAAGGTGGCCTGGTCGGAGGGGTTTAGGGGGGTGGCTTCAATCTGGACCACCACCTCGTCGGCGCCCGGTTCGGGGACGGGGGCTTCGCGGAGGAAGAGTTTTAGGTGGCCGTCGTCGGTGACCAGGGAGCGGAGTTCCAGGCCTGATTGGGGGTGTGAGTTAGACATGGGGTCCTCTTTATTTTTAATGGCGTTGGTAGCGAGGCTGCGCTTATGTGGGTGGCGGGTCAAGGGTTTGCCACGTTGAGGGGAAGTCGATAGGGCAATCACCCTTTTCGTTACGTCACCTAACGTATAGATACACTCAATTGCCTAACGTAGATTCGATGGCCTGTTTTAGCAATCAATCAAGCAAGGTTTATGAACAAGGTTGGTCACATTGCATCTATCTGGCACTACCCGGTGAAAGGTATGGCCGGGTCGATGATGTCCGAGGCGGAGGTGGACGAGCGAGGTATCGAGGGTGATCGGCTCTGGGCCGTCCGGGACGTTCAACGGCAGGAAATTCAAAGCTGCAAGTTTCGTCCCCAGTTGCTTCAGTGCCGCGCCAGCTATGCCAGCCCAGACATGACGGTCGTCAACATTACCTTTCCTAGCGGTGAACGGCTCCAATGCGGTGATAGTGAAGCCAATGAGCTGATATCAACGCTGGTGGGTCACCCCAGCGAACTCAGGCATCTTGAGCCGGCGTCCAATGAAGCATTCTACCGGCGCTACAAACAGGGCGACGAGCACTGGCTGGACGAACTAAAGAACACCTTTGCCCGGGAGCCGGGCGAGCCCCTGCCCGATCTCGATAATCTCCCCCAGGAAATGCAGGAGTACGTGTCCCAACTTGGCACCTTTTTCCTGGTTTCTCCACTGCATATTTTGACCACTGCGAGTCTAAAACACATGCATTCACTGAACCCTGAGGCGGATTGGCACGTTGAACGCTTTCGCCCCAATATCGTGATCGAAACCGAACCCGGTATCACAGGGCTTGCCGAGCAGGACTGGGTTGGTAGCACTTTGCGTATTGGCAGTACCGAGATTCAATGCCACGACACCGCCCCTCGCTGCGGCGCAGTGGTACGCAAACAACAGGGAATTGAAGAAGACCGAAGCATACTCCGCAGCATCGTGTCCAAAGCTGACCAGAACCTCGGCATCTATGGCAACAATGTGATAGCCGGAAGCATTCGCGTGGGGGATGCAGTGTATCTTGTGTAACGATGCTTTCATCCGATTACAAAAAATCACCGCATTTTTATAACACTCGAAAGAAGCATGGCCATTAGGTGATATGCCTGATGAATCCTGCCGGCTTTGGGGCTATCCGGTAGTAGAGAAAACCGTCCAAGAACTCCCCGTAGTCAGCTGATGAGGGTCGCCATGGCACGATTATGCGGGCCGTCTTCGGCCTCCAGCCCTGCCTTAACGCCAGTACGGTTCTTTTCGGGTTGGTTTTGGCTCGCTTTCAGTTTTCCTGTCAGATTCTCTATATTGATCTCTACACCAACAATAGCCTGCGCCAAGCGTTCAATGAATTCCTTCGGCGCGTCATCAACGGACCAGGGGGCGTCCATGTCTGATTCGTGTTGGTCGGTCAGCCGATGTAGATGATGTTTCAGCCAGTTTGGGTCTTCGATAACCCGAGCGCGACCTTCTGCATGCACAGCCAAATAGTTCCATGTTGGCACCACCCGTCCCGTCTCCGCCTTGGTTTTATACCATGAAGGTGAGATGTAGGCATCGGGCTCTTGAAAAACAGCAAGAACCCGAGCGCCATCCTGCAGGCGCTGCCAGACCGGGTTGTTTCTGGCTACATGGCACTCCAGTTGCCCCAAGCTGCCATCGTCTTCCTTGAAGTGGCTCGGTACATACTTCAACTACCCAAAAGGCTTAGGTCGCCGAGTATATTTGCATTTCTATATTTTCTGAGAAATCAGAAGGTATAGATAAAGCTAGGGGGGTAGTTTCAAAGCTTATGAAAAACGTTGTTTGGTAAAATGGCCGTAAGCGCTCAACAAACCCCACCGTTGCGTTCAGTCGTTTTCTAATCGCCCATCGATCACGGACGACGGCGTGGCATCCTTGACCGCCGAGAGCAGGTGCGGTGAGACATTCCAGCGCTGCCCGCTGTCCGTCACCACGGTTACCGTCTTGCGATTGAATTTCATAATGGTCGCGAGGACCCGGTCGCCCTGCGGGGAGCTGAAGCTGACCCGAGCGCCGGGGTGGAACTGCATCATCGACTGGTGTGCGTGCATCGATTCCAGCATCTTCAGGCGCTCAACAATACGCTGGTTCAACGCCATCAGTTCGTCGGCATCGAGATGATCGATGTCGATTTTCATCACCCGTTTCATGAGGCCACCTTCACTACCTCGGGAGCCTTTGTAGGCATCTGCCATGGCAGTAACGCTTCGATGTCTTCAAGGCCTTGTGCTCGGGGCAATTCAGTAAACACCCGCTTCAGGTAAGCAAAGGGTTCCAGGCCATTCGCCTTGGCCGTTTCAATCAGACTGTACAGGTTCGCACTGGCGGTGGCGCCCGAGGTCGAGGCGCTGAACAGCCAGTTCTTGCGCCCCACCACGAAGGGGCGGATCGCGTTCTCTGCCGGATTATTGTCTATGCCGAGCCGACCGTCCTGCGTGTAGACGGTCAGTTTGCTCCAGTTCTTCTCCAGATAGCTCAGAGCCTTGCCCAGTAATCCTTTGGGCAGAGTAGTATGCAGGGTTTTGTCCAGCCAGACGCGGATGGCTTGGAGCTGGGGAACGCTCTCCTGCTGACGCAGGGTGTAGCGCGCTTCCGGCGACAGGGTCTCTGCCCGCTTCTCGATCGCGTAGAGCTTGGCGATCATGCTCACCGCCATATCGACCTTACCTGCCTTCTTCTGCTTGCCGACGGCCTTCTGCGCTTCCACAAACTTGCGGCGGGCATGTGCCCAACAGCCCAGCTGGGTAATACCCGCTTGGGCGCAGGCCCCGTTGTACCCCGCATAGTCATCGGTCTGCACATAGCCCTGGTAGCCCATCAACAGCTGCTGGGCCACCTCTCCCCGGCGACTGTCAGCATAATGGTAAAGTTTAGTGGTTTGCGTGGGCGGCCCGCCGACCCGCACCCACATATAGGAGTGGCTCTGAGCCTCCTTACCCGGCTCCTTCAACACCTGCACGGTGGTTTCATCGCACCGCAGTACCGGATAGCTTAACAAGTGATCCTGCAACAGATTGATCAGCGGCTGTGCCAACTGGCCCGCCTTGACCATCCACAGCGCTAAGGTATGGCGGGGGAGATCGATATCGCTGCGCCCGAGAATACCCTCCTGCCGGTACAGCGGCAGTGCATCCTGGTATTTGGCAACAGCGATGTGGGCCAGCAAGCCCGGGCTGGCCTTGCTCTTGGGAATCGGCTGCGGCGGCAGTGGTGCAGTACTGACGTTGCCTTCGCACTGTTTGCAGGCATACTTTTTACGAACGTTCACCAGTACCTGAACCTTGGCCGGAATGATGTCCAGCTGTTCGCTGGTGTCTTCGCCAATACAGTCACGCACACAACCACAGGTGCAGACTTTGTCGGCGTCGGGCAGGTCATGTTCAATGCGAATGCGGGGCAGGTCTGCCGGAAGCGGCTTGCGGCCGGGCTTGGCTTTACGGGGAGCCGCTTCTCGCTGAGCTGGCGCTGCCGACTCAAGCGCTTCGGCTTCCGACGCCGACTCCATCATGTCGATCAACTCGGCCTCGTTAAATAACTCAGCCTGCTGGTCGCTCTTCTCACTGCTCGACCCAAAGCGCTTTTGCTTGAACAAGCGAATCTGTTCTTCAAGCAGGTGGATGCGCTGCTCCTTCTTCAGAAGCAGAGTCTTCAGTGCATCGATATCGTCAGGCAGGGACTGTGGAGAAGGCGCTGTCATAGCGCCCTATTATACTGGAGGGAGCTCAGGATACCGAGTCAAAATGCAGGGTTTGATGGGGCCGCTGGGCCCAGATATCAAAGCCGTCGAGCAGATAATTCAAATCGCGGCCATCGCGCTGCTCATACAAGAAGGCTGATTCCCGTGGCCAGCGGAAACGCTGCTTCTCAAGGCGCTTGTACCAGAGCACAAAGCCATTGCGCTCCCAGTACAGCATTTTGATCTTGTCTCGTCCCCGATTGCAGAAGACGAACAGCGCTTCTGACATCGGGGAGAGCGCCAGTTCACTCTCAACGAGCAGGGCCAGCCCATCAATGGACTTGCGCATGTCTACGGGCTCCAGGTACAAATAGACCTGAACGCTCGGCGACGGGCGAAGCATCACGCTGACTCCCGCAACGCCCGGAGCACGGTTGGCAGCAATTCGGCCAGTGCGTGAGCGGGCAACTCGAGGCGTATGCCATGGGGTAAACCGAGCACCAAGCGATCGCTTGTCACCGGGGGCGACAGTGGCATGAACTTCCGGCGCTTTTTATTAGCCCGTGTGCGCCAGTAGGCGAAGTTCGACGGCTTGAGGTCATGCTGTTTGCAATACTCGATCTGAGACAGGCCGCTGGCTTCCCAGGCGATGAAGTGCGCTTGCCAGAATTGCTCTTTGGATGAGGTAGGTTCAGTGCTCATAGGATGCTCCAGGTCAGGAAAATCCGGAGCGTAGCCAAGTCGCGGCAGAAAATTTAGATGGGGTTTATTGAGCGCTTACAAATGGCCAGGATAATTTAAAGGTGGGGTGGGGATTTTGGCGTGTCTGTTAAAAGACTTGAGTTATAGCTTAGTCTAGGGGGGTGAAGTTGATAGTTCATTTGTAGTGAATATAAAATCAAGAATGGCCATGAGTGGAGCGGCGTGGTTCGCTAATTTAGCTCCGCTTGTCGATGGCTAGTGCTCTCCATAGTATTTTGTGGATATATACAATAGATGTTGATTGTATCTTTTTTGGTGTTAGGTCCTGTGTGCGGTCATTAATCCATTTAACTGTGCTTGTTCCATCTATTTTTACTCCAACAGCTCCAATTTTATATAATGTGAAAATTAAGTTTTGCCTCAGTTGGGATAGGTAGGACAGCGAGTGCGGGTAAGAGGATGTCATATAGCTGTGTGCGTTTCTTACTGCAGCGTCTGCATGTTCAAGAGGTATGTCTACGAGCTCTAAAACTAGTGCGTCGAGTTCCTGGTCGGTTATTGTGCTAGAGCGAAAGCTGGATTTTCTTTGGTGTAAGGTATCTATGTAGAGGTTTAGAGTTGGATGCTCGACTTGCCACTCGTACTGTAGGGCTTCGGCTCTTGAGACAGAATAAGTCTTCTCCGCTAACTTGATGATTGAGTTTGTTATTTCCGTCTTGCCCTCGGCCTCTTTGAGGCATTCATTTACGAATATGATTGCGTCCCGGGGTCTAAGTAGAGTGCGATCTAGGACGTAGTCAAGAGAAGATGATTTCTCTATTTTTGCTGGGAATATGTCGGAAAATTTGACGTCGCTACTCGTATATTTGTGTTTTAGTAGCTGGTCTATTCTTTGGTCTAAGAGTGCTTCTAGTTGGTCTTTCTTCCAGCTTATGTGCAAAAAAAGACTGTTATATTTCTCTCTTTGAAACCCGGAGTCTTTTGTCTTTTCAAGCACTCGTTCAAGCAGGTCAGTTCTCAGAGTTATTATTATCTTTACAGTTGATATGTTTCTGAATTTCCTAATGGTTTCTATTAAGGCCCTAATTAATTTGTATCTCAGGTTGTCCTCAACCCAGTTTTCGTCGAGGCGGTCAATTACTATATAGGTTTTCTTCTGTGGGTCAGTAAAGATATCTTCTGCTAGTAAGTTGACTATTTTGGAAAGTTTCTCAATCTGAACTTTGCTAACAACTTTCTTTCCATAATGAATTACTTCAAATTTTTGTTCTTCTGATAAAGCGTGTGCTGCGCCAGACGACAAGCTTATGCCGGGGACGTTTGTGTCAATCTCCGCCCGGAGGTTTGTTTCTAGCTTTTCTGTGAATTCTCGGATTCTTGATTCTGTGTCCGACCAAAATTTATCGCCCCATTCTTCTATGTAATTTAGTGCTTGCTGTTTCTTGTGGTTTCCAGAGATTAGGGCGGTTATGTTCTCGATAAAATTTGTTTTAGCTGTTTGAGAGTTGATGTTGTATTTATGTTTTATAAGCTCTACTGAAAAGGTGTGTTGCCATAAAAGGTTATAAAAAATGTCTAGGTTTACTCCGAGCTCTTCGAAAAAGCTTAGTATTGTAGAGTTGGAAACGTGCCTGAGTGCTAGCTCTTCTGGTTCAATCCGAATGACGCGCTCACATTTTTTTTCGAGCTGTTCAAGTAAGGCGCTTTTTCCAACGCCGGTTCGTCCGAGAACGACAGATTGTGGTGACGTGGTATCTACAAGCAAGTCGTAGTCACCATTATCTATGAAGCAGTGCTCTAAAAACGAAGAATCGTTTTCTGCATCCGCTTCTCCGACGGACATGTGCTTTCTGAAGATAAAGTCTTGTTTCGCTATCTTTGGCATTCCGTACCGTGTGAATAGGTGAGAGGGGCTTTGATTAGGCGGCCCCTCTTTTTCGGTTGTTAAGAGCGGTGGCTTTCCTCTACCAGCTCAACGCCCCACCCGTCTGATACTCAATCACTCGAGTCTCAAAGAAGTTTTTCTCCTTACGCAAATCCATAATCTCGCTCATCCACGGGAAGGGGTTTTGCGCGTTGGGGAATTGTTCTTTCAGGCCCAGTTGGTTGAGGCGGCGGTTGGCGATGAACTGCAGGTACTCTTCCATCATGGCCGCGTTCATGCCCAGTACGCCTCGGGGCATGGAGTCTTTGGCGTATTCGATTTCCAGCTGCATGCCTTCGACGATCATCTGAGTGACCTCTTCCTGGAACTGGGCGGTCCACAGGTGGGGGTTTTCCAGTTTGATCTGGTTGATCATGTCGATGCCGAAGTTCAAGTGCATGGACTCATCCCGGAGGATGTATTGGAACTGCTCGGCAACGCCGGTCATTTTGTTGCGGCGGCCCATGCTGAGAATCTGGGTAAAGCCACAGTAGAAGAAGATGCCTTCGGTGACCGCGTAGAAGCCGATCAGGTTGCGCAGCAGTTCCTGGTCCGCTTCGGGGGTGCCGGTTTTGAAGTTGGGGTCGCCCAATGCCTGGGTGTGCTTGAGGCTCCAGGCGGCCTTTTTGGCGATGGAGGGCAGCTCCCGGTACATGTTGAAGACTTCGCCTTCGTCCATGCCCAGTGACTCTACACAGTACTGGTAGGCGTGGGTGTGGATGGCTTCTTCAAAGGCTTGGCGCAGCAGGTACTGGCGGCACTCGGGGTTGGTGATGTGGCGGTATACCGCCAGCACCAGGTTGTTGGCCACCAGGGAGTCGGCGGTGGAGAAGTAACCCAGTGAGCGCATTACAATGCGGCGCTCGTCGTCGCTCAGGGCATCGGCGCTTTTCCAGCAGGCGATGTCGGCGGTCATGTTCACTTCCTGGGGCATCCAGTGGTTGGCGCAGCCGTCCAGGTATTTCTGCCAGGCCCAGTCATATTTGAAGGGCACCAGTTGGTTGAGATCGAGGTGGCAGTTGATGATGCGTTTGTCTTCCACCTTGAGGCGGGCGGCGCCCATCTCCAGCTCTTCCAGGCCGGCGGCGACGTCGAGGTTGTCCAGGGATTGCTGGGCCTTTTCCCGTACCGATTGGCTCTCGGCGGCAGTGACCGACTCCGGCGGCGTTTGGCTGGCCACCGCGGGGCTGGGCTTGGCGGCTTCTGGCTCCGCTTGTGGAGCCGCTGCTGTGGGCGCGGGAGCAGGGGCCTCAGGGGCAGACTCGTAGCCTGGCGCCGGCTCGCTGACCTGTGGTGCAGGTTGGGCGGCGGTCTCTTGAGGGGCTTTCTCGGTTTGGGGTTTTACCGGTGCGATGGGCTCGTCGCTATCAAAATCATCCCAGCTCAGCATTGTTGTCACCTCGTCCGTTTTATCGGTTTGCGCGATTTCAGAGTATGTCGGGTTTGGGCGGTATCGAGCTCCGCCTGAATATGGTTGTAGACCTGGGAGCGCCGCCGCTGCGACAGCTCCCGTCTTTTCTTAAAGGTTTTACTGGCAGGCTTCACAGTCTGGATCATCCAATGAGCATGCAGCGGGGACTGGGGCAGCCTGGGGCTCGGCGGCAGGGGTGCCTGAAGAGACCTTGTTGAGGTTGCCCTGGTTTACGGTGGACTTCTCAGTGGTGGACGCGGCCAGCGCACGGAGGTAGTAGGTGGTCTTCAGACCCCGGAACCACGCCATGCGGTAGGTGATGTCCAGCTTCTTACCCGATACGCCGGCGATGTAGAGGTTCAGGGACTGGGCCTGATCGATCCACTTCTGGCGGCGGCTGGCGGCATCTACCAACCAGCGGGGCTCCACTTCAAAGGCGGTGGAGTACAGCGCTTTGAGGTCGTCGGGGATGCGGTCGATCTTTTGCACCGAGCCCTCGTAGTATTTCAGGTCGTTGACCATCACCGCGTCCCACAGGCCCCGGGCTTTGAGGTCTTTGACCAGGTAGGGGTTGACCACGGTGAACTCGCCGGAGAGGTTCGATTTCACGTACAGATTTTGATACGTGGGCTCGATGGATTGCGACACACCGGTGATGTTGGCAATGGTCGCTGTAGGGGCGATGGCCATCACGTTGGAGTTGCGCATGCCCTGAGTTTTAACGGTATTGCGCAGGCTGTCCCAGTCCAGGGTGGTGCCTTCGTCGATCTCCAGGTAGTCGGCGCCGCGCTGCTCTTTAAGCAACTGGATGGAGTCGATGGGCAGAATGCCTTTGCTCCAAAGCGAGCCGTCGTAAGTCTGGTACTTGCCGCGCTCGGCCGCCAGGTCGCTGGAGGCCTTGATGGCGTAGTAGCTGATCGCCTCCATGGAGCGGTCGGCGAATTCTACTGCGGCATCGGAGGAGTAGGGGATGTGCTGGCGATACAGGGCATCCTGGAAGCCCATCAAACCCAAACCAACAGGGCGGTGCTTGAAGTTGGAGTTCTCCGCCTGGGGCACGCTGTAGTAGTTGATGTCGATCACGTTGTCCAACATGCGTACGGCGGTTTTAACGGTCTTCTCCAGCTTGGCCATATCCAGCTGGGCGCTGCCGTCGGCCTGGGGCACCATGTGCTGGGCCAGGTTGACTGAGCCCAGGTTACAGACCGCCACTTCCTCTTTGTTGGTGTTGAGGGTGATTTCGGTACACAGGTTAGAGGAGTGCACCACCCCGGCGTGTTGTTGCGGGCTGCGCAGGTTGCAGGGATCTTTAAAGGTGATCCAGGGGTGGCCTGTTTCAAACAGCATGGACAGAATCTTGCGCCACAGGTCAGCGGCCTTCACGCGCTTGAACAGCTTCAGCTCGCCGCTGCGGGTTTGGGCTTCGTAGTGCTCGTAGCGCTCCTCAAAGGCCTGGCCGTACAGGTCGTGCAGATCGGGCACGGTGTTGGGAGAGAACAGCGTCCACTCGCCGTCCTGGAAGACCCGCTTCATAAACAGATCGGGAATCCAGTTGGCGGTGTTCATGTCGTGGGTGCGGCGGCGATCGTCGCCGGTGTTTTTGCGCAGCTCCAGAAACTCCTCAATGTCCAGGTGCCAGGTTTCCAGGTAGGCGCAGACCGCCCCCTTGCGCTTGCCGCCTTGGTTCACTGCCACGGCGGTGTCGTTAACCACTTTCAGGAAGGGCACTACACCTTGTGACTTGCCGTTGGTGCCTTTGATGTAGGCGCCCAGGGCCCGTACCGGGGTCCAGTCGTTGCCCAGGCCGCCGGCAAATTTGGACAGCATGGCGTTGTCCTGAATGGCGCCGTAGATGCCGTGCAGGTCGTCGGGCACGGTGGTCAGGTAACAGCTGGACAGCTGCGGGCGCAGGGTGCCGGCGTTGAACAGGGTCGGTGTGGAGCTCATGTAGTCAAAGGAACTGAGCAGGTCGTAGAACTCGATGGCGCGCTCGGTTTTGTTCTCTTCCCGGCTCGCCAGACCCATGGCCACCCGCATAAAGAAGATCTGCGGCAGCTCGATGCGCACTTCGTTGCTGTGAATAAAGTAGCGGTCGTAGAGGGTTTGCAGGCCCAGGTAGTGGAACTGGTGGTCCCGCTCGGGCTTGAGGGCGGCGCCCAGCTCGGCCAGGTTAAAGTCCCGCAGCTCCGGTGAGATCAGCTCCAGCTCAATGCCTTTCTCGATGTAAACCGGCAGCGCCTTGGGGTAGTACACGGTCATGTCGTGCTGGGTGGCACTTTCGGCCACGCCCAGGAAGTTGAGGGCCTCGGCGCGGAGTTTGTCCAGCAGCAGGCGGGCGGTGACCAGGCTGTAGTTGTGTTCTTTCTCTACCATGGCCCGGGCGGTGATCACCAGCGAGGTGTTGACCTCGGTCTCGTGAACGCCGTCGTAGAGGTTCTTCAGGGCTTCTTCCAGTACCGCCTCGGCAGAGACGTCGGCCAGGCCTTCGCAGGCCTCGTTGATAATGAACTCCAGGCGGCCCAGGTCCAGTGGGGTCTCGCTGCCGTCGGCCTTGCGCACCCGGATGCTGGGGTGAGTCTTTTCGCCTTCCGGGGTGCGGGCGGCCCGCTCTTCGGCCCGGGCGGCGCGATACAGCACGTAGCTGCGGGCGATCTTGTGTTCGCCACTGCGCATCAGCGCCAGTTCGACCTGGTCCTGAATTTCTTCAATGTGGATGGTGCCGCCGGAGGGCATACGGCGCTTAAAGGTGGCGGTAACCTGGTCGGTCAATTGCGCCACGGTCTCGTGGATACGGGTAGAGGCGGCAGCGTTGCCCCCTTCCACCGCCAAAAAGGCTTTGGTGATGGCCACACTGATTTTGTCGTCGGTGTAGGGCACCACCGATCCGTTGCGTTTGATGACCCGCAACTGCCCGGGGGCGGTAGCGGCAAGCTCTTCACCCTGGGGCGACTGGGGCGGGAGCGACTCGGAGCTGGTGGTGCTTTGTGTGGTGGTCTGCATGATTTTTCTGGCCCTGTAATTTTGTGCGGCAGCGTTGTAAAAGGCGGTGGTGTTGTCGTCGCGCTGCCCCGGCGACCATTGCGAGCGCTTGGCCTCGCCCGCACTGACAGGCGCGGCAGCCTGTAGCTTGGGGAAAATCGGCGTTTGACTTGGGGCAGTGAGTTGTGCGAGCCCCATATATGGGGTCTTTTTCGACAACGACTACAAGATAATGCGGTTTTGGTAGAGACGCAAGCACTATAGCTTGTGAGTGAGCTGTGGATGACTTGTGGGTAACTTGTTAGCGACCGGGGAATAAATCCACCGAAAAAACTGAGGCCCCGCATGACGGGGCTTACAGCCTATTTGGCTGCGACGACAGGGCGATGACATCGCGCTAGACGGATTTTTTATAACAAACCGTGTTTATAAATCCGCTTTGTCGGTTGCGGAACCTGGTGCTATGTCGTGCCGCTGAAAGGCGATCAAATGATCCAGCTGGGTGCCGACTTGCAGGCTCTCGCCCAGGGCAAAATCCTGGTGGCTGGGCAGCAGCGCCGACACCCGATTACCGCTGGGCAGACGCAGGGTGTAGACGGTGGCACCGCCGGTGAAGACCTTTTTTTCCACGGTGGCGTGGAGGCCACCGTGCTGGGTCAGCACCACATCGTCGGGGCGCAGTAGTACATCCACCGGGGTATCCGCCGACCAGGGGTAGGCGCGGTTGCCGATCAGTGCGCCCAGCTCGGTGTGTACGATATTGGTTTCGTGACCGGTGATGCCGGGTAAAAAACTGCCCTCACCAATAAAGGTGGCCACGGTGCGGTTGGCCGGCTCATGATAGAGGTTGAAGGGGGTGTCCCACTGCTGAAACTGGCCGTTGTAGAGCAGGCCCACCTGGTCGCTAAAGGCAAAGGCCTCTTGTTGATCGTGGGTGACCAGAATGGCGCTGATGCCAAACTCCTTGAGGATGTCCCGCACTTCCAGGCTGAGCTGGCGGCGCAGCTCGGTGTCCAGGTTGGAGAAGGGCTCGTCCATCAATAGCAGGGCGGGGCTGGGGGCCAGGGCCCGGGCCAGTGCCACCCGCTGTTGCTGGCCGCCGGAGAGTTCGTGGGGGTAGCGCTTTTCCACCCCGGTCAGGCGCACCAGATCCAGCATTTTGGCTACGGTTTTACGCTGCTGATCGCGGCTGTGCTTACGCAGGCCAAAGCGGATATTGTCGTAGACGCTGAGGTGAGGGAAGAGGGCGTAGTCCTGAAACACCATGCCCACGTGGCGCTCTTCGGGCTCCAGGTTGAAGCCGGGGCGGCTCAGGCAGCGGTCGTCGATGGTGATCTGGCCAGCAGAGACCGACTGAAAGCCGGCAATGGCCCGCAGTACCGTGGTCTTGCCACAGCCGCTGGGGCCCAGCAGGCAGGCGATATCGCCGTCGTTAACGTGGAAGGAAATATCCTGTACCACAGGGGCGTCATCGTAGCGGCATTGAATGTTATCGACGTTGAGCAAAAGCCTTCTCTTTACCTTGTTTTGATTGCCTGATTATCCGTAGGGCGGACATCGCATTATATGTCCGCCGTTATCCACCCATCATTGCGGTGGTGGGTTTACGCATGGTCGTGGCGGACATGCAAAGCGATGTCCGCCCTACGGGCGTAGGTTGGGTTGAAGCATGAAACCCAACGGTTGTGGGTTTTGCAGAGCCTGGGTTGTTGGGTTTATCAACCCAACCTACACGCGGGTTGTGGGGTAGGGCGGACAGGGTGTTTTTGTCCGCCGTGGATTTACCCACAGTTGCGGGGGTGTTTTCTTGCAGGGTCGCGGTGGGCATGTAACTCAATGCCCGCCCTACGAGGCGGCGTGGTTGAGTAAGAATTCCATCAGCGCTTTTTGAGCGTGAAGGCGGTTTTCAGCTTCGTCCCAAATCACTGACTTGGGATCTTCCATCAGCTCGGCACTGATTTCCTCGCCGCGCTTGGCGGGCAGGCAGTGCATCACCAGGGCGTCGGGGTTGGCCTTGTCGAGCAGTTCCCGATTGATTTGGTAACCGGCCAGTTTGCGGCGGCGTTCCTGTTTCTCTTCTTCCTGGCCCATGGAGGCCCACACGTCGGTGACCAGCAGGTCGGAGCCCTTGGCGGCGTCTGCCGGCTCCCGCACTACCTCGACCCGGTCGCCGGCGGCAGCCAGCAGGTCGGCCCGGGGTTCGAAGCCTTCGGGGCAGGCCACCTTGAGATTAAAATCAAACTGCACAGCGGCATTAATGTAGGACTGGCACATATTGTTGCCGTCGCCAATCCAGGCCACCTGCTTGCCCTTGATGCTGCCCCGGTGCTCGACAAAAGTCTGAATGTCGGCCAGCAGCTGGCAGGGGTGGTAGTCGTCGGTGAGGGCGTTGATTACCGGCACGCTGGAATACTGGGCAAAACGCTCGATAATGCTGTGTTCAAAGGTGCGGATCATGACGATGTCGCACACCGAGGAGATGACCCGGGCGCTGTCTTCAATGGGCTCGCCACGGCCCAGTTGAGTATCCCGTGGCGACAGGAAAATAGCGTGCCCGCCCAGCTGTGCGATACCCGCTTCAAAGGAGATGCGGGTCCGGGTTGAGGCCTTCTCAAAGATCATTCCCAGTACGTAGTTGGGGAACTGCACGCTGGGCTTGCGGGCTTTTTGTTCGGCCTTGAGTTCAATGGCGCGCTGGATCAGCTGATCCAGCTCCTCAGGGGATAGGTCGTTGAGGGTTAAAAAATGTCTCAAGGCCATGGGGCACTACCTACAATTGCGTGAGTCCGTGCTAGCAGGCCTAGGCCGCGCCGGCTTGGGAGAGGGTTTGGCGGATTAGCGGACAGAGGGTGCCGACCAGTTCGTCGATCTCCTCCCGGGAGATAATTAGCGGTGGCAGCAAGCGCACCACCCGCTCGGCGGTAACGTTGATCAGAAGGCCTTTGTCCCGGGCCTGAGCCACCAGTTCGGCGCAGGGGCGGTCCAGCTCAATGCCCAGCATCATGCCCTTGCCACGGATCTCGTTGACGCCGGGCAGCTCACCCAGTTGTTTTTCCAGCTCAGACTTCAGGTACAGGCCGTTGCTGGCGATCTGGTCCAGCATGGCGGGCTCCCGCAGCACCTTGACCACCTCGATGGCCGCGGCGCAGGCGAGTGGGTTGCCGCCAAAGGTGGTGCCGTGATTACCGGGCTGGAACAGTTCGGCGGCTTCGCCATGGGCCAGCACTGCGCCGATAGGCACACCGTTACCCAGGCCTTTGGCCGTCACCACCACGTCGGGCATCACGCCGCTGTGCTGGTAGGCAAAGTATTTGCCGGTCCGGGCGTTGCCGGTTTGCACCTCGTCCAGCATCATCAGCCAGTTATGTTTGTCGCATAGCTCCCGCAGCTTGGCGAGGAAGTCTTCCGGCAACGCATTGACGCCGCCCTCGCCCTGGATGGGCTCGACCAGCACGCCGGCGACGCTGTCGCTGTTTTTGGCGATGGTCTCCAGCGCCTCGATATCGCCGTAGGGGGCCCGGGTAAAGCCCCGCACCAGGGGTTCAAAGCCCACTTGAATCTTTCGGTTGCCGGAGGCCGTCATCGTGGCCAGGGTGCGGCCGTGGAAGGACTGCTCAAATACCACCACGTGGGGCAGCTCGATGCCCCGGCGGTGGCCGTGCAGCCGGGCCAGCTTAATGGCAGCTTCGTTGCCTTCGGCGCCGGAATTGCAGAAAAAGGTGTTATCCATGCCACTGACATCGTGGAGCATATCGGCCAGCTCCTGCTGGAGCTTCACGTTGTAGAGGTTGGAGGTGTGCAGCAGCTCGCCGGCCTGGCGCTGGATGGCCTCGGTGACCGCGGGGTGGCTGTGCCCCAATGCGTTTACGGCAATCCCGCTCACCGCGTCCAGGTAGGATTTGCCCTGCTCGTCAAACAATCGCACCCCTTCGCCCCGGACAAAAGTGACCGGTTGACGACCGTAGGTGTTCATCAGGGTGGGCGCTGTCATTGTTGCGAGTCTCCTGCGCGTGTCCTCGTGCGCGATACCGAAAGAGGGGCCCAAAAGCGATTTAGGGCCACGTTTTACACAGTAATTACGGGTTTGAAACGCAAAAAGGCAGCGTGTGCTGCCCTCTCGTTACCAAGGGAGGAACTATATAAGGAAGCATGGATAAATACCAGAGGCCAGCGTTGTCTGTGGACTGGGACGGGTTCTCCGGTCGCGATAGCCGGGCCGGGATCGCGGTGTGCATAAAGTCATTGCCCTTATTATGTTGTATGTGAAAACATTTGGCCTGTGTCTCACCCGGGCAAATATGTGATTTCTGATATATGTTTAAGGGTGACGCCACAGCGTGAACAACAACAAATAACAACCATGCGGGGAGATCGCAATGAGACTATTCAATGCCGGCGTAGGGTCGGCGCTATTGCTTGGACTAATGGTACCGGCGAGTGCGTATGCGCAGGCGCAAAGCCGGGTGCTCGAGGAGGTGCTGGTGACGGCCCGGAAGCAGTCTGAAACGCTGCAGGATGTGCCGTTCTCCATCGCCGCCATGACTGAGGGAAAACTGCAGCGAAGCGGCGCCACGGATCTGGAGTCCATGGCCACCAATGTGGCGGGGATCTCTATCCAGAACCTCGGCCCCGGGCAAAGCCAGGTCTCGATTCGCGGTATCTCCGCCGGCCAGATCGTGCGGGACCAGCCTGGGGTGAAAGAGCAAGTCGGGGTCTACGTGGATGAGTCGGTGATTTCGATGTCGCTGTTTACCCCCGATCTCGACTTTTACGATATCAATCGGGTGGAGGTATTGCGGGGCCCCCAGGGCACCCTGTTTGGCTCGGGCTCGCTGTCGGGTACGGTGCGTTACATTAGCAATCAGCCGGAAATCGGTGCCTTTGGTGGCTCGGTGCAGGGCTCCGGGGAGAGCGTAAGCGACGGCGGTGAAGGCGGCAGTATCAAGGGGCATCTCAACGTGCCGCTGAGCGATATCGCCGCCTTCCGGGGCGTGGCTTACAGCCAGCAATACGCAGGTTATATCGACGCCCTGCAACCCAATGGCAGGACTAAAGAGGATGTTAACGACGGCACCCGTACCGGCGGCCGCCTGGCGCTGCTGCTGCAACCCACCGCTTCGTTGAGCATTACCCCAAGGGTGATCTTCCAAAGTATCGACATGGATGGTTTTAATCGCGAAGACGATTACAACGTCCTGGCCAACCCCTACACCACCACGCGCCCGCCGGTCACCCTGGGTGACTACGAGCAATACCTCCAGCGCGAGGAGAGTTTTGAAGATGACTTCCTGCTGGTGGACCTCACCGTCGACCTGCAGTTAAACGACGTCCTGTCGCTGCTGTCGGTGAGTTCCTACACCGATCGTGAAGTGCGGGTGGTGCGGGATGCGTCGGCACTCAATGCCAGCATTTTGGGTGGTTCCTTTGGTGAACCCGAAGCGGTTTATACCCTGGATGCACCGCTGTTTGACGATACCGATGCCGAGGTGATTACTCAGGAGCTGCGTCTCACCGGGGTCAACGGCCCGCTGCAATGGGTGGCCGGGGTGTTCTACAGCGAAATCGAGCGCCACTATGGCCAGAGCCTGTTTGTGGCGGGCTTTACCGATTCGGGCCAGAATGTCGCACCGACCACCGCCGGTGATCGTGCTCGCAAGGACGAGTTGTACTACTCGGATATTCCCTACCAACTAGATCAGTACGCGGTGTTTGGTGAACTGTCTTACGATCTGAGTGAGCGCACCATGGTGGTCGTGGGCGCCCGCTTCTTCGATTACGAGGAAACCCGTGAGCTGACCTTTGACGGCATTTACAACACCACCATTTTGGATCGCAAAGGAGAGACTTCCTCTGATGGTGTGTCGCCGAGACTTATGCTGCGCCACGATATCAACGACCAGGTGATGATCAATGCGCAGATTTCCCAGGGTTTCCGCCTTGGCGGTATTAATGACCCGCTAAATGAGCCGCTGTGTTCCGACGCCGACAAAGCGACCTTTGGCGGCAACGACACCTTCGACGATGAGACCCTGACCAATTACGAGGTGGGCACCAAAATGACCCTGATGGGGGGCGCCGCCACCCTCAACGCCTCGGTGTTCTACAGTGATATCGAAGACCTGCAGGCGACGGTGAATGCAGGAACGTGCTCATCGCGGATTGTTTATAACGTCCCTGAGGCACACAGCACCGGCGTGGAGGTGGAGTTTTTCTCCCGGCCGACCAGTAATCTGGAAGTGGGTCTGTCGGCCAGTTTTGTGGAGGCCGAGCTGGACTCTGATGTGACCTCGACTGACGACAATGATGTCAGCAGCATTGTCGGGGGCATTCGTGAGGGCAATGATCTACCCACTGCGCCGGGCTTTGAGGTTGCGGCCACAGCGACCTATTTCTTTCCGGTCTTTGAGACCTGGGAAGGTTACGCCACCGCCACGCTGCAGTATGTGGGCTCACGCTATACGCAAATCGCCGATCAGGAAAATAATGGCAACGGGGTGGCAGAGCTTTACCCCAACGTGGGCGGTCCACTGACTCAGGATACCTACGACTACGATCGCGAGCAGGACGACTACCAAACCGTGAACCTGCGGCTTGGCGCCCGCAATGATCAGTGGGACACCGCCATTTTCATCCGCAACGCCACCGATGAAAAAGCCGAGCTCTCGCTGGATACCGAGCGAGGTGGCAATGCCCGGGTGGGGCATCACGTCAATCAGCCGAGGACGATTGGGGTAACGGCGCGCTACCGTTTTTAGCGCTTGGCCCGCGCGGCTTGTAGTTGGCCGCGCGGCTTGGTGATAATGGCGGGTGTTGTGTTCTGATTGAGTCACCCGCCTATGTCCAGTGCCGATACTGTGGCCTTGAATCCCGTCAAACTGGGTCTGTTTGTCAGCCGCCTAGAGTCGGTCTGTGAGGAGATGGGGGCGGTGCTGCAGCGGGCGGCGTTTTCCCCCAATATCAAAGACCGCTTGGACTTTTCCTGCGCCATTTTTGATGCCCGGGGCGAGCTCTGTGCCCAGGCGGCTCATATCCCTGTGCACCTGGGCAGCATGGCCTACGCCATGGCGGATATCGTCGGCGCCTGTGAGTGGCAGCCCGGCGATATGGTGGTGGTCAACGACCCCTTTCTGGGGGGGACCCACCTGCCGGATGTAACGGTCATCGCGCCATTGTTTGTGGCCGGTAAGTTACTGGCTTTTGTGGTCAACCGGGCCCATCACGCCGATATCGGCGCGTCCACCCCAGGCTCCATGCCACTGTCCCGCCGCCTCGACGAAGAGGGCGTGGTGATCCCCCCGACCCACCTTGTGAGGGATGGGCAGGTCGACACGGCCAAGCTCGACAGTTGGTTTGGCGCTAAACAGCACGGCGATTTTATCGCCCAGATCAGCGCCAATCGTTGCGGTTTGCAGCGCCTTGGTGAGCTTGTTGAGCCTTTAAACGTCGACTTTGCCAGTGCGGTGGCCCAGCTTCAGGACTACGCTCAGCGCATTGCGTTGGGGCGCTTTGCGGAGCTGCCCGGCGGCACTTACCGCTTTACCGATGTGATGGACGACGACGGTTTTGGTCACCGCGACCTGCCCATTGCGGTGGCCATCACCCTCGATTCACATGGTGCCCAGGTGGACTTTGCCGGCACCGCCGATCAGGTGCCGGGCAATATTAACTGCCCCCGCTCTGTGGCGGCAGCGGCGGTCTATTACGTGTTCCGCTGCCTGATGCCCGACGATGTGCCGGTGTGTGCCGGCTTGTTCCGGCCCATTGCCCTCAGTGTGCCGGAAGGCAGCCTGCTCAATGCCCGCCGCCCGGCGGCGGTGGCGGCGGGTAATGTAGAAACGTCGATGCGGGCCACCGACGCGGTGCTGGGTGCACTGGCTCAGGCGGTGCCGGAGCTGATCCCCGCCGCCGGCCACGGCAGTATGAATAACGTCGCCCTGGGCAACGCCGATCCGTCATTGGGCCCGGTGTGGCACTACTACGAAACTTTGGGCGGTGGCAGCGGTGGCCACGCCCTGGCGGCGGGGCAAAGCGGAGTGCAGAGCCATATGACCAACACCCTCAACACCCCGGTGGAGAGCCTGGAAATGCATTACCCGCTGCGGGTGCGCCGCTATGCGCTGCGGCACCACTCTGGAGGAACGGGGGTGCATAGCGGCGGCGAGGGGGTGATTCGGGAGTACGAGTTTCTGTCTCCGGCCAATTACACCCTGCTCACCGAGCGCCGCACCCACGCGCCCTGGGGCATCGCCGGCGGCGGAGAGGGCGCTCCCGGAGAAAATGCCCTTAATGACCAACCGCTGCCGGGCAAGGTTACCGGCCAGGCCCAGGCGGGGGATCGCCTCAGTATCGCCACCCCCGGTGGTGGCGGCTGGGGGAAGCGATGACAGTATTGCCCCGGGCCTGTTAAAATGGCCCATTACTGTTAGTCCGGTTTAATTTATTAGTGCGGTTTGCCGGAAGCCGTATGGCAGGTGACTCATGAGCGATAGCACAATCGAAGCAATCAAAAAGCAGATTGAAGAAAACCCCATCATTCTTTACATGAAGGGCTCCCCTAACCAGCCTCAGTGCGGTTTCTCCGCTAAGGCATCCCAGGCGGTGATGGGCTGTGGACAGCGTTTTGCCTACGTCGACGTGCTGTCCAACCCGGATATCCGCGCCAAGCTGCCAGAAGTGGGCAACTGGCCGACCTTCCCCCAGCTGTGGGTGAAAGGCGAGCTGATCGGCGGCTGTGACATCATTATTGAGATGCACGAAAGTGGCGAGCTGAAAGAAGTGATCGACGAAGCGGCGCCCCAAGAAGCGCAGTAAAAAAAGAGGCTCAGCAGAAAAATCCTCACGCTTTTTTTAAGCAGTGAATCTAGAACCCGGCCACAGCGCCGGGTTTTTTGTGTCGATTTATTAACGAGCGAACACCGGTCACCGTTGGCTCAAGCTGCGCAGGTTGGTCCATTAAGGGTCAATGGTGGTTGCTAAAGGCGGTGCTACTCTCAACGCTTCAATCAAGTCGCTGAGGGCGCTGCTGTGAACCCGACACTCAAAACCTGGCATAAACTCGCCGCACTGCCGGGTGGCAAAGCGGTATTTTCCCGGGGTGTTTGTCTCAAGGCTCCCTACTTCGCCACCATTTCTCCGCGTTTTGAAGAGCTGGCTATTGGCAGGGCTGTTGTGCGGATGAAAGAGCGGCGGCGGGTGCACAATCACTTGTCCAGTATTCACGCCATCGCCCTGTGCAATCTGGCTGAGGCGGCAGCGGGACTAACCGCAGAGGTGTCGATGCCGGCGGGCATGCGCTGGATCCCCGCCGGCATGACGGTGCGCTATTTGGGCAAAGCCAAAGGCACAGTGCGAGCTATTGCCACTATGCGCGATATTGATCCGGGCGAAAAAGCCGACGTGCCGGTATCGGTGAGTGTGCGTAACGGCGCCGACGAGATCGTGTTTGAAGCGGAGATCACCATGTATGTGTCGCCGAAAAAGGCCTAGCGAGGCGCCAGAGCCCTCGCGCGCGGAGTTACCCGGCTTGCGTTTGTGGCTTCAGCGGTGAGGGCGCCCCGGTCTTCGCTTGAGGCTCGTGATGCTGGCTTTCTGCCTTAGCTCGGCTGAGGCCAAACTGAAGCGGACGTCGCTTACCTGCTGCTTGCCAACTGCCCAGCAATCGGTCCCACAGCGCCAGGCAGGTGCCGAAGTTGGTGTCCCGGTGTTCCTCTGCGGCGGAGTGATGAATCTGGTGCTGGGCGGGGCTGATAAACCAGCGTTCCAGGTGGCCGAAGCTCAAAAAGATATGGGAGTGGCGGAGGTTGGCCCCCAGGGCGTTAAACAAGAAGCCCAGGCAGTCCACGCCCATTATTGCCACCCCGGAGACCTGACCGCGAAACAGGTAGACGAAACTGCCGCTGACGACACTGAACACCACCAGGCCACGCAGGTAATACAGTGCCATCTCCACCGGGTGAACCCGGTGTACTGTTAACGGTGTCAGGGTGGTGGCGCTGTGATGAGTGCGGTGGAAGTACCACAGCAGCGGCACTTTGTGCAGGGCGGCATGGAGGCCAAAACGGCTAAGGTCCTCAGCGATAAAAAACACCAGGGTATAGATCACTGCCAGCAGGGGCATGGCGATGATCAGGTCGGGGGCATCGCCCCACTGGCTTTGCATCCAGCTGCCCACCAGGATGGTGCCCGCCAGATGGCTGCCTAGCAGGGGGATCAGCAAGCTGCCCCGCAGCAGGCTGTTAAGTAACAATAAGCCGCCGTCGGTAGCGGTGGAGCGGTTCAGCCAGTAGTGGCGATTAAACAGCGCCCGCAACTGGCCTTTGAGGTCGAAACGGCGCTGCTGCAGGGCAACAGTGAGAGAGGCCAGTACCAGCGCCGAGAGAATAAATACCCAGAATAGACGCCGCCCCGGGTCCAGGGCTATTGCCAGAGGCGCGAGAACGGCATCTAACAGGCTATTCATGGCGCCAGTTTAGAATTGATATTTGACCCGCAGGCGGGCGCTGCGGGGTTTATTGGGTCGGGCGCCGAAGGGGCGCAGGGATACCACCGCCTCTTCGTCCAGCAGATTGTCGACGCTGAGCTGTACCGTCCAGTGGCTGTCCACAAACCAGCTTACCGAACTGTCCACGGTGGTGTAGGCGTCGGTGTGAGCGACTTGAGACAGCGGCGCGCTGCCGGCTTGGTCACGCATTTCGCTTTGGTAGCTGACGGCGGTGGTGGCTTCCCACTGCTGGCCCCGCACGCCAAATTGTACTTGGCCGATCTGTTCGGGCAGGTAGGGCAGTTCATCGCCGGCTTCGACATCGCCCCACTGGGAGAAGCTGCTGCTGAAGTCTGTTTGGAAGGCGCTCTCGGTATAGGTGTAGGAGAAGCTCACTACGCCAGTGAGCGCCTGGGTCAGCTTGGTGTCCCAGCGGCCGGTGAGCTCCAGGCCGGCGATTTCCACGTTGTCGCCGTTAAACTCTTCCCCAGCGGTACAGCCAGGATCGCTGACCCGGCAGCGACCCAGCAGGTTGTCGTAGTCGCTAAAGAAGCCGATGGCCTCCAAGCGTAGATTCTCTCGCTGATAGCGCAAGCCGTATTCCAGGTTGGTGCTTTCTTCCGGGTCGACATCGCCGCCGGCGCTGGGCGCAGCGGGGGAGAAGCCCCGGTTGATGCCGGCCAGCAGGCCCAGTTCGTCAGTGAGCTGCCAAAACACCCCGGCGCCGGGCAGGGTGACGGACTGGGACTTGTCGTTATCGTCCCCGGTCAGGAAGTCGTCGTTGTTGCCACGAATATTTTCGTGGCGCAGGCCGAGCGTGAAGCGGAAGTCCCGCCAGTCGATAGTATCCACCACGTAGAGAGCAATGGCGTCGGTGTCGGCTTCGTTGCGGAGTTTGCTGCCCCGCTGTTGGCCGTCGTAAACCATTTTGCCGCTGTCCATCAGGTAGCCGCGAATGCTGTGGTTGCGCTCCACGTAGTCGTGGTGAAAGCGCAGGCCGGTCTGGATTTCATGCTGGGTCTCACCCCAGCTCAGCCGATAGGTAAGGGCCGACTGAATGCCCATAGAGCCGTATTCCCGGGCGTTGTTGGTGACATCCAACATGTCACTGTCGCTGCCATTGGAGTCGATTTCGCCCCGCAGTATGCCCAGCTCCCGGGTAAAGACATCCGGGAAGGCCAGCACGTCGCGGATGGCGACACCGTCGATAAAGCCGTCCAGCTTGTTCCAGCTGCGGTCAAACTGATTCCAGTACACCGCGCTGTTGATGCTGACTTGCTCCGATACCTCGAACAGATGGCCGAGGTGAACCTGGCTGTGCTCGGAGGTGAAGTGGTCCAGTTGACTTGCCGCGTAGCGCCTATAGGGGTTGGCGTTAAAGTCATCTGCGGTCAGGCCCAAGTAGGTTTCGTCGGCGTCCTCGTCGGCAAAGCCCAGCTTCAGGGTGAATAGCTGGTTTTGGGCAGCGCCGGGGCGCCAGCTGAATTTGAGGTTGATGTCGTTGCGCTCAAAGCCCGTGTCGCCACCGCCATCCAGCTCTTTGAAACCGTCGCCGCTAAAGCGCAGGGCATCAATGGCGTAGCCCAGCTCGCCGCCGTTGTCCCGGATCGACGTGTCGCTGCTGTAGAGCTGGTATTTCTGGAAGTTGTCGCTGCCGTACGTAACGTCGATTTCTCGCTCGGCTTCGGGAGCGATGGCCCGGGTGGCAAAGTTAATGGCGCCGCCCACGGTGTGGGGGCCGTGGTAAATCGCCGAGGGACCTTTGACCACCTCCACCGCGCTCATACGGCTGACGTTGGGAATATAGTAGGCGGCTGGCGCGCTGTAGGGTGCCGGGGTAATCAGCACGCCGTCTTCCATGATAGTGACTTTCTGGCTGCGCTCTGAGGTGGCGCCGCGAATACCGATATTGGGTCGCAGGCCGTAGCCGTCCTCTTCGCGGATGTACACGCCGGGCAGTGCCGACATCACCTGATTGAGGTCGGAATAGTCAAACTGCTCCAGCATGGCTTCGTCAATGATCTGTGCGGAGCCAGCCAGGTTGGAGATGGCGTCGCGGCCGCCAGTCACCAGAACTTCCTCGGGTTGACGGGGACTGTCCGCCAGTGCGGCTTCTGCCGGTAGCAGGGTGATCAGTGCAGCGATGGCTAGTGTCGGATGGGCTTTCATGCTCATGTCTCAGTCATTGTCCGCTTGGGCGCGGTCGGGCAGGTCGACATCTACGGCGGCGACAAAGCCCACTTTCAGGGTGTCGGTCACGCGGCGGATATAGCCGTAGAGGTTGCAGGCCGGAATAGTGCGGTCGCCATCGGGGCTGTCGGCGGCGGTGGCGCAGGTGGATTCGTCGGCGCCATCGGTGATGCCTTTGGCCTGCTCACTCAGGGTGGTCGTCATGGCGTCGATTTCCGCCAGTGCTGCCGCAGTGTTGCTTTGCATCAGCTCGGTCACGCTAGGCACGCCGGCCTGAGCAATGATGTCGTCAAAGCCCAGCCCGCTACCGCCGGTTAACAGCGCGGCAAAGGCGTTCAGGTTGTTTTCGATATTGCTGAGGCTGTACTGGGCGAAGCGGGATTCGGCAACTTCCGGACAGGCCGGCTGACTGCAGCTAGCACTGATGCCCAGCGGAATGCCCAACTTGGCGTCCTTGACCTCGGTATCCAGGAAAAACAGCGCGTCGGAAAGCGCTTTTACACTGTCGCCGGCATTGGCGGGGTCGATAAAGGTAGAGCGGTAGTTGCCCGCACCGATCGTCCAGGCGTCGGCCAATGTGGTGGCGGCGGCGTTGATGTCGTCGGCCAGTTTTTGCGCGTAGTTACAGCGCAGGGTTTTGCGCTCCTGCTCGGGGCGCTGATCCCAGTCGGCGGTTTCCTGAATCTGGCTGGGGCAGGTGTGGCTGAGATCGTCACTGAACAGCAGGTATTCCACGGCGCCCAAACCGCGCTGATTGGCGGCGCGACTGCCGAGGTTGAAGTTGTCGTTGTCGGCAGCCAATACCACCGCCTGGTCGACACCGCAGGTGCTGAGAGGCGCCCCCCGCGAGAACGACAGTACGCGGTTGCGCAAGGCGCCGCTGTTATCCAGCACCGGGCCGACCTGGTGTAGCTCGGTGGCTTGCCAGGCATCCATGGTATCTCGCCACTGCTGCTGGGCGACGGCCAGGGCGTTGTCTTCCTCGCCGCTGCCGATGGCGCTGCAGTAGCTGGCGATGGCGCCGCTGTCGCCACTGAGGTCGGCGCTGACCTCGGCGGCATGTTGATAGTTGGGAATGATCAGGTTGTCGGCGTAGTTGGCCAGCATCCGCACAAAGTCAAAGTTGTCGGCATTGACGGCGCTGCTGCCGTTGCCGCCGTCGTCGACACAGGCGCTTAAGGACAGAGTCAAGGCGGTGATGCCGGCCAGGCGGCCCAGTAAGTGACGCGGTTTAAAAGTCATCAATATAGTCTCGTCTGTACACAAAAAAGGCGCTTGCAGCGCCTTTCTCGATTTTGCCGCTTTACGTCGGCTTTACATCACCAGTTTTCGACATCGGCACTATCAAACTCGTAGGCAGTTTGCAGTGTGCTGCGAATGGCCAGGAGGTCGGTGATGTAGGCGTCGATGGCTTCTTGAGCGGTGCCTGCGGGAGCCTCACCATTTTGTGAGCCGTCGGCCAGTACCGGTGCGTCGCCCATCAGCGCCAGCAGGTCTTTCAGGTCCTGGAGGCCGATGCCGGAAACGCTGCCGTCACGGAAGGGGGAATTGGGGCTGAACTGCAGACCCAGGGCGAAGCCCTTCATCTCACCCCAGTGCTTGGCCAGGTTCAGGAAGTTGGCCTGGCTGGCAAAGGCGCCGTTGTCGAATTCATTCATATCGGCGACAACGTCGTTGATGTAGTGCACCACGGTCGCGGCGATACATTTTTCCCAGGTTTTAGCGGCGACATCGATATGGCTGTTCAGCTCGTCGAGTTGTTCTGCGCTCAGGCTGCCTTCAGCGGCGGCCTGATTGAGAATAAAGCGGCCGGCTACAAAGGCATCGAAGGTCGTTTTGCTGAAGTCGGTACCGCTGGTGCTACCTTTGTCGCGTTTGGCGCAGTTGGTGGAGTTGGCCAGGTTAACTTCGCTGCGCAGATCGATACTGCCATCGTTGTTGCTATCTTTGTAGAAGGCGTCGCCAGCGATCTCTTCATCGCTGTAGCTGTTGTAGTCACGGGCGGCGCCGAAGTAACCAAAGGCTTCGTCCCACTTGTGCTCGGCAAAGGTGTAGGGCGCGTCGCCATCCTGTTCGTGGTTGGCGTCATCGGCGAAGTCGGTCTGCAGGTAGTCGTTGGTACCCTGGGAGAAGGTGACCGCGCCCAGCAGGAATTTCTGGATCAGCTGGCGGTAGTCGCGACCCGCTGCATCGACGGTGACGGTGCCGATATTGGCCGTGCCGCCGGTGATGGCAAACTGGGGATCGGTGCCGTCAGTGGCTTCCGTCGCAACGCGCTCGATAAACAGGTCAACCAGTTCTATAGGCAAGTCATTGACGCCTAATTCACCCCATCCGAAAAATTCGCCGCCAATCAGCTTGTCGACTTCGCCGCCAGCGGTGCCGTTACCACCGGCGATTTTGCCGTCGAGGTTTTTGCCAGTGGAGATGTCGCCGAAAGTGGGGCCGGGGATCAGGGTTTCACCGTCCAGGCTGTAATTGTAGTTGGTGGAGTCAACGTTGCCGCTGATGTAGAAGTCCAAGTCTGCGGCGACGTCGCCGGGTATTGCGCCGGGCTCGTCGCTAAGATCTTGCAGTGCCAGGACCAGGTCTTCGATCAGAACGTGGCGTGCGGTTTGGCCGGTGTAGCTAACCGCGCTCTCACCTGCGGTGATTTGGCTTTCAAAACTGTAGGTATCCGGTACCGAAGGTTGATCCGGGTTGTTGTCTTTGTTGCCACCGCCACTGCTACCGCCGCCACAGGCGGATAGGGTGGCGACTGAGGCGGCCAGAGCCGCTGAAATTAGGATGCGCTTGCTCATGTTATTACTCGCATTTTGACGATATGAATTGGGCTGTCTCTATTGCTGCGAATGAGACCGCCGCGAATCGAATTGCAATACTACGTGAAAATACGAGTAATTATCAAGAACATTGCAGTTAATGATTAAGTGGTGGAGCGGGGGCATGAGCGTGCAATAAAAAAGGCCCGGTCGCTGGGGCGTTCCGGGCCTTTTCAGAGCTGCTTTGGCCGGCCCAGGTTTAGGGCGGCGTTGATGAGATGGGAGGGTTATTCGCCCTGGTCGCCCATCATTGATTGTTGATAGTTCTGCAGTCCGACTCTGTCGATCAGGCTGAGCTGAGTCTCCAGCCAGTCGATATGCTCTTCTTCAGACTCGAGAATGCTCTCGAGTAGCTCACGGCTGACGTAGTCACCTACGGATTCGCAGTATTTGATGCCTTCTTTCAGATCCGGCACGGCCTTAAGCTCCAGGCTCAGATCGCACTCCAGCATTTCTTTGGTGTTTTCGCCAATCAGCAGCTTGCCGAGGTCTTGTAAGTTTGGAATGCCCTCGAGAAACAGGATGCGCTTGATCAGCTCATCGGCATGCTTCATTTCGTCGATGGATTCGTGGTACTCGTAGTCGCCCAGCTCGTGGAGCCCCCAATCCTTATACATCCGGGAGTGGAGGAAGTACTGGTTAATGGCGATGAGTTCGTTGCCGAGCGCCTTGTTGAGGTGGGCGATAACCTGTGCGTCGCCTTTCATGATCGTAGTCCCTTCCGCTGTGTGGGTGTAATACTGCGAAAGTGTAACGAGCTGAGTGGCGAAGTCAATATAAGTTATTGATTCTTATAATAATTTTAAATCGTAGCACGAATAATTTTCAGTTGTTTTCGTGCATGGGGCGGTGGCTCACGCGGCGGCGTAACAGAGGCTGTCGTCGATATGGCTGAGGTGAGCATCGTAAACAGTGCGGGCCAGAGCGCCACACTTGCCGCACTGGCTGGCCAGATCCAGCTCCCGGCGAACCTCGCGAAAGCTGTTGGCGCCGTTATCCATGGACTCACGGATTTGTTTGTCGGTAATACCTTTGCAAAGACACACGTACATCTCTACTGATCTCTCACAGCCGGGGCTGCGCCCGGTTAATGGTTGACGAGTCGGGACTCGCCTAATGTTAAGGTCAACGTTAATGTAAATGATAACAGGTGTCAAATGGGATTGGTTAAGATTCGTTAATGCAGATGCATGGGTCCTTGCCGCTTCAGAATTTGATAGGATCAAAGAAACTGGCCGTGTATCATTCTTGGTCCTGTTTTCCTCTCGGCGAGTTATTCGCCGTTTTGTTTACTAACTCTAATTGTTCAATGGAGGTTGAAACCATGGGTGTTCTAGTAGGTAAACCCGCACCAGACTTCACTTGCGCCGCGGTTAAAGGCAACGGCGAGATCGTTGACGAGTACACGCTGAGCGAAAATATCAAAGGCAAATACGGCCTATTGTTCTTCTACCCGCTGGACTTCACATTTGTCTGCCCCTCTGAGCTGATCGCTCTGGAGCACCGCATGGACAAATTCCGCGAGCTGGGTGTGGAAGTGATCAGTGTCTCCATCGATTCTCAGTTCACCCACAACGCCTGGCGCAACACGCCAGTTAACAACGGCGGTATCGGTGAAGTGACTTACACCATGGCGGCTGACGTGCGCCACGACATCTGCCGTGCCTACGACGTAGAAGCCGACGGCGGCGTCGCATTCCGCGGTGCCTTCCTGATCGACAAAGAAGGCGTGGTTCGCTCTCAGCTGGTTAATGACCTGCCGCTGGGCCGCAACGTCGACGAGCTGATCCGCCTGGTTGAAGCCCTGCAGTTCCACGAAGAGCACGGAGAAGTGTGCCCTGCCGGCTGGAACAAAGGCGACAAAGGTATGAATGCCTCACCTGACGGTGTGGCGGCTTACCTGTCAGAGAATTCTGACAAGCTGTAAAGTGAGTGGTGATGGCGGTTTTGGCCGCCAGTAAGCCATTTGTTTAAAAAAAGGCCCGGTTGCTTTTGGCAGTCGGGCCTTTTTTTATGAGGGGGGGATTGGTTTTGGTGCTCAGTCGAGCGGGTGTTTGCTAATTCTTAGCACGGGTTTTACTCGGGCCATCCTAGGCCATCGCCCTGCGGGCGCCCTGTCGTAGTTGTATTGGCATACGGCTAGCACGGGTTTCGCCCTGCTGGGCGACTGACTTTCTCTTTGCTTGTCCAAAGAGAAAGTAAGCAAAGAGAAAAGACACCCTGCATCCCCGTCGCTGGCAAAAAGCGCCAGCGATCCCCTGCGCTTCTCGAATCTGAACGGGCGCTGCGGAACTCGCTTCGCTCAAACAGTCCTCGCGCTTACTCCGTTCAGCTTCTGCGATGCTCGGCGGGGCTGAAGGGGCCCAGGGTGCCACATTGAGCAAAGGGTGTTCTTCTCCAGCTACTGGCACCGGGGTTTATTCCCCTTTGAGCTCGCCGAGCATCGCAGCCATTCAATGAAAGGCTTTTAGCGAGGACTGTTTGAGCCGTCAGGCGAGTTCCGCAGCGTTTTCATTGAATGGCGAGAAGCGCAGGGTAGCCGAAGGCCGAGCGATAGGGTGGCGTTTCTTTTGGTTCCTTTTCTTTGGCCAAACAAAGAAAAGGAACTCGCCCAGCAGGGCGAAAACCGTGCTAAGAATTAGCCAATACCCACACGACAGCGTGCCCGAAGGGCGAGGGCCACGCGCGGCCCGAGTAAAACACCCGCCAGCCGTATGCCAATACAAACCCAACCCGTTGCGGGCGGGATCGCAATCCCCAAATATAAAAAACCCCACCGAAGTGGGGTTTTTTGTTAGCTCAAGGCTGGCAGAGCCTTAGCCAGCATAGTTAGCCGCTGCAAACTCCCAGTTTGCCAGGCTCCAGAACGCTTCCAGGTACTTGGGGCGCGCGTTGCGGTAGTCGATGTAGTAGGCGTGCTCCCATACATCGCAGGTCAGCAACGGGGTTTGGTCGCCTTTGGCGATGGGGGTGTCGGCGTCGTCGGTGTTGACGATTTCAACGCTGCCGTCGCTGTTTTTTACCAGCCAGGTCCAGCCTGAGCCGAAGTTGCCCACTGCTTTGGCGTTAAAGGCGGTTTTGAACTCGTCGAAAGAACCGAAGGCCTTGTCGATGGCTGCAGCCAAGTCGCCGCTGGGGGCGCCGCCGCCATTGGGGCTCAGGCTGTTCCAGTAGAAGGTGTGGTTCCAGACCTGGGCCGCCTGGTTGAACAGGCCGCCGCTGGAGGACTTGATGATGTCTTCCAGTGATTTACCTTCGTATTCGGTGCCCGGCACCATGTCGTTCAACTTGGTAACGTAAGCGTTGTGGTGTTTGCCGTGGTGAAAATCCAGTGTCTCGGCAGAAATGTGGGGTTCCAGTGCGTTTTTTTCATACGGCAAGCTTGGTAATTCAAAAGCCATCTGAGTCTCTCCTGGTTTCTATCTGTATGGAACGTGTGGTTTTTTAGGTGTTACGCGTAAAACTCGGTGTCGATGACACCATTATCTACAAATTTGGCTGTCGGGGCTAAGCCCGTGCCGCACATTGCTGTTGTTCAAGTAAGCAATCTCAAGGCCATCTCCAGCCGCCCAGTTGCTGCCATTGATTGACGATTTGGCAAAACAGCTCGGCTGTTTTGAGTGCGTCGTAGGCCGCGCTGTGGGCTTCGTTGTTGTCAAACTCGATTTCGGCGAGCTGACAGGCCCTGGCCAAAACGGTGTGGCCGTAGGCCACGCCGGCGAGGCTGGCGGTATCCATTACGGAGAAGGGGTGGAAAGGGTTGCGCTTAATGTTGCTTCGTTCCACCGCTGCCATGACAAAGCCCAGATCGAAATGGGCGTTGTGGCCCACCAGGACGGCTCGCGTGCAGTTTTCCGCTTTCACCTGTTGACGGATTCGCTTCATCAGCTCCCCCATCACAGTGACTTCTTTTTTCGCCTCGCGTTCCGGGTTGTGGGGGTCAATACCGGTAAATTCAAGGGCAGATTGCTCTAGATTGGCGCCGGCGAAGGGTTCTACTTGGTAACACAGAGTTTCGTCCGGCTCGATGTTGCCGGCGTCATCCATGCGCAAGAGGGTGGCGGCAATCTCTAAAATGGCATCGGTGCGGCTGTTGAAGCCGCCAGTTTCCACATCGATCACTACCGGCAGAAAGCCCCGGAAGCGTTGCGCCATAAAGGGTGTGTCGATGGCGTTACTCATGGGGCACAACTTGCCACTGCAGGGTGTCGCCGGCCCGCAGTGGGCGCAATGAGTCCTCGCCCAGTGGCAGTTGCTCGGGGGCTTGCCAGGGGGTTTTGGATAGGGTGATGCGGTCGCTGTTGCGGGGCAGGCCGTAAAAATCCGGTCCGTAAAAGCTGGCAAAGGCTTCCAGCTTGTCCAGCGCGCCAGCATTGTCAAAGGCTTCGGCGTAGAGCTCGATGGCGGCGTGGGCGGTGTAACAACCGGCGCAGCCGCAGTCAGTTTCTTTGCGGTGCCTGGCGTGGGGTGCAGAGTCGGTGCCCAGGAAGAATTTGGGGCTGCCCGATGTAGCTGCGTCAATCAGCGCCTGTTGGTGGGTGTTGCGCTTAAGGATGGGCAGGCAATAGTAGTGGGGGCGAATGCCGCCGGCCAGCATGTCGTTGCGGTTGTAAAGCAGGTGGTGGGCGGTAATGGTGGCGGCAATATTGGCCGGGGCTTCGCCTACGAAGGCTGCCGCGTCGGCGGTGGTGATGTGCTCCAGCACCACTTTCAGCTCTGGAAAACGGCTGCAGATGCCTTTGAGATGGCGGTCGATAAATACCGCCTCCCGGTCAAAGATGTCGATGTCGGCGTCGGTGACTTCACCGTGCACCAGCAGGGGGAGGTCGTGGCTTTGCATCGCCTCCAGCACGGGCGCCAGTTTGTCGATATCCGTTACCCCGGAGTCGGAGTTGGTGGTGGCGCCTGCGGGATAGAGCTTGGCGGCGTAAACCACACCGGAGTTTGCCGCCTCAATGATGTCTTCGGGGCGGGTATTGTCGGTGAGATACAGCACCATCAGTGGCAACAGCCGGTTTCCCGAAGAGGGCAGGTGGGCCTCGATGCGTTGTCGGTAGGCGCTGGCTTCGGCCAAATTGCGTACCGGTGGCGTCAGGTTGGGCATAATGATGGCGCGGCCAAAGTAGCGGCTGGCATCGGCCACCGTGAGGGCCAGCGCGGCGCCGTCCCGAAGGTGGATGTGCCAATCATCGGGGCGGGTGATGTCGAGGGTTTGCATAGTGCGCCTTGTGCGGAAGCCCGCAATCTGAGCGGGGGCCGGAGGTTGTTCGAGCGCAAAATGCTACCGCAATTGCTCAAGGGGGGAAACACCCGCCGCCGAGCGGCGGGTTGAGGTGGGCCTACTCGCTGGGTGGTGAGGCCGGGTCGTCCAGGCCCCACTGGCCCCGGTTTTTGGCCACGGTGGCCGGTCCAATACCGGGTACTTCAAGCAGGCCTGCCGTTGACTTGAAGGGGCCGTTTTTCTCCCGGTAGGCCACAATGGCCTCAGCTTTCTGTGGGCCGATGCCGGTCAGCGTTTGCAGCTCCTCTGCCGTGGCGGTGTTGACATCCAGCGCCAGCGCGGGGAGGGCTGAAAAGGCGAGAACAACAGCGGTGGTGAGTGCCGCCAGCAGGCGGCGTAGGTATTTGGCAGTCATCATCAATATCCTTTTGTGATGTGTCTTTTGGGTTTTGACATCGACACAGCGGTCGATCTGTTGCTGCGGTTGCAGGCTGCGGCGCATCCTGCACCGACTGAAAGTGTAGTCCCAATTGCGCAGCGCTGCCAAGACGATGCCGATCCGGGGCCTCCTCCAGCATTGTTAACCCGGAAATCGCAGTCGTTGGCGGAGGTGTCTCGCCGCCGCAGCCGGCTCAAACGGCATGCACGTGAAGGAGCTGAAGGCATGCGGGCAGGGAAGGCGCCAGAACGAAACGGGTATATCGGCACCAAAGGCGGTTTTGAGAGCGTGGTGGTGGGATTTTCGTATTCGCCCGTGGTACGTGGCGTCCGCGGCCAAAAATCGCTAAAATACGCCCCTTTTTTACGCCTCCGCCGCCTCGCTTTTTCGGGGCGGTGACTGTCTGTGGAGTGAACATGTCCGATATCAACAAGGTGGTCCTGGCCTATTCCGGTGGTCTGGATACGTCCGTCATTGTTAAATGGCTGCAGGAGACCTATCAGTGCGAAGTGGTGACCTTTACTGCCGATATCGGTCAGGGCGAGGAAGTTGAACCCGCCCGGGCCAAGGCGCAGGCGTTGGGAGTCAAGGAGATTTATATTGATGATCTCCGCGAGGAATTTGTGCGGGATTTTGTCTTCCCCATGTTTCGCGCCAACGCCATTTACGAAGGTGAGTATCTGTTGGGCACCTCCATTGCCCGGCCATTGATTGCCAAGCGCTTGATCGAGATTGCCAACGAGACCGGCGCCGATGCCATCTCCCACGGTGCCACCGGCAAGGGTAACGACCAAGTACGTTTTGAGCTGGGTGCCTACGCTCTCAAGCCCGGTATTCAAGTCATTGCTCCCTGGCGGGAATGGGATCTGACCTCCCGGGAAACCCTGATGGCCTACTGCGAGAAGCACCAGATTCCGGTGGATTTTTCCAGCAAGAAGAAAAAATCCCCCTATTCTATGGACGCCAACCTGCTGCACATCTCCTATGAGGGCGGCAACCTGGAAGACCCCTACTGGGAAGCGGAAGAGGACATGTGGCGCTGGAGCGTGGCGCCGGAAGCCGCACCGGACAAGCCCACCTACATCGAGCTGGACTACCGCAACGGCGATCCGGTGGCGCTCAATGGCGAAGAGTTGAGTCCCGCCACCATGCTGGCGACCCTGAACAAGCTGGGTGGGGACAACGGCATTGGCCGTCTGGATATCGTCGAGAATCGCTATGTGGGCATGAAGTCCCGGGGCTGCTACGAAACCCCCGGCGGCACCATCATGATGAAGGCCCACCGGGCGATTGAGTCTCTGACTCTGGATCGCGAGGCGGCTCACCTTAAAGATGAGTTGATGCCGCGCTATGCCAAGCTGATCTACAACGGCTACTGGTTCAGCCCCGACCGCCGTATGCTGCAGGCGGCCATCGACGCCAGTCAGACCTACGTTAACGGCACCGTGCGTTTGAAACTGTATAAGGGCAGCGTGGTCGTAGTGGGACGCAAATCGGATCAGTCTCTGTTTGACGAGGCGATTGCGACCTTTGAGGACGACGCGGGCGCTTATGATCAGAAAGATGCTGAGGGCTTTATCAAGCTCAATGCGCTGCGCTTGCGGATTGCGGCTGGTAAAGGTCGCTCGCAGCTTTCCTGATCTGCCGGGCGGGGCTTGACGAAGTGCCCGCCCGGGCCCAACCATAGGGCCCTTTTCGGCGACGGGCCCGCCCCCACACGCTAATAATTTTGAGATGCCATTGATGAAGCAACCCAGTGTAATTCTTGTCGGCGCGATTACCGCGGGCGCCCTGTTCCTGTCTGCCTGTAGTGGGGACAGTAACTCTTCCCGCCGAACCAAATTCGAGCTCAATCCGCGCCAATTTTACGTTGATGAGTCCCTGGGATCGGTGTCCTTTGCCAATGGGCCAACGCTGGATTTGACCTTGGCGGTGGGCAGCGGTGCGTTTCGCTCGGCCAATGATCGACCTGGGCCCCGTGCCGACGAGGGCGACATTTTCTACACCATTACTGACCGAGGGCCGACTATCCCCTGCGAGGACAGTGCCGAAGTGCTGGGTGTGCCCGGGTTCTGCAGTGCACCGGGGTCGATCTTTGCCATCCCCGATTTCAATCCCCAGATCATTCAATGGCAAATCAGCGGTGTCGGCACCGAGCTGACCCTGAGCAAGATGGCGTCGATCCCGCTGGTGGGCAGCAATGGCCAGCCTTTGAACGGCCTCCCCAACCCCTATAACAATGCCACCAGTGAAACGGCCTTTGATCACTCGGGCAACCAGATGTCCCAGGATGCCAACGGCATTGACCCCGAAGCGCTGGTGCAGCTGGACAATGGCCGCTTCTGGGTGGCGGAAGAGTACGGCCCCAGTTTGATGCTGGTGGACAGCGACGGGCGCGTGCTGCGCCGCCATATGCCCAACGGCAGTACCAGCTCTTTTGCTGGCGTGAGCTACCCGGTGTCCGATGACCTTATCCCGGGTATCTTTGCAAAACGGCAGTTGCACCGGGGGTTTGAGGCCTTGGCAGTGTCGCCAGACAATACCTCGCTGTACGCTGTCATGCAGAGTCCGCTGGCTAATCCCGCCGTGGCGGATTTTGAAGCGGGCCGCATTGTTCGCATTCTCAAGTTTTCACTCAACGCTGAGACCGGAGATATTGTCGATATCGACGGTGAGTACCTTTATCGCCTGGATACGCCCTCTCAGTTTGGCACCCTTTTCGATGGCGCCGGGGATGTGGAGAACGGAGAATTTCTGTCTCAAAGCGACATTACTGTCAATGAGGCAGTGGCGATTGGTGAAGACTACCTGGCGGTGGTGGAGCAGGCCCGTAATGTCAGCAAGGTCTACCGCATCAATCTCGCCAATGCGGTGAACATCTTGGGCTCTCAATGGGACTCCCAGTTCGGTGGCGGAGAGACCCTTGAGCAGCAGTACCTGGTTGACGGTGTGCCCTTTGTTCCCAAGCAACTGGGCTTTGATAGTCTCAGCAAAACCCTGCCGCTGAATATTGATCCCCTCGGTGAGCGCATCGAAGGCTTGGCGCTGCTGGATGCCAACTTCGCTGCGGTGACTAACGACAACAATTACGGCATCGGCGGGGAGCGCAGTCGCATTGCGATTTTGCCCTTGGGGCCACTGATTATTGCCAACGCGGCGCCGGTAACACCCTCGGTAGACTACAACAACTCCGCCAGTTTTATTCGTAACGACACCGTGTTTGGAAGTGGCGCTGCGAAGGTGGTGGCTGCGGATACCAGCAATTCGCGATTGTTCGTGGTAAATGCCCAGCGTGCCAGTGTCGATGTGGTAGACGTTACCGACCCACAATTACCTGTGCAAAATGGCGAGCTGGATATTGCCGCTGCTGGCAGCAGCTTGGGGATTACCCCGGGCGCGGTGACCCATGCAGTGGTGGGCTTGCAGTACGTGGCGGTGACGGTGGAAAACAGTAATCCGCAGAGCTCAGGTTTTGTCGCCTTCTACGATCTCGACGATCTGAGCCTCGTTGACGCCTTTACTGTGGGTGCCGGGCCAAATATGGCTGTGTTTGATCAGATTTCCACCACCCTGCTGGTGGCTAATGAAGGTCAGCCCAGCGATGACTACAGTGTCGATCCCGAGGGCAGTGTCACGGTGATCAATTTTAGCGATGGCATTGCCAGTGCAACGGTCAGCACCATCGACTTTGCTGATTTTAATGTCGGCGCCAGCCGGGCGGCGGAGTTGCCGGCCGGGGTGCGGATTTACGGCCCTGGAGCAACCGTGGCAGAAGACTTGGAGCCGGAAACTATCTCTGTGGGGCTGGATAACAACACCGTGTTTGTCGGCCTGCAGGAAAACAACGCCGTCGCGGTGCTGGACCTGGGAGAACTCAGCGTTGAGCGGATTGTGGCGCTGGGTACTAAAGATTTCGGCCGCAAAGGCAATGAGCTGGATGTTAACGACGATGGCGTGGTGGATCTAAAAACCTGGCCAGGCGTGGCGGGGATGTATCAACCTGACGGCATTGGCGCCTACCAATACCAGGGCGACAACTACTTTGTTACCGCCAATGAGGGTGAGGCCAGAGATTACAGCGGTTTTAGCGAGCAGCAGCGTGCCTTTGAACTGGATGGTGTCAACGGTCCGGATATCGATAACAATAACCCCAGCGCCAGCGATGCGGCTGATAACAATGCGCTGGGGCGTTTAACGGTATCTAACCAAAGTGGCGATAGCGACGGTGATAACGACATCGATGTGATCACCGCCTTTGGTGGTCGTTCCTTCGCCATTTGGGACGAGCAGGGCAATCTAATCTACGACTCCGGATCAGATATTGCCCGGGTGACGGAAGCGCAGCTCGGTTTCAATTTTAACGATGTGGATACCGCCAGCGACGAGAAGGGCGCCGAGCCGGAAGGCCTGAGCCTGGTGGCCAGCTTGGGCCGTGTCTATGCCTTTATTACCCTTGAGCGTGCCGGCGGCCTGATGATTTATGACGTCAGCAATCCTTACGGCGTGCAGTTTGTGCAGTATGTGAATAATCGCGACTTTACTGCCCAGGACAGTGGGGATGTTGGCCCAGAAGGCATCGCAGGATTCACCATTGATGGTCAGGGCTATATCGCGGTGGGCAACGAGCAATCCGGCAACGTGCGTATCTTTGAGCTGGATGCCGGCAATAGCACCACCCAGTAAGGGCCAGTCCAGGGGGCGGCCGATGTTAATGTCGGCCGCCTACCAATATCAGAGTTTCACCGGGCAGTATCAGGATTTCACCGGGCGCTTTTGCAGCTTGCGCTGTAGCGTGCGCCGGTGCATGCCCAGCTGTCGTGCGGTGGCAGAGATATTGCCATCGTTGTCTTTTAGAGCCTGCTGGATATGCTCCCAGGTGAATCGTTGCAGCGAAGGGGCTGCGATCTCTGGCTCTTCGCTAGTGATTGTCGCCGGTTTGGCGGCGCTGTCCAGGGCTTCAATAATGGCGCGGGTGCCGGCGGGTTTTTGCAGATAATTGTCGGCCCCCAGCTTAATGGCATCCACTGCGGTGGCGATACTGGAGTAGCCGGTTAGCATTAGCATGCGAACATCGGCGAAGCGCTGTCGCAATTCGGGGATCAATGTCAGCCCGCTTTGCTTTTCCAGCTTTAAGTCAATCACGGCTTTCTTCGGCTGGTAGCGCTCGCACAGCGACAGTGCCTGGTCGATGCTTACCGCCACGATCACCGAGAAGCCCTTGCGCTCCAGTGAGCGTTTCAGAGCGGTGCCGAAGGCCGGGTCGTCGTCGACCACCAGAAAATCTACTTGCTCCATGGCGAGCCCTTCCTATTTCGCTGACTTTACGGCGATTCGCTCCAGCGGCAGCGCCAGGGTGACATGGCTGCCGCCACCGTCCCTCGCCTGCCAGTATAGCGTGCCGCCGTAGCGGTCTGCGGTGGCGTTACTGAGAAATAGCCCCAGCCCCCGACCGTCGCCCTTAGTGCTCACAAAGGGTTTTACCACGCCCTTGTCGGCGTGGTGAGGCAGCCCCGGTCCGCGGTCGCTCACCGTGATTGTCAGCTGGTCGCTGTCGAGGGTGGCGTTTAGAGAAACTTGCTGGGGGCTGACGTCGGCGGCGTTATTCAACAGATTGAGTATCGCTTGCACTACTGTGCCATCCAGCGCCACCTCAAGCTCGGCCGCCTCTGAGCTGATGGCCAGTTTAAAGTCTTGGCACTCGGGGCGGGTCACCTGCCAGCGCTCCACGGCGTTATCTATCAACTGCGGGACGCTACAGGTGCTAACCTGCCCGCTGTTGAGGTCCCGAGCGGTGCTGACCAGGTTGCTGAGAATCGCCTTGCACTGGCTGATTTGCGCCGCTATCGCCTCCAGGTCCTCTCGGCTTTCCGCGTCGGAGAGGGTGTCTCGGAGGTCTTCTACGATGACTTCGACAGTGGACAGCGGCGTGCCAAGTTCGTGGGCGGTGCCGGCGGCCAGGCTGGCGACGGCCAGGAGCTGATCGTCCTGCAATTGCCTTTCCCTGACTAGGGCCAGTTCACTTTCCCGCTGTCGCAGCGTACTGGCCATTTTAAAGACGAAATAGCTGATCAGCAGGGCGCTGACGACAAAGTTGACCCACATCCCGAGGATATGAATGTTTAGGGCGCCGCCGTGGCCCTGGTGGGGAGACAGGGCTGCCAGCGGTACATAAAAGAACAGCAACAGGCTGTAGGCGCCTAGACTGAGTGCCCCCAGCAGCCAGGTATACAGCCACGGTAGCGTTGCCGCTGATATGCACAGTGGCACAAGCAAGTAGGAGATAAAGGGGTTGTTGGCGCCGCCAGAGAAAAAGATCACCGCACTGAAGGCGACGATATCCACGCACAGCTGTACAAACAATTCAGCATCGGTGACTGGCCAGGCTTGGTAGCTGCGCCACCAGCAAAACAGCGTAAAGACCGCCAGCGCCGAGAACAGCAGCGACAGCGTCACCAGCGGTAGCATCCAGCCCAGTGCAAGCGATGCATAGCCGCAGGCGACGACTTGTCCTGTCAGCACAAGAGCGCGGATGGCACACAATCGGCGCGAGTTGGCTAGGTTAGGCTGCAAAAGTAGATCCCAAATGCATCAGTATAGCGCCGGGAACCCCCGCTGCCGAATGCGACAAATTGCCACAGTGGGGCCGTAGGCGAACTCCTCGGCGCAGATGTTGTCCAGTGTAAGACGATGAGAAAAATAGCTATTTAAAGTCAGAGGAGAGAATCATGGCGAATTACCCTCGTTACTCCGTTAAATACGGCGTACTACTCAGCAGTGTGGTGGGGGTTTCCCTGCTGGCTGGTTGCGGCGGAGACGGAAGCTCCGGCGGCGGTAGTGGCTCCACGACGGCCTCCTTTGCGGTAACCGATGCCCCTGTGGACGATGTCGAATCCATCAAAGTTACCTTCAGCCGCTTGGACCTCAAGCCTGCCCAGGGTGATCCGATCAGTGTGAGCTTGGATGAACCTGTGGTGATTGACAATCTGTTGGCGCTGACTGGCAATGCTGCGGCGCCGATTGTTAACGATATCGAAGTCGAACCGGGTGAGTATCAATGGGTGCGCCTCTATGTCGACGGTGGTATTCCGGACTCAGAAGTACAGCCCGAGGTCGGTAACAAACTGGATCTGTTTATTCCCGGTCAGCAAAACGGCAACGGCAATGGCAACCCCCGCTTTTTGCAGTTGAATACCGGCTTTACGATTGCCGCCGGTAGTGAGGCAGATTTCACTATCGACTTTGTGTTGCGCAAGGGCTTAACCAAACCGGCTAATTCGGACTACTACCTGCTGCGGCCCGCCATGCGACTGGTCGACAATGTTGAAGTGGGCACCATCACGGGTACTGTCGATAGTGCTATTCCGGACAGCCTGGCTTGTGTTGAGACAGATGCCGACTACTTTGGCAGCGTCTATCTCTATGAAGGCGACCTTACCGCAGAAGGCTCGGCGGAGCCCGACGATGTCTACGACCCAGGCATTGAAAGTGGCAGCGACGATGTGCAGGACGCGGCGGGCGAGAGACCGGTAACCACTGCAAACGTCGTGTTTGACGAGGATAGTGCGACCTTGCGCTATGAAATCGGCTTTGTTCGGGCGAATGAAGAAGGCTATAGCCTGGCTTACAGCTGCAATGCCAAAGGCGATGATCCCGCGACCGACGACGATATTCCCTACACAGAAGTGAAGTACACCACCGTCGAAGCGGGTGGAACAGCGACGGTAGACTTCTCCACTGTGCCAGAGGTGCCGAAAGAGCCGGAAGAAGGCACTTAGCCTGAGGCGTGAGGTCGCCAATGACTTTAGCTATGTACGGACCGTTGCTAAGGACCTTGCAAACGCGGCGACAAAAAAAGGGGGCGCCATTGTGGCGCCCCCTTTTTGTTTCTATTCGGATCAACCTAGAACAGATCCATAAAGTCCAGCCAGGTATCGCTGCCTGAGCCGGCGGGGTCTTCCTGCACTTCTGCGCTCTTAACCATGCGCACTTCTTCCGCCGCAAGGGTGCCATTACCTACAATAGCAGACGCCGTTGCCGTGCCAGAGTCAAACGAGGTGGATGAATCGATTTTGGCTTGTACTGCCACGGTGTGTTCGCCAGAGCGTAGGTTTGCAAGAACAAAGTTAAACGCACTGGCCTTCAGGGGCGTCATAGCAAGTCCCAGTTCCTCACTCTCATCGCACTCATCATAGTTGACGATGCCGTCGTTGTTGTCGTCTTCGCAAATGCCGGCGAAGCTGGCGCTCATCTCCTGGTTACGAGCACAGAGTGTAATTTCACCTGGGAAAGCCAGCTGCTCACTAGCAGTGCCTGGATCCAGGATAACCCGTGCGCGCACTACGGCTTCGGCCTGGCTTTGGTCAAGTTCCCCGAACAGCGAAGACACCAGTGTTTGCGTGTAAAGGCCACATTCCATGGATACTTGGACGAACAAGTCTTTCTGACTGGGAGAGCGGATGTCTGTGCTTAATACAGTGGTGTAGTCAGTTTGCATCCCCTGAAGGAGAACGTGGTCACTTGTCGCCGCAGAGAATTTAGACGATTCCGCCCATGTTGCAGAGGTAAAGGCGCTGGAAGCAATGAGAGCTGCGAATGCAGCAGATTTGATGTAGTTCATTTCCATAGTTCCTTTGTTTTATGTCGGGCTTAAAGAGATATCCCAGAGTTATTTTTTTTGGGGATACATGCTTTTTCTTAGCCCGGTGGTTTTTGGTAGCACTGTACGATCGGTGATCGTACGGCGACAGACTCTATGGAAAAAAAGGCAGCTGAATCTAGGCGTTATAGATAGAGAATGAAAATATTTATTTTAAATAAAGTACTGTTATTTAAAGAAAAATAAGGCGCTATTTTTGTAAGTTTGCATCTTTATTATTGGATTGTGGTGTTTTCTCTATTGGAGGACTTTGTTGGGCGATTTGAGGGAATAAAAAAAGCCCCTGCATGGCAGGGGCTTGTGTTAGGGCCTCAAATAGCGACAGGTTTTAGTCGCTGGATGAGTGAGTACTGCTGGCTTAGTAAATACCGAAGTTGGTTACATCCAGGCCTGAAGTGTCAGCTAGATCGGTAAAGGTTGCCACGACCTCGTAATCTCCCGCGCTGCTCCAGTCGTCGTCGAACAGGATTTGTACCTGGCTTGTAGTGGCGTTCTCCACAACCAAGTACGTATTTGTGGCTGAGCTGGTAAGCGCGTCAAGCAAATCATCAGTTAGGGCGGGGTCGTCCAACAAGGCTACCGCATCGCTGAGCCCGTTGGCGTTGGCGGTAAAGTCTGCCGCCACTGCAAACTCCTCGTAGTCGTCGGTATCACCTGCCGTAAAGAGCGTGCCTGCGGCACCGTCGGCGCTGTCATCCTTAGTAAACGCCACTGAACCGTTGCTGCCATCGCCGTCTAGGAAGAAGATGCCATCAGCAGTAACTTCGAACCCAGTAACGGTGTCGCTGCCATCTCCCGTACGGAAATGGACTTCATCCAGTACCGCGTCGGCATTTAGCGTAATGTCGTCATTGCCAAGCAGACCGCCGATGATATCCAGGCCATCCCCGGCTGTTATGTCGTCATCGCCATCACCGCCTACCAGTAGGTCATTGCCGTCGCCGCCGTCCAGAATATCACTTTCAATTCCGCCGCGAAGTACGTCGTCAAAAGCAGACCCTGTCAGTGAGCTGGCGGTGTCACCGGCCTCGACTGTGTAGCCGTTCGGGCCGCCTGCCAGCGACAGGTCGACTTCTGAGGCGGTGCCGAGGAGTATCGTTGCTGAGCCCTCGTTGGCGGTGTCGCCTGTAGCGATAAAATCAAATAACACAGTTGCCTCTACAGACGCGCCGCTGGCAACGAGCAAAATATCATTGGTATTAAGGTCTTCTACGATATCCTGACCGCTGGATATAACGAAGGTATCCTGATTGACGTCTGTTCCCTTCAGCGTGTCATTACCCAGGCCGCCGTCAAGATAGTCTTCGCCTTGACCACCGATCAGTGTATCGTCGCCGTCGCCGCCGACTAACTCGACACCTTCGTCGCTCAGCGTATAGTCGCTGACATCAAGAGTATCATTGCCGCTATTGCCTATTACGGTGCGAATGCCAGCAACTTCAGCGTTTGTTCCCAGCGATACCAGGTTGTCTCCTTGGCCAAGTTTGAGAATCTCCAGGTTTGAGAGCGTTCCAGCAAAGTCTGTATCGTCCAATCCGCCGGCGTGGGCGGAAATGTCAAGAAACAGAGTGTCTGTGCCCAAGCTTGCGAAAATCGAATCGCCGGTGGTAAAGGTGGTAAGGTTCAGCGCGTCATTGTCGCTGCTGTCACCGAGCACGCCATAGTATCGGTCATCGCCACTCGATCCATTCTGCTCTTCGTCGGCGGCATCGAGGATCACTCCATTGATGATGTCTTCATCAACAAAGATATTGATGACCTGGAATACTGGATCGGACTCGCCATTGGTCACCCGAACTCTGATGGTATCGCGACCAATAAATCCTGCGTCGGGAGTATAGACATACTCGTTGTCGGAGGTTGAGGTCGTCAAGCTGCCAAATTGCGGGTTGTCCAGCACGGTATAGGTCAGGGTGCCGGTGGCATCCGGGTTCTCAACATCAATGCTAACAGTCTGTGGCGCAGAGCCATCTATGAGGTAGTAATTTTGTGGCGCCAGAGCAATAGGGTCGGCAACCGGGTTGATCGTAATATCGACGGTTGCGGTGTCCACGCCGCCATCAGGGTCAGTAATTGAGTAGGTGAAACTGTCACTACCATTAAAGTTCGCATCGGGGGTATAGGTAAAGGTGCCATCATCGTTGTTGGTGACCTCACCATTTGACGGACCCGTTTCAACGGCAAATGTGCTGTTTGCCAGCTCGCCCTCTGGATCCTCGTCATTGTCGATAACGCTGATGTTGACGCTATTATCTTCGTCAACTGTGGCTTCGTCGTTTTGGGCCACCGGTGCGTCATTGGCGCCGGTGACGGAGACAGTGACGGTTTCTGTAGTGCCGTCGGCAGTCTGAATTGAGAAGGAGTCTTCTGCTACCTGGCCTTCTTTTAGCGCGTCAGTGTCAGGGTCGGTATTGTCGAGGGTGTAAGTCCAGGAGCCATCTTCGCCGAGATCGAAGCTACCGTAGGTGCCCTCGGTGCCGGTTTGCGCTTGGAATACCTCGTCACCACCATCCGGGTCAGTGGCAGTCAGGTTACCTGAAGCGGTATTGCTTGGGTCGTCTTCGGTAACAGAGCCAGTCAGGTTGCCGGCGATAATGGCGGCAGTATCGGTGACGGTGATGGTGATAGAGTCCACATCGGTTTGCGCGCCGCCGGCGCCGGTGTTGCCGCCGTCGTCAGTGGTCACGGTGAGGGTGTCGTCACCCGTGAAACCGGTGCTGGGAGTATAGGTTACGTCGGCCAAGCTGCTGTTGACGGCGGCAAGCGAACCAAAAAGCGTAACAGAGCCAGTATTGTTGTTTGTGAGGGTGGCCGTGCCGCCGACACTGAGTGTGCCATTGCTCACTTCTAGGGTAACGGTAATGTCGCCACTACCGACATCAATATCGGCAACGCTAAGACCGGGGATGTCGAGGTCTGTGTTTTTGTCAGAGGTTTGGTCGGCCGGCATAGTGTTGACTGGCGCGTCGTTGACCGCATCAACAGTGATGGATACGGTGGCAGTATCGGAAGCGCCATTGGGGTCGGTCAGCGTATAAGTGAAGCTATCGCTGCCACTAAATTCTGCGTCCGGTATGTAGTCGAATGTGCCGTCGCCGTTATACACCAGTGTGCCGTTGCTCACCCCTGTCAGCAGTGTGATGTTTGTGCCTTCGAGAGAGTTGTCCACATCACTATCATTGGCGAGTACGTCCAGAGTTGATGCTCCGCTGTCCTCGTCAATGGTCAATGCATCATCAACTGCAACTGGGGCGTCGTTAACGGCTTCAACGGTAATGGTGGCCGTTGCGGTATCGGAGGCGCCATCGGAGTCTGCCAGGGTGTAGACGAAGCTGTCGTTACCATTGAAGTCGGCGTCCGGGGTATAGCTGAAAGTGCCGTCATTGTTGTAGGTCAGCGTGCCATTGCTCACATCGGTCAGCAGAGTAATGCTGGTGCCGTCGAGAGTGTTGTCCACATCGCTATCATTGGCGAGAACGTCGAGTGTTGAGGTCCCACTGTCTTCGTCAATGGTTAAAGCATCATCCACCGCAACTGGGGCGTCGTTTACGGCTTCAACCGTAATGCTGGCCGTTGCGGTATCAGAAGCGCCATTGGGGTCGGTCAGCGTATAAGTGAAGCTATCGCTGCCACTATATTCAGCGTCCGGAGTGTAGCTGAAAGTACCGTCGTTGTTGTAGGTCAGCGTGCCATTGCTCACATCGGTCAGCAGAGTAATGCTGGTGCCGTCGAGGGTGTTGTCGGAATCGCTGTCATTCGCCAGTACGTCCAATTCGGTAGTGACGTCTTCATTGACCGTGAACGTGTCATCTTCAGCTACCGGGGCGGTATTGATGATGTCTACCCGCATATTGATCGTCTGGGTGGCCGTACCACCATTGCCATCGCTAACGGTGACATCAAAGGTGTCAGAGCCGACATAATTTGTGGCGGGAGTGTACACAACTTTATCGGAGCTCCCTTCCAGGAATCGCACTTCACCACCGTTGGCTGTCGTTTGGCTGTCGAGAGCAAAAGTCAGGTCGTCGCCATCAGCATCCGAAGCGTTCAGTTGGATAATGACGTCAGTATTCTCGTCTGTGGCCACCTCGCGATTGCCCTCTGCGTCACTGTCGTCGAAGACCGGTGCCTCGTTGGGTGCAGGGGTGATAGTAATATTTACCGCTACGATATCCGTGCCGCCTCTGCCGTCGCTGACAGAAACAGTAAAGGTATCGCTGCCGCTGAAATCCGGGTTGGGCTCGTATTTGAACGTGCCGCTAATGGTTTGGGTGACGGTGCCGTTAGTGGGGCTGCTGGCGCTAAATACCAAATCGTCGCCATCGGCGTCGCTGGCGTTGACAGTAAATGTTACGTCGCCATTCTCAATGACCGTTTGCTCTGGAACGGACGCGAGGGTAGGCGCGTTATTTGGTGTCGGAGTATCGTCGTCATCGTCCCCATCACCGGGGTCGCCGCCATTGTTGTTGTCATCGTTGTTGTTATTGTTATCGTCATCATCGCTATCCGCGAGAGCGACAATGCCGGCAACAGCCAGAACCCCACCGCCAATAGCGAGCCAGGGCGAAATGCCGGAAGAACCGCCGCCGGTCTCATCGGCATAACTCTCGTAGGTTTGTTGTTCGACTTCGCTGCCAACATCAATCATTGCTGCGTTGGTCACGTCGACAATACCGCCCGCGGATGCGAGCTGAATCGCGGGCTGGTTATCGCTGTCGGAAAGTTCCTTTTCCTCCTTCTCGCGCTCTTTTTCGACTAAATCGGATTGTGACAGGTCGGTCTTAAGTTCCACCGCATCCATCAAGTTATCACTCAGCAGGGCTAAGTGGTCTGCAGCTTCCTGAGCAGAAATTGTATCCACTACAATTTGGGTGGTTCTTTTCATGTGGCGCTCCATGTAACAGCGATTTTGATTCTGTAAGCGAGTTTATTAGGGAATTTAATAATCAAAGACTCAGTTTACGTTTTTTGTGCAGATATGGAAGTCAATAGCTGTGAAATTACCGAGAACGTGATTTGGGAGGAGGGCTGGCCCTCGCCGGTTAGGGCGGGGGCCAGGGGGGAAGGGCCTATTTAATCCAAATTTGCTTGGCGTTGACGAACTCCTTGATGCCGTGGGGGCCCAACTCCCGGCCATAGCCGGAGCGCTTGATGCCGCCACTGGGCAGTCTGGGGTCAGTTTTGACGATGCCGTTAATGGCGACCTGGCCACTTTCGATACGCAGCGCTAGCTGCTCCGCCAGTTCGGCGTTTTGCGTCCACACGCCGGCGCCAAGGCCATAGTCGGTCTCGTTGGCCAGTTGCAGCGCTTCCTCGGCGTCGGTGGCGCGGATCACCGCCATCACCGGGCCGAAGGTCTCTTCCCGAAAGGCGCACATCCCTTCTGTGACGTCGGTAAGCAGTGTCACCGGGTAGAAGTAGCCGGGGCCGTCGGGCAGCTCGCCGCCCAGCAGGCATTGGGCGCCGGCCTCAATCGTCTCGGTGACCTGGCGGTGAAGGTTGGTACGTAAATCCTCCCGGGCAATGGGGCCAATGTCGGTGTCGCCTTTGAGGGGGTCGCCGAGCTTGAGTTTGGCCAGCCGGCTTTGCACTTTCTCGATAAAGACATCGTAGACCGACTCTTCCACGATGACCCGCTTGGCGGCAATGCAGCTTTGGCCGGCATTGATGATGCGCGATAGCGTCGCGACATCGGCGGCGGTGTCCAGGTCGGCGTCGGCCAACACAATAAAAGGATCGGAGCCGCCCAATTCCATGACCACGGGCTTGAGTACCGAGCCCGCCATACTGGCCACCTTGGCGCCGGCCCGGTCGGAGCCGGTGAAGGACACGGCGCTGATACGGGGGTCGCAAATGGCCTGTTCCACTTCTGGCGTGGCCAGAGGCAGGTTCACCATGATGTTGTCCGGCGCGCCGGCCTTTTGAAAGGCCTCAGCAATTGCTGAGGCGGTGCCCTGCACGTGGGGGTCGTGCTTCATTACGCAGGTGTTGCCCGCCATTAGCGCCGGCGCCAAAAAGCGGAAAGCCAGCCATACCGGGGCGTTCCAGGGCAGTATGCCCAGTATGGTGCCCAGTGGTTGGTAGCACACATAGCTGAGTGAGGCATCGGAAGGGAGTTCCTCCCGGGCCAGGTAGGCTTCGGCGTGCTCGGCGTAGTATTCGCTGCACCAGGCGCCTTTTTCCACTTCAGGGCCGCCTTCTTTAACGGGTTTACCCATCTCTTTGGCCATCAGTTCGGCCAGGCGGGGTTTGTCCGCTCGCAGTGCGGCGCCCACGGCGCGTAAGATTTCGGCCCGCTCGCTGATGGGCATAGCCTGCCAGGTGTCAAAGGCCCGGTAGGCGTCGCCAATACGTTCGTGCATTTGCTCGGAGTTGAGTGACGGCGTCTCAGAGAGAATCTCGCCGTCCATGGGGTTTCTTGCTATCAGCATGAAAATCTCCTCAGTTAACCGTGATCCCGCTGTTCGTCTTTGCCGCCGTCTTTGGGGGGCTTGTCGGCCGGGTTTTTGGTCTTGGTTTTCACACTATCCAATTTGACCGGTTTGCTGGCGGTCTCGCTGCTGTTGACCACAGTAAAGTCCCGGTCCAGGTTAAAGAAAGACTTACAGCCGTCTCCAGTGATGTAGATGGAGTCGGAAATACCCACGGTCTTATCTCCATCCACGCCCCACATCCAGGGGATGATGTGGAAGGTCATGCCTTCCTGCAGCACCGTGGATTCACCCTGCTTGAGACTGACGATATAGCCCTCGTCCCAGCTCGGTGGGAAGGCAATGCCTATGGAATAGCCTGAGCGGGTAACCAGACGCGCATCGACATTGTTGTCGGAGATGATATTGCGAATCATGTTGTCGGCATCGGACACTGTCATGCCGGGTTGGACGTTCTCGTGGACCATATCCAGGGCATGCTTCATACGTTCTTGGGCCTGGTGCATGGAATCGCTGAGGGGCCCGATAGTGGCCGTGCGCATCATGCAGGTATGGTAGCGTCGGTAGCAGCCACCCACCTCGAGAAACACGTGATCGCCGGGTTGCACGGTGCGCCCTTCCCAGGTGGCGTGACCAATCATGGTACGGGGGCCGGAGGTGACATAGGGCATGACCGCCGGTGCTTCGCCACCGGCGCGGAACATGGCAGCACTGATTGCGGCACCGATTTCGTTCTCGGTCACGCCGGCCTGGCAGGCTGCCAACCCTGCCTTCATGCCTTCTTCGGCTGCCCGAGCCGCCTTGTGCATGATCTCGATCTCAGCCTGGGATTTGCAGATACGCCCCTGCTCGACAATGCCGAAGCAGTCCAGCAGCTTGGCCTCTGTCAGCGTGGTGTGAATGCGGTCCTGTTGATAGGCCGGGAAAAAGTAGCTGTTCCGCTCATAGCCGATGCGCTTGTCGTCCAGGCCGAACTCCCGCAGTGCATCCACCAGCATCTGAATCGCATCCCCGGTGTCGGGGTAGGGGCGGGTGAGCTCCACCCAGGTACGGGCGTGGACATTGGATTCCTCCATGGCCCGGGTGATCATAAAGGGCTCTTGGTCCAGCGGGACCACCAGCGCCTGGAAGAAGGAGTAACCGGTTGTTTGGTAGTCGGTCAGGTACATAATGTTCTCCGGGTCGGAGATCACTATGGCATCCAGCCGGCGCTGGGCAATGCGGTCGCGCAGCTCAGTCAAGCGGCGCTGGTATTCCTCGAAAGGAAAGGTCATATCATCGCGCTGTTTCATGCGGCCTCCATCACTTGGTGAGTGGTTTCGACCAGTGTGTCCAAGCCGAACTTGAGATCACTGTCGGGGATAGTCAGCGGAGGAATCAGTTTGACTACCCGACCGCCACTGCCGCAGGCAGACACCAGCAGGCCTTTCTCGAAGCATTTACTGACAATGGCTTTGGCCTTTTCGCCGCTGCCCACGTCGATGCCAATCATCATGCCCTTGCCGCGCACTTGAATGCTGGTATAGCGATCGCCCAGGGGGTCAACAGCTTCCCGCATCGTTGCCGTTTTGCGGGTTACATCCTGCATCAGCTCGTCGTTCTCGAAGTAGCTCAGCGCCTCGGTGCCGGCGACAAAAGAGAGGCCCTGTCCGCGGAAAGTGCCTGTGTGCTCGCCGGGGGACCAGTGCTTGTCGATCTCCGGCTTCACCAGGTTCATTGCCAGCGGCGTGCCGATGCCACCGATGCCCTTGGCCAGGCAGACGATATCGGGGTCGACACCCATATCGTCAAAGCTGAAGTAGGACCCGGTACGTCCACAGCCGGCCTGAATGTCGTCAAAGATCAACACCGCACCGACGTCTTTGGCCAGTTTGCTCAGCGCCTGAAGCCAGGCTTTACTGGCGACATTGACACCGCCTTCGGCCTGCACAGGTTCCACCAGGAAAGCAGCGGGGGGCAGCAGGCCACTGGAGCCATCCTCGTAGGCGGCGCGCAGCTCGTCGAGTCGCTCGATACCGCAGCCCAGCTTGCAGTCCCCGCACTTGGTCTCGCAGCCGAAGGGCAAGTGGCGCACGTGCTCAAGGGGAATGCCGGCAGCGCCGCGGAAGGCCTGATTTGACGTACAGGCCAAAGCCCCCAGAGTCATACCGTGAAAGCCGTGACTAAACGCCACGATTTCTCGGCGACCCGTGGCCCGGCGGGCAATTTTCAGCGCGGCTTCCACCGCATTGGTACCGGTGGGGCCCATAAACTGCATTTTGTGGGGCATGTTGCGGGGCTCGAGAATGACCTTGGTAAAGCGCTCCATAAAGCGCCGCTTGGCGGTGGTGTGCAAATCCAGACTGTGCAGCACGCCATTGCTTTGGATGTAGTCGATCATGGCCTTCTTCATGCGCTCGTTGTTGTGGCCAAAGTTCAGTACCCCGGCGCCGGCAAAGAAGTCGACGTATTCCTTGCCGTTTTCATCGGTCTGTCGGGCATTCTCGGCTTTGTCGAACACCACCGGATAGACCCGGCAGTAGCCTCGGATTTCAGACTCGCGTTGCTCAAAAATACTCATACTTCCTCCATAGCCTTGGATAGGCGTGGTGCTTCAGGTTTGGTTCAGGCCGATTCCGCGCTGGTGTCGAACGCCGGTGTGTGAATGCCGACCAGGCCGGCGTAAGCGCGACATACCATGGGAATCAAGCGATCGTTAAAGTCGTAGTGCGGGTTGTGGCAGGGCGCGTCGTGGCCCTGGCCATCGTCGGCACCAATTAGCGCGAACGCGCCGGGGACTTCACGCAGGTAATAGCTGAAATCCTCGGAGGCCATAATTGGTGTCGGCAGTTGGGTGTCGACGCTGTCGGCGCCGTAGAGCGTTTGCCACTGCTGGCGGAAACGCTGTGCCTGTTGCGGGTGGTTAATCGTGGCTTGGTAGCGCGGCTGGATGTCTACCTCGCACTCCAGGCCATAGCTGGCTGCGGTGTGCTGGGAAATTTCCCGGATCAGGGTGTTGAGTGTGTCGCGGGTCGTTTCGTTGGGCACGCGAATACTGCCCCCTAAGATCGCCTCACTGGGGATCACGGTGGCGGCGCTGGGTGCCTCGATGGAGGTGACGCTCAACACCGCAGCCTGTTGAGGCGGCAGACGCCGGCTCACGGCCTGCTGTAGGGCGATGTTAATGGCGCAGGCACCCAGTACCGGGTCGCGGCACAATTCCGGCTGACTGGCGTGGCCACCTTTACCAATGACCTTGATGGTAAAGGTGCCGTTGCCGCACATTACGATGCCGTCGGGGCACACCATCTTGCCGTAGGGGATAGCGGGCCAGTTGTGCCAGCCAAAGATTTCGTTAACGCCTTCCAGGGCGCCGTCGGCGATCATTTCCCGGGCGCCGTGGCCGCCTTCTTCAGCAGGTTGAAACAGCAGTGTTACCGGCCCCGGTAGCTCGTCCTCCCGCTGCTTAAGCCAGTGAGCTGTTGCCATCAACGTTGCGGTGTGGCCGTCATGGCCGCAGGCGTGCATGCAACCATCTACGGTTGAGCGCCAGTCTTTGTCGGTTTGCTCGCGGATTGGCAGGGCGTCGATGTCACCCCGCAGTGCAATGTGCTTGCCGGTGCCTCCGGGGTTGAGGGTTGCCACGGTGCCGGTGGAGGCACAAGGGCGCCAGCGTATAGCGTGCTTGTTGAGATAGTCGCGTATTGTCTCCGCTGTGCGCTGTTCCTGCCAGCCGAGTTCAGGGTAAGTATGGAGCTGGCGGCGCAGTGTGATCGCCGAGTCCACAATGTCTTGCCATTGCGCGGGCATGATCCCCCTTGTTGTTAATGTCGTTTGCGGTTTGTGCGAGGCGCCCCGAGATCAGGGAGCGGTCGCGGTGTGTGCTCATGCCTGTCTAGTGTTCTACAGACTAGACGATGAGCAAGGGTTGTTCCAATAACTTGTTTTCCCTTTGTGTGACAGGTAAATCCAGCTTATGTTCTCTATTTTCTGCACCTTTGTGGTGCGTTTTGACCGCGCAGACGCCAATTGGGCCACCCCGTAGGGCAATCAGGCCGGTAAAACGGCCGGCACAAACTCTGCATGACCTACACTACGCTCACAACCAGAGGGATGTCATGCTTTTAGCGACGGATTTGGACGGTACGTTTTTGGCCGGAGAGACCGAGCAGCGTTTAAAGCTTTATCAATTGATCGCCGCACACCCAGAAATTCAATTGGCCTATGTCACAGGCCGCGGGCTGGAGTCGGTATTACCCCTGTTGTCTGACCCCACTTTGCCAGAGCCGGATTACATTATTTGCGATGTCGGCTGTACGGTCGTGCACGGCGCCACCCAGCAACCGGTGCAACCCTTGCAGTCGGAGATTGACCGTCGCTGGCCCGGCGAGCACGTCGTTGAGGAGGCCGTGGCCCATATACCCAACTTGCTGCGCCAGGATGTGCCCCAAGAGCGGCGAGTGTCGTTCTTTTGCAGTGAGGGCGCGGTGTCTGCCGAACTGGCCTCGATTGTGGAGACCTTGGATTGCGACCTGCTTTACTCTGCGCAGCGCTACCTCGATATTCTGCCCAGGAGTGTCAATAAAGGCAGCACCTTGCGGGGCTTGGTAGAGCACCTGGGGATTTCCCACGAAGACGTGATGGTAGCGGGTGACACCCTCAACGACCTGTCCATGTACGAAGCCGGTTTTATCGGGGTCTGTGTGGGCGAGTCGGAGCGCGGCTTGATTGCCGCCACTGAAAGCCAAGCCCGGGTCTATCACGCTGAGCGGCCTGGTTGTGGCGGCATTCTCGAAGCGATTCATCATTTTGGTTTTCTGGGGGTGGAGGGCCTGGCTGCAGAAGAGCGGGAGGCAGTGGCGCCGGGAAAGTCCGACCTAGTCATCGTTTATCACCGCCTGCCCTATGAGGAGGTTGTTGAGGACGGTGTCATGAAACGCCGCCGGCCATCTTCTCCCAATGGCATCATTCCCACCCTGTTAAGCTTCTTTGCCGACGGCAAAGCCGGCTCCTGGGTGGCGTGGTCGGTTCACGACCCCAAATACGGAGCCTTTGAGAGTCATACTGAGGTGGATGCCAGCCGCTATCCCCGCCTGGTGGCCGCGAGGGTGCCCCTCAGCAAGCGCGATGTGGATATCTTCTACAAGAAGTTCTCCAAAGAGGCCTTTTGGCCCACCTTGCACACCTTCTGGGAGCGGGCCAGTTTTCGGGATGATCACTGGCAAGTGTTTCTCGATGTGAACCGGCGTTTTGCCGAGAGTGCAGCGGCGGAAGCCGCAGAGAACGCTGTTGTCTGGATTCACGATTACAACCTGTGGATGGTGCCGGCCTACTTGCGGGAGTTGCGGCCCGATGTGACCATCGCCTTCTTCCACCATACTTATTTTCCCTCTGCTGACGTATTTAACGTATTGCCCTGGCGCCGGGATATCATCGGCAGCCTGTTGCAGTGCGACTACATCGGCTTTCATATTCCTCGGCAGGCGGAAAACTTTGTCGATGTTGCCCGGGGTGTCACGCCGCTGGAAGTCACCGAAAAGGTCAGCTGCGCACCGCGCTTCTTTACCTATGGCTGCGCGGTGGGGCTGGACGAGATGTCGGCTGAGATTGCCGTTAATGACCGACGCATTCGTCTGGGGGCCCATCCCGTCGGCTTAGATTTAAAGCGGGTTGAAAACGCCCTTGCCCAGGACAAAGTACAGGACCTGATGAAAAACCTGCGCAGTGATTTGGCGGGTACTCGGATGATGTTATCTGTGGGGCGACTGGACTATACCAAGGGTATTATCGAGCAGCTCGATGCGTTTGAGACCCTGCTGGACGAGCATCCCGAGCTTTGCGGTAAGGTTACGCTGGTGATGGTGTGCGTGCCGGCTGCCCAGGAGATGACGGTTTACCGCAAGCTGCAGCTTCAGATCGAGCAAGCAGTGGGGCGAATCAATGGTCGCTTTGCCCAGGTGGGCTGGACGCCGGTACAGTTTTTCTTCAGGGCCTTGCCCTTCGAGGAATTGGTGGCCTACTACGCCATGGCGGATGTGATGTGGATTACCCCCTTGCGGGACGGTCTGAATCTTGTAGTGAAGGAATATATCGCTACTCAAGGAGAGACCAAGGGTGCCGGTGTAGTGGTGCTGTCTGAGTTTGCTGGTGCTGCAGCCGAGTTGCGTGGCCCAATACTGGCTAACCCCCACGATCCTAAAGAGATGGTTAATAGCTGCTATTTGGCCTTAACCATGAGTCGCGACGAGGCCAGGGGACGCCTAAAAGAGGCGTTGGATGTGGTGCGTCATAACGATATTGGTATGTGGAGTAACGAGTTTATGACGGCAGTGGAAGATTGCAGACCGGAGCAAGGCGAACCAAGCGCGCTGGCCAACGTAGTTAATTTTTCTTCCTAGTCTTACTCGTCACCGTAAAGGCTCAACTTTCGACCACAAAAAAGCCCTCCGTTTGGAGGGCTTTTTTGTGGTCCTGTATTTTGTGGTCCTGTAGTGCACACAGCGCAGTGTGCGCTACAGGGTATTTAGGGTGAGATTAAACAACGAAGTCAGTGCCGTCGATCACGGTGCCACCGGCGCCGCTGAGCAAAATGAACTCGACGTCGACAGTGTCGATTGCGGGATTTCCTGCGCCATCGTTATTGGCATTGGCGTCGAAGGCCAGCAGCAGATCACTGCCGGTGCTGTCATTGACGGTAAAGACATCGTCAGCGCCTAATGTGCCGCCAAAGTCACCGCGGATAACAACGTACTCGTTGTCCTGCAAGCCAAAGTCTGTCAGGTCCACATCAAAGGCCTGGGAGGCCAGCACTTTGGTCAATTGAGCGCCGCCAATGTCCAGGTCGATGAGGTCATCGCCGTTGCCGAAGTCGAGGATGGTGTCGACACCGTTGCCGAAGCCCAGCTCGTCGCCATTGGTGAGGCCATTGGCGCCGTTATCCGCTGTTGCCGTCGGTCCAACACCGTCACCCATGCTGTGAACAAAGGTGTCGGAGTTGGCGCCGCCGCTCATGGTGTCAGCGCCGAGACCGCCACTGATGCTATCCAGGCCACCCTCGCCATTGAGAATGTCATCGGCGCCGCTGCCAATGATGGTGTCGTCATCCTGGCCGGCATTGACTGTTACGGTTACGTCATTGGTATCCACGTTGAGGGTGGAGATATCGATGGTGTCTGGGGTATTGCCGCCATTGACCACCAGTGATTCGCCGCCATTGTTGCCGCTACCGTTGATTGCGACAGTCAAGCCGTCTAACTGGGCGGCGTTGAACGTGGCGGTGGTGCCTTCAGCGAGCTCTACCGTATCAAGCCCGGTCAGGGCGCTGTTGCCGCCATTCATGGCGCCGAAGCCGGTGCTGCTTTCAACCACAAAGGTATCGTCCAGATCACCAAAAGCGATGGTCTCGCCAGTGCCCACATCACCGGTGTTGTAGATATAGGTGTTGTCGATGCCGTTGCGGCCGGCCACGGTATCAGCGCCAACGCCGGCGTCAACAGCGACCATTACCGGTGCAGTATTGGAGATAGTGAATTGCAGGGCTTCGAGGTCGATAGTGTCCGCGGAGTCAGTGCCGTGAATTTCCAGAGTTTCTACAGCGCCGCCGGTATTGCCCGATACGACTGGGGCCGCGTTGCCGGAGAGCTGGTTGACCAGGAAGCTGGCGGTCTGTCCTTCAACGATGGTGATCGCGTCTACCGCAGAGAGGCGCGCGCCATTATTCAGCGCAAAGAACTCAGTGGAGCTGTTGACTCGCAAGGTCTCGGTACCGGCGTTATTAAAGGTGATGGTTTCACCCGCCACAACACTGCCGGTGGTAAACACATAAGTGTTGTCACCCAGGCCGCCGGTCATGTTGTCGGCGCCGCCACCACCGATGATGGTGTCGTTGCCATCGGTGCCGATGATCACATCATCGCCGCCCAGGCCAGAGATTCGGGTGGTGGGGGCGCCGGTGATATCGCTTAAATCGATGGTGTCTTCACCGCTGGTACCGAGGAACACAGTAGAGGCGAAGTTGGTGAAGGTAATGGTTTGACCACTAACGGCAGAGGCCGCCAGCGCCAGTGAACCGTTTGCCGGGTCTGACTCAATAAACTCAACACCCGACAGAGTAAGGGACTCAATATTGTTGCTGGCGGCTGTCAGTACCAAGGTGTCGACGACACCGTTGCCAAGATCAAGGTTGATATTGGCGCCATCGTTGGCCTCGAACTGCTCATTTAACGTAACACGGTCATCGCCGGAGCCGGTGACGACGGTAATTTGATTACGGCCGGTTCCTGCGCTGATCTGATTGTCGAGCACACTGGAGCCGGTGATATCTGCGGCGCCGTTGCCAGTGAGGAAGGCGGCAATATCTACATTGAGCCCAAGGCCTGCTGCAGTCGCAACAACAGCAGATTCAGCATCAACATTCACGGTTTGGGAAAACGCACCAATGCCTGCTTGGGCACCGGTGGCTGGGGTGAAGGTCAGGTCCATACCGCCGAGGCTGGTCGATGCAATGGACTCGATACTGTTAAGGTTGGAGTCCCCCAAGCCGTTAATGACGGCACTGCCCGACACATTGAGGTCGGTCACATTTTCAGCTAACAGGCTCAGCCCGAGGATTTCGGTATCGGTTGCGCCGTTAATGGCAATAGTCTCGGCGCTGGTCACCGACAGCGTGGCACTGTCGATAGCACCGCCGGCGTCAATCTGAATACTGGCGCTATCCGCAGCATTGGCGGTCACTATGCCGCTGTAGGTGGTGTCTGCACCAATCACTAAATTAACATGAGGGGCGGCAACTGCAGTGACGTTGTCGGCAAAGCTACCCGAGCTATTGTTGTTGCCGCTGATGGTTGAAATCGTCAGCTCGCCAGAATCCTGAACTGTAAAATTGTCATTCCCGTTGTAGGTTTGGCCCGCAAGTTCACGGAAATCTAGATTGAGTACCTCTCCGCCGCGATCCCGGATGGTGGTACTGGTGACAGCTCCGGCATCTCCATCGATGCCGTTACTGTTACTAACCTGAACGGTCTGCAGGCCTTCAGTATTACTGAGCGAAAGGGTGAAGGTAGCGACGCTACTTTCCAGGCCTAAATCCAGAGTCTCAAAGCCACGCATATCGGGCGTGAGCGTCGCATTGGGAGTTCCTGCTACGTCATCGATGCCCGACAGCATCAAAATATCTTCGCCATCCCCACCATCGAGGAAGGTTGATGAGCGTATGTTATTCCCCGCTGCGATGATGTCGTTGCCAAAGCCTGCGCGGAGGCTGTTCATCATGGTTTGAGAGTACAGTGCCAAGGTGAGGTCACCTAGTGCGGCTGACGCATTGACGCTACTCAGACTGGTGAAAGGGGTTTGGTCGCCGCCTGTACCATTGTTAAAGGCATTGTTGAAAGTGAGTGTATCGAGCTCGCCCTCGCCGCCAATGGTGATGGACTTGGTGTCGGCCAGCGGCAGTAAGTCAATATAATTCTGTTGGCCTTGGGCGACGATAGTCAGGTTTTCGATATCTGTCGCGATAACAGCGACGCCATCGTCGGGCCGGCCTTGGGATACGTTGCGACGGCCAACATCGTTGAGAATGAGGGTCAGGGAGTCGTCTTCGTTGTCGTTGACGTCTGTGCCAAAATTCAACTGATAGGAAAGTGTGGGTACCGCTGAACTGATATTGCTTGGGTTAACGCTGTCGGCGTCTTCCAGCTCAAAGGTCAGGTCGGTGTCGCTCAGCGCGTCGAAGATAAAGCTCTCATCGTTGGCATCCAGGAACAGATATTCCAGGCCACTGGCGCCAGTCGCGTTAAACGTGGTGCTGGTGCCAGCGGTATTACTGATTTCCAGCCCTTCAACGTTGCTCAAGCTGCCTTGCGACAGCGGGTTGGCGCCACCGAACCCGGTAAAATCGACCGATTGGCTGATCTGCAAGCTGTCGAAACCGCCTTGGCCATCGATGCTGTCGCCGGCATTGAGCGTACTGCCTGTATCTGAGACAGAACCGCGAATGATATCTGCTTCGTCAGTGAGGCCAATCGCGGGTCCGGCCAATGGGGTTAGGTCGTATTCGGTTCCCTCACTGTCGGCTACTGTCACAGTGACCGTTTGCGTGCTGGTTCCGCCGTTGCCGTCGGAGACGATCACTTCAAAACTGTCTTCACCGGCAAAGCCTGCATCCGGACGGTATATAAACTGGCCAGGTGTACTGCCAGGGACCACGCTGCCGTTGCTGGCCGATCCGGCGCCGTAGCTCAACGGATCGCCTTCGGCGTCGGTGGCGTTTACTGTGATGGTCACTGGTGCGGCAGACTCGGTTGACACCGTCTGGGTGTCGTCCACTTGTGGGGCGTCGTTGTCGGCGTTGACGGTGATGCGAACCTCTTGGGTCGTTGTGCCGCCGTTGCCGTCACTGATCTCAACTTCGAAGCTGTCCTGGCCGATAAAGTCGCCATCGGTAGGGGTATAGGTAAAGCTGCCGTTGCCGTTATTGACGACGGTGCCGTTGGCGGCATCGGTGACCACCGCATAGCTCAGCGTGTCGCCTTCAACGTCTGTGGCATCGACCTGGATGTTGACCGAGGCGCCCTCTGGAGAAGAGACATTCTGAAAAGCATCCGCTTCTGGTGCGTCGTTAACAGCGGTAATGGTCAGGTTGACTGTCTGTGTGACTGTGCCACCGTTGCCGTCAGTGACGGTAACGGTAAAGCTATCGCTGCCAAAGAAATTGGCATTTGGCGTGTATTCAAACTCGCCAGGTACGCCGGTGCTTTCTACGCTGCCATTGTCTGGCGAAGCGGTGATCTCATAGCTAAGGGTGTCGCCATTGGCATCAGTGGCACCAATATCGATGGTGGTGGGGGTGTCTTCCGCCAGTGTGACGTCTTGTTCGGCGTCGGCCTCTGGAGCAATGTTGCCGCCAACCTGAACTTGGATGGTGCGGTTTATTGAGGCGCCGTTGTCGTCAGAGATGGTGACGGTGAAGCTGTCGGTGCCAGTAAAACCTTGATCGGGGATGTACTCATATTGGCCGGGGCTGCCCGCAATAATGTTGACCGAGCCATTAGATGGCTGGCTGTTCAACTGGTAGGTGAGCGGGTCTCCCTCTGGATCGCTAGCGCCGGTAGTCGCGTCGATAATGACGGTCTGCCCATTGGCCGTTTGCGAATTAAGCGTTGCCGCTTCTGGTGCATCGTTGACCGGTGCCACATTGACCACAACAGTTTGACTGTCAAAGCCACCCCTGCCGTCGGTGACTTCTACCGTGATTTGATCAGTGCCATTAAAGTCAGCGTTGGGTGTGTATTCGAACTGACCGGGGTTGCCTGCCACCGCATTAACGGTGCCGTTATTGGCAGTGAAGTTGGTTTGGATGGTGTCGCCATCAGGGTCGTTGCTGGAGACATTAAAGGTGACAGATTGGTCTTCGTTGGTGGCGATCGGCGATTGGATATTGTCCAAAATAGGATCGCTGTTGACCGGCGGGTTGCCGCCACCTTTACTGCTGCTGCCACCGCCGCCGCTCAGTGCGGCCGCGATACCCACTACGGCCAGCAAGCCCAGTCCAAAGACGGCAACGGGGGGGAGTCCCTCGCTGCCACCGTCATAGCCGGAGTAGCCGGATTGATAGCTGGTATCGATATTCTGCAAGCTGCCTTCGCTGGCCGCCATGGGGATGTCTACGGCGATGACATCTGCGGCAGCCAGCTGTTTGGCTTGCTGCTCAGGGTCTTTTGCCTCTTTGTCGTTTTCCTCTTTTTCCTCCCTCCACGATAGGGGGCGAGTCACGACTTCATCGAGAGCGGCAACAAGTTGGTCTACGGGGATGGAGAGTTGGTCTAACATCGCAATGTCCTGTGCGTGTCCCTGGCTTGTTATTACTGTGGTCAGGTTGTCTTGATTCATGTTGGTTTATCTCCAGATCCCTAGATACTGTCGCTATAGTGGAAAATACGGCTAGCCTAAAGACTATCAGTTTACTTGCCCGACGGGAATTTGAAAGTCGCGCCATAGCCACAAATAGAGGCCAATCCCGCCGCTCAATTTCGTGAATATTTACGCCCGCTGTGGCGGGGCATTCAGTGTTTGTTCAGCCTGACGGCGAGTCGCTGGCCTCAGCGAAAAAACCACACCAATACAGCGGTCGCTACTGCCAGCAACAGTGCCGATATCTTCAAGGCTCCCGACACGGTTTCGCCGTGTCGTATTGGCGCTGCCTCACGTGCAGCGCTTGCCCTGCTGGCATCACTGGCTTGCCAAAGGTAAATAGCAAGGATCGTGAGTACAAAAAGTAAGCCCGCCACCAGGGTAAAGTGGATGTTGTGCCAGCCCAGTTGTGCGCCGATAAAAAGAATGGCGGATACACCGTGGCCTGACGCTGTACCGTGCAGTGCCGCACGGGCGTCTATCGATCGGGTCGTCATGCCGATGGCAAATACGGCAACCAAGGGTGGGGTCACGTAGGCAAAGGCTTGTTGCAGGTACGCGAACAGGCCCGGGAAACGATCAATATTGGGTGCCCACAGCGCCGCTATTAACATCAGCAGCAGGGTAATCCAGCGTCCCAACTTGGCGATATGGCGATCACTGAGCTCGGGGTGCCGGGGTTTGACAAAGTCCACCATCACGAGCGTTGAGGCCGAGTTCAATGCTGAGTCAACACTGGACATGATGGCGGCAATCAGCCCGGCCAGTAGCAAGCCGGTGAGTCCTGCGGGGGCGTAGTCGATAATGAGGCGGGGAAAAACGGTATCGGCCCGGTCCAGGTCGGGGATGAGTGTCGCTGCCATTGCGCCGGGCAGCACCATCAAAAACAGAGGCAGCAGTTTTAGCGTCGCCGCTATCAGCGCCCCCCAGCCAGCGGCCTGGATATCCCGCGCGCCCAGCAGGCGCTGAGCGACATATTGGTTCATGGTCCAATAGTAAAAGCCCAGTATTGGCAGTCCGATAAGGGTGCCCAGCCAGGGTAGGGTGGGGTCATCCAGCGGTCGCAACAAAGAGAGCTTTTCTGCCGGCAGAGCCGCGCTCACTGCCGACCAGCTGAAATCGAACTCGGCAAAGACCAGGGTGCTGAGTATCAGTGAGCCCAACAGCAACACAATGGACTGCACGACATCGGTGTAGGCCACGGCCCGCAGTCCGCCCGCCGCGGTATAAATGCCGGCAAACAATGCCATGGCGGCGCAGGTGGGCCCCAAGCTGAGGTCGGGAAAAAATAACATTAGCACCAGCGCGCCGGCGTAGAGGCTACCGGCAGTATCCAGCACCACGCTTAAAAAGAGGGACGTGGCGGAGAGATACTTGCGCAGTCGCGGGTCAAAGCGCTGCTCCAATATCTCTGGCACCGTGGTGATGCCCCGCCGCAAGAACACAGGCGCGACATAAATAGCCGTAAATAAAAGTACCAGCGCCGCCATCCACTCATAGTTGGCTACGGCAATGCCGGTATCCCAGGCGGCGCCAGGCAGGCCTATCAGAGTGGTGGAGGAAATGTTGGAGGCAAACAGCGACAAGCCGATAACCGCAGGCCCCAGGCTGCGCCCCGCCAAAAACAGCTCGTCAGCATCCGGGTTGCGCAAGGTGACCTTAATGCACAGGGCGACAACGACCGCTAAATACAGGCCGAGAATGCCGAAATCGATAAGGTGTAGCTCGGGCATAACATCCATGCGTTGTTGTTATCGTCAGGGCAGCGGGTTAGCGCTTTGTCCTAACTATTCACGATGCAGGAATCAGGCCAAGGAGCGGAGGGACTATCTGCCGTTGGAGCCGCAAAGGCGCGATAGCAACGGCAGATTCAGGGGGGGTATCCGATCTAGTGAGCCGTCTTGATCAGCGCGTCAATTTTGCGCCAGTCCACCACTTTAAAATTCTGATTGGCCTGGGGCGACCGGTTGCGGCCGTCTTGCACCACCAATATGCCCAAAGGGTAGCCGGGCAGTGGCGCTGAAGTGACCGCCAGGCCATCGGTTTCCGAAGCGCCATCCAGGCCGCGCTGGTAGTCGGCGCCGATGCGGAACTTGGCGACCAGTCGCCAGGGGTCCATGGCGTAAACCGCGTAGGCGTCCTCGCCCTGGCTGGAGGCCACCAGCCAGCGCTGATCGCCGCGGCGGTATATATCCAGGCCTTCCACGTCGGCCACCAAATTGCCGGCCTCAATGGCCTCAACCAGTGTGCGACTACCGTCGCTCAAGCCAAAGCGCCAGATGCCCAGTTCTTCCTGACCCACGTAGAGCGCGTTCTCTTCGGCGTCGTAGACGCAGCCCTCGGTCTGGGTATCAAAATCCCATTGCTGGAGCATTTTTGCCTTGCCACTGCTGAGCTGCCAGTGTTGAACAGCACCCTCCGAGTCTCCCACAAAGATCTGCGGGTCGCCGTTGGCAGCGCGGCCCATACACAGGCCGTAGGGGTCCGCCAGATTCAGGGGGATGGCACTGGTGAATTCGATCTGGTTTTTCGCCAGATTCGCGGAGTAGAGATCGATGGTCTTTTCTGTGCGGTTGCTGGCGGTAAGCAAGAATTGGTCGTCGCCAGTTGGGATGGCATCAACATTATTGACCCGCCCCCGGGGCAGGAAGTGGATCTGTGCACCGCTGGCGTCGTAAATCCCCAATCCCTTTTGCTTATCGGTGCCGGCAATCCAATAGTTGTCGCTGCCCACCAGAATGGCGGGGTCATCGGCCGCGTCGCCGTGACTGTCGACAGCGGCGGTTTCCAGCGATGCGGTAAGCACAGCGTAGTCATGCTGGGGAAGGGCGACCACGTTGCGGTCTAGCGCAAAACTGTCGGACTTCAACTGCTTGGATTGGCGATCACTCAAGGGCGGAGCGGGTCGCAGTATGGCATCGTTTTCAGGGTCCCGTTGGGCAGCGATTGGGCCCAGGTAGGGGTCATCCAGCACCACCGCGGCCTCGGTCAGCAGGCAGCGCTCAATGTCGGGGTTGGTGTTCAGACGTCGCACTGAGGTGAGGGTGGCATCGACGGTTTGCAACCAGTAGTGATACAGACCGCCATCACCGTCGCTGATAAAGATATCCAGCACGCCCTTGTCTACCGGCGCGGCACAAATACCGTCGATATCATGCTTTAAGGCGCCTAAGGGGGCGGCATTGAGCTCGCCTTCCTGCAAGGCACCAAGCCACAGCTCGGCACCGGGGTCCTGTCCCCACAGAATGTGCTCACCGCTGACGTAAAGGGCTTCGATTTCCCCGGGCGCCTGGTGCAGGACCTGTTGCTGACCGGTGCTTTGCCACAGTAGGCGGTTGTCGTCGGTAGTCAGCTCCACCGCCAGGGTCGCGTCGTCGTTGTGTTGAACTACGCCGCAAGCGGTGTTGAGCGCCACCAGTAGGCTGATGCAGACTTTGTGAATACTAGACATCGAATTCCCCTTAGAAGCGGCCGCGGAAGTTTAGCAGGATGGCCGGGCTGGTGTTTTCCACCTCGGTTTCCCGGGTCTCAAACTCGCCGGCGCGGAAGGCATCGCCATCGTCGTACTCTTTGATCAGCTCGCGCTTTTCCGCATCCAGCAGATTCTGCCCACTCAGACGCAGAGCGTAGTCGCCATTGGCAAAGCGCTTCTCGATAAAGACTTCCAGGTTGCCGTCGTAAGTAATGCGATTCACTTCGCCGCCTTCGAACTCCTCGCTGGCGCCCTGGCGTTGGTAGCTCATGCCGTAGCTAAAGGCCCAGGGCGTGATTTCGTGCTCGAAGCCGATGTTGTACACATATTCCGCCTGGCCACTGAAACGTCGCTCGACGCCATCCAGGAAGGGATCCTCTACCTCTGAGTCCAGGTAGGTGTAGTTCAAAAAGCCCTGTAGGTTGGGCAGGCCAACGATGCTGAACGGCGCGCTGACATCCAGCTCGACGCCGGTGACTTTGCCGGTGTTGTTATTGTTGATGGGCTGGCGTAGCTCAAACTCTTCACCGCCGACGATGACGTCACTCTGGGTGAATTCAATCAGGTCTTTCACTTCGCGGTAGAACACGTTGATGCCCACCACGCCGACATTGCCGATAAAGTGGTCGTAACCCACGTCCAGACCCCAGGCAGCTTCCGGGTCCAGCTCCGGGTTGCCGCGGAATTTCTCATCTTCAATGGTGAGCTCCACCGGGTTGAGTTGGTCAAACTGGGGGTAGCGCAGAGTGCGCGCCAGACTGACGCGAACCTGGTCGCTCTCGCTGAGGTGCCAGCGCAGGTGCACAGAAGGGTTGTACTGCCAGTCGTCGTTATTGCTGTTGGTCACGGTGCCGTCGAAGTCGGCGCCTTTGACGTCCTGCTCACGGTACTCGGCCCGGACACCCGCCTCGATATCCAGCTGCTCGCTGAGGGTGATTTTGCTGGTGGCGTAGAGGTCGATGCCGTCGATAGTGGCTTTAAAGTCGGCGAACTCGTCATCCTCATCGTCCAGCTCCCCTTCGTCGTCGACAATAAAGACATTGAAGTCGCGCTCCCGGGAGCTGAATTCGCCGCCCAGCTTGGTCTCGATTTTTTCTCCTCCCAGGCTCCATTTCACGCCCAAGCGGGTTTCGCTGTCGTCGATCTCTTCGACTTCCCGCTCGCCAAATTCCAGTGGCTCACCAGCGTCGGCTTCGCTCTCATCGGAGACTTTGTCCTGCTCAAATTGGTTGCTGTAGGCATACAAGCTCAGCTTGCTGCTGCCAAATTCGATGTCGTAGTCAACGCCCAGGTTGGTGTTGCTCTGCTCGATGTCTTCCAGCTGGTGCTCCAGGACTTGCTCATCCAGGCTGAAGGGAGAGTTTTCGTCATCGCGGAGAAACACAAAGACATCGGTGTTCTCTTCTTCTTCGCGCTCGGTGTCCACATAAAAGAGATTGAAGCTGAGCTTTTGATTGTCGGCAATACGGAAGGCGATATCACCGGCGAGGGACACATCCCGGCTATCCCGAACGTCCGACTCTTTGGTGTCTTCCCGCTCGTTTTCTTCTGCAGCACTGGAGACTTTGTCTTTGGGGTTGTAGCGCTCTTGGATGTTGGCCGAGACGTTGTACTCAATGCGCTCGTTGACACCGGTAAAACCGATAAAGCCGCTGCCGTCGGTTTCTTCCATGTGAACGGCGCCGATTCGCCATACGCCGCCCTGATACTTGGCGCCCTCTTTCAGAATGATGTTCAGCGTGCCGCCGATACCTTGGCTGTCGATATCACTGGTGGGGCTGCGCACAATTTCAATTTTTTCCACCATCTCGGCGGGAATGCGGTCCACGGCGATGGCGCCGTCATTCTCCTCGCCGGGCAGGCGGCGGCCGTTAATCAATACCTGGGTGTATTTGGAGTCCAGACCCCGTAGGCGCGGCAGGTCGTACTCACCGACATCGCTGGTAAAGGTCACGCCGGGTACCCGCTTCAGCATGTCCCCCACCGAGATGGGCTCAAAGCGCTGGAAGAAAGCAGAGTCGTAGACCAGCTTGGGGGCGGGGCCGTTGACGTGGTTGCGCTTGACTACCCGCTTGGCAACCACGGTGACCAGCTCGACGTCCTGGCTTTGCTCGATGTTGCTTTGCTGCGCAAGCGCCGCCGGGCTGGCCACCGCCATGGCCATCGCGCTTGCGAGTAGGGATTGGTGGGGTATCGGATTTTTCATGTCGCCACTCCGTCAGCTGTCAGGCTGATTAGCTTGTGTTTAAAAATTGCCCGGCTACGGCCGGCAATCGTCGTTATAAAACGGCTTGTTGAAATCCTTGCCGGGCAAGGTTTATGGCTGATTCGGGGAGCACGCTAGAGAGGTTTTATGACAATCCGTTGACGGCCGGGCGGGCTAGCGGGGCCAGTGGGGCGGTTTTGCATGGCCCTGAGCTGAAATGACCTTTTGCTGTCATCTGTCGGCGCTAAACTCGGGCCGAATACATGTGTCAGCGCCCTGATCTCGGGGCTGAGCGGGATATAAAGATCATGAAAGACAGCAATCTATTGAGCTATTACGACTCCTTGGGCCGCTCGAGCCTGTTGCGGGGTGTTCCGCCTTGGCGGCGTCTGGCCCATATTCCGGTCTATATCGGCATTGCGCTGTTGTTCGGTTTCACCACCGCGTTGTCGGTCAGCTACGGCGATGTCAAAGCGTGGCCCGAGATTGACTGGTTGGATGTGGCGGGGGAGGGGAGTCTTACCGTTGCGACACTGGTGTGGCTGCACTTTTTGTTGGCTTGGCGGCCGCCGGGGCCGGTGACGGGCTGGCTGACCGCGGGCTTCTCGTTGCTTGCCTACGGCTTTTTTCTCGACACCTTAGACGAGGTGGTGAGGATGGCCGATACCCTGGTTGGCGCCTCGCTGGAATCGGTGGTGTCGCCGCTGTCAATTGCGTTGATTACCTTTGCGGTGTTGATGCTGAGCCGGGAGCAGCGGGTGCTGGGTCGCCAGCTGCAACGTCGCGAAGCTCACTATCGCAACCACCGCAACATTGATGCGGTAACGGATCTCTACAGCGGCGCCTATCTTGAGCAGGTGCTGTCGGAGTCGCTGCTGGCGGGCCGACCGGTGTCACTGTGTTTAATCGATCTCAACGATTTCAACACGATTAATCTGCGCTACGGCTTTGCGGTAGGGGATGCGGTGTTGAATCGGGCTGCCCATACGCTGGTGGCGGCGGCACCCAGCGATTCACTGGTGTGTCGCTACGGTGGAGACCGATTTGCACTACTCCTGGAGGAACGGCGCGCCGATTCTGAAGAGAGGCCAGCGCTGGAGATGGAGAAGCGCCTGGGCCGCTTGCTCGGCGAGGCGGTGGACCTGGCACTGCTCCATGAAACCGGTGAACCGCTTGGCCTCTCGGTCGCGGTGGTGCAATGTGGCAGTCGCCCGGGTGAATCCGCCGCTGCCTTGATGCAGCGAGCCAGCGCCGCGCTACAGCAACGCAAGCGCACGCCTGGGGGCGCCTGAAAATGCGCGGGGATATTTTGCTCCAGGATGACAAGGTCATTCCCGCCTGGGTGCAGCCAATCGCCCTACTGGATTTGTGCCACGCCCGGGGCGTAGCGCTGGAAAAACTGCTGGTCGGCACCAGCTTGTTTGCTGACCAGATTCCCTTTCACGGTCAGTTTATCAGCCCCCGCCATTACAGTATTTTGCTGGACAATGCCGAACGGTACTGGCCAGGGGACGACTTCGCTTTTCAGTTAGGACACCATCTCGCCAACACCGCCTTGGGGCCGCTGGGCCCACTGCTCGATCGCTGTGAGGGCGCCGACCAGTACCTGGACGCGCTGTGCCGGTTCGCCTATTTGCTGAATCCATTGTTGCGGCTGCGTCGCTGTGTCAGTGACGACGGTCGGGTGCTGCTATTGCTCAGCAGTTGTTGTTATTTGTCGTTAACACCCTGTCAGTTGCGGGTGGCGATAACGGCGCTGAGCCATTTGCTTACCCGCCTGCCCGACGTGGATGCAGTGGAGGGCATGCTGTCGATCCCCTCACCGGCGAATATCGCCCAGTATTTTAGCCACGTTGCGGCGCAGGTGTATTTTGATCTGCCCTTTGATGGTGTGCGCATCAGTTTGCAGCCTCAGTCCGCCGTCGCTGAAGGCTCAGCGAGCTTGTCTCAGCAGGCGGCGCGGGCTGGGTGCGAGACCGAGGACCGGGGGCAGTATTTTTTGCTGTCGGTGCTGCGCCGGTACTGGCTGAACAATGGCGAGGTCGCCGATCTACAGCACTGTGCCGAGCTATTGGAGATCAGTGCCGCCACCCTCAAACGGCGTTTGGGGGAGCAGGGCTGCACTTTTCAGGCGGTATTGGACAGCGCTCGGCGCGAGCAGGCGCTGATCGAGTTACTGGTTCATGGGGCATCGATTGACGCGATCTCCGAGCAGCTGCACTTCCATGACAGCAGTAACTTCCGTCGCGCCTTTAAACGCTGGACCGGTATGACGCCCAGTTTGATGAAGGCGGCCTTTAAAGAGCTGGCCAGCCTGGGATAAGGTTAGCCCTAATAACCCCTGTGTATCGCTTGTGGCTCGGTGACGGTTACCCATGGCCTCTTTTTCCAAATCCAATTATGCGGATCACTCTGCGCTGTTGGGGGAAGTCGATGGCTTGGAGCAATTGCGTCTGGCCTGTGGCGACGAGCTGGGTATTCCCGAGGTGCGGCAAGTTGGCGATCGGCAGTTGCGTTTACAGCGCATCGACAGTGTGCCCTTCAGTGACGAGCACTGGCGGCGACTGGGGCAGGGCCTGGCGGCGCTGCACGCTGTGCCGCAGTCCAGCTATGGCTATGAGCGGGACAACATGATTGGTGCCAACCCTCAGCCCAATGTGGTGAGTGATCACTGGGGGCACTTCTTTGTGCGCTGGCGGTTGCAGACCCAGGTCGAACAGATTGAAGACCGGGGCGTCCGCCGTGACTTCAGTCAGGTGCTTTCCCGTCACGGTGACCGTTTGGCGGATTGGCTAAATAGCCACACCCCTTCCCCATCATTGCTGCACGGCGATCTGTGGCAGGGCAACGTGCTGGCCAGCGGTGACGGTCGTGTTTGGCTGATTGACCCGGCGGTATATCGGGGAGACGCCGAGGCCGACCTGGCTATGACCGAACTGTTCGGCGGCTTCGGGCAGGCATTTTATCGGGCCTATTATCAGCGGCGGCCGCCGTCAGCCGTCTATGACAGCAAGCGGCGTATCTACAACCTTTACCACTTGCTGAATCACTACAACTTATTTGGCAGTGCCTACTTGGGTGACTGCCGCCGCCACATCGAGTTTATTGCGGACGGCGACTGGCTTTAGCCGGCGTTGGCTTTGCGCTGATTGGACGGGCGGCGCCGGCGGCGTGCCGGTTGGCGATCCCCTGAACCGGGAGCGCGGTTGCCATTGTTGTTCCCGGTCGGGCGTCGACGCTGAGGCTTACCCTGGGACGGTCTGCGCACCGGTGAGCCGGATTCGGGCAGGGCGTGCTGGGGATCGAATCCCTCCACAATCTCACGGCGGAGGTTTTGGCGAATCAGACGCTCAATATCCCGCAGCTGATCGACTTCATCGGCACTGACCAGAGACACCGCCGAGCCGCTGGCACCGGCTCGCGCGGTGCGACCGATGCGGTGTACGTAATCCTCCGCCACATTGGGCAGGTCCACATTGACAACATGGGGTAGGTGGCTAATGTCGATGCCCCGGGCAGCGATATCAGTGGCCACCAGCGCCTGTATTTTGCCGGCTTTAAAATCCGCCAGGGCCCGCAGACGGGCGTTCTGACTTTTGTTGCCGTGGATTGGCGCCGAGGGGATGCCGGCCTCGTCCAAAAAACGACTCAGCTTGTTGGCGCCGTGCTTGGTGCGGGAAAACACCAGCACCTGATGCCAGCCGTTTTCATTGATCAGATGGGCCAGCAGAGCGGGCTTGCGTTTCTTGTCTACCGGGCAGATCCACTGTTCGACTTTTTCGGCGGTAGAGTTGGGCGGCGCCACCGAAACTTCAATTGGGTCTTGCACCAGGGTCTTGGCCAATTTGCGGATCTCGGCGGAGAAGGTGGCGGAGAACATCAGCGTCTGCCGACGCTCTGGCAGCACCCGGACAATGCGGCGTATGTCGTGAATAAAGCCCATATCCAGCATGCGGTCGGCTTCGTCCAGCACCAGGGTCTGCAAAGCATCGAATTTCACCGCGCCCTGTTGATGCAGGTCCAGCAGACGACCGGGGGTGGCCACCAGGATTTCGCAGCCCCGGCCCAGGGTGGTGATCTGGGGATTGATTTTAACGCCGCCAAATACCACCGCGGTGCGCACCGACAGGTATTTGCTGTAGTGGGCGATGTTGTCCTTGATCTGTGCGGCCAGCTCACGGGTTGGGGTCAGGATCAGCACTTTGCATTGCTTGGCGGGTGCCGGTTTTTCGCTGCTTAGCTGCTCCAGCAGGGGCAGAGTAAAGGCTGCGGTTTTGCCAGTGCCGGTTTGGGCGGCGGCCATCACGTCCCGCCGGCGCATCACTGCGGGGATGGCTTCGGCCTGGATAGGAGATGGGGTGTCATAGCCGCTTTCGGCCACGGCCTTAAGGATAGGGGCCGACAGGCCCAGGGATTCGAAAGACATAGGGTGCTCAGATTGACGGCGGCGAAAACAGGCCGCCGGGAAAAGGAGCGAAAGTGTAGTCGCACAGCCAGGCAAAGGCGAGGAAAATTCGCGCTACAGTGGGATTCAGTGAAAATTACCTTTAAATGCCGTAAAATCCCCGCCCTTTTCCTAGCCCAGCCACGTGCGAAGACTTACTCATGTCAGACAGCGCTACCCAGCAACGCAGTGTTCAACAGGACATCGCCAATCGCCGTACTTTTGCCATTATCTCTCACCCCGATGCCGGTAAAACCACCATTACCGAAAAGCTGATTCTGTTGGGCCAGCTGATTCAGGTGGCGGGCACCGTCAAAGGCAAGAAGCATGATAAGTCGGCGACCTCGGATTGGATGAGTTTGGAAAAGGAGCGGGGCATCTCGGTGACCTCGTCGGTGATGCAGTTTCCTTACAAGGGCCGCACCGTGAATCTGCTGGATACCCCGGGGCACGAGGACTTCTCCGAGGATACCTACCGGACCCTTACCGCTGTGGACTCGGCGTTGATGGTGATCGATGGCGCCAAGGGTGTCGAGGATCGGACCATCAAACTGATGAATGTGTGCCGGCTCCGGGACACCCCCATCATCGGCTTTGTGAACAAGATGGACCGGGATATCCGCGACCCTATTGAACTGTTGGACGAAATCGAGGAAGTATTGGGCATCGCTGCGGCGCCGATTAACTGGCCAGTTGGGATGGGTAGCGAATTCAAAGGGGTGTACAACCTCTATACCGACACCATCCACGTGTTTAAGCCCGGCAAGGGCTCGGTGGTGGCGGAGGATATCCGTATCGATGGCCTGGACAGTGACGAGGCCAAAGCTTTACTGGGTGACGAATACGACGATTTTATCGACGAAATCGAGCTAGTGAAGGGCGCCAGCCACGAGTTCAGCCTTGAAGATTACCTGGCGGGTCAACAAACCCCGGTCTTTTTTGGTACCGCACTGGCTAACTTTGGGGTGCGGGAAATGCTTGACGATTTTGTGGAGTGGGCGCCGCCACCTTTAAACCGGGAGACCGAGCAGCGGGTCGTCGATGCCAAAGAAGAGGCGTTTTCGGGGTTTGTCTTTAAAATTCAGGCCAATATGGACCCCCGCCACCGGGACCGTATCGCCTTTATGCGGATTTGTTCGGGTACCTACCGCAAGGGCATGAAAATGCGCCACGTGCGTCTGGGCAAAGACGTCAAAATCGCCGATGCGGTCAGCTTTTTGGCCGGTGATCGGGAGCTGGTAGAAGAGGCCGTGTCCGGGGATATTATCGGCCTGCACAACCACGGCACTATTCAGATTGGCGACACCTTTACTGAGGGCGAGGAATTCCGCTTTACTGGCATCCCCCACTTTGCTCCGGAACTGTTTCGCCGTATTCGCCTAAAAGACCCGATGAAGTCCAAGGCTCTACAAAAGGGCTTGCAGCAGCTGTCCGAGGAGGGTTCCACCCAGGTCTTTATGCCGCAAAACAATTCTGACTTGATCGTCGGCGCGGTGGGGGTACTGCAGTTCGATGTGGTGGCCTATCGCTTGAAAGACGAATACAAGGTCGACGCCATTTACGAGCCGGTGAATGTCTATACCGCCCGCTGGGTGAGCTGTGACGATCCCAAAGCTTTCGAGCAGTTCAAGCGAAAATGCGCCGACAACCTCGCCATCGACGGTGGTGGCTATCTAACCTATCTGGCCCCAACTCGGGTCAACCTGTCCCTCACTGAAGAGCGCCACCCCGAAGTGGTCTTCCGGTCGACCCGGGAACACTAATCGGCGCTCCGGCCGGCGAAGTCGGAGCGCCAGAGACAGGGCGGAAGACAGATAGTTGCACAACAGATCGATAAAAAAGTGTGTCAAATTACCCCTTGTTCCCCACCCGCGAAGCAGTAGACTTCGTTCAGGTATCGTTCATCGGTGCTATTGATAATGACAACTCGTTTTATTTTTTGGGGAGCAACACTATGAAGAAAATGACTGCAGTAATGTTGGCCGCCGCACTGGGTGCATCCAACGTTGCCATGGCCGATGGCTTTTTCAGCAACCTTTTTGGCGGTAAAAAAGAAGCAAAAGTAGAAGCCAAGGCTGAAGTGGATACCCAAGGCGCAGCAGATGCCATGGATGAAGCCAGCGCCACAGGCAAGGAAATGAGCGCGGAAGCGAAAGCAAACGCCAAAGCCAAGCAAGAAGAAATGAAGGCTAAGCAGGCTGAGATGAAAGCCGAGATGGAAGCCAAACAGGCTGAGCGCAAAGCCGAGGCCGAAGCCAATGCTGAAGCCCGTGCCGAGGCTCGCGCCGAAGCCAAAGCCGATATGAAAGAAGCGGCAGCTAAAACGAAGGACACTGTCAAAGGCCTGACTGACGTCAATGTGAAGGTCAACGCCAATGTCGGTGCGCAAGCTCAGTAAAGCATTGTCGATAATGCTATCGGCATTGCCGTGATAGTAATGAAAGCGGGGACTTCGGTCCCCGTTTTTTGTGGCACTCTGTCGGGGTTGTATTGGCATACGGCTGGCAGGGGTTTCACTCGGGCCGTCCTTGGCCCTCGCCCTGCGGGCACTCTGTCGAGTGTGTAAAAGTGCTTTCCTGCACTTTTTTCGCCCAGCTGGGCGACCTACTTCTTTTTGTGTGAAAAAGAAGTAGGCAAGAAAAGCACACCCCTATCGCTCGCCCTTCGGGTTCCCTGCGCTTCTCACCATTCAATGAAAACGCTGCGGAACTCGCTTCGCTCAAACAGTCCTCGCTAAAAGCCTTTCATTGAATGGCTGCGATGCTCGGCGAGCTCAAAGGGGATTCAAACCCGGTGCCAATAGCGGGAAAAGAACACCATTTTCTCCGTGTGGCACCCCCGGGCCCCTTCAGTGCCGCTGAGCATCGCAGGGACAAAACGGAATAAGCGCGAGGACTGTTTGAGCGAAGCGAGTTCCGCAGCGCCCGTTTTGGCCCGAGAAGCGCAAGGAACTGCTGGCATCTTTTTGCCAGCAGCGGCTCTGCAGGGTGTCTTTTCTCTTTGCTTACTTTCTCTTTGGACAAGCAAAGAGAAAGTCAGTCGCCCAGCAGGGCGAAACCCTAGCTGCCCGTATGCCAATACAACCCCGACAGGGTGCCAAAAGAGCAAGAACCAAGACCGGCCCAAGTCAACCCCGGCTGTAAGCCCACACATACCCCCGACTTGTCCCGCAACGGCCTGCATCGTAAAGTGCCCCATCACGTGAAATTGACAGTGAATCCAGTGAAGCCCGCCAATAAAACGCTCAGATTAGACCGATACCTGGCTACAGTGACTGATTACTCCCGCAACGAAGTCAAAAGACTGATCAAGCGCGGTGAAGTGCTTGTAGACGGTGAGGTTGCCAGCAACCCCGCCAGCCAAGTTGCCCCCGATGCAGATGTGACCCTGGCCGGGGAGAGTCTACGTGAGGCGCGCCCCCGCTATTTTATGCTGAACAAGCCTCAGGGTTATGTGTGTGCCGCCCGGGATCGGCGCCATATGACGGTGCTGGAACTGATTGATGAGGACAATCCCGAGCGTTTACACGCCGCCGGCCGCCTGGATATCGATACTACGGGTCTGGTGCTGCTGACTGACGATGGGCAGTGGTCACATGCCATCACCTCCCCGCAGCGCCAGTGTTGGAAGCGCTACTATGTGGAAACCGCGGAGCCGGTGAGTGACAAAAGTATCGAGCACTTGCAGCGCGGCGTTTTTCTCCACGACGAAAAAGCCCGTACCTTGCCGGCTCGCATTGAGCGTATTGAGGAGGATCGACTGCGGGTGTGGATACAAGAGGGGCGTTACCATCAGGTCAAGCGGATGTTTGCGGCCGAAGGGAATGCGGTCGAGGTGCTTCACCGCGAGGCCATTGGCGGTATTGAGTTGGACCCGGACCTGGAGGAAGGCGAGTATCGGCCACTGACCGAGTGGGAGATTGGCAGTGTCGATGGAGTGGCGGATGGTGACTGATCCCTGCCTGGAAGTATTGTGCGGCCAATTTGCCGACTGCAACGCGCCGCTTTGGTGGCTGGTGGACGAGCACGGCGCGGGCTGTCATCCGCCGGCCCCGGCTGGCGACTGGCTGGCCATCACTAATCGCTGTGATGTCGCTTCGCAGCTGGAGTCTTATGGTTATTCGGTGTCAGTGGGGGATTTTGTGCTGCCGACGGAGCCGCCGCCAGCCACGGTCTGTTATCGGGTCTCCAAGGAAAAGCCACTGGTCCACTACCTGATTAATCGCGCCCTGGCGGCGCTTCCCCTGGGCGGTGAGTTGGTGTTGACCGGCGCTAAAAACGAAGGGCTAAAGACCTATGCCGATAAGGCCGCTCGACTGGTATCCGGAGGCAAGTCGCTGAAGAAACTGGGCAAAGATGTTTATCTGGCGGTGATTGTGAAAAATGCTGAGCCCAGTGAATGGTTGCCTGACAGTGACTACACCGAGCTGAGGGTGATTGATGAAACCCTGGGCCTGGTCAGTAAGCCCGGCGTCTACGGGTGGAATAAGATCGACAAAGGCAGTGCTCTGCTAGTGTCCTGCATTCCGCAGGCGCTGCAGCGATCAGGGCAGGTACCCCAGCGGGTGGCTGATTTGGGCTGTGGCTATGGCTATTTGCCCGTGGCGGCGCAGGCTGACCTTGGTGAGGCACACTGGCTGCTTACTGATAACAATGCCACGGCCTTAATGGCCTGTCGCAGGAATATTGAGCGGCACGGCATTGACGCCGATATCGCGCTGGCAGATTGTGCTGAAGGGCTCAGCGGGCCGGTGGACATGCTGCTGTGTAACCCGCCCTTTCATCAGGGCTTTGCCGTGGAGGGCGAACTGACAGAGCGTTTTTTAACGGCGGCCCGGCGGCTGCTTCGCCCCGGCGGCTGCGCGCTGTTTGTGGTTAACCAGTTTATTCCCCTGCCTCGCAAGGCCGAGGCACTGTTTGCTGACTGTCAGCTGCTCGGTGAGGGTCAGGGTTTTAAGGTGTACTGTCTGTCCCAGCCCCGCTAGCGGGGCTGCCCGGTGCTGTACCGTTCTCTGGTGTGCCGCCATCTTCGGAAGGTTGAGGCGGGTTAATCAGCTCGTCTGGCAAGGCCTCCACGCTAGGAATAGCATCCAGCTCGCCATCGCAGGCGCTGCCGGAATACATTGCTCGCTTGTAAAGTCCCTGGGCCAATAGCGATAAACCGCCGGTATAAATCGCGGCGCCGGTAGACAGGCTGCCAGTGACCATGCCGCCGGGGTCAGCAACGACTTTGGGTTTGCTGAGGGTGCCTCCTAATCGAACCAGTCCCGCTGCTGCGCCCACGTTAATACCCACACCTTTGCGGGCGATGGGGGACACACCCAGTGACAATTCTTCCTGGGCGAGGTCGACCTTGCCGGTACCAATGATTTTGGTGGTGTCGGTTTCCAGTGCCAGGCCGTCGTCGGTAATAAAGTTGCCATTCTTACCTTTGAAGTGCACGGCAACGCATTCGATATCGGTTTGGGTGCGTTTCTTGGTGAAAGGGTTCAGTTTGTCGATGGTTTCGCTAAGGATATCGGAGCCGATCAGGTTGAGGGCATTGCCCTTGGCGACCAGGTCCTTCACCTTCATGTCGATTTGGCCATCAAGGTTGGCGGCCAATTGTCGCTGGCTATTGCCCTCGCTGTTAAGCTCTATGCGGATTTTACCCTTACCACCGGTAATACCGGCGAGTTTTTCGAGGCCCATTTCGCCGTAGTCTTCACTGTCTACTTTCAGGTCCAGTTCGAGGGCGGGAGTCTCCAGGCTGCTATCAAATAGCAGTGAAGCCAAGGCCTCGCCGTGAACGAATTTCAGCCGCCCGTCGTCCAGTTGGAATTTACCGTCTTCGAGTTGCGGCGCCAGTGTAGCGTTTTCGATATGGACGTAACCGGTATCGATATCTTTGAGGTTGATACTTAACTGGGCGTTGATTGATTTAAGGCTGTCCAGGGGCAGTGTGTCGTCACTAAAAATACGACCCGATTTGTTGGCTGCAGGCTCAGGCTTTTCGTCGTCGCTTGGGCCGGACTGCAAGTTGCGCATAAAGGCTAGGTCCAGCTTGCTGGCCGAGAGCTCGCCGTTGAGTTTGGCAATGTCGCCGGGGTGATAGGTCAGCACAAGTTCACTGCGTTGCTCGCCCAGGCCCAATGTGGCGTCGACGTCGTATTGCTGTTCCTCTATGGTCAGGTCGAGATCGACGTCCAAGGCGCCGGCCTCTTTCCACGGCTGAAGCGCCAGAGCCCATACCGGCTGGGACTGCGCTGCCTTGGCGGCGACGTTAACTGCCGTGCCGGCCAGGCCATTCACATTCACTTTGCCCTCAGCGGAGAGATTCAGAGCGGTTGAGGTGGCGTTGAGTGTGAGCTCGGCATCGGTGCCCTGGGTCGGTTTATCCAGCGACAGCGGAGTGAATGTGACGTCGGCATCCAGGGCGGTAAGTTGTCGCTCGGTGGCTACTTCGTTGATTTCATCCGCCTTGAGTTTGGCGTCGACACGCTTGTCGACGGTGGCCTGCAGTTTGGCGGCTTTGATCTGCCAACCCCGTGCGTCCAGCTCACCGATGTTCAAATCTAGCGCAATTTTGCGATCCTGCATCCAGGACCAATCGATCGGAGCTTCTTGCTGGTCTTTTGAGGCGGCGCCGTTCGCCGTGCCGGCATTGGCAAGCTGTTTATCGCCATTTTCTGCCTTAGCGTTTCCTCCTGCGTCGCCTTTATTATCAAGACCAACGTCGTCTTCTTCAGTGGCTGGGAATAATGCATCGATGTCCAGTGTGTTGGCCTTGAGTTGGGCCTTGATATCCTCGAAGGCGGGGTCGAGTTGCAGTTCGCCCTCAATGCGCTGGCCGTCCAGTGTGACCACCAGTTCTGAAATGTGGTAAGCCGGACGAATGGCAATATCGGCGGAGAGGGTGACAGCCGGAAGCGGTGCCAGCTCAATATCGGCCAGCGCCGCCAGATGGGGAATGTCTTGGGCTGAAAGCGAAATGCTCATTTCGCTGCCGCTGAGATTGGGAGACAGTACCAAGCGGCCACCGGATTCGACCTTGGCTTTGTCGTGGTCCAGCTTCAAGCGGTAGTCGAGGATACCTTGCTGGGGGTCGAATAACTCAATTCCGCCGCTCAAGGCAAAGCGCTGCTGGCGGTAGTCCAATAGCAGCGTCAGTTCGCCGCTGGCGGTTTGCAGGCGTTGACCGGCGATCTCGGGAAATTTCAGCACCATCGGCTCGTTGTTCGCGGCTTGCCAGGTGATGGTGACATCTTCAATGCGCACGTGATCAAAGTTGAAGTCTTTCGGCAGGATGGGACCGTCGTCGTCCGCCTCGGGCTCCTCTTCTTCCTGCTCGGCGGCTTGGCTCAGCGTCGGGCTGATCCAGTTCAATTCGCCCGCGTCGTTGCTGGCTACCGTCACATTGAGGCCTTTGGCGTCCAGCGACCAGAACGGGTCCTGGCCAAAGGGCATGTTCTGCAGGGCAATGGTGGCCTGTGACAGGGTGAGCAGCTCGGGCTCGGGCCAGCTGGGGTTGGCAATGCGCAAGCCCTCGATTTCCAGGCGCAGGGGCTTGCGGGCTGAGCGCAGGCCGGTAAAAGTAATGTCGAGGCCAGCAAAGCGCTGCCCGCCGTCTCGAATCAAGCCGGTGAGCAAATCGGGTTTTATCAGCACCGTTGTAATGGCTGCAATGATCAGCAGCAAAATCAGCAGCAGTGCAAATGCGAGTTTTTTCAACATGGAGGTACGTAGGTCGTTGAGTTTCCGTTACTGATGGCTACCATACCATTTTCACAACGATGGCGGCGCAATGCAGTGGCAACCGGCCTTGGTCGAAGGGCGATTAATTCGACGATACAAGCGATTTCTGGCCGATGTGCGCCTTGGCAACGGCGAGGTGGTCACGGCGCATTGCCCCAATACCGGGGCGATGACGGGCTGTGCCCCGGAGGGTGCCAAAGTCTGGCTTAGCCCCAGCACTGACCCGCGTCGCAAAACCCCCTTTACCTGGGAGATGGTGGAGGCAGAGAGCGGCGACCTAGTGTGCATTCACTCCGCGCGGGCCAATGCCCTGGTGGATGAGGCGCTGGGGACGAGAGTGATAGCTGAGCTGGGAGATTATCCGCAGTGGCGCAGGGAATACCGACTCCCCTCGGGTAGCCGGGTGGATTTCTATTTCCCCGAGCAGTCACAGCTCCCTGAGTGCCTGATGGAAGTGAAGGCGGTCACTTTACATCAGGGGGCGGGCCGGGGAGCGTTTCCCGATGCGGTTAGTCAGCGTGCCAGCCGCCATGTCAATGAATTACAGCAGGCAGTAGAGCAGGGGCAGCGCGCTGTATTGCTATTTGCGGTCTTGCACCAGGGGGTGAGGTCGGTATCACCGGCGGCGGAGATTGATCCCCATTATGCTGAGAGCCTGTGTCGCGCTGTCGAGGCGGGGGTGGAGGTGCTGGCCTACCGCGCTGAGCTTGGCCAGGATGATATTCGCTTGGTGGAGGCGCTGCCTTTCTCCCTCCCGTAGCAGATCATTCTTCCAGGTAGACGGTCCCTTCGGCCACTGAGCAAGCCACGCTCTCCAGCTTGTCGCCGGCGCAGGGGCCGGATACGCACTCACCGCTTTCAATAAGAAACAGTGCACCGTGGGTGGCGCATTGAATCAGTGATTGGCTGTCATCAAGGAACTGATCGGGCTGCCACTGCAATTCGATGCCTCGGTGCGGGCAGCGGTTGCGATACAGATAGACTTGATCCCGCCAGCGTACGGCGAACAGAGACTGGTCGTCGTGGCGAATCGCTTTACTGCCCGGGTCGCTGATCTCGTCGAACATACAGATTGGCGTCATGCTGCAGGCCTAGCCTTCCTCATCGGTGGCGAGACCGACGCCGAGTCCGCCTTCATTGTTAAAAGCATGGCGAATTGCGGGCAACATGCGATCCACAGCATCCCGACCTTCGGCAACCGCTTCGCTGGCATTGCCGAAATCTAGCAAACCAATATGGCCGAGGCGGGGCCACAGCATGATATCGGCGGGTTCGCCGGCGAGCCGCGAGCGGGTAATCCGGTCCTGCATGATATTTATCGCTCCCATCATCATCGACAGGGTGCCTGGGGGCTCGGGCTTTTTCTCCACCGGCTCGTTGCTGCGCAGGTTGCTGGCGGCCTCCCACACCGAGCTGGCAAAGCGATTCCAGGCGGCGGCGAACTGATTCTCGTCTTCGGCATGATCGCCCTCGAAAACAGGCTTCGCTCCCTGTAACTCCTGCTCCGCGTCCACCACCGGATCCTTTGCGGGTGGCTTTGGCGGCTCGGTCTTGTCATCGCTAATCCCGGCGTTGCGAACCTCCCGGCGGCGGCTGACAAGATCGCTGTTGAGGTCGACGCCGATAATAATATCGGCGCCCAATGCCCGGCATACCGAGACTGGAACCGGGTTAACCAAGCCGCCGTCCACCAGCCAGGTGTCGCGCAATGCGACCGGAGTCAGGATGCCGGGAATGGCCATCGATGCCCGCACCGCCTGCCACAGCGGCCCCTGCTGAAGCCACACTTCTCTACCCCGGTAGAGGTCGGTAGCTACGGCGGCAAATGGCTTGGGTAAGTCCTCGATATTGGGGTTGCCATACTCGCGGATAAAGAAGTCCATCAAGCGGGTGGCGTGAGCCATGCCGCCGGCGGCGGTAAGGCTAACACTCATATAATGAAAGACCTGGGTACTACTGAGTGACTGTATCCAATCGGAGAAGTGATCCAGTTTGTCGGTGAGGTAGCAGCCGGCGATCACTGCGCCAATGGAGGTGCCGCAGATAATATCGGGGCGTATTCCCAACTCCTGCAAACGCTGGATGACGCCTATATGTGCCATGCCCCGTGCAGACCCGCTGCCCAGGGCCAGTGCGATACGTTTCTGATAATGGGGTGACGAGTCCAAGGTTGCTACTCTCTAACTATTAACCGGGTGTAAATGCCTTTACCATGAGGGGGTACAGACGTTCTCTAGGCGACAACAGTGACGCAGTATACGGTAAGTATTGAACAGGTGCTTGGCCAGGACGACAGCGAAATAGTCGGAGTCCTGGGTGCGCCCGTGCACCGAGCCATCGTTGCGCCTTTTCAGGCACTGCGGGACGATGCCGACAAGGCCGGTTTTGATTTGCGTATTGTCAGTGGTTACCGCAGCTTCGATCGCCAGCTGGCGATTTGGAACGCCAAGGCCTGTGGTGAGCGCGCGCTGTTGGATAGTGATGGCAAACCTGTGGATTTCGCGGCTCTGAACAATGAGCAACTGGCGGCCTCGATCTTGCGGTGGTCGGCTCTGCCGGGGGCGTCCCGCCATCACTGGGGAACCGATATCGATATCTACGATGCCGCAGCGGTTGCAGACGACTACCAAGTCCAACTGACGCCCCAGGAGGTGGCCGACGACGGCGTGTTTGGGCCTTTCCATCACTGGTTGGATGAGCACTTTGCCACTGGCGCCGGGTACGGTTTCTTTCGGCCCTATTGCCAGGACCGCGGTGGCATTGCGCCCGAGCGCTGGCACCTGAGCTATGCGCCGCTGGCAGCTCGCTTTGAGGCGCTACTGACACCCAAGGTGCTGGCCAAGGCGCTGGATAGCTCTGGCTTGCAGTTAAAGCAGACTGTGCTGGCGCAAATCGACGACATATTTCAACGCTACGTGGCGGTGCCGGTGGATTTGTACCCCTCGGCCTACGCCAACCGACTGGCGGAGAGTGACTTACCATGACTTTGAGCACTGATCAGCTTTGGTCGGCGATGGCAGAAGAGGCCCGTACCTTTGGTGGTAACGAACCGGTACTGGCCAGTTTCTACCACGCCAATATACTCAATCACGATAATTTTGCAGCGGCGCTGAGCTTTCATATTGCCGCCAAACTGGGTTGCGACTCGGTGCCCGCCATGCTGATCCGGGATGTCTTCCACCAGGCCTTTGAGCGCGACCCCGGGATAGTAGAAGCTGCAGTGGCGGATATCTGTGCACATTACGACCGCGACCCGGCCTGTGACCACTACGGTATGCCCTTTCTTTACTTTAAAGGCTTTCAAGCAATTCAGGCTTACCGTATTGCCCATTGGTTGTGGGGAGAGGGCCGTCAAGCCATGGCACTGTTCCTGCAAAACCGGATTGCCACGGTATTCGATGTTGATATTCATCCCGCGGCCACGGTGGGCTCTGGGGTGATGGTGGATCACGCGACCGGCTTGGTCATTGGCGAGACCGCGGTGGTGGGCAACAACGTGTCGATGTTGCACTCCGTCACCTTGGGGGGCTGCGGCAGCGGCTCGGGGCCTCGCCACCCGACCATTGGCGACGGCGTGCTGATCGCAACTGGCGCCAAAATCCTCGGCAATATCCTGGTTGGCGAGGGCGCCAAAATTGCGGCTGGCAGTGTAGTGCTTGAGAGCGTTCCTCCGCATTCCACCGTGGCCGGCGTACCGGCTAAAGTGGTAGGGCGGCCCTCGGAAGCCGTGCCGGCACTGGATATGGATCAGCACATTAACGGCAGTGATTAGCCGTACTAAAGTTGGACTGTATGGGCTTTGGTATTAATACCAAAAGGGCTGGGCAGCTTGACAGTTTCGTCAGATAGAGTAAGTTAAACAGCTCAAAATATAGGCAGTTTTAGGGGTGTGCTACCCATGAGTGTTAAATTGCTCGACAACAAAGCGTTTTACGGTTTCCGCGTGCGCCGCACTGTAGCGGGAGAGCTGTACCAAGAGTATTTCTCGCTGAAGAAAGACGGCAAACGCCTGGAAGGCCGTCAAAAGAAAGCCGTTGAAAAAGAAGCCATCGCCCGGGATGCAGAGCTGGAAGCCGAGCAGAAGCAGTATCTTGAAGAAACAAAAGAAGATCGATGCTTCAAACCCGACGGCACCGTCCGCGGCATTAGCTACCTGTTAAAAACCGAGAAAAGCGGCAACCTGACGCCTATCTTCCAGGTTGGTGTGGCATCAAAAGTTGAGAAAAAGACGGTGTGCACCAGCTTCTCCCTCAACGCCCACGGCAGTGAAGACGCTTGGAACCGCGCGGTGGATGCCTACGCCAAACACAAGTCCATCCACAAAAATTCCAAGCTGTATCAGCGTTTGCTGAAGGCAATGCCGAAAGTGTCCTAAGCAAATTTTTGCGGCATAATTCAACACAAAGCGGGTCTTTTGGACCCGCTTTTTCGTTTTGGGCTTGGGCTTTCCATTGAGCCCGTTAAGGACAGTCAACAATGCTTGATAGCAATACCACAATGCTTGTTATGGGCACGGGGCGGGGCGGCACCACTATTATTACTGCGGCCTTGGGCGCGCACCCTGATATCGCAATGCTGGATGAAGAATATACCGGTGCGGTATTTCATGTGACGGGCGGCAAGATTCGTGGCAACAAGCTTTGTGTTCCCCATCAGTTGGAGTGGACCAAGCATTGGCGGTGGTGGCACCGGCTTTACGGCTTGACTGGATATCAGCGCAAGCGCAAATGGTACAACCTGCACCCACGCAGTGAATTATCGATCAGCGACTATATTGAACGGGCACCGCTGCAGCCGATTTGCATACTCCGCGAGCCCAATGCCGTGATTAACTCGGTGCAAAAACGCGCCAGGCGCAGCGCCGATATCGCAATTTTTCGCTGGTGTCGGTATATGGAGATTGTTCAGCAGTGCCTGGATGAGCACGACAGGCACGACAACCTGCTTGCGCCAGCAATCCTGTCCTTTGAAGGTTTAGTGCAACAACCCGAAGCTGTCCTGCGGGCCCTCTGCCAACAGATCGGTCTGCCATTTCACCCGGTGATGTTGGAAGCACCGCAACGCAATGCCCGCTACAGCCAATCCGGCTTCGACGCCAAGCGGACCTCCCAGGGGGATCAGCCTTGCTACCTTTCGCAGATTCCTGCAGCCTCGCTGCAGCTCTACGAGCGTTTGCTACAAAAAGACCTTGTCCATTCTGTGCTTGCCTCGCCAGCTGGCGATTAAGACGAGGCCAAGTAACTCAAGCCGCGCCGGCGCAGTGGCTTGATGGCCAGCAAAATCAGGCCCAGCAGCGCAGAGGCCGCTAGCCACTCCGGCAGCAAGCTGTGCTGGTGGCCGCCTGAGGCGCGAATTGTCCATCCAAAGGTATCGATCAACGCGTCCAGGCTGAGGCCGGCTGCGATACTGACTGCGGCAACAGAGGCCAGGTAGGCGGTCACAGCCCGCCGTCCCAGTTCACGGTATACCAAACCCACTGCGGCGATATTGCTGGCAGGCCCCGCCATCATAAAGACCAGCACGGTTCCCGGCGACACGCCCGCCAGCAGCAATCCCGCGGCGATGGGGGTGGAGGCGCTGGCGCAGATATACATGGGTATCCCTATCAGGATCATGATCACCATGGCCAGGGGACCCTGCCCCCACTGGGCCAGCCATTGTTCCGGGACAAAGGTCTGCACCACAGCGGCAAACACCAAGCCCACCGTTAGCCATGGCAGCATGTCCTCGTAGAGTCGCCCAAAAGTGAAATGGAGCCCTTCCCGAAGAGTGGGGCGGCGACTGTCGTTCTCGGCGGATGTTTTGCTCGCGCAGCAGCGCTTTGTTGCCTCGGTTGCCGGCTGCCGGGGGGCGTCTGCCCAACCGGTTAGCAACCCAGCGACGATGGCGTTAATGATCGCGACCACAGGCCGCGTCACCGCCATCACTGGCCCCAGTAATCCGTAGCTGAGGGCGATGGAGTCGACACCGGTCTCGGGTGTGGCTACAAGAAATGACACCGTCGAGCCCTTGGAGGCGCCGGCGCGGCGCAGGCTCAATGCCACCGGCAGAACACCGCAGGAGCAGAGGGGCATCGGTGCACCGAACAGGGCGGCCTTGATCACTGAGCCCGGCCCGGGTTTGCCGAGCTGCCTTTCCAGAAAATGGCTGGGCAACCAGGCCCGCATCACTGCCGCCAATAGTAAGCCCAATGCCAATAAAGGAGCGGCGTCCAGGCTCAGTCGGTAAAGGTTGTAGAGTAGTTCAGCCATGCTTCCGCTTCCTTGTGCCTTCGTTAGGTGTTTCCAGGGCCTGCAAAATGGTGCAGTGGTTGGCGGGTACGTCGCCGCCGCAGCAGGCGTCGACCACTTTACGGAGCGCGTCTCGCACAGCGATTAGCTCGCTAATTTTATGGTCCACTACGTCCAGTTTGTGCTCGGCTATGGCTTTGACGTCTGCACAGGCTTTGGCGGCGGGCTCCACCCGGATACTCAATAAATCGCGGATTTCCCCCAGGCTGAAGCCCATCGCTTTGGCGCGAAAGATAAAATGCAACTGCTGGCGAGCGGCTTCGTTGTAGTAGCGATAGCCATTGCTACTGCGGCCAGTGGCCTGGAGCAGGCCTTCCCGCTCGTAGTAGCGCAGTGCTTCCACGCTGCAGTCCAGTTCGTTGGCCAGTTCACCAATTCTGTATTGAGGCATGCTGAATGTCCCCGTATCGGTATCGTGCTTACAGCATAAAGCCTAAAGTCGGCTACAGGGTCAAGGGTGTGGCGGGGGAGACGGTGTACATGGAAAGCGATGTACACCCTACGGGTATCGGGTGCCCGAGGGGTGGGTAGGGCGGACAGCGCTGTATCTGTCCGCCTCTGGGAGCTGGCTCAGCCTTTGTAAGCTGCTGCAGCCTTTTCTACTTCTGCCAGGGCTTCTTTGCTGCCGGCCCAGCCGTCAACTTTAACCCACTTGCCTTTTTCCAGGTCTTTGTAGTTCTCAAAGAAGTGCTCAATCTGCTGGATCAGCAGTTCGGGCAGGTCTGAAGGCTCCTTCACGTCTTTGTAGAGCACAGTCAGTTTGTCGTGGGGTACGGCCAGCAGTTTGGCGTCTTGCCCAGCTTCGTCGCTCATGTTGAGGATGCCAATAGGGCGAGCGCGGATCACTGAGCCGGGTACTACGGGGTAGGGGGTGACTACCAGTACATCCAGCGGGTCGCCATCTTCGGACAAGGTGTTGGGAATGTAACCGTAGTTGGCGGGGTAGAACATTGGCGTGGCCATGAAGCGATCCACCATCAGCGCGTCGTAGTCCTTTTCGATTTCGTACTTGATGGGGCTGCTGTTGGCGGGGATTTCGATGGCAACGAAAATATCGTGGGGCAGCTCTTTGCCTGCCGGAATGTTGTTGTAGCTCATTGGGTGGTTTCCGTGGTCTTGAGTGGATTGAGAAGGTACATAAATGACAAAACGGGCGAATTATAAACGCTCTGCGTAGGGGAAGCCAAAAACCCTGACATTCCGTGCCACCGGCACAAAAAAAGCCGGAGGCGCAGTGCGCGTTCCGGCTAAGGTCGTAGAGGGAGACTAATCCTAACGGTGATGCAATTTAGAAATCTTGTTATTCGATATGGACCTGCACCCGGTCCTCCTGAGTGCGCACCGCATAGCGGGGCACGGAGACGGTTTCATCCTCTAGGCACTGGCCGGTCTCGAGGGTGAAATGCTGCTTGTAAATGGGGGAGGCCACTACCAGCTGCTCGTCCAGATTGCCAACAATGCCGCGGGACAGAACGTTGGCGTTACTGAAAGGGTCGTGGTTGTCCAAGGCAAACAGTTGTTCGCCAATTTTGAATACCGCTACTTGCTTGTCGTCTACCAGAGCTGCGATGCCGGCGTTGGGCAACAGGTCGTCGACCCGGCAGATATCTACCCATGTCATGCTGTGTTTCTCCAATTGGCGACCGCCGTTGCCGGCGGCCGTGAGGCAATGTGTTACTTCGTCGGACTCCCTGCGGGGGTCAGGCGACGGCGATAAGATCCTCGGCCTTGGCCTTCTCTTCTTCAGTGGCGGGGCGAATCTGGCCGCGCTCTTGAACAAATACGATGTTGTTGTCGCCTTTGTCGGCGTTCACAAAGCTGCGGAAGCGCTTGACCTTGTCCTCGTTCTCAACGGTTGTCTTCCACTCGCACTGGTAGCTTTCAATGACGTGCTGCATTTCCGCTTCCAGCTCGGCGGCAATACCCAGCGAATCGTCGATGATGACTTTGCGCAGGTAGTCCAGACCACCTTCGAGGTTTTCCATCCAGACTGATGTGCGTTGCAGGCGGTCTGCGGTGCGCACATAGAACATTAAGAAGCGGTCGATATATTTGAGCAGAGTGTCGGTGTCGATATCCGAAGCAAACAGATCGGCATGGCGGGGTTTCATGCCGCCGTTACCGCAAACGTAGAGGTTCCAGCCCTTCTCGGTGGCGATAACACCCACATCTTTGCTCTGAGCCTCGGCGCACTCGCGGGTGCAGCCGGAGACGGCCATCTTCAGCTTGTGGGGGCTGCGCAGGCCTTTGTAACGGTTTTCCAGATCAATGGCCTGGCCGACACTGTCCTGTACACCGTAACGGCACCAGGTAGAGCCTACGCAGGATTTTACTGTGCGCAGCGCCTTGCCGTAGGCGTGGCCGGATTCAAAGCCGGCGTCGATCAGCTCTTGCCAGATTAGCGGCAGCTGGTCGACAGTTGCGCCGAACATATCCACCCGCTGGCCCCCGGTAATTTTGGTGTAGAGGTTGTATTTCTTGGCAATAGTGCCCACGGCGATCAGGCCATCGGGGGTGACTTCGCCGCCCGCCATGCGGGGCACCACAGAGAAGGTGCCATCCTTTTGCATATTGGCAAGGAAGCGGTCGTTGGTATCCTGCAGGCCGGCGTGCTGGGACTCCAGAATGTAGTCATTCCAGCAAGAGGCTAGGATGGAGGCGGCGGTGGGTTTGCAGATATCACAACCATAACCGCTTCCGTGCTTTTCCAGCAGCTCATCAAAGGACTTGATCTCACCGACACGGACCAGGTGGTAGATTTCCTGGCGGGTGTAGGGAAAGTGCTCGCAGATATCGGTATTGACCTCTACCCCAAGCTTGGTGAGCTCGGCGTTCATAACCTGACCCACCAGCGCCGTACAACCACCACAGGTGGTGGCCGCTTTGGTACAGGTTTTCAGGTCGCCGACAGTGTGGGCGCCTTCCTGAACCGCCGCGCAGATGTCGCCTTTGCTGACGTTGTTACAGCTACAAATCTGCGCGGTGTCCGGGAGTGCGTCCACCCCGAGGCCAACACTGGCACTGCCATCCAGTTGAGGGAGGATCATGGCCTCGGGGTGTTCGGGTAATTCAATGCTGTTCAGTGCGAATTGCAACAGGTTGCCGTAATCGTCGGCGTCGCCGACCAGGACTGCGCCCAGTAAGTATTCGCCGCTTTCGCTGACCACAATCTTCTTGTACACCTCGGCCTGTTCGTCGATAAAGGTGTAGCTTTTAGCGCCGGGGGTGTTGGCGTGGGCATCGCCAATAGAGGCGACATCAACCCCCATCAGTTTCAGCTTGGTGCTCATGTCGGCACCGGTGAAGGCCTTGCCCTCAATGCTGCCCAGTACGTGGTCGGCTGCGGCCCGCGCCATATCCCAGCCGGGAGCGATCAGGCCAAAGATGCGGCCGCCCCACAGGGCGCACTCGCCAATGGCGTAGATGCTGGGGTCCGAAGTCTGGCAGTTGTCGTTAATGACGATACCGCCGCGCTCGCCGATTTCCAGCTCGCTTTGGCGGGCCAGGGCATCTTGGGGGCGTATACCGGCGGAAAAGACGATTAGGTCTGTTTCCAGTACCTCGCCGTCGGCAAACTCCATTTTATGATTGCAGCTCTCACCGTCGCCGATATTTTGGGTGTTCTTCTGAGTGTGTACTTTTACGCCCAGGTCCTCTATTTTTCGACGCAACAGCGCTCCGCCGCCATCATCAACCTGCACCGCCATCAGGCGTGGGGCGAATTCGACGACGTTGGTTTCCAGTCCCAGGTCTTTAATGGCCTTGGCGGCCTCCAGGCCCAGCAGACCGCCGCCGATGACGGTGCCCACTTTGGCGTTTTTTGCGGCGGCAGTGATTGCCTCCAAATCCTCTATAGTGCGGTAGACAAAGCAGTTGTCACGGTCGTGACCGGGCACGGGGGGCACAAAAGGAAAGGAGCCGGTGGACAATACCAGCACATCGTAAGGGTATTCTTCGCCTTTATCGGTACTAACAACCTTGTTTGTGCGGTCAATGGCAGTGGCTTTTTCGCCGCTTTTTACCGCGATGTTGTTGGTGTCGTAAAAACCGTCTGCCACCATATTGAGTGACTCCGCCTGTCGGGTCTCAAACCAGGCAGTTAGGTGCACACGGTCGTAAGCGGGGCGGGGCTCTTCGCCAATAACGGTAATGGCGAAGCGGTCTCCGCCCTGGTTTTCAATCAGGCTCTCCAGAAACTGGTGACCGACTGGGCCGTTGCCAACCACGAGTAGGCGTTGTTTCTCGGGCATTGTCTCTTCCTCTACTACTATACTGGGTCGTCTGCCGGCCTCATTCTGTATTGCCTGGGCTGGCTCGACGACAGGGTTTCGTCGTCCTTGGATCGCGTTGTGTCATTGCGGGCAAAAAGGTCTCCCCCGCACTTGTAGCCTGAGGGAAAGCAAGGGTTGTGCCACGGTTTGAGAATATACTTAACTCATTGTTTTATATGGTTTATTTATTGTTTGTGCCCGATAGGGGTGCGTTTTGGGCGCGCTAGATAGGAGCGGCGCTGTTTTTAAATGGGGCATTACGGGTTTATTTGGTGCGCTGCGCCCCTGTTTTGGTCGCCGGATGTTTTTTGCTAGTGTTCAATCTTGGTGCATTTTGGGTGTTTTAGAATTAATAAATTTATAAAAAACAAAGGGTTATAGTTTTTGTTCTGGTTTCTATGAGGCCTGGCATAGGCTTTGCTCCAAGGCCGTCATCCCGTGAGAGTGCTTGGTCCACTCTCTAAAGTGACTCGCTATTTGGAGCTGATATGTCGTCTTCGACCGTGAATGTGCTCGATATTAAGGAGCCGAAAATCCGACTGCTGCACCTCAGTTGGTTTGCCTTTTTTCTTACCTTTGTTGTGTGGTTTAACCACGCGCCGATGTTGGCCTCTATAAAGGAGGCTTTTGATCTCAGTACTCAGCAAGTTAAAGCGCTGATGATACTCAATGTGGCCTTGACCATTCCGGCCAGGGTGGTTGTCGGCATGTTGGTGGATCGTTTTGGTCCGCGGATTATCTTTAGCTGCTTGCTGGTGACTGGCGGCGCAATCTGTTGCTTTTTTGCGTTTGCCAATAGTTACGAGATGATTGCACTGCTGCGCTTCCTGATGGGCTTTATCGGCGCAGGCTTTGTGATTGGCATCCGTTTGGTGGGGGAGTGGTTTCCCGCCCGACAGGTCGGTTTGGCTGAGGGTGTCTATGGCGGCTGGGGTAACTTTGGTTCAGCGGCGGCGGCGATGAGCCTCCCTACCTTGGCGCTTATTTATGGTGGTGACGATGGCTGGCGCTATGCGATAGCCACTACCGGTGTCATAGCTGCCTGCTACGGTGTGTTCTTTTATTGGCGCGCCCGCAATACGCCAAAAGGTTCTACCTACTTCAAGCCCAAGCGCTCCGGTGGTCTGGTGGTAACCAGTAAGGGTGACTTGTACTTTTATATTGCCATGTGCATCCCTATGTATCTGGCTTTGGCGGTGCTCACCTGGAAGTTGTCGCCAGCAAATTTGGGCTTGCTCACCGACTTGGCGGCCATGGCTATCTATGTGGTGCTTGCGGTGTTGTTTGTTTTTCAGGTCAGCCAGATCCTGCGGGTAAACAGCGATGTGCTAAAGGGCGTGCCTGTGCCCGAGGTGCAACGCTATGAATTTAAGCAGGTGGCGATATTGAATGTGTCCTACCTGGTGACCTTCGGCTCGGAGTTGGCGGTTGTCTCCATGTTGCCGCTATTCTTTATGGATACTTTTGACCTTTCTGCAGTAACGGCAGGGATGTTGGCGTCGGGCTTTGCCTTTATGAACCTGGTGGCGCGTCCCACTGGCGGCTTTTTCTCCGATAAGTTTGGCCGGCGCAAGTCGCTGTCAATTTTGGTGGCAGGGTTGGCCGTGGGTTACTTGTTGCTGAGCCAAATTACCTCAGAGTGGCCAATATGGTTGGCGGTCGTGGCCACAATGTGTTGTTCGTTCTTTGTGCAAGCCGGAGAGGGTGCGGTATTTGCCATCGTACCCTTGGTGAAGCGGAGTATGACCGGACAGATTGCCGGCATGACTGGTGCCTACGGTAATGTGGGAGCGGTGAGTTTCCTGACGGCGCTAAGCTTTGTCAGTGACTCGGGCTTCTTTATGATTATTGCGGCCTGTGCCGGGGTTGTCTTTATTGCTGTGCAGTTTATGACTGAACCCCGGGGACATATTGCTGAATACAATGATGATGGCAGCGTTGCCCTTATTGAGGTCAGTTGAGGAGACCCTGTAATCTCGTTATATGAAGCATCTTGAAGCCGGTATGCGTTTGTCCGTCGCTCAGCACAGCGCTGCTGGGCGAAAGGACATCAATGAGGACAGTCTTGGGGTTCGGGTGCCGGATGGCTTGGCGCTGACCACTAAAGGTGCGGTCGCTGTTATTGCCGATGGGGTGTCTGCTGCTGAGGCGGGCAAAGAGGCCGCAGAAAGCTGTGTTACCGGCTTCCTGAACGACTACTTTTCCACCCCGGATATGTGGTCGGTCAAACGTTCCGCCCAGCAGGTGCTTAATGCCCTGAACCGCTGGCTTTTTGCACAGGGCCAGGGCTTTGCCCAGGCGGAGAAGGGTTACGTCTCGACGCTGAGCGCTATTGTGCTCAAATCCCGTACCGCGCATATTTTTCACGTTGGCGATAGCCGTATCTACAGGCTGCGCAGTGGCGTGCTGGAGCCCTTGACCCGTGACCACGCCCGGCGAATAAATCGCCACCAAACCTATCTGACCCGGGCTATGGGCTTGGACGCCAGCCTGGATGTCGACTATCGCACTGTGGAAATCGAGCAGGGTGACCTGTTTCTGCTGACGACTGATGGTGTTCACGATGTTCTGGGGTCCGCAGAGATGGCGGAGCTAATCCCGGCAGAGGGAGGCCCCCTGGATGTCGCCTGCGAATCGCTGATTGCTTCCGCGCTGTCTGCCGGGAGTACAGATAACCTCAGTTGCCAGCTTGTGCGGGTGGATAACTTGCCTGTCCCGGAGGCGGATGATGTCTACCGCAAGTTGGCTGAATTGCCTTTTCCTCCGCCTCTGGAGAAAGGTGCCGTGGTTGACGGCTTGCTGGTTGAGGCAGAGATTCATGCCAGTGCCCGCAGTCAGGTATATCGCGTCTATGACCCTGAGCGTCAACGACGCTATGTGATGAAAACCCCTTCACCTAACTACGTTGACGATCCCGCTTATATCGAGCGCTTTGTTCTGGAGGGGTGGATTGGTAGTCGGATAGACAACAAACACGTGGTCGCGGTCGTGCCAACACCGCATCGGCCCAGCTATTTATACTATCTGACAGAGTGGGTAGAGGGCGTGACGCTCAGCCAATGGATGAAACAGTATCCAGCGCCTGCCTTGGCCGATGCCCTGGCACTGATCACAGGGGTGGCGGAGGGTATTCAGGCGATGCATCGCAAGGGTACGCTTCACCAGGACATTAAGCCGGACAATATTCTTGTTCGCGAAGACGGCGTGCCGGTGATTATCGATTTTGGTTCCTGCTATGTGGCAAGCCTGGCGGAGATCGCCGCACCTATCGAGCGGGATCTCGTGTTGGGGACCGCCCAATATTCGGCACCAGAGCATGCACTTGGTCGCACAGCGGGGGCCGCAGCAGACCAGTTTTCCTTGGCCGTGATTGTGTTTGAGTGGCTGGCTGGCAAGCAGCCTTACGCCGGAAAGCTGGAGGGGAGCCAATCACTGGCGGCCTACTCGCGCCTTAAATACATTTCTCTATGTAGTTATAACCCCCATGTGCCCCTATGGATTGATGGCGCTATAAAAAAGGCGCTGAGCATAAACCCGGCGTCGCGCTATGGGGATATTGCGGAGTTTCTCCACGATTTAAAACACCCTAACCCGCGGTTTTCTACGGTTCACTATCAGCCATTTATTGAGAAAAACCCCCTGCTGTTTTGGCAAGTGTTATCAGCGGTACTGTTTTTGCTTCTAATTTATAGCCATACAAATTGAGACGTAGTTCTCAGTTTGTTCGAAAATGGCGCACTCGTTTTTCCCACCTTTTTATCCCCTTGTTTTATTTCGGTGCTTATTTTGCGTTCTTGTGATGCGCATGCAAAAAAGTGCGTGACCTCTTTGCGAGCAAAAATAGAGTTTTTATTGGTGCGCCCTGCTGTTTGTGCACTGGTGTTACGCAAAAAGGCGATTTAACCACTATTTTCGTTACCTTTGGTATCAGGTGGCATGGCGGTTGCAAAAAGTCCTGTGCAGCTCGGCGATGGAAACTGGCACAACGGAGTGAGAGTTAGGGCGGCTGTGGCGCTTTCGTCTCACTCCGACAGACAAGTTCGGCGGGCATGTAAAGAAAAGCAATGAATACACTTTCTTAGGTGCTTTGGAGTAGCGGAGATGGTTAAGATGAATAGAAGCGGAATCGCTCGTGGTTTATGTGTATCCCTCGTCAGTCTTGTACTGAGTGGGAATGTGGCAGCCGAGTTGTTTAATACCGGTAAGGTATTGGCTACCGGCGGCGTAAGTATGATTGATGGTGCAGGCGGTGGTGGTATTACGCCGTGGGCCACTATTACCGGTTACGCAACAAGAGATGGTGTAAACGGTAACGTGCACTACACCTACGCCCCCCTGGCTAACTATACCCTTCACTCTGTGGGTGTGGCTGCAGGCTTGTGGGACAGGGTTGAGTTGTCCTATGCCAAGAGCTCGCTGACAACGGCTGCAACCTTTGACACGCTGGGTTTGGTCTTAGATACCGTGAGTGGTGTGCTAGGCGACTCTCTGGAAACAGGTATCGCGCCTTTTAATACCACTATTGATATGGATGTAATCGGCGCCAAGGTCAGGGTGTTTGGTGAGGCAATATACGACTCGGACAACCTGATTCCCCAGGTCGCCATCGGTGCGTTCTACAAGAAAAACAAAAACGACAAGTTGTTGCACACCTTGAAGGCAGCTGAAACTGACGGCTGGGAATACTATATTTCAGCGACAAAAATCTTCTTCCCTATCAATACCTTGATTAACTTTACGGCGCGGTATACCGCGGCAAACCAGACGGGTCTAGTCGGTTTTGGGGGCCCTGATGGAACGGAAGAAGAAATTCGCCCGGAGGTCTCGATAGCCTATCTGCTTAATAAGCGGACAGCGATCGGTGCGGAGTGGGCAGCTCATGGCGATAACCTGAACGGTGAAAGCGTCAACCTGGGTGGTTTGAGTGTCACCGAGCTTCAGCCGATCCTGGAAACAGCGGGCTTGGGTAACTTGTCGGGCACATTGACCCAAAACGAAAGCGACTGGTTTGATGCTTTTGTCGCCTACTTCCCCAGTAAGAACCTTTCGATGACCTTCGCTTATGCCTGGTTGGGTGATATCACCATTACCCCTGATCAGCATGGCTTTTACCTATCATTGCAGGCTTCTTTCTAAGCAAAGACTGACGACCGAGATTAATAGGAGAGTTCTATGAAACCGTTTAAATTAATGATTGCCTCCGTGTTTCTCATGTTGCTGGCAGTATCGTCTGTCAGTCATGCCCAAACCGGTGAGACGAAAACCATTCCACCACTGGATAACGACGCCCTGGAGCAATGGGGTGGCGAGGAAGGCATCCGCAACTGGGTAGAGAGTCTGTTCTACTACATTATGCTGGATAACCGCATCAATCACGTGTTCCGCGAGTTCGGCAACATTGAGCGGCAAATCTTCCTCAATACCCAGCTGGAGCAGTTGGTGTTGGGTGGTGACGTGGAGTACCAAGGTGCCAGCATGGCAGCGGCTCACGCCGATCTGGGCATTACCTTGACCCAGTTTAATGCGGTGGTCGAGGCGGCCTATAACGCTTGCGAGCGGGTGAATGTGACCTATGAGGCCTGCAACCAGCTCATCGCTGCGCTGGCACCCTACGAGCGTGTCATTGTAACCCGTTAATCGAGTTTAATCGTTTACTAAGTGAGGAAGTATGTCTTTCTTAGCAGGTATTGTGGGACGGGAGAGTAAAAGGGTGGCAGGAGCCGCCCTTGTTTCTCGAGACTCTATTGGTGAGAGCGCCAAGGGGGTGTTGACAATTGTCGGTGCGGTAATGGTGGTCTTATCTATCGTTATCATGTTTCCTCGGGCTGAATCATTTGAGCTCTATAAGACCTTTCAAACCCCCGAAGTTTTCTTGAATGAAGTATTTAGTAATGCCCCACCCAGCCCCCAAGTTTTAAATCTAAGCAGTAGTGATCAATCGGAGATTCAAAAAGTGTTCGGACGATCTTTCCCGCAACAGCGAGTGAGATATTGGACCGACGGAGATCGAACGGTGTGGATTTTTGACGACATCGGCAAAGAAGGTTATGTGCCGACGACATGTGGTTTTGTCATTAAAGATGAGGCTGTGGCAGCGGCGAAGGTGTTGATCTATCGCGAGTCCCGCGGTGAGCAGGTCGCTGAACCGTCTTTCCTGAATCAGTTGGCTGGTGCTAAAGCTGCAGGAAAAAAGCTCGATGTAGAGGTCGACAATATCACAGGTGCGACATTGTCCGTTCAAATGATGGAGCGCATGGCGCGCACCGCCCTGACGCTAGATGCGTTGACCAAAACATAACAGGCCTAAGTAAAAGCAGGGGATAATCATGTCTAACAATACAGTAAGGGCGATTGCTGATAGGCAGCCCTTATCGCAAACGGGAACAAAAAAATCTGAAGCTAATCCGGCTGTTTCGGCGAGCAGTACGGCGTCGCCTGTAACAGCCGATGGCGTTGCATCAGGTGTAGGGCGCGACCAGAAACAAGCGCCAAGGTCGCCGCGGCCCAAGGCTGGCAAAAAAAATATGTCGATGTTTTTGCGCCAGTGGCACCAACGCGGTGGACTATTTGCGTTTCTTTTCATGGGTTGGCTCGGTATCAGTGGATTTCTTCTTAATCAGAGCGCCTCGTGGGGGCTTGATGCTATTCGGGTCGGTTCACAAACCCTAATGGCCATGTATGGGCTGCATCCCGAAGTGCCTGACTCCGGCTACAAACAAGGAGAACATTGGCTGGCAACGACCACTGAAAATACCGTGGTGGACGGTCATGTGTTGAACGCCCACATCCCATCGCCATTGGGTTTTGCGGCCGTGAATATCGATGGCAGTCAAACGCTGTTTGTTGCCACAAAAGATAAAGTCACAGTGTTGGATACTGATGGCCGTGTTATCGATGAACTCAGTGATTATTTGCTGCCTGTTGGCGCAGTCTCGGCCCTGGGAACTACCAGCAGTGGCGAGGACGGCGCCTCAACCATTGTGGTAAAGGGGGAGCGAAGCTACACCAGTCGGGACGGTATTGCCTGGGTCCCATTGCAGGATGATAGCGCTGTGTCGTGGTCCCAGCAGACGGCATTGAGTGAGGGAATTAAGTCACAGGTTGAGCCCTTTGCCAGGCCTACTGTGGCTTTGGAACAAGTCTTGATCGATTTGCACAGCGGGCGCCTTTTTGGTCGCGTTGGCCCGTGGGTTATCAATACAGTAGGTGTGATTTGCGTGTGGTTGTCCATAAGTGGTGTGTGGATGATGTGGCGTGCGAACAAGCGAAAAACCTCAGCACGTCGCCGTTGATTCAGCGACATCGATCAGTTCTATGGCATCAAAATTGCTCAAGTAAGAAACAAGATAGGAAAGGTAAGTGGCGAGTGAGTGGAGCTGGGGTGCAGCTGTAAAAGCAAAGGTTGCTTCGAAGAGTGTTCGGCTCTTAAGTTCCACTAACGCATTGATTATGCGGGCTCTTCTTTACAGAGGCGCGCCACTGAATGGTTGCTAACGCGAAAGCGACGTGTACTTTCGCCGGTAACTGCAATTACGGAGTTTACGTTGGAGGGCTCATAATGGAGCATCATCCACATAGATCCACAACAAGTTGCGCAGCGCTTGCGCCGCTCTCCCGTATTCAACAGATCCTACTTGTGATCTTGTTCACAGTTTTAAACACTGCTTCCTATGGAGAGGTACGTCACCCAATCAATGGCGATGCTGGGCCGGTATTTGAAGCGTCGCTTATCGTTGATGCAGATAGTGGTACTTTCTTAGAAGATGATAGTGATACTTCTTTGGAAGAGAAGGCCGAAGCGATTCTTTCTGAAATTAGTAGTGGACGAAAGTTACTAGGGGTCGATGGATACATACCGGTTCGGGTGTATACGTCCCATTCATTAGCAGAAATCTTATTGCGTAAAGTCAGCGTGGAACTACAGGGCCAAGCGGATAGTGGGGACGAATTAGCAGAATCACGAGAATATTGGTACAGCGCGCGGGAAAGTGCGGCGCTCAGCGCAGGCGGGTTACACGAGCTGGGAACCTGGTGGCTTAAGCCAGGGACGTATTCGGTCAAGAGCAAGCTTGTAGCCGAAGACGATCTGGAGGCCGCGAATGTACCTCGTATCAATGTATCCAAAGAGATTAGCCTCAATGTCGACGGTGAGCCGCTTTATATAGAGGTGTCGCTGGATAGGCAGTCGAGCTTGTTCGGCTTAAAAGAAAAGTCGCAACTCAAGGTGCTGTCGCGAGAGTCGACAGATCAGGAGTCGCATGCGGTGCTGGAGCGGCGAGTAAGATACCACGTTCTAAGCGGCAATGAACTTCTCGCGAGTCTACTCGGCAGGAACGAAGTCGATGTTGACGCAGGAAGAATTAGCATAACAGAAGAAGTTGTAACAACTGTAAGTACTAACGATGCTGGAAGCGAGGGAGAAACTCGGCAGGCGCCTGGCGTCGAAAACTGGTACAGGCAATACCGAAGTGCGATGGCAGAACTGGCGGATGGCCGTGAGCCTGCGGCTCTAAAAGGACTTGTCGAAATTGCCAGTGCTCCAGTTGAGGATATAGTGGATGATGTGGAATCTGCACGACTACTGCAGGACCGTATCAACGTTGAGCTGGGGTTTTACTTTCTAAAGACGGGGCGAAACCTCAGCGCCGCGCAGCATTTTCGAGTCGTACGCCGCTTTAGTCCCTACGCCAAGAAAGCACTTATCGGCTTGGGGTGGGCTTTGCTGCGGCCAACTGAACGCAGTATCGATGTCGAAGGTAAGCCCCAAGCGGACTACTTATGGTCGGGCTCGGATGAGTATGTGGCGTGGGCACGTCGCAACGCGCCCTATCGCAATGCCTGGGCGGTGGGTTCTGGAGAAAAACTGGCGGACCTACGCAATGCCTTGTCACCGTGGCTGGAACTGGTGGCGGGTAACACTTTGACAGCAGAGGTCCAGGAGGGTTTGCTGGTCATTCCCTATGCGCTAACCCATTTCGGTGCCTTGGATCGAGCTGAGGAGCGCTACCGCCGGGCTGATGACACGTTGTTGCAGGCCTCTCAACGCTTAAGCAATCTAAAAAGCGAAATACAGCAAGGCAAGCTTGTCGACGATCTGCTCGCATACTTTGCTCAGCAAGACAGTGGCTGGCGAGACTGTTTGTGTGGATTTGAGCGTGATGATGAGGAGGCACTGTCTTTAGTCATCGAAGCGCCTGCCGTTATGTTGGAGCTGGATGCACTTCGTCAATGGACAGTAGTACGGGAGGAGTTCCGGCGCTATCAGCAAAGTCTGAGTGAAGTACACAGTGATTCGATCAGCACGGGTAGTCGTGCGAGCCTATCCCATTTGCTGGCAAAGCTAGAAAGCCTAGAATCGCGTCTAACGGCGCGTATCGCCGAGCAATCCCAAGCGTTTAATGACGTAGCGGAAATGATAACCGCCGAGCATATTGAGCGCACAGAAGCCTATCTCGCCGAGTCACGATTTGCTCTAGCGCGACTTAATGAGCGCCGCAGGGAGCAGCTTCTGGGGTATAGCGAGCAGGGAGGTGAACGCTGATGCGCAGTCTTGGTAAGTGTCCCTCGTTCAGGTCTGGTTTGAGCAAGGCCTTCCTACACAGACCCCAGCCACCCGAGGCTACACCGATGGCTACACTCGTGGGAAAGGGAGTCAGGTTGAGTTCGCTGTCCCGCTGTTGTGCGGTGTTCGCTGCTCAGCTCTTGTTAGTCGCCTGTCAAAGTGGCGTTCGTAGCGATCTGCAGAGCCAGACCATTGGCGAGCTGATAGACAACAGTGGTCTGCGTCCCGAGCAGATGGGAATTTCCGTCGAAAAGTCCGCGACAGCCTCAGTGACTGTAGCCAAGGAAAACACCCAGGCTGCGCTGGAACGCTCCACTGACGATGCTATCGATCACTACGACAAGGTCGTCTCCGTTGAGGCTCAGCCAGCCGTACGTGCCGAGTCGCTACGACGTTCCGCGGATCTTCGCATCGAGCGAGCAGAGCAGCTACAGATCGATGGTGAAGGGGGAGTCAGCACACAACTGGATGCGGCCATAGAGGCTTATCAATCTTTGCTGGGGGACTACCGAGATTACACAAATCGTGCCCAGGTCTACTATCAACTTGCCCGCGCTTACGAGCTGTCGGGGGACCCGGAGCGCACCATTCACTACTTACTGGCGGCGTCAGAGGCGCCCTACAGCGGCGATATTGCCAGTGAGGCGCAATTCCGTGCCGCCGAACTACTCGTTCAGGCAAAACGATATCAGCGAGCAACAGAAGTCTATTCAGCCGTACTCTTAGACGAAAATACTGAGTACAGCGATATAGCCCTCTACAAGCGGGGCTGGAGTTTTTATCAGATGGCTGACTATCAAGCGGCATTGACCGATATGGGGGGGCTGTTTGAGCAGTTGTTAGCCAGCGAAACCACGACGGTAGCACTTCCTGATCTGGCATCTCTAAGCGCGGAAGAAGCGGTTTCCCCTATAGAGATAATCAAGGAAGAAAACAGAGAAATGGCAAGGGATGCGATGAGGCTGAGTGTCCTCAGCCTTGCTGCTGATACATCTCTGCTTCTGCAAGATAGCTTTACAACGCCCTCCGCACTCCGGTTTCGCGACGATATATACCACCAATTGGGTGACTACTTATTAGAAAAAGAGCGCTATACCGATGCGGCCGATGTCTATCGAGGCATGGTTACTGTCAAGGGGCCGAGTGTTGACTCCGCACCTTATATGGACAAAGCGATAGCGTCTCTGGAAGCTGGCGGCTTTGCTACCTTGGCTATTACCGCCAGAGAAGACTACATCGATCTGTTTGAGCCGTTGCTGGCGCCAGAGCAAGGGGGAGTCGGAGAGAGCGGTGCTACAGATGAAGTGGCAGAAAATTGGGTTCGCTATTGTCTCGACATAGCCGCTTGGCGCCACAAAGAAGCGAAGGAAACACCTGAAGCGGAAGCTGACAAGCGCGCGAGCCGTTTCCTGGTGGCTGCCCAGTGGCATGCGCGACTACTGGATAAGTTCCCAAGTCACGCTGAAGCCGCGCAAACGGCTGTGTATTACGGTGATGCCTTGTACAACGCCGGCGACCTGCAATCCGCTGCCCTAGCCTATGCTCGGGCGGGGTACCAATACCCGGACTTTGAGGGGGCTGCGGATGCCGCGCTGGCCTCGGTGAAAAGTTATCGAGCGCTCTTAGACCTGGACGATGCCACTAGTGATGCTGGGCTAACGTCATTTTTTGAGGCTAGCCAGCGCTTCGTTAACCACTATCCAGACCACAAAGACGCCACAAGTGTGCAGCTGGGGAGCCTTAATGTCCTGTACAGCCAAGAACAGTACGAGGCGCTTATTTCGGCTTCTGCCTCAGTGTTGAAGAACCCCGCCCTGTCAGAGGGCCAGCGCGCTGAGCTGCTCGCGATGGTCGCGGAATCGAATGTGACTTTGCAGCAGTACTCGGCGGCGGAGCAGGCCTTTTCCAAGCTACTGGCGCTGGAGTCTATAGCGGGTACGGCGCGTGCAGATCAGGTTCGCGAAAGGCAGGCCTTTGCAGTATACCGCTACGCTGAAACGTTGCGGGACAGTGGCCAAGCTCAGCAACGCACGATCGCTGCTGGCAAACTGCTAGAGGTTGTCGCCTTGTCCAGGGATGAGTCGATACGGGAGTCCGCTCTGTATGACGCTGCAGTGCTCCGCTATGAGCTGGAGCAATGGCGGGACAGTGCGGCCTTACTTGCCCGTTTTATGACGATGTTCCCATCCAGTGACCTAGTGCCGGACGCCAGAGGTTTGATCGCGTCTGCCTATGAAGAGGATGGAAATTACGTCGCGGCAGCGGAAGCCTATCGTCGAATTGCAATGCAGCAAAAGGTCGACCGGGAAATCCGTTTCAACGCCAGCCTAAAGGCGGCTGATCTCTATCGCCGCGACAACAATATAGCCAGTTTAATACTGACCTATGAAGAGCACCTGGAGCACTTCCCGGAACCTGTGGATCAGGCTCAGCGCATACGCTGGCAGCTCGTTGAGATTTTGGGTGAAGGTGGGGCGCTAGACGGTAAGGGGTATCGTCGGCAGCTGGAAAACATTGTAGCTGTAGATCAGCAAAACCCTGATTTGCCAGAGGACAGCCGATTGATCGCCGCCCAATCGAGCTTGGCATTGGCCCGTATTGATATCCAGCGAGCCCGGAAAATAGCCCTAAAACAGCCGCTGAAGGCCAGTCTGGCACGTCGTCGCGCTGCAATGGATGAGGCTATCGCTGCCCTTGATCGTGCCAGTCAGTATCAATTTGCATCAGTTAGCACCGCAGCCTCTCACGAGCTGGGTATGTTGTACCTAGATTTTGCCAAGGCCCTGCTGCAGTCCGATCGACCCTCCGGCTTAGAGAGCGATGTCCTCGCTGAATACAGTATGTTGCTCGAAGAACAGGCCTTTCCTTTTGAAGAAAAAGCGATAGCTGTGTTTGAAGAGAATCTGTCCCGCTTATACAGCGGTATCTGGAATACCGAACTGCGAAAAAGTCTGGCGGCGTTAACCCAGCTGGAACCCGCCCGTTATCGCAAGCAGCCTAAGCTGGAGGCCGTTTACGATGCGCTACGTTAATTTGTACTTGCTGCTGATAGCAGTCCTGATGATGACAGCTTGCGCCAGCCAGGGCGGCGGAGGAAGTGTTGCGACTACTTCCCGTACTTCTTCCGCGCTACCCCGGGTAAGTGTACAAGAACAGTACCAGCAGGCTTTGCAGCTGATGAAATCCGGCCGTAACAGCGAAGCTGAGGTGATCCTCACCAAATTGGTTAAGCGTCATCCCCGCTACACTGGACCGCTGACCAATCTCGGCATCATGGCCGCTAAAAATCGCCAATTCGAGTCGGCCAAACGTTATTTTTCTAAAGCGATAGCCGCTAAGCGCGACAACATTATTGCGCTGACCTGGATTGCTCAAGTCTGTGAAGAGCTAGGTGAACTACAGGCGGCGGAAATGTGGCTTAAACAGGCGATTGCGCGCAAGCCAGACCACGCTACGGCTTACCTGAATTTAGCCATTCTCTACGATACCGGTCTCAGTCAGCCAGCTGATGCGCTGGAGTATTACCGTCAGTATCTTGAGCTTAACGGTGACAGCGAGTTACCTGTCGCGGCTTGGGCCAGAGATCTGCAGGAAAAATTGGAGAGCCGCCGTGTTGCTACGGCGGATGCCCGATGACTCCGGGGTGGAAAAGCACAGTGGTATTGAGTGGTGGTTTTCACCGGGGCTGGCCACTAACAGTTAGCGCTCACTCAGCGGGTGATTATTTATGAAATTTACCAGTACAAGCCTAACGGCGCCGTTGTTGATCTTTAGTTTAACAGTGATGGCTGAGGGCACAGAGCCACCGGTAGAAGCAGAGCAAGCTATGACCAGTGCCGACGTGGGCACAAGAATATTTGGTGAGACAGAGCAGGCGACAGGTCTCTATCTAGTGCCCTGGGAAAATAGTCGGGCAAGCGATATTGACCGGCCACCCAGTTTACTGGATGCGCCGATGGTCGGACTTAACGTCGAAGAGTTCGAGCGATATGCGCAATGGGTAAAAGCGCGCAAGGCCTACCGGCTGTGGCGATTAAACAGAAACAATTGGTAATACGCTGCGCAGACGCGGGCTGCCGAAGCGACTTGCTGTAGTGACTCTTAGTTGGAGGAAACAACGTGGAATATGCATATTCAATTGTCGATTTTTTTGAGAAAGGGGGGCTGTTTATGTACCCCATTGCGGTGGTATTGGTGCTGACTCTCGCCATTGCCCTGGAACGTTTTCTGTTCTTGTGGAAGGCGACCCGGGAAAACAGTCGCTTTTGGTCGGATCTGTCAGCCCAACTCAAGGTCGGTAACTTTAGTGAGGCCGAGCAAATGACCGCGGGTTCGAAAGTGGCGGCAGCCCGGGTATTGAACGGTGGGTTTGAGCAGCGGCGAGTGGACCCCCGCCGCAGTGAACTCGAGCAAGCAGTGGAGGATGGTTTGCTGGAAATTCTACCGACCATTGAGCGCCGCACCCATTACCTTGCGACTTTTTCCAATGTAGCGACCTTGTTGGGCTTGCTGGGAACGGTACTGGGTTTGATCACCGCGTTTTCCGCGCTGGGCAGTGCCGATCCGGTTGAAAAAGCCAATATGCTATCCGCTGGTATCTCTGAAGCCATGAGCTGTACGGCCTTTGGTTTGATGGTCGCTATCCCCGCACTGCTGCTGCACTCCTGGTTGCAAAGTAAAACGATGACACTAATCGATTCCCTGGAAGCGGTCAGTGCTCGCTTTGTGCGCCTGGGCAGTGGTCAGACCATGGCGCTGGCGGCCTGATTGGTGACGGGCCAAAGTGCGTGTAGGCACGGGTAAATATCCTAGGGGGTGTGTATATGAGTAGCGGCGATGACGCTTTCCCGGTGGTCGGTTTTCCTGACACTGAAGATGACGCGTCCTCCAGGCGGAGCCGACGCCGAACGCGGCGTGATCAACGACGCAGCGCAATGCATCGCGGTACCCAGCTGAATATCGTGTCTCTGATTGATGTGTTCGCCGTGCTGGTTTTTTTCTTGTTGTCCGGCGCTTCGATAACCGCCGGGCGCTACCAGCAGCTGCCCGTTGCCATGCCTGCCACCGCTCAGGCGCAAAACACGGAACTGGAATCCGAGCCTTTGCTTCTTTCGGTGACGCTATTAGAAGACAGTGTTGTTGTCGCCGACCACAGTGGTGAATTGGCTCGCCTGCCCAGGACTGTTGAGCAGAGTGATTTACACCGATCCCTGAGCGATATGTTGGCGGGTATCAAAGCGGCAAATCCCGATGAGAGTCACGCGACTCTAAGAGTCGCCAGCGGCATCGCCTATGCCGATATTGTAAGTGTCATGGATATCATCAGCCGTTTCCCAGGGGAGACGAAGGCAATGTTCCCCGATATTTCACTGGGTGACGTTTTGGCTGGGGAGGTGATTCGCTAATGGCTGCAGCAAACCCCAAGCGTCAAAAGCGGGTCAATCGAATGCTGGCCCATACTGAAATCAATGTGGTGTCACTGATCGACATCTTCGCCATCTTGGTGTTTTACCTCTTGGTGAACGCACTGGTCGTGGTGGTGATACCCGAGTACGAGGAACTAAAGGTGCCTTTCTCGCAGGCGGAAGAGCGCGTAGAAGATAAGGTGGTCGTCGCCGTCAATCGCAGCCATATTTTTGTCAATGAAATACCTGTTATGCCCATACCAGAACCGACGGAGGCTGTGGAGGCGACTGGGTTCCGAGAGCTCACCACGGCTCTTGGCGCAGAGGATATCACCACGGGAAGTGGTGCGCTGGCAGCGACGACGGCGTCGCCCCGAGCGCTCAATGTCGTGGCCGATCAAGGTACCCCCTACCACCTCCTCAAGCGAGTGCTGGCGAGTTGTTCAGAGGCTGGCTATACCAAGGTTTCGCTAGCCCTGCGTGAAGCCGCGCAGGTGGACAAAGGAGGGGCGTGATGGCGGGGGAGCTGCAACTTGATACGGGGCAATTTGGCGGAGACCGATGGGGGTTGGCCAAGGAGGCGGACAAACGTTTCCGCCGATTGGTTTTGTCATTTTGTCTGCTACTTGTCGCCACGGCACTGTGGTCGCGTTTGTTGCCGCCATTGGTGTTGGAGCCAGAGGAACAAGAACCGATCGAGCGGGTTGTTCAGTTGTTGCTGGCGCCGCCGGTTCCCGAGGCCAAGCCACAGGTGGAGCCGGAGTTGCCGGAAATCGTTGAAGAGCCACCTATCAGTCAGGTGCCGGACGAGGAAATCGCGGCGATAGCACCGCCACCCGTCATTGAAAACAAAGTTGCTGAAAAAGCGACACCACAGCCACGCAATGAGCCCAAGCCACTTGCTCCGCCGCCCAAGAGTGCCCGAGAGCAAGCCAGAGACGCCGGGCTGTTAGCCATGCAGCAGGACTTACAGTCCCTCCGCAATGCCGATAGTCACATGCGGTCTGCCAGTGGCCAACTGCGGGACGATGCCGATATCGCTCGGCGAGGGCTGCAGGGGCCAGACATCGATGATGCCGTCCGTGCTGATGCAGTGCGGCGTAGCGCCGGTAGTCAGCAGTTCAAGGCGGAGCGCGTTGCCGGCCCGGTATCAGATGCCCAGCTGGCCTCCCATGTGGCTGATTCTAATATTCAGCGGGAGCTTCCAAGTACCGTTGCGTCGTCGAGGCCGTCCGCCGCTGCGTCGGGCCGGTCGGGGCGAAGCTTAGAGGAAATACAACTGGCATTTGACCGCAATAAGAGCGCTTTCTCTGCGATTTTTAGTCGGGCTGCACGTACCGATGGCAGTATCGACTCCGGCGCAATCGTGGTGAGTTTAACGATTTCACCCAGTGGCGACGTTGTTGATTGCCGCTTGGTGTCGTCTAGCTTTCAAAACCCAAGCTTGCATCAACGCATCCTTGCTCGCGTGAAGATGCTGCGATTTGAACCTAAAAATGTACCGCAATTTACCTACCCCAGTTATCCCATCAATTATGTGCGTTCATAGTGCCCGCGATTTCCACCAAGTAGTCGCGGTAGCCGTGAGCAAAGATAACAGTGGCGTGAACTTAGGGGTGTTGTTACCGGAGGAACCATGAAAAAAACGTTTACTGGCTACACTCATGCGCTAGGAAGAAGCGTAGTCATCGGTATGTTGTCGAGCTCGGCACTGGCGGGAGAAGTCACCATTGACGGCTATTCGTTTAAACCGGAAAAAATAACCGTGCAGGCCGGTGAAACGGTCACCTGGACCAGTGATGCCTCTTCACGCCATACCGTAGTTGTTGAGGATAAAGAAAGCCGGCGATTACAGCGTGGCTCCACCTTTAGTCATACCTTTACATCGCCGGGGGAATATCCCTATCGATGTGGCGTTCATCGCTCAATGAAAGGTGTTGTGGTGGTAGAGGGAGAGCCCAAGGTGTCTGCTGCTGTACAGGGGGCTGTTTCGACGGTATCTACATCGGTGTCTGTATCGGCCCGGCCGACGCATGCGATGAAGTCGGGCGCGCCCAACATGGCTGACAGTGATGAGGCCAAAATCATGATTGTGGATTTTATGCGTTTCGAACCTACTGAAATTACGGTGGAGGCGGGTACGACGGTTGTGTTTGAGAACCACGATGGCTCTAACCATATTATTTTGTTCGACGATAAGGTGAAGAGCCAGCGCTTGCGTCACGATGCCGCTTACTCACGTACCTTTGATCAACCTGGGGACTACCCTTTTATCTGCGCAATACACGGCAAGCGCATGTCGGGGACGGTACACGTAACGCCCTGATTTTGTAGAACCTGCAACTGCTTAGTGCCCGCCACAATTTTACTCTTGCCCGGTTAATCCTGTTCCCGTGCCTTGGCCCATTCCCCAGATGGGCCCTTTTTTCTAGCTATAAATCTGCCCTTAATTCCTAGTCTTCAACCTCACTGCCGCTCATGGCCATAAGGCTGTTGGCGTCGTGCTATTGCGCCGCTTAAATCTGTGGTCGCCATTCCGCTGGCAGGTTCGTGGTTTATCGGGATGCGCACCGTTGGTGCAAAAGTGGTTCGCGGCAACCTTATTTGGCGGCTTTATTGTTGTGCGAAAAAAAGACCGATGCCTTTTTGTGGGTCGATAGGCGGTGAATATATGCTGTGCAAAAATTAACCTAATTGAGAAAATTTGAATAAAAATATTTTTATTATTCTCTTTTGCGTTAGTAACTTGGCGAATTCCCCATTTTGGTGCGATCTGGGTTGGCATAACCTTTGCCATTGTGGTCGTCTATGGTGCATTTTCGACAACATCTACGCCAAAGCCAAAGACCCTTTACCCCGGTATTGCCGGGGCGCTTTTTGGGTTAACAACTCGGATTTACCGAGGTACTCGAGGCGCCATCGATCCGTCGAACAACAGAGGTTTAATACGTGAGAAAAGGCATTCTTAACAACACAAAGGCGACTGTCGTGATCGCCACCCTCATCGCTGGCTATGCGCAAGCCGATACCATCGGTGATGCTGTTAAATCGGGAACAGCGTACGGGGATTTTCGTCTGCGCTACGAGTCTGTGGACCAGGACAATGCTGTCGATGATGCGACAGCGCTGACATTGCGGACAAAGCTGGGGTACACCACCGCGGCAGTGAGTGGCTTCTCAGCGACACTGGAGCTTGAAGATAATCGCATTGTTGCCGGTGAAGGCGACTACACAGTAGGGCCAGCCGGCTACAAACCCGGGGAGTACTCGGTGATTGCCGACCCAGAGACCACGGAGCTGGATCAGGCTTTTGTGCAGTACAAGGGCGATATGTTTACCGCCAAACTGGGTCGTCAGGTATTGACCTACGACGGCCACCGTTTTGTCGGACACGTGGGCTGGCGCCAGGACAAGCAAACCTTCGATGGTCTGTCTTTCAGCATATCCCCCAGCAAGGATTTGACCGTCAACTACGCCTATATTACCCAGCGCAACCGCATTTTTGCCGAGGCAGCGGATGAAGAGGTCAAGGACCATTTGCTCAATGTGTCCTATACCACGCCGGTGGGCAAATTGGTGGCTTACTCCTACCGCCTCAAAAACGATTACGGCAACGATGCCACTATGGATACCTCCGGGGTGAGTTTTACCGGTGCGGCTGGTGACGACCTCAAAGTTTTGTATAGTGCCGAAATAGCGACCCAGAGCGCTGAGCCCAACAACACCGAATTTGATGCCGATTACCACAAGCTAGAGGGCGGTGTGAGTGCTTCGGGCATTACCGCAAAGTTGGGCTATGAAGTGCTGGGCTCAGATGACGGCAACTACGGTTTCCTGACGCCATTGGCAACACTTCATAAGTTTAATGGCTGGGCCGATACCTTCATCTTTACGCCAGCGGGCGGGCTGGTAGACACCTATATCTCTGTGGCCGGTGGCCTTGCTGGAGGAAAGTGGATGGTGGTTTATCACGATTTCAGCGCTGACGACGACAGTAGCGGTGTCGATAACTATGGCGATGAGATTAACGCCGTGTATAGCAAGAAGTTTGGCAAGTACTACAATGCCGGCATCAAATACGCCTCATACTCCGCCGACGAGTTTGGTGTGGATACCGACAAACTTTGGGTGTGGGTGGGTATGAGTTTTTAATGCCAGGAGTGCCCAGCGCTAGGGTTAGATAGCGCGTAGTGCTTGCGCCCCAGCGGTGCTAACATGCCACGCAGTTTTAACTGCGTGGCATGTTTGTTTATGCACATTCATATTCTGGGTATTTGCGGCACATTTATGGGGGGCTTGGCGATGCTGGCCCGGGAGCTGGGCCACACCGTGACCGGCTCTGACGCCAATGTTTACCCACCAATGAGTACTCAGCTGGAGGCTCAGGGCATTACTCTCATGGAGGGCTATGAGCCCGCTCACCTCGACCCTGCGCCAGACATGGTGGTGGTGGGCAATGCCATGTCCCGTGGCAACCCGGCTGTTGAGTACCTGTTGGATAGAGGCTTGCCCTATACTTCCGGGCCCCAGTGGTTAAGCGACCACGTATTGCAAGGGCGATGGGTGCTGGCCTGTAGCGGCACCCACGGCAAGACCACCACTAGCAGTATGTTGGCTTGGATTCTTGAGGACTGCGGCTATCACCCCGGCTTTTTGATTGGCGGGGTACCTGCCGACTTTGGCATATCGGCCCGGCTCGGCGAGTCGGATTTTTTTGTCATCGAGGCCGATGAGTACGACAGCGCTTTCTTCGACAAACGCTCAAAATTTGTCCACTACCGGCCGCGTACCCTGATTATCAACAATCTTGAATTTGATCACGCCGATATTTTTGACGACCTGGCGGCGATTCAGCGCCAATTCCACCACGTCGTTCGCACCGTTCCCGGCACCGGTCGTATTCTCTATCCCGCCAACACTCCCGCAATAGAAGAGGTGCTGGCAATGGGCTGTTGGAGCGAGTGCGAATCGCTGGGGGTGGAAGGGGATTGGCAGGTGCGCTCGCTCCAAGACGACGGCTCCCGCTTTGCTGTGTTGTTGGCCGGGCGTGAGCAGGGAATTGTGGAGTGGCAACACACCGGTGCTCATAATCAGCAAAATGCCATTGCCGCGCTGGCTGCAGCCCGGCATGTTGGAGTGTCGCCGGCTGACGGTATTGCTGCGCTGTCGCGCTTTCAAGGTGTGAAGCGGCGCATGGAGTTGTTGGACACCATTGGTGGTGTGGCAGTGTATGACGATTTCGCCCACCATCCCACCGCCATTGAGACGACTCTGCAGGGCCTGCGGGGGCGTGTTAATAGTGGGCGGATTGTGGCGCTGATTGAACCGCGCTCCAACACCATGCGTATGGGGGTGTATAAAGATCGGCTGGCACCCGCCACAGCCTGTGCCGACCAAGTGATCTGGTATCAGCCGCCGGGTTTGGACTGGTCGTTGGAATCAGTGATCGCCGCCAGCCCGGTGCCCGTGGAACTGAGTCATGATCTCGCGGCCACGGTGGCTGATTTGGCGACTTCCCTGCAAACTGGTGATCACCTGGTGATCATGAGCAATGGCGGTTTTGGCGGCGTTCATCAGCAGATTCTCAGCGCGCTGCGTCAGCGCAATACACAATAAACACATAAAATGGTGGAGTCGGTGGGAGACGCCAGAGTGGTGACAACACAGAAGCCGGTAACCTTGGCCATGACCGGGGCATCCGGCGCTCAGTATGGCTTACGCTTATTAGAGTGCCTGTTACAGGCCGGTTGCCCGGTACACTTTATGATCTCTAAAGCCGCACTGCTGGTAGTGGCCACCGAGACAGAGCTGACTTTGCCCCCAAAGCCCGCCGCGCTGCAACAGATGCTGTGTGAACGCTTCGACTGTGCCGAGGGTCAGCTCCAGGTCCACGGCGCTGAAGACTGGATGGCGCCGGTAGCCTCGGGGAGTGGTGCGCCAACCTCCATGGTGGTGTGCCCGGCCAGCACCGGAACGCTGTCTGCCATTGCCTGCGGCGCCAGTAATAACCTGATAGAGCGGGCGGCGGATGTGGTGCTAAAGGAGCGTCGCCAGTTGATTCTGGTGACCCGGGAAATGCCTTTGTCCACTATTCACCTTCAGCATATGTTGAGTCTTAGTCAAATGGGCGCCACCATCATGCCCGCGTCGCCCGGTTTTTATCGCCAGCCCCAGTCAGTGGAGGATCTGGTGGATTTTGTGGTGGCGCGGGTGCTGGATCACTTGGGTATAGATCAACAATTGGTGCCGCGCTGGGGAGAAGAGCGGGGCTGAATACCTAGCCCGTCCCACATCTGGGCTGGCATATACACCGACATAACGTAATTACTCCAAAACGCGATGGATTCGCTAACTCTATTGCGCTAACTAAAGGATCTGTCATGAGCTCACGGCTGGCTTCGCTCTACCAAACTCTGATTCTGAAACCGGCACCCTGGGTGCTGGTGATCCTGCTGGCACTCATTGCCTGGCTGGGCAGCCATATTCCGCAAATGAAACTGGATGCCTCCTCAGAAGCGCTGGTGCTGGAGGGGGACAAGTCCCTGGAGTATTTTCGCGAGATCAGTAAACGCTACCAAACTGAGGATTATTTGGTGGTGACCTTCCAGCCCGAGGGCGACCTGTTCGCCCCCGCCCAACTTGAGACCCTGGAGAAGTTGCGGGATCGATTGGCGACCCTGCCCAACGTGTCCAAGGTCACCAGTATTCTCGATGTGCCGCTACTGCAGAGTCCGCCGGTATCTCTCACCGATGTCACCTCCGGCAATATCCCCACGATTGAAGGAGGCGGCGCCAATATCGACATGGCCCGTGAAGAGTTTTCCAATAGCCCCATTTATCGCTCACTACTCACTAGCCCAGATGGCAGCACTACTGCTTTACAGGTCAACCTAAAACGGGATACCCACTACTTTGATTTGTTAAACAAGCGGGACGCGTTGCGAGAAGCGGCAAAGCAAGAAGACTTTGATCGCCACCAGGAACTGGCCGCTGCTGAGAAAGCCTTTGACGACTACACCGTGGAAGTCCACGAGCGCCAGGAAGTATTGGTGGCTGAGGCCCGGGCGATTCTCGATGACTTCAGAGATGACGCCAAGTTGTTTCTGGGCGGTGTACCGATGATCGCCGTCGATATGATCGACTTTGTAAAAAGCGATTTGAAAAACTTTGGCGCTGGCATTCTCGGTTTTATTGTGGCGCTGTTGGTGGTGATTTTCCGCAGCCTGCGCTGGGTGTTGATACCCTTGCTGAACTGCCTGCTTACAGTGGTACTGATGCTGGGGCTGTTGGCGTTCCTGGACTGGCGGCTGACAGTGATTTCTGCCAACTTTGTCGCGTTACTGCTGATAATCTCGCTGGCCATCAATATTCACTTGGTGGTGCGCTATCGGGAAATTTCTGCTACCCAGCCCCAGTGGAACCAGTTTGAGCGGGTTGCCGAAACCGTGAGGGTAATGGCCCGCCCCTGTATTTACACTGCGTTGACTACCTTGGTGGCCTTTGCCTCACTGGTTGTAAGCGGAATCCGCCCGGTAATCGATTTTGGCTGGATGATGACCATCGGCGTGGTGGTGGCTTTGCTACTGAGCTTCCTGGTTTTGCCCTGCGTGCTGATGTTGCTCAAACCCCGCCAGGAGAAAGGTGGCGCCGAGGGTGATAGCTCTTTTACCCACTACTTTGCCATTGTGACCGAACGGGCCGGAGGTGTGGTGGTGCTGGTGTCGGTGCTGTTGCTGGGCACCAGTGCCTGGGGTATCAGCCAGCTGAAAGTGGAAAACCGCTTCATTGATTACTTCCATGAAGACACTGAAATCTATCAGGGCATGGAGACCATCGACGCTGAGCTCGGCGGCACCATCGGCCTGGACGTTATCCTCGATCGCCCCAAGGTCGAACCGCAACTAGCCAGTGACCCGGCTGAGGACGAGTTTAGCGATGCCTTTGCCGAACCGGATGTGGCTGCAGCACCCGCCGAAGACGACTTCTCCTCCGCCTTTGATGAGCCGGCGGCGGATTTTGGCGACGATTTCGCTGACGATTTCAGCGATGATTTTGGGGATGACTTCGGGGATGATTTTGGCGGCAGCAGTTCCAGTACGGCGCAAAGCCAATGGTTTACCGTAGCGGGGATGCAGCGGGTGCAGGAGGTACACGACTACCTGGATAGCCTGCCGGAAACCGGCAAGGTGTTATCACTGGCCACCTTTTATGAACTGATGCAGATGGTCATGGGCAATGTTGACGATTTGCAGCTGGCATTGGCGCAACGTTCCCTGCCGGAGTCCATCAACCAGATTCTGCTCGACCCCTATTTGGCCCCCGAGGTCGATCAGGCTCGTATTAGCCTGCGGGTCAAGGAAACCAGCAAAGAACTGCAACGCAACGAGTTTCTAAAAGAAGTGCGGGCCCATTTAATCAATGAATTGGGTTTCCAGGAAGAGCAGGTCCATCTCACCGGCATGCTGGTGCTCTATAACAATATGCTACAGAGCTTGTTTACCTCTCAGATTTTGACCTTGAGTGCCGTGTTTGTGGCTATTCTGGCGATGTTTATGGTGCTGTTCCGCTCTCTGCGTTTGGCGTTAATTGCTCTGGCGCCCAACCTGCTGGCAGCGGGGATGGTTTTAGGGGGCATGGGGCTGGTGGGTATTCCACTGGATATGATGACCATCACCATCGCGGCGATTACGGTGGGTATTGGTGTCGACCATGCCATTCACTATGTTCATCGCTTTAAGGCGGAATTCCCAGACAGCGGCAATTACCTGGATACCATGTATCGCTGTCATGCCAGCATCGGCCGAGCCATGTACTACACCTCGGTCATTATCATTTTTGGTTTTTCGATTCTGGCCTTGTCCAACTTTACCCCCAGCATTTATTTCGGCTTGCTCACCGCCGGCGCAATGTTGGCGGCCCTGTTAGGCTCAATGATGTTGCTGCCCAAGTTGATTCTGATCATCAAGCCTCTTGGCCCGGAAACTCAATAAAGGCAGAGCACGCTAACCAGTATTGGAGTAAAAGCACGACGGCATGACAGATCAGCGTACCCGCTTAGAGGACAATCTCGACAATTACCCGCTGTTTCCCTTAGGTACTGTCCTGGTGCCCGGCGGGCGTATGGCCCTGCGAATATTTGAACGCCGTTACCTTGATCTGGTGCGGGACTGCATGCGCGAGGGCAGCAGTTTTGGTGTGGTCTGGCTGGAGGATGGTGGCAGTGAAGTTGCCAAACCCGGCGACGCACCGAGTCTGGCGGCAATCGGCACTGAGGCGATGATTGTCGACTGGGATCAAACCGACGACGGCTTGTTGAGTATTGTTATAGAAGGGCAGCGGCGGTTTTCACTATTGGCTTCCCGGCAGCTCGACAATGGGCTGAACGTTGGCGATATTCAGTGGCGGCCGTATGCCGGCGACTTGCCTCTAACTGACGCTAGCGAATCCTTGCTGGCTCTCCTGGAGCAATTAGGGGAGCACCCCCATGTCAAGCGCCTGGGTATGTCGATGTCGGCTTCCGGCATTGGCGATTTGGTATTTCGCCTCGCGCAGTTGCTTCCCCTGCCTCAAAAAGAGGTGTATGGCATGCTGCAGACCGAAGACCCCCGGCACCGCCTGGACATGCTTAACGACCTGGTGGAAATCCTCGCGTCGTAAACGTCTTGTAAGATCTACTCCAATGTAGCCCTGCCAACCTTGACTCGCCGTGGTGCGTTGTGCGCCATGATCTTCCGTTTAATCACACCTAAACTTAGCTGCGACGCCCATTGTTAGTGCGATTCCGCTCAGGGCGGTGATGTCGCGCGCGTTACTACCGCTGTGGAGTCGAAGGGTGTTTGCAGAAACGATGGTCTGGAAATGCGTTGAATTGTTGGCTTATTCCGCCAACTGCTGACAACTCTACGTTAGTCATCGATTAAAAATCCTTACTGTCAATACAGTGATTGTGAGCTGCGTCACAAAAAGCTTCTGAAAATAAAAGACCATATTGGAATGGCACTTCCCTTGCTCATAACCGAGTTGCAGAAGAGATCAAAACATAACAACACATCTCCGTGGCAGTTAATTAAAAACCTTGGATTTAGGAGTTACGAAATGAAAACCCTGAGAGTAATGGCGTTTTGCCTCAGTACCCTATTTGGCTTTGGTAGTACGGCCCACGCGGCACCGGGCCTACCTATCGTCGGCGATCTGCTCGGCGGAGACTTGTTAGGTGGGGATTTGTTGGGAGGCGGTATCCCCGTAGTGGGTGACTTGCTCGGTGGTGATTTGTTGGCCATCGTTCCTTTGGATGGACTGAGCGGTGGCGGCTTACCCGTTGTCGGTGACCTGTTGGGTGGCGACCTGTTAGGCGGTGATCTGCTGGCCATTGTGCCTTTGGATGGGCTTGGTGGCGGTGGTCTGCCACTGGTTGGCGACTTGCTGGGTGGTGACTTGCTCGGTGGCGGCCTGTTGGGCGGTGATCTATTGTCCCTGGATCTTCTCGGTCCCAGTGGTTTGGACTTGATCCCCATCGTGCTGGGCTTGGTCACTGAAGTGGCGCCGATTCTGTCTGGTTTGCTGGGCGGTCAGGATTTGCCGGTCGGAGATCTGCTGGGTACCTTGGACCCAGTAAGTGTTGTGGGTGGCTTGCTGCCCACAGTGTTGCCCATTGTTAACCCGCTTCTCACCGATACCGGTTTGGTCGTAATTGTGCCAACCCTGACAGGTGATCTGCTCGGCGGGCTTGATCTGCTGAGTGTAGTCGGCGGCTTGACCCCGGTTTTGCTGTAATACTGCTTTAAGTTTATAAACGGGCGGCAGCCGCCGCCTTGTTTTCAGCGACGCCCTTCTCCTTGGGTCTGTTCGCTAGGTCCGTTTGCTAGGTCCGGTCCCTAGGCCCATTCTCTGTGGCCGTTCCCTAGAACCACTCCCTAGGACCATTCCCTAGAACCATAGTGGGCAAATCCACAATTCGTTATACTGGGCGCCTTTTTCTTCACAGATATAACGGGAAGACGGCGCGATGGACGTCAAGCAGTACATGGAGCAATTGGGGCAGCGAGCCCGCCAATCCGCACGGACCTTGTCGGCGGCGGAGAGCGGCATTAAAAATCGCGCGCTGCTGGCTATTGCCGAGACCATCAACGAGCAGCGCGAGGCGATTGCCAAGGCTAACGCTGAAGACCTGGCTGCCGGGGAACGCTCCGGCCTGGACGCCGCGTTGTTGGACCGGCTGGCGCTGACGCCGGCGCGTATCGACGGCATGATTGAGGGCCTGCAACAAGTGGCGGCCCTGCCCGATCCAGTGGGCGCGATCAGCGACCTCAAATACCGCCCCAGTGGGATTCAAGTGGGTAAGATGCGGGTACCCCTCGGTGTGGTGGGTATCATTTACGAGTCTCGCCCCAATGTGACTATCGAGGCCGCCAGCTTGTGTCTCAAATCTGGCAACGCCGCCATTTTGCGCGGTGGCAGTGAGGCGATTCATTCCAATCAGGCGCTGGCGACCTGCATTCGTCAGGGTCTAGCGGCCGCCGGTTTGCCGGAAACTGCCGTGCAGGTGCTGGAAACCACCGACCGCGCCGCAGTGGGCGAGCTGATCACCATGCCCGAGTACGTGGATGTGGTGGTGCCCCGGGGCGGCAAAGGCTTGATTGAGCGCATCAGCCGAGATGCCACGGTGACCGTCATCAAACATTTGGACGGCATTTGCCACGTCTATATCGATGACGACGCCGATGGTGACAAGGCGCTGGCCATTGCGGTGAACGCCAAGGCCCAGCGTTTTGGCACCTGCAACACCATGGAAACCCTGCTGATAGCAGAGTCCCGGGCAGAAGAACTGCTGCCGGGCATTGCCGAGGCGCTGCAAAAGGCCGGTGTCGAACTGCGGGGTTGCCCCCGTACCCGGCAGGTCTTGAATGGCGCCGTTGAGGCCAGTGACGAAGATTGGGCCACCGAATACCTGGCGCCCATTCTGTCTATTAGGGTGGTGGCAGGCCTCGATGCGGCCATGAACCATATTGCCCAGTACAGCTCCGGCCATACCGAGTCTATTGTTACCGAGAACTACACCAAAGCCCGGCGTTTTCTGCGGGAGGTGGATTCCAGCTCGGTGATGATCAATGCCTCCACTCGCTTTGCCGATGGCTTTGAGTACGGCCTCGGCGCCGAGATTGGTATTTCCACCGACAAAATTCATGCCCGTGGCCCGGTGGGCCTGGAAGGGCTGACCTCTCAGAAGTGGGTGGTCTTTGGTGACGGCCACATTCGCACTTAAGCGGTGATGTAATGGCAAAGCGGGAACACATCGCGCTGTTTGGTGGCACCTTCGATCCGGTGCACATTGGCCATCTGCGCTCGGCCATTGAGGTTCGTGAAGCGCTGGCCGCCGACGAGCTGTGCCTGCTGCCCAATCATCAGCCACCGCTGCGGGGGGCGCCCGGCGCCGACAGCCGCCAGCGGCTGGCTATGGTGGAGGCGGCGGTGGCCCCGGAGCCCGGCTTAAATGTGGATGCCCGTGAGCTGCGCAGGGACGAGCCGTCCTACACTGTGGATACCCTGCGGGAGTTGCGCGGGGAGCTGGGCGCCGGCCCGGCCCTGACGGTGGTGATCGGCAGCGACGCCTTTAACAACCTCCATCACTGGCAACAGTGGCGTGAGCTATTCAGTCTCGCCCACCTGCTGGTGTTGAAACGCCCCGGCCATCCGCTGAGCGCGGACGACGCGGTGCGCGACGAGGTGGCCCCCCGCCGTCTGGCCGGCCCGTCGCAGTTTGCTATGGCGGCCTCCGGCGGTTTTTACGTAATGGAGCTGATTCAGCTCCCCATTTCCGCCACCGATATCCGCCGCCGGGTAGCCGAAGGCAAATCGATCCGCTACCTTGTGCCTGAGGCTGTGGCAGAATGCATTGACCAACAGGACTTATACCGATAGTGACTGACAGCAAGTCGCCCGAGCAACGGGCTTCAACACAGGCCAAAAACGTGGCTACCAGCAACCCGGACGCCCTGCGCGACATCATTGTCGAGGCGCTGGATGACATGAAGGGCAAAGAGATCGTGGTGCTTGATGTCCGCAATATCAGCGGCGTCACCGACTATATGGTGGTGTGCAGTGGCACCTCTAACCGTCACGTTAAGTCGTTGGCGGACAATGTCTGGGTGGAGGCCAAAAAGCAGGGCTACAGCCCCCTGGGGCTGGAAGGTCAGCAGTCCAGTGACTGGATCCTGGTGGATTTTGGCGATGTGGTAGCCCACGTGATGCTGCCCGAGGCCCGTCAATTCTATGACTTGGAGCGTCTCTGGCAGGTGCCCGCCAGCCATGAGAGTTAGCCTTATTGGCATAGGTACTAAGATGCCCGCTTGGGTGGATGCCGGCGTCAGCGAGTACCGCAAGCGAATGCCGCCCGAAATTCAGTTTGAAATCAAAGAATTACCTTTGGCCAAACGGGGTAAGAACAGCGATATCGCCCGCGCCGTGCAGCAAGAGGGTGAGGCAATGCTGGCAGCGGTGGGCAAGGGCGACCGGATTATCGCTCTGGATGTCACCGGCAAACCCCTGAGTACGGAAGGCTTGGCGGCAGCATTGAAAGACTGGCAAATGGACGGTGACAACGTCAGCTTGCTGGTGGGCGGGCCCGACGGTCTCAGCCGGGACTGCCTGGCGGCCTCGGAGCGGCGCTGGTCGCTGTCGGCGATGACCCTGCCCCATCCCCTGGTGCGGGTGGTAATGGCGGAACAGCTCTACCGGGCCTGGTCGATTCTGGCCAATCACCCCTATCACCGCTGATAAGCAATTATGCCCAAACCCCGTCAGCAGCTTAAGAACACCCAGCGAGAGCGGTTGATATACCGCCACCGGCTGATGCTGTCGCTACTGATTGTGTTTTTGCTAACCGGCATTGTGGTGTCCCGCTACACGCTACTGCAGATCGTTGACTACGAGATCTATAAGACCCAGTCCGATCGCAACCGCATTCAGTTGCTTCCCATTGCCCCCAAGCGGGGGCTGATTTTTGACCGCAACGGCGAGCTGCTGGCCGAAAACATTCCCAGTTACACCCTGACGGTGGTGCGGGAACGGGTCGATGACCTCGACCAGACTCTGGCGATTATCCAGGAGTTTGTAGAGCTCAGTGAGGAAGACATCGCGCAGTTCTACAAGGGCCTGCGGCGACGGCGACCCTACCAGGCGGTACCGCTCAAGTTCCGCCTCAGTGAGGAGGAGATCGCCCGGGTAGCGGTCAATCGCCACCGGGTGCCGGGGGTAGAGGTGGACGCGCAGTTGGTGCGGTCCTATCCCCACGGTGAGTTGTTTGCCCATGTGCTGGGTTACGTAGGCAAGATTAGCGAACGGGAACAGGAGCGGATCGACCCGGTCAACTACAGCGGCACCCACTACATTGGCAAAATCGGCCTGGAAAAATACTACGAGGACTTGCTGCACGGTACCGTCGGCTATCAGAACGTGGAGACCAATGCCCACGGCCGTATACTCCGGGTGCTGGACAGTCACGACCCGATTCCCGGCGGCTCCATCCGATTGCATCTGGATGCCCAGGTGCAAAAAGTGGCCACCGAAGCCCTGGGGGACAAGCGCGGCGCGGTGGTGGCGATTGACCCTCGCAGCGGCGGCATTATCGCCATGGTCAGTACCCCCAGCTATGATCCCAACCTGTTTGTCAGCGGTATCAGCGGCACCGACTATCGGGCCCTGCAGGAAGACCCGGATCTGCCGCTTTATAATCGCGTGCTGCAGGGGCAGTACCCACCGGCCTCTACCATCAAACCCATTTGGGGCTTGGCCGGCCTTTATTATGGCGTGGTAACGCCCTCCACCCGGATCGCCGATCCCGGCTGGTTCAGCCTACCCGGCGGCAGCCATCGCTACCGGGACTGGAAGCGGGGCGGCCACGGCCTCACCGTGGACCTAGACGACGCCATCGTGCAGTCCTGTGACGTGTATTTTTATGAACTGGCCTACAAGCTCGGGATCGACCGCCTGCACAGCTTTGGTCTGCGTTTTGGCCTGGGCGCCACCACCGGTGTCGACAACACCAATGAGCGGCGGGGCCTGATGCCCTCCCGAGAATGGAAACAGGAAAATCGCGGTACCCACTGGTATCCCGGTGAGACGATCAACGTCGGCATCGGCCAGGGCTTTATGCTGGTGACGCCTCTACAGCTTGCGGTATCCACCTCGGTTATTGCCTCCCGGGGTGAATTACGTGCGCCGCGTTTGCTGGCGGCAGTGGGCGATTCGCCAGTACACGCGCCGTTGATGGGGCAGTTGGAGGATGTGCCTGAAGGCGCCTGGGAAACCGTTATCCGCTCCATGGAGCGGGTGATTCAGGGGGCCAGAGGTACTGCCCGCATACTGGGCAAAGACCTCAAATACAGCCTAGCCGGCAAGACCGGCACCGCCCAGGTGGTCAGCATTGCCCAGGGTGAAAAATACGATGCCGAGGCCCTGGAGTTGCGCAAGCGCGACCACGCCTTGTTTGTCGCCTTTGCGCCGGTGGAGAATCCGGAAATTGCCGTGGCGGTGGTGATCGAAAACGGTGAGCACGGGGGCAGTGTGGCGGGTCCGGTGGCCCGCAAGGTGATGGATGCCTTCCTGTTGGATACCTTGGCGCCTATGCCTGAGATCTCCGGCGTGAGTGATGAATAGGTGAGCGATGAATAACGGTGATTTTGTCCGGCAAATGCCCGGCGGTGGGCAGGGCATTCGCAGCGATCGAGGCCTGAGTCAGCGCTTGCGTATCGATATTCCCATGTTGGTGCTGCTGCTGATGTTGTGCGGTGTGGGCTTAACGGTGCTCTACAGCGCCAGTGACTCCAGCTCGGCGGCAGTATTGCGTCAGGCTCGTTATATGTCGGTGGCGGTGGTAATGATGTTGCTGGTGGCCCAGGTGCGCCCCGACGTGCTGCAGCGCTGGACGCCGCTGGCCTATGTGGGTTGCGTGGTATTGTTGATTGCGGTGGCCTTCTTTGGGGTAGGGGCCAAGGGAGCCCAGCGCTGGCTGAGTTTGGGGGGCTTCCGCTTTCAGCCCTCGGAGCTGGCCAAGCTAGTGATGCCCATGGCCATGGCCTGGTATTTTTCCTCCCACCCCTTACCGCCGCGCTGGCGCCATACCTTGACTAGCTTGGTGGTGATCGCCATTCCCACGTTTCTGGTGGCCCGGCAGCCCGACCTGGGAACCTCGATCCTGATTGCCATGTCGGGGTTGTTTGTGCTGTTTCTGGCCGGGGTAAGCTGGACCTTCATCCTCGCCGGTGCGGCGTCAATTCTGGCCGCGGCCTGGCCGATGTGGCAATTTGTGCTCCACGATTACCAGCGCCAACGTATCTTAACCTTACTCAACCCGGAAAGTGACAAGCTGGGGGCGGGGTGGAACATCATCCAGTCCAAAACCGCCATTGGCTCGGGCGGGTTTGATGGCAAGGGTTGGTTGCACGGCACTCAGTCTCACCTGGATTTTCTGCCCGAGAGTCACACCGACTTTATCATCGCGGTGCTAGCGGAGGAATTTGGTCTACGGGGCGTGTTGCTGTTGCTGCTGCTCTACGGCTTGATTATCGGACGCGGTATGTGGATTGCCGCCCAGGCGAAAAATAGCTTCGGCCGCTTGTTGGGCGGGAGTATTATCCTGACTTTCTTTGTCTATGTATTCGTCAACATGGGCATGGTGTCGGGACTGTTGCCGGTGGTGGGGGTGCCGCTGCCGCTGGTGAGCCAGGGGGGGACCTCGCTGGTGACATTGTTGGCGGGTTTTGGCATCTTGATGAGTATTCGCGCTGACGAGCGCCTTGTGCACCAGTAGCGCGGCTGCCACGGCAGTTACACACATATTTAAAAGCGAGCAAAAAGTGAATAAGACTCTGAAAATTAAAGGTATTTATGGCCGGCTGATGGCGGTGGTAGTGCTGGGTTTGGCGGCGCTGACGGCACGGGCGGATTACACCCAGCACGACCTCTCCAGCGAGTTTGTGGACAAAATGGTGTCTGAGCACGGCTTTGATCGGCAGTGGGTGACCAATATTCTGCAGCAGGCAGAGCCCAAACAGTCCATTCTCGACGCCATGTCCCGCCCCGCTGAGTCAGTGATGACCTGGGGGCGCTACCGCCGCATTTTTATCCAGGAGTCCCGTATTCAGCAGGGCGTGGAGTTCTGGCAGGAGTACCGCGAGGCCTTGAATCGTGCCGAGGAAAAATTTGGTGTGCCGGCAGAGATGATCGTCGGCATTATCGGTGTGGAAACTCGCTACGGCCGCAACAAGGGTAGTTACCGGGTGGTGGATGCACTGGCGACCCTGGGTTTTGATTTTCCCCGTCGCAGCAAATTCTTCCTGGGCCAGCTGGAAGAATATTTGCTGATGGTGCGTGAGCAGCAGTTCGACCCCTTTAGCCTTAAAGGCTCCTACGCCGGTGCTATGGGCTATGGTCAGTTTATTCCCTCCAGCTACCGCGCCTACGCCATCGACTTTGATGGCGACGGCCAGGCCGATATCGTCAACAACCCGGTGGATGCTATCGGCAGTGTCGCCAACTACTTTGCCCGCCACGGCTGGCAGCCCGGCGGCCCGGTCACCACCAAGGCAGTGTTGGCAGAGAATGTTGACGACAGCCTGTTTAACACCGGCCTTAAGCCCCGCACCACGGTAGCCAAGTTGGCCAAGGGGGGTATCAAGCCCAGCGAGGATTTGCCCGGTAAACTCAAAGCCACCGCCATGAAGCTAGACGGCGACGACGGTGATGAATACTGGATTGGCCTGAAGAACTTTTACGTGATCACCCGCTACAACCACAGTGCTATGTACGCCATGGCTGCCCATCAATTGAGCCAGTTGGTGGGGCAGCGCATGCGTGAAACCGTTGCCGCGCAATGACGCGTCACGGTGTTTTACTTGCCGCGCTAATTACACTGCTGAGCGCCTGTGCTCAGCAGAGTACCCAGCCAGTGACCGGGGACGCTAAGCGACCTACTCAGGACGGAGCGCCCACTGCTACCCTCGATCCCAGCACGATCGTCAATGCCAAGCCTCGCCACGAGCTGCTAAAGCTGGCCGGCAACATGAGCCCCTACACGGTCAACGGCAAACAGTACCACCTGGTGGAGGATCACCGTGGCTTTCGGCAACGGGGAACGGCCTCCTGGTACGGCACGAAGTTTCATGGCCTGCCCACCTCCAACGGTGAGATCTACAGCCTTTACGAGATGACCGCCGCCCACAAGACCTTGCCGATCCCGGTCTACGTGCGGGTCACCAATCTCAATAACAACCGCAGCGCCATTGTGCGGGTTAACGACCGGGGCCCATTCCACAGCGAGCGCATAATCGATTTGTCCTATGCCGCCGCCGTTAAGCTGGGCTTTGCCGATCAGGGCACCGCGCCGGTGGAAATTGAAGTCATTGAACCGGATAATAGCCAGTCGGCGGCGCCGACGGCGCGCTACTACCTACAGGTAGCCGCCTTTGCCCAGCGGGCCTCGGCCCTGAACCTGGAGCAGTCACTGCGACAGCGCTTGGATTTGCCGGTGACAGTCGCGGTCAATAACGACCCGGAACGGGTGCTACACCGGGTTCGCATTGGTCCGTTCAGCGACTTTCCCGCTGTACAGGCCGCCAAACGTCAGTTGCAGCAGAGCTGGAACGGCGAGCCCAGTCTGATAGTAGAAGACGACCACTGAGCCACTATCGCGAGAACACTTTACCGTCATGCAAAAAACACTGATCTTCGGCCTGTTGGCCAACCTGCTGCTGGCTGCCACAGCCTGGGCCCAGCCCGACATGGTCCCCGCGCCGCCCTCCATTGGCGCCAATGCCTACATTCTGATGGATGCCAACAGTGGCAAGGTGCTGATTGAGCACAACGCTGATGAGCGCATGCCGCCGGCCAGCCTCACCAAACTGATGACCAGTTATGTGCTGTCCTACGAGCTGGAGCGAGGCCAGGTCACCAACGACGATATGGTCACCGTGAGCAAAGACGCCTGGGCCCAGAACCCGATCTTTAAAGGCTCATCGCTGATGTGGATTGAGGTGGGCAAGCAGGTCTCCATTGGCGATCTGCACAAAGGGGTGGTGATCTCCTCGGGTAATGACTCTACGGTAGCCATTGCTGAACACCTTGCCGGTAGTGAAGCCGCCTTTGCCGACATTATGAACCGCCATGCCCAGATGCTGGGGCTGGAGAACACTCACTTCGTCAACTCCCACGGCCTGCCCCATCCGGATCACTACACCTCGGCCCGGGATTTGGCGCTGCTGTCCAAAGCGATTATCGAATTCCCCAAGGAATACGCCCTCTACAGTGAGAAAGAATTTGTCTACAACGGCATCCGCCAGAACAACCGCAACGGCCTGCTGTGGAGCGACCCCAGTGTCGACGGCTTGAAGACCGGCCACACAGAAGAGGCGGGCTATTGCCTGGTGACCTCCGCCAAGCGGGACGGCATGCGGCTGGTCTCGGTGGTGCTGGGCGCCTCCAGCGAATCCGCCCGTGAGAGGGAGACCCAAAAACTGCTGTCCTACGGCTTCCGCTACTTTGAGACCCACCACCTCTATGCCGCTGGCACCGAGCTGACCCAAGCCAAAGTGTGGAAGGGTGCCTCCCCCAGCGTGGCCTTAGGCGTGCGGGACGAGGTCTACCTGACCATTCCCCGCGGTAAAAGCGATAAGCTGGATGCGCAGCTGGTGGTGGATGAAAACCTTACCGCACCATTAAATGCCGACCAAGTCTACGGCGAGATGGTGGTACAGCTGGATGGCGAGGAACTGATTCGCAAGCCGCTGGTGGCGCTGCAAAACGTCGAAGCCGGCAGCATCTTTAAGCGCCTGTGGGACAGCATTGTGTTGTTCTTCCTGGGGCTGTTTGCCTAAGCTGGTTGCCGAAACATGGGTGAAGTTATGACCGAACCAGATGCCCCTAAAATCGAATTCCCCTGCGATTACCCCATCAAGGTAATCGGTGAGAATGGTGTGGAGCTGCGAGAGCAGGTGGTGGCCATCATGCAGCGCCACGCTGGAGAAATCGACGAAACCCGTATTACCGAGCGAGTCAGCCGGGAGGGGCGGTTTGTGTCGGTTACCGTCACCATCGTCGCCACCGGTGAGCCCCAGCTTAAAAACATCCACGCCGACCTCAAGGCCACCGGCGTGGTAAAGATGGTTCTTTAAAGAACCCGATATAGCCTAATCGAGAGCAGCACGACCTTGTCTGAATCCGCCCCCACTTCCACACCCAATTCCTCTGATACCCTCTGGGTCCGCCGCCTGGGTCGCCAGGCCTACGAGCCGGTGTGGCACGCCATGCAGGCCTACACGGCCGGGCGCGATGACAGCAGCCGCGACGAGCTGTGGTTTTTGGAGCACGACGCGGTGTTTACCCAGGGCCAGGCCGGCAAGGCTGAGCACATCCTGATGCCGGGGGATATCCCGGTGGTGCAAGTGGATCGGGGCGGTCAGGTCACCTACCACGGCCCCGGCCAACTGGTGGGCTATATTCTCATCGACCTGCGTCGCCGGGGGATCGGCATCCGCGATCTGGTCACCACTATCGAAGAGAGCATCGTCGAGGTGCTGGCGACGCTGGGCATTCCCGCGCATCCCCGCGCCGATGCGCCGGGGGTGTATGTAGAGAATGGCGCCAAAATCGCCCAGATCGGCCTGCGGGTCAGCAAGGGTTGCACCTTCCATGGTCTGAGCCTGAACACCGACATGGATCTGAGCGTATTCCAGCGCATCAACCCCTGTGGTCACGTGGGTATGGCGGTGACCGATATTCGCCAGCAAGGGGCCGATCCTGTACCATCGTTGGTCCAATTAACCGATCAGCTGGCACACATTTTAGCTGAGCGGTTGCGCTATACAGATTGCCGGGATTTTAGTGATGCATTGCCCGGCAGGGAGCAAACAGCATGAGCACGGCAGAAAATAACACCGCTAAACCCAAGCCCAAAAAAGTTGTACAGGGCGAGAAGCTGCGCGGTGCCGACAAAGTAGCGCGGATTCCCGTCAAGGTGATCCCGACCGTAGAGCTGCCTGCCAAGCCTAAATGGATTCGCGCCAAACTGCCCGCCAGCCCAGAAATTAGCCGCATTAAAAGCATCCTGCGCAAGCACAAATTGGCGTCCGTGTGTGAAGAGGCCGCCTGCCCTAACCTGGGTGAGTGCTTCAGCGGTGGTACCGCCACCTTTATGATCATGGGTGAAATTTGTACCCGTCGCTGCCCCTTCTGTGATGTGGCCCATGGCCGCCCTAACGCCTTGGACGAAAATGAGCCCATCGAGCTGGCTGAAGCCATTGGCGAACTCCAGCTTAAGTACGTGGTGATTACCTCGGTAGACCGGGATGACCTCAAAGACGGCGGCGCCCAGCACTTTGCCGATTGCATCCGCGAAACCCGCGCCCGCACACCTGGCATCCGAGTGGAAGTGCTGGTGCCCGACTTCCGCGGACGTATGGACATAGCCCTGGACATCCTTGAGCAGGAACCGCCGGATGTTTTCAACCACAACCTGGAATCCGTGCCCAGCCTCTACAAAAAGATTCGCCCCGGCTCGGACTACCAGTGGTCCCTGGACCTGCTTAAAAACTACAAAGCCCGTCGCCCCGACGTGCTGACCAAATCCGGCTTGATGTTGGGTCTGGGCGAAACCGCCGACGAACTCATCCAGGTGATGAAAGACATGCGGGCCCACGACATCGACATGATTACCATGGGCCAATACCTCCAGCCCAGCCGCGACCATCTGCCGGTTGATCGCTTTGTCACCCCGGAAGAGTTCGACGAGTTTGGCCGCATCGCCAAAGAGTTGGGCTTTAAGAGCGTGGCCAGCGGACCGATGGTGCGCTCCTCCTACCACGCCGATAAGCAGGTCGATCTGAGCTTGCTGAAGTAAGCGACTCTGACTTAACTCGCTACCCGTGTAGTATCCCGCTCAATCGGCTGCGCATAACGCGCGCCCTGCTTGAACGCGTGGGTACAAGTCTCTGTCGTGTTCCATGTGCTGGGGGGTCTTTTGCCTTTTATTTCAATGCGTTATAGGCGGGGCATTAAGTGGCGATCAATTGTCGTGACTTCACGATAATAATTATTATGAGGACGGAGACCTCATTATCAGGCTGTTATGCGCCAGGTCAGTAGTGGTAGCGAAGTTGGGCAATAAGCAGGGAATCTTGATGAATTTTATAAACCATTCGGTGCTCATCGTTAATCCTTCGAGACCAATACCCCGAAAGGGCATGTTTGAGCGGCTCTGGCTTTCCAATGCCTTCGAATGGTTCTCGTTTGATTTCCTTGATAAGGGTATTAATACGTTTCAGTGTCTGTTTGTCCGTTTTTTGCCAGTACAGGTAATCCTCCCATGCCTTCTCTGCAAAAATTAACTTCACTCAATCAATTCCTTTTCTTGGCCTTTGCCGTCCTCAAGCTCGGCAATAGACTCGATCAGGCGTCGGGTATTTTTGGGGCTCCGAAGCAGATATGCCGTTTCTTCCAAGGCTTGGTAGTCGTCCATAGAAATCATCACAACGGCACCTTCGCCCTTGCGGGTAATAGCAATGGGCGCATGGTCGTTACAGACCTGCTCCATAGTTTTCGCCAAGTTGCTCCTGGCGGCGGTATAGCTTATACTGTCCATTGTCTTTTCCTGTACATGTACAATAATATGTACGTGAGTATAGCAGCGCATAACAAGTACAGGCAAGCGACCCGTTTTCCACTGCGGAATCTCCCCCCCAAGTAGTAGACGCCTATCTCAACCTGGAGGTAGGCAAGTATGGCAAAGATTCACAGCAAAGAACGCGTCATTGAATACGCAGTTGATTTCAAAATCAAAGTGGTCGAGCTGACCGAAAAGCTCGACGCAGACACACTCCAGATTGCTGATATATTGGGTCTCCACCCAGTGATGGTTTATCGTTGGGGGCAGGAGTACCGTGAAGGTAAATTGGTTGCGACCCCGACGAGGCGAATTCATATGAAGAACGAAGAAGCTGAACCCAAGCCTACTGAGCGGCTACGCTAATACATATCACGCTGGTCTGTTTATTGAGTTTTGCAAAGGCTCATACGGGCAGTTGGCTCAGGGACCTCGTCCAGTCATGGATGCGTATCAGTCGGCGGTTTCAGGCTGGCTGAAAACGAATTATGTGTCATCGTTTGTTCCTGAAGGTGGGTACAAGGCGTTGGTATTCGATACCTGTTTTGTAATCTGCAAGTCAGTCGTCGTGACGGAAAATAGCCGCTAACTGAGGGCTGCAGCGGACCGCTTTTCCGGCGCAGTACGGCTCCAAATCTCCCTATGAACACAGACGTTGGGTTATATCAAAGCTAACGCATAGAATTAGGCGAGCTGTGTGTCTAAAATATGATCAATACATTGCGCTAAAACCGCCGCTGACTTAACGGCAACATCAGCAGCGCAGCGCCCACCAGCGCTATGGCGGCACCCAGCAAGCCGGGCGCAAAACTGCCACTACTTTCCAGCATTCTGGCGGTGACCACTGGCCCCAATATCTGCCCAACGCCATAGCAGGCGGTGAGGGCGCCCAATGCCATGCTTGGGGCGTGGGGGGCGAGCTGGCGGCCGCAATACATGCTCAGTGCCACTACGGCTGTGAATGTACCTCCTACCAGCAGGCCGCTGACAACCAGACCAGAGAGACCCGGTATCCAGGCGGGAGCGCTAACGCCACTGGCTTGCACCACCAGCGCCATCATCAGCGCGTTGCGTTCACCGGCATGGCTGGCCAGCCTGCCCCACAGCAGGTTGGCGGGGATGGCCGCGAGGCCAACGGCCAGCCAAGTATAGAAGGCGGCGTTGTCCAGGCCGGGCAGTTGTTGACGAGCGATCACTGGCAGGTAGGTAGTGCTGGTAATATAGCCGAAACCGGCCAGGGTATAGCTGGCGATCAGCAAAGTCAGTGCCTTGCGATTAACAGGGGTACGGGTGTGGGCGTGTTCGCTGGCGTGGGGCAGTGCAGGGATAACGCGCAGGAAGGCCATCAGTAAAAGCGCAATCCCCCCGCAGGCAAACCACATGACGGGGTAGCTTCCGGACAGCGATTCGATCAGCGCCACGGTGAGCGCGGCGATGCTGATGCCCAGACCAATACCCGCATAGTGGATGTTGCCAAGTCGGGCACGCAGGTGATTGGGCAGGGCGCCCAGTACCAGGGCAGAGCCGTTGACCATGATGATGGCGCTGGCCACGCCCGCCAGAAAGCGGTTGATGGCCCAGGGGATAAAGGTATCGCTGAGCGCCATAAGCAGGCTGGTGATTGCACTTACCCACAGGGCGCACCAGAACGCGCTGCGGGCTCGGTGGGAGGGCACCGCCATGGCAAGCATGGCGCCGAGCAGGTAGCCGCCGTAATTCACTGCTGCCAGGTAGCCACCGCTGACGGCGTTGAGTGTGGTGCTAGCAATCATGTCCGGCAAGGCCGGCGTAAACAGGAAGCGACCGATGCCCAAGGCAATGACCAAGCTAAAGGCGCCGGCCAGGGCAATGCGGAGGGCGCCGTTGTCGTGTGGGGCCATGGTCGTTCCCAGTTGGTGATAAAGGGCTGTGGCGTATTGGATGCAGTGTAGGCTAGCAGGTCATGGCCTATTGCTCTGCACATCAAAAATGATGTTCATTATTTCTCGCAGTGATAATTCGCCTTTGGTCGCAAGGGCCGTGGAATTCTTCTACCATGCTGGCGCAAAAGGGCTTTCGAGGGTGTGGTCATAGGCATGGAAAAGCTGATTGTTCGAAAAATGAAGCCAGGGGAGGAAGCATCGCTCGTGGCGATATTCCGTGAGGCCGTTCGTCGCATAAACCGGCATGATTACAGCGCGGAACAAATAGACGCCTGGGCACCCCATGACCTGGATATGGCAGCGGCCTGTCAGCGTATTCAGTGCAATCAGCCCTTTGTGGCAGAATACGAGGGGCAAGTTTGTGCCTACGCTGATCTCCAACCTGACGGCTATATTGATCAGTTTTTCTGTCACCCAGATTACTTGGGCCGGGGTATTGCTAGCCAGCTGTTCTCGCATCTGCAGCGCGTTGCCGATGCGGGTGGTATCACAAGCCTCTACGCCAATGTCAGCATTACTGCGCGCCCGTTCTTTGAGCGTATGGGGTTTAGGGTATTGGAGGAACAGCGCGTAGAGGTGAGGGGGCAGGTTCTAACGAATTATCGAATGGTGGCTGATTTCACCAAAAGCTGAAGTGCCGGTTAATCAGAAAACGTCGGAGGATATGAAGGTCATGGATGAGCAAGGCAATAGAAGTGTGGTGCGTCGATATTTATCGGCTCTGCAGGAGGGTGTGTAGTTGGGGAGGGGTTGGCGTTTTTTTTGTGACGATATATGCCAAATAGAATACCCGAACCAGCTCAATAAACATGGCCAGAAAAGCGATCTTGCTGGAATATTGGAGTGCTCTGTGAGGGGGCGCAGTGTTGAGCGACCTGCTCGAGAGGTTTGGTAAAGGTAAGTAGCTGTAAATGGTGAAAAAAATATATGTATTAAAAGTGGGAACCACCTTTCCTGCTGTCGAGGCGCAGTTTGGTGACTTTGACGATTGGACGGCCGCGGCTTTAGGTTCGGGCACAGCCGTTGGGCTTGTCGACGTGGAGGGGGGAGACGACCTACCACCAGTGGCGCACTGCGCCGCAGTGGTGATTACCGGCTCTCACGCAATGGTGACCGACAACCTGCCCTGGAGCGTTGCCTTAGAGGCCTGGCTACGCGCGGCTCTGGAGACCGATCTGCCGATATTGGGGGTCTGCTATGGTCACCAGCTGCTGGGTCGCGCTGCGGGTGGAGAAGTGGGAGACCACCCAAAGGGTAAAGAAATCGGCACCGTTGACCTTACCCTGTTGCCCGAGGCCGAGAGCGATCCACTGTTTGAAAATCTGCCCAAGACGTTTCCTGTTCATACCACGCACCGGCAGAGCGTATTGCGCTTACCCGAGGGGGCGACCCGGCTGGCCAGTAATGCCTACGAGCCGAATCATGCCTACCGTCTTCGGGAAATGGCCTATGGTGTGCAGTTTCACCCCGAGTACAACGTCGACATTATGCGGGCCTATATCGAGGGTCAACGGGAGGAGTTGGAAAAGGCCGGCAAAGATGTCGCGGCGCTACTGGCTGAGGTCCGCGATACGCCCGTTGCTGCGCAACTTATTCGCCATTTTGCCGCCATGGTCAGCCTGCGAGAGGGCGGCGATTAGCTCTCGTTCTCTTCATTGTTAAATACCTGCTCCATCCAGTCCGGCCCCAGGTTCTGTTCAATATATTCCCGCATAAACTGCCGAATTTTCTGGGACGGGGTGACGTCCTCCTGATTGCAGAGCTTTTCAAAGGCGGCTTTTTTCTGGGGGTCGACTAGCACGGTCAGTCTGGCTGTGCGTTTTTCCATACTTTTATCCTGATTAATGTGCAACAGAGCGCGGCTTTGCAGGTCGTGTGCGCCGGATTGTAATGGGTGGCCCGGCAGTCGTCGACACAGCCATAGGCCCATACTGGCAATGGCGGAGCGAACGCGCCATGCAGTATGGGGCATGCCCTTGTTTTACGATTTGCTGACTGGGCCGGCACTGACCAGATCCGCGCCCTCCGGGGTGTCGGTAAACTGCGCGAAGTTGGCGATAAATTTCTGGGCTAGAGAGGCGGCTTTCTCTTGCCACTGCTCGGGCTGGGAGTAGCTTTGTCGAGGGTCGAGCAGTTCGCTGTCGATACCGGCCAGGGCCAGGGGGATATCCAGATTGAAGGTGGGCAGCACCGAAAACTCTGCCTGCTCAATACTGCCATCCAAAATGGCGTCGATAATCTGTCGCGTCGCTTTGATGGAGATTCGCTTGCCACTGCCGTTCCAGCCGGTGTTGACCAAGTAGGCTTGGGCGCCAGACTGCGCCATGCGCTGGTTGAGGACCTGCGCGTATTGGGTGGGGTGCAGGCTGAGAAAGGCTGCGCCAAAGCATGCCGAAAACGTCGGGGTGGGCTCGGTAATGCCGCGCTCGGTGCCCGCCAGTTTGGAGGTGTAACCGGAGAGAAAGTAGTAGCGTGCTTGTTTCTCGCTGAGTCGGGCAACAGGTGGCAGTACACCAAAGGCATCCGCCGTCAGGAAGATGACCTTGGTGGCGTGACCGCCCACCGAGGTCGGTTTAACAATATTGTCGATATGGTAGATGGGGTAGGAGACTCGGGTATTCTCGGTTTTACTGCCATCGGCGTAGTCGATCTGACCGTTGTCGTTGACGGCAACATTTTCCAGCAGGGCGTCGCGCCGGATGGCCGCATAAATCTCCGGTTCTTGCTCCTGGCTCAGGTTGATGGTCTTGGCATAGCAGCCGCCCTCGAAGTTAAACACCCCATTGTCGTCCCAGCCGTGTTCGTCGTCGCCAATGAGAGCGCGTTTGGGGTCGGTGGAGAGGGTGGTCTTACCGGTGCCCGACAGGCCAAAGAAGATGGCAGTGTCGCCGTCCTGCCCGACATTGGCAGAGCAGTGCATGGAGGCGATGCCTTTTTGCGGCAGCAGGTAGTTCATCACTGAAAACATACCCTTCTTCATTTCGCCGCCATACCAGGTGCCGCCGATCAGTTGCATGCCCTCGGTCATATTAAAGGCGACAAAGTTTTCCGAATTCAGTCCCTGTTCCCGCCAATGGGGGTTGCTGGTTTTAGCGCCGTTGAGGACGACAAAGTCAGGTTCAAAATCTTCTAGCTCGGCCTCGGTGGGGCGAATAAACATGTTTTTTACAAAGTGAGCCTGCCAGGCAACTTCGGTAACAAAGCGTACTTTCAGGCGGCTGGCGGGGTTGGCACCGCAGAATAGGTCGACGACAAACAGGCGCTTGCCACTGAGCTGCTTGCCAACCTCAGCCTTCAGGGATTGCCAAACCTGTGGGCTGATGGGCTTGTTGTCGTTGTTGCCCTGATCTGACCACCACAGGGTGTCGCGGGTCGTATCGTCCTCCACAAAGTACTTATCTTTTGGCGAGCGGCCGGTAAAGATGCCAGTGTCGACGGCAACGGCGCCGCTCTCGGTGATGCGGCCCGCTTCGTAGCCCGACAACTCAGGGCGGGTTTCCTCCGCAAACAGTGTGTCGTAATCGGGGTTGTAGATCAGGGTATCCGGCTTGGTAATACCGTATTGCTCAAGCGCTTGAAGAAGGTCGGTTTGCGGCATGGGGTTAATCCTGTTGCTGGCAGTCGGAAGCAAGGGGTTCGTGTATATCCTCATTGAATGATAACGATATTATCATATAATGTGCATTCAGTAAGGCTCAGGATTGCTGGACAAGGCGATTAGGAAAAGGCGATTAGGAAAAGCGATTGCGGGGAAGCCAGGTTGCTACGGCGGCTGACCTTGGCGCTGCCGACGCGAATTGGCCGACTCGTGCCACGGCGAGGTGCTTGCTGAGATATAGGGCTAGGAGGAGTGCGGTGCCTCACCGTAAACATCTATTTTCTTTGCGAATAGGCTACGCCTTGAGGGAGGCGCTGGCTGAGGGTTACGACCGCCGTCAGCTGCTGCGCGACCTAATTGCCGGGGCGACAGTGGGGGTGATTGCCATACCGCTGGCCATGGCGCTGGCCATCGCCAGTGGCGTGCCACCGCAATACGGCTTGTACACGGCTATTATTGCTGGCGCCATCATCGCTGTGACCGGTGGCAGCCGTTACAGCATCTCCGGGCCCACCGCGGCGTTTGTGGTGATTTTGCATCCTTTGACGGAACAGCATGGTTTGGCGGGGCTGTTGCTGGCCTCCGTCATGGCCGGTTTTATCCTTATCGCCATGGCCTACGCCCGCTTGGGGCGTTTTATTGAATATATCCCCGAGTCGGTCACCCTGGGGTTTACCGGCGGCATAGCGATAGTCATCGCGGTGCTGCAAATCCCCGACTTTGCCGGTCTGGCGGTCGGCGACCTGCCCTCCCATTTTGCCGATAAAATTGTGGTGATCGGCGCCAACCTGATCCAGCTCGACCCGGGGAGTACCGGGGTGGCGGTGTTTACCCTGGCAGTGATGTTGCTTTGGCCGCGTCTGGGTACGCCGGTGCCGCCACACTTGCCGGCGCTGGTGCTGGCCGGACTGCTGGGCTGGGTCCTCGGCGGCGTTGGGGTGGAGGTCGACACTATCGGTTCGCGCTTTCACTATCTGCTGGCCGACGGCTCCGAGGCGCCGGGTATCCCGCCCTACCTGCCAACATTCGAGTGGCCGTGGTTGCGGGGAGACGCTTCCGGGCAGCCGCTGGAGTTATCGTTATCGCTGATTTCAGAGCTGCTGCCGTCGGCCTTCGCCATCGCCATGTTGGGGGCCATCGAGTCATTACTGTGTGCGGTGGTGCTGGGCGGCATGTCGGGCAAGCGCCACAGCGCCAACAGTGAGCTTTTGGCGCAGGGTATGGCCAATGTGGTCGCTCCCTTCTTTGGTGGCATCACCGCGACCGCCGCCATTGCCCGTTCGGCGACCAACTACAAAGTCGGCGCGGTGTCGCCACTGGCGGCGCTCACCCACGCTGTTGTGGTATTGATGGGGCTACTGTTGTTAGCGGGGGCGCTGGCCTATGTACCAATGCCGGCTATGGCCGCTTTGTTGATGGTGGTGGCCTGGAATATGAGTGAGGCTCACAAGTCGGTCAAGTTGGTGAAAAAGTCGCCCTCAAGCGATGTGTTAGTGTGGCTGACCTGCCTTGGTCTGACGGTGTTTTTTGATATGGTCATCGCCATTACGGCGGGGATTCTGCTGGCGTCGATACTGTTTATGCGGGAGCTGGCGGAGCTCACCCACGTGGTGGAGGTGACCGATAATCGCGATTTTGTCCATCAGAAACTACCCGCCGGCTGGCGGGTGTTTAAAATTAACGGCCCGCTGTTTTTTGCCGCCGCCGAGCGGATTTTTGGCGAGTTGTCACAGCGCACCCGCGATGTCGACGGGCTGATCCTGCATATGCGCTACAGTGCCTACCTGGATGCCGGTGGCCTCTCTGCTATTGAGCGGCTGATATCCCAGTGTCAGCAGCACGATATCGCTATCCGGTTTTCGGCCTGGCAGTTTCAGCCGCTGAAAACACTCGCCAAGGCCCGGGGCCACGGCACGAGTCCTCTGGACTGATCGTATTCCAGTTTGGATGAGGCAGTTGGCGATGTGTGCCACGGAGGCGAACCACGTGAAACTGGATGAGGCGGTGTTGCTGGGCAAACAGGGAGAGTGGGTCGAGGTACAGGTGAGGGGGAATCCCTCCGATTTACAGCAGTGGTTTGTGATGCTGCGCAACCGCGATAACAAATCCTACATTCTGGCCGACAACGACGATGAGCCGATCGCGATGGCAGACTTGAATGCGCTGACTCAGCTTATCCAGTGTATTGGTGCCAGCGAATTTACCGTTTTTATATAACTTCTTGCTAAGGAGCAAGCCATGAGTGATTTACCTCCCTGTCCTCAGTGTCAGTCCGTTTTCGCCTATGAAGACCGCGATATGCTGGTCTGCCCCGAATGTGGCCATGAATGGAACCCCGCTGGTGACTCGGCTGACGAGGTCGCCGTTGTGAAGGATGCCAATGGTAACGACCTGTTTGAGGGGGATAACGCCACCCTGATCAAGGACCTGAAGGTGAAAGGCAGTTCAAGTGTGTTGAAAATTGGTACTAAGGTGAAAATCAATCGTATCGTTGAGGGCGATCACAATATTGATTGTCGAGTCGAGAAGGTCGGTGAAATGATGCTGAAGTCGGAATTTGTAAAAAAGGCCAACGCCTGAGGTGAGTTGGCCAGTGGTGTCGGCGGGAGATTGCCTTCACCACAAGGTGATGGTATCTGCTATCGTAATACCGCCTGTCACCATGGAGATCCGATTATGCAGAAGCCGCGAGTTGCACTGTTTTTATCCCACGGTGGCGGCCCACTGCCTCTGCTGGGAGATGGCGCCCACTCAGAAATGGTGAGCTGTTTGCAGCGTATTGCCGCCAGTATCCCGCGGCCTTCGGCCATTGTCGTGGTCAGCGCCCACTGGGAGGCAGCAAAGCCTACTCTGACGGCTGGGGCCCAGCCTGAGCTGATCTACGACTATTATGGCTTTCCACCCGAGTCCTACGACATTACCTACCCCTGTGCGGGCCACCCCGCTTTGACCCAGCGTATTGCCAAGCAGCTGCGGGCTACAGACATTGATGTCAGCCTGGATGATGAGCGGGGCTTCGATCACGGTCTGTTTGTTCCCCTGAAAATTATGTATCCCCAGGCCGATATCCCCTGTGTGCAGTTGTCCTTGGTTGAGAGCCTGGATCCTGCCCAACATATCGCCATGGGCCGGGCATTACAGGGTTTGAATGATCCCTCGATCTTGCTGATTGGTTCGGGGTTTTCCTTTCACAATATGCAGGCGTTTTTTGCACCGGAAACCGACGCCACTCGGTCCGCCAATCAGGCATTTGATCATTGGTTGCAGGACACTTGTGGTAAAAGCGGGCTGAGTGAAGCTGAGCGAGAGCGGCGTTTGCTAGAGTGGGAGTCCGCACCTTCGGCTCGCTACAGTCACCCCCGGGAAGAACATCTTCTACCCTTGCATGTGTGCTATGGCTACACCGAATCAGCGTGCACCACAGCGTATCAACTGCAGATTCTCAATAAGCAATCGAGCATGTTTCTGTGGGGAGGGCATGCGGATGATTAGCCCACGAGGGTTTGGGTAAGGGAGCCATGACCTGCTATCTTTAGCGACTCCTTGCCTATGGAGTAACTCTCTGTGAACAACAATGCATTTGTGCTTAGCCCGGAACAGCGTCAAGACGCGTTGAATGTGGTGGGAACAAAGGTGGCAGTGCTGGGCAGTGCCGAGGCGATGCAGGATTTGCAGGTCACCCTGCAATCCGGCCAGGCGGGGATGGGGCCGCCTCCCCACAGCCACGACTGGGATGAGTCATTCTACGTCACCAAGGGTGTGGTGGTGTTCAATTGCAATGGCGAGGCCACCGCCTGCTCTGCGGGCACCCTGGTACATGTGCCGGCGGGGACGGTACACGCATTTAGCTACGGTCCTGACGGGGGCGAGATGTTGGAAATGACCGGTAAGGGCAGTCAGGCAGTGAAAATGTTTACCGCTCTGGATCGGGAGGTGCCGCCGGGGCCGCCGGATATCCCCAAGGTCATTGAGGTGCTGGCTGATCACGGTGTTACCACATATCTATAGCGGCAGGCTTGCCGGGCCCGCGCCTGACTGTCCGGCTCATGGCTCGGGCGGTGATCATGACTGCCTGCAGGCGTATTGATGTCAGAAATTGAATACCTTGGCTTTGATGCCCTTGAGCCCAGGGCTTTTTTAGCCCTGCTTAACCGCGCCAAAGTCCGGCGCCACCTGGTTCAACATCAACAGTTTGATGAGCCTGCCGCGGTCCAGTGGGTGTCGGAGAAGCTGTCGATCGATTCAATGCCCGGGTGCCGCTTGCGGGCGGTGTGTACGGATGGCGAGTTGGCGGGCTGGTGTGGCATTCAGCCGGATGCCGACGGCTACGAACTGGCAGTGGTGTTGGATGCGGACTATTGGGGCATTGGCCTCAAGGTCTATAAGACGATGATGGAGTGGGCGCAGGAGTTTGGCCATCACTTCGTTAATATCCACTTGTTAGCGTCCCGGCCCGAGTATCGGTTTTTGCGAAAGATGGCCACATCGGTGACCCGCAGTGAATGGCAGGGCGAGGTGTTTGTCAGCTACCGTATTGCGGTACTCCAGGCCGATCTGAATGCCACCGCGAAACCACACGAAAGTGACAGTCCTTAAGAGAATAAACCTTCGATGACTGCGACAAAGGTAAGCAAAGAACAACTATCCACATTTTTTGCCGAGGAGTTCCCCCAGGCCGATATTATTGTGGACGCGGTGGGCAATAAGTCAGCGACGCTGCGCAAAGCGATAGATCACCGCCATTTGCGCCCCGGCGGCACGGTGTCGGGGCCGACCCTGATGGCGGTGGCCGACGCGGCGCTTTACGCCGCTATTCTCGGTGAAATTGGCCTGGTGGCCCTGGCGGTGACCACCAACCTCAATATCAATTTTCTGCGCAAGCCCGCCGCCGACCGGGATGTCATTGCCGAGTGCCAGCTGATCAAGGTGGGCAAGGTGCTTATTATCGGCGAGGTCTCGCTGTATTCAGAGGGCATGGATGAGCCGGTCGCCCACGTGGTGGGCACCTATTCAGTGCCACCGCGCAGGGGCTATTAACCTGGCAATCAAATAGTTGAATCCATCACTATTTGATTGTCGCCCCTAAAAACCGGCGGAATTTGCGAAATCCCTTGATTTTTAGGGGCTCGCGCAGGCTTGCAGCCTGCGGCGACACGTAACCTACATGGATGTAGGGAATGCAGGTTTTGCAGGAGCAAAAACCTGTCCATGTGCCGCATATTAATTCGGCTAAAGGCTTGCCGAATTAATAGCAATTGGTCGCGGCTCGGTTCGCTTAGGGCGCTGGGTTGGGATGTTGCTGGTGAATGGCCTCAATCCCTTTTAGCACCTCTTCACTCAAGGTCATCTCGCTGCTGGCGATATTGCTCTTGAGCTGATCCATGGCGGTGGCGCCAATAATGTTGCTGGTCACAAAGGGCTGCTGGTTGATATAGGCCAGCGCCATCTGCGCGGGGTCCAGCCCGTGTTGCTCGGCCAGCTGACAGTAAGCTTCAGTGGCGGCCACTGACTCCGGTTTGTTGTAGCGGCTAAAGCGCTCAAACAATGTCAGACGAGCGCCCTCCGGCCGCTGATTATTGCGGTATTTACCGCTGAGCATGCCAAAGGCCAGGGGCGAATACGCCAGCAAGCCCACCTGTTCCCGGATCGACATCTCTGCCAGCCCCACCTCAAAAGTGCGGTTGAGTAGGCTGTAGGGGTTTTGAATGCTGACGACCTTAGGCAGGTTGTACTTGTCGGCCAGGCGCAGGTACGTCATCAGGCCCCAGGGGGTTTCATTGCTGATGCCGATGCTGCGCACCCGGCCCTGTTGAACCAGCTCGGCCAGAGTGCGGAGAATGTCGTGGATTTCGGCGTCGGCATCCTTGTACTCACTGTGGGTATAGCCCAGCTTGCCAAAGAAGTTGGTGCTGCGGTTGGGCCAGTGGATTTGGTAGAGGTCCACGTAATCGGTTTGCAAGCGCTCCAGGCTACTGTCGAAGGCCTGCAGGATGCCCTCACGGGTAAGGGGGCCGCCACCGCGGATATGGGCATTGCCCGGGCCAGTGGCTTTGGTGGCCAGTACGATATCGTCTCGCTTGCCGCGCTCCTTCAGCCATTTGCCAATGTACACCTCGGTGAGCCCTTGGGTTTTGGCAACTGGCGGCACGGGGTACATCTCGGCGGTATCAAAAAAATTGATGCCGCAGTCCACCGCATAATCCATCTGCTCAAAGGCTTCCTCAATGGTGTTCTGTTCACCCCAGGTCATGGTGCCCAGGCAGATTTTACTTACGCGAATATCGGTACCACCCAGATTCTGGTAATCCATGTTGCCCTCTCGTCGTCAAATACAGCTGCAAAGCGAGTTATTGTGGATCAGGGGGTGAGTGGCTAACAAGGGTTGGGGGCGTTGTGAGGCCAGTAGTGAACCATCTATTGTGTATATATGGATATGCATATATTCTGACAATTCTATTCGATCAAAACCCCAAGTCGATGATGTCTACGCCTGCTGCGCCGAGAACCATGGCGCCCAACCAATTTTTTAAATGCCTGTCCGACGAGACGCGGATGCTGTCGATGATGCTGATCGCCCAGCAGGGAGAGCTCTGTGTCTGCGAGTTGATGGTGGCTCTGGACGACAGCCAACCCAAGATTTCCCGCCATCTGGCCCAGCTACGCAATTGCGGCCTGCTCAGCGACCGGCGGGACAAGCAGTGGGTGTACTACTCGCTGCCAGCGGATTTGCCGGATTGGGCACGGTCCCTACTGGACACCCTCTGTCAGCAGCAAGCGGTGTTATTGGAGCAGCCCTGCAAGCGGCTGGAGAATATGTCGGACCGGCCGGTGCGCTGCGCGGCGTGTTGACCAGCCTTAGAGTCACCCTTAGGACGAAGTCATGAAACTGCTGTTTATCTGTACTCACAATCGCTGCCGCAGCATTCTCTGTGAAGCGATCACCCGCCATATGGCCAGCCAGCATGCCAATGGCAGTACTGTCGAGGTCGCCAGTGCCGGCAGTCAGCCGGCGGGAGAGGTTCACCCCCGCACCCTGGAGGCCCTGGCCCGCCACGGCATCTCTACCCAGGGGCTACGCAGCCAGTCCTGGGACGACTTTGCCGACTTTAATCCCGATGTGGCGATTACCGTGTGCGACAGTGCGGCCGGCGAGTCTTGTCCTCTGTGGATGGGGCGTAGCCAGAAAGTGCATTGGGGCTTGAGTGACCCCTCCAAAGTCACCGGCAGCGAGGACGAGGTGCGGGCCGCCTTTGATCGCACTATCGAGTCGATTCAGGCCAGGGTCTCTGCGCTGCTGGCGCTGGATTGGGCGGAGCTTTCCGGAGCGGCATTGGCCGACGCGCTGCGGGATATTCACCACACCATTGGGCAACAGGAGAATCAATAATGGGATTTTTTGAGCGCTATCTCAGCGTCTGGGTGGGGTTGTGCATCGTTGCCGGTGTGACCCTGGGGGTATTGTTTCCGCCCTTGTTTCAAGCCTTTGCCGCCATGGAGGTGGCCCACGTTAACCTGCCAGTGGCGCTGTTTATCTGGTTAATGATCTACCCGATGATGGTGCAGGTGGATTTCTCCTCTATCAAGGATATTGGCAAGAAACCCAAGGGACTGGTGCTCACCCTGGTGATCAACTGGTTGATCAAGCCCTTTACCATGGCCGCCCTGGGCTGGCTGTTTTTTAAGGTAATCTTTGCCGACCTGGTGGACCCGCAGACCGCCAGCGAATACATCGCCGGCATGATTCTGCTGGGGGTGGCGCCCTGCACGGCGATGGTATTTGTGTGGAGCCAGCTCACCAAAGGCGATGCCAACTACACCCTGGTGCAGGTGTCGGTGAACGACGTCATCATGATCTTTGCTTTTGCGCCCATCGCCGCCTTTTTATTGGGTGTCAGCGATGTGGCCGTACCCTGGGAAACCCTGTTGCTGTCGGTCGTGCTATACGTGGTGATCCCGCTGGTGGCCGGGGTGCTGACCCGCTCGGCGCTGGATCAGGCCAACGACCACCGCCGCTTAAATCAGTTTTTGGAGCGCATCAAGCCAATCTCGGTGAGCGGTCTGTTGGCAACGGTGGTGCTGTTGTTTGGTTTTCAGGCCGAGACCATTCTCTCTAAGCCGGTGGCGATTGTGCTGATCGCCATCCCGCTGTTGCTGCAAACCTACGGTATTTTTGCCCTGGCCTATGCCGGCGCCAAGGCCTTGAAGCTGCCCCACAATATCGCTGCGCCGGCCTGCATGATTGGCACCTCCAATTTCTTTGAGTTGGCAGTGGCGGTGGCTATCTCCCTGTTTGGTCTGCAGTCCGGCGCGGCACTGGCCACGGTGGTGGGGGTGCTGGTGGAGGTGCCGGTGATGTTGTCGTTGTGCGCCTTTGCCAATCGCACCCGGCACTGGTTTGAGGAGGCCTAGCTCGTGGATGACTTGCCAAATATAGATCGGGACTGCATTCGCCCCGTCGAGATCGACAAGCTCTATCAGCCCCAGGATCACCAGCCCCGTATTCTGCTGCTCTATGGTTCGCTGCGGAAACGCTCCTTCAGTCGTTTGGCAACGGAAGAGGCGGCGCGCTTGCTGCAGTATTTTGGCGCCGAGACCCGCACCTTTGACCCTTCAGGTTTGCCCTTGCCGGACGACAGTGACGACAGCCATCCGAAGGTACAAGAGCTTCGGGGGCTGGCTACCTGGAGTGAGGGCATGGTGTGGTGTTCCCCGGAGCGCCACGGCGCCATGACCGGCATCATGAAGGCACAAATTGACTGGATTCCGCTATCGATGGGGGCGGTGCGCCCCACCCAGGGCAAAACCCTGGCGGTGATGCAGGTGTGCGGCGGCTCCCAGAGTTTTAATGCGGTAAACCAGATGCGGGTGCTGGGGCGTTGGATGCGGATGCTGACCATCCCTAATCAATCTTCGGTGCCCAAGGCCTGGATGGAGTTTGACGACGATGACCGCATGAAGCCCTCATCCTTCTATGACCGCATCGTCGATGTGATGGAAGAGCTGGTGAAGTTCACCCTGCTTACCCGGGGCAGCAAAGACTACTTTGTCGACCGCTATTCCGAGCGCAAGGAAAGCGAAGCCGCATTCAGAGCCCGCATCGATCAGCGGGCTATGTAATGGGTGTGAACAGGCCTGGCACAGCCTACAGGGTCGGTGACCACACCTTGTCGGGGTGGTGGGCCAGGAACTCCGGGCGCCGACGGGGCGCGGCATAGGGCTCGCGACACACGTTGTCACGCCGGTTGTAGACAAAAAACACATTGGAGCGCGGGTCCGGCGACATGTTGGCATTGGAGCCGTGCAGGGTGTTGCAATCAAACAGCAGCAAGCCCCCGGCGCGACCGGTGGGCGCCTGGATGCCGCGGCGTTCTATCAGGGTTTGCAGCGCCTGTGGGCTGGGTGTGCCCAGTTCCTGTTTCTTCAATGACTGTTTGTAGTTGTCGGCAGGGGTCTCTCCCATGCAGGGGACAAACACCTGATGTGAGCCCGGCACCAGCATCAGCGGGCCGTTAAAGGCGTGGTTGTCGGTGAGAATGATAGAGGCGCTCACCGCCCGCATTTCCGGCATGCCGTCTTCGGCGTGCCAGGTTTCAAAGTCGGAGTGCCAGTTAAAGCCTTTGCCCTCAAAACCCGGTTTGTAATTAATCCGGGATTGGTGGATATAGCTTTCGCCCCCCAGCAGTTGCTCGGCGCGACTCACAAGTCTCTCGTCCCGGGCCAGGGCCATAAAGGCATCGCTGAGGAAGTGCACGCCGAACAGCGAGCGGATGGCGTTGCTGCCGGGTTCGGTAATGGCAAACTCACGCCCGCGGAAGGCCGGGGTCTCCAGCAATTCCTTCAGCACCGACTGGAAATGGGTCACTTCGGCGTCAGACAGGAAGTCCGGCTCGAATAAAAAGCCGTCTCGGGCAAAGTTTTGCAATTGTTGGGAATTTAGCGGGCCTGTGGCGCTGGAGCCGATCGGGGGCAGTGTCGCCCGGCGCGGCAGAAACAGTGTTTCTGGGGGATGCGGCAGCCGTGTGGGGTAAGGGCCGCCGGGATTCCGGTCCCCAGTGTGCAAAGCATGCGGTGCCGTGTGTGGGTTAAAGGTATGCTCATTTAAAGCCTCATAGCGGGACGAAGCTTCAATGTACATAGTCAGAACCTCCTTACTGTGCTGTGTTTCTCCTCGATAGGTGTCTGTGATAGGTGTGGCGTAAGTAAGGGTGAGCCAGGGCAATTTCAAGTGGGCTTTAATGGCTCTCAAGAAATCTGCCGCAAAATTACCGAATTCGTGTCGACTCGCATATAATGGCCGGTTTTCACGCGACGAGAGCTAAGCGATGACGGCAAAAGTGGCCCTGATTATGGGCTCGAAAAGTGATTGGGACAGCATGCGTCCCGCCGCCGAAATCATGGACCAATTGGGTGTGCCCTACCATGTTGAGGTGGTGTCGGCGCACCGCACCCCCGACAAGCTGATCAGCTTTGCCGAGCAGGCGGTGGATCGCGGCTTTTCGGTGATTGTGGCCGGCGCTGGCGGCGCCGCCCATTTGCCGGGGATGGTGGCCGCCAAAACCCGCTTGCCGGTGCTGGGTGTGCCGGTACAGAGCAAGGCTCTCAGCGGTTTAGACAGTTTGCTGTCCATTGTGCAAATGCCGAAAGGTATCGCCGTGGGCACCCTGGCCATCGGCACCGCCGGCGCCTTCAATGCCGGTTTGCTGGCCTGCCAAATCATCGGTCTGACCGACAGCGATATCGCCGAGAAGGTCGAGCAGTTCCGCCTCGACCAGAGTCAGGCCGTTCTCGATAACCCCGATCCAAGAGAGCAGTAATGGCAAAGGTGTGGGTACTGGGCGCCGGACAATTGGGCGCCATGTTGCAGCAGGCCGCCTATCCCCTGGCGGTTGAAGTTACGGCCTTACCGCCGGAGCAGGAGGCCTTGCCGGAGATCGCGCCCCAGGACTGGGTCACCGTAGAGCGAGAGCAGTGGCCGGATACCCCGATGACCCGCCACCTGGCGGAGCAACCCGGATTTCTCAATCGCGACGTGCTCTACCGCATTGCCGATCGTCTCTATCAAAAGCAGATGCTGGACGAGTTGGGCATTGCCACTGCGCCCTGGTGTAACGTTGACGAGCAGGCCCACGCCGAGTCGATTCACCAGCAACTGGGCGAAGACGTGCTGTTGAAGCGCCGCCAGGGTGGCTACGACGGCAAAGGCCAGTTCTGGCTGTACCAGGATCAGGGCGATGAAATCCCCGGCGACTGGCTGGGTGCGGCGATTGCCGAGAAAAAAATTCCCTTCACCGAAGAGCTGTCGTTGATCGGTGCCCGGGACAGTCAGGGCAACACGGTTTTTTATCCGCTGACCCTCAATCTGCACCGCAACGGTATTTTGATGGCGTCGGTAGCGCCACTGGGACGCGTCGCCGCGTTGCAGTCCCAGGCGGAAGCCATGCTGGGCAAGATTCTGGATGCTGCCAACTACGTTGGCGTGATGGCTATGGAGTGCTTCCGGGTGGGCGACACGCTGATGGTGAACGAGCTCGCGCCCCGAGTGCACAACAGTGGCCACTGGACCCAGGCCGGTGCCTGCGTCAGCCAATTTGAAATGCACTTGCGGGCGGTGGCGCAGTTGCCTATCAAGGCACCGGAGGTCCGTGGCCAGAGCGTGATGATTAATGTGATCGGCATTGAGCGTAACACCCAGTGGATGACCGTGCCGGCAACCCAGTGCTATTGGTATGGCAAAGACGTGCGTCCCGGCCGCAAAGTCGGCCATATCAATATTAATCACCCGGAAAAATCAGCGGTGAAAGCCGCATTGGCCGATCTGCGACCACTACTGCCAGAAAACTACGGCGAAGTCATCGACTGGGTGCTTGAGCACTTGCCTAAGGCTTAATACCTATCGCTAACATCAAGGTTTTGTCGCCCGCACAGAGTCCATCGGCGGACTCTGCGGGTTGATATGCACCAGAAATAAAAAAAGAAGGGCGGGTGACCCCGGCCCTTCAAGCCTCCCCTTGGGAGTATGGACTCTTTGGACGCGTGAGCGCCGACTGACCCGTGGTTTAGTGGCTAATCATCCACGGCCGCTGTGATGGAAAAATCTTGCTGCCATCCGCCAGTAATACCGCTTTTTGACTCAGCGCGCTGCGATCTGCCTCCGGTGAACCGTGGGATTTACAGCCACACGAGGCGTGCTGCTGGGTCCAGATTTTGCGTTCCTGAGCTTCTGCGCGGCTGTCCACGGTGGAGTGCCTGGGCGCATGTCTGGAGGCCTCGTTGGCGGCCTCTGCTTTGCGGCGCTCCGGCGCCATGGCCAGTATCTCTGGCGGGATCATCACCACCCGCGCACTCTGTTTTCCGCACTGGGGGCATGGGCAGGGCATGTGCGCCCTGTCCATGCTGGCCAGCTCGTGGAACAGCCCGTGCTCCTGACATTTATAGTCGTAGACTGGCATTGTTAACTCCTTACTTGTCCGGTGACAGTGGCACGTCGACGCTGCCGTCCAGTTCGACGGTGGGGCCGTCGGCAGTGGGGTTCACGTCGAACTCAAAGATATCGGTGGGCAACCACAATGTGGCGCAGGCATTGGGTATATCTACCACGCCGCTGATATGTCCCTGCACCGGCGCCACGCCGAGAATGGCGTAAGCCTGAGCTTTGGTATAGCCAAACTTGGTAAGATACTCAATGGCGTTGAGACAGGCCTGGCGGTAAGCCACGTGCACGTCCAGGTAGTGTTGCTTGCCGTACTCGTCGACCGAAATCCCTTCAAAAATCAGATAGTCGTCGTACTTGGGCGTGATGGGGCTGGGCTTGAAGATGGGGTTTTTGATGCCGTACTTGGACATGCCTTCTTTTACCAGGCTGACCCGCATATGAATCCAGCCGGCCATTTCGATGGCGCCGCAGAAGGTAATTTCGCCGTCGCCCTGGCTAAAGTGAAGGTCGCCCACACTCAGGCCAGCGTCTTTAACGTAGACCGGGAAGTATACTTTTGAGCCCCGGGACAAGTCTTTGATATCGCAGTTACCACCGTGCTCCCGAGGCGGAACGGTACGTGCCCCTTCGGCGGCGGCCGCTTTGGCGGCGTCACCGGTCATTTTACCCATGTGGGCGGTGTCGGCGTAGGGCAGGGTAGCCAGTTCGGGAACTCGCTCGGGGTCGGTGTCCACCAGGGCTTTTTCCCGGGTGTTCCACTCATTGAGCATCTCCTTGGAGGGCAGACAGCCGATCAGCCCCGGGTGAATCAAACCGGCAAACTCCACGCCGGGTACGTGGCGGGATTTGGTGAACATGCCGTTGAAATCCCAGATGGATTTCTGCGCTTCGGGGAAGTGCTCGGTCAAAAAGCCGCCGCCATTTTGCTTGGAGAAGAAACCATTGAAACCCCACTGGCTTTCATCAAAGGCGCCGATATCGAGTATCTCTACCACCAGCAAGTCGCCGGGCTCGGCGCCTTCTACCCCCACTGGGCCCGAGAGAAAGTGCACTTTACTCAGGTCTACGTCCCGGACGTCGTCAGCGGAATCGTTGTTCTCAATCTGCCCGCCGGTCCAGTCCACACACTCAATGATAAAGTCGTCGCCGGGCTTGACCATGGCAGCCATGGGGATGTCTGGGTGCCAGCGGTTGTGGATCATCTCGTTGTCGTAGGCAGACTTACTAAGATCAACTTTTATAATGGTTTCGGCCATAACAGTTCTCCTGATAGCAGAGGAAAGTCCGGCAAAGCAGCGTCGTCATGGCGGTGCTCAGCGGGGAAGAATTTGAAGCTCTACTATCTAAAAACCGCGCTTGCATCACCATTCGGCAACCGACCGGGGGCTTTACGTCAATTGACGTAGATAAGGCAGAAATGCGCCAAGCAGCCATACTGAAACGGCCTGCGAACGGGACAATGACAACAGGACGAGGGAGGACGAATCAGTGGTGATGACCTCGATAATTTCAACATAGTAGGATCGTTTTGATGGACGTTGTGTCCGGGGTTGTGAACAGGCCCTAGACGGATGGGGCGGGCTGCACTGTCAGGGTATCGCCGGTCAGAGAGACGGAAAACTCAGTCGCACTGGGTGCGGCTAACATGGCTTTGGCTAGGCTGGGCTCCAGGGTTTTCCGGAGGCGGCGGGCCAGATCCCGGGCGCCAAACCTGGGGTCGTATCGCTGCAGTATAAAACGCCGGCTGGCGTCGTCGAGTTCCAAGTCGACACCTCGCTTCTGCAGTCGATGGCGCAATTTTTCCAGCTCGATGTCCAGCAGCGCTGGCAGCTCGGCCTCCCCCAGCCGTCGATAGGTAAGGATACGGTCGATGCGGTTGATAAACTCGGGATCAAAGCGCTGGTGAAGTGCCTTGTCCAGAGCCTTGTCCTGGGGGCGATGAGTGCGGCCTGCGCTGGTCAGTGCCCTCAATGCGCGCTTCCAAGGCCTGTCAGTATAAGTGGCTTCCTGTATTTGCTTGGCACCGACGTTACTGGTCAAAAACAGCAGGCTGTTGCGGAAGTCAATGTGACGATTGCCGGAGGCCAGGTGCAGCCGGCCCCGTTCCAGCACATTCATCAGGGCGCGAATCACTTCGTCGCTACCTTTCTCCAGCTCGTCGAAAAGCACAATGCCGGGTTTGCTGAAGCTGCCCTTAATCAGGGACTCATCTAGCAGGGTCTGGCTTTCTTTGCTGCCCACATAGCCAGGCGGCGCGCCGGTGAGAGAGGCGGCATAGTGGGATTGTGAGAGGGTGTTCATGTCGATACGGCAGACGGCGTCTTTGCTGCCGTGGATCGCTTCGGCAAGCAAGCGCACCGTTTCGGTTTTGCCGGTGCCGGTAGGGCCCAGCAACAGGGATACGGCCAGCGGTCGGTCGCTGTCGACAATGTCGGCTTTGACGATATGCAGCATATCATCAAGGGCATCCAGCACGGTTTTCTGGCCCACAATCCGCGACCGCAGCTTTGCCATTACAGCATCTGGCTCGAAGACAAAGCGGGAGACCCGTATATCCTTGACTCGGTAGTCGGGGCTGCTGGCTATTTGCCGCTCTTGCTCGGCAAGGCGGTCGTTAATAAAGGGCACCGTACTGCTTCATTTGGTCTGAGAATTTAGCCCGCCTCCTGCTCTTTACCCTCCACTGGGAGCTCGCCCACCGGGCATTGGGCTACACCGATGGTGGAGCGGGTGATGGACTCTACCTGCTCCTGAGTGGCTTTGGCATCCATCACCCAGCTGCGATAAAAATCGAAGGGGCAATCGGCAATGCCTTTGTCGCCATCGCCGGAGTTGTAGACTCCCGAGTAACCGCGGTGCAGCAGTTTAAATAGATGGTTCTGCGATTGGTCATTGGCGCGGGCGTCACGAATCTGGCTGACAGAAAGCTGTGCATACTGTACGCCCATATCCTCCTCGCCACACTCGCCCAATGTGCGACCGTCAAAGCCGATTACGGCGGAGTGGCCAAAGTAGGAATACACGCCGTCAAAGCCAGTGGCGTTGGCGACCGCCACGTAGCTGTTGTTGGCCCAGGCCATGGTTTTGGCCATCATGATCTGCTGTTCCTTGGCGGGGTACATATAGCCCTGGCAGCGGATAATCAGCTCGGCGCCCTTCATGGCGCAGTCTCGCCAGATCTCAGGGTAGTTGCCGTCGTCACAGATGATCAGACTGATTTTAAGGCCCTTGGGCCCTTCGGAGACGTAGGTGGTGTCGCCGGGATACCAGCCTTCGATCGGACACCAGGGAATACATTTGCGGTACTTCTGAACGATCTCGCCGTGATTGTTGATTAGCACCAGAGTGTTGTAGGGCGCCTTGTTGGGATGGTCTTCATGGCGCTCACCGGTGAGGGAAAACACGCCCCAGGTATTGGCTTCCCGGCAGGCGGCGGCAAAGATGTCAGTCTCCTCGCCGGGAATGGTGGCGGCGGTGGCCATCATTTCATCCGGGTCGTACATGATGCCCATGGTGCTGTATTCGGGGAATATCACCAGATCCATGCCGGGCAGACCGACCTTCATACCCTTGATCATTTCGGCGATGTCCCGGGCATTGCTCAAGACTTCGGCCTTGGTGTGCAGGCGGGGCATATTGTAATTGACCACCGCCACGCCGACGGTATCGTCACTGCTGGAAATATCACCGTGTCGCATAGTGCTCTCCGTTTATCGAGTATCGAGATAAGTTCTAGGGGGCTTACACCGAGAGATAGGCTTTGATCTTGTCGGTATCGACCTCGTCCCGGGTGTTTTCGTGAATAAAGTTGCCCTTGTCGATGACGATAATCCGGTCCGCCACCGTCATGGTGAAGCTCAGCACCTGCTCCGAGACCACAATGGTGATGTCGCGGAGCTTTTTGATTTCGTTAAGAACATTGGCGATATCTTTAATGATGGAGGGCTGGATGCCCTCGGTGGGCTCATCCAACAGCAAGACCTTGGGATTGGTGACCAGCGCCCGCGCTATGGCGAGCTGTTGCTGTTGCCCCCCTGACAAATTACCGCCTTTGCGTTTACGCATCTCCGCCAGTACCGGGAACAGCGCGTAAATATCGTCGGGAATACGTTTTAGCTTGGAGACGTTCATGCCGGTCTCAATATTTTCCTGCACGGTGAGGTTGGGGAAAATCATCCGCCCTTGTGGCACGTAGGCAAGGCCGCTCTGCACCCGTTGGAAGCTCTCCTTCTTGGTGACATCGTCGCCATCGACGCTAATGCTGCCACCAGAATTGGGCATAACTCCGATCAGGGACTTAAACAGCGTGGTTTTACCCATCCCGTTGCGGCCCATAATGGCCAGAGTTTGGTTTTTGGGCACTTCAAAGTTAAGGCCATGGATGACTTCGCTTTGGCCGTAACTGACTTTTAAATTTTCGACATTTAACATGGGGGTATCCTTCTGCTCAGTTCTTGCAGCTCAATTCTTGGGCCTTGTGGCGCAGCCAGTCGGGTAACTAGTGGCCCAGGTAAACTTCTACAACGTTGGGATCCTTCTGAACGTCTTCCATGGGGCCGGCGGCAAGGATTTTTCCCTGGTGGAGTACAGTTACTTTGTGGGCGATGCGGGCGACAAACTCCATATCGTGTTCGATAACCAGCACCGAGCGACCACTACTGATTTTGTTGAGCAGCTCGGCGGTTTGCTCCCGCTCCTTCACACTCATACCGGCGACGGGTTCGTCCAACATCAGTAGTTGTGGGTCCTGGATCAGCAGCATGCCGATCTCCAGCCACTGTTTTTGACCGTGACTGAGCAGGGCGGCCTCGGTATCGATAAAGTCCTCCAGCATGATTTCGGCGGCGATTTCCCGGACCTTGCTATCCACCTCGTCATCCCGTTGGAAAACCAGCGAGCCAAACACCCCGCGGCCCCTGGGGAAGGACACCTCTAGATTCTCGTAGACCGAGAGGTTTTCGTAGATCGATGGGGTTTGGAATTTGCGGCCAACGCCGGCCCGGACAATTTCGTGCTCGGCTAGTTTGGTCAGTTCCTTGTTCATAAACTTGATGCTGCCGGAAGTGGCTTTGGTCTTGCCGCAGATCAAATCCAGTACGGTGGTCTTGCCGGCGCCATTGGGGCCGATGACGACATGCAGCTCGTTCTTGTCCAGGTAAAAATTCAAACCGTCCACGGCCTTGAAGCCGTCGAATGACACCGTCAGATCTTCGATCGACAGGGTAAAATCGGTGTTGGTGCTCATATTCATAATGTTCTCCTGAAGGCTTTGGGCTGATTGATACGGCTTAGGTCGATCTTAATCAGCTGGTGCCCTCGAGTTTTTGATCGCTCAAGGTATTCGGAGACTTGTCGAAGAAGCGAGTGATAAAGCTGAAGCGCTTTTTGACCAGGTGTCCGTAGTCTTCCCACAGCCCGGCCAGGCCATTGGGGAAGAACATCACCACGGCGATAAACAGACCGCCCATCAGGAACAGCCACAGCTCGGGGAAGGTTTCCGAGAAGGCGGTCTTACCAAAGTTGATCAGTAGACATCCGTAGACCGCGCCGATCAGCGACATCCGACCGCCCACTGCGGCAAAGATAACCATCTCAATGGAAGGCACGATGCCGACGAAGGAAGGCGACATAAAGCCGACAACCAAGGTAAACATGGCGCCGCCGACCGCAGAGATAGCGGCGGCGACACAGAAAATAAAGATTTTGAAGTTGGCGACGTCATAGCCGGAGAAGCGCACTCGGTCTTCTTTATCCCGCATTGCCAGCAACAGGCGGCCAAACTTACTGGTGAGGATATAGCGTCCCCCCATGACGGCGGCGATAAGCAGGAAGCAGGTGATGTAGTAGAACACCAGCTTGGCGGTGTCCGAAGTGATATCCATACCTTTCAGAGTGCGCAGGTCAGTGATGCCGTTAATGCCGCCGGTATAACCCTGCTGGCCAACGATGAGCACCGTGAGGATCAGGGAGATAACCTGGGTGATAATGGCAAAATACACCCCGCCCACCCGGCGTTTAAACATCGCTACGCCAATGATGTAGGCAAATAGGGTAGGTACGACCAGGATGGCGATCAGGGTAAAGGTCAGGCTGTTGAAGGGCTCCCAAAACCACGGCAGCGCCGTTAGCTGGTTCCAGTCCATAAAGTCGGGAATACCGGGGGTGGACTGAATGGCCGTGGCCTCTGGTGTAGACGCCTCCAGCTTAAGGAACATGGCCATCGCATAGCCGCCAAGGCCAAAGAAGATACCCTGCCCTAAACTCAGTGTGCCGCCGTAACCCCACAATAGGACTAGGCTGATCGCTGGAAATGCATAAGTTAAGTATTTGGCAACCAGATTGAGCCGAAAGGCATCAAGGAACAGCGGAAACACCACCAGTATTATCGCTGAAAGTATTAGCAGGGCGGTGGTGCCGCTTTTGCCGCCCAGTACTTTTTCGTAAAAGAAGTTCATATCTCTCTCCCAATAACGGTTCGCGGCCAATGCCCGGGATGGGCCCGCGAGAAAGGCCCGCGATTAGCGGCGGACCTTGCTGGCAAATAGACCCTCGGGCTTAAACATCAAGATGATGACCAGAGTCAGTAGGGTGAATACCTTGGCCATGGAGCCGCTGATAAAGAACTCCAGAATGGATTGTGCTTGAGCGATGGAGAAGGCCGATGCAATTGTGCCCAGTAGGCTGGCTGCGCCGCCAAAGACCACCACCATAAACGTGTCGACAATGTACAGGGTGCCCGTGGTGGGGCCGGTTGAAGCAATGGTGGTAAAGGCCGCACCGGCTACACCGGCGATGCCACAGCCCAACGCAAAGGTCATGCGGTCAACGTTTTTGGTGTTGATACCCACTGCACCACTCATCAGACGGTTTTGGGTAGTGGCGCGTACTTTTAAGCCCCAGGATGATTTAAACATCAGATAGAACACACCCAAGGTGATGAACAGGGTCAGGCCCAGTACGAACATGCCGTTGATGGGAATGTCGATCATGTCGGTGGGTTGCAGCGAGCCCATCAGCCAGTCGGGCAGAGTGGGGCTAACTTCCCGGGCACCGAAGATGGAGCGGTAACCCTGCTGCATAATCAGGCTCAGACCCCAGGTCGCCAGCAGCGTATCCAGCGGTCTTTTGTAGAGAAATCGTATTAACGCAAATTCGGCGATATAGCCCAGTATCGCGGCGACAAAGAACGCGGCGACAATGGCAAAGACGAAGTAGTACGGCATAAAACTGGGAAAGTAATTCTCGGTAAGGCTTGAAAGCAGGTAGGTGGTGTAGGCCCCTGCCGCCATAAATTCACCGTGGGCCATATTGATCACGCCCATTTGGCCAAAGATGATGGCCAGTCCTAACGCCATAAGTAAGAGGACGCTGAACAAACTGATGCCGGCAAACCCCTGCATGGCGAAAATCGCACCTAACTCGCTGTATGTATATCCAAACATGGTGGCGTCCTCTAAAAACGCGTGTACTTAACTGATCTTTTGAACGTATCGCGTGGGGCCTGGCTGACCCGGCGATGTCGGAAATAAGTGGGCGGACTGGTCCTTGTCCGCCCCTTGGCTGAGTGCTCAGCCGTAGTGCCGGAGGGCTTACTGGTAACCTTCGGGGAAAGGATCGGGCTCGATCAGGTCAGAGGTGTAAACCACTTCAGCCTGGCCGTCTTTCTTCCATTTACCTACGCGTGCTTTGCTCCACAAGTGGTGGTTGGGGTGCAGTTTTACGTAGCCTTCAGGCGCGGTATCCAGCTCGATTTCACCAGACTCAGAGACTTCTACCACTTTGTCGACGTCGAAGGAGCCGGCTTTTTCCACTGCAGCCTTCCACAGCCAGGGGCCGAGATAGGCAGCTTGGGTCACGTCACCGATCACACTGTCGTCGCCCCACATCTCTTTAAAGGCCTTAACAAACTTCTTGTTGTTCTCGTTGTCGAGACTTTGGAAGTACTTCATGATGGAGTAGAACCCTTCCAGGTTTTCACCACCGATACCCAGTACTTCGTCTTCGGTCACTGAGATGGTCAACAGGGTTTGCTTGTCGCTGGTGATGCCGGCGGCTTTGAGCTGTTTAAACCAGGCCACGTTAGAGCCACCCACCACCGCGGCGTAGATCACGTCGGGCTTTTTCAGGCGGATTTTGTTGATGACCGAGCCAAATTGGGTATCGCCCAGAGGCTTGTACTCTTCACCCACGACTTTGCCACCCAGCACGTTTTCAATGTGCTTGCGGGCGATTTTCATGGAAGTTCGCGGCCAGATGTAGTCAGAACCAATCAGGTAGAAGGTTTTTGCCTTCTTCTCTTTGGCTACCCAGTTGAGACCGTCGAGAATCTGCTGGGTCGCTTCCTGGCCGGTGTAGATTACGTTGTGGGATTGTTCCAGTCCTTCGTAGAAGGTGGGGTAGTAAAGCAGACCGTTTTCTTTCTCAAAAACCGGCAGTGCCGCTTTCCGGGATGCCGAAGTCCAGCAGCCGAAGACCGCCGCGACCTTGTCTTTTACCAGCAGCTTGCGGCTTTTCTCGGCAAAGGTAGGCCAGTCACTGGCACCGTCTTCTTGGATAATCTTAATTTGGCGGCCTAGCACGCCTCCCATTTCGTTGATTTGCTTGATGGCCAGTTTTTCTGCTTCCTGGGCACCGGTTTCACTGATTGCCATGGTGCCAGTCAGGGAGTGTAGAATCCCTACAGTGACCTCATCATCGGTCACTGCAAGGCCGGTAGTATTCACTTCGGCGAAGCAGAGCTGGGATGCCAGGATGGCCCCTGCCGGTATCATCGCCAGGCACTGAAGTACCTTGCGGCGCCCCCAGCGACGAAGCTCTCTTTGATCACGCATTAGGTTGTCTCCTACGTTTGACGGGTTCGGTATCAGTCTCGGTATTTGCGATCAATAAGAAAATTCGCCGGATGCTCCCCCTCATTACGTTAGATGACGTATATCCCTCCAAGATGCCAATCGGTTAGTTTTCAGCCCAGTCAATGACCCACTTGTGGCAGCGTGCCAGGCCTAAAATAGGCATTGGCACTAAGCTGCGCACCTTAATGTTAATAATCGCTCTCAGGTGGTTCGGCTTTTGCTTCTGTTGGTTGTAGTGCTGGATGTAGTGCTGGATTCAATGCGGTTAATATTGGCTCCGAATGGACGGGGCAGCACGCAGCAGCCGAGGTCGGGGCAGGGATGGAGCACCTCACACAGACGAAACGCCAGCGTGAATAGGCACTACACCCTCTAGTTTTCTAACGCCTATAATGCGCTGCGATAGCTAACGCCAAAGAGCCCAACCCAACGAGCCAAAACAGTGCAGCAACCACAGGCGCCATCAGACCCGGGTCCCGCCCAGCAACATATTTTCAGGGTGCGGCGTAGCTATAACCGCTGGGTAGCCAACCAGACCCTCGAGGACTATGCGCTGCGTTTCACCGCCAAGCGGGCTCGGCGCTGGTCTACCGCCAGGGTGTCTAATACGGCACTGGGGGCGATTTCCTTCCTAGCTCTGGAGGCTATTGGCGGCGCCATTACCCTGAGTTACGGCTTCAGCAATGCGGTGGCGGCAGTCATGGTGGTGGGGGCCATCATCTTCTTGACCGGTCTGCCGATTTGCTATCATGCTGCAAAACAGGGCGTTGATATCGATTTGCTCACTCGTGGTGCAGGCTTCGGCTATATCGGCTCAACCTTAACCTCTCTGATCTACGCCTCGTTCACTTTTATCTTCTTTGCTCTGGAGGCGGCGATTATGGCGCTGGCTCTGGAGTTGACCCTCAATATTCCCCTTTCCATTGGCTATATCATCAGCTCAGTGGTGGTCATTCCCCTTGTCACCCACGGCATCACCTTAATCAGCCGCTTCCAGGTCTGGACGCAGCCATTGTGGATTGTGCTACAGCTGGTTCCTCTGGCGGTGATTGCCTTTCAGGCCGATGGGGCGGTGGCCCAGTGGCGCGGCTACGTTCCCGAGGATCAGGGGCCGGGGCTCAATGTATTGGCCTTCGGCGCGGCGTCGGCGGTACTGTTCTCGCTCATTGCCCAGATTGGCGAACAGGTCGATTTCCTGCGTTTTCTGCCCCATCAGAAAAAACCGGATCGGCGTTGGTGGCTGGCAATGATTGCCGCTGGCCCCGGCTGGATTATCAGCGGGGTCGTCAAGGTATTGATCGGATCGTTTCTGGCGGTTCTGGCGTTGAACCACGGGATTCCCGTTAGTGAGGCTTCTGACCCAAACCGTATGTACCTCACCGCATTTGGTTACTTGAATGTCGGCCCAGAGCTAACCCTGTTGCTATGCGGGGTATTTGTGGTGTTGTCGCAGCTGAAGATCAATGTGACTAACGCCTACGCGGGTTCTATCGCCTGGTCCAACTTCTTCTCTAGGCTTACCCACAATCACCCCGGTCGGGTGGTATGGCTGGTATTTAATGTCGCCATTGCGCTGACTCTGATGGAATTGGGTATCTACCGGGTGCTGGAGGACATTCTCAGCGTTTACTCCATTATTGCTCTGGCCTGGGTGGGTTCGCTGGTGGCGGATCTGGTCATTAACCGCCCACTGGGGCTACGCCCCAAAACCATGGAGTTTAAGCGCGCCCATCTCTATGACATTAACCCGGTGGGGGTGGGTTCGATGATTATTGCCTCGGTGTTGGGCTTTATGGCTCACGCCGGACAGTTTGGTGACATTGCCCACGCGCTGTCCTCCTTTATTGCGTTGGGAGCGACCTTTATCTGCGCGCCAGTGATTGCCTGGGTGACTAAGGGCAAGTACTACATCGCCAGGGAGCCGGTCTCCTTTGGCGAGAAGGAAGATGCCCGCTGCTGCATTTGTTATCACTACTTTGAGCCCGAGGATATGACATACTGCCCCGCCTATTCGGGGGCGATATGTTCCTTGTGCTGCTCATTGGACAGTCGTTGTCACGACATGTGCAAGGAAAACTCCCGTTTGCAGGAGCAATTGATTAACGCTCTGGGGGTGCTGGTGCCACGCCATTGGGTAAAAGTGCTCAATACCCGTACCGGCCATTTCCTGGGCTTGTTTTTACTGACCAGTTTTATGATCGCCGGGGTGCTGGGGGTAGTCTATATCCAGATTACCACCGATGAGGGCATGGACCCGGCAGCCGCCGCCAGTGCGCTAAGCAATGTCTTCTTTATTTTGCTGATTGTCTGTGGGGTGTTGGCGTGGATGTTTGCCTTGGTCCACGACAGCCGCCGAGTGGCCCAGGAGGAGACCGAGCGGCAGACCGAATTGCTTACTGCAGAAATCAAGGCCCACATCCAGACTGACCTTAAGCTCCAGCAGGCCAAGGAGGCGGCTGAAGCGGCTAACAATGCCAAGAGTCGCTATTTGACCGGTATCAGCCATGAGTTGCGATCTCCCCTGAATGCCATATTAGGTTACGCTCAGTTGTTGGAAAAGGACCCGGCGATCCCGGAAAACCGCCGCCAGGCCCTGAATGTGATTCGCCGCAGTAGCGACCACCTGGCAGACTTGATCGAAGGTTTGCTGGATATCAGTCGAATTGAGGCTGGCCGCCTGGATTTGAGTCGCAACGATGTCAACCTGAGTGCCTTGTTGGATCAGATCGTCGGCATGTTTCAAATCCAGGCCAACAGCAAGGGAATCGGCTTTAGTTTTGACCGTTTGACGCCTCTGCCCGAGACCATTCGAACAGACGAGAAACGTTTGCGGCAGATCTTGATAAACCTACTGTCCAATGCCATTAAGTACACCCACCAGGGCGCGGTGACCTTTACCGTGAGCTACCGCAATCAGGTGGCGGAATTTCACATTCGCGATAGCGGAGAGGGCATCGCCTCCGAGGATATGGACCGGATTTTTCACCCCTTTGAGCGGGTCCGTAAAGCGGGTTCACCCCATATAGCCGGTACCGGCCTGGGGCTTACCATTACCCGGCTGCTGTGCGACATGATGGGTGGCGATCTCAGTCTGTCCAGCGAAGAGGGGCGCGGTACCCATGCCAAGGTATCGCTGATGTTGCCCTCCAGCGATAAATTGGTCAGTCGCTCGGTTCAGGAGCAGCAGATTTGGGGCTACGAGGGTGAAGAGAAAACCGTGTTTGTGGTGGACGACGAGCCTGCGCACCGAAGCCTGATCTGCGACTTGCTTGGCCCGCTGGGTTTTAACATGGTGCAGGCGACAGATGGGCCAACATGTCTGGATATGTTGGATATCTGCGATGAGCGGCCGGGTATATACCTGCTCGATGTGTCCATGCCGGGGATGTCTGGCTGGCAGTTGGCCAAGCGCTTGAGGGGGATGATGCCCGATGCCTGCATCATCATGATCTCTGCCAATGCTATAGAGTCGCCACCTGACGATATTGGCGCAGCGCCTCACAGTGCCTACTTACTTAAGCCGGTGAGAATCAATCACTTGTTGAAGAGTCTTCACGACCATGCGGGGATAGTCTGGCGGAGCCGACCTGCGCCGCAGGAGCCTTCGCAGCCCACTCAACTGAGTACCTCGATTCAAATTCCCAGCGAGGAGCGGGCTGAGTTGCTGCGGCTCGCTAAAATTGGATATGCCAAAGGAATGCAGCAGTGCTTGGACAATATAGAAGCGGAAGCGACGCTTCCCGCCGAGCAGTTCCGCATACTGCGGGAGCTCGCCAATCGTTTTCAATTCAGCGCCCTGACCCGGCTGCTGGAGGGGGAAAGCGCGTGACAGATAAGCTGCGTAAACGCGACGTGGTGTTGGTGGTGGACGATTCGCCGGAGACGCTGGGTATGCTCAATGAGACTCTGGAGCAGGCCGATGTCACGGTGTTGGTGGCATTGGAAGGCAATCAGGCGCTGACTATCGCCAACAGTATTACGCCGGATGTGATTTTGATGGATGCCATCATGCCGGGGATGGACGGTTTTGAGACCTGCCGGGAAATCAAGAACAACCGCGATCTGGCCCATATCCCGGTAATCTTTATGACCGGACTCAGTGATTCGGAAAGTATCGTCAAAGGTTTTGAGGCCGGCGGCGTGGACTACATCACCAAACCGGTCAACGGCGACGAGTTAATCGCCCGGATGAAGGTGCACCTCAATAACGCTCGGCTGACGCTCAGTGCCAGAATGGCACTGGATTCGGCTGGGCAGTACCTCATTTCGGTGTCGCCAAAGGGGGAGCTGTTGTGGGCCACGCCCCAGGCTTATCATCTGTTTGAGCATGTGGGGCTGGAGCAAGAGTGGATTGAAACGAGTCTGCCGGCGCAGCTGAGCCAGATTCTTGAGCCCCGCTACAACAAGGAAAAGCCCTTGTTGCTAGAGTCCGGTAACGCGCCACTGGAAGTGCGTTATATCAGTCAAACTGAGCCCAATGAATACTTGATGCAGCTGGTGGATTTGGAGCGCCCCAGCGATGTGGAAGTGCTGCGAGCGGCGCTGCCTCTCACCGAGCGGGAGGCCGAGGTCTTGTTGTGGATCGCCCGGGGTAAAACCAATCGCGAGGTGGGAACTATTTTGGGGACCAGTCCCAGGACGGTGAATAAGCACCTTGAGCAGCTATTCAGAAAGCTCAATGTAGAAAATCGCACCGCCGCTGCGGTAATCGCGCTGAAGTATCTCCGGGATTAATCGCATTGCCCTTAACGTTGTTGCCGTCCTGATCTTCTGTTAAAGGTATCGGTGTGTCAGGCAGCAGGGTGACGTCATGAAGTACCTCTTTGAAGTACATATCAAGCCCGGCTATACCGCCGAGGATTATGCCGATGCCTGGGTGCGGGCCAGCGAGATTATCCAGCAGGCGCCGGGTGCCAGGGGCACGCGCTTGCACCGCAAGTTGGACGATCCCAATTGTTTAATTGCCATCGCCAGTTGGGAGAGCAAAGCCCAGCGAGACGCCATGGAAGGGCAGCACAATGAGCGGGTGGCGGAGATTATTCGCAGTGCGGCGCCCTGTTGTGAGATTCGGCCCATCGGTGAATTCGACGAGCCGGAGTGGGTAGTGTTACCCCCACACATGAAACCGTAGGGCGGACACCGTTTTTGTGTCCGCCGTATTCGATTACCCCTTCCGGTTTCGTAGGGCGGACATAGCTTTTAATGTCCGCCGTATATACCCGCTTTCTCTCCAAGGTGGTGGTGCCGACCGCTGGATCGACGCGGCGGACACAAAACTGTGTCCGCCCTACGGGTCTTTTCGGAATAATAAATCCCACACGCCGTGGCCCAGGCGCTCGCCGCGTTTCTCAAATTTGGTCATGGGCCGGAAGTCGGGGCGGGGCGCGTAGTGACCGGGGCCCTGCATATTGCTGAAGCCCTCCGCGTCGCTCATCACCGCCATCATATGTTCGGCATAGTTCTCCCAATCCGTGGCCAGGTGGATAATGCCGCCGGGGAGTAATTTTTGCCGCAATAACTGGATAAACGCCGGCTGGATCAGTCGGCGTTTGTGATGGCGCTTTTTGTGCCAGGGGTCGGGAAAGTAGACCTGAACACGGCTCAGGCTGGCGTCGGGGATGCGTTGCTCCAGTACCTCTACGGCATCGTCGCAAAACACCCGCAGGTTGGTCAGACCCTGATCTTCTGCCAGGCTCATCAAGCGCCCGACGCCGGGGCTGTGTACCTCGACGCCGATAAAGTCCTTGTCGGGTTCCGACGCTGCCATTGCGGCCAGAGAGTCCCCCATACCAAAGCCAATCTCGAATACCCGGGGCGCTTCGCGGCCGAATACGTGCTGGTAATCCAGCAGATCTGGGCTGAGTTCCAGGCCAAGTTGCGGCCACAGCCGGGCATAGGCCTTTTTCTGGCCATCAGTCATGCGGCCGGTACGCAGCACAAAGCTGCGGATACGGCGCAGCGGTTGTTGGTTTTCGCTCACAGTGCTTTCCATCCTGCGACGGCCAGGCACAGCCAGCCGATCAGAAATAATGTCCCGCCGATGGGGGTAATGGCGCCCAGCACCCGGATTTCGGTAATAGCCAGCGCGTAGAGGCTGCCGCTAAATATCACAATGCCCAGGGTAAACAGCCACACTGTGGCTTTCAGGGCGCCGTGGCTGAGCCCTTGTGCCAGCAGTACGGTGACCCCCAGCAGGGCCAGGGTATGAAAAAAGTGATACTGCACGGCGGTGTGGTAGACCGCCATCATCTCCGGGCTGAGTTTGTCTTTAAGCCCGTGGGCGCCAAAGGCGCCCAGCGCCACCGCCAAAAAGCCAAATATTGAAGTTAGTACCAGGCTGATGGACGCCATAGCTGCCTCGCTCAGGTCTGCCAAAAAAGGAGTTTCCACCGGGAAGCCGGCTATTGTAGTCAAAACCGCCTTGAGACCCCAGTGCCGCTGGTGGATTGTTAGGGTTTTCGCACAGATACAAAAAAGCCCCGCTGTGTGCGGGGCTTTCAGAGCAAGGGGAGAGAGGCCTTAGGCTTCCATACTGGCCCGCAGTTTTTTCATCGCGGCCTGCTCCAGCTGGCGAATGCGCTCGGCAGACACCCCGTAGCGATCGGCCAGTTCGTGGAGTGTGGCCTTGCTCTCGGCCAACCAGCGGCTTTGCAGGATGTCCCGGCTGCGCTCGTCCAGTTCAGACATGGCCAGAGTAAGGGCTTGGTGGCTGGTTTCTTCCCAGTTGTCCGCTTCCAGTACGGCGGCAGGGTCACCGCTTTTGTCTTCCAGGTAGTAGACCGGCGCCACCACACCACTTTCGTCGTCGGCATCGGCGTCAAAACCCACATCCACCGAGCTCAGACGACCCTCCATGCGGCGCACTTCGTTGACGTCCACACCCAGGTCGTTGGCCACCGCTTTGGCCTCGTCGTTGCTGAGCCAGGCCAGTTGTTTTTTTGCGCTGCGGAGGTTGAAGAACAATTTGCGCTGGGCCTTGGTGGTGGCCACTTTGACAATACGCCAGTTGCGCAACACGTACTCGTGAATCTCCGCCTTGATCCAGTGGACGGCAAAAGACACCAGGCGCACACCCTTGCTGGGGTCAAAGCGCTTGACGGCTTTCATCAGGCCCACGTTGCCTTCCTGAATCAGGTCGGCCTGGGGCAGGCCGTAGCCGCTGTAGCTTTTGGCAATGTGCACCACAAAACGCAGGTGGGACATAACCAGCTGACGGGCCGCTTCCAGGTCGCCCTGATAGTGGAGATCTTCCGCCAGTTCGCGCTCGCGCTCGGCGCTGAGCACCGGAATACTGCCAACGGCTTGAATATATGCCGAGAGGTCACCACCTGGTACTAGCTGCTGCATGGGCTGCAGATGGCCGCTCATCGCACATCCTCCTAAAAAAGATCGTTTTTAAACCAGCTCACTATTAGATGCTGTTATAGGCAAAAGTTCAAGTGCGCCAGATCAATAAATTGCCGCAAAGCGTTGTGGGGCGTGGGTTTGCGGCGATTTCTGAAGCCCGGGGCTCAGCGTTGGCAGCGGGGGCAAAATACGGTGCTGCGCTGGGCCAGACGGATTTCTTTCAGGGGGGTAGCGCAGCTGGGGCAGGGCTTGCCGGCCCTGCCGTAGACCTGCAGCTCCTGCTTGAAATAGCCGGGCTTGCCGTCGCCGCCGATAAAATCCCGCAGTGTGGTGCCGCCCTGGTCGATGGCTTTTTGCAGCACCGCTTTGGACGCCGCCACCAGCGCCTGGTAGCGGGCCCGGCTAATGCGGCCCGCGGCCCGGTCCGGGCGGATGCCGGCCATAAACAGGGCTTCATTGGCGTAAATGTTGCCGACGCCCACCACGATATGCCCGTCCATAAGCAGGCTTTTGACCGGGATTTTGCGCCCCCTTGCACACTGGTAGAGATAGTCGCCACTAAAGTCGTCCGATAGCGGCTCGGGACCCAGTTTGACCAGCAGGGGGTGGCTGTTTGGCTCCGCATCGATCCAGATCACGGCGCCGAAGCGGCGCGGGTCGGTGTAGCGCAGCACCCGTCCGCTGCCAAGCTGCCAGTCAATATGATCGTGGATGCCGGCGGGGGTCTCCGCCGGTACAAAATACAACCGACCAGACATGCCCAGATGAATCATCAAATGGCCTCGATCCAGTTCCAGCAGCAGGTACTTGGCACGGCGCCGCACCCCTCGGATGGTGCGCCCGGCTAGCCGTTGCGGCAAGTCATCCAGTACTGGCCAGCGCAGGCGGGTGTCCCGCACGGTGACAGCATTGATGGTTTGATCGAGCAGGTGGGGGCTGACGCCCCGGCGGACCGTTTCGACTTCGGGCAATTCTGGCAAGGGTTATTCCTCGGGTGTGGCAGACTCGGTGTATTCGGAGGCATGACATTGTGCTGAGCAGCGGCGACAATGGCAATTCTGTTTTTCCGCAATTCCAGTGATCTGACCCAGCCTATGACCCGCGCACAGACGTATTCGAGTCCGCCCACGATTTTTCTTGGGGTGGATACCGGCGGTACTTTCACCGACTTTGTCGCTGTGGAGGGCGACAAGGTGCGCTTACACAAGTGTCTGTCTACTCCCGCTCAGCCCGAACAGGCAATACTGCAGGGGATCGCGGCCCTGGGCTTGGATCAGGTGGCGCAGGCAGGGCGCCTGGTGGTGGTGCATGGTTCCACAGTGGCGACCAATGCCGCCCTTGAGGGCAAAGGCGTGCGTACCGTGTTTATCAGCAACCGGGGTTTTGCCGACATGCTGACGCTGGGGCGGCAAACCCGGGACCAGCTATACCAACTGCGTCCCGCCCTTAAACATCCGCCTGTACCCCGGGATCTGTGTTTACAAACCGGGGGGCGTCTGGCGGCGGATGGCAGTGAGGTTGAGCCACTGACCCAGGCGGATTTGCAGACTCTGCGGCGAGAGGTCGAGGCGTTGCAGCCGGAGGCGGTGGCGATCAACCTGTTGTTTTCCTTTATTGACGACCGCTTCGAACGAGCCATTGCTGAGGCCATGCCGGAGTCGGTGTTTGTGTCCCGCTCCTCGGCGGTGCTTCCTGAATATAAAGAGTATGAGCGGGGGATGGCCACGTGGCTCAATGCCTGGCTGGGCCCCTTGGTGGCCAGTTATTTACAGCGTTTGCAGCATGCTTTGGCCGATGTGCCGCTGGCGGTGATGCAGTCCTCGGGGGGCACCATTGATGCTGCCGGCGCCGGCCAGCGGGCGGTGAACTTGTTGTTGTCCGGTCCTGCTGGCGGTCTGGCAGCGGCGCGACAGTTGGGGCAGTGGGTGGAGCGACCCCGCTTGATGACCTTCGACATGGGGGGGACCAGCTCTGATGTGGCCCTGATTGACGGCGATATCGCACTGACCTCAGAGGGCAAAATCGGCCCCTATCCGGTGGCGGTGCCGATGGTGGATATGCACACCATCGGTGCTGGCGGCGGTTCTCTGGCCTACGTGGATAGTGGTGGCGTGTTGCAGGTGGGGCCCGAATCTGCCGGCGCCGACCCCGGTCCCGCTTGCTATGGGCGGGGCGGCACCCGACCTACAGTGACAGATGCCAACCTGGTACTCGGCCGCCTGCCCGTCTCCTCTCGCCTGGGGGGCGAGTTGGCGCTGGACGCAAAAGCTGCTCATTGCGCAGTGGCCGAATTGGCGGCGGAGATAGGGATGTCGGTGGAGGCCGCCGCCGAGGGGATAGTGGCCATCGCCAATGAACATATGGTGCGGGCGCTGCGGGTGATTTCTGTGCAGCGGGGCTTTGACCCTGCCGATTTTAGCCTGTGTTGCTTTGGCGGTGCGGGAGGCTTGCACGTCTGCGACTTGGCCGAGGCGCTGGGGTGCAGTGACATTCTGGTTCCCAATCATGGCGGTGTATTTTCAGCTTTGGGGATGCTGCTGGCGCCCCGGGAGCGGCAGTTATCCCGAACATTAAACCGCCCGCTCAACACTTTGGACCACGCCGAGATTCAGCGCCATGCTGCGGAACTAGAGCGGGAGGGGCGCCTGGCGATGTGCGCCGAGGGCGTGGCCGGTGAGGCCATCGACGCCACGCTTACCGTGGATGTGTGTTACCAGGGGCAGTCCTTCCCTCTTAATTTGCCGTGGCAGAATGACATTGCTGCGCTGGCCGAGGCCTTTCACCGGACTCATCAGCAACGCTATGGCCACCGCCTGGATTTGCCTTTGCAGTTGATTACCCTGCGGTTGGCGTTGCGTGCCCCTTCTGCGGTTCAGGAGCTGCCGACAAGCTCTGGCGACCGCCCCGGCGAGCCGGTGGAGTGGTGCCAGGTTGTGGGTAGTACCAACGAAGTGCCCCGCTATCACCGGCATACCCTGGTAGCGGGGCAGCGAGTGACGGGGCCGGCCTTAATCAGTGAGGCGGTGGCGACTAGTTGGGTGGCGCTGGGTTGGTATGCCGAGGCCGACCCAAGAGGCAATCTGTGGATGCGCCCCGGCGACCCGGGATAATGCTCTGGGAATGCGGATTTCCCCAATGACCCGCTGGCGGATTCCCGATAGAGTGAAAGCTTCTGTATTGGGAGATTCGGCACTGTGAGTGAGCCGGAAAGCTTATCGCCCCTCTTTGACCGCGGTATTGATGTGCCGCGGATGGGGGAGATTCGCGCGCGGTTTCTGGAGCTGAATCAGCAGCGCCTGCGCCGGGCGCGCTCAGTGCTGCCCTCCCGGCAGCAGGTGTTTTTTGATCTGCTGCCGCTGCTGTTTCATATCAATCATCCCATGTTGCCCGGTTACCACAGCCAGCAGGCGCCCTGTGGCATCGATAATTACCGCGCCGATGCCAAGACCCTGGAGCGGGTTCGGCAACATATCGCCCGGGGCTTTTCCTATCCCACTCAGGCTCCAGTAGAAAACCAGATTCGCAGCCTCTTTTTGATGGGTTCCTGCGGCAGTGTCGGCCACGGCGACAGTTCGGATTTGGACGTGTGGCTCTGCCACCGCAGCGGTCTGGAGGCAAACGCCCTGCAGCAGCTCCACGACAAGGCGGCGGGGGTGGCCCGCTGGGCCGCAGAGCTGGGCCTGGATGTGCATTTCTTTTTGATGGACAGCGCCCAGTTTCGCCGCGGTGAGAATGAGCGTTTGTCCGCCGACGCGGCGGGTACCAGCCAGCACTACCTATTGTTGGATGAGTTCTACCGCAGTGCACTGCTGATGGCGGGGCGCTACCCGGTGTGGTGGTTGGTGCCGCCGGAAGAAGAGGTCAACTACCGGGAATACGTGGCACTGCTGCATACCCAGGGCTATATCGGTGCCGACGAATCTATCGATTTCGGTGGGGTGGGGCGAATTCCCGCCGGCGAGTTTATCGGTGCGGGGATCTGGCAGCTTTACAAGGCAATCGCTTCTCCCTACAAGGCCATCCTCAAGCTCCTGCTCACCGAAGCCTACGCCAGTCAGTTCCCCAAGGTTTCGCCACTGAGCCTGACGTTGAAAGAAGCGGTATATCACCAGGCGCTGAGCGCCGATCAGGCAGACCCCTATTTATTGATGTATTGGCGCTTGGAAGACTACCTCCGGGGGCGCGGTGAGTTTGACCGTTTGGAGTTGGTGCGTCGGGCCTTTTATTTTAAAACTGAGCTGCGTTTGTCGGGATCGGTGGGGCCCCGGCACGCCTGGCGACGGGATCTGCTCGCCGACCTGATTGCCCAGTGGCAATGGCCCTGGGAATCAGTACTGGGGCTGGATACCCGCCACCGCTGGAAGCTCCGCCGAGTTAGAGAGGAACACCGTTTTTTGGTGGCCGAACTGACCCACAGTTACCGTTTTTTGCGGGAGTTCGCCACCAGTAGCAATAGTGCGGCGCTGATTCGCTCAGAGGACATGGTGCTGTTGGGACGCAAATTGTTTGCCGCCTTTGAGCGCAAGCACAACAAAATTGAGTGGCTTAATCCCGGCATTGCGCCGGACATTTCTGAGGCCCAGCTCTATGTGCACCGGGATGGTTTCGGTGAACAGCGCCGCTGGCTGGTCAGTGCCAGCAGTCAGCACAGTTTTGATGCCGATAGTGTGCTTGAGGAAAATCGCCGGCTGAGTGGTTTGCTGTGCTGGTGTATTTGCAACGGCTTGCTGACGGCTTCCAGTCGGCTGCGTTTGGTGGGGCGCCGTGACAGCCTGACCGACACCCAGCTACAGCAGTTGGCTGACCACCTGCGTCGGCACCTGCCGCCGGGATTGGCAGCAGCCGATGCCGAGCGTCACGTTGATTTTTCCCGCCCCAAGCGGGTCGAGAAGTTGCTTATCTACCCCAATGTCGACCGGGATGCCCTCAGTCATCTTGGTGGCGGGCTGGGCTATCAGGCCAGTCACTATCCGGTATACAGCGTCGAGTTGGTCGTGGTTAACAGTTGGGGCGAGGTGGTGTCTCACGCCTGCCGGGGCAGCAGCGCCCTGTTGGACCTGCTGCGTATCTATCAGCAGATATTGGTTTCTACCCAGCCCGGTGAGCCAGCGCCGGAGGTGGAAGTGCTGTGCCTGCACTCCGCCGATGCCCCGTTGCAGCAGCACCTGCGCGGGCTGATGACAGATATCATCCCAGTGTTTAAGCCGGCGGACGGCACTCAAGCTCGCTACTTGCTCAAGCTTCATTCCGGTTTTTACATCATCCAGTGCCAGCACGAGGAAATGCAATTGGTACTGGCACAAAATTACAGCCAGCTAGTGCAGTGTCTTGGTCGCGGACAATCTGTATACAGCCCAGTAATTTTGGACCGTTTCTGCGTGCCGGACTCGGCGCTGGCCAGCATTATCCGTCGCAGCACGGAGGCGGACTGCTATCTATTTGTTCACTGGCGGGAAGGGGAAGTGGATGTGTTTTTGCGTGACGAGCGCGGTTCGCTGGCGTTTTCATCAATGCCTTATCACAGTCGCGAACAGGTAATAATGTCGCTGAGTCGCTTTTTGCATCACAGCCGGCTTGAGCAGCAGGGCGATTACCAGATTCACCTGCTAGAGCTGAGTGCCGAAGGGGGCTGGCACAGCGAAGCCATGGACCCGCCCAGCGATCTCGACGACGGTGGCACTGCGCCGCTACATCTGGAGGCCATGGTGCAGGACTCGGCCGAGACTCCGCCGTTGTTTGATTTCAGTTGTGAGGGTCGACGTTTCCGCTATCAGGATTTCGGTGCCGACCTGATTGACCGGGTGGCTCAGGAACTATTTGCAGGGGCGGCGGAGCACTTGGCCTACCAAACCCTGGACCGCCTCAGTCTTGGGCCAGGTCAGCAAACCTCAGTGTATTGGCGCTATAAGCACTATCTTGAAGACATGCTCAATGCGGCCATTGATCAGCGCCGCTTCCATCACCGCTAACCGGGTTATCCGTGCCCTGTTTGCTCAGCGCTGCGCTGGCGGCGGCAGCGCTCTGAGCAGTACACCACTTGGGGCCAGTTTCTGGACCATTTCTTTCGCCAGTTGAAGGGCCTTTGGCACACCGGACAGGTTTTTTGAGGTAAATGGAGTTTGTGGTGGGGCATAGGTGCTCATTTGCTAGTTTGGGCTCCAGCGCTGCTGGCGCTATAATGCGCGATCATTTTTTTGGTGGCTCCCCATGTTGCGGCCTTTGAACAAACAGCGCTCGTTCTTTCTTACGCTCGTCGTCGGCTTTTGGTTGACGGCAGCAGGCTGTGGGCAGACCGGGCCGCTAATCTATCCGCCTGAGTCGGCACCTGCCAACGATCCGTCTCCGCCGGTCGGGGACCAGTCTCAGCCAGATTCAACCGAGTAAATCATGACAGCTTTCCACTACCAACAAGGCGAGTTGTTCGCCGAATCTTTGTCGCTCCGTGAACTTGCCCGGCATTACGGAACGCCTTTGTATGTGTACTCCCGGCAGCATTTCGAGCACAGCTATCGGGAGTACAGTGACGCCCTGCAGGGCTGTGATCATCTGATTTGCTATGCGGTAAAGGCAAACTCCAATATTGCGGTACTGAACGTGCTGGCTCGGCTCGGCGCGGGCTTTGATATCGTGTCTGTGGGTGAGCTGGAGCGTGTGCTGGCCGCCGGTGGCATGCCGGAGCGGATCGTCTTCTCGGGCGTTGGCAAGAAGGCGGACGAAATGCGCCGCGCCCTCGAGGTGGGGATTCGCTGTTTTAATGTTGAGTCCGAGGCTGAGCTGGAGCGCCTTAACCGTGTTGCCGGCGAAATGGGCATGAAGGCGCCGGTGTCGATCCGCGTGAACCCGGACGTCGACGCCCAGACTCACCCCTACATTTCCACTGGTCTGCGGGACAATAAATTCGGTATTGATATTGCCAAGGCACCGGAGGTGTATGCCCGGGCGGCAGAAATGGTAAATATCGAGGTGGTGGGGGTGGACTGCCATATCGGTTCCCAGTTGACAGATACCCGGCCATTTCTCGATACCTTGGATCGGCTGCTGGCGCTGATTGACCGCCTGGAGGCCGATGGTATTGCCCTGCACCACGTCGATCTTGGCGGAGGCCTGGGCGTGCGCTATCGAGACGAAGTGCCGCCTTCAACCGCCGATTACATCGCCGCGGTGCGTAAAGGGCTGGGAGAGCGTGCGCTGACGGTCATGTTTGAGCCCGGTCGCTCCATCGCCGCCAATGGCGGTGTGTTGCTGACTGAGGTGGAATATCTGAAGCTCAATCCCCACAAAAATTTTGCGGTGGTGGATGCGGCCATGAACGACAATATTCGCCCCGCACTCTACGGTGCCTGGACCGAGATTCTGCCGCTGAGTCCCCGCAGTGACGGTGAGGAACGTCACTACGATATCGTTGGGCCGGTGTGTGAAACCGGTGATTTTCTCGCCAAAGATCGTGCTTTGCGCATTGAGCAGGGCGATCTATTGGCGGTGGCATCCTGCGGCGCCTATGGATTTACCATGAGTTCCAATTACAATACCCGGGGACGCGCCGCTGAAATCATGGTCGATGGTGATCAGCATTACCTGATTCGCGAGCGCGAAACTGTCGCCGACCTGATGCGGGGCGAACACGTGTTGCCAGAGTGAGTGCCCGGCCGGTTTTGTTGAAACCAGCCGCCTGACTGACATAACAACAACGCTCGCATCGAGATAACGCGCCACCGGCGAGGCGCCCAACAGGTAATCCGATGCAGCTACGCTTTACGAAAATGCACGGCCTGGGTAATGATTTTGTGGTGATCGATTTGATCACCCAGCGCTTCAAACTCAAGCCCCACCATATACGCAAAATCGCCGATCGCCATTTTGGTATCGGTTGCGACCAGGTCTTGGCGGTGGAGATCCCCACTCAGCCGGACGTGGATTTCCGTTATCGAATCTACAACGCTGAGGGCAGTGAGGTTGAGCAGTGTGGCAACGGCGCTCGCTGCTTTGCCCGTTTTGTTCGGGACAAAAGACTCACCGGCAAACAGCAAATCAAAGTGGAAACCCTGGGCGGTATTATCCAGCTGGAAGTTGCCAACAATCGCGAAGTCCGGGTGGATATGGGTGAGCCCCAATTAGACCCCAAGCGTATTCCCTTTACTGCGGATCAGCAGGCGGCTGACTATGCCTTGGATGTGGCCGGCGAACAGTGGCAAGTCGGTGCGGTATCCATGGGCAACCCTCACGTGGTGCTGACAGTGGACAACGTCGACAGTGCGCCGGTGGAGCGCCTGGGGCCCATCATTGAAAGTCATCCACGATTTCCGCAGCGGGTAAATGTGGGCTTTATGCAGGTCGTGGATCGGGATCACGTCCGCCTGCGGGTCTTTGAGCGAGGAGTCGGCGAGACTCTGGCCTGTGGCACGGGCGCCTGTGCCGCTGCTGTCAGTGGTGTTGTGCAGGGGCGCTTAGACGATACGGTGACCGTCGACCTACCCGGAGGCAGCTTGCGTATCCATTGGCCGGGAGCGGGCCAGCCGGTTATTATGACGGGTCCGGCCACCACCGTGTTTGAAGGTCAAATTCAACTATAGGATCGCCCAGTGGATACTGCCAACAACAGCGCCAGCAAGAAAAATGACTCCCCCTCTGAAGAAGAAGTGGGACGCTACCTGCGCAACCACCCCGGCTTCTTTCTCAACAACGAGGATATCCTCGCCGAGTTGAAGTTAGCCCACAAAAGCGGCAAGGCGGTGAGTTTGCTGGAGCGTCAGGTGGAAGTGTTGCGGGAGCGCAATATGGATATGCGCAATCGCCTCAGTACACTGCTGGACAATGCCCAGCACAACGACCTGTTGTTCGAGCAGAGCAAGGCCTTGATTCTCGGCTTGCTGGAAGCCAAGCGGCCAGAGGAGTTGAGCAATACCCTGTGTCGGCGCCTGGTGGCCGATTTTGAGAGCATCGACTACGCCAGTCTGATTCTATTTGGCGACCCGACCCGAATGGGCAATCAACAGCTTCGGGTGGTCAGTGCCGCTGAGGCGGATCGCCATATCGGTGGTTTGCTGCGCGGCGGCAAGGGTGTGTGCGGTGTCTTGCGAGGTGAAGAATTGAGCTTTCTGTTTGGCCGTGCTGCCGATCATATTGGTTCAGCAGCCTTGATCCCCATTCACCCCGGTGGCATGCAGGGTGTTCTGGCCATCGCCAGCAAAGACCCACAGCACTTTAAGTCCAGTATGGGTACTTTATTTCTGGACTATATTGGCGATGTGATTGACCGGGTGCTGCCGCGCTTAATTCGCTAAGCTTTGCCAGATTGTGAGCAGTCCCTAATCTTTCAGCAGACCTTGCCATAGTTCCCCGGCCTGGGTTTCCCCCATAAACCCGGCGTCCCAGTGGGGATAATCGCCGATACTCGACACTAGTCCAGCGCGTTTTGGGCTGGTAATGATGTGCAGTGCAATATCTCGAATGTTCTCGTTTTCACCAATAGCGCGTTCATCCCAGGCTCTGTGCCAGAGCGGGCTGGTGCTGCCAGTGAGGGCTTGATAGCGCTGAGTGGATTGGCTTCTGACTCGAGCGATGGTGCGGGGCAAAGGGGTTGTTCCACGAGGCAGTACTAACCAGTGCAGGCAGTCTGGGAGGATTGCGAAAGCAATGGTGAAGGCGCGGTCGTGGTGATCTTTCAGGACGTTGATAACGCAGCGACCGGTAAATAGTGAGTCGAGTAAAGGTCGCTTGCCTAGGGTATGGATAACAATGTAGTAATACGGCTTGGCTTCGAGTCCGGCTTCGAGGCTATGCCGGCGGTGTAGATGCCTGTCCTTAGGCATAATACCTCCATGCTGTGTGTCTCTATTTTTTAAGCGCTTCCTTTCTTTTTATTCTATCCGCTGGCGATCAATTGTTCGTATTTTTGTTGTAGTTCCTCGGGAGTTTCCAGATGGTTGGGGTCCAGCGGGATGCAGTCAATAGGGCAGATATCTTGGCATTGGGGCTCATCAAAATGCCCTACGCATTCAGTACAACGACTGGGGTCTATTTCGTAAATCTCCTCGCCCTGATAAATCGCGTCGTTAGGGCACACCGGCTCGCAGACGTCGCAATTTATGCATTCATCGGTAATAAATAATGCCATGGCAATTATTGGGGCTTGCCAAATCGGGCATCCAGTGCGGCGCTGACATTGTCGGGGACAAAGCGTGATACATCGCCGCCCATGCTGGCGATCTCTCTAAGCAGAGATGAGGAGACGTAGGAGAGAGATTCGCCTGGAGTGAGAAAAACGGTCTCCAGCCCCGGTGCCAGGGCGCGGTTCATATTGGCCAACTGCAGCTCGTATTCGTAATCGGCAACAGTGCGTACACCGCGAAGGATGCAGGAGCAGTTTTGTTGCCGGGCCAGCTCGACAGTCAGTCCGGTAAAACTGCAAACCTCGATGTTGGCGACGTGCTCCAGGGCCTCGGCACAGAGATCCATGCGCTCCTGCAGGTTGAACATGGGCTGCTTTTTCTCGCTATTGGCCACGGCGATGACCACGACATCAAACAGGCGGCTGGCCCGCTCTACCAAATCAATGTGGCCGCGGGTTACGGGGTCAAAAGTGCCGGGGTAAACAATGCGTTTCATGGGCTGCCGATACAGTTACAATATAGGAGTGGATGGTAGCGAATTGCAGGTATTCCAGCAAATCGACACTGTAACAGACTTGTTGCCTAATCGTGGTAAAGTCCGCGCCATTTTACAGGGTCTGGATTACTTGGGTGCGATTACTTGGGTGCGATCCAGGGTGTGGTTAATAAGGGCTGGGTGTTAGTGTACGGCTGCTGAGTGATAAATGGCCTTTTACGTTGTCTGTAGTACTCCACCGCGATTGCTGGGAAAAGTCACGAGTTATAAGGAATTAAAGTAACAATGAAAGTTACCGTATTTGGAATCGGTTATGTTGGTCTGGTGCAGGCCGCTGTGCTGGCTGGCGTCGGACACAATGTGGTTTGCGTAGACGTAAACGAAAAACGTGTTGAAGAACTCAAAAATGGTCAAATCCCCATCTACGAACCTGGCTTGACCCCTTTGGTACAGGACAACGTCAGTGCCGGTCGCTTGGATTTCACTACCGATGCCAAACGCGGTGTCGAACACGGCAAGATTCAGTTTATTGCCGTGGGTACCCCGCCCGATGAGGATGGTTCCGCCGATTTGCAATATGTGCTCAATGTCGCTCGCACTATTGCTGAATACATGCAGGAGCACCGTATCGTGGTGGATAAATCCACGGTACCGGTAGGAACCGCAGATAAAGTCAGCGCTCAAATGCGCGAGGTGCTGGCGCGGCGTGGAGTCGATCTGGGCTTTGATGTGGTGTCTAACCCCGAGTTTCTCAAGGAGGGCGCCGCGGTAGCTGATTGTCAGCGTCCGGACCGGATTATTATCGGTACCGACTCCGCCGCGGTGGAAGAAAAAATGCGGGAGCTGTACGCGCCATTTAACCGCAATCACGACCGCATTATTGTGATGGATGTGCGCAGCGCGGAACTCACCAAATACGCTGCCAACTGTATGCTGGCCACCAAAATTAGTTTTATGAATGAAATTGCCAATTTGGCAGAACGTCTTGGGGCCGATATTGAGCACGTTCGCCAGGGTATCGGTTCTGACCCTCGTATCGGTTATTCATTTATCTATCCGGGTTGCGGATACGGTGGTTCTTGTTTTCCCAAAGATGTACAGGCATTGGTCCGCACCGCTGAAAAAACCGGCTACCAGCCGGAATTGTTGAAAAGTGTCGAAGCGGTAAACTACCGCCAGAAAAACAAACTTTTTGAACATTTAAGCCATTACTTTGATGGTGATTTGGCAGGTAAGAAAATTGCCCTGTGGGGACTGTCCTTTAAACCCAACACCGACGACATGAGAGATGCTTCATCGCGGGTGTTGATGGAGGCGCTATGGGAAGTGGGGGCAAGCGTACAGGCCTATGATCCCGAGGCGATGAATGAGACTCAGCGTATTTACGGTAATCGTGCGGACCTGTCGCTTATGGGGACCAAAGAGGCAGCCTTAAACGGTGCCGATGCTTTGGTGATTTGTACAGAGTGGAATATTTTTAAGGCCCCCGATTTTGATGTTATTAAAGATGCGCTGAATTATCCGCTAATTGTTGATGGAAGAAACCAATACGAACCCAGTATTGTCGAGTCATATGGTTTGGCTTACTACGGTATTGGTAGAGGGCGAAGTGTATCGGTTTCCAATGAAGCTTAATTTAATAAGGATTTCTTTAATAAGAGCTTCCCTGTAGAAATTTAACTACAGTGGTAATAATAAAACCATGTGGTATTATTGCGGCCGAATTTTATTAGCTGTGTCGCTATAAGATGAATTCGCCCAGCTTTATTGCTAGCGCTTAATTGCTGGTGTGTAGTGGTGAGACACGAAATCATCTTGTAGATAAAAAGAACATTTACATATACAAAAGGGATATTCATGGATATATCGAAAGTTCAAAAGCAACTTGAAGCCGAGCATAAAGCCCTCGATCAGAAATATAAGTTTATTACTGAACTGACAGCTTTGATGAAAAAGCACAATCAGTCTTCAGAGAGCTTGCTGGAGATTCTGAGCGAAGGTTCTTCCGCGCCCGCTAAGCGCGGCCGCAAGCCTGGTCGTCCAAGCAAAAAGGCTGCTGCTGCGGCGCCGGCCAAGAAAAAGGCCAAGGCCAGAAAGAAATCCCCTGCGCGTCCACTGCGTAAATTTAAAAACCCCAAAACTGGTGAAGTTGCACAAAGCCGTGCCCCTCAAGTTGATAAAACGATCAAATCTTGGGCTGCGGATTTGAAGATGGACTGGCGCAAGTTGGAAATCTAAACCAGCTGGGCCTAGAGTTGAAAAGCCGCTCCTCAGTGGGCGGCTTTTTTTTGCCTGCTTTTTAAAAGAAGGTCTTACTCAATTGGATTTTCCCACAGGCTGTAACGAACCTGGCCGCTGATTTTTTGTTTCACCTCTCGCCACTGGGTAGGCGCAATATACGGGGTGTTTTTATCCACTTCGATGTAAATAAAGCGTGCCGCATTGGTATTGTCGTCCAGCTGGCGAAGAGTCGGTTCCAGCAGGTTTTGACTAAACGGTGGGTCGAGAAAAATGATATCCCAAGTGGCGGGGTTGGCGTTGAGAAAGTGCTCCGCCCGTTGACAGTGGGTTGAGCCCAAGGAGCATTGCAGGGTGCTGAGGTGGGTGTTGATTTGCTCAATGCTTCGAGCCTGGCTATCGATGAAGTCGCAGGACGCGGCGCCCCGGGACAGCGCTTCGAGACCCAGTGCACCGGAGCCGGCAAACAGGTCCAGGCAGCGAGCGCCTTCAATATAGGGGGCCAGCCAGTTGAATACCGTTTCCCGAATGCGATCGCCGGTGGGTCGCAGGCCCTCTGCGCTGTAGAAGGGAAGCTTTCGGCCCCGCCACTGCCCGCCAATAATGCGCACAACGCCGTCGGCGGATTGTTTTCCTGGTGGGCGAGGGCGGCCTCGGGAGGGTTTGGGCATTGTCTAATCCGGTGCCAGTTGGTGACGAAAATGGTAGGATACGGCTTTTGTTGCAGTCGTAAAACCAGTCGCTTGGACCCTTCATGACAGACCACTCTTCCGATACCTCCAATGCGCCGGAGGACAATGGCGTTGAACCTCCAGTAAAGAAAAAAGGGCTGTTCGCACGCCTGAAGGAATCCTTTGTCGGCTCCGAGGAAGAGCTGGCGGCGGCGGAAGGCTTTATTGCCGACGAGGAAGTGGCACCGTGGCAGCACCTTGAGCTGTCACCAGAGGAGCAGGCATCACTGCTGGTACGCTTCCGAGAGGGCCTGAGTAAGACGGGCGCCCAGCTGGGCGAGGGTATGGCCAACCTCTTTCTCGGTCGCAAAGAAATCGACGAAGAGCTGCTGGAAGAGATAGAAACCCACCTGCTGATGGCAGATGTGGGGGTAGACGCCACCTCGGAAATCATTGGCAATTTGACCCAGCGGATGTCCCGCAATGAGTTGGACAACCCTGAGGCCTTGTACGTCGCGCTGCAAGAAGAGCTGCGGGTGATGTTGGAGCCCGCAGAGCAGGAACTGCAGATACCAGAAAGCGAGAACCCCTATGTCATTTTGATGGTGGGGGTGAACGGTGTGGGTAAAACCACTACCATCGGTAAATTGGCCAAGCAGTTTCAGGCCGGTGGCCGCTCGGTGATGCTGGCGGCCGGGGATACCTTCCGTGCGGCGGCAGTGGAGCAGCTGCAAGTCTGGGGTGAGCGCAACGATGTGCCGGTTATTGCACAACATACTGGCGCCGACAGCGCCTCGGTGTTGTTTGATGGTTTGCAGGCGGCAAAGGCCAGGGGGGTGGATATCCTGATCGCCGATACCGCTGGTCGCCTGCACAATAAAGACAACCTGATGGAAGAGTTGAAAAAGGTCGTGCGAGTGTTGAAAAAGCTCGACCCCGATGCGCCCCACGAAGTCATGTTAGTGCTGGATGCCGGCACCGGCCAAAATGCCATGGCTCAGGCCAAACACTTCCAGGAGGCGGTAGGGGTAACCGGCCTGACGCTGACAAAATTAGATGGCACTGCAAAGGGGGGGATCGTGTTTGCCATCAGCAAGCAGTTGGGTATCCCCATTCGTTTTATTGGCGTGGGAGAGGGGATTCTCGACCTGCGCCCCTTCCGCGCTGATGAATTTGTCGGCGCTCTGTTTGGCTGGCAGCGCGCACAATGATTGAATTCGACCAGGTCAGCAAGCGTTACCCCGGCGGCCACGAGGCGCTAAAGCAACTGAGCTTCCAGATGCCAGCTGGGGACATGCGCTTTTTGACCGGTCACAGCGGTGCCGGTAAGAGTACCCTGCTCAAGCTGATTATGGTGATGGAGCGGGCTACCTCGGGTCAGGTGGTGGTCAATGGCCACAACCTAACGCGGCTGCCGGCTCGCCGCATTCCGGAGTTGCGCCGCCGTATCGGAGTGGTCTTTCAAAACCACCAGCTGCTGTTTGACCGCTCGGTGTTTGACAATGTGGCCTTGCCCCTGGTGATCGCCGGCTATGGTCACCGGGATATCGGCCGCCGGGTGCGGGCAGCGCTGGACAAGGTGGGGCTGCTGGACAAAGAGAGGCAGAACCCAATCAGCTTGTCCGGGGGTGAGCAGCAGCGAGTGGGCATTGCTCGCGCGGTAGTCAATAAACCTGCCTTGCTGTTGGCAGACGAGCCCACCGGTAACCTAGACCCCCAGCTTTCCGCAGAGATCATGCATCTGTTTGAGCAATTTAAACAGGTCGGGGTCACGGTGCTGATAGCCACTCACGATCTGTCCCTGATCGCCCGCATGCCATATCGACTACTGAGTTTGCGCAACGGCCAACTGGTTACTGCCGGTGGGGGGGATGATGTCGCCCAATAAGCGCAATGCCGGCGCCACAAAACGCCGTTCAGCCCGGGCGCCATCTGCCAGCCGCGGCGCCGCCAAGGAGGCTCGCCGGGATCTGGCCGGCGCTCGTTTGCATCGCACTGGCCTCAAGGATCGGCTGGCGAGCTACCGAAGTCATCACAAGCAGGTTGCCCTGGACAGTTTGCGCCGTTTGCTGCGCCGGCCATTCGCCTCGGCGATGACCAGCCTGGTGCTGGCGATTGCCATGGCGCTGCCGGCGGGCTTGTACGTCGCGCTGAATAATCTCGTCGCGGTGAGCGAGGGATGGGAAGGCGCCAGCCGGGTATCGGTATTTTTAAAAATGGAGATTGGCAGCCGTCAGGGAAAGGCCTTGCGAGATCAGCTGGCCGCCCGGGACGATATAAAGGATGCGGTGTTTATTTCCGCAGAGGCTGCGCTGGAGGAGTTCCGAGAGCGCTCCGGTTTTGGCGAAGTGCTGGAGCAACTGGATGATAATCCCCTGCCGGGCCTGATTGTCATCACTCCGGCCTCCGATGCCGCCGCTGATGTTGATGCCTTGCAGCGGGATTTGTCCGCCTTGCCGGAGGCGGATCAGGTCAAGCTGGATATGGCGTGGCTGCAGCGCCTCAATCAACTCACCGAGCTGGCTCGCAAAATGACGCTGGCCCTGGCGGCGATGCTGGGGGCAGGGGTGCTGCTGATTTTGGGCAATACCATCAAGCTGGCGATAGAAAACCGTCGCGACGAAATTCTGGTGGTGAAGCTGGTGGGGGGCACCAATGCTTTTGTCCGTCGCCCCTTCCTCTACATGGGGCTGTGGTACGGGCTGGCGGGTGGAATACTGGGGTGGCTGTTGGTGCAGGGCAGTTTGTTGTGGTTGAGAAGTACGGTGGCGGCCTTGTCATCCCTCTACGACAGCGACTTTTCTCTGATGGGGCTGGGCCTTGTCGATACCCTGCTGATGTGGGTGTTGGCGGCCGGTTTGGGTTTGCTGGGTGCGGCACTGGTCGTGGGTCGGGAACTGGCTGCCATCGAGCCCCGCTAAGCGGGCGGGGCGCTGTGTGGAATTGCTCTGGCAGCGTGCAAAAAACCGCTTAGCTGTTGAGCCCCTCGATAGATCGCATTCTCAGTAGGTGAATTTGCCGATGGTCGGCATTGACCACCTTAAATTCAAAGCGATCGAGCTGGGTCACTTCGTTGCGGCTGGGTAAGTGGCCAAAAGCTTTCAGCAGCAAGCCGCCCACGGTATCAAACTCTTCGTCTGAAAATGCCGCGTCGAAGTATTCATTAAAATCATCGATGGGGGTGAGGGCCTGAACCACAAAGTCGTTATCGGCGATTTTGCGGATCGGCAGATCGTCTTCCTCGTCGTACTCGTCCTCAATTTCACCGACGATCTGTTCGAGGATATCTTCAATGGTGATCAGACCTGCGGCGCCGCCGTATTCGTCGATCACCACCGCCATGTGATTGCGCTTTTCGCGGAAGTCCCGCAACAGCACGTTGAGTCGCTTGCTCTCGGGAACCAGAGTGGCGGGGCGCAGTAGCGAGCGGATATCCACCTCTTCACACTTTTCATTGCGCCATAGCAGCGGCAACAAGTCTTTGGACAGGAGGATCCCCTGGACGTCGTCCAGGTTGTCTCCCACTACCGGGTAGCGGGAGTGGCCGGTCTCGATAATGATGGGCAGCAGTTCAGAGAGAGGCTGATCGGCTTTTAGCACCACCATCTGCGGCCGCGGAATCATGATTTCCCGGGCCTGCATATCGCTGATGTGCATGGCGCCCTCGACAATGCTGATGGCATCGTCGTCGATCACTTCATTTTGCTTGGCTACCGAAAGTACCTCGAGCAGGTCTTCGCGGGTCTTCGGTTCGGAGGAAAATGCATGGGCAATACGCTCGATCCAGGACTTATCGCCTGGATCGTTGCTAGATCGGTCTTCGCTCATGATTTTGGGTGCTGTCCTCACACATATTGGATAGGTCGACAGTGATGACTGTCAGCGATAGGGGTTGTCGATGTTCAATTCGGCCAATAAGGCTATTTCCAGTGCTTCCATCTGCTGCGCATCCCGGTCATCGATGTGATCGTAGCCGAGCAAATGGAGTGTACCGTGAATCACCAGGTGCGCCCAGTGGTCCAGTTCTGCCTTTTGTTGTTGCTGGGCTTCCCGGCTCACCACTTGCCGGCAGATGATCAAGTCCCCCAGTAGAGGCAGGTCGATAGGCTCGGGGACGTCGGCGGGGAAGGAAAGCACATTGGTGGGGCGATTCTTGCCCCGGTAGCGATGGTTGAGCTCGGTGCTCTCCGATTCATCGACCAATCGCACCGTCATTTCTGCTTCATCCCGGTGGTCTCGCAGGGCGAGGCTGGCCCATTGGCGAAACAGCCTTGCCTCAGGCAGACCCAGTGGGTCGCAGGCGATTTGCAAATCGAGTTCCAGGTTCATGATGGTTTAATGGCGCTCGCTTAGCCCGGCTCGCCGTCAAAGCGATCGTAGGCTTCGACGATTTTTTGCACCAGGGGGTGCCGCACCACGTCCTTGGCCTGAAAGTAGGTCATGCTGATGCCGTCGATATCGGCCAGCACATTGAGCACGTGCTTAAGGCCCGACGGCGTGCCCCGGGGCAGGTCGACCTGGGTGGCGTCGCCGGTAATCACCGCCGTGGAGCCAAAACCAATACGGGTCAGGAACATCTTCATCTGCTCCCGGGTGGTGTTCTGAGCTTCGTCGAGAATAATGAAAGAATCATTCAGGGTGCGGCCGCGCATGTAGGCCAGTGGCGCAATCTCAATGACGTTGCGCTCAATCAGTTTGGTAACGGTCTCGTTGCCCAGCATTTCGTAAAGGGCATCGTAGAGTGGGCGAAGGTAGGGGTCGATTTTCTGCGCTAAGTCGCCAGGCAGAAAGCCCAGCTTCTCACCCGCCTCTACCGCCGGGCGAACCAGCAGAATACGCTGAACTTGATTGGCGATCAGCGCCTCCACCGCGCAGGCTACGGCCAGATAGGTCTTGCCGGTACCGGCGGGGCCAATCCCGAAATTGACATCGCAAGCCTGTATCGCTTTGACATAGAGCTGCTGGTTGCCGCCCCGGGGTTTGATGGTGCCCTTTTTGGTGCGGATGACCACCGGCGCGTTGTCGTCGGCGGGTTTGGTGAGCTGGGCAAGGTGGGACTGTTGCATACGCAGGTGGATGGCCTCGGGGTTGATGGTGGTGCCAGAGCGACACTCCCGATACAGCAGGTGGAGAAGTTGCACCGCCTCTTCAACGGCGCCCTGTTCACCGCTGACCTGAAAGGTGTTGCCCCGGGCGGCGATATGGACCTTGAGGCGCGATTCGATCAGCTTCAAGTGCTCGTCAAACTGGCCGCATAGGCATGCCAGGTGCTCGCTGTCGCTGGGCTCCAGAGTGAGTACGCGCTGTATCGCTGTTGCCGTCAATGTGTCTCCGCCGACCGTTTAGAGGTCGTTTGCCAGGTGATTAAACAAAACAATACGTCGATGGCTTGGCGCTGATAAGGGGAGAGCCTTCAATGGATCAGCTCGCCGCGCAGTGAATTGGGCAGCGCCTCGGTAATGGCAACGTCGGCAAATTCGCCGATCAGCTTGCGGTCTGTGCAAGCAAAGTTGACCACCCGGTTGTTCTCGGTGCGGCCCTGCAAGGCCCCGGGGTCTTTTTTGGAAACACCGGTGATCAGCACCCGCTGGCGGCTTCCCACCATTTGCCGGCTGATCTGCTGGGCGTGCTGATTAATACGGTGCTGCAGGCGTTGCAGGCGCTCCTTCTTGACGCTCTCTGGAGTGTCATCGTCCAGCTGGGCTGCCGGAGTGCCGGGACGGGCACTGTAAACAAAGCTGAATGAGTGGTCGAAGCCGATATCGGCGATCAGCGCCATGGTGTCGTTAAAATCCTCTTCGGTTTCACCGGGAAAGCCGATGATAAAGTCAGAGGACAAGCTGATATTGGGGCGAATGGCCCGCAGCTTGGCGATTTTTTCCCGGTATTCGGCCTGGGTATGACCCCGCTTCATGGCGCTGAGAATGCGGTCGCTGCCACTTTGCACCGGCAGGTGCAGGTGATCTACCAGTTGGGGAATATCCCGGTAGGCCTCGATCAGGGCATCGCTGAACTCCACCGGGTGGGAGGTGGTGTAGCGGATGCGCTCAATGCCGGGCACCTGGGCCACAAAGGCCAGTAATTCGGCAAAGTCGATGATGTCGCCATCGACATTCTCGCCCCGGTAGGCGTTGACGTTCTGGCCCAGCAGGTTCACTTCCCGCACCCCTTTTTCCGCTAGTTGGGCGATTTCGGCAATCACATCGTCAAAGGGGCGGCTGACTTCCTCGCCGCGGGTGTAGGGCACCACGCAAAACGTGCAGTACTTGCTGCAACCTTCCATGATGGAGACAAACGCGCTGGGGCCGTCCACGCTGGGCTCTGGCAGGCTGTCGAACTTCTCGATCTCGGGGAAGGTGACGTCCACGACCGCCGGGCCGTCAATGCGCTTGGCATTGATCATGTCGGGGACCCGGTGCAGGGTTTGAGGGCCAAAAATCATGTCCACATAGGGCGCCCGGGCGCCGATATCCGCGCCTTCCTGGCTGGCCACACAGCCGCCGACGCCGATCAGCAGATTGGGGTTTTTGTCCTTGAGGTGTTTCCAGCGGCCCAGTTGATGGAAGACCTTCTCCTGGGCCTTTTCCCGTATCGAGCAGGTATTGAGGAGCAATACGTCGGCTTCGTCGGGGTTGTCGGTGGGTTCCAGGTCGTGACTTACCCCCAGCAAATCGCGAATACGGGCGGAGTCGTATTCGTTCATCTGGCAGCCGTGGGTTTTAATGTAGAGCTTTTTGCGCTGTTCGCTCATTCGCGTCCTGGGCCCGGAATAAAATGGGCCGGTATTATAGCGATGTGTCGGCGCTATGCCCAATAATTCGGCGTGTTTCCGGCGATTTGTGGTATCATCCGCGCCCAATTTCAATCCGCTCCGGCGCCGGCCAGTGTTCCGCTGTTTGGGCGCAAGCTTCGAAGCAGACCGTGGAAAATGCCTAAGTCACCGATTTACAAGGTTATTTTTTATAACAACAACAAGGTGTACGAGTTGTACGCCCGAGCCATCTTTCAAAGCGATATGTACGGCTTCATCGAAGTCGAAGAGTTCGTCTTTGGGGATCAGGGCCAATTGGTGGTGGATCCCAGTGAAGAGAAGCTTAAAAACGAGTTTGCCGGTGTGGTGCGCAGCTATATTCCCATGCACTCCCTGGTGCGCATCGATGAAGTGGAGAAAGAAGGCGCCGGTAAAATTCTCGATGGCGAGGCCGGCAATAATATTCGCGCCTTTCCCATGGCCAGTGGCCGGCCAAGCCCCGACAAAGACTGACGCGGGCGGATATTGCTCCTGCGTAGCGATACCGGTGGGGCCGATTGTTTAGGCCCCGGACGATTAACGCTATTCGCTCTCTTCCTGCTGTTCTCGTTCTGCCCGCTGCTTGTCCACCAGGCGGCCGAATAGTATTCCCACCTCAAACAGTAGCCACATCGGCAGTGCCAGGAGCATCTGGGAGATCACATCCGGCGGTGTTAGCAGCATGCCAAATACAAAGCAGGTGACGATAACGTAGGCTCGCTTACCCGCCAGATCGTGGGCACTGATCACCCCGGCGCTAATCAGTAGCACCGTGGCGATGGGGATTTCAAAGGCGATACCAAAGGCGAGAAAGAGCTTGAGGGCGGTATCCAAAAAGCGGGCGATGTCCGGGGTGTAGGCGACCCCTTCGGGGGTGATGCCACTGAAAAAGCCGAACACCAAGGGGAAGACTACATAGTAGGCAAAGGCGAGTCCCGCGTAGAACAACACCACGCTGGATAGCAGCAGCGGACCTGCCAGGCGCTGCTCATGGCGATACATACCCGGCGCAATAAAGCGCCAGGCCTGATGCAAAATCACCGGGATGGCCAAACAGAAGGCCGCGACCAGTACCAGTTTAAAGGGCGTCAAAAACGTTGATGCCACCTCGGTGGCAATCATGCTGCTGCCTTCGGGTAGATACTGGCGCAGCGGTTTGGCCACGAAGCTGTAGATTTCTCCCGAGAAGGGCATCAGCGCCAGCGCGCAGACCAGGATGGCCAGTACGCAGCGCAGTAGTCGGTCGCGGAGTTCGGTCAGGTGGGCGACAAGCGGTTGCCCGTTGTCTTGATCGGCACTTGTCATTGGGGTTTGTCGTTGTCGCTCTTTTTATCCGTTGCCGGCGCGCTGTCGTCGCTGGCGGGCGGTTGGATACGGTTTTCGCTGTCGTCGGTCAGATCGGAACTCTCGGCCCGCTCCGGCTGGCTTTGCTCAGATTGAGCAGTGTCGAGGGCGTCGTCAGGCGTGATATCTGCTTCCGTTGCCGGGGCCGACTCGCCGGTAATCTCCCGCTCAAAGTCCCGTTCCATGGATTTCAGCTTTTGCTGGGATTTGCGCAGGTCGCGATCGAGCTTGTCCTTGCCTTCCTGCAGCGACGCCATGATGGACTCATTGTGGAGCTGCTGGCGGATCTCGTCGGCACCGACCTCCCGCTCGATATCCTGGCGGATATCGTTAAAGCTTCGGCGCAGCCGACCCAGCCACAGGGATACGGTGCGAATAGCCTTGGGTAAGCGCTCTGGGCCCAGGATCAACAGGCCCAGCACGGCGATCATCAGCAGCTCGGCAAAGCCGATATCGAACATGGCTTACTTGCTCTCGGTTTTCTGTTCGCTGCCGGCTTCGGTGCTGCTCTCTGCCTGTTTCTTTTCAAGGTTGGCGTTTTCCTGCTCTTCAGGGGTGCCTTCCTCTTCGTCCTTGCCCATGCTGTCTTTAAAGCCCTTCACGGCGCCGCCTAAGTCGGTGCCGATGTTTTTCAGCTTTTTAGTGCCAAACAGCAGGACCACAATGGCCAGAATAATCAGCAGTTGCCAGATACTAATGCCGCCCAAACCCATGACGATTACCTCTACTCATATATTGTTTAATCAGTATTGTTAGCAGCGTTATTGTTGCTGTCGAGCGGCCTTTTCGTCGAGCCCCGACAGGCCAAAACGCTGCGCCAATTCGTTCAGTACATCCCTGTGATCACAATCCAGGTGCGCCAGCATCACCAGGCTGTGAAACCACAGATCAGCGGTTTCGCCAATCAGCGCCGATTTGTCTTCGGCGCGCTCGGCATCCTTGGCCGCGAGTACAGTTTCTACCGCCTCTTCGCCGACTTTTTCCAGTATCTTGTTCAGTCCCTTATGGTACAAGCTGGCCACATAGGAGGACTCCGGTGAGGCACCTTTGCGGGATTCCAGCACGTCGCTCAACTGATCGAGAATACTCTGGCTCATTGCGTGTTTCCTTTGTCGCTGGTGCTGCCGTGATTGCCGGACTCCGCTGTGTCACCATACAGCGCGGTGGGGTCCTTGATCACCGCCTCGCGGCTGTGCCAGTGACCGTCGTCCAGGCCTCGGTAAAAACAGCTTTCCCGTCCTGTATGGCAGGCAATGCCGCCAATTTGCTGGACCTGTAGCAGCACGGTGTCGCCGTCGCAATCCAGAGCAATATCCCGCAGTTGCTGTACGTTGCCGGAGCTCTCGCCCTTGCGCCACAGCGCCTTGCGGGAGCGCGACCAATAGACGGCCCGGCCTTCTGCAACAGTGAGCTGGAGCGATTCCCGGTTCATCCACGCCATCATCAACACCCTGCCACTGCTGGCATCCTGAGCAATAGCGGCCACTAGGCCATCCTCGTTCCAGGTGACCTCATCAAGCCAGTCGGCGGATGTGGAGTGTGCGGTCATATTCTTACCTTTGTATGACAGCCAAATCATTCGGTCATTATCTTGGCGCTGGTGCGGTGGCTTGCATTCCAGCTGGGGCTGCCAGGGGGGCTACTTTACCTCAGCGTTGCCTAATAAAGAAATACACTGCGACAACAGCCAGCAGAATGCTGGCAGGGGGGAGTTCTGCCAAGCCCTCGCGGATGCCCGGATCGGATAGCAGCGCCGCGCCCAGCAGGGCCAGTATTGCCGCGCGCTGGTTGCGCGCCCGCCGGTCGCGGCGCTCCGCCGCCTGCTCTACCAGGGCCAAGCGTTGTTCCAGCTCCCGGTGGGTGCGCTCGCCACTGTGCCCGGGGCGCTGCTCCAGCAGCGTGTCGGGCAAGTGGGGTAGCTGCTCTAACCAGCCCGGCAGGCGGTGACTCATGCGCCGCAGTAGCGACTGGGGCGCATAGCGATCTTTAACCCACTGCTCCAGAAATGGCATCGCCGTGGCCCAGAGATCGAGTTGGGGATAGAGTTGACGACCCAGGCCCTCGATATTGAGCAGGGTTTTTTGTAGCAGCACCAAGGAAGGCTGCACTTCCATATCGAAGCGGCGGGCGGTTTGAAACAGGTAGACCAAAAGCTGGCCGAAGGAAATTTCCGACAGGGGTTTTTCGAAGATGGGCTCGCTGACACTGCGGATGGCCGCTTCAAATTCGTGGACCCGGGTTTCCGGGGGGACCCAGCCGCACTCCACATGCAGTTCGGCCACTTCCCGGTAATTGCGCTGGAAGATGGCGAGGAGGTTGCGGGCCAGGTAGTACTGGTCGAAGTCGCTGAGGCTGCCGATAATGGCGCAGTCGATAGCGATGTACTGGGGCGACTGGGGGCGGCCCTCGGCCACAAAGATATTGCCGGGGTGCATGTCGGCGTGAAAAAAGCTGTCCCGGAAGACCTGGGTGAAAAAAATCTCCACACCCCGCTCGGCGAGCTTTTTCATATCGGTACCCTGGGCTTTCAGGGTGTCCACGTCGGTGACCGGGATGCCGTGGATGCGCTCCATAACCAGCACATTGCGGCGGGTGTAGTCCCAGTAAACGTCGGGGACGTAAAGAATTTCAGAGTGGGTAAAGTTGCGGCGAAGCTGGGAGGTGTTGGCCCCTTCCCGCTGCAGGTCCAGCTCGTCGTAGATGGTCAGACGATAGTCCTCCACCACTTCCACGGGGCGCAGGCGACGGCCATCGGGAAACAGGCGCTGCACCAGTCGGGCCAAGGTGGTGAGCAGGCGCAGATCCTGCTCGATCACTTTTTCGATGCCGGGACGGACTACCTTCACGACAACCTGTTTGCCGTCGGGCAGGGTGGCGGCGTGAACCTGGGCGATGGAGGCCGAGGCCAGTGCCTGGTTGTCAAAGCTGGCGAATAGCTCCCCCACCGGACGGCCCAGGGCTTTCTCTATTACTGACACGGCGAGTTCGCTGGAAAACGGTGGAACCCGGTCCTGTAGGTAGGCCAATTCTGCAGATATATCCGCGGGCAAAAGGTCCCGCCGGGTGGAGAGAATCTGGCCAAATTTGATAAAGATCGAACCGAGGGATTCCAGTGCTAGGCGCAGGCGGGCGCCGCGACTCTCTTTGGGGGTGGGCATCAGCCGCCAGGGTCCCAGTGCCAGGAGAAGTCTGGCCCGCAGGGGAAGAGAGTTTGTCGGTATTAGCGTATCCAGGCGGTAGCGGCAGAAAATCCAGACGATGGCGAGTAGGCGGCGCAGCCCCATGTTGGTGAGTCCCGGTTATTGGTGTTGTGGTGGATGAATGCGTTGGGCCAGGCGGCGCAATCTCGCTTCCAGTCGTTCGCTGCGGGCCTTGAGGTCGTCCACCTCCCGGTAAAAATGCTCGGCCTGATAGGGGTGGGGCAGCAGGCGGCTCTCTTCCAACAAAAAGTCCCGGGCCTGGCGCTGCAGGTTGCGACCGCTGCCCAGCAGCCAGCGGTGACCGGCTCGCAAGCCTTTGCCGATCTGGTGCCCGGCAACATCGCCAAAGGCCCGGGACAGCGGCTGTTCCCAATCCAGCTCCAAGCTGGCCAGAATGCCTCGCAGCTCCAGCAGTGGGCCGGTATCGCCGGTGACTTGAACGTCGCCATTAATCAGCGCTGCGGCGGGATCGTCGGCGGAGGCAATGCGGGCGAACTCGCTCCAGCGGCCGCTCAAACGGGTGGTGAAGTCCCCTTGGTCAGATTCGATCAAGCCAATTTGCTCGCCGCGAATGGCAATGCCGATAAAAAGGTCGGGTTGCTGGAGGGAGAGGGCAAAGCGGCGGCCATCCAGTTGCTGCAATTGACGACCACAAGCGGGATCCAGCTGCAGCGCCCGGTTGATGGCCTGCTCCAATCCGGCGATGGCAGTCCCCCGAAGCATGGGGGGAATCACGGCTTGATACCCCGGTGCACGGCCACCACGCCGGCGGTAAGGTTGTGATAGCGCACTTCGGCGAAACCGACGCCCTCCATCATGCCCTTCAGGGTGTCCTGGTCGGGGTGCATGCGAATGCTCTCCGCCAGGTAGCGATAGCTGTCAGCATCATTGGCTACCAGTTGGCCCATTCGGGGCAATATGTCGAAGGAATAACGATCGTAGAGCTTTTCCACTACCGGGTTTACCGGCTTGGAAAACTCCAGAATCAATAATCGGCCACCGGGTTTAAGAACGCGCAGCATCGACGCCAGCGCTTTGTCTTTGTCGGTGACGTTGCGCAGACCAAAAGCAATTGTGATGCAGTCAAAGTGATTGTCTGGAAAGGGCAGGCACTCGGCGTCGGCCTGGACGTATTCGATGTTGCCCACCACGCCGTGGTCGGTGAGCTTTTCCCGGCCCACTTCCAGCATGGAGCTGTTGATGTCGGCCAGTATGACCTGCCCCTCGGGGCCTACCAGGCGACTGAATTTGGCCGCCAGGTCGCCGGTGCCACCGGCGATATCCAGTACCCGGTTACCCCGGCGCACGCCCGACAACTCAATGGTGAAACGCTTCCACAGACGGTGAACGCCGCCGGACATCAGGTCGTTCATCAGGTCGTACTTGCCGGCCACAGAGTGGAATACCCCGGCGACCAGTCCGGCTTTTTCCTTGCTGTCGACATTGCGATAGCCAAAGTGGGTGGTTTTATCGTCGCTCATGCTGTGGGTCCCGAAAGTGAAGGGTCGTTATTGTAGCGGCTGCAGGGGAGGCGTGCGAGAACTGCTAGATGTTGAGCTTGCGGCGCATTTCCCGCATGCGCTCCTTTTGTTGTTCGGGGCTCAGTGGCTTGGCAGCGGCTTTGGGCAGTGCAGGGGCTTCCGGAGGGGGGAGAGTTTCGCCCCGGCGAACCCGTTCACAGAGTTGCTCGTAATTGCGCCGGAATACCGGGTAGGCCTGCTGCTCCGCGGTGCTGGCTAGAAAAAACCAGTCGCTATCCCGGCCGGCGTGGTAAACGGCGGGGTGGGACCAGTGGTATTCGGCTTTGGGGCTGGGCGCGCGGCAGGCTTCCAGATACGCACTGTGGCTGTCGGGCAGGCCCAGCTCCCGGTCGTCCGGCTCACAGAATTTCAGTATGCCTTTGATAGTGGGCAAAAACTCGGACTCGCGGATAGCCCGGTGGCAGGCGCTGGTAATGCGCTGGGGAGGGATATGGCAAAGGTTGCTAAACCAGAGTTTTTTGGCGTAACCGAGCTTTTCCTCGGTGGGAAAGGCTTTGTTGTACTGGTTGTGGTAGACCAGCTCAAATTCGGCAAACATCTGGTTGATGGCATCGACCACCGCTTCGCGGTCGGGCAGAGGCTGTTCAGAGGCCTTCTGCCCAGCTGCGGTCGGTGTGTTTTTCGATGAAGCCAGTTGCTTGTTGGCCTGGTCCAGTAGCGTGTTGCTGTCGCGCATTGCCGCTTCCCATTTGGTGGCTGTGGGCCCACCGGTATTTTACATGTTGTAGAAACTTTGTATTCCAAGAGCGCTGTGCCTGGCCGCTGTCCCGCCAATACAGAATGAATTCGGGAATCTGCGCACGAGCAAAATCGGCGTCGATGCAAGCCATGCGCAGAATATCAAATACCGCCTCGCTGGGTTGCCAGTCGGCCCGCATAGGCGTGAATTCCTGCTCTTCGCCTACGGTATTGCGATAGCGCGCCCACTGCAATCGAATATGTTGGATAAAGCGGGAGTTCCAGTTGTTATCGACGGTACCCCGTTCCTGCCAGTAGAGAATGAATTCGGGAATGGCGTCCTCGATAAAATGCTGAGTCACACCGTCGCGAAGCAGAATTTCCAAGGCGTCGGCGCTGGGCCGCCAGCTGGAGGCGAGGCTCTGCTGCTTGGCCTGTTCAACTTGCTGGTATTGATGGCGTTTCCAGCGTCGGCTGACATATTGTGAAAAGGTACTGCTCCAGGAGCTGCGGGCCTCGCCAGTCTCCCGGTAGTGGGCGATAAACTCTGATAATGACGCCTCGATAAAGCTGGGTTCAATACCATTAAAGCGGGTCAGGTAGTCCACCGCAGCGCTGTCGGGCCGCCAGTCGGCGGGAATCATTTGCTGGCCGGGGACTGGGCTGCGGGGCGGGCGAGTTGTCGGCCCTTTAGAGACTGTGCCTTGACTGGCGGATGTTGGCGTGGGCTGCTGCGACGACGCGGAGGAGTGATCGTCGGCGCGGCGAAGCGCCAGGCGGATATTCTGGGCGTTGTCCAGCAGTGCGCCACCGAGCACTATCAGGCCCTGATCTGCCAGAGTTCGCAGCGTCGATTCGATTTGCGAGCGATCCCAGAACGGCAGTTGGGTTTCCAGGCGCGATTTGTCGATCACCTGCCAGTTGAGCCCGTCGCGGTGATGGCTGTCCAGTAGAGGCAGCCAGTCACTGAGTAGCTGGTATAGTAGAGCCGCCTCCAGGCCGAGGGTGGCGGCGAGCGTTGGAGAAACCAGCAGGGGGCGTTCCAAAAGGGGATCGGGCATAAACAACCTGAACACGATGTGATAAGTCGGCATTGTAAGGTGTCGTCGCGAGCCCTGTCAGCCCTATGTTGCGACGACATTTGTGGTGACGACATTAGCGGTAATTAGGCAGTAGAGACGGTATGGCAAAAAACAAAATCGCGTATGTGTGCAGCGACTGTGGTTCTGACCACAGCAAGTGGCAGGGGCAGTGTCAGGACTGTGGTGCCTGGAATACGCTGGCGGAAATCAAATTGGGGCCGGCGCGGCCGGGTGGTGCTGTGCAAGCCAAGGCAGGCTATGCCGGTGCCGCTGGCGGCGATGTGCAAAGCCTGTCCAGTGTAAAAACCGAACACCTGCCCCGTATCAGCAGTGGCTTTGAGGAGTTTGATCGGGTGCTGGGGGGCGGCCTGGTCCCCGGTTCGGCGGTGCTGCTGGGTGGCCACCCGGGAGCGGGTAAAAGTACCTTGCTGCTACAAGTGCTGTGCCGGTTGGCGGCAAGCCAGGGCTGTTTATACGTCACTGGCGAAGAATCCCTCCAGCAGGTGGCAATGCGGGCCCAGCGGCTGGGCCTGGTGGCGGACGATCTGCAACTCTACTCGGAGACCAGTCTGGAACATATCCTTACTCAGGCGGCCCGTCACGCGCCCCGGGTATTGGTAGTGGACTCGATCCAGGTGCTGCACAGCGAGCAGGTGAGCTCGGCGCCGGGCAGTGTGTCTCAGGTTCGGGAATGCGCCGCGGCGCTGACCCGCTTCGCCAAGCAGAGCGGTACCGTGCTGATTATGGTGGGCCATGTCACTAAAGATGGCAGCCTAGCGGGCCCCAAGGTGCTGGAGCACATCATCGATTGTTCGATGATGATCGAGGGCGATAGCGACAGCCGTTATCGCACCCTCCGCGGCCACAAGAATCGTTTTGGCGCGGTCAATGAGCTGGGCGTCTTTGCCATGACCGAGCAGGGTCTCAAAGAAGTGAAAAACCCCTCGGCGATTTTCCTCAATCGCGGCGAGCAGGTAGCCGCGGGCAGTGCGGTAATGGTGGTCTGGGAGGGGACTCGACCGCTGCTGGTGGAGATTCAAGCCCTAGTGGACGACTCCGGCTATGGCAATCCACGGCGGGTGGCAGTGGGGCTGGAACAGAACCGCTTGGCGATGCTATTGGCAGTGCTGCACCGCCACGGCGGCCTGCAATTGGGCGATCAGGACGTATTTGTGAATGTGGTCGGGGGCGTGAAGGTATTGGAAACCGGGGCCGATTTGGCGCTGCTGTTCGCCATCGTGTCCAGCTTTCGCGATCAGGCCCTGCCCGAAGAGTTGGTGGTGTTTGGCGAGGTGGGGCTGTCCGGCGAGATCAGGCCTGTCCCCAGCGGGCAGGAGCGATTGCAGGAGGCCCGCAAGCACGGTTTTCGTCGGGCCATCGTGCCCAAAGGCAACGCCCCCCGGGGCGATGCCGGTATGGAGGTGGTGGCCGTCAATTCCCTGGCAGAGGCGCTGGAGGCGATATAAGCGCCACCAGCAGGCGCTAAGCAATTAGTGTGAACAGGCCCTAGAAGATTTCTACCGGGTCGGAGAAGTCTTCGTAACCGCCGCCGGGTTGTGAGTAGCTCTCCGTTGGGGCGTTGTCGTTGCGGAAGTACTCAAAAATAGCGTTGGCCTGGCCGGGTCCGGCCAGCTGCCCGCTGTCAGGGTCGATGCGCACGGTGACGATATTGTCGGGCTGTTCAAAGTGCCGCTCGGGGCGGTTTTGGGTGGCTACCCGCATATAATCAATCCACATTGGCAGGGCCACGGAGCCACCGTATTCCCGGCGTCCTAGCTTCTGGTTTTGGTCAAAGCCCGCCCAGGTGGAGGTCACTACGCCGCCGCTGTAGCCCGAGAACCAGGCATCCACCGGTCCGTTGGTGGTACCCGTTTTACCTGCCGCATCGTCGCGCTCCAACACCAGGGCGCGGCGTCCGGTACCCCGTTTGATGACATCCCGCAGAATGCTGTCCATTAAAAACACCACGTCGGCGCCAATGACCCGTTTAGCGCGCCGAGCCTGCAGACCCTCAGTGGCCAGCATGTCTTCCAGTGATTCAGCCTCTTTGGTGGGGAGGGCGGGTTCGTCGTCCTGTTGCTCACAGGCGCGGCAAGCGGTAACCGGGTCGGCGCGGAATACAGTGTCGCCATTGGCGTCGATGATGCGCTCGATCAAGTAAGGGGAAACTTTGAAGCCGCCGTTGGCAAATACGGCGTAGCCGGTGACGATCTCCAGGGGTGTCAGGGAGTGACTGCCCAGTGCCAGTGACAAGTCCCGGGGCAGATTCTCGGTGTTAAAGCCAAACCGGCCTATGTAGTCAATGGCGGTACCAATACCCAGCTCCCGGAGCAGCCGAATAGATACCAGGTTGCGGGATAGATAGAGGGCCTTGCGCAGCCGCATCGGTCCATTAAAGGTACCGCTGTCGTTGCTAGGGCGCCACGTTCCCCCCAGAGAATCGTCGTCAAAAACAATGGGAGCGTCGTTAATGATGCTCGCCGGAGTGAAGCCGTTGTCCATGGCGGCGGTGTAAATAAACGGCTTAAAGTTGGAGCCGGGCTGGCGTTTAGCCTGGGTGGCGCGGTTAAAGGAGCTGCTCTGGTAGTCGTAGCCGCCGACCAAGCTCAGCAGCGCGCCGCTGTCGGCCTCAAGAGAGACAAGGGCCGCCTGAATATCCGGAACCTGGGAGAAAAGCCATTGCCGGGTGTCGCCGTCGCTGATGCGCAAACGCACCACATCGCCGGGGCTGACCAGTTCTCCAGCGTTTTCTGCGGGGTGGGTAAAGCGATCTTCGCTGATGTAACGGACGGTCCCTTTAAGGCCCTGTTCCCACTCCAGCTGCGTCTGTTGCCCGGTAGCCAGGAGTGCGGTGAAGCTTTTTTCTTCTACTGTCAGCACCAATGCCGGGTGCCAGGGTCCGACTCGGCCAATATCCTCAAGCTTTTTTGCCAGCGCCTGGCGCTGGTCGTCATCCAGAATCTCGGGGAGTTGCCACTGGGCTTCCGGTCCGCGGTAGCCGTGACGGCTGTCGTATTCGATCACTCCATCCAACACGGCGGTTTGGGCCGCGCGCTGAAGCTTGCTGTCGACGGTGGTGATAACGGTGTAGCCGTCCTCGTAGGCGCTGCGGCCAAAGCGTTGCAGCATTTCCAGGCGCACCATCTCTGCCACGTAGGCTGCATCCAGGTCGAGTTTGCTGGGGTGGGCTTTGGCGGATATCGGCTGCTGTTGGGCCTCCTCCATTTCGGCCTGAGTGATATAGCCTAAGTGATGCATCCGCCGGAGTATCCAATTGCGGCGAACTTTCGCCCTTTCAGGGTCGGCTACAGGGTTGTAGGCAGACGGCGCCTTGGGCAATCCGGCAATCATTGCCATTTGCGATAAATGTAATTCCCTTATGGGTTTTCCGTAATAGATTTGTGCTGCCGCTTCAATACCATAGGCGTGGTTGCCAAGGAAAATCTTGTTGAGGTAGAGCTCGAGGATATCGCCTTTGCTTAGCGCGCGCTCGATTTCGATGGCCAGGAAGATTTCGGTGAATTTGCGGGTGAAGGTGCGCTCTTGGCTGAGGAAATAGTTTTTTGCCACTTGCATGGTAATGGTGGAACCACCGGTTTGAATACTGCCGCTGGTGATGAGCTGGGACGCCGCTCTCAGCAGGCCGGAGATATCCACCCCGCGGTGCTGAAAGAAGTGGTCATCCTCCGCTGCCAGAAAGGCGTCGACAAAGGTTTGCGGCACCTCCTGGATGCTGACCGGACTGCGCCGCTTCTCGCCGAATTCGCCCAGCAGTTGGCCGTCCCGGCTGTAGATGCGCAGTGGGGTCTGTAGCTGAACGTCCCGCAGTGTTTCTACTGGGGGAAGGGTCGGGGCAATGTAGAGAAAGGCCCCGGCAAACACCATGACGGCGCCACAGCCGGATAGCAGGATAAGGGATACAAGAATGCGTAAAGTGGACGCCGTGCGTGACATAGAGACCCTGTATGGTACAAAACAAATGCCGATATCAACGATATGGGTGCCTAGGATACCGAAAACCGGTGCCATATCCCGGTGTTTTTTGCATAACTATTTGCGGATTGCTATACACTGGTATTTAATCTTGTGTATAAAAGAACGTCCTAAGTCCACGGTCTGAATAGGAAAAATAACGTGCTAGATGCCCTGATCGGCAGCCAGAAATCCCGCGCTGTGCTCGGTGTGGACATTAGCTCCAGCGCGGTGAAGCTGCTGGAGCTGAGCCGCAGTGGCGACAATTACCGCGTGGAAAGCTACGCAGTGATGTCGTTGCCGCCGCAGTCCGTGGTGGAAAAAAACATCACTGACGTCGAGGCCGTTGGCGAAGTGGTCAAGGCTGTAGTGGCGCGGTCGCGCTCCAAACTTACTCGAGCGGCGGCGGCTGTGCCGGGGTCGGCGGTTATCACCAAAGTTTTAAGAATGCCCGCCGATATGAATGAAGATGCCATGGAGACGCAGATCTCTCTGGAAGCAGATCAGTACATTCCCTACCCCCTGGACGAGGTAGCGCTGGATTTTGAAGTGATGGGGGAGTCCCCGGATAGCCCGGATCAATGTGATGTGCTGTTGGTGGCTTGCCGCCGCGACAATGTCGACTCCCGGGTCGAGGCCCTGGAGATCGGTGGCCTCGAGCCGAAAGTCATGGATGTCGAGGCCTATGCCGTGGAGCGCAGCTACGAGCTGATCGCCCAGCAAATGGGTTATGACGAGAACACGGTGGTGGCGATCATCGATATCGGCGCCAGTATGACCTCGCTGAGTGTGGTGGTGAATAACGAAACGGTCTACACCCGGGATCAGTTGTTTGGCGGTCGCCAGCTCACCGAGGAGATCCAGCGCCGCTATGGCTTGAGTGCCGAAGAAGCAGGCCTGGCCAAAAAGCAGGGCGGACTTTCCGACGACTATGACAGCGAAGTGTTAGCTCCGTTCAAAGAGGCGGTTATTCAGCAGGTATCTCGCTCTCTGCAATTCTTTTTTTCCGCAAGCCAGTACAGCGCGGTAGACGCTATTTTGCTGGCTGGAGGGGTGGCGGCGATGTCGGGTTTGGCGGACACCGTTGCCGAGCGTCTGGAGGTCAATACGGTGGTGGCCAACCCCTTTGCATCTATGTCGCTGGCGCCGTCGGTAGACGCCGTCAAACTCAGTAATGATGCCCCCGCAATGCTGATTGCCTGCGGCCTGGCTCTAAGGAGCTTCGACTAATGGCAACCATTAACTTACTGCCTTGGCGCGAAGAGCGCCGCCAGCTGATTAAGCAGCAGTTCCTGGTCGTTTTGGGTGGGGTGGCTGTGTTGGGTGCCCTGCTTGTGTTGCTGGGTGTCACTGTCATGAATTCGGCGATCAGCGACCAGGAGGGCCGCAACCGCTACATTCAAACCCATATCGACAAGCTCAATCGCGAAGTGCGGGAAATCAGCGACCTGGAAAAGCGGCGGCAGCAGCTCATTGACCGCATGAACATTATCCAGGACCTGCAAGGCACTCGGCCTTTGATTGTGCGGGTCTTCGACGAAATGGTACGGACACTGCCCGACGGGCTGTTTTTCACCTCTGTGGTGCGCCGTGGCAACAACATCAATGTTGAAGGGATTGCTGAGTCCAATAACCGCGTCTCGAGTTTGATGCGGAAGTTAGACGGGTCGCCGTGGTTTGACGACCCGAATTTGACGGCGGTTAGTGCGGCCAGCCGTTACGGTGAGCAGGCCAGTTCCTTCCGGCTTTCTTTTAAGATCAGTGCGCCTAAGCCTGATCAGGACAAGAAAAAGTAGGGGTGCGCAGTGGCGTTCCAAGAATGGATTGATGAAGTTCGGCAGTTTGATTTCGCCGACCTAGATTTGGAAAACATCGGTGCCTGGCCAGTCCTGGTTCGGGCGGCGGTGTGGGTGCTGGTGTTTGTGCTCTGTGTGGTAGGCGGCTATTTCTATTTCATTGCCGACCTTCGTGTAGAGCTGGCCGCGGCAGAAGCCAAAGAGCTCAAGCTGAAAAAAGAATTTGAGAACAAGGCCTTTCGCGCTGCCAAATTGGAGCCCCTCAAAAAGCAGATGAAGGAAATGGAGGCGTCTTTTGGCATCCTGCTCAGTCAGTTGCCGGCGGATACCGAGGTGCCGGGGCTGCTGGAGGATATGACCGAAAAAGCCGTTTCAAATGGCTTGGATATCCAAAGCATAAAACTGCAAAAAGAGCAGGTGCGGGAGTTTTATGTCGAGTTGCCCATTGCTATAGAGGTCAGCGGCACCTATCACGACCTCGCCGCGTTTGTGAGTGGCATCGCCGGCCTGCCAAGGATTGTGACCTTGCACGACTATAACATTAAGTCCAATGATCAGCTGACCAAGCAGAGAATGTCGATTACGGCTAAAACCTATCGCTACAAAGACCTTCAGGAGGGATCGTGAATCATACTGTCCGATTCGTTTCCCTGGCGGCGGTTTGCCTTACTGTGGCGGCCTGCAGTGGTGGTTCTCAATACCAAGATATCGACGCCTTTTTAAAGGAAAAACGAGAAGCGCCCACTGGCCAAATTCCTCCGGTGCCGGCGTTAAAAGCCTACCGCGCGTTCACCTACAGCGCGTCCGGCATGCGCAGTCCTTTTAGTAAGCCGGTGGATGTGAAAGAAATTGCCCGACTGGAGGCGTCGGCCTCTGTGAAGCCCGATACGAACCGGGAGCGAGAGTTCCTGGAGCAGTATTCCTTTGACGCGCTCAGAATGGTGGGCACCTTGGAGCTGGATGGCGTGCTGTGGGCTTTGATTAAAGATCCAGAGGGTGGTGTACACCGGGTTCGGCGTGCTAACTACCTTGGGCGCAACCACGGCAGGATCTTGGAAATCGGCGAAAATTATCTATCGGTGGTGGAGATCGTCTCCACTGGCGGTGACGGCTGGGTCGAACGACCCCGAACCCTGGAATTGAGCACAGGCAGGCCCTGAGAATTCGGAGAGCGGAGAGCTAAATGAATACTGGAAACCTCACGAATAGATCGTGGCGCTGTAAGAACCGGGCAACAGGCTGGGGCGGCCGCCTGCTGGGTGCCTTGGTGCTCCTGGGTACGGCGCTATCGGCGTCGGCGACAAGTTTGACCGGGGTAGAGTTTAACGCGCTGCAAAATGGCAGTTTCGAAGCGCGTTTCCGCTTTGAGGGCGCTGCGCCGGATGTCAAAGGCTACACCATAGAAAAACCGGCCCGTATCGCGCTGGATCTGGCGGGTACCGAGAGCGGTTTATCTCAGAAGAAGTTTCCCCTGGCCTACGACAATGCAAGCAGCGCCGTGGTGCTGGAGGGCAATGGCCGGACCCGCATCGTGTTTAACCTGATCAAACTGGCTCCCTACGAGACCCGGGTCGAGGGCGACGAATTAGTGGTTGCAGTGGGTTCGGGCGGCAGCCAGGCCTACCTGAAGGAAAAGTACAACAATCCAGTTCTATCGATCTCGGACGCACCCAAGAAAGCTGGCGGCAATCGTATTACCGACCTGGATTTTCGCCGTGGTGATGAAGGCGAGGGTCGCCTGGTGGTCAGTCTGGCAGATGACAAGGCCGACATTAACGTGTTTGTCGAAGGGGCCAATATTCGCATTGATATGGCGGGCGTCGACCTGCCGGAAAACCTGCGTCGCCGTTTTGACGTCGGCGACTTTGCTACGCCGGTTAAGATGATCGATGCCAGAATGGGTGAAAAGGGCGCCAAGCTAAGCATGGAAGCCCGGGGTGAGTACGACTACCTGGCCTACCAAACTGACAATGAGTACGTGGTCAGTGTGAAGCCTTTAACCGAACAAGAACTGGAGCAGCGACGCAAAGAATTTGCCTATGTCGGCGACAAGTTGTCGCTGAACTTCCAGGATATTGAAGTGCGGTCGGTGTTACAGTTGATTGCCGATTTTACTGAGCTCAATTTGGTGGCCAGTGATACCGTCAAAGGCAATATCACCTTGCGGCTGCAAAATGTTCCCTGGGATCAGGCACTGGATTTAGTGCTCAAAACCAAGGGCTTGGACAAGCGTCAGATCGGTAATGTACTGATGGTAGCCCCGGCTGCAGAGATTGCCGAGCGGGAGCGCCAGCAAATCGAAGCGCAGAAACAGGTCGAAGAACTTGCGCCACTGCAGACCGAGTTTATCCGCATTCGTTACGCCGACGCCGCTGAGCTGTTTAAGTTGTTCAAGCCCGGTGGTCGGGGCGGTAATAATGGTAATGATGAAAACTCTACCGGCAGTATTTTGTCTCCCCGTGGTACGGTCATCGTTGATGAGCGCACAAACTCTTTGTTGATCACCGAAACCGCAGAGCGCTTGGAAGAGTTCCGCCGCTTGGTGTCGCTGATCGACGTACCAGTGCGCCAAGTGCAGATAGAGGCCCGCATTGTGCGTGCGACCTCGGATTTCGATCGCGCATTAGGGGTGCGTTGGGGCGGTGCCTATGTCGAGCAAAACGGGGATGAAATTTATACCGCCAATGGCGACCTGGAAAGCGACCAGGCCACTCAAAATAACTTCCTCAGTGCACTGCAAGCTGGCTCTCCCAATTATTCGGCGGTTCCGGGGCTGGTGACAGATCTGGGAGTACCCGGCGCAGCGGGTTCCTTCGCGGTGGGCTTTATCAGCCCGGATGTACTGCTGAATTTGGAGCTGTCAGCACTGGAGTCCAAAGGCCGGGGTGAAATTGTTTCCCAGCCGAGAGTGGTCACTGGCGACAAGGAGCCGGCGATTATCAAATCCGGTACAGAGATCCCCTACCCTGAGTCCTCTGCCAGCGGTGAAACTACCATTGCCTTCAAGGAGGCGGTGTTAAAGCTGGATGTTACTCCAATTATCACCCCTGACGATCGCATTATTATGGATCTGGTGATTAATCAGGACACCGTCGGCGAGCTGGTGATTGCGACTGGGCTGGGTGGTCAGGTGCCCACCATTGATACCACCGAGCTGCAAACACGAATTCTGGTCAGCAATGGCGAAACTGTGGTGCTGGGCGGTGTCTACGACCAGTTCGACTTACAGACGGAAACTAAAGTGCCGTTTTTAGGTGATATTCCCTTCTTGGGGCGCTTGTTTAAATCCACATCGGTGACTCGTGAGAAGCAGGAAACCCTGATCTTCATCACGCCGCGTATCTTGGCAGACAGTTTGGTTGATTGATGCGCAAGGCTGGAGCGATATATTTGGTTGGCCCCATGGGGGCGGGCAAAAGTACCATTGGAAAACTGTTGGCCGACGCGCTGCGTTCCGGGTTTTACGATGTCGATCGGGAAATTGAGGCACGCAGCGGCGTGGACATCCCCTGGATTTTTGATATGGAAGGGGAGTCGGGCTTCCGGGCCAGGGAGACCAGCATGCTGCGGGATCTCAGCGAAGACCGCGACTGCGTAATTTCCACCGGTGGTGGAGCAGTGCAGCAGGATGAAAATCGCAAACTGATGGTGGCCACTGGCACGGTGATTTATCTGCGAACCTCGGTTGACGAGCAATTGCGCCGCACCGCCAAGGACCGCAAGCGCCCACTGCTGCAGCAGGGTGACCCAGAGGAAACGCTGCGCCGCCTGATGGCAGAGCGCGATCCGCTTTACCGGGAAGTCGCCGATTACACGGTGGAGACCGATCATCGCAGCCCCAAGGCGGTGGCCCTGGAGCTCGCCCAGTGGCTGCAACGCAGTGACCTGGACGGCTAGAAGCCCCACCCTCGCTCCTTCTTTCCCTGTTTTTTGTCCAGCTGCCGCCTCAGGCTGGCTTGCCGTGGGGTCTGGTATAATCGTCTAGTAATATCCGTATTTGGATTGGCCTGGTATCCGAAATAAACCGGTATCTGAAATAACCCTGTATTTGCAATGACACTCTGCGTGGAAAGATTATGAAACGACTCGACGTCGATCTCGGCGATCGCAGCTACCCTATTTATATCGGTCGGGGCTTGATTAGGCAGCCCGAGCTGTGGGCTGGGCATATACCGGGGCAGCAAGTCTGCGTGGTCAGTAATGAGACCATCGCGCCGCTTTACCTGGAGTCCGTGCTGGCAGGTTTGAGCGATAAGTCGGTGTGCCGGGCCATACTCCCCGATGGCGAATCCTATAAAACCCTCGCCACGCTGAGTGGTATATACGATGCGTTGCTGGAAGCCGGCCACGGTCGTGGCACGACGCTGCTGGCCCTGGGTGGCGGTGTCGTTGGAGATATGTGTGGCTTCGCCGCTGCCAGTTACCAGCGCGGCGTGGATTTTATCCAGATGCCCACTACGCTGCTGTCGATGGTGGATTCCTCTGTGGGCGGTAAAACCGGCGTGAATCATCCGCTGGGCAAGAATATGATCGGTGCTTTCCATCAGCCCAAATGCGTGGTGGCGGACCTGGCCCTACTGGATACCCTGCCGGCCAGGGAGTACGCTGCGGGCCTGGCAGAGGTGGTAAAATATGGGTTGATCTCCGATGCGCCATTTTTTGAATGGCTGGAAGATAATCTGGATGCGCTGCTGGCCAGGGAGGAAGCGGCGCTCACCGAAGCGGTATACCGAAGCTGTGTGAATAAGGCTCAGGTCGTTGCCGAGGATGAGCGCGAAGGGGGGCGACGGGCCATTCTCAATCTCGGCCATACTTTTGGTCATGCGATTGAAACCGCCGAGGGCTACGGCACCTGGCTTCACGGTGAGGCGGTGGCTGCGGGCATGGTGTTGGCGCTGAATTTGTCCCGGCGTTTGGGCTGGATCGATAGTGATATCGAGGCCCGGGGGCGGCGGTTATTAGAGCGTGCCGAGCTGCCAGTGGCGCCACCGGACAGCATGGATGTGGACCAGTTCTTGCTGCTCATGGGGCGGGATAAAAAGGTTGTAGAGGGGCAGTTGCGCTTGGTACTGCTACAGGGGCTCGGAGAGGCTGTTGTAAGCAGTGAGGCGCCTGTTGAAGCTATTGTGGCTACCCTGCGAGAGGCGGGCATCAAAGGCTGATTCCCCCAGTAGGCTTTGCTCAATAATTGTGCAAAACCCATAGCGCAATTTGTCGCGTATGTGGCATGCGTGTAGAATGTCGGTCCTTTTTTCCGGAACGCGTGCGTTTTAAAGCATTCATTTCAACTATCTGCTTGTTTTCCTTGGTAATTTTGTGAGAGTCGTATTATGAGTACAGGCCTGTACAGACCTGATGATGTGCGCGACAACTGCGGTTTCGGCCTGATAGCCCATATGAAGGGTGAGGCCAGTCACCGCTTGTTGGAGACGGCCATCGAGGCGCTGACCTGTATGACCCACCGCGGTGGCATTGCCGCCGACGGCAAGACCGGCGATGGTTGTGGTCTGCTACTGAAGAAGCCCGATGCCTTTTTGCGCGACATTGCGCGGTCCCAACTTGGTGCCGAGCTTAGTGACGAGTACGGCATTGGCCAGATATTCCTGAGCGGGGACGAGGCCAAGGCCAGCGCGGCCCGGGCAAGTTTTGAGTCGGTACTGCGAGACAATGGCCTGGATTGTGTTGGCTGGCGGGAGGTTCCGGTAGATCCCTCGGTGTGTGGTGATATTGCCAAGGCCAGCTTGCCACGGATTGAGCAGGTCTTTATCAACGTTGAGGGCCTGTCTCGCCAGGAGCTGACAACCCGCCTGTTTGTGGTGCGTCGTTTGGCCGAGAATGCACTGGTCGACGACAGCGATTTTTACATCTGTAGTCTGTCTGCCGACGTGGTGTCCTATAAGGGCCTGGTGATGCCGGTGGATCTGCCGCGTTTCTACAAGGATCTGGCCGAGCCGGCCCTGGAAACGGCTATCTGTGTCTTCCACCAGCGCTTTTCCACCAATACCAGCCCTCGCTGGCCGCTGGCCCAGCCCTTCCGGATGCTGGCCCACAACGGCGAAATCAACACCATTGAAGGCAACCGCAACTGGGCGTCGGCGAGAGCCAAGAATTTCACCAGCCCGCTGTTGCCGAATTCTGAGGCTCTGGCTCCGCTGGTTAATCGCACCGGCTCGGACTCTTCCAGTCTCGATAACATGCTTGAGCTACTGGTCGCTGGTGGCATGGACCTGTTCCGTGCAGTGCGGATGCTGGTTCCTCCGGCCTGGCAGAATATCGAGCACATGGATGCCGACCTCAAGGCCTTCTACGAATACAACTCCATGCATATGGAGCCCTGGGATGGCCCCGCCGGCCTGGTTATGACCGATGGTCGCTACGCCGTATGTATGCTGGACCGCAACGGTCTGCGCCCATCGCGCTGGGTGATTACCGACGACGATTTCATCACTGTCGCCTCGGAAATTGGCACCTACAGTTATCAGCCAGAGCAAGTGGTCGCCAAGGGCCGGGTCGGCCCCGGACAGATTTTGGTGGTGGACACCGAAAACGGCGAAGTGCTGCACACTAAAGATGTCGACGAGCGGCTGAAGCAGGCGCACCCCTACAAGCAGTGGCTGCGGGAGAACGCCAATCGACTGCAGGATCAGTTGGGTCAGGGTAATCGCCCGGCGCTGCCTGAAGGCGAAGATCTGCGCTCCCTGCAGAAGTATTTCCAAGTCACTTTTGAAGAGCGGGAGCAGGTGCTGGCGCCGTTGGCGGACAGCGGCAACGAGGCCGTCGGCTCCATGGGTGACGATACGCCGATGGCGGTGCTGTCCCGCGGTCAGCGTTCCCTGTACGACTATTTCCGCCAGAAGTTCGCTCAGGTTACCAACCCGCCGATCGATCCGCTGCGTGAGGCCATCGTCATGAGCTTGGAGACCCTGCTGGGTGCCGAGCAAAATGTCTTTGAGCAGACTGCTGACCACGCCGACCGCTTGATTTTGACCAGCCCGGTGCTGTCGCCGGACAAGTACGATCGTTTGATGGGAGTGAACTCTGCCCGCTACCCACTGGCGCAGATTGATCTCAGCTATGACCCGGCGTCCCAGTCTTTGGCCAGCGCGGTGTCTGCCGTGGCGCAGCAGGCGGAAGAGGCTGTGCGCAATGGCAAAGTCATTTTGGTACTGACCGACCGCCACGCCAAGCCGGGCTTGTTGACCGTCCACAGCCTGTTGGCCACCGGAGCGGTTCACCACCACCTTATCAAGCAGGGGCTGCGCTGCGACGCCAACCTGGTAATCGAGAGTGGCAGCGCGCGGGACTCCCACCAGATGGCCTGTCTGTTTGGCTTTGGCGCGACAGCAGTCTATCCCTACATGTCTTTCGCCGTGCTCAGCGATATGCTGCGCAGCGGTGAACTGTTGGGCGATGAGCAGACCGTCCACAGCAATTACTGTAAGGGCATTAATAAAGGCCTGCTGAAAATTATGTCCAAAATGGGCATATCCTCGATTTCCTCCTACCGCGGCGCGCAATTGTTCGAAGCCGTGGGTCTGGCGCCGGATGTGGTCAGCCAATGCTTTACCGGTGTCGCCAGTCGCATCGCCGGTGTCGGCTTTGCCGAACTGGAGAAAGATCAAGAGGCGCTGGCCACACTGGCATGGCTACCGCGCAAGGCTCTGGATCAGGGCGGTTTGCTGAAGTATGTCCACGGCAAGGAATACCACGCCTTTAATCCAGATGTGGTGATGTCTCTGCAGGAAGCGGTGAAAACCGGTGACTACGCCAAGTGGAAGCACTACGCCAACTTGGTGAACGATCGCCCGGTGGCGACGCTGCGGGACCTGCTGGATTTTAAAACTGACGTTAAGCCGATCCCGCTGGAAGAAGTGGAGCCGGTGGAAAGTATCGTCCGCCGCTTTGACTCGGCAGGGATGTCTCTGGGGGCATTGAGCCCCGAGGCCCACGAGGCCTTGGCCGCAGCCATGAACCGCTTGGGCGCGCGCTCCAACTCCGGTGAGGGTGGCGAGGACCCCGAGCGCTACGGCACTGAACGTACCTCCAAGATCAAGCAGATCGCCTCTGGCCGCTTTGGTGTAACGCCCCACTATCTGGTCAACGCCGAAGTACTGCAGATCAAAGTGGCCCAGGGTGCCAAGCCCGGCGAGGGTGGTCAGTTGCCCGGCGGCAAGGTCAATGCGCTGATCGCGCGCCTGCGTTACTCGGTGCCCGGTGTGACCTTGATATCACCGCCGCCCCACCACGATATTTACTCCATCGAGGATTTGGCGCAGCTGATTTTTGATCTCAAACAGGTTAATCCCGATGCGCTGGTGTCGGTGAAGCTGGTCTCAGAACCCGGTGTTGGCACTATCGCCGCCGGTGTGGCCAAGGCCTACGCGGATTTGATTACCATCTCCGGTTACGATGGCGGCACCGCAGCCAGCCCGTTGACCTCGATCCGCTATGCCGGCTCACCCTGGGAGCTGGGCTTGGCAGAAGCACAGCAAACTCTGCGCGGTAACGGTCTTCGCGGCAAGGTGAGGGTACAGACCGATGGTGGTCTGAAAACCGGTTTGGACGTGGTCAAAGCCGCCATTCTCGGCGCCGAGAGCTTCGGTTTTGGGACCACGCCGATGGTGGCGCTGGGTTGTAAATACCTGCGTATCTGTCACCTGAACAACTGCGCCACCGGTGTAGCAACCCAGGATGATCGCCTGCGGGATGAGCACTTTATCGGCACCGTGGATATGGTGGTGAATTTCTTCACCTTCGTTGCCACCGAAACCCGGGAGTGGATGGCTCGTATCGGCGTGCGCACCATGGACGAGTTAATCGGTCGCACCGATTTGCTTCAGCAGCACCAGGGTCACACCGAGAAACAGGCACTGTTGGATCTGGCGCCGATTCTCTGGAAGGACCCCGAGGCTCAGGGGCAGCCGGAATACTGTCAGGTGGCTCTAAACGAGCCCTTCGATAAGGGCGAGAAAGCCGAGCAAATGGTGGCTGCGGTGCTGCCAGCCATCGACGCAAAATCGGGCGGCGAGTTCGACTTTACTGTCACTAACTGTGATCGCTCTATTGGTGCCCGCTTGTCTGGCGAGATTGCCAAGCGTCACGGCAATGCCGGTATGGAAGATGCGCCCATTACCCTGAATTTGACTGGTACCGCTGGCCAGAGTTTTGGTGTCTGGAACGCGGGCGGCTTGCATATGCGCCTGGAAGGCGACGCCAACGACTATGTCGGCAAAGGCATGGCCGGCGGCAAGTTGGTGATCTACCCGCCCCGGGTAAGCAGCTTTAAGAGTCAGGAAACCTCGATTATCGGTAACACCTGCCTCTACGGTGCCACCGGAGGGCGGCTGTTTGCGGCCGGTACCGCCGGTGAGCGCTTCGGCGTGCGAAACTCCGGTGCCCACGCCGTTATCGAGGGTGCCGGTGACCACTGCTGTGAATATATGACGGGTGGCAACATCACCGTGCTGGGTTCAACCGGGGTGAACTTTGGTGCCGGTATGACAGGCGGGTTTGCCTACGTGTTAGACGAGGCGAACTGCTTTGTCGACCGCTACAACAGCGAGTTGGTAGAGATTTGCCGGATCACCTCGGAGCCCCTCGAGGCATACCGGGCCCACCTGCGGGGCAACATAGAAGAGTATGTGGCTGAGACCGGGTCCGCCTGGGGTCAGCACATTCTCGATAATTTCGACGACTACATCGGCAAGTTCTGGATGATCAAGCCCAAGGCGGCGAGTCTCAGTCGCCTGTTGGAAACCACCAGACAGCGCCCGGAATAAGAGCGGCCGTCGCCGAGTAGAACAGAGGTAAAACTATGGCTGAAAGACTGCACAACACGTTTCAGTTTCTCGATGTGGGTCGCCAGGATCCGTCTAAAAAAGCGATTGAAGAGCGTCGCGCAGAGTTCGTCGAAATCTACGAGCCTTACAAAGAGGAAGAGGTTAAGCACCAGGCGCATCGCTGCCTGTCTTGTGGCAACCCCTATTGCGAGTGGAAGTGCCCGGTGCACAACTACATTCCCAACTGGTTAAAGCTGGTCAGTGAGGGCAACCTCTTCGAGGCGGCAGAACTCAGTCACCAGACCAACAGCCTGCCAGAAGTCTGTGGCCGGGTATGCCCTCAAGATCGCCTGTGTGAGGGCGCCTGTACACTGAACGACGGCTTTGGTGCCGTTACCATCGGTTCCACCGAGAAATACATCACCGATACCGCGCTGGAATTGGGTTGGCGCCCGGACCTGTCCAAGCGGGTCTGGACCGACAAAAAAGTAGCGGTGATTGGTGCCGGCCCTGCGGGTATCGGCTGCGCCGACGTATTGGTGCGCGCCGGGGTCAAGCCCATTGTTTTTGACCGCTACCCGGAAATTGGTGGCCTGCTGACCTTTGGCATCCCCGAATTCAAACTGGAAAAATCCGTTGTGCAGCGCCGCCGTCGGGTGCTGGAAGATATGGGCGTGGAGTTCCGTCTCAATACCGAGATCGGTAAAGACATCTCCATCGATGAGCTGCTCAGTGATTACGATGCCGTTTTCATGGGCATGGGGACCTATAAATACATGAAAGGTGGCTTCCCGGGCGAGGATCTGCCCGGCGTCTACGATGCTTTGCCCTTCCTGGTTTCCAACGTCAATCGCAATATGGGTTGGGAAGAGGACGCCAGCGACTACATCAGCGTGCGCGGCCAGCGGGTCGTGGTACTGGGTGGTGGTGACACGGCGATGGACTGTAACCGGACCTCCGTTCGCCAGGGTGCCGAGTCTGTTGTGTGCGCCTACCGCCGCGACGAAGAAAACATGCCCGGTTCCCGTAAGGAAGTACACAACGCCCGGGAAGAGGGTGTGGAGTTTTTGTTCAACCGCCAGCCCATCGCCATTGTCGGTAACGACAAGGTGGAGGGGGTCAAGGTGGTGACCACGCAACTGGGTGAGCCCGACGAAAACGGTCGCCGCCGCCCCGAACCGGTGGCCGGCAGTGAAGAAGTGATCCCTGCCGATGTGGTACTGGTGGCCTTTGGTTTCCAACCCAACCCGCCGGAATGGCTGAAAGGGCAGAGCGTGGAAGTTAACAACTGGGGCGGCATCACCGCGCCGGAAGAGCAACTGTACAAATTCCAGACCACTAACCCCAAAATCTTTGCCGGTGGCGACATGGTGCGGGGCTCTGACCTGGTAGTGACTGCGGTATGGGAAGGCCGACAAGCGGCCGAAGGCATACTCGACTACCTGAAAGTCTGAGTGCCGGGGCGCACGATCCGCGGTGCCAGCCACTGCGGTCATCCACCAAAAAGCGACGGAAAATAATGACGGCTCTTAAAAACGATACCTTTCTCCGCGCGCTGCTGCGCCAGCCGGTGGATTACACTCCGGTATGGATGATGCGCCAGGCGGGCCGCTATTTGCCTGAATACCGGGCGACGCGAGCGCAAGCGGGGGATTTCCTGTCGCTGTGCAAGAATCCCGAGCTGGCCTGTGAGGTGACGCTGCAGCCTTTGGAGCGTTACCCCTTGGACGCGGCGATTCTGTTTTCGGATATCCTTACCATTCCCGACGCCATGGGGCTAGGGCTCTACTTTGAGACTGGCGAGGGCCCTCGCTTTCGCAAGACTGTGCGCTCCATGGCGGATGTCGACGCGCTACCGGTGGTGGATGGCGAAACCCACCTTACCTACGTTTGCGATGCGGTGCGCACCATTCGTCGGGCACTCAATGGCCGTGTGCCATTGATCGGTTTTTCCGGCAGCCCCTGGACGCTGGCGACCTATATGATCGAAGGTGGCGGCTCCAAGGATCACGCCCGCAGCAAGGCGCTGGCTTTTGATCAGCCTGAAGTTGTCCACGGGTTGTTGGCCAAGCTGGCCGACAGTGTCACCGCCTACCTCAATGATCAGATTCGTGCCGGTGCCCAGGCGGTACAAATCTTTGATACCTGGGGCGGAGCTCTGAGTCACTGGGCTTATCAGGAGTTCAGTCTCCGCTATATGAAAAAAATCGTCGACGGTTTGATTCGTCAGCACGACGGTCGGGAAGTCCCCATTATCCTGTTCACCAAAAACGGTGGTCAGTGGCTGGAGGTAATGGCCGACACCGGTGCTTCAGCTTTGGGGCTGGATTGGACCACCCACCTTGGAGAAGCTCGCCGCCGGGTTGGCGACAAAGTCGCACTGCAGGGCAACATGGACCCAGCAATGCTGCGAGCCTCTCCCGCGCGCATTCGTCAGGAAGTCGCCACCATTCTCGAAGAGTTCGGCACGGGTACCGGGCATGTGTTTAACCTGGGGCACGGAATTACCCCCGAGGTTGATCCCGAACATGCCGGTGCCTTTATCAATGCGGTGAAGGAGCTGTCAGCGCCTTACCATGGTTGATAATCGCTGATATCAGTCGATATGAGTCGCTAAGCAAAAACGCCCACGAAACGTGGGCGTTTTTGCTTTCTTGCAAATCTCATCGTGAGACCACTGGGATCAGGGCATCACTTCAATAAAGTTGCGCCACTTGTTTTGCAGGTTAATAAACCAGCCAGGCGCGCCCTCGGCGGTACCTGAGAACTCCAGTTCGGGATAGTGGGCGGTCACCCGGTTAAGCAGGTTCTGCTCCTTGTCGGTGGCATCGATAATCAGCAAGTGCCGGCCGCTTTCCAGAGCCTGTTCAAAACGTTTGAAATCGCGGTGGGGCTCCTGAATTCCAAACAATCCACCCTCCCAGGTCATGAAGCCCAGCACGACAATGCCGAGAAACACAAAGGGTACCCAGCCCACGGCTGCCGCGGCACCGGAAAAATGTGCTGCGCCCAAGACGATGGCCAGGCCGAGGAAGCCAAACAATGCGCCCCGTTGCATGGATTGAACAACGTCCTTGCGAAGCACTGCCTCGATGTCGTTGAGGTGGTGTTGATGAACCCCGGAGTCATCGTGGCTCAATACGTGAACCTGGGGTCGGCTGAGGCCGTTGTGCTCTAAGTCGTGCTCAATGGCCTCGAGTTTTTCAAGGTTGTCCGCAAGGAAGAAGTATCGTTTCATAATTGCTATTCCTCTTTTTATCGTGGGGAATGCAATCACACGGCGAGCCCGAGATATAAGCCGAGCGCTACCTCTGCAATTGCAAACAGTAAACGCGGCTCGCGGTGGACAGTCGCCTCAATGTAAAACGCTATCCCGAACATGCAAGACCGCGCATGGTTTGAGTCTATCAATGTCCGCCTACGCTGTATCGTGCAATGCCGAGCAGTATTATTGTATTTTTATCTAAACAGAGTGACGCAAATTCCATAATGCGCTAAACCCTGGCCAAGCGGTGGCTTGAAATGAGTACAGAACATATAGAAAACGAAGTGGCCCGTTGGCTGGATGAGGTGGTCATTGGACTGCGTTTGTGCCCGTTTGCCGCGCGACCGCGGCGATTGGGGCAAATCGACATCGTGGTGAGTGAAGCCCGGGAGGGGGAGGGCTTGTTAGCGGAAATCGACGCCAAGGTTCAGCAAATGGCTTCGACACCGGCGGAGGTGCTGGATACCAGCTTATTGGTAATACCGACGCTACTGGCAGATTTCGTTGCGTATAACGATTTTATACACATCCTGGAGCACTACCTGGCAGCCTGTGGCTGGGAGGGGGAATTCCAGGTAGCGAGCTTCCATCCCCAGTACTGTTTTGCCGACGCCGAGCCTGATGACCCCGCCAATTTCACCAACCGGGCGCCCTATCCGATTGTTCACTTGCTGAGGGAGGCCAGTGTCGAGGCCGCACTGGCAGGCTACTCTGACCCCGACGAGATTCCCCAGCGCAATATTGCCTTGCTAAGAGGGCTTTCGGCCTCGCGGCTGCGGGAGTATTTTCCCTATCTCTAATTGCCGGCTCTGGCTGTAATCCTGAGTCCCCGTTTCAGTTCCCGGTCTCGACGTTCAGCACCGAGGCTATTTAGCCCGAGACTATGATGTCGGCCTTGAGGCTATTTCTGGGGTGGAAACTGCGACCAGATTTCGGCAACGGCGCTGTGCAATCGGGCCATATTGTCTTTTGGGTCTTTGTCGTTGAGCTCCACGACCAGGGAGCCCCGCCAGCTTAGTTTTTGCGTCTCGGCATCTAACAAGTCGATCAGAATTTGCACATTGCGGTTGACCTTGTCTTTTCCAAGCGGCACACCTACCGAAGTGCCGATGCCGACATTGCCGGAAAAGCTACCCAGGCCAATGCCCAGGCGCGGGCTGCGGTCGATGGTTTGCGCCCCTTCCGCGACATAGTAGCGCACCGCGAAGTTGGCCTGATCGGCTTTGGCGGCCAGCTTGTACTGGTCGATATTAAGCTGCTCTGCCAGCGCGGTTTTAACGTGTTCCACCACCAAGGGCGACACGGTTTTGTCGGCGCCGCTGGTTTCAGACCAGCGGTACTTCTGATAACTGGAGAAATCGGTGTAGGGATTGTAGTCGGTAACAACATCGGTGCTGCTGCAGGCGCTGAGTACCAGTACCAGCCCTAAAATAAAGCCGTGTCGAGCGCGCATGTTGAAGAATCCTTATCGATGATTGTTTGATGAGCTGAAGCCGGTGGTGCCGGTTTCCTTGTCTCGGGCCACTGTTTTGACCTGACGGGCTCGGTCCGGTTCGTGCCAACTATTGCCATTTTGGCGCAAATGCCTTGCCCAATTCTGTGCAGGCCGCATGACGGGGGCAGCTGACAAGGTGGTCGTTTACAAAGCCCAAAGCCTGTAGGTGTGCGTAGCAAATGGTGCTGCCAAAAAATCGAAAACCCCGCTTCTTCATGTCTTTGCTGATCTGGTCGGACACCGCGGTAGTGGCGGGGACTTCGGCCAGGCTCTGCCAATGGTTTTGAATCGGTCGGTCATCAAAAAATGACCACATATATCGGGCAAAGCTGCCGAACTCCCCTTGCACTTCCAGAAAACGCTGGGCATTGTTGATGGCGCTTTCTATCTTTTTACGGTTGCGAATGATGGCTGGATTGTCCAGTAACTGGGATACCTTATCCTGGTCAAACTTTGCCACCTTATTGGGGTCAAAACCGGCGAAGGCAGCGCGGTAACCTTCCCGTTTGCGCAAGATGGTAAGCCAGTTCAGGCCAGCCTGGGCAGACTCCAGCACCAGAAACTCGAACAGTTTGCCGTCGTCATCGCAGGGGACTCCCCATTCGACGTCGTGATAGCGTCTGTAGAGGGGATCGTCGCCGCACCAGGCGCAGGGCTCGCTCATGTGGGATCCTCGTTGCAGACATGCAGTTGCAGATCGTGTTTGTGGCGCAGCCTTGCGCCAAGTGCCCTTAGCCTATGCCATAATGCGAAAAAATTCTTCCATTCAGCGGAGCCAGTTATGAAATTTATCTCTTCGGTCCTGCTCGTTGCGACGGTGATCGTTCTGGGTGCCTGCGCCGAGTCTCCCACCGGGCGTCGACAAATGCTGCTGTTCAATAACAGTGAAATGTCGCAGATGGGGGCCACCGCCTTTGATCAGATGAAAGAGAAAATGACCGTCAGCACCAACGCGCGCACTAATCGCTATGTGGGCTGCGTGGCCAAGGCCATCACTGCCGGCTTAACCGGTGAGTGGCAGGGCGACTGGGAAGTGGTGGTGTTTGAAGAGGATTCTGCCAACGCCTTTGCGCTGCCCGGTAAAAAGATCGGCGTCCACACCGGTATTCTTAAAGTGGCCAAAACCAGCGACCAACTGGCCACGGTACTGGGGCACGAGGTGGCACACGTACTGGCCCACCACAGCGCTGAACGCATGTCTCTGCAAAGTGTGGCCGGCACCGGCAGTCAGTTGATTGCGGTGTTGCTGGGCGACAGTGCTCAGAAGCAGACGGTAATGGGGCTGTTGGGCTTGGGTGCTCAGTTTGGTGTGGTACTGCCTTACGGACGAGCTCAGGAGTCAGAGGCCGACGTGGTGGGTTTGGACCTGATGGCCAAATCTGGATTTAACCCCGAGGCCAGCGTGCAACTTTGGGAAAACATGAGCGCCGCCAGCCAGGGACAGCCGCCGGAATTTATGTCCACTCACCCTTCTCACGCTACCCGGATCAGCGATCTGCAAAAGCGGATGAAAAAGGCCAAGCCCCTGTACGAGCAGGCCAAATCATTGGGTATCCGGCCCAATTGCAGTGCCTAAGCAAAGACGCCAAAAAAAAGAGACAGGAGGCTGCGGTAGAGCAGCCTTCGAAAAGATGAGCTATTCGTCGCAGCAGGCGCGGTGGTTCATCGATAGCGCGGGTGAGTCACAGTCCGGCTTGCCCAGTTCTTTAGCGGGGACGCCGGCCACCAGAGTATGGGGTGGGACGTCTTTGAGTACCACGCTACCGGCCCCGACGTGGGCCCCTTCGCCAATACGGATGTTGCCCAGTATCTTGGCGCCCGCACCGATCAAAACACCATCCGATACTTTGGGGTGGCGATCGCCATGCTCCTTGCCGGTGCCGCCAAGGGTAACGGATTGCATCAACGAGACGTTGTTACCCACCACCGCGGTTTCACCAATCACAATACCTGTGGCGTGATCCATCATAATGCCCCGCCCGACTCGGGCCGCCGGGTGAATATCCACACCGAATTCGCAGGAGATGCGGTTCTGCAGAAACAGCGCCAGTGACGTCCGTCCCTGATTCCACAGCCAGTGAGCAACCCGGTAGCTCTCCAATGCGTGAAAACCTTTAAAGTAGAGGAAGGGCACGGACAGGCTGTCGCAGGCGGAATCCCGTTCGTACACGGCGCAGATGTCCGAGCGAATTGCCGCGCCAATACTGGGGTCGGCGTTAAAGGCCTCCTCCAGCACTTCCCGCACCAATAGCGCCGAGGCCGCGGGACTGGCCAGATGGTGGGCAAGGTGAAAGCTCAGCGCGGTTTCCAGGGTTTGGTGGTTGAGAATTGTGGCGTGCAGAAAGCTCGCCAGCACCGGTTCGCGCTGAACGTCGCAGGCGGTCTCCTCACGGATGGTTTGCCAGATACGGTCGGCAACCGGCGTTGAGGCGTCCTGATTTTGCTGTGTGGGGCTCGCGGTACTCATAGCGGCAGTATAAACCTTTTTATCTCTCGTCACAGCGACGCCGGGCTTGCCTTCTCCAGCAAGCATTGGCAGCGCCAGATCACTTGCTCGGCACGCCGGTATTTGCGCTCAAAGGGGGTTAAGGTCTCGCCGTGGTAACGCTCGGTACGGGCGTCATAGCCCGCCAAGCGCAGCGCCTGGGCAAACTCTTCAACATAGATGGGCCAGTTGCTGCGCAGTTCCACCTCGCCCCCCAGCGCGAGCAGGCTGGGGAACAGGGGAGAACCGTGAACCCGGTATTGCAGCTGCGAAGATTTGGGCCAAGGGTTGGGATAGAGCAAAAAATGACGCTGCAGCCGCCACCCGGCATCCACCGCCAGCCGCCAAAAATCGTCGACATCAGCCCGAATCAGCAAATAGTTATCCCGCGACTGCACGGCATGGGCCTGATGTTTTTCCAGCCGGGCAGCGGATTTGTCTACGCCGATTATCGCGCAATCCGGGTAGAGCTTGGCCAGTCGCGAGGTGCTCTCACCGACTCCACAAAAGGAATCCAGTACCAGTGGTCGCCCGTCGAGCTGTGTCTGCTTCAGCCACTGCTGGGCTTGATCGAAGGCACGACGATTATGGTCGGCATAGGGTTTGCGAAAGGGGGCGGCGAGATGGCGCCTCACCCGCTCCTCCAGCTTGTCGTGAATGCCGGGTTGATTGCTGACCACGGCCCGGGAGAAGGCTTGGTTTGGGTTTTTTTTCATTGCTGGGTTTTGCTACCTGACAACGCCGTACAAGGGCTGTAAACGCCCGATGCACGGTGTTTGGATTATTGCTCTCGCTATACGCGACTGCGACACTATGGCGCCATTGACGGCAGAGATTACCAGAAACGATGAGAGAAGACCGGCGCCCCTATTGGTTTAAAAAACGCTATTTGCAATTTAGAGGATGGTACACCGCACATTTCTTGGCGCCAGCCTGCGACGAGCTGGGTGAATATGCCACCGTGATGAAGCCTTGGTATGTGTCGATATCCGGGCCCAATATCCGCATCGGTCGCTCTGCCACCATCGTTGGCGAAGTGGATAGCCGGGTGAAAATTGGCGTATGGGGGCGAGACACAGGCCAGGGGTCTATCACCATTGGCGATTACGTCATGATCAGCCCGGGTACGCGAATTTCCGCCAGCGACGAAATCACCATTGGCCACAGCGTGATGATGGCCCATGGCGTTTATATTACCGACAGTGACTGGCACGATGTTTACGATCGCACCCAGCGCAGCGATGCGGTGTGCCCGGTGCGCATTGGCGACAACGTGTGGTTGGGTGACCGCTGCACAGTGCTTAAAGGTGTGACCATCGGCGAAAATAGCGTGGTGGCCGCCTGCGCGGTGGTGACTCGGGATGTGCCCGCCAATGTAGTGGTAGCCGGCAATCCGGCCCGGGTGGTGAAAGAGCTCGATCCAGAGCGGGGCTACACCCCGCGAGGCGCGTTCTTTAAGGATCCGGCGGCGCTGGAAAAATTCTATGACGACGTCGATCACATGGTTCTGAGTAAAAATGGCACGCTGAATTGGTTAAGGACTTTGGTTTGGCCCCGGCGCGGAGATTAATCGCCGCCGGTCTTGCGCGGTAACTGCATCAGCGACAATGGCGAGGGGTAGCCCTCGCTGCCCACCAAGGCCGAGTGGCCATCGACCGAGATGGCGCCGGCTTCGGTTTGCGGCATCGCCTGGGGAGTCAGCACATAGGGCGATCGATTCAGGGCGTCCAGCCAGGGCTCTCCGGCTTGGCGGCGGAAGTAGTAACTGTGCTCCAGGGTCACCATCAGCGCCGCATGCCCCCCGGCATCAAAGGCCAGCCCGGTGGGCGAAAATTCGCTAATGTCGCCGGCGTTCTGCTGTTGGTGTCGCTCTGGTGTCGGCAGGCTTTTGACCTCGCCCACCAGCTCCAGCGTGATTGTGCCCGGGGCGCGACCGCGCAGGTCAAAGCGATACAGGCGGGGATGGGGATCGCGCTTGCTAACAATATAGGCGTGACCGCTGTGTGGATCCACCGCCAGGGCTTCGGCGTCCCGGGGGCCATCGGGATAGCGCAGTCGGTAGCGGCGCTTGATGGGCGCAGCTGTAGCGGACAGGGATTCCGGCTCAGCCAGGAGATAGACCTCGATGTATCTTCTGATCGCGTAATTGTCACCGATGTCGCCGATGACCAACCAGTGTCCTTGGTCGTCACTAAAGCTGGCCATATCTTCCCAATCGAGGGCGTCGGCGCCGTCGATGTCCAATGCGCCCAGGGCTTCGCCTCGGTCGTTAAAACGGTACAGGGTGGCACTGTGGCCGCTGTCATTGTGACCCCAGTACACCCCGGGGTGGCGATGGCTGGCCGCCAGTCCGCTTAACTCGGTGAGTCCCGCTACATCGGTGTAGAGATCGTAGTCGTCGACGTCGATAAAGCGGGTGGCGGCCACACTACAAGCGGTGACTAACAGGGCCGCCGCAACGAGTTGGCAGAGCCTGGCGGTCGGTGTGGGGAGTATAAGTAAGTGTCTCACTATCTGAGGGATTCCTCGCGACATCCTTGGGGCGCTGGTTAGCATGCCTGTGCTTCGAGTCTACAGTGTGACAGCACAATCAGACTTGTCAGCCGCCGATTAAATCGGGGACACTTAGCGCCATTTTTAGCATTTCACCACCCATACATAGGGGGATATTGTGCCACTAGCGGTAAACGTTCAGGGGGTGAACAAAGTTTATGCCTCTGGTCACCCCGCGTTGCAGGGCGTCGACCTGGAAATTCGCGACGGCGAAATTTTTGCCTTGCTGGGCCCCAACGGCGCCGGCAAAACCACCCTGATCAGTATTATCTGCGGCATCGTTAACGCCAGTGGCGGTGCCGTTACGGTCGGCGGTCTGGATATTGTCCGCAATTTTCGTCAGGTCCGGGGCCGAGTTGGCCTGGTGCCCCAGGAGTTGTCCACCGACGGCTTTGAAAGCGTGTGGACCACGGTAAAGTTTAGTCGCGGCCTGTTTGGCAAGCCGCCCAACAACGCCTATTTGGAGCAAATCCTCCGGCAGTTGTCGCTGTGGGAGAAGCGCCACGCCCGCATTATGGAGTTGTCCGGCGGCATGAAGCGCCGGGTGATGATCGCCAAGGCCCTGTCCCACGAACCCGATGTGCTGTTCCTCGATGAGCCCACCGCCGGGGTGGATGTGGAGCTGCGCCGGGATATGTGGGAGATGGTGAGAGGGCTCAGAGAGCGGGGTGTCACCATTATCCTCACCACCCACTACATCGAAGAGGCGGAAGAAATGGCCGACCGCATTGGTGTGATCAGTAAGGGCGAAATTGTGCTGGTAGAGGACAAGGACACACTGATGGATAAGCTGGGCCAAAAACAGCTGCGCTTGCAGCTACAGCAACCCCTGACCTCTTTGCCCGACGATTTGCGTGAGCTGGCGCTGAGCCTTAGCGACGATGGTCACGAGTTGGTGTTTCACTTTGACAGCCAAAGTGAGCACACCGGTATTGCCGATGTGTTGCGGCGGCTGGATCAGCACGGCATCGACTACAAAGACTTGCAGACCCGCCAGCGCTCGTTGGAGGAAATCTTTGTCAGCCTGGTACACGAAAGCGTCGATCCAGACCCGGTCCGGGAGGCCTCATGAATCTTTACGCGGTTAAGGCCATCTATTCTTTCGAGATGCACCGCTGGTGGCGCACCCTGATGCAGAGTCTGGCCTCGCCGGTGATTTCCACCTCGCTGTATTTTGTGGTGTTTGGCTCGGCGATCGGCTCGCGGATGGTGGAAATCGACGGTGTCAGTTACGGCGCTTTTATTATCCCCGGGCTGTTGATGCTGGCCTTGCTGACCGAAAGCATCTCCAACGCGGCCTTTGGGATATTTTTCCCCAAGTACAACGGTACCATCTACGAGCTGTTATCGGCGCCGGTGTCGGTGGCAGAAATCTTACTGGGCTATGTCGGTGCTGCCGCCACTAAGTCGGTCGTGCTGGGCTTGCTGATATTGGCCACAGCCCGTCTGTTTGTGGACTACCACATAGAGCACCCGGTCTGGATGGTCAGCTTTTTGATACTGACGGCGGTTACCTTCAGTCTGTTTGGTTTTATCATCGGGGTGTGGGCAGATGGCTTTGAAAAATTGCAGATTGTGCCGATGTTGATAGTCACGCCCCTGGCTTTTCTCGGCGGCAGCTTTTATTCCATCAGCATGCTGCCACCGCTGTGGCAGACCATCACCTTGTTTAATCCTGTGGTTTACTTGATCAGTGGCTTCCGCTGGAGTTTTTACGGCGTGGCTGATGTGAGTGTGGCGGTCAGCTTGGGGATGACAGTGTTTTTTTTGGTAGTGTGCTTGCTGTTAGTGAACTGGATGCTGCGCACTGGCTACCGAATTAAAAGCTGAGGCATCAGAGCTTTCCACGACAGAGGCTTCGCTGCTACTTTGCTAATGTCGCAGACATAATTCTAAAACGCGGCGTCACAGGGAAAATGGGTTTTCCTGGGGCAATGCAGGCCCTGAGTATGAATCAATATCGCAACTCTCCTCCGCGCGTTGTGAACGCCGTGCTGCTACTGCTTAGCATCGTGATCACCGCTTGCGCCTCCGCCCCCACGGCGTCAACGCCGCCCGGGAGTCGATCTGGCTCGGCCAAGGGCCCGGCGGTGGCCTTGACTGATGCGACTTCGGGTAAGGGGCAGTGGTCGGTGGCTGGGTGGGATACGGCTCGATTGTCCACCGCTCAACATGCCACCTACCTCAGCCCCATGGAGCGCCGGGTTATTCTGCATTTGAATATGCTGCGCAGTGACCCCGGCCGCTACGCACGGGAGTTTATTGAGCCCCGCATCAAGTATTACCAGCGCAATATTTATCGCCCACCATGGACGCCGGAATACTACGGCGGCACATTGACCAAAGAGGGCGTCAGCGCCTTGAGGGAGGCCATTAAAGACCTGTCGGCTGCACCGCCTGTGGGCCTGCTAATGCCTTCAAAGGGCTTGGCAATGGCAGCCAGGGATCACGCGCGGGACAAGGCACGCCACGGTGGAATGAGCCACACTGATAGCCGCGGTCGGGAGTTGGATACTCGGGTGGAGCAATACGGTTATTGGTACAAGCGGATTGCGGAAAATATCTCTTACGGGCGCGATGCCGCGGTAGACAATATTGTCGGCTTGCTGATCGACGATGGTGTCCCCAGCCGTGGCCACCGGAAAAGCCTGATCACTGCTGACTTTAAAAAGGTTGGGGTGGCCATGGCAGGCCACCCGCGATTTGGTCATGTCTGCGTGATTAACTTGGCTGCCGGATTTGAGGAGTAAGGCCGGTCTCCGGCGGCGGGGCAGTCTATTCAGACCACTGAAAATCCGCGAACTGAACCCGGAGATCCTTCTTGCTGATTTTGCCGGTGGCGGTGTGGGGGAGCTCATCCACAAACACGCAGTCACTAGGAATCCACCAGCTGGCGACCTTGCCTTCCAGCCAGCCCAGCATCTCCTGCTTGTCGATGGTTTTGCCTTCCTTCATGACCACAACCAGTAAAGGCCGCTCTGACCACTTGGGGTGAGGCAGACCAATAACGGCGGCTTCTGCAACATCCGGGTGGTTCACCGCGCAGTTTTCCAGCTCGATGGAGCTGATCCACTCGCCGCCGGACTTGATCACATCTTTCAGTCGATCGGTGATCTGCAAGTAGCCCCACTCGTCCATACAACCGACGTCGCCGGTTTCAAACCAGCCATCGTCGTCCAGGGTTGGTTTGTCATAGTGGAAGTACTCGTTAATGATCCAGGGCCCGCGAACTTTGATAGCGCCGCTGCTCTTGCCATCCCAGGGTAGTTCCTGGCCATCTTCGCCCTCGATTTTGATATCGACCCCAAACACCGGGCGACCGGCTTTTAACCGCAGCTGATCGAGCTCTTCCTGAGGGAGGGATTCCAGGGCGGGGGGACAGTTGCCATTATAGGTGCCCAGCGGGTTCATCTCAGTCATACCCCAGCCGATTTGAACATCGACGTCGTACTTGCTGCGCATCTCGTCGTACACCACAAAGGGGCAGGCGGCGCCGCCCGAGGTGATACGCTGCAGTGATTCGACCTTGCTGCCGCTTTGCTGCAGGTAGTTGAGTAGCGCCAGCCACACGGTGGGAACCCCCGCCGACACGGTGACCTTTTCTTCATTAATCAGTGTGCACAGTGTCTCGCCGTCGCCCATCTTGGGGCCGGGCATGACCAGCTTGGTGCCCACCATCGGCGCCGAATACACCATACCCCAGCCGTTAACGTGGAACATTGGTACGATGGGCAGGGCGACGTCTTTAATCGACAGACCAAAAACATCGGCGCAAATGCTGGCATAGCAGTGCAGCAGTGTAGAGCGGTGAGTGTATAGCACGCCCTTTGGGTTGCCGGTTGTGCCGGAGGTGTAGCACAGCGCTGCGGGTGTGTTCTCGTCCAGCTCGGGCCAGTCGAACTGATCGCTTTGCTCCGCGATCAAAGACTCGTAGCACAGCACCTGGTCCAGCTTGGTGTCGGGCATATGGGCTTCATCGGTCATTACGATAAAGCCTTTTACCTTGGGTATTTTATCTTTAAGGGGCTCGATTAATGGCACCAGTGTGGGGTCGATACAGATCCACTGGTCCTCGCCGTGATTGATGATGTACTCCAGCTGCTCAGGGAACAGCCGCGGATTTAAGGTGTGGCAAACCATCCCACTGCAGGACACTGCATAGTATATCTCCAGGTGCCGGTAGTCGTTCCAGGCCACGGTGCCGACGGTGTCGCCAGGCTTGAGCCCCAGTGTCTTTAGGGCATTGGCCAGTTGCCGGGCGCGCTTGAATGCATCGCGGTAGGTATAGCGATGACGGGGATTGTCGGCGGTAACCGAAACCACCTCTACCAGGCCGTTAACGCGTTCGGCGTGGTGCATCAACGATGTAATCGTTAAGGGGGTGGTCATCATAGGTGTAAACATTATTGCTACCTCGGGTTAGCAGATTAGCGGGTTAGTTAATGTTTGGTGCCATGCCATACCGAATGGTTTTGCTTATGCAGCACCCGTGCTTAGCGGGCGCTGTTATTCTTTTCTAACTACAGATATTCGGAGATAAACCGCCAAATGTAAACGCTATAAGTGTGGGCAGCCGCTAGCAGGGGCCGCCGGCGTTAACCCACAGCTCCAACAGTTCAACAAACTCGGGGTGGGGGATAGGGGGCGGTTCGCGGTCGCCCCCCGGAGTCCATCCCCATAACACCAGCGCGTCTTCCTCCATGTGGTGAAGGAGGTCGCTCAGGCTTCTATTGCCGTTTTTGTTGGTATCTTTCAGGGCCTGACACAACTCGACTGGCGACAGCCCCTCCCAGCCCATGCTCAGTGGTGCCAGCGCCCAGTGGGGAGCGCCGGGTACCTCGCCATCCGCCACATTTTCGTCCTGGTGACAGGCGCTGCACTGCAGTGTGGGGGCGCCGTGATTGTCTTCGCCCCGTATCACCAGTTGGTCGTGGCGGCGGCGCTCCATGCCCTGCCGTGGAAACTCCGTGACCGTGTGGCAGTTCATACAGCGGGGGTGAGTTAATACTTGGTATATAGGGTCGAACAGTGGCGACTGGGCGTGAACTGGTGCGCCAAATAACAGTCCGGCAACAATCATCGCGACAGCGTGCCACGCGGTGCGCAGTGCAGGATGGCTAAATTTCATTGTGGTCTCCCCCTGTTACGCGAAACGATAGCCGAGATTCTTGAGGGGCAGCTCTCGAATCGGCTCGCCAGTGGCGGCAAAAATAGCGTTGGCCAGGGCGGGTCCGACACAGGGAACACCTATCTCGCCGACGCCACCCGGATCGTTGCCACTGTCGACGATCACGGTGTCAATCTGGGGTGTTTGATACATCCGCAGGACCGGGTAATCGTCAAAATTGGTTTGCTGGACTACGCCGTCCTCCAGAGTAATCTCACCGAACAAGACACTGGACAGGGCAAAAATCACGGCGGATTCAATCTGAGCCACCACCAGGTCGGGATTGATGGCAGTGCCGCAATCAACGGCGCTCACCACCCGGTGGATGGTGACTTCTCGCTCGCTATTGATGCTGATCTCAACCACTTGGGCTATCCAGCTTTTCCAGTGATGCATCACCGCAATACCCTGGTGGGTGCCCTGGCTGGGAGCTCCCCAGTTGGCGGCCTGGGCGGCGGCGTCCAGCACCGCCAGATGCCGTGGCCGGTTGGCAAGCAGTTGTCGGCGGAACTGGTAGGGTTCGCGCCCCATTTGCTGGGCGACGGTGTCGAAGAAAGTCTCCTGGGCGAAGACGTCGGTAAACTTGTTCACCGAGCGCATCCACAGCGCCGGCATGTTGAGGTTGGCCTCTAGGTGGAAGTCCATCAACACGTTGTCTATGTCATAGGGCATGCCCACTTCCAAGTCGGTCAGCTCTTTCAGTGGCGGCAGTTCCGTGTCGGCGATAATGTCGACGATCTCTTCCACATAGAGCAGAGCGGTGACGTCTTGGGTCACGGAGCGGTGGGTCCAGGCAGTGATATTGCCGGCATTATCCACCGAAGCTGACAGGCGGTTGGCGGCGGCAGGTCGGTAGAAGCCACCCTTCATATCGTCTTCACGGGTCCAGATTACTTTCACCGGTTGCTGCAGTTGACGGGCTACCTGGCAGGCGTCGCGAACATAATCGGCTACCGGGTTGCCGCGGCGACCAAAGCCACCGCCACTGGGCATGTTGTGGAAGTTGATCTGCGCTGGCAGCAAGCCCAGGGTCGCGGCGGCAAAGACCTTATCCAGCGTGGGGGACTGGCTGCCGGTCCAAATATCGGCGCGGCTGCCACGGTAGTCCACTACCACGTTGAGAGGCTCCATAGCGGCGTGGGCCATAAAGGGGAAGTGGTAGTCGGCGCTGAAGGTTTGCGAGGCCAGGGTCTGGGCCAGTAGTGCCAGACCGTCAATGCGCAGTGGCACCCCCGGTAGATTGAGTTTCAGGCCGTAGGTGCTGCGGGTTGCCTGGGAGTCGGTCCGTCCGGCCAGCAGTTCGGCCCACTGCACTTCCAGCGCCTTTCGACCTTGCTCCGCAGACCAGAAATCGTCGGCGACAATGGCGACACCAGAAACGATACTAAAGACATCCCGCACCCCCGGCACAGCTCGGGCCGCGTTGTCATCGACACTCAAGGGCTGGCCGCCAAAGCGGGGCGGCCGCGCAATTACCGCCGTCAGCATGCCGGGCAGATCCACGTCGATGCCGTACTGCATGCTGCCGTCGACTTTACTGTCGATATCCAGGCGCTGGCGGTTGGTGCCGATAATGCGGAACTGGGAGGGGTCCTTCATGGCCGGAAAGGTGGGCACCGGCTCTTCGGCGGCGGCTGCGGCGAGCTCACCGTAGCCAGCGGTGCGGCCATTGGCCTCGTCGATGACATAGCCCCGCTCGGTGGTCAGTGTTTCCGCTGGCACTTCCCAGCGCCTGGCAGCGGCCTGGATCAACATATGCCGTACGGTGGCTCCCACTTCTCGCTGGGGATCGTAGAAGCCCCGGATCGATGAACTGGCCACCGTCCATTGCAGCAGGCTGCCAAAATAGGGGTTGTTAAATTGGGCGGCGACCGGAGAGTGCTCGGCTTTGACGCGATCCCAGTCGGCATCCATTTCCTCGGCGACAATCATGGGGATGGCGGTCAGTGCGCCCTGGCCGATTTCGCTCGCACCGACTAATACGGTGATGCTGCCGTCACTGCCGATGCGCATGAATTCGCCCAGTTCGGTTTGCTGCACCTCGCTGGGTTCGCCGCCGCCCGGGCCATCGGGTGTGTTGTTGGGGGATGACGACCCGGAACCGCCACCACCGCAAGCGACCAGTAAACCGCCGCCGGCCAGCGCTGACAGCTGCAAAAAATGTCGGCGGCTTATGCCTTGGCTGCGGGGTAAATTGATTTTGGATGTGCTCATGTTGTCTCCCCCCTACAGCTGTTCGGTGGCGATTTTGTGAATCGCGCGACGGATCCTCGGATAGGTGCCACAGCGACAAATGTTGCCGGACATGGCTTCGTCTATATCACGATCGCTGGGGCTGGGGTTGTCCTTGAGCAGGGCTGTCGCCGCCATAATTTGGCCAGACTGACAGTAACCGCACTGGGGCACGTTCAGGCTTTTCCAGGCATCCTGGACCAAACGGCCGACATTGTCCTGGCTTGCCGATTCAATGGTACGGATCTCGCGTTCGCCAACAGCCTTGACCGGCATGACGCAGGCTCGCACCGGTTGTCCGTCGACGTGGACAGTGCAGGCGCCACACAGAGCCTGACCACAGCCGTATTTGCTGCCGGTGAGTTTCAGGTTTTCCCGCAACACCCAGAGCAGGGGCTTGTCACCAGGGACATCGACGCTGTGACTTACGCCGTTAACACGAAGGGTAAACATAGTGCTTTACCGTCTCACTATTATTAAGTTTAGGTCTGACGCTGGCGGCACTTCCCTGAGCTTCAGCGCGGACGGATCAATATAAAGTCTAACCCATGTTTACGGGGGTTACATCTGTTTGGATGTGTCGACGGCAGCGTTTGTGGCGGGGTTGGCATTTGTCAGCGCCGGCGGGCCGGCGCTGTATCGGGGCGACTTACTGTCCCCTTACAACAGTGCAGAATTTCGAGTAGATAAACAGCACCGATGTAGAGTGATGGTCGATGGTGGAAACCTCGTTGATGCCACCGTTTCGTCGCGCTTGCTCGATAGAGGCATCGCCAGTGGCAAAGAGCCCCAGAACATTGCTCGCGCAACTTTCGCCTACCTTGCTGACGGCGGCGTTGGGAGTGGCAGTGACGGGGCCTTGTACCGATGTGAAAAGTGCACCCTGGCCGACGGGAGACGCGACGGCAGCGCAGCCCGAGGCAGTGACAACAGTGGCAGCCACTGTGATGGTCTGCAATGATTTTTTAAACATTCCTGTTTCCTTGTTCAGAGAAATTCCTTCATGGGCGGCCGCCCGCTGTAACAAGTGGGTCTTCCTGGCCGTCCGCGTACGCTATTATTGGGCCGTGTCATAGCCGCGGCGATGACGGTACAGGTCCGTAAATAGCTCGGTGGATCATAAGTCAGAAAATAGCCGTTAATCCAGCGCCGAAATGCGTTGACCATCCGGCGTCTACACCGGTAGGGCGAGGGCGGGCTCCTGTAAAGCGGCCAGTTGTTCCCGCAGTGCCAGAATGTGCTCTCCCCAAAAGCGCTCAGTATTGAACCAGGGGAAGGCAAGGGGAAAGGCCGGATCGTGCCAGCGGCTGGCCAGCCAGCCGGCGTGGTGCATGATCCGCAGGCTGCGCAGAGGCTCGATTAGTGCCAGCTCTTTGGGAGAAAAGTCGTAGAATTCATTGTAGCCTTCAACCAGCTCCAGCAGCGCCCGCTGCTGATTGTCGCGACTGCCCGACAGGAACATCCACAGGTCCTGAATGGCCGGGGCCATGCGACTGTCGTCCAGATCCACCAGCCAGGTCTCTTCACCCCGCCACAGAATATTGCCGACGTGGCCGTCGCCGTGGCAGCGGATGTAGGTTGGCTGCACCGCATCGATGCGAGAGCGGGTTTCGTCCAACAATTGCCGGCTCAGACCTTGATAGGCCTCCCGCAGGGAGTCGGGAATAAAGCCGTCCAGAATACGCTCCCGGCTGGTTTCGCCAAAGCTGTCGACATCCAGGGTGGGGCGGTTGTGATAAGGGCGGGTGGCGCCCACTAGATGCAGCCGGCCGAACAGGCGTCCCAATTGGAACAGGTTGTCCAGGTCATCCAGGGCGGGAGCGTGTCCGCCTCGGCGGGGAAAGACCGAGAAGCGCTGGTCTTCATAGTGAAACAGTGTTTGACCCTGGGCGTTGCGCCAGGGTGGAATCACCGGGATGTCGGCCTCGGCCAGCTCCCAGGTAAATTGGTGTTCTTCTTCAATCTGGGCGTCGCTCCAGCGATCAGGGCGATAAAACTTCACCACGATCGGCTCGGCGTCTTCCAGCCCAAATTGATAAACCCGATTTTCGTAGCTGTTCAGAGCAAAAACTCGCAAGTCGCCGACAAAGCCTTGGCTTTCCACGGCGTCGACAACCCGGTCCGGGTTTAAGGTGGCGAAGGCCTGATGGCGATCCTGATCCCCCATAACGGCAACCCTTTGCGTGAACGAGGGTCCTTTTTAAAGGTAGTGGCGGTGTTTAGCAAGCGCTTGCCGGATTATGGTGTGCGGGCCAGGCACCAGACGTCGACCCGCCGGGCGCCGCAGTCTAGCAACAGTTTTGCCAGGGTGTTGGCGGTGCTGCCAGTGGTAACAACATCGTCAACCAGGGCGATATGCCGGGCGGAAAGCTCTGCGTCTGCTTTGGCAATAAAAGCCCGGCGCAGGTTGCGGCGCCGCTGGGCCGCGCTCAGCCCCTGTTGTGGTGGTGTGGCCCGCCGCCGGCGCAGTGGGTCAATAAGAGGGATGTCCAGCGCCCGGGCCAGGTCCTCGGCGATAAAACGGGATTGGTTAAAGCCCCTGAACAATTGCCGGCGCCAGTGAAGTGGCACCGGCAGGATCAAATCCGGGGCCGAGGCCAGAGCTCGGTCTTCCAACTGTTGTAGCCACAGCTGACTCAGCACCCGGGAATAGGGCAGCCTGCCGTGATGCTTGAGGCCGGTGATAAGGCGGTCAACCGGGAAGTCGTAGCGCAGCGGGCACAGGCAGCGCTGGAAGTGGGGTGGGGTGGTCAGGCACTGTCCACACATCGCGCCATCGTCGCCGTCCAGGGGCAGGGCGCAGCGGCGGCATTGCCGTTCCAGCCAGGGCAGCGAGCGTTCGCAGTCCGCGCACAGGTCGAGGTGGCGTCTCGAGCTTGCCATGCACAGCACGCATCGCCCCGGAAAAAGCTTGTAAATCAATCTATTGAGTGAGCTGTTAACCACGGCGATCCCTGCGGGTTGACAGTGGGTGCCGGCGCTTTATCATAGGCGGTCTGCCACAGCATCGTTGCCGGCACAAAAGGGCTAGTAACACTATTGAAGACTAGTACGATAAAGGCTAGTACAAACAAGGCAAGTACAAAAAGGACAGCACCATGACAGTTTCCCACGCCACCGAGCCACGCCAAAACTGGACACCAGAGGAAGTTCAGGCCCTGTTCGATCTGCCTTTCAACGATTTGCTGTTCCAGGCGCAAACGGTGCATCGCGCCAATTTTGACCCCAATGAGGTCCAGGTCAGCACGCTGCTGTCCATTAAAACTGGCGCTTGCCCGGAGGACTGTAAGTACTGCCCCCAGAGCAACCGCTACGACACCGGCCTGGAAAAAGAAAAATTGATGGAAGTGGAAAAAGTGCTCTCAGAAGCCCGGGATGCCAAGGCACAGGGTGCCAGCCGCTTCTGTATGGGCGCCGCCTGGCGCTCTCCCAAAAAGCGCGACATGCCCTATGTGACTGCCATGGTCAAAGGCGTGAAGGAGCTGGGCCTGGAAACCTGTATGACCCTGGGTATGCTCAGTGACGAGCAGGCCAAAGAGCTGGCCGACGCCGGCCTGGACTATTACAACCACAACCTCGACACCTCGCCGGAGTATTACGGCGAGATTATCACCACCCGCACCTACCAGGATCGTCTGACCACTCTGGGCCACGTCCGCGATGCCGGCATCAAGGTGTGCAGTGGCGGTATTGTGGGCATGGGCGAAACCGTTAGCGATCGCGCCGGGCTGTTGATTCAACTGGCCAACCTGCCGGTGCAGCCGGAAAGCGTGCCCATCAATATGCTGGTGAAAGTCGAGGGCACGCCCCTGGCGGAACAGGCCGATCTGGATCCCTTCGATTTTATCCGCACCATCGCCGTGGCCCGGATCATGATGCCCAAATCCCACGTGCGCTTGTCTGCGGGGCGTGAGGAAATGAACGAGCAGATGCACGCCCTGGCCTATTTTGCCGGAGCCAACTCCATCTTCTACGGCGAAAAGCTGCTTACCACTCCCAACCCGGAAGCCAACGAAGACATGATGCTGTTTAAGCGCCTGGGTATCCGTCCCGAGGAGCGCCATGTCGAGCAGGATGACGCCGATCAGAGCGAGGCACTGCTGGGGCAGGTGGAAAAAGCGCAAAACGACAAGTTCTTCTACGACGCCACGGCCTAGGCCATGATGGACGCCGTACTGCGGCGCCGGTTGCAAGAGCGTCAATCCCAATCCCGCTATCGGCGGCGGCGCACTGTCGCATCGCCCCAGGGGCGGGAAATCCAGCTCAACGGCCGCCGCGTCCTGCAATTCTGCAGCAACGATTACCTGGGCCTGGCCAATCACCCCGCGCTTGTCGACGCGATGCAGCAAACTGCGGATCGCCGCGGCGTTGGCGCTGGCGCTTCGCATCTGGTCTGTGGTCACTCCGATATTCACCATCAGCTGGAGCAGCGACTGGCTGCCATCACCGGCCGCGATCGGGCGCTGCTGTTCTCCACCGGCTACATGGCCAATCTGGGCACCGTCTCCGCGCTGTTGGGCAAGGGCGATCACATTTTAGAAGACCGCCTCAACCATGCATCACTGCTGGATGCCGGCCTGCTCAGCGGTGCCCGCTTTCAACGCTTTCAACACAACAGCCTGGACGACCTGTCCCGCCGGTTGAGCAAACTCCCCGACGACGGTCAGCGCCTGATTGTGGTGGATGCCGTCTACAGTATGGATGGCGACCGGGCGCCGCTGGCGGAGCTGGCGTCCCTCAGTGCCCAGCACAATGCCTGGCTGATGGCGGACGACGCCCACGGCTTTGGGGTGTTGGGGGAGCACGGCGCTGGCAGTGCCCAAGAGGCGGGGCTGGATCAGCAGCAGCTGCCGGTGTTGATGGGGACATTGGGCAAGGCCATTGGCAGTTTCGGTGCCTTTGTCGCCGGCAGCGAAACCTTGATCGAGAGCCTGATTCAATTTGCCCGCCCCTATATCTATACCACCGCCATGCCTCCTGCGGTGGCGGCGGCGACCTTGGCGGCGCTGGACCTACTTGAGACGGAAGCCTGGCGGCGTCAGCACCTCAGTTCGTTAATTACCCGCTTTCGCACCGGCGCCCAGGCCCTGGGCTTGCCGCTGATGGCTTCTACCACAGCGATTCAGCCTCTGCTGGTGGGAGAAGAGGAGCGGGCACTGGCGATTAGCCGGGACCTGGAAGAGCGCGGTGTGCTGATTTCCGCTATTCGCCCGCCCACTGTCCCCCAAGGTACATCCCGACTGCGTATAACGCTCTCCGCGGCCCACACTGAAAAGGACATCGATACACTGCTTGAGGTCTTGTCGGAGGCCTGGCAGCCGCAACACAGGAGCCCACAGGACTGATGACGGCGGTGTATCGGGAGCGCCTGCCCGCCTTCAGCGCGGACGCAGGGGAGGTGGTCTTGCTCACTGGCTGGGCCAGCTCAAGCCATATTTGGCGTCACCTGCTGCCGGCCTTGCGGCGGGATTTTAATATTACCCTGCTGGATCTGCCACTGGACGCAGAGGACCCCCTTGCCGCGCTGTTGCCTTATCTTCCCCCGCGCGCGGTTTACCTGGGCTGGTCTCTGGGCGGGATGATCGCCACCCGTCTGGCGGCGCGTCATCCCCGGCGGGTCAGCGGTCTGGTCACCGTTGCCAGCAATAGCTGTTTTGTGGCCAATGACGCTTGGCCGGCGGCAATGGCGCCGGCGACCTTTGACAGTTTTTATCGTTTGTTTGAGCAGCGTCCTGATAAAGGCCTGTCGCGCTTCCAATTGCTGCAAAGCCACGGTGACGAGCAGCGGGATAGGGTCATGGCGGCCTTGTCTGGGTTGCCCCATACCCAGTCCCACAGTGCGCTGCTGACCGGTTTGAACTGGCTGCGGGACTGGGACAATACGTCCGAACTCACGCAAATCGCCTGTCCCACCATGCATGTGTTTGGCGAATCGGATGCCCTGGTGCCGGTGTCGGCTGCCACTGCGATAGCGGAGCGTTGCGCCGATCAGCATTGCGAGGTCATGGCCGGCTGTGGGCACCTGCCCTTTGTGTCGCGGGCAGCGGATTTTTTGGCATGCTGCCAGCGCTTTTTTGAGCGCAGCGGATTACTGGGGGAGTCTGCACTCCAGCGGGAACAGCACTGGCTCAGCGACCGCCAATTTAAGCGCGACGTGGCGCGCTCTTTCAGTCGCGCAGCGCAGAGTTACGACAGTGTTGCAGAGTTGCAGCGGCGGGTGGCAGATCGCTTGTTGGCATCGCTGCCGGATTGCCGTGATAAACGGCTGGTGGATTTGGGTTGCGGCACCGGTTATAGCCTGCCGGCCCTTGCCGAGCGGGCTGGCGGCGGCGAACTGCTCGCCCTGGATATTGCCGAGGGCATGCTGGATTACGCCCGGCAGCGCTGCCAGCAAGCCGCTGACACTCAGGTCGATCAGTGGATTTGCGGAGATGCCGAGGACCTGCCCTTAGCGGACGACAGTGTCGATGTGATTTTTTCCAGCCTATCCCTGCAGTGGTGTCATAAGCCCGGCGCGCTCTACACTGAGCTGGAGCGGGTGCTGCGCCCGGGAGGCGTGGCGGTGATAGCGACTCTGGGCCCGGAGACCCTGCACGAGCTGCGGGCGGCGTGGCAGCAGGTGGACGGCTATGTTCACGTCAATGCCTTTGAGTCCCGAGCGACCATTGAAGAGGCCATCCACGCCAGTCGGCTGCATTTGGACAGTTGGTTGGATATCCCCGAAGCCGTCTATTACCAGCGTCTCGGCGAGTTGACCCGGGAACTGAAAAGCCTCGGCGCCCACAACGTCAACGATGGGCGCCCTGGCGGGCTGACCGGGCGGCAGCGATTGAGTCGTCTTACTGCAGCTTACGAGCAGTTCAGAGACGACGAAGGACGGTTACCGGCCAGTTATCAAGTTTGGAATATTACGGTGAGCAAGCCCTATGCCGAACACTGATATCGCGGCTAAGCCGCGCCATAAAAGCTATTTTATCGCCGGTACCGACACCGATGCCGGCAAAACCCTGGTGGCCACCGGCCTATTGCGTGCAGCCAAGCAGCGGGGGCTGCGAACCTTGGCAGTCAAGCCGGTGGCGGCGGGCGCGGAAATGAGCGACGGCGCGTTGCGCAACGACGACGCCTTGAACCTGGCGGCGGAAATTACCGAGGCATTGCCCTACGCCCAGCTCAACCCGGTGGTTTTCGCGCCGCCGATTGCGCCCCATATCGCTGCCCAACAGGCCGGCAAGCGGGTCACGGTGGCCCAGCTGGCCGGCTTTTGTCGTGGGGTCATGATGCGCCCGGCGGATCTGTTACTGATCGAGGGTGCCGGCGGCTGGCGGGTGCCGGTCAACGACCGGGAAAGCCTCGCTGACCTGGCCGTGGAGCTGCAAGCGCCGGTGATACTGGTGGTGGGGATGAAGCTGGGCTGCCTCAATCACGCTTTACTGACGGCGGAGGCAATTCGGCGCGATGGCTTGACCCTGGCTGGCTGGGTGGCCAATCAGATCGATCCCAATATGGCCTGTGCGGACGAAAACTTTGCCAGTCTCGAGGCGCGCTTAATGGCGCCGTGCCTGGGGCGGGTTCCCCACCTTGGCGCCGCCACAGATTTGGATGCCGTGGCAAACTGCCTCGATATCTCTATTTTGTAACCTAGTGCTACTTTGTAACTTACTGAAAATAATAATATTTTTTATTTTTTTCGCTAAATCCGTAACGAATTGACCGAAATGACATTCGGGGTGATCGTTTCGGCCTTGCGCGGCGTAGAAATCTCGCTATAGTTGTCACCGTCAACATTGCCGTGACGGCGCTGCGACCCAATGGTCGTGCTGCCGCCGGCCCGAACACGCGAGGTAACTACCATGCCGCAGTACAAGGCACCGACACGCGATATCGAATTTGTTTTAAAGGATGTGCTGGACAGCAGCAGCCACTACGCCGCACTGGCGGGTCGCGAAGAAGTCAGCGAAGACCTGCTCGACGCCATCATTACCGAGGGCGCAAAATTTTCTGAGAACGTGCTGTCACCCCTTAACCAAGTGGGTGACCAGGAAGGTTGCACTTGGTCGGAAGAGGGGGTCACCACGCCCACCGGCTTTAAAGAAGCCTATCAGCAATACGCCGAAGGCGGATGGCCTTCGATGACCGCCGACACTCAATTCGGTGGCCAGGGCCTGCCGCCGTCCGTCGGCATCGTGCTGACAGAAATGGTTAGCTCGGCGTGTTGGTCTTGGGGCATGTACACCGGCCTCAGTCAGTCTGCTGCCCGGTTGTTGGAGAACTACGCCAACGCCGAGCTGCAGGAAACGTATCTGCCCAAAATGACCGATGGCACCTGGGGCGGCACCATGTGCCTGACCGAGCCCCACTGTGGCTCTGACTTGGGTATTTTGCGCACCAAAGCTGAGCCCAATGCCGACGGCAGCTACAACATCACCGGCACCAAGATTTTTATCTCCGGTGGCGAGCACGACATGATGGAGAATATTGTCCATCTGGTGCTGGCGCGGATCGACGGCGCGCCGATGGGCACCAAGGGCATCTCTCTGTTCCTGGTACCCAAGTTCCTGCCGGACGCGGCCAACAACATTGGCGATCGCAACGCGGTGCACTGTGGCAGCATTGAACACAAAATGGGTATCAAGGCCTCCGCGACCTGTGTGATGAACTTTGACGGCGCCACCGGCTTCCTCGTGGGTGAGGAAAACCGCGGGCTTAACGCCATGTTCCATATGATGAACTCGGCGCGTTTGGGTACCGCACTGCAAGGTCTGTCAGCGGGTGAGCTGTCCTTCCAGGGTGCGCTGACCTATGCCCGCGAGCGTCTGCAAATGCGTTCTTTGACCGGCCCCAAAAATCCGGAAGGCCCTGCCGATCCGCTGATTGTGCACCCCGATGTGCGGCGCATGTTGCTGACGCAAAAAGCGTTGGCCGAGGGCAGCCGTGCCTTTATTTACTGGGTAGCCCAGCTGGTCGACACTTTCTACTACGGTGCTGATGAAGAGGCCCGGGAAAACGCCGAAGAGTTGTCCGAGCTGCTGACCCCCATTGCCAAAGCCTTTGTCACCGAGACTGGTCTGGAGTCTGCCAACTACGGCATGCAGGTTTACGGTGGTCACGGTTACATCTCCGAATGGGGCATGGAGCAAATTGTCCGCGATCTGCGGATTGCGACTCTCTATGAAGGTACCACCGGCATTCAGGCGCTGGATCTGTTGGGCCGCAAAGTGATGGGCACCGGCGGCAAACAGTTGATGGCCTTTACTAAGCTGATCCACAAGTTCTGCAAGTCTCAGGAACACCGGGACGAAATGACGCCCTTTATCAATAAGTTGTCGGAACTCAACAGTGAATGGGGCGAAATAACCGCTAAACTAGGCGAAAAAGCAATGGCCAACGCCGACGAAGTTGGCGCGGCATCGGTGGACTACCTGATGTACTCCGGTTACGTCGCGCTGGGCTTTATGTGGGCAAAAATGGCCGCAGTGGCTTTGGAAGGCGATCAAGATGATGCCTTCCTGAAAGCGAAGGTGCAGACCGCCCAGTTTTATTTCCAACGGATCCTGCCGCGCACCGAATCCCATAAGCTGTCGATGCTCAATGGCGCCGACACCTTGATGGCGATGCCGGAAGACGCGTTCGCGTTCTAGTTTTTGCTGCGAAGTTTGCCGCATTGCGCCGGAGCCGAGAGGTTCCGGCGTTTGTGCATCCGGCGCCTATTTGCGCAATAAGTGCCCATGCTTGCATAATTGGAAAACAATTCGGTGTAAACTTTGGCTACGCTGGTCCACTGACCAGAACCAATCGATTCGAGGTAAACTCATGCCAGACTACAAAGCTCCCCTTCGCGATATGCAGTTCGTTCTTCACGAGGTGTTTGAGGCCGAAGCCCTGTGGCAGGGCATGCCGGAAACCGCCGAGGTAAACCGCGAATTGGCCGATGCCATTCTTGATGAAAGTGCCAAAATTAACGAGAACTTGGTGGCGCCTTTGAGCCAGCCTGGCCACGAAGAGGGTGTCCACTGGGACGACGGTATCGTCACCACCCCCAAAGGCTATCCCGAGGCCTTTAAACAGCTGGCTGAAGGCGGCTGGGGCGGCCTATCTGGACCGCTGGATTTCGGCGGCCAGAATATGCCCAAGATGTTGGTGTTGTTGTTTGAGGAAATGCTCTATTCCTCCAACATTGCCATGGGTCTCTATTTGACGCTGACCTCGGGTGCCGCACTGGCCATTGACAGCCATGCGTCCGAGGAGCTCAAGGAAAAATACCTGCCTAATATGTACAGCGGTAAATGGGCGGGTGCGATGTGCCTGACCGAGGCCCACGCCGGTACCGATCTAGGGATGATCCGCACCAAGGCTGAGCCCAACGCCGATGGCAGTTACGCCATCACTGGCACCAAAATCTTTATCACCGGCGGTGACCACGACCTGACCGAGAATATCATTCACCTAGTGTTGGCAAAGTTGCCGGATGCGCCTGCCGGTTCCAAAGGTATCTCGCTGTTCCTGGTGCCCAAGGTCAAGGTCAATGACGACGGCAGCCTCGGTGACAGCAATGGCGTCAGCTGCGGCAGCATCGAGCACAAGATGGGGATCAATGCCTCTGCGACCTGTGTGATGAACTTCGACGGCGCTGAAGGCTACCTGGTCGGCGACGTCAACAAAGGCCTGCAGGGCATGTTCACCATGATGAACTACGAGCGTCTGTCGGTGGGTATTCAGGGCCTTAGTGCCGCGCAAGCCGCGTACCAGTGGTCTTGTGAATACGCCCGTGAGCGCCTGCAAAGCCGTTCTCCCTCTGGTCCCCAAAACGAAAGTGGGCCCGCTGATCCCATTATCGTTCATCCCGATGTGCGGCGTATGCTGATGACTCAAAAAGCCTTCGTCGAGGCGGGGCGGGCCTTTGCCGTTTATGTCGGCAAGCAGTTGGACGTTGCCAAGTTCGGTGAAGGCGAGGCCAAGCAGAAAGCGGCCGGTATGGTCGAGCTGCTCACTCCGGTGGCCAAGGCCTTCCTGACCGACAAAGGCCTGGAGGGCACGGTACTGGGCCAGCAGTGTTTTGGTGGTCACGGTTATATCCGCGAGTGGGGCATGGAGCAGTTGGTGCGTGATGTGCGCATCGCGCAAATCTACGAAGGCACCAACGGCATTCAGGCAATGGACCTGATGGGACGCAAGGTGGCTTCCAACGGTGGCAACTACGTTGCGACTCTTATTCAGGAGATGCGTGACTTTGCCGACAGCGCCGCAGGTGTCGACGGCATGGATGAATTTCTGTCGCCGATGACGGGTGCGATTGATACTCTCGAGGCACTGACCGCATTCGTGCTTGAGGGAGCGCAGGGTGGCGACGCCAACCTGATCGGCGCCTCTGCCAACGACTATCTACATGTGTTGGGCTACACCCTCTACAGCTATATGTGGGCAATGCAGACCAAGGCGATTTTGAGTGGCAACAGCCAGCAAGGTGAAGATTTTGATAAAGCCAAGCTGCAGACTGCTCGCTACTTTATGCAGCGCCTGTTGCCGCAGATCGACGCACTGGAATCATCAGTGCGCAGCGGCAGTGAGCTGATGATGGAGATTGATGAGGCGGCCTTCGTCTAAGCACGGCTAGCTCGGGCGCGTTGACGCGCTTTGGACGACCTGCGCTAAACCCGTTGCCGATGTTTCGGTAACGGGTTTTTTGTGGGCGTCGCTTGCTGCGTGTCAGGCTATATCCCGACCAGTGTGCTTGTCGAGAAAGTCGAGCTGAATCGCCAGAACCTGCTCTAAAAACTTGCCGGTATAGACCTGAAAATGATTGCAGGGTAGTTCATGGTATTCACCCTGGGGAATGTCCTCGGCCATTTTTTTCGCCGACTGCGCGGGGGTAATACTGTCGTGTTTGCCGGCGATAATTAGTGTCGGGACTTTAATGCGGGACGCGTGGTGATTGGGGCTGAACAGGGGCAGCTTGAGGAACACCCGCGATAACACCTTGTTCTGCCACTGGGAGTGTTCGGGGACAATGCTAAACCAGCCGTCCCAGCACTCTTCACTGCTCATCGTGGCGTAGTCCCCCGGCCTGCCAACAACTGGGCTGTAGTGTTGATACCCCACTATCGAGCCGATCGTATCCGCAAGGCCGGAAACCGTCATCCGCAACAGGTTTTTCAGCGGAATGTTTCGCGCTGTCGCGATGCCGTTGATATGGGGTACTTGCGCCATAACCGCGGCAACCGGCACGTCCTCGCTGGCCAATTGCAACACGTGACCACCACTGAATGAGGAGCCCCACAGCACGATTCGGGTGGGATCAATGCCGTCTAGCTTACCGACGTGGGCAATGGCATTGCGCCAGTCCTGCTGATGGCGTTTGGGGTCGACCCAGTGCCGGGGAGTACCGTCGCTGTCGCCAAAACAACGGTAGTCAAAGTAATAGGCGGCAAAGCCGTGCTCGACAAAGTGGCGGGCTATTTCGGGTAGCTGGAAACTGCGCTCGGCCGCAAAGCCGTGGGCCAGAATAACGATGGGGTTCGGGCCTGGATTATCCGGTCGCAGCAGCGTTCCCCGGCAGGTCTCTCCGTGACTTTGAAAGTCGCTAAGTTGGCTGGAATAGCCGGCGGTGTCTTTAGCCATTTTCGCTCCTGTGATTTTTTTTGGTATGGCGGCGAATACGTGCAAGATTAACAGTAATTGCGGCGGTTCAATGCATAATGTGGCCCGTTGTCGCGGATCAACATAAAACTTGTCGCCTGCAATCATCATGGCGGCACGGGTCAACTCCTATTATTAAATTCACTCGAATAACAAGAGAATTGTGCTATGCAAAATGAACAAACCTGGAAGAATTTTTTCCGCTTCGCTGCGTTATTTAATTTCGCTGCGGCGCTGGCGCTATTGTTCGCCTCTGAGTTGTTTTTCTCGCTTTTGATGATGCCCGACCGGTTGACGATTGAGGCCTTGCCCTGGATTCATCAGTTTGCGGTGTTGGTGGCGACCTTTGGGGTAGGCTACTGGGCGATCTCTCAGGACCCGGCTGGTAAGCGAGACATAATCTGGATGGGTTGTCTGGGTAAAACCCTGGTGTTTTTGATGGCGTGGTTCGACTTTTTCTTTAATGACCTACCTATCGGCTTCCCTTTGTTAGTCGTTGCCGATTTGGCCTTTGCCGGCGTGTATTTTGTCTTCTTGCGCAGCTTGGGGCGCGGCACTGCATATCGGCGGGAAGTGATTCGCTAGGTGCTTGTTGCGGGATTGACGGCTTGGCCTAGTCAATCCCCAAAGGCGTGTCGTTCGATACGTCGATGGGTAGGGCAATGAGTAGGGCAATGAGTAGGGCAGAGAGTATGGCAGACAGTAGGGCAGAGAGTGAGCCGATGAGTTGAAAGCCGGCGGCAAAGCCGCCGGCTTATACGGTTAGTCCGGCAGGTTGGTGTAACCGGTTTTGTGGAAGTGCTCCAGCAGCTCTCTGTGGCCGAATGCGCCGGTCGCTGATTGGAAGCCTGCGGCTTTCAAGTCGCCGTTCAGCAAACGGGATGCTGACTCTGCACAAATCTCACCGGTAAAGGTGTAGGGCGCGTTCAGTGACAGCGGGAATACCGTTGTGACCTGGCGACCCTGGCCAATACAGGTGATCACTGTGCGGTGAATGTCACGGCTGTCTTTGGGGGGCTCCGCCGGCGTCATTTCGTCACCGTAGTTGTTGGTCAGTTCTTCCTTCTGCTCCTGAGTCATTCCCTGAGACTCTTCATTAAAGCGGTGAACCAGACCCACCACAGCCTCGATGATTTCATCGCCAAAGGCAGTGAGTACCTTAAGGTTGCGGACGCGGTCATCGTGCTCGTACCAAACCGGCTCACAGCCACCGCTCCACGGCAGAGCCAGTTGCGGCTGTGACAAATGTGGAACACAGATGGTGTAATGACGGTCGCCTTGCCATTCCACCATCTCGTTGTCCTTGATGTAGTACTGCGGGTTGTTCACCATGCGCAGGAAGGATCTGGTCGAGGCCTGAGAAGGCAGGGCGTTGTTGATTTGGTAAGTGATGTCGAGGGTGTCGACGCCTTCGGTTTCCAGAACCACTTCGGCTGCCAGCGCGCCTGCTACCCACATATAACTGTTGGCCGGGCTCAGCAGCAGGTTCTTTTCCGCAAAGGCTTTGCCGTACTTGTCGCGGGCGACGATTGTAAAGTCCTGTTCGCCGGTGGTGTCGAGGTAGTGGCAGTTGGTCTCCAGGCACGCTTCAATAACGGGCCAGGCAAGTTGCATGAATGGGCCGGCGACGTTGATGACTACTTCCACTTTTTCAAACAGTGGCACGAGTTCTTCACGGGTATTAGCCGCTTGAACAATGGTGGCTTCGTTGCAGGGGCGGCCCAGACGTTCCTCTACAATTTTAAGCGACGATTCCAATTTTGCTTGGTTACGTCCGGAGAAGTAAAAGGGCATATTGCGTTCGGCTAGGCACTCGGCTACCAGCTTTCCGGTATAACCGCTGCCGCCATACACAACAATTTTTGGTGATTCTGACATCGTGAACTCCTTAGAATTATGTTGTTGGCTCGCCGCGATATCCAGCGCACAAGGTCGACTGGCCAACGCGATTAAGCCGTTTTAAAGTAACGGAGCGTTAAAAATTAGCGAATGCGAAATGTGGACACGGCCTTGCGAAAAGCGGACAGTGGTGCTATTTTTTTAAACGGTGTTTTCGTAGAGATAAAAAGAAGTATTCGGAGCGCTAGTTAACAATGAAACCTCGCTATCACTCGGCTAAAACCATCCTCGCACCGCTCAATGCAATGCGCTCAAAAGGTATTTCGGTAGCGCAGGCTTTGACGGGAACCGGCCTGTCACTATCAATACTCAATCGGCCTGAACAGCATGTGCATCTCAGTCAAGAGCTGGTTTTTCTGCGCAACCTGCGCACAGTCAGTCGAGACCCGATGGTCGGTCTCAAGGTGGGCGCGTGTTATCCCTTGAGTTTGTTTGGCATATACGGCTACGCCTTAATGAGTGCGCAGAACGTGGGAGAAGCGCTGCGTTTGGCATATCAGTTCGTGGAGCTGAGTTTTGCCTTCTACGACCATGAATTTACTGCTGAAGACGATGTGCTGGTAATGACCATGCAGGCGCAGGAGTATGCCGACGAGGATATTCCTATGCTGAACGAGCGCGAGGTCATGGCGACAATGATGATTTTGCGGGGGCTATTGGGGGATGATTTTTCGCCGCTTAAAGTACAGTTTTCCCATTCGCCTCAAGGGAAAAAATTGATTTATCGAGAGTTGCTAAATTGCGCGGTAGAGTTCGATTGCGACAGCAATAATATTCAGTTGCCCATGGCAGTGTTGGAGACGCCTCTGCTGCAGTGTGATAGCGACACTGCGGCTTTGTGTATTGATCGCTGTGAGCGATTGAAGGCGCGCCTGGATGAGGAAGTCAGCATTGTTGACGAGGTGCGGGAGCGCCTCTTACTGCGCCCCGGCTATTTTCCCAATATCGAATCCCTCGCTGCACAGCTCAATATTTCAGGGCGCACGCTGCGCCGACGTCTGGCAGAGCAAAATACCGGATATCAACAGATTGTCGACCAGATCCGTTACGAACTGGCCAGGGAGTATTTAAGCGGTACTGATATCGGTATAGAACAAATTTCGGCGTTGCTGGGTTACAGCGATCCAGCGCATTTTTCCCACGCATTTCGCCGCTGGTCCGGCAGTTCGCCCTCGTGCTTCAGAGACCAATAGCCACCTTGTGACGAACCTCTGAAGGATTGTCGCCGGTCCAGCGTTTATAGGCGTGGCAAAAGCTGGAAGCGTCGGCATAACCCAGTCGCACCGCAATGTCCTCCAGTGTGAACTGGGTGCTCTGTAAATACTCGATGGCCAGGTTTTTACGGATGTCTTCGAGAATGTCCTTGTAACTGGTGTCTTCCTGTCTGAGCTTTCGCTGGACGGTACGGGGCGTCATGCCCAGATAGTCGGCAATGGTCTCCAGGGTAAAGATTTCCCGGGGTGACGACAGGATGTGATTGCGCACTATGTCTGAGAATGTGTAGTTTCTAGCCAGCTGTGCGCAGATTTTTTCGCACTCTTTGTCGTAAATACGGGACGTCTCCGGTTCGGACTGGGCCAGTGGCTCGTAGAGGGTGTCGGCGGCAAAGGTGTAGCGGTTTTCCTCGGCTTCAAAAATAACCGGGCATTGAAAATAGCGCTCATACTCCTCGGCGTAGCTGGGCTTCGGGTGTTTAAGACGAACCTCTTGAACGGGAATGTCCCGACCCAGGGCCTCTTTGAAAATGGTATGGGAGGCGACCAGTCCACGGTCAATCATGTACTGATGACTGCCGCCCAGATCCCGCAACTTGTCAAGACTGACGTGGGCCTTGCCGTCACGCACTGTGGTAATCCATTGCATGTAGGTCCAGGTCATCAGAATGTTCTTGTAGAGAACTGTCATGCCTCTTAGCAGGTCTGGGCTGGTCATCACCGCCAGTCCAAGCAGCCCGTAAGCAGAGAGGTGGTAACGGCTACCTACCACTAAACCCAGGTCGGGGCGATCCAAGGCCAGTATGACTTGTTCCGTAAAGCCCAGCTCTTGATGGGGGGTAAGTTGATAGGTTGTGCTGCCGAGAGAGTCCGGCGGGATGTGGGCCTTCTCCAGCAGGGCTATCGGGTCAATATCGTGCTCTTTTAGGAGCGTAATCAACGGGTTAAGGCCATGGATCAGATGCCGTGCCGGTGGCGTATTTAAAGATGAGCGCAGCTCCATGAATGACGTAACTCTTATTGGTGTTATTTATCGATGTCGTAAATTAACAATCAATGGTGGCGGTGTAAACGCTTTCCTGTCCGGAGGGCGGTCCGCTTTGTGACCGCCTTCTAGGATTTAAGCAATTCCGCCAGTCCTAGACGTACCCGCGGCAAAAATGGATCAGCCCGGCGGATATCCGGCCGGGCGTCAAGCCGCTAGGGTGGGGAGTTAGACCAGTTGTTGCATCATTTCTGCCGCCGGCTCAATGATCTCGGCAATGGCTGTTTTTAACGGCGTGCCTTGAAATTCTGGCAGGTGTCTACCGTTCCAGTTTGCCCACAGTGGCATGCCCTCGGGGCATTCGGCGCCGGCGATGCCGATAGGTAGCAGTAGATCCCGAACAAAGCCCGGGCCGGACTCATCGCGCATTTTTTTCATTTCTTCTGCGTTCATATAGACGCGCTCGACCTTTCTTCCCAATACGGCTTCCCGCTCGGCCAATAACTCATTCCAGCTCATATAGGCAGTGGCGGCGACGGGGCACTGAGCGTTGCGGGATAGCGGATGGGCCAGGACGTGGGGGATGATGCGCCCGACATCTCGACCGCAAGACCAGGACACTTTCCGGTCGCCGTCTATCGGTACGACGACGGGCTCAACCATGTAATATTCGGGCCACAGACCTGCGGGAATGATGGTGTAGTCCATTCCAGAGAGTTCTATTACCCTGCGCAGGAAGGCCTTCTGTTTTGCCATGGTGCGATGCGGATGTGATGTTGGCCAGAATTGCTCCCATTCGTAGATATAGCCAAATTCCGAGGGGACAAAACGCTCTACACCCGCTTCCTTTGCGGCAAAGATAAGTGGGTACTGGGATTCCGTTGCCGATATCGGTACGCAGGAGACTAGGTAGTCTGTGCCCTGCAGTGCCGGTATGAGCTCGACGTGATCTGTGACATCAGCCTCGATGATTCTAACGCCGCGGGCAGTCCAGTCCTGCCATAGTTGTTGCTTTTCGGCATCCTCTTTGGAGACACCCGAGGACGATTTTTCAGTCTGCCCTGGTTTGCGTTTTAGCACCTGTACTTCAAAGTCGGGATGCTCGATACACTCGTTTACACAGGCTTGGCCGGCGGTGCCTGAGGCGGCGAACACGGTTATCGTCTTCTTCATAGCTTTCTCCAGTATCTTATTGCTTATTGTTCTGCGGGCGTATTTTGCGGAAGCCCCGCTACGTTATCGCGCCATTTAGTGCTGTGAAGATGTCCTAAATGACGCCGGATTGTATTGGCTTAAAGCGATGATTAGAAAATAGCGAAGTCGGCAAAAGGGGCGAATGCGAAAAGCGGACACGTGCTTGCGAATTTTGGCCAGTCGCTCTTGTTAAGGCAAACCGCTTCATTAATTACGGTGAGCTGGATCGCATACTCCCAACGTTAAACAGCGGCGGTGGCTTGGGGTTTTTGGCTTGTACGGGCGGTGCGTCCTGTTAGTGCTGTCGCAAATTAACAGCCAATCTGTCTGCTACTAACATCTTCTCCCTGCTACCTATTGGCTATTCTGAGCTCATCCAAATTTCTCTAACAACGATAAAAGTTGAGGATGTCACAATGAGTAACGCTGCTGCTCAAGCTGTAGATTCAAGTAACACAGACTATCGGAATCTCGACGCACCTGTGTATAACTGGCCGGATGTTCCCAAGGGCAGTTTCACTATCACGGGTGCTGAGGCGACTCTGCCCGAACATATTGCCGAGTTTCAAAAGACCTTGCGTGACTTTGCCATCAACGTCATGCGTCCAATTGGTTTGAAACTGGACAAAATGACCCCGGAAGAAGTTATTGCTGAAGACTCTCCGTATTGGGAGTTCCGCAAAAAATACCTGGAATTAGGTGTAACCGTCGAGGCAATGATGGAGCTCGAGCCTAACGAGGCGGCACTACTGTTCTCCATTTTGTTCGAAGAGTTGGGCTACGGCGATGCCGGTTTGGCTATTTCCGTGGCGGCGGGAATTCTGCCCCAGTGGCTGAGTGCCAAGTTCGGCCGCATGGATTTGTATAAAGAATTTCCTGATGAAGTTCTCGGCTGTTGGGGTATTACCGAACCCGATCACGGTAGCGATACCTTGGACCCCAGTAAGGCCGCCGCATCACCGGTGGGCGACTATGGCCGGCCCAATTTGGTGGCGGATCTTACTGGCGACGATATTGTACTCAACGGCCAAAAGTCGGCGTGGGTATCCAACGGCGTTATCGCCGACGTATGTATTGTTTACTGCGCTGCCGATGTGGGTAATGGTCCCGATCCTACCCGCGGCGCGACTATCGTCTTCCCCATGAACTTGCCTGGCATTTCCCGGGGTAAACCTTTGGATAAGTTGGGGCAGCGAGCCCTGAACCAGGGGGAAATCTTCTTTGATAACGTGAAGATACCCAGAAAATATTTGCTTGCCGGCCCAGAAGACTATCAGCGTGCGCTGTACTGTATCCACTCTGAGGCCAACGCGCTGATGGGCTCGGTATTTGCGGGCTTGGCGCAGGCGGCGGCGGAGGCTGCATTGGATTATGCCCACGAGCGTAAAGCGGGCGGGGTAAAAATCATTCATCACCAGTCTGTTAAAACGCGTCTCTTCCATATGTTCCGCAAAGTGGAAGTGTCCCGAGCCCTTACCCGCCGGGTGCTGGCTTACAACAATGACGCTGCGGTAGCGGTGCCATCGCTGTGTTCGGCGATGTTTGCAAAAACGACTTCTACCCAAAACTGCTTTGAGGTGACCAGCGACGCGCTACAGATTTTTGGCGGCAACGGGCTTACCAAGGAGTACCCCATTGAGAAAATGTTGCGTGATGCTCGTGCCTCTATGATCGAGGACGGCTGTAACGAAGTTATTGCCATTAAGGGCGGTGCTTACCTCATCGATGAAGATAAGTTGGGTTAAGGATTCAGCATGAAGCAAAATGCCTACGTAGCAGGGGTCGGGATGACCCCTTTTGGCAACGCCATGGGGACGACGCTGAGCGACTTGGCTGGCGCCGCTATTCGCGAAGCCATCAAAGATGCCGGAATCTCGGACAAACAGTTGCAGGCGGCCTACATGGGTAATGCCGCAGCTGGGGTGATCACTGGGCAGGTTTGTGTGCCGGGACAAGTGGTTCTGCGACATCAGGGTATCGGCCGGATTCCGGTTATTAATGTGGAGAACGCCTGTGCTACGTCTGCTACCGCATTTCAGCAGGCTTGCACCATGGTGACCCTGGGGGCTTACGATGCGGTGCTGGTATGTGGCTATGAAAAGCTCTACAGCGATGATAAGGCCAAAACCTTTTCGGTGTTTACCGGCGCGATGGATGTTGATGACCTGGATCGCATAAAGCAAAAACTCCAGGCTCGCAATGATGCCATTGGCGTGGATCTCGACATGAGTCAGGCGGGGGTTTCCCGCTCCATTTTTATTGATATCTATGCCACCTGGGCACGGGAGCACATGGCCAAGTGGGGGACTTCTCAGCGGCAGCTGGCCGCCGTCTCCGCCAAAAATTCTTACCACGGCAGTCTCAACCCTCTATCCCAGTTCCGGGATGTGGTGTCAGTCGACGATGTGATGTCGGCGCGGCCCATTGTTGACCCTCTCACTTTGCCGATGTGCGCCCCTATCGGTGATGGTGCGGCTGCGGTGGTTGTTGTCAGCGAGTCCATGGCTAAGAAGCTGGGAATGGCGCGCTGCGTGCGGGTTAGGGCAGCGAGCTTGAATAGCGGCTGGGACCTGGCTGAAGAGGAGGCAGATATTGTTCCCCAGTTGGCAGAGCAAATCTATAGCGATGCGGAACTTGGGCCTGAAGACCTGAGCTGTGTTGAGTTGCACGACGCCTCTGCAATATCAGAAATCAAGTATTACGAATTCCTCGGATTGTGCGGCAATGGCGAAGGTGGCGATTTTGTCGAGTCCGGCGCCTCAACCCTGGGCGGAAAAGTGCCGGTCAACACATCTGGGGGATTGATGCGCAAGGGGCATCCCATCGGTGCAACTGGTGCAGCGCAAATCGTCGAATTGGTTACCCAGTTGCGAGGAGAGGCAGGTGATCGACAAGTAGACGGTGCCGATGTTGCCCTGGCTGAAAACGGTGGTGGTTATATCGGCTCCGATGTGGCTGCCTTGGTATTGAGCGTCCTGTCTAAAAAATAAAAAGGTGTTCTATGAGAGACGAGCGGATACTGGCGAATTTAATCGAAGCTAAAGCTGAGACCAAGCCAGATTTTAATGTGCTGACATTTGTAAATATTCTTCCCTCTGGCGAGTTTGACGACGAAACCCGCAGCTACCAGCAATTGTGGGATGAGGGGCAGCGGGTCGCGAATGCGCTGGTTAACGAAGGCATGGACCCCGGCGATAGTTTTGCGATTATGATGCAAAACCACCCTGAGTTTATCGATGCGATGGTAGGTAGCTCGATTGCTGCTACCGTCTTTGTGCCTATCGACCCCCGCACCCGCGGAGACAAGCTCAACTACATGTTGCGCTGGGCAGACTGTAAAGGCGTATTCTGCGCCGATTATTGCCTGCCACAAGTCCTTGAGGTGTGTCAGCAGTTAGAGGACATTCGCTGGATTTGGGTGTTGGATACCGGTGAGGGCGTCAGGCTGCCAGACTCTCGGGTGGCGCTAACTAATTTTGCCCATATACAGGCGTCCAGTTGCTCGCCGATGAGCTGTCGCGTTGAGTCGCCGGAAGAAATCATGCAGATGCTTTATACCTCGGGGACAACTGGCGACCCCAAAGCCATCCGCGCACCCTATCTCCGCTTTGATGCCGTCTCCTCCCTTGGGCCTATGATCGGTTTGCGGGAAGATGACAAGCCCTATTCCGGTTTATCGCTGACCCATGCCAACGCACAGTTAATCACGCTTGGAAACAGCCTGAAAATGGAGCTGCCCAGTGTATTCAGCCGTAAATTCACCAAATCCAGGCTTTGGGATATCTGTCGTCATTACGGCTGCACGATGTTTAACCTGCTGGGCGGTATGACCACGGCAATTTATAGTGAACCTCGAAAAGAAAATGATGCTGATAACCCGGTACGCTACATCCTTAGCGCCGGTATGCCAGCAGCCATTTGGGAGGACTTCAGTCAGCGCTTTGGTGTTGAGTTGTTTGAGTTCTATGCCGCTGCGGAAGGTGGGATGATGATGAACCCGCCAGGCACTGGTCCGGTTGGCAGTATTGGTAAGCCGCCTGCCAACCTTCATGCGTGGATCATCGATGAAGAGGGCAATGAATGTGGCCCCGGTGAGCGAGGAGAGATCGTCTTTCAGTCGGTTGATCCAGATATGCCTTTGAAAATCGAGTACTACAAAAACCCCGATGCATCAGCAAAAAAAGTGCGTGATGGCGTGCTGCATATGGGCGACATAGGTCATCGGGATGAGAATGGTTGGTTCTATTTTGATAGCCGCAAAGGTGATGAGATTCGCAGAAACGGTGACTTTATCGATATTGCAAGAATCGAAAAAGTGATCGCCGAGTTTGACGACGTCGCGGATGTGTTTGTTTATGGCATACCGGCGGCCAGCGGTGTGCCGGGTGAGAAGGATGTAGTGGCTGCCGTCGTCCCGGTGGAGGCGAGGGTATTCAACCCGGACAACCTTTTGGGGCATTGTCGTCGAGCATTGGGGCGCACCGAGCTACCCAGCTATGTTCAGGTTATGTCAGAGATACCGAAAACGGCATCAGAGAAGCCTCAAATGCGTTTTTGCTATGAGCATTTTCAGGCACAACCTAACCATATTTATCGCTTTGATATACCTCAGATCAGTGTCGCAAATTGACATTGAAAGGGTCGCATCCCGTCATTGTTGGGATGCGACACCAACAATAAGCTTGATGCTAGATAAAGAAACATAACTAAGCATTAACTAACGTCGAAACCAAGTTGTTATATGTTGAGTCGCAAAAAAACAAGAAATGCGATTCACGCTAACCGGGGAAAATAAATGAATACAATACGAGCCCGTATAGCCATGGCCGTTCTGCGTCACCGCGGCATCGCCTGGCTGCTGTTCGGGGCGGTGACACTCTTTTTCGCGGTAGGCTTAAAGAACGTTACCTTGGAAACGGTCTTTTCAGATTTGCTGCCCAAAGATGACCCCTTTATCCATGTTTTTAAGGACCATCCCAATTTTGGGAACCCCTTGACGTACACCATAATGGTGAAAAATAAAAACGGCGATATCTACAACCCCGACACTTTGCAAAAGGTGTGGAACCTTACACGGGATATTGACTTAACACCGGGTGTGGATCACGACCAGATATTGTCAATCGCCTCTTCCAAGGCCCGTTACGCCACAGCGACGCCCTTTGGTATCGATGCGCAGCCCTTGATGGGTGACTCTGTACCAAAATCGTCAGAAGAAATCGCACAACTGAAGGAGAATGTCCGGAAGTCACCCAACGCGCGGGCATTTCTGATTTCGAAAGATGAGACTGCGACACTGGTGTCGGCCACTTTTATTGAACAGCGCCTGGACTACGGCGTGGCTTTTGACTTTGTGCAAAAAATTGCCGATGAAGCTCGCGACGATCAGCACGAAATTTATGTTGCTGGCCAGCCTGCGCTGACGGGTTGGGTCTACGAATACCAGCATCAGATGATAGGTATTTTTGCGGCGACCCTTAGTGCCTTGGTGGTAGCGCTGATTTTGTACACCCAAAATGTTGCCGGCGTAGTTACGCCCGTATTCGCCAGTATTATCGCGGCAATCTGGGGTTTCGGCTTTGCGGGTTGGATGGGGCTTTCCATCGAGCCCTTGCTGATGATTGTACCGCTGCTGTTAATAGCGCGGTCATTTAGTCACTGCGTGCAATTTACCGAACGCTATTACGAAATTTACGATCAGGTTGGCGATAAAGTTCGCGCCGCTGAAATTACCACCAGTGTCATGATGGCGCCGTCGGTGCTGGGTGTAATCACTGACGCCGCCGGTATTTTGCTAATATCCATTGCACCGATTCCCGCCATGGAACGCTTTGCATTTTTCTGCGGATTCTGGGCGATGATGCTGGTTCCAACCGGCGTATTCTTGGCTCCGCTATTGTTGTCAATTCTGCCTGCGCCTAAGAATATCGATAAAATTGTTTCTGAGCAGTCTGGTGGTATTCACGGGCGCATTAAGGGCGTTCTCGAAAGTATTTCAACGCTCTCACAAGGGCGCCGGGCGCGCTATACAGCGGGTGTCTTCCTTGTGGTAGGGGTTTTCTCTGTCTACCACGCTTTCAATATTCAGATTGGTAACCCCGTAGAGGGCAGTAATCTGCTATGGGAAGACTCTGAATTTAATACCTCGGTCGCAGAAATTAACAACCATTTTCCAGGTGTTAATACCCTCGAGATCATCATTGAAGATAAGGATGATGGCAATTCGGATCGGGTCGCAAAACAGGCTGATGCGGTATCTGTGATGCTGCAAATACAGCGGATTATGGAGTCTGGGGAAAATCCGCCACGGGCTACGCTGTCCTTTGCCGATTACCTTATGGATGCAAATCGCCTGATCTCAGGTGGCCACCCCAAATGGTTGCCGCTGGATAACAACGATGCCGCGGTAAATGCAGCGGCGTCGGCAGTGCTTATGGGCACAAGTCCTAAAGCCTTTTCCAATGTCGTTGACTTTGAACTGCAGAACTCCACGGTGTCATTCTGGTACCCGGACAATAAGCAGGATACGGTGGATCACGCATTGGCCAGTGCCCGCGCAGCGGTAGAAGTTGTCGGCACCGAGCACGACACCTTCACGGTGCGCTTGGGTAGCGGCACGATTGCGATTCAGCAGGCAATTAACCATGTGGTCGAGCGTTATCATTGGGCCATTATGGGTTTGCTTAACCTGGTTATCCTCTGTGTCTCCAGTTACGCCTATAAATCGATTGTGGCCGGTGTCGTGCTGCTGCTGCCGGTCAACCTGTCCAACATGATTTTGACAACCTGCATGTCATTTATGGGTATCGGCCTCGATATCAACTCGCTGATGGTGGCCGCTATCGGTGTGGGTGTAGGTATCGACTACGGTATCTATCTCCTCAGTCGTATCTGTGAGGAGTATCACGAGCGGGAAGATTACGGTAAGGCCATAACGGCGGCGCTAACCACCACCGGCAAAGCAATCATGTTTACTGCCAGTATTATGCTGCTGGGTATTCTGCCCTGGTATTTCCTCTCTGGCCTAAAATTCCTAGCCGATATGGGGCTGCTGTTGGTGCTGGTTATGCTGATCAACATGGTGATTGCCCTGGTCGTATTGCCACTTTTGGTGTGGTTGATTAAGCCCAAGTTTGTATCCAGCAAAGATATTTTGGTGTTGGGCGAAGGGATCGACGTCGGCAAGTTGCTTGCCGAAGAGGACGGTCGTGAGAAGAAGGGAGCTTCAGGCAGTAATTTTGCTGTCGCGGCGGCGGTGGATTCCTGATTCGCCGTCAGCTTTGAGCAACAAACGATGTTTGAACCGTTAAATTGAGTCAAAAGTAAATAGGGGGCTACCCCTGGAGGTAAAAATGCATATAAGAAAATACGATTTTGACTACAGTCGCCGCTTTTTCTTGGAAAAGACCGCTAAAGGTCTGGGTGGCGCCGGCGTTTTGGGATCAATGTGGCCAATGGTCGCCCACTCCGGTGAATGGAACAAAGCTTACCCCGAAGAGCTGACCTCTATTGAAGCCCATACCAAGGGCAAAGTAAAACCCGGTGATGTTATCACTGCCGACAATGTCGAGCATGTCGAGCACCTCCTGGACCCGGTTGCGGCTATGCAGGTCAAGACTATGGGGCGCCGTATTCATATCGTTGAGCCGGTTAAAGATGTCAGCCAGTTGATGCCAGCAAGCTTTTTGGAGGCGACCCTGCGTAACTCCGGAAATGCAGTGTTGGACAAAAATGGCAATGTCTACAACAAGGATGGTAGCCCCTGGAACGGTGGTATGCCTTTCCCCAATCCTAAAAACGGTGTTGAGGCGACCTACAATCTTACCTTGAGTTGGGGGCGCCACGATTATTCTCAATACGCAGTGCGCGATTGGGATATTGATGATGACGGTGACCTGTCGTACCAGTACGACTTCGTGTGGTGTGAATTGAATACCACCGGTCGCAGTGACGGTAAGGTGTGGCGCGACAAGAAAGACCTGCTTCGTTATCAATCGGTGTTCTTTACCGCACCTAACGACAGTGCGGGTACGTCCTTTTTGAACGTCTGGCACTATGATCAGCGTAAATTCCCAGACCTGCACGGCTATATTCCGGCCTTCCGTCGGGTTCGCCAATTCCCCACCAACCAGCGATTCGAGCCTCTTGTTCCAGGTATTACGCTCTATCTGTCCGACGCCTGGGCAGCCGGTGATCCCCTGCAAACCTGGGGCAATTACAAAATTGTCGGTCGCCAGCCTATGCTGGGAACCATTGGGCCCCGAAATTTCCATGGCGGCTATAACGACAACTGGGAGAAACCCGTTCACGGTGGCCCCAAAGGTCAGACATTCTTTGATACCTACATGGAGTTGGTGCCGGAGTGTCTGGTTGTCGATGCTGAGCCTACTGGCTATTCCCGCGCGCCGGTTGGCAAAAAGCGCACCTGGATCGATGTGCGCAACCAGATGTATGTGGCCTATAACACCTTCGATCGTCGCGGCGATATCTGGAAATCCTTCGAGCCGCACTACGCCCTGCAGTCCAACGACAAGACAACGATAATGGATGGTGATCATCCCGCGTGGTCCTGGTCGAGTGTGCACAGCTACGATGTGCAGTCTGCTCGCATGAGCCGCTTTGTACAGGCGAAAACGGTAACCGGTGGTTACGACAGCCACTACAACGAAGATCGTACCGACGTTTACAACAAGTACCTGACTATTCAGGCCATGCAACGTCTGGGGGCTACCTAATGAAAGCGGTACGCGCCTTACTGACCCTGTCGCTCGTGGTGGCGACAGGGCAGGGATTTGCCAGCGACGAGGGCCTTATCTATCAAGGTACCGCCCACGATGCGTTCTTTGGCATAGACGTCACTGAGCGCGGGCTAGTCGCCGTTGGCGCAGGTGGCCTCTACAGCATCAGCGCCAATGGCAAGGACTGGCAGCACACATCAATCGCGTCGCCCGACGTTTCACTGCTGTCCGTAACCGAAAAAGGAGGCGATGCCCTGGCAGTGGGTCAGGGTGGGGTGGTGATGCGCCGGGACGGCGATCGCTGGAGCGAAGTTGCCACGCCGACAAAAGAGCGACTGCTGTCTGTGGCGCAAGGGAAGGGCGGCCTGGCGTTGGCGGTCGGCGGCTTCGGCACCGTACTTCGGTCCGTCGATGGCGGCAATAGCTGGGAAAAGCTGACTATCGATTGGGAGTCTCTGATTCAGCAACCCTACGAGCCGCACGTCTACAACTGCCTGGTTGATGCTAAGGGCGACATCTTTATTGTCGGCGAATTTGGCATGATTGCTCGCTCTCAGGACCGAGGGGATACCTGGCAAGCCTTGAATAGCGGTGAAGAGTCGCTTTTTGGCATCGCTATTAATGCATCCGGTATCGGCGTTGCAGTGGGACAAAGTGGCCTTGTCCTGCGCAGCGGTGATGGCGGCGAGAGCTGGCAGGAGCTGGACTCCCAGACCGGAGCCATACTGTTGGATGTCGCGGTCCGCGACGATGGCGCTGCCGTAGTCAGCGGTATTCGCGAAGCGCTGGCAGTATCGGCCAGTGGCCGGACAGTCAGGCGCCTGAACAGTCCAGAGTTCTTGGAGGACTGGTTTGTGGATGTGGCGGTATTCCAGCGTGACTTCTACCTCGTGGGGCAACAGGCCCAAGTGGTTAAAGTAAAACTCTAATTACATACATGATCTTTGGTATGGGGACTAAATTGTGAAAATAAAAACTCATCATAAGCTTGTGACTGTCCTCGGTGCAGCGCTCGGTAGTGCACCGGTTTGGGGAGCCAGCGGTGAAGCCTTAGGTATAGACTATACATTTAGCGGTATGATCAGGCTCGAAGCCGGCTTGAAAACAGTCGACGAAGAAAACCCCTTTAATCAGCGTGGCAACCTATTTAACGGCAAAGAAGTCCAGCGTAACGGCGGTCTGCCAGTACTGGGTTTGCCGCTTCCCTCATTGACAGCGGACACTGCGACCCGCAACGGCGTGCCCGCCGATAACGACTTTAATCAGACTCAGGTCCGCATAGAAAATACGCTGCAGCTACGCTTCAGCGACAGCTTCTCCGGAACCATTAAAATGCGCGGTATTTTTGATGCGGCGGAGTACGACGAATTCGATCCGGACGATGTCGACAGTAATCGCGTCGGTTATTTGTACGAGGACGGTCCAAACTATTTCGAAAATGACGACTTCGACGACGGTGGTTCGCAGCATCCGCTAGAGGTCGCCGGTGAACAGTACATGGTGGATTTTCCGTCACTGTATTTGGACTACCAAAAGGGGCCGCTGCTGATCCGTACTGGTAATCAGCAGGTGGCTTGGGGCCAGGCGCTGTTTTTCCGGGTGATGGATGTTGCCAACGGCCTGGACCTTCGCCGTCACTTGATTCTTGATTTTGCCTCCGAGGAATACGCTGACGAACGGATGTCCGCGCCCGGAATCCGGGCCTCCTATCAATTTGCCTCGGGCTGGGAGCTGGACACCTTTATTCAAATGTTTCTGCCTTCGGTTTTGCCAAACCCAGAAACGCCCTACAACGTTATTCCCACACAGTTTACCGTTCACGACCGTTACGAGAACTACGATGAGGAGTTCAACTCCGGGTTTCGTTTGAAAGGCTACTTTGGCGACTTCGGTGTGCAGTTTATGTATACCAACCGCTACAATCCGGATGGGGTGTTCCGTTGGACCAAGTCCAATGTTAATCGGGGGGTACCTATTATTCCTGGCTCTGGCGCGATCCTGGCAGAGACTCCTCTGGAGCGTGATCCTACCGGTGTGTGGAGTGCGGAAGAGTGGTTTACCTACTCCGGTATGGCTCGCCTCGATGGGATTGAGGGCCTTAACAAGCTGATCACAGACTTCCCGTCTTCCATGTTGTTGGGGGCAACGCCGGTACAAAACTTTGAGCAAGCCAACCAAGAGCTGGACTTCTTCTTCCAGGTCGCTGGCCCGCTCCGGGGGCACATAGAGCGCACCTACCACCGCGAAGATGTCTTCGCCACCGGCTTTAGTTACGTATTTTCTGGCGAGCCGGGCAGTTGGACTGATCAGCTGATTATGAACTTAGAGATCTCCTACACGCCTGACAAAACCTTCACGTCAATCGATCTGGGGCAGGAGTATATCGTCGAAGACGAATATGTTTCTGCACTGGTGTTGGAAAAATATCAGCGCTTCAGCTCGTCCTTTCCGGCGACCTATCTGGTATTTCAGTGGATGCACCGCAGCGAGTCTGACCTGCTCGGCCGTCACTTAAGTGGCATGGGTGGCTCGGTCAACAACGCCCCCAAAGGTGTCGATGGCGGCTGGGATGGTTTGGTACTGGCGGCGCAACAGCCCTTCCCCGGTCTGGTGTGGCGGGCCGATTTCTCCATGCTTTACGACACCCGGGGCGGTTTGTTTATACAGCCGGCGCTGAAGTGGAAACCCAGCGGTAACTTGAATGTTGAGTTCTACTATAACTATCTGGACGGCTCGTTGGGTGATGAGAACGAAAACATTATCGAAACCATCGAATACGCCGAGGAGTTTGGTCTCCGGGTCGCATACCAATACTGATTGAAGCGACGTAAACAAATTTCAGCCTGAATGGGACATTTGCGGCGGCGTCATGCCGCCGGTTTTTTCCTTATCATGCTAAGTGAAGGTGGTTATGAGTTTTGTCATCCCCCGTTACGGAAGGCAGTTCGCACGCAGGGAGTTTTTAAAGCTCGGTGCGGGTTTCGCCGGCGCCGGTGTGCTGTCGCCATTGTGGGCTGCGATGGAGGAACACGGCGAGATCAATAAGGCTTACCCGGAAGAGTTGCTGTCCATAGAGGCCTATACCAAGGGCAGGCTTAAAGCCGGTGACTATATCGACGTCAACAACGTCGAGCTAGTGAAAGAGCTATTGGAGCCGGTTAAGTACTACCAGGTTAAAAACATGGGCCGGCGCTTAAAGCTGCGGGAGACGACTCAGGAAGTAATGAGGCTCAGCCCCTACGAGTACATGGAGGCAAGCTTTAAGCACCGCGGACTGGCGCGCTTTGACGAGAAGGGCAACGTGGTTACCGGTGAAGGTAAGCCCTGGATCGGCGGCTTGCCGTTTCCCGATGCCAAGACCGGGGTCGAGTTTTTTGCCGGTTTAACCATGAGTTGGGGTCGCCACGATGCGTCGTTCTACCCGATTCGGGAATACGACCTCAACCTTGAAGGCAAGGTGACCTATGGCTACGAACTGGGCTGGGCAGAATATGCGCCGGTCGGACGAGTCAGCTTTCCCGACGTGTACTGGGAAGGGCACGAAGACATGCTGCGCTACCAAAGCGTGTTCTTTACCCAGCCCAATAGCGTTCGGGGTACATCCTTTCTGAACAACTGGCACTACGACCAGCATAAGTTTCCCGAGTTATTCGGCTACATCCCGGATTTTAAGCGTATCCGTCGTTACCCCACCGACCAGCGCTTTGAGCCCTTGGTGCCCGGATCCAGCCTGTATCTGTCAGACGCCTGGGGCGCTGGCGATCCGCTCCATACCTGGGGCAAATACCGCATCACTTGGCGGGGGCCCTTGCTGGGTGCTGTGAGCGGGGCGTGGGAGAGCACCGATGACAATTGGCAGCACGGTGTGCACGGCGGTCCACAGGGGCAGACCTTCTGGGATACCGAACTGGAACTGGTGCCAGAAGCGATTGCCGTTGATGCCGAACCGGTTGGTTTTCCCCGTGCGCCGGTAGGGCGAAAGCGGGTGTGGTTTGACGCCCGTACTCAGTTGCCACTGGGTATGGTGACTTACGACCGCCGTGGCGAGTTATTTAGATCCTTTGACGGTGCTTATGGGCTTTACGAGAAGCCCGATGGCCAGCGGGTGATGGACGGCAAGCACACCTATTGGTCCTGGGGCCACGCCCAGGCCTTTGATGTGCAGTCGGGCAAAATGACACGTATCGAGCAACTGGCCTCTATCGGCAACGGCCACCGCATGAAAGTGAACGACGAAGATATCTATTCCCGATATTTGACCAATACCGCGTTGCGGCGACTCGGGAACTAGACGCCCAATAACAGAACTAGTAATCCATTATTAGAATCAGGAAGTAGCGATGAGCGATGTATATCAGGCCCTGGTGGCCAAACGCAGTGACACCGGGCTCAGTGTTGGCTTTGAGCAGCTGGGTGCTGATGAGATCGGCGATGGTGATGTCGAAGTAGCCGTGGAGTACTCCACCCTCAATTACAAAGACGGACTGGCCATCTCCGATGCCATCCCCATCGTTCAGGCGCCTTCGTTAATTCTGGGAATCGATATGGCGGGTACTGTTGTGTCCTCTCAGTCTGACCGCTTTCGGGTTGGCGACAGGGTGGTACTAAACGGCTACGGCGCCTCAGAAACCCACAATGGTGGTTACACCCAGCGCCTGCGAACCCGCAGCGAGTATCTGGTACCGCTGCCGTCGCGTTTCACTACCAAGCAGGCGATGATTATCGGTACAGCCGGCTATACCGCCATGTTGTCGATTATGCGCCTTGAATCACTGGGTATTATGCCTGAGTCCGGTGAGGTTCTGGTGACCGGCGCCTCTGGCGGCGTGGGTACGGTGGCAATCATGCTGCTTGCCACCATGGGCTATCGGGTTACCGCCTCAACAGGGCGGCTGCAAGAAACCGACTTTCTCAAGAGCCTGGGCGCGACCGCGGTGATCGATCGCAACGAGCTGTCCGAGCCCGGTGAAATGATGCAGGAACCGCGCTGGGCCGCCGCAGTTGATTCCTGTGGCAGTCACACCCTTGCCAATGTGCTGGCGCGGATGCACTACGACGGTGTAGTGACCGCCTGTGGCCTGGCACAGGGTCTGGATTTGCCCGGCAACATGATGCCCTTTGCGCTGCGCAATGTGGCGCTGTTGGGGGTCGACTCCGTTCATGCGCCGATGCAGCGCCGCCAAGAAGCCTGGGAGCGACTGGCCAAGACCGTCGATATGGAAAAGCTGGAAGCGCTGGCTGTTGAAATTCCCTTTGCACAAATACCCGAAGCGGCGGGACAAATACTGCAGGGGCAAATACGCGGACGGGCCATCGTCGATATTGCCGGCGTCTAGGGCGAATCGCGGCTTATTACAAGAGGTAGAAGAATAATGAAAATGGGACTAGATGCTTTTTCCCTGGCCGGGAAGGTGGCTGTGGTGACCGGCGCCGGTGCCGGTATTGGCGCCGCCGTGGCGCGTTGTTACGCGGACGCCGGTGCCGCTGTAGCGCTTACGGATATTGATGCCCAGCGCTGTGAGGCAGTGGCCGCTGAATTGCGAGAGGGGGGCGCGGTTGTGTTTACCCTCACCATGGATGTCAGCCGTGAGTCGGACTGGGAGCAGTTGTGCTCGGCGCTGGAAGATTGGAAGGGGCGCTGGGATGTGCTGCTCAATAATGCGGGGATCTATATCGGTGGCAGCGTTGGATCCAATACCACAGAACAATTGCAGCGTATTCACGATATCAACGTGGCATCGGTCTTTTTGGGCACCCGTTTTGCCGCCGCCGCCATGAAACCGGGTGGGACTTTTGGTCACGGTGGTTCGATTATCAATCTGTCCTCCATTGCCGGGCTGATCGGTGTGCCCGGTCATAGCATCTATGGTGCCAGTAAAGGCGCGGTGGCGTCTTTTAGCCGCCACGCCGCGGTGGAGTTTGCCCGCTTTGGCTACGGTGTTCGGGTTAACTCATTGCACCCGGGGCTGATCGATACGGCGATGGGCCATATGGTGTTGCAGGATTTTGTCGATGTGGGCCTGGCTCCAGACACTGATACTGCGTTGTCTATGCTGCGCGACCAAATGATTCCCTGCGGCAGGCTGGGCACGGTGGAGGATGTGGCCAATGCGGCGCTGTTTTTGGCAGCAGATGCCAGCAGTTACGTCACCGGCACAGAGCTGACTGTGGATGGCGGTTTTGTCGCGGCGTAAGGTCACGGCCCTACTCGATGGAGAGAGATAGATGGACTGCACAGGTAAAGTCGTTTTGGTCACTGGCGCGGCCAGTGGTATTGGCGCCGCCAGTTGTCGCGCCCTGGCCGCTCGCGGCGCAAAAATCGCGCTGAGCGATATCGATGTCGATACCGGCGAGGCGCTGGTTAATGAGTTGCGCGAGTCCGGCGCAGAGGCCGCCTTTATCCCCCTGGATGTCAGAGACGAGGCACAGTGGCGGACTGCGGTGGACCAGGTGCTTGCCCAGTTTGGCGCGCTGGACGGCCTGGTCAATAACGCCGGGATTGCCGCGATCTGCGGCATTGAGGAGGAAACCCTCGAGGGGTGGCGGCGCACCCAGGATATCAATACCGATGCCGTGTTTCTCGGTTGCCGGGAAGCCGTGCGGGTGATGAAAGGACGGGGCGGTAGCATTGTTAACGTGTCCTCTATCGAAGGGATTGTCGGCGACCCGATGTTGCCGGCCTACAACGCCAGCAAAGGCGCCGTCCGCGCTCTCACCAAGTCTCTGGCGCTGTACTGTGCCGAGAATGGCACCGGCATTCGGGTGAATTCCCTGCACCCCGGTTATGTCGCCACGCCTCTGGTCAGCGGAGCGCTGGACAAACTAGCTGCCGCCGAGGCGGAGGCCTTTGCCAATAGAGTGGTGGCCAGTATTCCGATGGGGCGTATGGCAGAAGCGGACGAAATTGCCGAGGGCGTGGTGTTCTTGATCTCGGAGAGTTCTCGCTACATGACGGGGTCGGAATTGATTATGGATGGCGGCTATACCGCCAGATAAAAATACTGTTTTACCGATGTTTACAACGACAAAGTGGAGAGGTGTAGAAATGATGAAGGTTATTCGTAATTTACTGTGTGCTTTTATGCTGACGGCTGTGGCCAATGTGGCGACGGCTCAAGAGATTCCCATTTTGGGAGCTCTGATCCCTATCGATTCTACCGGTGGTGGCCTACTTGGCCTGGATTTGCTGGGTGGTCTCGGCGCCGGCGGTGCCGGTCTGGATTCGTTGTATAGCATTCCTGTTGTCGGCGGCGTGCTCAGTGGTGCGCTACTTCAGGGGGCTATGCCGGTGCTGCAGACTATCCTCAGCCCCGAGTTTCTGACCGACCCAACCCCAGTGCTGGCGTTACTGAGCCCCGAAGCTATAGATGGCGCCACTATTTTGGTGACAGCCATCCTGGGCGGTGTAACTGCGCCCCTGACCGGTGGGGCCCTGCCCGGTCTGTGATCGGTTTGGGCTAATAAGTTTCTGCTTACAAGCAAATACCACCCCTAGAAAGGTGCCTACCTGGCCCGGCTTATGCCGGGTCTTTTTTTATTCTGGAAAAGCGCTCAGCCACCGGAAATCTGCCCCGAGATTTGCCATAATAGTGGGCGTGGGGCGGTATCGATCCCCGATTTTGTCAGTGGTGGCACCATGGAAAACGAGCACAACAAACTTTATCCCGAGGACCAGGCTCGGGTGGATCAGTACCTGCAGTCCGGCTTCAACGATGTGGAACGCAAACCCTTTCGCCCATTGAAGCTGCTGGGCATTCTGGTGTTGGCGGTATCGTCAATGACGGGTCTCAGCCTGCTGTTAGCCTGGGCAACTGGAATCTATTGAGGCCAGCCTCCGGTGTCAGCGCCGCAGTGCGGTAATCAACTCGCCGATGTTCTCTCGATCGGTGAAGAGAATTCGCTCAAATTGTGACTCCCACAGCGTTCGCACCCGGTCATCGCAATACTGGGTGACCGTCAGTACCCGCTTGCCGCGGGGTGAGCTGAATTGGTACTCGCCTGCGCGACAGGTGGGGGTGCTTTTATCGATATAGCGATAGCGCAGGTCGCCGGGGAAGTTGCCGATGTCGTTGGCGTTGACGGCGTAAGTCTGTGAGCGGGCTATTTGGCCGTCTTTGATGACCTTGGTGATGTTGAAGCTTTCAATCACCGGATAGTAAAAGTTCAGGTCGTAGCTGTGCAGCCGTATACGGTGGTCCTGGGCTTTTTCCACCTCGGCTCGCAATTCCTCGATCAGGGCGGGCAATTGCTCTTCGCTGGCGTCGACGATGCGGTGGTAAATGCTGGCAGTGGATTGCGCCGTATCGATCAGGGATTTCCAGGCACCGGGCTGATCAGCCAGCCAGCGGGCCTTGTCTTCTTCCAGCACTTCGTAGGTTTCGCGCTCGGTCGTATAGATAGGCGCTGACGAGCACGCTGAAAGCAGCACAACGAGAATTAACGCCAAACCCTTCATATTCCAATCGCCCCGCGGCGGGCCCCGCCGCCACTGTGTGTGTTGCTACGCTGTGGTGTTACGCCATGGGTATCGGCGCGGGCGGGGAGAAGTGGACTCCGTATTTGTGCGGATGGTAATGGCGGATCGGCTGTAGTGACTGAGATTAGTCGATAAGCGGAAAATCCACCGTGCCCACCAATTCGGCGGGGATAGGGGCTTGCAGCAGGCTGCCAAGGTAGGTGTTGTAAGGGTGAAAGCCGTAAACCATTAGCCCAAGGGTGTCGCCCTCGCTCACCTCGGCAGCCAGCCCCACTAATTCCAGCAGTTTTACCCCGGTGCCTTTAACTGGCAATACTTGCTCGTTGAGCAGCTCGGCATCGCCACCTCCGGCGGGAATTATACCGATGCCAAAATAGAGAGTGTTGTCGTCGCCGTTACCACCGGCAATTGCCAAGTTGGCCAGGGGGATGCCGGTCAAGGCACCGGGGGCTTCCGCGGTAAAGACTGGGATGAATTGTCCTGGGGCGACTAGCTTTTGGACTAACTCTGAGGGCAGTAAATTGATGATGTCGTCGGCATAATCCGCCAGGGTGGCAGGGTCGGAAAGACCGCTCAACACTCCCTCAAGGACGCTTTGCCCTTCGGCGGGGAGCCCCTGAAGCACGGTGAGCAGAGTCTGTAGCGGCAATCCGGTCAAAAGGTCGACTAGTGTGCTGGGTGCCCCTGGAGTCACTGTGGTCAACGGTACATTGGCGATTTGTCCGCCACGGGGGACCTCGCTCAGAGTGCGACCACTATCTGTACCCGGGATACTGAAGCAAATATCTGGCAGCGCTGGCGTCGGCTGCCCCAGCAGTTTGCTGCGCAGGAAGGCCATGGCCATATCTCGGGTGTTGAACTGGGTTGCGCCACAGTTGAGCACCGGCTCGGTGCCAAACAGAATCAACTCACCAGCGGTTTGCAGTGCGGGCAAGATGTGGCCGTCACGTTGAATAAACAAGTGCGCTTCATTGCCTGCATCCCGCCAGCATTCGTAGTTGGCGACCGCCTCATTCATGTTAAAGAGGGCGTCGTTGCTACCCTGAATAAACAACGCATCGGCTCCAGATGGTGACCGCCCCTGTTCGCGTTCACAGAAAGACCGAGGGCCGTTTCCTGCCAAGCGGGCGACCGTTTCCGGGTCGATATCGCCGGTGGTGGTGGCGGCAAAAATCGCTTCGAGCAGGTAGGGTTCCAGGTTGCCCTGTGATGCCACAGTGAGAAAGTCCAGCCACAGGCTGTTGGGGACGCTGTTGGCATACAGGCTGTAAGGCAGGTGATTCCAGGTTGCCAATGGCACCAGGGCATCAAAGCGGTCATCGACACCAGAGCAAACAGTTTGAAATCCGCCGCCGTAGGACAGACCTATCGCGCCCACTTGGGGGTCGCCGTTGCGATGGCTCAGGTTGACCAGGTTGCTTTCGGCCCAGTCGAGAATGGCAGACACATTGCGGCAATCGATATCCGGGTCCATTACCGTGATGCTGCCGGTGCTGTCGCCAAAGCCGCGCTGATCGAAGCTGATAACGTAAAAGCCCTCTTCCAGCCAGGCGCGCTTGGCCACATCGCCGGACACGTCGCCCGAGATAAAGGCGCTGATGGGGTCGGGATTCTCCAAGTCGGTGATACGGCTAAGGCCAAAACCGTGGCCGTGCACAATCAGCGGGGTCGCTCGGCCGGTGGGGTTGTCGGGTACGAATACGGTAAAGGCAATATCTTCGCCGTCTTCGGCGGTGATGATCTGATCGTAAAACGTCTTTTGTTCTATCGATCCGCCGCCGCTGATTTGGCCGCCACTATTGCTGCTGCCGCCCGAGGATGACGAGCTGGAACCGCCACAGGCGCTTAACAGGAGCAGGGATGACAATATGACCAGACAAAGCTGTCGACCTGGGTGGGTTTTCATTCGAGGCTCACTTATTGCACTGATTATTCGATGTATTCGTCAATTATGATAGCGCGGCTGCTGCCAAACAAGGCTGTGCTTGACGTAGTATGACTGTCATTTCAGTCAACCCGCAGGGAGAGGCAGTTAGTGGAGAGCTCGGATTTGCAGTTTGTTTTGGCGGATTATCGGTCGTCGCGAGATTGCCAGGCGATTCTGCAGCTGATGGATATTTACGCCCGGGACCCCATGGGAGGTGGAAAGCCCCTGGCGACCGAAGTGGCCGACCGGCTCTGCGAAGGGCTAGCGACTTTCCCCGGAGCTTGCACGGTGCTGGCGTGGTGGGAGTTGCGTCCCATTGGGTTAATCAATGCCTTTCCGGGCTACTCCACCTTTGCAGCACGCCCTTTGCTCAATATTCACGATGTGGTGGTGGAACCGGCTTGGCGGGGGCGGCGGATTTTTGACTGCATGTTATCGGTGCTGGAACAGGTTGCCCGAGAGCGTGGTTGCTGCAAGCTGACCCTTGAGGTTTTGTCCGGCAATGAGGTGGCGCGACGGGTGTATCAACGCAATGGTTTCGACGACTATCAGCTCGACGCGAGCCAAGGCACAGCGCAGTTTATGCAAAAACCGATTGCTTAGACGATCGGGGATGGGGCCGACCTGCACCGTGCGCTGGCGGTGGTTGTCATCGTTTTTGACTGGTTTCCCTGTTTCGTCCGCGATATGCTCGTTGCGGTCTGTATGTTACTTATCCGCTCTTTTTTGACCCATTCAGAGATTTCCAGATACCCGCAAGGAAAGAGGATGTAGTGTATGAAAGGATCTATTTTGGATTATCAGCCCGACAGTCGAAGCGGAGTGATTTCCGGTGAGGACGGGCAGCGTTATCAGTTCGATGCGTCTCAGTGGCAAGGCAGCGATGAGATAAGCGCCGGGCGCAGTATCGATTTTGTCGCCAATGGCGATAAGGCTGAAAGCATCTACCCCGACAAAGCGGCGGTTAGTAATACCGCTTCAACCAAAAAGATTGCTGCGGCGCTGCTGGCTTTCTTTCTTGGGGCCTTCGGTGCCCACAAGTTCTACTTGGGTTACACCAAACAAGGTATCATCATGTTGGTGGTGTTCTTGCTCGGTTTCATCATGCTGGGCTTGCCTTCCATCGTAATAGGCATCATCGCTTTCGTGGAGTTCGTAATCTACCTGACCAAGTCAGATGACGAATTCGATCGTATCTACGTGCAAGGTGTGCGGCCCTGGTTTTGATCGACACGCGGGGTGGCGCGGCCTGGCGCTGTCCCGCCAGGTTTGCGGTTTAGGTGTCTATGTCTTATCAGCGAATTGTCGTACTCACGGGCGCGGGAATCTCCGCCGAGTCGGGCATTAAAACGTTTCGGGCCAGCGACGGCTTGTGGGAAGAGCACCGCATCGAGGATGTGGCCACCCCGGAGGGCTTTGCCGCGAATCCGGCCATGGTTCACCAGTTCTACAACGGGCGCCGCCGGCAACTGCTTGGCGGCGACGTGGCGCCCAACCCGGCCCACCTGGCGCTGGCGGAGCTGGAGCGCCGTTTCAATGGCGACTTTATGCTGGTCACCCAGAATATCGACAATCTTCACGAGCGGGCCGGTTCGGTCAATGTGGTGCATATGCACGGCGAGTTGCTGAAGATGCGATGTGCTCATACCGATCAAGTGTTTCCAATCGAGGGCGACATAGCGCTGGATGATCGCTGCGCCTGCTGTGGGTTGCGGCAGTGCCTGCGGCCCCATGTTGTGTGGTTTGGTGAGATGCCTCTGCAGATGGATGATATCTACGGGGCGCTGGATGCCTGCGATCTGTTTGTGTCGATTGGCACCTCGGGCAATGTATACCCAGCGGCGGGTTTTGTTCAGGTGGCCCGGGCCGCCGGTGCACACACGCTGGAAATCAACCTCGAACCCTCCGCCACTGAGTCACTGTTTGCCGAGAAGCGCTACGGCTTGGCCAGTGAAGAGCTGCCCCGTTTTGTCTCCGAGCTGCTGTCCGACTAGCGGGCTGTTGAATTCCGCTTTCAACGCTGCAGTGGCAACGTAGATAGGAAATCAGCAGCCTGCTAGGCGTTTTTGGCCGGCGCGTCTTTAAGTCGCTCCACCCACATCAAGGTGCCGCCGCATACCGCAGCCGGCATGATAATCAGGTTCAATAGCGGGATCATGGTGCCCACCATGACCAGCGCGCCAAAGCTAAAACTGGTGGCCCGCTGGCTGCCGGTGCGTCTCCGGGACTCGGAGAAGGCCATGCCCCGGTTGTCCATGGGGTAGTCCAGGTATTCAATCGCCATCATCCAGGCGTTCATGGCAAACCACAGCAGCGGTGATAGCGGCGAGATCACAAAGCTGGCAATCAGGGTGACTATGGCAAAGCCCAGGTAGTAGAGCAGCTTGTGGCATTCCCTGCCGATACTGCGGGGAAAACTGGCGATGGCCTGGAGAATTGTCTCCCTGCCTGCGACTTCCTCGCCGGTCAACATTTCCTCGACCTTTTCAGAGAGCAGGCCGTTAAAGGGCGCGGCAATAAGGTTGGCCACGGTGCTGAATACATACATCACAATTACCAGCACTAGTATTACCGCCAGTGGCCACAGCAACCACTCTAAAAAGCTCAGCCACTGGGGCAGCCAAGCCATCACCTGGCCGATCCACTGCCCGAGCTTGTCCAGGGTCAAGTAGCTCAAGGTGCCAAAGATCAACACATTGACCAGAATCGGCAGTATCACAAACAGGCGGATGCCCGGTTCTCGCAGTAATGAAAAGCCGCGCTTCAGGTACTGGGGGCCACTCAGTGGGGGCTGGGTCATAGGGTTCTCCATACGGACTTTCCGACATCATATGACCCGCTTAGAGCGTTTCCAAGTATTGGGGTTCGGGGTATGCTGAAGTCCGTTGTGAACGAGCACCGTTAACGTATATGCGGAGGTATCTGTGATGGGAATGCGCGTTTGTGTTTTGGCGGTTTTGCTTGGTGTGGGAGTGACCGTGTGGGCAGCCCCCCCTGTCACCCTGGCGGGAGCATCAGCATTGAGTGTTGGCCAGCAGGTCAAGGTCGACATTCCCCGGGGACACTACAAAGTGGGCGACAGAATTGACCTAATCGATAAAGACGCTGGGGCAGTGGTCCAATGCCGGGTTGTGAAGGTAGTCGGTGGTGGTCAGTTGGTGCTCAAAGTCATACCCGAGGAAAGCTGAATGAGAAAAATTGAGGGTGGTGCAGGGCTGGCGTTAATTTGTCTGTCGATCTGTTTATTTGGCTCGTCAGCGGTGCTTGCTGATGAGATGACCAGGGCAATCGAGCAAATGTGCGCCAAAACCAAGGCTTGCATGCAAGAGCGTTTTGGTGGTTCTGAGCAGGTCTCTCCCGAAATGAAAGCCATGATCATGCAGCAGATGGGCATGGCCTGTGATTATATGGCTGCCCAGTATGCCTCGGCCCCCAAAGGTCACCCTATTTACCAGCCGGCACTACAGTGCCTGAAGTCGATGGCGGCAATGAGCTGCGATGAGCTGGACGCTATCGATGATAACCCCACCCCAGAGTGCGAACGATACGAAGAGGTGTCCGAGCGGTACTAAAATGGCCTCCCGGCCGGGAGGTGCGTTCACGGCGCCGTCGTAGCACCGCAGCCCGGGCAGAGACAGCGGCTGCCGTCGCCGGCTTTTTCCCGGGCCGCGCTGGATATGCTCTGCGTCATACACCAGCAGTCGCTTGGGTTGCGGCCCATCGCGACGTAGCAGTTATTGTCTCCGCCACATAGCGGGCAGCGAGAGGCTGTCGAGGAGGCGCTCTGGGCGTCCTTGTCGGGCGTAAAGGTCTGGGCTTTGGCTGGCTTTACAGGTCTCATCGTTCGATAATACCGCGAAGTTTCCATTTCTGCCGAAGGAGGGCGCGACAATGAGCGATGATGAACGCCTATTCGACGAGGAAATGGCTGGGGTAAAACCGCTGCAGACCGAGCAGCGGGTCAATATTAAGCGCAATGTTAACGACCCTGCCAGTGTCGAGGCGCGCCGCCAGGCGGCGACTGCCCGAGAAGGGAAGCGCAATTTTCTCACCACCAGCGAAATTCCGCTGTTGGACCCCTACTACCTGTTGGAGTACCGGCGGGAAGGAGTGCAGCACGGGGTGTTTCGCAAACTCAAGCAGGGTAAGTATGCGATAGAAGCGCGACTGGACCTGCACAAAATGACCGTTGAGCAGGCCAGTAAGCAGGTGTTTGAGTTTATTCGCGAGGCGATGGCTGTGGACCTGCGCACAGTGATGATTGTTCACGGTCGCGGCCACCGCAATGCCTCTGGGGGCGCAGTTTTAAAGTCCTACATCAACCACTGGTTGCCAGAGATGAGTGAGGTGCAGGCCTTTAGCAGCGCCCAGCCCCAGCACGGCGGGGCCGGGGCGGTGTATGTGATGCTGCGCAAAAGTGAGCGCAAAAAGCAGGAAAATCGCGACCGCTTGGCCCGGGGGCGGGGAAACTAGCCGGCTGGTAACGGCGCGGCCCTTATTGGGCGCCGCGCTGCTGCAAGACCTCGGCAAACTTGCCGGATTTGCGGTGCTCTTTGACGTAACTCAAGACGGTGCGGCCTTCACCGTCGGCGGCATTGATGTCGCCCTGGGCGTCCAGGAACATGTCCAGGAACAGGGCGAAATCGTCGGCCCGCATGCTTTGATAGGCTTTGAGTAATTTGTGGAAGTCGGCGTTCTCTCCGGCTTTGGGCTGCACGTCCAAAAAGGCCCTCACCCGGTCTTCTGTCCACACCTCGTCCAGTACTTTCTCTTTGTCTTTCTTCATCGTGTCTCTCGTATCGTGTCTTTCGCGCAGGGCTTAGCCCTGAAGTTTTTTGTTCAGTAATTGATTGACCATGCCGGGGTTGGCCTGGCCCTTGGAGGCCTTCATCACCTGGCCGACAAAATAGCCGATCAGTTTCTTTTGCTTGCCTTCATCAGCGGCCCGGTACTGCTCGACCTGGTCGGGGCTATTGGCAATCACCTCGTCGATCATCGCCTCCAGGGCGCCGCTGTCAGACACCTGCTTCAGGCCTTTCTTGTCGATAATGTCATCGGCGCTGTCACCCTCGCGATTCCACAGGGCCTCAAACACCTGTTTGGCGATCTTGCCGGAAATCGTGTTGTCGCGGATGCGCTGAATCAAGCCGCCCAGTTGCTGGGCGGAAACCGGGCTGTGGGAAATGCCCAGGCCATCTTTGTTGAGTGCCGCCGACAGTTCGCCGTTGATCCAGTTGGCGGCCAGCTTGGCGTCGCCGGCGGTGTCGGCGACGGTTTCAAAATAATCTGCCACCTGGCGCTCGCTGGTAAGCAGCCCGGCATCGTAGGCAGACAGCTCGTATTGGCTTTCAAAGCGATGGCGTTTGGCATCGGGCAATTCGGGCAGGTTGTCCCGCAGCTGGTCGATCAGTGCCTGATCAATGCTCACCGGCAACAGGTCTGGGCAGGGGAAGTAACGGTAGTCGTTGGCTTCCTCTTTGCTGCGCATGGAGCGGGTTTCATTCTTGTCGCTGTCGTAGAGGCGGGTTTCCTGTACTACCATGCCGCCGTCTTCCAGCAGGTCGATCTGGCGTTGGGCCTCGACCTTGATAGCGCGCTCCACAAAGCGGAAGGAGTTGATGTTTTTGATCTCTGCGCGGGTGCCGTACTCCTCTTCGCCCTTGAGGCGCACCGACACGTTGGCGTCGCAGCGCATGGAACCTTGGGACATATCGCCGTCGGAAATCCCCAGGTAGGTCACAATGGCGTGGATTTTCCGCAGGTAGGCCACCGCTTCCTCGGCGCTGCGCATATCCGGCTCGGAGACAATCTCTATCAGAGGAGTGCCGGCGCGGTTGAGGTCGATGCCGGACATCCCCGAAAAATCCTCGTGCAGGGATTTTCCGGCGTCTTCTTCCAGGTGGGCGTGGTGAAGACGAATGGAGCGGCTGCTGCCGTCTTCCAACTGAATTTCCACCACGCCGGGGCCGACGATGGGGGCCGCCATCTGGCTGGTTTGGTAACCCTTGGGCAGGTCGGGGTAAAAGTAGTTTTTGCGTTCGAAAATCGACGCCCGCTCAATCTCAGCGTCCACCGCCAAGCCAAATTGAATGGCGTCTTTGACCGCTTCTTCGTTAAGCACCGGCAGGGTGCCGGGCAGGGCCAAGTCGACGGCACAGGCCTGGGAGTTAGGAGCGGCGCCAAAGGCGGTGCTGGCACCGGAAAAGATTTTCGACTTGGTGGTGAGCTGAACGTGGACTTCCAGCCCGATTACGGTTTCCCATTGCATGGTGTTCTAGTCCTCGTCTGCCACCGCGTGGCGGGTATGCCAGTCGCTGACCTGTTGATAGCGGTGGGCGGCGCCCAGCAGGCCGGCCTCGTCAAAGTCTTGACCGATCAGCTGTAGGCCAATGGGTTTGCCGCCGGTAAAGCCAGCGGGCATGGACAGGGCGGGCAAGCCCGCCAGGTTGACGGCGATGGTGTAGATATCTTCCAGGTACATAGTCACCGGGTCGCTGACTTTTTCCCCCAGGCCAAAGGCCGGGTTGGGGGTGGTGGGGCCGGCAATAAAATCCACCTGTTTAAATGCGTCGACAAAATCCTGCTTGATCAGCCGTCGAATCTGCTGGGCTTTGCGATAGTAAGCGTCGTAGAAGCCGGCGGACAGCGCATAGGTGCCCACCAAAATGCGACGCTTGACCTCTTCGCCGAAGCCCTCTTCCCGAGTTCGGGTGTAAAGATCGTCCAGGTCTTTGGGATTGTCGCAGCGGTAGCCATAGCGCACCCCGTCAAAGCGGGACAGATTGCTGGATGCTTCCGCCGGGGCGATCACGTAGTAGCAGGGCACCGCCAGCTCGGTGTGGGGCAGGCTGATCTCCACCAGCTCGGCGCCCAGCTTGCGGTATTCCTCCAGTGCGGCGTGGACGGCGTCGCCGATAGCGCTGTCCAGTCCCTCGCCAAAATACTCTTTGGGTAGGCCTATTTTTATGCCGTTTAGGTCGCGGTCCAGTTGGCTGCGATAGTCGGGCACCGCCAGGTCCATGCTGGTGCTGTCGGCGGGGTCAAAGCCCGCCATGGCTTGCAGTAAAATGGCGCAATCCTCGGCGGTGCGGGCCATGGGGCCGCCCTGGTCGAGGCTGGAGGCAAAGGCGATCATGCCGTAGCGGGATACTCGGCCGTAGGTGGGCTTGAGGCCGGTCAAACCGCACAGAGCGGCGGGTTGGCGAATCGAGCCGCCAGTGTCGGTGCCGGTCGCCGCGGGGGCCAGGCCGGCGGCCACGGCTGCAGCGGAACCGCCGGAGGAGCCGCCAGGGACGCAGTCGGGGTTCCAGGGGTTGCGTACCGGGCCGTAGTAACTGGTCTCGTTGGAGGAGCCCATGGCAAATTCGTCTAGGTTGGTTTTGCCCAGCGTTACTGCGCCCGCTGCAGCCATTTTGTTGACTACTGTGGCGTTGTAGGGGGCGATAAAGTTGTCCAGCATCTTGGACGCGCAACTGGTTCGGATGCCGTCGGAACAGAAGATATCTTTGTGGGCCAGGGGTAGGCCGCACAGGGCGCCAGCTTCACCTTTGGCGCGGGCGGCATCGGCGGCCTGGGCCTGGGCTATAGCCTGCTCGGGGGTGACGGTAATAAAACTGTTGATTTGAGCATCGCGGCGGTCGATGGCATCAAGATAGCGGCGGGTGATGTCCTCACTGGAGAACTCGCCGCTGTCCAGGCCGCGCAAAATCTCGGCGACGGTAAAGTTGGGCATAGTTGTTTCGCTCACTGGCTGGCCAGGGGCCAGCCGAATAGGTTAATCGATGACCTTGGGAACCAGGTAAAGGCCGTCTTCGGTTTGGGGGGCGATGGCTTGGAAGCGCTCGCGCTGGTCGGTTTCAGTAACCGCGTCGGGACGCAGGCGCTGCATCGCATCGTGGGGGTTGGCCATCGGCGGGATGTCCGAGGTGTCCACGGCCTGCATGGTGTCCACCATATTGAGGATGTCGCCAATGCGCTGGCGCAGCTCCTCGACGCTGCTGTCGTCAATATGGATACGGGCCAGACGCGCCAGTTTGGCAATATCGTTTTGTTCTAGGCTCATTGCGCTGCTCTAGTTTGTGCGTGAACGTGAAGCTTTGAGGCGCCTTGTGGTAACGCGCCGCCAGCTATTTCAGTCCGACAATCTGGTCGCTTGGTCTGCGGAATTGTCGCGATTTGTGGGATTCGCTGCGCCTGTCGACAGGCGTTGTAACACAAGCCTCACACCTTTCTTGAAGGATGTGGCACAAGGTCGCGAATACGCTACAGGAAAGCCGCTAAACTTATCATATTTGCGCCTTGCCCTGAATCCCCGCCGTTGATAGAGTGGCAAAGTTTTTAAATTGAGGGTCCCACTGCGTCGATGGGCGGCGAGTGTTTCGACCCAATCAGCCCGGCCCTAGCCCGCCCCGGGGCTTTCGGGGCAATTGCCCTCGGAGTCGCTCCTTGGGGTATGAAGGTATATAGGGGCTGTACAAGGTGATACTCGCACATGTTGAAGCGTATTCGTGGCATGTTCTCAAACGATCTTTCTATCGATTTGGGAACGGCAAACACCCTTATTTACGTTCGCGGTCAAGGCATTGTGTTGGACGAGCCATCGGTGGTGGCCATCCGCGTGCACAATGGTCAAAAAACCATCGAAGCCGTCGGCATTGAAGCAAAACGGATGTTGGGACGGACCCCCGGCAACATCACTGCCATTCGCCCCCTGAAAGACGGTGTCATTGCCGACTTTCAAGTCACCGAAAAAATGCTTCAGCACTTTATCAAGCTGGTTCATCAGAACAGCTTTATTCGCCCCAGTCCCCGAGTTTTGGTTTCTGTACCTTGTAAGAGTACACAGGTGGAGCGCCGGGCGATCAGAGAGTCCGTGCTCAGCGCTGGCGCCCGAGAGGTGCGGCTGATTGAGGAGCCTATGGCTGCCGCCATTGGGGCTGGACTGCGGGTCGAGGAAGCCGCCGGCTCAATGGTGGTGGATATCGGTGGTGGCACCACAGAGATTGCCATTATCTCCCTCAATGGCGTGGTGTACTCCGACTCTGTACGGGTTGGCGGTGACCGCTTTGACGAGGCCATTGTCACCCACGTGCGCCGCACCTATGGCAGCCTGATCGGCGACGCCACCGCGGAGCGCATCAAGCAGGAAATCGGCTGCGCCTATCCCGGCAGCGAGCTGCGTGAGATCGACGTTCGCGGCCGCAACCTGGCGGAGGGTATCCCCCGTCGCTTTACCCTGAACAGCGATGAAATCCTGGAGGCCCTTCAGGAGCCTCTGCAGGTGATTATTCAGGGCGTAAAACGGGCGCTGGAGCAGTCGCCCCCGGAATTGGCGGCAGATATTGCCGAAACCGGTATAGTTTTAACCGGTGGTGGTGCCTTGCTGCGGGGCATCGAGCAGCTGTTGGCCGACGAGAGTGCACTGCCGGTGATTATCGCCGAAGATCCGCTGTCCTGTGTGGCGCGCGGTGGTGGCAAGGCCCTGGAAATGATTGATCGCCACCATTTGGATATCCTGTCAGCAGAGTAATAAAACGCACCCGGCACAACCCTGAGACAGGCACGGCCTGGGTGGCGGGAGGACGCAGCAATTAAACCGGTATTCTCCAAACAGCCCTCGGTCGGCGGCAGATTGCTGGTGTTGGGCGGCCTGTCGCTGGTGTTGGTGCTGGTGGGGAGTCGGCTGGACTTTATGGCGCCGCTGCGCAGCCAACTTTCTGTGGTCTCCGCTCCTTTTTACTGGCTTCTCGATGTTCCCCACCGTATTGGCGACCAATTCAGCGGCATGTTGACCAGCCGCCGGGAGCTGGTTGCCGAAAACGAGCGCCTGCGGGCCGAGGCGCTGATCCTTAACGCCAAACTTCAGAAATATATCGAGCTTCGCGCCGAAAACGTGCGGCTGCGCGGGCTGATGAATTCTGCAGAGCGCCTCAGTGACACGGTGGTGGTGGCCGAGGTGGTGGGGGTGGCTTCCGACCCAAGCCGGCACAAATTGACCGTCGACAAGGGCACCGACCAGGGCGCCTATGTGGGTCAACCGGTAATCGATGCCAATGGCCTGTTGGGGCAGTTGGTAGAGGTTGGCAAGATACACAGCCGGGTGCTGCTGATCACCGACAGTGCCCATGCGCTGCCGGTCCGGGTCAGCCGCAACGGGCTCAGAGCGGTGGCCGAGGGCACCGGTTTGATTGACGAGCTGTCGCTGGCCCATGTTGCCGCTACTACGGATATTCGGGTGGGTGACCTGCTGGTCAGCTCCGGGCTGGGTGGTCGCTTTCCTTCGGGCTATCCGGTGGGTGAGGTCACCGAGGTCACCATCGACCCGGGCAAGCCCTTTGCTGAAGTCCGGGCCCGGCCAATGGCCAAGCTGGATCGCAGTCGCAACGTGTTGTTGGTATTTGGCAATGTTGCCTCTCAAGAAGCGCCCAGTCCCATCGCCGGCGGCGATGATGCCCAATCAAGCGACGAGTCGTCTGGGGCGGCGCCGTGAATATGGACACCTCTCAGCAGCATCACGGCCTGTGGCTGATTGGCATAACCATTTTGCTGGCCTTGTTGCTTTCGCTGGTGCCGATGGAGGGCGTATCGGCCTGGGCGAGACCTGACTGGCTGCTGTTGGTGATGTTCTTCTGGCTACTGGCGCTGCCCGGTCAGATCGGGGTGGTGACGTGCTGGTTCTGCGGTTTGTTGCAAGACATTCTCTACGGCGCGGTGCTGGGGCAAAATGCCTTTGCGATGGCTGTCATCGCCTACATTGTGTTGGTGTCCTATCAGCGTTTGCGTATGTTTAGCTTGCACAAGCAGGCGGCCTTGGTTGCGCTGTTGGCGCTGTTTCGTATTTTGGTGGACCAGTGGGCGCAGAACATTAACGGCGTGACGCAGACCCATTGGCTGGTATTTTTGCCGGCGCTGACAACCTGTTTACTGTGGTTTGTTATCAGGCCGGCGATCGGCTGGCTGCAGCGCATGGTGGTGGTGTTTTGAGCGGGTTCCTTACCCTGAATTGCCCATTGATTCTTGGGTCGCGCTCGCCGCGACGGGCGGAGCTACTGTCTCAAGTGGGTCTGAGCTACAGCGTTCGCGCCGCCGATATTGATGAAACCCCTCGGGATCAGGAGTTCCCCGCTGACTACGTGATGCGTATGGCGCGAGAAAAAGCTGCGGCACTGACCGCCCCTGAGTCCTCGGCGGTGCTGACGGCGGATACCTCGGTGGTTATCGACAATGCGATACTTGGCAAACCCGCTGATGATGCCGATGCCGCCGCGATGCTCAGGCGCCTGAGTGGTCGATGCCATCAGGTGATGTCGGCTGTCGCGCTGCGCTATCGAGGCGTAGAGAGTCATAGCTGCGTGGTGACTGAAGTGCAGTTTGCCTCGCTGGAAGAGAATGAGATTGCCGCTTATGTTGCCGCCGGCGAAGGGCGCGATAAGGCCGGCAGTTATGCCATTCAAGGCCAGGCGGCGGCCTTTGTCGAGGCCATTCGCGGCAGCTACTCCGGTGTGGTGGGCCTGCCTTTGCACGAGACCATTACCCTGTTGCGTAATGCCGGCGTCCTGGCTTGCCTTCCTCCTTGCAACCCGCCTTGCGATAAGATGTCACTATGAGCGAAGAAATACTGATCAACGTCACCCCTGTCGAGACCCGTGTGGCGGTGGTGGAAAATGGCGTGTTGCAGGAAGTCTATATCGAGCGCACCCGGGCCAAGGGGATTGTTGGCAACATCTACCAGGGCAAGGTGGTGCGGGTGTTGCCGGGGATGCAGGCGGCCTTCGTCGACATCGGCCTGGAGCGCACCAGCTTTATTCACGCTTCGGATATTGCGGTGCTGGATCGTGATGACGGTGAGCACGCCGATATTCGCAGCAAAATACGCGAAGGGCAGCAGCTGACCGTTCAGGTGACTAAAGACCCGATTGGCACCAAGGGGGCACGGCTAAGCACTCGCCTTTCCGTGTCTTCCCGCTATCTGGTGTATATGCCCAATGCGGCCCACATTGGCGTGTCCCACCGCATTGACGACGAGGAAGAGCGACAGCGACTGCGGGAGTTGTTGGAGCAGTCGGTCCGCGCCCAGCTGGATTTGGCAGAGGACGACCCCATTACCGATGGCTTTATATTGCGCACTGCTGCTGAGGGCGCCGGCTCAGAGGAGTTGATGGCCGACGTGCAATTTTTGCAGCGTCTGTGGATGGCCGTGGAGCGGCGCATGAATCGGGACAGTGCCCCGGCGGTGATCTACGAGGATCTGCCGCTGTTCATGCGTACCATGCGGGATTTGGTCCGGCCCGGTCTCGAAAAAATCCGCATCGATTCCCGGGAGAGCTTTCAGCGGGTCGATCAGTTTACCGAAGACTATCTGCCAGAAATTCGCGATTGCCTGGAATATTACCCCGGCGAACGCCCCATTTTTGATCTCTACAGTGTTGAAGATGAAATTCAGCGCGCTCTGGGCCGCAAGGTAGAGCTCAAATCCGGCGGTTATCTGATCATCGATCAGACTGAGGCGATGACCACCATCGACGTCAATACCGGCGCCTTTGTCGGCCACAGAAACTTGGAAGAGACCATTTTCAAGACCAATTTGGAGGCCGCCGCGGCTCTGGCGCGGCAGCTGCGATTGCGCAACCTCGGCGGCATTATCATCATCGACTTTATCGATATGCGCGACGCCGAACACCGACGCCAAGTGCTGCGGGCGCTGGAGCGGGCGATGGAAAAGGACTACGCCAAAACCAGCATTACCGGCGTGTCGGAGCTGGGATTGGTGGAAATGACCCGCAAGCGCACCCGGGAAAGCCTGGAACATGTGCTCTGTGAAACCTGTCAATATTGTAGCGGCCGGGGTTCATTAAAATCACCGGAAACCGTGTGTTACGAAATCTTTCGGGAAATTCTGCGGGAAGCCCGGGCCTACGAGAGCAAGAACCTCATGGTGCTGGCCTCTCAAGAGGTGGTGGACCGCTTGCTGGACGAGGAGTCGGCCAGCGTTGCCGACCTGGAAGAGTTTATCGGCGCCAGTATTCAGTTTCAGGTGGAGGCCATGTACACCCAGGAGCAGTTTGATGTCATTCTTTTATAGCGGCCGTTGTTACCGACTCCAGCGCGCTACGGGCTAGCGAGCCGGGGTGATTGCCGGGATGCTAGTTACTGCCTTTCGCCGCGTGTATCAGAGCCTGTGGGTTCTGGCCCTTGTGGTGTTGGTACTTATTGCCCTCTATGCCAGCCTCGGTAGGCAGTACATCGGTCTGGTTAAAAACTACCAGGACGAGCTACTGTCGCAAATTTCCCTGCGCACGGGCGTTCAGATCTCCGCCGAGTCATTGGACGGGCGTTGGTCCGGACTGTCACCGGTACTGGTAGCCCACAATTTGACCTTGGGTGATGAGCAAGCGCTACGTGCCGACCGCCTGAAAGTAGAGCTGGATTTCTTTTCCAGCCTGCTTACGCTGAGCCCACGCATTCGCGAACTGCAGGTCGGTGAGCTGCAGTTGGCAGCAGAGCAGGGCGCTGACGGCCACTGGCGTATCCCCGGTCTCGATACCAGCGCCGGCGGCGAAAGTGGCATCGATCCCCTTATCGACGCGGTGCTGGCAGTGCGGCGCGGCGAGATTACCAAACTGAGATTAGACCTGCGTTATGCCTCGGGAACCGAGTCGTCGCTGCGTGCTGACGAGTTTTCTCTGACAGGGGATGGCCACTTTCGACGCGGCTTTGCGCAGCTTAACGCCGGTGGTGAGGGTGGCATAAGTATTCTGGTGGAAGCCTACGGAGACCCCCGTGACAGCCAGTTTACCGCCGAGGCTTATGTCGCTGCCGAAGACAGCCGTTTTTCCTCTTTATCGCCTTTGTTGGGTGACAGTGCGCCGTTGATCGACAGCCCGGTGGAAGGCGAGCTGTGGTTTACCTGGCGGGAGGGCTGGCGGCTGTCGCTGTTGGGTGAGCTGCGTTCCAAGCAGTTGGCAGTAGGCGCGCTATGGGGCTCTGACGAAGTGCTTGACGACGTGGCCATGCGCTTTACCGGCAGTCACAGAGACGGTTTTTGGCGGATCAGCATGGCGGAGTTGGACGCCAATTGGCGGGGTGAGCGGGTCGACTTGTCCGGTCTATCCGTGCGCCACCCGGAGCCCACCCGTTGGCGTTTTTTGCTCCCCCAGCTCGACCTCGTTTCGTCGTCGTCTTTGCTGCGGGATACCGGTTATCTCGCCGAAAAGTGGCAGTCAGTGGTGGACACCCTGGCTCCTGCAGGGCTGGTGCGCAATATTGCCGTTGAGCTTCAGCAGGGCGAGCAGGGTATTGCCGACTATCAACTGCGGGCGGAATTGGCCAACGTGGACGTCTCGCCCTGGCGGGGTGCACCTGGTGCCAAGGGGCTAAATGGCTTTCTGGAGGTCGGTAAAAACCGCGGTATGGTGATTATCGACACACCGTCCCTGCAGCTGTCTTTTCCCGACCTCTATGATAAGCACTTTGTGCTGGGTGAGGCGCGGGGCGAAGTGCGCTGGAATATTGCGGATCAGCGTTTGAAGCTCTATAGCGGGCCAATCTCGGCTCGGGATGAAAAGCGTCCACTGGCAGCGCTGCTGAGGCTTGACCTGCCCTTGGTGGCGGATGCCGAAGTGGCACCCCAGATGACTCTGCTGGTGTCGGGGCAAAACGTTCCGGCCACTAGGCACCGACAGTTTGTTCCCAAGATTCTAAATGATGATCTGAGACAGTGGTTATCTGAAGCGATAGAAGGCGGCACCGCGCGGCAGGCCAGCTTCCTCTACCGTGGTTCGCTTCGAGGCGAGGACGTTGCCGATCGGGCTATCCAATTGTCTTTGCAGTTGTCGGATGTGGCGCTCGCTTATCACAGCGATTGGCCGATATTGCGGGCCGCCGCTGCGGATGTTGAGCTGGATAATGGTCGACTTAGGGCCGGGGCCAGTGATGCCACAATTCTGAACTCGACCCGCGACCCGCTCGAGGTCAGCGATCTGGTGGTGGCGGTGGCCGCTAATGCCCAGGGGCTGCCGACTCTTGACGTTGAGGCCGCCGCTGCGCCGACCTTTGATCAGGTCAAAACGCTGTTTGTGACCACGCCGCTGGATCGGCTCAGCGGTAAGTTTGTCGGGCAATTGAGTGGTCGAGGTCAAGCCCTGGTGGACTTCAACATGACCATGCCTTTGAAAGGCAAGCCCGATCCTCTGGTGGATGTAGACGCCAATGTGAATCTTGACACGCTGGTGCTGCCGGTCAGAAAGCTGCAACTCACTGAGCTTAAGGGGCGCCTGCACTACCGCAGTGACCAAGGCTTTAACAGTGAATCCATAAAAGCGCGCGTGTTTGGTCAGCCCATTGGCGGCCTGATCAGTCAGAGTGGCGACGTTGTGCGGGTGGATGCACAGGGGCGGATCCCGGTGATCGAGCTTGCGCGCTGGCTGCAGCAGCCGGTGTTAGGTCTGTTTAATGGTGCCGCCGAGATGCGATTGTCGCTGGTGACTTCCGGCAATGACCGTGGCGTCCATATTCAGTCTGACTTGCAGGGGGTGGGAATGCCCTTGCCCAGCCCCTTTGCCAAAACTGCTGAGGCCCCGCGGCGACTACAGTTAGAGGCACCACTGGGTGACGGTGCTGTAGCCATCACTATTGGCGACAACCTGCGTCTCGACCTCGATCTGCAAGAGGGCGACGTGCGCTCCGGTGGTTTGCGCGTTGGCGATGTGGATTCCCCGATTCTGGAAAGCGGTTATTTTACCGTCAGCGGTCACCTCGGTCGGCATAAGTTGGAGCCCTGGCAGGCCCTGCTGAGCCGCTATCAGTCCCTGTTGGCCGCGAACTCGTCAACTGCACAGGGGCAGGGCGATGGCCTAGTGCCACGGGTCAGGGGCTTGGTCATTGATGCCCTTAGCGTGGGCAGTTTTAGCCTGGACGAGGCCGATGCTGACGTCGATTGGCTGCCAGGTGCCATACGGGTGGATTTATCTGCCCGGCAGCTGGATGGCAGTATTGCGATTCCCGACAGCGGCGACGCTGAGGGTGCCATCGTATACCAGGTTAATCTGCAGCGCCTGCAGTTGCCCAGCCAGGGATCGGAAGAGGTCGACACCGACACCGACACCGACACCGACACCGACACCGAAGGGGGGGCAGAGGCTATCGACCCCCGGGCTTTGCCCAATGCCGATATCGACATTGCCAGTTTGAAAAAGGGCGAGAAAGACTGGGGGCAAGTCGCCTTTGCTCTGCGAACCGATAGCGCAGGAGCCACCATCAACAATATTCGCGGTCGCCTGCTTGGTGTGCAGCTTGATCGCGGCGAGCAGCCCGCAGTTTTGCGATGGCTCTATAGCGACGAAGGCGCCACTCGCACCGAACTTCAGGGGATGTTTGCCGTGGGTAATATCGGCGACACCCTGGCGGCACTGGGCTATGGCGGTGCGATTGAGTCCAAGCGGGGTCAGTTTGACGTGGATCTGTCGTGGCCGGGGGCGCCGCAGCAGTGGCAGCTGGCCGAAACTGAAGGGCAAGTGGGCTTTCGCCTTGAAAATGGGCGTTTCTTGCGGGCATCGGAGACTGCCAGCGGCACACTGCGGGTGCTGAGTGTATTCAACATGGCCAATATTGTCCGGCGCCTCAAGTTCGACTTTCGGGATATCTTCAGTAAGGGTATTCACTTTGACGAAATGCGCGGTGATATGGCTTTTGCCGACGGTATTTTGAACTTGGCGTCGCCCTTAGTGGTGGACGGGCCGTCCAGCCGCTTTGAAATGTCGGGGCAGATTAACCTTCTCACTGAAGTCCCGGATATGCGTTTGGTAGCGACGCTGCCGGTGGGGAGTAACCTGCCCTGGGTGGCGGCGCTGATCGGTGGCTTGCCGGCCGCTGCGGGAGCCTATTTGGTGACCAAGATTTTTGAAGAGCAGGTCGATAGCGTTGCCAGCGCGGTTTACGATGTGGGTGGAACCCTACAGAAGCCGGAGTTGTCGTTTCGCAAAATCTTTGACGTTCCGCTACCTAAGGGCAGAGACGGTAAAAAGGCAGGCAGTAACGACGGACCGGCAGCGTCCAAAGGGGACGAGTCCGCACCTAAGGTGCATCCAAGATAGCTTGTCTCCCAGTTTGGCATCTGGTCGCCAGTTCGGGTACATGGACCGCAGTATCGTTGTTTCTGGATGGGCTAAGTTGTTTCTGGGTGGGCTAATCCAAAGCAGTGGAAGGAGAAAGTATGCGAGTCGCCGCCGTGCAGATGGTGTCGGGAAAAGATTTGGCCGACAACCTCGACACAGCCTCGGCGCTGATTGCCGATGCCGCTGGCCAGGGTGCCAAACTGGTGGTGTTGCCAGAGAATTTTGCGCTGTTTACCGGCGGCACTGCGATTGCTGAGTTGGCGGCGGCGGAAGCCGAAAATGGCCGCCTTAGAGCGACCATGGCTGGCTGGGCGCGCCGCCACCGCATTATTGTGGTGGGTGGCACAATACCGCTGCCTTCAGAGGATGGCCGGGTGTATGCCTGTAGCTTCGTTTACAGCGAGGAGGGCAAAGAGCTCGGCTGCTATCGCAAGGTACATCTTTTTGATGCCCAGGTGGGAGATGGCCAGGGGCGGTATTGTGAATCAGACAGCTACGCCCCCGGTAACAGCGTGTTCACCGTGCCCACGTCGCTGGGACGTTTGGGCGTTGCGGTCTGTTACGACATGCGCTTTCCCGAGATGATCCGGCTGATGCTGGCTGAGGGCATGGATATCCTCGCTGTGCCCGCTGCCTTTACGCGCAAAACCGGCTGGGCTCACTGGTTGCCACTATTGCGGGCCCGGGCCATCGAAAACCAGGTATTGGTTATCGGTGCCAATCAAGGGGGTGTCCACAGCCCCCGACGTCAGACCTCCGGCGGCTCGGTGATTATCGATAGCTGGGGAACGGTGCTGGCGGAAATGCCGCTGGGAAAAGGCCTGGTTTGCGCCGAGGCAAACATGGCGGAGCAGGCTGCCCTGCGCCAGCAGATGCCGGTGGCGGAGCACCGACGGTTCTAGGGCCTGTTCACACTAATTAATCGGCCTCCAGCTCCTGCAACTCCCGCAGGTATTTAAACAACTTGCGCTTGGCGGCCGGTGGTTTGTTGGCGGCGCTGTCTTTGCCAATCTGAATAACCAACTGACGCAAACGCTGGCGATCGGAGTCGGGGAAACGTTGTATGACCAGCTCCACGCCATCGTGGCCTTTTTCTGCAACTTGATCTCGGAGCGCCTCTAACTCGTGAAACTGCCGGGCCAGTGCTTTTTGACCCTGTTCCAGCGCTGTTAGTCCCGCTTCAATATCGCTGGTGTCGGTGTTGCGCATCAGCTTGCCGATATATTGCATCTGTCGGCGCTTGCCCTCCCGGCTCTTGATACGCCGGGCGGTATGGATGGCGTCTGCCAAAGTGTCGTCGTCGATGGGAATCTTGGCCAGGTCGGCGTCACTGAGGCCAACCAACTGCTCGCCCAATTGTTGCAGGGCGTGCATGATCTTCTTTTTCTCGGTTTTACTCAGCAGTTCTTCGTCGTCGTGTTCGGACATGGTATCCCGCTATTGCTAATCGTGTGCCAGGGTCGGCTCTTGTATCAAGGTCAGCCGCTAGGCGTAAAAATAGGTGGCTAGCCCCAGGAAGGACATAAAGCCCACCACGTCGGTGACCGTGGTGAGTACAACACCGCCGGCCAGGGCGGGATCGATGTTCAATGACTTCATAATCAGCGGCAATATCGCACCGGCCAGGGCGGCAGTAATTAAATTGATGACCATGGCGGCGGCGATGATGGCGCCGATCAGTGGATCTTCAAACCACAGGGTCGCGGCCCCGGCGACGATAAGCGCCCAGATCAGGCCGTTAATGGCGCCCACCAGCATTTCCCGGTTGATCAACCAGCGGCTGTTGTTGCGGCTGATGTGGCCCAGTGCCATACCCCGTATCACCACGGTGAGGGTTTGGGTGCCGGCGACGCCACCCATACTGGCAACAATGGGCATCAGCACGGCCAGTGCGACGACTTTCTCGATGGTGCCTTCGAACAGATTGATGACGCCAGAGGCGACAAAGGCAGTCAGCAGATTGATACCCAGCCAAATGGCCCGGCGGGGCGCAGTACTCAGTACCGAGGCAAAGGTGTCCTCATCCTCGTCGAGACCCGCCATGCTCATTAGTGAGTGGTCGGACTCTTCGCGGATAACGTCTACCACGTCATCGATGGTAATCCGGCCCAGGAGGTAGTGGTTTTCGTCCACTACCGGTGCCGATACCCAGTCGAAACGTTCGAACAGGCTGGCGACTTCCCGGGCAGACTTAGTGGCCTGGATGGGCTCCACCTCGGTGTCCATGATTTCCCGCACCGTGACGCTGGGGTCAGAGACCAGCATTTTGCGCAGCGATAACAAGCCGATAAATTGATCGTTGCGGTTAACCACCAGCAAGCTATCAGTCATCTCCGGCAAGCTTTCGTGGCGGCGCAGGTAGCGCAGGGCGACGTCCAGGGTGATGTTGGGCCGCACCGTAATGGTGTCGGTGTTCATCAAGCCGCCAGCGGTGTCCTCGTCGTAGGACAGCACGTGCTCAATCCGGACCCTGTCTTGGTGGTCCATAGAGTCGAGGACTTCGCGGATTACCCGGTCGGGAAGCTGCTGCAGGATGTCGGCGATGTCATCCGCTTCCAGCCCTTCGGTAATGGTGGCGACTTCCTCGGCATCCATTTGCCGCAGGAATTGCGCCTGGACCTCATCGTTCAGGTGCTGAAGGATGTCCCCCTCGTTCTCGATATCCACCAGCTGCCAGAGAATGCCCCGTAAGGTGTGGGGGGTGGATTCGATCAGGTGGGCGGCGTCGGCGGGGGGCAGGCCATTAAGCATGCGCCGGATTTGCAGAAAACCGCCGGAACTCAGCGCCTCGTTCAGCGATTCGAGGCGGCTGTCGGTGTGGTGCTTTTCTGCAGGTTGGGCCATGCCGTTCCCTTATCGCCAGACAGGTCAGTGGTCGGGGTGGTCGCGGCTGAAATTATCCTAGAAAGGACGCGGGACAACAATTGTCCGTGACCACAAATATTGTGTACAAGAACCAGGGAACTCGGTGCGCCGCGTATGGCTGTTCACAGACCGCCTTCTTGATATTCAGGTCTATTCAGGCTCGTCGAAGCGGTTATTGATCAGCGTGGTGATCGCCTCAAGGGCCGCGTCGGCGTCGTCGCCCTCGCAACGGATGATGATATCAGTTCCACGACTGGCCGCCAGCATCATTACTGCCATAATGCTTTTGCCGTCGACAAATTTCTCCGACACGCCAATCTCGACGTGGGCACCAAACGCTGCGGCGGTGGAAACCAGTTTTGAGGCAGCCCGGGCGTGTAGGCCCAGCTTGTTTATTATTGTCAGTTGCTGTTCAACCATGTAGCTCAACCATCGGCTCACTTTTGGGGTAGGGAGACACGCTAGGTCCAGTTCAACTGGACCCAAGTTCGCGGTGGCGAACTTGCAGATTGGGATAGCGATCGCGCAGTGACAGGGCCAGCCTTTCGACCATGTATACTGAGCGATGTTGGCCACCGGTGCAACCGATGGCCACAGTGAAGTAGCTGCGATTGCCGGCCTCTATGCGCGGCAGCCAACGCTGCAAATAGTGCAGGATGTCGTCGTACATCGCGTTGACTTCGTCTTGTTGATCGAGAAAATCCCGCACCGCGTCGTCGCGGCCGGTAAGCCGGCGCAGGTCTTCATTCCAGTGGGGGTTGGGCAGCATGCGCAGGTCGAAGACCTGGTCGGCGTCAATGGGTAGGGCGCGCTTAAAACCGAAAGATTTGAGCTGCACCGCCAGTCGGCTGTTGTCGACGCCCAGAATACGGTCGCGAATGGTGCTACGCAGGTCGTGGACGGACATATCGCTGCTGTCTATGGTCAACGAAGACTCGATAACAATGGGTTCCAGCAGCGCCGATTCCAGTTTGATGACATCGGCCAGGGGCTGTGCGTCGGTGGTCAGTGGGTGCCGGCGACGGGTTTCGCTGAAGCGTTTGATGAGTTTGTCGTCGGCAGCATCCAAAAAAATAATACGCAGATCCGCATAGTGGCGAACCTGTTGGCACAGCGACTGAAACTGGGAAAGTTCATCCTTTGAATTGCGGGCGTCGATACACACCGCGACTTGCTGATGTACTTTCAGCGGGCTTTTGGACAATTCTTTGACCAGGGTAGGCAGCAGCGACACCGGCAGATTGTCAATGGCGTAGAAGCCCTCGTCCTCAAGTTGATGGAGTGCGGTACTTTTTCCCGACCCAGAGCGGCCGCTGAGGATGATGAGTTTCATGATCAGTGTACGCTATGTTTTTAGGCTTAGGCGGTGGCTCGCTGGTAGAGTACTTTGTCACTGTTGGCGTTGCGCAGGGCCTGGCGATATTCCGCCTCGTTAAAAGCCGTGGCCAGTTGGCCCAGCACTTTGACGTGCTCGTCGTGGGCCTCGTTGGGCACAATCAGCGCGAACACCAAATCCACAGGTTCGTCGTCGATGGACTCGAATTCGATGGGTTGATCGAGGGTGAGCAACAGACCGGTAATGACCTGACAGTGTTCACTGCGGCAATGGGGGATGGCGACGCCGTGACCAATGCCGGTGCTGCCCAGTTTTTCTCTGGCCAGTAAGTTGTTAAACAGTTCGTCGGCGCTCAGGTGTGAGTCGTCTTCGCTGAGCAGCTCGGAGACAAGCTCCAGCAGGCGTTTTTTGCTGTTAACGGACGCACCTTGATGGGTGCGCCCTGGTGACAAAATGGATTCAAAGCTCATAGTGGGTCCGAAAAGGACATGATCGGGGCCTCAGCGGCCCAGATTTTTTTCCTTGTGTTTGATTAACTGCCGATCCAGCTTGTCGGTGAGGCTGTCGATGGCGGCGTACATATCTTCCGACTCACAGGTGGCAAACAGGTCGGCACCGGCAACATGTACCGTGGCCTCAGCTTTTTGTACCAGTTTTTCCACCGACAGGGTGACGTCGGTATTGGTGATGTTATCGAAGTGTCGTTGCAATTTGGCTAACTTGGTATTGACGTATTCACGCAGTGCTGGGGTAACGTCGACATGATGACCACTGACAGTAATCTGCATAATTAGCTCCTTGATTACACATATCAAAACGGCGCCTCACGGCGTGGTTATCATGGTCACAGCGCTGTAGCGCTGTGGCCCCTATACCAGTCTTTTCCGCTCGTTAGAGGGCGGTATGACCAGTGATTCCCGATATTTTGCGATGGTGCGCCGAGCCACTTTAATACCCTGTTCGGCTAATAGCTCGGTGATTTTGCTGTCGCTGAGGGGTTTGCGGGGGTTTTCTGCAGCGATCAGCTTTTTAATTAGGGCGCGAATGGCGGTGGAGGAGCACTCGCCGCCGGTATCCGTGGAGACATGGCTGGAGAAAAAGTACTTCAGCTCAAAAATGCCTCTGGGAGTGTGCATGTACTTTTGCGTTGTGACCCGTGAGATCGTGGACTCGTGCATCCCCACGGCGTCGGCAATGTCGTGCAGCACCAATGGCTTCATCGCTTCTTCACCGTATTCCAGGAAGCCGCGTTGGTATTCGACAATTTTGCTGGCGACTTTCATCAGAGTTTCATTGCGGCTCTGCAGGCTTTTGATAAACCATCGGGCCTCTTGCAGGTTGTCGCGAATGTAGTCGTTGTCGCTACTGTTTTTGCTCTGCTTGGCAAGCGCCGCGTAGCGGGCGTTGATCTGTATTTTGGGGGCGATATCGGGGTTGAGTTCCACCAACCAACGCCCTTCTTTTTTGCTGACAAATACGTCGGGTACCACGTATTCGGTATCGTCGCTGCCAATACTGTCGCCGGGAGTGGGGTTGAGGCTTTGGATCAGTCTCAGCACATCCCGCAGCTGATCCTCTTTAATCCGGCAGCGGCGCATAATTTGGTTGTAATCCCGATTGCCCAGCTGCGCCATGTACTGGGTCACAATCAGCATGGCTTCATCGAGAAAGGGAGTCTCCGGGTCCAGCTGCCGCAGTTGTATGGTCAGGCATTCCTGCAGGTCTCGGCCGCCGACTCCGGGCGGATCCAGTTGTTGGACCAGGTGCAGAACGGCAGTGACCTCTTCGATCTCAACGTCTTCGTGGTTGATGGCATCTACCACGTCCTCGGGGGAGATGGTGAGACGGCCTTTTTCGTCGATGGCATCGACGATGGCGTCGGCAATCTGTAAGTCCAACTCGGAGAGGCGGCTCAGGTTGAGCTGCCAGCGTAGGTGATCCTGAAGCGAGTCGGAACTGCCGTGGCGATAGTCAGCGCTGAACTCACCATCGTCGGCGGGGGTGCTGCCAGTAGCGGGGCCACTGCTTTGGAACACGTCGTCCCACTGACTATCTACCGGCAAATCCTCGGGGATATCGCTGCGCTCTGCCCATTCGCTGTCGCTGTCGGGGCTGGTGGCCTCGGATTCCGTCTTTGCCTTGGCAGTCTCGGTTTCGCTGAGGGTGTTGTTTTCAGCGTTGTTCTCGCTCTGGCGCTCGGCGGCGTCGCTGTTGTCCGGACCGTCCTCGTCCACTTCCAGAAGCGGGTTTGAGTCCAGGGCGGACTGAATTTCTTGCTGTAAATCGAGGGTGGATAGCTGAAGTAAACGAATCGCCTGTTGCAGCTGGGGGGTCATGGTCAATTGCTGACCGACTTTGAGCTGGAGCGATTGTTTCATAGGCAGTGGCTTCTACAACTTAGTTCACTGGTGTGGTGAAAACCCTGGGGTTTCCGGTGTCGGGGCGTATCCCTCGTCACGTTTCCAGTGTAGTCCGGAGTGTGGCGCGCTGCAATAGTGCGACAAGCAATTGCTGTGCCGATTTTTTGATCAACGGCGGGCTCTGATTTTATAGAGTGAATTTGTCGCCCAGGTAGATGTCCCGCACGATTTGGCTATCGAGGACGGTTTCAGTATCGCCCTCGGCGACGATACGGCCCTCACCGACGATGTAGGCCTTTTCGCAAATATGTAGAGTCTCCCGCACGTTGTGGTCGGTAATCAACACGCCGATACCGCGCTGTTGGAGATGCAGGATGATCTGTTGAATATCGTTGACCGAAATGGGGTCGACACCGGCAAAGGGCTCGTCCAGCAGAATGAAGCTGGGCTCAGTCGCCAATGCCCTGGCAATTTCCACCCGTCGGCGCTCACCGCCTGACAGTGACATGCCCATGGATTTGCGGATATGGGTAATGTGGAATTCCTGCAGTAGCGCCTCCAGCTGGTCCTTGCGCTGTTTGCGGTTGAGGTCCTTGCGCGTCTGCAGAATGGCCATGATGTTGTCGGCAACGCTGAGCTTGCGGAATACCGAGGCTTCCTGGGGCAGGTAGCCCACCCCGTGTTTGGCCCGTCCCTGGATGGAGAGTCGGGTCAAATCCCGCCCGTCCAGGCAAATGTTGCCCCGGTCGGGGTTGACGATGCCGACAATCATGTAAAAGCAGGTGGTCTTGCCGGCGCCATTGGGGCCGAGCAGTCCCACGATTTCTCCACTGCTAATGGACAGTGACACGTCTTTGATGATGTGGCGGCCGCCGTAGGCTTTGGCAAGGTGGTTGGCTTCCAGTACCGGCATCAGTCAGCGTCCTCGTCAGGGCTGGTCGAAGAGGGCGAGCTCTGGCTGGGTTTGGGCTGCGGCGCGCTGCTGGGGGGAGCGGTCTCCGCCGGCCCTGCGGAGCCGGTTTTGGCGGGGGCAGTGGTGCTCTGGTCTTCGTCGTCGCTGTTGTTTTGAGGTTGCAGCGTCATCTGTACCCGTTTGTCTTTTTGATTGCTGCCGCCATCAGCCACCACCAGTTGTTTGCGGCCGCTGTAAACGATGCGGTCGCCGCTGATCGTGGAGCCCTGGTGTTGAATGCGGGCGTTTTGCTGCAGCAGGATTTCCTCAGCGTCCAGCTCGTATTCGATCAGATTGGCGCTGGCCTCCACAATGCCCTCACCGCTGCGGGGCTGTTGCTCAAAGCGCGCGGGGTTGCCCCGGGCGACGACTTTGGTCACTTTGCGGTCCGACTCGATAATGATGACCTGGTCGGCAGCAATCTTTAGCGAGCCCTGACTCATCCTCACATTACCGGTGTAGATACCCTGGTTGTTCTCGTAAGTTGCCCGGTCGGAGCTCAAGTTAATGCTTTGCCGGCGGTCCTCAGGTAGCGCTGTTACAGCGCTAACCAAGCTCAACAGCATTACTGCGGCAACACAGCGCCGCGCCAGGTAACGGGTTGATAGGGCTTTATTGGGGATCATAGTGCCCCCTGACTTGGTCAAGCAGTTCCACTCGCTCGTCGCTGAGGCTGGCTCGCATACCTACTGATTCAGTTTGACCATTCTTAAAGGTTAGAGACAAAGCTGACTCGGTGTGAACTCGGCTGCTTTCCAGATCAATGTGCAGGACGGCGGTGTCGATTTGCGCTTCCCGAATCAGGTCCCGGACCACCACATCTCGCTGCAATTGCAAGTTTTGTCCGTCCGGCGACAGGCGGCCTTGCTCGGCCTCGGCAGTCCAGGGACGCTGGTCGCCGATATTGCCAATATAGTAGGGCTCGCTGAGCACAATGGTGCCGTTGTGGATCAGACGCTCGGCGGTTTCCGCCCGCCAGCGGTAGGCGATGGCGCCGTCCTCACGGTATTTAAGTCCGGTGATGCCGGTGAGGTGGGAGTCCACATCGGGCACCGGCTCAAACTGGTCGACAATACTCAGTTTGCCGCTGTCGCTGAACTGGGTGAGGTACAAGCCGGTGCCGGTAATCGCCAGCAGGCCGGAGATCACAGAGAATACAGCGGTGCGCAGCGAGCGGGTGGCCATAATTAGAGGTAGGCCTCTAGCGACGATGTCAGCAGCCCCTTGGCCTCAAGGATGACCTCGCAGACTTCTCTGATGGCGCCGCTGCCACCGGCTGCCCGGGTTTGCAGGTCGGCGTGGGCGGCGACAAAGTGATGGCCATTGGCGACGGTAACGCCGAGGCCTGCAGCGCGGATGGCGCCGAGGTCGGGGAGATCGTCGCCGACATAGGCGACTTGGCTGAGCTCCAGTTGCTGGTCGCGACACAGCTCTTCCAGGGCAACGCGTTTGTCTTCCCGGCCTTGGTAAATTAGCTCAATACCCAGTTCGGCGGCCCGCCGGGCCACCAGCTCCGAGCGCCGACCGGTAATCAGCGCTGGCGTTACCCCAGCGTCACGCAGCAATTTGATGCCCAACCCGTCTAAAATCGAAAAGGCCTTCATTTCTTCGCCGCTATTGCCGAAGTACAGGCTGCCATTAGTAAGCACACCGTCCACATCCATGGCCAGCAGAGTCACAGCTTTAGCTTTTTCGGTGATGCTTTGCATAGTGGTTCGTTGTTGCCTTTTGCTTGAGTATAGTGGGTATAGCGGTTTTTTCAGTGGCGGCGCTTACGCGACGCCGGCTTTCAGCAGGTCGTGAGTGTGCACGACGCCCACCGGCGAACCCCTGTCGTCCACTGCCACCAATACCGTGATTTTATTGTCTTCCATTATACGCAGTGCTTCCGCCGCCATGGTGCCCGGTTTGATACTGCGGGCGTTGCGGGTCATAACGTCATCGATAGGGCAGTGACGCACATCAATATCGCGATCGATGGCCCGACGCAGATCGCCATCTGTAAAGATTCCTAGCAGCTTGCCATCGGCATCCACCACCGTGGTTACACCCAGCGCTTTGCTGCTCATCTCCAACAGTGCGCCGCTCAAGGGCGTGCCACTACGGACCTTGGGTATAGCGTCGCCGGTGTGCATGATCTGGTCAACTTTCAGCAGCAAACGCCGTCCCAGCGCGCCGCCGGGATGGGAAAAGGCAAAGTCGTCGGCAGTAAAGCCGCGGGCTTCCAGTAGGGCGATAGCCAGGGCGTCTCCCATTACCAGTGACACTGTGGTGCTGGAAGTGGGCGCCAGATTCAGGGGGCAGGCTTCCTCTTCAACACCGACGTCCAGGTGGGCATCGGCGCTGGTGGCCAGTTCAGACTTGGGGTTGCCGGTCAGGGCTATGACCGGTACGGCCAGTAGCTTCAGTAGAGGCAGCAGGGTGACCAGCTCTGAGGTGGAGCCCGAGTTGGACAGTGCAATGACCACATCGCCGGAGGTAATCATACCCATATCGCCGTGGCTGGCTTCGCCGGGATGGACAAAAAATGCGGGCGTGCCCGTGCTGGCCAGAGTGGCGGCAATCTTGTTGCCGATGTGGCCGCTTTTGCCCATGCCAGTCACCACGACTCGACCCTGGCAATTCAGTAGGATGTCGCAGGCTCGGCTGAAACTGTCGTCGACGCGCTCGCCAAGGGCGGCGACGGCGTCCCGCTCCATGTTGATGACGCGCTGTGCAGACTGAATGTAGGAAACGGTCATAGTGAGTCGGGTAACCTGTTGATGGTCAAGCGCTGTCCACTGTTCAGCTGGGGCTAAGGTAGGGCGCCTATAATAGTGATCAATGTGAAAAATTAACAGGTCTGTCGCACGGCAATACAGGGAGCCAATGCCGTAGAATGCGGTCAAAGCGTTCGCGGCCCTGACAATCAGCATCCAATGGGTCGATGAGTGACGAGTTCAAAACAAGGGGAAGACATGATTAAACGCATATTGCTGGCTGCCACCATGATGGTTCTGGGCTTGTCCCTGAGCGCTCAGGCAGAAGACGTGGATAAAAAGCCCGGCCCCTATGAGGTCGTTGCGGGCACTACCGAGGAGTTAGTCAAAGAAATTGAGGCCGCTCGAGAGTACTACGACGAAGACCCAGAGCGCTTCAATCAGCGGGTTCGTGAGATGCTGGACGAAGTCGTGGACTTTCAAAGCTTTGCTCGGGGCGTAATGGGCCGCTACGGTAGCCGTGCCTACTATCAAAGCTTGCAAAGCGAAGAAGCGAAAGCGCGCTTTCGCGATCGGGTGATTCGTTTTACCGAAAGCTTTAAAGATGGCCTGATCAACACCTATGCCAAGGGTCTGCTGGCGTTTAACGGCAATCGCATCGAGGTTTTGCCTCTGGCCGAGGATGCCGACCTGTCGGGCAGCGTTGGGGTGCGTCAGCACATTTACGGTGACCGGCCCAAGCCCTATGAGGTGGTTTACACCCTTCGCAAAGACAGCAATGGCGAGTGGAAACTGCGCAATGTCATTATCGAGGGGCTGAATTTAGGACGCATCTACCAGAATCAGTTCAACGCAGCGGTGCGCACTCACGATGGCGATATCGACAAGGTCATCGACAACTGGACTGTGGCGCCCCAGGAAGTCATGGAGCAGCAGGCGGAGGGCTAGTCCCTGGCTGTGCCGCGTACTGCGGTGTTTTGGCGGGGGCTCGCCTCGCTTATTGCTGCGGAATTGCGTAAAATCCAGCGCCTTCTATATGTGGGGAGCCAATTGGCTCCCCGCTTGCGCTTACAGGGGCGTGCTCGGTGTCGGAGGCGTGCTTCTGCACCGCCAAACTGCCCCCCAGAACTAGAGTAATTGGTCATGGTAGAGCAAATCCTGCAACGCCTCAGCGAACATTTCGATGATGGCAAGTTCGACGTCCAGGGCGAGGGCAGCCACTACGATGTGCTGGTGGTGAGTCGCGCCTTTGACGGCTTGCGCCCGGTGCGCCGCCAGCAGCTGGTGTATGCCGCAGTAAACGAGCTGATTCGCGACGGATCAGTGCACGCCGTCAATATCAAGGCGCTGACCCCGGACGAAGCGGAGGGCTGAGGCCCGTTTCGCGCTGGCCACGGCTGGAGAAAAAATGGACAAGTTATTGATTCGTGGAGGGGGGCCGCTCGACGGCACCATCCGGGTGTCGGGTTCCAAAAATGCGGCACTGCCGATACTTGCCGCCACCCTGCTGGCCAGTGAGCCGGTAGTCGTGCGCAATTTGCCTCACCTGCACGACATCACCACCATGATAGCGCTGCTGCGCAGCATGGGCACCGAGCTGATTGTCGACGAAACCCTGGGTGTGGAGATCAACGGCGCCACCACCAATTGCACCACCGCCCCCTACGAGCTGGTTAAAACCATGCGGGCATCGATCCTGGTGCTGGGGCCGCTGTTGGCCCGCTTTGGTCACGCCCGGGTTTCTTTTCCCGGTGGCTGTGCGATTGGCAGTCGTCCGGTGGATCAGCATCTGCAGGGCCTTGAGGCCATGGGTGCAAAGATTGACGTCGACGAGGGTTACATTACCGCGCGCTGTGAAGGCCGCCTAAAAGGCGCCCATGTTTTCTTCGACATGGTCACCGTGGGCGGCACCGAAAACCTGTTGATGGCAGCGGCACTGGCGGATGGTCAGACCATTCTGGAAAACGCCGCCCGGGAGCCGGAAATCGTCGACTTGGCGGAGTGCCTGATTGCTATGGGGGCCAAAATCAGTGGTCACGGCAGTGCCACCATCGTGGTGGATGGGGTTGATCGCCTGCACGGCTGTGACTATTCGGTGATGCCAGACCGTATCGAAGCCGGCACCTATCTGGTGGCCGCTGCGGCGACCCGGGGGCGGATTACCCTCAAGGATATTGCGCCCCACACGCTGGAGTCGGTGCTGGCCAAGCTGGAGGATGCCGGCGCGGTATTGACCCTGGAAGACAACACCATCTCCCTGGATATGCAGGGTCGGCGGCCCAAGTCAGTGAATATTAAGACGCTGCCCTATCCGGGCTTTCCCACCGATATGCAGGCCCAGTTTACCGCCATGAATGCGGTGGCCGAGGGTGTGGCGCACGTTACCGAGACCATTTTTGAAAACCGCTTGATTCAAACCCATGAGATGAACCGCATGGGCGCCAAGATCAGCGTCGAGGGCAATACCGCCATGATCACCGGCATTGATCGTCTAAAGGGAGCGCCGGTGATGGCCAGCGACCTCAGGGCCTCTGCCAGTCTGGTCATTGCCGGCCTGGTGGCCGATGGTGAAACCCTGGTAGATCGTATTTATCATATCGATCGTGGATACGAGTGTATCGAAGAGAAGTTCCTGGCGCTGGGTGCCGATATTCGTCGCCTGGCTGGCTAACCTCCCTGGAGTCTGTTGTGGATCAGCCCATTACCATTGCCCTGACTAAGGGGCGGATACTCAAGGAAACCCTGCCGTTGCTGGCCGAGGCGGGGATTGAACCGCTGGAGGATATTTCCAGCAGTCGCAAGTTAATCTTCCCCACCACCATGCCCCATGTGCAGATGGTGGTGATCCGCGGCACCGATGTCCCGACGTATGTAAAACTCGGCAGCGCCGATCTGGGGATTGCCGGCAAGGATATGCTGCTGGAATTTGGCGCCGAGGATATGTACGAGCCTCTGGATCTGGATATTGCCCGTTGTAAGTTGATGACGGCGGGGCGGGCCGGCGAAGCCATGCCCGAGGGCCGGGTGCGGGTCGCCACTAAATTTGTCAATGTGGCGCGGCGACACTTTGCCGAGCGCGGCGTGCAGGTAGAGTTGATTAAGCTTTACGGTGCCATGGAGCTGGCCCCGCTGATGGATTTGGCCGATATGATCGTCGACATCGTCGACACCGGTAATACATTGAGGGCCAATGGTATGGAGCCCCGCGAGTTAATTGCCAGTGTCAGCTCGCGATTGGTGGTGAACAAGGCGGCGATGAAGCGAAAGCACAGCAGCATTCAAGAGATAGTCGACAAACTGTCGGCTGCGGTACTTGCCCGTCAAGGGGGAGAGGTCGCCAATGGCTGAGTTGCAAATTCGGACCCTGGATACCCGAGACAACGACTTTGATATCCAGCTGACCAAGCTGTTGGCCTGGGAATCGGTCTCGGATCAGGCCGTGGCTCAGTCGGTCAGCGAGATTATTGCTGCAGTTCGCAGCCGTGGCGATGCGGCGCTGGTGGAATACAGCCGTCAGTTTGATGGCCTGGATATTGATTCGGCGGCAGCGCTGGAGATTCCTTTCCAGCGTTTGCAAGAAGCCTTGCAGCGCATCCCCACCGACCAGCGCCAGGCGTTGGAGGCGGCTGCCAAGCGGGTTCGCCAGTACCACGAGCACCAGAATCAGCAGTCCTGGTCCTATACCGAGGCCGATGGCACGGTGCTGGGGCAGCAGATTACCGCCATGGAGCGAGTCGGTTTATATGTGCCCGGTGGCAAGGCAACCTACCCGTCCTCGGTGCTGATGAACGCGGTTCCCGCCAAAGTGGCTGGGGTCGATGAACTGATCATGGTGTCACCGACCCCCGGTGGTTTTGTGAATGACATGGTGCTGGCGGCCGCTGCGATTGCCGGTGTCGATCGGGTCTTTACGATTGGCGGTGCCCAGGCTGTAGCGGCGCTGGCCTTTGGCACGGAAAGCGTGCCCAAGGTCGACAAGATCGTCGGACCCGGCAATATCTATGTTGCCACCGCCAAGCGCCAGGTGTTTGGCAGCGTGGGTTTGGATATGATCGCCGGCCCCTCGGAAATTCTGGTGGTCTGCGATGGTCAGACCAACCCTGACTGGATCGCCATGGACCTGTTTTCCCAGGCCGAGCACGATGAGGATGCCCAGTCGATTTTGCTGAGCCCCGATGCGGCCTTCCTCGATGCGGTAAAGACCAGTATGGCGCGTCTGCTTCCCGGTCTGTCCCGGGCCGATATTGTCCGCCAGTCGCTGGCGGAGCGGGGCGCGCTGGTGCTGGTCAAAGATATGGAAGAAGTCGTTGCCCTGATCAACCGCATCGCCCCCGAGCATTTGGAGTTGTCGGTGGAAGAGCCGGAGGCGCTGTTGCCCAACATTCGCCACGCCGGCGCGATTTTTATGGGGCGGCACACCCCCGAGGCGCTGGGTGACTACTGCGCTGGGCCCAACCACGTATTGCCCACTTCGGGGACGGCGCGGTTCTCGTCGCCACTGGGGGTGTACGACTTTCAGAAGCGCTCGTCGCTGATTCAATGCTCTGTGTCGGGGGCCTCTGAGTTGGCCAAGACCGCCTCGGTGCTGGCGCGGGGCGAGTCGCTAACGGCCCACGCCATCAGCGCGGAATACCGAATACAGGAGGAGGGGAATGAGTAAATACTGGAGCCCCTTCGTTAAAAACCTGGAACCCTATGTGCCCGGTGAGCAGCCCAAAGTGGCCAATCTCACCAAGCTCAATACCAATGAAAACCCCTTCGGGCCTTCGCCCAAGGTCTTGGATGCGATTCGCCGCGCCTCCGACGACGCCCTGAGGCTGTATCCCGACCCCAATTCTGACGCGTTGAAGAGTGCGATTGCGGCCTATCACGAAGTTGAGCCGGAACAGGTCTTTGTGGGCAATGGTTCCGACGAAGTGCTGGCGCATATTTTTCACGCTCTGTTTGGCCATGATCATCCGCTGCTGTTTCCGGATATAACCTACAGCTTTTATCCGGTGTACTGCGGTTTGTACGGCATTCCCTATGAAACCATACCCCTGGATGACGAGTTTAGAATCCAGGTGGCGGACTACAAGGGCATCAACGGCGGCATTATCTTTCCCAACCCCAATGCGCCCACCGGGCGTTTTTTGGCGCTGGACGAGATTGAGCGCCTGTTGTCGGTCAACAACGAAACGGTGGTGGTGATCGACGAGGCCTATGTGGATTTTGGTGGTGAGAGCGCCATCGCCCTGGTGAACCGCTATCCCAACCTGCTGGTTACCCAGACCCTGTCCAAGTCCCGCTCACTGGCTGGCTTGCGGGTTGGCTTTGCGGTGGGCCACAGCGACTTGATTGAGGCGTTGGAGCGGGTCAAGAACAGTTTTAACTCCTACCCGCTGGATCGCTTGGCGCAAGCTGGTGCGGTAGCGGCCTTTGCCGATGATCGCTACTTTCAGGATTGCTGCGCAGCGGTGGTCGCCGAGCGGGAGCGCCTGCGTCGGGCTCTGTCTGAGTTGGGTTTTGAGACTCTGCCTTCAGCGGCCAACTTCCTGTTCACTTGCCATCAGACACGCTTGGCGAGTGAACTGGCCGCGGCACTTCGGGAGCGGGGCATTATTGTGCGCCATTTCAACAAGCCCCGAATAGACAATTATCTGCGAATCACGGTGGGCCTTAAGGAGCAGAATGATGTGCTGCTCAATGCTCTGGGAGAGCTGGTTTAAGCTCGGCGGCAGCGCTTAACTGCCCCGCACTTGAGGGCGCACGGCGACTTCGGTTTCCACTGTGAGGGGTTGATCGTTGCGCAGCAGCCCCAGTTGCACGGTCTCACCCGGGCGGGTGTAGGTAATCAGCTTCATGCCGGCGTGGCCGTCGCCCACCGCCTCGCCGTTAATCTCAGTCAGAACATCACCGATACGCAGCCCCGCGTCTTTGGCCGGGCTGTTGTTGGCCAGGGCGGTGATAATGACGCCGTTGGTGCCCACCCCTAGGGGCTGAACTTCTATGCCCAGCCAGCCCCGCAGCGGGCGACCATACTGAATCAGGTCCTCCATGGTCCGCAGGGCTAGGTCGGTGGGGATGGCCAGACCGATCCCCGTTGAACCGCCGCTCTGGGTGTAAATCGCGGTATTGATGCCCAGCAGTCGACCCTGGGTGTCTATAAGGGCGCCACCGGAGTTGCCTGGATTAATAGCGGCGTCGGTTTGTATAAAATTCTCGAATTGGCTTAGGCCCAGACCATATCGGCCCGTCGCGCTGACAATGCCCTGGGTTACGGTTTGGCCAAAACCGTAGGGGTTGCCGATAGCCAGCACGATGGAGCCCACCCGGATTTGGCCCGGGTCGGTGACTGGGATGGCGTTGAGGTTTTCCAAGTCTATTTTTAGCACTGCCAGATCGGTGTCGCTATCGCTGCCAATCACGGTGGCCAGGGCCTGACGCCCATCCTGCAGCATCACCAGGATCTCATCGGCCCCTTTAATAACGTGGTAGTTGGTGAGCAGATAGCCCCGCTCACTGACAATAACGCCGGAGCCCAGGCTGCGCTCCAGTTGCTGGCGCACCCGGCCGCTGCGGTTAAAAAAGTGACGGAACAGGGGATCGTCGGCTAGCGGATGGCGCTGCTGCACCACCTTGGTGGTGTAGATGTTTACCACCGCCGGAGCGGCGCGCTCCACGGCCCGGGTAAAGTCGGACTGGCCATCCTTTTCTGGCAGGTAGGCGAGAATGCACAGCCCCAGCAGTAAGCCGCATAGGCTGGGCCAGAAAAAGTTGCGAATGCCGCTCAGGTTCACGAATATCCTCTATCTATGCCAGTATCTTGGAGATGGGTTGTTGTGGGTGGGTGCCGCGTCCCGATTGGCGTGATAGCCTATCACAAAAACCTGAACCCGGACTGAAGAGGTTTCGTTGACTATTGCATTAACAGAACTGGTCGCCGCGGCCGATGAGTTGCTGCAACCCCAGTGTTTTTCCGATTATTGCCCCAATGGCTTGCAGGTGGCGGGCCGGGACACTGTCACGCGAGTCGTCTCTGGGGTGACTGCCTCACAGGCCCTCATCGACGCGGCGGTAGAGCGCGGCGCCGATGCCATCATTGTTCATCACGGCTACTTCTGGCGGGGTGAAGACCCCTGTGTCGTGGGGATGAAAAAGCGCCGCTTGGCCACCCTGCTGGCCCACGATATCAGTCTTATCGCCTATCACTTGCCGCTGGATGCCCACCCAGAGTTGGGCAATAACGCCCAGCTGGCCAAAATACTGGGCATTGAGGTAGAGGGTGGAATGGATAGCTCGCCGAGGCCGGTGGGCAACATTGGGCGCCTGCCCCAGCCTATGTCAGCTCGTGACTTCGCGACCCATGTCGGCGCGGTGCTGGGTCGGGAGCCACTCCTGGAAGTGGTGGGCGACCACCCGATTCGCTCCATTGCCTGGTGTACTGGTGGCGCCCAGTCTTATATCGATAAGGCCGCAGCCTTGGGGGTGGATGCGTATTTAAGTGGTGAGGTGTCTGAACCCACTATCCACTCGGCCCGGGAGCTGGGTGTTCACTATATTGCTGCAGGTCATCACGCGACCGAGCGCTATGGAGCGCCGGCGTTGGCCGGACATCTGGCAGAGCGCTTTGGTTTGCAGCACGAGTTTGTCGATATCGACAACCCCGCCTAGCAGGCTGTTACAGCGGCGGTGGCGGGGTGGGTGGCTCTGCCTCTTCCTTGCGCTGGCGGTCCTTGTCCAGCCCAAACTCCTCGTGCAAAGCGCCTTTGCTACCAGGTTGGCGAGGTGCGTAGTCAAGTGGCTGTTCTGAGGGCGTGCGGGGTGTGGCTTTGCTCTCCAGTACCGGGCGTCCCTCCGGTAGCGGCTGCAGCGGACTGATGCCGGTGCTGTGCAATGTTTGCGCGCCCTCGGCAATGTGGTTGTGAACGCTGCGGTAGCTTTCCGCCAGGTCGTTGAGCAGCTCTGCGGTGCGGTCAAAGTGGCCGCTGACTTGCTGCTGGTAGGCCTGCTGCTGCTCCTGCATTTCGCTAAATTGCTTTTCAAGTGCGGCGCGGCTCTGCTGCGCGGGTTTAAGGCGCTCTAGTATGAAATAGCCGACAGCGCCCCCCACTAGAAACGCGATAACACCGGTGGCGACTAATGTGGTCAGCTCGAACACGCTTTACCCCTCCTGAGACTAACTGGCTTCGGTGCCGTGCACCGAAGGCATGGTTGATGCACCAAGTATACCCCCGTAGGCCCGTTGGGTTCAGCATTGTGATGAGGGAAAATTGATAAATCCACGTCGCATCGGTAAAGTTGCGCCGTCTTTGAAGGAACCCGCCATGTCCACACCTCTGCAACGCTATCAACGAGATTTGCAGCTACCGGATTTTAGTCGCGATGCCGCCCAGGAGCACGCGGTACAGTGCCTGCAGCGCCTGTATGACGAGCTGGTTGCTCGCCCCAAGCCTCGTTCCGGTGGACTGTTGGGACGCCTGTTCGGCGGTGGCCAGGACGTCCTCGAGATTAAAGGCCTGTATTTCTGGGGTGGCGTGGGGCGCGGCAAGACCTATCTGATGGATACCTTTTATGACACCCTGCCCTTCGATGACAAAATGCGGGCTCACTTCCATCGCTTTATGCAGCGTGTTCACCGGGAGCTCAAGCAGCTGGAGGGGGAGAAGAACCCGCTGACCATTGTCGCCGACCGCATTGCGGACGAGGCGCGGGTGATCTGCTTTGACGAATTCTTTGTCTCCGATATCACCGACGCCATGATTCTGGCCGGGCTGTTTGAGCGCCTGTTCGAGCGCGGGGTGGTGCTGGTGGCGACCTCCAATATCGTGCCGGACGAGCTGTATAAGGATGGTCTGCAGCGAGCCCGTTTTCTGCCGGCCATCGATCTGATCAATGAGCGCGTCGAAGTGGTCAATGTCGATGGCGGTGTTGACTACCGGCGCCGCGCTCTGGAGCAGGCCGAGCTTTACTACCACCCGCTGGGCGAGGCGGCCGAGGAAAGCCTGATGAGCAGCTTTCGGCGCCTGTCGCCGGAGCTGGGGCAGCCCAATCAGAAGCTGGATATAGAAGGGCGACAGATTGCGGCCCGCTTTGTCGCCGATGACGTTGCCTGGTTTGATTTTGGTGAGCTCTGTGACGGCCCCCGCAGCCAGTACGACTATATAGAGTTGGCCAAGGTCTTTCATGCCGTGGTGCTGAGCGGTGTGCCGCAGATGGGCGCGGGGCGTGACGACCAGGCGCGTCGCTTTATCAATTTGATCGATGAGTTTTACGACCGCAATGTGAAGCTGGTAGTGTCTGCCGAAGTCGCCCTGCCGGAGCTCTACTCCGGTGGTCGCCTGGAGTTTGAGTTTGAGCGCACCCGCAGCCGTTTGCTGGAGATGCAATCTGAGGAGTACCTGGGGCGGGAGCACAGGGCGTAGTGGCGGTTTTTTCGGCGGTGGGGCGGCAGGAAAAAGCCTATCTTTTTGCTTGAAAAAGCTAGACCGCTTATGTAGTATTCGCGCTCTTTGTTCGGTACGGTCCCCATAGGCGAGATTCATGAAAACCTTTAGTGCAAAACCCAACGCAGTAACACGCGACTGGTTCGTGGTAGACGCCGCCGACAAAACATTGGGTCGTTTGGCCAGCGAGATCGCGCACAGACTGCGCGGTAAGCATAAGCCCGAGTACACGCCTCATGTCGATACCGGCGACTACATTGTTGTGGTCAACGCTGAAAAAATTCGCGTTACCGGCAACAAAACCACTGACAAAATGTACCACCGCCACACGGGTTACCCCGGCGGCCTGAAGTCAATGAGCTTTGAGAAGCTCATCGAGAAGGCTCCCGAGCGTGTAATTCAAGGCGCGGTGAAGGGCATGCTGCCCCGCACCCCACTGGGTCGCGCAATGTTCAAGAAACTGAAAGTTTACCCTGGCGCTGAGCACCCCCATGCGGCACAGCAGCCTGTTGAACTGAATATTTAAGGAAAGCGAAATCCATGTCAGCCACTCAATATTACGGTACCGGACGCCGCAAAACTTCCTCCGCCCGCGTATTCCTGACTGCGGGAACCGGCGCAATCAAGGTTAACGATCGCGATCTCGACAGCTACTTTGGTCGTGAGGTTGCCCGCATGATCGTTCGTCAGCCGCTGGAGCTGGTCGATATGGTTGAAAAGTTCGACATCAAAATTACCGTCAGCGGCGGTGGTAGCTTCGGTCAGGCCGGTGCTATTCGCCACGGTCTGGCGCGTGCATTGATGCAGTACGACGAAAGTCTGCGCAGCGACCTGCGCAAAGCGGGCTACGTGACCCGCGATGCTCGTGAAGTCGAGCGTAAGAAAATCGGTCTGCGCAAAGCGCGTAGAAGACCGCAGTTCTCCAAGCGTTAAGCGCGGCGATTCGAACAGCCCGGAGAACGCTATTCGGCGGCTATCGGAAAACGCCCACACGCTTACGGTGGGCGTTTTTTTTTGTCCAGCAGGTCAGTGCCGACACTGGCGCTGCACTTTGTAATTGTCAGTGTGGGGCAAATTAACTACTATTTGGCCCATTTGTTATCTAGGTAGGGTGACTCGGAGAGGCCGCCCAGACCGATCTGATTTTTCGTGTGTTATGGGGGAATCGTCATGAGCAGTGACGGCGTAAATAACGAACGTCGACGTTTCCTGACGGCAGCAACATCGGTTGTTGGTGCCGCTGGGGTCGTCGGTGTGGCAACGCCCTTTGTGGGGTCGTGGAATCCCAGTGCTAAAGCCCGCGCGGCTGGCGCACCGGTGAAGGCTGATATCGGTAAGTTGGAGCCCGGCCAGATGGTGGTGGTCGAGTGGCGGGGCAAACCGGTCTACATCCTGAGACGGACCCAGAAACAGATCGACGATCTGTCTTCAGTCAATTCCTACCTGAAAGACCCCGAATCCACAAATGCAGATCAGCCCGAATATATCGAAGGCGAAGGGCGGGCCATTCGACCCGAGTTCCTGGTGTTGGTCGGTCTGTGTACACACCTGGGTTGCGCGCCCAAGCACCGCCCTGAGGTGGGTGTGCCCGACCTGGGTGGCGACGCCTGGGTAGGTGGCTTCTTTTGCCCCTGTCACGGTTCACGCTTCGATTTGGCGGGCCGGGTGTACAACGGTTCTCCCGCCTCGACCAACCTCGTCGTGCCTCCGTATTCCTACGAAGGTGACAATGTGATTGTAGTTGGCGTCGATCAGGGAGCAGCGTAATGATTAAGACATTAGTTGGTTTGCGCGACTGGGTTGATGCCCGCCTGCCGATCATGCGGGCGTGGGATACCCATATGGGTAAGTACTACGCGCCGAAAAACTTCAATTTCTGGTATTTCTTTGGGGTGCTGTCCTTGCTGGTTCTGGTTAACCAGCTGTTGACCGGTATCTGGCTCACCATGAGCTACACCCCCAGTGCCGAAGAGGCATTCCGCTCTGTTGAGTACATTATGCGGGATGTGGAATTTGGCTGGATCATCCGCTATATGCACTCCACCGGCGCCTCGGCCTTCTTTGTGGTGGTGTATCTGCATATGTTCCGGGCATTGCTCTATGGCTCCTATAAAAAGCCGCGGGAGCTGATTTGGGTGTTCGGCATGTTCATCTTCCTGGTGCTGATGGCCGAAGCGTTTGTGGGCTACGTATTGCCCTGGGGCCAGATGTCCTACTGGGGTGCCCAGGTCATCATCTCCCTGTTCGGTGCGATCCCGGTAGTGGGTGAAAATATCGTGCAGTGGGTGCGCGGTGACTTCCTGATTTCCGGCATTACCCTGAACCGCTTCTTTGCCCTCCACGTGGTGGCGCTGCCCATCGTGTTGCTGGGTCTGGTGGTGCTTCACCTGTTGGCTCTGCACGAAGTGGGTTCCAACAACCCCGACGGCGTCGAGATTAAGAAGAACAAAGACGAGAACGGTATTCCGCTGGACGGTGTGCCCTTCCACCCTTACTACACCGTGCACGACCTGGTGGGTATTGCGGTCTTCCTGTTCGTATTCTGTGCAGTGATCTTCTTTGCACCGGAGATGGGCGGTTACTTTATCGAATACGCCAACTTTGAGATTGCCAACGGCCTGAAGACGCCGGATCACATCGCACCGGTATGGTATTTCACCCCGTTCTACTCGGTACTGCGGGCCGTGCCTGACAAGCTGTGGGGCTTTATCGCCTTTGGTGCATCAGTCGCCATTCTGTTCCTGCTGCCCTGGTTGGATCGCAGCCCGGTTAAGTCCTTCCGCTACAAAGGGCCGATCAGCCGTGTTGCCATTGTTATCTTTGCGGCTTCCTTCCTGATCCTGGGTGTTCTGGGTGTTAAGGCGCCGACTGAGGCTCGCACACTGCTGGCTCGTATCTGTTCTGTGCTGTACTTTGCCTTCTTCCTGTTGATGCCTTTCTGGACTCGCTGGGAAGCCACCAAGCCGGAACCCAGCCGGGTTACCGAGGGTGGTATGGGCTTCTGGAAGAGCATTGGTGTTGCGGTGATCATCGGCCTGTTGACGGTGCTACCGCTGAAGGCGGTGGGGGCGGAGTCCTCCCACGCCTGTGGCACTATTGATTGTGACCACATCGAAACCGATGTCACCGATCAGGCTTCCTTGCAGAGCGGTGCGCAGACCTATATGAACTACTGTATGGGCTGTCACTCACTGCAGTACGGTCGCTATCAGCGAGTTGCGAACGACCTGAATATTCCCGAAGACCTCTTCGAGCAGTACCTGAAGTTTGACGAGTCGGTGAAGATTGGTGCGCTGATGACCAACTCCATGGCGATTGAAGATGGCAAGAAATGGTTTGGTGCTGCGCCGCCAGACTTGACCCTGGTGGCGCGCTCGCGCAGCCCGGAGTGGTTGTATACCTATCTGCGCAACTTCTATTCCGATCCATCGCGCCCCTACAACGTCAACAACAAGGTCTTCAAAGATGTGGGTATGCCTCACGTGTTGGCCGAGTTGCAGGGTATGCCACATTGTGCGCCGGGTCCGGTACACGCCGAAAATGGCGGTATCAAGCGTGATCCCTTAACTGGAGAGAACGTGCTCTATGGTGAAGATGGCAAGGCACTGAACCCCTGCGGCTCATTTACCTACGAGCCCGAAGGCGCGCTCAGCCCCGAGGAATATGACAAAGTGGTTTACGACTTGGTAAACTTCTTGGAGTACATGGGCGAGCCAGCCCAGGCTGACCGCAAGCGCATCGGTGTATACGTGCTGTTATTTATCGTCTTGTTCGGCGTATTTGCCTATCTGCTTAACCGCGAGTACTGGAAAGACGTGCACTAAAAATCGTCGCTCCGCCCGGCGCGGGGCGAGGCCGAATTCGGCAGCGGGCGCTCCCAATTGGGGGAAGCCCGCTTTCTTTGTTTAGATAAGTAGTTTTTTGAGGTGACTTTCAATGGGCGTCGTCGCCAAGCGTTCCACCATGACCTTTTTTTCCGATGCTGTGAGTCATTACTGCCACCGGGTACGCATTGTACTGGCAGAAAAAGGCGTCACCGTTGATATCATTGATGTCGATCCCGAGCAGTTGCCCGAGGAAGTATCCGAACTCAATCCTTACAACAGTCTGCCGACCCTGGTAGACCGTGACTTGGCCCTGTACGAGTCCAAGGTGATGATGGAGTACCTGGACGAACGCTTCCCCCACCCACCGCTGCTGCCGGTGTACCCCGTGGCACGGGGCGAAAGCCGCCAATACATCTACCGCATTGAGCGGGACTGGTGCCGTTTGGTGGATGAAATTCTCGCCGGTGGCAACCAGAAAGGCCTGGATAAAGCCCGCAAGGAGCTCCGCGACAGCCTGCTGACCATTGCACCTATTTTCACCGAGAAGCCGTTCTTTATGAGCGAAGAGTTTACTTTGGTGGACTGCTGTTTGGCGCCGATTTTGTGGCGTTTGCCGCAGTTGGGTGTGAGCTTGCCGCAAACCCGTCAATCCAAGCCGTTGATCGAGTATATGCAGCGTCTGTTTGATCGGCCCTCCTTCCAGGAAAGCCTGACCGAGAAGGAGCGCGAGCTGCGCAACGAAGCGTCGGTGGCCTAAGCCGACGCCCTTACTGTCCAACTTTTGGCCCGCTGTTATGACTATGACGTCAAGTCGCCCCTACATGATCCGCGCGATCTACGAGTGGGTGGTCGACAACGACTGTACGCCTTATATCCTGGTGAACGCGCTGTTTGACGGTGTGCAGGTACCGCAGCAGTACGTCAAAGACGGGCAGATTGTCCTCAATATTTCTCCATCCGCGGTGGTAGCTCTGGATGTCGGCAACGATGAACTGGGCTTTCGCGGTCGCTTTGCCGGCGTCGCGCAGGATATCCGCGTGCCGATCGCGGCGGTGCTGGGTATTTACGCTCGGGAGAACGGGCAGGGCATGCTGTTTGATGCCGAAGATCCCGGTGCGCCACCGCCCCCAACAGGGGGCGACGACGACAGTACCAGTGGGCAGGATAAGCAGGATAAAAAGTCGCCCTCAGGGGCTAAGCCCAACCTGAAGGTGGTCAAATAGTCCGCGGTTTCGCGGCTCTATCTCGCCACCTTTCCTCCGGGTCGTTAGTAGTATTCGAAGACCCGAACCACCTTTTGCACGCCTTTGGTTTCGCTGGCGATTTTGGCGGCCAGGTCGGACTGTGCCTTGGACGTCAGGCCCATCAGGTAAACCACTCCCTTTTCGGTGACCACCTTAATCTTGGCGGCGTCCAGTTGCGATTCCAATGCGAGCCGACTTTTGACCTTGGTGCTGAGCCAGCTGTCGTTGCTGCGGGCTAGCATGTCGGCGTCCTGGCCCACGCTCAACTCGTTGTGCACCTTGCGAACTTTCTTCACTTTGGCCGCCACTTCAGCGGCGGCGTTTTTAAGCTCGGTCCGAGGTACCTGGCCGGTGAGCAGCACAATGCCATTGTGGCTGGTGGCCGCTAAATGGGCGCCTTCCAGCTCTGGGTAGGTCTTGCGAATATTGACCACAACCTTGGTTTCAATAATTTCGTCGTCGATATAACTGCCGAGGCTGCGACTGCCGGGGTCGTCCTCCAGGGGTTTATCCGTTGTGGCGCCAATGATTTGAGTGCAGCCGGAGACAGCAAACAATATCAACAGTGCGTAAAGTGGTCGTAATATCATGGTTTCTTCCAAGTGCTAACTAAGGAATGGGGTAGAGTTTAATCAGGTTCCAAACAATTGTGCGTCAATTAACTCGCACAGGGCGTGCACGGCAACCAGCTGCATTTCCGTGACCCGTGCGCGTTCTTCCACTGGCACAATCAGCTCGACATCGTCAGGTGACAGCAGAGCACTGGCGTCGCCGCCACCAAAGTTGCTCAGCGAAACCACCCGCATACCGCGCTCGTGGGCGGCCTGAATACAGCGCAAGCTGTTGGCGGTGCCGCTGCCCTGATAGCACAGTACCAGGCAGTCGCCCGCTTGCCCCAGAGCGCGAATTTGATTGGCGAAAATGTCGTTGTAACTGAACTGAGCGGCAATTGCCGTGGCGGTGGCGGTATCTGCATTCAGTGCGATGGCGGGAAGCGACGGCCGCTCCTGAGCAAAGGAGTTAAGCAGGTTGGTGGCCAGGTGTTGGGCGATCAACCCGCTGCTGCCCTCGCCGCAGCACATGACTTTGTGGTCGTGGAGCATACAGTCGACCAAGTGGTGACTGGCTTCGGCAATGCCCTCGGCCAGTGCTTCCATGGTGTACATGCAGCTCTCAATGTGGCGGTGAAACAGGTCGATAACCTGGTCTGTGTGATCCACGCTCGCAGTTTCCTTCACTCGGGTTGAAAAGCGTTGCTTATCCAGTTGAGCTGCAGCTTGTCGGCACTGCCCTGGCTTGCTTCAATGACATCAAAGCGGCAGGGAAGTTCGTTGAAGCGTCCCTGGCTCAGAAAGTGACGTGCTGTCAGTATCAGTTTTCGTTGCTTGCGAAAGTCCACTGATGCGGCGCCACCCCCATAATGAGCCGTGTTGCGGTAGCGAACCTCGACAAATATCAGGTGTGTTTCGCTCCGTGCAACGATATCGATTTCCCCAAAGCGGCAGCGGTAATTGGTGTCGATGATGCGCAAGCCCTGGCCGCGAAGTAGCGAGGCGGCTTCCTGTTCGGCGCGTTGCCCACGGTCTTGATTGCGGCGTTTGGGCCAGAGCACTAAGGGAGTTCCTCACTGCTGCCAGTGGGGATGACGGTCGCTCGCCCATCACGGATCTCGGCCAGGGGGAGGCGGCGCTCCACTTGGCGCTGGGCATTTAAGTGCAGCGTTCCGGTTTCGCCAAAGACCTGTGAGCCAGCGCCCAATTGCGACAGCCGCAGATGTAGGCGGAAGCTGTCTACTCCCAGCGCATACATCCTCTGATAGCGACCGCTGTTGGGAAGCTGCTGGTCAATGGTGCGGCGTATTTCGGAGTCGTCGTTGAAGACCCAGGGAATATCCAGAAAGTGAACGCCGTTGATATCCTGGTCCCGCCCCGGGTTGGCATCTCCCTGGTAAATGTGAGAGGTGGCGTAAACGGGGAGGTCGCCAGCGTAGTGGTAAGCCAATAGCGGTTTAACTGCGCGGCCCTCATTGGGCCGCGCCGCCAAAAAGATAAAGTCGGTATCAGTCCGGCGATAGGGTTCATATTGCGGGCGCACGCCAATGATCTGCTGCAGGCGCTGGAGACGCCGTTGGCTGCGGTCAATTTGCAGAACCTGTTTGATTTGCTTGGAGTAGTTGTTTTGTTGGGCGTCGAAGGCAGTGCTGCCGACGATGTCGCCGCCAAGCTCCTGCCACCGGGTTGCAAAGGATTCCGCAACCTTGTTGCCCCAGCTCCCCTCAGGAGTAATGATCAGGGCCCGCTGATAGCCTTTGGTATGGGTGATCTCTGCCAGTTGGCGGGCCTCGTCCTCGGGGTTTAGGGCAAACTGATAGAGACCACTGGGAAATCGCTGGCCTTCAATTTGATTCAGGGCCAGGGTCGGGACGGCCATGCTTTCACCCTGGGACTCCACCATTGCCGAGACCTGTGCTTTTTGCAGTGGACCGATAATCATCTGGCTGCCGTCTCGGACCGCGCGCCGGTAAAGGTCAGCCATGGATGCATCGGCACTGTCGTAAAGGCGTATCGCCGGCGTGTCGGCACTGTTGCCCCTGGCCTGGTAATAGGCGGCAAAGAAACCGTCGCGAATCGCCTTGCCGTAGGCAGCCAGCCGACCACTTACAGGCAATAGCAGGGCAATTTGATCGGCGCGGGTAATCACTAGCTCTTCCAGATCCCCGAGTCCGCCGGGCAGGTTGTCGCTAGCGGGATGGCGGGGCCATCGCTTGAGCCAGTTATCTCGTTGGCGGATCTGCCCCTCCAGGTCGCCCTGGTAATCCTTGGCAATGGCGGCCAGTTCCAGCCAGCCCAGATAATCCCGCTCGTCGCTGCTGTTGAGGTTGTCCAACAGCTGTGGGGTGGGGATCTGCATCAAGCCGGTCCAGATGGCTTCCCGGTTCTGTCTTTGCTGCTCGCGGTTAAGTAAGGGGTCAACGTAGATACGTTCCTTCACTGCATTGAGGTGGTCGCCTTCTATGCTGAACATCGATGAACGCAGCTGGCTGAATTGTATTTGCCGGAAAAAAGGCTGCTCGCTGATGTAGGATTCCACCAGCGGGTCGGTCAGTGCCGCCAGGGCGTCGCGAAATTCGCCGTGCCCTCGGTGAATTCGCGCTCTAATGATGGCCAACCTCACCGCTCGCGATGGTTCCAGTTCAGGGATGATCAGCTCTTGGACCGCTTCCTCGGCCCGGGCCAGATCGCCGTCCCGCAGCAATACCTCAGCGGCGCGCAGTCGCAGTTCGTGGGCCTGATCTGTAGCCGCTGTGGCCGCTTGTTCCAGCCATAACTGAACGTCTGCACTGTTTGCTGTGGCGGGGTTGAAACCGCGGTATTGCTGTTGAGTGCTCGGTGCGGGTCGCGGTGTGGCTTGTGAAGTGCTGGAGCGAGGCTCGTACTGGGGAACGCTGTAAGGGCTTGAGCTGCATCCCGCCACGATGAGCGTCATCAGGACTGAGCTGATGAGTCTTGTTTTCATAGTACCGCCATTGATAGTCTGCGCGAGCCATCACTGACTAGGTCCCGCGCCGTGGAAAACCCCAATCCCTCAGACACCGCCACTCTATACGTTGTTGCAACGCCACTGGGAAATCTCGGCGATATGGTACCCCGAGCTGTTGAGGTGCTACAAACGGTGGATGTAATAGCGGCAGAGGATACCCGTCGCAGCCGGCCTTTGCTGCAGCACTTTGGTATCGATACTGCCCTGGTGGCCTACCACGACCACAGTGATGCCCGCACCGTGGAGCGCCTGATGGGGACGCTGCGTGGCGGGGGCTCGTTGGCACTTATTTCCGATGCCGGTACGCCGCTGATTTCCGACCCGGGCTACCGGCTGGTCGATGCGGCGACCGCAGAGGGCATTCGGGTCGTGCCGATTCCCGGTGCCAGTGCCTTGATCGCCGCCCTCAGTGTGGCCGGCTTGCCGTCGGACCGGTTTATCTTTGAGGGCTTTTTGCCCGCCAAGACCCACGGCCGCCGTGCTGTGTTTGACGCTCTCAAGCGTGAGCCGCGCACGCTGATATTTTACGAGGCACCCCATCGCCTGTTGGATTGTATTGAGGATGTCGTCGCCGTGCTCGGCGAGTCGCGGACAGTGGTGCTGGCTCGGGAACTCACCAAAATGCATGAAACCGTGCTGCGTATGCCTGCGACCGAGTTGCGGGATCGTGTTGCAGCCGACCGAAATCAGCAACGCGGTGAATGCGTGTTGCTGGTAGCGGGGTACCAGGGGGATGACTCGGGGCTTCGCGACGATGTGATTGCCGCACTGGATGTGCTGCGCGCTGAATTACCGCTAAAGCAGGCGGCGGCACTCTGCGCCCGTATTACCGGAGCCAAGAAGAACCAGCTCTATCAGTACGGGGTCGATCACCCGCTGAGCTAGTGGGTGATTTGTTGCGCAGGGGCTTGCCAACTCCCTGACTACTGGTTATTCTTACAGTTGAGTCGGCTGGACGGCCGCTTTGCGTAAAGGCTCTGCTTTTTGCGCCGAGAGGAAAGTCCGGGCTCCATAGGGTAGGGCGCCAGGTAACGCCTGGGGGGTGAAAGCCCACGGAAAGTGCAGCAGAAAGTAAACCGCCTAAGCGAGGAGGCTATGCCTCTTAGCTGGTAAGGGTGAAAAGGTGCGGTAAGAGCGCACCGCGCAACTGGCAACAGTTTGCGGCGATGGTAAACCCCGCCCGGAGCAAGGCCAAATAGGAACCCAATGCCGTGACCCGCGGTGGGTTCGGGTAGGCCGCTAGAAGCCGGTGGTGACGCCGGCTCCAGATGAATGGTCGTCCACGACAGAACCCGGCTTATAGGCCGACTCGCTTTTTCTCTATTATCCCTTCTAAACAGGACGCTACTTAAGGTTTTACTTTAAGTGGTGTTTTTATGTGTCTGTTTTATCTTGATTAGCCTTTCTTTTTTTGTCTGCTTTCTAGCCTTTTCGCTACATATCCGCGCCAGATTGCCGGCAAATCGCCGCTGTTTACGATTTTTCCAGCTTGACAGTGTTTGGCCTCGTTCCTATAGTGTCGCAAAGTGGAGATTAGTGGTTTTTAGTGGATTGAAGTGGTTTTGAATCCAGAACAGGTGGGGAAAAGTGTTTCTCGGAAGTCATGCAATCACAATGGATGCCAAGGGGCGGCTGGCGATACCTGCCAAGATCCGCGACGCCCTGCTGTCCGATTGCCAGGGGCGGGTTGTGATTACCGCCCATACCGAGGAGCGCTGTCTGCTGGTGTACCCCGAGCCGCAGTGGCTGGATTTGCTGCCTAAGATAGAAGCCCTGCCCAATATTCACCGCAAGGCGCGCATGGCGCAGCGGCTGCTTTTGGGTTACGCCACGCCCCTGGAGCTAGACGGCAATGGTCGTGTATTGCTGCCATCGACATTGCGGGATTACGCCTGCCTAGAGAAAAAACTGCTTTTGGTGGGGCAGGGTAAAAAACTGGAGCTGTGGAGCGAGTCCAACTGGTTTGACTGGCTCAATGCCGCCGGCGATGACGACGAGATGCCGGAAGAAATGTTGACGCTGTCGCTGTAGCGGGTGTCTTTGAAGCCGAGCGACAACTCGAAAACCGAACAACAACTCGCCTGACAGGGGCAACTGTGGAGCAGCATTTAACGGTACTGCGCGATGAAGCGGTGGAGGCATTGCTTGCCAATCCCGACGGGATGTTTCTCGACGGTACCTTTGGTCGCGGTGGGCACAGCCAGCGGATATTACAGAAGCTGTCGCCCTCGGGGCGCTTGGTCGGTGTAGATAAAGACCCTCAGGCGGAGCAAACCGGTCGCGAGTTGGCGGCGCAAGATTCGCGTTTCACTATGGTCAGGGGCTCATTTGCCGACTACCGCAAGCTGCTCGTCGAGAGCGGCTTTGAGGGTAAGTTAGACGGTGCGCTATTGGATCTGGGGGTGTCGTCACCGCAGCTCGATCAAGCAGAGCGTGGGTTTAGCTTTTTGCGGGACGGCGATCTGGATATGCGCATGGACACCGATTCTGGAGTCAGTGCGGCGCAGTGGTTGTCGGAGGCGGAAGAGAGCGACATTGCCACTGTGCTGAAAGAATTTGGCGAGGAGCGTTTTGCCAAGCGAATTGCCCGGGGGATTGTGACGGCCCGGGAGGAGGCACCGATACAACGTACCGGGCAGTTGGCAAAAATTATCAGCGAGGCCAATCCGGCCTGGGAAAAGCACAAGCACCCTGCGACCCGAAGCTTCCAAGCTATTCGGGTTTTTATTAATAACGAGCTGGGGGATTTGCAGCACTTTCTTAGCCAGATTGTCGAGGATCTGGCGCCTGGAGGCCGCCTGGTGGTGATCAGCTTCCATTCCTTGGAAGACCGCATGGTAAAGCGGTTTATGCGGGACGAGTCCCGGGGGCAGGTGGTGCCGGCCTATATTCCGGTCACCGCCGACGAGGATACCCGGCGAATGAAGTTGGTGGGCAAAGCAGTGAAAGCCTCTGAGCGAGAGGTGGAGCACAACCCCCGCGCCCGCAGCGCGGTGATGCGAGTAGCGGAAAAGTTGGCTTAAAAGCTCGGCAGGCTGAGTTCGGTAAGCAGAGCGTGTTAAGCAAAGTAACGAGAAACTGGGGTCAGTGATGGCAGAGGCCAAACGCAAGTACACCGGTGGCAAGGCCCGCTCAGCGCGGCGTGTTGCCGGCGTGGCTGCGCCTGAGCAACCGTCACCCCTGGGCGGCATCCTGGTGCCGGTTTTGTTGTTTTTGGTGCTGGCGTCGAGTATTGCAGTGGTGCAGAGCTCCCACAAATCTCGCCGCCAGTTTAGTGAGTTGCAGGAATTGCGTCGGGAAGCCATGGCCCTGGAAGAAGAGTGGGGCCGGCTGTTATTGGAACAAAGTACCTGGGCGTCGCCGGATCGTGTTCAGCGGCTGGCCGAGGACGAATTGCAAATGCGGCCGCCGGATATGCGGGAGGCGGAAATGGTTCGAGGATATGGCAAAGCAGGCTAAGGCACCGATTTCGCCCTGGCGCTTCCGACTGGTAGTCGGTGGCCTGCTGGCGCTCGTCCTTATGTTGCTGTGGCGCACTTTGACCCTGCAGGTGCTGGATGTCGATCGCGGCTACCGCTTTTTGCAGGGTCAGGGTAATGCCCGTACCAATCGCACAGAAGTGATTCCCGCCCACCGGGGCATGATCGCCGACCGCAATGGCGAACCGCTGGCGGTCAGTACGCCAGTGGCCTCTATCTGGGCAAACCCTCAAGAGTTGCAGGGCGCTGAACAAGATTTGCCGCGCCTGGCTAAAGCTCTGGATATACCGCAGCGAGAGCTGCGTCAGCGGCTCAAGCGCTTTGCCGACAGTCAATTTATGTATCTGCGGCGTCACATGGCGCCGGCTGAGGCCAACGCCGTGTTGGCTGAAAAAGTCCCGGGTGTGTACCTACAGCGAGAGTACCGCCGCTTTTATCCCGCCGGCGAAGTTACCGCGCATTTATTGGGTTTTACCGATATAGATGACCGGGGTCAGGAGGGCCTGGAACTCGCCTACGACGAGTGGTTGGTCGGCGAGCCCGGCCGCAAGCGGGTGTTGAAGGACCTTTACGGCAATACCATCAGGGAGATCGACGCCGGTAAGGCCGCCAAGCCGGGCAAGGATCTCCAGCTCAGTATCGACCTCAGGCTACAGTATCTCGCCTACCGAGAGTTAAAAGCAGCACTGAAGAGAACCGGCGCCAAAGCCGGTTCTGTGGTTATTCTGGATGCGCACACTGGCGAGGTGTTGGCGATGGTTAACCAACCCTCGTACAACCCTAACAACCGCAGTCAGCTGCAGCCCAATGCGATGCGCAACCGGGCCGTGATCGATATGTTTGAGCCCGGCTCCACCATGAAGCCGCTGACCTTGGCAGCCGCACTGGAAAGTGGTCAGTACCAGGTGGATACCGAGATCAACACCCACCCGGGCTACACTTTTGTCGGCTCCAAAAAACTTGAAGATCACCGCAACTACGGCGTGCTGACCGTGGCGGAGATACTCAAAAAGTCCAGCCAGGTGGGCACAACCAAAATCGCCCTGTCTCTGGATCCTCACGAAATGTGGGAGCTATTTCACCGCTTTGGACTGGGCCGCTCGACGGGCTCGGGTTTTCCCGGTGAAAGTAGCGGCGTCATGCCCAACCGGGCCCACTGGCGGGAAATCGAGCGCGCCACCTTTGCCTTTGGCTACGGCCTGACAGTGACGAACCTGCAATTGGCCCAGGCCTACGGCGTGTTTGCCAACGACGGTGTTTTCAAGCCGGTGACGTTGATTAAGCGCAGCGAGCAGAGTGAGGGCCGCCAGGTGCTGTCACCGGATATTGCCGCAAAAGTGGTGGATATGCTGGAGTTGGTCACCAAGCCCGGCGGGACCGGAACTCGTGCGCGGGTGGATGCCTATCGTGTCGGAGGCAAGACCGGTACCTCTCACAAAGCGCAGGCCGGTGGCTACGCTGAAGATCGCTACTTCTCAATTTTTGCGGGTTTGGCGCCCGCCAGTGACCCTCGCATTGTCGCGGTGGTGACGGTGGATGAGCCACAGGGCGACTACTTTGGCGGCCTGGTGGCGGCACCGGTCTTTTCTCAAGTGGTGGCCGATGCGCTGCGTCTGTTGAATGTGGCGCCGGATGATCTGGTTGCCGAAGAGACCCCCGAAGCCAAGTCCACTGCTGGCGAAAAATCCGGAGGGGCAGCGTAATGGCTGGCGATGTTATGAATCATGCGCCCCGGCTGCTCGGCGATCTGCTGCCCGGTCTGGCGGCAGACGTCGCCGCGGTACCGGTCTCCGGCCTGACTGTGGACAGTCGCAAGGTGTCGCCGGGGATGGTGTTCCTGGCCGTAAAAGGGCACGCCGACGACGGTCGCAAATACATGGACGCGGCGATTCGGGCCGGGGCTGTGGCCATTATCGCCGATGCGCCCTGCGATCCTGCTCGCTGGCGCCTGCCAGTGCTGGAGGTCGAAAATCTCAGTACACAGCTCAGCGCCATCGCCGGGCGCTTCTACGATCAGCCGTCACGTCAGTTAAAGCTGATCGGAATTACCGGCACCAACGGCAAAACGAGCTGCGCCTGGAGTGTGGCGCAGATGCTGGAAATAATGGGCCAGCCCTGTGGACTGATTGGCACTCTGGGCAGCGGTCGCTATGGCCACCTTGAGAGCCTGGGTAATACCACTCCAGACGCGGTGGCCGTACAGGCATTGCTGGCAGAGTGGCGGGACGGCGGCGCCCAATGGGCGGCCATGGAAGTGTCTTCCCATGGTTTGGCCCAGCACCGGGTTGCCGCTCTCCACTACGAGGCGGCGGTGTTCACCAATCTCAGTCAAGATCACCTCGATTACCACGGCAGTATGGCCGCCTATGGCGCCGAAAAAGCTCGGCTGACCAGCTGGCCTGAATTGCCGTTAGCGGTAATAAACCGCGATGACGAATTCGGCCGCCGCTTAATCGTTCAGTCCACCGCATCTCAGGTGGTGGACTACAGTTTGCGGGATTCCGCGGCGGCGGTGTGGGCGGAGAATATCCACTGCGATATCCACGGCAGCCGCGCCACTCTGAATACCCCGTGGGGGCGTTTGGAGTTAGTTAGCAGCCTGCTGGGTGAATTTAATCTCAGTAATTTGGTGGCCAGTTGCAGCGCTTTGCTGGCGATGGGTCTGCCGCTGGCTGAAGTGGAATCGGCGCTGCGCCGCATCGAGCCGGTCCCCGGTCGCATGGAGTGGCTGCGGGCTGATGACGATGTGTTGGTCGTGATCGATTTTGCCCACACCGAAGATGCTCTCAAACAAGCACTGGAAACCCTTCGCCCATTGACCGGTGGCGGCGCGGTTCACTGCGTATTTGGCTGCGGCGGTGACCGGGATATCGGCAAACGGCCGGGGATGGGGCGTGTGGCAGCTGCCCTTGCTGACCGGGTGACGCTAACCAGCGACAACCCCCGCTCAGAGTCCCCTGAGAAGATTATCGACGATATTGCTGCAGGTGCCGCAGGAAAAAACGCTGAAGTAGAAATTGAAGTGGATCGCCACTTAGCCATCGCGTCTGCGGTGGCTCGGGCCGAGCCCGGCGACATTGTATTAATTGCCGGTAAGGGGCACGAACAGACTCAGGAAATTGGCGGCCAGCGTTTTCCCTTCAGTGATATAGACCACGCCAGAGAGGCCATTCGCGCAAGGGGGACGACATGATCGGTCGTTTTCTGTTGAGCGATATTGCCGGGCTGTGCGCCGGCGAACTTCACGGTAAGGACCGGGAAGTCACGCGTCTGTGTACCGATAGCCGCAAATTGCAGACCGGCGATTTGTTTGTGGCCTTGCGCGGCGACAACTTTGACGGCAACGCCTTTCTCAATGACGCGGCCGATCACGGCGCCGTGGCTGCCTTGGCGAATATTCCCAGTGATACCGTGCCCACCGTTGTGGTTGCCGACACTCGCACGGCTCTGGGTCAGGTTGCGGCGGAAAACCGTCGCCGTTTTGAGGGGCCACTAATCGCCCTGACCGGCAGTAGCGGCAAAACCAGCAGTAAAGAAATGCTGGCGGCGATCCTACGCCAGGAGCACAACGTCGCGGCAACGAGGGGCAATCTCAATAATGAGATTGGCGTTCCGCTGACGCTGATGGACCTTGCCAGCGAGCACGACGTGGCGGTGATTGAAATGGGCGCCGCAAAGCGCGGTGATATCGCCTACCTGTGCCAATTTGCCCACCCAAATATTGCCTTGCTCACCAATGCCCAGGCAGCGCATTTGCAGGGTTTTGGCTCCCTGCAGGGAGTGGCGGAAACCAAGGGTGAGATTTTCACGGCCTTGCCAGCTGATGGCACGGCGATTATCAACGCTGACGACTCCTTCGCCGAATTGTGGCGGGGCATGGCCGGGCACTGTCGGCGCGTGACCTTCAGTGTGGTAGGGCGTGCCGACGCCGATATACGCGCTACCGGCATCACTCTGCAGCGCGGTTTGAGTTGTTTTCAGTTGCACTCTCCTGCAGGTCAGGTCGAGATCGAACTGGCTCTGCCGGGGCGCCATATGGTGGCCAATGCGCTGGGTGCAACGGGCGCAGCACTGGCCGCCGGCGCCAGCCTGGAATCCGTTAAGGCAGGGCTGGAAAGTGTGCGCGGCGTTGAGGGGCGGCTGTCCCGCAAGCTGTGTGGTGGAGTGACGTTAATTAATGACAGTTATAACGCCAACCCCGGTTCGGTGAGCGCAGCGATCGATGTACTCAGCATCAGTGAAGGTCGCCGGATTCTGGTACTGGGCACCATGGCGGAATTGGGGGGCGACGCACTGGAGCTGCACAGAGAAGTCGGGCGCAGAGCCAGTCAGGCAGGCATCGACCTGTTGTTTGCCGTCGGTGAATTTGCCGATGAGCTGGCTGGATCATTTGGTGATGGCGCCAGTGCCTTTAAAGACAAAGCAGCGTTGTGCAAGGCGCTGCTGGCTACCGTTGCGGCAGGCGATGCCGTGTTAGTGAAGGGCTCACGCAGTGCGGCAATGGAAACAGTGGCCGTGGAGCTGGAAGAAACATTGTCGGGGGAGCGACACTAACTATGCTGCTGCTGTTAGCCGAATATTTGAGTCAATACGTCAGCGGATTCGCGGTATTCCAGTACCTGACTTTCCGGGGCATTTTGGGCGTGTTGACGGCACTGGCGATTTCGCTGCTGGTAGGCCCGGCAATGATCCGCCGCCTTAACTTCCACCAGATTGGTCAGGCGGTGCGGGACGACGGACCCGAGTCCCATCTGAGCAAATCCGGTACGCCAACCATGGGCGGGGCCTTGATTCTGGTGGCGATTTTTACCAGCACTCTGTTGTGCGCGGACTTGCGCAACCCCTATGTGTGGACAGTGCTGGTGGTTACCGCGATTTTTGGTGCCGTCGGCTGGGTGGATGATTACCGCAAAGTGATTGAGCGCAACCCCAGAGGGCTGCCGGCGCGTTGGAAGTACTTCTGGCAGAGTGTCGCCGGCATTGGTGCTGCGGTGTATCTCTATATCACCGCCGGATCGCCTGCAGACACCACCCTGTATTTTCCGTTTTTCAAAAACCTCAGCTGGCAAATGGGCCCGCTGTTTATGGTGCTGTGCTACTTCGTGATTGTTGGCAGTAGCAACGCGGTCAACCTCACCGATGGCCTTGATGGCCTGGCGATTATGCCCACGGTAATGGTGGGGGCGGCGTTGGGTTTGATTGCGTATCTGACCGGTCACGTGGAGTTTGCCGAGTATCTGCAAATTCCCTACATCGCCGGGGCAGGTGAGCTGATTGTGATCTGCGCGGCACTGGGCGGCGCCGGGCTGGGCTTCCTGTGGTTTAACACCTATCCCGCCCAGGTATTTATGGGGGATGTGGGCGCCCTGGCGCTGGGTGCAACTTTGGGGACGATTGCGGTCATAACCCGCCACGAGATTGTGTTTTTCATTATGGGGGGGATCTTTGTGCTGGAGACCGTGTCGGTGATCCTGCAGGTCGCCTCCTACAAATTGACCGGACGGCGTATTTTTCGCATGGCGCCGATTCACCACCACTTTGAATTGAAAGGGTGGCCGGAGCCCCGGGTCATTGTGCGCTTTTGGATCATCACCGTGATGTTGGTGTTATTTGGGCTGGCAACGCTGAAGCTGCGTTGAGGGCGTGTTGAATAGAAATGTTGAGTAGCGAGAGCTGAGTAGACTGTGAGCATTATTGCATCGGACAACAGACGCGTGATCGTCGGCCTGGGTAGCACCGGGCTGTCGGTAGCGCGTCACCTTGCCCGTAACGGTCACACTTTCAGTGTGGCTGACAGTCGCACTCAGCCGCCCAATGTCGATGCCTTCCGCAGGGAGTTTCCCGATGCCGATTTGGCATTGGGGCCATTTGCTGAGGACCAATTTGTCGGTGCTAGCGAGCTGATCGTTAACCCTGGTATTCCGCTTTCAACGCCAGCGCTGATCGCTGCCAAAGAAGCCGGCGCGATATTGACCGGCGATATCGATTACTTTCATCGGGCAGCGAAAGCGCCGGTGGTAGCCATTACCGGTTCTAACGGCAAAAGCACCGTCACTACTTTGCTGGGTGAAATGGCCAAGGCGGCGGCCGTGCAGGTGGCCGTTGGCGGCAATCTGGGCACACCGGCCTTGGATTTGTTGGGCGACGGCGTTGAGCTTTACGTCCTTGAGCTCTCGTCCTTCCAGTTGGAGCGCTGCGCCAATCTCGGTGCAGAGGTGGCTACGGTACTGAATATTAGCGCCGACCACCTGGACCACCACGGCGATATGGTGGCCTACCATCAGGCCAAGCACCGCATCTTTCAAGGCTGCAAAAAAGCGGTGATCAATCGCGATGAACCGCTTAGCAACCCCTTGGTGCCCGAAGAAGTGGAAAAGTGGTACTTCCGCCAGGGCGGCTCGGACTTCCGCTGTTTTGGTTTGGAAGAACACGATGGCGAAATTTGGATTGCACTGGCCCGGGAGCCCCTGATGCCAGTGCGGCAGCTTAAAATAGCCGGTGGACACAACACCGCCAACGCTTTGGCGGCACTGGCGTTGGGTGCTGCGGCTGGCTTGGAACTGGCGCCGATGCTATCGGTACTGCAATCTTTTACTGGTCTGTCCCACCGCTGTGAGTTTGTTGCCGACCGAGGCGGAGTGAGCTACTACAACGACTCCAAAGGCACTAATGTCGGTGCCGCTGTGGCGGCTATCAAAGGTTTGGCCGACAAAGGGCGCGTGGTGTTGATTGCTGGCGGACAGGCGAAAGGCGCGAGCTTTGAGCCCCTGGCGGATTGCCTGGTGGCTACAGGGCGCGGTGCGGTGCTGATTGGTGAGGCGGCGGCGGACATCGAAACTGCCATAGCCGGTCGGCTGCCGGTGTCATTGCAGAGTTCGATGGCCGCCGCGGTTGCCGCCGCGGCAGATATGGCCGAAGCGGGCGATGTGGTACTGCTTTCACCTGCTTGCGCCAGCTTCGATATGTTTGAGGGATACAGCGATCGCGGTAATCAATTCTGCCAAGCGGTGGAAAACCTGGCGGTGGAAAATCGAGGAGGGGCCACGTCATGATGCGTCCACTCGCTCAAGGTTGGTCGGAGCTCCAGGCCTTTGATCGCACTTTGCAGCTGTTGTTTGTTGCGCTGCTGTTTGTCGGTTTTATCGCCATGACCTCGGCGTCAGTGGAGCACGCTGCCGGCCGCTATGGCGATGCCTTTTTCTTTGCCAAGCGCTACTTCCTGCACTTCACAATTGCTGTCAGCGCGATGCTGGTAATGTACTTCACGCCGCTGGTGGTCTGGCAACGCAGTGGCTGGCTGTTACTGCTGCTGGGTTTTTTGCTGCTGTCCCTGGTGCTGATTCCCGGTATCGGTCGTGAGGTCAACGGCAGTCGCCGTTGGCTGGCCTTTGGGCCGCTGACCCTGCAGGCCTCGGAGTTCGTCAAACTGTTCGTGATTTTCTATTTGGCCGGCTACTTGGTGCGCCGCCGGGACGAGGTTCGCGAGCAGTGGTCCGGCTTTGTCAAACCGATGGCGGTATTGTTTGCCGTCACCATGTTGTTGATGCTGGAACCCGACTTTGGTGCCACGGTAGTCACCGCCGGCACCGCCTTTGTGATGATTTTTTTGGGCGGCGTCAAACTGGGGCAGTTTTTGCTGGTGATTCTAAGCTGTGTGGCCGGGGCGGTGGCAATGGTGATTTTTGAGCCCTACCGCATGAAGCGCCTGACCGCTTTCACCGACCCCTGGGCTGATCAGTTCAACACCGGTTATCAATTGACCCAATCGCTGATTGCCTTTGGTCGGGGCGAGCTGACCGGGGTGGGTCTGGGTAACAGTGTTCAAAAACTCTTTTACCTGCCCGAGGCCCACACCGACTTTGTATTTGCGATATTTGCCGAGGAGTTTGGCTTTGTCGGCAGCGTGACCATTCTGGCGTTGTTCGCCGGATTGATCGGGCGGATGCTCTATATCGGCCGCTTCGCCGAACGCACAGGCCGCCAGTTTCACGCTTTTGTTGCCTATGGCTGTGCAGTCATGATCAGCGGTCAGGCTTTTATCAATATTGGCGTCAACGCCGGCTTGCTGCCCACCAAGGGACTGACCTTGCCCTTTATGAGCTATGGCGGCAGCAGCTTGATTGTCTGCATGGCCATGGTAGGTGTGGTTGGACGTATCGAGCGCGAGTGCAGGGGGTCCCATGGCCACTGAGTTGCGCGTGCTGATGATGGCCGGGGGCACCGGCGGTCACGTTTTCCCGGCTTTGGCGGTGGCGGAAGAGCTCCGCGATCGCGGTGTGGATGTGCAGTGGCTGGGAACCAACACTGGCATTGAGGCGCGATTGGTGCCGGCAGCCAATATTACTTTGCATACCGTGAATATGGCCGGCTTGCGGGGCAAAAGCCCGCTGTCTCGATTGACGGCTTTGTGGAAGGCCTTTGCCGCCGTTTGGCAGTGCCTGGGTCTGCTGCGTCGGCTCAAGCCATTTTGCGTAGTGGGAATGGGTGGCTATGCCTCCGGTCCCGGTGGCTTGGCGGCGCGCCTGCTGGGTATTCCGGTGGTGATTCACGAGCAAAATGCCGTTGCCGGTACCACCAATCGTTTATTGGCCAAAATGGCCACCCTGTGTATGACCGGTTACCCCATTGACTTGGGAGGGCGAAAAAACCGCTATATCGGCAACCCGGTGCGCAACGACATTGCGGCCATTGCGCCCCCGGCTGAGCGCTGGCAAGGACGCGAGGGTCCACTGAGGGTATTGGTGTTGGGTGGCAGCCAGGGGGCTAAAGCCATCAATGATGCGGTGGTGGAAACCTGGATCAGCTTGCCCGAGGCGCAGCGCCCAGCCCTATGGCATCAGGCCGGGGCGGCCCACGCCGATGCTGTTGCCGCGCGCTATGCCGAGGCGGGGGTAAAAGTGCTGGCTGATGCCTTTATCGATGATATGGCGGCGGCCTATGCCTGGGCCGACCTAGTGCTGTGCCGCGCCGGAGCCTTGACGGTGGCCGAGCTGGCGGCGGTGGGCGTGCCCGCCATTCTGGTGCCACTGCCCAATGCCATCGACGACCATCAGCGCGCCAATGCCCGCTGGTTGGCCGAGGGTGGCGCCGGAGAAATCCTCGATCAGAGCGAACTGTCGGTGGCGACCTTGAGTGAGGTGATTGGACGCTATCGTGATCAGCGAGCCAGCCTGTTGGCAATGGCCGAGGCGGGTCGCAAGTTGGCCCGACCCCAGGCGGCGGCTGACGCAGCAGAGCAGTGTATGGAGTTTGCCCATGGTCACTAAGCATCCCTTTGTGGTTCCGGAGATGCGCCGGGTCAAGCGCATTCACTTTGTCGGTATCGGTGGTGCCGGTATGTGCGGCATCGCTGAGGTGTTATTGAACCTCGGTTATCACATTTCCGGCTCTGATTTGAAGTCATCAGCGGTCACAGCCCGGCTGCAGGGCTTGGGGGCGGAAGTGCACTTTGGCCACCAGGGCGAGTGGGTGTCTGGTCGCGATGTGGTGGTGGTCTCCAGTGCTGTCAAAGACGACAACCCGGAAGTGGTGGCAGCCCGGGATCAGCGTATACCTATCGTGCGCCGGGCCGAGATGCTGGCGGAACTGATGCGCTACCGCCACGGTATTGCGGTGGCGGGTACCCACGGTAAAACCACCACCACCAGTTTGATTACCAATATTTTTGCCGAGGCCGGCCTGGACCCCACTTTTGTCATTGGCGGTCGGGTCAACAGCGCCGGCACCAACGCCGCCCTGGGCGAGAGCCGCTATCTGGTGGCGGAGGCAGATGAAAGCGATGCATCCTTCCTTCACCTGCAGCCGATGGTGGCGGTCGTCACCAATATCGAAGCCGACCACATGGCCACCTATGGCGGTGACTTCAGCCGACTGAAGAAAACCTTTGTGGAATTCCTTCACAACCTGCCGTTCTACGGTGTGGTGGTGATGTGCATGGACGACCCCGTGGTGCGCGACATCATGCCGGATGTCGGCCGTCAGATACTCACTTATGGTTTTCACGACGAGGCCGATTTCCGCATCCACGACGTCGAGCAAGACGGACTCATTAGTCGATTCAAAGTGGCTCGCCCCGATGGCAGCAGCCTCGAGCTGTGCATCCATCAGCCGGGGATTCACAACGTACTTAACGCCACCGCCGCCGTGGCCGTGGCGGTGGACGAGGGCCTGTCGGACCAGGCTATTTGTCGGGGCATTGAAGGATTCCAGGGTGTGGGACGCCGCTTCCAGCGCTACGGCGAAATGGCGTTGGAGCAAGGCAGTTTTATGCTGGTGGATGACTACGGTCACCACCCCACCGAGGTGGCGGCGACAGTGGCTGCCGCTCGTCAGGCCTGGCCTGATCGCCGCCTGGTAATGCTCTATCAGCCGCACCGCTATAGCCGTACCAAAGATCTCTACGAAGACTTCGTCAAGGTGCTGTCGACAGTGGACAGTCTGCTGTTGCTGGAGGTCTACCCGGCGGGCGAAGAGCCCATACCCGGTGCCGACAGCCGCAGCCTGTGCCGCAGTATGCGACTGCAGGGCACGCTGGAGCCGGTGTTTGTGGACAACCCCGAACAGGCTTTCGCTTCACTAAAGCCGCTGCTTCGGGACGGCGATGTATTACTGACCCAGGGCGCCGGCAATATCGGCGCTCTGGCCCAACAACTCTCCACCCAGGACTGGACGTGATGACGCCGATGAGTTTTGCAGACATTCAACGGGCCGTCGGCGGCAAGCTGGCTGTACTGCTGGGCGGAAACTCTGCCGAGCGGGAGATTTCCCTCAAAAGTGGCGCCGCCGTCAGCGAAGCCTTTCGTCGCCAGGGCCTGGAGATTGAAGCCATCGATGTGGCCGATCGCGATTGGATGCAGCGGGTTCAGAAGTTCAGCCACTGCTTTATCGCGCTTCACGGCCCCGGAGGCGAGGACGGCACCGTTCAGGGAGCCCTGGAATGCATGGGCGTGACGTACACCGGCAGTGGCGTGATGGCCTCGGCGCTGGGAATGGATAAATTGCGCTGCAAGCAATTGTGGTTGAGCGCCGGGCTGAATACGCCGCGCTTTACTACCCTGCATGCCCACACCGACTGGCAGGCCACGGTGGATGAGCTGGGGCCGATGATCGTCAAGCCAGCCTGCGAGGGCTCCAGCATTGGTATGAGCCGGGCTGAAGCCGCGGCTGAGCTGGAAGCCGCCTGGCAGACCGCTAATCGCTATGGCCAGGTGTTTGCTGAGCAGTGGATCAGTGGTGGTGAGTACACCGTGGCGATATTGGACGATGCGGCGCTGCCGGCCATCAAGCTGGAGACGGATGCGGCGTTTTACGATTTTGAAGCCAAGTATGTCTCCAACGAGACCCGCTACCTCTGCCCCTGTGGTTTGAGTGAAGAGGATGAGCTGGAGTTGCAGCAGCTGGCGCTGTCGGCGTTTCGGGAAGTGGGCTGCCGAGGTTGGGGGCGAGTGGATGTGATGCGGGCTGCCGATGGCGACTTCTATCTGCTGGAAGTGAACACCGTGCCGGGCATGACCGATCACAGCCTGGTGCCGATGGCGGCTAAAGCGGCGGGGCTGGATTTTGATCAGCTGGTGAGCCGGATTCTGGCGGCTGCTATTGCCGGTGGTAACGCCGCTGAGAGGCAGGGGGCGCCATGACTTCGCCCTACCGCAAAGGTGCGGCCAGTGCCGCCGGCGGTGCCACCAAGCGCCGCGACAAGCGGCGTCAGCGCGCGGAAAAGCGCGAGGGCGAAAAACGTTTCCGTCCCAACCGGGAGTGGGGGCGGATGTTGAATCGCCTGCTGCTGTTGGCGGCGGCGATGGGTTTTGTATACGGCGTGGAGCAGCTCAGCCGGCAGTTGGATGCCATCCCGGTGGATCGGGTGGTGTTTGCCGGCGACCTGCAACACCTCAATCGCCAGGCGCTGATCGACCGCGTCACCCGGCATCTGGCGGTGGGCTATATCGGTCTAGATCTGGCGGACATCCAGGCGGAACTGGAACAGGAGCCCTGGGTTTACCGGGCGGTGGTGGGGCGGGTGTGGCCCCGGGAGCTGAAAATCACCATCGTCGAGGAAACGCCGATTGCCGAGTGGGGCAAAGGCGGTTTGCTCAACCACCGGGGACGGATATTCGAACCCAAAGTGGCGATGGAGTTGAGCGAGCCGCTACCGCTGCTGGATGGGCCAGAAGGCAGCGCCATTGAAATTATGCGCCAGTACCGGCTGATGAGTCAGCTGATGGGGGATGAGTCGCTGGTGTTGAGCCGGCTCCAGCTCAAGCCCCGGGGTACCTGGATCGCCACCCTGGAAGGTGGTGCTGAAGTAGTGCTGGGGCGGCAGGAGCCGCTGGAGAAATTACGGCGCTTCCTGTGGGTATATCGGGAGTCGCTGAAAGCGGATTTTGCCCGGGTAGAACGGGTGGATACGCGCTATATCAACGGTCTGGCTGTCGCGTGGCGGGAGCCAGAAGAAGTGGAAAAAATGCAAGAAAAGAAAGGATAAGCCATGGCGAATGAATTGATGCACGGCGCTTTCGCCAACTTTTACGCGTGGGGGATAACAACCTATGTCTAGTGCAAACGTCGGCAAGATGGTGGTGGGTCTGGATATCGGGACCTCGAAAGTCGTTGCCATCGTCGGCGCGGTTAACGACGAGGGCAAGCTGGAGATTGTCGGGATTGGTTCACATCCGTCCCGGGGTCTGAAAAAAGGGGTGGTGGTCAATATTGAGTCCACCGTGCACTCCATCCAGCGCGCGGTGGAAGAGGCGGAGTTAATGGCGGGCTGCGAGATCCACAGCGTGTACGTGGGGATCGCCGGTAACCATATCCGCAGCCTCAACTCCCACGGCATCGTGGCGATTCGCGACCGGGAAGTGTTTCAGCTGGATCTGGACCGGGTCATCGACGCCGCCCAGGCGGTGGCGATCCCGGCCGACCAGAAAGTGCTGCATATATTGCCTCAAGAGTTCGTGATCGACGACCAGGAAGGCATCAAGGAGCCGCTGGGCATGTCCGGTGTGCGCCTGGAGGCCAAGGTGCACTTGGTGACCTGCGCGGTGAATGCGGTGCAGAACATTGAGAAGTGTATCCGCCGCTGCGGCCTGGAAGTGGAAGACGTCATCCTCGAGCAATTGGCTTCCAGTTACTCGGTGCTCACCGAGGACGAGAAGGAGCTGGGGGTGTGCATCGTCGATATCGGCGGTGGCACCACGGATATCGCTATCTTCACCGACGGCGCCATCCGCCACACCGGGGTGATTCCCATCGCCGGCGATCAGGTCACCAACGATATCGCCATGGCGCTGCGCACCCCGACCCAGTACGCCGAGGAGATCAAGATCAAGTACGCCTGCGCGCTGACCCAGTTGGCCGGCGAGGGCGAGACCATCAAGGTGCCCAGTGTTGGCGAGCGGCCCCCCCGGGAGCTGTCCCGCCAGGCGCTGGCAGAGGTGGTGGAACCTCGCTACGACGAGCTGTTCACCCTGGTTCAAGCCGAGCTGCGTCGCAGTGGTTATGAAGACCTGTGCGCGGCGGGCATCGTGCTGACCGGCGGCACTTCCAAGATGGAGGGCGTGGTGGAGCTGGCCGAGGAGATTTTCCATATGCCGGTGCGCATTGGCGTACCCCAGGATGCCCGAGGCCTCACCGACATTGTCCGCAACCCGATCTACGCCACCAGCGTGGGCTTGTTGCACTACGGCATCAAGCACCAGCAGGAGACCGGCGGTCGCGGGCGGGTCAAGCGCGACGGCTTTCTGGCCCGGCTCAAGCAGTGGGTGCAAAACAATTTTTAACGGTCTTACCCCCGCAGGGGAAGGCAGTGATCAACGGTTGCCCGAACTGGGCAATCACAACCGAAGTAGTAACCGGCCGTGTTGGCAGCGCGGTCACTTTGTAAAAAGGGAGAAATGCTATGTTTGAACTCGTTGATAACGTACCTCAGAGTGCAGTAATCAAAGTCGTGGGTGTCGGTGGTGGCGGCGGCAACGCCGTGAAGCACATGATCGCCGGAGACGTCGATGGGGTGGATTTCATCTGCGCCAATACCGACGCCCAGGCGTTAACCGATGTCATGTCTAAAACCGTCTTGCAACTGGGCACCTGCATCACCAAGGGCCTGGGGGCAGGCGCTAACCCGGATATCGGTCGCCAGGCGGCGATGGAAGACCGGGACCGCATCGCCGAAGCCCTGGAAGGGGCCGATATGGTCTTTATCACCGCCGGCATGGGTGGCGGCACCGGGACTGGCGGCGCGCCAGTGGTGGCGGAAGTCGCCAAAGAGCTGGGTATTCTCACGGTGGCGGTGGTCACCAAGCCCTTCCCCTTCGAGGGTAAAAAACGCATGGCGGTGGCCGAGCAGGGCATGAAAGAGCTGCGTCAGCACGTGGACTCGCTCATCACCATCCCCAACGAAAAGCTGTTGCCGGTGCTGGGCAAAAATACCAGCCTGCTGGATGCCTTTAAGGCCGCCAACGACGTATTACAGGGTGCGGTTCAAGGTATTGCCGATCTGATCATCCGCCCAGGTATGATTAACGTCGACTTTGCCGACGTGCGCACGGTGATGTCTGAGATGGGCATGGCGATGATGGGCAGTGGCGTTGCCAGCGGTGAAAACCGCGCTCGGGAAGCCGCAGAGGCCGCGATTCGCAGCCCCCTGCTGGAAGACGTCAACCTGGAAGGAGCCCGGGGCATTTTGGTTAATATTACCGCCGGTTTGGACCTATCCCTAGGCGAATTCAACGATGTCGGGGATACTATCGAGGAACTAGCGTCTGAGAACGCCACCGTGGTTGTCGGTACGGTGATTGACCCCGATATGAGCGACGAGCTGCGGGTCACCGTTGTGGCAACCGGCCTGGATGGCGCGGGCTACGAGGCACCGCTGAAAGTGGTGGAGAGCAAGCCGGTCGAACAGCCGGGTTCCTCCAGCGATTATCGCAAACTCGACCGCCCAACGGTAATGCGCAATCAGCAAGCGGCCGCCGCGCGTGAAGCTGCACCGGCACCGATGGAAGACAAGGATATGGAATACCTGGATATTCCCGCTTTCCTGCGCCGCCAAGCTGATTAATTTCCAGCTCCGAGTTTATCCCGCGGGATAACACGGGCCGGAAGCGGTTTTCGGACGCCATTGGCCAGGCTCGACAGAGCTGCGCCGGTGCCGCGTGATACGCGGCCGTCTGCGCTAAAATTATGAGTGGAAAAAATGATTAGACAACGTACATTGCGCAACACCATCCGGGCCACCGGCATTGGGTTGCATACCGGTGACAAAGTATTTCTGACCCTGAAGCCGGCGCCGGCCAATACCGGCGTGGTGTTCAGACGCACCGACCTCAATCCCGTTGTCGAAATCCATGCACTGGCGGAAAACGTCGGTGATACCACCCTTTCCACGACTCTGGTTAACGGCGACGTGCGGGTCTCCACGGTCGAGCATCTGCTATCTGCCATGGCAGGTCTTGGCATCGATAACGCCTATGTTGAGTTGACGTCACCCGAAGTGCCCATTATGGATGGCAGTGCGGGTCCCTTTGTATTCCTGATCCAGTCGGCGGGAATCGAAGAACAGGACGCGCCCAAGAAGTTCCTCCGTATCAAGCGCCCGGTCACGGTAAAAGACGGCGATAAGGTCGCCAGCTTTCTCCCTTTTGACGGCTTTAAAGTCTCTTTTACCATCGACTTCGACCATCCGGTGTTCAAGGACCGCACCGGCCACGCCGAACTGGATTTCTCCAGCACTTCTTTTGTTAAGGAAGTGAGCCGCGCCCGGACCTTTGGCTTTATGCACGAGGTGGAATACATGCGCGCCCAGGGCCTGGCCCAAGGCGCCAGCATGGACAACGCTATCGTGGTGGATGAATACCGCATCCTCAATGAAGACGGCCTGCGTTACGAGGATGAATTCGTCAAACACAAGGTGTTGGACGCCATCGGCGACCTCTACCTGCTGGGTACCAGCCTGATTGGCGAGTTCAAGGCCTTCAAATCCGGACACGGCCTCAACAACGTGTCCCTGCGCAAGTTGATTAAAGAGCCTGATGCCTGGGAATGGGTGACCTTTGAGGATCCCGCCGAGGCACCGATCTCCTACCTGGCTCCCGCCACCGCTTGAGCGGACTGGTGGCTCGAGTCCGCCGGCACAGCGCTTTTGGGCGAGTGCCGGTGTACCCCTACTTTAACGCTCCACCCCACTGTCGTGCTCCCTGGTCGGGCATGGTAATCTCCCGGCATCTGTGCGATATTGCGCCACAGTGGATCGCAGCGGTTCCGCTCCTGTCCCGGTTGGCGCGAGATATGTGTCTGATCCGGCAGGCTTTACTGATGTCGGCAAAACACAGCCGACCGTGCCGTCGACAATGTAGTAGGACGTACAGACCCCCGCCGAACTACCTGACTTGAGAGTCTCGCAACGTGTTACCGATACGGTGACAGGGGCGTGGATTTACCCGAGAACGCAACGAATAGAGTCATGATCACATCAGTCGCCAAGAAGATTTTTGGAAGCAAGAACGATCGCGAACTGAAGCGGATGCGCAAGATTGTCGCCCGCATCAACGCTCAGGAAGAGGCCATGACCGCGCTGAGCGATGCCGATCTCACCGCCAAGACGGTGGAATTCCGCAGCCGGCTTGACGGCGGGGAAACCCTGGATCAAATCCTCCCTGAAGCCTTCGCTGTGGCTCGGGAAGCCAGCCGCCGGGTGCTGGGTATGCGCCATTTTGACGTGCAGCTCATCGGCGGTATCGCCATGCACGAAGGCAAGATCGCCGAGATGCGCACCGGTGAGGGTAAAACCCTGGTGGCCACCCTGCCGGTCTACCTCAACGCCCTGACCGGCAAAGGCGTATTTGTGGTGACGGTCAACGACTATTTGGCCCACCGTGACGCCAACTGGATGCGGCCCCTCTATGAATTCCTGGGGCTGTCTGTAGGCGTGATTCGGTCCGGCCAGACGGGTGACGACAAGCGGGCCGCCTACCAAGCCGATATCAGCTACGGCACCAACAACGAGTTCGGCTTTGACTACCTGCGGGACAATATGGCCTTTGCCCTGGCGGATCGCTTCCAGCGCGGCCTCAACTTCGCCATCGTCGACGAAGTGGACTCCATCCTCATCGATGAAGCGCGAACGCCGCTGATTATCTCCGGCCCAGCGGAAGACAGCTCGGCCCTGTACAAGCAAATTAACCGCTTTATTCCCAGCCTTAAGCCGGTTACCGAGCCTTCCTTCGACGATGACGAGGGCGCTGAGAATCAGGGCGACGATGAGCCCAGTTTTGAAGGCCACTACACCATTGACGAGAAGCTGCGTCAGGTGGAGCTGACCGAGGCCGGGCACCAGCAGGTGGAAGAATTACTGATCAAGGAAGGGCTGCTGGAGGAGGGCGACAGCCTGTACTCGGCTAGCAACCTCAACTTGCTGCACCACGTCAACGCGGCGCTGCGGGCCCACGTATTGTTCCACAACAACATCGAGTACATCGTTCAGAACGACCAGGTGGTGCTGATCGACGAGCACACCGGTCGGACCATGCCCGGTCGCCGGTTGTCGGAAGGTTTACACCAGGCCATTGAGGCCAAAGAGGGTGTCACCGTGCAGGCAGAGAGCCAGACTCTGGCCTCGACCACCTTCCAGAACTACTTCCGTCTATTCGACAAATTGGCGGGCATGACCGGTACCGCCGACACAGAGGCTTTTGAGTTTCGCCAGATTTACGGCCTGGATGTGGTGGCCATTCCCACCAACAAACCCAGTGCCCGTAAAGACCTCAATGACTTGGTCTACCTCACCAAGGAAGAAAAATACGACGCCATCGTCGAAGATGTGCGTCAGCTGCTGGAGAGCGGTGCGCCAGTATTGGTGGGTACGGCTTCCATCGAAACCTCCGAGGAAATGTCCCGGCGCTTTGAGCAGGCGGGGCTGTCCCACAAGGTTCTGAACGCCAAATACCACGAGCAGGAAGCGGAAATTATCGCTCAGGCCGGTCGCCCCGGTGTGGTGACCATCGCCACCAATATGGCGGGCCGCGGTACCGATATCGTGTTGGGTGGCAGTGTCGATGCCGAGCTGGAAAAACTCGACAATCCCTCTGACGCGGTCGTGGAGGAGCTTCGGGAAGCCTGGAAGCAACGCCACGAAAAAGTGATCCAGGCCGGTGGTCTGCACATCATCGGTACCGAGCGTCACGAATCCCGCCGTATCGACAACCAGCTGCGGGGCCGGGCAGGCCGTCAGGGCGACCCCGGTGTGTCCCGCTTCTACCTGTCTCTGGAAGACAGCCTGATGCGCATCTTTGCCTCGGACCGGGTGCGGGGCATTATGCAGGCTCTGGGGCTGGAGAAGGGCGAAGCCATCGAGCACCGCATGGTGACCAACGCCATCGAGAAGGCCCAGCGCAAGGTGGAAGGTCGCAACTTCGATATCCGCAAGCAGCTGCTGGAATACGACGATGTGGCCAACGACCAGCGTCAGATTATTTATCAGCAGCGCAATGAGCTGTTGGAGTCAGAAGATATTACCGACATGCTCAACAACATCCGCGCTGACGTGGTGTTTGAGGTGGTGGCAGAGTATATGCCGCCCCAGAGTATGGAAGAGCAGTGGGATATCGCCGGTCTGGAGCGTCGTCTGGAGTCAGACTTCTCGGTCAAATTGCCCGTTCAGCAATGGCTGGATGAGGACAAGAAGCTCAATGAAGAAGGCGTGCGTCAACGCATTCTAGAGGCGGTAGAGCAAGCCTATCAGGCCAAGTGCGACGCGGTTGGCCCCGACATGCGTAAGATCGAGCGCCACATCATGTTGCAGGTGCTGGATACGCTGTGGAAGGAGCACCTCTCCACCATGGACCACCTGCGCCACGGCATTCACCTGCGGGGCTACGCGCAAAAGAATCCCAAGCAAGAGTATAAGCGGGAGGCGTTTGCGCTGTTCCAGCAAATGCTGGAGAGCCTTAAACACGAAGTGGTGCGTTTCTTATCCCACCTCCAGTTGCAGCAGGATGAAAACGCCGAAGCCCTGGAACAGCAGCGTCGGGAAGAAGCCGCACGCCGGGCAATGGAGTTTCAGCATGCCGAGGCTTCGGCGATTGAAGCCGACGAAGCGCCACAGCCTGATGCCGCACAATCCCAAGACCAACAGGGGCCGGCCAATAAGCCCGAAACCTTTGTTCGGGAAGGTCGCAAGGTGGGTCGCAATGAACCCTGCCCCTGTGGCTCGGGCAAAAAATACAAACAGTGTCACGGCAAGTTGAGCTGAGGTAAGCACAGATGGCGGTGGGCCCGGGAACGATAGGGGAGTTGCATCCGGTTGACGGCGTGCGTATCGGCATTGCCAGCGCAGGCATCAAAAAGCCAGGACGCAAAGATGTCGTCGTGTTTGAGTTGGCGGAGGGTAGTCGCTCCGCCGGTGTGTTTACCAAGAATGCCTTTTGTGCGGCACCAGTGACGGTGGCGAAGGCTCACCTCGCTAAGGCTTCTCCCCGCTATTGGCTTATCAATACTGGCAATGCCAATGCCGGCACCGGCGAGCAGGGGCTGTCCGATGCTCGACGCTGCTGCGCCGCCTTGGCAGACCTGACTGGCCTTGAAGCCCCTACAGTATTGCCTTTCTCTACAGGGGTTATTGGTGAGCCCTTGCCTACTGACAAAATTGTCAGCGCCCTGCCAGGAGCGCTGGGAGCGTTGTCGGTCGATAGCTGGCTGGATGCCGCCAGTGGCATTATGACCACCGATACCCGCCCCAAAGCCTGCTCACAGCAGCTGCAATGGCAGGGTAAGACCATCACCGTGACCGGAATCTCCAAAGGCGCCGGGATGATCAAGCCCAATATGGCCACCATGCTGGGCTACGTCGCCACCGACGCCGACGTCGATCAAGCACTGTTACAAAGCCTGGTCAGTGAGGCGGCGGAACAGTCCTTCAATCGCATCACCGTAGATGGCGACACCTCCACCAACGACGCCTGCATGCTGGTGGCCACCGGCCGCTCTGGAGTGAGTGTCAGCGCCGGCAGCGAGCTAGAGGGCTTGCTGCGGCAAACCATCAACGCCGTTTTCCTCGATCTGGCTCAGGCCATTGTTCGGGACGGTGAAGGCGCTACCAAGTTTGTGGCGGTTGCCGTTAAGGGTGCCCAGGATCAGCAGGAGGCACTTAAGGTGGCCTACACTGTGGCTGAGTCACCGCTGGTGAAAACCGCGCTGTTTGCCAGCGATCCCAATTGGGGTCGGATTCTGGCGGCTATCGGCCGCGCCGGTGTCGACGGCCTGGATGTGGCCAAGGTGAGCGTGCACCTGGACGATGTGCTGATTGCAGAACGCGGCGGTCGTGCGGCGTCCTATACCGAGGAAGCGGGTGCAGCGGTAATGAAACAGGAAGACGTCACCATTGCCATCGACCTCGGTCGCGGTGAGGCCGGTGAGACTGTGTGGACCACCGATTTCTCCTACGATTACGTGCGCATCAATGCCGAGTACCGCAGTTAAGCTCGTCCACGTCGCGGTGGGTGTAATTTGTGACGCCGACCAGCGCATCCTGATTGCCCGCCGGGCCGACCACCTGCATCAGGGTGGGCTGTGGGAATTCCCCGGCGGCAAGGTTGAAGCCGGTGAAACCGTCCAAGAAGCCTTGGTCAGAGAGCTGCAGGAAGAACTGGCGATTGCAGTCGCCCCGGAGGGCTGCCAGCCGCTAACGGAAATTCACCACGATTACGGCGACAAAGCCGTGCGGCTCGATGTGTGGTGGGTAAGAGAGTTTTCCGGTGAGCCCCAGGGTGCCGAAGGTCAGCCCCTGCAATGGGTGGCGCCACATACCCTGAACGACTACTCCTTCCCCGCCGCCAATCGCGCCATCATCGACGCCATCTTGTCAGCCTAATCGTAGGGCGGACAGCGCTTTACCTGTCCGCCGTCCTCCCGGCGGTTAGAGCGGCGTACAAAAAAGGCGATGTACGCCCTACGTGATGCGGGCCACTCCACGATTCGTAGGGCGGACAACGCTTTACCTGTCCGCCGTCGTCGTGGCGGTGAGAGCGGCGTAGATAAAAAGCGATATACGCCCTACGCTGGGGAGGGTGATAGCAGGCGCCCTAATCCAAATCAATATCCCCACTCAGCACGCCATCGTGCAATGGATCACCTGCAATGCTGTGCTCCTCATTCGCCCAAGAGACAAAATCCTGATTTTTGCACTGGGCCGAGCAAAACGGTCGGTGGGGGTTATTGCGGTCCCAAAGCACGGTTTGCTTGCAGCTGGGACACTGGACCTCAAGGGTTTGTCGTTTCTCAGTCATGATCCTGTCGTATTCGTGTTTGCCAGTTCCCGTTGATGTTTTCGTAGGGCGGACACCGCTTTTGTGTCCGCCGGGGAGCGCGCGGTGTTTATGACGGACATGAAAAGCGATGTCCATCCTACCCATACGCGCTATCCCAATTCGTAGGGTGGACAATGCTTCACCTGTCCCGCCGTCCTCTTGGCGGTTTGAGCGGCGTACATAAAAGGCGATGTACGCACTACGGTGGGTATCTACTCTACCCAACTTTCTCCTTCGCCAATTCCAAATACTGCACATGCAAAGCCGCAACCCGGTCCTTGAGTGTCGATAAATCCTGACTATTGTCGAGGATATCGTCAGCCGCCGCACGGCGATCCTGGCGGTTGATCTGGCTGGCAATGATCCGCTCCACCTGCTCCCGGTCGTTGCTGTCCCGGGCCATGGTACGCTCCACTTGCGTAGACTCTGGCACGTCCACCACCAACACACGATCACAAAACAGGCGTTGCCCAGCCTCTATCAACAGGGGCGATACAAAAATCCCATAGGGGCTGCTAATGCTGTGCAGCTGACGCTGAATTTCCTCAGCTATCAGCGGGTGGAGCAGCGCCTCCAGCCAATGCTTAGCCTCCGGATCTTTGAAGATAATCGCCCGCAACTGAGCGCGATCAAGCTGCCCGTCCTGGGTGAGAATATCGCTGCCAAAATGCTCAGCGATGGCCGCCAACGCCGGGGTGCCGGGTTCCACCACAATGCGGGACACCAGGTCGGCATCGACAATGTCGATACCCAACTCGGCAAAGCTGTCTGAGACAGCGGTCTTGCCGCTGCCAATGCCGCCGGTCAGGCCGACGATAAACTGACTCATAATTCGTGACTCGCGCTGTTACTTAAGACCGGCGAACTGGAGGTAGGCATTCAGTAGTGTGTCGCCCCAAAACATGGCGATCAGCCCGGCGCCAGCCAAATAGGGGCCAAAAGGCATAGGTGTAGAGCGGCCTTGACCGCTCAGTGCCAGGGTTAAGCCGCCTAACACCGCGCCTACCAGGGACGATAGGATAATTATCAACGGCAAAACCTGCCAGCCCATCCACGCTCCCAGTGCAGCCAGCAGTTTAAAATCGCCGTAGCCCATGCCTTCCTTGCCGGTCAGCAGTTTAAATAACCAATACACGCTCCACAGGCTCAAATAGCCCGCCATAGCCCCCCATACCGCGTCGGTAAGCGGGATAGTAGCAGTGACGCTGTGAAAGGCCAGCCCTAGCCAAAGAAGCGGCAAGGTCAGGGAATCGGGAAGCAACTGATGGTCAATGTCGATCACCGTCATAATCAACAGCAGCCAGCAAAATACTGCGATGGCTGCCCCGTGTAACGAGAGACCAAATACCGCAAAGGCCAACACGGCCAAGATGGCAGTTGCCGCCTCAATAACCGGGTAGCGCAGGCCGATGGGGGCGCGGCAGCTCGCGCAGCGACCGCGTAGCAGGATATAGCTGACAACGGGGATATTCTGCCAGGCTTTAACCGGCGCCTGACACTTGGGGCAGTGGGAATGGGGCAGCGCCAAGTTGAAATTATCATCTTCGCTGGGCTCTTCACCGGAGAGCTCCAGGCAGTCCCGGCGCCACTGTGCCTCCATCATCTTGGGCAGGCGGTAGATCACCACATTAAAGAAACTGCCCAGCATCAAGCTGACGATGGTGATTAGAGTGTAGCTGACAAAAGGGTGCTCTGTGAGCAAGTCACTGGGCATATTGGCCTTCAGTAGTGTTGGACTTTAGGGTTTTGAGGGAGCGGAATCCCGCTAAAAGCGTCACGAACGAAGGAAGGTGAGGCTTCGCCGGAGCGCAAAAAACGGAGCTTACACGATAGTAAATGAGTATTTTGAGCACCGCCGACGCCTCAGATTCCGAGTGCAGTAGCTTTTAGAGGGGTTCTAGATTGCGGAACCCAGCATAAATATAGGCAGATACATGGCAATCATCAAACCACCCACTAGTATCCCCAAAATCGACATGATAAAGGGTTCCAGCAGCGATGTCAGAGAGTCCACCGCGTTGTCCACGGCTTCTTCGTAGTGGTTGGCAACCTTGTCCAGCATTTCATCCAAAGAGCCAGACTCCTCGCCGATAGACACCATCTGAAGCAGCATGGTGGGAAAGAGGTTAGTGAAGCGAATGGCCGAGTACAGGGTTTGACCGCTGGTGACATCTTCGCGGATCTGGGCGATGGCCTTGCTATATACGGCGTTACCGGCTGCCCCTTCCACGGAATTCAGCGCGTCAACAAGCGGTACACCGGCACCGAAGGTGGTGGCAAGTGTTCGAGAAAAGCGCGCAATGACCGAGTTAAATACAATATCCCCAACGATGGGTATCTTGAGCATCATTGCGTCAACCCGGTCGGAAAAGCCCTGGGATCGTCGCTTGGCTTCGCTAAATAGAACCACCGTAGCGATGATGGCGCCAAACATAATGTACCAATTGGCCTGCATCCATTCAGACATGGCCACCACCAGTTTGGTGAAGGCGGGTAGGTCGGAACCAAAACTTTGGAATGTGCTGGCAAATTGGGGCACTACCTTCACCAGCAGTATAGCGGTAACAACAATGGCAACGACGATAACCGCTATGGGGTAAGTCAGCGCCTTTTTTATCTTGGCTTTCAGGGCCTCGGTTTTCTCTTTGTAAGTGGCGACCCGGTCCAGCATAAGCTCAAGGGTACCCGATTGCTCACCGGCCTCGACCAAGCTGCAAAACAGATCGTCAAAGTATTTGGGGTGTTTGGCGCAAGCTGACGCAAACCCGCCGCCTGAAGAGACGTCGTTTTTAATTTCAGTAACCAACTCCTGCAAACTGGGGTTGCCGGCCCCTTCCGCCACAATCTCAAAGCTTTGAACCAACGGCACACCGGCTTTCATCATGGTGGCCATTTGTCGGGTGAAAATGGCAATATCGGCTGGCTTGATTGCCTTTTTATTGCTGAACAAGGATTTGGGTTTTTTGCGCACTTTCTTGGCGGCTATACCCTGCTTGCGGAGCTGAGCCTTGGCAATGGCAGGCGACGCCGCAGTCATCTCTCCACGGGTTTTGCGGCCCTGCTTGTCGGTACCCTGCCAGACGTAAATATCGGTTTTTGCCGTTGCCATCGCTTGTTTTAATCCTTGGTCACACGGTTGACTTCTTCTAGGCTGGTGACGCCCTGAGCACACTTTCTAAGCGCCGAGGTGCGCAAGTTGGCGAACCCTTCTTTGCGGGCCTGCTCGGCAATTACCAGCGAATTACCATTCTCCATAATAATACGAGAAATGTCTGGTGTAATACGCACAACCTCGTAAATGCCCACCCGGCCCTTGTATCCGCCGTTACAGTGGTCGCAGCCCACCGGCTTAAGAATAGACGCCCCATCGAGCATTTCCTCGCTAAAGCCTTCCTCAAGAAGGGTCTCATGCGGGATATCGGCTGGCACAGAACACTCTTTACATAGCCGGCGGGCCAAACGCTGGGCAATAATCAGGCTGACCGAGGTCGCGACGTTAAAAGCTGGTACGCCCATGTTGAGTAGGCGTGTCAGTGTTTCTGGGGCACTATTGGTGTGGAGGGTAGAGAGCACCAGGTGCCCGGTTTGCGCGGCTTTGATAGCGATTTCCGCCGTTTCCAGGTCCCGTATCTCCCCCACCATAATGATATCCGGATCCTGACGGAGGAAGGAGCGCAGCGCTTCAGCAAAGCCCAACCCTACCTTATTGTTTACGTGGACCTGGTTGATCCCCTCCAGGTTGATCTCAACGGGGTCCTCTGCGGTGGAGATATTACGCTCGGGGGTGTTCAGAATGTTGAGACCGGTATACAACGACACAGTCTTACCCGAGCCGGTAGGTCCGGTGACCAGTATCATGCCCTGGGGCTCGTCCAGAGCCTCCATGTACAACTGTTTCTGATCTGGCTCGTAGCCAAGGGCGTCGATGCCCATCTGAGCCGAACTGGGGTCCAAAATCCGTAGTACTACCTTCTCACCCCATAGGGTAGGCAGCGTATTCACCCGGAAGTCGATGGCGCGAGTCTTGGACAGCTTCATCTTAATGCGGCCATCCTGTGGGATGCGCCGTTCTGAAATGTCCATTTGCGACATGACCTTGAGGCGTGCTGCTAGCCGAAATCCCAAAGACACTGGCGGACGGGCTACTTCGTGCAAAATACCGTCGGTACGGAAGCGAACCCGGTAGACTCGCTCATAGGGCTCAAAGTGAATATCTGAAGCGCCGCCTCGAATGGCGTCAACCAGCACTTTATTAACGAATTTGACCACCGGGGCCTCATCAGCGCCCGATAGGTCAACTTCGCCGCCGTCTTCATCAACGGCTTCTACATCAAGGCTTTCTAGGTCTACGTCATCCATGCCGCCCAGGCTATCTGTCAAAGACTCTTCCTGGGCACTAAGGTATTTGTCTATAGCGACGGCGAGAGCACTTTCCTCCACGACTATCGGTTCGGTATTGAGGCCAGTGTTGAACTTAATCTGATCAAGGGCGTGGAGGTTGGTGGGATCAGACATGCCCACAAACAGACGCTTGCCCCGTTTCCACAAGGGCAGAGCTCGGTGGGTCTTGACCAGTTTATTGTCCACAAGCTTGTGGGGCGCAAGGTCCAGGGTAAAGACGCGGAGGTCTAAGAAAGGTATGCCAAACTCATCAGCTGCGGCCTCGGCCAAATTCAGACCATCAGCGAGCTTTTTCTCAACCAAGTGAGAAACCAAGCTTTTCTTATCTTTGTTGGCCGCTTCTTGCGCCTTTCGGACGGCATCTTCTTCCAGTATGCCATCATAGACTAACCTGCGCGCCAAGCCGGTTAGCGGGACCTGTGAACTATTCATAGTGCTAGCTGCAGCCGTGTATAAACTGGTAGTTAATTTAATAGCGGTGATCAATGTCCCCGCCCAGCATTGGGTACGTTTATTAGACGACGCTAACAGAGTATGCGGTTGCCGATGGTAGTGCAATTATTACTTAAATCAGCCGCTTAACGGCATGAGGTCAAGTAGCTGTGTTGTAGTGTGACGAAAATTGTCAATAAACGCCGCGGTGTGCCATTTATTGTAAGTTTGGGAGTCCTATTCTAGGTTTGTTTTGCCGCGGCAGCTTCCTGCTTATGCTGATTAGTGGTTATCTGAGCGTGTTGGCACGTACTGTGCTAGTTCATGCCTGAAAGTCATGAGTTAAACGATGAATGGCTGTGAGTGGTTCAAAACACAATCCCCATAGGAGTGGATGATGAAGAAGACACAACAAGGTTTTACGCTGATCGAATTGATGATCGTTGTAGCGATCATTGGTATTTTGGCGGCGGTTGCACTGCCTGCCTACCAGGATTACACAACTCGCTCAAAGATTTCTGAAGGTTTGACGCTGGCTTCAGCTGCCAAAACTGCGGTATCTGAGCACGCGATGACGCGCAACACTTACCCAGCAGACAACGACGCGGCGGGTTATGTTGCTCCGGACACTCAGTACGTTGACGATATTCAAATTGCTAACACTGGGGTGGTCACTATCACTTACAAGACTGCCGCAGGTGTTGCTGCTGGTGAAGATGAGCTGGAGCTCTCTCCGACCACCAATGCTTCCGGTGTGCAGTGGGTATGTAAGCAGCCTGCGGCCAATGCAGTCCTTGCAAAATACCTGCCTTCTAACTGCCGCTCATAAGAGCGTCAAGTTCTGCTAAAGCCGCCTACGGGCGGCTTTTTTATGCAAATATGAATCGTTATTGGTCGTTTTCTATTGTCGTCGCAACCCTTGGCGCTGTTGTACTTTGCTATCTGCCAGGGCTGTCCGGCAACTTCATGTTAGACGATTTCTCTACATTGCCCCCCTTATCCCAATGGGGGAAAATCGACTCACTAGAGAAGCTATGGCGCTTTGTTTCGGGTGGTTACGCCGGCCCGATGGGCAGGCCTATCCCCCTAATAACCTTTGCTTTAAATAGTTCAAGCTGGCCCGCTGATCCCACGCCGTTTATTGCTACCAATATTGCTATCCATGTAATCAATACGCTGTTGGTATTTGCTTTAATCAGAGAGTTGCTAAAGGCCTCCAATACCTCTGAGAACTCTCATACCTTTTGGCTACCTTTGCTCGCCGCAGCGTTGTGGGGGCTGCATCCCTACATGGCGTCGTCAGTCCTCTATGTTGTACAGCGCATGACTCTGCTGGCGGCCGGATTCAGTTTCCTTTGTCTGTTTCTTTATCTGCGTGCGCGATTATTGTTGGTAAACGGTCGCATTATTTGGGGAGCGGCTCTGCTCGCTCTGGCAGCCTTATCCTCAATCGCGGCGCTTTTCAGCAAAGAAAATGCCGTACTCATCCCTCTGCAACTAGCGCTGCTTGAGTTGTGCCTGAGGTGGGTCAATTCTGAGAGGCCCCGTGACGGCGTTTACGCTCTCTTGGTCGGTGGGATCGGGGTCGTTTCCCTGGTCGTGCTCTACAAACTGTGTGATTACGCCTATCCCCATATAAAAGCGATGGTACTGGAGGGCCGGTCATTACCCTCGCGCCGTGAATTCACCTTTTTTGAGCGCCAGCTGACCGAAGCCCGCGTGTTGGGCGAGTACATAATCTCGATATTGGTGCCTCGACCCCAGACATCCGGTGTATTTCAGGATGGTTACGTGCTTTCCCGGTCGTTAACCGATCCACCCAGTACGTGGGTGTGGGTGGTTATCCACGCTGTATTTCTGGCGGTTGCCTGGCTTGTTCGACGCAAAACCCCGCTACTGGCGTTTGGTATATTGTGGTTTTATGTTGGCCACATCGTTGAATCGTCGGTTGTCATGCTGGAGATAAAATTTGAGCATCGCAATTATCTCCCCAGTTTAGGTATCTTGCTGCCTATTGCCGCCGGCCTTTGTTCACTGCAATTGGCGCCAAAGCTCAAGGGCGCGTTGGCCGGCGTGATTCTTGTCGTGTTCGCCGGTACGCTGTATGCGCGGACGAGTCTTTGGGGGAATCCAGAGCAGGCGTCCTTGGTGTGGGTGGAAGAAAATCCCAATTCTGCTAGGGCGCTGGAAAATGCGGCGTTGGTACTGAGTAAACAGCCTGAAAGATACCCAATGGTGGCGGATCTTTTGCGACGCGCCGCTGAAATGTCGCCAAACGACCCCATGTTGGCGATCAAGCACCGGAATTACATCTGTAGGCAGTTAAGATCAGATTCGACAAGTTGGGCTGATATCGCCCAGCAGTTTGATGGCGCAGAAATTAATTGGCAGCTGTATCATGTATTGGAGGAAAGCCTGGAGGCGATCGCCGCTGGTCGCTGTGACCATATTAGTCTCGAACAATTTAACGCTGTAGCCAGCGCTGTATTGCAGAATAAGCGGTATCGGCGAACCGGGACACCGAAGTTGGTGAGAGAGCTACAAGCTCGAGCGGCGTTAATATTTGGCGATGATCAGCTTGCAGTAGAGCTTTACCAAAAAGAAGCTGATAAGAATCCCCCGCTAAGCATGGTGATGCGGTATGCACTGTGGTTAGCATCTTATGGTCAACAGTCTGTAGCCGCTAAAATACTATCGGAAGCACTGGAGCGAGGTGAAAGCGGCGACCCATATTTGTATGAGCAAGCACAGGATATGCAACGAAAAATCGAGGCGGATATTACACCTCAAAACAAATCAGGTGACATTTCAACCAACAATTTGGAACCACAGTGACAGACAGCGTAAGCATTATTATACCGGCTAAAGATGAAGCCGATGGCCTGAGAGCAATCCTTCCAGCAATCCGCAGCCTGTATCCAAGTTACGAGCTCATCGTTGTCAATGACGGCTCTACGGATGATACGGAGACTGTCGCCAAACAGGCAGGTGCCAAAGTCGTGACTCACCCTTACCCCAAGGGAAATGGCGCCGCGGTAAAAAGCGGTGCGAGAGAAGCAAACGGTGATGTGTTGGTATATCTGGATGGCGACGGTCAGCATAATCCTGATGATATCGCCCGTCTGATAGCGAAGATTGAACAGGGCTATGATCTGGTCGTCGGTGCTCGTCAAAAAGGATCTCAAGCTAGTGCCGGACGCGCTACGGCCAATGGCTTCTACAATCTCCTGGCCTCTTACATGACGGGGCAAAAAGTACAGGATTTAACCTCCGGTTTTCGGGCTGTACGAGCGAACAAGTTTAAAGAGTTCCTCTATTTGCTGCCCAATGGCTTCTCTTATCCTACTACGTCGACCATGGCATTCTTTAGAGCGGGCTATTCGGTATGTTACCTGCCGATACATGCCGCGACCAGAATTGGTCAAAGCCATCTAAAGCCGTTCAAAGATGGCATTCGATTTTTGGTTATTATTTTTAAAATCGGCTCATTATACTCGCCACTAAAATTGTTTGGGCCTGCCGCGGCCCTTTGTTTCGCTCTGGGATTAGCGTGGTACGGATATACATTAGCCACAATGAACCGTTTCACCAATATGAGTGCGCTCCTGTTCACTAGTAGTGTAATGATATTTCTAATGGGGCTTATTTCAGAGCAAATTACCTCGTTGATGTATAAAGAACGATGAAACAAAGCTATGAATTATTGGTGTTCGATTTCAACAGCTTTCTGTAATTGCAGCCTGTTTGGGCCTAAAGATGTATTTGGCTATTAAATCAGCTCTTATGCTGCTAACAGCAAAGCAGCAACGTGAATACTGGCTGGTTGCGTCATTGCTGAGTATTACGTCCATCGCCGATTTGGTGGGTATTGCCGCCATTATTCCCGCCATCACCGCCCTGATCGATTTCGACAGTGCTGTAGAAAAAGGCTACTTGAATACCCTGTATGTGTGGTTAAACACCCCAGAGAAACCCGTGTTTCTATTGATGGTGACAGCAGGCGCCATCGCCTTTATCTGGGGTGGTGCGCTAATGACAACGTTAGGCGTTTTTGCTCGGCAACGCTTTATTCGCCGGATAAGTGCAGACATCTCGGCACGAGCCTTCAACCACTACATGGCGCAATCCATTGAGCCGTTTTACCAACGTCCCGGTTCGGTTTTTTTGCGCAACGTCAATAGTGTCAGCGAGAGTATAGCCATCGGTATTATTGACTCCAGCTTTGTCATACTTTCCCGCGCGGTACAGTTGGGGGTAACAGCCGCGCTGCTGATGGCATTTAATGTGCGCGTAACCCTCTTTATATTTCTGATCATTGCAAGCGCCTATTTTCTCATTTACACCTTCATTAAGACGAAGCTGAGGCGGATGAGTGCCGAGAATTTTGAGTCTCAGCAGCAGCTCAATCGAATGATTACCGGCAGCTATGCCGACTATCGAAATATTCATATTGATGGCCGTTTGAGGGACTATGTTCAGCATTTCAGGCAAATCAAAGCCAGAACGTCTAAGAAAACGGCGAATATTGAAATACTGGGCACCATTCCCCGAAATTTCATTGAGATATTGGGTATGACGCTGTTGCTTATATCGGCGTACTTTCTAGGCAAGTCTGCAGAAAATACCCATCATTTGGTCACCACCATCTCACTATTTGCTATTGCCGCTTACAAAATCCTTCCCGCAGCACAGCAAATTTACCACGCAGTGAGTAAGGTTACAGGAGCCGCCACGGTTTTTGATAAGGTGAAGGAAGAATGGAGTTTCTTGTCTTTGACCGTGTCCGCCGCGGAAACCTACAGAGCCGTTGATGAATTCAAGCAGCTTACCTTGAATAGCGTAAGCTACGCACACCAGGGGCAAAACTGGGTGATCCAAAATTTAACGGCCACAATAGCATTAAAGGGAGTGGTTCGAATAAGTGGGCCATCGGGTGTGGGTAAGACCACCCTCATAGAAATACTGGCAGGTTTGCGCAACCCTCAGGCAGGAAGCATCTACCTGGATCAACGACATTTAAGCAAAATCCCTCTAGCTCAATGGTGGGCGTCTATCGCCTACGTTAATCAGAACGGTTACCTATTTGAAGGCCCATTGTTGGATAATGTCGCGGGTAATGCTAATGATTACGACGCGCCCTTGTACGAACGTATCTACGATATTTGTGGTTTGGACGCTTTGCCCAGTGAGTGGATCAGCGAAGGCGCGACCAATCTTTCAGGGGGGCAAAAATGTCGTGTACTTATTGCCAGGGCCCTTTATAAGAAAGCGCAGTTGCTGTTTCTAGATGAGACGCTTTCGCCACTCGATGTTGAATCGGCTCAAGCTATTCTGAACGGAATTCAACAAGCGTTTCCGGCCTGCTGCATTTTTATTATTAGTCACAGAAGCGAGGAATTGGGATTCAATTATCAGCAGCTCTCCTTGAGTAAAATTGGGGGTTGAATTGTGGCATTATATAGCCAATTGGAGGTTGTTAAGGTTTGTCTTAAATTTAAGAAAATTGCTGATTAATTCCATTGATGCGTGACATACTCGCTCATCAAGAATTTGTCGGAATTGCTTGAGTTTCTACTGCTCGAGTGATGTGCGTAGTGTGATCTGTTTGTGGCACTCTTCATCAGTATTGTCGGCGGAAGTAAGAAAGAGAGAAAAATTTATGGAGAGGATTAACAACATAGCCATTAACCCTACTGGTATAGGCGGGACTCAGACGTTTTCGAGAGTCCTGATGGGCGCATTTCCAAATGTTACAACTTTTTGTTTCTCCCCTAATAAAGAGTATTATAACGCACCTTTCAAAGTTATAGAGGCTAAGCGAAGTAATCCGTTGTACGCAATAACTGGGTTTGGTAGAAAGGCAGCTTGTTCTGCGCCTGCACTCGAAAACGCAATAACAATTTTTAATTGTCCTTGTGATCTTGATTTTTATAAATATAGTGAAATAAGAGATGGGCGGTGCATATTTGTTGCACATTTTCCCGCTTCCCATTTTTATGAGTCTAGAAACTATCTGGCAAAAAATCAGAGAAGCAGGATTCGAAAGCTAAGGCTGATGCGTAAAATAGTCTGCTTTTCTCGTCAGGAGGTTTTTAACTTATCTAATTTACTTGGTATTTCAACTGAGCATATTGTTCATCTTTTCCATACGGTTGAATTAAACCCAAGAGTTGAAAGCAAAAATTTTAAGCCGAATATCGTTAACGTATGTAGGTTTGACAATTCAAAAAAAAGGCTGGATCAGTTTATTGAAGTGGCAAGAAGAAACGAATCATATAATTTTCACTTGTATGGGGATGGAGTTGATTTAAAATTTATTGAAAAATTGGGTGAGGGTGTAGGTAATTTGTTTATCCACCCTCCAGCAACGGATTTGATTGACGTGTATGCTTCCTCGGGCATATTGTTGGTTACTAGCGATACTGAGGCGTTTGGAATATCTATATTGGAGGCGCTGAGTCAGGGGACCCCTGTATTGATTGCAAAAAACACCTTTGAAAATGCGAGAAAGCTTGTCTTAGATGATTATAATGGATTTGTATGTGAGTTATTCAATCATGATATTATTTCTGAAAGGCTTAAATATATTCAGGGGGATTATCGCAGGTTTTCGAAGAATAGTTTGCTTTCCTTTCGTCCTTATTCAAAATCCGCATTCAAAGAAAAATGGGCTGAATTGTTTTCAGCATTATGATCCTGTTCCGGATATTGCACTTTTTGAATTAGTTGGCGCACATGATTAGGCTGTCTGATTTTTTCGATAATGTTATTGATGTGATCTCATGCTTGTGTATTAAGTTGGCGTTAATTTTATCGATAATGGCAAATTTATATAGGAGGAAGTTTAGGCGAGATATCGTATTGATGCTGGTTAATTTTAAATTTTTAAAGTTTCATTTTTATAATAAGAGAAATTTAAAAAAATCTAATCCAAAAAGTGCTGGTGAGGCAAGAAAAAATAATTTCAATGAAGTTTGTCGGCTGCTTAATGCTGCAGGGATTAAGTATACACTAGTGCCAATTGATTCCTATGATGAGTTTAGAACAAGGGTCGGGATAAGCTGGAAAGATAGGATTCAGTTTCAAGATGTTTTGGAAGCATATTCCGGTGCGTGTATTTTTGCGGGATATGGTGCGCCAATTTTGCCAGTTGGCTGGGGTGCTTCTAAGGGATTTTTTAGGAGAATGGAGCGATCCATAGAAAGGGATGAGTTGTGGTTCTTTTATATAGGATATAAAAATAAGGCTGCAACATTGTTATCTAGATTGTGTGCGTGTGAAATTGATTTTTACACCGAAACTGCGGAAGAGATTGTTTTTAATAGGTCGAACGATGTATCAAAAATTATTTCATGTGTGCAGTCTATCTGCAGTGTAAATTTTCTCGAAAATAGCGTCCCTATCTTTTCAACTTTCGTCGAATTTGTGCCCCTTAGAAAATTTCCGAAGGAATTAGATATAGTCTACACTTGGGTGGACGGCGATGATCGAGAGTGGCAGAAGTTGAAGTCAATTTACGATGAAAAAATAGAGTCTAATGACGATGCGTTTGGCCCTGGTAGGTTTAAATCAAGGGGCGAGCTTAAGTATTCATTGCGATCGTTGGCTTTCAATTCAACCTTATATCGTAAAGTATTTATTGTGACGAATGGTCAAGTTCCTAATTGGCTAAATACAAATCATCCTAAAGTGGTTGTTGTTGACCACCAAGATATATTCAGAAATCCTGAGGAATCACTCCCCACATTTAACTCACATGCTATTGAGTCAAATCTTCACAGAATTGATGGTCTTGGTGAGTATTTTATTTATAAAAATGATGATTTTTTTTTCTACAATCCCATTCAAAAGAGCAACCTTTTCACTACTACTGGTGTTCCATTGGTGTTTACGAATAGGGTTAATAGTTATGGTTTGGTTCCTCCGAATGATCAAGTTAGTCCATATGCCAATGCATGGCGTAACACCAGCAATATAATTAATGAGACTTTTGGTGTTTTATATACTAACACTGTTAAGCACGTGCCTTACCTTGTATCTAGATCGTGCGCTTACGAAATAGAGGGTATATACAAAGAAAAATTGTGTAAAACGGAAAAGAATAGATTCAGGGGAAAGGATGATGTTTCCATGCCTGCATCGCTTTGCCAAATTTGGAGCTTAGCCAAAAATAAGGCTGTAGAGGCCGATTGTAGGTCTAGGACATTAACACTATCTCGCAGTATGGATATGGTTTGGGCACTGCAGTCATTGCTTATCTTTTCGGCTGTTGAATTCTTGTGTCTGAACGAGGAGGGGCAGCAGAATTATAGAGATCAACGTACGATTGATCGCAGGGTTGTTCGGTTTATGAATAGATCGTTTCCTTTGAAATCGGAGTTCGAAAAGTAATTAATTTGTGATTTTCCCTATAGATTGCGTTGTTTCTGATTCGAGGGCCGTCGCTGGGCATAATTTTCATCAAGTATGTGTTTGATCGTTTCCCTTTGGCGTGGTGTTGATTCTTCAAAACTTTGTATACATAAAAATTTAATCGAATTCTTTTCCAGAATTCGAATTTTTTGCTTTATCTTTCGGGGGGTATCTCGATTAAAGCATATCATTAGGTCGTCGTTACATTCTTTTAATATGGCGTTACCATATTTGATTTCTAAGTGATTTGCTAATGCTATTGAAAAGTGCTGGCTTGTGTCTCTAAAAGGAAAGCTTATATTTTTTTGAAAGATATCGGTATTGCTTTCGTAAAAAACTTTCATTGTCTCCTTTCGTAACGGGTGTGGAATGTGAGGCGTTCTAAAGTAGTGTCTGTTATAGCCTGCAATTTGCGCTGCTTTTATTTGCTGAAGCAGGCTTAGTGCTCTGTTAATGCCAAATAGCTTTTTCGCTGCTAGGTTTAATAGAATGCTAAGCCTTATCCTCCATGGTCCAAAGTTCGGAGTTCTGTGCCACGCTCCATACAATACTACCTTGCCATCTTGGAAGAAATCAGTTGGTTTTACTGGTGCCGTCAGTATGAAGTCATCATTAAAATAAATGAAATTACTGGAAAGCTCTTTGATTCTCCATATTGCTGTTTCGATACTAATGGAATTGAATGTTGGCAGGGCCCATTCGTATGATTCGAATATTTCTTCATGGTCAATTATAAAAATTTTCTGCTTTTTTAATATTTCTTTAGTGAGGAAGTTTGGGGTTTGTTTGTCGGTAATTAAATATATGTTTCTTATCCAAGGCGCGAACTTTCTTATTGACGCGAGGCAATATTTAAGTTCTCCATTGTCTTGAAATCGTGTGTTGTCACGTCCTGCAATTATCGGTATTTCGCCAGGTGTAGAGAGTGAGTTTTGTCGTGCTTCTCGCTTTGCTTTATGGGCTGGGTCGCTGCCGTTTACCCACGTTATCACTGCGTCGATTTCGGATGAGGGTGTGAGCATTTATATTTTCTCTCAGATTTCAAGTTAAGCAATTGGGTAGGTTAATGCTTTTGGGTGGTGTAGCTCCCCTTTTAATTGCCTGTACGAGTGGAGGGTTAGCCCTCTAACTGACAGTGCTATGCTCTATCGTATTAGCGGTTTGAGCATTTCTATATATCTTGAGCTGATATTTTTATAACTAAATGCTTGTGAAATATTCTCGTGGTTGGCTTTCAAATATGATTGTTCTGAAGTCGTTAGGTTTTTGATGATTTTCATTGCAAGTTCTTGTGTTGATTTTTGATTGAATGTTAAAAGCTGTCTGGGATTTGTGAGAATTTTCTGAAGTTGGTGGGCGGGCTTTGTGTGGGCGGATATGACCTTGCAGCCACAGCTTATCGCTTCTGCTAGAACGAGTCCCAAGCCTTCTTGGTCTCCATTGCTAGCGGTGATAAACGGGGCGACAAAGACTGTTGCTCTTCGGTAAAAATGAGGAAGCTCTTTATTTAGAATGCTTCCTTCAAAAGTTACCCTATTGTCAATTTTAAGCTCTATTGCTTGTCGCTCTAAAGCCTGGCGCTCAGGTCCGTCCCCGACGATAGTTAATGTTGATTCGGGGATCGAATCTAGAACGATTTTGAACGCGTCTATAAGGTATTTAGCCCCCTTTTTCTCTACTAACCTCCCAACAAAGAGAATTTCTGACTTGGATCTATCTATGGTTGGATCTGGGTAGAAAAGATTTTCTGTGTCGACTCCCATTGGAATGACCGATATTTCCAGCTCGCGTCCAGAAATTTGATCGGCCTCTTCGCGCATTGCTTCGCTCACTACTGTAATCGCGTCAGCATTTATCAGGACGTACTTTTTTATGCGTCTGCCAATTTTTCCATTAAAGGTATATAGATCGCCGCCATGTGATGTCAGTAGGATTGGTGGTTTTTTTCGCAAGAGAAGTCGTGCGATGATCAGGCAAATCCCTTGTGGGATAATCCAGTGGCAGTGTATTGCGTCGGGATTGAGCCGGCGAATAGTAGACCAAGTTGCAATAATTTGAGCTGGTAAAAAGAGCGATACCAAAAGCCACTTCAGGCGGTTTGCTTTAATATTGGAAGTAATGCCGCCGTTAGAGACCAGGGTTGAGAGGTGATTGGGCGCGTATCTGTAGCGATGAATATTAACGCCTTCGCGAATCTCTTTACGTTTGCTGTCTTTCTCTCTAGGGCAGAGTACCGTGACGTCAAACTCGTCGGTCAACCTTTTGGATAACTCATGTACGAAGGCGGGCTCCCAGTCATCCTTCCAACGGGGGTATGTGGAGCTTAGTACGAGTAGTTTTTTTTTCTGTTCTGTCACTAATTAAGCCTGAGATACGTTTTGGCCTTTGGGAAGGCGATTGCGGGTGTCTATAAGAAGCTTTGTCTGGGCCTGTAGGGTCTCGTAGTCAAATTCGTCGTGATCGGTAACAAGAATGGCGCAGTCGTAATGGCTGAGCATTTCTGGGGTTATGTCAACTGATTGCATGTCGAAATGGTAATCCCGCTTTTTGGGAAAAGTCGGTACGTGGGGGTCGCTGTAGTCAACCATGGCGCCTTTGGCCTTTAACTGGGCAATGATCTCTACGGCGGGAGATTCCCGCGAATCACTCACATTTTTCTTGTAAGCCAAACCCAGTATTAAAATCTTGCTGCCTTTGATAGGTTTGCCTCGCTCGTTGAGGGCATCGGCAGTTTTCTGCACCACCCAATCCGGCATGGCCCGGTTCACTTCGCCCGATAGTTCGATAAAGTGGGTGTTGATACCGTGTTCCCGGGCTTTCCAGGTTAGATAGTACGGGTCGATGGGGATGCAGTGGCCCCCAAGCCCTGGCCCGGGCGTGAATTTGGTAAAGCCGAAGGGCTTGGTGGCCGCGGCGTCGATGACTTCGTGGATGTTGATACCCATTTTATCCGCGACGATTTTCATCTCATTGACCAAGCCGATATTGACGGCGCGGTAGATGTTCTCCAATAGCTTGGTCATCTCGGCGGTTTTGGTGGAGCTGACGGGGACTACGGTGTCGACAACGCCGCTGTAGAGCGCCTGGCCGACCTCCAGGCAGGCGGTGGTTGTGCCGCCGCAGACCTTGGGGATGGTTCGGGTAGTAAATTGGGCGTTGCCTGGGTCTTCCCGCTCGGGGGAATAGAGAAGAAAAAAATCATCGCCGATGGTGAGCCCGCGGGTCTCCAGTAGGGGTTGGAGCACCTCTTCGGTGGTGCCGGGGTAGGTGGTGCTCTCTAATGATAGTGCTTGCCCGGGCTTCAGGTGTGGCAATAGGTCCTGTACGGTGCCGGTGACAAAACTGAGGTCCGGTTCGCGATGACGACTGAGCGGAGTGGGGACGCAAATGATGATGGCATCCAGGTTTATTGCCTCGGCAACATCGGCAGTCGCCCGAAAGCCGGCTTGCGTTGTATCGCGTACACGCGTCGGTGGAATATGGCTGAGATAACTTCTGCCGTGGTTCAGGGCGTCGACTTTCTCAGGGTCGATGTCAAAGCCCGTCACCGGGTAGCCAGCTTCGGCAAAGGCCAGAGCCAGGGGTAGGCCTACATAGCCGAGGCCGAACACGCCGATATGGGCGTGTTTGTCAGTGAGGCGATCCAGTAGCTGTTGCTTATACATCTGTGCTATCTATCACTGTTTGTCTCTGTGCCCCGTTTTATCAGGATAGCGCCATAGCGCTGAAAATCCCTCAGCCGCTTCTCGACAATGTGGTGAAGCACCTCTATATCTAGCTTTTGGTATTCGTGAATAACAATATTTCTAAAGCCCACCATGCGCTGGAGATTCTCAGATAAGTCCTTCGGGAGTATGCCGGCCGTTTCCAGTAAGGCAAAGCTATCTCTACTGCTTTGGGGCACCCCCAGTCGCTCGGAACGGGATATATGCATCGCCAGGTCGATTGCCGTTTCGCAGGCTCTGAGTACGTTGAGGATAAGCGCGTCCTGGTGGCTTAGGTTGGTTGAGAGGTCTGCGCCAGCGAGGCGATATTCTTCTTTGGCGCGGTCAATGCAGCGCTCTAGTGCCGCTGTTTTATTCAGGATGACGTCATCGACCATAGACAGCGCCTCTGTCTGCGACATCCGCCAGGATGGCGGCGCGCTCTTCATTTAGACGGGCGTAATCCGCGTAGACAAAATCTTCGAAAAGTTCTTGCTCAAATGTGTTCTTGGCAAACAATCGATGTCCGGTGCTAATCACCTGACTGCGAAGGACCGTCGACGCGGTGCTGAGGTCGACTATGTCGACATCCGTGCCAGTGATTTTGGAGAGTTGGTGAGCCAACTCGATTCGCTCCAGTGGGTTAAGCGGCTTTCGTGGGTAGACTGCAATATCGTAGTCGCTGGTACTGTGCGCGTTACCCTTCCCGCGAGAGCCAAAAACATATACCGCCTCGAGGTCTGCGATAGACGTTTTTAGTCGCTGGGCGATCCGGCGCTCTATGTCGCTTGGGTCTGGCTCAGTAGTGTTGAGATTGGACACGGTCTTCCAGCCTGTTGGGGTAACTCGCTGATGCAGAGCCCCAGCATAGCAAATAGATGGGCGCTCCAGTATGCATTTACTCCATCGCCAGCCGCATAGACAAATCAATGGCTTTGGCATGCTTGGTCAGGGCGCCAATAGAGATGTAATCCACCCCGGTTTCGGCGATATCTACCAGCGTCTCGGTACTGACGTTGCCGGATGCCTCCAATTTTGCCCGGTTGGCGGTGATTTTGACGCCTTCGGCCATGTCGGCAAGCCCGAAGTTGTCCAGCATGATGATATCGGCACCAGCTTCCAGGGCTATACTCAGCTCATCCAGGGTTTCCACCTCGACTTCTACCGGTTTGCCGGGGGCGATCTCGCGGGCGGCGGCCACGGCCTTGTCGATGCCACCGCAGGCGGCGATATGGTTTTCTTTGATCAAAAAGGCGTCGTAGAGCCCGACGCGGTGATTGTGGCAACCACCGCAGGTCACCGCGTATTTCTGGGCGGTGCGTAGACCGGGGATGGTTTTGCGGGTGTCCAGCAGTTTGACCGCAGTGTGGGCCACCAGGTCGGCGTATTGCTTGCAAACGGTGGCGGTGCCGGACAGCAGCTGAAGGTAGTTCATTGCGGTGCGTTCACCGGTGAGCAGGGCGGGGGCCGGACCGTGAATTTTGCACAAAACGGTGTTGGGGGCGACCAGCTGGCCATCCCGCACGCACCACTCAATTGTGACGGGGGTCTCAAGTTGGCGAAAAACCTCCTCAACCCACTCAAGCCCGCAGATCACCGCCTGTTCACGGGTAATCAGGGTGGCAGTAGCGGTCTGGTCGTGGGGGATCAAACGTGCAGTAATATCCCCCTCTCCGATGTCTTCGCGGAGGGCAAAGGCCACCGATTGACGGCGATCCTGGTCTAGCTTGTCTGTTAAAACCATATTAAATTCTTGCACTTGGCTGGTAATGTTCAACTTTGTTGGGCTATTCTAGCGGAGGTTACAGGCCGACAATACTGTGACATGGGCAAAATTGCGTATTGTGTCGTAGTGCTGTGCGGTGGTCTGATACCGTCGATGCCAGTGAATGCACGTAATGTATTGGGTATCGGCGCCATGCGAATCGCCAATACGTAGTTCCACCTGTGGTGGTGAACTGCGGCTAAATTATAAATTCAATGGCGAGGCAAGGTAATGAATTCGTGATGTTGGGGTGGTGCTGACACGCGATTTTGGCAAATGGAGTGCCTCTTAATCAACTGGGTCTGGGCTCGTTCTAGAAATCCGCCCAACGCGAGTAAACATTGACAGGCATAGAATGATGGTCGAAGAGTCGCGAAACAACGTCGTTGAAATGCCGGGTAGGCCGGCAAAGACTGAGGAGCTTCCCGCCTCACTCTCCGCGTTGCGGGACGTCGCCGCACGATTTTTGTCTGCCCGTGTCGTTGCGGTATTGGACGATGTGGATGACACTTTGTTCGATATGGCCGATGAAGCGGCCAACGCCAAAGAGCAACACGTTTACTTTGACTCCATGCGGGAGCTGCGGGTTCAGCGTGACAACATCGAAGCCGCCTTTGCCCGTGCTTTTAATGACGAATTCGAGAGAGCCTTTGCTCGCAATGGCAATAGCTCTGCCCTGGAGCGCGGCCAGGCAACTCTGAAGCTGCTGGAATCCGAGGCTCTGGAAGAGTTAGTGGCGCTTGAAGGTATCGCCAAAAAGACCGAACGCCGCTACCTAAAAGAAGTTTGGACCCTGTGCACAGCCTGGCGCCACTTTACCGGCGGTCCGGTGATGGATGCCGCGGACTTACCGCTGGGGCCCGCCAAGATTACCCAGGCCTTGGGCGACGCATGCCGTCAGGCCAACATTGATATCAAAGCCCGCCTGGTACTATTCAAGCAGTTCGAGACCCAGTTATTGAGGCAGTATGACCAGCTTTTTGAAGAGCTGGTGCCCGAGCTTGAGAAGCAGGGTATCTCCGTGTCTTCCCTGGCCGAAGAGATCCAGCGCCCGGTCAAAAGCAAGTCCGCTTCCCCAAAAAAACAGAGAGAGTCAGAGGCTGACGCTGAAGCAGATGTCCAGGCGGCCGAGTCATCCGCACAACAACAGCACGAGTCGGCATCCGCTGAGCTGGTGGGGAGCTTGGCCGAGGCCATCGACCGGCTGCTCACCCAGGAAGAGTCCAAACGTGGTGCCGGGTTGCTGTCTAAACCGTCTTTTTTGATGGCTCTGCAGGACATGCAAAAAGAGCAGCTGGCCCAGCTGGACAGTCAGAAGAAAGTGGGTGACAAGGGCTATGACCTCGCTGGCTTGGAAGACCGCCTTCTTACCCGTCTTGATGCGGTGAATCGCGTGGCGGCTAACGATGCCTCGGCGCTGGCGGCAGAGCACGATCAAAGCACCATTCAACTGGTCGGAGCCTTGTTCCAGTATATGCTCCAGGGCGAGACCCTGGCCGAGCCACTGAAGGCCCTTATTGCCAATCTTCAGGTGCCCATCCTTAAGACCGCGATGCTGGATAAGAATTTTATCGGTCACGAAGAGCACCCTGCACGCAAGCTATTGAGCGCCATTGTGAGCTCCGGCATTGCCTGGTCGCCGACCTCTTCACTGGACAAAGACCCGCTGTACAACAAGGTCCAGGAAGTGGTGCTGAAAGTCCTAAGTGATTTTGGTGTCGACACCCAGATTTTTGTCGATCTCAATGAGGATTTCGAGAAGTTCCAGGGCAAGGCCCAGCGCCGAGCCGAATTGCTCGCTCAACGTACGGTCGATGCAGAAGGCGGTAAGGCCACCGCAGAGACTGCCCGGGGCTATATCAATGGCTTGTTGGATCAGAAGCTCGCCAACGGTGATCACCCCGCCGTAGTGGAAAAAGTTTTGCGGGAAGGCTGGAGCAAAGTGCTGTTCCTCAGTTATGTGCAGCACGGCCCTGCCAGCGAGCGTTTCCGCAGCGACGCCAGCTTTATTGACAGACTGTTATGGAGTGTGGCGCCCTCCGATGACCCCGGTCATCGCAGCGAATTGATTTCCGCTTTGCCGGTATTGGTCGAGACCTTGCGACTGGGCTTTAATCGGGTGTCGTTGAACAACTTTGACACCTCCCAGTGGTTTGAGCAGTTGGAACGCCTGCATTTGGCCAAGCTCAACCGGCAGCCCGCAGCACCCCCCAAAGCGACGGGCGCGACCAGTCTGGCGGACTTGGATCGCGAGCTTGAGGCTCTGGACTCGGATGGTGAGCCTGCGGTTTCGGCCGCTCCCGTACGCCACTCGGTACCGGTACCGCCCCGGGCTAACGAGGGTGCCGATGCAACAGCGCCCGCTGCTGATGGCAGTGAAGACCCGGTTTCCCGTTTGATCGACAACCTCCGGGTTGGCAACTGGGTGGATATCAAGCAGGACAATGGCAAAAGCTTGCGTTGTCGTTTGGCTGCAGTGATCAATGGCATCGGCAAGTATATTTTTGTGAACCGGGCCGGGGTGAAGGTCGCAGAATATAACCGCGATACCCTGGGTGAGGCGATCCGCCAGCACCAGTTCCAGCTGATTGAGGACGACCGGCTGTTTGACCGTGCGCTGGAGTCAGTGATCAGCAACCTGCGGGAAATGAAGGACAAGCCGCTCTCGTAAGCGCCGTTCATTTTTCGGCGTCGTTTCTTTAGCAGGCGGTGCTTCCCGCGCCGCCTGTTTCGCGTCACAATAGCGCGACTATGTATCAAATCGATCAACGTGGCTGGCTGCAAGAAGCCCGTCACTGCCCTTCCCCAAACTTTAATCAGCGGCCCCCGGGGGTCGATATCGACCTGTTGGTGATTCACAACATCAGTTTGCCTCCAGGCGAGTTTGGCGGTCCCTACATTCAGGCACTGTTCTGCAATACCTTAGATTGTCATGCCCACCCTTCCTTTGCTGACCTGGAAGGCCTGCATGTGTCCTCTCATCTGTTGATCGATCGCGGTGGCGAGTGCCACCAGTTCGTCTCTTTTCTCGAACGCGCTTGGCATGCGGGGCTGTCCGAGCACTGTGGCCGGGAGAACTGCAACGATTTTAGTATCGGTATCGAATTGGAAGGGGCCGATACCGTGCCCTACACTCAAGCGCAGTACCAACAGCTGGCTGTGGTGAGCCAAACTTTGCAGTGCTACTATCCCAGCATCTCTTCAGACCGAATTGTCGGGCACAGCGATATTGCCCCAGGGCGGAAGACGGATCCCGGCCCCGCCTTTGACTGGTCTTATTACAAAACGCTACTGGGATAAGCAAATGGAATTTCTCGCAATTCTGATCGCCTGGGGGGCGGTGCAGCTGTGGGGCAGCGGCGGCGCTGTGCAGCGTGACGAGTGGCTGCAGCGCTACAGTGGGTGGCTGAAATCCTTACCCAGCCCGGCACTGCGTATCACCCTGCTGGTGTTGCCCCCGGCGCTGCTGGTGGCACTGGCTGTTGAGGCGCTGCGAGACTGGGTGTTTGGCTTGCCAGCGCTGCTAATGAGCTTGGCGATCTTGCTCTATTCCTTGGGGCGTGGCGACTTTCAAATTCAATTGCGTCTATACCTCAATAGCTGGCAGCGGGGGGATCTGGCGGGTGCTTATCGCCACGGCCAGCATTTCTCAGAAGAACTTTGCGACAGTGGCGCCGACAATGCCTTGGAGCTGCATCACAGCGTGCGCCAAGCCGTGTTTTATCAGGGCTTTGAGCGTTGGTTTGCAGTGGTATTTTGGTTTGTGCTGCTGGGGGCGGGCGGTGCATTGGCCTATCGCATTTTATTTTTGGCGGCGCGACACCGGGCAACCGGGTGCCAACAGGAAGATCGCAACTTGGCTGCCCAGGCGCTCTTTTATATCGAGTGGCTTCCCGTGCGCCTGTTGGGTTTTGCCTTTGCCTTAATCGGTCACTTTGATGACAGCTTTGCCGCCTGGCGCCGCCACAGCTTTGCTGGTGTGGCCGGCGCTAATGACGAGGGGCTCGGTTCTGCTGAGTATCTGGATGCCGTCGGCAGCAAAGCCGTGTCGGTGCGCTTACCCGAGGGCCAAGTAGACGGAGACTGCTTCACGCGAACCGCCGCCGACCAGCTCAGCGCTGTGCAGCAGCTCCTGTCTCGCAGCCTGCTGTGTTGGGTGGCGGTATTGGCGGTGCTGGAAATCTTTTAGTGCGTATTGGCATCGACCTCGGTGGTACCAAGATCGAGGGCGTGGTGCTTGCCGACGATGGCGCGGTGCTGGCCCGCCAACGCATTTCCACACCCGGTAATCACTACCTCAACATTCTTGATGCGGTGTCCGGCTTGGTTACAGATCTGGAGAACCAAGTGGCGACCACCTGCTCGGTAGGAATCGGTACCCCCGGCGCGGCGTCGACGGTGACCGGGCTGATGAAAAACTGCAACACCACCTGCCTCAACGGCCGGCCGCTGGCGGAGGACCTCAGTCTCAAGCTGGGGCGGCGCGTTCGTATCGCCAATGACGCCAATTGCTTTGCCCTGTCCGAAGCGGTGGATGGCAGTGGCGCCAATGCCGAGGTGGTCTTTGGTGTCATCATCGGCACTGGTGTGGGCGGTGGTATCGTGATCAACCGGCAGATTTTGCGGGGCCACAATGCCATTGGTGGCGAATGGGGGCACAACCTCTTTCCAGGGCAGAGCGAGGGCCGCCCTTGCTATTGCGGTCGTCAGGACTGTGTCGAGACCTGGCTGAGTGGCGCTGGCTTAGCGGCCAGCTATCGCGCCCAGGGTGGCAAGGCTGACAACGGCAAAGCTGTGGCTGACAAGTTGGCGGGCGGCGACCTTTTGGCCAAGAGGGTGATTAAGGACTATTGCCGGCAATTGGCCCGGGCCTTGAGCGTGGTCTGCAATATTCTCGACCCGGGAGTCATCGTGTTGGGAGGAGGGCTTTCCCAGCTTCCCGATTTGGCGCCTCGGACTACAGAGGCGCTTCGGCAAATGGTGTTTTCCGATGCCTGTAACACCGAAGTGCGTATTGCAAAGTACGGGGATGCCAGTGGCGTGCGGGGTGCCGCCTGGTTGTGGGAGTAGGGTGGACATCGCTTTTATGTCCACCGGAATAATCACGCCATGGTGGTGGTATCGCGATGGACGCGGCGGATATCACCGCGGTGTCGGCCCTTCGGCTGGAAGGTAGGGTGGACAGCGCTTTTTCTGTCCACCGGATTTTGAATGCGCCATGGTGGTGGCATCGCGATGGACGCGGCGGACACAAATACGGTGTCCGCCCTACCGCTTATCGGCGGGTACCCAAAGTACTTCATCGCCGCCGTCTCGCCGCGCTAATAAGCGCGCCATGACAAATAGCAGGTCCGACAGGCGGTTGAGATATTGACGCGTGGTGTCGTTGATCTCGTCGCTGCGACTCAATGCAACCACGCAGCGCTCTGCTCGACGGCACACGGCCCGGGCTAAATGGCACAGGGACGCAGGTTTGCTACCGCCGGGGAGGATAAAATTCTTTAGCGGCGGAAGGTCTTCGTTGAGCTCGTCCAGTGTGCTTTCCAGCTCACCGATCCGATCGGCGCTGACCAGTGTGTAGCCGGGGACCGCCAGCTCGCCACCCAAATCAAACAGGTCGTGTTGGATGCGGGACAGGATGGCGGTATAGGGGTCTTCGGCACTCAGCTCGGTGATCAGTAAGCCAATATGGGAGTTCAGCTCGTCGACGGTGCCGATGGACTCCATGCGCTGGTGGTCCTTGTTGATCCGGGAGCCATCCCCCAGACCAGTGGTGCCATCGTCGCCGGTTCGGGTGTAGATCTTGGACAGGCGGTGACCCATATTTCCCTCTGTTTGCTGCTGTCTTGTAGAATGCGCCACTATACGCGATCAGGCGAGCGGAGCAATCGAGTGCTGGAATTGTATTTGGGCGGGGCCCGATCCGGAAAAAGCCGGCTGGCAGAGGCCCGGGCCTTGGCTAGCGGCTTGACCCATACCTATATCGCCACCGCCACAGCAGAAGATGCCGAAATGGCCACGCGTATTGCCCATCATCGACAGCAGCGGGAGGGGCAGGGCTGGCACACCATTGAAGCGCCAGAGGCGCTGACCGATGCGCTGATCAATCATGCCCAGGCGGGCCACTGCGTGTTGGTGGACTGTCTTACCTTGTGGCTGAGCAATTGGTTGTCCCGAGAGGATGAGTCCCTGTGGCAGTCGGTGCGGGACGAGTTTTTGCGCACTTTGCAGACCTTGCCCGGGCAGGTGATTCTGGTGAGCAATGAAGTGGGGCAGGGCGTAGTGCCAATGGGCGAGCTGAGTCGCCGCTTCGTGGACGAGTCGGGTCGATTGCATCAAGCTATTGCCGCCCAGGCCGATCGGGTGGTGTTGGTGACTGCGGGTTTGGAGCAGGTTCTCAAAGAATCCTGAGGGCCGCACTTAGCCCCAAACTTCGCAAATAAGACAACAAACTACACAGACAAAATGGGAATTAGGTCGTGACTGAATGGTATTTACAGCCCGCCAAGGAGCCGGATGAGGACATCCGCGCCCAGGCCCTCGAGCGGCAGGACAACCTCACTAAGCCCAAGGGTTCCCTGGGCAAACTGGAAAGCGTGGCGGTGCAGCTGTCGGCGGCGCAAGGAACGCTGACTCCCAGCGTGGAAAAACCTTTGATCGTGGTGTTTGCTGGTGATCATGGCGTCACGGTTGAGGGTGTCTCTGCCTATCCGCAAACCGTTACCGCGGAGATGGTGCGCAATTTTGCCGAGGGTGGGGCTGCCATCAGTGTGTTGGCCAAATCTATGGGAGTGGATTTCAAGGTCGTCAACGTCGGCACGGTGTACGCTATTGAGGACCTGCCCAATGTGATCGATATGCGGGTCGCGGCGGGTACCCAGAACATGTGTGTGACCGAGGCGATGACGCTGGAACAGTGTGAAGAAGCCTTTGTGGTCGGTCGCGATGTGATTGATCAGGCTGGCGATGTGGATATCTTTATCGGCGGCGAGATGGGGATTGGCAACAGTACCGCGGCGGCGGCACTGGCGGTGGCCCACACCCGCTTGTCTGCCACGGCGATGGTAGGACGCGGCACCGGGATCAGTGATCAGGTGCTAAGCAAAAAGGCCGCTGTGGTGACCCGGGCGATGTCCAAGCACCTGCCCCATATGAAAAACGGTGTGGAAACCCTGCGCCGAATTGGCGGTTTCGAGATCAGCGCGTTAGTGGGTGCTTACATTCGCTGTGCGCAAAAAGGGATAGCGGTGTTGGTGGACGGCTATATCTGTACCGCCGCCGCCATGTCTGCCATTAAGGTCAACCCCAGTATCCGCCCCTGGTTGATTTTCTCCCACTGCTCCGCAGAACCCGGTCACAGTCGCCTGCTCAGTAAGATGGATGCCGAGGCGCTACTGCAGCTGGATATGCGCCTTGGTGAAGGCAGCGGTGCGGCGCTGGCCCTGCCTATCGTGCAGGCGGCGTGTCGTCTGCAAAATCAGATGGCCAGCTTCGAGCAGGCCGGCGTAAGCCGCGGCGACGACTGATGCCCCGGCCCGTTGTCACCCAGATTGACCTGCTTCGCCACGGCGCCTGTGAGGGCGGTGAAATTTTTCGCGGCAGCACCGATGTATTGCTCAGTGAGGAAGGCTGGCAGCAAATGCGGGCCAAAGTCGCCGGGGTCGGTTTCTCAGGCTGGTCCACCATTGTCAGCTCGCCGCTAAAGCGCTGCCATCATTTCTCCGCGGAGCTGGCCGAGCAGACTGACTTACCCATGATTCTCGAGCCAGAACTGCGCGAGATGCATTTCGGCGATTGGGAGGGCTTACCCCACGCCGAGGCACAGCGGCTGGACCCCCAAGCCTGGCAACAGTTCTGGCAGTCGCCAGATCAGGCCAGCCCCCCCAATGGCGAAGCCATGCCGGATTTCTGCCGTCGGGTCACGGGGGCTATTGATGGGCTGGTTGAGCAGTATCAGGGTGAGTCGCTGTTGGTGGTTGCCCACGGTGCGGTCAATCGGGTGGTGATTTGCCATTGGCTGGGCATGCCGATGGGGGCGATGACCCGGCTGTCAGTGCCCTATGCCGGCTTAACCCGCTTTAAGATTTATCATCAAGCGGGGCAGGCCCCCTGGTATCAATTGGACAGCCACTTTTAGCTGCCCTTGCGAACCCTCTTTAGGCCCCGGGTTTGCTGATATCTGGCTGGGACACCGGACGGCTGCCGACAATCACCCACTTGTTATCTCGACGCTGGAATTGATACTCGGCGTGGTGGACCTGGGTTTCACCGGCAGCAAACTCGCCAAAACTGCTTTTGTACTGAAGATAGGCAATGTTGTAGGGCTCCAGTTTGTGCATGCTGACCACGGTGTCGAAGTCTTCTGGAAAGTGTAGCGCGACATCGATAATGGCGCGGGCTTTGTCTCCCTGCTGTTCTTTTTCCCGGATGGTGAGGGATGCCACTTCAAAAATAGGCGGTTCCGCCAGCTCGTTTAAATTGTTCCGCAATAAATGCTCGGCAATATAGTCGGTGAAGTGAACCGGCTTGTTGCTGCAGGCGCTGAGCAGTATCGTTAGTGCGCTTAACCAGGCGCCGCGCCGCACGGCTCGGCCAATCCCCAATGTTGACACTTGCAACATAATTGTCATGTCCTCTTATTAAACTGTCAGCTCCTGTGTTCATAACGACCCGAGTGAGCTGCACGTGGATCGCCGACTGTTTCTCAAAGCCCTGACTACCACTTCAATTGCCGTACCGATACTGACAGCCTGCGGAGGCGGGAGCAATCCTCGCAACGCCGCTAACCCGGTTTCGACGGCGTCTACCGCCAATACCCAAAACCTGAGTTCCGGGCTGCGCTTTGACCACGGCGTTGCCAGTGGTGACCCCTTGGACGATCGTGTCATTCTCTGGACCCGAGTGACTCCCGACTCAGCCAATCCCGCCGCAGTCACCGTACTTTGCGAAATTGCTGAAGACCCGGCGTTTGAGCAAGTGGTGCTGTCTGAACAAATGGCGACTGGCCCCGACCGGGACTATACCGTAAAACTGGATGCCGCTGGTCTGCTGGCGGATCGCCGTTACTGGTATCGCTTCAGTACCGCCGATACCGTGTCACCGGTGGGGCGGGCCCGCACTCTGCCCATGCCCGGCCAATTTGTCGAGCGCCTGCGCTTTGCCGTGTGCTCCTGTAGTAGCTATCCCCACGGTTATTTCTCGGTGTACCGGATGATTGCCAATCGGGACGATCTCGATTTCGTCCTCCACCTCGGTGACTATATTTACGAATACGGCGACGGTCAGTACGGCGACAATGCCAGCCGTTTGCTGGACCCGCCCCACGAGATTGTCAGTCTTTCCGACTACCGCCGCCGCTACGCTCACTATCGCAAAGATGTGGATTTACAGACGGCCCACGCGACTCATCCTTTCATTACGGTGTGGGACGACCACGAGTCTACTAACGATTCCTACAAAGACGGCGCCGAAAATCACAATGAGGGCGAAGGCGATTGGCAGGAGCGCAAGCTCCGCGCCATCCAGGCCTATTTTGAGTGGATGCCCATCCGTCCCCCAACTCAAGAACAAGACAGCATCTACCGCGACTTCCAATACGGTGACCTGGCTAACTTTATGATGTTGGATACCCGCCTGGAAGGTCGGGAGAAGCAGCTGGACAACCCAGTCGATCCGGCGCGCAGCGAACCGCGGGATCTGCTCGGCCAGACTCAGAAAGACTGGTTTAAGCACAAGCTGGCCACCGCCCAAGGGCAGTGGAAGTTTGTTGGCCAGCAGGTCATGTTCGCTCAGCTGCAGCTGTTGGAAATCCAGCGGCTGCTGCCGCAAGTGCCCACCAATGATTTCAGTCCGCTGATCGCTATCAATATGGATCAGTGGGACGGCTACCCCAGCGAGCGTGAAGAGATTTTGGACTTTGTCGATGACGAGGGTATAGAAAACCTCGTGGTGTTAACTGGCGATATTCACACTAGCTGGGCCAACGAGCTGTATAAAAGCAGTGCGGTACTAACCAGCGGCGTACTGGACGACCCCCTCGGCGTTGAGTTTGTCACGCCCAGTGTCACCTCTCCCGGTTTTCCCGAAGGTGCGGCCCAGCTGGTGTCGGCCATACTGCCGGTGGTCAATCCACATATGAAGTATACGGACCTGAATAACAAAGGTTTTATTCTGATGGATGTGAATCGCCAGCGGGCCCAGGCGGAGTACTACTACGCCGCGGATATCTCGGACCCTGCCCAGTCAGGTGTCGAGTCCGATAAAGTGAAGACCGTGGCTGTTAAAGCCGGCACCAACCGCTTGATTGAAGACACGCCGGTCAGTCGTCCCCGCCAAATCTAACGCCCGAGGAGTTATCCATGTTGCATAGCAAAGTCGTCTGCCGATGGTTGTTGATCGGCATTTTTGCGAGCGTTCTGGCCGCCTGTGGTGGCTCGTCAAGTTCTTCATCTAACAATGGTGGTGGCGATGATGGCGGCACCGTAGACGGTGGTGCCGCTGACGGTGGCAATAATAACGACGGCGGTGCTTCCGATGATGGCGGTAGTTCAAATGGCGGCGGTTCTGGCGATGGTGGCGCCGGCGACGATGGCGGTGATGACGGCAGTGTTGTCCAAGAGCCAGTGGTCCGCATGATCCTGATCGGCGACAGTGGCAGCGGCAGCGATGGCGCCTACGCGGTCGGTCAGGCCATCGAAAAAGTCTGTGCCGCGCGCGGCTGTGATTTGGTATTGGGGCTGGGTGACAATATCTACGAGTCGGGTGTGTCCTCTGTCATGGATCCGCAGTTTGAAGAAAAATTTGAGCTGCCTTTTGAGCCGGTGGATTTGCCTTTCTATATGGTCTTGGGCAACCACGACAACAGTGAGTTCTTCGGCGGTGATGGCGCCGGCAATGCCAACGGTGATTTTCAGGTGGATTATCACTACCGCGATGCCGAGTACCCCGATGAAGCCCGGCTGACTAGTCGTTGGAAAATGCCGGAGCGTAATTACCGATTCACTGAAGGCCAACAGAGCAATGGCCAACCCTTTATTGAGTTGTTTGGCGTTGACTCTAACCAGGTGGCCGGAGGCTTTCCGGACAGCGATGAAAACTATTCCTACAACAACTACGGTCTGGCCCAGGCCCAGTGGCTAAAAACCGCTATGGCATCCAGCCAGGCCCAGTGGCGGCTGGTGTTTGCCCACCACCCATACGTATCCAACGGTAGCCACGGCAATGCGGGTAACTACGACGGCATTCCCAGTTTTATTGCTCCGGTGCTGGCCGGTGAGCGCTACAAAGCCTTTGTTGAGGAAACCTTTTGCGACAAGGCAGACTTTTTCTTTGCCGGTCACGACCACGATTTGCAATGGCTGATGGATACACCTGCCTGCGGTAAAACGGAGTTTATTGTCTCCGGTGCCGCCAGTAAGACACGAAGCATTGAGCGTCGGGATGAAAACCCGGTGCACTATGAGAAAGGGGATAGCTACGGCTTTTTCTGGGTGGAGTTCCGCGGTGATCAGATGACGGGAGAAGTCTTTGAGGTGGACCCCAATGCCGCCGATCTCGGCCTGGGTTCCCTGGCGGATCCGATCCCAGCTTTTGCCCGCAGCATCACCCAGCGGGCCTCAGTGGGACTGCCGGAGAACGACGGCTTCACCAGCCCACTGTTGGCGGACACTAAATTCGACGTCGATGGGGAAAGCGGCAATCTAGACCCGGTGCAAGCTCAGTTGCGCGACGGCTTTGCCGCGCTGGCGGAAAACACCCCTGAGGCCAATATGGCGGCGTTGATGGCGGCTGTGGGGGAGTCCTCGGTGGCGCTGATTGAGGTTGTGGATTCGCTGCTTACCGGCCTGCAGGGTGCCGCCACTGAACAAAATCCGGAACTGGCCGCCGCCGGCTCTGCCCGGGCCATGCAATCGCTGCTGTATGCGCTGCAATCTTTACAAAGCAGTATCGATGTCGCTGAGGAAAACGGAGGGCTGCCGGCGCCCTTTGATCAGTTAGGTGGGATTTTCGAAAATTTCCCCCCCGATCTCGGCGGCGGCGATGACAGCCCGGAGGCGAATCTAAGAAAGCTCACCGATGCCCTGAATGCTTTGGCACTGAATATACAAGGTGTGGTGGATGCCGTTGAGGAAGAGGGCGGCAGCGTGCCGATGGTGGGAGGTGCCCTGTCCCTGCTGTCTGAGTTACTATTTGATGTGACTCGCACCGTGGATGCCGTGGGCAATGTGAGTGTTAGTGAAGTGGGGCAGGTCCTGGTTTCCACCATCGATGACCTGTTGTCCAACCTGCTGCTTAAGGTCATCCCGATTGAAGAGTTTGCGCCACAGGAAGTGACCGACGCCATCGGTTTGGGGCCGGCCTTTTTCAGTAGTGTGCTACTGGCTGTGACCCGGGAAGTGGGTTACTTGTTGGACAACAACCTGATTCCGCCGCTTGCCCCAATCTTTGGCGCGCTGGATTCTCTGTTGCTCACACCATTATTGGATGGCTTGGCGAGCCTAAGCGAACTGTAGGGCAGACAGCGCAGTATCTGTCCGCCGTTTACCTAATTGCCTGACGCGGCGTACCTAAAAAGCGATGTAAGCCGGACTCGCCAGCCGATACCGGGATTACCTTGGGGGTAGCCCATGAAATATTACCTTGTCGATGCCTTTGTGACCGAGCGGGCGTTTTCTGGCAACCCTGCCGCGATATGCTTGGTGGACAAGCCTTTGCCCGAGTCGGTGATGCAGTCTCTGGCCAGCGAGTTTAACCTCTCTGAAACGGCGTATCTGGAACCTTTGCGGGAGGGGCAATGGGGTTTGCGTTGGTTTACCCCGGAAGTGGAGGTGGACCTGTGCGGTCACGCCACCCTGGCGGCCGCCCACGCCCTGTGGGAGAGCGGTGTCACCAACAGTGACCGCATCGAGTTTGCCACCCGCAGCGGCATACTCACTGTAATGCGCCAGCCTCCGTCGTTGATGATGTCCTTCCCCCGCGTTGCGACAACGCCGGTTGATGACACGTCATCTCTAAGGCCGATTGCGCCAGGGCTGGTGAATGCGGCGACTGCGGGCGCTGACATGCTGTTGGAGCTGAGCGATCAGCAGGCGGTTGAGTCATTTTTACCCGACTTGGCTGCTATTGCGGCCCTGCCCTGTCGGGGCGTGATGGTGACGGCTGCTGGCCAGCACTGCGACTTTGTGTCGCGATTTTTTGCGCCGGGGGTCGGCATTGATGAGGACCCGGTCACCGGCTCCGCCCACTGTGCCCTGGCTGATTATTGGTCATCCAAACTGGGTAAAACAGCGCTGTCAGCGCGCCAGTTATCCCAACGCGGCGGTGCCATTGATATTGAATTGTCTGATTCCGGCGTGACCCTGCAGGGGCGGGCGGTGACCGTGGCGACAGGGCAGGTACTGCTGTAGTTCGCCTTTAGCTGCGTCGGTGTGTGCGGTACTCACTGGGGGACACCCCCATGGTTTTCTTAAACAAGCGGGAAAAATAATAGGCATCGTTGTAACCCACCGCCGCGGCGACCTGCTTCACCGATTTGGTGGTGCTGTCCAGCAAATAGCAGGCCCGCTGAATTTTCATATTAATAAAATACTGAATCGGCGCCTGGCCACTCCAGCTTTTGAATTTCTTGATGAAGTGGTACTTGGAGAGGTTGCTGGCGGCAGCCAGTTCGTCCAGGTTTAAATTGCCGTGGACTCGTTCCTGCATCATCGCCCGCAGGCGCTCCCAGTCCATGCTTTTGCCACTTTGGGGCTGTTTTTGCCTGACTAACAAGGCGATATAACTGAGTAGGGCCTGCATCTGGTGGCAGCCCTGAACAAACTCCGCCAGTTGGTAGGCGCTGCGGCGCAGCTCCGACAAGCCGTCAAAAATCCTCACCACTCGGGGTTGCACGCCAATATTCAGCACCGGGGTGGTCATTTGCGTGTGCAGATAAAAGTTGCCGGCCAAGCGGCCGTTGTAGTGAAGCCAATAAATGGTCCAGGGCTCTTTGTCGTCGGCGCGATAGGCGTGGGCGTGGTCTTTGGGCAGCAGCACAATATCGCCCTGGCCGACTTGATAGGAGCGGTCGTCGCAGACCAGCGTGCCCTTGCCGTCAATGCAGTAAATGAGCAGATAGTCATTGTGACGACGGCGTTGCATGCGGTGCCCCTTCGCCTGGGGGTAGTAGCCCATGGCGGTGGGGTAGAGGCCCTCGGTGAGGGGGTGCCGGGCCAATTGCTCCACCATGAAATGGGGCGTTAAAAAGCGCACTCCATCCAGTGACAGCGGCCAGTCTGAGGTTTGCGGACCGGGTTCAGGAGCCGTTAAATCGGCTTGTGGCAGTGGCGAAGGTTCCATTGGGCTCATGCTTGGCCGGTTTAAAGAATTGGGAGTGCGCAATATAGTCCATCAACTGACCAAGATAATCAATCGCAAGGGTCGCGGGATTATGCTTATATAAACACCATTGTTGACCCTGCTCGGGCCAGGGTGGGGCGACGACAATTACTATAAATTGGAGCATCCCAATGGTCGCAGAAACCCAAGTGGCTTCCACAGAAGAAGCCAAAATGATCCAGTCCCTGATCGAGCGCTCCCGCAAAGCGCAGGCGCAGATCGAAAATTACAGCCAGCAACAGATTGACGAGCTGATTACCGCCATGGTGTGGGCGGTGGCGCGCCCCGACGTGGCGGAGAAAATTGCCCAGTTCACCGTAGAGGAAACCCAGCTGGGTAACTACGAGGGCAAGTACCTCAAGATCTTCAAGAAAACCCGCGCCGCCCTCTACGATATCATCGACGACAAGTCTGTGGGCATCATTGAGGAAGACAAAGAGCGCAATATCGTCAAAATTGCCAAGCCGGTTGGGGTTATCGGTGCTTTGACACCCTGCACCAACCCGGAAGCGACGCCGGTGATCAAGTCGATCTCGGCGGTCAAAGGTCGCAATGCCATCATTATTGCGCCGCACCCCCGCTCCAAGCTGACCAACAAAATGATCTGCGATCTGATGCGCGAGGCCATTGTGGCCTGTGGCGCCCCCGCCGATCTGGTGATCTCCATCGACAACCCGTCGCTGGAGCTGACCGGCGAGCTGATGAAACAGTGCGATCGCATCCTCGCCACTGGCGGCGCGGCGATGGTCCAGTCCGCCTACTCTAGCGGCACCCCGGCCCTGGGTGTGGGCGCCGGCAATGCGGTGATCACCGTCGACGATACTGCCGATCTGGACGAGGCGGCAGAGAAAATCCGCATTTCCAAGACGCTGGATTTGGCGGCGTCCTGTTCCTCCGACAATTCCGTGATCGCCTTTGAATCCATCAAGGACGCCCTGCTGGAAAATCTTCAGGCCCAAGGCGGCTATATTTGCAACGAGGAAGAAAAAGCCAAGCTACAGGCCATTATTTGGGAAGACGGTCATATCGCCTCTCGCATAGTGGCGCAGCCCGCAGAAAAGCTGGCGGAAATGGCAGGCATCGACCTCCCTGAAGGCAAGTCATTCTTTATCGTTCCCGAGACGGGGGCAGGCCCAGATCACCCCTTCTCCGGAGAGAAAATGTCTGTGGTCATGGCCTTCTATACCGCCAAAGATATCGACGACGCCATTGCTATCACCAATGCGATCCAGGCCTACCAGGGTCAAGGTCACAGCTGTGGCATTTACTCCTACAAAGACGACAATATTCTCAAGTTTGCCAACGCCACCAAAACTTCCCGGGTGATGGTTAACCAGCCCCAGGCGCCATCCAATAGCGGCAACCTGTGGAACGGCATGCGCCAGACCTTTTCGCTGGGTTGTGGCAGTTGGGGTGGCAATGCCACCAATAACAACATCACCTGGCAGGACCTGATCAACGTCACCTGGGTCTCCCGTAACCTGGATAAGTCCAAAGAGCTGCCGGCCGACGACGTGCTGTTTGCCAGTGCCATGGGCAAACTCAAGTAAGTTCCCACCGAGGTGCCCCCGCGGTTTTGGGGGGCGCCTGTTTTATCTGTGGCCGAATAACATTATTGAGAGTGAGGGGAGCCGCCCGGAACTGCTATGGACTTTACTTTAACCGAAGATCAGATCGCCTACGCCGACAGCGCGCGGCAATTCGCCGAGGGGGTGTTTAAACCCAACGCTGCGCAGTGGGACGCTGAGCACATATTCCCCAAGGATGCGCTAAAACAGGCTGGCGAGCTGGGTTTTATGGGGCTCTATACCCCGGAGGAGGCCGGCGGCCTGGGCATGAGCCGGCTCGATACCAGCTTGATTGTCGAGGAGTTGGCCAAGGGCTGTACTTCCACCACGGCGTTTTTAACCATCCACAATATGGCCACCGGCATGGTGGGTCGCTACGGCCAGGCGGCCTTGATCGAGGAGATCTGCCCGGGTCTGGTCAGCGGTGAAAAACTGGCCTCCTACTGTTTGACCGAACCTGGCGCTGGCTCCGATGCTGGCAACCTGCGCAGTACCGCCCGGCGCGACGGCGACAATTACATCGTTAACGGCAGCAAAATGTTTATCTCCGGTGCCGGCTCCACCGACACCTTGGTGGTCATGCTGCGCACCGGTGATGCTGGCGCCAAGGGCATTACCGCTTTTGCTATTCCCGCCGACAGCGACGGCATCAGCTACGGCAAGCGGGAAGAAAAGATGGGCTGGAACAGCCAGCCCACCGGCACCATCACTTTTGAGGACGTGGTGGTACCCGCCGCCAACCGCCTTGGTGAAGAGGGTCAGGGCTTTAAGATCGCTATGCAGGGCTTGGACGGCGGTCGTATCAATATTGCCACCTGTTCCATCGGCACCGCTCAGGCGGCGCTGGAGACCGCTACTGACTATGTTAAAGAACGCAAGCAGTTCGGCCAGGCGATCGCCGATTTCCAGAATACCCAATTCAAATTGGCGGACATGGCGACCCAATTGGTCGCAGCCCGGCAAATGGTGCGCCTGGCGGCCTTCAAACTGGACCAGGGCGAGTCCGACGCCACCACTTACTGCGCGATGGCCAAGCGTTTTGCCACTGACGTGTGCTTTGCCATCTGCAACGATGCGCTACAGTTGCACGGTGGCTACGGCTACATTCGGGAATACCCGCTGGAGCGTCATGTGCGCGATACCCGGGTTCATCAGATTCTCGAAGGCACCAACGAAATCATGCGGGTCATTATTGGCCGCCGACTGTTAATGGAAGGAGCACTGGAGCTAATAAAATGAGTGAATACAGCCCGACCGACAAACTGAAAGTCGAGATCATTGAGCACACCGCCCTGGTCACTATCGACAACCCTGGCGCCAACACCTGGGATGCCGAATCCCTGACCGGCCTGAAAACTCTGGTCGCCAACCTCAATGCCGACCGCAATATCTACAGCTTGGTGATCACCGGCGCTGGCGAAAAATTCTTCTCCGCGGGTGCCGACCTGAAAATGTTTGCCGACGGCGACAAGGAAGTGGCCCAGGATATCGGCCTTAAATTTGGCCAGGCCTTTGAGGCCCTGGCGGATTTTCGCGGTGTCTCCATTGCAGCCATCAATGGCTTTGCCATGGGCGGTGGCCTGGAGTGCGCCCTGGCCTGCGATATTCGCATCGCTGAAGAGCAGGCCCAGCTGGCGCTGCCGGAAGCCAAGGTGGGGCTGTTGCCCTGCGCGGGCGGCACCCAGCGTCTGACCCAGCTGGTGGGCAGTGGCTGGGCCAAGCGGGTAATTCTCTGTGGTGAGCGCCTCAAAGCGGCCAAAGCCCTGGATATCGGCCTGGTCGAGGAGGTGGTGGCCACTGGCGCGGCCAAGGAAACCGCGCTGGAAATGGCCAAGCAAGTTGCCGCCCAGAGCCCCGTTGCGGTGACTTACTGTAAAGAATTGATTCATCAAGCCCGGCAAGAGACCATTCCCAAAGGCCTGTTGCTGGAGCGGGAGCGCTTTGTTCAGCTCTTCGACACGGCTGACCAGAAGGAGGGTGTTAACGCCTTCCTGGACAAACGCAACCCGGAATGGAAAAACGCCTGATGACTGAAGAAGTCCTGTTTGAAGAGCGCGAAACCGCCAGCGGCTTAAAGTTGGGGATTGTCACGCTCAATGTCGAGAAAACTCTCAACTCGCTAACCCTCAACATGGTGGAGCAAATGCTCACCACCCTGTCGGATTGGCGGCAGCGCAGCGAGATCGCCTGCGTCTTTATCCGCGGCGCCGGTGACAAAGCCTTCTGCGCCGGCGGCGATGTGCAGGCCCTATACCGCTCGGCGGTAGAGCAGCCCGGCGGCCCCTGTGAGTACGCCGAACGTTTCTTTGAGGTGGAGTACCGGGTCGACTACCTGATCCACCAAATGGGCAAGCCGGTTATCGTGTGGGGTCACGGCATTGTGATGGGTGGCGGCATGGGTATTTTTGCCGGCGGCAGCTATCGGGTGGTGACGGAAAAATCCCGCCTGGCGATGCCGGAAATTACCATCGGTCTGTATCCGGATGTGGGCGGCAGCTACTTTCTCAATCGCACCCCGGGCAGTACGGGCCTGTTCCTGGCGCTCACCGGCGTGCCCTTTAACGCGGCGGATGCCCTTTACCTGGGGATGGCCGAGGGCTTTATCCAACACGAGAAATTGGACTCAGTACTAGAGGCCTTGGTGGACACACCGTGGTCTACCGGCGTGGGGGACAACCACGAGCGGGTGCTGGAGTTGATGCGGGGATTTGCCGAGCAGAGCACCGGGGCCTTGCCGGAGGGCAATGTAGAGGCTCAAGCGGCCGCGATCGACGGTTTGTGTGATCAGACTGACGACACCGCCATGATTGAGGCCATCATCAATCTCGACAGCGACAACCCCTGGTTGCAAAAGGCGTCGGCCACCCTGGCCGCCGGTTCGATGCTCAGCGCCCGTCTGATACCTGCGCAGTTGCGGCGCTGTGCTGGCATGAATCTAAAGGACGTCTTCCAGCAGGAGCTGATTACCTCTACCAACACCGTCCGCCACCCGGAATTTGCCGAGGGCGTGCGGGCATTGTTGATCGATAAAGACCGCAATCCCCAGTGGCGCTACGCTGCGGCGGCGGACGTGCCCGCTGACGAAATCGACGCGCGGCTCACCGCGCCCTGGGACAGCAACCCGCTGGCGGATATCTAAGCTTGTGGCGCCCGCTCAGTGGCGCCCCTCACACAATACACATTGAAGGTGAACACTATGGCAACTGTGGCGTTTATTGGTCTGGGCAATATGGGTGGCCCGATGGCGGCCAATCTGGTGCGCGCCGGCCACGCGGTAACGGTTTTTGATCTGGTGGATGCCGCCATGGAGGCGGTGGTCAAGGAGGGTGCCAAGCGCGCCGATTCCGCACTGGCCGCTATCGATGGTGCCGATACCGTGATCACCATGCTGCCGGCGGGCAAACACGTCGCCGGTCTCTATCTGGGTGACGAGGGGCTGATTGCCAAAGCGGCGGATAACACCCTGTTTATGGACTGCAGCACCATCGACGCTGAGACCGCCCGCAAAGTGGGTGAGGCGGCGGCCGAGCGCGGCCTGGAAATGCTGGACGCGCCGGTATCCGGCGGCGTGAAGGCGGCGCAGGCCGGCACCCTGGCCTTTATGTGTGGTGGCAGTGCGGCGGCTTTTGAACGCGGTAAAAAAGTGTTGGAAGGCATGGGCAAAAATATCTTCCACGCCGGCGACCACGGTGCGGGGCAGATCGCCAAAATCTGTAACAACATGCTGCTGGCAGTGCATATGATCGGCACGGCTGAAGCCTTGCAGCTGGGTGCCAACAACGGCCTCGACCCCAAGGTGCTGTCGGAGATCATGCTCAACAGCTCCGGTAAAAACTGGTCGCTGGAGAACTACAATCCCTACCCTGGCGTGATGCCCGGCACCCCGGCCAGCAACGACTACCAGCCAGGCTTTATGGTGCAATTGATGCTCAAAGATTTGGGCTTGGCGATGGAAAACAGTCTGGCCACCCAAAGCTCGGTACCCATGGGTGCCTTGGCCCGCAGCCTGTATGCGTCCTTTGCCGGCAAGGGCAACGGTCCCCGGGATTTCTCATCTATTCTGGAACTGTTCCAGGATTGATTGACTTGCTCTCTTACCGGGAGTTGTCGTCAGAAGGGGCCGGTGGCCCCTTCTTTCGTTTGGGTGGAAGTTGAATCAGTGACTGGCTTTCTTTGTGCCGAGCGCTGTGGCAATTTGATGCTTTGATGCCCAGTCTGTGATCCGTTTGCACCATGAGCCCCTATAAAACCGCTGTTATCCTCATTGGCATGCCTGGCGTGGGCAAGTCTACGCTGGGGCGTCTGTTGTCGCAGCGGCTCATTATGCCTTTTGTGGATACCGATCGGCTGATCGAGGACGCGGCGGGTTGCTCCCTCCAAACCATCGTCGATCAGGCTGGCTTTGATGCTCTGGTCCGTTGGGAGGAGAGCGCCATTTTGACGCAGGATTTTACGGCTCAGGTGGTGGCCACTGGGGGCAGCGTTGTTTACAGTGATCGAGCGATGGAGCACCTCGGAGGCTTTGGCCCCAGGCTTTGGCTGCGGCTGGGACTCGACGCGTTGAGTCAGCGCTTGGATAATTTTGCTCAGCGCGGGATTGCCCGGCGGCAACAGGACGCAGATATTCAGGGGCTATTTGACGAGCGTTGCCCCCTGTACCAACAGTACGCTGACAGGGTGGTGGACCTCGATGGCTTAGATGAGGCGGCGGCTCTGGAGCGGATTCTCGCAGTACTACAACAATAGCAGGCAGCGCGTTGCACCAATATGGTGCGGCGGGGCGCGCCGAAGGCACTGGACAGGCTCATATGCCCTTTAAGAAGCACACACGGATCGAAATCAGTAAGGAAGACGTCAAGTTTTCCGCCGCCCACTTCACCATCTTTTCTGCTACTGAACGTGAACGTCTTCACGGCCACAATTTCAAAGTCAGCCTGTTGCTGACGGCGGATGTGGGCGACAACGGTATGTGCTTCAGCTATGTGGAGATCAAAAAGCGGCTGCGCGCTCTGTGCGAGACGCTGGACGAATACACGATCTTGCCCAATGCCTCGCCCTACATGACGTTGGAAGAGGTTGACGGCGAGGTGCTGGCTCATTTCAACGGCGAGACTTTGCGCTTTCTACGCGGCGATACCCTGATCCTCCCGCTGCGCAATACCACCGTTGAGGAGTTTGCCCGCTACCTGTTAGAAAAGCTGGTGGAAGATGCGCCCTTTGTGGAGGGTAACGAAATCAGCGAGCTGACCATGCAGGTCTCTTCAGGCCCCGGTCAGTCGGGCTCGGCGACCTGGGTAAGAGCCTAGCTGTTTGGTTCGGCAAAACATGCGGAGCAATGGAATCGATGAGTAAAGTCCTAATCATTACGGGCGGCAGCAAGGGCATTGGTCGCGCCACCGCCCAGCGTTTTAGTGAGGCGTACTATCGGGTGGTGAATCTGTCGCGCAAGCCAATAGACCTGGCGGGCGCACAGCAAATACCGGTGGATATGCTGGAGCAGGATTGGCTTGCCGGCTGCCAGAGCGCTTTGTTGGATGCCGTGGCTGACGCCGAACAGGTGGTGCTTGTCCACAACGCCGCGCGCCAGGATGGCGATACTGTGGCCGATCTGGAAGGCGACGCCTTTCGCGACGTCTTGCAGATTAATCTGGTGGCGCCCCAGGAGCTAAACCGATTGCTGATTCCCCACCTGCCGGAGGGCTCGGCTATTCTCTACGTGGGCTCGACCTTGGCCGAGAAAGCCGTCAGTGGTTGCGCCTCTTACATTGCCAGCAAGCACGGCCTGGTGGGGTTGATGCGCTCCACCGTGCAGGACCTCGCCGGCCGGGGCATCCACAGCGCCTGCGTGTGCCCGGGGTTTACCGACACTGAGATGCTAAGGGGCCATATCAATAATGATCCAGAGGTCATCGCAGCCATCACCGCCAACGTGTCCCATCAGCGACTGATCGATCCGGACGAAATTGCCCGCTGCCTGCAATTCTGCGCCGAAAATCCGGTCATTTCCGGCTCGGTGATTCACGCCAATTTGGGCCAGATAGAGCGCTAATCCACATTATCCATTGTGCTGATAAGTATTTTCCTCCCGCGCCTTGTCAAAGTCTTCGGGCGCCCAGCGCAGATCTGTTGTTGCGGTAAGTAAAATCCAATATAGGAAGTTTGCGCCGCGATTCGCAGTATGGTTGTTAACGCACTATGGCGCGTGTCTTGCAGAACAGTCTGCGAGGCGTCAAGAATCCGCCACTGAGTGACTCTGCTGGCGCTTTTGATTTTGGCTTTGAATTTTGTACTTTAACGAAGTGAATAAGGAGCTCTACCGGCAGGGATGTGACGACCGATCGTTGGGTGGTAGTTCAAATTTATTACAGAATTGCTAACAATCTAACTGGATGGTCGGGGCGTATCGGAGTAGAGTGAAATGGCAGGCACTTAAACGCTGCATGTGAAGCATCACCGGATGCTGACACCTGCCAGTTCAAAGCGTCGCAGCACAGAAGGAGATTGCAGAAATGGGCTTACTTGAGAATGTCCGTGAGCAATATCTGAAGGCAAAAGATGAAGAGATGTCCTTAATGGACTATCTCGAACTTTGCCGGAATGACCCCCTCGCTTACGCGACTCCCGCCGAACGCATGCTCGCAGCTATCGGCGAACCCGAGTTAATTGATACCCGTACCGACCCACGTTTATCCCGGATTTTTTCCAACCGCTTGATACCTCGCTATCCGGCCTTTGCCGAGTTCTATGGGATGGAAGACGTCATCTCACAGATCGTGGCATTCTTTAAACATGCCGCCCAAGGGCTCGAGGAAAAGAAACAGGTTCTCTATCTGCTGGGCCCGGTGGGGGGCGGTAAATCCTCCATCGCCGAGCGATTGAAAAAACTAATGGAAGAGTACCCGATCTATGCTTTGAAGGACTCGCCCATCAACGAATCGCCGCTGGGATTATTCGACCCCGAGCGGGACGGTCGACAGCTTGAAGAGGAATACGGCATCCCCCGCCGCTACCTGACCGGCATTGCCTCGCCCTGGGCCATCAAGCGCTTGGAAGAATATGAAGGTGACCTGACTCGCTTTAAAGTGGTCCGGGTGCAGCCCTCGGTACTCAAGCAGGTCGCGGTGACCAAGACCGAGCCAGGCGATGAGAACAACCAGGATATATCGACTCTGGTGGGCAAGGTGGACATCCGCAAACTGGAGTCCTACGCCCAGGACGATCCCGATGCCTATTCCTACTCCGGTGGCCTGTGTCTGGCCAACCAGGGGATGTTGGAATTTGTGGAGATGTTCAAGGCGCCCATCAAAATGTTGCACCCCCTGCTGACCGCGACTCAGGAGGGTAACTACAAGGGCACCGAGGGCTTCTCGGCAATTCCTTTTCAGGGTGTGATTCTCGCCCACTCCAACGAGTCGGAGTGGCAGGCCTTCAGGAATAACAAGCACAATGAGGCGTTCCTTGACCGGGTGTATATCGTCAAGGTGCCCTACTGCTTGCAGGTTTCTGAAGAGGTTAAAATTTACGAGAAACTATTGCGCAACAGCTCGCTGGCCGACGCGCCCTGTGCGCCGGGTACACTGGAGATGTTGGCGCAATTCTCGGTATTGTCACGGCTCAAGGAGCCGGAGAATTCCAGCATTTATTCCAAGATGCGGGTCTACGATGGCGAGTCCTTGAAAGATACCGATCCCGCGGCCAAGTCTTACCAGGAGTACCGCGACTACGCCGGCATCGACGAGGGCATGGACGGCATGTCCACGCGCTTTGCCTTTAAAGTATTGTCCGCGGTCTTCAATTACGACAACTCGGAAATTGCCGCCAACCCAGTGCACCTGATGTATGTGCTGGAACAGCGCATTATGCGGGAGCAGTTGCCGGAGGAAGAGCAGCGCCGTTACCTCGAGTTCATCAAGGGCTGGCTGGCGGTGCGCTACGCCGAGTTTGTCGGCAAGGAAATTCAGACTGCCTACCTGGAGTCCTACTCCGAGTACGGTCAGAATATTTTCGACCGCTACGTCACGTTTGCCGACTACTGGATTCAGGACGAGGACTATCGCGATCCCGAAACCGGGGCGATTTTCGACCGCGCCATGCTCAACGGCGAACTGGAGAAAATCGAGAAGCCAGCGGGGATTGCCAACCCCAAAGACTTCCGCAACGAGATCGTCAACTTCGTGCTGCGGGCCCGGGCTCAAAACGAGGGCCGCAATCCCGCCTGGACCAGCTACGAGAAGTTGCGCGAAGTGATCGAGAAGAAAATGTTCTCCAGCACCGAAGAGTTGTTGCCGGTCATTTCCTTCAACGCCAAAGCCTCGGCGGAAGATCGCCAAAAACACGAAAACTTTGTTACTCGCATGGTGGAAAAAGGTTATACCCCCAAACAGGTACGGCTGCTTTCCGAGTGGTACCTGCGAGTTCGCAAAGCGGGGTAGTACCGATGCGGGCCGCTCACCCGGCCCGCCTTTTCGTGAACGCTTTGACATACACAGACTGAAAAGGGGCGAAGCATGTCGATTATTATCGATCGCCGCCTGAATGATCGAAACAAGAACGCTACCAACCGCCAACGATTTATCAGGCGCTACAAACAGCAACTTAAGCGCGCGGTATCCGATATGGTGGCCGAGCGTTCCATCACCGATATGGCCCGTGGGGGCGAAGTGGGGATTCCGGTTAAGGATATCTCCGAGCCCAAGTTTCGCATTGGCCAGGGTGGTGATCGGGAGATGGTTCACCCCGGCAACCACAGCTTTTCGCCGGGTGATTTAATTGCCAAACCTCCCGCTGGCGGCGGGGGTGGCAGTGGCGACGGCGGCGGTGGTGACGGTGGCGACGGCCAGGATAACTTCATGTTTACCCTGTCCAAAGATGAGTTTATGAACCTCTTCTTTGACGACTTGGAGCTGCCGAATCTCGAGCGCAATGTGCTGGGAGACGCCAAGCAGTTCACCATGCGCCGGGCCGGTTATACCCCCAGTGGCGTGCCCGCCAATCTGTCAGTGCGCCGCTCCCTGGAAAACGCCATGGCGCGGAAGATTGCCCTGGTGGCACCACTGAAGCGAGAACTTAAAGAGCTGGAAGAAAGTGGCGCTCCCCAGGAAGACATCGATGCGCTGAAAGCACGTATCGAGCGTATTCCTTTTCTCGATGAATACGACCTGCGTTTCCGCCATAAGGTAAAAGAACCCAAACCCATCAGCCGGGCAGTGATGTTCTGCTTGATGGATGTGTCGGCGTCCATGTCGGAGCAGAAAAAAGATCTGGCTAAGCGTTTCTTTACCTTGCTGTACTTGTTTTTAAGTCGCAAATACGAGCACGTTGACCTGATCTTTATTCGCCACACCTCAAACGCCGAGGAAGTCGACGAAGAAGCCTTTTTTCACGATCCCCAAACTGGCGGTACTGTGGTGATGTCGGCGCTGAATTTGATGCTGGAAATTATCAGCGACCGCTACTCCCCCGATGAGTGGAATATCTACGGCGCCCAAGTGTCCGACGGGGATGCCTTTGGCAGCGATCCCCAGCGCAGTGCGGCGCGATTGAGCAAGGATATTCTGCCGCTGTGCCGCTACTTCTCTTACGTGGAAGTGCCGGACAGCCCCAGCACGATTACCCCGCTGGGTGCCGCTTACAGTCAGATTAACGACATCAATTTTGCTATGCGCACGGTGATGCATCGCTCCGATGTGTACCCGGTGCTGCGCGATCTTTTCCACCGGGAGGTGGCATGACAGAAACCCGAGACCGGGTCTTGTCCCGGGGTGGCGATTGGGATTTTGATCTGCTTCGCACCTACGACAAGGAAATTGGCGCCATTGCCAAAGAGTATGGTCTGGATACGTATCCCAACCAGATCGAAGTGATTGCGTCGGAGCAGATGCTGGATGCCTACGCGTCGGTGGGCCTGCCTATCAGCTACACCCACTGGAGTTATGGCAAGGAGTTTATCCGCAACGAGGAGTCCTATCGTCGCGGCATGCGGGGGTTGGCCTACGAGCTGGTGATTAACTCTGATCCCTGTATCGCCTACCTGATGGAAGACAACAGCATGCCCATGCAGGCCCTGGTTATTGCCCATGCCTGTTACGGACATAACTCCTTCTTTAAGAACAATTACCTGTTCAAGCAGTGGACCAGTGCGGATGCCATCGTTGATTACATGGTGTTCGCCCGCAAATATATTTTTGAATGCGAGCAGAAGTACGGCGTCGACAAAGTCGAAGAGACTATCGATGCCTGTCACGCATTGATGGACCACGGTGTCGATCGCTACCACCGTCCCTCGCCACTATCGGCAGCGGAAGAGCGCCAGCGCCAATTTGAGCGCGCCGAGCACGCCAGAAAGCAGTACGACGAGATTTGGCGGACACTGCCCCGGGCTAGTGAAAAAGCCAGCGATGGCGCAGCTAAAGAGCAGGTACGTTTTCCCGAGGAGCCCCAGGAAAACCTGCTGTACTTTATCGAAAAGTTTTCACCCAAGCTGGAAACCTGGCAGCGGGAAATCGTGCGTATTGTGCGCAAACTGGCCCAGTATTTTTATCCCCAAATGCTGACCAAGGTCATGAACGAGGGCTGGGCGACCTTCTGGCACTACACCCTGCTTAACACCATGTACGACCGGGGTTTGGTCGACGACGGCTTTATGTTTGAAGTGCTGCAGTCCCATACCAATGTGGTGATGCAGCCGGGCTACGATCATCCTGCCTACAGCGGCATCAATCCCTACGCCCTGGGCTTTGCGATGATGAAGGATATCCGCCGCATCTGCGAAGAGCCGGATGACGAGGACCGGGCCTTTTTCCCCGATCTGGTCGACCGCGACTGGCGGGAAGTGCTGGACTTTGCTATGCGCAATTACAAGGACGAATCCTTTATCGCCCAGTACCTGTCGCCCAAATTGATTCGGGAGTTCCATCTGTTTGCCATCGCCGACCGCCACAAGGAAGACCACTTGAAGGTGGAGGCCATTCATAACGAAGACGGCTACAAGGATGTCCGGCGTATGCTGTCGCGGCAATACAACCGCGATATCCTGGTGCCGGATATTCAGATCTATCGCTATGACCACATGGGTGACCGCTCACTGGTGCTGCGCTACAACCGTTTGCGGGAGCGCCCCCTGACCGATGACGCCAAGGAAGTGCTCAAGCACCTTAGCCGCCTCTGGGGCTTTAAAGTGGTGATGGAGGTGTTTGACGAGCAGGAAGGGGTCGTTGACCGCATCGAAGTGCTGCCGGTGTCTTAAGCCGGCAGTCATTAATCCGCCCCAAAATCGGACCTAGCACAATGACCGTGGCCGGCTTCTAGCCGGCTTTTATTTGCCTGTAAAAACGCCTGGGCGCTTTTCCAGAAACGCGCTGACTGCCTCGTGGTGGTCGTCGCTGTGGTGGCACTGGGCCTGCACGTCGGCGCACAGGTCCAGGAAGTCACCCAGCTCCTGCCGCTGGGCTGTTTTCATCAGGCGTTTGGTTTGTCGCAGCGCGATAGGAGGTTTACTGGCGTAGGAGCGCGCCAGTTTGTCTGCCGCGGCGTCGAGTTCGTCGTCGGCGACTCTCTCTAAAAGCAGCCCCAATTGTTCCGCCTCTGCGGCGTCAAACACACGCCCCGACAACGTGAGTTCCGCCGCCCGTTGATAACCCACCAAGCGCTGCAAAAACCAGGCGCCGCCATCGCCGGGGATAATCCCCAGATTGATAAAGGTCTCACCAAAGCGCGCCGAGTCTGCGGCGATTCGGAAGTCACACATACAGCAAAGATCAAAGCCGGCGCCTACAGCGGGGCCGTTGATGGCGGCAATGGTGACCACTTCGGCATTAAACACCGCCCGGCTCATACGTTGAATGCCGGCGCGGTATTGGCGGCTGATTTCGCTGGTAGAGCCACCAAACATTCCTCCGCGATCGCGCATTTCCTTGATATTGCCACCGGCGCTAAAGGCCTTGCCCTCGGCGGCAATAATCAGGCAGCGGATATCGGTATTGTCGTTACACCACTGCACGGCCTGACAGATGTCTTCCACCAGGTGTGTGCCAGTGAGGGCATTGCGAACATCGTCGCGATTGAGTGACAGACGGGCGACGCCATCCTCGACAGAGAACAACGCATCTTTAAGTTGTAGTGTCATAGCAGGTCCTTTGAAAATTGGCTTGTGCCGAGCCTGTTGCGATGCGCAGCATGGTACCCCGATGGAGCCTCCAGTGCACCAAAGCCTGAAGGGATGCGTATATCTCCACACAGCAAGCTAAACTAGCGGTGGGAAACGCAACATGCCCGGTATTCGCCTAGCCGACTTGGCAAAAGAAGCGGTACGAGAAGTCCATATTCACGCCCACGAAGGGGGACTGTATACCCTGAGTGCGGAGGGCGAGTGGGGGTCGAGGAGTATCTACAGTGATGACGGCAAACCCCTCTGTAGTCGTCAGCTTATAGCGTTGAGAAAATTACTGACCAGCAAGGGGTGTATAGAGCAATACTTGCTTCACAAAAGCCCCTACGACGAGATGATGGGGCTGCCACCCTCCAGCGCGGAAGCCATGAAAATCAGACTGGAGCCGATTGAGGAAGAGTCGCTTTAAGCGACTCCCTGAAGTAAAAACTCGTGGCGGGTTCTGGCGTCAGTTTTAAAGCTGCCGCCCAAGGAGGTTGTCTGGGTGCGGGAATTGGTGTCCATAACACCGCGGCTCTTAACGCAGTAGTGGACAGCGTCAATCGTCACCGCCACGTCATCTGTTTCCAACAAGGTTTGCAGGGCAATAAGCACTTGCTGAGTGAGGCGCTCCTGAACCTGGGGGCGTTGTGCAAAGAAGCGCACTATCCGGTTAATCTTGGACAGTCCAATGACTTTGTCTTTGGGGATGTAGGCCACCGACGCTTCGCCATCAATGGTGACAAAGTGGTGTTCACAAGTGCTGGTCACACTCACACCCCGGACTTTGACCATTTCCTCGACACGCATTTTGTTGTCTATGTTGGTGATCTTGGGAAAGTTGCGGTAATCCAGACCACAAAATATCTCATCAACATACATTTTGGCGATGCGAGATGGCGTGTCGCAGAGGCTATCGTCGGTAAGATCCAAGCCCAAGGTCTCCACAACGCCGGTCATCATGTCAGTGATACGTTGTTTTTTCTGCTCCGCGCTGAGTTCGCCGGTGCTGCTGGCTTCACGCATTGGTGTTTCCAGACCCGCCGCTAGGAGGGCGTCATGTACCGCTCTGGCCTCAGGAGATATCATGGTCGTCATCCGTTTTATTAATCACGGGAACTATTACGGTTGAATCCAGAATCCGGTTTACTTTCCCGGCAAACACTTTGATACAGGTGCGGGCAGTCACAGGGGGCGTGAGGCCAATGGGTCAGAGCAAAGTCGATAGCGACGTGGGGAGCTTGTCGCACCCCAAACTCGGTGAGAGCGACTATCAAGCGATGCTGGGTGGGCTGCAACTGGAGTTGATGCAATTGCAGCTGGGCACCTACCGTTGCGGCAAGCGTGTGGTGTTGCTGCTGGAGGGGCCGGATGCAGCGGGCAAAGGCGGATTAATAAGGCGCCTGGTCAGGCATATGGACCCCAGGGGGGTGCGTGTTCACGCTATCGGTCCACCCTCGAGGGTGGAGCGCGGACAACACTATTTACAGCGTTTTTGGTCGCGACTCCCGCAGGCCGGTCGCTGGTGTATCTTTGACCGCTCCTGGTATGGCCGGATGTTGGTGGAGCGGGTGGAGTGTGGGCTGACCGACTGGCAGCGCGCCGCCCGGGAAATCCGCCACCTGGAGCAAGCGCTGATTGATGACGGTGTGATCGTGATCAAGGTCCTGCTCTACATCGACAAAGAAGAGCAGCGTCAACGCCTGCTAAAGCGCCTCAATAACCCCGAGAAGGCCTGGAAGTTGACTACCGCAGATCTGGATAGCCACGTTTTACACGACGAGTACCAACAGGCCTACAACGATATGCTGGCGACAACCCAGCAGCCAGTGCCTTGGCATTGCATTGCCGCTAACCACAAACGCTATGCCAGGATCACCGCCCTGCAGACAATCAGAGATAGTCTGCAGGGTAGAGTTATCCCGCCGGCGACGCCATCGAATGGTTTTGAGCGCCGCGCCCTCAGTATTTTGACGCCCTGACTCCTGCCGCTGCGGGGATCTCGGCGTTGCAGTGAACGCCTGACGTCTCGGTGATGCTATCATCACCGCACGATGGTTAAGGAGAAGCCCACTATGACGTCAACGGGTATGGATTCACTGGGGCCCGCGTCCCACACCTATTACTCGCAACGCTTGCGCCTTCACTATGTGGACTGGGGCAATCACGGTGCGCCGCCACTTATCCTTTTGCACGGTGGCCAGGATCACTGCCGCAATTGGGATTGGGTCGCTCGGGAGCTGCGCCACGACTGGCATGTGATTGCGCCTGACCTAAGGGGGCACGGCGATAGCGCCTGGTCCCGTGACGGTTATTACAGCTTCGATGCCTACCTCTGTGACCTGCACCAATTGATCGATCAAAAAAACTTGGCGCCGGCCACGGTTGTTGCCCATTCCATGGGGGGCAATATTGCCCTGCGTTACACCGCCGTCTACCCCGAGAATGTGCGCAAACTGGTGTTGGTGGAAGGCATGCCGATGAGCCCGACGTTTATTCGCGGCCACTACAATCGCAGCTACAAAGAAAAAATGCTGGACTGGATCCAGTCCCGCCAATCGCTGTCATCTCGCTGTCCGCGCCGCTACGAGTCCATTGAAGAAGCGCTGTCGCGGATGCAGGAAAAAAACCGCCACTTGAGCGATGAGCAGGCTCGCCACCTCACCATTCACGGTATCAGTCAAAACGAGGACGGCACCTACAGCTGGAAGTTTGACAACTACTGCCGCCAAATGAGCCCAATGGACATTGGCGAGGAGGCCCTCCGGGAGCTGATCGAAGAGGTGGAATGCCCTACCTTAATCTTCTGGGGGAATGAGAGTGAGTTTGAGTCACCGGTGAAAAACGGGCGATTTGAGCATTTTAAAGACGCCCAAATTATCCATTACGACAATGCCGGCCACTGGTTGCACCACGACCAAACAGAGCGGTTTTTGGAGGATTTGCGGGCCTTTATTTAACTGCTGGTTGAATTCTACCCGTCGCGGCGATGAGTATATCCCGGGACGCCTGCCTGGGTCCTGTCGCGCCCTGTCTGCGGCGGGATCACTGTACCGCGTTTAAATTTGAGCTATAATTTTTAATTGGTTGATTAATTAAATGGTTGGGGTGCCTGGCAGCGGGCGCCACACGCCGATAGCGATGATAACGAGACACACCAATTGGAGAATAAAACAATGGATCAACATGTTGTGACTGATCTGCCTTTGGCCGGCCTTCGGGTTGTCGATCTGGCCGATGGCAAAGCCGAGATGTGTGGCCGCTTTCTCGCGGATCTCGGCGCTGAGGTGATTCTGGTTGAACCACCCTCGGGAGCCAAGTCACGGCAGTTGCCGCCGTTTTCAGGGGAGCAGAGCCTGTATTTTGCTACCCACAATGCCAACAAGCGCAGCGTGGTGTTGGATTTGACCGCCGCAGCCGACAAACAGCGCTTTCTCGACTTGGTGGCTGCCAGTGACATCGTGATCGATTCCGCCCGCCCCGGCGACATGGCGGCCCTGGGTCTGGCGCCAGAGGTCTTGCGCGAGCGCCGGCCGGATCTAGTGGTGTTGTCGATCAGCGATTTTGGCCAAAGCGGTCCCTACCGGAATTACCAGGGCAGTAATGCGGTGTTTTATGCTCTGGGCGGGGTACTGGCACGCTCCGGTATCGACGGCAACAGACCGCTGCTGCCCCCCGGCGACCTGGCGCTGGAAAGTACCGCTATTCAGGCTGCCTGGGTGGCGCTACTGGCCTACTGGCGCAAACTCAAAACCGGTGCTGGCAACACCATGGACTTTTCGCTACTGGAAGCCACTGCACAAATTCTCGATCCCGGCCTGGGGGTCACCGGCAGCGCCGCCGCCGGTCGTTCGGCCTCGGAAATGGCGCCTTACGGACGCCCGCCAAAAGGCTTTCTTTACCCCATTTTTCCCTGCGCCGATGGCCACGTGCGCATCTGTATTTTGAATCCAAGGCAGTGGCAGGGCATGTGCGGTTGGCTCGGTGACGACCATCCTTTTACCGACCCTGAGTACGGCAATATCAACAAACGCTTTAAGGCGATCAGAGAGATCAACGCGTTGATTGCCGAGCTGTTTGCCGACAAAAGCGGCGACGAGTTGGTGGCGGAAGGACAGCGTCGTGGCATCCCGATCGCCGCGGTGTCGACCCCACAGCAAGTGTTGAGCAACACCCACTTCAATGCCCGGGGCGCCTTTACCGATCTAGACGTGGGCGGCAGCACCGCCAAAGTACCCAGCGGCTATGTCGAGGTGGATAGCCAGCGGATGGGAATCCGTCAGCCCGCCCCGGAGTTGGGGGCCGATACCGACGCCGTGTTTGCTGCGCTGGAGGCGCGTCCGGCCGCTCAGCGCCAGCCCGATGTCGACCCACGCCCCCTGGCTGGTATCCGGGTGCTCGACCTGGGTGTCATCGTCGCCGGTGCCGAGGCCGGTCGCTTGTTTGCCGACCAGGGCGCCGATGTGATCAAAGTGGAAAACACCGCCTTCCCCGATGGCTTGCGTCAGACCAACGGCAAGGTGGCCATCAGTCAGTCCTTCTCCCAGGGCTCCCGCAATAAACGCTCTCTGGGACTTAACCTGCGTGACCCAGAAGGCATCGCCATCTTTAAGCGCCTGGTGGCAAAGGCCGATATTGTGTTGTCCAACTTCAAGCCCGGCACCATGGAATCTCTGGGTATCGGTTACGACACGCTCGCGGAACTCAACCCCGGCATCGTGTTGCTGGAAAGCAGTGCCCTGGGTAACACCGGGCCCTTGGCCAAGAGTATGGGTTACGGCCCACTGGTACGGGCCTCCTCCGGGCTGACTGGGCTGTGGAGCTATCCCGAGCAAGAGGGCAGCCACAGCGACAGCATCACAATCTTCCCGGATCACTTTGCCGCCAGGGTGGCCGACACCGCGATACTGGCGGCGTTGATCCGCCGGGAGCGGACCGGCCGTGGTGGCAAGGTGGTGGTGTCCCAGGCGGAAACCATCCTCACCGCGCTGTCTACGCCCATAATCAGAGAATCTCTTGAGCCCGGCAGCTTGCGGCCCATGGGTAACGAGTTGGAGTTTGACGCTCCCGGTGGCGTCTTTCCCTGTGCCGGGGATGACATGTGGTGTGTCATCGAGGTGCGTGGCAATACCCAGTGGCAGCAATTGTGTCAGGCGATAGGCCGGGAGGATCTCGCCCAGGACGAGAGCTATGCAACGGTGGCCGGCCGCTTGCAACACCGGGAATTGATCGAAGGGGCGGTGACGGCGTGGACGTCAGAACGGAGTCCCGACGAGGTGATGACCACACTTCAGTCTGTCGGTATCGCCGCAGCCAGCATGCTGCGACTCAGCGACTTTGGGACCAACCCCCAGCTCAACGCCCGTGGCTTCTTCAGAGAGTTTGACCAGCCCGGCTTCCCGGTACGATTGCAAACCGAGAACGGTCCGGTTAGCGTTAGCGAGTTCCCCGATCCAGAAATTCGTCCTGCACCGCTGCAGGGCCAGCACACCCGGGAAATTGCCCGGCAGCTTTTGGCGCTTAGTGACAGCGAAATAGAGCAGTTGGTAGAGGCGGGCGTTTTGGAGCCGATGCAGGATAACCCCTATGTAACCGAGTGAAACCGCCTGCAAGGCGAGTTGAATAAAGGCTCGCCTTTTACCATACTGAAGTTAAAATTGTGACAGCGTTCACGGTTTTCGCTATTATCCACAAAACGTACTTATGTGTCGTAGTGACGGCAATCTAACCCAACTGCAAGGATAGCTTTTCGAACGCGAATATCTCAGATGCCAAAAAGTAAAGCGATGTACGGCATTTCGCGCATTGATGACGAATTGCACCGCACCCACGCCTGGCGGGTCAGTTTAAGGCGACAAAACAAGCAAATCGTTAAAAACTTTCCCGATAAGACTTGGGGAGGCAAACGCAAAGCATTGAATGCGGCTAAGGCCTACCGCGACGATATTGTTAGCACTTACCCACCCACAACCCGCAAGCAGTTTTGTACCGCGCGGCGTCGGCACAATAAGTCCGGCATTACCGGCGTTTACCGCTATGCCAAGCGCTACAAGCTCAAAGACGGTTGCGTAAAAGAACTATGGTACTGGGAGGCTCACTGGCCCACCGGTAAAAACAGTTTTGAGAAGGCGACCTTTGCCATCAAACACTACGGCGAGCGCCGGGCCAAGCAATTGGCTGTGGCGGCCCGCAAAGCCGGTGTGGCCAAGTTGGAAGGCGTATTTTGGGCCTCAGAGCGGGGCGTAAAGAGCTAAACCGGAGACAAACCAATCGGGTGATTCCTGCGTATTTGCATACACCCCGTCACCTAGCTGTGGCATCATCCACCTACACGGCCCAACGCCGCGTCCCACGTGCTTTGCAAAGCTTCCCCAGCGGGGCGAAGGAGTGCATCATGGGCGCATCGGGCCAGATTAAAAGCAATGAGATACGCTCTACACAGGAGAACTCAGACAATGTCAGCGGAAAATCAGGAACTTCGCGATGCCGGCCTCAAGGTAACGCTACCCAGGGTTAAGATTCTGCAACTACTGGAAAGCGCCAATGCCGACGGCCAGCACCTCAGCGCGGAGGACGTATACCGGACCCTGATGGAGACCGGCGACAACACCGGCCTGGCTACCGTGTATCGCGTTCTGACTCAATTTGAGGCCGCCGGTCTGGTTATTCGTCATCAGTTCGATACCGGGCACGCCGTATTTGAATTGGCTGGCGGAGAGCATCACGACCATATGGTGTGTGTGGATACCAATGAAATCGTCGAATTCACCGACGAAGTTATCGAAAAACGCCAGCACGAGATTGCCAAGAAATATGGTTACGAGCTGGTCGACCACTCCCTAGTGCTCTACGTTCGTAAGAAAAAGTAAGCCCCTCCCGGGGGCCGCTCGGCTCCCGCCTGCTCCCCTTAATTATCTGATTCCCGGTTCGGCGGACATAAAAGCGATGTCCGTCCTTGTATCTCTCCAAAGTGACGGGTTAGCTTCCCGTTGCTTACTGGCCGGGTTTAGAGGATGTGTCCGCCCTTAGCTCTTGAAGCTGCGACGTAGATTATCCTCCCGGCCCCTCATCTTTGACATTGAATGGTATCCAAGCGCCCGGCGCTAGGGCCGGTGACGCTGCATGGACAAGGGGAGTTGGAAAGATGACAGACGTTGTTGGGATCGATGTGAGCAAGGCCAAGCTGGATTGCCTGTGGCTTCGTGATCACACCACTTTGAAGGTGAAGACCAAAGTGATGGCCAATGACAATAAAGGCCATCAAGCACTGTGCCAATGGTTGCCCAAGACCTTAAAGCTTGAGCCCGCACAGATTCTGGTGGTGATGGAAGCGACTGGGATTTACCATGAGCAGCTCGCCCTCACCTTACACGATGCCGGCTTTCGGGTTGCGGTGGTCAACCCGGCCCACATCAAAGCCTACGCCCACAGCCTGGGCAATACCCACAAAACGGATAAGCAAGATAGTTTAATCATTGCCCGCTTTGGCGCTGAACGCGACCCTGCCCTCTGGCAGCCCGAGCCGCTGGAAATCCGTGAGCTGAAGGCGCTGATTGCCCGCCTGGAAGCACTGGAAGTGGATTACCAGCGAGAATGCAACCGCTTGGAGAAGGCGGAACTCCGCCCTGCATCGCAGACGGTTTTAGACTCTATCCACACCATGCTCAGCGAGCTGGAGAAGGCGAAACGCCGTATCGAAGAGGACATCGACGACCACATTGATCGCCACCCTGGGCTCAAGCATGACAAGGCCTTGTTGGAGAGTATCCCCGGCGTGGGAAAGGTCGTCAGCCGCCTGATGCTGTCGGTGATCCATAGTCGGAATTTCACTGGCGCCAAACAGGTGGCGGCTTATCTTGGCCTGATTCCTACCCAGGTGGAATCGGGGGTGTTTCGAGGACGCAGTGCGCTGAGTAAGCGGGGCCCGGCCTCAGTGAGAGCGAAGCTGTACATGGCGGCCGTATGCGCCAGCCAGTACAACCCGGATGTCTCAGCGATGAAAGAACGACTATTGGCCAACGGTAAAAACCGCATGCAGACCATCGGTGCTGCCATGCGTAAGTTGGTGCATATCTGCTTTGGTGTGATCAAGAATCAAACGGAATACAGGCCACAAACGGTGTAAAAAACACCGCTTGTGGCGGTATGGGAGAGATGGTATCTACGCTGGGCTTTGGGGTAGGGTGGACAGAGCGTTACCTGTCCACCATTTAAGATCACCATAGGCGGTAGGTTGGGTTGGCAAACCCAACAACCATAGCGCGAGGGGCGTACATCGCCGTTTCTGTACGCCATGAAGGTGCCGCCTACACCGAGCTACTCCCTCGCCCGCCTGCGTGATTGCGGCATCTTGCCGATGCCGCAGTGAATCCCGGGGGATGGCCTGCATGGACGCGGCGGACACAAATGCGGTGTCCGCCCTTGTATCTCTCCAAAGTGACGGGTTAGCTTCCCGTTGCTTACTGGCCGGGTTTAGAGGATGTGTCCGCCCTTAGCTCTCGAAGCTGCGACGTAGATTATCCTCCCGGCCCCTCATCTTTGACATTGAATGGTATCCAAGCGCCCGGCGCTAGGGCCGGTGACGCTGCATGGACAAGGGGAGTTGGAAAGATGACAGACGTTGTTGGGATCGATGTGAGCAAGGCCAAGCTGGATTGCCTGTGGCTTCGTGATCACACCACTTTGAAGGTGAAGACCAAAGTGATGGCCAATGACAATAAAGGCCATCAAGCACTGTGCCAATGGTTGCCCAAGACCTTAAAGCTTGAGCCCGCACAGATTCTGGTGGTGATGGAAGCGACTGGGATTTACCATGAGCAGCTCGCCCTCACCTTACACGATGCCGGCTTTCGGGTTGCGGTGGTCAACCCGGCCCACATCAAAGCCTACGCCCACAGCCTGGGCAATACCCACAAAACGGATAAGCAAGATAGTTTGATCATTGCCCGCTTTGGCGCTGAACGCGACCCTGCCCTCTGGCAGCCCGAGCCGCTGGAAATCCGTGAGTTGAAGGCGCTGATTGCCCGTCTGGAAGCACTGGAAGTGGATTACCAGCGAGAATCCAACCGCTTGGAGAAGGCGGAACTCCGCCCTGCATCGCAGACGGTTTTAGACTCTATCCACACCATGCTCAGCGAGCTGGAAAAGGCGAAACGCCGTATCGAAGAGGACATCGACGACCACATTGATCGCCACCCTGGGCTCAAGCATGACAAGGCCTTGTTGGAGAGTATCCCCGGCGTGGGAAAGGTCGTCAGCCGCCTGATGTTGTCGGTGATCCATAGCCGGGATTTCACTGGCGCCAAACAGGTGGCGGCTTATCTTGGCCTGATTCCTACCCAGGTGGAATCGGGGGTGTTTCGAGGACGCAGTGCGCTGAGTAAGCGGGGCCCGGCCTCAGTGAGAGCGAAGCTGTACATGGCGGCCGGATGCGCCAGCCAGTACAACCCGGATGTCTCAGCGATGAAAGAACGACTATTGGCCAACGGTAAAAACCGCATGCAGACCATCGGTGCTGCCATGCGTAAGTTGGTGCATATCTGCTTTGGTGTGATCAAGAATCAAACGGAATACAGGCCACAAACGGTGTAAAAAACACCGCTTGTGGCGGTATGGGAGAGATGGTATCTACGGGCCGCGCTGGGCCTCAATGCTTCTGTGGCGTATTGTCGGCAGCGTGTTTGTGACCCTGCTTTGACGGTGTGGTTGAGCGGTGCCCCGGTGGGGCTTTCATCGCCTCTTTCATCAGCGCGACGGTGTTGGACGCAGAGCAACGAATGCGGATCATGGCGGTTTCCCTCGAAGTAGTGTGCGCAGGGGTGTCGGGCCCGGCTTGCAAACATACTAATCCATAATAATAATCGTTATCAATTGATCTGGCGCAAAACTATGGCGATTTAAGCGTTTGCCGGTTTGCGTGCTTTTGTGGGGTGAGGGCAGTGGTCGGTACTCAATCTTGCGGCCGGTGCTGGGGGTGGTGTTGCAAATAGCTACGGGGTGTTACCCCCATCCACTTTTTAAAGGCGCGGCTGAAGGCGCTGGTCTCCGAAAAGCCCAGCCGAATGGCGGTATCTTCCACCGAGCAGTGCTGATAACGCAGTAAATCCACTGCCACATCGCAGCGTAGCTGATCCTTAATGTGCTGAAGCTGGAGCCCTTCCTTACGGAGTTTTGTCCGCAGGGTATGAGGGTGCATCCCCAGGCCCCGGGCCACGTCACCAATGCCGGGGTTGTCTGACAGCCGTGGCAATAGATACTGGATTACCTTGTGGCGATAGCTCTGTTGCTGAGAGCGCTGCGCCACCATGGCCAGGTTGGTGTGCTCGAGAAAGGCCTTCAGGGTGGCAGCGTTTTGGGCAATGGGCTGGGCCAGAAAGCGCTCGGCAAAACTGAAATAACTGTCAGGCTGGTCAAAGGCAAATTGATTGCAGTCAAACAGTCGCCGGTATTCATTGCGTCGCCCTCGGTCGGCAAAGCAAAAGCCCACCTCTAGTAGCGGAATGGGCTGATTAATCAGCCAGTTGGCGTAGCGCGACACATAAAACAAAAACGACTCAAAGATGTAGTCGCTAAAAGGGTGGTCACTGGCCCGGTGCATGTGGAAGGTGGCCGTGTCACCACTGCTTTCAAACTGGGTTTCGATGCCCCAGGGGATCAGCCGATAAAACCGCGCCAGCCGGCGCATCGCATCGCCGAGATTTTCAGCGCCAATACTCAATTGCGCCATGGTGGCCCAGCTACCCAGGGGTTGGGGGGCGTCGCCGTGGCCCAGTTGCTCGTCGCCGGTTTCCAGCATGGCGTCCCGCAGCAGGTTGGCAAAATCCTCCCCTGGCAGCCGGGCTGAGGAGTGCTCCAGAGAGTCGGCCGGGATACCGTTGCGGGTCAGCAGACGAGACCGGGTGTCGGCGGGCAAGCCGCGGGTGGCAGCGTCGACAAAATAAGCAGAAACCGTGGGCGCGTGCATACGGCAGTATCTTTGCTGGTGGAGCGGAGATTATAACGAAATGTCAAGTTGCCCGCCACCGCAGATCATGGTCACTGCCTGCTCTCAACGCCACAATGCTCATCGAATTTTAAGTGTCGGCGTGATGACTACAGCATCTGCCGATCTTCACAACAATGATTTAAGCGAGGGCATCACCATGGATATCAAAGATAAAGTGGCTGTGGTTACCGGCGGCGCGTCGGGCATGGGTCTGGAAATTCTCAAGCGACTGGTATCGCTGGGCGGCAAAGGCGTGATCTTTGACGTTAACGCCGAGCTTGGTGAAGCCAAAGCCAAAGAACTGGGTGATAGCGTGATCTTTGCCCAGGTCGATGTTACCAATGAGGAGTCGGTCAAAGCCGGCGTTGCCAAAGCCGTTGAAGCCTTCGGTGCCATCCACTTCAATATCAACTGCGCGGGCATTGCCACCGGCAGCAAAACCGTAGGCAAAGACGGCCCGTTTCCCCTGGATCTGTGGAGCAAAACCCTGGCGGTCAACCTGACCGGTACTTTTAATGTACTGCGCCTATGCGCCGAACAGATGACCAAGAACGAGCCGCTGACCGAAGATGGCTGTCGCGGCGTGATCGTTAATACCGCCTCTGTGGCCGCCTTTGAAGGCCAGGTTGGTCAGGCCGCATACAGTGCCAGCAAGGGTGGCATTGTCGGCATGACCCTGCCCATCGCTCGGGACCTGTCCACCTTTGGTATCCGCGTTAACACCATTGCCCCGGGCTTGATCGATACGCCGATGTTTGAATCCCTGCCGGCGCCGGTCTATGAGTCCTTGAGCCGCACACCGCTGTTCCCCCAGCGTTTGGGCCGCCCCCAGGACATCGCCCACATTGTCACGTCTATTATTGAAAACGACTACATCAACGGCGAGTGCGTGCGTATGGACGCCGGTCTGCGGATGCAGCCGAAATAGCACTTGATCGCCAAAGCGAACGATGGTGAAGACGAGCGTGTCGCGCGGTAAAGATTAGAGGAAATCGTGATGAACAATGGCAAAGGTCCCCTGGCGGGGCTAAAAGTCCTCGAGCTGGAAGGTCTTGGCCCGGCGCCGTTTTGCGGCATGATGCTGGCGGATATGGGCGCAGAAGTGATTTCTCTTACCCGCAAGTCCAGCGATAAAGCCCGCCCCGATGCCGTGAGTGAGCGGGGCAAGCAGAGCATTGCCGTCAACCTGAAAAGCCCAGAGGGCGTGGCGCTGGTGCATCGCCTGTGCGCCAGCGTGGACGTGTTGATTGAAGGCTTCCGCCCCGGCGTGGCCGAGCGTCTGGGTATCGGCCCTGAAGACTGTATGGCCCACAACCCCAAGCTGGTTTACGGCCGCATGACCGGTTGGGGCCAAGACGGTCCGCTGGCCCAGGCCGCCGGTCACGACCTCAACTACATTGCCTTGTCCGGTGCCTTGCACGGCATGGGTGATCCCGATCGTCCGCCCAAACCACCGCTGAACCTGGTGGGGGATTTTGGCGGCGGCGGCATGTTCCTCGCCTTTGGGGTGATGTGTGCGGTGTATGAAGCCGGCCGCTCTGGCAAGGGACAGGTCATCGACGTATCCATGGTGGAAGGCGCCGCCACGCTGATGCACATGATGTATGCCTGGATGGCGGATGGTCGCTGGCAGGATCAGCGCGGCAGCAACATGCTGGACGGCGCGGCTCACTTCTACGACAGTTACGAAACCAGCGACGGCAAATACATCACCCTGGGCGCCATCGAGCCGCAGTTCTATAAGCTTATGCGGGACAAACTGGAACTGAGCGACGATGAGTTCGGTCATCAGAACGACCCCCAGCACTGGCCCAGCCTGAAGGAAAAAATTACCGCCCTGATCAAAACCCGCAGTCGCGATCAGTGGTGCGAGCTATTGGAAGGCAGCGATGTGTGTTTTGCGCCGGTGCTGTCGATGAAGGAAGCCCCCTTGCACCCACACAATCAGCAACGCGGTAGCTTCTATACCCAAGACGGCGTCGTGCAGCCGTCACCGGCGCCCAAGTTTAGTCGTACGCCGGCTGCGCAGCCTGAATCGCCGGCCATGGCCGGGCAGGATAACGAAGCAGTTATGCTGCGACTGGGCTATAGCGTGGAGGAGATTGGCGCGCTCAGGGAACAAGGCATTCTGGTTTAAGAGCGCTGTTCACTAACACATACCTAATTACCATCAGATTGTAGGAGACCACCATGAGCGAAGCGTGGATTATCGATGCCTGCCGTACCCCCCGAGGTATTGGCAAGAGAGGCAAAGGTGCACTTACAGAGATACACCCCCAGCAGTTGGGCGCCACGGTGCTCAAGGCGCTGGCGGAGCGCAATAACCTTAACACCGCCGACGTCGACGATATTATCTGGGGCACCAGCTGCCAGCACGGCCGTCACTCCGGGGATATGGGACGGATGTCAGCCCTGGATGCCGGCTACGACATCACCAGCAGTGGCGTGACGCTGGACCGTTTTTGTGGCTCGGGGATCACCAGTTTTAATATCGCCTCGTCATCGATAATGGCGGGTATGGAAGACGTGGTCATTGCCGGCGGCGCCGAGATGATGTCCAGCTACGGTTACGACAACGGTCTACCTACATTAATGGACAACGGCAACCTGCGCCTGCGGGCCCGCCACCCCCAATCCAACCAGGGCGTGTGTGCGGATGCCATCGCCACCCTGGAAGGTATCGACCGGGAAGCGCTGGACGCCCTGGCGGTGGTGAGCCAGCAGCGCGCCGCCCACGCTATTGAGAACGGCCACTTCGATAAAAGCCTGGTGCCGGTGTATTTTGAAGACGGCACCCTGGCGCTGGACAAAGAAGAATTTCCCCGCCCCGGTACGACCTTGGAAACCCTCTCCCAGTTGCGTCCCTCCTTTGCGGATATGGCAGACCAACCGCTGGATGAAGGTGGCACCACTTACCGCTCGCTGATCCAACAAAAATTCCCCGATTTGCAGATCAACCACGTTCACCACGGCGGTAACTCCTCGGGTGTGGTGGATGGCGCAGCGGCCATTTTGCTGGCGTCTCCGGAGTACGCCAAAAAGCAGGGCTGGACGCCCCGGGCGCGTATTGTCGCCACCGCTAACATGGGTGATTGCCCAACCCTGATGCTGAATGCGCCAGTGGAAGCTACCAAGAAAGTGCTTAACAAAGCCGGGCTGACCCTTGACGATATCGACCTGTTTGAAGTCAATGAAGCCTTTTCTGTTGTCGTCGAGCGCTACATTCGCAAGTTGAGCATTGACCGCGATAAGGTCAACGTCAACGGTGGCGCCATGGCGCTGGGCCATCCCATTGGTGCCACCGGGTCGATGCTGATCGGCACCGTGCTGGACGAGCTGGAACGCCGGGGACTGCAACGCGGTCTGGTGACTATGTGTACCGGTGGCGGTATGGCGCCGGCGGTCATTATCGAACGACTTTAAATCAACAATAAGCGGAGTTGCACCATGAATTTTGATCTTAGCGAAGAGCAGTTGTTGATTCAGACTACAGCGCGGGAGTTTGCCAAAAAGGAGTTGGCCGCAAACGCTGAGGCCTTGGATCAAGGCAAGGGTCGAGAGACGTTTTTGGCTAATCTCTCCAGCCTTGCCGAGCTGGGTTTTATGGGACTCAACGTCGACCCCAACTACGGCGGCACCGGCGCCGGCACTGTCGCTTTTAGCCTCGCTATCACCGAGCTGGCCAGAGCGTGTGCCTCCACGGCGGTAACCGTGTCTGTGACTAACATGGTCGCTGAGGTGATTCAGTCAGTGGCCTCAGAAGAGCAGAAACAAACCTATCTGCCCAAAATCTGCGGCGGCGAATATCCGGCAGCGGGCTTTTGCCTAACCGAACCGGGTGCCGGTTCGGACCCTTCCAGTATGCGCACTTCTGCCGTTAAAGATGGCGACGAGTGGGTGCTGAACGGTTCCAAGGCCTATATCACCAGCGGCGAATACGCCGGGGTATTTGTGGTCTGGGCGGTGACCGACAAAGAGGCCAAGCGGGGTAAAGGTATCTCCTGCTTCCTGGTAGAGCGGGAGACCCCCGGCCTGGAAGTTGGCCCCGCCGAGGAGAAAATGGGCCAGAAAGGCTCTGCGACCAATCCGGTGTACTTCGATAATTGCCGCATTCCTGCGTCTGCATTGATGGGCGAACTTAACCGCGGCTACCAAGTTGCACTTGGCGAACTCGCCGGCGGCCGCATTGGCGTTGGCTCTCTGGCACTGGGTATTGGTCTGGCGGCAATGGACTATGCCAAAGACTACGCCAAGGAGCGCGAACAATTTGGTCAGCCCATCGCCAACTTCCAGGCACTGCAGTGGATGCTGGCGGATCGCTACACCGAGCTGGAGGCAGCCCGGCTATTGATTATGCAGGCCGCAGCACTAAAAGAGGCGGGCAGGGACTTTGCGCCCCAGGCCTCCATGGGTAAGTTGTATGCAACCGAGGCCGCCAACCGCGCTTGTTATGATGGCGTGCAGATACTGGGCGGTCACGGCTACAACCGGGAATACCCGCTGGAGCGTTTTGCTCGGGATGTGCGCATTACCAGTATTTACGAAGGCACCAGTGAAATTCAGCGGATGATTATTTCTCGAGGACTTTTAGCCAGTTAGAGCAGCAGTTAGGAGAATCACCATGGCGCTACCCGCATCCCTTGAAAACCGTCTGACCTTACCTCTGGTGGCGGCACCCATGTTTTTGGTGTCCGGCCCCGAGCTGGTTATTCAGTGCTGTAAAAACGGCGTGATGGGAAGTTTTCCGGCGTTGAACCAGCGCACCAGCGAAGGCTACGAAGAGTGGCTCAATACCATTGGCGACGCCCTGGGTGACGAGGACGCGCCCTACGCGGTTAATCTCATCGTCCACCGCAGCAACCCCCGCTTGCAGGCAGATCTGGAACTGACGGTGAAGCACAAGGTACCGGTGGTGATTACCTCTCTGGGTGCCGCCCAAGAGGTAGTGGAGGCGGTGCACAGCTATGGCGGTCTGGTGTTTCACGACGTCACGACTATCCGCTTTGCTGAAAAAGCGCTGGAGGCCGGCGTCGACGGATTGATCGCCGTTTGCGCGGGCGCCGGTGGTCACGCCGGCACCTATAACCCCTTTGCCTTTATCGCCGAGCTGCGGGCCATGACCGACAAAACGCTGCTGGCCAGCGGTTGTATCAGCACAGGTGATGCGGTGCTGGCAGCGCTGGCCTGTGGCGCCGATCTGGCGTACGCCGGCACGCGCTTTATTGCCGCCCAAGAGAGTTTGGCCAACGACGGCTACAAGGCCATGGTGACTCAGTACAGCGCTGCCGATATTGTTTACACACCAAAAATTTCCGGCGCGCCGGCCAACTTCCTCGCCCCCAGTTTGCAGGCAGCGGGCGTTGACTTGGCCAAGGTCGTCACCCCCGAGTTTGACCCCGGCGAAGAACTCAGCGGCGACAGCAAAGCCTGGAAGGACATCTGGTCAGCTGGGCAGGGGATTGGCTCTATCCATTCTGTTCAGCCCGCCGCTGACATCGTCAGCCAGTTTAAAGACGAATACCGTCAGGCCTTTGAGCGTCTGGCGGGTTTTCAATAACCGCATTCATCACGCTAATTCGGGAGAGAATCATGCCCTATATTTATTCAGCTACACGTACCGCCCTGGGCGGCCTCAATGGCCAGTTTGTGTCACAAAGCGCACCGGAGCTGGGAGCGGCGGCCATCGCGGCGGCCTGTCCGGAAGCCATTCGCGGTCAGATCGACGAAGTGCTGATGGGCAACGTAATCTCTGCCGGTATCGGTCAGGCACCCGCCCGCCAGGCGGCACTGGGAGCTGGTCTGCCGGATTCTGTACCCTGTACCACCGTCAGCAAAGTCTGCGGTTCGGGTATGCAGACCGTTATCAACGCGGTAGACCAGATCAAAGCGGGTAGCAGCAACTTGGTGGTTGCCGGTGGCATGGAGAGCATGAGCAACGCCCCCTATCTGTTGGACAAGGCCCGCCAGGGCTACCGCATTGGCCATAAAAGCGTCAAAGACGCGATGTTTGTCGACGGCCTGGAAGACGCCTACTCCGGCAAATTGATGGGGCAAATTGGTGAGGCCGTGGCCGCCGAGTACAAATTCACCCGGGAAGAGCTGGACGACTACGCGCTGATGTCATTGGAGCGCGCCCTGGCGGCGCAGAAAAGCGGCGCTTTCGCCAATGAGATCGTAGCGGTAAATGACATCGCTACCGACGAACAGCCCGGCAACGCCCGCCCGGAAAAAATTCGTCACCTCAAACCGGCCTTCAGCAAAGACGGTATCGTCACTGCCGCCAATAGCAGCTCCATTTCCGATGGCGCGGCAGCCCTGTTGATCGGCGGCGAGGGCATCGACCTGGAGCCCATGGCCAAAATCGTCGGCTGTGCCCGTCATGCCGGTTCGCCCGAGCAATTCCCGGTGGCGCCGGTTCACGCCGTGAAAAAGCTTCTGGCCGATCTGAACTGGTCGGTAGACGACGTCGACCTGTTTGAAATCAACGAAGCTTTTGCCCTGGTCGCCCTGTTGCCCCACAAACTGATGGGTGTGCCGCTGGACAAAATCAACGTCAATGGTGGTGCCTGCGCGTTGGGCCATCCCCTGGGCTGCTCTGGTGCCCGTATCCTGGTCACGCTGATTCACGCCCTGAAAAATCGCGGCCTGAAGCGCGGTATCGCCAGCCTGTGTATCGGTGGCGGTGAGGCGACGGTTGTTGCTGTAGAAGTGTGATCAGGTTCACATAAGCTCTCATTGGCGGCGCCCTTCCGGCGCCGCTAGGCGCCATTGCCAACAGCTTGAATCACTCCTTTAATGAATTTCTCGCCCTCTGATTCATTCCCTCTATTTCACGCAACTTACTGATAATCATACTTAAATTTCGATATTTGCGTGTCACCTCCAAGCCTGTGAACCGAGTAATAGCGGTTACACAACTAAAGGTTGGGGAGGGGCAGAGTGCCATTACCTACACTTCACGATGTCAAGTGCTGCGCTAAACCGCAGTCGCTGTAGGTACGTAAACATCGAAAATAACAAAGGAGTTAGTAATGCGCTGTTCTCTCAAGCCCCTGGCCGCGGCATTTGCCCTTGTTGTCAGCAGCCATGCAAGTGCCCAAGGCGGACTTTCTTTCGCACCGCTTTTCCCAGTAGATTCCGCTAGTACCACCATCGAGTTCGCGACTGATTTGTTACCTACTCTCAACTCGTTGCTGGTGAGTGCCGGGGCAATGGAGGGCGCCACGGCCCTGCAGCCCTTCGCCGTTGTGGATCTGATTCAAGACGGCTCGGAAATGCTGGAAATGACTTACGATCCGATCAACTCGCTACTCGCACCTGTCAATGACGCCAATAACCAAAGTGGTCTTACCGGCTCGCTGGTTGATCCGCAGGCCCAGCTTCTCGATGCCCTCAATGGCGCATTTAAAGATTTCGGGGGCAGTGCTGATCAGTTTGATGATGCCTTTGATGTTATTCTGACGCCCATACTCAGCTTCGGAGATGCTTTCAACGAAGGGTTTTGATAGCGCCAGTCAAGAGCAGATAGGTTGCTGCATCTGATTGTAGCGCTGATATAACTAACCGCCTTTGTGGCGGTTTTTTGCGGTAGCGCTGCAATCCCAACCTTAGGTTTGGGGCTGGTGGACAGGGGGCTTCGTAAAGTATTCGTTGAAAGATTCAATGTACTGTACTCGCAGCAACGGCATTTTTTAAACGACGTTCAGACAGTATGTGAAGGCGCGGAGACACTGTGGCTCCATAAGCGCGATCAAAACAAAAAACATAAGGTGCAATATGAGCGGGAAAGTCATTCGATTGGGTGTTTTGGCAGCGGCAGTAGCGACACTGTCATTGTCTACTGTGGCGCAGACAACCTCCGGTGCTGGGGCTGAACCCAAGAAGCGGGGCAGTCGTTTGTTGGAAGAGGTTATGGTCACGGCGCAGAAGCGGGAAGAAGACGCCTCTGACGTACCGATTTCCATCCAGGCCTTCGGCGCGGAGAAGTTGGATGCCCTGGGGGTCGATGGTCAAGACGGTTTGCAGGCAGTGACGCCGTCGCTTACGGTCGGTTCGCAGGCAGGCTTTACTGTGACCTATCTCCGGGGTGTGGGCAGTGATGCCTTTTTGACCTCAGACCCCAGCGTAACAACGTATGTTGATGGGGTGTATTTCCCCTTCGCCTACAACCTCGGTAATAACTTCGGGGGCGTTGACCGTATCGAAATCCTGAAAGGACCACAGGGTACGCTGTTTGGCCGAAATGCTACCGGCGGTGCTATCAACGTCGTCACGAAAAAGCCCGAGTTCGAAGAATTTTTTGGTGAGGTGTATATCAGCTACGGCAACTACGGTGACCTGTCTGCGCGACTGCGTGTAAATATACCGATCACCGACCAGATCGCCTTTAGTTTGTCGGGCTTCCAGAAAGAGCGCGACACTTATTTTTCCAATAGTACTATCGATGAGGGTCGTTCCCTGCCCAAGGAAGAAGCCGATGGTTGGCGAGCCAAGTTGCGGTTTCAGCCTAACGACTCGCTGGATGCCACCATTAGCTACTGGAAATTCGGTAACGAAGGGGCGGGCTCCCACTTTGCTTGTGTAGAGGAGCCTACGCTACTTGGGGCTGCAGGGGGTATCGAAGGCGCAGATGGTTACAAAAACTGTAACAACGATGGCGCGGTATACACTCGGGGTGATTCCAAAATTGTCTACGGCGAACTGGAGTATTTCGCGCCTTGGTTTGATATGAAGATTCTGGGTAGCGATCAGACTGTTATCGGTCCCGGTCTGCAGGACTTTGACGGTTCGCCAGAGGCTCTGGTGGAATTGTCCTCCCGTAATCAGCGTCTGGAGGCGGTGCAAGCGGAGATTCAGTTCCTGTCTAATGGAGAGGTTGGTCCTGCATGGCTCCAGTGGATAGTGGGCGCTAACTACTATGAGGGCAAGGGCGGCTTCTTCCAGTTTGATACCAACTTGGCGGGGTTGTCGACGTCCAACGGCGAATTGTTTGGTTTGCAGTTGCCGGGAGAGCTGACCGAACTGATCAATAATCTCAATCTGGCGATTCCTGGCACTGATATTGAGCAAGTCGGTGTGGTCGGTACCGAGGCCCTGGGCATTTTTGCCCAGACCACCATTACGGTCACGGAATGGTTGGATATCACCCTGGGGGCTCGTTATCAGGACGAAGAGCGCAACATCATTGAATCCAGTGCCGGGCTATTGAACCTCGACGGAAGCGTCACCGAGATCCGCAGCAGTGACACGGCAGTTAACAACACTAACGGTAAAGAGGTGCCGGGCACGGTCAGTAGTGAGAGCTTGAAGCCCAAAGTATCGTTTGAGTTGCGTCCCTTTGACGACGACACTTTGATATATCTGTCTTACCAAGAAGCTATCAAGGGTGGTACCTACAATGTGCTGACCTTGTACGCTGATCCCTCTTACGTTGTCGACGAAGAGATCGAGGCGGTTGAATTGGGCATCAAAACCCAGCTCTTTGACGGTTTGGTGCAATTCAACGGTGCCTTCTTTAACTATGATATCACTAACCTGCAGACGCAATTTGTATCGGCTTTTGAAGGCGGCATCATCGCTTTCTACAACGCTGAAGAAGCGAGAAGCTACGGTTTTGACTTCGATGGTATCGTTCAGCTCTTCCCAAGCTGGATTGACGACTTGGTGTTGACCGGCGGTGCGGCCTTTATCAAGGCAGAGTACACCAAGTTTACCAACGGCTCTGGATATGCCGAGGGAACCGGTTTGTATGAAGCCGGCCAAGACTACAGCGGTAATCAGATCGTCCGCTCGCCAGATGTGACTGCGTCCCTCACGCTCAGCAAAACATGGTACATCTATGATAATCCGCTCGAAGTGTCGATAGATGGTTACTATTCCTCAGAGCAATATTACGACACATCTAATGTAAGCACCTCTCTGCAAGAGGCCTATTCAACCTACGGCGCCCGGATCAGTTACCTTTATGAACCCTGGAAGATGCGCCTGACGGCCTTTGGCAAAAACCTTGGCGATGAGCTTTATCAGACCGGTGGTTTTGGCTCTGACTTTGGCTTTAAGCCGAACTATGGTCCGCCCAGACTGTATGGGATGAAAATGTCCCTGGAGTTCTAGGGACCTATCCCGCGCGTTCCCCATCACCGTGAACGGGGTGCTCGAAGAGCCCCCTTCACACCTGTATATGCGATCTTGAAACAGACAGGAATCGAATCATGTCCGCATACGTAATCTTATTCTGGGTATTTGCTAGTCTGGCGGCGGGCGGCCTGCTTATCGGTTTGTGCTATACCACCCGGGTTTCGCTGCCTTCCTGGCTGGGCGCTGCTCACGGTATGGCTGGGTTGTTCGCGGTGGGAGCATTTTTTATTGTTAATTTACTGCATGCGCCCCAAGCCGGGGTGCTTGCTTGGTGGTCTCTAGGCGCCTTTGCGGCAGGCGTAGTAGGAGGACTGTTGTTGTTCCGGGTCCTCTTCCCGGGTAAGGCGCCGATTTGGAGCATGATGATGCACGGCAGCGTGGCCGCGGTAGGGCTTTACCTGCTTTATGCGGTTGCTTTTTAACAGCAGCGCGAGTGCCCGTCTGTTAGCTGCTCAAGTCGATTTGGCGCTGAATTACCGCTATGATCAAGCTATCGGCTACACCTCCGATCCGCGAATTCTCAGATCATCATAATAATTTAGCGCCCGGGCAGTCGGGTGTGGTGGGAGTCAATTCCATGCGTCGTACAGACTTACATCGCGATGAACCGCCGGTTTTCTCGTTTCCGTTGGTTGAAACTGCGGCTTACAAGGCGCTGACCGAGGGTGGTCTTCCTGCCAAACGGCTGTCGATGATTACTGCGGCAACGGGTTATGGCAAGACCGTGTTACTGTCCTCTCTCTATGGCCGTTATCGCGAATTCGGGGCCCACTGCTATTGGGTATGTCTGGGGCCTTCGGACTCAACGTCTGAGCGAGTCATCAGCCGGCTAGAGCTTTGTGTATCGGAAGGCCAGGAAGGGTACAACCCGTCTGAAGACATGCATAAAAGCGATGAGCCCATCGATCAGCGGTTGGATGCCTTGGCTCAGGCCTTAAAGTCTAAGGATGGCGCTACAGTCCTTTTTATCGATAATCTGGATTGCTGTAGTGACGACACACTGAGCGGTGTATTCGATTCGCTGATTCTTAACACCGCAAACACTGTCTACGTGGTACTGGCGTCGACCAGTGAACCGGAGTTCAGTCTGCATCGTTTACTTTTGGCCGATCATGTAGCGCGTTACGGTTACTCGGAGCTGGCCATTGATCAGTCCGGGGTTGAGACAATTTTTGGCGATACGCTGTGTCGTACCCTCGGTGACAGCGGTATTGAGCGAGTACTTCAGGTCAGTGAAGGCTGGCCAGCGGCGCTGCGGATGATGGAAATTATTCTGCGTGATGCGGCACAGCCCCTTGATGTGCTGCGCAGTTTTTCCGGCTCGGATATAGAATTGGCGCGGATGCTTAATCACCAGATACTCAGCTCCTTTGATCAGGCATTCCGGGAGTTTCTCTACAGCATTGCGCCGCTGCAAAGTTTTAATGTCCCGCTGTGTCGCTACGTGTGTGGCGACCCGAAAGTCGATAACTATGTGCAGCGCTTGATCAGCAATAACCTGTTGATTATTCCGTTGGATCGCAACCGTTTTGAGTACCGACTTCACTCCCTGTTCCGTGAATTTTTGTTGGATGAAGGCGAGCGACACCTAGGCGCAGACCGCAGAACGGTTATATTGCAACGGGCGTCGGCATGGTTTGAAGAGCGAGGCCGCTGGTCCGAAGCCATCGATTGCGCGATCGAAGCCGGCGATTGGTCGGTGGCGGTGGACAGCCTTGAGCGCGTGGCGGTCAACTTTGTCCGTGATCGCGGTGACCTTAGCAAGTTTATCGGCTGGGTGGACCAAATTCAGAAAGTTGGATGTGAACCTGGCCTGGAAACGGACTATTGGTATGTGTGGGCGTTGGTGTTTCACCGTCGCTACGATTACGCGGCCCGTCAGTTAGAAAGGCTCGGTGAGCGCCTCAACACCGAAGGAAGGGGTGAGCAGGATGAGATGTGGCGGCGCCTGGCAATTATTCGTACCACTTGTGCCACCTATACCGACGATATGTCCGAGGTTCGTGAGCTGAGCCAAACGTGGCTGGATGGCATTCAGGATGATGACCCTTTCGATGTTGCCACGGTGGCCTGTACGTTGGGTATCGAACGCAGTGTCGCCTTTGATTTTCTCGGCGCCAGAGATTACTTCGGTATCGCCCAGAGCAGTATCCCCCAGGCCAATAGTGACTACGGGCAGGCCTGGGTCACGGTGCTGTCGTCTTTGGTCACCGTGTACGAGGGGGATTTCGCCATTTGCCACGACCGGGCGACATCGGCGTTGGCGTCAATCCGCCACAGTTCCGGTGATCGCTCTGGTATGACTAGCACCGTGGCGGCTCTGGCCGCGCTGGCGGCGATTGAAACCGGCAAAGATCAGGAGGCGGCTGATTATCTGGCTTTGTCTCTACCGAGACTGCAAACCCACGGTATCCTCGATACCGCCTTGTTTGCGATAGCCAGCGCCGTAAAGCTGTGGGCGTCGCCGCAGGGGGAAGGTATCAACGTAGCCCGGTTGCGGGATATCGCCACCAGCTTTCCGCCGCGGGTTAGCTTGATGCTGGAGTGCTACATCATTCAGCGGCTATTGCGACTGGGCCGCGTTGAGGAGGCGGTCGATGAGGCCCGACGTGCGGGTATAGACTGCAAACGGGTGGAGCAAGGCTATAATTTCGCCCTCGACCGTTTTTTGCTGAGTCAGACCCTGATTGATCTGGATATTGCCGTAGGCCGGACCAGCGGTATCGACGAACGCCTGCAACAGGAGATTGAGCTCGCCAAATCCCAGGGACGGGCTGGACATCTGGTAGAGCTTTCATTGCAACAGATGACTGTGGCTTTGAGGGGCACCAAACCACAGAGTGCGCCACGCTTCCTGACCCGGGCTATTAGCCAGGCCGCAAAACGGGGCTATATTCGCCCATTTCGAGACCGCGCCGATCTTATCGCCAGCTTGGTTAACGACACCAAGCCCAAAAGCTGGGGCTTCGCCCTCAGCGAAGAGCGGGAATTCTTTAACGAGATATGCAAGTTGCTGCCCATCGCCAAGAGCTCGACGCTGGAGGAGTTGGAACATCTCGATGGTGAGTCGGGTCTTCTGGAGTCACCGACGCCCAGAGAGCTGGAACTGTTGCAGTTGATCGAGGCGGGGCTTACCAATCAGCAACTGGCCGATCGGCTGTTTGTCTCGGTGGCCACAGTGAAGTGGCACCTCTACAATCTCTACAACAAGTTAGGGGTTTCTAACCGCTCTTCCGCGATCGCCAAAGCGCGCTCTTTAAAGCTTATTAGTAACTGATTTTACGGAATTTTCTCCAAACCAAACTTAGGGATGGGGCACTTCCCCGCAGGGTCTTGCATGCTCTAATTGTCAACTATCTCGGAGTTGTTATCCGGATTAGCGAAGGAGCACGTCATGACTGACTATCTTAAATATTTGTTGTCCCCGGCAATCCTAGCGATCCACGCCTGGGGGCTCGTTATGGGTGGCGCCCATGCGTGGATGGGTTTTGCCGCGATTGTTTGGGTGTTGTTGTTCGACGCGTTTTTGTCGCCCAGCCACCACCGGCGAGATACCCGTTTTCCCTGGCTCTACGACACCGTTATCTCGCTGACCGTGCTGGCGGGCTTCGCCAATATTTTCCTCTATGCCTACCTTGCCGGTTCTGGCCACTTTCAGGGCTTTGCCTCGGCATTTGGCGCCTTCATCGGCACGGTTGTTATCGGCTTTGTCATCGGTGCACCGCCAGTCCACGAGTTGTTTCACCGAGAGAATGCGGCACTGCGAACCCTGGGCCGGGTTGGCCAGTGCTTGGTCTTTGACCCCTGGCGGGAGATCACCCATGTGGTAACTCATCATATGCACACCGCGACGCCCACCGACCCGGATTACGCCCGTCGTGGCGACACCGTGTACGGCCATTTTATGCGCACCTTTCCCGGACAGTGGAAAGAGGCATTTCACCTCGAAAAAATGATGTGGACCAAGCGAGGTCGTAAATGGTTTGACCCCCGCAACGCCTGGGTGGCAAAGGCAACCTACTTTGGCATTTTTATCGCAATTCTTTTTACTTTGGGTGGCTTGACCGGCGGTCTGCTGGCCTGTGCGGCGTTGATTCTCGGGCCCAGAATGATGCTGGAGGTCTTTAACTATTGCAATCACTACGGTCTGGTATCTGCCACGCCAGGGCGCTTCAAAATGCACCACACCTGGAATCACCTGACACCCTTTACCCGGATTCTGGCGCTGGAGATTACCAATCACGCCGGCCACCACGACGACAGCTACAAACCGTTCTATCTGTTAGAACCGGACCAGACTGGCCCCAAGCAGCCTCAGTTCCTGATGTGTGTGCTACTGGCCTTCGTACCGCCGCTGTTCTTCATGATGATCAAGCCGCTGTTGAAACACTGGGACGAGCACTACGCCAACGAACAGGAAAAAGAGATTGCCTACCGGGAAAACGCTCGCGCCGGCTGGCATGATCTCAACGATGGCAGTTTTGCCTATCGCGACGCTCAGCTCGCTGTCGCCTACGGATAAGCTAAACAGTAATAAAAACAGGTGAAGAGCAAGATGGATCAAGCAGTAGCGTCCAGCCGATATGCCACTGAAGGACAGTGTCAGATCAAGGTCAAGGACAACGAAAAAAGCCAGTTTGTGATTAATCGCAACGATATGTTGCTGAAGTCCGCTTTGGATCAGGGCATGGATTACCCACACAACTGCCGTGTGGGCGTATGCGGGCAGTGCAAAACCCGGCTTATCAGTGGCGATGTGACGCCTATGGTTGACCTGGCACTGTCACCATTGACCAACGACGAAATCAATGAAGGTTACTTTCTTGCCTGCCAGGGTAAGGTGCGGGGCGACATTGAGATTGAGGTCAAACTCGGCCAACACCAGCCCATTCCCGAACAGCAGGTTTCAGGTAAAGTCTCGCTTTGGCGGCGACTTCCCGGTGAGGTCATAGAGCTGCGGATAGCGCTGGATAGACCGTTTTTCTATGAAGCGGGCCAGTATGGTTTTTTGGCGGAGTCGGGGTCGTTCGTGCGTCGCTGTTTCAGCTTTACCGATGCGCCACCAGCGGACCCAAACGTCGGCGCCAATGAAGTGGGCTTCTTGATCAAACGTCTCCCTGGTGGCCAGTTTTCCGAGTGGATATTTGAGAGAGATCGCACCGGGACAAAAATGTGGTTGCATGGACCCTACGGCATTATGGGTAACGATGATATCGACGCCGACGGGCTCTGCATCGCCGGGGGCACCGGGCTGGCTCCGGTATTATCGATTGTGGAACAAAGATTGAGTGCGTCAGCCACAGCCGTGTTTACGGTGATATTTGGTGTGCAGAAGCAACAAGACCTGTTTGCGCTGGACAAATTACATGCACTATCCGAGGCGAGCCCCGGGCGTCTGCAAGTGGTGCCAGTGTTATCCCACGAACCTGAGGACTCCTCCTGGCCCGGTGCTCGAGGCTTGGTCACCGCGCCACTGGACGACAAGCTTGGCGTTGACTATAGCAATGTATCGAGCTTTATCTGCGGCAGTTTACCTATGGTGGAAGCGGTAGAGCGGCGCTTGCTGGAGCTCGGCGCCCAGGCAGAGCGTATCCATGCCGACAAATTTATCCCGTCGGGTTGAGGGCAGCGCGGTGAATCTAGCCTATTGTGAAATTGATGAGCAGCGTCTCATTGGGCGCTTGGTCGTTAATCGACCGGACGTGCTTAACGCCTTGAACGTCGATACTGCACAAGCCATACAACGGGCGGCGGCGGAGCTGTCATCTCGTGCTGATCTACGTTGTATTGTACTGCAAGGTCGCGGCCGGGCCTTTATGGCAGGGAGCGACCTGAGTGCCTTTGCCGAGGACTTCGACAGAGCTGGTGACGTGGTTAATGCCCTGCTGGACGCACTGGAGCCCGTCATCCATTGCTTTAGAGAGCACCCGGCGCCAGTCGTGGCCAGCGTACAGGGCGCGGTAGCCGGAGCGGGACTGAGTTTGATGGCGGCATGTGACTTGGTTATCGCGGCTGAGGGCACCCGCTTTATGTTGGCCTACGACAAGATAGCGGCACCGCCAGATTGTGGTGGTAGCTACTTTCTCCCCCGCGCTGTGGGACAGCGTCGTGCCAATGCGTTGATGTATTTAGGGGAGTCGTGGGACGCGCAACGCGCTGAACAGTTCGGACTGATTAACCAAGTGGTAGCTGCAGATCGCCTTGCAGACGTCACTGACGCTATGGCGCAGAAAATTGCCAATGGCCCTTCACGAGCATATGCCCAGTTCAAAACCTTGGTATCGGAGAGCCGCAGCGATCTTCAGATACAGCTCGATGCGGAGCGGGAGGCCTTTGTCAGCGCCACCCGTACTCAAGACTTTAAGGCTGGCGTTAGTGCCTTTCTCAGTCGTGAGGCAGCCGACTTCATAGGAAAATAACTGCAAAACCGCACATTTGCGGCCTGTGCCGCGACGATTATATTTATGGTGGGAGTATAAAAATATGGCCAGTCATTCAGTAAAAGACAAAATCATCATGATTACAGGCGCAGCCGCTGGTTTTGGCAAAGCGACCGCCGAGAAGCTCGCGGCAGAGGGGGCGCATATTGTTGCCACCGACATCAATGTCGATGCGCTGGGTGACACCCTGGACCAATGTCGGGCTCTCGGTGCCGATGTCATCGGCGGTCGCCACGATGTCAGCAATGAGAAAGACTGGAATCAGATCATTGCCAAAGTGCAGGGCGAGTTCGGCAAGTTGGATGCGCTGATTAACAATGCGGGCTACATGCTGACCAAGCCTTACCTGCAGACCTCGCTGGAGGAGTTCCGGCAAATACATCGGGTCAATGTGGAAAGCGTTTGGGTTTCAGTACAAAAAGCCTACCCCCTGCTAAAGATGGCCGGTGAGCAGAACCCTAGTGGCAATGCCTCGGTGATTAATTTGTCGTCAGTCTACGGCCAGATATCCGGCCTGGCCCAATCCGCCTACTGTGCCACCAAAGGTGCGGTGCGGATGTTGACTAAGTCTCAGGCGGTGGAGTTTGCACGCACCGGTGACCCGATTCGGGTCAATTCTGTACACCCCGGACCAGGTAATACCGCGCTGGCGGAAAATGGCGTCGCGCAGATGATTGAAGCGGGTATGGTCAGTACGCCGGAGGAGGCGTTGGCTTTAATGACGTCGCTGATCCCGGCGGGCCGTTTTGCAGAGCCCGAGGACATCTCCGATTTGATGGTGTTTCTGTGTAGCGATGCCTCGCGTTATTTCACTGGCTCTGAATTCACCCTCGATGGCGGCTACACCGCTATTTAACGCAAGGTCTATAGAGACTATGAAGTTCACCGATCACGTCGTCCTCGTTGCGGGTGGCACCACGGGCATAAACTTTGCGGTCGCCAAGGCCTTTGCCGTCGAGGGGGCAAAAGTGTGTGTGCTGAGCCGGTCTCAGACGAATGTCGATACCGCGCTGGAGGAACTGACACGGGTATCCGCGAGCGTAATGGGTCGCGCGGCGGATGTGCGCGACACAATACAGGTCAGCGAGGCCGTGGCTCAGGTCGTGTCAGCGTGGGGCGATATCGATATTCTGGTGTCGGGCGCCGCGGGCAATTTTGTCTCACCGCTATCTGCTATGTCGTCCAATGGTTTTAAAACCGTGGTGGATATCGACTTGCTGGGCAGTTTTAACGTGATGGGGGCGGTGTATCCCCACCTCAAGAAGCCTGGCGCCAGTATCGTCAACATTAGTGCCCCCCAATCGCAGCTGCCAACACCGGCACAGGCCCACGTCTGTGCCGCAAAGGCGGGGATCGATCAACTGACCAGAACGGCCGCGATGGAATGGGGGCCGGAAGGAATACGGGTCAATGCGATTTCCCCGGGCCCGATCGACGATACCGAAGGGATGAAGCGCCTGGGACCCACTGAAGAGTCGAGGAAAAAATGGGAGCAGAGCGTGCCCCTGCGCCGTTACGGCAGCAAAGACGAAATCGCCGATGCGGCAAAATGGTTGTGCTCCCCTCAGGCTAGCTACATCAGCGGCGTGATACTTCCGGTGGATGGTGGCTGGTCGCTGGGTGGCTCCAGCGCCATGACTACCGCGTTGTCCTGAGCGCAGGTCAACGACTAGACGGAATCCTGGGGTCGTCTGGCGCCATCGGGACCATAGAGTCGGTCGTAGCGGCGTTGGGCCCACCAGCTATAAGCCGTATCGACCACCCAACGCAGCCCAGGCCATCTCATCCATCGCAGCCACTTGCCCCGTGGCGTTGACTGCCACGCGGCGACGTTGGCGTCGGCGCCGGTTAACCACTGTCCATCTGCCTTTTGTAAATGCAGCATCTTCAGCAGGTCGTGCCGGCTCATATTCGCTGGTAGTTCCTTAAGGCTATGAATATCAACCAGGCTGAGTCGACCGTCTGATTTTTTCGCCAGCACATTCATCTCCCGACGGCACAAGGGGCAAGCGCCATCGTAGTAAAGTGTGTCTTTGTCTGCATCGCCGGTTTTCATAGCGGCCTCCTTGGGTTGCCCCCTTTTTACAGGCGGGGTGCCAATAACGGATCACCACAAGGTTTGTGTGCCGGCAAAAAAAGCGCACCGAGAGGTGCGCGAATGAAGCGAATGAGTGGTATCCAATACGTGCCGCTAACTTACCATTCGCTCCTTGTCTTGCCAGTAGGGTTTCCGTAATTCAGTTTTAAGCACTTTACCGGCGCCAGAGAGGGGTAGTGCGTCTAGGATGTTCATACTGCGGGGGCATTTATAACCGGCCACAAGTTGCTTACAGTGGGCGTAGAGTTCATCCAGTTCCAGCGTGTGGTCCGGTTTGACGACCACCGCAGCGTGGACTTTCTCACCCATATCGTCGCAGGGGATGCCGATGACCGCACAAGCGGCGACGGCGGGGTGTTTAAGCACGGCGTTTTCCACCTCGGCACAGTAGACGTTTTCGCCGCCGGAGATGATCATGTCCTTTTTGCGGTCGACAATAAACACATAGCCATTGTCATCCATGTAGCCGACATCGCCCGTGTGCATCCAGCCGCCCTTCAGGGCTTCTTCGCTAGCTTCCGGCTTGTTCAGATAGCCCTGCATCAAGTTGGGGCCGCGGGCAATTATTTCGCCCACTTCGCCTCTGGGGCGCTCCCGGTCCTGGTCATCGACGATCCGCACTTGCACGTGACAGGCCGAGCGACCGCCGCTGCGTAGCCGACCTAATTGGCGGTTCTCCGGTAAATGCGTAGCCGCGGGCAGCACGGTCATTACCGCCGCGGTTTCGGTCATGCCGTAGACTTGGGTCAGTGAGGCGGAAGTGAACAAATTCATCACCCCATCCAGAAGGGTCTCTGCCGCCGGCGATGCGCCGTACATGATGGATTTGACGCTGGTGGTATCGAACTGTTTGGCGCCCTCAAACCCTACAATAGCTTGTAGCATCGCTGGTACTAGCAGTAAGTCGGTGATGCTTTCGCTTGCCACCATTTGCAGCAATGAGTCCGGCCGGAAGGCGGGCAGGAAGTGGTGCTGACCACCGCGGATCACCAAGCATGTGGTAAGCATCATATCGGCCAAGTGAAACATAGGCGCTGCGTGTAATCCTTTGGCGCCCTCGGCCAGTAGGCCTTCGCTCAGCAGCGCCAGACCGGAACTAAACAGATTGGCATGACTGAGCATCACGCCCTTGGGGCGCCCTGTGGTGCCGCCGGTATAGAAAATACCAAATAGCGTATCGCCACTGGCCTCGGCGTCGTCAATGGCTGCGCTGTCGGCAATCATGGCTTCTGTGCTGACCATGCCCTCGGGCAGGTCACCGTCTCCCTGAAAGAAGTAATGCGCCACGGACGGAGATTTTTCGCGTATGTCCGATGCCATCGCTGCAAACTGATCATCCAGCAGAATAGCCGTGGAGTTAGAGTCGTTCAGAGAGTAAGTGACCTCCTCGGCGCTCCAGCGGAAGTTGATGGGATTCACTACGGCGCCCAGCCAGGCGATCGCCAGATAAGCTTCCAGGTAGCGATCCGAGTTCAAGGCCAGGATGGCGATGCGATCGCCGGGCCCCAGACCCTGCGCCGCCAGGCCTCCGGCAAGCTTGCCCACCCGCTCGCGCAACTGGCCAAAGCTCTGGCGCCGATCGCCGCAAACGGTAGCAATGGCCTCGGGGTGTTGCTGTACCGCGCGGTGTAAACCTTGGGTAAATTGCATAATGAATCTCCTGGCTGATGTGTTGATAAGGCGCCTATGTTGATGGAAGTTAGGCGATCTTCATCACCACGGATTTGGTCTCGGTGTAGTGGCTGAACACGTCTTCGCTGTTTTCTCTACCCCAGCCGGACTGCTTAAAGCCGCCAAACGGGATGTTGGGGTCGGGGCTGAGTTGGGTATTTACCCACACGGTGCCGGCCTCCAGCTTGGCGGCTAGTAGATGGGCGGTATTGAGCTCTTGGGTATAGATGTGTGCAGCGAGGCCGTAACAGGAGTCGTTGGCCATAGCGGCGAGCTCATCGAGATCGTCGTAAGGCGTGGCGGTGAGTACCGGACCGAAGAATTCATCCCGGAAGGCGGGGTTAGTCTGGTCCTCGGTGACCAGAATCGTGGGCTCAATAAAGTAGCCGGTATCACCGTAGCGCTTGCCGCCGCAAAACAGGCTGGCACCCTGACTGATACTGGCATCCACCTTGCCCAGAATGCCGTCCATTTGTTTCTGGCTCACCACAGGCCCCAGCAATGTTTCTGGATTCAAGCCAGCGCCAATCTTAAAGGTACTGGCCACATTGGCGATGCCTTCCAGCACTTGGTCAAACTGTTTGCGCGGGGCAAATAAACGAGTACCGGCAAAACAAATCTGTCCGGCGTTAACGAATACTGCCTGGGTGGCACCGGGAACCGCGATATCCATGTCGGCATCGGGCATGACAATAGTGGGGGATTTTCCTCCCAATTCCAGTGTGACCCGCTTAAGATCGTCCGCAACGCTGTGCAGGATATGCTTGCCCACCGCCGTCGAGCCGGTAAAGCTGATTTTGCTTATCCCGGGGTGGTCGACAATGGCTTGGCCGGTAGTGGGGCCATCGCCCAGCACGACATTGAACACTCCGGGCGGGAAGCCCGCCTCCTCAAACAGCGACGCCAGGCGCAGAGCGCTGTAGGGGGTTTGCTCGGCGGGTTTTAGCACCACTGTGCATCCCGCCGCCAATGCGGGGGCCAGCTTCCACACCGCCAACACCAGCGGAAAATTCCAGGGCACAATCGCGCCGACCACCCCGACTGGTTCCCGGCGGGTATAAACGTGATGACTGCCCTCTGGCTGCAGTGCTGGCGTCAGCTGACGTCCAGAGAGTTTGCTGCACCAGCCGGCAAAGTAGCGGAACCACATCGCGCTGAGGGGGACATCCACCGTGCTGGAGAAAGCCAGTGGCTTGCCATTGTCCAGGCTCTCCAGTGCCGCCAGCTCATCGGCATTCTGGTCGATTAAATCCGCTAGACGCTGCAACAAGCTTTCCCGAGCCATTGGTGGTAGCTGGCGCCAGTCGGGGTTGTTGAACGCCTGCCTGGCTGCCTGCACCGCCTGATCGACGACACCCGCGTCGCTGTTGGGGATCTCCCCCAACACACTGCCGTCAGCGGGGTTTCGCACTGTGATAGATGCAGCGACATCGCCGGACTGCCATGCGCCATTAATATAGTTTTTTCCTTGGGGGACGGGCGGAACTTGCACAGCCATCTGCTGATCCTCGATAGTTATTGGTATTAGCTACATTTATGATGCCGAGGCAGGGTCAAACTGCCACCAAACCAAAGTTTGGTGGTCGGGTATTATTCACCCTGTGAAGACGATATCCGCCGCAGAGCGATCACTTGCACGGGTGCCAGCAACAGCTCGACTACAAGGGCAAAAATAATAAAGCCGATGCCAGCTGTACTTTCCGGCACGCCGGACTGTGCTATCGCAATAAGCCGCCCAATGCCGCCCAGGATAAGGAACCCAAGCGCACCTGCGACAAGCGAGGCGCGCTGCCCCAGGTCTTGCAGGCCGTAAATAAGCAGCAAGCCGTAGCCAAACCAAATGGCGCCCAAAAAGTGGATCTGGCTGTTTAATACCGGGTCCAGTAACTGATCCTTACTCAGTGCAATACCGATGTTGGCTTGAGCGGTAGCTCCCACCAGAATATCCATTGCGCCGGTCAGGCAGGCGAGAATGGCGATAAACCAGAGGCTGTAGCGTAGTAATTGCATTGGCAGGGTCTCATTGCGGGATTCGAAGAGAAGCTAGCTGAAAGGCAATGTCGCGAGGCCAGACTAAATGTTGGTTTTTGGTGGATTCTGGCGCCCTAATCCCCCTGAGTGCCTAGCCAAACTATTGAAATCTTAGTGCCCAGGTATATGATCAAGGAAAAGGAGTGAGTGTTGGAAATATAGGGATGTTGTCTTGGTTTGTCCGCGGCGCGTTGTGGCCGATCTGCCTATCCTGCTGAATTTCCTATTTTTTCTTGTGCTTGCCTCAGGGGGCTTCTTTGCTAAGGGGGTCAAAGTGATATATGGCCTAAGTCCATATAACTAGCTGTTAAGCATCTAGGTGAAGTATGGAAGATAAAATACTTGAAGGCGTGGTGATCGGCGCAACTGGTGGTGCATTGGCTGGCATCACTGTATATCTAATTCAATTTCTTCATCGAAAGTGCGTAGATTGTATTGAGTCAAAAAGAATCAGAACTTGGTTGCAAGTAAATACCAGTAGAAATGAATGGCGCTCAACCAGAGCCATAGCAAGCTGGACTAACCTTCCTATGGAGAGAGTTCAGTATCTATGTAGTCATGATTCAAAGGTTAAACTATCAACCGGAGAAAATGAGGATGTCTGGGCGCTCCGCAGCAAGATTCCAGAGCCAACATTTGAGTGAAATGCTTAACAAGTTGCTCAAGTACACTCCGGCCGCAAAAGGCGCGGCCTCCGCAGGACAGCCTTCACTGCGTTTCGGCTGCCCCTTAGCAAGGCGTTAAACCTATAGTGATGCTATGGCGATGGGATTAAGCAATAAAGTGGGCTGGAAGCTCTACTTTGTATGTTATGTGGTTCTAGTTTTCTCAGAGATTGGGATGGATGCTTTTGCTGCCGCTGGTACGCTCCTATATATCCTCAAGGCTACATTTTCGTTGGCGTTTGCGTTTCCGCTGTTCTGTTTCGCTTTCGACAAGGCTTTAGTATCAAAGAAATTATCTGGGGCAATCTTCTACATCTGCGCATTTTGGTGGGTCTACGTCCTTGCTGGAACGGGTGACTCAATGGAAGGCTTGATCATGGCGGTGGTTATCGTGGTGCTGCACGCACCGGGGTTTGTAGCTATAAATCGCTATAGAAGGACGGTTAATGCATAAAGGTTTAATAAGGCCAAGCAAGCCGATCCATTTCCCACTGCGCTTTGTGGCTCCCCCGATTTGATGGATACCTTCTGATAGCTCAGTGGACTTCTCTATCCAACATAGACGCTAAAGGCGTCGATTTTGAGCCGGCCCTATCTTGGAGTCCTTTAGTTCTGCTCAATTCGATATGACTGACTGAATTTTAGTCAGTTCTCGACGCCCTAGTAATAGTGTTGCAACCCACCGTTAATCTCCCGAATACTAGACTCTTATCCCAGCGCTTTTCCGAGCCGAAGGCGTGGCTCGGTAGGCTTATCTAACTCAGCTCTAAGAGGTGCAGTGTGGACACACTAAAAACCCTGCTCGGCACTATGCGCATACCATTTCTGCTGCTGACCCCGGCCTGTGTGTCGGTGGGGGTTGGCACGGCCCATTGGCAGATGGGCAAGGTGGATTGGTTAACGGCGTCGTTAATCCTGCTCGGGGCCGTCTCCGCCCATATCAGCGTCAATGTCTTTAACGAGTATTACGACTTTAAAAGTGGCCTTGATGCCAAAACCGAGCGCACGCCATTTAGTGGTGGCAGCGGTGCACTGCCAGGCAATCCGCAAGTCGCCCGAGTGGCTTCAGTGCTGGCGTGGGCTACCTTGTTAATCACTGCGGCAGTGGGGGTGTATTTTATTAGTGAGCTGGGTGTGGGCTTACTGCCTATTGGGCTTTTTGGCGTGTTTTTGGTGGTGTCTTATACCACCTGGTGTGCCTATAACCCTCTGCTATGTCTTTTAGCGCCGGGCCTTGGTTTTGGTGTGCTGATGGTGATGGGGACGGATTTCGTGTTAACAGGGAGCTACAGTCTCTCGTCTTTTGCCGCCTCGCTGATTCCCACTTTTTTAGTGAGTAATTTGTTATTGCTCAATCAGTTTCCCGATGTGGAGGCGGATAAAAGTGTCGGGCGCCGGCATTTTCCTATTACGATTGGTGTTGAGGCCAGTAGTGTGTTGCTCGGTGTGATATATCTTTTGGCTTATCTCGCCATCGTGCTGGGCGTTCTGCTTTCCCTGCTCCCCCTTTATGCTTTAATTGCCTTGCTAACAGCGGGTTTCGCTTGGCGCAGCTACAGGGGCGCAAGGCGATATGCGACTGATATACCGGCCTTGCTCCCTGCCATGAAGATGAATGTCTTGGTTAACCTGCTAACCCCGGCATTGCTTGCTGTGGGGCTGTTTATCGCTTGAGCCTGCTTTAGGTGTTGCTGTGGCGGCGCGGTATGCTCAAGCTAAGACCTAAAACTAGAACTAAAATAAAGATCCAAAACGGTAACTGACATCCAACCCAAAAGTTCTGGGCTCACCCCACTGACTAGTGCCCACCCGCGCACCGTTGCCGGCATCAATCTCGAAGCCGCCGATTTTGTATTCCTCGTCGGCGAGGTTTTTACCCCATAGTGCAATGCTCAGCACGCCATCGCCCAAAGCGATATCGTCAAAGCTGAGCCGACCATTCAACAGACTGTAGCTGTCCTGGGTGATATCGTCGTTGCCACTGATTTTGGGGGTGACGTGGATTTTACTGTTGCCGGACCAATCAAGCCTGGCACGTAAGGTGCCGGCCTCGGTAAAGGGGGGTAAGGTGTAGTTAAGTGATAAGTTGTAGCTGTGCTCTGGTGTGTACTCAAAGGCCCGATCTGAGGAGATGTCACTGAGCTCGCCGGTGTTGATATCAAAGGAGTTAAACTCGTCATACTCGGCATCAATGTAGCCGTAGCCGGCGCTGATATCCAGGCTTTGGGTGAGGCGTAGGATCAGTTCCGCCTCGAGGCCGACGATGGTGGCCTCGGCGGCATTTTGAATTACGATGGAGTATCCGCCCTGGGTGTTACCGGGGTCGACGGCATTGACCTGGGCCTGCATATCGCTGAGGTCCTGGTGGAAGGCGGTAAGGTTAACGCGGGCGCGGTTGTCCCACCAATCTGACTTCATGCCGACTTCATAACTGTCTACCTGCATGTCGTCGTAGGGGCCCCACTGTAATGGGGTATTGGCCCGGGCGTTAAAGCCACCGCTTTTAAAGCCTCTGGCGTAGGTGAAGTAGGTCATCAGGCTATCGTGCCAACGGTAGTTCACAGAAAATCGCGGTGACACATTGCTCTCGTCAATCTCGGTGGGTATGGCCTCGGGCTGGCCCAGGTAGGTCTGCTGGTAGGTATCCATCACCACAAAATCCGACTGCAAGTCGGTAAGGGTATGGTGCTGCTCCCGGTCTTCCTCGGTGTAGCGTAGGCCAAGGGTGACATCCAGTTGGGCCGATAAGTGAGTGGTCACTTCGGTGAATAGCGCCCGACTGGTGTTGTCGATCTCGGTGGTTAACAACACGTGAGAGGCAAAGGCGTCGATCTCTTGCTCGTTGCTGTAGTCGCCCTGTTCCTGAAAGTAGAATAGACCTAGAACAAAGTCGATGCTGCCATTTAAAGCGGAGCCGGTGAGCTGGACTTCCTGCGTGAAGGCGTCGTAGTCAAAGATGTCGTTGTTGTAGATAAAGGGGCTGCTGGCGCCGGTGGCGTTGTTGAGCAGGTCGTTTTCCACGTCTCGATAGCCGGAGATGGATTTGATGGCCAGGTCTTCGAAGATGCCTCTGTCAGCCAGCAGGTATTCCGCTGTCAGACTGTGGGCGCTCATATCGATATCGCTGTGGGATTTGCCAAAGGTACTGACCGTATCGGCGCGGTTGGGGCGCACATCGCCGCCATAGATGTCCCCAAGCCAACCCGTCGCTGAGGTCATTTGGGAGGCCAAAGGTTGTTCCCGCTTGCGCTGCCAGTCGTAGGCGTAGTCGACGGTCAGGTCGTCGATGGGCGCCCAACGCAGCGCGGTTCTCAGCGCCAGGTTGTCTTCATCCCAGCGGTCGTCGCCCTGGGTGTTCTCCACAAAGGGATCGCGTGTCTTACTCAATACTGAGGCGTTGGCAGCCAAGGTATCGCTGAGGGGAAGCTCCACATAGGCCCGGGCATCCAAGCGGTTGTAGTTGCCGGCGGTGACGGTGGCCTTGCCGCCCAACTCGCCAGAGGGCTTGCGGGTATGCAGTATTACGGCGCCGCCCAAGGTGTTTTTACCGTAGAGCGTGCCTTGGGGGCCCCGCAGCACTTCCACCCGCTCCAGTTCGGCGACGTCAAACAGTGAGCCGATGGACTTGCCCACGTAAACCCCATCCACATAGACGCCGACCATGGGGTCTTCGGTAATGGTGAAGTCGGTGCGGCACAGGCCTCGCATACAGATCAGGGCGCCGTCGTTGCCGCCGGAGTTGGGCATGATCATCAGGTTGGGTGTTAGCTCGCTGATATGGGAGATATCGGTAATGCCGACCTCGGCGATGTCTGAGGAGGTGAAGGCCGTCATCGAGACGGGAATATCCTGCATACTCTCTGCTCGCCGCCGGGCGGTAACGACAACTTCTTCTATCACTGGTTTTGTGTTGTTGGCGCCTTTGGCCTGGGCGTAGAGCGGTGCTGTAGGGTTAGCGCTGAGCAGCGCCGCAGACAAGCCCGCGGCGGCGCCAGTGGAGAGCGTAAATTTCATGGTTGGCTGTCCTCTTATTATTGCTTCGCTTTTTATTACTTAACTTGGTGTTGCTTCAATTGGAGTGTGTTGTCTGTTGCCGGCGTATTAGGGAGATTTGCAGGCGCTGACCAGCTCGTCGATAAGAGCGGGAATCTGCTGGCGCTCAAAGCCGAAGAAATCGTTGTCTTCCGACTCGTAGCTGACGGTGGCCCCGGCGCCGGCAAACATAATGGCATTGGGCAGCAGCGGGTGATCCTCGTCACTCACCGCTAGCGATTGGGGATTGCCAGCGGCGGCAAACCACAGTTCCAGATAGCCCTTCCAGCTGTAGTTTTGGTCGCCCAGTAGGTAGGCCTTGCCGGGCTCGCCGTCAGTCAGGGCTTTGAGGGTGGCTTGGGCCACCGAGCGGGAGCTGATGTGGTTGGTGCCACCCCGGGGTGCAAAGACCGGCAGGTCTGGCAGCGCGCCGCTGGCATAGGCCACCAGGGCCTCAATATGGGGGATATCCAGACCGGGAATGTAGCCCAAGACAAAAGGCAGGTTAAGGCTGTAAACCTGAAAACTGTCGCTGCTCATTGCCCGCACCGCCTGGTCGGTATTGTGCCGGGAGGTGACATAGGGGCAGATGCCGATTTTCTCGGGGGCGACCTGGGGGTAAAAGGTGCCGATATAGACGGCCCGCTGGATGCTGGCATCCCTGGCGGCGGCAAAAAACTGCGGCACAGCTTCATCGTTAACCTGTTTGTAAAAATCGTCGGGCGCAACGCTGCCATCCATTGGCAGTTGGCGGATATCCGCCGCCGCAGAAAATACCAGCCAGTCAAAGCCTGCCAGACGGCCATCGCTCATATCGTCGTTAATGTAGTCGCCCTGTATAAAGGGCAGTGCCGCCAGGGCGGGTGCGGCGGGGGGCTTGCGGGCCATAATGGTGACATCGTGGCCCTGGCTTATAAGGTATAGGGCAGCGTCGCCACCAATCAGGCCGGAGCCGCCGACAACTAGTACTCGCATAATGTCTCTCTTTAGTCTTTGGGTTTTCGATTAGGGCTGTAGTTGGAAATGGACGGGCTCAACGGTTTAAGGGCTGATCGCTGGCCCACACAATTTGCACGTCCCGGCGGCTGTAGCGGTAGCCGCCGTCTCGGAATACCACCTGCTCTTGATAACGAATGGCCATATCCAATTTGCGGCCCTGGCCCTCCTGCTCGTAAATGTGGGAGGCAATGCTGTAGGTTTCGCCTTCGTAAACCTCGCCCTGCCACTGGCCCAGTTGGTTGCCCACCATATGGAAGGTGGCGCTGTAGTTGTCCTCCAGTAGGCGCAGCATGCCGATAAATTCTGCGGCGCTGCTGCAATGCCATTGGGGGCCCTGCTGCGTGAAGTCGTCGCAGATGATGTCTGCCATGGCATCAAAGTCGCGGTTGTCGACAATCTGCGCGTAGCGACGGGCCAGTTGTTGGGCGTCGAAGACCGTTGGCATGGTGATGTCCTTTCTCGCTGTTGGCTCGTTTGTATTGGCAGTGGGCCCATTTGTTCTGGCTTAAGGCTCATTTATTCCGGCTGAGGGCTCGTTTTTTTTGGCTGAAGGCTCTTAGTAACGATTTATCCCTCAAAGCACCTTGGACGAGGATAGTCTACGAAAACCCATCTGATATAGTTAGTACAATAAGCGCACAGTTTTTGTGAGAAAATGTACAGATGGATTGGGACGATATTCGCTACTTTATGGTGCTGGCCCGCACCGGCTCACTGAGCCAGGCCGCCAAAGTACTGGGGGTGACCCATGTGACGGTGTCCCGGCGTATCACCCGGCTGGAGCAGCAGCGGCAGGTTAAACTCTTTGATCGCCGCCAGAGCGGTTACCGGCTGACCACGGCCGGGGAGCGGCTGCTGACAGAAGGGGAGGCGGTGGAAGAGAGCTGCATGCACTTTGAGCGCAAGATCCGCGGCCAGTCGGATGTGTTGGCCGGGCCGCTGACACTGTCGATTCCCGAGACGACGCTATTGGATCTGTCCGCCCCTATTGCCGCATTTATGTGCCGCTATCCCGCCATCGAGCTGACCGTATTTGCCACCTCTGAGCAGCACAATCTTAACCAGTCCCAGGCCGACGTGCTGATCCGCATGACCGACCACCCACCGGAGTTGTTAGTGGGCAGGCAACTTGCGGTAGTGCCGATGTATGCCTACGGCACTCGGGGATATTTGGACAGCATCGACGGCGACATGAGCCGTGCAGACTGGGTCATTTGGCAGGCCGCCTTTGGCCGCGCCGAGGGTGACAAGTACTTTCGCAATATGGTCCAAGACGCTCACATAACCCTGCGTACCAACAGCAACAGCCAATTGGTGGCCATGGTCCGCCAAGGCGTGGTGTTGGGCCTGATGACCGCGCCCATCGCCCGGCGCTATCCCGAGCTGCTGCCCGCCTCGGAGCAGCCCCTGGTCTCCAGTCAAATCTGGCTGCTGACCCATGCCGACTTGCGGGACTCGGCTCGGGTGCGCTGTTTTATGCAGTTTATGACTGAGTGGGGTATCGACTTGTAAGCGCTGCCGATCTCTCTGCGTTTTGCTTTGGAGTACGAGTTCTACTGAGCCCTAATGGCTCCATTTTGGATAAAAATGCCGGTTTGAATCCAAGTAGGGAATAACCATTCCACAAAATCCCGGGTTTTCTGCATTTAAAAAAATATCCTCTTCCACGGTGGTGAATACCATAACTTTTACTTCTCCAGCCAAGGCAGCGAGAGACCGTTATGGCGACACCCACGATTTCACTGGACGACAAATACGCACTGGATACCACCCGGGCCTACCTGACCGGGATCGAGGCGCTGGTGCGCTTACCCATCCTGCAACATCAGCGTGATATGGAACGAGGCCTCAATACCGCCGGCTTTGTGTCGGGTTATCGCGGCTCCCCGCTGGGTGGCCTGGACCAAGCTTTATGGCACGCTCAAGCCTTTCTCGACAAACACAATATTACCTTTCAACCGGGGGTTAACGAGGACCTGGCGGCCACCGCAGTGCGGGGCAGTCAGGAGGTAGGGCTGTTTCCCGGCGCCCGCTACGATGGTGTGTTTGGCATGTGGTACGGCAAAGGGCCGGGGGTGGACCGCAGTATGGATGTATTCAAGCACGCCAACGCGGTGGGCACGTCCAAATACGGTGGTGTGCTGGCGGTGGCGGGGGATGACCACGCCGCCAAGTCGTCCAGTTTGCCCCACCAGTCTGAGCATATGTTTATCGGCGCCTCGATTCCGGTGTTAGCGCCGGCCAATGTGCAGGAGGTATTGGACCTGGGAGTGTTTGGTTGGGAGCTCTCCCGCTACTGCGGCTGCTGGGTAGGGCTAAAAGCCATTACCGAGAATATGGACTCGGCGATTTCCGCCGAGATCGATCCCGGTCGCATTAATATTGTTATTCCCGACACCTTTGAGTTGCCGGCAGACGGTGTTCATATTCGCCTGCCGGATAACCCCTTGGACCAAGAACGGCGCCTTAACAAGTACAAGATTTACGCCGCTCGGGAATTTGCCCTGGCCAATAAACTGAACCGAGTGGTTATCGACAGCCCCAATCCGCGGCTGGGTATTATCACCAGTGGTAAAGCCTACCTGGACGTTCTGCAAGCCCTGGAGGACCTGGGTATCGATCAGCAGCAGGCGGCCCATATCGGCCTGCGGGTCTACAAAGTGGGTATGCCCTGGCCGCTGGAGCCAGTGGCTACTCACTGCTTTGCCGAAGGCCTGGAGGAGATTCTGGTGGTGGAAGAAAAACGCTCCATCATCGAGGACCAATTGACCGGCCAGCTCTACAACTGGTCGGTGGACAGGCGTCCCCGGGTGATTGGTGAGTTCGACGAACAGGGCCGGGATTTGCTGCCCAACCTCAGTGAGCTGACGCCGGCGATGGTGGCTCGCGCTATCGCCGGGCGCATCGGTCGTTTTTATCAAAGCGAAGAGATTGAAAAGCGCCTGCGCTTTTATGATCAGAAGGAGCAGCGCCTGGCAGCCCAGCGGGACAAAATTGCTCGGTTGCCCCACTACTGCTCCGGCTGCCCTCACAATACCTCGACCCAGGTGCCCGAAGGCAGCATCGCCCTGGGGGGTATCGGCTGCCATTACATGGGCACCTTTATGTCCAGTCGCCCCGCCAAAACCTTTACCCAGATGGGCGGTGAGGGAGTGACCTGGGTGGGGCAGGCGCCTTTCACTGACAATCCCCATATGTTCCAGAATTTGGGGGACGGTACTTACTTTCACTCCGGTCTGTTGGCAATCCGCCAGGCTATCGCCGCTGGGGTGAATATCACCTACAAGATTCTCTACAACGATGCGGTGGCCATGACCGGCGGGCAGCCAGTGGACGGTTCATTGAGTGTGGAGCAAATGATTACCCAGCTCCGCGGCGAGGGAGTCGAGCGGGTCGCTCTGGTCTCCGACCACCCAGAGAAATGGCGCCACATGAAGGGAGACAAACTCACCGTTCACCACCGGGATGATTTGATGGCGGTGCAAAAGACCCTGCGGGATACCGAGGGCACCACCATCCTACTCTACGAGCAGACCTGCGCGGCAGAGAAACGCCGCCGTCGCAAAAAGGGTTTAATGGAAGATCCCGATCGCCGCATCTTTATCAACCATGCCGTCTGTGAAGGCTGCGGCGATTGTGGCAAAAAATCCAACTGCCTGTCGGTGATTCCCCGGGAGACCGAATTGGGACGCAAGCGCCAGATCGATCAGAGTGCCTGTAATAAAGACTATTCCTGTGTAAACGGCTTTTGCCCCAGTTTTGTCTCGGTGATAGGTGGTAGCCTTAAGAAAAGCACAGGCGCGGCGGACTCCGAGACCTCATTTCCACCCTTGCCCGAACCGGCGATGCCTGACCTGGATCGACCGTGGAATATTGTGGTGACCGGCGTTGGTGGAACGGGTGTGCTGACCATAACTGCGGTACTGGCGATGGCCGCCCATATCGAAGGCAAGGGCTGCGCCACCATGAATCAGACCGGTTTGGCACAGAAGTTTGGGCCGGTGGTCAGTCACCTGCGTGTGGCTAATCAGCAGGAGCAAATCAATGCGGTGCGGATTCCCGCTGGCGACGCCGATCTGCTGATTGGTTGCGACCTGGTGGTCAGTACCAACGACGAGGCCCTGGCCAAACTGAACAATGAGCGCTCCCACGCCGTAGTGAACGACGCCGAGTTGCCCACCTCTGAATTTGTTTACAACCCCAATGCCTCCTTCCCCGGCGACTCCATGCGACGCTTGATCGAAGAGGAGGTGGGTAAAGACAAAGTCCGCTTCCTGGATGCTACCGAGTTGGCCAATCACCTACTGGGTGATGCGGTCGCCACTAACTTCTTTATGTTGGGCTATGCCTATCAGTCAGGCTTGATTCCGGTCAGTGCCGAGGCCATTGAGCAGGCCATCGACCTTAATAATGTAGCGGTGGAGTTTAACCAGCAGGCTTTTTTGTGGGGCCGCCGGGCGGCAGTGGATCTCGACGCGGTACGTCGCGTCGCCGGGGTAGAGGCCACTCATTGGCAGGCTTTGGACGACGTCGACGACATTATTGATTTTCGGGTTAAGCACCTCACCGACTATCAGGATGCCGCCTATGCCCAGCGCTACCGCGAGCTGGTTGAGCGCGTTCGCACCCGGGAGATCGCCATTGTCGGGGATAGTGCTGCGACAGACGGCGATCAGACCGAGCTGGTGTTGACCCGTGCTGTGGCCAAGGCGCTGCACAAATTGATGGCTTACAAGGATGAGTATGAGGTGGCTCGGCTATACAGCAACGGCGACTTTCTCCGCGACTTGGCTGAGCACTTTGAGGGCGACTACAAACTGCGTTTCCATTTGGCGCCGCCGATTCTTGCCCGCAAGGACCCTGATACTGGCTTGCCGAGAAAGCGCACTTTCTCTGGCTGGGCGCTGCCGGTGTTTGGCGTGTTGGCCAAACTGAAATTTCTGCGGGGCAGCCGCTTAGACCCCTTTGCCTACAGCAAAGAGCGGCAGATGGAGAGAGCCATGATTGACGGCTTTCTGGAGGAGCTGGAAGTGATACTGGCCAAGCTGGATCGCCACAATCGTCACGCCGCTGTGGAGGCGGTGCAAGCGGTGGAAACCATTCGGGGCTTTGGCCACGTAAAATTGTCTGCCATCGCCCAATACCAGCAAGAACGGGAGCAGCGCCTGAGCCGATTGGATGGCGAGCCCGTGCAGTTTGTCGAGGTGGATTCGGCGGCGTAAAATGCCAATGAACGCCGCCTTTTGCCTGCCCGCTGCGATCAAATTCATTACACTATCGCGATGGTTGTGACAGACGAGGAGTCGCGATGACGGTGTGTTTCGATGCTTGGGGTTTTCTCAAGAACTCATTGGCGGTGAAAGGCTTGGTGCTAAGCGGATTGCTTGTGTTTACCGGCATGGTCTATGCCGCTGCGGATGCTGACCGCTCTAGTGATAACGCCAAGGCCGATAAAGGCGTAGCGGCGAGCCCCGCGCCAGACAACTGTGCTGCCAGGCGCTATGTCTTCAGTTGGAACCTGTCCGATCACTGCGCCGGTGAACCCCGCGGCGGTACCTCTACCGGCGCGCCAGTCACCCTGGATACTGAACCCTCGCTAGCCTGGAAAGCGCTGCAAGAGCCTGAACTGAGTGACTTTGAACGGGACCGCCGGGCCATTCTCGCTATGGCGGGTGGCTACCGGGCCAGCTTTGAGTTTTTGGAGACGGTGGGCTATGCCCCAGATTTTGAGCCGGCGCGCCCCTACCAGAGCTGGGGCACAGAATATATCTACGTGGTGGAAGACAGCGGCGACTTTATTAGCCTGCAACACATTATGGTGATGTTCTTTCACCAAGACGGTGAACTGGTTGGGCCGATGGTGATGAAGCACTGGCGTCAGGACTGGCAGTACCAGGATGCCGAGATTCTCGAGTATCGCGGCAAGGGTAAATGGCAAACCCGCAAGCTGGACAAGGCGCAGCGCAAAGGCCGTTGGTCGCAGCACGTCTACCACGTGGATGACTCGCCCCGTTACGCTTCGGTGGGCAGTTGGGAGCACACCGACAGTTTTTCGGTTTGGGAGAGCGGCCAGACCTGGCGTCCGCTACCGCGCCGGGAGTCCAGCGTGCGGGATGACTACGATCTGTTGGAGGGGCTTAATCGGCATATTATTCTGCCCACAGGCTGGGTGCAGGAGGAAGAGAATCGCAAAAGGCGGCTGGACAGGACGCCAAGCTATGTGGCCAAGGAGCTGGGTAATAACCGCTACCAGCGTATTAAGGATTTTGATTGGCAGGCCGGGGACGCCTATTGGCGGGAGACAGGGCCGTTTTGGAAAGCGGTCAGGGCCTATTGGCAGGCGCAGGAAGAAAAGGACGCGGCGATAGAAGTACGTCGCCGTCACAAGGGGACACCGATGTTTGCGGTCATGTTTGAGCTCGCCGAGCGGTATCGTGATGGGGAGGTTGATGATCCTAAGGCGGCGGTTGCGGATGCCTTGGCGCCTTTTGTTCGGTAAGCGGTGTTGTGTAAATCCATCCGTCCCGTAGGGTGGACATCGATGTATATGTCCACCGGGGATTGGCGCGGTGGTTGGGCATGGCGGACACAAAAGCGGTGTCCGCCCTACGGGGTGGTTGGGTCATCGGATCCCGCGTAGGGTGGACATCGATTTATATGTCCACCGGGGATTGGCGCGGTGGTTGGGCATGGCGGACACAAAAACGGTGTCCGCCATACGGTATGTGGGTTGGGTGTAACGCCGCGATATCCAATGTAAACCCAACACCGTCATGGCGCTACTTCCGGGCTTCGTCCAGCAGCGTCTCGGCCTCTTCGGCACTGATGGGGGTAAACGCTCCCAGCCCACACGATGCCCCAGGCATAAATCCACCGCCGATATCTTCCAGCACGGTAATTACGTCCACGTCGCACAGTTGATTGAGGGAGGTGCGATACATCAGCGTTTTATGCCGAGACAGCCCAGGGCAGGGGTGGGGGAGTTGGTTAAGGTAAACCTCCTTGCCGCGCATGTAAAACAGCACATTCTCCCGGTCCACCACCTTGAGTTGATCAATACGGTTGATGGCAACACAGCGCTGACTGGACGCCTCTGTGCCGGTGGCCTCGGTTTCTGCGTGGGCCAAGGTAGCGCCAACAAAAAGCGGTGCAGCACACACCGCAGCCCTTAAAAATCGGCGAATCTTATTCATGGTATCAGTGCCTCGTCGTTTGCTATTGCGCGGTCAGGAGACCGCGACTTCAAAGCCCTCGAACTCCGGATGCCCCAGGTACATGCCCTTGTTGTCGCCGGCGTTGCGGTGGGCGGCGCGAAAGGCTTCTGACTTCGTCCAGGCTTCGAAGGCTTCCCGGGATTCCCACACGCTGTGAGAAGCATATAGCGTATGGTCCTCGCGCTCCGGCCCCCTCAGTAGCTGGAATTCCTTGAAACCCGGCACGCCCGCCAGGTGGGTGTCGCGGGTGCGCCACACTTCTTCAAAGTTGGCCTCCTCGCCGAGGGTGATACGGAATCGGTTCATGGCGATATACATAGGGTACTCCTTCGTAATTCTTGCAGGCGCAAAGGTCGCGGCTGCGGTTATTAAGCCTCAGAGAGATGCTACCTCCAAGCTTGGGGCGCTTTCCATCCCATTGTTTGCTAATAAATATGCAAATGATAATGATTGACAATAAGTTTAAGTAAAAATACAGTGCTGCCTTTCAGGAGCAAATGTCTCGCTGCTGTACACAGACATATTTACAGGAAGGCAGAATATGAAATCATCATTCCCCCCGTTACGCGCCCTTAACATGCTGCCCATGGCGGCGGCGATTGTATTTGCCAATCAGACGGTCTTCGCTGAAGACAACAAGCAGAAAACCCTGGAAAACGTCTATGTTTACGGCGAGCAGGGCGAAACCGATACCGCTACCAAGTTGGATCTGACCATCTTTGAAACTCCGCAGACGGTGACTGCCGTATCCCGGGTTCAGCTTGATGAATTTGCCCTCAATAGCATCAATGATGTGCTGGATTACACCCCCGGGGTGACCGTCGAGGAGGTCGAGACCGATCGCACCTACTACACAGCCCGAGGCTTCGATATTGTTAATTTTCAGTACGACGGTGTCGGCGTGCCCTTTACCGTAGGTAATAACCACGGCCAGCAAGACACCGCGATCTTTGAGCGAGTCGATGTGGTCAAGGGCGCTGCTGGCCTAGTTACCGGCTTGGCCAACCCATCCGCCACCGTTAACTTTGTACGCAAGCGTCCCACCAAAGAGCTCCAGGCCAGCGGCGGCGTGTCAGTCAATGAATGGAATGGTGTGCGGGTCGACGGTGATGTGTCTGGGGCGTTTAACGAGCGTGTAAGAGCGCGTTTAGTTATAGCGCGGGATAACTCTGATTCTTACCTGGACCGCCATGAAGACCAGCGGGACGTGCTCTACGGGATTGTTGAGACCGACCTCAGCGACAGCACCTTACTGACGGTAGGCCACAGTTACGACAGTTCAGATTCTGACGCTGTACTGTGGGGCGCCTTGCCGCTGCTTTACAGTGATGGCTCGCAAACCGACTACGATGTTTCCACCAACACCGCTCCAGACTGGACCTTTGCCAACAGTGAGAGCAATCAGACCTTTATTGAGCTAAAGCAGTACTTGAGTGAGCGTTGGACCTTGAATGCTATTTATACGCGCAATGACTACAAGTACGAATCCCGGCTGTTCTATGTCTATGGTGCCCCCAATAGCGCTGCCGATGAGTCTGGGCTCGGCGCCCAAGGTAGTGATTACAATAGCGAAGAAGAACAGAATATTTATGACCTTTATGTGTCTGGCGATTTTACCTTTGCCGGCCGTGATCACCAGCTGGTGGTGGGGTTGAATTACGCCGATATTCAAACCGATGCGGCATCCTACTACGACAACGAAAATGGCTACCCCACCGAGTTGGGACCAGACTGGGCCAAGGGTAACTATCCCGAGCCGGTTTTTGACGATCATGACCCCGCCACTGAAACCACGGATATCAAACAGACCCACAAAGCGCTGTACCTATCTTCGCGACTGAATCTAACTGACGCACTGTCAGTACTGCTGGGGGTGCGCCGGGCGGAGCTAACTCAGGAAGGGCAGAGCTACGGTGGTCCCTCGGATACTGATGCCGAGGAAACAGTTCCCTACTACGGTGTAACCTACCAGTTTGCTGAAACTTGGATGGCCTACAGTAGCTATAGCGAAGTCTTTAAACAGCAGACATTTGTTAGTGACCAGTTTCTGCCGCTCGGGGCAAACACCGGCGAAAATACCGAAATCGGTGTTAAGAAATCCTTTAATCATGATCGCGCTACCCTCACTTTGGCGGTATTTCAGTCTGAGCACGATAATCTCGGCGAATTCACAGGCCGAGACCCAGATACCGGTACGGCTTTCTACGCCGCCCGTCAGTTTGAGGCCGACGGCTATGAGCTGGAGTTTGCCGGTGAAGTGATAGAGGGTTTCAACCTCAGTGCCGGCTATACCAAGGTCAATATCGAGGATGACCAGGGCAATGACGTTAGGCCCTTTGTGCCTGAGCAGTTAGTTAAGCTGTCTGCCTCTTACCGTGTGCCCGCTATGCCTGCTTTAAAAGTGAGTGGTGTTGTAAAGTGGCAGGACAGCACCGAAACCGCTGGTAATGGGGTGGAGCAGGACGCCTATACTGTGGCGGATTTGGCACTGAAGTATGCGGTAACAGAGAAGGTATCTGTCGGCGTAAATGTGAAAAATATCACCGATGAAAAATTCTTTAACAGCCTGTATTGGGATCAGGCTTTCTACGCGGCGCCGAGACATATGCAGGCCAGTGTAACCTGGCAATACTAAGCCGTTAATAACGCAGAGAGTTTTTCTGGCTCCTCAGGCATGATCGCCCTGGCCACCAAGTCGCCAGGGCAGTTAAAACGTTTCGTATAGTATCGGGCTCGCTCAAGCTGCTGTTGCTGTAAAAGTGGTTTGAAACTCGTTGCGACTGCGTTCAAATTGTCGGTTAACTCTACTGTGGAGACGCCCATAAAATAGGCCAGTTCTGTTTCACTGCAGCTGGAGAAGCGTAGGCGTTGGTCGATGATCATACGAGCGCAATCGACTAGGTCCCGGTCTTCAAATATCGATTGCTGGAGGCCCTTAATTTGGGTTTCCAGGTTTTGCTGCATGTTCAGATCTGCAGTGCTGAGGTTGTAATCGAGATAGTCTTCGGAAAAGTAAATGGCGTCCCGGTTCTGCTGGAAGGACAGCTCACATTGGAAAAAGTCGCTGAAGGTGTCGGTAAAGCGATAGCCCGGGTCCGGGAAGCTAAGACTGATCGAACTTGGCTGCCACAGTCCGTCGGTAAGTTGACCTAGCAACATAAACATCTGCGCACTACCCAGCAAATTACGCTGGGGATAGTAATGACTACTGTAGGGTGTTGTGGGTTTGTACAGGCAGACTTGTCCGTCTGCAATGTGATGTTGCCAACATCCGCTATCCTGATAATACAGCGAGTAGTTATCAGCGTGATTGAGGGCGCTGCGAAGATCCAGGCTGAATGACGCAATTTTGGCTGTCAGGCCCAGATGTGGCACCGTAAGGTTTTGGGCGATATGCAGTGCGAAGTCATGGCAGTGATAGGTGCGTGCAAGCTCCTCGATGACAAGGTTGAACATATGACTGGGAACAAAGCACTCCGGGTAGTTGAGTAAAACTCTGGACAGCCCCAGTTCCTTAAGGGCATTTTTGTGGTCAATACCCAAGGCGTCGCATGCGCGCAGGAAGGCGTTGGCGATATCTTTTTCATCGGACAGAAAGCGTTTCATAGCGCGCCGGTCTTTTCGTCGTCATCAACACGATTGATATAAGCAAATTTCACGCCGTTGTGATAGTTATTCAGTTGATCGCGAAGGAGCTAAACCATGTCAAAGACACGAGTCGAGCGAGATAGCCTGGGTGAACTGGAGGTACCGGCCAGCGCCCTGTACGGTGCGCAAACTCAGCGTGCGGTGCAGAATTTCCCGGTTAGCGGCCGATCTATGCCCGAGTCTTTTGTGCGGGCCTTACTGCTGATCAAACAGGCTGCGGCGCGGGCCAATGCTCAGCTCAATTGCCTGGATGCACCCCTTGCCAAGGCCATCGACGGTGCCTGCCAGGCCCTGTTGGACGATGACGCACTGATGAGTCATTTCCCGGTGGATGTGTTTCAGACCGGCTCCGGCACCAGTTCCAATATGAATGCCAATGAGGTCATTGCCACGCTGGCAACCCGGGATCTCGGCGATACCGTCGGCGCCAACGACCACGTTAATTTTGGTCAAAGCAGTAACGACGTTATCCCCACTGCGATCCATGTCAGCGCCGCGCTGGAATTGGAAAACCGATTGTTGCCGGCCCTCTATCACTTAAGTGATGTGATTGAAGGTAAGGCGCTGACCCTGGACAAGTTCTGCAAAACCGGGCGTACCCATTTAATGGATGCTATGCCGGTCACTTTGGAGCAAGTCTTGCTCGGCTGGTGTGATCAGTTGCGGCAGGATATTCAGCGCCTCAAGGAGTGTCAGCAGCGGCTGTGCAAACTGCCTCAGGGCGGTACTGCGGTGGGGACCGGGATCAACACCCACGAGGACTTTGCGGTGACCTTTGCGCTAAAACTGGAGGAGCTCACCGGCGTGAGTTTTGCCCGGGCCGATAATTTCTTCTCTCTAATAGGCGGCCAGGACAATGCGGTGGCACTGTCCGGTCAGTTAAAAACCACAGCCGTCTCGCTAATTAAAATCGCCAACGATCTGCGCTGGATGAACTCCGGGCCACTGGCGGGCCTGGGAGAAATTACCCTGGAGGCACTGCAGCCCGGCTCGTCGATTATGCCCGGCAAGGTCAACCCAGTGATCCCCGAGTCGGTGGCGATGGTGGGAGCGCAGGTCATCGGTAACGATGTCGCCATTACCGTCGCGGGCCAGTCTGGCAACTTTGAACTCAATGTGATGTTGCCAGTGATTGCCGCCAACCTGCTGGACAGCCTCAATCTATTAAACAACAGCGCCACCTTGCTGGCCGACAAGGCGATTGCCTCGTTTGAGGTCAACGAGGACAAACTGCAGGAGTCCCTGGCCTCCAACCCGATTCTGGTGACGGCGCTGAACCCGGTGATCGGTTACGCCAAGGCGGCGGAAATTGCCAAGATGGCCTACAAAGAGCGCCGTCCGATTATTGATGTGGCCGAGGAACATACTGACCTGCCGCGCTCAGAGCTGGAGTCATTGCTGGATCCGGTCAAGCTGACCCAGGGCGGTGTGTAGCCACGTTTAATTGGCTATTTGTATTTCAGGGTTGGAAGTGAGCAAGGACGCTAAGACGGAGCGCCCCTCTATTTGTGCAAAAGATGGTTGATACGATTGGCATGACTGTCTCAGATTGGCAAAAAGCGGACAGTCAGAGCGGAGAAATTCTGCAGGCTCAGCGCTGGTAGCAAAGGCGAGCGTTAGCGAGTCCAGCCCGCGCCTTTTGCGGGCGATTTTGCCTACCTTTGTTATGTTTAATTTACTCTTATGCCATTTTTATAAATATGCGTTTCGGTTTTATCGCCAGGACTAAACCAATGCTTGTCACCCACCCCTGATATTGGAGCATCGAATTTTCCATGCAATTTACCGTCTTGGTATTCAGCTCTCCAGTGAAGCAATGCACATGACATGAAACCACATTCACCACCGCAAACTGTAGAGTATGCCCTTCCTGTATAGGGATTTCCGGTACTTTTCAAAAAAGTAATACCATCTTTAAATTGCAGTTCCGAATCGGAGACACCCTGTAAATACTGTTTGCATTGATAGTTGACAAGGGTCAAATAAGAAGCCCCCAGCATTATCAACGTAATTACGACAAAGATCGTTGATTTGAATAACTTCATTGCGATCATTTGTAACGAGACTGTAGATTTTCTAATTCGACAACCATAGAGTTTTCGGCCTCACGTCCTGTCATTTTCTGTCGATTTCCCTGTGTCGTTTCTACCCACCCACATTTTCCATAATCACCCATTGTCCGAAGCGGCGCCCATAGCAGACAGCTGATGGCTGTCACCGCCGGTCAATGCAGCGCCTGCCCATAGTGGGCGATTTTCTCGATATTGTGGACTAAACAATATAACCGCCATTGCCCCTGAACCTTGTTTTTGCCTCGTAGTGTGAAGCGGTTGAGCCGTTTGTTCGTGCCGATATTACCAAATACTGGCTCCACAACGGACATCCGATGGCTATAAATCAGTTTGCCATGGGGGCTATCAACGCGCCGCTTCATCCAGTCGGTGGCATTTCGCTGCGCGGCAAGGGTAAACGACACTTGTCGGCCATGCCCCTCGCGGGTGTCGGCGGAGGACGGATTGCGCATACAGTCGTGCTTTATAGGGCAGCGACGGCAATCGGTTAGCCGTCCCTCAAAGCTGTATTTAATCCGACCAGGTTCGTGGCTGCCCTCGTGATGCAACCACATCGACTTTCCAGCCGGGCAGACACAGGTCTTTTTCTTCGGATCGAAGTGGAACTCGCTGGCGGGGATCACCGCTTTCTGACCCTTTGCAGTATCTTGGTGCCGTTTGCCGTACTTTGTTTTCTGGTCTTTGAACTTGGGGTCGCGTTGCCGGAACTGGTTGTCAGGGATATAGGCATTGACCTTGTGGGCTTTGAGAAACGCGTTATTGGCTTCGTTAGAAAACCCAGTATCCGCCGTCACCACCACATTACCGTTAAACACTGAGGCATTTATACCGAGGCGTTTGAAGCGCTTATCGACGCAATTCAGCACGGGTTTGAGAGTATGGTGCTCCGCACCCTCGCCAAAGGCCTGGGCGTCGACGACGATCTGATGCTTCTTATCGACGGTGGCAATGCCGTTGTAGCCCTGGATTGTCCCTTTGCTGGTCAGCATTTTGGCTGACTCATTGTCGGTAATGTTGCTTTTAACTTCCTTTGGCTTTTTACCCTGCCCCATCCGTGGGGCTGTCGTCTTTAGGAAGTCATTGATCCTTTTGTACTGTTTGTACAAGGTGACGGCGGCCTGCTCAGCCCGCTGCTTACGGGCTTTTTCATTGGGCTTACGGGCATCCAATCGCTGGTGCTCTTTGATGTAATGCTGTATCTGCTTGCGCAGCTTGGCCGATTTCTGAGCGAGTTCGTTATGGGTACCCGAGTGTGTTTTGGCAGCATCGGAGGGCATTTTGCACCCATCTATGGCCAGTAGTTCGTGGCCCAGCAAGCCCTGCTGATCGCAGACCAATAACACCTGTTCAAATACCGACTCGATGGCATCCGGGTAGGCGCTGACGAACTGTGCGATGCGTGTGAAGTGGGGCACCGAGTCACAGGATAGTGCTTTGAAAATAATATTGTGCTCGCACTGCCACTGAATTTCCCGGCTCGAGGTAATGCCTTTGGAATACGCAAACAGGATAATTTTAAGCAGGATGGCAGGATCGTAGGCCTTTCGCCCGCCTTCGTCGTTATTAAACTTCTCGTAGAAGACAGAGAGGTCGATATGCTGGTCAATCAGGTGATGAAGCGTGAACTCGAAGGTGCCGGGCTGTATTTGCTCTTCGAAATTGATCACAACCATAGCGTCCTGGTTGTAGTCATAAGGCTTGAACTGGGGCATGCTGTCACTCCTTGGACTAAGCCCTTATCCTAGGGCCTGTTCACACTAATTTCTGTATAATTGCCGGATGGAAATTACAGCGCAACAATTCAAAATTATCGAAAATTTGCTGCCGATTCCGCGTGGCAACGTAAAAATAGCTAACCTGCAAGTGCTTAATGCGGTGCTTTATGTCGCAGAGCATGGCTGCAAATGGCGAGGTTTGCCAAAGAAATTTGGCCGTTGGCACAGCATTTACATGCGCGCTAATCGCTGGGCAAAACAGGGTGTCCTGGATGATGTGTTTCTTGCTCTTCAAGACAACGACATCATCAATATTCAGGTTGACCATGTTTCCCTCGATTCCACCGCTGTCAAAGTCCACCCAGATGGCACCGGCGCATTAAAAAAAACGGTCCTCAATCTATCGGCAAGTCGCGAGCAGGATGGACTACCAAAATTCATATGGTTGCAGCCGGCTACAACCGCGCTGTAGCGTTTTCGTTGTCGCCGGGTCAGGCCGGTGATGCACCAGAAGGCCGAAAACTGCTGAAAAGCCTTGAAAACTGCGGCTGGGAAGGCACACAGGTCATCATGGACAAAGCCTATGAAGGCGATGAAACTCGCCAACTGGTCTTTGATCTCGGTATGACACCGGTTGTCCCTCCGAAATGCAATCGCTTGAGTATTTGGGAATACGACAGAGAAGTGTACAGAAAGCGTAACGAGGTCGAGAGGTTGTTCCGTCGCCTGAAAGGCTTTCGACGGATTTTCTCTCGATTCGATAAGCTCGATGTCGTTTTCAAGTTCTTTATTCATTTCGCATTGATCGTTGATACGCTAATTAGTGTGAACAGGCCCTAGCAAAAAACGCTACGTTTTAAGAGTTTTGCTACAGCTTGAACGCCCGGCGCAAGGGCGGTGTGCGCAGCACGCCGTCCCAGTGGCCGCAGGCCACGACTGCCGCCGCTTGTTATGTTTACGCACAGTGCTCAAAGCCTGATGACCCTTTGTCTATAGCCCAAGTAAACTTGAACTGAACACCATCAACTCGTTTTTCTGGGGTGTTTTCCCCTCCATAGTACAGCTTCTCTACTGTTTCTATAGCGGCTTTATCAAATACGCCTTTTGGTTCACTGCTCAGAACTCTAACTTCGGTTGTCTTACCACTCTTGAGGACTGAAAACCCCACCAGAACCCATCCCTCAATGCACTCCCGAAGCGCATCTTCAGGATAATTTGGAGCGACCTTTATCGTGGTACCAAGGCTTGCCATTGGTGTGCAAACCAAAAGAATGGCTAGCAGACGTGCGCCGAGCGCTGAGTTAGTAGAAAACATAACATTTTAATACCGAGCCAGCTCGGTTTCCCATTTCAGAGGTCATTTCTCACCCCCTAACTTATTGATTTTAAAATATACTCTCTAAGCGCTCCCAGAAAAAGCGAGACGGCTCGGTTTCCAGTACATCGAGTCCCCCTATCTAAGCGCGACCTCTCTCTAACCTATTGATATTCTTTTGGTTCGTTGAGCTTTGTACCTGCAATCCGTGCCATCAGAACCACAAACCGAGTCAAAAAGACAAAAACGGGAATTTTGGCTACACTGACTGTCCGCTAATGACCAGCAGCGGACTTTCACTCAGATAAGACTACCTAGTCCAATCTTGTCGCAAAGCCGGCAAAGCGAATAATCCAACCATTCGCCGATCTCTCAGATAACCCGCCTCTCATCCTTATGGGTGAACTAGCAGCTTTTAAAAGCATATAAAAACCATTATCATTAGCAATATCGATGTTGCTGCAGCAACATATCTCAAAATAGCCGTCGCCCGCGTCCCAATCGCACACAATCCGGAACCCATCATGATTAACAAGCACACGATTTGCTGCTGTTGCTTTATCGCACTATGTAGCCAGCCCGGCCTTGCACAGCCAGGCCCGCCCGCCGATTCAAATGCCAAATTAGAAGAAGTTGTGGTAACGGGTGAAAAGATTCAGCGCAGCCTGATGGAAACCACTACCGCTATCAGCGTTTTTGACGGAGAAGGTATTGCCGCCCAGGGGGATAGAGACCTGGCTGACATGCTGCGTCGTGCAGGCAATACCACCTCTAATGCGGAGGGCGGTATCTCCATTCGCGGTATCTCCCAGGAGGGGGCCGGTGGCGGTACTGGCTCACCGCTAATCAGCGTGCAGGTAGATGGCGTGACGCTGGATACCACTTCCCAGAGTGGCGCCAGCGCAGAGTTGTTCGATGTTGCCCAGGTCGAGGTGCTGCGGGGCGCTCAGTCCACCTCACAGGGGCGTAACTCCCTGGCTGGGGCGGTGGTGGTTTCCACCCGGGAGCCTGGTCGGGAGTGGGAGGGCCATGTGCGGATGATCGTCACCGAACACGATGCCGGTAATTTTGCCTTTGCCGGTGGCGGGCCGCTGTCTGAGTCGGTGGCGTTTCGGCTTATTGGCATTGCTGATCGCGATGACGGTTTTATCACCCACATGCCAGGGGGGAATCCCAACTTCGACCGTACCGAAGAGCAGATGGCAAAACTGAAGCTGGCTTACGAGCCGACCTTTCTCGACGGCTTTGACAGCTTGCTGACGGTGTCCAAGGATCGCCGCGATGGCCAGCCCGGCTACAATATCGAGCGCGGCGTGGCAGGCTCCGATCCGGACCAGCGGCGTACTTCCACAGTCAATGAGCGCACCCGCAGCTTGGTGGAAACCGAGCTGGTCTCCTGGCGCAACCGCTATGAGATTAATCCCCAGCTGACTGTCACCAGCATCACCGCCTATATGTCCACGCACCAGGATTACCTGAGGGATTACGATGGCCTGGAGGACGACGGCGGCTATAACGTTATTCTCAATGACGGCCGCAATTTAACCCAGGAGCTGCGCCTTAACTTTACTGATATCGGTCCCTATACCGGGGTGGTGGGGCTGTATACCGGCCGTTTTAAAACCGAGAACTACACACTGTCCGACGGGATTACCGTGCCTTCCAGTTACCTGCTGGGAGTGCCGCCCCAGGCGGATTTTCTCTATGCGGAAATCGATTTTGTCAGCGAGGAGTTTACCGACGCCCGCAATATCGCCCTGTTTGGCGAGGTGGATATCGCACTGCCGCTGAACCTGACTGCAACCCTGGGGCTGCGCTATGACCGCGAGCGCCTGGATGCCCGCAATCGCTTTGACTCCCTGCGCGGGGAGGCCTTCTTTAATGCCCCCGGTGGCCTGCAAAGCCTGCCGCTGCTCGGCGAACCCCTGTACGATCTGCTCGAGCTGGCCTTTTCCCAACAGCAGGGTATCGATATTTTACCCTTGCTGATTGCCAGCGGTGCGGCACCGGCCACCAGCGGCCTGCAGGGCGGCGAGACCGAGTACTCGGCGCTGCTGCCCAAGGCGGCGCTGCGCTACGACTTTAACGATCAGTGGTCGACTTTTATCAGCTATGCCGAGGCCTATCGGGCCGGCGGGGTGGATGTGGACTCCTCCAGCGGCGAGGTGTTTCCCTTCGATCCTGAGTACACCTACAACTACGAGATCGGTCTGCGGGGCGACCTGCCTGAGCGCGGGCTGCAGCTGGCGGCCAACCTGTTTTACATCGAATGGGAAGACCAACAGGTGCCGGTGTTGCGGGGCCTGTTCTTCAATACCGAGAACGCGGCCAACTCGGAATTGTACGGCGCGGATTTGTCCCTTACCTGGCAGCCCGTCGAAGCCTTGACCCTCAATGGCTCCTTTGGCTGGGTGCAGACCGAGTTCCTCAACTACACCGCCGAAGGTGAGGACTACAGCGGTAACGAGTTTATTTTTGCCCCGGATTTTACCGGCAGCCTGGGAGCGGTGCTGCGCCTGGGCGGCTGGATGGCCTCGGCCAATGTCTCCCACCGGGAGCACAGCTTTACTCGCCCCAGCAATATCGAGGATGAGTACTCCGAAGGGCGTACGCTTGTGGATGCCAGGCTGGGCTGGGAGGGCGATCATCTCAGCGCCTACCTGTTTGGCAAGAACCTCACCGATGAGGACTATATCACCGAGACCTATCAGTTCCGTGAAGGCTATATCGGAGCCGCGAGCCCTCGGGGTTACGCCGCCTACGGTCGTCCCCGGGAGCTTGGGGTGCAGTTGGAGCTGCGCTATTGATATGATCCTGTGCTTGCGCGCTGCCCGATAACGGGGAGCGCCGGGCGACACAGGACATAACAATGACAAGCACAGATTATTTCAGCGACGAGCACCGTTTAGTTAGAGACTCGGTGAAGCGCTTTGTAGAGCGGGAAATCCTGCCCCACGTGGATGAGTGGGAGGAGGCCGGAAGCTTTCCCATCGAGCTTTATCGCAAAGCCGGTGACGCCGGCATTCTGGGTATTGGCCACCCCGAGCAGGTCGGCGGTGCCGGTACCGACCTGTTTATGAAGATTGTCGCGGTGGAGGAAATTCTCCGCTGCACCTCCGGCGGGCTGGCGGCCAGTCTGGGCTCGCTGGATATTGGTCTGCCACCCATCATTCACTTTGGCAGCGAGGCGCTGCAACAGCGCATTGTCCCCGACGTACTGGCGGGGCGAAAAATCCAGTGTTTGGCCATCACCGAGCCCGGTGGCGGCTCCGACGTTGCGGCACTGCGCACCCAGGCCCGTCGCGATGGCGATCACTATGTGGTTAACGGCAGCAAAACCTTTATTACCAGTGGCGTGCGGGCCGACTACTACACCGTGGCGGTGCGCACCGGCGAGCCGGGTCACAAGGGCGTCAGTTTACTGTTGGTCGAGAAGGGCACGCCGGGCTTTTCGGTGGGCCGCAATCTTAAAAAAATGGGTTGGTGGGCCAGCGATACCGCCGAGCTGTTTTTTGAAGACTGCCGGGTGCCGGTGGAGAACCTCATCGGCGAGGAGAACGCGGGCTTCTACGCCATTATGGCCAACTTCCAGAACGAGCGCCTGCAGCTGGCGGTGACCGCCAATACCACCGCGCAAATCGCCCTGGAAGAGACTATCGCCTATGTGAAACAGCGCCAGGCTTTCGGGCAGTCTCTGAGTGATTTTCAAACCCTGCGCCACCGTATCGCCGAGATGGCTACCCGGGTCGAGGTGTCCCGGGAGTACACCTACCGGGTGGCTGCGAAAATGCAGGCCGGTGAAAACGCCATCAAGGATGTCTCCATGGCCAAGAATATGGCCACCACCACCAGCGACTACGTCACCTATCAGGCGGTGCAGCTATTTGGCGGTATGGGCTATATGCGGGAGTCGGTGGTGGAGCGCCTGTATCGGGATAATCGCATTCTGTCTATCGGCGGCGGCACCTACGAAATCATGAACGAGGTGATTGCCAAAACCCTGGGCTTATAGCGCCGGGGTGTTGTGGCGAGCTGGCTCGCCAGCGCGGTTTAGACGCTGCTGGCGATCAGGTTCTCTTGTTTCTGTGGCGGCACGCTGCTTGTGGTGTCGACGATGGGCGCCGCGGCATAAGCGGCGCGTTTTCTTTCTTCGCTGACCGGGCCGTAGAGCGTAGTGCGCTGCTGCGGCTGGCGTCCGCACTCTTCGATCAGGGCGTCAAAGCGCGCCGGGCTGAACTCCTGACCGTACTCGGCACCGGCGGCGCGGGTAATGGATTCGTTCATCAGGCTGCCGCCCAGATCGTTGGCGCCGGCCGCGAGGCAGGCACGAATGCCGGCTGGCCCCATCTTCACCCAAGACGCCTGAATGTTAGGAATCAAGGGGTGCAGTACCAGTCTGGCCACAGCGTGCATCAGCACGGCTTCCCGGAAGGTGGGGCCTTTGCGAGCCTGGCCCTTGCGGTAGATGGGCGCCTCCGCGGCGACAAAGGGCAGCGGGACAAATTCGGTAAAGCCGCCGGTCTCTTCCTGTAAGTCGCGGATGCGCAGCAGGTGTCGGGCCCAGTGCTGATAGCCGTCGACGTGGCCGTACATAATCGTGGCGGTGGAGCGCAGCCCCACCTTGTGCGCAGTGCGCATCACGGTCAGCCACTGCTCGGTATTGAGCTTGTCGGGGCACAGTGTGGCGCGGACCTCGTCGTCCAAGACCTCGGCGGCGGTGCCGGGCAGGGTGGCCAGGCCCTTCGCCTTAAGCTGGCGCAAAAAGTCTTCCAGCGGCAGGTTCAGGGTTTCGGCGCCTTGCCACACTTCCAAAGGTGAAAAGGCATGGATATGAATCTGCGGCTCAGCGGCGGTGATCAGGTCCAGCACATCCAGGTATTTTTGGCCGCTGTAGCGGGGGTGGATACCGCCTTGCAGGCAGACCTCGGTGGCGCCCCGCTGCCAGGCTTCGCCCACCCGAAAGGCAATATCCTCATCGGCGAGGTCATAGGCCGGCCCCCGCAGGTCGGCGTGCCCCTGTCCTTTGGAAAAGGCGCAGAAGCCGCATTTGAAATAGCAGATATTGCTGTAGTTGATATTGCGGTTGACCACGTAGCTGACAGCGTCGCCGACCGTTTCCCGGCGCAGCGCATCCGCCTGTTGGCAAAGGTAGGCAAAATCGTCGCCCCGGGCCCGAAACAGCTCGGCGATGTCGGCTTCGTCCAAGCGCTGTCCCCGACGGGCGCGCTGAACGATGGCCTCAATTGTCGGCGATGCCGAGGGGGCAGACAGTGACAGTAAGTGCCTTGCATCTTTGGGCAGGTCGAGGCTGGTTCCGGCACACCAATCGTCACCCCGGGCCAGGCCTTGACCGTCCCGATGGCGCAGCACCGGTCCACGCATGGCGCTGTCCAGCCAATGCTCGGGCGCTAGCGCATAGTCTGGGTAGAGGGTCAGCCTTTCCTGTAGATGCTTGGCGGCATCCCGGGTTGCCTGGGCCAGGTGGTCCAGGTGGGGCCAGGGCGCTTCCGGGTTGACGTGGTCGGGGGTCAGCGGTGACACGCCGCCCCAGTCGTTAATACCCGCGGCTACCAGCTTGGGCAGCACACCGGGGCTGAGGTTGGGGGGCACCTGGATGCTCATGGTGGGCCCAAAAATCAGCCGGGTGACCGCCAGAGTCCACAGCAGATCATCGAGATCGGGTTCCGGGGCATCGGCCATTTGGGTGTCGGGCTTGGCGCGGAAGTTTTGCACGATCACCTCTTGCAGGTGACCGTATTGGTTGTGAAGGTCCCGCAGTGCCAGCAGGCTCTCGATGCGCTCGCGGCGGGTTTCGCCGATGCCAATCAAAATACCGCTGGTAAAGGGAACACCGGCCTCACCGGCCCGGCGCAGTGTTGCCAGGCGCTCGGCGGGGGCTTTGTCCGGTGAACCGTAGTGGGGCATGCCCTTTTCACACAGTCGCTCGGAGGCTGACTCCAGCATAATGCCCATCGAGGCCGAGACCGGGCGCAGCATGGTGATCTCGCTCGGATCCATATTGCCGGCGTTGATATGGGGCAGCAGCCCGGTCTCGCTGACAATGCGCTGGGCAACGTGGGCCACATACTCAAGAGTTGTGGCAAAGCCCATCTCGGCCAGCGCTTCCCGGGCGACCCGGTAGCGCAGCTCGGGCTTTTCCCCCAGTGTGAGCAGGGCTTCCCGACACCCCATCTCGGCGCCCTGGCGGGCAATGGCGACCGCCTCGTCGGCCGTCATAAAGGGGCTGTCGAGATGGCGGGGGGTTTTGGCAAAGGTGCAGTAGTGACAGACATCCCGGCACAACTTGGTGAGGGGAATAAACACTTTGCGGGAGTAGGTCACCACATCGCCGAAACCCTGGTCCCGAAGCGCGCTGGCGGCATTGATCAAGTCGTTGTTTAACGGGCGCTCCGCCAATGCCAGCGCGTCGCTGTGGCTCAGCGGGTGAAAGAATTCTGTGGTGTGATTTGGTGTAGCAGCAGACATATCAAGCGAAAACCGGCTGTGGGGCGTTTTGCCATAGGCAGCGCTGAACAATCCCCGAGGATTGTAAGTAGTGACGGCTGTACTGACCGCAGGCTGCGAGCTTTTCCTGGCAGAGAATACGGAGGTCGTCCGGCAGGTCCACATCCCAGCGGGCACCGCTAGGCAGGCATTCCTCCAGCGCCAACCCTTGCAGAATGCTTTGCTGGCGATGCTGAACACGGCTGTTGTCACCAAAGTGGGTGACCAGTGGCGGACGCAGCTGCGTGGCCAGAATATTGCTGCCCCGGCCCCGGCGATCGGGCACCAGAGCGGCATCGTGTTGAGTAAGGGTGGCGGCGACCTGGTGAACGTCGTTAACGCAGAGCAGGGGCAGGTCACTGTGGACGATCATCGCCGCGTCGCCGTCACTGGATGAGGCCAAGCGATTCAGCAGAGCATTGAGGGCGTTATTGAGACCGGCGGTGTTCAGCTCGCTCTCCAGTATCAGGCGGGCGCCGAACTCCCGGGCCAAGGCTTCCTGTTCGGGGTCGCCAGAGCACACCAGTATTTCACTAAACAGCTCGCTGCCGGCCAGCGTGGCCAGCACGTCCCGGGTCATGGCCTCACTCAGCTGCTGACGCTCATCGGCACTCAGCAGGGGGGCCAGCCGTTGTTTGCTGTGTTGCAGGCCCTTGACGGGGACCAAGGCATACATCGCGTCTATATTCCCTCTGCTTTTTTAGTGTTTGTGCTTATCGTCGCAGGTATGGCGTGCTTATTGGATCGGGTCAGATTTCGGCTTTCCGCTGCGCTAAATGCACTTTCCAAAGCGCTAAAGGCTCTTTCCGTTGCGCTAAAAGGGCCCTTGCCACTGCGCTAAAGCCAATTTCCAAAACGCTAAAGGCTTTCTCTCGCCGTCTAATGCATTTCCCGGCTGGGTACTGTACCGCGAAGGCCGCCGAAATCATAACGTCCGCTGTGTAAAAACAGCAGTGTAGCCAAGGGTTGCGGAGGGGGGACTGGTATTTTCTGCCAGACCGATAGGCACAACCGGTCACCTGGGTGACCGGTTGGCAGAGGCGATTACTCTGGAAGGCCGGTGAGCTTGATGCCGGCATGACAGGAGTACTGCTTGTTGACAAAAATCAGTACCGAGGTCATGGCCTCCACGGCGGCGGCATTGGCGATGCTGCCTGCATGAAAACCGCGCATGCCGGCGGCTTCAACCAATTTGATCACCTCCGCGCGAGCATCTTTTTTGTTGCCGCACACCAGCACATCGCAATCCAGGCCGGCGCCTTCCTGCAGGTGATGGGCCGCCACATTTTGGAAGGCGGAAACGACTTGTACGTCTTCACCCAGCAGCTCCTGGGCGATTTGACCCGCCGAGCCGGCCTCGGGAAGTTGTACTCGCGCCACCTTGGGGGGCACCAGAGGGACCGTAACGTCCACCAGGATTTTGCCAGCCAGTGCCGGTTTGACCAGCTCCAGCGTGCTGCTGTGGTGGGCAAAGGGCACGGTCATTACCACGATGTTGGCGGCTTCCGCGGCCTGAAGGTTTTCCATGGCTTCGACGGTCACAGAGTCTACGCCCCGCTCGGTCATTACCGCCTGCAGGTCCTCCACGGCGGCGGCGGCTTTTTCCTGGGTACGGGAGCCGATAATGACCCGGTACCCCGCTTGTGCCCAGCGCCGGGCAAGGCCGGTGCCCAGGTCTCCGGTGCCGCCCAGTATGGCTAATACAGGTTTGGGGTCGGTCATAGTGAATCTCCAATTATTTCGCGCCGACAGGCATTGTTGTTGTGAGTCGCGCCGCCGCTGTTATGGGGCTTACCGCAGCGCTGAGGATTGCAGAAACTAATGGCTGTTTAACAACTGTGTCAAGGCGTTTTCAGAGCTAGGCACTGACCAAACTGGTCAATAAAGTCAGTGCATCGCTGGCACCATTGAACCGGCAATATCGGGAGGCGTCTCCCCTATTGTGCCGTCATCAGAATACTTGTAATTTGATTATTACGCATAATTCCCCAAAAGGATCATGGCCATGCAAGGAACGCTATATCGGCTTATCGCCGCCGCCGCTTTTACCTGTTCATCGTTTGCCGCTGCTCAGCAGGCACCGCTAACTACACCGGCACCCTTACAATTCATTGTTAACGGTGCCATTACCGAAGGTGGGGATGATCTGGTAAAGGTGAAGTTTAAAAACGCCGAGAGCGAAAAAATAAAAGCGGGTGGCCTGTTGATGTTAGGAGGCGGGCTGCTTTTAACGCCGGGCAGCGGTGCGGTCTCCCTGCAATTAACCCTCAATTACCATTTTGATTCCATCACTGCCAAAAACGGCGACGCCAGTTTTGATCGATTCCCTTTAGAGGCAATCGTATTCGTCAATAATGGCAGGCATCGCTTTGGTGCAGGTGTCAGCCACCACCTGTCTCCTGAGGCAGATTTCGATTTTGATAACGAACCCAAGGACAGTGCCGAGTTTGACGACGCAACCGGGCTGGTGGTGGAGTACGATTACAGTATCACCAGTGCGGTACGCATTGGCCTGCGTTATACCGCCATTGAATACGAAGCGAGCGATTTCGTTGGCGAGAAAGTCGATGGCGATCATGTCGGTTTGACCGCTTCTCTCGCGTTCTGAGCCCGCTAAGCCCGGGGCCCATCCACGTTGCGCCGAGGTATACGGGCTAAATACGGTTGCTATCCCCTACAAATTGTTATCCCCGATAAGTTGCTATCCCCGATAAAAAGAAAGTGGCGCGGAATCCGATTGGGTTTTTGGGGTACAAAAGTACGTTAATTTATGTAAGTCTTACCAATCTGGGCAGTGATGAAGGTGCGTACGACGACAGTGGGCACCACAACACGATGCGCTATAACAATACTAAACGTCGCAATAATGGTACTGATCGCTGCGAACCCGTCGTCGCGGTCTCTTATTCATTCAGATTGGATGTGCACACATGACCAATACCACGCTGTTTAAGACCGTTGCTTTGACCGCTTCAGTCCTGTTGTTGGGGGCCTGCGGTAAAACCGATAACTCGGCCCCAAAGGCCGCCCAAGAGCCCGCCAGTAGCGCCATTGCGGCTGTGGACGGGGCGCGTATTCTGGCCGCCGATAAAGAGCCGGGTAACTGGATGACCCATGGTCGCACCTACGACGAACAGCGCTATAGCCCCTTAAAGCAAATCAACGATGGCAATGCCAAACAACTGGGGCTGGACTGGTACTTTGATTTCCCTACCAACCGAGGAATCGAAGCCACGCCAATTGTGGTCGATGGGGTTATGTATGTAACCGGGTCCTGGAGCATGGTATTTGCTCTGGATGCCCGCAGCGGCGAGACGTTGTGGCAGTACGATCCCCAGGTGCCCACCAATTGGGCCGTCAACCTGTGCTGCGATGTCGTGAATCGCGGCGTCGCGGTGTGGAAGGGCAACGTGTTTGTTGGCACATTGGACGGCCGTTTGATTGCCCTGGATGCTGAGGATGGCAGTGTGCTATGGGAGGTGAAAACGACCCCCAAAGACAAGCCCTATTCCATTACCGGCGCGCCACGGGTGGTGAAGGGTAAAGTGGTGATTGGCAACGGCGGCAGTGAGTTGGGTGTTCGCGGCTATGTCAGCGCCTACGATGCCGAGAGCGGAGAAATGGCATGGCGCTTTTACACCGTGCCCGGCAACCCGGAGGAGGAGTTCGAGAACCCCATTCTTGAAAAAGCCGCCAGCACCTGGGGCGGTGGTGAGTGGTGGAAAGCCGGCGGTGGCGGCACCGTGTGGGACTCCATGGCCTACGATGCCGAGCTGGACCTGCTGTATATCGGTGTGGGCAATGGCGCACCCTGGAACCGGCAGATTCGCAGCCCCGATGGTGGCGATAACCTTTTCCTGTCATCCATCGTCGCGCTGCGTCCGGACACCGGTGAATACGTTTGGCACTATCAGACTACCCCCGGAGAAACCTGGGACTATACCGCCACTCAGCACATGATTCTGGCCGATCTGAAAATCGGGGATCAACAGCGCAAGGTGATCATGCAGGCACCGAAAAATGGTTTCTTCTATGTGCTGGATCGCGCTACCGGTGAATTTATCTCGGCAGAAAAATACACCAAGGCGACCTGGGCCAGCCATGTTGATCCAGAAACCGGCCGGCCGGTGGAGAACCCGGAGGCCCGCTATACCGATGGAAAACCGCATCTTGTGGCTCCCCATCCGGCAGGTGGACACAACTGGCACCCGATGAGCTTTAGCCCCGATACTGGCTTGGTCTATATTCCCGCCCAGGAAAACCTCATGGCGTACATGCACGACAGTCAGTATGAGTACGATCCCAAAAGCTGGAATGTGGGGGTAAATCTGGCAGCGGCCGGTTTGCCGGAGAATGACCCGGCAGTGCGAGAGGCTTTTATGCCGACCATTCGCGGTCACATCTCTGCCTGGGACCCGGTATCGCAAAAAGAAGTGTGGCGAGTACAGCACCCCAATATGTGGAACGGTGGCATGCTATCCACTGCGGGTAACCTGTTGTTTCAAGGCAATGCCGATGGCGAGCTGGTCGCCTATCGGGCCGACAACGGCGAATCGCTGTGGTCGACCAATGCTCACACCGGCATTGTCGCCGCACCGATCAGTTATGCCGTTGACGGTGAACAATATATCGCCGTCGCCGCGGGCTGGGGCGGAGTGGGCGCCTTGTCACTGGGCGAAATTATCAGCGATGCCAAGGGCACGGCCAACAACAGCCGGGTATTGGTCTACAAGCTCGGCAGCGATAAAACTCTGCCAGCCAGTGCAGTGGCGGAGCGGGCTCTGCCCGAACCACCGCCCCTGGATGCCGACGAGGCAACTCTGACCCAGGGTCATGCGCTGTATATGGCTAACTGCCATATGTGTCACGGCGACCGTGCCGTGTCCGCCAGCTCAGTGCCCGACCTGCGCTATATGAGTAAAGAAAAACACGCCATGTGGGACGGCATTGTGTTGGGCGGTGCACTGCAGGCCAAGGGTATGGTCGGATTTTGGGAGCGGCTCACTAAGGAGGAGAGTGATGCCATCCACGCCTATATCATCAAGCGCGCCCACGATGTGGTGGAGGCAGCGAGCACCGGGGCCCCCTAGGCATTGGCCCTTAGCGGTCGCCTATTTGGATACTGGGCGCGGTACGGCGAGGCTCTTCTGACAGAGATGGAATGAGTCGCAGCATCCACTTGTCGCATTGCTGGTTTAGTAGCTCTAAAATCAGAGTGCGCAGCTCCATAAGTAGCCAGCTGGTTGGGTGAGCCTGGTCTTTGTCCGTCCATCTCGATGCCAGATAGTAGCTGGCCGCACCCAGCAAGCCTGCGGTCACTATCGAATCGACTCTCGTCAGGCGCTGACGTGATCTGTCTCGGTAACGGCGGCGCAAGTCCCTGTTGCGGCGGGATAAGCGCTGGCGGTCACGGCTTAGCTGAGCCAGCTGTTGTCGCATACGACGCTGTTCGTTCATGGCCCGCCTCCGTGTTCTTTCCCTCCGGTCTCTTCGTTACAGCCGTCATTATCGGCACTGGCCAATGTTTGCGTTGTATTGACGGCGATACCAACCCGAAAAGCGTGAATAATCAGGCGCCACATCAACCATGCACTAAGTGCCATTAGCAGCGCCGCTAAGCCAAGGGCCGCGGCAAGTGGTACCCCGGTATTAGCCAGTGTGACGACCAGAGCGGCGACAGCTAATGTCCAAGCGCTGGAAGCTAACAGTACCAACAACAGCACGCACGCCACTGATTTCAGTAGGTTCAGTACTACCAGTTTTCCCTTGAGTTCCACGCTTTGCAGCCAACTTAGCCACTGTTCACCATGCGCCCGGAGCAGCATGGTCAGATCTGGCTCTGCTAAGTCGTCGCGGGGAGGTTGATGCTGTGGCCGCGATTCACCATGATCGCCGGGCGTCGCCCGGCGTGTGTTGAGTGTTTCGTTCGCGTAGCTTGTCATGGCTTTTGACACACTTAGCGGCGAATCAGAAAAGCGATGACCGCGCCGATTAAAAAAGCAAAACTCAAGGTTTTGAAGGGATGGGCCCGGGTGTAGTCCTCTACAGCCGCGGTTGCCTCGCTGGAGTGACGCTTTGCACTGCTAGTCAGTTGTTCAGCTTGGTTGCGTAACTCTTCAGCGAGATGTTGAAGTTTTTCTTCACCACTGCCGGCAAATTCAGCAGCGCGGTTGACCGCTTCATGGGCGCGTTCGGCGGCGCGGTCTACATTGGCGTGGGCACTTTTTTGCGTGTGCGAGTTGGATGTTGACGTTGCCATAGTAAATCCTCCTTGCAGCATGGTTTGAACTATGCATGGTGTTCCAAACACCGTTTTTGAAGCGATCTGTCTGATGAATCAGGCTCAGGCTGATTTGCCTCTCGATAAAATTGACATTGGCGTGACAACAGGAGTTCCGCTGGATTTATTTTGTCGGTGATAGAAATAGATTAATAAACCCGTGAAAGGCCGGCGCTGACACTTTTCAGCGCTAATTACATACAGCGCTTAAGGTTTGCCAATTTTAGTTGGGGAACTTGTTGTTTATCCCGTGTCGGAGTCAGTGAGCGCAGCAAAAAAAGCTGGCTGATAGAAGCCGGTCGAGTTTAGTGATTTAACCTTGTTTTTAGCTGCGTGTAGACAATATTGGCAATGACTATGGAGTAGTGTCACATACGCTAAGGAGTCGATATGAATAGAGATATCGCAGAAGGTAAGTGGAGACAGTTTAAAGGCCAGATCAAAGAGAAATGGGCAAATATTACCGACGACGATCTGGAAGCGGCCGAGGGCAGTAGTGAGCGCCTTATCGGTAAGCTTCAAGAACGACAGGGTTTGGCTAAAGATGAGGCCAAAGCGCAGCTCGACGAGCTGAAACGAAGCATCCACTGACGTTGCTCGCAGCGCGGTAAAAATCGCGCTTGGATGCTTCCGATATTTTTACAGCGCGTTTAAAAACTCAATGAATCGACGCTACCACATTGAATTAAACGGGCTGAACTGAAAAAGTTGAAGCAACGCTAAGGAGGTTGCAATGGAATTCAGAAAAACTTTGATCGCAGGTGCCGTTATTACCGGAATGTTAAGCGCTCCGGCAATGGCGGGTAACAACGACTGGAAAGGCGAGTCCAAAGATGCCTGGATCGATGGTAAAGTTGAAACCGCACTGATGTTAAACGGCGAGCTCAATAATTTTGAGATCGATACACAAGTTGAGAATCGTGAGGTTACCCTTTCCGGTACGGTGGATACCGATATAGCCAAGGACTTGGCGGAAGAAATCACCGAGAATGTGAAGGGCGTTAAAGACGTCGAGAATAATATCGAGGTCAACGCCAATCACCGCAACAGCATGGAGCGCGCCGGCGATAAGTTCGTCCGCACTTGGCAGGATTCGACGGCGACAGCCGGCTTGAATATGAAGTACGCGGTTAATGACAATCTAGAAGCCACCAGCATTGATGTAGACACCAAGAACGGTGTGGTGACGCTAAGCGGCACTGTCCGCAGTGAAGCCGCCCGGGATCTGGCTGTGGAGATGGCCGAAAACTACGACAATGTCGATAAAGTTCGGGACAGGCTGACAGTGAAGTAATCTGTCTGCTTCGCTGTTTGCTCCCAAACGGCGTGGCCTCAAGGGATAGCGCCCCGCATTTGCGGGGCGTTTTACGTTTAGGGTTGCGTAATCTTGCTCGACGACCTGTCGACTCTGAAGTTGTGCAGCTTAGTTTCACTCCACAGTATGCTCAAATCTATAGCCGACGTTGTGCAGTTGGCCGCGGCTAATCCTCGATAAGCCTTACCCCGCTCATATGGCGTATTTGCGCAAGGTTAGGTTGTGCTAGTGTTGTTGGGTTGTAAATCTTTCGTTGAATAACAAAAGTCTAAGGTTAAAAAGTGGGGCAGTGATGGCTAATAAATTCAGTTACGTGAAAACCCGTCGGGAGGACGTCCAGAAAATTACGCCTCGCGCTGAGCGGATTGTGTCACCCATTATCAAGTACGCCACCAAGCTCAATGTATGGGTGTTTAAAAAGAGCAATGGCCGGTTGATGAAAACCTTCTTTGGTGGCGCGCCCATCTGTGTAGTGACCATGAAGGGTGCCAAGTCCGGGAAGAAACGCGAGGTCGCGCTGATTCACATCCCCTGGGGCGATAAGAAAATACTGGTCGCTTCAAAGGGCGGAATGAGCAAAAATCCGGTGTGGTTCTACAATGTTAAGGCTAATCCGGAAGTAGAGATACTGGTGGGGGGGCAACGCAAAACATATCTGGCCGAACAGGTGGATGCTGAGCAAAAGGCCAATATTTGGCCGCGGCTACTTGAAGTGTATCCTGACTTTGATGAATATCAGGCGCGGACAGACCGGGATATTCCAGTGTTTGTCTGTACGCCTCAATAACCAAATTGCGCCGCGTGCCGAGGGTATGATGAAAATAATACAATGCCTCCCATCGATAAATCGCTTGAGCCTGTTGCCGTTGTTTTTTATGGCAGCGTTGCTTGGCTGTGATGCTCAGCAGGACTACAGCTGCCAATCGGTTGGCGAGCGAACGCCAATCTGTGGTTTTCAAGCTCCTGAAGATATCGAAGTGACTCCCGCAGGTGGCAAGCTGATACTCAGTCAGTTTGGTGGCATCACCGGCAGTAGCGCGGGTAGTCTGGTGTTGTTCGACCCCGAAGCCGAGCAGGTCAAACCGCTGTATCCCGCTGGCGAGCCCCTTGCCGTAGATGGCGCTGATCGCGCTCCACTATGGGGTAGCGAGAATTGCCCAGGCGAGCCCGGGCAGGCTTTTTCACCCCACGGCATTCATTTGTCGCAGCGGGATGATGGTGTCTGGCAATTGCTTGCTGTGAATCACGGTGGCCGGGAATCGGTGGAGTTTTTCGAGTGGCGTGCCGAGCAGGAAAGCCTGCAATGGCGGGGTTGTGTGGTCATGCCAGAGGGGGGCTTTATCAACGATACAGTGGCAACCCCGGGTGGTGGGCTATTGGCCACTCAGATGTTCCCCAAGGATAACTACTGGGCCTTGTTGCGGACCTTGATGGGGTCCAAAAGGGGCCATGTATGGCGCTGGCGTCCGGGCGAGGGCGTGGATATCCAGCCTGGCAGTGTCGGTTCCTTTCCCAACGGTATCCAGATCAGTAAGGATGGGCGGCACCTTTTCCTGAATCTCTATACTGAGAACACGGTGAGAAAAATGGATCGTCTCAGCGGGGAGCACTTGGGAGACGTGAGCGTCGAGCATCCGGATAACAGCAGTTGGCTGCCAGACGGCCGGCTGGTGGTGGCCTCCCATCCGCCGGAGGGCTTGATTCCCGACCTTTGTTCCGACGTGCACAGTGGTGCCTGCGGATCTCGTTTTTTGCTGGTGACGATTAATCCCGATACCCTGGAAAAAAAGCAAGTGCTGGACCATAGCGGCGCACCGATGGGAGGAGGCACTGTCGCCGTGGAATTGGGCGACTACTGGTATATCGGCTCCTTTGCAGGTAACCGCTTATTGCGGGTTCCGAGTCTGTAAATAGCAGTTGGCTGTGATCACCCCGTAGATGTATAGCGGGGTAAATAGTCGGCGTTATGGTGCTGTAGTGGCGCCGACAACGCACCTGGGGCTGGGTATGAGCTCAAAAAATCGGCATTAATCTAGCGAAATGAATGCAAAACCGGCCCAGGAGTGATACGTTGTTTTGTCAAGCAGGTTGCTAATTTGCCTGTCTTCGTCAACGGTGTGTTAAGCACAAAAATAATAAAGATGGAATATCGCAATGCCCAACATCCGCTCGCTATTGATGGCCAGTGCATGCTCGCCCCAAGGTTTGCTGTGTGCCCTGATTTTGACTACTGTCGGCCTGCCCAGTCCGGTGCTATACGCCGCTCCTCGGGTTATCGAAGAGGTTATTGTCACCGCCAATAAAAGGGCGGAAAGCGCTCAGGATGTGCCCTTATCCATCTCTGTGGTAGGTGCGGATTTTATCGAAGATTCCGGTCTGGCTGATGTTGGGGAAATCACCCGCTACATTCCCAATGTCAGCTTTGACGCCTCGCTGGCCCTGTACACCAGCATCACCATTCGCGGTTTTGGTACGCCGCCCTTGGGGGTGGGGTTTGAGCCCTCTATCGGTTTGGTTATTGACGATGTGCCCTACGGTCGCTCGACCTTTGCGCAGGACGCCGTTTTTGATATCGGACGACTAGAGGTGCTGCGGGGCCCTCAGGGTACACTATTCGGCAAGAATACCCTGGGTGGTGTACTTAATTTTCACACTAAAGCACCGACCGTCGAGCCGGAAGGCTATATCAAGTACAGTCGCGGAGAAAACGTCGAGAGCGATCGTGTTGAAGGCGCGATTTCAGGGCCGCTACTGGGCGAGCGCTTGTTGGCGCGTTTGGCCTTTCGCTACAACGATGCTGATACCCTAGAATACAATAGCACCCGGGATGAGCAACAAACCCAAGAAGACAAAGCGGTTCGACTCAAGCTGGAAGCTCAGCTCGGCGATACACTGACGCTAAAGTTTAATGGGCTGTATGCCGAGTCGGTGACCAAGGGCTATACCCAGTCACTGTTTATTGCCAGCGACCGCAGCCTGCGGGTATTCCGGGAGTATGATCCCCGTACCGAAGACGATGCCTTTGATCAAAACACCTCCACCGACGCACCGACTTACTCCGATCGCGAGGTGGAAGCGATCTCCCTGAGTGCCATCTGGCGCCCCGATGAATTGCTAGGCATCAATGCGCCGGAGCTGACCACTATTGCCTCCTGGTCTGAGGTGATCACCCCTTATGCCCTGGACGTGGATTACTCGCCAGTACCCTTGGTGGCCTTTAATCAGCCGCCAAAGGGCAACCCCTACACAGCGGAGTCGATAGAGGTGCGCCTGGCGGGCGGCCTGGATGCCCCCTTTAACTGGGGCGAGGGGGTGGACTTTGTGGTCGGTGTGTTTGCTCAGGAGTCTACCAATGACGTTTTCCAAGACATTGATGTGAGCTTAAATGGCTTGATTGCCTTCGCTCGGGCGGGGGCGATTGTCCAGAACATCCAACTGCCTTTTGATCCACTGTTGATAGACTTGCCGGTTATGCTGCCCGATCTGATTCCAGGGATAATCGAAAGGGAGCGCTACATCTCTGCCACCCAATCAGAAACCCAGTCATTTGCCGTTTTCTCGCAATTTAACTGGGTACTCACCAATCGTCTTACTGCTACCGCGGGTATTCGCTACGGCGAAGACGAATCAGAGGGTGCGTCTTATTCCAGAGTCGCGGCGGGCAATAGTATCTCCGGCGGCTCTTTGAATCAGCGGGATTTTAATGCGCCCAATCTGCGCAGTAAGGAAACCAATGTATCGCCAAAACTGGCCTTGAATTATGAAGCCCTGCCTGGCGTCAATGTGTATATCAATGCTGCAAAAGGCTTTAAAGCCGGTGGTTTTGATCCGGCCCCCCTCAATGATGACAACCTGACCTACAAGGGTGAGGAAACATTGACCTACGAAGCGGGGGTGAAATCTCGCTTGCTGGGCGGCTCCTTAACTTTGAACATGGCAGTGTTCGACAGCGATGTGGATAATCTGCAAATTCGTACCTTCTCCGGTGTGACCCTAACCACCTTTAATGCCCCAAAGTCCTCTAGCCAAGGCGCCGAGATGGATTTTTTCTGGCTGCCACCTTTGGATGGGCTTAGTATTGCCGGCAGCTTGGCCTACCTGGATGCCAAGTACGATAGTTTTAAAGAGGGTCCTCCGCTGTTTACCTCCGAGCAGAATGAAACCCAAGACCTGAGTGGTAAGCCCTTACCCTATGCGCCGCGCTGGTCGGCGTCCTTGTCGCCGGCGCTGCAGTTTCCGGTGCTAGGCAGCCAGGATATTTTCGGGAGTGTACGCCTCAATATCACCCACACCAGCGAGCGCTATCAAGACTCGGATATTGATCCCAATACCCTGCAGGACGAAATTACGCGTATCGACGCCGGTCTCGGTTTGCGCTCAGAGAGCGGCAATTGGTCTGTCAATTTCCAGGCAAGGAATATCACCGAAGAGCAAGACTCTATCTTGATCCTGGATCAGCCGCTGATACCCGGCAACTATACCAAAACCCCCTATCCTGATCAGACCACCTATCAGTTGGATTTTAAGGTGGGTTTTTAAATCTCGGCGAATTTTTTTAGGGCGCTTAAAACAACTTGATATCGTTTTGTTGCCCTGGGGCGGCGTATTAGATCTTTGCCAGAATAAGGGGAGTCGGTCTTATATGTTTCTGGTTTTATAAATATCGGTTTTTATCAGGAGTTCTCAGCGTGCTGGCCATGCCTTTCCATTACAACGAAGCAGGAGTACAGTGAAGATATGTAACCAATAGCAGGTATTGATCCATAGTCTGTTGGTAGAAATGTCGGTTTTGCGCTTTTTCCAGCTAGTATAGATCGTGTGTATGGATCATGCCGGGGTAGAGCGTTATGGGTGTGGTTCCTCCCAAAAACACCGTAAAAAAAATCGTTGTGCTCTACGCGAGCTGGAGCATTCTATGGATTCTTCTATCCGATATTATCGTCGCTTCTTCAGCAGATGCTACGCCCTCTGATCATACAATACAGAGTATTAAGGGCGTCATTTTTGTCCTGGTCACTTCGGCCATCCTCTACGGCCTTTTACGCTGGCTGTATCGCCGGGAAGATACGATCCATGAGTCATATAAAAAAATTCTCCACGATCCTCGGCAGTTTTTTTGGCTGTCGGATAAAAATGGCGATGACCTTCATCTAAGCCCGGGGTTTGAAGTGATAACCGGGGTCTCCTTGGATGTGTTTTCCAGGCGGCCTTGGCCCCAGTTTATACACCCTGCCGATCGCGAAAACTTTCTTAAAGAGCGCGAGCGGGCCGTAAAGTCCGGCGTAGGGTATGAAACGACGCTGCGATTAAAGTCTCGCGATGGTGGCTATGTTCAGATCCAAGTCCGGGAAGTTCCGGTAAGGAATCCACAGACGGGCTCCATAGAAAGCTGGGTGGGTAACGCCACTGATATCTCCGATATACACCACACCCGTCGTGAGCTTGAGCAAAAGAATGCGCATTTTCGCTTGGCGGAGCGTATTGGTGGCATCTCTCTGTGGAGCTGGGATTTTAGCAGTAACGAGGTAAATCTATCGGAGAGCCTGGCCAAGCAGCTCGGCTTCAATTCGCCGGTTGTGTCTGGCGGATTAGGTAAATTCTTAAAGTATATCCACCGAGACAATCGTCCAAAATTGGTCAGTCAAGTTAGGTTTGTGGCTGAAGGGGGAGAGCCAACGAGCGAGGATCTTTATCGTGTTCGCTATGCCGATGGCAGCCTTCACTGGCTGATCACTCGGCTATCCGCGATAAAAGATGACGATGATCGTGTGATTGGTATCACCGGTGTAAATATTGATATCACTAAACAAAAGGAACAACAAAACCGCCTCAACTATATTGCAAATCACGACGAGGTAACGGGGTTGTATAACCGCAACCACATGTTGAATGTGATTCAGGGAGCGATTGATTCTGGTGCGGACCAGTTTGCTGTTATGGTTTTGGATATAGACCGTTTCGGCAGTATTAACTCATTCTTTGGTCTCGATTTTGGTAATGCCCTGTTAAAGGAGCTGGGTAGTAGGCTTCAAAGTTGCCTGCGGAGCGACGATGTCGTCGGTAGAATTGCCTCTGACGATTTTGTTATTTTTCTCCGTTTACAAACCTCTGGTCGACAAGATATAGACAATGTCGCCTCTCGAATAAGTGAAGTATTGCGCCCGCCATTTAACATATTCGATAAATCTATTTACCTTACACTCTCCTCAGGCAGTGCCATGTACCCGGTAGATGGCGGGGCTGTAGAGACCCTATTTCGCAATGCTGAATCGGCGTTAAAGCACGCCCGGGAGACTGGTGGCAATAGCTATATACCGTATTCCGAAGACATCGCACGTAAGGAAGAGGAATCCGCCAACTTTATCAGCGCTATAAAATATGGCGTCGAGCACAAGGAGTTCTACATTGAGTTACAGCCGCAGTACGATATCAATCAGCAGAAATATGTCGCGGCTGAGGTCCTAGCCCGTTGGAAGAGCGCAACTTTAGGTCCGGTATCACCCGTAGAATTTATTCCTGTGGCTGAGAAGTTGGGCTTCATAAAGCAGATCAGTGAAATTGTTTTCCGGGATGCCTTGAAACTGCTATCCCACTTGCAAAGCACTGTTTGCCCTGATTTTCGATTCTCCTTGAATCTTGAAACGAGCCAGCTTTACGAGTCGGGCTTTGTTTCCTGGCTTTATGACATGTTGCGGGATTATGGAGTGGACAATCGCTTTGTAGAGCTAGAGGTCACAGAGAGTGTTCTCATGAAGGATGCCGAGCAGGGCGCTACTGTCGTCAAATATTTAAAGGACGATGGGTTTAGGGTTGCGATTGATGATTTTGGTACCGGACACTCCAGCCTGGGCTATCTGGGGATTCTCCACGCTAATGCTCTTAAAATCGATAGGTCCTTTGTCCAAGGGCTGATTCACAATGAAAATCACGCCATCGTCACTGAGACTATAGTAATGCTGGCGCGAAACCTCTCTCTAGAGGTGGTGGCAGAGGGCGTAGAAAATCGGGAGCAGTTTGATGCAGTGTCTAGGTTGGGTTGCGACCTGGTCCAAGGTTACTACTTCTCTAAGCCGATCTCGGGCGATCAACTCAAGGCGTTGTTGCAAGACCAAATAGCCCTATCGTCAGAAACCTCGGTGTAGTGGAATCCTTGCTTCAGTAAATCTGAGTTTTATTTTCATTGTACGCCGAGCTAGGCTTAGGGCATTTTTAGCTCTCTGATAATATCAGTCCACATACTGTCCGGAGCCGCGTACGGCGCATAGATCGCCAGTCTGTCTGCATAGCTGCCATATTTCGCTTTAAGTTTGCCGGCGATTTCATGGGGCTCACCTCGAGTACAAAACGCATCTAGAAAATGGTCGTCCACATAAGTGCCCAGTTCGTCCCATTTACCTTCTTTGGAAAGCCGGTTCATCTTTGGTTGCAGATCTCCCAGGCCAACTGCTTCCATGGGCGGTGCATAGGCCGGTGTTGAGGCGTAAAAGCCCAGTAGTCCTTTCACGCTATTTTCTGCGGCGATGTATTGCTCTTCTGTTTCCCCGGTAATAATGATGGCGTTGACTTGTAGGGTGAAATCCGCGGCGCTGCGTCCTGATTTATCCAGCCCGCGCTGCACTGCTGGTAGGGCCCGGTCCTCTAGGAAGGGCATGCTGTTAAAGGGGTGTACTATTAGCCCATCGGCAACCTCGCCAGCGACTTCAGTCATTTTAGGGCCCAGCGCGCCCAGCATGATTGGTGGTATGCCGTAGTCATTGGGGCCGGGGTTAAACATCGGGGTCATAAGGGTGTGGCGATAGTACTTACCTTGAAAGTCCAGCCGACTGCCATGTTGCCAGCAATCAAAAAAGGCCTTCACGGCGAGGATATATTCCCGCATGCGTGCGGCGGGCGGATTGAAGTCGATGCCAAAGCGTTTCTCGATATGGGTCTTTATTTGCGAGCCTATGCCAAGGCTGAATTTGCCTTTGGAAAAGGTTTGCAGGTCCCAGGCTTGATAGGCGATGTGGGAGGGATTGCGGGGAAATGCCACAGCAATGCCGGTAGCGATATCCAACTGTGGGGCATGTTCCGAGGCAATTGCCAGCGGGAAGAAGGGGTCCCAACTGCCCTCCAGGGAGTACACACCATCGTAGCCTATGGCCGCCAAGCGCTTGGCTTCTTCGGCGGCATCGGCCATCTTGGCGTAAAACGGACCATCGATTTTCATGGTATTACCTTGTTGTTTGCTGGCGGAAGTTGGCTTTAGGCTGGGTCCACGTTGCGGTTGCACTCCAGCCAACCAATGGCCGGCGGTTGACCGTCAATAAGGCAGCGTACCAGGGAGCGGCGATACTCGGTGCGCTTGGGTGGTGTAAAGGTATGGGTGATATCGATCTCCATACCTGAGATAGTCTCCACCCGCCCGGTGATCTCTTTGCCGCTGGCACCGGTCAGTGTAAATGTGCCCGTCACCGCTTGGGTGGGGTCGTCGGCGTTGAGCTGGCAGTCAAATTGCACCTTTTCCAAGTGTTCCATCTCCTGCCCTTGGGCCTGAAAATAACCCATCTGAATTTCCGGAAAATCGGGCAGGTTTACCACGGTGGATTGCAGGCTGAACCCCTCGGTGTTGATCACCATAAACTGCCACTCCATCTCCCAGGGCCGGGGGCCCCAGGAGTGATCGCGCTCACCGCGAACCTCAAGGTTGGAGCGCTTGCCGCCGATATCGACCTGCAAGCTGGCTGCGATCGGTTGCTCGTAGCGGTTGGTGCTGTAGCCCTGGGCGCTGTGATTTTCAACCGTACCGGCGCCCCGGGAGTGGGCTGGGCCTTGCGCTTGAAAGTCGAGGTCGACACTGACTGGCAAGATATTGCCTCGGCGACCACCCGATAACACTCGGGCAAAGCCCGACACTGCCAGTGTGCCGCTTTGCAGTGTCTCCTTGGGGGTATAACTAAAGTTCAGCCCCCAGCCGCGGTAGCCGAAGACTTGCCCGTCTTCATTCAATACCAGGTCTGAGAAGGGCAGGCGGTTCTCTTCAATGACCAGCCATTCATCGCCATTGTAGAGATACAGCCAGAACAGAATGCGCTGCTGAACGGGATGCCAGCCTATGCGACAGTGGCCGGCGTTGTTACCGCCGGTGTCGTACCAGTCGAAAAAGTAAGATTCATTCCAGTCCTGATGGTCTTCGCTATAGGGATGTGGAAACTCATCCTCGAGGGCGATATCAAACTGGCAGAGGGTTTTTTCGTCAAGCATCGTTGTCAGCTCTTTTATTGATGTACGTGTGTATTGATGTACGTGATATCCAAAGGGGTCGGTGCTAGGGAAGTGTCACCACGCCGGTGTCGGCATTGAGGTGGACTTTGTCGCCCGTCTTTATCCGTTGGGTGGCAACCCGAGTATTGACGATGGCGGGCAAGCCGTATTCCCGGGCGATGACCGCGCCGTGGGATACTGAGCTGCCGACGTCGGTAATCAATCCAGAGATCATATTAAAGTAGGGTGTCCAGCCAACGTCGGTGATGGGCGCGACCAGGATTTCTCCGGGCTTTAGAGCAGCGGCTTCGGCGACAGTAAAGGCCACTCTGGCGGTGGCTTCGACGATGCCGGAGGAAACCGGTCGGCCCACAATGGCGCCGTCTTGGTGCTGATTCCGCAAGCGAGTGTCAATCGGCACAGGCTTACCCACACAGATTTCCTCAAACTCCAGACGGTTCTGGAATTCCAGCGCTACACGTCTTGCCTTGGTTTTTTGCTGCCAGGTGGCGACGTCCGCCTTACCTTGGACAAAGGTCATCAGTTCATCGTGGGTGAAGAAGAATACTTGGTCGGCATCCTCTAACTTTCCTTCCCTTACCAACTGCTGTCCCAGTGCCCGATAGCAGCGCTTAAAGCGATTGGCGATATCCACCAGTAATGACTTGGTGGCCTCACGGCGGCGAATAGCATTATGAGCTTTGGGTAAGATCCAGCGCAGCCCTCTGCTTAAGCTGCTTACATCTACCGCAGGGGGTCGTGTACTCTTGGCAGCACCACTGAGGCGGGCCGCGACGGAGGCCTGCATTGTTGCGACAAGGCTTTCGGGATTGTCTGCCCAGCAGGGCTCGCGCATACACAGCTCTCGGTAGCCGCGATGACCGTGGCGCTCTAGAAACCCCTGGTAGGCGGAGCGAATCTCTGGTCTGGTGTTCAGTAAGCAGTCGATGGCATCGGTGGGGCTGGCATCGACAAACAATTGCGCCTCAGTGGGTGAGTCGGCAATCTGGTCGGTGATGGCGTCCAGTTGTTCCACCAGCACAGCGCTTTCTACGCCATTAGCTCCAGCCATTAACCGGGCAGCCTCGGCCTGTTGCGCCGGCGTGCTTTCCTGACCGCCGGAAATCATTGCCTGCAAAATATTGCTGGCAAAGCCTGAGGTGGTGGATGATTGTAAATGTACCGCGTTGGCTTCGGAGTAAAATGGCAGCTTGCTATCCAGGGCTGCAGCCAACTCATGACTTGTTCCTGAAACCGGCAACGAGAAAGTGCCGGCCTTTTGGGCGAATTTAGCGATGGCGCTGTCGGCAGTTTGTAAGTAACGAAGTAGGCGCAGAGTACCCAGTAGTCGCCGTGGCCAGCTTTTTTTGGGCGGCTCTTTTAGCTCCTCGACCAAGCCGCCGCAGACACTGTAGCCCATCGACTTTGCATCGACTCCTAGCACAGTGGCGGCTGCAGCCAGTGAGCCACTGAGATTGATAAACAGCCTGCCGTGGCTCATAGCGATTTGAGTCCACTCGTCGTTGACTGAAGGGCGGCCTGCATAGCTGACGTGCATGTGCTGCATGCCGTTTTCTATACCGCGTCCAGTGGTCGAGAAGGTGAGGGGGCAGCTTGCGCCAGGCATCATTTCACCGACGTTGCAGCGGGTGACCACGTCGTCTGGCTTTATGGGGGTATCCAGCTCATTCAGATCCGAGCCAATGGTGGTGATGGGGCGGGCTTGTAGCCAAAAAATCTGGCCTCGCTGATCGATAGCCCATTCCAGGTCCAGGGGGTGGCCGGCTTTCGCCACAGCCTGCTGGGCCTGATTGCACAGCGTCTTGCACAGCGCTTCGCTGAGTATCGGCGTGTCGCCAATCAATTCTGAATAGACCAGCTGGCCGTCGCGATCAAACTCGTAGTGGTCGGGGGTGGCTTCGCCGCTGACCAGGGCTTCTCCAAGCCCCTGTATCGCGTCAACCACAAGCCGGTCGTGGCGCCCGGAAACCGGGTCCACGGTGAACACGACGCCGGCCGCACTTGCCTCTACCATGGTTTGTACAAGCACATTCATCTGAATGGTGTGATCCAGGTTGGTACTGCGCTGTTGTTGCTGATAGGCGCTTGCCCGCTGACTGCTTAGGGACTCTACACAATGGTCGATGGCGCGATGCAATGCCTCCAGGCCCTCGACATTGAGGACGCTCTCGTACTGGCCCGCAAACGAAGTATTGGCGCCGTCCTCCCCGAGCGCTGAAGAGCGCACAGCGACCTTGCCGCTCCCTAATTGGCGGTAGCATTCTTCCAGGTTTAAGGGGTAGATCCCGCGCTCGGCATTTAAGATCACAAAACCATTGGGTACCGTGAGTCCCCATTGACTTAAACGCCGCAGGCCCTGGGCCTTACCGCCTAAGGTGTCGTCTGGTGTTGCTTCGTCGCCGCTGGCATTCAGCCATTGGATGCTTGACGCTGTGCTGAGCATTGCCTTGATCTCGTCGCTGTATTTATTGCTGTTATAGGTGGGACGGGCCCACGCCCTAGCTGCCGTGTCGATATGGCGGTTGCCTGGCGGTTTCGGCTGCCACGGAAAAACTATACGATCGTATAGGATGTGGCATAATGTCAAGCTCTGTGTCGCAATTACCAGCGTTGGGGCACAGGCTAGGTCGGTGTCGGCAGTGGAGCTAAAAGAGGAGTTAGGGTGGATAAGGTTCCGGGTCTGAAGACAAATAAGCGGCGCGAAAAGGTGTTGGCAGCGGCGGCAAGCCTCTTCGGTCAGCAGGGCTTTGATGGCACGTCGTTCTCGATGGTGGCTAAAAAATCGGGAGAGCAAAAAACCTTTGTTCAATACCACTTTGAAAATAAAGAGGTCTTGTGGAAGGCTGCGGTGTCTTATGTTTGGCTGCAGCGAAATACCGCCTTGCCGCGCTACGTGGAAGATATGTCGCTACAGCGTCGTGACCCTGAAGATCGCGAGACTATGATTCGCGACCTTTGCCGCACTATTTTGCAATTTACCTTTGAGCACCCCGAGTGGGTGAAAATTATGTTTCAGGAGTCCTCCACGCCGGGGCCGAGACTGGACTGGCTAATTCAAGAGTTTATCGGTACCGACTTTATCGAAGGGAAGGCCATGATCGAGCTTGGGCAGCATCACGGTCTGCTGCCAGAGGTGAATGCGATGGATCTGTTACATATACTTTCTGGCGCACTGATCTATTTGGTTAATGTGGCGCCCATCACCGAACGAGTGCTCGGCATCGACCCCAGCTCCTTGGCTTACCGGGAGCAGCACGTGGATAGCCTGGTGCAGATCCTCTCCAAAGCCAGTCCCTCTCCGGCTAGTCAGTAATTTGCCACTAATCAGCAAGTCACGGTATGTTCCGATCGTTCGATATCAATAACAACAACTTGGTGCATCCATTGACGCTGTATTGTCATATCTAAAGTCATTCTGTTCTGAGCTGGCTCGGTGCACCATACGTGTGGATGCTCGAATACTAGGTCAGTGCTAAAGCAATCTATTTCGACGTTGTCGGCACAGTCGAGAACAGGCAGCGTCGCGCTTGTATAATTTTAAAGTATGAATAAAAGCATTTTTTAGCACTGATTATTTGATACAACCCAGTTTATTGACTAGTATGAATTTCAACTTGTAGGCACCGGCAATCGTTTGGTGCTGTAGGGCAAGTCTCTTTATATCGCCGCCTGCGTTTGCAGCGCGGTCATCACAAGGTGTTCGAGGCGGTAGCCTGCGACGCAGTTCGGTATGCGGTCAACCGTTAGTGCTGTTAATCAGTACAGTAAATAAATAATAAGTGGATCGTCTCAGTTAATCGTTTTGCAAGGGGGAGAGTATGAGACTTGGTATAGGTGGCAGGCTGAAATACCGCCTTTTCCTGGGGTGCGTAGCGCTCTGTTTACCGGGCATCAGCCTGGCGGGGGCGGAGCTGAGTGCCGGCGTATGGTGGGTGTATCAAAATGCCTCCGAAGGCGACGGTGACGGCGAGTTTGCCGATCCCGCGCTAATTATTTACGGCAGTGATGACGGTAGTCACGGGCCCTGGGGTTTTAGCGCAGAGATGCGTATAGGTACCGGCTCATTTTCCAACGCGGAAACCAATAATAGTGGCGATAATTTCACGCTGCATAAAGCCTGGATCAGCTACCAACTCGACGAAAATAATCAAGTTAAAGTCGGTAAGAGCCAGGTTCCCTTTGGTTGGAAAACCAGTAACTTTTGGCCCGGGGATATGCTGCAAGGTGGCTACGGCGACCAAATGGATGTTGGCCTAAAGCTGAGCGGTTCTGCCTCAAATTTTAGTTACGATGTTGCCTATTACACACAGGACGACTGGGGTAAAACCAGTACTGACACTGTAGACGACAACGGCCACTGGGGAAGCTCTGCAAATGGTGCAGAAACCTACCGTAAAGGCGAGACTCTTGTGCTCAATGCCGATATGGAAGTCGCAGATGGCCATACCATCGGTGCATCCCTACAGGCCGGCAAGTTGGAAGATCTCGCGGCTTTTACGGCAAACGGCAAAGCCAGAGACGATGGAGACCATCAAGCGGCGGATCTGCACTATTACTACACGCAGGGTAATTTTAACTTTAAGTATCGCTATATCGATGTGCAGCGCGACTTTAGCGATCTCGCTACCTGTGTAGCCGCGACGCTGTGTCCCGACGGTGAAATCGAAAATCAGCGTCACGCTATTCACTTGGACTACAAAATGAACAAGTGGCTGTACTACCTGGAGGCGACAACCGCCAGTTCAGACACTGACGGCAACAGTGCCGGCACAGTGAAGGCTTTTGCTCCGGGTGTTAGTTACCAGTATGGACCGGGCTGGCTGTATCTGGAATACCTCTGGCAAGATGGCTTTATCGACAGCTTTGGTGATGTCGGTGAAGGAGATTTTCGCGCAATGTATATCTCCTTTGATTTCTATTTCTAGTCGTCACTCGCGCACTCTTCACTCGCGTAATAAAGGTTAATTATGTCTTCTGATTACGACAAGTACAGTATCGAGAACACGGACTACGCAGTAGGACAGGATAATATTCAGAAATGGGGCTTTGATATCCACAACCCCGTTTTTGGTATTAGCGCAGGCCTGATTGTGTTGTTCCTTGTTGCAACGTTGGTCACTGATCCAGCAACGGCAAAGTCGACGCTCGACGGGCTCAAATGGGGCATCATATCAACCTTTGATACCTTGTTTATGTGGGCGGGCAATATATTTGTCTTGTTCTGCTTGGCTCTTATTGTTTCGCCCTTCGGTAAAATCCGTTTGGGTGGCCCTACAGCAGTGCCTGAGCATTCCCGGCTCTCCTGGTTGGCGATGCTGTTTGCTGCGGGTATGGGTATCGGGCTGATGTTTTGGGGCGTGGCCGAGCCGGTCGCGTACTTCACCGGCTGGTATGAAACACCGCTGGGTGTGGAACCTAATACACCAGAAGCTGCAAGTATGGCTATGGGCGCTACGATGTATCATTGGGGCTTACACCCCTGGGCGATCTACGGTGTTGTTGCTCTCTCCCTCGCATTTTTTGCCTATAACAAAGGCTTACCTCTGTCGATACGCTCCATTTTCTACCCCATATTGGGTGACCGTACCTGGGGTTGGGCGGGCCACATTATCGATATTCTCGCGGTGCTGGCTACCTTGTTTGGTCTGGCGACCTCGTTGGGCTTGGGGGCGCAGCAGGCCTCTGCAGGTATCGGCCACGTATTTAATATGGACAGTAGCATGGGCCTGCAGATTTTGGTGATAGCCGGTGTGACAGGGCTGGCGATTGTATCTGTGGTTCGCGGACTTGAGGGCGGTGTAAAGTTACTGAGTAACGTCAATATGCTGATCGCCTTTGTCCTATTGGCCTTTGTAATGTTGGTGGGCTTTGCCATTTCTATGGGCAATATTCCCACGACGGTAGGGGCGTATGTAGAAAATATCGTCCCCCTCAGTAACCCTTACGGGCGTGAGGATGAGGCCTGGCTGCAAGGCTGGACGGTGTTCTACTGGGCGTGGTGGATCTCGTGGTCACCTTTTGTCGGCATGTTTATCGCACGCGTATCCGCTGGCCGAACAGTACGGGAATTTTTGATTGCCGTTTTGATTGTACCAACCCTGGTAACCGTACTATGGATGTCGGTATACGGTGGCATTGCGATTGATCAGGTCGTACAAGGTATTGGTACCCTTGGCAAGGAAGGGTTGACTGAAGTGCCTTTGGCGATGTTCCAGATGTTTGATGCCCTGCCCATGAGCAAACTGCTGTCAGTGACTGCTGTTTTGCTGGTGCTGGTATTTTTTATCACCTCATCGGATTCTGGGTCGCTGGTTATAGATAGCATTACCGCTGGCGGAAAAATTGATGCACCTGTTCCCCAGCGGGTCTTCTGGGCCAGCATCGAGGGTTTGATCGCCATTGCGCTGCTGTGGATTGGCGGCACCGAGGCGATTGAAGCCATGCAGGCAGGGGCTATCTCAACCGGCTTGCCCTTTACCATTGTATTATTGCTGATGTGTGTGAGTCTGATAATGGGCTTCCGTACTGAGCCACACGACTATAAAAGCTAAGCGTAGTGGCGAACTAGCACCACAGTTCGCCAACGGTCACCGCTGGCGGATAGTGGTGGGCCAATTGCGCTTGCAGCAGCTCGGCAGTTGCCAGGGCGTCGATCATTGCATGGTGCAATTGGTAAACGGGGAGATTGTAGCGCTGCCGGCAGTCCGGCAGCCTGACTGACCCCAGCGGCTGATGTAACAGTTTGCCTAAAAGGCCCCGTCGTTGTTCCAGCACGCTTTGCTCTATTGCCATTGTGTCTATGACTGGAAATTGAATCCCTTCTTTAATGCGTCGCAGCAGCGCTTTTGTCAAAAACTCCCTTTCAATCGCTCGATAATGCACCACCACGATTTTACCTGCCAGGGCATCGAGTACAGCATCCAATATGCTTTTCAGGTCGGGGGCTTGGTCGATATCTGAGTGAGTGATTTGATGAATAACCACTGAGTTGTCTGTTAGCGATCGGGCGGGATTAACAATCCAGTGCTTGGCCTGCCGGCAGTAAATTCGCTGTGTATCGAAGGGAATTAGACCGATACTGACGATTTCATCCCGCTCGCTATTCAGCCCGGTTGTTTCAAAGTCCAGCGCCACCATAGGGACGTCGTTAATGGGAGTTTGGGGCTCGACTACGCCAGCCTGATAGAAATTTTTTAAATGGGCATTCTGGCTACTCTCCTGCAGCCGCTTGAACTGCGCGGGCCAATCGACGGTGCTTGCTCTGTTCGCTGCCATGGCTTTATCGCATCCGCGGGTTGGCTTTGTAGCGGAATTTGATGAAGTTTTGCGCACTGTCTAAAACCTGGAAGGCTTCTTTTAGGTTGCGGCGTTCAAAACTGGAAAGCTTGTCGGGTTGAATATTGTTTCCCGGCTTTTCTCCGGCTTGAATGGCCAAAGCCTGGTGGCGCACCCGCACCATAGAGATATACTCGAGTGCATCGCAGATGTCCTGGCCTTTTCCCGGTGGCAGTATCTTTGCGCTAATGACATCTTCCATACGCTCAAAAGAGTTTTGAGCCATAGAGCCAACCGCAAGGGCGTGTACTCGAATAACGTCTGTGAGCGGCGCTGTGCCGCGTCTTTTTAGGTTGATCGAGTTCTTGTGCTCGCCATCCTGCTCCAGAACAAAGCCCTTAAAGAAACCGAGAGGCGGCGTACGGTTGAGTGCGTTGCGGGCCATGCTGGCCAAAAAGCTGCGGTTGGCCGGGGCCTTTGTGGCAATAAATTCCCGTAATTGTTCAGCCAGTTTTGCCTCGCCCCAGACGCCATCGAGGTCAAAGAAAATACTGCTATTGAGGAGAGCTTGAGGGACAGGGTTCTCGATCCAGTGGCCGAATTGCAGCTTCCATTCGTCCAGAGTACGTCGACAGTCGGGATTAGTCGCCATGATGTTACCCGTACAATAAGTGTAGCCGCAGGCCGCCAGACCGTCGCTGACGAATTTGGCGAGTTCTTCAAAATAGGCGCCGTGCCGATCTGCCTCAAAGCTGTTGTCGAGGATGATGCCGTTATCCTGATCGGTCACAATGAGCTGCTCGTCCCGAGCCATAGAGCCCAGCGCCAGGAAACAGTAGGGCACCGGAGGCGGACCGAGTTTTTCTTCCGCCAAGGTTAGCAGGCGCTGCTTGAAGCTTCGTCCGATGACCGACATGGCGCTACCGATCATATGGGAGTTGGCATCCTCATTGACCATCCTGACAAAGACCGCGGGAAGTTGGGCGGCGTAGTGGGTCAGCTCCGATACGCTTTGCTGACTCAGGATGCCTCTTACTAATAATATGCTGCTTTGTGACTCATGCCGCACCACGTCAGACAGAGCCAGTACACCGGTGCAGCGCTGGCGGTGGAGTATAGGTAGATGGTGGACGTTGTGGCGTAACATTGCCAGTATCGCTTCGAAAACATAGGCATTGTCATCCAGGGTGATCAGGTCGGTGGTCATCACTTCGCTTACTGGTGTGTCGATGCTCACGGCATTTGCCAGTGCCCGAATACGCAGATCCCGATCGGTGATAATGCCCACCACTTTGTGCTCGTTGCCGTTTACTTTGGGTAAGGGCTGATCGGGGTCGGTGATCAAAAGTGAGGATACGCCATTGTCGGTCATTTGCATCGCCGCCTCGTGAATGGACGCGTGCATACTGCAGGTCACCAGATCCCGACTGATTAATTCCTTTACTTTTGCAGTAATAAGATCATTGTTGTCGGCATGGGTGGTGATTGCCTGACGCAGTAACGCGTTGTCTTCAGCCTCAAAGTAGTCGGCGAATTTATCGTATTTTTCGCAGTAGTCGTGAAACAAATTGGCGGGTATGCAGTACACCAGCGTATCTTCCAGGGCTCGAACAGGAAAGCGAACTAGGTGATTCATCATCAGCCCTAGCTGGCCGAAGATTCCGCCTTCACCGAGCCGGTTATACAGCTCCCCGGAGCGCCGGAATGTTTCTACTGCACCGCTACGTATAACGTAGAGGTCGTCAATCTTCTCCCGAAAATGAAGAATGTCTCGACCTTCCCGGTAGTAGCTTATTTCTACCTGTTGAGCCATTTCGTTGATGGCTTCCTCGGGTAGATCTTGAAAGGGTGGATGCTTTTGCAGGAAGGCAGCAACTTCAAGTTGTTCAGCGTGCACGGTATCGATCCTTTGTTCTTAGACATTGTGGTGTCGCTGGGATTATCGCCTTTCTCGATTGCAGATGACGGTTTGTCCACTGTAATACTAGCAGCGATAGAAAACACTACCCAAATTAAGGCAGCGGAGAGTGGTGAGTAAACCACTTCATTGATTTGCTCTTGGCATTGAATTCCACAGTTCCTTCCCGGGCTGCTGCGCTAGCGGGCTGTTCTACAGCTTAGCCCATCTGGGTGATGTCGAGCATGGCGCTTGTAGGGTTAAATCGATAGCCTCATAAAACAATAAATTGTATAGGTGCATATATGGCGGTAAAACCGGTGGAATTGGCGGGCAGTAATATTCTGGTTACCGGGCCTACCGGTCAAGTGGCTCGCCCGGTCGTTGATGCTCTGGCAGCGGTGGCTGATGTCACTGCGCTGGCCAGATTTACCGATGATCGAGTGCGTCGTGATATTGAAAATTTGGGGGTGAAGACGCTGGCCGCTGACCTGGCGGATGCCGAAAGCCTACGTGCCTGCCCGGATGAATTTGACTATGTGCTAAATTTTGCCGTGGTAAAAACGGATGATTTCCAGTATGACCTGGCCGCTAATGCCGAGGGCGTGGGCAACCTAATGCTGCAATGCCGCAGTGCGAAGGCATTCCTTCACTTTTCATCGACGGCGGTGTACCAATATGCCGGCAGCGAACCTCGCAAAGAGTCCGATCCATTGGGTGACAACCACCGCTCGATGTTCCCCACCTACAGTATCTCCAAAATAGCCGCTGAAACGGTCTGTCGATTTACCGCTCACCAGTTTGATATTCCCACGACGATCGCACGCCTCAGCGTGCCCTATGGCAATAACGGTGGCTGGCCCTATTTCCATCTACTAATGATGAAAGAGGGTATGGAGATCGATGTCCATCCTGAGCGCCCCAATAGTTACAACCTCTTACATAGCAGTGATTACATTGAAAAAATTCCCTATTTGTTGGGGGCAGCGACACCACAGGTGACCACCACTAACTTTGGTGGCTCTACCGCAGTAAGTATTGAGGAATGGTGCAATTACCTCGCGGAGTTAAGCGGCTTTACGCCGATATTCCGCGACAATCCCGCGGCCTTTGGCAGTCTCAGTATCGATACTACGCAAATGCATCGTCTGATTGGCCCCACGCAAAAGGATTGGAAAGAGGGGGTTAAAGAAATGGTAGCGGCGTTGTCGCCAGAATTGCTCAGGGTCTAATAACAAAGGGCCACGCTGATTGCTCACCCTGTGCGGCCGACGCCGCCGTTGAAAAGCGCGGGCGTAGGCGAAATGATGTTCCAAGATATTGCTAGGCGAGAGTTCTGGCAAACTTGCGCAGTTCATCTACAAATATGGACGGCTGCTCAAAGGCGGCGAAATGGCCGCCTTTTTCTGTCTCGTTCCAGTAGATGAGATTGCGGTATTTTCGCCTCACCCACGCCTCAGTGGGCCGAAAGATCTCCTTGGGGAAAATTGAAACGCCGACAGGAGTGTCGCTGTTGAATTGTGCCTGGAAGGCACTGTTGAAGCTCTCCCAGTAGAGGCGGGCTGAGGACGCTGCGGTATTGGTTAACCAGTACCAGCTGATTTCATCGAGAACTTTATTGATCCCCAGTGCATCTTCAGGGGTGCCAGTGTTATCAGTCCAGAAATACAGCTTTTCGTAAATCCACGCGGCTTGGCCGACTGGTGAGTCGGCCAATGCATAGCCCAGTGTCTGTGGCCGAGTGCTCTGTTGCTTGGAGTAGCCGGAATCCCACTCTTTGTAAAACTGAAAGCCCTCCAAGGCTGACGTTTCCCTAGGGCCCAGGTTGGCTAAGTCCTCCTCAGTGGGTGCTGCTATTGCCATGTTGATATGAATGGCCTGACAACCCGAGGACTGGAGACCGCCAATGGCATTCGTCACGGCCGATCCCCAGTCACCACCCTGAGCGATGTAACTCGAATACCCCAGTCGCTGCATCAATGTATCCCAGGCTGAGGCTACCCTTTCTACGCCCCAGCCTTTAGAGCTGGGCTTCCCAGAGAAGCCATAGCCCGGCAAGCTGGGTAACACAAGATGAAAGGCATCCTGTTCGTCGCCGCCGTATTGGGTCGGATCTGTAAGAGGCTCGATTACCTCCATAAATTCGAGAATAGACCCAGGCCAGCCGTGGGTCATCACCATAGGCCTTGCGTTGGCGTGGCGTGAGCGAATATGTAGAAAATGGATATCCAAACCATCGATGGTGGTGATGAACTGCGGGTATCTATTGACTTTATCCTCACACAAGCGCCAGTCGTATTGGTGCTGCCAGTACTCACATAGCGATTGCAGTCTCTTCAGTGGTACGCCTTGGGACCAGTCATCGACCGTTGCTGCATCCGGCCAACGAGCCATTGCCAGCCGTTGCTGAAGGTCGGTGATTGCCGAGTCGGGGATAGAGATTCGGAAAGACTCAATGTTTTCAGTCATGCTGGGTCCTTGGTCATTATTGGTATAGATGCGTATCACCACAGCATAGCGTGATAGTAGAAGGTGACTCAACGGGTCTCTGGCGTGCCGTAACGCTCAACTGAGTGAGAATAAATGATGCAGCATGCCGACATCACTGGCATATCGCGGGAGGCTATGGGTGCGGGGGCGTCCTTCAGGTACGGGCGCATCAGTACTATAACGCTGTATACGTTGGCTAAGGCGCCGCCGTTGAGTGCTTCGTGCCAAAGGTATGCCGCGAATTAATTCAACAATGACTAAATTTTCTGCACGGAAAGGTCGACAAAATAACTCGCCATGTGCTGCTATTGACCGACAGCCTCCGTTTCACCTCCCGAGGCCTCCCAGGCGCTAAATCCGCCCTCAATATGAGCAACTTGCTCCAGGCCCATTCGTTGCACCGTTTCTGTGGCCAACGCTGAGCGCCAGGCCGATTGGCAGAAAAAGTGGAAGAGCTTTTTCTCTCCAAATACCGGTTTGAAATAGGGGCTACCTGGGTCGATCCAGAATTCCAACATGCCTCGGGGAGCGTGGAAGGCGCCGGGAATCGTACCGCTGCGTAGTCGCTCGCGGATATCTCTGATGTCTACAAACTGCACACTTTCATCGCCAAGGAGTTGCCGAGCTTGCTCTATAGTCAGGGTGCGAATCTTGCTGTTTGCGTCTGCGACCAATTGAGCTGAGGATAATTTAAGAGGCATAGTTCGACCTACACAAGCTGTATGAACTGGAAGGGGGCTACGGTGTTTATATCCAGCAATTGCCCAGTGCAATGGGCAGAAGTTTACTTCGTGAAGCTAGCATTTAACCATCAGACTATTGTCTAGGAAGACTCGTCTTTCCCTTTGTCGATCTGCGGCCCTACGTAGTCCAGAATTAAAGTAGAAACTATGTCCATAGTCTACCGTCGGGCAGAGTCTTCTGAATCGGTCATTTTTTTGGTTTGTATGGAGCATCACGACACCGTCTGAGAGCTTTCACCATTTCAGAAAAATCCCTGGCCATAGTAATGTTGGGTACATACGGCTGGTTGGGCACTAAAAGGTAGCGATATCGGCCATCGAGTCGAAGTCCGAGATAATAGTCATCCGTATATCGCCTCCATTGATCAGCTGTGCTTTTCTATGCCCAAGAGAGTGGCCCTTAGCTCCCGCTTCAATAGTTTGCCGTTGGGCATTCGCGGTAGGGCGTCACTGAGAATGATGCGTCGAGGGCACTTAAAGCTGGCCAGTTTCGCCTTGCAATAATCGGTGATCATATCGAAGAAGTCGGATTCCGAGCTGGGCGTGCTGGCGGGTTCGATAACGGCGACTACCTCTTCGCCGAACTCCTCGTTGGGTAAGCCCAGCACGGCGACGTCGGCGACATCGTCGTGGGCAATAAGGAGGTTCTCAATTTCTTGCGGATAGATATTGACTCCGCCAGAGACGATGGTGAAAGCGCGGCGGTCGGTTAAGTACAGAAAGCCATCTGCATCGATGTAGCCAATGTCACCTAGCGTGCTCCAACCTGGTTTAATGTAGGCATCGCGGGTCTTCTCGGGATCGTTAAAGTATTCGAAATCCGGTAACCCTGAAAAATAGACGGTACCGGTTTGGTTGGCTCCCAGCTCATTGCCCTCATCGTCGCAGATATGTAGTTCACCCAGTACCGCTTTGCCGACAGATCCGGGGTGGGCTCGCCATTCCTGTGGTCCCAATGCCGTCACGCCGTTACTTTCGCTGCCACCGTAGTACTCGTAGATGATGTTACCCCACCAGTTCAGCATCTTCTGCTTAACCTCGGGTGAGCAGGGCGCAGCGGCGTGGACGGCGACCTTCAGTGACGCTAGAGAGTATCGTTGACGGATTGTCTCGGGCAGGGCCAACAGCCGTACAAACATTGTGGGCACCAGTTGGGTGTGGGTTACTTGGTGCGTTTCTATAGTTGCAAGGAAGCTTTCTGGGTCAAACTTGCTTTGTACAACGAGGCTGCCGCCGGCGCGCAAAATAGCCAGGCACCAGTTCAATGGCGCCGCGTGATACAGGGGAGCCGGCGATAAATAGATGGTGTCAGCGCCGATCCCGTAAAGGGCGCTGATAAAACCATCGATTGCCGGTGCGGTGCCAAAGCTGCGTTCGATAATGGGGCGACGGATGCCCTTGGGTTTGCCGGTGGTGCCTGAAGAGTAGTACATGATCTGCCCTTCGGTTTGCTCGAAATTTGCTTGTAGGTGCGCATCGCTCTGCCGAGCGAGTTTGATCACCTTAGAGCATGCGTCTTCATCGACGTTGATACTCTTGATACCAATGCGGCCGACTAGCTCGCTGAGCTGCGATGAGCAGAGGACAAGCACCGCCCCCGAGTCCTGGACAATGTGGGCGACTTCTTCATCTTTTAGGTGCCAGTTGATTGGTGTGATGTAAACGCCCAGCCGAAGCGCGGCCCACATGGCAACTAGGTATTCGGCGCGGTTCTCCATCATGATGGAGACGTAGTCTCCGCCGGCCACGCTGCAGTTATGAAGATGGTTGGCCAAGGCAATAGACGCATTATTCAACTGGCGCCAGTTCCAGAATTCGCCATTGGGCGAAACCAAGGCGGTCTCGTTGGGACGGGCTAGTGCGTGATCCTGTATATGAGCCACAACAATTCCTCGCTGTTATCTTTTTGATACTGAGTGATGTTAGGGAGCAGCGGGCTTTAGGGAATCAGCACCGCTTTTACAAATTTTGCCGATTTTTGCTCGTGTATCGCCTTGTTGATCTGCTCCAGAGGGAAGGTCTTGCAGATCTTCTCCACCGGAAAACGCCCGGCTTTGATATGGTCAATCAACTCGGGGATAAAGCTATCGGGGTCGGCATCCCCTTCCAGTATCCCCTTCACGGTGATGCCTGTGAGTACCAGGTGGGTGATATCCAGTTTTATGGCGCTATCTGCCTCGGCCGCCGCCACTAGGCCGACTGTGGCGCGGGGCGCCAGCAGCGGCAGAAACTGCTCGATTGCGGGTGCGATTCCGGTGGTGTCAAACAGCTTGCTTATGCCACCGGACAGGTGCGTGCTCAGTGCCTCCTTGAGATTGGGTATATCTGGTGCCAGAGCTGCTGCCGCACCCAGCTCGACGGCCAGTGCCCGCCGCTGGCTATTGGGCTCGATGAGTACCGTGTGGCAGCCGCGAATCGAGGCGGCGATTACTGCGGACATGCCCACTGCGCCGCCGCCAACAATCACCACGTTATCACCTGACTGACAGTCGAGTGCATTCATGATGGTACCGGCCCCAGTCTGGAAACCGCAGCCAAGAGCACCAACCAGAGGTAAGCGCTGGGCGTCGATATCCACCTTGACCACGTTGCGCTGATCTACCAGTGCGTGGCTTGCGAAGGAGGATTGTCCAAAGAAGCGACCGGATACCGGGGCGTCTTGCCGACTTAAGCCCGCACTGCCGTCGGGACGGCGCCCGAGAAAGTTAAGCGGAGCAAACTGGTGGCAGTAACTGGGGGCGTGTTCGTTGCAGCTCGGGCACTCGCCACAGGAAAGGTAACTCATGACCACTTGGTCACCGACCTTCACTTTGGTGACATCCTCACCCACAGCCTCAACAATACCGGCGCCTTCATGCCCCAGCACCGCCGGCAATTCCACGGGGATTTGCTGGTCTTTGGAAATGATATCGGTGTGGCAGATCCCTACACCCAGTACGCGGACTCTAACCTCGTGGCGGCGGGGAGGCTCCATGTTAAGGTCTTCGATAACAAAGGGCTGTTGGGCTTGTGTGGCAACGGCGGCTTTTATTCTCATGTGACGCTCCGGGTTTACAGTGACATAACGACAGATTTGGTTTGCAGATAGGCATCCAGAGCCTCGGGTCCATTCTCCCTGCCCAGCCCGGACTTCTTGTAACCGCCAAAGGGCATGGCGGGGTCGGCCAACAACACACAGTTCACAAATACCGTGCCGGCCTGCAGGGCGGCGCTCATGCGGTGAGCGGTTCCGAGGTCTCGAGTCCAGACATGGGCGGCGAGCCCGTAATCGCTGTCGTTGGCCAATGCGATCACGTCTTCTTCGCTGTCAAAGGGCATGATGGAGAGTACTGGGCCGAACACTTCCTCCCGGGCAATTTCTACTTGGCCGTCGACGTCGCGAAACAGTGTGGGAGGAAAATAGTAACCGCCCTCGGGTAGCGAAGTTTCCACTGCAACGGACTCGACACCTGCGGCCTTGGCGCGTTCCACCATGGCGCTGACTTTTTGGTATTGGGCTTCGCTGATCAGTGGGCCCATGGCACTGTCACTATCCCAGCTCGGGCCCAGTAGCGACTGCCGGGCGTGTTCTGCCAGCCCGGTTATGACTTCCTCATAAACGTCGCGTTGGACATACAAGCGAGTGCCGGCGTAACACACCTGACCACTGTTAAAAAAGCAGGACGCCGCAGACTGGGCGATAGCGGTGGGGAGATCGGCATCGGCAAAGATGATGTTGGGGGATTTTCCGCCCAGCTCCAGGGTGACTTTCTTTAGCGATGGCACACTGGCTTGCAGAATGTGCTGGCCGGTAGCCGTGGAGCCGGTAAAGGCTACCTTCGCTACACCTGGATGTTCCACCAGCGCTTTGCCGGAGGTGGCGCCATCACCAGTGATGACATTGATCACGCCGGGCGGGAATCCAACACGTGTGGCCAAGTCGGCCAGGTAGAGGAGGCTGAGCGGTGTTTCGGGTGCCGGTTTGAGTACCACCGTGCACCCGGCGGCGAGTGCCGGCGCGATTTTCCACATGCTGAGAATCAGTGGAAAATTCCACGGTGTAACCGCAGCGACAACACCAACCGGTTCTTTTCTGACATAGGCATGGAACTGGTTGGGCTGGCTGGCCAATGGGCGCTGACTACCGCAAATTTTGCTGGGCCAACCGGCATAAGTGCGCAACCACGCGACAGCACTGGGGATATCCACGCTTTGGGTGATGCTGATGGGGCGACCGGTATCCAGTGCCTCCAATGAAGCCAGGTAGGTCAGCTCTTGCTCCATTGCGTCGGCGAGCTTATGCATCAGCGACTCTCTGGCCAGCGGTGGGATATCGCACCAGTCCGGGTTGTTCAATGCCGACTGGGCGGCGGCGACGGCCTTGTTTACGGTATCCTGACTGGCAACGGGAATGTCGCCATAGCGGGCAGTGCTGCAGGGGTCAATCAGCGGCACGCGCGACTCTGCACTGCTGTGGCAGGGCGCGCCATTAATGCGGTGACAGAGCTCGGGTAATCTCAAGGAGTCCCAGGTCATAGTGGCTATCCTCATATTATTGTTTTGCGAAACGTGAAATGTCGCGAGTCAGTTGCATAGCGCCAAGGCGTCTCTGGCGATGGGTTCGATCATGGCGTTAAAGGCAGCGGCCCGGGTATTGGAGGAGTTGCCCTCAATACTGCGTTTGACCACCCCCTGGAGAATCGCGGCCAAGCGGAAGTAAGAGAACACCAGGTAGAAGGACCAATTGGATGGGCGTGCGACGTCACTGCGCGCAAAGTAGCGCTCGATATACTCTTCTTCGCTGGGAATGCCCAACTCGCGGCGATCCAGTGAACCCAGCCCGGCCAGCTCGCAATCACCAGGCAGTCGCCACTGCATACATTGGTAGGCTAGGTCGGCCAGGGGGTGGCCCAACGCAGACAGCTCCCAGTCAATCACGGCTAAAATGCGCTCGTCGCTGGGGTGGAAAATCATGTTGTCCAGGCGATAGTCACCGTGGCTCAACACCACTCTGCCGTCACAGGGTGGCAAGGCTTCTTGGAGGTAGCCGATGATGGATTCCATCTCAGCGATATGGCGGGTTTCCGCTGCGCGATACTGCTTGATCCACAACGCTAGTTGTCGCTCAAAATAGCCTTCGCCGCGGCGGCTGTAGTCCGCAAGCCCCAGCGCATTGATGTCCAGAGAATGTAATTCGGCCAGAGTTTTATTCATGGCGTCGAAAATGTTGGCGCGCTGGTCTGTGCTCAACTCCGGCAGTGAAGGCGCCCAAAAAATCCGTCCCTCAACATGCTCCATCAGATAGAACTCGCTGCCAATCGCGGTTTCGTCCCGGCAATAGTGAAGCATGTTGGGGACGGCAAAGTTGACCTTTGCCAGCGCTGCCATAACGCGATACTCGCGGTCTATGGCGTGGGCGGACTTCAGTAGTTGGCCTGGCGGCTTGCGCCGCAATACGTAGTGCTTATCGTCTATGGTGACCAAAAAGGTAGGATTGGACTGTCCACCGGGAAATTTCTCGGCTCTAATATCGCCCACTTCAAGGATATTCTGATCGGTGAGGTACTGTCCCAGACGCTGGGTATCTAAATGATCTACACGCATGGGCTAACCCTGACCGTATTTTTTCAAGGTTTGTTTGGCCAGCGATGCGAGGTGGACTTGGTCGGGGCCGTCGGCGATGCGGCACCAGCGCGCATAGGTGAAGGCTTCTGCCAGGAACAGGTCTTCAGTTAGGCCAGCCGCGCCGTGAAGTTGGATGGCGCGATCCAGAACCCGCTGCGCCATCTGCGGTGCCACAATTTTAATCATGGCGATGATATCCCGGGCGTGTTTGGCGCCGAGGTCGTCCAGTCGTTGTGCCGCCAACAGCGTCAGTTGTCTGGCTTGTTCGATATCACATACTGAATTGGCGATGTCTTCCCTTACGCTGCCCTGTTGCGACAGCGGTTTGCCGAAGGCGACTCGGGATTCTGCACGCTGTACCATTTCTTCCAGGGCACGCTGCGCGCAGCCAATAAGGCGCATACAGTGGTGGAGTCGACCTGGGCCGAGGCGCCCTTGAGCAATTTCAAAACCGCGACCCTCGCCCAGAATAATATTCTCTGCCGGCACCCGGACATTGTTGAAACGCAGCTCCGCGCGCCCTAGAGGAGCATCGTCATAGCCCATTACCGTCAATGGGCGGATAATTTCCACCCCGGGCGTCGCGGTGGGGACCAATATCTGTGATTGCTGTTGGTGGACGCTGTCATTGTGAGGGTCGGTTTTCCCCATCACGATCAGTAGCTGGCAATCACTGTGCATGGCGCCGCTGATGAACCACTTGCGACCATTGATCACGTAGTGGTTCCCATCGCGTCGGATTTCTGTCTCTACATTGGTGGCATCGCTGGAGGCGACCTGGGGTTCGGTCATCGCCACCGCGCTGCGAATACGGCCCTCTGCCAATGGTTGGAGCCACTGTTGTTTTTGGGCGTCTGTGGCATAGTGGTGGAGTAGCTCCATGTTGCCACTCTCCGGTGGATGGCAATTGAACACTTCGGAGGCCCACATGACTCGGCCCATGGTCTCTGCCAGTGGGGCATACTGGGTGTTACTGAAGCCGCTGCCCAGCTCCGGATTGGAGAAAAACAGGTTCCAAAGACCTTGCTCTTTCGCCATGCTGCGCAACTCGGTCATCAACGGGACCGGTTGGCGACGGTCCGGCAGCGCCTTGACCTCCTCAAGGTAGCGCGTTTCATTGGGGTAGACGTGAGCGTCCATGAAGGCCTTTAGGGCCTGGTGAGTGGTCGCCACCTTTTGGTCGTCCACAGTGTGCTGTGTTTTGTGCATGGGGTTGGCTCCCTTACTTCCAGGTGAGACGGAGCGGCAGCGATTTGATACCGCAAATAAAGTTGGAACGAATCCGGGTAACCTCGCCATCAATCTGGAAGTGATCGCAGCGGGCGATCAGCTCCTCGAGGAAAATACCGATCTGTAGCTCTGCTAGACGACTGCCAACGCAGATATGGGCACCGGCGCCAAACCCGCGATGCTTGATAATGTCGCGGCTGATATCAAAGCGATGAGGGTCACTCCATACCGATTCATCGCGATTTGCACAGGGGTACCACAGTAGTACCTTGTCGCCTTTGCGCAGGGTGACGCCGTGGAGGGTGTAGTCCTCCATTAGCGTGCGACGCATATGCATGACCGGCGACACCCAGCGGACGATTTCGTTGACGGCATTGGGGATCAGCTCCGGATGCTGCTTGAGCAGCTCCCACTGTTCCGGGTGCTGGGCAAAGGCCACCATGCCACCGGATATTGAGTTGCGGGTGGTTTCGTTCCCGCCAACCAACACCAGGAAAATGTTGGCAATAAAATCCTCGACGGGGACTTCCTTACCGCTTCGGTCCTTGCTCAACATGGTGACCACGTCACTGCGATCACTATCCATGCGTTGATTGCGCAAGCCGACGAAGTACTCGGCGATTTCCGTGGTGACCTGATTCATGTATTCGGGGGATTGGCGGAAGCCCGGATCGTCTTCGCCGATCAGCGCATTAGTCCACTCGTAGAGCTTGCCTTCCATATCCGCCGGCATATCCATTAGCTCGGCCAGTGTCTTGATGGGAATGGGAGCGGATACCTGCTCTACCCATTCGATGTGAGTGGATTCCATGGCGGTATCCAGCAAGCGCTGCACCCGCTGACGGATCCGCTGAGACATGTCTTTGAGCCGCGTGCTCGATACCGAGCGCATTACCGGCACCCGTTGCTCGGTCTGTAGCGGTGCATCCCGGGAAATAAACGGAGCGCCCACTGGTGTATCGTTGTTGATCCCTGTGCTGGCAACGCCTGACAGCTGCTCTTCGAAAATGCGGTGGCCGCCGTTTTCACTGGCCGACGAGAATATTTTGGGGTTGCTCCCTGCAAATCCGACATCTTCGTAAGTGGTTAGTGACCAGAAGCCGCTGCCCCCCGACCACTCGCTCCAGCAGACCGGGTTGTTGGCGCGCAGCTCTGAAAACACCTCGTGGGGGAAGCCCTCCAAAAAATTATCGGGCTCTGCCAGCATGAGGGGCGTGTGTGTTGATTGTGTGTTGGTAGTCATGACCGTCTCCAATTCCAAGGTCTCTTAAAATTCCCACTTCAGCTTGACGCCGTAAGTCGCGGGAGAGCCAAGTGAAATATTGGTACCGAAGTCGGCCTGTAGTACTCCGATAGTGTATTTCTCATCGAGAATGTTATTGCCGAATAGCGTGCCGCGCAGCTGCCAGGGTGTGTAGAGATAGCTGATGCGTGCGCCCACGAGGTCATAAGACTCTTGCTCTGCCGATTTCACGTTTTGTGCGGTGTAGAAAAAGCCACTGTTGTAGTAGTAATCACCTGCGATTTCGAACTCACCATTGTCGTAAAACCAGGTTTTGGACAGCGTACCGGTGAAGGTCACCTTCGGGGATCGAGAGATATCGTTGCCAGAGAAATCATTGCCGGCGGAAAAAACGCCAGTGGTTTCATCGAACCCGCTACCGTCAGTGAATTTAGTGAACTCGGCGTTGAGATAGGCGCCACCGAGGGTTACCACCAAGTCATCGATCACTGATGGCAACAGCTGTGCTGTGATATCGAAATCGGCACCTTCGACTTCGGCCTCTTCTGCATTCTCAAATGTCACCACACCGCCGTTTAGCAGAGAGACGAATTGAACGTGTTGGTTGTCGATTTCGTATTTGAATACGGCCGCGGAGTAGTTGATCAGGCCGTCAAAAGCGCTGCCCTTGATACCGATTTCGTAGGCCTTGGTTTCTTCTGGTTTAACGAAGTCCACTTCCTGCAGAACTTTGAGCGGATTGTAGGTGGCGCTTTTTACGGCCTCCTGGTAGCTCACGTAGATCAGTGGTTCGCCAGCAAGGTCGGGACGGAATTCCAGGGAGACCTTTGGGCTAAAGCTGTAAGTGGTATTGCTCTTGAGGTTGGAGTCAGGGTCAACCGGGAAGATGGGGGTGCTGCTGCCGTCCTCATTGGCGACCGCATTGTAGGCCTCAATAATGTAGCGCTCTTCTTCCTGGTAGCGCGCGCCAAGTGTCAAAGACATCCAGTCGGTGAAATCCACCGTTGCCTGGGAGAAGTATGCAATAGACTCTGTGCCGATCTGGCCGAAGGCATAGATGCTGCCGGAGGGCAGGCCATCCAGTAGCCCGGTCAGACCGCCGATAGTATCGCCCAGGGGCGTGCCGACAATATCCGGCAGGCTGGTCAATAATCCGTCCAGCCCGTTTTTCAAATTATCCACGGCGGTGACCGATTGCAGCAAACCGCCGTCGTAGCCTGACTCACTCTGAAAGAAATAGCCGCCGACAATCCACTTCATCCAGGCCGGAGCGGCATCGTTGGACAAGAGCTGCAATTCCGCAGACTGCACATCGGCAAATAGCCGTGGCCCGGCAAAGTGAACCAGAGGCTGGGGCGAGCCATCATAGTCGTATACCGCGCTGGTATCGATGAGCTGGTCACTGCCCATTAGGCGCACATCAAACAGTGTGCCGTACCAGTTTATATCGGCGTAGTACACTTCGTTGTCGATAGATTGATCCACTTCAGAATCAACCCGAGAGTCATAACCCGTCTGAGCCTCTACTCCGGCTAGCTCAGCCAGTAGGCTGGGGGCGGCGTTGGATTGGAACAAAGTGCCTGCGCCGTTGGACTTGTACTTGAGTCCGGTAAAGGTGAGATCGAGGCTGTCGCTGGGTTGTACCCGCAACTTGACTCGCAATGCTCGAGTCAGTATCGGGTCCAGCGATCTGGGCGGGTTGTCGATGGATTCACCCTGATAGAAGTCTCGCTCGTTGTAAAAGCCAGACACTCCGAGGGCAGCCCAATCGGTTAGTGGCACATTCAGAGACAGTTTCGATTTTTTGCTATCAAAATTACCAGCCGCAATTTCAGCTTTTCCGTAGAAATCGTCAAAGGTTGGCTTGGCGGTATGAACATTTACAGCGCCGCCAACAGCGTTGCGACCGAACAGCGTTCCTTGTGGGCCCTTCAATACTTCTACCCTTTCCACGTCGCCAAATTCTTGGGCAAGACCCTGAGAAAAAGGGAAGTAGATATTGTCGATGTAGTAAGCCACCGAGGGGTCGCCCAGCAAAAACGCGTCGGTGCCAATACCGCGCAGGTAGATCAAGGTAAAGCCCACTGCCTGGGTGACCGTAAGGCCTGGGGTAACACGCTGTAGGTCTGTAGGGTCGTCGACGCCTCTGGCATCCAACGATTCACCACTGAATGCCTGAATAGCGATGGGGACATCCTGGGCATTTTCCGTTCGCTTTTGCGCCGTGACGACGACCTCTTCTAGAAGGCGGGATTTGCCACCGCTCTGGGCATGCGCAGGTAATGAGGATAGCGTTGAAACCAGGGTGCTCAATAGCAAGGGAGTAAATAACGGCTTATTTTTCATAGGGTTACCTTGTTATTTTTACTGCGAGTTGGTGCGTTTATAGTCTGTTTGAGACGTAATGTAGACCAAAATAGACATAGTGTCTAATCAAAAATACAGCTTGTCTTAAAATATAAACGTCGTTTAGACTGGCTGTTGGTGATTCGTTATACTGCGTGCCCCTGTGAAAAGGGCCTAAACACACGAATCCAGGAAGCGATCATGTCGAAAACAGCAGCGAAATCCGCAGCTACCAATATTGCTAAGGAGCGGGAAAAGCGCCGTAAGAAAATTAGCGTCGATAAGAAACTGCTGTTGGCGATGGAAACCTTGCTGGAAAACGGCGAGGAATTTTCCACCACCACGATTGATCGCCTCTCGGTAACTGCGGGGATTTCCCGAGCGACGTTCTACTTGAACTACCGGGACAAGGCGGACTTGGTCACCCATTTGTTTGAGCAGGTTCGTATTGAAATTATCGAGTCGGCTGGGCAGTGGTTTGTCAGTGCCGGGGATACCACGTTTGAAGATATTCGAGAAACTATCCGGGGGATTCTCAGCACCTACAGAGAGCACTACGTGGTGCTGGCGGCGCTACATCAAACCGCGCAAACCAACCCTGAGGTGGCAAAGTTATCCCGGGATATGCGTGACGGCTTGGTCGCGGCCAGTGTCAAAGCCGCGCAGGAGCTGGAAGCGGCTGGTCGAGGTAATGCGCACGCCGGACCGGTGGTGGCGACCTTGCTGACCTTGGCAATTGATAACGTCAGCACTTTGCAGCCGGAGCTGCTCGATAAGGAAAACTTTGATAACACCTGCGACGCGTGGGCGCACATAACCTGGTCGTCGCTGGCCAGCAAAGACGTTCAACCCTGAGGCCCCGGGGAGTGGGGCCAATCATTATGGAGAATATGATAATGCATAAAGTGACAATGGCCCTATCAGCACTTACTTTAACGATAGCCGCGGGTTCGGCGCAGGCGCAGACACTGGTGTTGGGGGATTTGCTGACGGCAGATGCCCTGATGGCGGCGTTCCCCACCCATTTGTCTTTGCCGATTCCGTCTGATCCCGGTCTGGCTCTGGGGGCGCTAACAGAGGTGGGCGGTTCGCTACTCGCCGACCCTGCGCCGTTGGTGGGCTTGCTGACCAATACCGGTGTGCCCTTTGTGCAAGACCAGCTTCCTGTGCTTAACTCTGTCCTTTCCGATCCACAAGCTGGCCTGGAATTTATCCTGGTGACTGGCCAAGGCGTTCTGCCACTCTAGTTGGGTTTCTGCGGCGAGCTGACATTCAAAATCTTATTTACGCTTTAGCTCGCCTGTTTGCGAAGATTTTCAATATGCCGTTTGGGCGGAGAGCCAAACAGCCGGCTGTATTCCCTACTAAACTGCGAGGCGCTTTCGTAGCCGACCTCAAATCCAGCACTGGACGCATCTAGGTGCTCATTGAGCATTAGACGATTCGCTTCGTTTAGCCGCAGCCACTTCTGGTATTGCAGTGGACTCATGTTGGTGAGCTGCCGAAAGTGATGGTAGAAAGTCGGGTTGCTCATCTGCACCTGGGCGGCCAGATCCTCCACCCGCAGAGGCTTGCCAAAGTTTGATTTCAGCCATTCGATGGCCTTGGCGATACGGTAGCTGTGGCTGTCCACAGAGGCAATTTGCCGCAACAGGTGGGCTTGGTCGCTCTGTAGTAGTCGGTAGTGTATTTCCCTCTGAATGAGGGGAGCCAGGACTGGTATGGCCCCCGGCTCATCCAATAGGTCCAGCAGTCGCTTGATGGGCGACAAGATCGCCGGCGTCATGGTGCCAAGGCCGATACTTTTACTGCGATCCACCTCCCTTGCAGGAGGTAAGCCACCCTGGCTAATAAGTTCGGAGAGCATACGCAGGTCGAGTTTGATCACCAAGCCAACGCAGGGGCGATTGTGGTCCGCGTCGACAACCTGCGATTTTGCCGGCAGGTTCAATGAGTTAACCAAAAAGTTAGACAAGTCATACAGATAGTCGTTTTCCCCAACCAGCATTTTCTTGCTGCCTTGGACCACCAGCACAATGCTGGGGTCGACCATGCAGGCGCAGGGTTCGGTGGCTTCATCCCTTCGGAAAAATAGCAGATCGGGAATAGGGGTGATCCAATCTTGCGTTTCGTGGACCCGCTCGATGATGGTCTCTGCCATCGCGTTCTGAAGCGAGTCCAGTGTACTTGAGCTACTACTAATCGCGGTCATAGTCGTCTTACCTCTCCGTCAAACTATAAGTTCTCAGTCAAGCTTTCTCCAGCTTTAGTAAAGCGATCAATAGGATTAGGCAATAAAAATAGCGTATCAGTATATCGTTGCTATGAGTGCATCACCGAAGATAGCAGTCACAGGTATGGACGCATCGCTTGTCTCCCGAGGTGTGCCCACATTGCCACCTAGGCGATGAAGTCATACCGAGTATTCGCGACTGGAAAACGACTAGAGGTACAGTGATGAAGAAAATACTACGGATGTTGAGAATTGCACTGGCGACATCTTCGATGTCCTTAGCCAGTGCTGAAGTCAGTAAACCTGCGACCAATGAACTGATTGTTACACGAAATGGGTCCCAGGCTTCCATCGCCGGTCCGGAAAATTGGTTTACTGGCGACGCCAGGATTGACCCTATTCATTTGAATGCCAGGCCGCCATCGAGACTGACTTCAGCATTGGTCACCTTCGAGCCAGGGGCACGAACCAACTGGCATAAGCACCCCCTTGGTCAGCTGCTTATCGTTACCAGTGGTAAAGGATGGACCCAAGTCGAGGGAGGAGAGAGAGTCACTATTCATGCCGGCGATACGGTGTGGTGTCCCCCGGATAAAAAACATTGGCACGGAGCAACGAGTGAGACTGCTATGAGCCACTTCGCTGTGCAGGAGAAAAAAGATGGCTCCAACGTGGTTTGGTTAGAGCCGGTCTCAGAGCAGCAATACTCGAAATGATTGCGATGCTATGCGGACAAGCCGAATTTAACGAATGAGAAGGGATAGTACTAATATGATTGAGAACAATGACAGGAATGAGATTACCGAGCCTCAGCTCGGGCGGCGCAGTGTCTTGAAAGCGGCGGCTGGCGTCGCCGCGATTGGTCTGGCGACATCGGTGCAAGCAGCACCAGCCAGCGCTCCTCCATCAATAACGAGTGAGTGGGACAAGACGTTTCCCAAAAGCCCTAAAGTGGATCACAAAAAAGTGACCTTTAAGAATCGTTACGGTATCACTTTAGTCGGTGACCTTTACCAGCCTAAAGATACCGAGGCTAGCTTAGCAGCCATAGCCGTGAGCGGCCCCTTTGGAGCCGTGAAAGAGCAGTCTTCTGGCTTATATGCGCAAACATTGGCCGAGCGGGGATTTGTCACTCTGGCCTTTGATCCTTCTTATACTGGTGAGAGCGGTGGTGAGCCGCGCAACGTGGCGTCCCCGGACATCAATACTGAAGACTTCAGCGCAGCAGTCGATTTCCTAGGGCTACACTCCAAGGTAGATCGCGATCGGATTGGTATGCTTGGCATTTGCGGTTGGGGTGGCATGGCACTCAATGCGGCTGCTGTCGATAAGCGAGTGAAGGCTGTGGCTGCCAGCACGATGTACGATATGAGCCGGGTGATGGCCAACGGTTACAACGATAGTATGACTTTGGCTGAGCGGACTAAGCTGTTGCAGAGTCTAGGCAAACAGCGCTGGGCTGATGCCGAAGCAGGCAATCCCGCCGTGGGACCAGTTTCGCTGGAACTCGAAGGTGGCGAACCGCAATTTGTCGTGGAATATGCCGGTTACTACAAATCCAAGGAGCGGGGCTTTCACCCCAGAGCTATCAATTCGAATGGGTCCTGGACGTTAACCAACCCACTGTCGTTTATGAATATGCCGTTGCTGTCTTATATCGAGGAAATCGCACCACGACCGCTGTTGTTGATTCACGGCGAAAAGGCCCACTCTCGCTATTTTAGTGAGACAGCGTTCGCGGCGGCGATTGAGCCCAAGGAGTTGGTCATCGTGAAAGGTGCCAACCACGTTGATCTTTACGACCAACTCGAGAAAATTCCCTTTGATAAGATGACAGCGTTTTTCAAAGAAAATTTAGCTTAAACGCTAGGGGGTGGAGAGGTAATGGTGGTCAACGAAGGTCGACTACTGGCCCAACTACTGCTGAAGTGGCGAAATGAAAGGGCCCAGGGGGACTTAGTTGTTTATTAGTTTAGTATGGTCGGAGTGAGAGGATTTGAACCTCCGGCCCCTGCCTCCCGAAGACAGTGCTCTACCAAGCTGAGCTACACTCCGACATTGCTCTGAGTCGCCTTTTGGCGAGGAGCGCAACTATAACAAAGCCCCCAGACCAGCTCAATATCCACCGCATGCCTACTGGCCTTGGGAATTCTCCAAGTGTCGGTAAATACGCAGTGCCACCAAAGTTGCCACCGATCCGGAGAGCAAATAGACACTGACCGCCGATAGGCCGAACTGTACGGATAAGCCCAATGCAACCAGCGGTGCAAAAGCCGCCCCGAATAGCCAAGCGAAATCTGAGGTTAGTGCCGCGCCGGCATAACGAAACCGTCGCTCAAGGCTGTTGGTAACGATGCCAGACGCTTGCCCATACGATACGCCGAGCAGCGCGAAGCCGATCAGTATAAAGGCGTTTTGCATGGCTGCACTGCCATTCATTAGCAGTGGTGAGAATAGGGCAAACACGCCGATAAGGATGGCCATCAGGCCGACTGTGGGCCGTTTTCCAAATCGCCCGGCAATGACGCCGGAGGCCATAACCGCAAGGATACCAATAAAGCCACCCAAGACCTGGATAGATAGCACGCCGCTAATCGCCTGGGAGGCATTCAGTGATATCCACGACAGCGGGAAGATGGTCACTATATGGAACAGGGCGTAACTGGCCAGTGCGGCGAAGGCGCCCAAGAATATCAATGGCCCTTGCTTGTCGAGTAGCTCCTGACTGCCAATGGGCTCCAGTTCACTTTCCTCCAGCGCCAAGGTGTATTCCTCAGTTAACACTAGTCGCAGGCGGGCAAATAGAGCCACCACGTTGATGGCTAAGGCGACAAAGAAGGGATAGCGCCAGGCCCAGTCCCGAAAGTCAGCGCTGTCCACGCTGACGATCAGGTAGAGAAATAATGCGTTGGCTAGGAGAAAACCAATAGGCGCACCCAATTGACCGAACATCGTGTACCAGTTGCGCTTATCCGCCGGCGCGTTCAATGCCAGCAGCGAGGGGAGCCCGTCCCAAGAGCCGCCCAGCGCGACACCCTGCAAGATGCGAAACAGCAGAAGCAGGAATATCGCGCCGCCACCCAGGGTGTTGTAGCCGGGTAGAAAGGCGATCCCGGCAGTGGCCGTGCCCAGCAAAAAAAGCGATGCGGTGAGCTTTACACTTCGTCCCCAGCGCCGCTGTATGTTCATGAATAGCGCTGTGCCAAATGGACGGGCCACAAAGGCCATTGCGAAAATGGCAAAACCGTAAAGCATGCCGTTCAGCGTACCTGTAAAGGGAAAGAACACACTCGGAAAGGCAAGGACGCACGCGATACCGAAAACAAAAAAATCGAAGTGTTCAGACGCACGACCAATCACAACGCCGATCGCGATTTCTCCGGGTGCCACGGGGGAATGCCCCTGAGGTGTGTGATTGTCGTTGGCATTTGCAGGCGCAGTTGATGTAGCCATGGAGCGCTTTATTCCAAAGTAGTTAACTTAGGGAAGGGAGACTACAAGGTTTACCAAATGCCGGCCATAGGACAAATTGTCCAATTCTCCAGACCTTGATTATGCAATACAGTGCTGCGTTCCAAGGTTATATCAGGATGTTGTAGTACTGATGTCGATTCCAAGAGCGTTGACAGCCTACCCCGCAATCGGGGTTTTGACAGCGATGCTGGCTGGCTGTGACATGGTGGTAATGTCGCCATCTGGGGATATTGCCCGTCAGCAGGCCGATCTCATTGTATGGTCGACCGTCCTTATGCTGTTAATCGTCGTGCCGGTAATTGTGCTGACGCTGGTCTTTGCCTGGCGCTACCGCGCATCCAATAAGGAGGCCAATTATGCGCCAGATTGGGATCACTCTACCCGGCTGGAACTGGTCATCTGGGCAGCTCCCTTGGCCATTATTATCGCATTGGGTGCGATGACCTGGGTAAGCACGCACCAGCTCGACCCCTACCGCCCCCTGTCCCGGATCGAAGAAGGTAAGCCCATACCTCAAGGCGTTGAGCCTTTGGTTGTGGAGGTGGTGGCCATGGATTGGAAGTGGCTGTTCTTCTACCCGGAATATGACATCGCGGTGGTTAACGAGTTGGCGGCGCCAGTAGATCGACCCATTACCTTCAAAATTACCGCCACCACTATGATGAATGCCTTTTATATACCTGCCTTGGCCGGTCAGATTTACGCCATGGGGGGGATGGAAACCAAACTCCACGCTGTGATCAATGAACCTGGCGTCTACGACGGATTTTCATCCAACTATTCCGGCCACGGCTTTAATGGGATGCGTTTTAAGTTCCATGGCATGAGTGAAGCCGACTTTGAACAATGGCGCAACAAAGTTGGGGAAGCGGGCAGTGAGCTAAGTTACAGCGTGTACAAAGAGCTGGAAAAGCCCTCCGAATACGATCCGGTGCGCTACTACAACACTGTAATGCCGGGCCTATACGAGAAAATTTTCAACCGCTGTGTCGACCCCGGCACGGTGTGCATGAAAGACATGATGCACGGCCATAGTAATCATAGTGATCACCAGATTGTGCCGCCTGAGCGTGCTGGCCATGACGGACACGCTGGGCATCAGGGCCACAGTGGGCACTAGCAGGCAGGACGCCAAGTTGAAATTGATAACGGCGGCTGTGGTGCAGGCGCTGAATATTGTCGCGAAATACCGGTAAACCCTATGACTGAACAGTTAGATATCGTCAAGCTGATCTTCGGCCGCCTCACACTGGATGCCATTCCTTATTACGACCCGATTATTGTATCGACATTTGCCGTTGTCGCCGTGGCTGGTACTGCACTGCTGGTGGCCGTGACACGAGCTGGGTTGTGGGGGTACTTGTGGAAGGAATGGTTCACCAGCATTGACCATAAACGCATTGGCGTGATGTATATGATACTGGCGATGGTGATGCTGCTGCGGGGCTTTGCCGACGCCATCATGATGCGCATTCAGCAAGCGATAGCCTTTGGCGATGCCACTGGCTATTTACCGCCTCATCACTACGACCAGATTTTTACCGCCCACGGCGTGATCATGATCTTCTTTGTGGCCATGCCCTTTGTGGTGGGCCTGATGAACTATATCGTGCCACTGCAAATCGGTGCCCGGGATGTGGCGTTTCCCTTTTTGAATAACTTCAGTTTCTGGATGACGGCGGCCGGTGCCGTGCTGATCATGGCTTCGCTATTCATTGGTGAGTTCGCCATGTCCGGCTGGTTAGCGTACCCACCTTTGACGGGGATAATGCAGAGTCCCGGGGTCGGGGTGGACTACTATATATGGGCACTGCAGATCGCCGGGGTTGGCACGTTGCTGTCGGGGGTGAACTTTGTGGTTACCATCGTCAAAATGCGCGCTCCCGGTATGACCATGATGAAAATGCCGGTATTTACCTGGACCGCGCTCTGTACCAACGTGCTGATTGTCGCGGCGTTCCCGGTTCTTACTGCGGTACTGGGCCTACTGACCCTGGATCGCTACCTGGGTATGAACTTCTTCACCAATGATCTTGGCGGCAACGCCATGATGTATGTGAACCTGATTTGGATCTGGGGCCACCCGGAAGTGTACATCCTGATCCTGCCTATCTTTGGTGTGTTTTCCGAGATAGTGGCCACCTACAGCGGCAAGCGCCTGTTTGGTTACTCCTCCATGGTCTACGCCACCGTGGTGATCACCATCCTGTCCTACATGGTGTGGCTGCACCACTTCTTTACCATGGGATCGGGGGCAACGGTGAATAGCTTCTTTGGTATCACCACCATGATTATTTCGATACCGACAGGGGCGAAGGTCTTTAACTGGCTGTTTACCATGTACCGTGGACGCATCCGGTTTGATTTGCCGATGATGTGGACGATCGCCTTTATGGTGACCTTTGTCATTGGCGGCATGACTGGAGTGTTATTGGCGGTGCCACCGGCCGACTTTGTGTTGCACAACAGTCTGTTTTTGATAGCTCATTTCCACAACGTCATTATTGGCGGTGTGGTGTTCGGGGTGTTTGCCGCCATCGCCTACTGGCACCCGAAAATCACCGGTTACAAGCTGGATCCGTTCTGGGGCAAGATTTCGTTCTGGTGTTGGGTCATAGGTTTCTATCTGGCCTTTATGCCGCTGTATGTGCTGGGCCTGATGGGGGTAACCCGCCGTATGAGCCAGTTTGATGATCCCTCGCTGCAGATCTGGTTTCAGATCGCGCTGGTGGGAGCGGTCTTGATCGGCATTGGCATTATCACCGTGCTCTACCAATACTATGCGAGCTATCGCAAGCGGGACCAGTTGCGAGACGAGACCGGCGACCCCTGGAATGGGCGCACGCTGGAGTGGTCAACCTCGTCGCCGCCGCCCCAGTACAACTTTGCCTTTACCCCCAAAGTCTACGACAACGACGCATGGTGGCACATGAAGGCCAATGGCTTTAAGCGTGCGACGGGTGGCTTCCGGCCTATACATATGCCCAAGAATACCGCCGCGGGGATTGTTATCGCAGGGATAAGCACTGTGCTGGGCTTTACCTTGATCTGGCATATGTGGCTGCTTGCGGGACTGTCCTTTGTCGCCTTAGTCGGCGCGACCATCGCTCACACGTTCAATTACAACCGCGATTACTACATCCCGGCTGATGAAGTGGCTGAAGTAGAAGCCCGGCGTGGCGAGGAGGTAATAGCCTGATGTCACACTCTGTTAATGCGGCCCCGGGGCGGGCGCAACAGTTCGAGTTTTTGGATACCAGCGATCACCACGTGCCCAACGGTACTTTGCTGGGTTTCTGGATTTATCTGATGAGCGACTGCCTCATCTTTGCGGCGCTGTTCGCCACTTATGGCGTGCTGGCGCAGAGCTATGCGGGGGGGCCGACCGGCGCCGACCTGTTCGACCTGCCGCTGGTGGCGCTCAATACCAGTTTCCTGTTGTTGTCGTCCATTACTTATGGCTTTGCCATGCTGCAAATGCAGCAGAACCGCTTGCGGGGCACGCAGGTCTGGTTGGCAATCACCGGTGTGCTGGGGCTGAGCTTTTTGGCGGTTGAGCTCTACGAGTTCAATCACCTGATATATGTCGGCGCGGGTCCGCAACGCAGTGCATACTGGTCTGCCTTTTTTGGTTTGGTGGGAACCCACGGCCTGCACGTTAGTGTTGGGGTGATTTGGCTGGTCACGCTGTTGGTACAACTCAACAAGTACGGCCTCAATGTCGCTAATCGCCGCCGGGTGTATTGCCTGTCGATGTTCTGGCACTTCCTGGATGTGGTGTGGATTGGCGTCTTTACCTTTGTATACCTGATGGGGTCTATGTCATGAGCGAGCATCAATCTCACGATCATCACCATGAGGAGGAGGGGCCGCATTGTTCCTTTAGCGGCTACATGATCGGCTTTTTACTGTCGGTATTTCTCACTGCGATTCCCTTCTGGTTGGTAATGGGCGACGTCTTTACCTCCAAGAGTTTGACCATCGTTGTCATTATGGCGTTTGCTGCGGTGCAGATTGTGGTGCACATGATTTATTTTCTGCACATGAACTTTCACTCGGAAGGTGGCTGGAACATGTTGGCGCTGTTATTTACTGCCGTGCTGCTGTTTATCACCTTGGCAGGCTCCTTGTGGGTGATGTACCACATGAACGCCAATATGATGCCGGGTATGGGGTGACTGTGTCCGGGCTGATTGAGTCCGATCAGGCAGTCTCCGGGGCTACTGGCCCCCGCCGAGGCCTCCATGTGCTACTTGCGCTGGCCGGAGCGTTGGCCTTTGTCGGCTTCGTGGCTTTGGGGAACTGGCAGCTGGAGCGCTTGGAATGGAAACGAGGCCTTATCGAGCGGGTCGAATCCCGGGTGGGTTCGCCGGCTGAGGAGGCGCCACAGCGGGCCCGTTGGGCTGCGGTCAATCGTCAAGACGACGAGTATCGTCACGTCGCGGTTGCGGGGGAATTTCTGTCGGAGCTGGATACCCTGGTGGTCGCCGCTACTGAACTGGGCAGTGGTTACTGGGTGGTGACGCCACTGCGCCGAGTGGATGGTGATGTGGTGCTGATCAACCGGGGCTATATCCCCCAGGGTGTGGAGCCGGTGCCGCCCCCCAAGGGAGAGGTCCGTATCTCTGGATTGCTGCGGATTACCGAGCCCGGTGGCAGTGTGCTGCGGGATAACGACCCAATGGCGGGGCGATGGTATTCCCGGGATGTTGCCGCCATCGCCGCCGCCCGGGGCATCGAAGCGGCGCCCTATTTTATTGATGCAGCGGCAAATCAGGCTGGCAGCCCCGGTGGTGCTGGTCCGGTGGGTGGACTCACCGTGCTGCGCTTTCACAATAATCACCTAGTCTACGCCCTCACCTGGTACGGTCTGGCCTTGATGGTAGTGGCCGCCGGGGTACTGGTGTGGCGGGAGTCGAGGAAGGTGAAGAAAAGGGGCGAGCCGAGAGAGCCGAGGGGAAGGTAACGCGCTCGCAACTGACCCGCTGGGACCTGCGTATAACTGGGTATAATGGTGGCGCTATCTAACCCGCTCTCGAGGGCTCTATTGCTATGACAGGATCGCAGCTTATCGCCGATACGCTCAGGGCGGCCATGCTCCGCCGCGCGGGTGATGGCGACGCCGATACCCTGGGCAAGCACATGCGTCAGTTGGTGCAACTGCGCTGGATGGCGGTGCTGGGCCAGCTGCTGACTATACTGGTTAGCGAGTACCGCTTCCATGTCGATTTACCCCTGCAAACCATGTTCAGTGTGCTCGCAGCGCTGGTGCTGTTTAATCTGCTTTACGAAATTGGTTTGCGCTTCGGTCATCAGGTACGAGCTGTAGAGCTTTTTGTGGGCCTGTTGGTGGACATGGGCACACTGACCTTTCAACTGTATCTCAGCGGTGGCGCCACTAACCCCTTTGTTTTTCTGTATTTGCTGCAGGTAGGGCTGGCTGCGGTGATGGTGGCTCCGTCCTATGCCTGGGCGCTGCTGGGGGTGGCGACGCTGTGCTTCTTATGGCTAGCGGAGTCGGGGATGCCACTGGACTTGCCCCAGGATCACCACCTGGGCATCCGCAGCTATTATGTCCAGGGCATGCTGATCTGCCTGGTACTCAATGCCGCCTTGCTGGTGGTGTTTGTCAACCGGATTACCCGCACCCGGCGGGATCACGACGCGCGGTTGGCGGAGCTGCGGCAGCGCGCCGTAGAGGAGGAGCATATCCTCCGCATGGGGCTGCTGGCCTCGGGGGCGGCCCATGAGCTGGGCACGCCGCTGGCGACCATCGCGGTGATTTTAGGGGATTGGCGCCATATGCCGGCATTCAATTCAGACGCCGGCCTAAAGGAAGATATCGACGAAATGCAGACCCAGGTACAGCGCTGTAAGGCCATTGTTAGCGGTATCTTGTCCTCGGCGGGCGAGACTCGGGGCGAAGCCTCGGGGGAATCCACCGTGTGTGAATTTTTCGATGAGCTGGTCGAGCAGTGGCAAAGCACCCGTAAACCCGGAGCGCTGGATTTTCAGAACTGTTTTGGCGAGGACGTGGATATTGCCTCCGACTCGGTACTTGAGCAGACGGTATGCAACCTGCTCGACAATGCTCTGGAAGCTTCCCCCACCTGGGTGGGCATTGAGCTGAGTCGGGATGGCGATACGCTGGTGATCAAAGTGTTTGACCGCGGGCCCGGTTTTTCCAGTACGGTGCTGGCCAACCTGGGCCAGCCTTATCAGTCCACCAAGGGGCGCCCCGGCAGCGGTTTGGGCTTGTTCCTGGTGTTAAATGTGGCGCGTATTTTGGGTGGCCAGCTGCAGGCTCAAAACCTGCCGGGCGGCGGTGCTGAGGTGAGCCTGCGCCTGCCATTGGAGGCGCTAATATTGAAGGACGAGGAGGGTAAAGCCGATGACCGATAACTCGCCGCCGGCAGCATCGCGGCATTTACTGCTGGTGGAAGACGATGCCGCCTTTGCCCGGACTCTCAGTAAGTCCTTCGAGCGACGGGGCTATCGAGTCTGCCATGCTGCCAGTCTGGAAGGGGTGCAGGAGCTGCTGGCCACGGAATCGCCGGGGTATGCGGTGGTTGATCTGAAGCTGGAGGGCGAAGCCTCGGGGTTGGCGTGTGTTCAAGCGCTGCACCAGCATGACCCCGATATGCTGATCGTGGTACTGACCGGCTATGCCAGTATTGCCACTGCCGTTGAAGCCGTGAAGTTGGGGGCCTGCCACTACCTGGCAAAGCCCTCCAATACCGACGATATCGAGGCGGCCTTTAACGGCGCCGAGGGCAACGCTTCCGTCGAGATCAGCGGTCGTGCCACCTCAATCAAAACACTGGAATGGGAGCGCATCCACCAGACCCTGGCGGAGACTGGTTTCAATATTTCCGAGACAGCCCGGCGGTTGGGGATGCACCGCCGCACCTTGGCCCGCAAGCTGGCCAAACAGCAAGTCAAATAGCGGCAATCGCTGGGCGACGCATTGAATAACTATTATTTGGCGTAAGGCTGAATAAATATTTCGATACACTGCCGGCTTAGCGTATAAATAAAATTATCTACTGCACTCCCTGCTCATACTCTGGTTGAGAATATCGGCGGCCTGCCCGGCCGGTGTCGTTCCAGAGCGCGGGAGTGAGTGATGAGCGTTTTTGATTCTCCGTTTTTCGATCAGCACGAATATGTGGTGTCCCATTGTTGTCCTGAGTCGGGCCTAAAGGCCATTGTCGCTATCCATAACAGTCAGCTCGGGCCAGCCATTGGCGGTTGCCGGATGTACCCCTATACCTCAGGCGCAGCGGCTCTGGATGACGCGCTGCGCTTGTCCCGGGGGATGACCTACAAATCGGCGCTGGCTGGTCTGCCGTTGGGAGGGGGTAAATCGGTGATCATCGGCGATCCCCGGCGGCACAAAACACCGGAACTGCTCAAGGCCATGGCCGAGTTCATTAACACCCTGAACGGGCGCTACATCACCGCCGAGGATTCGGGAACCAGTGTCGAGGATATGGCGATAATGCGCCGCACCAGCCGCTATGTGCTGGGCGCAGAGAACCTTCAGCACATCGGAGCCGACCCCTCTCCCTATACCGCACGAGGGGTGTATTTGGGCATTCGCGCTGCGCTGGCCTGGCGTGGCGAGGGCGACTTGTCGGGCAAGCGTGTTGCGATTCAAGGTGCCGGTGCGGTTGGGGCGGCCCTATGTCGCTTACTGCTTGGGGCGGGCGCTCACGTCTTTGTCGCCGACCCCGATACCCGCCGCTGTGAGGCTCTGCAGGCCTTGGGGGCAGTGGTGGTGCCGGTGGATCAGGTGCTCTTCTGGGAGGCCGATGTGTTGGCACCCTGCGCGATGGGCGGCGTGATCAGCCCGGCAACCGCGCCCAAGATCCGGGCAACGGTGGTGGCCGGTGCGGCCAACAATATGCTGGTGGATGGCCATCTGGCGGACCTGCTTGCCGACAGAGACATCCTCTATGTGCCGGATTTTGCGATCAATGCTGGCGGGATTATGGCGGTCTACAGCCAGTACAACGGTGAGACGCTGGCCGAGCTGGAGCGTCGCCTGGAGACCATTCCGGACGCCCTCAACCGCGTCTTTGCGCTGGCCGAAAGTGGCGTGTCCACCCACGTAGCGGCTGAACGTTTGGCGGCGGAGCGCTTGGGCGTGCCCGTGTCGGGGCCGTTGCGCCGGGCGGGTTAGCTTGCCCGGCCGGTCTGCAGGCTGGGGGTACCACTGTCTTGGGCGCGAAAATTGGCGGGGGTCAGGACGGTATCCCGCGCTTCGGGAAGCGGGTCGGGGTAGTCCAGGGTGTAGTGCAAGCCGCGGCTTTCTCTGCGGGACATCGCGGAGCGGATAATCAGCGTGGCCACTGTGGCCAGGTTGCGCAGTTCCAATAGGTCGTTGCTGACTTTGTAGTTGGAGTAGTATTCGGTGATTTCCTGCTCTAACAGCGCAGCTCGATTCAGTGCCCGTTGCAGGCGCTTGTCGGTGCGCACAATTCCAACGTAGTCCCACATAAATCGCCGCAGCTCGTCCCAGTTGTGTGAAATCACCACATCCTCATCGGAGTCGGTCACCTGAGATTCGTCCCAGGGCGGCGCCACGTCCGGCATCGGCAAGCTGTCCAGACGGGCCAGCAGGTCCTGGGCGGCGGAGCTGCCGTAAACAAGGCACTCTAACAGGGAGTTGCTGGCCAAACGGTTAGCGCCGTGAAGCCCTGTGAAGGCGGTTTCGCCAATGGCGTAGAGCCCCTCCAGATCGGTACGTCCGGCCTGGTCTGTCATCACCCCGCCGCAGGTGTAGTGGGCGGCGGGAACCACCGGAATGGGCTCTCGGGTGATATCAATGCCCAGTTCCAGACAGCGAGCACGGATGGTGGGGAAGTGCTCCAGCAGGAACTCGGGAGACTTGTGGCTGATATCCAGATACACGCAGTCGCTGCCCAGCCGCTTCATCTCGTGGTCGATGGCTCGGGCGACAATGTCCCGGGGGGCCAGTTCGCCGCGCTGGTCATAGCGGAACATAAAACGCTCGCCCCGGGCGGTCAGCAGCCGCCCCCCTTCGCCCCGAATCGCTTCGGTGATAAGGAAGGACTTGGCCTTAGGGTGGTAAAGACAGGTGGGGTGAAACTGATTGAACTCCAGATTAGCTACCCGGCAACCGGCCCGCCAGGCCATCGCGATGCCGTCGCCGCTGGCGCCATCGGGGTTACTGGTATACAAATACACCTTGTTGGCGCCGCCGGTGGCGAGGACCACCGCCTTGGCGTGGAACAATTCCACGTGTCCGCTGTCTCTGCACAGCACGTAAGCGCCGTGACAGCGGCCACTGCGGACAATCAGGTCAACTGCGACGTAGCGGGTAAAAAGGGTGATGTTGTCGTGCTGTGTTGCCTGTTGGCTCAGAGTGGTGGATACAGCGCGCCCGGTGGCGTCGGCGGCGTGAATGATACGGCGGTGGCTGTGGCCGCCCTCCCGGGTGAGGTGAAACTGGTTCGAACCGTGGTCAAAGCGGGTGAATTGGACGCCCTGGGACAACAGCCAGCGAATGCTGTCTGGGCCGTGGGCTACCGCAAAGCGGACGCTATCCTCATGGCATAGTTGGGCGCCGGCATTCAGGGTATCCTCAATGTGGCTGTCGTGGCTGTCAGTCTCGTCCAGTACTGCGGCAATGCCGCCCTGTGCCCAATAGGTTGCGCCGTGGTTGAGCTCACCTTTGGACAGCACCGCCACCCGGGCGTGGTCTGCCAGCTGCAACGCCAGGGTCAGGCCGGCGGCGCCACTACCGATGACCAGAATATCGTGGGAGTGGTAGTGACTCATTGGCGAATTTGCTCCGGACAAAAGGCAACGCTACTATGCCGCTCGTAGTAAAAGTGGGCAAAGTATACTGATACACATCGCGCTTACCAATTAACGGCGGTGTGGCGAGGGTGGCAGGCCGGCTCGGGAAGGCGATGGCAATAGGTACACTTCCTGAGTAAAACGTAAATATTGCAGGGAAACAATGAGAGAACTTCTTTTGAGCGAGCTGGTCTACTGCACAGGCGGTAACGCACGCGAGATCGGCCAGCTGGCCCCGGAGCACCATGAGCCAGCCTAATGCGTCGGATCAGCAGCTGGTTGAGCGAGTAAAAAAAGGCGACAAGCGGGCCTTTGACCTACTCGTGCTCAAGTACCAGCACAAGATATTTGGGTTGATATCCCGGTATATCAAGGACAGCGACGAGATTCAGGATGTGGCGCAGGAAGCCTTTGTGAAGGCTTACCGGGCACTGCCCAAGTTTCGGGGCGACAGCGCCTTTTACACATGGCTGTACCGGATTGCGATTAACACCGCCAAAAACTACTTGGTGGCGCGCAATCGTCGGCCGCCGGGTGTCGATGTCGACGTCTCGGACGCTGAGTACTTTGAAGGGCCCTCCGCCCTCAAAGATATTGAGTCGCCGGAGAGCCAGCTTTACGGACAAGAGCTGCATCAGGTGGTCCAAGAGGCGATTCGCGCCTTGCCAGAGGACTTGCGTACGGCACTGACATTGCGCGAGTTCGATGGATTGAGCTACGAGGATATTGCCTCGGTCATGGATTGTCCGGTCGGCACGGTACGGTCGCGGATTTTTCGCGCCCGGGAAGCGGTGGATACACGGGTCAAGGCCCAGATGAGTGGTGAAGAGGTGGAAGTATGAATGATACCGTCAGAGAATCCCTGTCGGCGCTGATGGACGGCGAGGCGACCGAGCTCGAGCTGCGGCGAATTCTGGCATCCGATGATCCGGCGATTCGCCAGCAGTGGTCGGAGATGCATCGCAATCAGGCCTTGCTGCAGGAGCAGGGGGTAGCCTACCCAGAGCTGGACGTATCGGCGTCGGTCATGGCTGCGATCGAGGAAGATAAAGCGCCTTCATCAGGTAGCCTCAAGCAAACCCTGAGCGGCCTGGCAGTGGCTGCCAGTGTCGCTGCTGTGGTTGTGGTGGGGTCGATGGGCACCAGCCTTTTTGACGGCCAACCCAGTGCAGTGGTGGCTGAGAACGTCAGCAGCGGTCGAGTCTATCCCGCGCAGGCTGCGCCGGCCTCCGGTGGTGTCCCTGTTAACGCACAGACTCTGGGGCCGGTGCCGGTATCAGCCGATCAAGACGCCAAGGCCAGAGAGCATTTTGAAGCGCTGCTGCGCAAGCATACCGACCGCGCCGCACTCAATAACGGCCAGGGGCTGACTTCCTACGCCAGAGTCGTAGGCCAGGAGTCCGAGTAAGGTGCGACGTCAGGTTCGATCAGGTTTAGCACTGTTTTTTGTCGGGGCTTGCCTCGCGAGCCCTCTGACCTCCTTCGCATCCCCCGCCCAGTGGCTTTTGAAAATGACCGAAAGCCACCGTCAGCTCAATTATCAAGGCATTTTCACTTACCAGATCGGCGAGCAAGTCTCCAGCTTTCGCATCTCCCACACTGTCCGTGACGGCAAGGAATTTGAGTCCCTGGAATCCCTCGATGGCGAACATCGGGATTTGGTGCGCCAGGGTCACGATGTCCACTGTGTCCACCCCGGCCCGGAGTTGATTCGCCTCAAAGTCGCTGGTGATCCCGGTGTGGACTATTCTTATATTGTCGACATGGAAGGGCGCCAGCGCGTTGCCGGGCGCCAAGCGGTGTCGCTGGCTATTCGTCCAAGGGACACCCACCGCCTGGGGTATCGCCTGGCACTGGATGAGCAAACCGGTTTGCTATTGCGCTCCGACATCATTAGCCAGCAGGGCAAGATGTTGGAGCGCTTCCAATATGTGATGCTGGAACTCGGCGAAGCTCCAGCGTCGATGCCCACGCCGGTGGCGACGAGTCACAGCAAATTTAACGCGGTAGCAGACGACGCGGGCCGTGCCGCCTTGCCCTGGAAGCCGGCTTGGGTGCCGTCGGGCTTTACCTTGGTACCTGCGCCGGAACCGGCCGCCGATAGTGGTCAGAGCTACACCGACGGCCTGGCCGTACTGTCGATTTTTGTCGAGGCCCTAGAGACGTCCACGGTCCGTGAGGGCAGCATGCGTCGCGGTGCGTCGGTGAGCTACACCACCTCTTACCCCGAGTACAGCAAGCTGGTAACCGTGGTGGGGGAGGTACCCATGAGTACCGCCAAACGGGTGGCTGAGTCGATTCGCTGGAACAACGACGTTTCCCAGCAGCAGGTGCTGCAATGATCAGTGAAACCGGCCGAGTAGTCGGTATCGACGACGACGCACTGTGGGTGGAAACGGTGAGCCGCAGCACCTGCGGTAGTTGCGTGGCGCAAAATGCCTGTGGTCAAGGTGTGCTGAATCGCCACTTTTCCGGTCGTCGCAATCAGTTGCGCGTCAGGCTGGGAGACCGCTCAGCCGACGAATTCAACTTAAACGACGAAGTGGATATCAGCATCCCCGAAGTGGCATTGGTGGGGGGCGCTATGGTGGTGTATTTGCTGCCATTGGTCACCATGTTGACGGCCGCGGTGTTGGCAGATCGCTGGTGGAACAGCGATGGCGTCGCCGCTGTGGGAGCGCTGGTTGGTTTCGTCTTGGGGATGGCATTAGTACGGGGCCACGGTGTTTGGGCCAGCCGACGCGCATCGTTCCAGCCCCAGATTGTGGCCCGGCGCGGTTTTGCCTCGCCTCCCCCCCTGGTGCAGCCGCTGGACCCTGACGGGCGCGCCTGAACTCGATCACCCCCGCAGCATAGCCCTGGGTAGCGCCTTTGCGCTACAATCCCGCCCTTATATTTCGGCCCCGGCCGTTTCCCGCTTTGCACACAGAGAGATACACCGGCGATTCATGTAACGCCAGGTGCTGAGGATTCAATTTATCGTGCGTAGTCTCGACTTGATTCGCAACTTTTCCATCATCGCCCATATCGATCACGGCAAGTCCACCCTCGCCGACCGCTTTATTCAAGTATGTGGCGGCCTGACTGACCGGGAAATGGCTGAGCAAGTCCTGGACTCTATGGATCTGGAGCGGGAGCGGGGCATCACCATCAAAGCTCAGAGCGTGACGCTCAACTACAATGCCAAAGACGGCAACACCTACCAGCTTAACTTTATCGATACACCGGGGCACGTGGACTTCTCCTACGAGGTGTCCCGCTCGCTGGCGGCCTGTGAGGGCGCTTTGTTGGTGGTGGATGCGGCCCAAGGGGTTGAGGCGCAATCCGTGGCCAATTGCTACACCGCGATCGACCAGGGCCTGGAGGTCCTGCCCATTCTCAACAAGATGGACTTGCCCCAGGCGGACCCGGACAAGGTCAAACAGGAAATTGAGGAAATTATCGGCGTCGACGCCAGTGACGCGGTGCCGGTGAGTGCCAAATCGGGGATGGGGATCGAGGATGCCCTGGAGCATCTTGTTGCCAAAATCCCGCCGCCGGAGGGCGATCCGGAAGGGCCGCTGCAGGCACTGATCATCGACTCTTGGTTCGACAACTACCAGGGCGTCGTGTCTTTGGTGCGGGTTAAGCACGGCACCCTGAAGAAGGGCGAGAAAATCATCTCCAAGTCCATCGGCAAAGCCCACGTGGTGGACGTGGTGGGCGTCTTTACCCCCAAGCAGACCAGTACCGGTGTGCTGCGGGCCGGTGAAGTGGGTTTTGTTATCGCCGGTATTAAGGATATCCACGGCGCCCCGGTGGGGGACACCTTTACCCACGCCGCCACAGAAGATGTGCCGGCGTTGCCCGGCTTTCAGAAAGTTAAACCGCAAGTCTATGCGGGGCTGTTCACGGTATCCACCGACGACTACGAAGATTTTCGTGACGCACTGGGTAAGTTGACCCTGAACGATGCCTCGCTGTTTTACGAGCCCGAGACCTCCGATGCGCTGGGTTTTGGCTTCCGTTGTGGCTTCCTTGGCACCTTGCATATGGAGATTATCCAGGAGCGCCTGGAGCGCGAGTACGACCTGGATCTGATCACTACGGCGCCCACGGTTATCTACCAGGTGCTGAAAAAGAACGGCGAGGAGATCATGGTGGACAACCCCTCGTCGATGCCCGATCCCGGCGAAGTGGAAGAAACCCGGGAGCCCATCGCCCGGGTCAATATCCTGGTGCCCCAGGAGTATCTCGGCAATGTGATGACGCTGTGCTCGGAAAAACGTGGTATACAGAAGGACATGCAGTTCCTCGGTCAGCAGGTGTCCATCGTTTGGGATATCCCCATGAGTGAGGTCGTGCTGGACTTCTTCGACCGCCTGAAGTCGGTGAGTCGCGGCTTTGCCTCCTTGGATTACAGCTTTGACCGCTTCGAAGCGGCCAATTTGGTCAAGCTGGACGTGCTGATTAATGGCGATCGCGTCGATGCGCTGGCTATTATTGTGCATCGGGATTTTGCCCAGTCCCGGGGGCGGGTACTGGTGGAGAAAATGAAGGAATTGATTCCCCGGCAAATGTTTGATGTGGCTATTCAGGCGGCGATCGGTGGCCACGTCATTGCCCGGCAAACCGTTAAGGCCTTGCGCAAAAACGTCACTGCCAAGTGCTACGGTGGCGATGTCAGCCGTAAGCGCAAACTGCTGGAAAAACAAAAAGAAGGTAAGAAACGCATGAAGCAGGTGGGGAATGTGGAGATACCCCAGTCCGCGTTTCTTGCTGTGCTAAAAGTGGATGGTTAAGGAAACAGGGGATGGTTAATCTCGTTCTAATTGTGGTGGCGTCGGTGACCCTGGTGGTGTGGATGATCCAGGAAGTCCGCGGCCGCAAACAGATGCAAACCGCGCTGCAGTGGTGCGCCGAGAAAAAGACGGCTAGCGACGCCGAGAGTTTGCGCCAGCAGGTGGTGCCGGGCTGGCTGGAGTGGAGCTACCGGCTGGTGGTATTCCTCTGGTTTGTGTGGATAGCCAGTGTGGTACTGATCAAAGATGGCGACTTCGCGCTGGCCTTGGTGGTGCTGACCTTCGTCGCGGGGATCATTGCCGGTCTGGATCGCTTTGTATTTGAAAAATCCCGCCGCGCCTTTGTGCGGGCCGGTAACGTGGCGGTATATATCACCTATTTCGTCAAACAGGAGCAGGATGCCCTCAAGGCTGAATTTGGCGAGACCCTTCCCATTGCCGAGAACGCCCGTTCGTTTTTCCCGGTGTTGCTGGTGGTATTGGCGCTGCGCTCCTTTGTGGTGGAGCCCTTCCAGATTCCCTCCGCTTCCATGGTGCCCAGCCTCGAGGTGGGCGACTATATACTGGTGAACAAATTTAATTACGGTCTGCGCCTGCCGGTGTTGGGGACGAAAATTGTCGACATCGGCGAGCCGGAGCGCGGCGATGTGATGGTGTTCTTCCCCCCCAACGATAAACGCTATTTCATCAAGCGGGTGATTGGCTTGCCGGGTGATAAGATCCAATATATCGACAAGCAGTTGTATATTAACGGCGAAGCCGTGGAGCAAACCCTGATTGCGGAAGTGCCCCCCATGCAGCCAGTCACTGAGGTGATTCGTGAGGACCTGAGCGGCGTGGAGCACCTTGTTCACCACGACACGCGGATTTACCGCGGCGACTTTACTGTGGACGTCAAACCCGGTCATTACTTTATGATGGGGGATAATCGCGACAACAGCTCTGACAGTCGGGTTTGGGGGCAAGTGCCAGAAGAGAATATTGTCGGCCAGGCGTTTGCGGTATGGATGCACTGGCAGTCGTTTTCAGAGCTACCCAGCTTTGACCGGGTGGGTCTAATCCAATAAGGGGAAGAGCAATGCGTCACACTCAACGCGGCATAGGGATGTTGTCCCTGTTTGTTTTGATTGCAGTGGTTTCTTTGCTGGGGACGGTGACCATCCGTCTGGCGCCGGTCTATCTGGATTACTGGGGCCTCACTCGGGTCATTGAGGGTGTGGTGAAAGAGCACAATGGAACCGATGCCAGTCCGGTTCAGGTGCGCTCCACCTTGTCTCGCCACTTTGTGACTAACCGGGTCGAAGCGGTGTCAATCCGCGATTTGAAAATCAGCGTTGTGGACGACAATGTAGTGATTGACGCCTCATACGAAAAGCGTGTGCCGCTAATTTTCAATGTCGATGCGGTGGTCAAATTTGAAGACGCGCGGTATGTCATTGAGCGCAAGTAGGGCCCGTGTCTGACCTGTCTACACTGCTGCAACAGCTGAATTATCAGTTTGCCGATCCCCAACTCCTTCAGGTTGCGCTCACCCACCGCAGTGCCGGTGGCGAAAACAATGAGCGCCTCGAGTTCCTCGGTGATGCTGCGCTCAATTTGATTATCAGCGAGGATTTGTACCGCCGTTTCCCGGATATTAGAGAGGGAGAGCTGAGTCGCATTCGCGCGGCTTTGGTGAACGGCAAGGCCTTGGCGGTATTGGCCCGGGAGCTGAGTGTGGGTGAGCATTTACAGCTGGGCGCGGGAGAGCGCAGCAGCGGTGGTCACCGCCGGGAATCTATTCTGGCCGATGCCTTTGAGGCAATTTTGGGGGCTATCTACCGAGACGGTGGTTTTGAAGCGTGCCGGCAAGTGGTTTTGGTGCAATACCAAAGCCGCCTGGATGCGCTGGATCCCAAGGCCAGCCACAAGGATGCCAAAACCCGTTTGCAGGAGTTTCTTCAGGCTCGCAAGCAGCCATTGCCGGATTATCAGGTGCAGGACGCTCAGGGGCAGCAGCACGCGCAAACCTTTGTGGTGGCCTGTCGTGTGGCTATGCTGGACAAAGCTGTGCTCGCTGAAGGGCGCAGTCGTCGCAAGGCGGAACAAGCCGCGGCCCAACACGCTCTCGATTTACTCGAAAAATACCGATAGGACAGACTATGACCGCGTCGCGTTGCGGCTTTATCGCTATTGTTGGACGCCCCAATGTGGGCAAGTCCACGCTGCTCAACCATATCTTGGGTCAGAAACTCAGTATCACGTCACGCAAGCCGCAAACTACCCGCCATCAGGTATTGGGCATTAAAACGGAAGGCAACTGTCAGGCGATTTACGTCGACACCCCCGGTCTGCATCGCCGCAATGAAAAGGCCATCAACCGCTATATGAACCGCACCGCCAACTCGGCCCTTAAAGATGTCGATTTGGTGTTGTTTGTGGTGGATCGCGACCAGTGGACCGACGAAGACGATATTGTTCTGCAGCGCATCCAACAGGTCGATTGCCCGGTGATTCTGGTGATCAATAAGGTGGACCGCTTGGCTGATAAAAAGGCGCTGTTGCCGCTTATCGGGCAGTTGGGCGAAAAGCACGACTTCGCGGAAATCGTACCGGTGTCGGCCCTGCGGGGCCACAACCGCGACGACCTGGAGGCGCTGATCGAGCGCTACCTACCGGAAAGTGTCCACTTTTACCCGGAAGACCAAATTACCGACCGCAGCGAGCGCTTTCTCGCCGCCGAGCTGGTGCGGGAGAAAGTCATGCGTCAGCTGGGCGAGGAAGTGCCCTACGAAGTGACGGTAGAGATTGAAGAGTTTAAAACCTCACCCAAGCTGACCGAGATCAGTGCTCTGATTCTGGTGGAGCGGGCCGGGCAGAAAAAAATCATTATTGGCGAGGGTGGCTCCCGTATGCGCCAAATTGGCGCCGAGGCCCGGCGGGATATGGAAAAGCTTTTTGACAGCAAAGTGATGCTGCGGCTGTGGGTCAAGGTCAAGTCGGGCTGGTCCGACGATGAGCGGGCCCTGCGCAGTTTGGGTTATAACGACAACGAGTAATGCGGCTGCCCGGGTGCAAAGATCATGTCCCACATCGATGCTGAGCCGGCCTTTATTCTTCACCTGCGTCCCTATCGCGACAGCAGTGCGCTTATCGATGTTCTGAGTCACCGCCAGGGCAAGGTCTCCTGTGTGGTGAAGGGCTTGCGGGGAGGCAGTAAATCTCGTCAGGCCTGGCGAGCCGGGTTGCAGCCCTTTAATCTGCTGTTGTTATCTTGGCGGGGACGTACCGAACTGAAAACCCTCAGCGATGTGCAGCCCCAGCGTCAGTACCGTTTGGCCGGACAGGTGCAGTTCTACGGTCTCTACCTCAACGAGTTAACTCAGCGCCTGCTGCACGATCACGACCCCCACCCGGATATATTTGAACACTATGTTCACAGTCTCGCCGATCTGAGTCAGTCGGGGATGAGTGAGGCGGTATTGCGCCGCTATGAGTTTGCGCTATTGCGGGCCTTGGGTTATGGCGTGGAGCCCGGCTATTGTGCCGATAACGGTAGTGCCGTCGACCCGCGAGGGCGCTATCGCTTTGTGCCGGAATACGGTATGCAGCGAGTTGCTGAGGGGGAGTTGGGGTTTGATGGCGAGGTGTTGTTACAAATCGCCGCCGGGCAGTTTGAGGGTGAAGCGCTACGGGTTGCCAAACGGCTCACCCGCTCGGCGCTGGCGCCGCTGTTGGGCGATAGACCGCTGCGCAGTCGCGAACTGTTTGTTGGGGCCGCTGGCGGCGGGGATCGTGGAGAACTGACAAAATGATCGTGGGCATCGGTACCGATATGGCGGATATCCGCCGCATAGAGGACGTGTATAGCCGTCATGGCGACCGCTTTGTGCGCCGTGTCCTCAATGTGCAGGAGCGGCAGCGTTGGGCAGAGCACCACAACCCGGTGGCTTATCTCGCCAAGCGCTATGCGGTGAAAGAAGCGGCGGCCAAAGCCCTGGGGGTTGGAATTGGTGCCCGGGCTAAGCTCCACGATTTTACCGTTAGCTACACTCCGGTGGGGGCGCCGCAACTAAATCTGTCCGGCCAGGCCAAGCAGACCGCCGACGAAATAGGTGTCACTGCGGCCCACGTGTCGATCAGTGATGAGTGGCCCTATGCCCTGGCTTTTGTGGTACTCAGCGGGCTGCCGTGAGGCCTATAAAAGCTCAGTCGTCAAAAAGGACACTGATCTCATGATCGGCCTGCCATTCTAACAACTCATCAATGGCGTCCAGTACTGCCTGCAGTGCCCCTTGGGGCGACTGGTCGCCGCGGTTAAGCTTGTCCGCGAGGGCAGCTACAGCCTGCTCTAAGTGTGGAGTACCAGTGTAGCAGCAGGCGCCCTTGAGGGCGTGATTGCTTTCGCCAATGCCATCCCAATCCCCCCAGTCTTGCGCCCTTGCTAACTCGTCGCGGTGGCCGGGCAGGGCATCCAGCAGCATAACGAGCATGTTCCGCGCCAGCGACGGCTTGCCTTTGGCTCTTTGCAAACACTGACCGATATCGATGGGACGGGCAATGTGCTGGTCGTCATCGCCATCATTGCTCTTGGCATCCTGGGGAAGGCTAAAGGCGGTGAGATACTGAGCCAAAAGCTTGGCCAGTTTGTGCTCGTCCACTGGCTTGCTGAGAAACTCGGTAATCCCGACTTGGCGCAGTTGCTCGGGGTTTTCCGGTGACAGGTAAGCCGAAACCGCAACCACCGGGGTTCCGCTATTGAGCGGTCTCCGGCGTATTTCATCCGTTGCGGCGATGCCGTCCAGCTGTGGCATCTGAATATCCATAAAAATCAAATCAAAGTGTTGCTGCTCGCACAGTTTGATGGCTTCTAGGCCGTTTTTTGCTTGCTGACAGGCCACCCCAAACGGCTGTAAGTAGTGTTCGAGAATCAGCAAATTTGAGGGGTTGTCGTCCACCAGTAGAATGCTGGCGCCAGGGTAGTGCTGCTGTTGGTGGTCAATCCGCGACACGCCTTGGGTCAGCGCATCGTAAAGTTGGTTCCGGGTTGCCGGTTTACGCAGGTAGATGAAATTAGCGGGCACTTCTTTTTCGGGTGGCGTGGCGGCGATAACGATGCAGCGGCGCCCCCCGGCAGGCTCGGGCAGAGAGCGTTCAGCCTCAAGAGAATCCAGGCAAATAATGATGTGTTCGCAGCCCCATTCCAATTGTTCCAAGTCTTGGCAGTGATGGACCTCTGCCTGCCAGCTGTGGAGGGTTTCCCGGATTGCTTGGGCATGGACCGTGCTGCGGTCGTAGAGGGCAACCCGGTGACCCTGTAGTTGATTGAAGTTGCGCGCAGGTACTGCATTGAGTAGCGGTTCCGGTTTGACGGTCACCCAAAAGGTACTCCCTTCGCCCTGGGTGCTGTGGACGCCGACATCGCCGCCCATCTGTTCCACCAGACCTTTTACGATCACCAGACCCAGCCCGGTACCGCCGTATTGCCGGGTAATAGAGGCGTCGGCCTGGCTGAACTCCCGGAAGATTTTCTTCTGCTGATCTTGGTTCATACCGATGCCAGTGTCACTAACGGCGATCTTTAGCTCCAGGTCACAGGCCTCTCTCTGGAGTGCACTGAGTTCGATACGGATGCTGCCCGAGGGCGTAAATTTGATGGCATTGTTGATCAGGTTGGTGAGGATTTGCCGCAGGCGCAGACCGTCGATGCTGACCGCCTCTGGCAGCCTTGGGTCCACAATCAGACCGATATCGAGGTGTTTCTCGTAGGCATTGGGAGCCAGGATGGCCAGGGTTTCTTCGGCGAGCTCGCGGATATTTACCGGTGCGTTATCGAGAACCAGCTTGCCGGCTTCCAGTTTTGAAAAATCCAGAATATCGTTGATCATCGTCAACAGGTTGCCAGCAGAGCTGCGTATGGTTTCCACATACTGCCGTTGGCTGGGGTCCAAATCCGAATTCAACAGGATTTTACAAAAGCCCAGTACCCCATTGAGCGGGGTGCGGATCTCGTGGCTGGTGTTGGCGAGAAACTCGGATTTTATTCGGTTTGCCTCTACCGCTTCCCGCCGGGCCAGGTCCAGCTCGATATTCTGGATTTCCTGTGTCTCCAGGGTTTCCCGCAGATCGTCGTTGCTTTGTTCGATATTGCGTTGCAGTTCCTGTAGCGCCTGGTGATGGTTGCTATCCAGTTCCACCAAACTGGCGGCCAGGTCGGCGAACTCGTGCTGGCTGGAGAGTTGTGGATGATTGGCCCGGCCGCCGCCAATTAGCTCCTTCACGGCTTTGACGAGCCTGTCGATATCGCGCTGAATAGATCGGTTGATGGCCGCCATCAGCGCGATGCTAACCAGCAGAATGACAGTGGCTAGCAGGCTGGTAAGGAGTAAGGTTCGGGCCCGGCTCAGGGAGTAGTGGTGCCAGTTAAACTGCATTTGCAGGGTGCCGGCCAGCTGCGGTGTGCCGTCCTGGTGGGCGATGATAGGCGCAATTGCCTGCATGCTCTCTCGACTGCTGTCTGAGCCGGAGATCAAGTTGGTCTGCATGCCTGTGGGGAAACTGTCCGGGGGAGGCATGGTCGGCCCAGCCCGGGCCAGTAACTGTTGCTGGCTGTCGAAAATTGCCACTGAGCGGACACCGGGTTCCTCCAGGGCCGCCCGGGCGAGATCATCAAGCGCCTGGTCGCGGTTGTGGCGTAGCACTTCATTGGCCAAAATCGCCACCTGACGGCTGGCGGCCAGGGCCCTTTCGGCCATCAGTGAATGTAACTCACGGAACTGGGCGTAGACCAGATAGCTGCCCAATATTGAGCACAGCAACAGAACGGGGGCGATGCCCAGTAATATGATCCGGTGCTTGATTCCAAACTGCCTTAGCATGCTCGCTGGAGCCTTCTGCGGGTGGAGTGGTATTATCATGGCCCAAAAATCGCGCTGTATCTAATCGGCCTTTGGCGTTTCATCCGACCTGGGCTAAAAATCGGGTATCAGAATACATTCCAGCGGCGCAGCGTTGTCAGGCGATACTATGAAAGAATTCCCCACCATTGAGCAATTTATCGGCAATACCCCCCTGGTTCGTCTTCAGCGCCTGCCGGGTGATACCAGCAATACTGTGCTGGTTAAGCTGGAGGGCAATAACCCCGCCGGTTCAGTAAAGGACCGACCTGCCATCAGCATGATACTGCGGGCCGAGGAGCGGGGCGAGATTAAGCCTGGGGACACCTTGATCGAGGCCACCAGTGGCAATACCGGTATTGCCCTGGCGATGGCGGCGGCGATTCGCGGCTATCACCTAGTGTTGATTATGCCCAGCCATATGAGTACCGAGCGCAAGTTGGCCATGGCGGCCTACGGCGCCGAATTGATCGAGGTGACCCAGGCCCAGGGCATGGAGGGCGCCCGGGATTTGGCACTGGAAATGCAGGCCGCGGGCAAGGGCAAAGTATTGGACCAATTTGCCAATGCCGACAACCCCCGTGCCCACTACGAGGGCACAGGCCCGGAAATCTGGCAGCAAACCGGCGGGCGTATCACCCACTTTGTCAGCTCAATGGGGACCACAGGGACGATTATGGGGGTGTCCCGGTATTTAAAGGAAAAGAATCCGGACATCGAAATCGTCGGTCTGCAACCCGACGACTGCTCCAGTATTCCAGGTATTCGGCGTTGGCCAGAGGCTTACCTGCCGTCGATCTATGACGACACCCGGGTCGATCGCATCATCGATATGGATCAGCAGACCGCCGAGCAAACTATGCGGGCGATGGCGGCGGAAGAGGGCATCTTCTGCGGCGTATCCTCTGGGGGCGCTGTGGCGGGTGCCCTCAAGCTCAGCGCCACAGTGGAAAACGCGCTGATCGTGGCGATTGTCTGTGATCGCGGCGATCGTTACCTGTCCACTGGTGTTTTTGATGCGGCTTTGACGCCCTAATTGGCGACAGCCCTGTGGCCGTGGTGACGGCCGCGAATTCTGGGAGCGTTATGGTTAAAGTCCGAGAAGATTACCCTCAGCTGGCCGATGGCCGCGTTGATCTGACGCGGTGGATCGAGCGGCTGCCCATCGATCGCAGCATTGTTGACCAAGCTGCTCTTCTCAAAGCATTTGAGTTGGCGGAGCAGTGTGCCCAGTGTCCCGGCGCGGTGCGGGACAGTCTGCCCACCGCTCTGGAAATGGTGGAGATCCTGGCGGATTTACACCTGGACCAGGATAGTCTTATCGCGGCGGCGCTGTTCCGCGCGGTGAGGGAAGAGCAGCTCAGCCTGGAAACCTTGAAGGCCAAGTTTGGCGCCGATGTGGCCAAACTGGTGGAAGGGGTGCTGGGCATGGCGGCCATCTCCCGGGTCAATGCCGAGCTGGATACCCCGGTGCTTGGACAGTCAGAAGCCCAGAGTGAAACTATCCGCAAAATGCTGGTCGCGCTGGTTGACGATGTACGGGTGGCGCTGATCAAACTGGCGGAGCGTACTTCGGCGATTCGTGCGGTAAAAAATCGCCCTGAAAAGCGCTATCGGGTGGCCAGGGAGGTCTTCGATATTTACGCACCGCTGGCCCACCGGCTTGGTATCGGCCATATCAAGTGGGAACTGGAGGACCTGTCCTTCCGTTACCTACAGCCCGACGCCTACAAAAAAATTGCCAAACTCCTGGACGAGAAACGCCTCGATCGGCAGCACTATATTGACGACGTGATTCAGCAGCTGCACAACGCCCTGGAGAGTGAAGGCATCCAGGCGGAGATCGCCGGCCGGGCCAAGCACATCTATAGCATCTGGCGGAAAATGCAGCGCAAGGGCATCGGCTTTTCCCAGGTATACGATATCCGCGCTGTGCGGGTGTTGGTGCCGGATCTGAAGTCCTGCTATACCGTGTTGGGCCTTGTTCACGGCCTGTGGCGGAATATTCCCAACGAGTTTGATGACTACATTGCCAACCCCAAGGAGAACGGCTATCGCTCACTGCATACGGCGGTGATCGGTCCTGGAGGCAAGGTGCTGGAGGTGCAGATCCGCACCCAATCCATGCACGAAGAGGCCGAGTTTGGTGTCTGCTCGCACTGGATGTACAAAGGCACCGATCGCAGCAATAAAGCCAACAGCAGCTACGATGAAAAAATTGCCTGGCTGCGTCAGGTCCTGGATTGGCACGAGGAGAGCGGCAGTTCCAGCGATGTCGCGGAGCAATTTAGTCGCGCTCAGGATCGCGTCTATGTGTTTACCCCAGAGGGCCACGTGGTCAACCTGCAAAACGGCGCCACTCCCCTGGATTTTGCCTACCATATTCACACCGAAGTTGGGCACCGCTGTCGCGGCGCCAAGGTTAACGGCCGTATTGTGCCGCTGACTTACACACTGTGTACCGGCGAGCGGGTAGAAATCCTGACCGGCAAAGACGGCAAGCCCCGGCGCGATTGGTTACAGAGTAACCTGGGCTACCTTCGGACCGGGCGGGCGCGGAGCAAAGTGCAGCACTGGTTCCGGCAGCAGGCCAAAGAGGACAATATTCAGGCCGGGCGCGCCCTGCTGGAGAAAGAATTCAAACGCTTGGCACTGAACAGTATCGACTACAAGTATATCGCCGATCACCTGCACTGCCCGTCGGTGGAGGATATGTACGCCTCCCTGGGTGCCGGTGAAATCAGCACGGTGCAAGTCATCAAAGTGGCGCACCAGCTGGTCGGTCGTGATACCGCTGAACAGACACCGGCGCTGCGCCTGCGGCGGCCGTCCCGTTCCAGTAGCGACGGCAGCTCGGTTCAGGTCAGTGGTGTGGGCAATTTGCTGACCCACTTCGCCCAGTGTTGCAAACCCCTGCCCGGAGAGGCGATTGCTGGTTATATCACCGTTGGTCGGGGGGTCAGCGTACACCGCCAGGATTGCAGCAAACTGCTGCAACTGCAGAGTGTAGAGCCCCAGCGTATTATTGCGGTGGACTGGGCCGATGCCCAGGTGGATACCTATCCCGTGGATATCGAAATCGAGGCCTACGACCGACAGGGCTTGTTGCGGGATATCACTCTTCAGTTGGCCACCGAAAAGGTCAACGTTATTTCTATGAACACCGTCACCGACACCGCCAATCATATGGCGACCATGAAGATTCGGCTGGAGATCAGTGACCTGGCGGCGTTGTCCGGCTTGTTTAGTCGGCTTAATGGCCTGCCCAACGTGGTATCGGTGGCGCGGATACAGGAGTCCTGATGTACGACATAAGCGACCTCCAGGCCCTGATGGCTCGCCTTCGCGACCCGGTGGACGGCTGTCCCTGGGACCTCAAGCAGAGCTTCCGCAGTATTGTGCCCCATACGCTGGAGGAGGTTTATGAGTTGGTGGATGCCATCGAACAGGACGACCTGCCCCAGGTGCGACAGGAATTGGGGGATGTGCTATTTCAGTTGATCTTTTACAGCCAGCTTGCCAGTGAGCAGGGCAACTTCGATTTTAGTCAGGTGGTAAACGATATCACCGCTAAATTGCTGCGCCGCCATCCCCATGTGTTCCCCGAGGGGACCCTGAACAGTCGGCGTGATGGCCAAGCCCCTCAGGATGACGCGATTAAGGCGCGTTGGGAGGCCATCAAATCGGAGGAGCGGCGGGAGAAGGCTCAGCACAGTCTTATGGACGATATTCCCGCTGCACTACCTGCTCTCACCCGCTCTGCCAAGCTTCAAAAGCGGGCGCGTCAATTCGGTTTTGATTGGCAGGATATCTCGGGGGTTGTGGCCGCCCTTCACGATGAGTTGGAGGAGCTTGAAGAGGCCAGACAAAGCGGCGACAAGGCAAAAATCGCCGATGAAATGGGGGATGTACTGTTCTCAGCCGTCAATCTGTGTCGGCACCTATCCCTCGACCCGGAAGCCGTATTGCGGGACGCGGGGCGCAAGTTTGAGCGGCGCTTCCGTTATGTTGAGGCCCGGGCCCTGGAACAGGGTGTCGCATCAAGCAGTGATGAGGTTAACCCACAGCTGGACCTGTTTTGGACCGAGGCCAAACGCCAGGGTTTATAACGGTGTGTCAGTGCTGATCCTGGCGCTTGTATTTAGATAGATACTTGTCGGTCAGGTCCAAGTAGCGGGGGGTGGGACCGACATCCTCGTACATCGGATCGCCCATTTCGTCGGTGGCAACGACTTTGTCACCGCGGATGTAGGGCATCACACTCTCCAGCTCGTCCAGTGAGGCGCTAAGCAGGTCGCTGATTAGCTCTTCCACACTGCGGCGCGGATACAGCTCTGCCAGAGCCTGGAGCCGGGCGGCGTCCTTGATAGGCAAGCGGACCTCGTAAGTGTCGGCGGTGAGTGTACCGCCAGCGGTTTGCTCCCAGAGTTTGAGCAAGTCTTTCACGGTCATTGGCTGCGTCCTCTCTAGCTACCTGAGTCGTCTTAGGGATCAATCAAGCCACACCTTCATGATATCGACTTAAGGCACAGAATCCACAGGATATTGGCTGTGAATTGTCCGCCTAGACATACTGTGTGGATAGTGTAAATTAGAGACGATAAGTCGATGATCTAGCTAAAATCTTCTTTCCTTCGCTCCAGTAAATCCCGTGAATATCACGCAAATTCCGTGCAAATATTGTGTTAATCAAGCCACGTCGCGCCAGCCGTTTAGACATTGGTCGGGCTTGTGCCTTCCCAGATAGCTGTGTATGGTTGGTGGCTTTTGCTGTGGTGGCCGGCTAATCAGCCCTCCCAAGGCGACCTCGGTCGGCGAAGTAACCCCATATTTTTGCACGTCGGAGCCCATAAAAAGGACGCCCCGTAGCGTGGATGCCAGTACTTTTGCCGCGACGCCCACTTCACTGCAGCTCCAGAATTGAAACACTATCGAGGAGAGACATAATGCGCGTAATTCTTTTGGGGCCGCCGGGTGCCGGCAAGGGCACGCAAGCGCAATTTATCACCGAGAAGTTTGGCATCCCGCAGATCTCCACCGGGGATATGCTGCGGGCCGCTGTCAAAGCGGGCTCCGATCTGGGGCTGAAGGTGAAGGAAGTGATGGCATCTGGTGGTTTGGTATCAGACGACCTTATCATTGCACTGGTTAAAGACCGGATTGCAGAAGACGATTGTAACAACGGTTTTTTGTTTGATGGCTTCCCTCGCACCATTCCTCAGGCCGAAGCCTTGCAGGCCGCTGGGGTGTCTATCGACCACGTACTGGAAATCGCCGTCGATGACGAAGAAATTGTGACTCGCATGAGCGGGCGCCGCACCCACGAGGGCTCCGGCCGCACTTACCATGTGGTTTACAACCCACCTAAGGTGGAAGGGGTGGACGACGAAACGGGTGAACCCTTAATTCAGCGGGAAGACGACAAAGAAGAGACGGTTCGCAACCGCCTCAACGTATATCACGAGCAGACCAAGCCGCTGGTAGATTTTTATCGCAACCTCTCTGGTGACGACGCTCCGCGTTATTCCCGGGTCGAGGGCGTAGGCTCTGTAGAAGAGATTACCGCAAAAGTCCTGGCAGCCTTGGATAGCTGATCCAGTGACCCGCTAGAGAAATGAAAGGCGCCATTCGGCGCCTTTTTTTATGTCCGTGACAATCTCTGGCGCTACTGGTGTCGTATCGGGATAATAACTTTCAATTGCATCGACAACAGGTAACTGAGTATGAAATCCGCCATTGTTTTGGTGAACCTCGGCACCCCTTCTGCACCAACCGCAACGGCGGTGAGACGTTTTTTAAAACAATTTCTTTCCGATCGGCGAGTGGTAGAGGTACCACGGCCCATATGGTGGCTGATATTGAACCTTATCATCTTGCCATTTCGCTCCCCCCGTGTGGCAAAAAACTACAATGAAATATGGATGGGGGGGCAGTCCCCGTTGAGGGTCTTCTGTGAGCGATTGCAGGGACAACTGGCGGCGGCTATTCAACAGCAGTCTTTATCTGCACCTGTACAGGTGGAGTTGGCGATGACCTACGGTGATCCCAGTATTGAGGATGTGCTGTCACGTCTGGGGCGGGAAGGGGTCGAGCGAATCTTTTTTCTGCCCCTGTTTCCGCAGTACTCGGCGACAACGACTGCCGCGGTGCTGGATCAGGTAACCCAATTTTACTCTCGCCAGCGCGATATACCTCAGTGGAGCTGGCTGCGGGATTACCACGATCACCCCGCCTTTATTCAGGCTTTGGCCGACCGCGTTCGAGCACATTGGCAAGAAAAGGGACGCGGCGACAAACTGTTAATGTCTTTTCACGGCATACCCAAGCGCAATGTTGAGCTGGGCGACCCTTATCAATCGCAGTGTGAGGGAACGGCCAGTGCACTGGCGGCGGCCCTGTCGTTGGAAGAAGATCAATGGATGATGACCTTTCAGTCGAGACTGGGTAAGGCCGAGTGGTTGCAGCCCTATACCGACAAAACCTTGGCGGCATTGCCATCTCAAGGCGTAAAACGCCTTGACGTTATATGTCCGGCATTTGCCGTTGAGTGCTTGGAAACGCTGGAAGAAATTGATGGAGAAGGACAGGAGATTTTTCGCGACGCGGGCGGCGAATCGTTCAACTATATTCCTTGCCTCAATGACCATGCTGTTCATACCGAGGCTCTTCTGACTCTTTGTGAACCCTTCTTGCGTGAACTACACAATTAGGGTGTTAGTTGTATTTCATTCCATTGTTTTTGAAGAAACTGAGTTAAAAAAACAAAAAAATGGAAAAAAATCGTAAAAAACGCCGTATATAGTGCCGAATGTTTTGCGCTGGTTATTATCTGTGCTATTTTTTACAAGACATTTCTAAGACTTTCCTTTAACTAAGGAGAATAAAAGATGGCTGCAGCTAAACCGAAGCGTAAAGTGGGGCGCAAAGCCAGTGCCGCAAAACGACCAGCAACTCGCCGTAAGAGTTCGCTCGCCGATTCTGCGCTGGTTAAAAAGGCCGAGCAGGGCCTCGCTAAAGTAGAAAGCATGATCGACAAGGAGCGTGAATCAGTAGCGGCGGCAAAGAAAAAAGCCGAAGCGGCTGTAGCCAAAGCCAAGTCGTCTGCCAAAGCCGCCGATAAAAAAGCGGCTAAACGTGCCAAAGCGGCATTGACCAAAGCCAATGCGAAACTGCGTCAGACGCGAACCAAGCTCAATAAGAGTAAGTCCGACCTGAGCAGTGCCAAAGCGGTTGCCAAGATTAAGGCGTCTGAAGAAGCTGTACGTCAAAAAATTAATGAGCGCGCAGAGGCTCTTGCCAGTAAAGCAGAGTCCGACCTGGAAAAAGCGCTTAAGCAGTTCGAGCAGCGCTTTAAGAAGAAGCGTTTGGCTGAGAACAAGAAAAAGCTTGCGGAAATCGAGCGCAAGTTGGTCAGCAAACACAAGCAGGCCACTAAGCAACTGGCCAGCAAAGTGGGTGATGCCAAATTGTTGGCTGAGGCAAAGGTGGGCGTGAAGAAGAAAGCGGCTACCAAGAAAAAGGCCGCCAAGAAAAAAGCTACGGCTAAAAAGGCGGTTGCCAAGAAAAGCGCACCCAAGAAGGCAGCTAGCAAGAAAAAAGCCGCGCCAAAGAAAGCAGCAGCCAAAAAGGTAGCAGCTAAAAAGGCGCCGGCGAAAAGAGCGGCCGCCAAGAAAGCAGCGCGAAAAAAAGCACCAGCTAAAAAGGCCGCAGCCAAGTAATCGCGGCGTTCGGCTCCGGCACTACCGGAGCCGCTGATCGAGGTAAGCTTTAGTGGGGGAGAGCATAAGCTCTCCCTTTTTTGTGGGTGACTGTTTTTGGTTGTCTGATTTTAGTGGTCTGAACCTGGCGGGCTTATGTAAAAGATGGGGTGATACAAACCTGCTAAGGCTGCGGACTCAACCAGGAGCGGATTGGATAGCTACCCCTCACGGGCATTACTGCGGCGCGTCATCTTTAGAATTGATATTGCTAAAGTTCTCAGCGCTGTCGCTGAAGTCGACAGCAATGGCTCCCTCCCCCTCGTACCAGCGGTATACGCTGCGCTCACCGCTGGCGAGATAATCCTGTAGCGAAGACTGATAGCGGCGGTCTATTAAAGCGTAGAGGTACTGGCCACGCTGCCCGTCATGGGCGTAAGCAATGCCGGCATCACTGTGTTGTAATGCTGAGCTCAACCGGGAGTAGCAGTTTAATGGCGGGTGCGGATTGTCGCAGGGTAAGGTGAGCAATTGTGCGCTGGATGAGGCTGCAAACCCTGCCGCGATGCCGGCCAGAGGGCCCTGGAAATCGACAAGCTCGTCACTCACTGTGTCGGCGTAGTGAGTGTAACGATCGCGATTGCGATTGCAGCTGATCAGGCGCTGCCCGGGCCAGTCGTGAACCCGGTTGATAAGGTGTTCAATCAGGGGAGCGCCCTGCCAATCCAGCAGGCCTTTATCGATACCGCCCATGCGTCTCCCGGCGCCGCCGGCGAGAATCAGTACTGTTAAATCTGCATTTGGCATTATCTTCACCCTTAGCCGCTAGTTGGCCGGTCGCGGCTTCCCGCTCTGGCTGAGAAGCTGTGCTATGATGCCCGCGTCTTAACTGCAATGCCAACTGCGCCACCAAGCTTATTTATGCCCACTATTCTCGCCGTTGAATCCGCTACTGATGCCTGTTCTGTTGCATTGCTTGTCAATGGCGACATCGAGGAAGATTTTCGGGTTGAGCCCCGCCGCCATACCCGCTTGCTGCTGCCGATGATCGACGCATTGCTAAAAAAATGCGACATCGACGTGCATCAGCTCGACGCCATTGCCTTTTCTGCCGGTCCGGGGTCCTTTACCGGCCTTAGGGTTTGTGCGGGAACGGTTCAGGGCCTGGCATTTGCCGCAGCGTGTCCGGTGATTCCCCTTTCTACACTGGCGGTCTTGGCCCAGACCTGTGTGGCTCAACACCAGTTAGACGATGGTGCCCGGGTGCTGGCTTCGCTGGATGCACGCATGGATGAGGTCTATTGGGGAGATTACCATGTGGCGCATGGGCTGGTTGAAGCGAGAGATGAAGATCGTTTACTGGCGCCCACCTCGGTCTCGGTAGACGAGCATGGTAAGCAGGCTATTTTCGCAGTGGGTAGCGGTTGGCAGTATCGAGATAGTTTCTCTATGGCATCGGCGCCTCAGGTTGTGGATACGTCGATGCTGCCCCGCGCTAAAGCAATGCTACCTCTTGCGGAACGCGCCTGGAGCAACGGTATGGCGGTGTCGCCGGACCAGGCTATCCCAATTTATTTGCGCGAAAGTGTCGCCTGGAAATAGACGCTTCATCGTATTAAGGAATATCGATTCATGGATCCCATACAGGCCATCATTCTGGCATTGATCCAGGGTTTAACGGAATTTCTGCCCATCTCCAGCTCCGGTCATTTGATTTTGCCCCAGACCTTGCTGGGTTGGCAGGATCAGGGTTTAGCCTTCGATGTCGCAGTACATATCGGCTCGCTGGTGGCAGTGATCGGTTACTTTCGCCGCGACGTTGTGAGCTTGCTGGGCAACTGGTCGAGCTCGGTGATACAGCGTCGTGAAGTGGGTGACAGTCGTCTCGCCTGGTTGGTGATTCTGGCAACAATGCCAGCGGTCTTGGCGGGACTGTTGTTTAACGATGTGATTGAGCAGCACTTACGCAGTGCCGCGGTACTGGCGACCACCACATTGGTGTTTGGCCTGCTGTTGGGGCTGGGAGATTACAGCCGTCGAGAAAACCGAACTCTCACAGATATCGGTATCGGGATTGCGCTGCTGGTGGGCCTCGCTCAGGCCATCGCATTAGTGCCGGGCACCTCCCGCTCCGGAATTACCATCACGGCGGCCCTGCTGTTGGGGCTGGGGCGGGCGGACGCCGCGCGCTTTTCCTTCCTGTTGTCCATGCCGATTATTGCCGCTGCCGGGTGTTACAAATTGTTGGAGTTGCTGCAGAGCAGCGGCCCGGTAGAGTGGGGCAATCTGGCATTGGGCTTTGCCGTATCAGCGCTCAGTGCCTATCTGTGCATCGCCGCCTTTATGCAGTGGATTGAGCGGGTTGGTATGATGCCCTTTGTGATTTATCGCATCGTATTGGCTGCTGTCATTGTCATGGTGGCCATGCCGTAATGCCTCTTTCGCTTGGGGAGCAAACATGAACGTCGCTTTTATTGGTCTGGGCACGATGGGTGCGCCCATGGCCGGGCATCTGCTGAAATCGGACTGTGCACTGCGGGTTTATAATCGCGGTGCAGCGCGGGCTCAGCAATGGAGCGAGCGCTTCGGCGCGCCGGTGTCTCAAACCGTTGCCGAGGCGGTCGCGGAAGCCGATGTGGTTGCGCTGTGTCTGGGTGCCGACGAGGATGTTCGGGCTATGGTTAGCGAGCACTTGCTGGCGCACTTGAAGGCCGGGGTCGTTATCGTCGACCATTCCACAACCTCGGCTGCATTGGCCCGGGACATGTCTGCCTTGTGTGACAAACAGCAGGTCGCCTTTATCGACGCGCCGGTCTCCGGTGGCCAGGCGGGTGCCGAAGCGGGCAAGTTAACCGTGATGGCCGGAGGTCGCGAAGAAGCCTTTGCTCGAATCGAGCCGGTGCTCGACGGCTACGCGGCCAAGTATCGCCTGGTGGGTGAGTCTGGAGCGGGGCAGCTGGCCAAGATGGTTAACCAGGTCTGCATTGCCGGCTTATTACAGGGTTTGGCCGAGGGCATTCATTTAGGGCAGAGCGCTGGCCTGGATATGGAGGCCGTGCTGGATACCATCTCCGGCGGTGCGGCGCAGTCCTGGCAGATGGATAACCGGGCGTCCACCATGCTGAAGGGCCAGTACGACTTTGGATTTGCGGTGGACTGGATGCGCAAGGACCTGGGCTATGTTCTGGACGAGGCCCGGCGTCAGGGCGCATCGCTGCCTGTTACCGCCCTGGTCGACCAGTTTTATGCCCAGGTTCAGCAATTGGGCGGTGGCCGCAACGACACCTCCAGTCTGTTGAGGGCACTGCAATCCTCATTGAAAGGCGAGCAACATTGAATACAACAAACATCGAGCCATGGCGACCAGCCTGAGAGATTTTTAAATGATGACGCTTGAGCAATTTAATGAAGGGCTGACTCGCTTCCTGTCCCGCAGCCCGACTCCGTTTCACGCCTGTGCCACTATGGCTGAAACCCTGCAGGCCAACGGCTTTGTGGAACTGCAGGAAAAAGACGACTGGCAGCTACAGGCCGGCAAAGCCTACTATGTCATTCGCAATGGCGGCTCGCTGGTGGCGTTCCGTGTGGGGCAAACCCCAGTGGCTGACAGCGGCTGGCATTTGGTGGGAGCCCACACCGACAGCCCCTGTTTGCGGGTCAAGCCGGAGCCGGTGCTGCATCGCCAGGGCTACTTCCAACTGGGTGTGGAGGTTTATGGCGGTGCCCTGCTCAACCCCTGGTTTGATCGCGACCTTGGCTTGGCGGGGCGAGTGAGTTACCGCGACGAAGCCGGTCAGTTGCAAAGCTGCCTGTTGGACACTCAGCGGCCGGTCGGGGTCATCCCCAGTTTGGCAATTCATCTGGACCGGGAAGCCAATTCCAACCGAACCGTTAACGCCCAAACTGACTTGCCAGTGTTAATGGCCTGCACCGATAAAAAGCCCGACTTCAAAACCCTGTTAGCGCGTTTGCTGAAGGAAGGCGGCGTCGACGATGTTGCCACCGTGCTGGACTACGAGCTGAGTTTTTACGATTGCCAGCCACCAGAATGGGTTGGGCTGGAGCGGGAGTTTCTGGCCAGTGCCCGGCTGGACAATCTGTTGTCCTGTTATGTAGGCATGATGAGCATTATCTCGGCGGCGCCGGATCAGCACACAGTGCTGGTCTGTAACGATCACGAAGAAGTGGGCAGTCAGTCCTCCAGTGGTGCCCAGGGGCCCATGTTGGAGTCTGTACTGCGCCGTGTGGCGGGTGACGAAGTCAGCTGGCAGCGGGCAATTGCACACTCTACGCTGGTGTCGGTAGACAACGCCCACGGTGTCCATCCCAATTTCAGTCAGCGTCACGATGCCAATCACGGTCCGCTGTTAAATAAGGGCGCCGTGATCAAGATCAACGTCAATCAGCGCTATGCCACCAATAGCGACACCAGCGCGCTTTTCCGCCACCTCTGTGAACAGGTCGGGGAGCCCGTGCAAAGTTTTGTGGTGCGCAGCGATATGGCCTGTGGCAGTACCATCGGACCGATTACGTCATCGGCTATTGGTGTGGCGACCCTGGATGTGGGGGTGCCGACCTTTGCCATGCACTCGATTCGGGAGTTGGCGGGGCACCGGGATGCGGCCAGCCTGTGCAAAGTGTTAACGGCCTTTTTTAACCGTTGAAGCATTGCCGCCCGGCTATGGGCGGCAGCACGAGGCCTTTTATTGACCGCTAAAGCTGGGTTTGCGTTTCTCGATAAAGGCCGCTACGCCCTCCTGACCATCGGCGCTGCCGATGCAGCTAGCGATGCCGCGGCTCTCCAGCTCGAGTTGGGACTCCAGCGCCGTATCGTTACTCGTGAGGAGCAGGGCTTTAATCTGGCCATAGGCCAAGGTCGGGCCTGCCGCCATGCGCTTGGCCAGTTTCAGTGCTTCTTCCTCTAGGGCATCGTCGGCCACCACGCTGGTGACCAGGCCCCACTCCTGAGCTTCAGTTGCGCTGAGCAGGCGGTTGGTAAACATTAACTCTTGCGCCCGTCGCAGGCCCACCAGTCGAGGAAGAATCGCGGAGGACCCGCCGTCCGGGCTGACCCCGAGGCCGGTGTAGGCCATGGTGAATTTGGCAGACTCGGCGGCGATCACTAAATCACCGGCGATGGCTAAGCTAAAGCCGGCGCCTGCCGCAGTGCCGTTAACAGCAACAATTAATGGTGAGCGCATGCGGGCAAACCGGGAGCTGGCGGCGTGCAGATAAGTGGTAATTTCCTTGAGCAGAGCCGGGGCTTGATCGCCGGCAGCGTGGAAGCTGGGCACGTCTCCACCGGCGCAAAAAATCTTCCCCGAGGAGGTGAGCAGCACTGCCCGTACATCTGGGTCTTCGTCGCAATCAATCGCCGCCAACATCAGTTCTCTTGCGAGCTCCACATTTATGCTGTGGGCATCGGCGGGGCGGTTAAGGCGCAAGGTGGCGAGGCCGTCCTGTTTTTCTAGAGTCAGGTATTGGAAATCGGTCATTTGGCTGTGTCTCAGGCTAAAAATCCAGCGGCAAGACTAGAGTAGCTGTTGGCGCCGGTCAATTTACAGTCTTGAATGAGCGCTTTATCCTTGCCCGCGCTGCGCCGGGAAACTTTCTCATGACCACACGTATTCTTGCCCTATCTGCCTACCATGCCCAGAGCCACGCGCAGTGGTTGTCGGGGCTTGAGCGCCATATACCAGGCGCTGATTGGACAGTATTGGCCCTGCCTCCACGCCATTTTAGTTGGCGGCTCCGGGGTAACAGTCTGAGCTGGGCAATGCTTGAGCGGGAGGTTCTCGAGGGGGAATACGACTTACTGCTGGCCACCTCGATGACGGATTTATCGGCTTTGCGAGGCCTGGTGCCGGCCCTGACCCGGATTCCCAATGTGGTTTACTTTCACGAGAATCAGTTCGCCTATCCTCAGAGCGATCGCCAATTGGCGTCGGTGGAGCCACAGATTCTCAATCTCTATACCGCCGTGGCGGCAGATAAAGTGTTGTTCAACAGTCACTACAACCGAGACACTTTTATGGCAGGTTGCGACAGTTTGCTGGCGCGCCTGCCTGACTACGTGCCCCGGGAGCAGGTGGCTGAGCGCCTTGCCGGCAGCGAGGTCTTGCCGGTGGGTATCGAACCTCAGTCAGCCAGCCTTCGGCCTCCGGGGGAGCGCTTGTCGGTGCTGTGGAATCATCGCTGGGAGTACGACAAGGGCCCACAACGACTGTTGGCTTTGGTGGAAGCCTGTGAAGCAGAGGGTTTGCCGGTGGATTTCAGTATTGTCGGTCAGCAGTTTCGGCGGCAGCCCCCGGAGTTTAAGGCTGTGCAGCAGTGTATAGAGCGCAGTCAAAGCCTTGGTTTGGTGAATTTTGGTTTTGTGGATGACGCTGAGGCTTATCGCCGCTGTCTGTCGCAGTGCGATGTGGTGTTGTCCACCGCGATCCATGATTTTCAGGGGCTGGCTGTACTGGAAGCGGTTGCCTCCGGCTGTGTGCCGGTGGTGCCTGACCGACTGTGTTACGGAGAATGGTTTGGGGAGCAATTCCGTTATTGCGGCCAGCAGGGAGGCGGTGAAACGGCGTCGGCTTTGCAAATGTTATCCCGTCGCTGGCAGCAGAAACGGCGGCGTACGCTGCCAGAATGCAATATCGACGGCTTGTACTGGGAGTGCCTGGCTCCGCAGTATCGCAGCCAGTTTGATCGCGCATTGGCCGAGCACAAGAAATCGGGTCGGTGACACCCTCGGCCGCAGTCAGTATCATAAGCGCCTTTTTCGCCGCCGGGGCGGCACATTTTTAAGTACAGGACCTGAGGATATGGCAAAAGCGCGGACGCTCACCGGGATCACCACCACCGGCACCCCCCATTTGGGCAACTATGTGGGCGCGATTCGACCGGCAATCGCCGAAAGCCAGCGGGACGATCTGGACAGCTTTTTCTTTCTGGCCGACTATCACGCCCTGATCAAGTGTCACGATCCCAAGCAGGTACACCAATCCGCCCGGGAGATCGCCGCTACCTGGTTGGCTCTGGGCCTGGATACTGACCGCACCACTTTTTACCGCCAATCCGATGTGCCAGAAATTACCGAGCTGACCTGGGTTCTGACCTGTGTCTGTGCCAAGGGTCTAATGAACCGCGCCCACGCCTACAAAGCGGCGGTGCAGGAGAATGTCGATAACGGCGACGACCCAGACTACGGCATTACCATGGGGCTTTTCAGTTACCCGATCCTGATGGCGGCGGATATCTTGATGTTCAATGCTAACCGGGTGCCGGTGGGGCGGGATCAAATCCAGCACCTGGAGATGGCGCGGGACATGGCCCAGCGCTTTAACCACCTCTACGGCGAGACTTTTGCCCTACCCGAGGCGGTGGTGGACGATTCTGTTGCTGTGCTCAGTGGCCTGGATGGTCGCAAGATGAGTAAAAGCTATGGCAATACCATCCCCTTGTTTCTGCCAGAGAAGAAGCTGCAGAAGCACATCAACAAAATAAAAACCAACCTGCTGGAACCTGGTGAGCCCAAGGATCCTGACGATTCCACGGTGTTTGAAATCTGGCAGGCCTTTGCGACACCAGAACAAACGGCGGACATGCGCCAGCGCTTTGAGGACGGCATCGCCTGGGGTGAGGCCAAGAAGGCGCTATTTGCATTGATCAATGAACAACTGGCGCCGGCCCGGGCCCGCTACGAAGAGATTCTGGAAGACGGCAGTTTCCTCGATGCAGAGCTGAAAAAGGGTGCAGAAAAAGCCCGGGAGCAAGCCGCGAGCATGCTGTCGAAAGTGCGCCGCGCGGTGGGACTTGCCCCTTTTGCCTAAGGCATAGGCGGTGCTTAGAAGGAGCGGGTGATGGAGATGCTGGTGATGTCGATCAGCAGATTGAATCCGGTCTTGTCGCTGCTAAAACGGTAGCTGGTGGGCAGCTCTGAAGGTTTGCTGCCCATAGGGGAGTGGCGCTTAAGGCCAGTGTCAGGGTAATTGGTCTTGAGGAGATGGAGCTGTAAGGTTTGCTGTTCCAGGGCTTCCGAACGGACATTGCTTTCGCTAATCACCGGCCACGGCCCACTGTGCCAATCCTCAGCCGAGGCTTTACTGGCAAAAATAAACAGCATGGCGAGGCAGCAGAAAAACAGCGAAATTTTCATGCGCGGGCCCGTAGGGTGTTTGGGGTGAACGACAGAATCTACGTTATAACGAAAATTCTTTGTCGCGGCAGGCCCCGAACCCACAAAGTGTGACTGGGTTCACGTCGTGATCCGGAACTTTGCGACACGGTCCACTCCCTACGGTGCAATTGTTACAAGTTCAATCCTACTTCCAAGAAAACGGCCCTGGGCTCACCAATAAAGTAGCGATAGTTGCCAAAGGCGTAGTCGGCGCGGTCGGCGTAGTCCTCATCTGTGGCATTCTGCACCCGCACCACCGTGTACAAATGATCGCCAAAGTGCTGCCGCCAGCGCAGGTGTAGCAAAGTGTGACCGGGGTAATCAAACTGGTTGTCCGCATCCAGGTAGTACTCCCCGGTGTGGGCCGCTTCTACCTCAATAGCGGTCGAGGCATAGGGCTGCCAGCGCAGCTGGGTTGAGGCTATCTGCCGCGGAGCGGTATCCAGTTCATTGCCCTCGTCGGTGAGGGCGTCGTTGGCGTATTCGTGCTTGCTGTAGCTGGCCTGGGTGTGCCAGCTGAGACTGCGGGTAATTGCCCAATCAAACGCCACCTCTATGCCCCGGCCTTCGGTTTTGCCGCCGTTGAAATTACGGCGCTGGGAATCCTGAACGATGATGTCGTCTTTTTGCAGCCAAAATACGGTGACAGAGTAGTTGACGGTGGGCCAGCTGCCGCGCAGGCCGATATCGACACTGTTTAGAGACTCCTCATCCAGTTTGGCGCTGAGTTGCTGAGCCTGAAGACGGTACAGCTCGCTTGCCTGAGGCGCGCGGAAGCCGTTGGCCAGGTTTACGACAAAGTCAGTATTCGCGCCCAGATTTTGCACCAGGCCGGCATTGAACGACCAGTTGCGAAAGCGCTCCTTATCGTCGGCGGGGCGGGCGTAGCGGCAGGTGCCACTGGGGCAAGCGCTGCCATCGGCAGCGGTGTTGCCGTCGATCATTTGGTTGTCGTAGTCGTAAAGCTGGATATCGTAGCGGGCGCCCAGGCTGAGTTTGGTGGACTCGCTGGCATCCCAGTCAGCGCCCACAAACCAAGCGCCGTAGAGGGCGTCGACCTCATAATCGTAGTGATCGCCAGTGGGGAAGCTGGCAAAGCTTGGGGCCTCCTGGCTCTGTTCCAGGTAGGCTTTGGTGACCTCCATATCGAAACCGTTGTGGATCACCAGATCATCGTCGGTCTGGCGATAAAACGCCGTTTGCACACCGACACTGCGCTCGCCGTTCTGCTCCAGTGGCGTGCCGGGGAGGAAGTGCTGTAAAAACTCCATCTCGGTATAGCGTAGATAGGGCGTAACCACTAAGTGGCTATCCTGGGTCCCCTCCCGCTCAAAGCGGCTGTAGGCGCGGACGCTGGTGGCATTGCGGTAGGCTTCGGGGTTGGGGTTTTCGCGCTTGCGGCTGCTATCTTCATAGGCATCCTCGCCCAGTACGTAGCCCGCCGTTTCCTGGTTGAGGTTGCTGCCAGAAAGCAGAGACTGAACGTGCCAGGTCTCCCCCTGGTAGTCGTGGCGCAGAGTCATTTTCTGCTGATCAAAACCGGAGTCGTCTTTGTAGCCGCCATCGTGGCTGCCATGGGCACTGATTCTGTAGCCTTGCTTGTCGCCGCTGTCGCTGTGCTGGAATGCGACGCGGCTGTAGTCGTGGGGGCCGCCCTCAAACGACAAGCGGCCCTCTGGCTCCTCGCTGGGCGCGGCGCTGATGACATTGATAACGCCATTGAGAGCATTGGAACCGTGCACTGCGGTGCCGGGGCCCCGCAGCACTTCAATGCGGCCGGCCTGCTCGCTGTTAACGTCGAAGAGTTCGTTGACATTACAAAAACCGCGACTGCGTAGTGGGATACCGTCCTCGGCGAAGAAAAAGGCACCACAGCTGCCAGCGCCGGTCAGCACTGAGGAGCGGATTGCTGTGAGGTGTTCCTGACCATTGCCACGGCTGATCCACACCCCAGGTACCCGGTTGAGTAGCTGGCTGATATGAACGTGGCCCACGGTGTCGATGTCGGTTTTATCGACCACGCTAAGAGATAGACTTTCGTCGGTCAGTAAGCGTTCGAAGCGCGTTCCGGTTACGGTGAGGGTTTCCAGTGCCCTGGCTTGTTCGTCACTGGGCGCATCGGTGTCGGTTTGCGCGTTTGCCACAGAAGCGACGGCTAGCGCGAGGATGGCGCTTTTTACTCTCCACATCTTCAATCTTTTGCCCTTGAGCCATGTTGTTGTTTTTAAGTCGCAACCTCGAAGGTTGCTGAGCGGCGTGGTGAGAATACCACGATGCCGGAATCGCCACGTCCCCGCATCTGTGGGAATTGTTGGCTGATCCAGCCTGACCGGCCCTAAATGTGGAGCTAAGTGTATCGGCGCGGCGGAGGGGGGAAAAGAGACCCGCCATACTATGGGTAAATGGTAATGTTGTGCGGCACGGTCGGCATCCACCGTTTTGCCCTAAGGCGGGGCGCGGTGGCGGTGTGGCCAGTGCCCAAAATAGGCGCCGTTTTTGCTTGCATGTCTGCTGACACACTCATCCGCTCGCAAAAAGGTAGTTAATCACCATGCATGTATGCACTTTTATTCGCTCGTTCTTTGTGGCTTTTGTTCTGTTGATACAGGCAGTTAGCGCCCATAGTGACAGCTTGTCAGAGCTGTTTAGCGCTGTGCCTAGGCCGCCCGCGGACATCGATACAGCACTGACTTGGGTCAAAGATGGAGAAATTGTGGAGCCTGGCATCCTCGCGTTTGAAGCCACATTGGCCACCCAGAAAGAGACCGTGGCGACGTTGAGCGGTGGCGAAGCTGGTGCGGGCGGCTCCGCAGGCTTGCAAAGTGTGTCGCAGAGTTTGAGCCGCTATCTTGCCAACAACGCGGGGGAGGACTCGCCCGAGGCAGCGCTGACTAAGCGTAAGCGCTGGTTGCAGCGAGCCTACGGTCAGGAGCAGCTAGAAATCAGTCAGGCGATGACTCCTTGTGCTTCGCCCTGTACCGACAAAGCGATATACGAGGGCAATATTCCCTATCTTCGTCAGCGCCAAAGTGTTCTGAAGTTGGAGATACGCTCCTGGAATGCCTTGTTTGACGATTGGAAGAAAACCCGGCGCAGGGACATTGTCGCCGCCGATACGGTGTTGGAGCCCGTCGATCCGGCAGGCGTCGGCGAAGGTGAGCAAGCCACTATTGCCCGTTACCGGGCCCTTATGCTCAAAGAAGTAGAGCTCTTGTTCTCTATCACTAAACTCAGTTTGTTGAGAATTGAAGCCATTATGAAGGGGCTGGATGGGTCTGAGCCCGATGCCATCAGCGGTGCCACCAAAAAGGCGGGCTAAGGGGAATGGAGGGTTTGCTGGCCCCGAGGGAGCAGCGGCCCATAGGTAAATAAAAAAAGCCCGGCGCAAAGGCCGGGCTTTTCTTTTCTTTTCTATATCCAATCTTTATATCTGAATATGCGTGGATATATCGTCCACATGACGCCGATATTGCCTGCATCGTTGGGATAGAATTCTTTATCACTCATCTCAAAGAGATGGTACCAGAGGCCGGACTCGAACCGGCACGGGTTTTACCCCAATGGATTTTGAATCCATCGTGTCTACCAATTTCACCACTCTGGCACGGTGTCCACACGACTGTGGAAGGCGCAGGATTATAAGCACGCCGTCGTCGGGGGTCAACGCCGATTGCCAATAGACTTTGGCTTCAGTTGGTGTCGAAGGCTGAATTCCGCTAATCTTGCGCCTTTTCGAGATACCCACGGTTTGTCAGCCTTCCATGCAGCGCAGCGATTTCCATTTTGATCTCCCCGAAGACCTGATTGCTTACCGTCCAGCCGCTCAGCGCGACGGCAGTCGGTTGCTGGTTGTTGAGGGAGAAGCGGCGCCGGCCCATCGTCAGTTTCCCGATATTGTCGATTACCTGCAGGCTGGAGATTTATTGGTCTTTAACGATACCCGGGTGATCCCCGCGCGTTTGTATGCCCAAAAACACACCGGTGGCCGGGTGGAAATACTGATTGAGCGGATGCTGGATGAGCACCGGGCCATAGCCCACCTGCGGGCGTCTAAGTCCCCCAAGGCGGGGGCGGTGTTAAGTCTGGCCGCCAACGAGCAGGCAGACCCGGGGGGGGATCGGGTAGAGGTCACCGGTCGAGACGGCGCCCTGTTTGCCCTGCGGTTTGATCGCCCGGTGTTGGACGTGCTGCAGCAGTGGGGGCATATGCCGCTGCCACCCTATATAGACCGCCAGGACGAAGCGGAAGACCGGGAGCGCTACCAGACAGTGTACGCTTCTCGGGATGGTGCGGTGGCGGCGCCGACGGCGGGCCTGCATTTTACCGAGGCGCTAATCGCGCAGTGTCGGGAAATAGGTGTAGATACCGCCTTTGTTACCCTGCATGTGGGTGCGGGGACCTTTCAATCTGTTCGTGTCGACGACATCCGCGAGCACCAAATGCACTCCGAGTATATCGAGGTCAGCGACGCGGTCTGCCGGCAGGTGGAGGCCGCGCGTGCCCGGGGCGGCAGAGTGGTGGCGGTGGGGACCACCAGCGTGCGCAGTTTGGAATCGGCCTGTCGGGCCAGTGGCCAATTGGCGCCTTTCCAGGGCGACAGCGATATCTTTATCTACCCCGGCTATCGCTTTAAATGCGTTGACGCCATGATCACCAATTTTCATTTGCCAGAGTCGACACTGATTATGCTGGTGAGCGCCTTTATGGGGCGGGAGCGGATATTGGCGGCCTATCGGGAGGCGGTGGCGCAGCGCTATCGTTTTTTCAGTTACGGTGACGCCATGCTGCTATTGCCCAGTGCGTCCACCGACAACAAGAGCACTGACAACAGGAGTGAGCACCGTGAGTGAGTGCCGGATGAGTTTTGAACTGCTGGGCCAGGACGGCTTGGCCCGCCGTGGCCGGCTGACGTTTCCCCGGGGCGAAGTGGAAACCCCAGCCTTTATGCCGGTAGGCACTTACGGCACCGTGAAAGGCATGTTGCCTCGGGATATCGTCGAGGTCGGCGCGCAAATCATCCTTGGTAACACTTTTCACCTGATGCTCCGCCCCGGCACCGAGGTGGTCAAAGAGCACGGCGATTTACACGATTTTATCGGTTGGCAGGGCCCAATTTTGACGGACTCCGGCGGTTTTCAGGTATGGAGCCTGGGCAAGCTGCGCAAGATCAGCGAAGAGGGGGTGTCCTTCCAGTCGCCGGTGGATGGCAGCAAGGTCTACCTGGACCCGGAAACCTCCATGCAGGTGCAGCGGGACCTGGGCGCCGATATCGTGATGATTTTTGACGAGTGCACCCCGTATCCCGCCACCGAGCGGCAGGCCCGGGATTCCATGGCCTTGTCGCTGCGCTGGGCGGCCCGTTCCAAAACCGCCCACAACGGTAACGACGCGGCGCTGTTTGGCATTATCCAGGGCGGCATGTATCCAGAGCTGCGCCGTGAATCTCTGGACGGTTTGCAGCAGATTGGCTTTGACGGCTATGCCATTGGCGGCTTGTCGGTGGGCGAGCCCAAGGACGAGATGCTGCTGGTGCTGGACAGCCTGGCTGAGCACCTGCCCCAGGATAAGCCTCATTATTTGATGGGGGTCGGCACGCCAGCCGATATCCTGGAAGCGGTGCGCCGGGGCGTCGATATGTTCGATTGCGTGATGCCCACCCGCAACGCCCGCAACGGCCACCTGTTCACCTCCACTGGGGTAATCAAAATTCGCAACGCCGTGCACCGCCACAGCGACCAGCCTTTGGACGCCAATTGCGACTGCTACACCTGCCAGAATTTTTCCCGGGGCTATCTGCACCACCTGGATCGCTGCAAGGAGATCCTCGGCGCGCAACTGAATACCATCCACAATCTGCGTTACTATCAGAACCACATGGCAGCGATTCGGGCCGCCATAGAAGCCGGGCGCCTGGATCAGTTTGCCGACGAGTTCTATGCAACGCAGGAAGGGCGTAGTCATGTATAAGCTGGTGTTTTTCGTTCCGGTGACCCACTTGGAGTCGGTCAAACAGGCGGTGTTTGCCGCCGGTGCCGGCCAGCAAGGGGACTACCAAAGCTGCTGTTGGCAAACCCTGGGCTACGGGCAGTTTCGCCCGGTGGGGGATTCTCAGCCCTACCTGGGCGAGAAAGGCAATCTGGAGACGGTGCCGGAGTACCGGGTGGAAACCCTGTGCGAGCCCGGTGCGATCAAAGATGTGGTCCACGCCCTCAAGCGCGCCCACCCCTACGAAGAGCCGGCCTTTGACGTAACCGCGCTGGTGGATGTGGTGGTCTAAGGGCAGCACAGGATAAAGAGGAGAGAGCCGTGTTATTCCAACTGGATGACGATCGCGTAGAACTGCGGGGCAGTGGCCAGTTCGTTGCCCACAATGCCACCGTGATTGGCAAGGTGGTGCTGGAGCAGGACAGCAGTGTGTGGTTTAACGTGGTGATCCGCGGCGATGCAGATCGCATTACCGTGGGTCCCCGCAGCAACGTACAGGACGGCTCTGTGCTTCACGCCGACCCCGGATTCCCCCTGCAAATCGGCGAGGATGTTACTGTCGGTCACAAGGCCATGCTGCACGGCTGCACCATCGGCGATGGCAGTCTGATCGGCATTAATGCGGTAGTGCTCAATGGCGCCAAGATTGGCAAAGGTTGTTTGATCGGTGCCAATGCCCTGGTGACCGAGGGCAGCGAGATACCCGATGGGGCGATGGTGTTGGGGGCGCCGGCCAAGGTCAAGCGGATGCTGAGCGAAGAGGAGCAGGCTGCCTTGCGTCTATCGGCCAGCCACTATGTGGAAAATGGCCACCGCTTTGCCGCCGGGCTCTCGGAGCAGAGCGACGACTGATATGGCCGATTCCAACTCCGACAAGCCGGTGGCGTCACCCTGTATTTCGGTCTGTGCGCTGGATGACCAGGATGTCTGTACCGGCTGTTTTCGCACCCTCGATGAGATTGGCGACTGGTCGTCGATGGGCAACGAGCGGCGCCGCGAAGTGATCCTTGCGGCTAACCAGCGCAGTAAAGCGCGATTTGGTTTGGGCTGAGGTCCCGTTTCCTTGTCCGAGCCCCTGTCCGGCCAGGGGCTCCAGAGTTAAGTCTAGCGACGTCGCTTGCCGCTGCGCCGGGCCTGCACAGACTGGATGAGGTTGCCCTTCATCTCTTTGATTTCAAACTGATACGGCTGGATGCTGACACCGGCCAAGGCCTCAGGGAAAGACTCCAGCTGCTCCAGCAATAAGCCGTTGAGGGTCTTGGGGCCGTCGGTAGGCAGCTCCCACTTGAGGGTCTTGTTAATGTCTCGGATGGTGGTGGTACCGTCGATCAGGTAGCTGCCATCGGGCTGGGGCTGGATGTCGTCGGGGTCGGTGCTGAGGTTGGAGGTAAATTCGCCGACGATCTCCTCCAGCAAATCCTCCAAGGTCACCACGCCCTGCATTACGCCGTACTCATCCACCACGATGCCCATGCGCCGCTTCTGCTTCTGGAAGTTAAACAGCTGGGTGTGTAGGGGCGTGCCCTCGGGAATAAAGTAGGGGCTGCGCACGGACTTCATCAGCGCTTCCCGCTGGACCTGGCCCTGGGCATCGACGCTGTTGATGATGTCCCGCTGGTGGAGAATGCCCACGATATTGTCGATATCCCGGTCGTAGACGGGGATACGGGTGAACTCGGCGTCCCGCAGGCGGTGAATGATTTCATCCGTCTCGGCGTCGATATCGATGCCAAAGACCTCGTTGCGGGGGATCATAATGTCGTCGACGGTGATCCGCTCCAGGTCGAGGATGTTCATCAGCATCCCCCGGTGGTGTCTGGGGATGAGGTGGCCGGCCTCGTCGACAATGGTGCGCAGTTCTTCCAGACCAATCTGCTCCTCGTCGGAGTTTTTCTCTACGCCGATAACCCGCAGGAAAAAGTGGGTGACGTGGCTGACTAGCCAGATGACCGGAAACAGCAGGCTTTTCAGCGGCAGCAGAATATGACTGACGGTAAAGGCCACGACCTCAGCTTTGTAGGCGGCCACGGTTTTGGGGATGATCTCGGCGAAAATCAGAAATACCAGCGTCAGCAAAATCGACGCCGGCACCACCGCATTATCGCCATAGAGGCGTATCGCCAAGACGGTGGCGATAGCGGCGGCCAGGTTGTTGACCAGGTTATTGCCGATCAGAATGGTGCTGATCAGCGTGTCCGGTTGCTCCAGCAACTTTGCGGCGCGTTTGGCGCCGCGGTGGCCGGATTTTACCCGGTGTCGGAGTCGGTAGCGGTTGAGGGACATCATTCCGGTTTCCGACCCGGAAAAGAATCCTGACAACAGGATCAACCCAGCTAATATTCCAAATAGCAGACCCAGCGGTGCCTCGTTCAAACGGCCTTACGCTCCTACGAAAAATGAGGGACTAATCTTGAAGAAAAAAGACATGGGGTACAAGCGCGGGTCCGGCTTACAGCGTAATCACTGTGAGGGCCACTTTGGTGCCCAGATAGCCCAGTAGCAAACAGGCGAAGGCACCCAGGGTCCAGCGAATGGCAATGCGCCCCCGCCAGCCCAGAATCATGCGGCCGCCCAGCAGCACCGCAAAAAGCAGCCACGCCAGTAGAGAAAATACCGTTTTGTGGGCCAGATGCTGTGCCAGCAGGTCGTCCACATAGATCGCGCCGGTGACAATGGCCAGGGTCAGCAGAATCAGCCCGGCCCAAATCAACTCAAACAGCATGGCCTCCATGGTTTGAATGGGGGGCAGCAGGCTGTGAAAGCCGGTGAGTCGGTGGTGGCGCAGGCGGCTGTCCTGAACCCACAGGATCAGAGCCTGGGCGGCGGCCATGGTCAGTACGCTGTAAGACAAAATAGACAGCACGATATGGCTGAGTACGCCGGTGGAGTAGTGTTCCAAATTCTCGGCCGCGGGGGTCAGCCACTCCGCTAGCAGCAGCACGGTGGCCAGGGGGTAGACCACCATCAGCAGGTTGTGCAGCGGGCGGCGCAGGCTGGCGCTCAGTGTGATGACCACAATGGTGGCGCCGACCAGGGACATGACTTGAATGGCGCCAAGGTGGGCGCCATCGGGGGTGTGAATGGCGCTGGCCGCCGCAAAAAGGTGGCAGGCCGTAGCCAGGGCGCCGATGGCCAGCGCGGTTGGTCCCGGCCCCACAGTGGAGTTGGAAGCGGCCCGCATGCGGCGCAGTTGTAGCGCAGTGGCAACGATGTACAAAGTAATCGCAATAAAGCTGGTGGCGGTATTCATGTTGGCGCGGTGAAGTGCATCCCGTTGTTGTAACGTTGTCTATTGTGGTGCCGTATTCGCGTCGCGACTTGGGGCTGAGTGTCGCGGTCGGTTATACTGCCGCCTCCTAAAATAGGGTTGCCGGCGGAAACTCCCCGCCACAGGCTGTGGTCGATTGTAAGCGGGCGATAGTCTGAATGTCGACTTAGGTGTTGCTGTAAACCGGATTGTGAGTCGTCCCGGTCTGAATGCCCAGAGCCTGCGACGCCACCCCACGTTAATCTGAGATGTGTTTTCATGTTTGAAAATCTGACCGAACGTTTATCCCAAACCCTGCGCCATGTGACCGGCCAGGCGACACTCACCGAGGATAATATAAAGGATGCCATGCGGGATGTACGCATGGCCCTGCTGGAGGCGGATGTTGCGCTGCCGGTGGTCAAGGACTTTGTGGAGGCAGTGCGCACCCGGGCCGTGGGCCAGGAAGTCAGCCGCAGCCTGAGCCCCGGTCAGATGTTCGTCAAGATCGTCCAGCAGGAGCTGGAGCACATCATGGGCGACACCAATGAGTCGCTCAACCTTAGTGTGCAGCCCCCGGCGGTGGTATTGATGGCCGGCCTGCAGGGTGCGGGTAAAACCACCTCGGTGGGTAAGCTGGCCAAATACCTCAAAGAAAGAGAAAAGAAAAAAGTGCTGGTGGCCAGCGCCGATGTCTACCGGCCGGCGGCCATCAAGCAGCTGGAAACCCTGGCCGGCGAGGTCGGCGTGGAATTCTTCCCCAGTACGACCGAGCAAAAACCGGTGGATATCGGTAATGCGGCCATCGCCGAGGCCAAAAAGCGCTTTTACGATGTGGTGATTGTGGATACTGCCGGTCGCCTACATATCGACGCCGATATGATGACCGAGATCCAGGAACTCCACGGTGCCATTAAGCCCGTCGAGACGCTGTTTGTGGTGGATGCCATGACCGGTCAGGATGCCGCCAATACGGCCAAGGCCTTCGGCGAGGCGCTGCCGCTGACCGGGGTGATCCTGACCAAGTCGGACGCCGACAGCCGGGGTGGTGCCGCATTGTCGGTGCGCCACATCACTGGCAAGCCCATCAAGTTTCTGGGTGTGGGCGAAAAAACCGATGCTCTGGATCCCTTTCACCCCGATCGGGTCGCCTCCCGCATCCTGGGGATGGGGGACATCCTGTCGCTGATCGACGAGGCCGAGGCCAAGCTCGATAAGAAAAAGGCCGACAAGCTGGCCAAAAAGATCAAGAAGGGCAAGAAATTCGACCTGGAAGATCTGCGCGACCAGCTGCAGCAGATGCAAAAAATGGGCGGCCTCACCGGCATGCTGGATAAGCTGCCGGGCATGGGCAACATGGCGCAGATGGCGCAAAACCAAGTCGACACCAAAATGTTCACCCGCATGGAGGCCATTATCAACTCCATGACCCCGGCGGAGCGCCGCAATCCCGACATTCTCAACGGCTCCCGCAAAAAGCGCATCGTGGCGGGCTCTGGCACGCAAATCCAGGATCTCAACCGCCTGATTAAACAGCACAAGCAAATGGCCAAAATGATGAAAAAAATGGGTCAGAAGGGCGGCATGACCAATATGATGCGGGGCATGGGCGGCATGATGCCACCCGGCGGTGGCCCCGGCGGGCGTTTCCCCGGAATGTAGTCCGGCTGCGCTGCAGCTAGCGCCCACCGGCCAGCCCTGCGCGAAGGCGAAAGTCGGTCGAAAAAATGGTTTCAATGGGCGGGCGTTTCCCTTATAATCTCGCGCCTTTATGGCCCCGGCTCCGGTCGGGGCGTCGGAATCGTGTCGTGCGGGCACTGTCGCTCGCCACAAAAACGCTAGGAATTGGAACAAGCATGGTCACTATTCGTCTGGCTCGCGGCGGCTCCAAAAAGCGCCCTTTTTACCACCTGACAGTCACTGACAGCCGCACCTCGCGGGATGGTCGCTTCATCGAGCGTGTGGGCTTTTTTAACCCCATCGCCCGCGGTGGTGAAGAGCGTCTGCGCGTGGACACTGCTCGCATCGACCACTGGGTAAGCCAGGGTGCGCAGTTGTCTGAGCGTGTTGCCAAGCTGATTAAAGAAGCGCCTGCCGCTGACAGCGCGCAACTCACTGCCGAGTAAATGGCTGGCGAGACCCCGTCGCGGGTGGTGATTGCCAAAATCACCACAGTTTATGGGGTCAAAGGCTGGGTAAAGATACATTCGTTTACCCAGCCAATGCAGAACTTTCTGGACTACAGCCACTGCCAAGTGCGCAAAAATGGGCGCTGGCAGGAGCTGGAAATCGATCAAAGCCGCATCCACGGCAAGGGCATTGTGGCCCATATCAAGGGTGTGGACGATCGGGAGCTGGCCCGAGACTATTGTGGGCTGGAGCTGAGTGTCGCAGTGGATGAACTGCCGGCGCTACAGGACGACGAGTTTTACTGGCACCAACTGGTGGGTTTGGCGGTGTATACCAGCCGAGATGATCAGTTGCTGGGTAAGGTGGATCACCTTATCGAGACCGGTGCCAACGACGTGTTGGTGGTAAAGCCTTGTGCCGGCAGTATCGATGATCGGGAGCGCTTGATTCCCTATCTGCCGGGACAGTACATCGGCGCGATCGAACTGGATGAAGGCCGCCTGGCGGTGGAGTGGGATCCGGAGTTTTAGTCCGGGGCGCTTTATCGCTGCACTAGGTTTAACCAGATGTAGTTAGAAAAACAGAGTATGCCGGGTGGGAGTGCGCCGTGAAGATAGCTGTGGTGACACTGTTTCCGGAAATGCTGGCTGCGGTCAGTGATTACGGTGTCAGTGGCCGAGCAGTACAGCGCGGTTTGCTGTCACTGACAGCCGTGAACCCGCGGCAGTTTACCGAGGATCGGCATCAAACCGTTGATGATCGACCTTACGGCGGCGGGCCCGGCATGGTGATGATGCCGGAGCCACTGTCCAAAGCGCTGAAGGCAGCGCGACAGGAAGTGGGGCCCCAGGCCAGAACAATATATTTATCCCCCCAGGGGCGGCCGCTGGATCAAGCGGGTTTGCAGTCCTTGGCAGAGCAACCGGCGCTGATCATGTTGGCCGGACGCTACGAGGGAGTGGATGAGCGCGTGATTCGCCGGGAAGTCGACGAAGAGTGGTCGATTGGGGATTACGTGATCAGCGGCGGTGAACTCGCGGCGATGGTCATGATTGACGGCGTTAGTCGCCTGTTGCCGGGGGCACTGGGACATGCCTTGTCCGCCGAGCAGGACTCGTTTACCGATGGCCTGCTGGATTGCCCGCACTATACCCGGCCAGAGGTTTACGACGGCGAGGGTGTGCCAGAGGTGTTGTTGAGTGGTAACCACGAAGCCATTCGACGTTGGCGCCTCAAACAGGCGCTGGGGCGAACCTGGCAGCGGCGCCCGGAGTTGCTGAGAGAGCGAGCGCTCAGCGAGGAAGAACAAACATTGCTGGCGGAGTTTTGCCGCGAGCAGGACATTGACATTAACTAACAGCTAGCTGTGAAGCTACAAAACCAGGAGCATGGCCATGAACAAGATTATCGCCGAGCTGGAGGCAGAGCAGACTGCCAAAGAGCTGCCGGAATTCGGCCCCGGTGACACCGTTGTCGTTCAGGTAAAGGTTAAGGAAGGTAACCGTGAGCGTCTTCAGGCCTTTGAAGGTGTGGTCATTGGCAAGCGCAATCGCGGCCTGAACTCTGCCTTTACTGTGCGTAAGATTTCCCACGGCGTGGGTGTTGAGCGTACTTTCCAAACTTACAGCCCGCTGATCGATAGCATTCAGGTCAAGCGTCGCGGCGACGTGCGCCAGGCCAAGCTGTACTACCTGCGCGAGCGTAGCGGTCGTTCTGCCCGCATCAAAGAGAAGCTGGCCAACAAAGGCTAAGTTTTTCACCGAAATTTCAAAAAGGCAGCCATTGGCTGCCTTTTTTGTTTGTGGCCGCTAAGTGGGCGGTTATTGGGTGTTGTCCTGGGCGATTGGCATTTGGTCGGCGGCTGTCTACCATGCGATGACCCAACCTGAAGCGAGCGGCATATGGCCGGCGACGCCGATATTATTGATCGTTACATTGATGCGCTGTGGCTGGAAAAAGGCCTCAGTGACAACAGTCTGCAGGCCTACCGGCGAGACCTGACGGCCTGGGCTGCGTGGCTGGAGGGCGAGGGTGGCTCGCTGCTTGGCGCGTCTCGGGCCGATGTGCTGGGCTATCTTGGCTCAGCGGGCTCCCGCCGCAAATCCGCTCGCAGCACCGCGCGGCTGATGTCCTGCCTGCGGGGCTTTTACCGCTATCAGGTGCGGGAAGGGCGCCTGCAGGAAGATCCCGTGGCGGATATCGACGCTCCGCGTCTGGGGCGACCACTACCCAAATCTCTCAGCGAGGCCGATGTGGAGGCCTTACTCGACGCGCCTGATACCGATGACCCTCTGGAACTGAGGGACCGGGCGATGATGGAGGTGCTCTATGCCTCTGGTCTGCGTATTACTGAACTGGTCAGCTTGCGTTTTGCCCATGTCGGCCTCAGTCAGGGGGTGATGCGGGTGGTGGGCAAAGGCGATAAGGAGAGATTGGTGCCGCTGGGGGAGGAGGCGTTGAATTGGCTGCAGCGCTATTTGCGGTACGGCCGGCCGGCAATGCTGGCCGATGGCGAATCCGACGTGCTGTTTCCCAGCCGGCGCGGGCGCATGATGACACGTCAGACGTTTTGGCACCGGATAAAACAGTATACACTGCGTGCTGGAATTCGAGCTGAAGTGTCTCCCCATACCCTGCGGCATGCCTTTGCCACGCATTTGGTCAACCACGGCGCTGATTTGCGGGTGGTGCAGCTGTTGTTGGGGCACAGTGATCTCAGTACCACACAAATTTATACCCACGTCGCTCGAGAGCGGATGAAATCCCTGCACAGTGCCCACCACCCCCGGGGGTGACAGGGGCACAGCGAGCGGAGCGGGGAAACTTTACCCGGTGGTTAGGACTCTTAGTTTGGATAGCCACTGGCCACTGGAGAAATGGTTGAATGAAGTTAGCTAACGCAATGTGTCGTCGTCTGGGCGTGGCGGCATTGATGGCAGTGGTCCTGCCTCTTACCTTTGCCCACACGCAAGCCCAGGCCGAGACCTTTGTCGACAAAGCGGCGGAAAGTGCGATTCGAGCGTCTTTTAAATCGGCGCGCCCCGACCTGAGTATCGAGTCGGTGAGCAAAAGCGAGGTCCAGGGTCTGTACCGGGCCGAAGTGCAAAATGGTCCCACCTTTTACGCCAGCCCGGATGGCAAGTACATCCTGCTGGGTGAACTGTACGAAATCGGTGAAAACGGCATTGAAAACGTCGAGGAAAAGCGCCTGATGCCGGAGCGCAAGGCCGCCCTGTCAGCGGTGAGCGACGACGATATGATTACTTTCAGCCCCAAGGGTGAAACCAAAGCTTCGCTCTACGTCTTTACCGATGTGGACTGTGGCTACTGTCAAAAGCTGCATCAGGAAGTGCCGCGCCTCAATCAGCTGGGTATCGCCGTGCATTACCTGGCTTATCCTCGGGCAGGCGTGGGCCCTCAGTCTCCCACCTACAGTAAAATGGTGTCCGCGTGGTGCGCAGATGATCGCCAGGCGGCCATGGATATTCTCAAGCAAGGCGGCAATGTGCCCACTAAAACCTGCGCCAACCCAGTGGCAGAGCAGTATCGTCTGGGCGCGCAGCTGGGTGTGACCGGTACGCCTGCGATTGTCACCGAGTCTGGCCGCCTGATACCTGGCTACAAACCCGCCGACCAATTGGCGGCTACCGTTCTGCGCTGATCGCCCGGCGATCATTCTCTATTCGGGGCGGCGTGGTAATGCGGCCCCGGCTCTACTAAAATGCGCGTTTTCCCGGCCATTCGCGTCCCACCGGACGCGGGGCAGGCCGATATACATTTAGCGTGGGAATTCCCTGAAGGAGTGGCAGTGAACCCGATCAAAGTAGGAATTTGCGGTCTCGGTACCGTCGGCAGCGGCACATACAATGTGCTGACTCGCAACGCCAAGGAAATTGCCTCCCGTGTAGGCACCGACATCGTTATCGCCGAGATTGGTGCACGCCGTGACAACCCCAATTGCGATACCGGCTCGGTGCCGGTAAACCGCGACGTGTTTGCGTTGGCCGAAAACCCCGAGATCGACATCATCGTTGAGTTGATCGGCGGCACCACCGTGGCCAAAGAGCTGGTGCTCAAGGCCGTTGCCAATGGCAAGCATGTGGTGACGGCCAACAAGGCGCTGATTGCCGAGTACGGCAATGAGATTTTTGCCGCTGCCGCCGAACATGGCGTCACAGTTGCTTTTGAAGCCGCTGTGGCCGGGGGCATTCCCATTATCAAGGCACTGCGGGAAGGCCTGGCCGGTAACAAAATCGATTGGTTGGCGGGCATCATCAACGGCACCGGTAACTTCATCCTCACCGAGATGCGGGAAAAGGGCCGGGACTTCAACGATGTGCTGGCCGAGGCCCAGGCTCTGGGCTATGCCGAAGCCGACCCTACTTTTGACGTGGAGGGCATCGACGCTGCCCACAAGCTGGTGATTCTGGCGTCTCTGGCCTTTGGCATCCCTCTGCAGTTCGACAAGGCCTATACCGAAGGCATCAGCCGGATTTCCCAGGAAGATGTGACCTACGCCGAGCAGCTGGGCTACCGCATCAAGCACTTGGGTATCGCCCGGGACACCGACAAGGGCATTGAGCTGCGGGTACACCCCACGCTGATTCCCGAGAAGCGCCTGATTGCCAATGTTAATGGCGTGATGAATGCGGTGATGGTGCAGTCCGACGCTGTGGGTCCAACCCTGTATTACGGCGCCGGTGCTGGCAGCGAGCCCACCGCCTCGGCGGTGGTGGCCGATATCGTCGATGTCGCCCGGACCCTGACCGCAGGCCCGGAGAATCGGGTGCCTTACCTGTCCTTCCAGCAGTCGGCATTGAGCAGCCACCCGGTACTGCCCATTGACGATGTGGAAACCGCTTACTATCTGCGCATGAGCGCGGTGGACCGCCCCGGGGTATTGTCCAAAGTGGCGCAAATTCTCAGCGACGACGGCATCAGTATCGAAGCGCTGATCCAGAAGGAGCCGGCTGAAGGGCAAAACCTGGTGCCGATGATTATCCTTACCAACCGCACCGTGGAAGGCAAATTGTCCGCGGCGGTAAGTCGCATAGAAGGCCTGGAAAGCATTGTCGGCGAAGTGACCCGCATCCGTGTGGAATCTTTGGCGGGTTAATACCCCAGCCGGCTAGTGATATTGGCGCGGGGGCAGACCCCGCCAACGAAACGAGATTGAAGACACCGTGAAATACATCAGCACCCGCGGCCAGGCGCCGGCACTTAACTTTGAAGACGTCATGCTCACTGGCCTGGCGCCAGACGGCGGCCTCTATGTGCCGGAATCGCTGCCTCACTACAGCGAAGCGCAGATCGCCGCCTGGTCTTCATTGCCCTACACCGACCTGGCCTTTGAAATCGTGCAGCCCTTTGTGGCGGGCTGCATCCCGGATGCCGATCTAAAGGCCATCATCGACGATACCTACAGCGAGTTTCGCCACCCGGCTATCGCGCCGCTGGTGCAGCTGGGGCACAACGAGTGGCTGCTGGAATTGTTCCAGGGCCCGACTCTGGCCTTTAAAGACTTTGCCCTGCAGATGCTGGGGCGCCTGCTGGACTATGTGCTGGAAAAGCGCCAGCAGAAAGTGGTGATTATGGGGGCCACCTCTGGTGACACTGGTTCAGCGGCCATCCACGGCACCAAGCGCTGCAGCAATATCGATATCTTTATTCTCCACCCCTATCAGCGGGTGTCGGAAGTACAGCGCCGGCAGATGACCACGGTGATGGGAGACAATATCCACAACATCGCCCTCAAAGGGCACTTTGACCACTGCCAGGCCATGGTCAAGGCCAGCTTCGCCGACCAGGGCTTTTTGCCGGAAGGGCGCCAGCTGGTGGCGGTGAACTCTATCAACTGGGCGCGGATCATGGCCCAGATCGTCTACTATTTTTACGCCGCCTATGCCTTGGGTGCACCGTCGCGCCGGGTGAGTTTCTCGGTGCCCACCGGCAACTTCGGTGATATCTACGCCGGCTACCTGGCCAAGCAAATGGGACTGCCCATCGAGCAGCTGGTAGTGGCCACCAATCAGAATGACATTCTGCACCGTTTTATCAGCAACAATCAGTTTGAGAAGCACGAGCTGCAGCACACCCTGTCCCCCAGTATGGATATCGTGGTGTCCTCCAACTTCGAGCGCATGTTGTTTGACTGCTTCGACCGGGATGGCGCCGCCATTGCCGACCTGATGGAGCGCATGAACACCGAGACGGTATCCATCCCCGCGACGGCCTTTGATAAGGTGCGCGGCTTGTTCAACAGCTACAGTGTTGACGATGCCGCCACCGTCGACACCATCAGCCGTGTCTACGAAGACAGTGAATACCTGCTGGATCCCCATTCCGCCATCGGAGTGAAGGCGGCCCGGGAGTGCTGGCAGGACCGCAGTGTGCCCATGGTCACCCTGGCCACGGCCCATCCCGCCAAGTTCCCCGAAGCGGTGATGAAGGCCGGTTACCCGGATGCGCCGCCACTGCCCCACCATATGGCCGATCTGTTTGATCTGGATGAGCGCTACGAGGTCATCGATAACGACCTGGCTGCCGTGCATTCCTTTATGGCTGCCAATATCCGCGCTTAAGCCGTGAGTGGCTTTCCCCGAGTTGCCTATCGCGACGTGCCGGCATCCACTGACCTGGATGCCGGATCTCCTCTTCTAGCCCAATTGTATGCCGCCCGGGGCATCGCCGATTCCCAGGCCCTTAAGTTGGGGCTGGATGCGCTGCCCAAGCCCACCATGCTGGGTCTGGATCAGGCGGTTGCCCGTCTGGAGCAGGCCATTGCCAATCATCAGCACATTCTGATCGTCGGTGATTTTGATTGCGATGGCGCCACGAGTACCGCCTTGGCGATGCTGGGCCTGCGGGCTTTGGGCGCCAGCAATGTCGATTTTCTGGTTCCCAATCGCTTTGAATTTGGCTATGGCCTCAGCCCGGAAATTGTCGAGGTGGCTGCCCAGCGCCAGCCCGATTTGATTGTCACGGTCGACAACGGCATCTCCAGTATCGAAGGCGTCGCCGCAGCGGCGCGCCACGGTATCCCGGTGGTGGTGACCGACCACCATCTGCCCGGCGATGCACTGCCGGAGGCCGCGGCAATCGTGAACCCCAATCAACCCGGCTGTCCTTTCCCCGATAAGTCCTTGGCCGGGGTGGGGGTGATGTTCTATTTGCTGCTGGCACTGCGGGCGCAAATGCGACAGCAGGGTGTGGATTCTCTACCCAATCTGGGCGAACTGCTGGATTTAGTGGCACTGGGCACCGTCGCCGATGTGGTGCCCCTCAGCCATGCCAATCGGATTCTGGTGGAGCAGGGCTTGCGGCGCATCCGTGCCGGTCGCTGCCGGCCGGGAATTTCTGCCTTGCTGAGGGTGTCTGGCCGGGATCCCCAGCGCCTGGTGGCCAGCGATCTGGGTTTTGCTCTGGGGCCCCGGCTTAACGCTGCCGGGCGGCTTGATGATATGACGGTGGGGATTCGCTGCCTGCTGGAGGACGACCCCGACCGCGCCCTGAATTTGGCCGCCGAATTGGATGGCCTCAATCGGGAGCGGCGCGCCATCGAGCAGAGCATGCAGGAGGACGCCCTCAAGGCCTTGGCCCACCTGCAACTGGATCAGGCGGATATCCCGGCGGGGCTGTGCCTGTTTGATGAGACCTGGCACCAGGGGGTGGTGGGGATTCTGGCTTCGCGGATCAAGGAGCGCTTTCACCGCCCGGTGATTGCCTTTGCCGAGGAGGATGACCGGCACGTCAAGGGTTCGGCCCGCAGCATTCCCGGCCTGCATATGCGGGACACCCTGGACTTGATTGCCAAGCGCCACCCGGATCTGCTGCGAAAATTTGGCGGCCACGCGATGGCGGCGGGTTTATCCTTGGCGACGGAAGATTATCCGCGCTTCAGCGAGGTGTTCGCCGCCACGGTGGCAGAGCTGCTCAGCGAGGACCAGCTGGAGGCCGTGGTGCATTGCGACGGCACTTTGCAGGCCTCGCAGTTTGCTCTGGAAACCGCTGAGCAACTGCGCCGTGCCGGCCCCTGGGGACAGGGCTTTCCCGAGCCGGTCTTTCACGGTGAATTTCGTCTTTTGTCCCAGCGCCTGGTTGGCGAGCGGCACCTTAAAATGCAATTGCAGCCGATGTTTTCGGGGGCGCCAGAGGGTGAGGCGGTGGATGCCATCGCCTTTAATATCGACCTGGAGCAGTGGCCGGCGCCGGAGGTTGAGACAGTGGAGTTGGTCTATAAGCTCGACAGCAATCTGTGGCGGGACCGGCTGTCTTTGCAGTTGCTGGTGGAGCACATTCGCCCGGCTGGCTAGAGTCAACTGGCCCCCGGTAGCTATTACTACCGGTGCTGAGTATTAACAGGCGCCGGCCCCATCAGGTAAAATGCCCGGCTTTTCACCGCGGTCGGGAACTCGCCACCAATGTTAGAAACCAATGCCCTGCGCACAGCCCTGAAGGATATGACCGAGCGTACAGATACGCTTAGGGGGTATCTTTGACTACGCTAACAAGAAAGAGCGCCTGACCGAAGTCGAGCTGGAACTGGGCGACCCGGGAGTGTGGGACGATCCCGCCCGGGCCCAGGAATTGGGTAAAGAGCGCTCCAGCCTGGAAGCGGTGGTGGCCTCCATTGATGAACTCGACGCCGGTATCGCCGACGCCGAAGAGCTGTTGGAAATGGCCATCGAAGAGAGCGATGACGACACCGTCGAGGCGGTGCAGTCCGATATCGATCGCCTGGAGGCGGTACTGGCCAAACTGGAATTTCGTCGCATGTTTTCCGGCGAAATGGACCCCAACAATTGCTACCTGGATATCCAGTCCGGATCGGGCGGCACTGAGGCGCAGGACTGGGCCAATATGGTGCTGCGGATGTACCTGCGCTGGTGTGAAGACAAAGGCTTTAAAGCCGACTTGGTGGAAGCCTCCGACGGTGAGGTCGCCGGTATTAAAAGCGCCACTATCCATGTGCAGGGCGAATACGCCTTTGGTTGGCTGCGTACCGAAACCGGCGTACACCGCCTGGTCCGCAAATCGCCCTTTGATTCCGGTAACCGCCGCCACACGTCATTTTGCTCGGTGTTTGTGTCGCCGGAGATCGACGACGATATCGAGATCGATATCGATCCCTCCGATGTGCGCACCGATACCTATCGCGCCAGCGGCGCCGGTGGTCAGCACGTTAACAAAACCGACTCCGCGGTGCGCCTGACCCACGGCCCTACCAACATTGTTGTGCAGTGCCAGAGCGAGCGCTCTCAGCACCAGAACCGGGACAAGGCCTGGAAGATGCTTAAGGCCAAGCTCTACGAGTTGGAGATACAAAAGCGCAGCAGCGCCGCCCAGGAGTTGGAAGACAGTAAAGCGGACATCGGCTGGGGCAGCCAGATCCGCTCCTATGTGCTGGACGATCAGCGCATCAAAGACCTGCGCACTAATGTGCAGACCAGCAATTGCAACGCCGTGTTGGACGGCGACCTGGATATGTTTATCGAAGCGAGTTTGAAGTCGGGTCTGTAAGTCGACCGCTTTTCCACGCCTATCCAGCTAAAGCATCAACCGGGAATTTAACTATGTCCGAGCACCCCAAGTCTGAACAGCAAGACGCCCAGGAAGAGAATCGCCTGATTGCCGAGCGCCGCGCCAAACTGGCGGCGATCCGGGAGAAGCGCAATCCCTTCCCCAATGACTTCCGCCGCGACGCCTACGCGCAGGCATTGCAAGAGGAGCTGGGCGACAAGGAAAAAGCCGAGCTGGAGACGCTGGATCGCAAGGCCAAGGTGGCTGGACGTATTATGGCCAAGCGCGGCCCCTTTATGGTGTTGCAGGACGTCAGTGGCCGCATTCAAGCCTACGTGGACAAGAAAACCCTGCCGGCAGAGTTGACCGAAGAGATCAAGCACTGGGACATCGGTGACATCATTTACGCCTGTGGGCCAGTACACAAATCCGGCAAGGGCGACCTCTATGTGTACATGGAAGAGGCCGGCCTGTTGACCAAATCGCTGCGGCCATTGCCGGATAAATTCCACGGTCTGCAGGATCAGGAAATCCGCTACCGCCAGCGTTATGTCGATCTGATCATGAACGAGGACTCCCGGCGCACCTTTGCGATTCGTTCAAAAATGATCAGCTCCATCCGCAACTATCTCGCCCAGCGGGACTTTGTCGAGGTGGAAACACCAATGATGCAGGTGATTCCCGGCGGTGCCACCGCGCGGCCCTTTGTCACCCATCACAACGCGCTGGATTTGGATATGTACCTGCGTGTTGCACCGGAGCTGTATCTCAAGCGCCTCGTGGTAGGCGGCATGGAAAAGGTCTTTGAGATTAACCGTAACTTCCGCAACGAGGGCTTATCCACACGTCACAACCCCGAGTTCACCATGATTGAGTTCTACCAGGCCTATGCGGATTATCGGGACCTGATGGATCTCACCGAAGACATGCTGCGCAGCGTGGCGCAGGAAGTGTTGGGCACTACCCAGATTCACTACCAGGGCAGTGACTACGATTTTGCCAAGCCCTTTGAACGGCTCACCGTGTTTGACGCTATCCTCAAATACAACCCGGGCATCACTGCCGAGCAGTTGGGCGACAAAGATCAGGCCACAGCCATTGCCAAGGGCTTGGGTATTGAGGTCAAGGACAGCTGGGGGCTGGGTAAAATCCAGATCGAGATCTTTGAAGAAACCGCCGAGCACAAACTGGATCAGCCCACCTTTATTACTGAGTACCCCACCGAGGTGTCGCCCCTGGCCCGGCGCAGTGACGACAATCCCTTTGTCACCGATCGCTTCGAGTTTTTTGTCGGTGGCCGGGAGCTGGCTAACGGCTTCTCCGAGCTGAATGACGCCGAGGACCAGGCCGAGCGCTTTATGGCTCAGGTGGCGGAGAAAGACGCGGGTGATGACGAGGCCATGCACTACGATGCCGACTTTGTCGCCGCCCTGGAATACGGCCTGCCCCCCACGGCGGGTGAGGGCATTGGTATCGATCGCCTGGTGATGTTGTTTACCAACTCGCCGTCGATTCGCGACGTACTGCTCTTCCCCCATATGCGCCCCGAGGGCTGATATTGTTGACGGTGGACATCCTGGGGATGTCCACCCTACGCGACGCCGCTTTAACCCGCCGATGGTGGTTCCACCCGAGCCAGTAGGGCGGACACCGCTGTTCGTGTCCGCCGATTTACCCACCACGACCACCAGTCTTGTAGGGCGGACAACGCTTTCTTTGTCCGCCGAATTGTTGCCACCCTAATCACCAGAAAACTTCCATTCTGGACAGCAACTTGCGCTTGTATGCTATAGTCGCGTCAACGCCGAGAGACCCTATCGGAGCACAACCATGAGCATCGAAAATGTGGATTTGTTTGACGGCTTGTCGCCTGACGAGATTCGTCTGCTGCGGGATACCAGCATTGTTAGAGAGTTCGCCAAGAACACTGTGCTGATTCACGAGGGGGACGTGGCAGATTCATTGTTTGTGGTAGAGTCCGGTCGGGTCAAAGTCTATTGTAGCGATAAGGGTGGCAAGGACTTTGTGTTGAACCTGCTGGAGGCGGGGGATTACTTCGGTGAGCTGGCACTGCTGGATGACGACCGGCGCTCGGCGTCAGTGCGGGCCATGGAGCCCACTACGGTGCGGATTATCTACAAAGAAGATTTCAAATCGATCCTGGATTTGCACCCCAATATCACCCGCATCCTCAATAAAAACCTGACTCGCCGCATTCGCAAGCTGACCAACGATGTCAAAAGCCTGGCCCTGCAGGATGTCTACGGCCGCGTGGTCAAAGTGTTGACCAACCTCGCGGAGCCGGAAGACGAGGACGGCAGCATGCGTATCCAGGAAAAGCTCACCCAGCAGGAGATTGCCGATCGGGTTGGCTCATCCCGGGAGATGGTGGCGCGAATTCTTAAAGACCTCACCATTGGCGAGTATATCGAGGTGGATGGCCGGCATATCGTAATCAAGAAGAAGCTGCCGGAAAGCTACTAGAACATCCGCTCGCTTCCCGCGGCAGCTATTGATCGGTGCCCGCAGACTTTTCTTTGTCGCCCTCAATACTGGCCACTTTCAGCCCTGCGCTGCCGCGTGCAAACCGGGCCTGCAGTGCTTGGCCGGTGCTGAGCGAGGCGGCATCCCGAATCACTTCTCCCTGTGCACCGGTGACGATACTGTAGCCCCGCTGCAGAGTTTGCTCGGGGCCCAAACTGCGCAGCCGTTGGCTGAGATAAACCAGGCGCTGCTGCTGGGTTTTTAGTGTGCTTTGACTGGCCCGTAGCAGGCGCTGCTCCAGTCCTGCCAGCTCGCTGTGCCGGCGCTGTAATTGATGTTGGGGGCTCAGCATCTGCAACTGTCGACTGGCCGCTTTGAGGCGCTGGCTGCGCTGACCCTGGCCCAGTCGCCAGTGGCGCTGTAGTCGCAGCTCCAGTTCATCCAAACGCTGGGCCTGCTCCTGCAAGCGCTGGCGGGGGTCTCGAAGCCGTTTGCGCAGCGCCGCCAATCGATCCCGATACTGTCCCAGCTGACGTTGCTGGGCGGCGGCCAAGCGGCCCCGGAGCAGATGCAGGCGCGACAGCAGCTGGCTCTGATCGGGGCTGAGCATTTCGGCAGCGGCGGAGGGTGTCGGCGCCCGAAGATCGGCGACAAAATCGGCAATACTGAAATCCACTTCGTGACCCACGGCGCTGACGGTGATCAGCTGGGATTGGTAAATGGCCTCAGCCACCTGCCGCTCATTAAAGGGCCATAAATCCTCCAATGAGCCACCGCCGCGGCTGAGCAGTAACACGTCGAAGTCCTGCTCGCCGCTCTCCACCAATGCATTGGCCTGACGCACTGCCTCGGCAATTTGACCCGCGGCCTGGTCGCCCTGGACCAGCACCGGCAGTACGGTAATTCGGGTGCCGGGCCAGCGGCGCTGTAACACGCTGCTAATGTCCTGCAGTGCCGCGCCGGTAGGCGAGGTGACCACGGCGATGTGGCGAATACGTTCCGGCAGGGGGCGCTTGCGATCGGTGTCAAACCAGCCGGCGGCCCGCAACTCCTCTTTCAAGGCTTCGAAGGCGGCCGCCAGTGCACCGGCACCAGCGGGTTGCAGGCTGTCTACGATCAGCTGATAGTCGCCCCGGCCTTCGTAAAGGCTGACCTTGCCGCTGACCTGAACCTGTTGTCCCGGCTCGGGGTTAATTTTGCAAAGGCGGTTGCGGCCGCGAAAAAACGCACAGCGAATCTGGGCACTGTCGTCTTTAAGGGTAAAGTACCAGTGGCCCGAGCTGGGGCGAGACAGGGTGGACAGCTCTCCCACCACCGTTACAGCGGGAAAACAGTCTTCAAGTAGCTGTTTAGCCAGGCGATTGAGTTGGCTGACACTGAGTTGGCTGGCACCGCTGTCGGCGGATAAGGCGGCAAATGGCGTTTGTTGTGGATTCATCGCCGGATTATATCAAGATATAGGGTTTCTCGGGTATGTGGCAGTTTACTCGGCGGGCCCCATCAATTAAAATTGCGAGGATTCTAGCTTCTGGCAACGGAATCACATATGTTACGCATCTCTCAGGAAGCCCTCACCTTCGACGACGTTTTGTTGCTTCCCGGTTACTCAGAAATAACCGCTAAAGATGTCAGCCTTAAAACCCAGCTGACCCGCAATATCTCCCTTAATATTCCCCTGCTGTCGGCGGCCATGGACACCGTCACCGAGAGCCGTCTGGCTATCGCGCTGGCCCAGGAAGGGGGCATCGGCATCATCCACAAAAGCATGACGGTGGAGCAACAGGCCCAGGAAGTGAGGGCGGTGAAAAAACACGAGAGCGGTGTGGTCAAAGACCCCATTACCATCGACGCCAGCGCGCCGATCAGCGAGCTGTTTGAGCTGCGCCGCCGCCACAAAATCTCCGGTGTGCCGGTGATGAAAAATGGCGATCTGGTGGGGATTGTCACCAGCCGGGACGTACGCTTCCAGGAACAAATGGACGTGCCGGTCTCCAGTATCATGACACCCAAAGAAAAACTGGTCACAGTTCGGGAAGGCGACGACATGTCAGTGGCCCGGGAGCTGCTGCACAAGCACCGTATTGAGAAGGTGCTGGTGGTCAACGATGCCGGTAAGCTCACCGGTATGATTACCGTTAAGGACATGAATAACGCCCAGACCTTTCCTCTGGCGTGTAAAGACACCTCTGGCCAACTGCGGGCCGGCGCCTCGGTGGGCACCAGTGCCGATACCGATGCGCGAGTGGAGGCTCTGGTTGCGGCCGGCGTTGATGTACTGGTAGTGGATACCGCCCACGGCCACTCCCGCAATGTCATCAACCGGGTTGCATGGATCAAGAAGCACTTCCCTCAGGTGGATGTCATCGGCGGCAATATCGCCACTGGCGACGCGGCACTGGCTTTGCTGGATGCCGGCGCCGATGCGGTCAAGGTGGGCATTGGCCCGGGTTCTATTTGCACGACCCGCATTGTGACCGGCATCGGTGTGCCTCAGATCAGCGCCATTGCTAATGTGGCGGCGGCCTTGAAAGATTCCGGCCTGCCCTTGATCGCCGACGGTGGTATTCGCTTTAGCGGCGACTTGTCCAAAGCGGTGGCTGCCGGCGCCCACTCGGTGATGATGGGCTCGATGTTTGCCGGCACCGAAGAGGCGCCCGGTGAGGTTGAGCTGTTCCAGGGCCGGACGTATAAATCCTATCGCGGCATGGGCTCACTGGGCGCAATGACCAAAACCCAGGGTTCCAGTGATCGCTATTTCCAAAGCGCAGAAGACGGCGCAGAAAAACTGGTGCCGGAAGGTATCGAAGGCCGGGTGCCTTACAAGGGGCCGCTGGCAGCCATTGTCCACCAGTTGATGGGTGGCCTGCGCAGCTCCATGGGCTACACCGGCAGCGTTGACATCGAGACCATGCGCAGTAAACCGCAGTTTGTCCGGGTCACTGCAGCGGGCATGAGTGAAAGCCACGTCCACGATGTGTCCATCACCAAGGAAGCCCCCAACTACCCGACCTGATAGCCGTTAATGACTCTGCGGCAATAACCGATTGATCCCTGACCGATGCCGATGCATCGGTCTTGTTGTTTTTAGAGAGAGCGCCTGTGTCCACACCCGATATTCACGCCCACCGCATCCTGATCCTCGATTTCGGTTCCCAGTACACCCAATTGATCGCCCGCCGTATCCGCGAGATCGGTGTGTATTGTGAAATCCGCGCCTTTGACATCAGCGATGCCGACATCGATGAGTTTCGTCCTTCTGGGGTCGTATTGGCCGGTGGCCCCGAGTCAGTGACCGAAGCGGGCTCGCCCAGGGCACCGGAAAAGGTGTTTGCACTGGGCATTCCGGTGCTGGGTATCTGCTATGGCATGCAAACTATGGCGGAGCAAATGGGGGGCAAGGTCGAGGGCTCGCCCATTCACGAATTTGGTTACGCCCAAATCCGTCTAGAGACCAACAGCCAGTTGACCGAGGATATCGCTGACCATATCGAGGCCGACGGCGTGCCGTTGCTGGATGTATGGATGAGCCACGGCGACAAGGTGGTCAACCTGCCCGAGGGCTTTGAAGTGTTGGCGTCCACCGGCTCCTGTCCCATCGCCGCCATGCAGTGTGAAGAAAAGCGCTTTTACGGCCTGCAGTTTCACCCCGAGGTAACCCATACCCTGCAAGGCAAGCGCATCTTCGAGCACTTTGTGCACAAACTGTGCGGCTGTGAAGCACTGTGGACCCCGGCCAATATTATTCAGGACGCGATCGAGCGTGTTCGGGAACAAGTCGGTGACCAGAAGGTACTGTTGGGCTTGTCCGGCGGGGTCGACAGCTCTGTGGTGGCAGCCATGCTGCACAAGGCCATCGGCGATCAGCTGACCTGTGTTTTTGTCGATAACGGCCTGCTGCGCAAGCAGGAGGGCGATCAGGTGATGGACATGTTCGGCAAGAACATGGGCGTTAAAGTCATTCGTGTCGACGCCGAGGACGACTTCCTCAGCAAACTCAATGGGGTTGAGGACCCGGAAGCCAAGCGCAAAATCATCGGCAACACCTTTATCGATGTATTCGATGCTGAGGCCACCAAACTGAAAGACGTCAACTTCCTTGCTCAGGGCACCATTTACCCCGACGTGATCGAATCCGCCGCCGCCAAAACCGGCAAGGCCCATGTGATCAAATCCCACCACAACGTCGGTGGATTGCCGGAAGAAATGGCAATGGAGCTGGTTGAGCCGCTGCGGGAACTGTTTAAAGACGAAGTCCGCAAAATCGGTTTGGAACTGGGCCTGCCCTACGACATGGTATATCGCCACCCCTTCCCCGGGCCGGGGCTGGGTGTGCGCATCCTCGGTGAGGTGAAAAAAGAGTACGCCGACATCCTCCGGGAGGCTGATGCGATCTTTATCGAAGAGCTACACAAAGCCGATTGGTACCACAAAACCAGCCAGGCTTTTGCAGTATTTCTGCCGGTCAAGTCAGTCGGTGTAGTGGGGGATGCCCGCCGTTATGAGTACGTGATTGCACTGCGCGCGGTAGAGACCATCGACTTTATGACCGCCCGCTGGGCCCATTTGCCATACGAGTTACTTGAGACGGTCTCCAACCGGATTATCAATGAGATCACCCACGTCTCCAGGGTAACTTATGACGTGTCCAGTAAGCCGCCTGCGACGATTGAGTGGGAGTGATAGCCAGTCGTGGATGGTTGGCTATCGCCTTGCTCCACCCAACTCAATCCCTATTCAGACAGATTCAACGTTTCAACGGTATCTGCTGCAATATCCGTTTCCAAATAGGGAAGTTTGATCCACTGTTTGGCCGAGTAGGCTTCGGTCATGTTCTTATAATAAGGCGAGGCCGGATCACTGGACTGTGAATAGGTGACGAAGCCTTCTGCAACGGGGTTGCCATTCTCATCCCAAGTAACGGCCTGAATGTAGCTGTTGCCATAGGTGATGTTGTAACCGTCTTCTTCCAGCCCGCCGTTGCGGGCATTGGCGATGGTGAATGAGCCTTCAAAGCCTTCTCCGCCAAAGATAGGGATAATGCTGTCGTGCACACCCGAGTGCTGAATCTGTCCCATGGGCGTGTCGAGTTCAAAGGGTGAGTCCAGTACGGCCTGAATGCCATCGGCAAAAGCGCTGGCCACGATAGGGTTGAGGACGTTCAGACTGGCAGGCGTGTTGACTGGGTCGGCAGCGGAAAAGGGCGTCAGCCAGCGGAGGTCGTCCGCCGGGGTGGCGATGGGAAGAGGACCAGCAATGCGGCGCCAAAATTCACGCCAGATATGTCCGCCGACCGATTCAAGATTGTTCTTACCATCCCAGGAGGCCAGTACTGCGCAGGCCTCGCTGGTGTCTACCAATGCACCGCCGGAGCTTGGCAGTGGTAGCGGCAAGGCGCAATAGCTGTCCAGCACTGACTGGCGTCCGAGCTGTTCAGACAGGACGGTGCTTTCCAGTGTGATTTCTTGCAGCGAATCCAGATCGAAGCGGTTACCCGGCCGGCCATCGCTGCCATCCAGACGCTGGATGACTTGCTGCATGCAAAGGCGGGTACGCAGGGTGCGTTCGCTATCCTCGTCACCAATAATGGCGGCAAAGCCGGTCAGCGGCTCGGCCGGGTTGCTGAGCCAGTAGCTGTCATTGCAATTGTGAACCCAGTCGTTACGGGTGATTTTGGGCAAGTTGGCTGGTCCGAATATACCGGGCCGAGGGGCGTCGTCATCGCTGTCCCATTCGCAAGCTGAACGCGAACCATCCAGGATCGGCAGACCCGGCATCAGCTGATCCAGTGCCGTTTGCAATGGCAGTGCGCCACAAGTTTGTACCTTGGCGTCTGGGACATTTGGTACGACGGTGACGTCACCGTAATAGGCCGGTTTACCGGGGCCGGTGGCGGCGGTGTTGACCCAAGGTACACCCAGAACGCTACCGTGCAAGGCGACAAACTCCTCGAAACTCTGTGCGCGGTTCCACCGAAAAAACTGGTTCATAAGACTGTCGTTTTCCGCATTGGCGTCGCGCAGCGTATAGGCCTTGACGGGCGACCACTCAAGCACCGGTACGCCGGAAACAGCCAGTTCCAGCATCGGTCCATAGTGTGACCGATACAGAGTTCGAGTTTCAGTGGTGAGACTACCGTCTCCTTCCAAAATATCGATTGAGACCTCACTCGCCTCCATATCCCGCATTTCGCCGTCATAGAGATACTGGGTGGGATCCACCGGGTTCAATGTCAGTTCGTAAAATGTGAAGCGGTAGGCTGTGGAGACGGTGTGACTCCAGGCGACATGCTCGTTGAAACCGATCAGTACTGCCGGTACGCCATAAAGGGATGCGCCCATGATCTCGGCATCGGGCAATTCCAGGTGCGTCAAATAGAGCCGCTCGGTACCTGTCCAGGGAAAGTGTGGATTGCCAAACAGCATGGATTCCCCGGCGACGGCATCGGGCCCCAGTGCGTACATATTACTACCGATGGGTAATCCATCGGATAAGGGCAGGGCGCCAGGGTCCAGAGCGAGAATGTCATCGAGTTCAACAGGTAGAGGAAGGTTGTCTGGTCCCGGAGGTTTGGCTTGTGAGACTTCGTTGACAAAGACAGAAGAGCTGGCCAGCAAAGTCAGTCTGAAGTATCGGCGGTACATGTCGTCCACCGTGATTTCGGTAATCCAAGCCTCATCGCGGCAGGCCAGGTGACGGCCTGGGTGGTCGCCAGCCTTAAGCTCATTGACATAGCGATTGTAGCCGGCCACAAAGCCACGGGTGGCGTCGATTGCCTCCTGATCACTGTTTTTTAGTGGCGCGATGGCCTCATCGGTGGCGGTGAATTTCCAGAAGAAGTCCGAGTCTACATTGTTGGCCGTAGAGCCGTTGGCCACGATGGTATAGGTGCCGTCGCGTCCCAGGTACCTGGCGCGTTCGCCGCGAATGGTTAACAGATCTTCTGCCAGTACGCAGAGGTTATCTTGTGCATGCACATAGCCGTAGCCATAGCCCATATTGGCGTAATTGCTGGCTTTGATATGGGGAATACCAAAGGACGTGCGGCGCACCTCGACGTTGTATTGGGGGCTATTGCCGTCACCATTATCACTGTTGTCTGAGCGGCCAGAGCTATTTCCGCCGCCACATGCCGTCAGTATGACGAGGCTGATCCCAGCCATGACTAGTCCGAAAGCACGCATACATATGTCTCCCCTGCATAATTAATATAGTTATCTTATAAGTATAGCTCAGAGGGTCGGATTCCGCTTCCGCGATATCACCCAGTACTTCTAAGCTACTGGCCTGCTGGGAGGGTTAGAGTGGCACTGTGGACGCTTTTGGCATTGTTTTAGAAGACACGGCTTGGGCTTATATATTGTTGACGAAGTCACTTAGTGGGTGCTTGGGTTGAGGAATGAAACCCAACCCCAATCGGTTAATTCTGCGAGGCTACAGCAGCCATAAGTTGCCGCTCGTGCTGAAGCCCTTTGTATAAATTGACGCAGATGAACAGCAATATCAGGGTAAAAGGCAAGCCAGCTGCGATGGTGCCGGCTTGAAGTGCATCCAGTGCCTGTGTTCCGCCGATGTATAGTAGTACCGAGGCGATTAACCCCTCTATCGCGGCCCAGAAAATACGCTGTGGTATCGGTGCGTCCAATTTGCCGCCCGAGGTGATGGAGTCAATCACCAATGATCCAGAGTCGGAAGAGGTGATGAAGAACACCAGCACCAGGAAAATACCAAAGGTAGAGATGACGTCAGTCCAGGGCAGTTGCTCCAAAAGGTAAAACATCGACAGGGCGATGTTATCTAAACCGTTCGCCAGTTGCCCCACACCATTTTGCGATTGCTCCAGTGCGCCGCCGCCAAAAACACCCATCCAAAGCAGTGTGACGGTAGTGGGAATAAGTATGACAGCACCCAGGAATTCTCTGACCGTACGGCCGCGGGATATTCGCGCAATGAACATGCCGACAAAAGGCGACCAGGCTACCCACCAGGCCCAGTAGAATACCGACCACGCATGTAACCAGTCCTCGTCGTCTCGACCGACCCAGTTACTCAGTTCAAAGAAATAACCGGCGTAGGATTTACCGGTATTGACCACCCAGCCCATCAAGCTCAGTGTTGGCCCCGCCAGTAAAACAAAGATGAAAAGCAGAGCGGCGATTGCCATATTGACGTTACTAAGTACTTTCACGCCGCCGTGGAGCCCCCGCGCTACTGATGCAATGGCAATTAAAGTGATGCCTGCAATGATGCTTATTTGCAGGGGAATGGTGTCTTCCAGGCCAAATACAAACTCCAGGCCTGCGCTAGCTTGCTTTGCGCCAAGGCCCAGAGAGGTGGCCAGTCCAAATAGGGTTGCCAATACGGCGAGGGTGTCGATGATATGGCCGGCCCATCCCCAGGTTCGCTCGCCAAGAATGGGGTAGAAGGCCGAGCGCAGGGTCAGCGGCAGATTTTTGTTGAAGCAGAAAAACGCCAGCGACAGACCGACAACGGCGTAGATTGCCCAGGCATGGAGGCCCCAGTGGTACATAGTGGCCGCCAAGGCCAGGTCCGCAGCGGTGTCGGTATTGGCCTCGACGTTAAACGGGGTGCCGTACCAATCGCTGTAGTAGGCAATCGGCTCTGCAACACTCCAAAACATCAGGCCAATGCCCATCCCAGAAGCGAATAACATGGCCGCCCAGGACAACCCCGAAAAGTCAGGTGTGGCCTCGTCGCCGCCCAGGCGTATCTTGCCCATCGGCGACAACGCCAGTGCCAGACAGAAAAGGATGAACACGTTGCTGCTGGCCATGAACAGCCAGTCAAAGGTCTCGATAGCCCAGCCCTTAGCGCCGCTCAGCAAGGTCATTGCCTGCTCTGGCATAAGTAAGGTTGTGCCGACAAACGCAAATATAAACAGCTCACTAATGAAGAACACTGGGTTGTGGAGGTCAAAGCCAAAAGCTTGAATGTTGTCCTGGCCCACTACATAGTCTGTGGCGTAGTGATTGCTGACTCGTTTGCCTTGAGTGTCCGTCATAGTGTGACCGATGGGGGATAGTGGAGGGGGCTGCCCACACCCGCGATAGAGCGAGTGGGGCAGTGGAGGAAGTGAATACTTACCTCTGCGTTGGGGGCTAACTCACAGCGAGCAGGGTCAGGCTGATATTGGCTTGCCGTGGATAACGCAGACTTCGTGGTAAAGCGGGGCCTCCGGATTCTCGGTAATCAGTGCTTGTGCCTGACAGGCCGAAAGAGGCTGAGTGGCGGCTTTGTCAGCGTAAAAATGGCACTTAAATTCGCTATTTAAGGTGGTGCCTTGAAGGGTTTTTTCCAGGGCAATAAAGAATGAAATGTCGGTGCCGCTGTGCTGCTCTACAATTTGCGAGCTAATTTTTTCTGGCTCAAAACCGTTGGCTTTAAAACAATCAAAAATAATATCTGAGCCGATGCGGCAACCGAAGTTCATCACCACTTCTGCGTGAGGGGCGTGTTCGCGCACCCGCTGTAGTAAGGCCTCGTTCAAACCCAAGCCAACGGAGTTGAAGGGGTACTCATCGAACGCTGTCCAGGGGTAATAGTGGGCTATATGATCGTCGGCGACATTATCCGCGCCCTCTGCAAGGGGGACCTGCAGGCGCTCGCGAAATGTGGAAATGCCGGGGTCGCCGGGCTCACCGACTTGGGGCAAAGAGCCGATAACGACATCGGCCTCGGCCACCAGTGCCCTGGCTTCATCGGTGTCGATAAGGCTTACCGGGCCGCGAACAGGGTTAAAACGGTGGGCGAAGTCCGGCGCTAAAGAGCGGACATTTGATTCGGCCAATTCAATGAGCCGGGGGTCGAGGTCGCTGCCGGAGACTTCGTCGGCGCCGCAAACCGTCAATAAAAAGGCGGCATTGATGCCGGTGCCGATACCTACTTCGTAGGCCGTTTTTCCCTGGAGATTTGCCGCTTTAAGCCCTTTTTGAAAGGTGTCAGTCCACGGGTCTTCCGGATCGAAGGCAAAGCTGGGAACTTCCGGTGAAACCGGCTCATTCTTGGGAGGGGAGCTAGGCTGTGTTTCAAGGGTGTCTTTAGTCAGCATCGTGTCTCGTTCCTTAACGGCCATCTGGAACGGCCAGTGATTAGAATGGATCTAGCAAGCAAGCTTTGTTCTGAGGGTTTCAGTCGAGCAGTAATACTTCCTGCACATCGCCGCGCAGGCAGTGTTCTGAACGCATGGAGGCGGCGTAGCCGCCGGCATTGATCAGCGCGACTATGTCGCCTTCCTCGGGCTTGGGCATGGGGTGGTTGACGGCCCACTTGTCCAAGGCTTCATTGACATTGCCCACTACGGTGTAGTGATTTATTTCGGCGGTGCTCAGCTGCGTGGGAACAGGTTCGCAGGGCAGCCCGTAGAAGGCGGGCTCCATAGCCAGGTTGAAGCCGGCATTCAAACCGAGGAATTGCACGTCTTTGCGCTGTTCTGTGTAGGTGACTTCGGTGAGCAGTACACCGGCGTCCTTGATCAGAAAGTCGCCGGGTTCCACGGCGATATTGAGCCCGCTGTCGGCGTAGGTGCCCGCCAAGACATCTGCCCAGCGCTGTAAATTTAAGGGACTGTCCTCTTTGGTGTGGGGAACCCCCAAGCCGCCACCGATGTTGAGTTCTTGCAGGTCGGGCAATAGTTCTGTGAAGCGGCGGCTGGCGTTGAGCACGTCGGCCAGTTGATCCAGTTCACGGTCGAGATAGCCACAACCGGCGTGAAAATGAACCCGCACGATTTTAAGTTGATATTTCTCCGCGATGGCCAGAGCTTCGGGGATACGGTCGAGATAGATACCAAACTTGGTGGCCTCTACGCCGCTGTATTGCAACAAGTCGTTGTCTGAATAGCCGATGCCGATATCGGGGTTGACCCTAATACCCACCTCTCTGCCCGGGCAGGCCTGTCCCAAGCGCTCCAGAGAGCTAAGGGAATCCAGATTGAGACGCAGACGGTCAAATTTGGACAGGGTTTCTATGTCGCGCTTGCTTAACGATGTGCCTGTGAAAGAAATATTCTGCTCAGCAAACCCACAAGACAAGGCGTGGACCAGTTCACTGGGGGAGCAGACATCCGCGCCGCATTTACCCTGAGACGCGAGATAGGTGAGTAACTTGGGGGAGCGATTGGCCTTGATAGCGTAAAAAATACGATGATCCAAGCCGACCTGGTCAAATGCCCTGTGTAGAGCATCCAGCTTTTGTATCACTCTGGGAGCGCGAATGACATAAGCCGGTGTGCCCACTTTTTCCGCCAGTGTTGTCAGGTCGCACTGGCCGAGCTGCAGTCGATTGTCATGAAATTTGAGATCATCCCGCTGCCACCATAGGTTAATTGGCGAATTACTGTCGTTTATCTCGGGCATGGTATCGCTTGCCTCCGAATTAGGTGGTCGGAGCTCCCTTATTGTTCATGGCGTCGTTGCTAATGACGTAGTAGCTAATGATGTAGTTACTAATGATTTAGTCGCTAATGGCGTACTGTGGCTATTCAACTCGCGGGGTATTACTGCGGCATAGGCCGCACCACCCCACGCTGGAAGTTGGTGTATTACACCAATTGGACGATTGCCGCCTGACGCCCCAATGATTCCATCAATTGTTCACGGTTACAGGGTTTACTAACGGATACGTTAAGCGTGTCTGATTGCTTACTGGTGCCAGTCATCAGAGATTGCTTGATGCGTAGCAGTACCAGTTCGGTGGAAAGCCCTTTGCAATTAATCGCGGTCATCGTGTTTTCTCCTAGTAGTGTTGCCCAATTAAACGTGTTTTAACTTTGCGGGTCTCAGCAAGTGATCGGAATTAATGCAATAGACCAGCCCTTAAGTCATTCTGGGCACGCGTCAGCGCAGAGCCCAGAGTGGCGATAATACGGTCGATATCAGAGCGCTCCACGATGAGTGGTGGCGACATGATGCACAGGTTTTCATAGGGTCTGACCAGCAGGCCGTCCTGTTCGCAGTACTGATCCACGCGCTGGGCCAGAGCCATGTTCTTCGCTGTTGGGCCGACTTCGTCGCCGGTCCAGCATTCGACACAGGCCATGAGATGGTCGCCGCGAACGGTGTAGACAATGTCGGAGTCGATTAGAGTGCGCAGTTGCTCGATAAAGTAGGGGCCGACTTCCCGGACATGTTGGCAGATGCCGTCGCGCTTCATGATCTCGATATTTTTAATGGCAGTGGCACACACAATGGGGTGCCCGGAATAGGTATAACCGTTGGAGAACACCGGCTTTTCCTCGGGGGCGCCAGCGCTGATGGCGTCGCAGATTCGGTCTGAGATCATCACTACCCCCAGCGGTTGATAGCCGGAGGTAATCCCTTTAGCGCTGATAATCATGTCCGGCACTATGTCGAAGTGGGCTTCTGATGCGAAGAAGTGTCCCAGGCGGCCGAAGCCGGTGACCACTTCGTCAGAGATATATAGAATGTCGTGTTTGCGGCAGATTTCGCGGGTCGCTGCCTGATAGCCCTGTGGCGGCACCAGTACGCCGCCTGAGGCTAGGATCGGCTCGGCAACGAAGCAGGCGATATTGTCGGCGCCCAAACGGGCAATTTCTGCTTCCATCTCATCCAATAGCGTTTGCAGCCGCGACGCCGCGCTTTCCTTGGCGATGTCGGGATCGTACTGAGGGCTGGAAAGGTGGTGGACAAACTCGCTCTCATACTGAAACAGAGTGCGGTCGGCGGCTTTACCGCTGAGTGAGGCAGCAAGGTAGGTGCTGCCGTGGTAGGCATTGCGCCGGGATAAGACGTGGCGCTTGCTGTCCCGACCTTGAGCGGCGTAGTAGTAATGGGCGATACGCACCGCTGAGTCGATAGCGGTGGAGCCGCAGGTGGTGAAGTGGGCTCGATTTAAATCACCGGGTGTTAACACTGCCAGCATCTCGGCTAGCTGCGCCGAAGGGGCGCTTGAGACATCCCCAAACGGCGTGTAGTAGGCCATCTTGCGGGCCTGGCTGGCCATGGCTTCAATGAGCTCCTCGTGGCCGTAGCCCAGCGTGACACACCACATACCGCCGATGGCGTCGAGATACTGTTTACCCTTGGAGTCGTAAACGTGGACGCCCTTGGCGTGTTGTATCATCAGCGCGTTTTCGTCGCCGAGGGTACTTAGGTCGGCCCAGGGGTGGAGAAGGTGTTTGGCATCCGCGGTTTGAAGAGAGTCGTGCTCAGTTGTGTCGATAAGCGCGTCTCTTTTCTCTAGCATGCTGACCAAAACTCACCACCTGCTCTTGGTTATGATTGATAAACCCCTAGGCGCAAGGGTCGTGCCAATCACCGTCTCGATCCGATTAGCCGCCAGTTCCACTTGGTAAAAGGTTTAGAAGAACATCGAATAACTAAGAAATATCAAGGCATTAGCGGGGTGACAAAGATCACCCCCGAAGATAGATAAAAGTGAAATAACGTTGATTGGTGTGCCGGTAGCTTTTGGTGCGAAGTTCGCCGAAGGGCACTATGAGCGTGCAAGTAAGTCGTGTGCAATTGGGCAGTGCGCAAGAAAGCCGCGCTTTTCGATCCAGCAATTTTGCCTGGAAGGTCAATGTCCCCTCAAAGCTCGTGGTTGATCATAACGTGGCGTACTACGGTGTAGTCTTCCAGTGCGTAGATGGACATATCCTTGCCGTAGCCGGATTGTTTCAAGCCGCCATGGGGCATTTCGTTACAGAGCATAAAGTGAGTATTCACCCAGGTGCAGCCATAGCGGAGCTCTGCGGCGGCTTTCATGGCTTTTGAGACATCTTTGGTCCATACCGAGGAAGCCAGGCCGTAGTTGGAGTCGTTGGCCCACTCGATAATGTTGTCGCTGTTTTGGTCGAAGGGGGTCACCGAGACCACCGGGCCGAACACTTCCCGTTGGACTATTTCGTCGTTTTGCAGCGCACCGGCAACAACAGTAGGTTGGTAGAAAAAGCCGGAATCCGAGGCCGCACCGCCGGTGGTGATCTCAATATGAGACGCATCGTTTGTACGCTCCACAAAACTCGCCACTCGCTGTTGCTGGCGTTGCGATATCAGCGGTCCGATCTCGTTCTCCGTGTCATCGTCGAGGTTGTAGCGTATCGACGCCACGGCGTCGGACAGATCGGCGACAAACTTGTCGTAGATCGATTTATCTGCATAAATCCGGCAGGCAGCGACGCAATCCTGCCCAGCATTGTAGTAGCCGTAGGTGCGTATGGTGTCGATGGCGCTTTTCAGATCGGCGTCGTTATAGACAATAACCGGGGCTTTACCGCCCAGCTCTAGGTGCGTGCGCTTCACGCTGTCGGCGGCGGCCTGAATCACTTTCTTGCCGGTGCCGACGTCGCCAGTAATGGACACCATGTGCACCCCCGGGTGCTTGATAATGGCGTTGCCTACGGTGTGGCCCTGGCCCAGCACGATATTCACGACTCCTTCGGGCAAAACTTCCGCCAACAGCTTTGCCATTTTTAGTGCCGTTAAAGGAGTCTGCTCAGAGGGTTTAAAAACCACGGTATTACCGCCTGCCAGGGCCGGTGCCAACTTCCAGGCCATCATCATCAAGGGGTAGTTCCACGGCGCGATCGAGCCCACCACACCCACCGGGTCCCGGCGGATCATTGAGGTAAAACCACTCATGTATTCGCCGGCTACTGAGCCCTGTAAATTGCGGGCGGCGCCGGCAAAATAGCGAAAGCAGTCGATAATCGGCGGCATCTCATCGTCGCGCATAGCCAAGATGGGCTTGCCACAGTCCAGGGCCTCCAGCTCGGCAAAGGCCTGGCTCTGGGCCTCCAGGCCATCGGCAATCGCCAATAAATAACGGGCTCGCTCTTCGGGGGTGGCCTTTGACCAAGACGGGAAGGCACGGGTGGCGGCCTCTACGGCCAGATCGACCTGGGCGAGGGACGCCTCGGGCAGCTCCGTGATTGGCTCTGCGGTTTTGGGATTGAGGATAGTCTCTGCCTCGCCTTCGCCCTTGACCAGGCTGGCGCCAATTAGCATCTGTGTATCCATTTGATCCTCTTATAGGTTGAAGAAGTTTATCGCGGCACACCTGGGTGAGAGTGAGCTGCGCTAGCGTCGAGGTAGATGATCTACCGTAGCGAAGTCGTAAACTGTGCAACTAAGCTGCTATTTACATAAGCAAACTTCGATCCGGATACGTAGACAGGTGCTCTGTCCTTTCCTCTGGCCTTGTCTCCTTCGGTCTTGTCGCCTGTAGCGAGAGTTGGTGCACTGCACCTGAGATAGAGCGCAATCGAGTCTTTCTGCGGCGTGATACTGCATCGTCGACTGAGAACTCGGTCTTATTGGCGGACGTCTGGGCGCATCGATTCATCCACTCGATTCATGTCGAGTCATCTCAATGCGACCAGTAATTTATTGATCACATCTTTGAGTTCTGCCTGTAAGTCGGGGTTCTTCAGCTCACCCTTTGTACTATCAAAATTATCATTGAAGTTTGCAATCGACAGCGATGCCACAACATTGCCGCCAAAGAACGGTGCCGCATTGACGGCGAGATCCAGTACCCGACCACCACCCCCTGGTCCGGGTGAAGTAGATAACATGGCAATGGCCTTGTTCTGGTAGATGTTGCGCTCGGCTCTTGAGCACCAGTCGAAGATATTTTTAAACGCGGCGGTGTAATTGCCATTGTGTTCTGCGAACGAAATCAGCAAACCATTGGACTGGGCGATCTTGTCGAGAAAATCCTTGGCCTGCTGGGGGATGCCCGAAGCCTGTTCACGGTCGATCGAGTAAATGGGCATTTCATAGTCGTGGATATCGAGATGCTCCACGACGGTGTCGGATACAAAACCTTCCGCGTAGTCCAGCAGCTGCCGGTTAATGGAATAGCGGCTGTTGCTGGCCGCAAAGGACAGGATTTTCATAGGTGCTCCAAAACAGGGAATGAGTGACGCATGATTGCTGGGATTGTGGCCAGCTTGGCGCTTGCGCCTGTCAGGCTATTTTGCGACCTTAAGCTTAGTTGAGGTCAAGGGCTAGATGTCTGGAAATGTCCGCAAAAAATAAAGCTGATGCTGGGCCGTCTCGGTCTGAGTTGCCTGGCTTCGAGACAGATTCAAACGAAGATAATAAGTGCGCTAAAGCCGCCACTCAGCGTCTCAGTGTCGGAGAGATCGCCAAGCGCAGTGGTATTCCAGTATCGACCCTGCATTTTTATGAGTCCAAGGGCTTAATCAGGAGTGAGAGAAACGCCGGCAATCAGCGTCGCTACCCCCGATACATTCTGCGGCAACTGGCGGTGATTCGGGTGGCGCAAAGTGTCGGGCTTTCGCTGGCGGAAATCCGCACCCATCTCGATGCGCTGCCCGGCGATGGCGCGCCCACGGCGGAGGATTGGCAGACCCTGTCATCGGCGTGGCGGGCCGATCTCGAGGAGCGTATCGCCAAAATGACGACATTGAAGGACAAGTTAACCGCCTGTATCGGGTGTGGTTGTCTGTCTGCTAAAGACTGCCCAATGCGCAACCCCGACGATCACGCTGCGGCACTGGGGCCCGGCGCGAGGGCCTTCGATCCCCAGTGAATCGGCGTGGTGGTGGGGCTTAGCCCATCACCAAATTGAGTACGATTTGTGAGGCGATAAAGCAAAACAAAAAGAAAATGGCCATTGCGGTAATGCCGGAGATCAATACCGGCAAGGGGTTGGTCTCGGCCAAGTCCATAAGGCGCTTGCGGCCACTTTTGTTCTGCAAGGCAAAAATCAATGAAAAGGCCTGGGCGACCACCTCAAAAAAGCTTAGGCGCTTGTGTTCGCTGTTGTTGGTGTCGTTGTGAGACTGTGACATCGCCGGCTCCCCAATGCTGCGTATGCCTTCATTATACCGGAAATGTTGCGGCTAATGTTTGAAGGTGGCGCACAGCTTTCGCTGTTTTTCTCCTGTTTCACGCTCGCTATAAAACGCCCGGGGGAGCGGCGTGGGGAAGTTTGTTTGTGATCAACAGAGGTGTATACTGTGTTGACTTATGGTTAACGCTGTTTCATAAATCATGGCCCGACGTAAGGTAAAAATAATAGTCGGTGTAGTTGCGGTGCTGGTCGCCGTGCTAGCCGTTCTCGCTTATCAATTCATGCCGCCACCGCCTGAGCCCACCGTGACTCTGGGCGGTAAGTCCTATTCGGTGGCGGAGTCCACCCTGGGCGAGCTGCTGGACTATGACGAGGCGGCAGCCGTGCTGGACAAGCACTTCCCCGGCCTGGCCGATATTCGGCAGCTCAATGTTGCCAGGCCGCTAACGCTGGAAGACATCCAACCCTACTACCCGGAGTTGATCACCGACGACAAGCTGGCGGCGGCCGATGCTGAATTGCAGGAGCTGGAGGGCTCCAGCGTGGTGGTTTACACCACCGGCTCGACGCTGGTGGGGGTGATCCTCGACGATCCGGAAGCCCGGGCCATTGTCGACAAACATCTGCCCGGCTTTTCCACTGAACCCCGCATCGACCAGGGCCGGGGCTTCACGCTGAATTTTATGCAGAAGTTTGATCCCGATACGATTACTGACGAAGTGCTGGCCAATATTAATGCCGACTTCAAAGAACTGGCAGAATCGAGGGCCGGCGCACAATGACGACTATCAATTTCACGGTAAACGGACAGCCCCAATCGCTGGATATCGATCCCTCCACGCCGCTGTTGTGGACGCTGCGGGATCACCTGCAGATGACAGGCACCAAGTTTGGCTGCGGCATTGGCATGTGCGGTGCGTGTACCGTTCACTTTAACGGCTCTGCCACCCGCTCCTGCGTGATACCCGTGCAGGCTGTAGACGGTGCCGATGTGGTAACTATCGAAGGTTTGTCTGACTCCGGCGACCACGTCTTACAGACCCTGTGGGTGGCGCTGAACGTCCCCCAATGCGGTTACTGCCAGGCCGGTGTATTGATGGCGGCAGCCGACCTGTTAAAACGCAATCCCAATCCCAGCGATGACGAGATCGACGCGCAGATATCCAATATCTGTCGCTGCGGTACCTACCCGCGAATCCGCGCCGCCATTCACCGGGCTGCGGAGGAGTTGAAAGGATGAGAAAAGCACGCTTCGATGCGCCGACCCTGACCCGTCGTCGCTTTTTGGTCTCTGCCGCCGTGGTGGCCGGAGGGCTGTCCATGCAGTTGCGCCCCGCCGGAGCCCAGGCCGCAGAAACCACCGGGCAGGGCAGTGAACTGTCGCCCTGGTTGGTTATCAAGCCCGATGACACGGTGGTGGTCACGGTACCCACCCCGGAAATTGGCAATGGCGCTTCCACTCAACAGGCGATGAATATCGCTGAGGAGCTGGAGTGTGATTGGGACAAGGTGACGGTGGAGTTTGCGGACTTTCGCCGTGAGTACCAGCAACCCGGCAGTTACGCCGTCGGCCTGCAGCCGTTTTTTGGCGGTCACAGTACCGACCACGATCGCATGCCCTACACCCTGCAGCTGGGTGCCAGTGCCCGGGAGCGGCTAAAGACCGCGGCGGCCCAGCGTTGGGGCGTGCCGGTAGAAGACGTCAGCGCCCGCAATAGTGTGTTGACCCACAGCCCCAGCGGTCGATCCCTGCGCTTTGGTGAGGTGGCGGCGGCCGCGGCATCGGTTGAGCTGGCCAAAGAACCGGCGCTGAAGCCCCAGAGCGAATGGCGACTGTTGGGCAAAGCCCAGCCCCACAAGTTGCAGTTGCCCAATGTCGTTACCGGCCAAGCTCAGTTCGGTGTCGACGTGACTTTACCGGGCATGGTCTATGCCGCGCTGTTGCAGTCGCCGGTGCACGGCGGGGTTTTAAAAAGCCACGACCCTGATGCCATCAAAGATATGCCTGGGGTGCGGGCAGTGGTGGTGATCGACCCCAGTGCCACGCCGGGTTCACCGGTAACGGCCAGCCCCACCTTCGGGTTTGAGGGCTCGGAGCTGCGCAGCGGGGTGGCGGTCATTGCCGATCACTACTGGCAGGCCAAAAAAGCACTGGATGCGCTGCCGGTAGAGTGGGACGACGGTTTGGGTACTTTCTGGTCTTCCAACGGCAAAATGCACCAGCGCCAGGATCGGGTGCTGGATCAATGGGCCGGTACGGCACTGACCAAGGCCGGAGATGTGGACGCCGTGGACGCGGCGCAAGTGGTTGAAGCGACGTATCGCACACCATTTTGCGAGCATGCCGCCATGGAGCCATTAAATGGCACCGCAATATACTCAGAAGAGGGGCTGGAGTTTTGGCACCCTACCCAAGACATGCAACAAGCTTTTTGGGTGGCGGTGGACGAAAGCGGTCTGGACCCCGCTAAGGTCACCTTCCATCAAACATTGGTGGGCGGGGGCTTTGGTCGTCGGGTTATCGGTGACGATGTCCGCGCCGTTGTGGCGATTGCACGCCAGTACCCCGACGTCCCGGTCAAGGTGATCTGGTCCCGGGAAGAAACCACTCGCCAGGGCAGCTACCGCACTCAGCTGGCGGCTCGCTACAAGGCCGGTCTGGGAGAGGACGGCATGCCGTTGTCCTTCCAGGGTGAGACCTGTTATTCGGGAATGCCCCTCAATATCGGTTTTACCGACATGACCTACGCGGCGGCAGGCAACATTCCCAATGTGCGCTTGCAGACCAGCGAACTGCCCATGCACATTGCCACGGGTGCCTACCGGGCGCCCTGTTACAACGCCCATGCCTTCACCGTGGAAACCTTCGTCGATGAATGCGCGGTTGCCGGCGGCATCGATCCACTGGAATACCGCTTGCGCCTGCTGGCGGGTTGGGATCCGGCATGGGCAGACTGCCTGAAGATCGCCGCCGAGCGCGCGGACTGGGGCAAGCCTCTGCCCAAGGGGCAGGGGCGGGGGATTGCCATCAGCAACTGGCCCCACCCCGGTGAGAAACAAGCCGGGGCTACGGTCTGCGCGGTGGCGCACGTGGAAGTGAGCCAAGCCGGTGAGCTGAAAGTACACCGGTTAGATTTCACCTTTGACTGCGGCCGTATTGTTAACAAAGATGCCGTTGCCGCCCAGTTGGAAGGGGGAATTATCTTCGGCTTGAACATGTCCCTCAACGAGGGCCTGACCATTGCCGACGGCGCCGTTGTCGAGCAAAACTTCGACGCGCTGCCAATGGTGAAAATGGGAGACCTGCCGGAGATCAATATCTATTTTGAGGCGCTGTCCGGCCATGACCGATTTGGCATTATCGGTGAGGCACCGGTCGGTCCTATCGGTCCTGCCATCGGCAACGCCATCTATCAGGCTATCGGCAAGCGGGTTCGCAGCACGCCGTTTCGTAATGCGGATTTGAGCTGGTCTTAGAGTCAACTGGTCGAAAAGTGAATGCAGTTGACCTCGGTGCCATAGTGAGCGGCATCGGTTACAATTCGTGCCATGACCGAGCCCGACACTGTGCCCACCACATCCGACGCTTCTGCGCCAGACTCTGATATCCACTGGATGCAGCTAGCCCTGGAGCTAGCTGACCATGCCGCTGAAATCGGCGAGGTGCCGGTTGGCGCAGTGGTGGTTAAGGACGGTCACGTTATCGGCCGCGGCTACAACCAGCCCATCTCCAGTACCGACCCCACCGGCCATGCCGAAATTGTCGCACTGCGTCAGGCCTCTCAGCAGCAGAGCAACTATCGTCTTCCCGGCGCCACCCTCTACGTGACTGTGGAACCCTGTGCCATGTGTGCTGGGGCGATTGTTCACGCCAGAGTGGAGCGGGTGGTGTTCGGCACCGCGGAGCCCAAGGCGGGCGCGGTGTGCAGCCATTTACAGCTGTTTGACCAAGCTCAGCTAAACCACCGGGTGACGTGGCAGGGGGGCGTGATGGCGGCTGAGGCCAAAGCTAAGATACAGTCTTTTTTTGCCCGCCGCCGAGAAGAGAAAAAGCGACTTAAGCAAGCTGATTAGCTAATTTGTGCGGCGAAATTCTGCGGATGGACCGTTAGCGACTTCGCGCGAGCAAATACAGGGCAACTTCGCCGTTACTCCAGTTCTGCACCATTTGCAGCCCGGCTTGCTGCGTCAGCCGCCGGAAACTGTCATCACTGTACTTGTGGGAGTTTTCGGTATGGATAAACGTGCCGTCGGCAAACTCAAAGGTGTGGCCGCTGACGGTCACCCTCTGATCCCCTTTCGCCACCAGATGCATCTCTATCCGGTCGAGTGATTCATTGTAGATCGCTCTGTGAACAAAGCCGCTGAGGTCAAAGTTGGCGTCCAACTCCCGGTTAATGCGTTTTAGGATGTTTTTGTTGAATTCCGCAGTAATGCCTTTCTCGTCGTCATAGGCATTGGTCAGGCGCTGCCGGTCCTTGATTTGATCGGCACCCACCAGAATGTGACCGTCTTCACCCGCTAACGTTGAGAGATTGCCCAGCACCTCCACCGCTTCAGGAGCGGAGAAATTGCCGATGGTAGAACCGGGAAAAAAGATCAGTGTGTTGTCTGTTTCCGGCAGTGCGCTGCGGATGTCCTGAGGGTCAGCGGTGAAATCGCCCTCCAGCGGATGAATATCCAGGCCGGGAAAGTGTTTGTGCAGGCTCTGTGTGGCTTCTTCCAGAGCTGAGGCCGATATCTCCAGCGGCACAAATGCTCGTGGCGATGGCATGGCGTCCAGCAAAATCGCGGCTTTGACGCCGGCCCCGGCGCCGGGCTCGATAACCGTTGTCGAGGGTTCAATATGCTGGGCAATCTGGCGACTGCACTGCTGGAGCAGGTCGATTTCCGAGCGGGTCACATAGTACTCGTCCAAGCGACAGATTTCCTCAAACAGCTGTGAGCCCGCGCGGTCATAAAAATATTTGCAGGGCAGAGTGGGGGGCGATTGATGCAGGCCATGCAGAACATCCTGTAAGAATTCTGACTGATCGGAACTCGCTTTAAGGGATTGACGTGCGAGTGCAGGCATTAGGCGTCCTCCGCCAATCGCAGCCCTGAAAACTGCCATTGCTGATGGGGATAAAAGAAGTTTCGATAGCTGGTTCTGACGTGGTTTGTGGGGCTAACGCAGGAACCGCCCCGCAATACAAACTGCCCTGACATAAACTTGCCGTTATATTCCCCAGCATCACCGGCAAAGGGCTTGAAGCCGGGGTAAGGTAAGTAGGCGCTGGCTGTCCATTCCCACACATCGCCAAACAATTGGCTGAGTGCTTCATCGTCGGCAGCCTGGGTTTGCAGTTCACCGGCGCTTACATCGTTTACCCGGCCCCGCCAGTGGCCCGCAGCCACTTCCCACTCCTGCTCGGTGGGCAGGCGCTTGCCTTTCCAGGCGGCAAAGGCGCTGGCTTCGTAGTAATTGATGTGACAAGCGGTACTGGATAGGGGGAGTGGCTGTAATCCCGTCAGTTGATAGAGGTGCCAGCCGTTTTCCATCTGCCGCCAGTACAGCGGCGCCGTTGCCTGGCTCTCGTTGACCCAGGCCCAGCCGTCCGATAGCCAGAATTCGCTGCGCTGATAGCCGCCGTCCTCAATAAACGCCAGGTACTCGCCGTTGCTGACTGGGCGGTTGGCCAGCTTAAAGGCATTTAAGTAGACCTTGTGTCGGGGGCGCTCGTTGTCGAAACTGAATCCCTTGCCGTCATGACCCACTTCATACAGGCCTTCGGGAAATGTCGACCAGGTCAGCGGCGGTAGTGATTTGCTGGTTTGGCTATTTGCGTGTGCGGAATAGGCAGGAAGCAAGGGGTTTTGGTAGAGCGCATGCTTGATATCGGTGAGCAAGAGCTCCTGGTGTTGCTTTTCGTGCTGTATGCCCAGTGTAGTAAGTTCAGTGATAGCCGCGTCTGTGTGCTGTGTAAGTAGTTGCTCCATGGCCAGGTCGACGTGGTGCCGGTAGGCTAGCACCTCTTCGAGGGATGGGCGCGACAGCAAGCCGCGATGGGGCCGGGAGAACTGGCTGCCGATGGCGTTGTAGTAGGAGTTAAAAAGGTGTCCGAAGCGATCGTCGAAAACCCGGTATGTAGGGTCAAAGCGTCGCAGCAAGAAGGTTTCAAAAAACCAGCTGACATGGGCCAAATGCCACTTGGCTGGGCTGGCGTCAGGCATGGATTGCAACTGGCAGTCTGCTTCCGAGAGCGGAGCAACCAGCTGTTCGCTCAACTGCCGACACGACCGGTATTGGTCGATAAGGGCATGGTTGGCGTGAGATTCATTGAGCGATTTGCGTTGTTGCTGCGCCATGCTCTTCTCCCCCTTTTTGGCTGCCACAAATATGGCTTATCACACACGGATTGTCACAAACATGGATTGCCATACATTGTTATTAGCGCTTTGGCCTGAATTACTTATTATCCGCTTTCATCAGACCAGTATTTCCGGGTTTTCTGACCGCTGTATGACAGGTCTACGTCGTTATCGCGTTGATTAGACTTTGCCACCGCCCGCGCAATAGTGTCGAGGCCCGCCCCGTCACTTGTACCGTCTGCTTACCGTCCCAGCTTACATCGACTGTACCGCCTCTTGACGAGGCTTGGTAGCAGCGCAGGTGTTGGCGATGTAGCCGAGGCTGCCACCAGGGCGCCAGCATACAGTGCGCGGATCCGGTTACTGGGTCTTCGTTGAAGCCGGCGTGGAGTGGAAAGAAGCGGGATACGATGTCGAACCCGTCCCGCTTGCCCGGCGCCGTCAGCAACAGGCAATCCCGGGTGGCGGCGAGAATGGCCGCAAAGTCAGGGGAGAAGTGCTCTACTGCTTCAGCCTCCGAAAGTTGGATCAGCAGGGTGCCGGGGACGGTAATGCTGCGTCCCACCGCCGCTATACCGGCTGGCAGCAAATTCTGTAGCACCGGGTCGATATCGCCTGGCTCGGCGTGATTGGCTGGGAAGTCCAAGCTGATACTGGCGGCGCCGGAATCGGCCTGGCGTAGCTGGCAGCGCAGAGAAAAGTGCTGTGGTCCGGCGTCAAAGCGGATCGTTTGACCCTGAGCCAACCCGAGCTGCCAAAGCATATGGGCACAAGCCAGCGTGCCGTGGCCACACAACACAATTTCGCTGCTGGGGGTAAACCACTTGAGGCGCCATGGCAAATCATCGCCTGCGGCCCTTGGCCACACAAAGCAAGTTGCAGAGAGGTTGATCTCTGCGGCGACAGCCTGCATCCAGGCGTCGCTGGCGCTGTCTGCCAGTAGCAAAACCGCCGCGGGGTTGCCGGTAAAGGGGCCGTGACTGAAGGCGTCGACAATAAAGTAGTCCGGGGTCACGTCCGCATTCCCCCTACAAGCCGTTCAGGCTCCGGTTAATCTCCGAGGGCAGGTAATCGGAGACGATTTTCGGCGGCGGGACCCGATAGCGATTCAGCTCGTCGAAGGTGAGTATCGAGTAGTAGTTGCGGATATTGCGCACATAGCGCACCGGTTCGTCGCCCCGGGCATAGCCGTATTTGGTGGTTTCATACCACTTGCGTTGGCGCAGCAGCGGCAGGTGCTTCTTGACATCCCGCCACAGGTTCGGATTACCACCTTGTTTTTCGGTGAGTATCCGGGCGTCCTCCAGGTGCCCCAGCCCGATGTTATAAGCCGCCAGAGCAAACCAGTTGCGATCCGGTTGCTCAATGCTGCTGGGCAGTCTGGCTAGCAACTTTTTGTAGTACCGGGCGCCGCCGCGTAGGCTCTGCAGGGCGTCGAGGCGATTGGTCACACCGAGCTCTTTTGCGGTGATGCCGGTCAGCATCATCATGCCCAGCACTCCGGTGGGGGATTTGGCCTTGGGATTCCAGTGGGATTCCTGGTAGCTCATGGCCGCCAGCAGCCGCCAATCCATATCGTATTCTATGGCCACTTGTTCTATCAGCCCTTTGTACTGGGGCAGGCGTTCAGACTTCATCTTCATAAAGGTGTGGTTGCTGATGAAAGTCTGCTGTTCACTGAGTGTAAAGAAGCGATCAACCAACCGTGCCAAGCGGCCACTGGCTTTGATCTCGGTAAAGAATACCGACATTTCTTCCAGCAACGCGGCATTGTCCTCCCCCGGGCGCAGCGCCCAGGCCAGTGGACTATCCTCTCCGGCGTTCAAAGCGATGCGGATGGTGGGGTAAAAGGCGCGATTGGCGTGAAACACATTGGAGTGGACGATGGTGGCATCAATGTCGCCATTGCGCAGTTGCTCCAGCAGGTCGATGGCTTCCAAGTCCCGGCTTTCGGTCCAGCTGAGTTGCGGATGGATTTGCTGCAGTTGCTCTAATATTTCCACATGAGAACTATCGGCAATGACCCGGATGCGCTTGTCGACCAGGGCTTTGACGGTGCTGAGGCCGGGAGTTTGGTCGCGGTTGTAGATGATAAACTGTTCCACCGTCATGTAGGTCGGGCCAAAGGCCAAGCGGGCTTTACGCCCTTCGGTGACACTCAAGCCGGCGGCGGCGAAATCGGCGTGGTTGTTTTCCAGTGCGGTGAAGATATCGTCCAGGCCCACCATGGTGACCATTTCCAGCTCCACACCCAGGTGCTTGGCAAAGGCCTTGGCCAAATGGTACTCAAAGCCAGTGGGTTGGCCCTGATTTTCGTAGTAGGTGGTGGCGCCGTTGCGGGTCACCACCCGCAGCACACCCTCATCTCGAATCCGAGTCAGACTGTCGGGTGGTTCGCTGCAGTGAGCGAACAACAGGCTTGTGAGCACGGCAGCGAGCACGCGGCGCAAGCCGCGCCAGTAGTGGGCGTGATGCCGGTTTTTGGGGTCTGAATTAGGGTTCGTCACGGCCCGTTGTGATCTCTGCATAGGGCTTCATTCTATCGGCGGCTCGGAAATCACGCCAACAATAAAAATCCGACCGCAAATCCGCTACAATGCCCGGCTTTACTCCAGGTCCAACGAGGTCACTGCCCCGCATGCGCATCATGCCCGGCGCCCCGGCGCTTTCCCAATTCCGTCTCGACAAGCTGCTTTCCCTGCTGCAGGCCTCGTTGCCTACCCTAAAGGGGCTGTCCGCTCAGTATCTTCACTTGGTGGAGGACGAGGGCCTTAGCGATGGCGATGTCCAGGTTTTAGAGCAGCTACTGCGCTATGGTCCCAGCCAAGAACTCGCCGCCGTCGAAGGCCTTGAGCTGCTGGTGGTGCCCCGCCTGGGCACGATCTCACCCTGGTCCAGCAAGGCCACAGATATCGCCCGCAACAGTGGGTTAAGTGGCGTCAAGCGCATTGAGCGCGGCGTGCTGTACCGCTTTGATATAGCCGAGGCGGACGCCTCTGTACTGGCAACCCTTAAAGCGGCGGTTCACGACCGCATGGTGGAGACCGTGCTGGAAAGCGTGGATGAAGCCGAGGCGTTGTTTAGCCATCATCAACCCCAGCCCATGACCTCCGTGGATGTGTTGGGTGGTGGCCGTGAAGCCCTGGCCGAGGCCAATAGCGCCTTGGGCCTGGCTCTGGCCGACGACGAAATTGACTATCTGGTGGACAGTTTTAAGCAGATGGGGCGCAACCCCAACGACGTCGAGTTGATGATGTTTGCCCAGGCCAACTCGGAGCACTGCCGGCACAAAATCTTCAATGCCAGTTGGACCATCGATGGTCAGGACATGGAACACTCCCTGTTCGGCATGATTAAGAACACTTACAAGCTGGCCGCCGACGACAGCGTACTCAGTGCCTACTCGGACAATGCCGCGGTGGTGGCCGGGCCCGAGGCGGAGCGCTTTTACCCCGATCCGGACAGCGCGGAATACAGCCTGCATCGGGAAAACATCAACATTCTTATGAAGGTGGAAACCCACAACCACCCCACCGCGATTGCGCCGTTTCCGGGCGCCGGCACAGGCGCCGGTGGCGAGATTCGCGACGAGGGCGCCGTGGGGCGGGGCTCAAAGCCCAAGGCGGGCCTCACTGGATTCAGTGTGTCCAATCTGCAGATCCCCGGCTTTCCTCAGCCCTGGGAGCAAGCCTACGGCAAACCCGATCGCATCGTGTCGGCGCTGGACATTATGCTGGAGGGGCCCATCGGTGGCGCCGCCTTTAACAATGAATTTGGTCGCCCCAATCTGTGCGGCTACTTCCGCAGCTATGAGCAGCAGGCGGACACTGGCGCGGGGGCCGAGCAGCGGGGCTACCACAAGCCCATCATGATTGCCGGCGGCTACGGCAATATAAAAGATGAGCACGTACAGAAAACGCCCTTTACTCCCGGCCACAAGCTGGTGGTGCTGGGTGGTCCTGCGATGCTGATCGGTTTGGGCGGCGGCGCGGCATCGTCAATGAGTTCTGGCCAGTCCAGTGCCGATCTCGACTTTGCCTCAGTGCAGCGGCAAAACCCGGAAATTCAGCGGCGCTCTCAGGAGGTCATCGATCGCTGCTGGGCGATGGGTGAGGACAACCCCATCGCCTTTATCCACGATGTGGGCGCCGGCGGCCTGTCTAACGCCTTTCCCGAACTGGTTAAAGACGGCGGCTGTGGCGGCGACTTCGAACTGCGCAATGTTCCCAATGACGAACCGGGAATGTCGCCTCTGGAAATCTGGTGTAACGAGTCCCAGGAACGCTATGTGATGGCGATAGCGCCGGAGAATCTGGCGCGATTTGCGGCAATTTGTGAGCGTGAGCGGGCGCCCTACGCGGTGGTGGGTGAGTCCACTGAGGCGCAAACCCTGCGAGTGGGCGATACCCATTTCGACAACAACCCCGTGGATCTGCCCATGCCGGTGTTGTTTGGCAAACCGCCCAAAATGCACCGCACCAGCGAGCACTTTGCCCAGCAGTCGACGGCACTGGACACCGCTGAGGTGACCGTGGCCGAGGCCCTGGACAGACTTCTGTGCCTGCCCACCATTGCCTCCAAACAATTCCTGATCACTATTGGCGACCGTTCGATCACCGGTACCGTGCACCGCGACCAGATGGTGGGCCCGTGGCAGGTGCCAGTGGCGGACTGTGCGGTGACCACCTCCGGTTATACCACCTTTGCTGGTGAGGCTATGTCCATGGGTGAGCGCACCCCTCTGGCGCTGCTGGACGCCGCAGCGTCGGCGAGAATGGCCGTGGCGGAAGCGATTACCAATATTGCCTGTGCCCAGAGCAGCCATGGCACGTTGTCAGATATCAAACTGTCCGCCAACTGGATGTGCGCGGCGGGTCATGGCGATGAAGATGCGCGCCTTTACGATGCGGTTAAGGCCGTGGGCCTGGAGTTCTGCCCGGCATTGGGCATCACCGTGCCGGTGGGTAAAGACAGTATGTCGATGCGCACCGCCTGGCAGGAAGGCGGCGAAGATAAGTCGGTGACTGCCCCCATGTCGCTGGTGATCTCGGCCTTTGCGCCGGTGGCGGATGTGCGCAATACCGTCACCCCGCAACTGAAGTTGGATGCCGGTGACACAGTTTTGCTGGCGGTGGATATCAGCCCCGGTCAGCAGCGCTTGGGCGGCAGCTGCCTGGCCCAGGTCTACAATCAGCTGGGCGCCTCGGTCGCCGATGTGGACGACCCCGCCCGCTTGCAGGGCTTCTACCTGGCGGTGCAAACCCTGTTGGCAGAGGGCGCACTACTGGCCTACCACGACCGCTCTGACGGTGGTCTGCTGGTGGCCTTGCTGGAAATGGCCTTTGCCGGTCACTGCGGGCTGGATGTCACGCTACCCGACGCAGATGATCCTCTGGCGGCGCTGTTTGCCGAGGAGGCCGGCGCGGTTATCCAGGTCAAATGCGACGATGTGGCTCGGGTGCAAGCGTGCTTTGCCGAGCAGGGCCTGGGCGCTGATGCTGTGTATATCATCGGTGAAGCCGCGACCGGCTCAGACATCACTGTCAGCGTCGGTGGTCAGCAGGTACTCGCTGCCGATCGTTTGGCGCTGCACAAGCGCTGGGCTGAGACCAGCTATCGCCTGCAGGCGCTGCGGGACAACCCCGACTGCGCACAGCAGGAGTTCGAAGGCTTGGTGGATGATGATCCCGGCCTTAGCGAGCGCCTCAGCTTTGATGCCGCCGACGACATTGCCGCGCCCTATATCAACCGTGGCAGTCGCCCCCGGGTGGCGATTCTGCGGGAGCAGGGTGTTAACGGTCAGATGGAAATGGCTGCGGCCTTTGATCGCGCCGGCTTCGCGGCGGTGGATGTGCATATGAGCGACATCCTCAGTGGCCGGGTCAGCCTGGCGGACTTCAAGGGGCTGGCGGCCTGCGGCGGTTTCTCCTACGGCGACGTATTGGGTGCCGGTGAGGGCTGGGCCAAGACCATTTTGTTCAACAGTCGCGCCCGTGACGACTTTGAAGGCTTCTTCCAGCGCAACGACAGTTTTGCTTTAGGGGTATGCAACGGTTGCCAGATGATGTCCAATCTTCACGCCCTGATTCCCGGCGCTGAACATTGGCCGCGTTTTGTGCGCAACCGCTCAGAACAGTTCGAAGCCCGGGCCTCAATGGTTGAAATTCCCGAGTCGCCCTCAATATTACTGGCTGGCATGGCGGGTTCGTCCCTGCCGGTGGCGGTGGCTCACGGCGAGGGGCGGGCGGAATTTGCCGATACCCAACAGATCCAGGCCCTCAGTCAGGCCGGCAGGGTCGCATTGCGCTATGTCGACAATACCCTGGCGGCAACAGAACGCTATCCCGCCAACCCTAATGGCTCGCCCCTCGGTATCACCGGGGTATGTAGCGCCGATGGTCGCGTTACGGTGATGATGCCGCACCCGGAGCGGGTATTCCGCAGCGTCTGCAACTCCTGGTTGCCGGATCAGCGCCGAGAGGATAGCGGTTGGATGCGGTTGTTCCGCAATGCCCGAGTCTGGGTGAACTGATCGAGCTCTACCAAAAAATCACAAATGAGAGTGCCGCCAGGGAGCGGCTATTGGTGCAAATACTATGTTGAACAAATATCCGCTGTGGAAGAATCTGCTGATTCTGGTGGTATTGGCGATGGGCTTGCTATACGCCGCCCCCAACCTTTACCGGCCAGACCCGGCGGTGCAGATTTCCGGCGAAAGCAGTGGTGCTCAGATCGATCAACGGTTGGTGAACAAGGCCTCTGCGGCCCTGGATGCCGCTGCCATTGAGCACTTTGGTGAGCACGCCGCTGAGGATGGCAGCAGCGGTCTGATACGGCTTTATGAGTCTGACGATCAGCTGCGGGCACAAAAGGTGATTCAGCGGGCCCTGGGGGACGGCTATATTGTGGCCCTGAATCTGGCCTCCAATACGCCGGACTGGCTGACCAAGATCGGCGCCCAGGGCATGAAGCTGGGGCTGGATTTGAGTGGCGGTGTGCACTTTCTGCTGGAGGTGGACACCGATACCGCCATTGCCAACCGGCTGGAAAACTACAGCTCCTCCATCAAAAAGAAATTGCGGGAAGAGCGGGTGCGGGGCCTGATCAGTCTTGATGATCAGGGCGTGATCAACGGTAAATTCCGCACCGAGGAAAATCGCGACAAAGCGTATTCGCTGATTCGCAAGGAATTTAGCGACCTCACGGTAGAGCGTGTCGATGCCGGGGAGGGTGATAGCGGTTTTTACCTGCGTGCATTGATCAACGAAACCAAGCGCAAGGAAATCGAGAATTACGCTGTGGGGCAAAACCTCACCACCCTGCGTAACCGGGTCAACGAGCTGGGGGTGTCGGAGCCGCTGGTGCAGCGCCAGGGCCGCAATCGCATCGTGGTGGAGTTGCCGGGGATTCAGGATACCGCCGAGGCCAAGCGCATACTGGGTAAAACCGCCAATCTGGAGTTTCGTCTGGAGGCGCGCTACGACGCGCCGGTGTCAGAGCGGGAGAGGTTTGAATTCCGTAACCCGGGGCCGGGGGAGCCCACCGCCTGGTTGGAGCGGGATGTGGTAATCACCGGGGAGCGGGTGGCCAACGCCCAGGCCAGTTTTGATGAAAACGGTCGTCCCCAGGTCAACATTACCCTGGACAGCGAAGGCGGCACCCTGATGCACCGGATGACGCGGCACAATGTGAATCGCCGGTTAGGGGTGCTGTTTATTGAGCGCAAAAGCCGTACCCGCTACGAAAAAGACGAAAACGGGGTCGAGCAGGTGGTGCGGGTTCCCTACGACGAGAAATCCATTATCAGTCTGGCCACCATCCGCGATGCGCTGGGCGTGCAGTTCCGTATTACCGGGCTGGACAGCCCCGCCGAGTCGTCAGAGCTGGCGCTACTGCTGCGGGCCGGCGCCTTGGCCGCACCCATCGACTTTGTGGAGGAGCGCACGGTAGGCCCCTCACTGGGGGCGGAAAACATCGAGCGCGGAATGAAGTCAGTGCAACTGGGCCTGGGCTTGGTGGCGCTGTTTATGGTGGTCTACTACCGCTTGTTTGGGGTGATTTCCGTGGTGGCTCTGGGCTTTAACCTAGTGCTGGTGGTGGGCTGTATGTCGATCCTGGGGGCCACGCTGACCCTGCCGGGTATTGCCGGCATCGTGCTCACCGTCGGTATGGCGGTGGATGCCAACGTACTGATTTTCTCGCGAATACGGGAAGAGCTTAAAGGCGGGGCGCCGCCTCAGCAGGCCATCGACTCCGGCTATGGTCGGGCCTTTGTCACCATCATCGATGCCAACCTCACCACCTTGCTAGTGGCGGTGATTCTCTACGCGGTGGGCACCGGGCCGGTGAAAGGCTTTGCAGTGACGCTGTCGCTGGGGATTATCACCTCGATGTTTACCGCCATTCTACTTACCCGCGCACTGGTGAACCTGATCTACGGCGGTCGCCGGGTCAGCAAGCTGGCGATATAAGGAGCGAATCATGACTGAGCAAACCCACATCGTTCGCTTTATGAGCTGGCGCAAGCTGGCGGCGGGCTTGTCGATATTAATGCTGTTAGGCGCTATCGCCTCGTTGACGTTCAAGCAACTCAACTTCGGCCTGGACTTCACCGGTGGTACGCTGATTGAGGTGCTTTACGAGGAGCCTGTGCCCCTTCCCGAGGTGCGGCAAACTCTGGCCAGTGAAGGTTTTGAAGACGCTATCGTGGTCTACTTTGGCTCCGATACCGACGTGCTGGTGCGTTTGCCCCAGGGGCTGAGTCCGTCGTTGGGCGATCAGGTGCTGTCGGCACTGCAAAGCAATGCTGAAGGTGACGTCGAGTTGCTGCGCATTGAATTTGTTGGCCCCCAGGTGGGGGAGGAATTGCGCGAGCAGGGCGGGCTGGCTGTGCTGCTGGCGCTGATGGTGGTGTTGATCTATGTCGCCATGCGCTTTCAGCTCAAATTCGCCATCGGCGCGGTGGCAGCTTTGGGCCACGACGTATTGATTACCTTAGGGGTGTTCGCCCTCACCGGCTGGGACTTCGATCTCACTGTGCTGGCGGCGATCCTGGCGGTTATCGGTTACTCCCTCAATGACTCCATCGTGGTCTCGGACCGAATTCGGGAGAACTTGCGCAAGCTGCGGGGTCACAATCCCCAGGAGGTCATTGATATCTCGCTGACCGAAACGCTGGGGCGTACCTTAATTACCTCGGGTACCACCATGCTGGTGCTGCTGGCCTTGGCCATTGTCGGCGGTGAAATGATCCACAGCTTTGCACTGGCCTTGTTGGTGGGGGTGGGTGTGGGTACCTACTCTTCGGTCTATGTGGTCGCCAACCTGCTGTTGACGATGAACATTCGCCAGGAAGATTTGATGCCCCCAGAAAAAGAAGGCGCGGAGCTGGACGAGCTGCCCTGAGCTAATACCTGAGTGTAAGTGGGCCAGGTCCCGGTCGGGACTCTGGCCCTGCAGCCTGATGCTCCGCTAGATATTGCCGAGGTGGGGTTTTACGGTCTGCAATAGACTCTTCAGGCATTTGGGGTTGCCGGCGACGATGTTGCCGGTCTCCAGGTAACTGCCACCGCCCTCAAAGTCGCTGATCAGGCCGCCGGCTTCCCGCACCAGCAACACACCTGCAGCGATATCCCATTGGCTCAGGCCGATTTCCCAGAAACCGTCCAGACGCCCCGCGGCCACATAGGCCAGGTCCAGTGCCGCCGACCCGGCGCGCCGCACCCCTGCCGTCTCACTGGCCACTGCCTCCAGGCTCTTCATATAAGCGGGGATGTGCTGCTCACTGCGTGACTTAAAGGGGATGCCAGTGCCGATCAGCGTGCCTTCCAGCGAGGTCGCCATGGTGACCCGGATGCGGCGACCGTTGAGCTGGGCGCCCCGTCCGCGGCTGGCCGTAAACTCTTCCCGGCGAATTGGGTCCAGTACCACCGCGTGTTCGATTTGCCCTTTGTACAGGCAGGCGATGGAAATGCAGTAGTGGGGAATGCCGCGAATAAAATTGGTGGTGCCATCGATGGGGTCGATGATCCACTGGTACTCGCTGTCAGGATTGCCGGACTGGCCGGATTCTTCGCCGAGAAAGCTGTGGTCGGGATAGGCTTTTTGCAGGTGGTAAAGGATTTCCTGTTCCGACTTGCGGTCGATCTCGGTGACAAAATTGTTCTCACCCTTGGTTTCCACTTGCACGCGGTCCAGCTGTTCGGCGGCGCGGGCAATCAGGTCGCCGGCGCGGCGGGCGGCGCGAAGGGCGATATTGAGCATCGGTTGCATAAATCTAAGACCTTGATAGTGCAGCAATTAGCGGCGCAGTATAACAGAGCTGCGGCGTGGCTCAGAGCGTTAATCTCGTTGTTTCGTTGAGGCCTTCCTGATAAACTGAGCTCCCATCTTGTGGGGCTCACCACGCAGGCGCCGAGGTTTGTCTGTGCTGGCCCTTTCCATCTAGCTAGCTCAGAGTAAAGGCTTTTCATGGCGCGATTTATCTTCGTCACAGGCGGTGTTGTTTCTTCCCTCGGCAAGGGCATCGCCTCGGCTTCCCTTGGTGCCATTCTTGAGGCCCGTGGTCTCAATGTCACCATGCTCAAATTAGACCCTTATATCAACGTCGACCCGGGGACCATGAGCCCCTTCCAGCACGGCGAGGTGTTTGTCACCGAAGACGGTGCGGAAACCGACCTCGACCTTGGGCACTACGAACGCTTTGTGCGGGCCAAAATGCACAAAGGCAATAACTTCACTACCGGACGGGTTTACGAGACGGTGCTGCGCAAAGAGCGCCGCGGCGACTACCTGGGCGGTACCGTGCAGGTTATTCCCCACGTTACCGATGAAATTAAACGGCGGGTGATTGCCGGTGCCGGTGATGCCGACGTCGCCATTGTTGAGATTGGCGGCACGGTGGGGGATATCGAGGGCCTGCCGTTCTTTGAGGCCGCCCGTCAGTTGAAGGTGGAGCTGGGCGCCAAGCGCGCCATGCTGGTTCACCTGACCCTGGTGCCCTACATCGCCACCGCCGGCGAGACCAAAACCAAGCCCACCCAGCACTCGGTGAAAGAGCTGCGTTCTATCGGCCTCCAACCCGACATTCTACTGTGCCGCTCCGACCACGAAGTAGACCAGAGCAGCCGCCAGAAAATCGCCCTGTTTACCAACGTCGAGTCCCGGGCGGTAATCCCGCTGCCGGATGTGGACAGTATTTACCGCATTCCCTCGCTGCTCTCCGGTGAGGGCTTGGACGATTTGGTGGTTGAGCGTTTTGGCCTGGAGTGTCCGGAAGCCGACTTGTCCGAATGGGATGACGTGATCGAAGGCGACCTGCACTGGGATCGTCAGGTCACCATCGCGATGGTGGGCAAATACATGGAATTGCTGGACGCCTACAAATCCTTGAATGAGGCGCTTAAACACGCCGGTATTCACACCCGCAGCAAGGTCAATGTCAGGTACATCGATTCAGAGACCATAGAGACTGAAGGGGTTGGCGTACTGGATGGCGTTGACGGCATTCTGGTGCCGGGCGGCTTTGGCAACCGGGGTGTAGAGGGCAAGATCCGCACGGTGCAATACGCCAGGGAAAATCGCATTCCCTACCTGGGCATTTGCCTGGGTATGCAGGTCGCGGTAATCGAATTTGCCCGCAATGTATTGGGGCTTGAGGGAGCTAACAGTAGCGAATTTGCGGAGAACAGTCCGCACCCGGTGGTGGGGCTGATCACAGAATGGATTACCTCCGAGGGGGCCGTGGAGCAGCGCGACGCGGGTTCGGACCTCGGCGGCACCATGCGCTTGGGGGCACAGGCCTGTCATTTGGTTGAGGGTTCCAGCGCCAGAGGGATTTACGGAGCCGAGACAATTATGGAGCGCCACCGCCACCGCTATGAAGTGAATAACAATTACGTTGAGCAACTACAGCAAGCGGGCTTGCGAATCGGTGGCTGGTCAGGGGATAACAGCCTGGTGGAAGTGGTCGAGGTTGCCGACCACCCCTGGTTTGTCGCCTGCCAGTTCCACCCCGAGTTTACCTCTGACCCACGGGACGGCCACCCGCTGTTTACCGGGTTTATTGAGGCGGCGATGGCGGCAGCAAAGTCTCAGTAGCCCCATCAGACGCACCAAAAATCAGATGGCGATTCCCCCTCAAAACGATCCGGGGAATGGCCCTGGGCCATGACAGGAAGCACCCATGAATACCAAAACTGTTAACGTATCCGGCATTGACGTTGCCAATGATCGCCCCTTTGTGTTGTTCGGTGGCATGAATGTGCTGGAATCCCGGGATATGGCCATGCAGGTGGCGGAGCACTATGTAACGGTGTGCGCCGAGCTGGGTATTCCCTATGTGTTTAAAGCGTCTTTTGACAAAGCCAACCGCTCGTCAATTCACTCCTTTCGCGGCCCAGGCATGGATGAAGGGCTGAAGATTTTTGAAGAGATCAAGCAGACCTTTAAGGTGCCGGTGATCACCGACGTGCACGAGGTCCATCAAGCGGCGCCAGTGGCGGCGGTGTGCGACGTGATTCAGCTGCCGGCCTTTCTGGCCCGCCAGACCGATCTGGTGGCGGCGATGGCAGCAACTGGGGCGGCGATCAATATCAAAAAGCCCCAGTTCCTGAGCCCCGGGCAAATGAAAAACATCGTCGAGAAGTTTGCCGAGTGCGGCAACGACAAGATCATGCTCTGCGAGCGGGGCAGCAATTTTGGCTACGACAACCTGGTCGTGGATATGCTGGGTTTTCGCACCATGCAGGAAGTGAGCGGCGGCGCGCCGGTGATCTTTGATGTCACCCACGCCCTACAGTGCCGGGACCCCATGGGCGCGGCCTCCGGTGGCCGTCGTCATCAGGTCGCCGAATTGGGCCGGGCGGGGATGGCCATCGGTTTGGCTGGCCTGTTTTTGGAGGCCCACCCCAACCCTGATCAGGCCAAGTGTGACGGCCCTAGCGCGCTCCCATTAGACGCCCTGAAACCCTTTTTATCGCAAATGAAAGCGGTGGACGATTTGATCAAGTCCCTGCCGGCTTTACAGATTAGTTAGTGAATTAACGGAGACGTATGTCATGGCGGAAATCGTCGATATCAAAGCCTTTGAAGTCCTGGATTCCCGGGGGAACCCCACAGTAGAGGCCGATGTGGTGCTGGCCTCGGGTGCCGTGGGCTCGGCCTGCGCGCCTTCGGGTGCCTCAACCGGTTCCCGGGAAGCCCTGGAACTGCGGGACGGCGACAAGAGCCGCTACCTGGGCAAGGGTGTGCAAAAGGCGGTGGCCAACATCAATACCACCATCCGCGACCTGCTGATCGGTTTTGATGCCGAAGATCAACGCGGCCTGGATAAGGCGATGATCGATGCCGATGGCACTGACAACAAAGCCAACCTGGGTGCCAACGCCATATTGGCGGTGTCCTTGGCTGCGGCCAAGGCGGTGGCAGCGGAGAAGGGCATTCCTCTTTACCAACGCATTGCCCAAATCAACGGCACCGAAGGTCAGTACACCATGCCGGTGCCGATGATGAATATCCTCAACGGCGGTGAGCACGCCGATAACAACGTCGATATTCAGGAGTTTATGATTCAGCCGGTGGGCGCTGAGACCTTTACCGAGGCCCTGCGGGTGGGCGCCGAAATCTTCCACGCTTTGAAGAAAGTGCTGGTGGGTCGTGGTCTTAACACCGCGGTGGGTGATGAGGGTGGCTTCGCTCCCAACCTGCCTTCCAATGAAGCCGCGCTGGAAGTGATTGCCGAAGCCGTGGCCAACGCCGGCTATACCCTGGGCGAAGACGTGACTCTGGCCCTGGATTGCGCCTCATCGGAGTTTTATAAAGACGGAAAATATAAGCTCAGTGGCGAGGGCAAAGAATTTGACGCCGCCGGCTTTGCCGCCTACCTGGATGCTTTAAGCCAGAAATACCCGATTATTTCTATCGAAGACGGTATGGACGAGAGCGACTGGGACGGCTGGCAGGCGCTGACTGAGCTGACCGGCGACCGGGTGCAGCTGGTGGGTGACGACCTGTTCGTGACCAACACTGAAATCCTCAAGCGGGGCATCGACAACAATATCGCCAACTCCATTTTGATTAAATTCAATCAGATTGGCTCCCTGAGTGAGACCCTGGATGCCATCAACATGGCCAAAGACGCCGGCTACACCGCGGTGATTTCCCACCGTAGCGGCGAAACCGAAGATACCACCATTGCCGATCTGGCGGTGGCGACGTCGGCTGGCCAGATCAAGACTGGCTCGCTGTGCCGTTCTGACCGGGTTGCCAAGTACAACCGCCTGCTGCGCATCGAAGCGGAGTTGGGTGCGGCTTACCGCGGTCGCGACGAGTTCGCACGCCAGAGCTAGGCCGTAACTGCCTAGCTATCTGGAGTTTGGGATGACTCGCCGCCGACTGTTGATTGTACTGCTGATCATACTGGCCGTCCTGCAGTGGCGGCTTTGGACTGGTCGCGGCAGCTTTGAGCAGGTGGTGAGTCTCAAACGCGATATCCAGGAACAAAAGCAGGTCAATCGCGAGCTGCGCCAGCGCAACGAGCGCTTGTATGGCGAAGTTCGCAGCCTCAAGGACAACCTCGACAGCATCGAAGAACGCGCCCGCAGCGATCTTGGTCTGATCAAAGAGGGCGAAACCTTCTATTTGATTATTGAGGAGTAACGAGGCGCTTATGTCGCGGATATGGGCAGTAATGCCGGCGGCGGGGCAGGGCAGTCGTTTTGGTGGTGATTGCCCCAAGCAGTATCTGCCACTGGCTGGTAAAGCCATTATCGAGCGCAGTATCGCAGCGATATTGCGTTGCCCGGATCTTGCTGGATTGGTCGTTGCGCTGGGCCCAGCGGATAGCCGTTTTGCCGCGTTAACCTGCGCCTCTGACCCCAGAGTCCATACCGTAACGGGCGGCGATGATCGCGCACGCTCGGTGGAAAACGCCCTGGACTATCTCAGTGCAAGCGCGGACCCCGACGACTGGGTTCTGGTTCACGACGCGGCCCGCCCCTGTTTATCCTGGTCCGAGTTGGAGGCGCTACTGTCGGCGGGGGGCTCCTCTTCCGAGGGCGCTTTGCTGGCGCTGCCGGTGGTGGATACCCTCAAGCGGGTGGACAGTGATGGGCGAGTCGTGGCGACCGTTGAGCGGGATCAGCTGTGGCGTGCCCAGACACCGCAGTATTTTCCTCTGTTCAAACTTCGTGATGCACTGCGTCACTGTCGCCTCGCTGGTGAACAGGTTACCGATGAGGCCTCGGCCATGCAGGCAGTGGGAGCCCGGCCCCGCGTCGTGGCCGGTAGCCATCGCAATATTAAGATTACTCACCCCGAGGACTTGGCCCTGGCAGAGGGCTTCCTCCGCGAGCTGCAGCAACAGGTGCAACAATGACGATGCCTTTTCGTATTGGTCACGGCTACGATGTGCACCGCCTGACATCTGGGCAGGGTATTGTGCTGGGAGGGGTGTCGATACCCTGTGAGCTGGGTTTGGTTGCCCACTCCGATGGCGACGTGGCCTTACACGCACTTTGCGATGCGTTGTTGGGCGCCCTGGCCCTGGGCGATATCGGCAAACACTTTCCCGATACCGACCCCCGTTACGCCGGTGCCAATAGTCTGACTTTGCTGCAACACTGCTACCAATTGGTTTGCCAACAGGGCTATTCTCTGGGTAATGCCGACATCACCATTGCCGCTCAGGCCCCCAAGCTGGCGCCCCATATCGCCGCCATGAGACAAACCATTGCCGACGCTTTGCAGGTTGAGGCCGCAGCGATCAGCGTCAAAGCCACCACCACAGAGAAATTGGGTTTTGTCGGCCGGCAGGAAGGCATTGCCGTCGATGCCGTGGTGCTATTGGCCCGGCGCGAGCCGGAGCCCGGCGCATGAGTGCGGCGGTGAGCGAGTTGGCCAAGGCCTACCCCGCCATCTCGCTGGAAGGCGATATCAAACAGCACGCTGAGGATTTTGTCGTAGAAGAACTGCTGGATATTCCTTTCAGTGACGACGGTGAGTTCGACTGGCTGTGGGTGGAAAAGCGCGGCCAAAATACCGACTTTGTTGCTCGTCAGCTAGCCCGTCACGCCAATCTGGCCAGCAAAGCCGTCAGCTATTCAGGCATGAAGGACCGTCACGCGGTGACGCGGCAGTGGTTCTGCGTTCACACCCCCGGCAAACAGCGACTGGACTGGCAGGGTGTGGCTGGGGAGGGGTGGCGTGTGACAAAGGCTCTGCGTCATCGGCAAAAATTGCGCCGCGGCACCCACAGTGGCAACCGTTTTACCCTGTTGCTTCGCAATGTGAAGGGCGAATCTGACGCCGCCGGTGAGCGGCTGGAGACGCTCTCTCGCGAGGGATTCCCCAATTATTTTGCTGAGCAGCGCTTTGGCATTGACGGCGGCAACCTGGTGCAGTGTCGCCGTTGGTTTGAAGGCGACTTTAGCCCTAAACGCTTTCAGCGCGGTATATTATTGTCTTCAGCGCGGTCGTTTCTGTTTAACGAGGTGTTGAGCCGTCGGGTTGAGCTGGGCTGTTGGAATTCGGCATTGGATGAGGGCGAGTTGTTTGCGTTGCGGGATAGCGGCAGTGTGTTTAGTGATACCGTCGACGACGGGCTGCGCCAGCGACTGCAAGTGGGTGATATTCACCCTACAGGCCCGCTTTTTGGCAAAGTAGGGAAAACCACCGTCGGTGAAACGGTCGCCCAGTTCGAGGACCAGATCATCGACCGCCACCCATTGCTGCGTGACGGTCTGCTTCGTTTTGATGCGTCGATGGCGCGGCGCAGTTTGCGGGTTATGCCCGTGTCGCTGGTGGCCGAATGGCCGGCGAGAGATCAATTACAACTGAGTTTTTCGCTGCCCAAGGGCTGTTTCGCCACCGCGCTTGTGCGAGAATTGTTGACGCCGCCTGTGGCGACGACCCAAGAGAACAATAGCACGTGAGCAGGATTAATCTTCAAGGCATTGGTATGACTTCCCAGCGGACCCGGGATCGCTTGATTGAGCGCCTGAGGGAGAAAGGGATTACCAGCGCTGACGTGCTGGAGGTGATGCGGGCCACACCCCGGCATATTTTTCTCGACGAAGCCCTCTCTCACCGCGCCTACGAAGACAGCGCCCTCCCCATCGGTTTTCAGCAAACACTCTCTCAACCTTATATCGTGGCGCGAATGACCGAGCTGCTGTTGGCCGAGGGTCCCCGCCGGCGGGTGCTGGAAGTGGGCACGGGCTCGGGCTATCAAACTGCGGTACTGGCCCAGCTGGTGGACCGGGTCTACAGCGTAGAACGCATCCGGCCGCTACAGGAAAAAGCCCGTCAGCGGCTCTCCCAATTGGGCCTGCGCAATGCCCATTTGCGCCACGCAGACGGCGGCATGGGCTGGGCCCAGCGGGGCCCCTACGATGGCATTTTGTCCACTGCGGCACCGGAGCAAGTTCCCGAGGAGCTGCTCGAGCAGCTGGCCGTGGGTGGGCGACTGGTGATCCCGGTGGGGGCTCAGGGCAAGCAGCAGCAGTTACGGGTTTATGACCGCAGCGACACTGGCATCGTTGAACAGGTGATGGACTCAGTGTTGTTTGTCCCCCTTGTCTCCGGCGTGCTGTCGTAAATTTTTCCCCAAGCTCAAAGGAAATGGTTCATGGCGAGCAATAAGTATTACGCCGGTATCGTCGCGCGCGGTGTGGCCATGGGCGCCGCCGATGTGGTGCCCGGTGTGTCTGGTGGGACGATCGCTTTTATCACCGGTATTTACGATACCCTGATCGACAGTCTAAAGGCCTTTGGCCCCAGTGCGTTGCAGATACTGTGGAAAGAGGGACCAGGGCCGGCCTGGCGCTACGTTAACGGTAGCTTTTTGCTGGCGCTGTTTAGCGGTATAGCACTGAGTATCCTGACACTGGCCAATGCCATCGATTACGCCTTGACCCATCACCCCGTGCTGCTGTCGGCGTTTTTCTTTGGCTTGATATTGGCATCAGCCGTATTGATTTACCGGCAGATTCCCGCGGCTGATCGCGGCATCGTTATGGTGGTGCCCGGCGTTGTCTTCGCTTTGGCGGTGTCGCTGATTCGCCCGGGCGAACTGCCGGTGAATTACCTCACTGTATTCTGTTCTGGTGCGGTGGCAATTTGCGCCATGATTCTACCCGGGATATCCGGCAGCTTTATCCTGCTTATACTGGGTATGTATGGCCCGGTGATTGCCGCTATCAAAAACCTGGAGTTCGCCACCCTGGCGGTCTTTGCCCTGGGCTGCGGCACCGGGCTTATGTTGTTTGTGCGGCTGCTGTCCTGGCTGTTGCATCGCCATCGCCACGGTTTACTGCAATTTCTGACTGGTCTGCTGCTGGGCTCACTGGCCATTATCTGGCCCTGGAAGGCAGAGACACCGGTAATCCAAGGTGTTAATTGGTACAACGTCTGGCCCTGGCACTACCAGGGGAGTTTCAGCGCCGATCTGCCACTGGCGATACTACTGGCCCTTGTGGGGGTGGCGATAATTTGGCTGATCGAGCGGGCGGCCCTTGAGCGTTGAACTTTTGCTGTCGCGCAGCTTTCCTATAGACTGGGCGCAACAAGGGGCAATGGAAAGGTAGAATGCGTCGGCTGGCGGGGAAAAGTATCGCAACGCTGTTGCTGATGGCGAGCTTGTCCGCCTGCGCTGCCAACACCAACCGGGCTCCCATTGTCGATCGCTACAACCCTTCTGAACAACGCCCGGATTATTACGTGGTGAGCCGCGGTGATACCTTGTTCTCCATTGCCTTCCGCTACGGTCTCGATGTTCAAGGGCTTGCCGCGGCCAATACTATTCGTGCGCCCTATACGATTTACCCGGGTCAGCGCTTGCGCTTGCGGGAAGGTCGCGTTCCTGCGCCGCGCCCCAGTGTAAGTACTAAGCCCATTGTTGCCTCGAAGCCGCCACCAAAGGCTGTCAGTAAGAGTCCAAGCAAACCAAAAACCCCACCCCTTCAATCAGCACCCGCTAATGAAAGTTGGCGCTGGCCCGCCGCTGGCCCGGTGCTGAGGGCCTTTGTGGCCACCAGTCAGGCGCACAAAGGTATTGATATCAAAGGCAAAATGGGGGAGTCTGTAAAGGCGTCCCGCAGTGGCACCGTGGTGTATGCCGGCAGTGGGTTGGTGGGTTACGGTAACCTGCTCATACTGAAACACTCCGAGCGTTACCTCAGTGCCTACGGGCACAACCGACGTTTATTGGTAAAAGAAGGAGATATCGTCAAAGCGGGCCAAGTCATTGCCGAGTTGGGAGACAGTGGCACAGACACGGCCAAGCTACATTTTGAAATTCGTGTAGATGGAAAACCGGTTGATCCTTTGCGGCTGCTACCCCGTAGATAACATTGGTTGCCATTGCGCTGACTGCGGCTTTTTTCGTAATACGCGCACCATCAATGAAGTCGAAACACTGAAATTGAAACAACGAAATCGAAAATAGCAGCGCGCAATCGCATCACCAAGTCGATGAGCAGTGCACATCACTGCCAGCCAATAACAGTAATAGTAAGGATTCGACGATGCGGGTATTTGAAACACGGACGGAAAGTTCGGCTATTCCCGATAGCCTGGACTTTAATGACGAAGGCAAGAGCCGCCAGCGCGACAGCCGTCGCGATAGCGCCAGCCGGGGGGAATTGGACGCCACCCAACTGTATTTAAACGAAATTGGTTTTTCGCCACTGCTCACACCCGAGCAGGAAAAGCACTACGCCCGACTTGCCAGAAAAGGTGATGCCGCCGGTCGCAAACGAATGATCGAGAGCAACCTGCGTTTGGTGGTCAAAATCGCCCGCCGCTATCTGAACCGCGGCCTCACCCTGTTGGATTTAATTGAAGAGGGTAACCTCGGTTTAATCCGCGCAGTAGAAAAATTCGACCCCGAGAAGGGCTTTCGGTTTTCCACTTACGCCACTTGGTGGATTCGGCAAACCATTGAGCGGGCCATCATGAATCAGTCCCGCACCATCCGCCTTCCTATCCATGTTGTTAAAGAACTTAACTCCTATCTGCGTGCCGAGCGGGAGCTTAGCCAGAAGTTGGATCATTTGCCCTCTCCAGAAGAGATGGCAAATGCCTTGGACAGACCAGTGGATGAGGCCAAACGGCTGTGTCGCCTGAAGGAGCGAGTCGGTTCGGTGGATGTGCCGGTGGGGCGGGACAGTGGCCAGTTGTTGCTGGATACCATTGCCGACCATCAGGCCTCTAATCCCAGCGATATTTTGCAGGATCAGGACCTATCCCAATGTTTAGACACCTGGCTGGATGAGTTGACCGATAAACAGCAGGACGTGGTAGTGAGGCGGTTTGGGCTTCGTGGCCACGATCCTGCCACTCTGGAGAATGTCGGCCAGGTGATTGGACTGACTCGGGAACGGGTTAGGCAAATACAGGTCGAGGCACTCAATTCGCTGCGGAAAATTCTTGAAAAGAACGGTTTGAACGCTACATCGCTGTTTGCCAGCGAGGGGGCTGAAATTTAGCCGTAGACTGTGACGCAGACATAAAAAAAGCCCGCAGTGCGGGCTTTTTTTATGTCTTGATATGCAGTGAGCGTACTAGCGCTCGAGGTGCTGCAACTTGTTGGGTACGCCGTTCCATTCTTCGGCATCCGCGGGAGCGTCCTTCATTTCAGTGATATTGGGCCACACCTCAGCCAGTTCGGCGTTGAGTTCCAGGAAAACCTGCTGATCTTCGGGCAGCTCGTCTTCTGAGAAGATGGCCTCGGCGGGGCACTCAGGCTCACACAGTGCACAGTCGATGCACTCATCGGGGTGAATCACCAAAAAGTTGGGGCCTTCGTAGAAACAATCGACCGGGCAAACCTCCACACAGTCGGTGTGTTTGCATTTAATGCAGTTTTCGCCTACGACAAACGTCATTCTGTTAAGCCCCTCTCGCTTACTGACTTGATTTTGAGCGCGCTATTGTACCACCAGCGGTAAAAAACCGCATAGCACGGGTATTAATCATAATTTAACTTTGGCTTATCGCTTTTATCCATGATCTTTTTGGGCGAGTGCCTTGAGCTCATAGAGCAGGGTATGGGCATCCCGGGGGCTGAGCTCGTCGGGGTCGATATCGCCGAGACGCTCCGCCAGCGGATCTGGGCTTGCCGGTTGTGGACTCGGTGGCGGCGCCGCAAACAGGTCGGCCTGGGGGTGGGGTGCGTCCACTGCCGAGCCGATGGCCTGGTTTTCAAGCTCGTGAAGCTTTTGTTTGGCGGCGGCCAGCACCCGGTCGGGAATGCCTGCTAATTTTGCCACTTGCAGTCCGTAGCTGCGATTGGCAGGGCCTTCCTCAACCCGGTGTAGAAAGACGATGTGGTCCTGATACTCGGTGACACCGAGGTGCACGTTGGCGGCGCCGGGGTATTGCTCCGGTAGCACGGTCAGTTCAAAGTAGTGAGTGGCGAACAGCGTCAGGGCGCCGACTCGGTCGGCCAGCTGAATGGCGCTGGCCCAGGCCAGCGCCAGGCCGTCAAAGGTGCTGGTCCCCCGGCCTATTTCATCCATTAATATCAGGCTGTTCTCGGTAGCATTGTGGAGGATGTTGGCGGTCTCGGTCATTTCCACCATAAAGGTGGAGCGGCCGCCGGCCAGATCGTCAGAGGAGCCAATACGGGTAAATATCTGATCTACCAGACCCAGTTTCACCTGCCTGGCGGGGACAAAGCTGCCGATATGGGCCAGCAGCACAATCAGCGCGGTCTGGCGCATATAGGTCGATTTACCCCCCATATTGGGGCCGGTGATAATCAGGGTTCGGCGGGCGGTATCTAGCCTTAGATCGTTGGCGATAAAGGGATCGTCCAGGACACTCTCAACCACCGGGTGGCGGCCCTGGTCGATAGTGAGCTCGGAGGTATCGCTGAATTCCGGCGCGCAAAAATCCAGCTGCTCGGCGCGCTCGGCCAGGTTGCAGAGCACGTCCAGCTCGCACAGCGCTCGGGCGCTGAGTTGCAGTTCGCCCAGTTGCTGGTTGAGGGCATCCAGCAGCGCTTCATAGAGCATTTTCTCCCGGGCCAGCGCGCGGCTTTTACTGCTCAACGCCTTGTCTTCGAATTCCTTCAGCTCGGGAGTGATAAAACGCTCGGCATTTTTCAGGGTTTGCCGGCGTATGTACTCCACCGGCGCCTGCTGGGCCTGAACCCGGCTGATCTCAATATAGTAACCGTGGACCCGGTTGTAACCGACCTTGAGACTGGAAAGTCCGGTCTGTTCCCGCTCCCGCTGCTCCACCTGCAATAGGAAGTCGCCGGCATCGCTGCTTAGGCTGCGCAGCTCGTCCAGCTCGCTGTCGTAGCCCTCGGCGATCACACCGCCGTCCCGCATCACCATCGGAGGATTGTCGATAATGGCCCGCTCCAGCAGCGACGCTGTCTCGGGGAATTCGGCGATATCGCTGGACAGGGTCGCCAGGTGTGGCACGTCCAGGCTTGTGAGTAGAGATTGTAGCTGGGGCAACACAGCCAGCGAGGACTGCAGACGCGACAAATCCCGTGGGCGGGCAGAGCGCAGCGCTACCCGGGATAGGATACGCTCCAGGTCGCCAATTTGCTTAAGGACGTTCTGGATACCCTCGAAGTGATAGTCATCTTTCAGTGCGGCGACGCTGGCCAGGCGTGCTTCCAGAACGTTGCGGTCCCGCAGTGGCCGGTGCAGCCAGCGCTTAAACAGCCGGCTGCCCATGGCCGTCTGGCAGCGGTCGAGGACCGAGGCCAGGGTGTTGTCGGTGCCCCCGGCCAGGTTGATGTCCAGCTCCAGATTGCGGCGGGTGGCGGCGTCCATGGCGACAGCCTGGTCTCGCAATTCCACGCTCAGCTGACGGATATGGGGCAGCTCGCTGCGCTGGGTATCTTTGACGTAGTTAAGCAGGCAACCCGCGGCCGCCGTGGCCAGTCGCAGGTGCTGGCAGCCAAACCCTTGCAAATCCTGTACGCCAAAGTGCGCGCACAGCAGCCGCTGGGCGTTGTCGCTGTCGTATTCCCAGGGCGGCAGGCGGCGCAGGCCGGGTAAGTCGGGGAGGGTCTCGCTGACCAGGTCCTCGGCAAGCAGTAATTCCGCCGGGCGCAGCCGCTGTAACTCGCTAAGTAACTCGCCTTCGCTGTCTACCTCAAATACGCTGAAGCGGCCGCTGCTCATATCCAATACCGCCAGGCCGTAGCGTTGGTCCTGCTGGCAGGCCGCGACCAGCAGGGTGTCCCGGCGCTCATCCAGTAGGGCCTCATCGCTGAGGGTGCCGGGGGTGACAATGCGGGTGACCTTGCGCTCTACCGGTCCCTTGCTGGTGGCGGGGTCGCCGATTTGCTCGCAAATCGCGACCGAGACGCCTAACTTGACCAGTTTGGCTAGGTAGCCCTCCACTGAATGGAAGGGCACCCCACACATGGGGATGGGTTCGCCGCCAGATTTGCCCCGGGCAGTGAGGGTGATATCCAACAAGGACGCCGCCCGTTTGGCGTCGTTAAAGAACAGTTCGTAAAAATCCCCCATACGGTAGAAAAGCAGCTCGTTGGGGTGATCTGCCTTGATCTTCATAAACTGCTGCATCATCGGCGTGTGTTGGGCCGAGGCATTGGTGCTTTTGGTCATAGGGCGATGATTGATTTTACTGGTGACAGGCGCGCGCCGGTGGCGCACTCAAAGTGCGTAAGAGTACTTTGATGTGCCAGCGGACGCCAGTCGTTACCCTGTCATTACCCAGATGTCGGAGGCAGATCCATACTGTTGGCGCGCTGGAAGGCGGGGCGGGCAATCAGCTTTTGGAAGTAGGCTTCGGTTTGGGGTTTGTAGGCCTCGACCAGTCCGAAGGTGCGGCCCAGGTAGAGGGCATAGCCCACCGCGATATCGGCAATGGTAAACCGTGAGGCGCACAGGTAGTCGTGGTCCAGCAGATGGGTATCCAGCATCCGCAGACGGGACATGTACCACTGCACGTAGTCTTCAGCGACTTGGGGTTGCCGGCGTTCTTCCGGCTCCATCAAGGCGTAGCGCAAATAGAGGGTTTGCGGAAAGGTGAGGGTGGCGTCGCTGTGGTAGAGCCAGTTGAGGTAGTTACCGTATTCTGGGTGTTCGACAGTCAGGCCCAACTCGGTGGGGCCGTACTTGTCCACTAGGTAGTGGCAGATCCCGCTGGATTCGGTCATGCGGGTGTCGCCATCGATCAGGTAGGGTAGTGTCCCCAGCGGATTGACCTCCAGGTAAGAGGGCTGGAGCAGTCGCGGCGGGAAGGGCACCATTTCCAGGTGGTAGTCGAGGCCCATTTCCTCCAGGGTCCACAGGGCCCGAAGGGAGCGGGTGTCTTTGCCGTGCCATAGGGTTAAGCTCATGGATGTGTCCCCATCAATTTGCAGATAATACCCAGCATCACTTCGTCGGCGCCGCCGCCAATGGAGCCCAGGCGGCTGTCGCGGTAGCTCCGCGACACCAGGTTGTCCCACATATAGCCCATGCCGCCCCAGTATTGCAGACAGGCGTCGGTGACTTCTCGGGATAGGCGCCCCGATTTTAGTTTGGCCATGGAGGCCTTCATGGTGACATCGCTGCCGTTGATGTACTCCTCTACCGCTTGGTAGACCAGGGCGCGCAGCGCCTCCACCTCGCACTGCAATTCCGCCAGACGGTAGTGGACGACCTGATTGTCCAGTAGTGCTTTGCCAAAGACCTGGCGATCCCGGCAGTACTCTGCGGTCGATTCAATGCAGGCCTCCATAGATTTTAGCGACATGGCGGCGGCAAATAATCGCTCTTCCTGAAACTGCTGCATCTGGTACACAAAGCCCTTGCCCTCTTCGCCGATAAGGTAGCGTTGGGGCACCCGGACATTGTCAAAGAACACCTGAGCTGTATCGGAGCTGCGCATACCGAGTTTGTTGAGCCGCTCAGAGAAACTGATGCCCGGCGTGTTGGAGGGCACCACGATCAGTGATTTGCTGCGGTGGACCGGGCCGTCGCTGGTATTGGCCAGCAGGCAGATAAAGTCGGATTGAGTGGAGTTGGTAATCCACATTTTGCTGCCGTTGATGACATAGTCGTCACCGTCTTTGCGGGCCTGGGTTGTGATGGCGGCAACGTCGGAGCCTGCGCCGGGCTCGCTGACACCAATGGAGACTACTTTGTCACCGGCAATGGCCGGGGCCAGAAATTCTTTGCGCAATTCGTCACTGCCGTGGCGGGCCAGTGCCGGTGTCGCCATATCGGTTTGCACGCCAATGGCCATAGGGATGCCGCCGCAGTGGCAGGCGCCCAGTTCCTCGGCAAAGGCCAGCTGGTAGCTGTAGTCCAGCCCCATGCCGCCAAAGGCTTCGGGCTTGGCGATGCCCAACAGGCCCAGGTCGCCCATTTTTTTAAACAGGGTGTGGGCAGGGAAAATGCCAGCCTCTTCCCACTCGCTGACAAAGGGGTTGATCTCGTTTTCCACCAGCGCCCGGGTGCTGCGGCGCAGGGCCTCGTGTTCTTCTGTAAATCGCATAGCGACATCCTCGTTATTTTCTTTTACGGCCCCGCTTGCCGGGAGCTGAAATTGCCCATATCCTAGCAATAAATATAATTACCAAGCAAGCGCTTGGTTTGGGGTGTGTGTCTGCGGTGCAAGCATGTGTTGCAGGCAGCGGTGAGTTAAAGGAGATCAAATGGTCGACAGGGGAGTGCTACTGAAACGCCTGATTACCGAGGGGCGCATCACCGATCCTGCCAGCCCCCGGGGGCGGGTATTGGCTGCCGCCGCGAAATTATTTCGCCAGCAGGGCTTCCACCGCACTACCGTTCGCGCCCTGGCAGCGGAGATCGGTATTCTGTCCGGGAGTATTTTTCATCACTTCGATAACAAAGACGCCATTCTCTTTGCGGTGATGGAGGAGGTGGTGGTGGCCATGGATGAAGCGCTGAAGACGGCTATTGCAGAGGCAAGCTCAACCCGTGAGCGAGTCAGGGCGCTAATCAGCGTGGAGCTGCAGTTTATCCATGGCAAAACGGGCGATGCCTGTTCGGTGCTAATCCATGAGTGGGGAGCGCTTACAGAAGATCGCCAGCGTAAGGTGCTGGAAGGCCGCGAGCGCTATTTTCAGAGCTGGCGAGGTACCCTGGCGCAGGCACGGCAGGAGGGGCTGTGTGGGCTGGAGCCAGAGTACCTGATGCAATTGATTCACGGTGCGATGGCCTGGACCGCCCATTGGTATCGTCCGGAGGGTGATCTCAGCCTGGAGGGGCTGATTGACCGGGTGTTGTGCCTGGCCTTGGCGCCCTGTTCCGCCGAGCTACCCTGACTTGCTACAAGCGTGCCCGGCGCACAAAAGAATTTTGCTGTGGGGATTGACATCGTCAGGCGAAGTACTGACTATATATACAGTAATTGGTCGGGCGCCAAGCGCCCCGTGGCAGCCATTTAAATTTATCAGATGCTGCTGCATCATCCCCGGTATTAAATGCGATTAGGAGCAAAGCGGAGCTATGGACCCCAACAAGCAGAAAGCACTGGAATCGGCCCTGGGCCAGATCGAGCGCCAATTCGGCAAAGGCTCCATCATGAAAATGGGCGAAAGCTCCCGGGAAGTGATGCCGTCCATCTCGACTGGCTCACTGGGACTGGATATCGCTCTGGGGATTGGTGGCCTGCCCTGTGGGCGTATCGTGGAGATTTACGGTCCGGAATCCTCCGGTAAAACCACACTGTGTCTGCAGGTCATGGCCGAGGCACAAAAAGTCGGTAAAACCGTCGCCATTGTCGACGCCGAGCACGCACTGGACCCGCAATATGCCGAGAAGCTGGGCGTTAATCTGGACGATTTGCTGGTATCCCAGCCGGATACCGGTGAGCAGGCGCTGGAGATTACCGACATGCTGGTGCGCTCCGGCTCGGTGGACGTGATTGTGATCGACTCGGTGGCGGCTCTGGTGCCCAAGGCAGAGATCGAAGGGGATATGGGTGACTCTCACGTCGGCCTACAGGCGCGGCTGATGTCCCAGGCCCTGCGTAAGCTCACCGGCAGTATCAAACAGACCAATACCCTGGTGATCTTTATCAACCAGATCCGTATGAAAATTGGCGTGATGTTCGGCAACCCGGAAACCACCTCTGGTGGTAACGCACTGAAGTTCTATTCCTCTGTGCGGATGGATATCCGCCGTACCGGCTCGGTCAAAGAAGGCGATGAAGTGGTCGGCAACGAGACTCGGGTGAAGGTGGTCAAGAACAAGGTAGCGCCACCCTTCAAGCAGGCCGAGTTCCAGATTATGTACGGCAAGGGCATCTATCACATGGGCGAGGTGATAGATTTGGGTGTTAAGCTTGGCCTGGTGGATAAATCCGGTGCTTGGTATGCCTACCAAGGCGATAAGATTGGCCAGGGTAAAGCCAATGCCGCTCGCTTTCTGTCAGAGAATCCGGAGATTGCCGCGGAGATCGAGGCTAATATCCGCGAGCAGCTGCTACCCAAACCGGCTGCCAAAAATACCGAAGCTCAGGAAGTCGAAGAGACCGAGTAAGGGCCGTGGACGGTGTCCGCTGGTGCTATCCGGCGGACTCCTCTTCATCATCTTCTATTTGAAGGCTCAGCGATGCTGGGCCTTTTTTGGTTTCGGTTTCGGGTTCTGCGGCGTCGGCAGGAATGCCCCGCTCGCTGTGCAGCTTAATGCGCAGGCGCAGGTTGTTGGCTGAGTCCGAGTTCTTGATGGCGTCCTCGTAAGAAATGCGCCCCTGCTCGTAGAGTTCAAACAGTGCTGCATCAAAGGTTCTCATGCCCAGGTTCTCTGACTTGGCCATAATTTCTTTAATGCTCTCCACCTCACCCTTGTGAATAGCCTGGGCGACGGAGGGCGTACCCAGCAATATCTCAATGGCTGCACAGCGCTTGCCGTCCACGGTGGGCACCAGGCGCTGGGAGACAAAGCATTTCAGGTTGAGGGATAAATCCAACAGCAACTGATTGCGCCGCTCCTCGGGGAAGAAGTTGATAATCCTGTCCAGCGCCTGGTTGGCATTGTTGGCGTGGAGGGTTGAGATACAGAGGTGGCCGGTTTCCGCAAAGGCGATGGCGTGCTCCATGGTTTCCCGGTCACGGATCTCGCCAATCAGGATAACATCCGGGGCCTGGCGCAAAGTGTTTTTTAGCGCCGCGTGAAAACTGCGGGTGTCCATGCCCACTTCACGCTGGTTGATGATGCTCTTTTTATGGCGGTGGATAAATTCAATGGGGTCTTCAATGGTGATGATATGACCGCTGGTGTTGGAGTTGCGGTGATCGATCAGCGCCGCCAGGGAGGTGGACTTACCCGAGCCGGTTGCACCGACAAACAGCACCAGGCCCCGCTTGGTCATAATGACGTCTTTGAGAATCGGGGGCAGACCCAGGGTGTCGACATTAGGGATATCAGTGACAATGTTCCTCGCCACAATAGAGACTTCGTTGCGCTGACGGAAAATATTCACCCGGAAGCGTCCTACCTTGGGGATGCTATAGGCCAGGTTCATTTCCAGCTCGTGCTCAAACTCCTCCCGCTGATCGGCGTCCATGATGCTAGTGGCAATATCGCGGATCTCGCCGGGACCCAGTGCGCGTTTTTCCAGGGGTTTGATTTGGCCGTGAAACTTGGCGCAGGGCGGGGCGCCGGTACTGAGGAATAGATCAGAACCGGCGTTTTTGGCCATGATGGTTAGGTAGTCGTCGAAGGTCATTATTACTCTAAATTCCGGTGCTCTTTTTAGTGGAGCGGTAAGATAGTCAGGGTTTATCGAGAGAGTCTAACAGTATCGTTCTCGCAAGTAAGCGCTGCGCCTACTTCAGTTTCTGCAAGGGTGGCACCAAGAAGACCTAATATTTCGTTCAGCAGGCTATCTAATAGAGGCCCCAATACAAGCGCAATAGCATCGGTAAGACCGTCCACCAAAGTATTGACTACCGATCCCACAAGAGCCAGTAGCGTTCCCAGGCCGTTATTGCCAATGTTGCCGCTATCGGGGGTGTAGTACACCAAGTCAATGTCCGTTAGTAGGCTATTGATATCGGTCACAAGTCCAGCGGATTCGATCGATTGGTAAGCTTCCTCACCAAATCCTGTATTGACCTTAGGAAGATAGTCCTCCGAAGGAGAGTTTTCATAGGTTAGTGTGCCTTCTACTGCTGTCTGTAAATCGTCTTGTACAGGGTCTTCGCTGCCGATGCGCAGAGCCACGCCACCTCCGACATAGGGGTTGCGATCGGCCAGCGAACGGTCTGAAACCCAGCTTCCTCCCGATAGGTATTCCGTGGAACAGATTAGGGCGAGAGTACACCAGTACTTAACGCTGATTGTACCGATATCCAAGATAGGAACCGGGTCGACATCATAGGGAGCGGAGCCCATGGCATTATCGGCAGCAATATATTTATCGGCACCCATATTGCCCAGCGTCACTGTCGCCACGGAGGATTTTGCCAAGACATCCAGGGTCTTACTATCAGTAGCGTCATCGCAATTGTAATCGGTGACGCGAGCTTCACCTTCGCCGGCGGTGACCACCAAATCGACCCGAGGCGAAGATAGGATGTCAATGTCGGTCACTTCCTCGTAGCGCTCACAATAGACTATGCACGTGAGACCAGTAAGAATATCGATGATATCCAGGGATAATACGTCATTGACCAGATCGGTGATGCCAGTCAGCACGGGGTTGTCCAGTAGCGCATTGAGGCCGCTGGCCAACGGCAACTCGACGGAGGCAAAGGCCCGCAACTGGGCATTTCTCGCGAAAATAGCATTATTGCCATAGGGCGCTTCACTCGCCATCTGTGGGTTGCCAATTGCAGAGAATGCGGGGGGCTCTGTGACCCTGACTCTCAGGTAGGCCGTAGCAACGCCAAGATCTATGTCCAGTTCGGCTTCGACACCAGATTTGTTATTTGCAAGCTGTATGGCTCCCTGTACGAGCTGCATCACTTGCAAATCCGCGTCCAAGCCAGCTTCCTCACTGCCAGTTTGCACCTTAATGAGTTCGCCCAACTGGACCAGTGGCGTCATGCCTGGCACCGCTAGCGCAATATCACGAATCGCATTGACAGCGACGGTATCTCCTCCTGCCTGTAAAACATCAGCTGACAAGTCGAGCAGGTCGTAGACAGAAATGTCTGTGGCCAGCAGGGTATCGTAATCTCCCGCCTCTATGCCTAGGCTTAAGGCCGCTTCGTCCAAATAGCTCAGTAAGTTCAGGTTGGTATCCAGCAGGCTTTGCCAGCCACCGACGTCTAAACTCAGGGTCGTTCCCAGCAGACCCCCTAAGAGAGCATTGAGCAGATCTGATTTTTCTGTGTCTACAGATAAAATTTGGCTGCGTATGGTGAGCTGTGCTGTGGGTTCGCAGGCATTTGCTCTTGCCGTGGTGGTGAGAATGATGGGGTCGTTGTCAAGGTTCATCATTCTTTCAAATAAGGACGGGGTAATTTGCCGAGTGACCACAACCTCTACGCCGTTTTCACCAACTAAGGTCGCATTGATCGTGCTGTCGCCACCGTCTTCAAAGCTGCCTTTGTAATTGTTGCGGGCCATGACATTTTCAGCAGCCAAATCGAGCGCTGCATCATCCATTGTCTGGTTACGGCAATACCGCAATGCAGTCTCTAGCGCTGCTAAGTCGGTGTCCTTCTGCTGCGACCGCTTTTCGAAATAGAGCCGACCAGTATCTGTTACCAACGCCATAAACGCTACCATAGAAAACAACAAGACGGCGGCCATAAGTGCGGCAACGCCGGATTGCGTGCGTCTACTTGTTGTGTATTGACGTCGGCGCATAAACATGGGATCAATCCTCAGAGGTGAAGGAATCCTCAGTAAAACGTTCGGGAATGCCGTGAGTGAAGCTTTCTACATAACGAGTGTAGATGTTGGCGCGTACCTTTCCGTCCAAGTACTGTTCCTCCTGGCTGGCATTGTTTCCCGAGCGCTGCTGCTGCAGCAACTTAGCAGTTGCTGTCAGTTTGGGAGCGGACCCGGAATTACCTTCGGGCTGTGCAAGGGCAACGTTAATGGATAACGCTAGAAGCGAGCCGAATAGAATGGTGGTTTTCATAGGTTTCTTCCCTTTTCCAGGTGCTGTTTGTTGACCAGAGCCGGTTTGCGAAATTGTCGAGCTTGGTCGATTAGGCCGTTAAATTCTGCAGGCTCAATACCATTGTTTTTGGCCATAGTGACGGCGGTTTCCCGGTCGCCATCCAGAATCAGGCTCATCACCATGTTGCGTATGGCGATAGGGTGTTTGGCGTGGAGCTGAAGCGCCGTCATAAATTCGTGCTGAGCTGCTTGGTAATCTCCGTGGGCCAATAGAATAAACCCATAGTCGTTGCGTATATCTGGATTGGTAGGCTGACTGCGTCTGGCCTTTTGCATAAGTTGATGGGCCTGTTCCATTCGACCCTCCATGGCGTGAATTTTGGCCATGCCGGCGTGACCATAGGCGCTGAGGCAGGTCAGGCTTAGGTCCCTATAGCTGTCATAAGCATCTTTCAGTTGCCCGGTGTTGCGTTGTGCGTCGCCGCGTAGCTTCAGTACTTTTGGATAGGGCGGAGCTTGCTCCAAATACGCCAGTGCTGCATAAAACTGGCGCTGCGCTACCTTAGTTTCTATAAGCTCAAGTTTTACCCGGTAATTCTTGCTGATTTTGGTTTCACAGCTCACCGCATTCGCTTGTTGGGCTGTGCCCACCGAAGCGCAGGCAAACAGGAGTGTGCTGGACACTAGCACTAGGCTGCGCTGCACATGCTTTAGAGTGAATTTCATATCTATGTCCCTTTAGCCGTTACCGTTCAATGCCATGGATATATTCAGAAAAGCGGGTCCCGCCACGACGATCAGGAGGGCCGGAAATAAAAAAGCCATCATGACGAGCGACATTTTGCCGGACATTTTGTTAACGTTTTCCATTAGCGCCAGCCTGCGGCGATTTTGAAGTAGTTTGTAAAGCTCATCGAGGGATTTATCTATGCTGCCACCGGTAATGGACTGCTGGCGAATAACAATTAGGTATTCTTTGAAGCCTTCAGCGCTGGTGCTGTTGATAAGGTCGTAAAGTGCTTCCTCTTGGCTTTGGCCTGCTTCAATCTTATTGACTGCCAACTGCAGCTCCTGAGAGCAGGTTGGTGCCAACTCCCGAAGTTGGTCGCATATAATGGCCATAGTCTTGGGAAGAGATAGACCGACACGCCACAGCATGCGGGTGGTCTGAACTAGCATGAGTGTTTCTCTATCCAGTTTCTCCTGCCGTGCGTCAGCGAGCTGCTTTAACAGGAAGTAGGCAAAGTAGCTAAGTACGAATAAGCCTCCTGTAATGACAACCAATATCATTGTGGAGGGGATGTTTACAAAGAAGCTGTAGATACCCAAACCAAGCGCGATCAGGACGATGGCGACGACGCTGAGTGAGATGGCCTTAATTTGGTCATCTGCACCAAAGATACCGGCGCGACGTAACAGTTGAGACAGTGACGCGAGGTGGGTGTTTTCTTCCCGCAACTGCCGCCATACATCTTTGGAGCTGAAGTCAAAGTCAGGCTTTTCCTGCTTGTTCTCACCATCCACGTGAGCGAAGGCCAACAGCAATACGGGGGCGGTGCACAGTATCAAGGCACCGATAATGTAGTAAAAATGATAGGCTTCCACTCATCGTCTCCTTAGGCGTCGATGTTTTTAACCATTCGCCAGATTGCCACCATGCCCATAACCTGAAAAGCTACGGCGGCGATAAGAATCTTTTGGCCGCCTGGGTTGGCCCACATGTTTAATAGAAAATCTGGATTGTTGACGAACATATAACCGGCGATAAGCGGTGGCATAATGGCCAGTACAACGGCGGTAAAGCGCGTCTCGCCTGTCATCGCGCTTAGCTCCCGTTTACCGGCATCTTGCATACGAAGAATGTCGACAATGTCGTCGAGAATATTGCGGATACTTCCCCCGTACTGCTCATTGATCCTCAGTGCGGTAGCTAGCATGTCGAACTCGTGTACCTGATTGTGGCGGGCTTCTCTTTCAAAAGCCTGATGGAGTTCTGTGCCGATTCGTACCCGGCGAACCACCCTGCGCATCACTGTACCAAGAGGACGTTCCAGGGTTTCAACTGAATCGGAGATGGCGTTCTCGACACTGATACCTGCGGAGAGTCGTCGTGTGACTTGATTGATAAATGAGGGCAGCTGCTCCAGCATCTTCTGGCGACGGTAGGAACCGGTAATCTTGACGATGATGATGCCAATACCGGGGACACACGGCACAGCCAATAAAGCGTACTTCCAGGGCAGTACCACGATACAAACCACCATGGCACTGACTAGTATTGCCAGTACGGCGTTGACAACCTGCGGGGGAACTTCGACAGCATTTTCCTGTAGATAACTTTCGATGAATGCCGGCGTCTTACCTTGCTTTTCCCGGTGCAGTTCCTCGCCCTTATCGATATCATCGCTGTCGTCACTGATTAATATCATGACCACAAACCCGAGTCCCGCAAGTAATAGTGCTGATGCTACCCAGATCATCACGTCAATCCCTGTTAAAAAGCCGCGCTTTCGAGCAACGGTACCGGTTCCGCCTCTTCAACGCGTTTCAGGCAGTTGTCTTCGTCGTCGAAGCGGTAAATATCTTTAAGGCGAATCTCGTTATCGATGACCTTAAGCTCTGATATTTGCATCACTCGGCGCATGCCGTCGCTGCGGCGGCCAATATGCACAATCATATCCAGAGCACTGCCGATCATTTTCAGGATAAGTTCACTCGAGCCTTTAAAACCTGACATCCCCACCATCATCTCCAAGCGAGTTACGGCGTCTCTGGCGGAGTTAGCGTGAACGGTGCTCATGGAACCGGCGTGGCCCGTGTTCATCGCCTGCAGCATATCAACGACCTCGCCACCGCGGCTCTCGCCGACTATGATTCGATCTGGTCGCATCCTAAGAGCATTTTTAACCAGTTCTCGGGCAGAAATCTCACCGACACCCTCGTTATTCTCTGGGCGCGTTTCCAGGCGGACAACGTGGCCATTTCGCAACTGCAGTTCCGCAGCATCTTCAATGGTGACGATGCGCTCAGTCTTGGGAATATACTGACTGAGGATGTTGAGCAGTGTGGTTTTACCCGAACCTGTGGCACCGCTGATTAGTAGGTTAGTGCGTTTTTCTACCCTTTCCGTTAAGTATTGTAGGGCATCTTCAGTCACCGAACCGCTGGCGATAAGCTCTTCTGCTCGCAGTGGGTCCTTGCGAAATTTCCGAATAGACAAACAGGGGCCATTTAAAGCCAAAGGAGGGACGATGGCATTGATACGGGACCCGTCTTCCAAGCGACCGTCTACAATTGGGCTGGACTCGTCGATACGGCGACCCAGTGGTGAGATCATTCGGCGTATAACCCGCAGTACGTGCCGATTATCTAAAAAGCGCAGGTCGGTTTTTTCCAACACACCGCGCCGCTCTATATAGATCTCTTTAGGGCTATTTATCAAAATGTCGTTGATGGTCGGGTCTTCGAGCAGTGCCTGAAGCGGACCGTAACCGACGATTTCGTCCAGCAGCTCTTTCTCCAGCTGATTAAACTGTTCCCGGCCGATGTTGATTTCATAGATCCGGCAGTACTGCCGCATGTAAGCGGTGATGGCTTCCTCTAGCTTGCGCTGATTATCGTCATAGATAACCTTGTCATCCTCAATACGATCGATGACAAACTGGTGCATGGCAGCCTTGAGGCCTTCGTGATCCTCTGGACTGGCCAGGCGTTTTTGCGGAGTTCTGCGTTCGATAATTCTCATGGCGCTATACCTCCCCTTGGGGGCTAGTTGGAAAAGCCCACAGCAGCCTTAGATTGACGCTTACCTGCTTTGTCATCGCCCTTCATGGGGTCGCCAAAAAGCATATCGCCGAAAGAGGGCGTGTAGTGCTTGTAACTGTCACCGGGTAATTCGACGAGCTGGGTTTCCCTCGCCAGTGGTTTCACCAGGTGAGGGGTCACAATCATCACTAGCTCCTTGTCCTCTTGTTCAAAGCGAGTGGAGCGGAACAGGGAACCCAGGATGGGAATGTCTCCCAGACCCGGAACCCGATCAGCGTTGTTGAAAGTGCTACGGCTAATAAGCCCGCTGATGATAAAGCTCTCCCCGGGGGCCAGTTGGATAGCCGTGTCGGTACGGCGAACTCGTAGAGATGGGACGGCAACACCGCTAGCTTGGACACCGCTGGTAAAATCCAGGTCACTGACTTCTGGTGCCACTTTGAGCATAATGCTGTTCTCGCTGAGTACTGTAGGGGTCAACCTCAGGCGAACACCAAATTCTTTAAACTCTATCTGTACTTGGCCATCCCGGTTGGAGACCGGATAGGGAAACTCGCCGCCCGCCAGGAAGCTGGCTGTTTGCCCGGAGAGGCTGACCAGCGAGGGCTCGGCGAGGGTATACGCGTAGCCGTTTTGTTGCAGCGCATTAACAGCTGCGCGGAAAGAGTCAGTGGCATGCCCAACCAAGATTGAAGACGCAGACGTGCCAGTGGCAATTCCGCTGACCAATTGCCCTACAGGGCCGTCGCCACTAAGGATTGGCAGAAGCCCAGTTGAGCCCACTGCGACAGATGTGTCACCACCGAGGCCGGCAAAAGCGGTGCCAATTTGTTTCAGTTGAGAGCGGCTATACTCAACGATCTTAATATCGGTTTGCACCTGGATCGCACCGCTTTGCACCGTGTTGTCAATTACGTTTTCGCCGACTGAGCCAAGCAGATTGCTGTGCTGACTTAGGGATGCCGGTTGCCCCTCAAGGACAATGCGATCACCTCGGGCATCAATCGCTACCCCAGCGGTACTGCTCGGAGCGGCAGCTGGGACGACATCGATTCGAAACACTGTAGGCTCTGTGCTGCCTTGCCAGAGCAGTAGCTGGGTAGAACCAAGCTGTTTGGCAGTCAGTAGAAACTCACGTGAATTTAGTACTTTTAAAGTCGCAACTTCCGGGTTACCAATAGCACTGCGTTTTACGCTGTACTTGGTAGACAGAGGCATCTGTTCGCCGACATTGAGTCGCAGCGTTTTATAGGGTGTTGCGGCCAGACTCTGCGCTGATACAGCCATACATATCAGTAAGAGTATGCTAGACAGCCATCCGTACTTCATGTGTTGGACTCCTGTATAATTCGTTTGCACCCGTGTCATTATTTTGGTACTCGCACTGTTTCGACTTTATCGCCGTTATAGACGTAAACTGATTTCGGTCTCGGCGGTGGAGTTAAGCCAGTTACTGCCTTAATAAAAGTAGCATCATCTTCGATATTTGCGTCGTCTGATGTCAGTTCGTCGCTTTGGCCGTTGTCGAGGTGGGCGAGATCGGCCTCACCTACTGCCACCAAGCGCAGTTCGCCGCGCTCTTCAGCCAAAATCAGCTTGTTGACGTCTTTCTCTGAAACTTGGAGAACTGCCGAGCGGCTTTTCTTGCCGTCTTCTCTGCCACTGCGTTGGTTCTTTTTCTCTTCTGGAGTAGTCACTTCAGGTCGCTCGGATTCGACCTCCTCACCAAAAGCCAGGACTTTTACATTGCGCAGAATTCGACGGGACAGGCTCTTGTCGTAAGTTTCCTTGGAGGCTCTAGCGGAGAAGATGACGTCAACATGATCGCCCGGTTTGAGAAAGCCGCCGGTACCTACGACCTCATCAACTTTAACTGCCAATGCCCGGTGTCCCGGCTCAATCAGTTGAGTAAGAGTGCTTTGTTTTTCGAAGTGCGATGGTCGAAGAACATCACCTTTTGCGATATCGAATTCGACGGTTTTACCCACCACATCGCCAATGCGGTTAAAACTGTCGTCGACTTTGATAGGGAAGGGCGTCAACGTGAGGTCTTCTGCGGTCAGGGTGTCTCCCCGTGCCAGGGTACGGGTTGTGACCAGCAGTTTTTGAGCGTACACATAGTCGCTAGAGGTGCTGGTGGCAGTCGCTGGCTCTACCCGCTTGATTTCCTGTTGGCTGATCTTGTAGCCAATAATACCCATAAACAGTGCACTGATGATGAGTAATGCCGCGATGATCTTTAGTGTTCTGGCTTGCATCTTCGTGTCCTTTGCATTGATTAGAGCCCGTTGGGTGGAGCGCGTCGGAATTCTGAACTCTGTGTCACTAAGATTAGGGGGTGTGTCGTTGCACTTGTATTGTGGTGTGTACGTATAGTTGAGAAGGAGGTTGAGAAGCTGTTCTCACTTTCTACTTCTCTTGGTCACATTAGAAGGCTGGCCTTGCCGACCAATGCGGCTGGCAGACTCGGCATCGGCCCCAAGCCGGGGAGATTTATAGCCTGTAAGCGGGGGGCGGCGCTGAAGCTTAACTCGCAGATTACCTCCGTACTTTCGGTGCAAGAAATCGCGGTGGTGAGCTCGTCGGCTTCAGCAAAATGAATCAGGCTAGGGATAGTGGCATTCCCATTCTCATCGACGCCGTTCTCGACGCCGGTTCCGGGGGAAATGCCGTCTATGGTGTCTTGAATGTGGTCCTCCCACTCGACGGCGGTTTCGCAATCTTCACAGGCGATGGCGACACGAAGTATCTCTTCGCTGGCGTAGGTGAAATTTTGAACCGTAAGAAAAGCCAGACTATACGCAGCGATGGCATAAATCAGGATAAAAAAGACCGGAAAAATCAGTGCAAACTCTATGGCGACAGCGCCTGTTTGTTTGCTTGTGGCCTTACCATAGTGGCCTTTGATATTCATAACTTGTTTCCCCTTCAGGCGATACACTCAAGTAAGACCAAAAAAAGTGGAATACACAGTAGTACCGACGTGCATCAACAGAGCCCCTAGGGCTATTGCCGACCCCAAGGGTAAGCCGAAGGTATCCTTTCCACTGGCTCCGCCGGGCGCTTCTAGACAGGCGGGATTGTGGCTGCAGGGTGCGCCAAGGCGGGGTGCGTTTCCTTCTATGACGCTGCCCGGATGTTGTTGCATATAACGGCAAAACTGCAGCATTAAAGCAACCGCTATGGTACCCGCTGCGAAGATGACCAATAGGGTCAGCGGTGGCCATAGGGGCGCTACTGCCACCATTAGCTTTACATCGCCACCGCCTACGACGCCACGTATATATCCAGGGAGGGTGAGGGCGAGTCCGATAAGCAGGTTCAGACCCACCTGCTGCCAGGCCGGCCCACCGAAAAAGCCCGCGTACACCAAGCCTGGAATAGAGAGAAGGAGCAGCGATGTATTGGTAATCCGCCGCTGCCGCCAATCCCTGGCTCCGATCCACGCCAGTAGCACGAGGCTACACCAGTAGAGCGCCATATAGCCTCCAGGGCAACGCTTCCCTGCTGTTGGTTATGTAGTTACTCGAGCTCTGTTTTGATATCGGTAAAGGCTTTACCCATACCAACAGTGGCATCGTTCGGGTCGCCGATAAGGGCTACAGCGAATACGATAACTGCTACCAGAATTGCAGCCATTACCGCGTATTCAATCGCGCTGACGCCACGCTCGTCATTTTTAAGTTTTACAATTTGGCTGGTAATAAAGTTTTTCATGATGCATCCTCTGGGTTTGGGTTTGGTAAATGTTGACCGAACCTCGTGAGATTCCCTCTCGGCCATGTGTCTACTTTGGTCGCATGCCGGTTTAAAAAAAATAGGTAGTTGCCCTAAGGGCTTAGCGCATTTCGTGTGACATATTTCGCATTTCCGCAAAAATGAGCAATAACCACAAAGATAGTGTGGATTTAACCCCTCAAATTCGCCGCGCGGCCATGGATTTGCTGGCTCGGCGGGAGCATTCTCGGCGTGAGCTAGCGACCAAGCTGGCGCGCCGATTTTGCGAGGAAGACACCCCGGAAGTTTTGGATGGCCTGGAGCGCGACGGTCTGCTCAGTGACCGGCGTTTCTGTGAGTCCTACACCAGGATGCGCAGCGAAGCGGGCTTTGGGCCGCTGCGGCTGCGGGCAGAGTTGCGGCAACGGGGGGTGGCCGAGGGCGTCATTGCGGAAGTGTGGGATGAGCTACCGCTGGATTGGTGGCAGGCTCTCTGTCGTCTTAATGAAAAAAAATACCGGGGCCAAGAATGTGCTGATCGCCGGGATGTGGCCCGCCGTGCCCGCTTTTTTCAGCAGCGGGGCTTCCCGCCAGACCTGATTGGGGATCTTCTGCATGTGTAAGCGCTAAACTTCGGGTCGCGCTCGCTGTCTCCATAGTGTCAGGCGTAGAGTGCATCGTTGATTGCTGAGCGTTAAAATTCGCTCTTGCTGCGCTGATGGCCGATTTCAGCGTGCTATTGCGCAAAATTATCAGTTGGAGACAAGTATATGAACGTAAAGAAATGGACCTCGTCACTGCTATTGGCTGGTGTCTGCACCATGGGGGCGACTGTCTCCCTGGCTCAGGCGGGAGGTGCCCCGGCTCAGCGTATGCAGCAGCTGGCTCAGCAGTTGGAGCTCACCGACGCCCAGCAAAAAGAGGTGAATAAACTGATTCAAAACTACGCAGATCGGATTAAGAAGCTGCAACAATCGACTTTGACCTTGCGCAACGATATGGCGGCTATCGATCTGGCAACACTGTCATTGGACGATATTTCCAAGATGAGCAACCGGGCCGGTAAAGTGGCTGCAGGAAGCACCGGAGCGGTGCTGAGAACCCAGTACGAGTTTTACAAGCTTCTCACGCCTGAGCAGAAGACGCGCTACGAAAAGTTGAGAGAAGAGAAAAGAGGGCAGTTGAAGGGCCTGTAAAGGGCCCTCTTGTAGCCGGGATATGGGGGCTTGGGGTGGCACGCCACCCCGTGATTGTCCGTCAGGGTCCCCTAGCTTGCCTTGCGCTGGGCGCCGGCCGCCTCGGATTGGGATTGTGCCGCCGCATTGATGACCGCCTGCAGGGAGGCACTGACCACATCCCGATGGGCCGCCACGCCGACATAGCGGGTGTTGTTAACCGACAGCAGCACATAGGCAATAGCCTGTGACGAGGTGCCGGCATTGAGGGCGTGCTCGCTGTAGTCGAGGATTTCCACGTTGTCGCCGTAGTGATCCTGCCAGCCGTTGACCAAGGCGCTAATGGCGCCATTACCCTGTCCAGTCAGCTGAATCTTCTTGCCGCCATAATTGAAGTGCAGCTTCAGCATGTCCTGACCGTCGTTTTCGGCGTTGTTTTGGCTGATGGCAAAGTCTTGCATGGCACAGCCATCCACGGGTTTAAGATAGCTACTCTCAAACAGCTCCCAGATTTGCTGTGGGCTGACTTCCCCGGAAATGGCTTCTGCTTGGGCCTGGACCTTACGGCTGGCATCAATTTGCATCCAGCGAGGCAGGTTCAGGCCGTAGTCATTCTCCAATACCCAGGTCACGCCACCTTTGCCTGACTGACTGTTAATGCGAATAACCGCCTCGTAGCTGCGGCCCAGGTCAGCTGGGTCGATGGGCAGGTAGGCAACCTGCCAATGTTCATCGTCGCCCTGTTTGCTTAAACATTTGCGGATGGCGTCCTGGTGGCTGCCGGAGAATGCAGTGAACACCAGATCCCCAGCGTAGGGGTGGCGGGGATGCAGAGGAATTTTGGTGCAGTATTCCGCCACGGCGATAATTTCGTCCATACCGGACAGATCCAACATGGGATCCACACCCTGGCTGTAAAGGTTCATCGCCATGGTGACAATATCCATGTTGCCGGTGCGCTCGCCGTTACCCAGCAGCGTGCCCTCAATACGGTCGGCGCCGGCCATCACGCCCAGCTCGGCGGCGGCCACCGCGCAGCCACGGTCGTTGTGGGTGTGAAGCGACACCACGATATCCTCGCGGTGCTTCACATTGCGGCAGAACCACTCCACCTGATCGGCAAAGACATTGGGGCTGGCGCATTCCACTGTAGCGGGCAAGTTAATAATGATGGGGTTGCCGGTGCTCCGCCATTCCTCAATCACGGCATCACATACCTCGGTGGCATACTCCACTTCGGTGCTACTGAAGCTCTCCGGAGAATACTGGAAGGACCATTGGGTGTTGGGGTACTTTTCCGCGTACTCCCTGACCCAGCGGGCGCCCTGGACACCAATGTCCTTAATGCCCGCCTTGTCCATACCGAATACCCGCTCCCGCTGCACCGGGCTGGTGGAGTTGTACACATGGATGATGGCGCGTTTGGCACCTTCCAGCGCTTCATAGCTGCGAGCAATCAGCTCTTCCCGGGCCTGCACCAGGATTTGCACAGTGACGTCGTCAGGGATGCGATTGCCGTCAATCAAGGCCCGTACAAAGTCAAAGTCCGGCTGGGAAGCAGAGGGGAAGCCCACCTCAATTTCTTTGAAGCCCAGCTTTACCAATAGGTCCCACATACGCAATTTTTGCTCGACAGTCATCGGCTCGACCAGTGCCTGGTTGCCGTCGCGCAGGTCGACGGAACACCACTTGGGAGCGCTGTCGATGGTGTTGTTGGGCCATTGACGGTCACTCAGGGCGACGGTCGGGGTGGCCTTGTATTTGCGGTGGTTAAATCCTTTGGCAAAGCTCATTGTCTTGTCCTGTGGGTATCAAAGTTGGCAGTAATCTGGCTCAGTGCTGGATCTTCAGCGTTGTTGCCTACCGGCGGGCCGGGGTGGCGGCCCGCCAGGCTCGCCAGCGGGAGGCGGGGTTGTGCCAGCGCTGGGAGCGAGTTCTGGAGGGGTAGCTCCATGTTGCACAGTGTAAACAAAGCTCAGGCGCAGAGGATTGCGATGTTTTGGTTTTTTTCGGTCTAAAAGGCGAGATGTGCTAATAAATTGTTAAATAGTGGTATAAAATTCTAATTTAGACTTTTTGTGAGAATTAATCATGAATCTGGATCGCTACGATAAGCAGATTCTCGAAGTTCTGCAAGACAATGGTCGGCTTAGTAACCAGGAGTTGGCGGACCGCATTGGTTTGTCGCCTTCCCCCTGTCTCCGGCGGGTGCGGCGCCTGGAGGAGTCCGGATTGATTCGGGCATACCGCGCACTGCTAGAGGCGCGGTCGCTGGGTTTGAACCTGATGGCCTTTATCCAAATCAGTATGGACCGCCATACCCCTGAGCGCTTTGCCAACTTTGAAAAGCACGTGGCAGCTTGTCCTGAAATTCTGGAATGTCATCTGATTACCGGCCAGGATGCGGATTATTTGCTCAAGGTTATCGTGGCAGACATGGACGCGTTTCAGTCGCTGTTGTTGGAGAGAATTACTCGAATTGAAGGGGTCACCGGCGTACACTCAAGCTTTGTAATGAAATCTCCAGTAAACAAAACGGCGCTGCCTATACTATAGTGCTGGTGCACGCTTAACCTGCTGATTTTTAATGAAAAGAGAGGGAAGGGGAATGGAGCGAATTCGAGTGGCCCATATCGACGATGTTCGTGAAGGGGAGTTTGTCAAAGTAAACACCCACGGCCGAAAAGTATTGCTGACCAAGGTTAACGGCCAGTTTGCCGCGTTGGAGAACCGCTGTCCCCACCTCGGGCTGCCATTGGGCAGAGGCAAAATCTGTGACGGTATGGTGACCTGCCCTTTCCACGGTTCCAGTTTCGATTTGTTGACCGGCGAGAATATCGACTGGACCAAAAAATTGCTGGGTGTGCCGGTCCCAGGCTGGACCCAGAAAATGATTGCTTTGGGTAAGCCGCCCCAAGCTGTAGAGACCTTCCCGATTGAATGCGAAGGCGAAGACGTTTTTATCAAGCTGTAACGCATGATTCCCCGAGATAAGCCCGAGATAAGCTCGAGATAAGAAAGGACCTCCATGACAACTGAACTCGGTGTGGTTCCCATCACCAATGCGATTCAGCAGGCCGTTGCGCCGGTCTTTCTGCTTGCCGGTATCGGCGCCATCCTCAATGTGCTGGCAACGCGTCTGGCCCGCATTGTGGACCGCTCCCGTGAGCTTCACGCCCGGCGGGAAAACGTCAAGGCGGAGAGGCAGCTGCAGATCGACTGGGAGCTGGGCATACTGGCCAAGCGTGGCAGAGTCGTGCATCGGGCTATCGGTTTCGCCACAGTGGCAGCGCTGTTTGTTTGCTTGGTCATTGCCATCCTGTTCATCAGTGCGGTGGCCGATTGGCACAGTGGTATGGTGGTGGCGGCGCTCTTCGTACTCGCCATGGTCTCGCTGATCACCGCCCTGGCGGGCTTCCTTCGGGAGATTCAGCTGGCGACCCGTGTCATGCTTAGTGGGCCATGAGTACTCTATAGCCAGCATTGAGCAGCCTTGATTCCCCTCTGCAACGGACACCAACAACGATTCGGGCAAATGCCCTGCACAGCGAGATATTACTTGTTGGAGCCAAAATTATGACTATGCGTATTGTTATTGTCGGTGGTGGCGCTGGCGGCTTACCGCTTGCCACCTATCTAGGGCGTAGTCTAGGTAAAAAGGGCCGGGCCCACATCAGCTTGGTGGACAGCAGCGCCAGCCATATTTGGAAGCCCCGTTACCATGAAGTAGCGACCGGCGCGATCGACGCCGATTTGGACGCGGTGGACTATCGAGCCCACGCTTACCAGAATCACTATCACTTTTTTCTCGGAGCAATGTCGGGCGTTGACCGCAAACAGCGACAATTGATCCTTGCCGCCCATACCGACAAGGAGGGTAAGCAAATACTGCCAGAGCGGCGCTTGGACTATGACTACCTAGTGTTGGCGATTGGCAGTGTCGGTAACGATTTTGGGATACCGGGTGTTAAAGAACACTGCTTTTTTCTCGATACCCGTCAGCAGGCCGACCGTTTTCATGACACCTTTCTCAACTATTGCCTGCAAGCCAACTACGAAGACAAGCCTATCTCCATTGCAATTGTGGGGGGCGGTGCCACAGGTGTCGAGCTGGCCGCCGAATTACACCACGCCGTATCCCTGCTCAAGCAGTACGGTCATGACAACTTGGATCGCAAGCGCTTGAACGTGCAACTGCTTGAAGCGGGTCCACGATTATTGCCGGCCCTCAAGGAAACCTTGGCGGCCAATGCTCAGCAAGAGCTGGAACGCATGGGGGTGGAAGTCAAAGTATCGACTATGGTCAAAGAGGTGCATCACGGATACATGGTGACCGAAGATGGTAGTCTGGTTGAGGCAGGGTTACAGGTCTGGGCGGCGGGAATCAAGGCGCCGCCATTACTGGCTGATCTGGATTTGGAAACGACCCGCGGCAACCTGTTGAAGGTAAATTCCACCCTGCAAACCAGCGACCCGCATATCTATGCTATGGGGGATTGCTGTGCCTGTCCGCTGGGAGAGGATCGCATTGTTCCGCCACGGGCTCAGTCGGCTCAACAGCAAGCGCAACACTTGGCAAAGACCTTTCGCCGCTTACAGGTTGGAGAAACGCCAAAAGCATTTCAGTACCGGGATCGTGGCTCTTTGGTATCGCTGTCCAGCTACTCTGCTCTGGGGCAGCTAATGGGTAGCCTGCGGGGTGGAAACTTTTTTGTAGAGGGATGGCTGGCGCGGATGATGTACGTCAGCCTTTATCGCATGCATCAAGCGGCACTGTACGGTTGGCCGCGAACGCTGATGTTGTTGCTGGCGGGCCGGTTTAACCGATTGTTGCGGCCGCGTTTGAAGCTGCATTGAGTTTTAGTGATGATGGGCGGTAGCGACTGGACCCAGGTCTAGCAGTGGCAAAATAGCCAGGGCAATGAGTAGCCCGGCAAACAGCAGGCGATAACCTGGACGCCGCAATGCCGATTTGAAACTGCCACTGATGCCGCCGATACCCAGCATTGACGGTGCAGTGCCGAGACCAAAGCAGGCCATTAAGGCAGCTGAATGCAGTGGGTTGGCGCTTAGTGCCGCCCAAGCCAGGGCGCTGTAAATCATCCCGCAGGGCATCAATCCCCATAGCCCGCCAATGGCAAGCGCTTTGCCGTTGCTGTCTACCGGCAACAGGTGACGACTGACCGGCCGCAGTCGGGCCCAGATGGTCGCGCCCATCTTTTCCAGGCGCCTGGATAGTCCACCCCAGCCCGCGATGGATAGCGCCATAATGATCAGCATGCCGCTGGCCGACCAGCGTAAAATACGGCCTATGTGTGGTAGCGCTGATTCTGCAGCGTTGCCAAACAACTGCACCCCAGTGGCTAACAGCGCTCCCAGCATGGCATAGCTAGTGATTCTGCCCACCTGAAAAAGCAGGCTGTAGTGAATGCCGTGACCGATGTTGCTAGTTATCATTGACGCCCTTGCAGAGGTAGCAGCGACGCCACCTGAGGGGGCGCTGGTGCGCTGAGCCTGGGTAGAGGCCCCTAATAGCCCGGCGATGCCGCCGCACATTCCAACGCAGTGTGGACTGCCGGCCAAGCCCAGCATAAAAGCAGCAGAAAAACTCAGCACTTCAGGCATCATGGCGCTGATGCTCCTGCTGTGGCGTTTGCTCCCGGCGTGGCGGTTGCTCCTGGTGTGGCGACGACACCAGCGGTTCGGCGTTCTCGGATCGTGTTTGGGTGTTGAGCTTCCGCTTGGTATCGAACAGGATTCGCTGTCCCTCCCGATCCAGGTCCTGGTATTGCTTATCGCTGACAGCCCACCAGAACAGGCCGGCGGCAATGCCGAAAAACAGTAGGGCGATAGGCAGCAATATGGCCAGACTATCCATGTGGGACTCCTTCCAGCACGGTATCAGCCGGGGGTAGTGCTTTGGGGCTCGGGCGATCATCACGCGCCGGGGAAGACAGGCGCAATGCGTTAAGGATGACCAGCAGAGAACTCAGCGACATTCCTAACGCGGCCAACCAGGGCGGTACCAAGCCCGCTGCTGCCAAAGGCAGCGAAACCAGGTTGTAACCCAGGGCCCAGCCCAGGTTTTGCCGCAAAATTCTTCTACCGCGATGAGCTGTTTTAAACAGCAGCTCTACGCCGCTAAGCCGGTTATCCAATAGCACCACATCGGCTTGAGCCCGGGTCAGTTCACTGGCGTCGGTCATGGCGACAGAAATATCGGCGGCGGCGATGACCGGCGCATCGTTAACGCCATCACCCACCATTATTACCCGCTCTCCCTGTTGCTGAAGCGCATGAATATGGGCCAGTTTTTGTGCAGCCGTGCACCCCGCATGCCAGCTATCGAGCCCCAGCTGCCTAGCGATGTATTCCACTTGATGGTGATGATCGCCGCTGAGAATGGTGACCTGATGATGGCAGCTTCTAAGATAGCTGACCAAGGCTGCCGCGTCGCTGCGGAGGGTGTCGGCGAGTTGATAGTGAGCCATGATGCCCTGTTCGTCACACAGGAACACGTCGATGTCGCGACTGTGCCGAGAGGGGGCGACGCCACAGAAATCGGCACTGCCAATCCGGTAGCGTTCGCCGTTGATAATTGCACTTATGCCTTTGCCACTGTGTACGTCAACATTGCTGGTGGCCAGCAGGTTCTGGTGTGCAAAGGCCGATGCGATGGGGTGACGTGAGTATTGTTCCAGCGTGGCGGCGATGCTCATGGCTCGCTGGGCATCGACATCGTCGCGCAGGGTGCTGGCGGTTATGCGGGGGCGTCCTTCGGTGAGGGTGCCAGTTTTATCGAATACCACGTGACTTACGCCGTGAATATTCTCCAGCACTTGACCATTGTGCAGCACTACCCCTTGATGACGCAGTGCGCGAATGGCTGCGGTGTAGCTGGTGGGAGTCGCCAGAGATAAAGCACAGGGGCAGCTGACTACCAGTACCGACAGTGCCACCAAGAATGCGGAGTGCTGCTCGCTCTGCCACCACCACGCCAGGCTTAATGCACTGACGCTGAGAACCAGCAATACGAAGTGGCTGGCGAGGCGGTCGGCAATTTGTGCCACCCTGGGCTTGCAGGCTTGAGCTTGCTCCAACAGGGCATCGACTTTGGCCCAGGCGCTGTCCTTGGCGGCATTGGTGACTCGCAGTTCAAGATTGCCATCAAGGTTGCCACTGCCAGCCAGTGCGGTATCGCCGGGCCCGACGATGGCAGGGAGAAACTCGCCGGTAAAAGCGCTGGTTTCCACGCTACTTTGTCCACGCAGTACCACGCCGTCAATGGGAATCAGCTCCCCGGGCGCGACACTGACCAGGTCCCCGATCTGCAGATCTTTAACCGCGACCCATTCAAATTTTCCGTCACCAACGGCAGAGATTTTTCTCGCCGACAGAGGCAGTTGTCCGCTGCGGTAATGAGTTTGCTCTACCCGAAGTTGTAGGTAGCGACTCACCAGCAAAAAGAACGTGAACATGCTGATGGTATCGAAGTAGACGTGTTCGGCCTGGGTGACCGTGGCAATCACGCTGGCTATATAGGCGGAACCCAGGGCAATAGAAACTGGTACGTCCATGCCCAGGTGGCGTTGGCTAAGACTGCGCCAGGCGCTGCGAAAAAAGGGCTGTGCAGCATAGAGCAGCACCGGCGTGGCCACCAGCAGGCTAAATACCCGAAGCAAGTTGCGGGTGCCGGCGTCAATGCCCTGGAAATCACCGGCGTAAAGCCCGATTGCCACCATACCTACCTGCATCATGCCGATGCCCGCCACGCCCAGCCGGCGCAGCAGGCTGTCCATTTCATCCTGGATAAGAGCCTGGCGGTTATCATTGGACCATGGCAAAGCTTGGTAGCCCAGCTGGTCAAATTGCTCGAAGATAGCGCTGACATCGACCTGAGCGGGATCCCAGCGGACCGTGGCAAGTCCCTGTTGTAGGTTGACGGTGACGCTGTCGACACCGGGTAGGTGAGGCAGGTGGTTTTCTATCAGCCAGGCACAAGCTGCGCAGCGCAGGCCGCCGATGCTGAAGCGGCTGATCCAGTAATCGCCCTCCCGGCGCGAAAAGGCCTCCAGTAGCGAGGGGTCGTCAAACTGGCGGTAGTCGGCCCGATCCTCATCCGGTTTGGCGGCGCGCTCGGTGCGCAGGCGGTAATAGTCATTAAGGCCCGCGTCGGCTATGCATTGGGCAACCGCCTGACAGCCGGCGCAGCAGAACTGTCGAGTCTCGCCCGCCATCGGCAAGGTTAAGGCGACGCCGTATGGCACATCTTCACCGCAGTGATAACAGCTCTCCGTCACAGCGGGTCCCCGGCGCGAAAATCGATCTGGCCACTGCGTTCTGGCCGATATTGGGATTTAAGTCGCCATTGGGCCGAGCCCTTGGCGGTAGTGAAGTCCTCAAGGGTCAGATACCAGCGACCGCCGAGTGGATCAGTGTTGGCTGTTGGCTTGATATGAGCTGCGTAGCGATTGCGGTCTTCGCGAATCAACACTGTGGTGAAATCCCGCGCGGAGTCGGTGGGGTGTTGCCAGCGCAGCTTAAGCTGCTGGCCCAGTGTGGCCGGTGTTTGAGAGTCGTCGCCACTATTAACGGTAAGAGTCAGGTTGCCGCGGTCGTCGATGTTGCCGAAGGCCTGGAGGTTCAGTTCTTCGGCGCGGCGGTCCTGGGCCAAATAGCGGTTTATCGCCAGCCCTTCTTTGTAGTAATCCTTGGCGACAAGTTTATCGGCGTGTTTAACCGAAATTATCAGAGTGCTAATACTGGCAATTACCACCGCCGTAGGCAGGGCGATCAAAAACCAGGGCCAGAATTGTTTGTACCAGCGACGTGGCTCAGTGGGTGTAGTGGAGTGGGTCTGCATATACAGCATGTCTCTATCGCGATTGGCCAGGGGTGAAGAAACGGCTTTCACTTTGCTGAATGTCACCCTCGGTGTCCATGGGTTCGGCATTGAAAGTGACGTCAAAATGGGTTGGCAGGCCCTCGCCTTGTTGAGTGCGCAATTTCACCGGCAGTTCCACCACTTCACCAGTGAGCACCTCAACTTCCTTCGCGCCAATCCACTCCAGGCTGTGGGGTGCCGATACCGACAGTTTATAGCGGTGGGATTGTTGGGTCTTGTTGGCGACTTTAATGGTGTAAATATTGTCGATGCCTCCCTGGCTGTTCTCGACATAGAGGGACTGCCGGTCCCGCAGAACGCTTAGTTCCAGTGTGTCCCGATCTACGATCTTGTAGCCCAGCAGGCCGGTCATCACGATTACCGCGACAATATAGCCCAGCAGCCTGGGGCGCATAATCCGTGAGGGCTTGCCGTCGAGACTGTTTTCGGTGGTGTAGCGAATCAGGCCCTTCTGGTAGCCCAGCTTGTCCATAACTGAATTACAGGCGTCGATACACAGCGCACAGCCAATACACTGGTACTGGAGACCGTCGCGAATATCGATACCGGTGGGGCAAACCTGCACACAAAGTTGGCAATCCACGCAGTCACCCAGGCCCAGCTCACTGGGATTGTCGTGCCGTTTGCGGGAGCCACGTGGTTCACCACGTTTTTCGTCGTAGGAGATGATCAAGGTATCGGGATCGAACATCGCCGACTGAAAACGTGCATAGGGGCACATATATTGGCACACCTGCTCCCGCATCCAACCGGCATTGAGGAAGGTCAGCAGGGTGAAAATACCCACCCAGACCGCTGCCCAGGGGTTCACATCCAATCGGTAAAAGTCGTAGCCCAGCTCGTGGATGGGGGTGAAATAGCCGACAAAGGTAAAGCCTGTGTAGAACGCCAGTGCCAACCAAAGCGATAACTTCAGGGCTTTTTTACCCGCCTTATTAAGGCTCCAGGGCGCTGCATCTAATTTCATTCGTTGATTGCGGCTGCCCTCTACCTTTTGTTCTATCCACATGAACATACTGGTCCATACGGTTTGCGGACAGCTGTAACCACACCATACCCGGCCGGCGAGGTTGGTTACCGCAAATAGCGCAAAAGCGGCGATGATCAACACCCACGCCAGCATGGTCAGATCCTGTGGCCAGAAGGTAAAGCCCAGTACGTGAAACTGCCGCGCCGGCAAGTCGAACAACACTGATTGCCGTCCGTCCCAGTTAAACCACGGCAACAGGAAAAAACCAGCCAACAGTGGCCAGCCGGTCAAGGTACGCAAGCGTTGATAGAAGCCCTCGATCTTGCGCGTGTAGATCTTCTCGCGCTTTTGATACAGATCGATCTCCGATACCTCGGCGGGCGCAAACTCCTCAACGGGGATGCGATCGGGGTCCCGATTAGCATCCCCACCGTTGGCGCGCTGGGTATCGAAAGGGTGATTGGCGTTCATAACCTTAAGCCTCAATTACCTGGACGCAGTTTGCGGTGAGTCCTGGCTGAGTTGATACACATAAGCGGTTAACAAGTGGATTTTCTCAGCACTTAGCATGTCTTTGTGGGCAGGCATTTTGCCGGACCGGCCTTTGGCGATGCTGTGTTTGATGCGCCCGGCGTCGCCGCCGTAGAGCCAGGTATCGTCGGTGAGGTTGGGGGCGCCCAACATCGGATTGCCGGTACCGTCGGCGCCGTGGCAGCTGGCGCAGAGTTGCGCGTATTGCTGTGCCGCCGCGGAAGGCTCGGCGTTGGCGCTGCTGTTGGCATTGTCGGCAGACAAGGACAGGACATACTGAGTCATGGCCGCCAAGCCCTCGTTGCCCAGCATGCTCTCCCAGGCCGGCATCATTCCATTGCGTCCATGGGTAATGGACTGGCGAATCTGATCGGGCTTGCCGCCATACAGCCAGTCGTTATCGGTCAGGTTGGGGAAACCATAGCTGCCTTCGGCATTAACGCCGTGGCACACCGCACAGTTATTGGCAAACAAGCGTTTGCCGATGCGCATGGCCTTGTCGTCGTCGGCTAAGGCCAGGGCGTCTTGCTGCATAAAGGTCTGATAGAGCTCAGCGTTTGCCTGATCGGCGCGCTGGACTTCTTCTTCCCACTGGCCCACAGAGGTCCAGTTCAGCAGCCCGGGAAAGTTCCCCAGCCCGGGGTAGGCGATCAGGTAGCCGACACCGAAGATGATGGAAATGACAAACATCTTGATCCACCAAGCTGGCAGTGGGTTGTCATACTCCTCAATGCCATCGTAGACATGGCCGGTGGTTTTACGGTTCTCATCTACTGTGATTTTGCGATTGCTGAACAACAGCCACACGATCAGGATAAAGGAGACCACCGTCAAGACGATGATCCAGGCACTCCAGAAACTACTCATCGCGGTTCTCCCGCTGCTTGTTGTCTACATCTTCATCGGCAAAGGGCAGGGAGGCGGCCTCGTCAAAATAAGATTTGCGACCCCGCCAGTAAACACTGACTGTGATGCCGATGAAGGCTAAAAAAACCAATAGGGTGGAGAGGGCTCTCAGGCTGTCTTGGTCCATATGATGATCCTCAACGCTTGTACTTAATCAGAGTGCCGAGCTGCTGCAGGTACGCTACGACCGCGTCGATTTCGTACTTGCCTGCCACCGCTTCGGCGGCGCCGCTAATTTGGCTGTCGGTATAGGGCACACCCACTTTGCGCAGTGCTGCCATTTTCTTGCCTACCAACTCGCCGTCGATTTCATTGTTAAACAGCCAGGGGTAGGAGGGCATGATGGACTCCGGCACCACATCCCGGGGGTTGTACAGGTGGGCGCGGTGCCACTCGTCGCTGTAGCGTTCGCCGACCCGGGCCAGGTCCGGTCCGGTGCGCTTGGAACCCCACAGAAAGGGGTGCTCGTATACGTGCTCACCGGCTACCGAGTAGTGACCGTAGCGCTCGGTTTCGGAGCGCATGGGGCGAACCATCTGGGAGTGGCATACAGTGCAACCCTCGCGGATATAGATGTCCCGGCCGGTCAACTGCAGCGCGTTCAGTGGCTTGAGCCCCTCTATGGGCTCAGTGGTTTGCTTTTGAAAGAACAGCGGAACCAGCTCCACCAGGGCGCCAAAACTAATGGCGATAATGATAAAGACGATCATCAAGCCGATGTTCTTTTCGACAACTTCGTGTTTCATGCTGCTACCTCCGCCGCGGCCGCCGGTACGGTTTCTTCCTCGTTGCTGCGAATAGTCATCCAAACGTTCCAGGCCATGATGACCATACCCACCAGGAACATCGCGCCGCCCAGGAAGCGGACAATGTAGCCGGGATGGCTGGCCAGTACGGATTCGGCAAAGCTGTAAGTCAGGCTGCCGTCACTGTTATAGGCGCGCCACATTAGCCCCTGAACAATGCCGTTGACCCACATCGAAGCGATGTACAGCACCGTACCGATGGTGGACAGCCAAAAGTGCAGGCTGATGGCGGGGATGCTGTACATTTTGGCGCGGTTAAACAGCACCGGCACCAAGTGGTACACCATGCCCACCGAGATCATTGCCACCCAACCCAGTGCGCCCGAGTGTACGTGGCCGATGGTCCAGTCGGTGTAGTGGGATAGCGAGTTCACTGTCTTGATGGACATCATGGGGCCTTCGAAGGTGGACATACCGTAGAAGGACAGCGACACAATCAAGAAGCGCAAAATCGGATCGTCCCGCAGTTTGTGCCAGGCGCCAGAGAGGGTCATGATGCCGTTGATCATGCCGCCCCAGCTGGGTGCCAGCAGGATCAGTGACATCACCATACCCAGGCTCTGCGCCCAGTCGGGCAGCGCGGTGTAGTGCAGATGGTGAGGTCCCGCCCAGATGTAGACCGACACCAGCGCCCAAAAGTGGACAATGGACAGCCGGTAGGAGTAGACCGGACGCTCGGCTTGCTTGGGAACAAAGTAGTACATCATGCCCAGGAAGCCGGCGGTCAGGAAGAAGCCCACCGCGTTGTGGCCGTACCACCACTGAATCATGGCATCGACGGCACCAGCGTAAACCGAGTAAGACTTGGTCAGGGTAACGGGGATCGCCAAACTGTTAACGATATGCAGCACTGCCACGGTGACAATAAAGGCGCCGTAAAACCAGTTGGCCACATAGATGTGGTGCATTTTACGGCGCATGATCGTGCCGAAGAAAACCACCGCATAGGCTACCCATACCAAGGTAATAAGGATATCGATGGGCCACTCCAGCTCGGCATATTCCTTGGAAGTGGTGTAGCCCATCGGCAGGGTGATCGCTGCCAGAAGAATGACCAATTGCCAGCCCCAAAACACAAAGGGCACCAGGGGACCGCCAAACAAGCGCGCTTGGCAGGTGCGCTGCACCACATAGAGTGATGACCCCATCAGTGCGCAACCGCCAAAGGCGAATATAACGGCATTGGTATGTAGCGGTCGCAGCCGGCCGAAGCTGAGCCAAGGGGTATCAAAGTTCAGCGCCGGCCATACCAGCTGTGCAGCCAGTAGCACGCCCACCGCCATACCGACTATGGCCCAGACTACGGTCATAATGGTGAACTGCTTGACCACCTTATAATCGTAAGTCGGGTGTTGGGTTTGTGAATCCATAACGGAGTCCTTTAAAGTACCTAAAGTGTTAAAGCTAGAAACTTTTCGAGCGAATAATTCGGGCCGTAGTCGAAGTTGGGCGGCGATTGCAGAGCTTAGTGTGGCGAAAATCAGGGGCGGTCAGGATGATCTGAATCAACACTTTGTCACTGATGTTGATTTCCTGTTGCCACACCAGCTGTTAGCCATCGACAAAGACAGGTGCTAAGCCGTTGTCCCACAAAATGACCACCCCGCCCATCAAGGCCATAAATATCACCATGCATACACCGACCACGGCGGAGGCGTAGAGAAAACCGCGTTCTTCGGGAATATGCATCACTGCGGGAATGCCGATATAGAGCAGATAAACCGACCAGCACAGACTGGCAATGCCCAGCAGCATGTCGAACCAGAACACCGGGTAAACACCACAAAGCCCGGCGATGAACAGCGGTGTAGCTGTATAGCTGGCCACGACCATGCCTTTGACCATCGAGGAATCGCTGCCGTAGGTATCGGCCATCCAGTGGATGAAATAGCCGATGATGGCGAGGGAGGCCAGCATGGCAAAGTAAAACGCGATCACGATCCGAAAGGCGCTGGCCTCGGAGAGCAGGATCACACCGCCGTCCCCCACGGTCCAGCCGACCTTTGTGGCCCCGTAGTACCAGGCCGCGCTGGGACCAGCCGCTAAGATGATGGCGTAGAGGAGTTTAGACGGCAGCGAGGCGTCGCTTAACTTACCGACGGCCTGCCATTGTCGGCGGGGCGAAAACAGAAAACCAAATGGATTGCTGATTAAAGTGGTCACAGTTGCTAGCTCTCAATGTCATTATTCCGTGCTAGCCGATGATACGGAGGCGCCAGTACCGCGCCTTGATTTGGATCAATAGGTAGGACATCACTGAGTTAGTTAGAGGTGCCCTAGAGGAAGTGTGAAGTTGTTCGCTGTTCGCCACGGGTTTAACAAAAACCACAATCATGGGAACCGAGATCGGAAGGCACAACAACCCGCCGTCGAGGTATCAGCTATTATTATTTTTATCTGTTGAGCCGGTTTATCAAAGGTCGCCGTCGCTGATACAAGCGATAGAAACCGCCTGAATAAACCGGCTCTAGTCTTCCTGTGCTGCGATGTGCTGCAGGGCGGGCACATCTAGTATAGAGACGTCTTTGTTCTCGATCTCAATCAGCCCTTGCTTGGCAAAGCGACTGAATACCCGGCTCACCGTCTCAATTGTCAGGCCCAGGAAGTGACCAATATCGCCGCGGGACATAGGTAGGCGAAAGCGGTTGGGCGACAGCTTGCGCCGGGCATTGCGGGCAGAGATGCTGATCAGTAGCGAGGCGACACGTTGCTCAGCGGTATTCTTGCTTAGCAAAGTCATGTGCCGCTGGTCCTCGACAATCTCCTGACTGAGTAGGCGGAAAAAGTGCCCCTGCATATTGGGCAGGCGGCCACTGAGTTCCTGGATACGGGAAAACGGGATTTCACAAATGGCTGAGGTTTCCAGCGCCTGGGCCGAGCTGGCGTAGCGGTTCTGGCCGATGCCATCCATGCCCATAATTTCACCGGGAAAGTAAAACCCGGTCACCTGCTCTTCGCCGGTGTCGGTGACACTGTAGGCTTTGAATGAGCCCGAGCGAACGGCAAATACCGAGGTAAAGGTATCGCCCTCCCGGTAGGCGTGCTGGCGCTTTTGCAGGGGGCGCCCCCGCTGCACAATTTCATCCAACTGGACAATTTCGTCCTGTTCCAGCGCCAATGGCAGGCAAATGCCGCTCAACCTACAGTTGGTGCAGTTGATGGCAGCATTATGTGGGCAGTGTTTGTCCTCTCGCACCGTCTTTTCGCTTGTGGCAATCATGGGCTTGTTCCTACGCCGGGTCATCCTGTCTCTGGGTAGCCTCAACATACTTTTGGAGATGCCAGGGTATGGTCAGGGCCCGTTCTTTAGTTTCCACTTATCGGGGTTTGGGTCAAGCGCGACTTTGGTAGATGTCGCGTTATGACACAAGTTGCGACAACTACGTAATAGCGTCGGCTAGATTATTTGATTGTGTTTATAGCGTTCTGGAGTATTTGTCGGGGTGGTTGTCCAAGTATTGATCAAACACCATGCACACATTCCGCAACATCATTCTACCGGTTTCCGTGACCTGAATACCGGCGGCTGAAAGCTCTACCAATCCGTCCTGGACAAAACTTTCCAGACGTTTTAATTCGTCAGCAAAGGCCTCGGAGAGTGAGAGGCCAAAACGCTGGAGCAGAGCTTGGGAGGATAGGTGCAGATTGCAGGCCAGTTCTTTAATGATATAGCCCCTGACTTCGTCGTCCCTAGTTTTGGTGCAGCCTCGCTCAGTCGGTAGCTGGTTCTGTTCCAGTGCGCGATAGTATTGGTCCAAATCTTTGGCATTCTGAGCAAAGCAGTCTCCAACCTCACTGATCGAGGACACGCCCAGGCCGATCAGGTCGGGTGCCATGGCGGTGGAGTAGCCCTGAAAATTGCGCTGCAGGCGGCCGGCGCGCTGGCAAATAGCCAGGTCGTCATCGTTACGCACAAAATGGTCCATGCCGATATGCTGATACCCAGCATCGGCCAGAATTTTGCTGGCCAGTTGCAACATGGCGAGTTTCTCAGCGCTGCTGGGCAGAGTTTGGCGCTCGATGGCCCGCTGGGGTGGAAAGCGGTCGGGCAGGTGGGCATATTGGTAGAGAGAGATTCGCTCGGGCTCTAGGGCGATCACGTCATCCAAGGTTGTAGATAGGGTTTGGCAATTTTGCCTGGGCAAACCGTAGATCAGATCAAAGCTGATGGAGCGGAATCGGTAGGCCCTAGCAGCGCCAACCAGCTCAGTGAGCTCGGCGGTGCTCTGCACCCGGTTGATGGCCTGCTGAACTTCGGGATCGGTGTCCTGGACACCAAAGCTGAGTCGGTTAAAGCCCAAACCCCGCAGCAGCGCCAGGCGGTCAGCGGTGACGGTTCGGGGGTCGATCTCTATGGAATACTCCCGGCGGTCGCTATCGCTGATATTGAAATGGCTGGCCAGACTGTGGACCAGCTCAATGAGCTGGGAGTCGCTCAAAAATGTCGGTGTGCCGCCGCCAAAGTGCAGTTGGTTCACGGGGCGCCGCTTGCCGGTGAGCTTGGACACCAGCTCAATTTCGCGCTTTAGATATTGCAGGTAGCGTTCAGCGGCCTCCGGGTCTTTGGTGACCACTTTGTTGCAAGCGCAGTAGTAGCAAAGCCGTCGGCAAAACGGCAGGTGAACGTAGAGGGATAAGCCGGCGACTGCCTTGCGGGCCTTCTGTAAACGTTGCTGGTAATCGTCGGCGCCAAAATCCTCCGTAAACATCAGAGCAGTGGGGTAGGAGGTATAGCGGGGCCCGGCAACGCTGTATTTCTCAATAAGCTGAGCCGGCAGCTCGGTAGGCGTTGTCGTTGTGGACAGTGCGGTGGCTAGTGCGGTCATGCCTAGTGCTCTTTCAAGGTGTAAATGTCGTAATCAGTTGGTTTGTCAGTGCTCCTGTCAAGGCGCGTCCCGCCGGCAATGGCCGTAGCCCTTGGCAAGGGACGCAACGCCGTCAGGGGTACTGACAAACCAACCGGAAGGGCGCATGCGTGGCCGGTAGTTGCGCTGTTTCGCTGCTGCTTGAGCCCTGGCTCCGCTGAAAACGCTGGGCTATGGCCGCGTTAACCCGCTGCCAATCGTCTGCTTCGAAACGCTGGTTAATAGCATTAAAAATGTTGCGCTCGGCGTGAATATGGGCAATTTGCTCACTGCAAAATCGGTGGGCCAGGCGCAGAACCGGGCCACTGGGGTGCATACTGGCCTGCTGCAACTCGCGAAAAATCAGCCCCAGCTGGGTGGTCAGTGCCTCGAGTCGGGGGTGGTCACTTAACACCAGATCGATTGCCTGAAGGTTGACCTGGGGTTTGCGGCGCAGTTGGTGGAACAGAATATCCTCAGCCGGATGATGCCAGTTCTCCGGATAGACTTTCACGTAGTCGAGAATATCCACCAGCGGGACGAACCCCTCTGCTAGTGTGGGCTCCGAGCTCAAGCAGGTGAGGTCGCGTTTAAAAATGTACATCATTCGCAGCATCTGCTGATGATCCCGCTCCAGCTGCTCAATTAGTGCCGTCATTGGGCCTCGCTTCGCGTCGCACATACGTTATGGTCAATAGTGACGTTATGGTTAAAAGTCACGTTATGGTTGATAGCCGCGTTATAGTCACAAGTAACTTCAAGTAACTTAAAGTTGAGACCAGTGTACGCAGCTTTGAGGCGGTGTTTGTTGATATGCATCAAGGCCACTGCGTATAGTGATTTTGCGGTGTCTGGCGGCGGGCCCGGTATTCAATAAAACAGTGCAGGGGGCGGTGGGATCAGCATGATCAGTCATATGTCGGCGGAGGAGTGCGCGGGGCAGATAGTCGAGCGATTGGGCGGGGACTTACGCGTGGCGATGCCCCTGGGCTTGGGAAAGCCCGTCGCGTTGATCGATGCGCTCTATCAGCGAGCCCGTGACGACCCGAAACTCAAACTGACTATTGTCACCGCGCTGACGCTGGAGCGGCCCACCGAGTCAGAGCCGGTGCGGGGGCGATTGCTGAATCCCGTCTTTGACCGGCTCTATGCTCACTATCGGGAGCCTTTGTACGCCCGGGATGGGCGGCTGGGCGCGCTGCCGGACAATGTGGTGGTCAACGAGTTTTATTTTAAGGCCGGCAGCCGCCTGGGTAATGGCAACGCCCAGCAAAACTATATCAGTAGCAACTACACCCATGCGGCTCGGGATGTTGTGGATCGGGGCTGTAATGTGGTGATGCAACTGCTGGCCCGAGAGGGTGATGCCCTCAGTATGAGCTGCAACCCGGATACCTCGGCGGAAGTGGTAGCCCGGCTGCGGGAAAAAGGCGAACCCTATGTTGCGGTAGGGGTGATCCATAACGAGCTTCCTTTTATGTATGGCGACGCGGAGGTGGATGCCGATCAGTTCGATATCTTGCTGGAGGCTGATCCACAACAGCACGGTTTGTTCGTGGTGCCGAGGTTGCCACCTGTGCCAGCCCCAGACTACGCCATTGGCCTTCACGCCAGTACGCTGATCAAGGACGGTGGTACCCTGCAGCTGGGGATTGGTGCCATGGGTGACGCTATCGTGCAGGCGGTCCGCCTTCGGCACCAAAACAACGATCGCTATCGCCAATTGGTGTCGGATTTCGGTATCGATAGCCGCTATGGAGCGTTGATTGCCAGCCAAGGTGGCTTGGACAGTTTCAGCGCTGGCTTGTACGGCGCCACCGAAATGTTTGTCGAGGGCTTTCTCCATTTGTTTGAGGCCGGCGTACTGCGCCGACCGGTCTACGATTTCTGGGCACTGCAGCAGGCGATCAACCTGGGCCTGTGTAACCCCGCCGCATTAACCGCGGACTGCCTGCCGGCGCTGGCCGAGCTGGGGGTTCGGGAGCTGCGCGGCAAGGACTTCGACGCGTTGCAATACCACGGTTTCTTTCACGACCAGTGTCGCTATCGGGAAGGCTACTTATTCAACGAGGCCGGGGAGTCATGCCCCGCCAATATGGCCAACCCCGACAGCCAGGCCTTTATGGCGCAGCACTGCCTTGGCCAGCGGCTGCGCAATGGCAAGGTGCTACACGGTGGCTTTTTCCTCGGCAGCGGTGAGTTCTATCGCCGGCTGCGGGATCTGCCCACCGAGCAACGTCGCCAGCTGGCGATGTGCGGAGTGGACAAAATTAACCAACTGGACCGCAACCCGCGCTTGTTCAAGGCTCAGCGGGTGGATGCACGCTTTATCAATACCGGGCTCAATGTCAGTCTCAATGGCGCTGTGGCCTCGGATACACTGGAAAATGGCCAAGTGCTGTCTGGCGTGGGTGGTCAGTACAATTTTGTGGCCATGGCGCATCAACTGGATGGTGGGCGTTCGATATTGATGATCCGCTCCACCCGCCGTCAGGGTGGCCAGCGGCACTCCAATGTCGTACCCAGCTACGGTGCCTGCACCATCCCCCGGCACCTGCGGGATATTGTGATTACTGAATACGGTATCGCGGACTTGCGGGGCAAGACCGATGCCGAAGTTGCCGCGGCGCTAATTGCCATTGCAGACAGTGAGTTTCAGTCTGAGCTGATTCGCAGTGCCCAGGCCAATGGAAAATTGCCGGCCTCCTTTGAACTGCCGCCAGCGGCCCGGGACAACCATCCGGCGCGGATATCGGAGCTGGTGGCGAGGGCCGCAACAGACGGCAGCCTGCCTCCTTATCCCCTGGGCTGCGATTTTCGCGATGAAGAATTGGCGGCTGCCAAGGCCTTGCAGGCCATCGCCTCCATGTCGACCTCCCAGCGCCTGGCGGCGTTGCTGCGCGGTGGTGATGGCGGTGGCGACAGCGAGCGCCTGCTGGCTACTTTAGGGCTGCAACGTGCAGACACAATCAAGGATAGGTTCCTGCGCAGACTACTAATGGCGCAGAGCGCGCAGCAAGTGTCGTAGCGGCTGTTGGCGAGGTCTGAAGACCGCCATAAAACGGTGGAGGCGCCCCCAGGATGGGGGTAGACTGGGGGCAGGCGTATCGATGGTCCACCCTGCGGGGGCCACCGCGCGGCGCCAGCATAATCATAAAATAATTTCCCAACACAGCTTTCTAGAACGGTGACAATCGTGGCCAATACACCAGAGACATTGCGTTTACAGCGGGACGGTGGCGTTCTGACAATTACCTTAAGCCGCCCTACGTTGAAGAACGCTATCGACGAAGACATGGTTGTGGGGCTGTACCGCACCCTGCGGGACGCCGCCCACGACAAAACGGTAGCAACGGTGGTGCTGGAAGGTGACGGCAATGCCTTTTGTTCCGGGGCCGACCTCAAAGACATGGCAAAAGTGGACGTGCTGTCCCGCAAATATCCCTCGGAAGTGGTGCTGCGCCTGGGCGCCGAATCCGCACTGCTATTGCACGAGATGCCCAAGCCCACGGTGGCAAAGATTCGTGGCCCGGCCGTAGGCGGCGGCTTGGCCTTGGCTTTAGCCTGCGATTTCAGGTTGGCGGATGATTCGGCAAAACTGGCTTATGCCCATACCAAGGTGGCGCTGTCGGGGGACTTTGCGGCTGCCTATTTCCTCACTAAATGGATGGGGGCGGGCAAGGCCCGGGAGTTTTGTCTACTCAACCCCACCTACGATGCCCAGGAAAGCTTCCAACGGGGGCTGCTGAGCAAGGTCTGCAATGCCGAGACCCTGGATGAGGAAGTGCTGTCCTTGGCCAAGCGCCTCGAGAGCGGTCCAACCGAGGCCTATGGTTCCATTAAGGACAACCTGCGTCACGCCGAGGCCTTTGATCGGGATGCCTATATCGCCAGCGAGTTGCGCAATTTTCTGCGCTGCCGAAACAGCGAAGAGCACCGGGAAGCACTGTCGGCGTTTCTGGAGAAACGGGAACCCGACTTTCGCCGGGTCTCGAGCCAGTTGTAAGGCGTGTAAATCCGGCTTAATAGCCGCACAGGCTGGCGTAACGGTCGCGGTGAAAGCCGCTGTTACCAAGGAGTTCGGTGGCACTGCGGCAGCGCTTTAGAAACAGGCCAATGTCCAATTCGTCGGTGACGCCGATACCGCCGTGCATTTGTACCGACTCGGTGCTGACCAGCTGAAACACATCGTTGGCCAAGGTCTTTGCCAGACTGGCGAGTTGGGGGGCATCCGGGCGCCCGTCGTCAATGGCAGACAAGGCATCTAACACCGCTGACTTACACAACTCCAACTCGGTAAACATAATGGCGGCGCGGTGCTGGAGGGCCTGGAAGGTGCCGATTTTAACGCCGAACTGCTCCCTTTCTTTCAGGTATTCCACAGTGCGCTCAAAGCACTCCAGCGCACCGCCGAGCATTTCTGCGGCCAGGCAAATGCGTCCCCGATCAAGCACCTGCTCCAGTATCGGCCAGGCCTTGTCCCACTCGCCCAATAAGGCGTCCGCGTCCAGTGTAACCTGGTCGAAGTTCACGGTGGCGTAGCCGCGGCTGTCCAAAATGCAGCGGGACTCCCGGCTGACACCGGGCTGGTCGGCGCCAAGCAAAAACAGGGACAGGCCGCTAGCTTCGCCGGGCATACCGCTGCTGCGGGCCACCACAATGAAGTGGTCGGCACTGTTGCCTTCCATTACCATCACCTTGCGACCGTTCAGTTGATACTGGCTGCCCTGCTGTTTAACGCTGAGGGCGGTAGCGGCGGGGTCGTGATGGTTGCCTTCATCCAGCGCCAGGGCAAGGGTGAGGTCGCCGCTGGCAATGGCGGGTAAGAAGCGGTCTTTTTGGGCGTCATTGCCAGCTAACAGCAGCGCAGAGCTGCATAGGACAATATTGGAAATCAGCGGCGAAGCCGCCAGTCGGCGACCGCTTTCTTCGATGATGGCGCCCAAGCCCTGATAGCCAAAATCCAGGCCGCCGTATTGCTCGGGCAACACAATGCCGGCCCAGCCCAGCTCGACCATCTGCTGCCAGTGGTCGCTGTTGTAATCTTGGCCTTCGCCGCTATCTCGCAGTTGCCGCAGTGCCGCAACCGGCATGGTGGCGCTCAGAAAGTCCTTCGCGCTATCTTTGAGCATGCGTTGTTCTTCGTTTAATACCAACGCCATTGATTTACTCCGTTTATTAACTGGTGACTCGTCGTTCTGTCGCGGGCCGCACGGGCTAGGCCTGGGGAAGATTCAGGGCACGCTTGGCGATAATGTTGAGTTGAACCTCCGAGGTACCCCCGGCAATGGACAGTGCTTTGGAAAACAGCCAGGCCCGGTTGGTCAGGGTTTCGTCGGAATTAAAGTCCGGGCCTTCCCAGCCCAGGCCACGGAAACCCAGCAGGGCCATTTGCAATTCGTCCCGGCGCTTGGTCTCCTCGGTGCCCACGTACTTCATGATCAGTGGCACATTGGGGTCGGGGGTTCCGGCCAGGCGCTCTTCAAAGCTGCGGAAGTGGGTCAGGCCAATCGCGCGGAAGGTCATCTCGTGGCGAACCAAACGCTCGCGCAGTGCAGCATCGCGCAACTTGCCCTGGGCGTCGACTCCGACATATTCCTGGGCGGCCTGAACGGTGGTGAAATTGGGGCCAGGGGCACCGCCCATTTCCGACATCAATTTGCGCTCGTGTTTCAGCAGCGCCTTGGCCACTGACCAGCCCTTATTCAGCTCGCCGAGCAGGTTCTTTTTGGGGACTTTGACGTTGTCAAAAAAGGTCTGGCAAAACTCCGAGTCACCGCTGATCAGGTCGATGGGGCGGGTGGTAACCCCGGGATCGTCCATGTCGATCAGCAGGAAGCTGATCCCTTCCTGTTTGCGGGCGTCGGGGTCGGTGCGTACCAGGCAAAATATCCAGTCTGCTTTGTCGGCGTTAGTGGTCCAGATCTTACTGCCGTTGACCAGAAAGTGGTCACCCTTGTCTTCGGCGCGGGTCTGCAAGCTGGCCAGGTCCGAGCCGGCTCCGGGCTCCGAGTAACCCTGGCACCAGCGAATTTCCCCCCGGGCAATTTTGGGAATGTGTTCCTGTTTTTGTTCCTCGGTACCGAATTCCAGTACCGCAGGGCCCAGCATCCAAATGCCCAGATCGTAGAGGGGAGTGCGGCAACCCAGGCGGTTCATTTCGTCCTTGAGGACTTTGCAGTGCGCTTCGTCAAGGCCGCCACCGCCCAGTTCCCGGGGCCAGTCGGGAACGGTCCAGCCCTTGTCCCGCATGCGCTCAAACCACAGTTTGGCATCTTCGCTGGGAAATTCTCGCCGGCGGCCGGCCCACACCTGCTCCTCCCTAACCACTGGTTGGCGCTGGGATTCCGGGCAGTTGTCCTGCAACCACTGGCGAACGTCGTCGCGGAATGCTGTGAGGTCGGCCATGTTGTCTCCTGCTTACCTGTGGGCGTGGTGCTGGGTGGCAGCGCCAATTCGCCGTCGTTATTTTCACAGCGCCCAGACTATCCCAAGCGCTTTTGTGAGCAAGGACTAAAAATGTCAATGCACTAACAAATACGGTCACTGACAGTCCAGTTGGGGGCGGACATGCTTGGTGCAGCTAAAGACAACCAATACCAAGCAATAACAACGAGGGTGGATGATGAAGCGATTTGAGCATAAAACCGTTTTGGTGACCGGTGCCGGGTCGGGTATCGGCCGTGCGGCGGCGCTGCGGCTGGCGGCAGAGGGCGCCAACGTAGTGGCTACCGATATTGATACGTCGGCGTTGGAAACCCTGGCCACAGAGATCGGTGAGGCTGGCGGCAGTGTCAGTTGTCAGCCCTTCGATATCGGCCAGTCCGGTCAGGCCGAGGCGACCGTCGCGCACTGCCGCGAGCACTTCGGTCAACTCGATGTGGTGGTCAATATGGCCGGCATTCTACGTTTCGCCAATGTTCACGAGACGCCGCTGGATGTGTGGCAACGCATCATTGATGTCAATCTCACCGGCACGTTTATGTTGTGTAAGGCGGCGCTGCCGGCGCTGATTGAGACCCAGGGCAACATTGTCAATGCCGCCTCTACGGCGTCCCTGCAGGGGCTGCCCTGGGGCGTGGCCTACAGTGCCAGCAAGGGTGGCGTGCTGGCCATGACCCGGACCATTGCCGTGGAGTACGCCAAACGCGGTGTGCGGGCCAACTGCATCTGCCCCGGCGATATTCAGACCAATATGGTGGCCGGTGTGACCTTTCCCGAAGATGCGGACTTTGATTTGCTGACCCGTATTACCTCCCTGAGTGGCGCCAAAGGCCCCGAAGTGGTTGCCGGAGTGATCGCCATGCTGGCCAGTGAGGACGGCTGCCATATCAACGGCGAGTCCATCCGGGTGGATGGGGGCATGTTGGCCTAGCATTTGGACTATTGTGTCCGCCGACGGTGCTTAAGCCTTGAGCCCGGCGGCGCCTGTGGCTAAGCTGGTATCCTCCAGCCTAGCCGGAGTCTACCCCCCATGACTTATATTCTCGCCATCGACCAGGGCACCACCAGTTCCCGGGCTATTGTTTTCAATGAAAAGGGCAGGAGTTGTGGGACCGGCCAGCGGGAATTTACCCAACACTACCCCGATGACGGCTGGGTGGAGCACGATCCCGAGGAAATCTGGGAGACGACTCTCGCCAGTTGCCGGGAGGCCATAGAAAAGGCGGGGATCAGTGCCGGCGACCTGGCTGGTATCGGTATTACCAACCAGCGGGAAACCACCTTATTGTGGGACCGGCAAACTGGCAAAGCCGTTTATCCAGCCATCGTCTGGCAGGACCGCCGCACCGCAGAGTGGACTGCCAAACTTAAGAGCCAAGGCCTGGAAAGCACCGTGAGCAAGCGCACAGGCTTGCTGTTGGATCCCTATTTTTCCGGCAGTAAATTGGCGTGGATTCTGGACAATGTACCGGGCGTGCGCCAGCGCGCCGAAGCCGGTGAGTTGGCCTTCGGCACGGTGGATACCTTTTTACTGTGGCGCTTGACCGGTGGCAAGCAGCACGCCACCGATGCCACCAATGCGTCACGGACCTTGCTATTCAATATCCACACCCAGCAGTGGGACAAGGCCCTGTTGGATATATTTGGTATTCCGGCATCGCTGCTACCCGAAGTCAAAGATACCGGCGCAGACTTTGGTCGCTGTAACCCAGAGCTGCTGGGCGCAGCACTCCCCATCGCCGCTATGGTGGGGGATCAGCAGGGCGCGACAATCGGTCAGGCTTGCTTTGCACCTGGCATGGCAAAGAGCACCTACGGCACCGGTTGCTTTGTGGTGCTCAATACCGGCAGGGAGGCGCAAACCTCCAGTCACCGCTTGTTGACCACTGTCGCCTACCGCATTGGTGGCGAGGTGACCTATGCCCTGGAGGGCAGCATCTTTGTTGCCGGTGCGGCAGTGCAGTGGTTGCGGGATGGTCTGAAGCTGATCGGCTCGGCGGCGGAAACCCAGGCTCTGGCCGAAAGTGTGCCCAGTGCCAATGGCGTGTATATGGTGCCGGCCTTTACGGGTTTGGGTGCGCCTTACTGGGACCCCGATGCCCGGGGGGCGATTCTCGGCTTAACCCGGGACACCGGCATTGCTCATATCGCCAGGGCGACCCTTGAGTCGGTCTGCTATCAGACCCGGGATCTGGTCGAAGCGATGATTGGCGATGGCGCCGACTTCTCCACTTTGCGGGTAGATGGCGGCATGGTGGTCAATAACTGGCTGGTGCAGCGCCTGGCGGATACCCTGGCTTGCGACTGTGAGCGACCGCTGGTGACTGAAACCACAGCCTTGGGCGCGGCCTATATGGCGGGCTTGCAACTGGGGGTCTACGACTCTTTGGAGAAGATAGCCGAGTTGTGGGAGCGGGAAGCACTGTTTCAACCCGCTATGAAAGAGGTGGATCGGGAGCGCCGCTATCACGGCTGGCGTCAGGCGGTGGAGCGGGTGCGGTCGGGTTGAGCGTCTGGGGGAAGAGTGATGGACAAGTCCAGCGCGTCCAAGGGTAGCGGTTTGGACAGGTAGTAGCCCTGCACATATTCCACACCCAGGGACTTGACGATGGCCAGGGCTTCGACGGTTTCCAGACCCTCGACAATAACCCGTTTGCCCAGCTTGTGGCTCATCTCCACCATGGATTTCACCAGCTCTTGATCTTCCTCCCGCTCGTGGAGGAAGCGGATGAAGGACTGGTCAATCTTGATGTAGTCTACCGGTAACTCTCGCACATACTCGAAGGAGGTAAAACCGACCCCAAAGTCATCCAGCGCGATTTTGGCGCCGACCTTGCGAAAGTTGCCCAGCAGGTGTTTGGCAATGGCAATATTCTCCAGCGAATCGGTTTCAACCACTTCAAAGATTAAACGCTCGGGGTTGGCGCCGGTTTTTTCCAGCAGTTGTTCCAGGCGCAATTGAAATTCCTGTTGCTCAATAGTGGGCGCGGTGAGGTTGATACTGAGCCCACAGTTGATGTCATCTCGCTGCCACTGGCTTTGTTGCATCATGGCCATTTCCATGACCGCGTAATCAATGCGGCTAAGCAGACCCGTTTGCGCCGCTACCGGCAGGAAGTCATTGGGTGGAATAAGGTTGCCATCCCTATCCTTCATCCGCACCAGGCATTCGCAGTGGCTCACGCGGTTTTCCGTGACATTAACGATGGGTTGGTAAAAAAGTATTAGTCGCTGTTCCGCCAGTGCTTCGAGGATTTGCCCCTTTATACGGTATCGCTCTTCCCGGGCGACACGATCGGTATCGTTGGGGTCGGCGCAATACACGGTGCCCTTGGCCTTTTGTTTCACTCTCACCATGATGTCGGTGACATCGGACAGCCAGTCTTCGATATCTGACGAACCATCTTCCATGGGTTCGACAACCACTGATAAGGACACCTCCTCATTGGCGTTTTGCATAGACAGGTGATAGCGATTCAGCGATGTTAGCTCGTTAATAAAGTCCTGTGGCGCCTGATCTTTGCGGTGAGTAAGGAGAGCGCAAAACTCCCCCGATCCGGTTCGCGATGTCAGTGCATTGCTGGGGAGGTGCTCAACCAAGTGCAGTGCCAATTGTGCCAGTAGACGGTCACCGGTAGAGAAACCGAAGCGGTCGTTGAACTGGGCAAAATTGTCGATATCCAGCATCAACAGACTAAAAGAATGTTCCCTGTTGTGTTGGTGAACGTGCTCACGGGCTCTGTCTATAAAGGTGTTGCGATTCAGCAGGCCGGTAACGCGGTCGTGCTCACCCAGCCAGCTCAAGCTCTCGGCCGCTTGCTTGCGCTCGGTCAGGTCAACACCGACGGAGAGGAATAACAGTTCGTCGTTTTCTTCCACTGTGGTGTGAACCCACAGCAGTTCAAGTTGTTCGCCGTTGTGATTAACTAAAGGCTGCTCCTGCTGAAAGCGGCCACCAGGCAATAAATGGCAGCGTCGGTGCAAGCGCTCAGGGGTACTGGCGCCGGGGAGCCAGTGGTCAATAGGCAGGCCTGAGGCGTCGGTAACACCAATCAGCGCTGTGGCCAATTCGTTGGCGGTAACCACTTTACCTCGGCCATCGCTGACGATGATGGCCATTGGGCTGTGATCCAGCAGCGTTTGTACAAAGCGCCTCTGCTGCTCAAGAGAGCGTACCTGATCCCCCAGTGCAAGCTTTTGTTCATTGACGGTATCGTCGAGGTTTTGCAGTGAGAAACTGACTTGAGTGAGAGCGAGTTTGAGCTGGTCTATCTCATCGGGGAAAAAGCGGCTGCGACCGACTTTTTTGAGGGCTTTGCGGAATGGGCCAAACTCAAAGTTGGGCAGCTGTTTAAGGATGAGGGTAATGCCGGCTAGGCGGCGCAGCGCCGGTTCGCAGATTAGGTAGACGATCATGATCATTACAGCCAGGGTAATAAGGCTGGACACGATAATCTGGGTTCGGGCGGCGTCGAATCGAAAGGCAAGGTCGCTTTGATCTTTGAGTATGGCAATACGGTGGGGCTTACCATTGGTGTCTGACAGGGTGAAGGGCTTTACGCTGTAGGTTTTGCCACCGAATTGTTGCAGCGAGACGTCGGGTGCAACTGCCGGATCCTGTTGATTGAGTTGCTCCAATACCCCGAGTGTACTGGTGCCGTGGCTGGCCAGGGCGATCGATGGTGGCGTATCAGCATCGGCAACATTATCCCGAAAAAGCGCTATCTCAGCATGGGTCAACTTAAAGAAATCCTCTACCAACAGGCTGGCAGAGCGGTTTAGGTTGAGAATGACTTCCCGGTTATCCGACGTGATCAGTGGAATAAAAGCGCGCTGGTAGCAGTTGTCGCGGCAGTCCAGAAAGGCAATGGGCCGCTGCTGGGAGCGGACCTGTGAAATCGCGTAAGCAATCAGCTTCCCGGAGGGCTGGCTGTGGTCATCGCCCAGGCTGCCCGAGGCAAGTACCTTACCAGCCAGGCTTAAGTAGGCCGCTGAGTCGATGGCGGAGTGCAGGGATAGCGGCAAGGAGCTTGCTGCAGTTTGTAGATTCTCGCTGCTAGCGACATGCTGGTGACCGTAGCGGAACAATTCTCGGCTGGATCGCTCAACCAGGGCCAAAAAAGTGCTCTGCAGCTGATCCATCTCCTGGCGATTCAACTCGCTTTGCTGGTCGGCCAGAACCTGAAAACTGATGTAAGTCCGGGTCCCCAGGATGGTCAGAATCGCTACACACAGGGCGATGACCAGTTTCAGTTGCAATCCCAATCGGAGTCGTGTTTTCACTATTCACCCGCCTCCTAAAACCGGTATCCGACCATAATGGCAAATACCTGGGTTCGGCTGTCTAGTTGCCGCCCGGCGTTGTCCCCCATCGGCACGCCCGAAGTCCCGCGCATATAGTAGTAATCGGCACTGACTATCCAGCTTGGAGTGGGTGTCCATTGCCCACCAACGACCCAGTGTCCCGTTGAGCTACTTCCAGACTCCTGAAGGTCACTCATACTATATTCATAGCGAGAGAACATGGATAGTTCTGGTAACAGGCGATATTGTGTCTGTAGGTAGGCAGACGAAATATCGCTATCCTCTCCGCCCTGGATGCCCCGGTACTCGACGCTGGTGTAGGCAGCTTCGCTGGTAAAGGACCAGCGACTCAAGTTTAATTGCCCTGACAGCACCAGGCTGTTGGCGACCAGATCGACGCTAGGGGATTGGGGCAGCACCGTATCCAAATTGATAGACAAATCCAGTAGAGAAACCGCGAATCGACGTCGCCCGCCATCCTGGTTGTGCAGTAATTTTACAAAAATTGGCGAATCGACGCTGGCGTCATTGACTAGATCAGCTGATGGACCAAGTAGGTTCTTGAGGACTTTATCTTCGATATCGCGGTTAAGCCCATAGGTCATGGTGAGGCTGGTGCTGTTGTTGTCTTTGTCCCAATAGCTATATAACTGCGCGCCATCACTGGCAAAAAGAATTTCCCGCAAGCCGTTGCCCTCAAAGTAAATGGCCTGTGGCATAAGAATGCTGGGTCGCGTGAACAGGACATCCCGGGTGTCATTGTAGAGTCCGTAACTGTTGCGCACCCGGCCGATACGGAACCCTAAACCTGAAGAGCTATTCTCCAGAGCTTTGATATCGGCGAACAAGTAATCCAACTCTACGCTGCCGTTGTCGGTGGTGCCGGCATCGCGGGTGGTGATTTGAGCCGATAGAAATGATTTGGGGGTCAAGCGGTAGTGGCCGTACAGGCCCGCTTCCATAAAATCAGTGCTGCCATCGCGGCTCTCACCGTAGTAATTATTGCCTGTGCTGTAGAGCATCGCTTGGGATACAAAGCCGTGCAGATGGACGTGATCGTCAGTTCCAGCTTTGAGTGGGCCCCCAGTCAACAGAGCCGCCAGGGCGATGGCGCCGAGGGAGAGAAAATGTCGGTTATTCATGACGGTGGTCTCCGTCAACAGGCTGAGGCGCTGGCCGAGGAGCAGGGCCCGAGGGTGGATGGGAGTGCAGCAGAGCGTCGGAAGTGATGTAGCCGATGGCGCCCGGCGTAGTAAGGACGGCGTCCCGCAGCTTCTCGGCATTCTCCATTACAGTGGGGGGATAGCCGGTGCCGCTGAATGTCAGCCGGTTCCAGTGGTCCCGGAGAACGTAGGGGTAGACCCCCAGCTTATACTTGCAAAAGGCGCGATGTAGGGCGTGATTGTCCGGAAGAACAAAGACCCGTACCGGGGTTTTTTCATCCCAACGGCGCTTGCGCATGGTAAAGATGGCCTGCAGGTCGCCGCGGCTGAGAGGCAATACTTGAAGCTCGGGATGAACCAATACTGACACGCCATCATCCGATAAATTCTCCGATGCATAGAGGCGCGGGCTTTTTACGCCGGCCAATACTGCCGTCAGTATCAGGGCGAGGGCCATTGCGCCAAAGCGCTGTCCATGTCGGACATGTGCTGGCGGTTCGAGGACTGCCGTCCAGACGAATAGTGTCAATGTGATGCCATCCTACTTGCGCCGCAAAGCATGTCGTTGTGCCCTGATAAGCTCATCTGCGTTCCGTCTTCGCCCAGGCCTACCTCGAATGGAAGAGGGCACGGGAGCGATATTGCACTAGCATAATGGCCGCAGTGGCATGGGGGCATCCGTAGAGATACTCACCACGCCAACATTTTCGTAACGTAGTAAAAATCTAGCTATAAGCTGCAATATTACAAGGGGCAAAGCATGGGTCGAGTTGAGGGGAAAGTGTGCATCGTAACCGGTGCGGCCAGTGGTATGGGCCGGGCGGATGCGATTCGCTTGGCCAAAGAGGGCGCCAAGGTCGTCATCACTGACCTGAACGAGCGCGATGGTCAGGCCGTCGCGGATGAAATTGGCGCCAATGCCGTGTTTGTTAAGCACGATGTCAGCAGCGAGGCGGACTGGCAACGGGTTATCGCCACGGCGGTTGACACCTTTGGTCGCCTCGATGTGCTGGTCAATAATGCAGGCATGATGGTGCTTGGCAGTGTCGTGGACTGCTCCCTAGAAGACTACCAGAAGGTTATGCGGGTCAATAGCGACGGGGTTTTTCTGGGCTGTAAGTACGCCATTCCAGCGATGGAAGCCTGCGGCAACGGCGGCTCCATTATAAACATGTCTTCCGTAGCGGCCCTACATGGCATGTCCTTTGTTGCGGCCTACAGCGCCAGCAAGGGAGCCGTGGCTTCCCTGACCAAGTCGGTCGCGCTGTTCTGTCGGGAGCGGCGCAACGGTATCCGGTGTAACTCCATTCATCCCGATGGTGTTAAAACCCCGATGGTGTATAAGGTGGCCACCGGGCAGGAGACGGCCACCCGGGAGGAGATTGAGTCTTTGTCCACCGAGGCCAGCCCGATGTGTGAGCCCGAAGATATCGCCGCCCTGGTGCTCTATCTGGCGTCAGATGAGTCCAGCTTTGTGAATGCCGCCGAGATGCTGATCGACAATGCGGCCACGGCGACGCCACCGGTGTCGATGTAGGCGCTGCTGGCGATGACAAAACTGCAACTACTACTGTGGTCTGGGGGCGATACTGCGGCGCTGCACGAGGCGCTATTCAGCTTGGCCCCTGAGCTGCTGCGCCGCACTGAGGCCGAGGTGCAAGTTAACCTGGCTGATGAGGCGGTGCGGCCCGCTGCGGACAAGCGTATGGCGTCGAGCGGCGTGCTGCCGGATGCGGTGTTGTCATTTTGGTCTCGGGCACCGCAAGGGGAGGCCGGCACCAGCGACGAGTTGGCACAGATCAAGAGCGCACTCGAGCCCGGTGACCAGTGGGCGGTGTACGCGGTGGAGCACGCGGAGCCCCTTGCCGATACCCAGCGGTCCGTGGGGACCGGTGAACGCACACCGGGTTTCAGCCAAGTGGCCCTGCTTCAGTGCCCGGATTTTCTGAACTACGAGCAGTGGCTGGATCACTGGAAGAATGTCCACACTTCGCTGGCCATCGACACCCAAAGCACGTTTCGCTACGTGCAAAACCGAGTGCTACAGCAGCTCGACGGTGAGCATTCAGCGGTTGCGGCAATTGTTGAGGAGTGTTTTCCGGCACAGGCTATGACCGACCCCCTGGCCTTTTACGATGCTCAGGGCGACGAGGCGCGATTCCAGGCTAACTCCAGCCGCATGATGGAAAGCTGCGCCAAGTTCATCGACTTTAGCCGCATCGACGTGCTGCCGACCAGTGAGTATCGCTGGTGCTGGGGGCAATAGCGCCCCGATTATTTCTCGGTGGGTTTTACTCGTTGGGCATCTGCTTGAGGATGGTTTCCAGCTGGTCCGCCAGGAAGCGACTGGCGGCGATCTCCATGGCCCGTCCCAGCTCCGCGTCTACCACCACTTCAGCCAAGGGGCGCATGCGCCAGATTAACTCAGCAATGCCGGGGAACTCTTCCCGGGGTGGCAGAGGCTGATCGCCATAGGGCTTTAACACGTGGTGGGAGATCAGTTTGACAAACTCATCCGCCACCCGCTGAACGTTGCCCCGCATCATGCGCAGGATATCCAGCAGATCTTCCAGCGGAATGCCGGTGGCAGACAGCTCATCCGCCGCTTTAAGGGTGTTCATGCTGGATACTCGGATATTGGTGCCAGCTACTGAGAACAGCCCCAAGTCGTAGGCCATCTTAATGGCGGAGGGAGTCAATCGACTGCCGAACATTTTCACCAACTCTGCCATGCTGACGGTCACCGGCTCTTCGTTGGTCCAGGGCGAGCTGATCGCGGTTTCCATGCCCAGCACTTCACTGAGGCCGACACCCTGCTCCAGGGCAGAGAGCAATTCCCGAATACTGCTGAGGGTATAGCCTCGATCCAGCAGATTGGAAATCAGGGTCAGACGGGATAAGTGGCGCTGGTTGTAAATCCCCTTGCGGCCCCGTAACTCCGGGGGTGGCAACACTTCCTTGTCCTGATAGGCGCGAATATTGCGGACTGAGGTATTGGCCGCCAATGCCAGCTCTTCGACACTGTATTCCCGGTAGGCCTCCTGTTCGCCGACGATGACGTCAGCCCGACTATTCTCCGGGAGAAACTGGGCCATATTATTGATGGTGTCCTTGGGGAAGCGCGGCAAATCCTGGCTTTGCTCGCCCTCCTTGCCGCTTGTGGTGTGGTTGCTTCCCAGGTCGGCCATCTGTGGCTCCGTTGACGGTGTTTTCGAATTGCTCACGTTTTTGCTTTTACCTTGCAGCTGGATGTTGACAATGATTATCTATGAATTTATGTTACATACCTTGATGTTACATAATAATATGAACCATAAGCCTATTTTATATGAAATCGCTAATTTTTCGACGTCCCGTTTTCGCGCCGGTATATCTGGCACCCACTGTACTACTGCTGTCCGGTCAGGCGCTATCCGCCGCAAAGCTTGAGGAGGTGGTGGTAACCGCCCAGCACCGTGAGCAGAGCCTGATGGACGTGCCGGTGTCGGTTAGCGCCATCGGCGGTGAGAAGATGATGGAGGCCGGTATCAACCGCATGGAAGATCTCCAGGCCTATGTACCCAACTTGACGGTCACCGAGAGCGGCATCAGCACCGATATCTACGTGCGGGGTATTGGTACCGGCATGAATCAGGGCTTTGAACAGTCGGTGGGGATGTATGTGGACGGTATTTATTACGGCCGCGCCCAGCTCGCCCGTGCTCCCTTTCTGGATTTGGCCCGGGTGGAAGTGCTCCGGGGGCCTCAGAACATCCTTCACGGCAAAAACAGTATCGCCGGTGCGGTGAATTTAATCACCGCTGCCCCCACGCAACAATTTGAAGGGCTAATCTCCGGTCTTTATGAGCCAAAGTTCGACGAGAAGGTGTTTGACTTAATGCTGTCCGGTCCGGTGTCCGACTCTGTGTCGCTGCGCTTCGCCGCGCGCTTACGGGAGTACGGCGGCTTTATGAAGAATCTCACTCTGGATCGCGACGAGCCCCAATACGATCAGGCGACCTATCGGCTTAAAGGCTTGTGGGATATCGACGAGGACACCCAGCTGACGCTGAAATTAGAGAAGGGGCGTTTCGACTCGGTGGGGCGTCAGGCAGAGATTGTTAACGACGAGCCCTCCACCTCATCGACCTTTATTCTGACCGGTCGCACCCAAGCCGAAATTTTGGATCGCACTTCGTTCCCGCCCTTTGTGGATGTGGACGTGGATGAGTCGGTGACCAATAACTTCCAGGATTTTAAGCGCTCCTCTAACGGCGATTACAGCAATAACGACACGCTTAATCTGACCGCCAATCTCACCTGGGTGGACGACAAGGGCAACACCTTTACCTCTATCACTGGTTTTATGCACTACACCTACGACGACCTGTGCGACTGTGACGCCACCGCTGCCGAGTTGTTCAAGTTCGAACTGGCGGAGGATTACGACCAGTACAGTCAGGAGTTGCGTTGGATTTCCCCATCGGGGGAGCGCTTTGAGCATATCGGCGGTGTCTATTTTCAACACAACAAGCTGCTGTTTAAAGACAAGCTGATTCAGGATTCGGATACGGTGGTGGAGCTGATCAACGGCGCAGATTTGATTGAGGGCGGCGCCCGTGGCGATATCGACCCGCTGGGGTCGGCTACCTCTGTAGAAGAAATTGCCGGGATTGGCGACGCCGGTAACGCCATTGCCGATATCGAGGGCCCCCGGGTCTTTAAAAACTCCACCTATATTGCTTCGGCCTTTCTGCAGTCGACTTACAACATGACTGACAGCTGGCGCTTCACTTTGGGGGGGCGCTATACCTACGAGAGCAAGGAGGGCAGTCGTGTCTTGGACATCACCGACCTCGAGGGCAACTCCCTGCCCATTGGCGAAGTGGATACCGTGGCGGCCAATGTGTTTGCCGTAGAGCGGCACAACCTCAAAGGCAAACGCTCGGAACAGCACTTCTCGCCGCTACTCAATATTCAGTGGGATTACTCCGCCGAAGGCATGGCCTACTTTACCGCCACCAGAGGCTTTAAGGCCGGGGGCTTTGACGCCCGCTCCAATGCCACGCCGGACGACGAGTTGACGCCCCGAAATCCGGGGGCTCTGACCCCCAACCGCACCGTGTTGGTGGGGACCTTTGAATACGACGAAGAGGAAGCCAACAGTTACGAGCTGGGTATTAAAACCGGTCTCCTCGACGGCTCCGCGGAGCTCAACCTCGCCGCGTTTTACACTGAATACAGCAACCTTCAGATCAGCATTTTTGACGGCACCATCGGCTTTAAAGTTGGCAACGCCAAGGAAGCAGTAACGATGGGGCTGGAGCTGGATGGCCGCTGGCAGGTGACCGAGTACTTCACTATCGGTGGTGCTTTGGCACTGTTGGATTTTGAATTTACCGACTTTGAGAACGGCCAGTGTCGTCAGGACCAAGTGTCGGATTCTCCCAATGGTCGCGACTGCGATTACACCGGGTGGAGTAACCAATACGTTGCCGATTGGTCGGGCACGTTGATCTTTGGTTATACCCGGCCTATCAGTCCCACCATGGGCATAGGCCTATCCCTCGACATGGTGTTTACCGATGATTACAACCCCTCTTCCAACCTGGACCCACGGGTCGAGCAAGATGGCTTTATAAAATACAACGGTCGCATTGGCTTTGGGCCCATCGATCGGCAGTGGGAGCTGTCTCTGGTTGGTAAGAACCTGACCGATGAAACGATCACGGTCTACGCTGCGGATACCCCGTTGTCCAAAACCTTGTTCGGGGTGACCAGCCATACCGCGTTTTTGGAGCCGCCCCGATCCATCGCCATGCAGTTTAACTACCGTTTGTAAGCTGGTCGGCCTGTTGGAGGAGTGCCCAATGAAGTCCTTTATGCTCATAAATGTGCTGCGCTTGTTTATTGGGCCCGCGTGCCTGGCGTCAGCAATACTGTGGCTGTTTTCCGGCGCCGCCTTGGCCGGTGGCGATGACTGGCGGCTAGAGAAAGACAAGGACGGCGTCGAGGTTTATATGCGGGACGTGGAGGGGAGTGACTACCGAGCGTTTCGTGGGGTAGCCATTGTGCCCGGCGAACTGAACCAGGTGATGGCGGTTCTCGATGACACCGGCAATTTTTCCACTTGGATGCACAACTGCAAACAGGCGCTGTTGCTGGAAAAGCGCAATCTACTGGATCGCGTCCAGTACTTGCAGCTAGATTTTCCCTGGCCGGCGACAGACCGGGAGATGATTCTGCGCAACCAGATCAGCCAGGACATTGACTCCAGGGTGGTCACCATTGAGTTGAGTTTGACAGCGCCTGAGGCTTTGTCCCCGGGCGCTCAAGAGCGGCTGCCGGCTGCGGGCGATCATCAGCGAGTGGCTGGGGCCCTGGGACGATATGTGCTCACTCCCCTCAGTGAGAGCGAAACTCGGGTGGAGTATGAAATGGTGCTGGACCCCGGCGGCGCCCTGCCGGCGGGTTTGGTGAATAGCCAGCTCGTGGACAACCCCTATGAAACCCTGCGGGCACTGCGCAAACAGGTCCAGTTGCCACGCTATCAGCACTTTAATCCTTTTTGAGATACCCCGTTGTTGCGCCTGGAGACAGGGCGCTAACTGATCGCCGTTGAGGATATGACAGCGATCTCGGTTATAAACAAAAGTTATTTTACATCGAACGATGTTATGTTACATTTATTGATGTAACATAAAAATATGGCGCATAGGTGTGAATTTTGGTCCACGGTTTTCATGCGCTCTGAGACACACCGTCAGCAATAAGTTGTTGACCGTCCACCGCGGAGGGCCCGCTATGAACGCACCAGTTCAACCAGTAAGACGTAATCTGCAGTTCTGTTTGCCTAAAGATCGCATTAGCGACTGGCACCCAGCAGGGCTGCACGTCACTCACTTTTTTAACACCCTGTCGATATTTTTCCCCGATGGTGAACGATTCTTTATCGACAGCGTTCGCTACTACCGCGATCAAATCAAAGACCCCGAGTTGCAGGAGGCGGTGCGGGGCTTTATTGGTCAGGAGGCCATGCACGGCCGGGAGCACGAGGAGTACAATGACGCCTTGACCCAGCGCGGCCTGCCTGCTGATACCTACGGCAAATGGGTACTCAAGTTTTTAAACTTTCTGCGTCGCTATACACCCAAGGCTTCACAGTTGTCAGCCACTATTGCGCTGGAGCACCTCACCGCAATTCTGGCCAACAATCTACTCAGGGATCCCCGGATGCTGGAGGGCGCAGAGCCGCATTTTCATGCGGTTTGGCGTTGGCACGCCCTGGAGGAAACCGAACACAAAGCCGTGGCCTTCGATGTCTTCCAAGCGACGATAGGCCGAGGGCTGAGGGCCTACCTGCATCGCTGCTTCGGGCTGTTATCTGCCACCGCGATATTCTGGTGCCTGGTCATTCCCTTTCACATTGGTTTGTTGCGCCGCGAAGGGCAGCTCTGGAATCTGGCCGGCTGGGGGCGGGTATTCAAGTTTTTGTGGATCACGCCGGGGGCGCTGCGCCGCCCGCTGAAGGATTGGTTGGATTACTTTAAACCTGGCTTTCACCCCTGGGATCACGATAACCGTGAATACCTGAAGCAGATTGATGCCCTGGAGCAGGAAGTGAGCAGTTTCAGTGCCCCAGGCCAAAGCGCGTGAGCCAGTCGTCTATGTCTATCTCGGAACAAGCAGTGTCGGAACATCCTGTGTCGGTAGATAACGAGACGCTGGGGGTGGCCATTATTGGTGCCGGTTTTGGTGGATTGGGATTGGCTGCCCGCCTTCGGCAGCGGGGGGAAAACGATTTTGCCATCTTTGAGCAAGCCGGAGACGTCGGCGGCGTGTGGCGGGACAATACCTATCCCGGCGCTGCCTGTGATGTGCCCTCGCACCTGTATTCGTTTTCCTTTGAGCCCAATCCAGATTGGCAGCGGGTCTACAGTGGGCGGCAGGACATTCACCGCTACCTGCAACACTGTGCCGAAAAATACCAACTTCATTCCCGGATTGCGTTTCATCATCGTGTGAAGGCAATGCGCTTTTGTGAGCACAGCCAAATCTGGTGTATTGATTTTGAGGGACAGCCCTCCCGCTACGCTCGCGCTGTGGTGGTGGCCATTGGTGCCCTGAATATCCCCCAGTACCCGGCTATTCCAGGCTTGGAGGATTTTGACGGCAAAGTGATGCACACCGCCGAATGGGATGGCAATTATTCGCTGGCGGGCAAGCGGGTCGGGGTTATCGGCACCGGCGCCAGCGCCATCCAGGTTATTCCCTCCATACAGCCCGAGGTGGCGTCGCTGTCGGTATTTCAGCGCACACCGCCCTGGGTTTTGCCAAAGCGAGATGGCGCCGTATCGGAGTCGGCCCGTCGGCGTTTTCGGCGCCATCCACTGGCGCAACGATTGGCCCGCTTGGGGCAGTACGCGTTGATGGAGAGCGTGGTGCCGGCTTTCTTGTGGGACAGCATTCTGACCCGCCTCGGCGAGTCGGCGGGGCGTCGCTATTTAAAACGCCAGGTCCGCGACCCGGCCCTGCGCGCCAAGTTGACCCCCAACTATGGCATGGGCTGCAAGCGGGTGTTGTTGTCGGACGATTACTATCGGGCTTTGAGTTGCGACAATGTTCAAGTCGTCACTGACGGCATTGCGCGCATTGAGGGCGACAGCGTAGTTACTGCCACTGGTGAACGACAACAGCTGGACGCGCTGATTTTGGCCACTGGTTTTAAGGTCCCGGTTGCTGGAGCGCCGATGCCCATTATCGGGCTGGGGGGCAGACAGCTCAATGACGATTGGGCTGAGGGCTCAGAAGCCTACAAGGGGCTTACCGTAAGCGGCTATCCCAATCTGCTGTATATGATGGGGCCCAATACCGGCCCCGGTAACACCTCGGTGGTGTTCTACATTGAATCGCAGATTCGCTACATTCTGCAGTACTTGGATCAACTCAAGCGTATACCCGGCAAGGCGCTGGATGTGCAGGAGACGGTACAGGAGCGCTTTAACGAGCGCGTTCAGCGGCGTATGGCAAACTCGATCTGGACCTCCGGTTGCAACAGCTGGTACCTAACGGAATCCGGTAAAAACACCACTCTATGGCCCAGTTTCTCCTGGCACTATCGGCTGATAACCCGCCGTTTTAGTCTTGGGGACTATCGGGTCTGCGCTCCCCACAGCCAAGATACCAAGGTCAAGGCGGCCAGCGAAGCACCGACAGTGCCGGCCTGAGCAGCTCCTATTGCCAGGGTAATAGTCAATGAGAACCTATCGATGAAACTCAATAACAAAGTCATTGCGGTAACCGGCGCGGCCTCCGGGATCGGGCGCTGTCTGGTGTCAAATCTGTTAGCCGAGGGAGCGAAGGTGGCCGCCTCGGATGTCGACCTCCAAGGCCTGGAGGGCTTGCGCCCATTGGCGCCGGAGTCTGATCTGATGCTTAGCGAGTTGGACGTCAGTGACCGCCAGGCCATGACCTCGTGGGCGGCGGCGGTGGCTGAGCACTTCGGTCAGGTCGATGGCATTATCAACAATGCCGGTGTGGCCTTGAGCTGTCACGCCGGTGAGCAGCCCAGGGAGGATTTCTGCTGGTTGTTCGATATCAATTTCTGGGGGGTAGTAAACGGCACCGAGGCATTCTTGCCCTACTTGCAATCTCGCCCTCAGGCCAGCCTGGTGAATATCTCCAGTTTGTTTGGCTTAATGTCGGTGCCCTCCCAGTCAGCTTACAACGCTGCCAAGTTTGCAGTGCGGGGCTATTCTGAATCCTTGCGCCAGGATCTGCGTCACAGCAATGTTGTTGTGACCACGGTGCACCCGGGGGGAATTCAGACCAATATCGCCCGCAACGGCCGCCATCACCACGACCTGGACGGCCAGCCGACCACGGTGGCCGCTACTGCGGAACTGTTCGACAACATTGCCCGCACCTCCGCCGATGCCGCTGCTCGTGCCATCGTCAAGGCGATGAAGCGGGGCCAGCGTCGCCTGTTGATAGGCAGTGATGCCCGGCTGCTGGATGTGATTCAGCGTCTTTGCCCGGCTTATTACGACCGTATCCTGCTACCCCTGAAGGCGCTGGGCGATCGTCTTACCCGGCGTAAGGCCGAAAGCCAGCCCTCAACCAGAGGTTGATTGTCACAGAGGTTGATTGTCATCGCCTCTGGTATCCTGTGCCGCTTTGGCGCTATTTCGCGGCCTGCGAATGGTGATCATGGTGTTAAAGGCAAAGTGATAAGGACAGGGAGGCACTGGCGTGGCCGATACCGACCAACACAATCCAATCCAACTGGAGCCCGGCTGGCTGGCAGAGTTGCAGGCCCAGTTTGAGCAGCCCTACATGGCCGAGCTGCGGTCCTTTTTAGCCCAGCGCCGGCAACAGGGGGCAATCATATATCCCCGCCCCAGCCATTGGTTTGCAGCGCTCAACTCCACGCCCTTTGATCAGGTAAAAGTGGTGATCCTGGGGCAGGATCCCTACCACGGGCCGGGGCAGGCTCACGGCCTGTGTTTCTCGGTGCAACCCGGTGTGCCGGCACCGCCTTCGCTGGTGAACATCTACAAGGAGTTGGCGTCCGATTTGGGTATCCCCCCTGCCAATCACGGTTATCTGCAATCCTGGGCCGACCAGGGCGTATTGCTGCTCAACAGCGTGCTAACGGTAGAGCAGGGGCAGGCCGGGGCCCATCAGGGGCGCGGTTGGGAAACCTTTACCGACGCCGCCATCACCGCGCTGAACCAGGATCTCGAGGGGCTGGTGTTTTTGCTGTGGGGGGCGCACGCGCAGAAAAAGGGTAAAGTCATCGACCCCGCTCGACACAAAGTATTAAAGGCCCCGCACCCCTCGCCGTTGTCGGCGCATCGGGGCTTTTTGGGCTGTCGCCACTTCTCGCAAACCAACGATTATTTGGCCGCTCGAGGTGTCGCTCCTATTAATTGGCAACTGCCGGCGCTTTGAGCTAGACGCCGGTGCAGTTCCTCAAGCGCTGTCTTCGGCCGCGTCGCCGTCATCCTCTGGCAGCGCATAGGGGAGGGGCTGCAACTCTAGCCCGCTAACGCCCCCCTCGCTGCGCAGGGTATCCGGTGCTTTGGCGCTGGTTTTGGTCAGGGCGACCAACACCTCGGTACCCTCCGGGCCATGGGCGCGGTGCACTATTTGGCCGACACTCTGGCTGCCTTCGGCGAAGAGCCGCTCTCCCTCAGCCACTTGGACCTCGCCGCTATATTGCCCCCGGTATAACCGCCGTTTCAGGGAGCCCCGGTAGTGCATACGGGCCACCACCTCCTGACCGGTGTAGCAGCCTTTCTTGAAACTCAGGCCACCAATGAGCTGGTAGTGCAGCATTTGCGGCAAGAACTCGTCCCGGGTGGCGGCGCAGATATCGGCCAGGCCGGCGCGGATATTGTCGCGCTGCCAGTCTTCGCCACTGCATAGCGTGGTGCGGTCACTCAGGGTTTGCCACGCCGATTCCGCGGCGTCTGCGTCCAGCCAAATTTCAAAACGCTCTCCGGCTTGGTCGAGTTGCACGGCCAGAGCGTGGCCTGGGGCGCTTTGAGCTGCAGATGAACTGATGCTCTGCGCCATATAGGCGCCGGGTTCGGCAAGCCCCAGACTCGCCAGCAATGACCTGGCGTCGCTGCCAGACAAGCCCAGCGCCAGCCAGCGCCCGGGTTGGTAGTCGATTTCTGCTTTGGAGAACACAATATATTTGGCCAGTGTGTCCCGGGTGTCGGCGGCGATATCCCGCCGCATACGCAGCAGAATGTGGTCATCGGCCAGAAAGCCGCCGATAAAGCTGGCCATCATCCGCCCTTTAATATTGCAGTAACTGCCCCAGCTGGCCTGCTGGATGCCGAGCTGTCGCCAGTCGCAGGTGGTTTGCCCCTGCAAAAAGGTCCGGCTGTCCGGGCCCTGAAGGCTCAGAAAATCGTACTGGCCGAGATAAGTCAGGGTGGCGCCGCCCTGGGTTGACGCGCCAGGGTACCAGAAGCCGCTATTGTCGCTGTGGCTGCCGGGGTGGTGTTTGGCCAGATAGTCGCTAAAGCTGCTCATAGTCGCTGGGATAAAACCTTGTTGGGGTAAATGCTCACTTGAAGTGCGCTGACCGATTGCGAGGCGCGCTGCGTGCGATGTGCAATGCCGGTATACTGAGCGATCGACAAACCGCGCGAAACCGTAAGGTAGCAGTATCGCCTCAGAGCGCAGCAAGTGCAGTGGAAGGTAATGTACACAGAAAACGAGATCAAGCGAATCTATTGGGGTTGCCGCCGGGGCATGCTGGAGTTGGATCTGGTCATGGTGCCGTTTTTTGAGCAACGTTTCAGGCAGTTGGCCGAGCGTGACCAGCAGCGCTTTGTGCGCCTGTTGGAATGCGAGGATACCCAGCTGTTTCAATGGTTTCTGGGTAAAGAGCAGCCCGAGGACGCCGATCTAGCTGCCATCGTCGAGGCCATTAATGCCTTCTCCAAGGGCACTGCACCCTAATTGGCGCCCCTCCCGCTGCTTCTTGGCGGGCTACGCTGCGGCTCAGCTTGTGGCCTGGCTGGCGGTTGTCGCCAGCGCAATGCCGATTGGGCTAAAGCTGCTGTGTCTGCTGACACTGCTTTGGCATGGATACTGGCTGCGATCCCGCTGCCTACCCTTACTCACCACCAGCGAGCTTAGAGACCTGTGGTGGGATGGCCAGCGCTGGTGCGGACAGTGGCCCAGTGGGCCGGCACCACTGCAGTGGCGGGGCGCTGTGGTGCGGCGCTGGATGGTGGTTTTGCACTTTGGCTCTGGTCTGGGTCGCTCTGCTTCCGTCACGATCCTTCCAGATCAGATGTCGTCTGAGCAGTTCAGAGCGCTGCGGCTGATAGCCCAGCACGCCGGGATGTCGGCAGATAGGGACTGACCTAACTCGTGTATTACAGTCAATACAGATTTCCTTCAGGCGTTTTTCAGCGTCCAGCCGAGGGGCTATACTGTCGGGCTTTGAATAAAAATGGATCGCGGGCAGATGCCGAATAAAACTGTAGAAGAGTGTATAAGAACCATCCTGGCCACTGCCGATGACCCCCAGCGGGAGGGCTTGCTGGATACCCCCAAGCGGGCCGCCAAGGCTTTTGAGTTTTTAACCCAGGGTTACCGGCAAGACTTGGACGAGGTGGTGAACAACGCGATATTCAGCAGCGATAACAGCGAGATGATTATCGTGCAGGATATCGAGCTGTACTCCATGTGCGAACACCATATCCTGCCCTTCGTGGGTAAGTGCCATGTGGCCTATATCCCCAATGGCAAGGTGATTGGCTTATCCAAGGTGGCGCGGATTGTCGATGTGTTTGCCCGGCGTCTGCAGATTCAAGAAAACCTCACCACTCAGATAGCCAATGCAGTGATGGAGTTGACCGGCGCCGAAGGTGTCGGGGTCATTATCGAGGCCAAGCACTTCTGCATGATGATGCGGGGCGTGGAAAAACAGAATTCCAAGATGAAGACCTCCACTATGCTGGGGGTCTTCCGGGACAACCCGGTCACCCGCCACGAGTTCCTGTCGCTGATCAAAGAATAAGCGCGATCAGCGATTTATCGCCGGCGAGGTAGGCGCTGGGACAAGGCTATGCGGCCGCCCGGCGTTTCATGTCGGCGGCAAGCTCAGCGCCCAGATATCCCTCGATCAACGCATGGGCGCCGTAGATGACTGGCGTGAGCACTAAGGCCATGGTGAATTTGTAGATGTAATTCACCACACCGATTGCCAGTACCAGCGACAGCCCCCAGTCTGCGCCCAAGTAAAAGGCGATAAACAGCACCACAAAACTGTCGATAAACTGGCTGACCAGGGTCGAGCCGGTGGCCCGCAACCAGATAAATCGCTCTCCTGTGGCCTGCTTTACCCGGTGAAATACCGCGACATCGATAAGTTGACCGATCAAAAACGCCACCAGCGATCCGATGATGATCCACAGCCCCTGGCCGAAAACCAACTTGTATGCGTAATCGTAGTCGCTGACCTTATCGCGAATGGCCTGCTGGCTGGTTTCCGGCAGGCTCGGGTCGATATGGGACTGGGGCCAGAAGTCGGCGGGGGTAAGGTGGATGCCGACGTAGAACATCACAAAGGCATAAAGAATCAGCGCTACCGCCAGGTAGGACAGCAAGCGGACACCGCGCTGGCCATAATACTCGTTGATAATGTCGGTAAGCACAAACACCACTGGCCAAAGCAGTACGCCGGCCGTGAGATTGAAGGCCAGGTTGTCGACCCCCAGTAGATTGAGGGAGAGGGGCTCCATGCCCAAGCTGCGCTCCAGGGAAAAAATCTTAACGCCAATAAACTCGGCAATCAGCGCATTGGCGACAAAAAAGCCGCCGAGAATAATGAAGAGCTTTATCGAGCGTTTATCGACGATATCGTCAATCATAGTGCTTATCCGACCCGGCTAATTCCGAGACACACTTTTGACAGTATTTAACGGTCAGTGCAAGCTCGCTGTCGGCAAGACGCCAGTCCGGGCTGGTTCTTGCGCTTTGCCAATCAATTAATGGAGTCACACCACCATGAGTCGCTTGCCCCATTCGCCCTTGGTCCTCATCACCGGTGCCTCTCAGGGCATCGGTGCCGAGATTGCCCGCCAGTTTGCCGCGCTGGAAACGCCGCTTCGATTGGCCTTGCTGGCCCGCAATGAAACTGGACTGGCCGAGGTCAAGGCGCAATGCGGTGGCGCTGAAGAGGTGGAGCTCTATCCCTGTGATGCCAGTGACGACACGGCGGTGGCTTCGGCGATGGCGGCGCTCGAAAAACGCCAGGGCCCGGTGTCGGTGCTGATCAATAACGCCGGGCAGTGGCACTGTGAGTCGGTGGCGGAGATGGCGCCCAGCACCTTTAGTCGTATCGTCGCCAGTAATCTTCACAGCACGTTTCTGCTTTGCCATCACGTGGTGCCGATGATGCAAGAGCTTGGGCAGGGAGATATTTTCAATATGGTGTCCACCGCCGGCTTTGAGGGCTACCCTGGCATCTCAGCATACTGCGCTGCCAAACACGGAGTGATGGGCTTTAGTCGGGCCTTGCGGGAAGAGCTGAGGGGCGAGGACATTCGAGTCTGCTGTGTGTCCCCCGGAGCAACGCGCTCACCGTCCTGGGATGGTGTGGAGAGTGTCGCCGACCAGCTTATGCCCACTGAAGATGTGGCGCGGGCCTTTGTGCAAATGTATCTGATGGACCGGCGGGTAGTGACTGAGGAAATTGTGCTGCGACCCATTGTTGGCCATGTCACCAGTTGATTGGCAAAACGTGCGGCGCATCACATTGTGGTGAGCTGGGGTCGAAGCCGGAGGAAAAGTTGATATAAGCTCGTCGCCTAATTACCAAGGATAACGGCTTGTGCAACTGCCCATCGACCCCAAGTTCCCTGACAAGGATGAAGATGCAGCGTTGCTGCCGAGCCTCGCTGATCAGCCAGTCAGGCCGGTATTTATTATGGGCCTGCACCGCTCGGGTACGACCTTTTTGTACGACAGCCTATCCCGCTCTTTTCCCCTGGCGCATCTTACTCTCTATCATCTGTTTTATTTCGACCGCTTGCTCGCCAATCACCAGCAGCACCTGGCGGATGTCGACCGCCAACGATTGGATGAGTGTTTGCGCGCGCTGGGGATTGCGGATCGCCATATTGATCAAACTGCAGTCGGTGCAAACGAAGTGGAAGAATATGGTTTTCTGCTGCGATTGAAGTCCGGCTCATTTCACTTGTCGGACAACAATCGACACATTTTTTCAATTTTGTGCCAAAAATTGTTAGCGGTGGAGCCAGGCTGCAGCGCCGTCCTGCTTAAAAACCCATGGGATATCGGCAACGGCAAATGGATGGCGGAGCACTTTCCGCAGGCGCGCTTTGTGTACATCAGTCGCGAGCCAATTGCAGTGTTAAATAGCGCGCTCAATGCTGTCATGGCTTATCTGGACGGCCCGCAACCCTATCTGGAACTACTGCTGGGGCAGGGGCGCGGACGAAAAGGCTATCGGCTTGGCTACTGGGTCTGGAAGTTGGCACGAAGTCTGCGAAGGCTCATTGGACAACGGGCTATGTCATTGCTGTTGCGCCCCATTTTGGCCAGACAGGTTGCCAGGCAAATTGCAGCGTACCGCAATGAGGTGGCTGCAATGCCATCTGGTAAAGCAGTGGAGGTCGATTATCAAGCGCTGGTGAACGACCCCCGTGGCACGATACAAAGGCTGCAGCCACTATTGGATCTGCCTCTTCTCGAGGGCATTGACGAGCTGGAGCCTCGCCAGCGCCACAATGCCAATCCCGCCTTAAAGCATTATCAACAACAGCTTGAATCGCTGATCCGCAAAGCTGAGACAGCTTAATAATAAAAAACGAAAAATAAATAATTCGTGTTATTGATCGCTGTGACAATGTTCACACAACTTCAATTTGTGAATTAGTACCATTGACGCAGGATCTATCTGTATCGCCGTAAATGAAGTGTTTGGCGGCTTGCATTGCAGTGTGCAGTTGCCGCTCCGATCGATAAGGGCGGTGACTGAAACTTGCGCAGGGAATGCGTCGGGGCGCTCGCGCCTTTAAGGACGCTCTGCGCAACCTGGTGATACCTCAGGTTGTGCAGAGCGTCCTCAACCATCACGACTGACAACAAGGCGCATTTTATGGACTGCAGTGAGGCAGAAAGAACCCGTACCATCACCAAATCCTCTCGCCACAAAGAAATGTCGTTAGATTCCGCGTGCCCAACTGGCGATGCTGGAGAAGGTGGCAATTATCTAGAGCGAGGCGAGAACGGCGACGCGTTTCATCACGCTGAGGTGACGTACTTACCTCTGGCTGCGGCCCAAAGGGGAATGTGGGTCGGGGAAAAAATAGGCCCCGCCGATGCGATATACAATCTGGCTGAGTATGCCGAAATCCGCGGCGATATAAACGAAGCGCTGTTTATCTCAGCGTTGGGCCAGGTCGCGGCCGAAGCGGAGTCCACGCGGGTCCAAATCGTCGAGACCCAAGACGGACCTCGCCAGCAAATTTCTCCGTATTACCGCGGCGATTTTCCCCTGGTGGATTTTTCTGATGACCCGGAGCCACATGTATCGGCCCAGGTGTGGATGCATAAAGAGTTTAGCCGCCCCCTGGACCTCGCCGCCGACCTGTTGTGGCGCTGTGCTCTAATCAAATTGGGGCCACAACACTACTACTGGTATCACCGGGTTCATCACGTGGTACTCGACGGCTACGGTGGCGGCCTGTTGACCCGCCGCCTCGCCGATATCTACAACGCGCTGGTCGCGGGAGTACCGGTGCCGCCTCACTCATTTTTACCGCTGGCCAAACAGCTGGAGATAGAACAGCGTTATCATGAGTCGTCTCGTTACCAGCGTGACCAGCAGTACTGGAAGCAGCATTTGCAAGGCATACCCGAGGCCAAATCACTGAGTCGCGGTGGTGAGCGATCCGGCGGCCTGCGGCGGAGTAGCGGGTATCTGGATGCCCAGCGAGTCTCGGTGCTTAAAGATCTGGGACAGCAGGCTGGTGGCAGCTTGCCTCAGGTTCTGATCGCCCTGCTGGCTAGTTATTACTATCGCATGTCTGGGGAAGACGACCTGGTGTTTGGTATGCCGGTATCGGCGCGGGTTTCTCGTGAGCAGCGCGCGATACCGGCGATGATGGCCAATGCGGTGAGTATACGCCTGGCGTTGAATGAGCAGACTACTTTTGTCGATTTGATCGGGCAGGTCGCCAGCACGGTACGCAGCTCGCTCCGCCACCAGCAGTATCGCTACGAAGAACTGCGCCGCGACCTCGGGCTTTTGGAAGGGGGGCGGCAAATCTCCTGGTTTGGCGTCAATATCGAGCCCTTTGATTACGACCTTCACTTTGGTGGCCACCGCTGTGAAATGCACAACCTGTCCAATGGCACCGTGGAAGATCTGACCATTTTTGTCTATGACCGGGGTAATGGTGAAAAGCTTCGCATTGATCTCGATGCCAACCCTGCACTTTACTCGCAAGCCGAACTCGATGGACACCGAGACCGTTTGTTGACCTTGATCGACAAGTTGATGGTGACGCCGGAAGCGAGCCTGGCCACTCTGGTGTGGCTTGGCGACGAAGAGCGGCGGCGGCAACTCCGGGACTGGAACGATACCGATCAGGCCCTACCGGAGATTGACTTTATCCAGCTGTTTGAACGCCAGGCAATGCGCACACCCAATGCGCCGGCTATCAGCTGCGGCGAGCAAGGCCTGACCTACAGTCAGCTCAACACCCGCGCCAATGTAAAAGCCAGGCAGCTGCTGGCTCAAGGGATTGACTCGAGTTGCCGAGTCGCTGTGGCCATGGACCGGACCTGCTCCCTGCTCGTGGTATTGCTGGCTATCCAGAAGACTGGCGCGGCCTATTTGCCCCTGGATCCCTCTGCACCAGCCGAGCGATTGGCGATGATCCTCGAAGAGGGCCAAGTTGATTTACTGGTGAGTTCCGGGAGTTTGGCGCAAAGTTTACCCGGCGTGGCCTGCCCGGTAGTGACGGTGGAGGAACTGCTGGAATCCCAGGGCATGATCAGCGTTAGCAACCTGCGCGATGCAGAGCTGCCGTCACCGATAGGTCCTTCTTCTACTGCCTATATCATATATACCTCTGGATCGACTGGGCGGCCCAAAGGCGTGATGATCAGCCGTCGCAATTTATTGAACTTCCTATCTGCGATGCGGGCAGAGTTAAACATTTCACCTTCAGACAAGGTGCTGGCGCTGACCACGGTCGCCTTTGATATCGCAGCCTTGGAGCTGTATTTACCTCTATTGGTTGGGGCCTCGATTGAACTGGTTGATCGTGATGTGGCCCGGGACCCCGCGGCACTGTCGGAGCGCATACTGCAACGAGGGGTTAGTGTAGTACAAGCGACCCCATCCCACTGGCAGGCATTGGTGGATGATTATCCCCAGTGTCTAAGCAATTTGCGGGCTTTGGTGGGGGGCGAGGCGTTGCCTGGACCGCTGGCTAAAAAAATGACCGAGCTGACGTCCACACCAGTGGTGAACCTGTATGGCCCCACTGAAACTACCGTGTGGTCAAGCGTCATGACTCTGAGCGGCGCGGATCTCGATTCGCCGCCCATTGGTCGACCGCTGTGGAATACACAGCTGCATGTTTTGGACGGCAACCGCCAGTTGCTGCCCGTTGGCGCAGTCGGGGAACTGTACATCGGTGGTGCCGGTGTGGCCCAAGGTTATTTTAATCGCCCGGAACTGACAGCGGAGCGCTTTGTTCCCAATCCCTTTGCTGGAGGGAAGCTTTACCGCACCGGTGACCTGGTGCGCTGGCGTGAGGATGGTGTGCTGGAATATCTGGGGCGCAATGATTTCCAGATTAAAGTTCGCGGCTTCAGGGTGGAAGCCGGAGAGATCGAAGCCGCTCTGCAGCGTTGTGAGGGCGTTCGGCAGGCGGCAGTAATGCTGAAGCAAGATCCCCGTGGCGACGGTCGGCTGGTGGCCTACCTGGTCGCGGATACTAATGCTGATGGAAAGCAACTGGAGTCAGGGACGTTGCGGGAAACGCTCCAGCAGCGATTGCCGGATTACATGGTGCCCGCCATGTATGTTGCGCTGGATGAGTTGCCGCTGAATGTTAACGGCAAGGTGGATCGCAAGGCGCTGCCCGATCCCCAGTGGCAGGCGCGTCAGCAGTACGTGGCGCCCCGCACTGAGTTGGAATCGACCCTGGCGGCGATGTGGGCAGAGATCTTTGCACTGGACCGGGTTGGCATCCATGACAGTTTCTTCGATCTGGGCGGGGATTCCCTGGCGGCGGCAAAAATGGTGGCGCGCTTGCGGGAACAACTGGGGCGGCAAATTCCCCTGGCTGCAGTCTTTCAGGCCAGTACGATTGCCGAGTTAGCCCAGCAGGTAGAACAGCACCTGGAGGCCGATCCACTGGCTACGGTGCTGCCACTAAATAGTGGCGGTAGTGGTGCTCCGCTATTCTGCGTGCATCCCATCATCGGCCTGGCATGGGGCTTTGCCGGCATAGGTCCCTACCTAGACGACGGCGTACCGCTCTACGGTTTACAGGCGATTGGTTTGCGGGGCGAGGAGACATTGCCGCAGAGTATGAGCGAGGTGGCGAGCTTGTACGTGGAGCAACTGCGGCAAGTTCAAGCCGCCGGTCCCTACCGTTTATTGGGTTGGTCCATGGGCGGCATAATTGCCCATGAAATGGCTCGATGTCTCCGAGAGAAAGGTGAAGAGGTAGAGTTCCTGGCGATACTGGATGCCTATCCCTTTGCCGAGGGCAAGCCCATGGAGCGGCGCAGCGATTCCCAGCTGGCCATCAATACCCTGGAGTTCCTCGGTTTGGACAGCAGTAATCCGCCGGACTCAATGGTGAGTCTGACGGATAGATTATGCCGTGAATACGATATTCTCAATATGCCCATGGTGAGGGATATTCAGCAGGTTAACCCCGCGATACTGGAACATGTCGGTCGGGTGCTGAACAACAATGTAAAACTGCTGCGCAGCTACGAGCCCAAACACGCCGATGTCGACATACTGTTTGTCGAGGCGACGGCAACCTCCAGAGCGGATTTATTGCAGCACAGCCCCGCCGTGTGGCAGCAGTTTGGGCGTTCCCTGGAAGTTCACCAGATAGATTGCCATCACCAGGCGCTGCTCGATCCGTCCCAGTTGACCGAGCTGGGACCATTGGTAGCCACGTCCCTGGCTGCGGCGGAAGGCCGTCGACAATCATGAAAATTGCGCTGTTTTCCATTGGCACCCAAGGCGACGTAAGACCCTTTGTGGCTTTGGGCTTGGGCTTACAGTCCGCCGGCCACGAGGTGTGTGTTGCCAGCGGCGAGACCTGTCGCGAGCTGGTGGAGCAGCACGGTTTGACGTTTGCACCACTGACGGCCGACTTTCTCGATATTATGGCTCGGGACCCCAAAGCGCTGCAGAAAGGGTTAAACCCGGTGAGCTTGTTGCGCACCGCACGCCGGGAGCTTACTGTGATGGCCAGCGATTGGGCTGAGCAGGGAATGGCGGCGGCCCGTGGCGCTCAATTGCTGATAGGCAACGGCATGGTGGCGTCGTTGGCGGCGGCGCTGGGAGAAGTGTTGTCGATCCCCACGGTAGAGAGCCACTTACAGCCTATTACTCCCTGCGGCGATATTCCGCCGATGATGCTGCCGCCGCCCAAGCGCCAAAGAATGCCGGCGATCAATCGTTTCCTCTATCACAGCTGTCGTCAATTGACCTGGCAAATGCTCGGCCCTGCCGTGGCTAAAGTTCGGCGTGATCTGGGGCTGGACCCGCTACCCTGGTACGGGCCTTTTTACCATCGGCGACCGGATCACCGGGTACTGTATGGCTTTAGTCCGATTCTGGTACCGCCGTCGCCCCAGTGGCCTGCCTCGGTCAAAGTGGCGGGAAATTGGTTTTTGGAGGAAGGGGCAGACTACCAGCCCAGCACAGAACTGGCGGATTTTTTAGCCGCGGGCCCAGCGCCGGTTTATGTGGGGTTTGGCAGCATGCTGGGGGAAGGCATTGCCGAATTTACCGGCCATGTTGTGTCGGCGCTCCGTCGGTCTGGCCAGCGCGGCATACTGGCAACAGGCTGGGGTGGGCTGGCGGCGGACATCGATAGCGGCGACGACATATTGGTGATCCCCGGCGCCCCCCACGACTGGTTGTTTCCACGGGTGTCGATGGCTGTTCACCACGGCGGCGTGGGCACCACCGCCGCTGCCTTGCGGGCCGGCATTCCCTCGGTGGTGGTGCCTTTCTTTGGCGACCAACCGTTTTGGGGCTGGCGCTTAAATCAGCTGGGTGTGGCGCCTCCCACGCTGGCCCGCAAAAAGCTCGATGCTCGGCAATTGGCTGAGGCCATGACCTGGTGCCAGCGTCCGGATGTGGTGGATCGTGCCACCTTGTTGGGGGCGGAACTGCGCCGCGAAGATGGCATCGCCAAGGCCATCGCGACCCTGGAGCAGTGGGGGTTACTGAAGACCGAGAGCGCGCTGGTGGAAGAGGGCGAGCCAGAGAGGCAGCTCGAGGGTGCATAGACATGTGGCCGGCGGAGACGCCGGCTGCTCAGTGGCTTCGACCTTTGTGGTGGACTATCAAGGGTTTGCGCTGCCCGGGTTGGCGCTCAGTTGCTGTCAGCTGTACTTTTCTGCGTCGGCTTTTGAGCAGTCGCTATTTCAATCCAGTGGCATTGCCTGTCCCATTAGCTTGAGCCGCAGCGTTGCCTCCCGGCGGGCAGAGTTTTTAGCCGGGCGTTTGGCTGCGCGGCTGGCGGCCGAGAATGCCGGCCTGGTGTTGGGCCAGGTGGGCGTCGGCGATTGTCGACAACCCCTCTGGCCTGGGGGGATCACTGGCAGCATCACCCATGACCGACAGTTTGCGGTGGCCGCCATACGCCGAGGGCGGGGTGGTGTGGGCATTGATATCCTGCCGGAGCTGGACTCTGCAACGACGGATCTGTTGTGGCCCCAAGTGATCGATGCCCGTGAATCGGCGCTGTTATTAGCGCGGCTGCCTGGCCCCCGTGAACAGTCCTTGGCCGTGGTTTTTTCTGCCAAGGAGTGCCTCTACAAGGCGCTATTTCCAGGGGTACAACGAGTTTTTGATTTTTTGGACGTGGAGCTGGTCGAGGTGGACCGGGCAGAACGCTGCCTTGATTTGCGTCTCAAGACAGCGCTTGGTGGGGGAACCTTTCCCGGTCAGCGCTACCGGGTGTGCTGGCAAGGGCTCTCCCAGGGCGCGTTGGCCTACTGCGATATTTGCGCATAGCCCAAGCGTTGTTGTCAGCGGGTGCCTGTGTGCCCGGTGCGAACCCGCAGACTTTTAAAGGTGATGGAGTTGTGGTCCTCTAGGTCCCGCTCGGGTTCTTCAACCAACTCGGCATTGGGGAAGCGGGTAAACAACTCCCGCATACTCAGGTAGAGCTGGTGTTTGGCCAGCGCCGCGCCAATGCAGTAGCGGGGGCCGTAGCCGAACAGCACGTCGGGATCGAAGTGGCGCTTTACGTCCAGTTTATCCGGGTCGGCAAAAAACTGCGGGTCGTGATCCTTTAGGTGGGGCATCATCAGTACCATCTGCCCCTTTTTCACTTGCTGCCCAAGCAATTCCATATCGTCGGGGGCATAGCGTGCAAAGCCCATTTTGGAGTTCCCCGCCCAGCGCATCACTTCGCTAAAGGCATTGGAGAAAGCTTCAGGTGAGGCCAGCGCCGGCTCAATTTGGTCGGGAAATTTCAAAAAGGCATAGGCGGCCCACTGCTGTGCGACCAGGGTGGTGTCGGCGCCGGCACCGATGAGCGCCAGAATCAGCGTGACGATATCCCATTCATCAAACTCCGGGTTCTCCGCCTCCACCTTCAGCAGGGCACTGAGAAAGTCATCTTCGTCGCCGGGGTTGGCCCGGCGGTCGGCAATCACCTCAAATAAAATATCGATAGCGCGATTGCTGTCTTCCTGGGCTTTGGCGCGCCGCTCTTCGGAAATGGTGGGGTTCCAGGTTTCGGTAAAGGTCAGCACCGTCTGCTTGATTTGCGGCCAGTAGCGGTCGGGGATTCCCACCATGCGGGTGATGGAGATAAAGGGCAGGTGTTTGGCGACCTGCTCGATATAGTCAAATTCGGTCTCGCCTTCGAGCCCGGCAAACAACTTGGCGATATCCGGTTCGATACGGCGGTTAATGTTATCCACCACGTTGCGGGAGAAGGCCGGCGAGGTGATTTTGCGAATCAGCCGGTGGTGGTCGGGGTCAGCCAGCAGGCTGTGACCCACCAGGGCCTTTTCAAAATTGTTCCAGTTTTCTTCGGTGGGGCGGGGTGGCGCAAATTCCCAGTCGTAAAAATCCGAGCTCAGGTACTCTCGCTTCCAGCAATCCATGATGTCCGGCATGCGGGTCATGATCCAACACATCCACGGCCCATACCATACCAGTGGGCCTCGCTCCGCCAGCGCGATGCACTGGGGGCCAGGGTTATTGGCGTAGTCCAGGGAGTTGGGATTAAACAGCGTCTCGATAGGGGGGAGGGTTTGTTCGCCGCTGGGATCCGTTGGCTTTGCCTGAGATGTCATAGCCGTACCTGTATCGTCGTTATTGTAATGATTGCTAAAAAATATACTGTGGTGTATTTATATTATCAAGTATTCCAAATCATAATAACGATGGAGGATCTGGCAGTGCAGGATTTCAAAGGCAAAGTGGCATTGATCACCGGGGGCGCCAGCGGCGTCGGGCGGGCGCTGGCGCGTCTGCTGGCCGGTCAGGGAGCCAAAGTGGCTATCGCTGATATCGAGGCGGAGGCGCTGGAGAAAACCCTGGCAGAGCTCAAAGGCCAAGGCGCCGAGGCGTTTGCTCAGGTGGCTGACGTCACCAGTGCCGGCTCAATGAAGGAGCTGGCAGAGGCGGTCTTTACACATTTTGGTGAAGTGCATCTGGTGTTTGCCAACGCCGGGGTCGGCACTGGTGAAGCCGGTAATATGTGGGACTATGAAATCAACGATTGGGAGTGGGGCTTCGGCGTTAACACCTGGGGCCTGATACACACCATCAACGCCTTTATGCCCAGACTGATTGCCCAGGACAAAGAGGCTCACTTTGTGGTCACTGGCTCGGGCAATGGCGCCTTTTTAATGTTGCCCAATACGCCCATCTATACCGCCAGTAAAGCGGCCGTCCAGGCGATTACCGAAAACCTGTATTTTCAGGTTCAGGCGATGGCAACCCCGGTGAAAATCAATGCGCTGTTTCCCGGCCCCCATGTCGTCAATACCGGCATCTTTAACTCCGAGCGCAACCGGCCTGAGGACTTGCCTGGTAATCCTGACAAACCGGATTCCGGTATCCACTCGGTGGATGACATGAAGGAGATCATGGCCCAGTTCGATATGGAACTGCAGACCACTGAGCCCGAGGAAGTTGCCGAATTTGCCCTACAGGGAATTCGCGACGACAAGTTCTGGATCACGCCGATGTCGGAGAAATCCCGGGCTGCACTGCGCGCGCGGATCGACGGTATTCTCAACGGCGAGAACCCGACGCCGCCGGATGTGCTATAGCGTGCCGCCGATCATGCGGGAGCGGCCTGCCAGGTGCGGCCTGCCAGGTGCGGCCAGCCTGGCCGGGCCAGCCAGGCTGGGCCTGATAGAATGGCCGTTGCAGAAATAAAATAGGGAGACAGATAGTGCCGGTTGCACAACTTGGGCGCCGCGAGCGCAAGAAAAAGGCGGTTCGCGACAGCATCTGCAACGAGACCATCAAACTGATTGAGCGCCATGGCGTGGATGGCGTCACCATCGACGCCATTTGCGACTGCGTGGATATTGCCAAAAAGACCTTCTACAACTACTACGCCAGTAAGCACGAGTTGTTGCTGGACCTGTGCCAAATGGTGCTGCTGCAGGGTACCGAGGCGATGATGTTGGAGGTGATGCACAGTGGCAAATCCGCCGGCGATCAGTTGGCGGAAATTATTGCAGTGATTGCCAAACGGGATCAGGACGCTGGCGGTCTGGAGCGGGAATTGATTGCCTATTCAGTTAATGCCATGTCGGTGAACCTCCAGCAGGGCGCCGGGCAGTTGGCCTATATCAACCGGATGTTTCTGGCTTTTTTTCAGCACAACAGCGATGCGTTAAAAGCCGAAATGACGCCGGCGTTCTGCGCCGAGATGACAGTGGGCATGCTCAACGCCGTGACGCTCAACTGGCTTCACAACAAGGACTATGACTCCACCAGCCGATACGCCATGCTACTCAGCTATCTGCAAAATAGCATGTTAAAAACCTAGCCCATGCTTGACCAAAATTAGGAAACCATATACTTTTTGTATACCACGGTTACCTTTTTGGTGGAGCGGATGAATAAGAGATATAACAAACCCATTCCTTTCGGTTGGTTCGCCATCGCCTACACCAGCGAGTTGGCACCCGGTGACGTTAAGCCCCTGCATTATTTCGGTCGTGAGCTGGTTTTGTTCCGCACCGAGGGCGGTGACGCCGCGTTGCTGGATGCCCACTGCCCGCACCTGGGAGCCCATTTGGGCCACGGCGGCAAAGTGACGGGAGACAGTATCGCCTGCCCCTTCCACGCCTGGCAGTTCAATGGCGAGGGCTACTGCACCAAGGTGCCCTACGCTAAAAATATGCCTCCCAAAGTAGACGGCAAGCAGGTAATACGTCGCTACCCCCTGCGGGAAGTGAACCAAATGATCTGGGCCTGGTATCACCCCGAGGATGCTGAACCACTATTTGAAGTGGAGCGCCACGCCGAGCTGCATTCCCCCGAGTGGACCGACATTGATGTGTTCGACTGGGAGATCAACGCCATCATTCAGGAAACCGGCGAGAATGCGGCGGACATCGCTCACTTTGTGACCGTACACGAATCTCCGGAAATGCCAGTGGGGCAAGTGACCCACGACGGTTATACCCGCTGTACTCTGATGGACAGCCAGCAGCACGCTATTGATGAGCATGGCAATGTCGACCTCAGCGGCGAAAACTTTGACCAGGGCCGCTTGGAATCCTGGAGTTTTGGTCCGGGGCAGACTTTTCAGAAATTTTCCCGCTTGTTCGATATCGTGATGATGGGCACCGTGACCCCCATCGACGATCAGCGTCTGCATATGCGCTTTAACTTTAGTATGCCCAGGGCCCAGACCGAGGAGCATACCCTCTACGCCCACGCCTTCCGGGACGAAATTGTCCGTCAGGTGGGCCAGGATATTCCCATCTGGGAGAACAAGGTTTACCTCGATGACCCGGCACTGTGCGATGGCGACGGCCCCATTGCCCGCTACCGCAAGTGGTTTAGCCAGTTCTATGTGGACGCCGCTTAAGGGGCGCCACCCGTTCCAGCAATCCGCACACTAACGATAATAAGGAGCCCGCAATGAGCGACCAAACCATGCCTCCCGCTAAGCCTGGGGATATTCTCAACTGGCCGATGCTGAAGATTCGCTACCTGTCTGACACCGACAGTGTGGCGAAGCTGTTGCCGCCGGGTATCCAGCCCGGTAAAGAGCCTGGCGTGACCATCACCATCTATAATTTCCCCGTACTGGGCGAGCCGGAATACGGCTGTGTGGTGAACGTTGATGCCACCTATAACGACATTGAGGGGGAGTACACCCTGGGCATTGGCATTGATCAGGAGGCGGCGATTTATAGCAGCCAGGAACGCTGGGGGCAGCCCAAGTTCTATGCGGATACCCAGTATTACCGCTTGATGGATTACGTCTCTGCCAAGGTCAGCCACCGCGGCTATACCTTTTTGGAATTTAATGGCCAGGTAACCGGCGAAGGAGAAAAGCCCGCCGAGTTTGAAACCAATGAATGGTGGATTAAACATCTGCGGGGCGTGGACATGGAAAACCCCAGCTGGGATTTTCCGCCCCATGTGGTGCGGGTCTATGCCAAGTACGGCACCGCTCAGGTAGAGAAACTGCAAGGGCAAGTCAAGTTGTTGGACAGCCCTTGGGACCCCATCGCCAAGCACCTGCCCATGCGCAGTGAAGCAGAGGCCTGGTTGTGGACGCCCATTTTCCTTGATCGCCGCATCACCCTGGAAGGTCCGCTGGACGCCGAAGCCTTTTGGCCCTACGCCGACACCATTGGTGGCTCGCGCTGGCCCGGGGAAAATGGCGGTCCCAAGAAGGACTGATCCTCGTTGTGGGTAGAGGTGTGTCCAGCGTCCTGGCCAGAATGGAACGCAGTGGCAGTTGCAAGGGTCAAAACCTGTGACTGCCAATGATCCCAGCCCAAGGGGGAACAATGAAACGTTCAGTGCTGAGCCTGTCTCTTTCCGCGCTACTCATGCTGACGGCCTGCGCCAACTCACCGCGCAGTACCGAGCAAATACTGAGTGATCGCGGTTTTCAGCGTGGTGAGACGGTAGATAGAATTAAGGATTACCAGATCAGTGGCTGGAACTACGTGGACGAGCGCCACGTTATTTTTAACGCCGGTCCGTCCCGCAACTATTTGATCACTCTAAAGATCGATTGCCGGGATCTCAGTGGTGCTGAATATATCGGTTTTAGCTCTACCACCAGCGACGTCACCAAGTTTGACAAAGTGGTGGTGGGAACGCCGATCGGTCCCAGATCCTGTCCCATCGATACGCTCACCAAGCTGGAAAAAATCGACTAGTTGTGGCGGCTCGCTGAGCTTGCTAAACCAGTGATCCCAAGGCGGGGTGTTTGCATTACCCCGCCGTTTTCACAACACTGTCCCAAACCTGAATTTGGAACGGTGTCATGTCTTTTACTGCGCAACTGGAAAACGCCTTTAACGCCTTCGCTAACTTTATGTGGAGCACGCCGCTGGTGGTGTTGCTGGTGGGCGGCGGCATAGCGTTAACGCTGTATTCCAGGCTGCGCCCCTACCGTTATATCGGTCATTCTCTGGCCCTGTTGCGGGGTAAATACAGCCACGACGATGACCCCGGGCATGTCTCTCACGCCCAAGCCCTGTCGACTGCCCTGTCGGGAACCTTGGGTCTGGGCAATGTGGCGGGGGTGGCCATTGCCATCAGTGTCGGCGGCCCGGGGGCAGTGTTCTGGATGTGGGTGACCGCCATTGTCGGGGTAACCACCAAGTTCTATACCGCGACACTGGCAGTGATGTACCGGGGGCGGGACTCCGAAGGCACCTTGCGGGGCGGCCCCATGTACGTGATCCGCGAAGGGCTGGGTCGGCGCTGGTACCCCTTGGCGGTGCTGTTTGCCATTGCCGGGGCCCTGGGTACGCTGCCGCTGTTTCAGGCCAATCAATTTATCACTTTGTTGCGAGAGGTGGTCGCTCAACCGGCGGGCTGGGCGACGGCGGAGTCCCATCGCGGCTTTGATTTTATCACCGGTGCAGTGTTGGCCCTGCTGGTTTGGGCGGTGGTTGCCGGCCGTATCGAGCGCATCGGTAAGCTTACGGTGCGGCTGGTGCCCAGCATGGTGCTGCTCTACCTGGGTATGGGTGGCATCGTGATGCTGGCCCACGCCAGTGAAATTCCCGCGGCGCTGGGGCTGATTGTCAGCGATGCCTTCTCCGGTCAGGCTGCCGCTGGCGGCGCTATCGGATCGGTCATCATGGTGGGAGTGCGGCGGGGCGCCTTTAGCAATGAAGCGGGTATTGGCACCGAGTCCATGGCCCACGGCGCCGCTCGAACAAGAGAGCCGGTGCGGGAAGGCATCGTCGCCATGACCGGTCCGGTCATCGATACCTTGATTGTCTGTACCTGTACTGCGCTGATGATCCTGTTAACCGGAGTCTGGCAAAGCGGCGGTGATATTGAGGGTGTGGCGCTGACCGCGGAAGCGGTAGCGACGGTGTTCCCCAATATCGGTATCTATCTGCTGCTGTTGATGGTGGCGCTACTGAGCTTCAGTACCATCGTGACCTTCTGGTTTTACGGCGCCAAATGCGTGGGCTTTTTACTGGGGGCCCACCGCCAGCATTGGTATACCCCGGTCTACATCGGGTTGATCATTCTGGGGGCGGTCACGTCCCTGGACCTGGTTAACGGCCTGTTAATTGGCATGTACGCGGTGATGGCCATCCCCACCATGGTGTCGACCCTGCTTTTGGCGCCCAAGGTGAATCAGGCAGCGCGGCGTTATTTTGCCAAGCTGGCGAGCGATTCTCCTTGACCATGAAGTGGCTCCAGGTGCCAGTCTAGCGCCGGTGTATTTACTGGATAGAGCGCTATGCAAAAGACAGGTGAGTTCAAGGAAGCGTGGCAATGAATCAATTTGCCCGGAACCTTCGTCCCCATATAAAGCAGGAACTGGCACGCTATCGCTTGGCACTTGCCGATGGTCGCCCCGACCAAGCCTTTGTTCACCTGGAACGAGCTCACGTGTTGGGGCAGGGGGTGACGCGTTATCACCTTGCGGCCCACTGGCATATGCTGTGCTGGGAGCTGCGGTATCGCCGTGGCAGGGGGGCGCCGGGTCAGCTGCTGCGTCTGGTCGGGGCGCTGATATTGACACCCCCGGGGCTGTTGCCGACCGGCAATACCGGTGGCAGCAATATCAGTGCCTTTAAAAGCATGCCTGTAGAGCCAGAGCTGGCAGAGATACTGCGACGCTCGCGGCAGCTTAAGTCACGTTAGAAATCGATTTCGCTAAAGTCTCTGACGCTGAGGTGGGGGCTGCGATGTTGCAGCTCGCCCTGCCGTTGCACCCACACCGTGGTCATACCCGCCTGCGTTGCCGCATCCAGTTCCTCAACCACGTCAGAGAGGAACGCAATATGGGTGGCGGGTAAATCAATACTGCGGACGATGCTGCGATAAGAGGCCGCGTCCCGCTTGTTGCCGGTGGTGGTGTCAAAGTAGTCGCTAAACAGTCCCCGTAGGTCTCCCGCCTCGGTGTGGCCAAACAGGAGTTTTTGCGCAAAGGTCGAGCCCGAAGAATAGACGTAGAGAGCGCGTTTCTGTCGCTGCCATTGTTGCAGTACGTCAACGGCGTCGGGGTAGATGTGAGCGTGAAAATCGCCGCTTTTGTAGCCGTGCTCCCAAATCAATCCTTGCAGGGTTTTAAGCGGGGTGATTTTCCTGTCCTCGGCGATCCACTGCAACAGCGCCGTGATAAGGCCCTCGATATCGTCGCCGGGGATTCCGGCGGCGTAAGCCGCCTCGGCCAGTGCCGCGCTGACTTTGGATTCGCCGGCATGCTGGCGGACAAAGTCCGGCAGGCGTTCGGTCGAGTAGGGAAACAGGACCTTGTGGACAAAGTCGATATCGGTGGTGGTGCCTTCGATATCGGTGACGATAGCCTTGATCATTAATTCTCCAGCCGTGAATACGATGCGGCAATATCGCTGCCACTGTAGTGGGCTACCCAGCCGTCGGGGTTGTTGAAAAACCGAATTGCCACTAGATCGGGGTTGGGGCCCAGGTCGAACCAGTGGCGGGTATTGGCAGGTACGCTGAGCAAGTCGCCTTGTTCGCAGGTAACTTCGTACACGCGGCTGCCAATATGCAGTGCAAACAAACCCTGACCCCGCACAAAGAAACGGACCTCGTCTTCGCTGTGGTGGTGCTCGGACAGGAATTTATCCCGCAGTGCGACTTTGTCAGGGTGGTCACTGCCCAGGCTGATCACATCGACAGTCTGATAGCCCTCTGTGGCACATAAATCATTTATCTGCGCTTTATAAGCAGCGATAACCGCCTCTTGGCTGTCGCCGGCGCGGATGTCGGGGGAGGTAGGCCACTGCTCAAAGCGCACGCCAACTTCAGCCAGCATACGCTGAATCTGCTTGGGCTCCTCGGTGCTGCTTAGCGGCTGTGAAGGCTTGTTGTCGTCGAAAACGGCCAAATGGCTCATTGTTTTTCTCCCGTGTGCTGGCCTGGGTGCAGGCGCCGCCGCTCCAGTTCGCATTGCAATAAAAATTCAACCGCCTCGAGTTTGTCGAGACAGCTGTCCAGATCGTCACTCCAGCAATACACACCATGGCCCCGTATCAAGTAGGCCGGGCAGTCGGGCTTGGCGGCCAGGTAGGTATCTACCTTCGCCGCCATGCGGGAAATGGTCTGGTCGTTGTCGAAAATTGGCAATACGACTTTGGTATTGTGACTGTCGACACCGCTGAAAGCCTTCAGCACCTCGTATCCCGTCAATACTAATTCACTGCCCTGGGTTTCCAGCGACAGCACGGTACTGTTGACGGAGTGACAGTGGAGCACCGCGCCAATGTTGGCAAAGCGGGCATAGAGCTGCGTGTGCAGCAGGGTTTCCGCCGACGGCTTGCCGTCGGTGAGAGGCGTTCCGGATTGATCCACGGCAATAAAGTCGTCGGGGCCCAGTTTGCCTTTATGCCGCCCCGAGGCGGTGACAATGGCAGTGGTGGGGCTTAAACGCAGCGAGAAATTGCCGCTGGTCGCCGGCACCCAGCCGCGTTGGTGCAGTTGCTCGCCGGCGGCAGCCAGGGCGGTTGCGCTTTCGTAAAAGCGCCGGTCTCGCGGCACAGCCGCTTCGATACGAGGATCAGTTGATGCCATCGAAAGCTACTCCTTAGCCGTTTGCAGGTGCGCCGTCACGCTCTCCCGGCTGGGGGAGTGAATAACGCCGTACTCGGTGACGATGGCGTCGATCAATGACGCCGGCGTGACATCAAAGGCGGGGTTGAGACTGATGCAGTTGCTGGGCGCCACCTGGGCGCCGCGGCTGTGGGTGATTTCCTCGCCGGGACGCTGCTCAATGGGGATATCGTCGCCATCCAGAGAGGGGTCAAAAGTGCTGATCGGAGCCGCCACCATAAACTTCACACCGTGGTGGCGAGCCAGGATCGCGAGATTGTAGCTGCCGATTTTGTTGGCGACATCGCCATTGGCGGCAATGCGATCGGCGCCGATGATTACCCAACTTGGCTTGAGTGAGCGCATCAGATGGCCGGCGGCGCCCTCGGTGGCCAAGCTAACATCGATGCCGTCCTGCATTAACTCCCAGGTGGTCAAGCGGGCACCCTGCAACCAGGGGCGGGTTTCTCCGGCAATAACGCCACGCAGCTTGCCGCCGGCGTGGGCACTGCGGATGACCCCCAGCGCCGTCCCGTAGCCACCAGTGGCTAATGCACCGGCATTGCAGTGGGTGTAGACCAGGCTGTCGGGGGCAATCAGCGCGGCGCCGTGATCGCCAATGCGCTGATTGATGGCTAGATCTTCTGCCAGTAGCTGGTGTGCCAGTTGCAACAAGGCCTCTGCGACGTCGCCGCCGTTACCGTATTGCTCAATGGTTTGGTCGGCCCGGGTCAGAGCCCAAAATAGATTGACCGCGGTGGGGCGGGAGTTTGCCAGAGCGTGGCGGGCTGCTGACAGCGCCTGGGTCCAGGCGGCAACGCTGGGGAGCGGGCCGACGGACCTGGCCGCCAGTGCCATGCCATAGGCGGCGGTAATCCCAATAGCGGGTGCACCACGTACCACCATATCGCGGATGGCGTCGGCCACTGCCGCCGCGCTGTCAAAGCGCAGATAGTGTATTTCTGTGGGTAATAGGCGTTGATCCAGCAGCTCCAGCTGGTTATCACGCCACTGTATGGCGGCGGGAGTTGGCAAAGCGGTCACTCCAGATTATCGGCGGCGTCCCCGCACGGTGGGCGGGGATGTTTCGGGGGCGTGATTATAATGCAGGCGTCTCCACTGTCACATCCATTTTGAATGCGGTCATTATGAATGCAGTGTGACAAGGTTGGGCGCTGCGCGGGGGGTGCCAGCGGTCACTGAATTTCGATTATTGAGCGGTCTGGCGCTATGCTGTCTGTATAGCATTAGAACTGAGGTGAGGATGAGCGATTTAGCGGTACTGGCGTGGATCGGTGTTGTGATTGTGGTGGTATTGGCGGTGATCGCCGGGCGGTTGCTGTGGTTGCTGCACCGCCAGCGTCAGGCCGAGCAGGCCCGAGCGGAAGCGGAGTCTGAGGTGGGGCAAAAGGTGGCGGTGGAGGCCCTGGACAGCGTACAGATTCTGGCGCGCTGCTACCTGGCGGGGCAGGTGGGCGGCAGTGAGGCGGCGCTGCGCATCGCCGTGCTGCTGGACCAACCGGCGATGTCCACCACTCACCGAGAACAGGGCCGGGTATTTACCGAAGTGGCGGCAAAATTGTCGCATATTCCCACCCACGCTGATTGGAAGGCCCTGTCCCGGGCAGAGCGGGAGCAATTTCGCCAGGAGATGGAGGCATTAGAGTCCCGTTTTGCCGAGTCGATGAAGGCCGCGGCGGAACAATTGGTCGCGTAGCCCCGACACGCGCCGGCAAGCTCAGGCCGGAGAGCGGTGTTTTTCCACCAACTGGGTGAGGCCGTCCACCATGTCCTGCTGCAATTGCAATTGGGCATTGAGCTGGCTGGTTTCCAGCGGGTCGATACCAAATATCGCCTGGTGCAGGGGCGATAAGGTGACATAGCCCAGAATCATACAGTGGAAGGCCATGGCGGCAGGAATATTGATCCACTCCCGGTCGGGGTTGGTGGCGCTGTCACTGAAAAAGGCGAAAAACTTGCGATACCAGCGCTCGCTGAGCAGATCGAGGGTCTCGTCCCGGGCCAGGGTGGCGTGCTGGACCAAGCGCGCAATATTGGGATTGGCGGCCAGCGCCGACATCACCTCGTGAATCTGTTTGTGGGTTTCGCTGAAATCGGCGGTAGGCTGTAACTGACTGGTGACCTCCGCCAGTGGGGCGAACAGTTTTGCGCAAACGGCTTCGTAAATATCCAGCTTGTTGGCGTAGTGCTTGTAGATGCCAGGGCTGCTGATGCCGACTTCGGCGGCGATCTCACTCACCGAGGTGGCGGCAAAACCCTGTTGGGCAAACAGGTTCTCTGCAACCTCGAGAATGCGCTCTCGCGTATTGGTGCGCGGGCTTGTCATTGTTGTGGTTCCATGCGCCCTACAGCGCGCTTTTATTCAGTAGTAACCAGGCGAAACCGGCGGTGGCGGCCAGGCTGACGACAAGCAGGCCCAGCGCCTGCCAGCGAAAGCGCCGGCTCAGTGATTCCGGTTCAGAGGTGGCGATGATAAACGGTTGTCGCCGGTCAGGCGAATACACCATAGTGTGGATGGCGGCGCGGGGCGTTTGCTTGTGCCGCTCCCGGGCGGCCTGGCGTTGGGCTTCCTCCCGGGCCAGTGCCCATTCCTGAAGGTCTATTTCGCCATCGCCATTGCGGTCAAAGCGGGTCACCAGGCGGTCGTAATCCTGTTTCCATTCATTGAGGATGTCCGCCATTCGGGCCTTGTCAACTTCCTGATTGCTGGGGGGGTGGCGGGTTTCAAACTGGCCGATGACGTAGAGCAGGTCGTCGCTACACAGCAGTTCTTCGGTATAGCGATAGCGGCGCCCCAGCAGGCTGAACCCGCCCTCGCTGCCGCTGGGGTAGCGCTGGCTGCCGTGCCAGGTGCGCTTGCGATGGGTGGTGACTTCAGCGCGGTCGGGGAATACGTAACAGTCGGCGGTGCCGTCGTTGATCCGCACCGGTCGCTCGCTGCTGCGCTGCTCCAGCGTTCTCCAGCGACTGTTTTTGCCGGAGCGCTCGTAGCGTTCGATGCGGTAGCGAAACCACAGGCAGGGCGACTGGCTGAGCCGGCTGATCAACGGCGCCTCACTGTCCCGATCCATGGCGGCGCCGATAATCTCCACGTAGCCCTGGTGGGCGGAGCGGATTTTTGACGTGGGCGTGTCTTCGATAACCCGCGCCCGGCGCAGGCGGTTAAAACTGAACCAGCCGGCACCTAATGCGGCGGCACCGGCCATCACGTGGGGCAGGTAATCCATTAGTGTGAGCAGGCCCTAGCTAAACAGCGATTTGATATCCACATCCCGCAACTCCTCTTCGCGGAATTTCAGCAGGTCGAAGGCTTTGAAGTTAAACAAGCGGGCCACAATCACATCGGGGAACTGTTCGATACGCACGTTATTGTTGTTAACGGCTTCATTGTAGGTTTCCCGCCGGTCGGCGATGGCGTTCTCCAGCGAGCTGATGCGGGACTGCAAGGCCTGGAAGGAACTGTCGGCTTTGAGTTCGGGGTAGTTTTCCGCCAGCGCAAACAGGTTGCCCAGGTTGGCCCGCAGGCCGGTTTCGGCCTCGCCGAGTGCGCGCATGTCGTGGCTGGCCTGGGCGCTGGCCACCTGCTGGCGGGCGAGGATGACTTTCTCTAGGGTGTCCTGCTCAAATTGCATGTACTGCTTGCAGGTTTCCACCAGCTTGGGGAGCTCATCGTGGCGCTGCTTTAACAACACGTCGATGTTGGCCAGGTGCTTGGTGACGGCGTGCTTCAGATTGACCAGGCCGTTGTAGAGCATGACCACGTAGATCACCACAAAGACCACGATGGCCAGGAATACCATGGTGCCAATTTCCATATTACTGAGTCCTCTGTTGGCGGCTGGGGGCAGCGTTAGTTGCGCATCCAGTCCGGAGCCGGCAGGCCCATGTTTTCCAGAAATACCGGATTGTAGAGTTTGCTCTTGTAGCGATCACCGTAGTCGCAGAGCACGGTGACGATGGTTTTGCCCGGCCCCAGCTCCTCGGCCAGCTTAACCGCGCCGGCGATGTTGATTGCCGACGAGCCGCCCAGGCACAGGCCCTCCTGGCGCAGCAGGTTAAAGATATAGGGCAGGGCGTCGGCATCGCTTATCTGGTAGGAGCGGTCCACCTGAGCCAGGCGCAGGTTGTCGGTTACCAGGCTGATACCAATGCCTTCGGTGATAGAGCGCCCTTCGCCTTCCAGCTCACCGCGGCTGAAGTAGTTGTGCAGTGAGGAGCCCTGCGGATCGGCCAGCGCGATGGTGATGTCGGGGTTGTGGCCCTTGAGCGCCCGGCTGACACCGGCCAGGGTACCGCCGGTGCCTACCGCACAGATAAAGCCGTCGACCTGACCTTCGGTCTGCTGCCAGATCTCCTCACCGGTGGTGCGCTGGTGGATATCGGTATTGGCGGGGTTGTCGAATTGGCGGGCCCATATCGCGCCGTTGGGTTCTTTTTCCACCAGTTCCTCGGCCAGTCGGCGGGCGCGGTGCACGTAGTGATTGGGGTCGCTGTAGGACGTGGCGGGAACCAAACGCAAGTCTGCTCCGTATAGATCCAGAAGCTCTATTTTTTCGCGGCTTTGACTGTGGGGCATGACGACCACACTTTTATAGCCAAGAGCGTTGGCAATCAGGGTTAAGCCGATACCGGTATTGCCCGCAGTGCCTTCCACCACGGTGCCGCCGGGGCGCAGTTGGCCCCTGGCTTCGGCGTCGCGGATGATGCCCAGAGCGGTACGGTCTTTGACGGAGCCGCCGGGGTTGAGAAATTCCGCCTTGCCGAGAATGGTACAGCCGGTCAGGGCCGATGCCGCTTCGAGTTTAATCAGAGGGGTATTGCCAATCAGGTCAGGCATTGAGGCAAAGGTTGCTGGCATGAAGATCTCCGACACGGTTTTGACCTTCATAGTAGCTCCGGCGCTCAGGTCGGGCAATGCTAAGTCTTGTTTTGACAGGGTTTTTTGCCTCTGAGGATGGCAAGTCGGAAAAGATAGAGAGGTTTTCTATTCAGCGCCGGGGAATTGCCCCCGGCTCTGATACGGGTTCGGTTGCCCCTAGCGGTAACGTTGTCGGTACAAATGTCACTGCAATTTGTGCCCAATATCGTTATCTTGTGGACAGCCGGTGGGTTGTATCCATCAGGCGGAGAATAAACAGATATGCCAGTGAGAGGTGTGTTAATGGCGGACGATTCCGCAGAGGTGGTGAAAAACGGCGCCTATTGGGCCAAGTGCATGGTTGCCGTCGCCGAACACCGTGACAAGCAGCGTTTTATGGAGTTATACGACCACTTTTCGCCCCGGGTCAACGCGTACTTAAGCGGTCAGGGGGTAGACAGTGCGATGGCGGAAGACCTAGCCCAGGAGGCGCTGTTGGCGTTGTGGAATAAGGCTCACTTGTACAAGCCAGACAAGGCCGCTGTGAGCACCTGGCTTTTTCGCGTAGCGCGTAATCTATGGATAGATAAACTGCGTAAACAGCGCGGCATAGCTTATGAAGCCGACGACTCGTTGGCAGAGCTGGAAACCACCGAGATGACCCTAGAGGCCGACGGTGATCGTATCAAGGCGGTGTTGGACCAGTTGCCGGTCAATCAGGCGCAGGTGGTCTACAAATCGTACTTCGAGGGTAAAAGCCACAGTGAGATAGCGGAGGAGACCGGTATGCCACTGGGCAGTGTTAAATCGAGCCTGCGGTTGGCCATTAGGGCCTTCCGGCAGCACTTTGGAGTTGACGTTACATGAGCAGTATTCAGCATCACCCCAGTGATGAATCGCTGATGAGTTACGCCGCGGGATCGCTCCCCGCCGCGCTGGCGCTGGTTACGGGCTGCCACCTGCAATTTTGCAGTGAGTGCCGACAGCGAGTCGCTGAAGCGGAAGCCCTGGGGGGCGCAATGGTGGACGATTTAACGCCGATGGCCATGTCTACCGGGCGCCGGGAAGCCATTCTTGAGCAACTGGATATGCCCTCAGTGGAGGCTCCCAAGCCGGCGAGGACAACAGCGTGGTCATCTCCGCCGCCGTCCACTGGCGTTCCGCGTCTATTGCATCGCTTCCTGGGAGGCAGCGACTTAGAAAGCCTGAATTGGAAAACGGTTGTACCCGGGCTGCAGCGCGTGCCACTGCCCTGTGATGAGGGTAATGCATTTATGTTGCGCATCGCGGCGGGAAAGAAAATGCCAGTACACAGCCATCAAGGCAACGAGATGACGCTGATTCTCCAAGGCGGCTACAGTGATTCTCTTGGCAAGTTTAATGCTGGAGACGTGGCTGATCTCGACGGCTCGACGGAGCATCAACCCATCGCCGATGCCGACCAAGACTGTATTTGTCTCGCCGCTCTGGATGAACCGCTGCGCTTCAAGGGCTGGATTGCTCGAGCGATGCAACCCTTTGTGCGATTCTGAATACAGCGTCTCTCAGACAATCGCAGACAAAAAAAGGCGGTGTGAAAACACCGCCTTTTTTATTTGTGCCCCGATCGCGAAGAAGCGGGGCGTTTATAGGTGTGTACTGATCTCAATAGTTGAAGATAACGTCAACACCGTAGGTGAGAGGATCGCCCCAAATCACCGCCCGGTCAGCAGCCGGCAGGTTGTCGACGGCGGTGATGGCATACTCCTTGTCCAGCAAGTTTTTGCCCCAGAAGCCGACATTGAGGCGACCGAAACGGCCTACCGGAATTTCGTTGATGCTAAGCCGGGCATTGAGCAGCCCGTAGTCTCTTTGGAAGGTGTTCACCGCGTTAGCGGCACGGGAACCGCCATTGCGCTCCGTCATGTAGTTGTAGCTCACATTGAGGGAGGTAATGCCCCAGTCCTCGTAGGCCAGGGTCAAGTCGGCGGAGGCGGTGAAGGAGTGCTCGGGTGCCGAGAAGAACACATAGGTGTCGGCAACGTCGTTACCTTCCCGGTCAGTGGCCTCGGTCACCTCGGTTTCCAGGTAGGCGTAGTTCAACATCAGCATCAGATTTTCCAGCGCCAGGAAGGTGATGTCTGACTCCAGACCGTACATCTCTGCCTCACCGGCGTTGTAGACCTTGGTGTCGGCTACGGTGCCGTTGAGGATTTGGTTGAGCTGAATATTGGTATATTGGCTGAAAAAGAGGTTGGCGTTGATCCGCAGACGGCGGTCCATCAGCTCGCTTTTAATCCCCGCCTCGTAGGAGTCGACGTTCTCTTCGTCAAAGCCATCGGCAAAGCCAAAGCCGTACACGACACCGTCAGCGGCCGGTTCATTGGTGTCGTCGCCTCTGCCGGGGGTGCCGGGAGGGCTGCCAGTGGCACCGCGCTGTGGATCGCGGGTGTTGAAGCCGCCGGACTTGTAGGCCTGTACGAATTTACCGTAAACGTTGATATCGTCGGTAATGTCGTACTCGGCAATAAAGCTAAACGATGTGTCGGTAAAGGACTGGGTGCCGCGGATATTGTCAAAGCTGCGATCACCCGGCAGCAGAAAGCCAATACCGGCCAGTATCGGTGAAAGTGGATCCAGGGTTTCGGTATCGATAGCCATATTCAGATTGTTGACTTCGATATAGGTCTTGTCCGTTTGGTTTTTAAGGGCGGTTCTGTCGTCGTCGGAGTAACGCGCACCGAAGGTCAGGTGCAGGCGGTTTTCGAGGATATCTGGCGTCCAGGTAAACTGGCCAAACAGTGCCTTCGCCTTGTTCTCTATGTCGTAGCGCTGGGACAGCATATTCATAATGCCGACGTCGCCAGCACCAATCAGAACTCCGCCTAGCAACTCTCCAAGCAGAGGAATGGGGATGACGTCGTTGCTAAGTTTAGAGCTAAATTGGTGGTGTATGGGCGAGTTATCCTCGGTGGCCTCTTCCTCGAAATAATAGGCCCCCAAGATATAGTCGACGCTGTCGTTAAACAGGGAACCGCTAAATTGAATCTCGTGGGAATACTGCTCTTGGCTGATCTCGGGGATCACCAACGGCAGGCACTCCTCGCCAGTTTGCGCCATTGCTGCGGGACCGCAGTATTCGTGGGAGTCGACCCGGTAATCCTGAGAACCCAAACCGCCGCCGAGGTCGGCATAAGAGGCGTCCACCAGCTCCCGATAGGCCCCGATGTACTTCAACTGACCGGCTTCAAAGTCCTTAGTGAGAATAAAGGCGTGGCCTTCGATTTCCGTGGAGGATTCCTCGTAGGGCATGGCAGTTGCCATCTTGGAGAAGCGGTTGTTGCTGTATTTGGATTGACTATTGGCGAATGCCTTGATGGGTTCCGCCTGCCCTTTGTTCTGCACGCCCGGTCGAACGCTTTGATACATGGTGTTGTAGTAATCAAAGTCGGACTGGTCGTAGGCGTAGTCCAGAGACATGGTGTCGGAGATATCCCAGCGCAAATCGACCCGGAAGCCCTGGACTTGGCGGTCGCCAAAGTCGCCGCCGGGGCCGGTGTTTTCGATAAACCCATCCTGCTCGGTGTACAAGTACGCCAGCTTGGCAGCCAGGTTGTCAGTCAGTGGAACATTGGCTGACGTCTTTGATGTGAACAAATTGCGCGAGCCAACGGTGAACTTTTGCTTGAATTCCAAACCTTCGGTGGTAGGGCGCTTGGTTACCAGGTTGATAGCACCACCGGTGGTATTGCGGCCGTAGAGCGTACCCTGAGGGCCACGCAGCACCTCGATGCGCTGTAGCTCAGCTACATCCAGGGCGGTACCTGTTGAGCGGGCAATATAGACACCGTCCACGTAAACGCCGATGGGTGGATCCTGAGTGACCTGCACGTCAGAAATACCAATGCCGCGAATAAAAATCCGCAGGGTGGCGTTGTTTATAGGGAAGGGCTCAATGGTCAGGCTGGGTACTTTTGAGCCGATATCACCGAGGTTGCTGATGCCGTCGATTTCCAGCCTTTCCTCGCCAAAGGCGGTCAACGAAATGGGGGTGTCCTGGAGGGATTCAGCCTTTTTCTGAGCGGTAACAATGACCTCTTCTAGGCCGAGATTTTGTTTTCCGGATTGGGCCAGGGCGGCAGGACTAATCGCCACCGCGAGGGCGCACAGCCCTCCTGTCAGGGTTTTTATTTTGCTCACGTCTCGCTCCACTGAAAGCTTATTTTTATGGACTAGTCGCTATCAACTACCATGAACGAAAGTTAATCAGGCTTAACCTTTAGCGGCTATCAGCCATATGCATTACATCTTCGTCGCCAGGATTGCCGCCAGGCGCTGGTACACCCTCGGGTTGGCGGTAAAGCCAACGTGGCTGGAGTCAACGCGAATATGCCGCGCGGCGGCGTGATTGAGACCGGCCGCGCTGGGGTGTACTAAACCGTCGCGGTGACTGAATATCACGTAGATGGGCACCGCTCTCTGGGTTGGGCGATTCTGGCTTAGCCAGCCACTGACGTCCTGCTCGTCATCGCTTGTCTCGCTGCGATAGAAGGCCTTCATCAGGCGCCAGGCCGCGGTGTTTCTGGGGTCGCCATGGGGGGTGCCCAGGGTGATAACCCGTTGAACTTGCTCGGGAAATTGATTGGCGATTTCACAGGCGTAGAGCCCGCCCATGCTCCAGCCCACAAGGCTGGGTTTTTCCCCATATTGCGCTTGCACGGTATCCAGCTGCTGGGCAAGGCGTCGTACCTGATCATCTCTGAAGCTTAAGGCCTCTTCAATTGAGCGGATCGAGCCACGGGGGAAGTTTCGGCCCAGTCCCCAGCCCAGGCTGTTATAGCCGCGTCGGGACAGCCAGCGGCGCATCAAATAGGTGCTGCCGTCGCCGCCGCCAAAGCCGGGGATCACCACCACCGGGTGGCCATCACCGTCCCGCAGGCTATTGAGGCCGCGCAGCGACCAACCCAGTGAGAGACACTCCAGCGCCGCCCGGGGTACATCGGTCACGGTATCCCGCAGGGAGGGAGTAATAACATTATTATTTTTCATACATGCATATTAAAGCTGCTAAATGAAAAAACAAGTGCGGCGTGAAGTGATGTGGTGTAAAAAAATGCGGTGATAGGGAGGGCGTGTCAATCTGCGACGATGATCCGGTTGCGCCCACTGCGCTTGGCTTTGTACAGGGCCTGGTCAGCCCGCTCCATCAGCGAGCGGCGGTCGGGGTCGCGTTTGGGCTCAAACATCGCCAGACCAATGCTGACCGTCATGGAAATCTCGCGGCCATCGCTAAGTACGGAGGGTTGGTATTCCACTGCAGAGCGAACCCGCTCGGCGATGCCCCAGGCAGAATCGCGATCTGTGGTAGGCAGAACAACGATAAACTCTTCGCCGCCGTAGCGCCCAACTTGATCGTACTCTCTGAGATTTTGGTTCAGTATCGCCACCATGTGTTGCAGGGCGGTATCACCGATGGCGTGGCCGTAGGTATCATTGATCGCTTTAAAGTGGTCGATATCCACCATCATCACGCACAGAGCGGACCCCTTGCGGCGGGCTTCGGCTAGGGTGCTATCGAACAATTCATCGATCATGCGCCGGTTCCAGCACTGGGTCAGTGAGTCCCGGGAAGCGAGCTGGTTGAGGGTTTGTTCCAGCCGCACAATTCGGCTGCCGGCAGCGATCCGGACTTTGAGCACCCGGTGGTCGAAGGGTTTGCTGAGAAAGTCGTCGGCGCCGGCCTCCATGGCCTCGATAACAGCCTCATTGCCCTCTTTGCCGGTTAGCATAAGGATATAGAAAAACTGACCGTCATCCCGGGCGCGGAGGATTTTGCACAGCTCCGGACCACTGATTCCGGGCATTGACCAATCCAGGATAAGCAAGTGAGGCGGGTTGTCCTGCTCGAGCATTTCCAGTGCGCGGTTACCGCTTTCGGCGACAACCGGGTTCAGGCCCCACTCTTCGAGGGCTGCACACAGAGCGAGACGCGTTATGGGGTCGTCATCGACGATTAAAACATCCATTTTTTACGTGTCTCTCCCCAGCAGATCTAATTGTTGCATCAAGCTGTCGAGCCTTTCGCGGGTACTTAACCAGTCGGCCTGCCAGAGCTTTAAGTCTTGCTGGTGAGCGTTGTGCTCCAGGTTGGCAACTTCCTGGTAGAATTCGCCGGTGGCAAAGTTGCCTAGGGCGCTTTTCAACTTGTGCACTGCCTGAGCCAGTGCATTCCGGTCGCCATCACTATGTGCCGCGTTGATACCCGCTAACATGCCGGGTAGTTCCCGAGCAAACAGCTCGGACAGTGAGCGAATCATCGAAGCTTTGTTGCGGGTAATATCGCGGATGCGGTGCTCGTCCAGTAGCTCTGTATTTGCAGCCATAGTCAGTGCCTTTAATTTCGTAAGGTTATGATGCCTAACTTTGCACAAAAATTCATCGGTCGGTAATTACTTATGCTGTATGAACTCACGCCGCAATTTATCGTTCTGTTGATTGCTATCGGGGGCATTGCCGGCGTGATCAATACTCTGGCGGGGGGCGGCTCCAACCTCACGCTGCCGGCCTTGATGGTGCTGGGTTTGCCCGCCGATGTTGCCAATGCGACTAACCGGGTCGGTGTGCTGGTGCAGGCTGTCACCGTGGTGAGGGGCTTTGATCGCCACCAGCAGCTGCCGAGAGGGGACCTGCGGGCCGTGGTATGGCCCACGGTGGTGGGTTCGGTACTGGGTTCTGCAGCGGCGGCCTTTGCTCCCACCGTATGGCTGAAGCCGGCTTTGCTGACTGCAATGCTGGGTATGGCGGCTCTGGTGCTGCTGCGACCGGATGTGGTGGCTCCGCCACCGGGCACTACGCCGTATCGGGTAGATCAGCGACCCAGTGCCCGCTGGGTTTTGCTGCTGGCCGGGGTCTATGGGGGTTTTGTGCAAGCAGGAGTGGGGTTTATTTTGATCGCCGCCCTGGCGGGGGCACTGCGTTATGACCTGGTAAAAACCAATGCCCTGAAAATGCTGTGCACTCTGTTTCTGACCATTGTCTCTATGGCGCTGTTTATCTGGCAGGACATGGTCGCCTGGGTACCGGGCTTGGTATTGGCGCTGGGCACAATGATTGGTGGTCGCTTGGGTGTCCGGCTGGCCCTGAAAGCCAGCCAGCGGGCACTGAAGTGGTTTTTGTTTGTGATGACGCTGTGCGCCAGTGCCGCGGCAATGTGGCTGTAGTGGAAAAAGTATAGCTAATCGCCGTGCGATGAGGCGTGGGAAGAGTCGTAATCGAAGGCGTTATTGCAGTGACAATTGTCTGAGCTTTTCCAAGGCTTCTTCCAGTGCGGCGACATTTTGTCGAAGTTGCTGTTGCTGCTCCAGGGCGGCGCGATGTTGGCTCTCCAGCTTGTTGAGCCTCAGTGTGTTTTCAAGAGCCAAGTCCAAGGCCTGCAGCAGGGCGTCCTGTTGCTCCGGGGGCTGGAGGGCGAGCTGGTGGAGTTTGTCCACGGCAAGGCTGGCGGACTTGGGGCTGTGCAGCGGTGTGTCTGATCGCAGATACAGCAATGCTTGGTTGGCCAGCGCTTCCCGCCGCAAGGGCAGGCTGAGGTCGTCACTGGCCAGTAGAGACTGTAGCTGCGCTGCGGCGAAGGGATAACGGCCCTGGTTTGCCGCCGTAATTGCCTGCTGCAGGCGCAAATAGTAGGCCTTGGCTGGCGCAGGGTTGCCTTTTGCAGCTTCGCCAGCTTCCGTCATCGCCGGAGGCGGCGGCGCGCTTTGATCGGCTGTGGTGCTACACCCCGCCAGTGCCCATATCAGCGCCAGCGGGGCGATCGCTCTGTGCAGGCCTATCACTCGTCGAGGAAGCTGCGCAGGTGGTCCGAGCGGGTGGGGTGACGCAACTTGCGCAGTGCCTTGGCTTCGATCTGACGAATCCGCTCCCGGGTAACATCGAACTGCTTGCCGACTTCTTCCAGGGTGTGGTCGGTATTCATGTCGATGCCGAAGCGCATGCGCAGCACTTTGGCCTCTCTGGCAGTAAGACCGGCCAGCACTTCCCGGGTGGCTTCCCGCAGGCCTTCGCCTGTTGCCGAATCCACCGGTGAGGAAATGGTGTTGTCCTCGATAAAGTCGCCCAGGTGGGAGTCTTCGTCGTCGCCAATCGGGGTCTCCATGGAAATAGGCTCTTTGGCGATTTTCAGCACTTTGCGAACCTTGTCTTCGGGCATTTCCATGCGCTCGCCCAGCTCCTCAGGGGTGGGTTCGCGCCCCATCTCCTGCAGCATCTGCCGGGAGATGCGGTTGAGCTTGTTGATGGTTTCGATCATGTGCACCGGAATCCGGATGGTGCGGGCCTGGTCCGCAATAGAGCGGGTGATGGCCTGACGAATCCACCAGGTGGCATAGGTCGAGAACTTGTAACCGCGGCGGTATTCAAACTTGTCCACGGCTTTCATCAGGCCGATGTTGCCTTCCTGAATCAGATCGAGGAACTGCAGACCGCGGTTGGTGTACTTCTTGGCGATGGAGATAACCAAACGCAGGTTGGCTTCTACCATTTCTTTTTTGGCGCGGCGGGCCCGGGCCTCGCCGATAGAGATGCGGCGATTGATCTCTTTGATATCGGAAATAGTCAGGTCCTGACGCTCTTCGATATGGGCGATACGGGTCTGGATTTTACTAATGGCGTCGCCAAAATCGGCCAGTGCGGGGTGAGTCTTGCTGTGCTCTTTCACCCAGCCGAGGTTGGCTTCATTGCCCTGGAAAGCGCGGATAAAGGCGCGACGATCCATGCCCACGTTCTTGACGCAGATCACCATGATTTCTCTTTCCATGGCGCGAATGGAGCTGAGGGTGGTGCGTACTTCTTCCACCAGGGGCTCAAACATCGCCGGCGTCAGTTTAAAGAATTTGAACAGCTCACCCAGTGCCGCCAATTCCCGGGCGGTTTGTTTGCTGTAACGCCCCTGGGCAGCGATGGATTTTTCTACCTTGTCGGCCTGCTTTTGCAGCGCCGTGAAGCGCGACCGGGCCTCCTCGGGATCAGGGCCAGAGGTGGTTTCCTCGTCGTCATCGGAGTCTGCCGCAGCCGCTGCTTGCTGTTGGGGGGAGGGCACGTTGTCGGCCGGGTCCAGGTAGCCGCTGATGATATCGCCCAGGCGGCGCTCTTCAGTGGCCACTTTGTCGTACTCGGCCAGGATGCCGTTAACCACGCCGGGATAGTAGGCCAAGGCGGCCATCATTTCCCGAATGCCTTCCTCGATACGCTTGGCGATGGCGATTTCGCCTTCCCGGGTCAGCAGTTCGACGGTGCCCATTTCCCGCATATACATCCGTACCGGGTCAGTGGTACGACCGGTTTCGGTTTCTACGGCGGCCAGGGCAGCGGCGGCTTCAGCGGCGGCGATATCGTCGGCGGAGTCGCCGCCGGTCATGATCAGGGTATCCTCGTCCGGGGCGTGCTCGAACACCTGGATACCCATGTCGTTGATCATTTGAATGATCTCTTCCACCTGATCCGGATCAGAAATATCCTCCGGCAGATGGTCGTTGACCTCTGAATAGGTCAGAAATCCCTGCTCCTTGCCTTTGGCAATGAGTTGTTTCAGGCGAGATTGGTGATGTGCGTCGCTCATACTAGCTATGTACTCGTCAGGTGCAGGCCCAAAAAATAGCCGCGCATTATACTTCAATTGCCTACTGTTCGACCAGCTAAGTAGGGGGATGTTCAGCTAAATTGTCGACCAGGGCGTGTTAGCGGCGGTGTTTTTCCGCCAGTAATTGCTGGATATGCAACAGCTGGGCCTTGGTCTCGTCGTCAATTTCAGCGTAGTTGGCGGTGGTGGTTTTGTCGACTTCGGGTTGTACGGTGTCGCTTACGGGAAGCTCGGGCCGCTCGGATGTGCGGGCTTTCAAGGCAGCGAGTCGCTCCCGGTAGCGCTGCTCGGTATGTTGTGCCTGAAAGAACTGCAGCGTGTCGCTAAAGGCGGCGGCGGCGCGCTCGTCGTCCAGCCAGGGCCCCAGTAGCTCGATGGTATTGAGAGCTTCGGTGAGCAGGGCGTACTGGGGCTGGCCGTGCCAGTGCCCCAGCAACATGGCGGTGGTGGAGTCGGGGCGTCGCTCCAATAATTGCAGAATATCCCTCAGTAGGACCTCGCTATCGCTATCTCCCAGCGCTGACTTCCCCAGAGCCGATAGACCCAGCGGCACCTTTGCGGTGCGTTGAGGTGCAAAAAGCAGCATCGCCAGTGCGAATAGGGCCGGGTCCCGCCGGGAGGCCGGTAGTTTGGCCATCAGGCCGGCGGTGTCGCGGCGTTTTTCGCTTCTATCGCTGCTACCTGTGTGCCCGGGTGGCGGTGCCTCGTCCTCAGGAGGGGCGGCCGATTGCATCAACTGTTCCAGTGCCTGGGGCGTGAGTCCGGTACGCTTGGCCAGTGCGTCCAGCATCAGTTGCTTGTAGACCCCCTCCGGCAGTTGCGCCAACATCGGAGCAGCCAGTTTACTTAGCCGCGCCCGGCCCTCCATGGAATCGGTGTTGAGGCCCTCGCTCAGGCTGGTAAACAGAAAGTCTTCCAGTGGCATGGCCTGGGCAATGTGCTGTAAAAATCCAGCGGTGCCGATGCGGCGCACCAGGCTGTCGGGGTCCTCCCCCTCGGGGAGAAACAAAAAGCGGACTTGGCGGCCATCTTCCATGACTGGCAGAGCATTTTCCAGCGCTCGCTGTGCGGCGTTGCGCCCGGCTTGGTCGCCGTCGAAACAGAAGACGATTTCACTGGTGTAGCGAAACGCGGTACGCAGGTGGTCGGTATTGCTGGCAGTACCCAGGGTGGCCACCCCTCGGGGGATGCCATTTTGCGCCAGGGCCACCACATCCATATAGCCCTCTACCACCAGCAGTTGGTCCAACTGCCGGTTATGTTGGCGGGCCTCGTAGAGACCGTAGAGCTCGCGGCCCTTATGGAAGATATCGGTCTCTGGCGAATTGAGGTACTTGGGTTTGTCGTCACCCAAGACCCGACCGCCAAAGGCCACTACCCGGCCGCGGTTGTCGCGGATGGGGAACATGATCCGGTCCCTAAAGCGGTCATAGCTGCGGCCATCTTCCCTGACCACCACCATGCCGGCGTCGATTAGTTGCTGGCGGGCCTGTTCGTCAACGCCGAACTGTTGCAGCACGTTGTCCCAGCCCGGCGGTGCGAAGCCGATGCCGAAGTCCCGGGCGATCTGGCCGTTTAGGCCACGTTGTTTGAGATAGTCGACAGCGCGCTGGCCCTGGGGGTGCTGGCGGAGCTGCTGCTGGTAATGGGTTGCCAGCTGCGCCATCAAATCGTAGATGGTTTTGCGCTGCTGTTGTTTGCGCTGTTGTTGCGGTGTCAGTTCTTCTCGGGGTACCTCCAGGCCAGCGTGGTGGGCCAGGGTGTCCACGGCGGCGGGAAAGTCCTGCCGGTCGTAATCCATGATAAAGCTGAGGGCGTTACCGCCAGCGCCGCAACCAAAGCAGTAGTAGAACTGCTTATCCGGATTAACGCTGAAAGAGGGGGTCTTCTCGTCGTGGAACGGGCAGCGGGCGGTGTAGTTGCGGCCGGACTTTTTTAAGGGCACCCGGCGGTCGATGATCTCGACAATGTCGAGCCGCGACAGCAGGTCATCGATAAAACTCTGGGGGATGCGTCCTTTAGCGGCCACTCGGCAGGTCCAGTCGTGGGCGAAAAATAGGTGGATTAGAGTAGCAGTGGCGAGGGAGGCCGGCAATCAGCCCGATCGGCCGAGTCGCCTGATGAAATCAGACTTAGCCTTGCAGGCGGGCCTTGATCAGTTTGCTGACCTCTGCCATATCAGCCCGCCCTTGTAACTGAGGCTTGAGCAGACCCATCACCTGGCCCATGGCTTTCATGGAGTCTGCGCCACTGTCGCTAATGGCTTTGTCGATCAAGGTGGTGAGTTCGGCTTCGCTCAGCGGCGCGGGCATGAAGGTTTGGATGACCTCCATCTCAAAGCGCTCTTGGTCTGCTAAGTCCTGGCGGTTTGCGCCTTCGTACTGGCTGATGGAGTCCCGGCGCTGTTTGCACATTTTATCCAGCACAGCCAGTACGCGTTCGTCGTCGACTTCGATGCGTTCATCGACTTCAATACGCTTGATCTCCGAGAGAATCAGACGAATGGCGGCCAGGCGTGACTTTTCCTTGGCCCGCATGGCGGACTTCATCGCCTCGCTGATTTCTTTTTTGAGGGTCTGGGCCATGGGTCACCGGTAGGTCGTGTAGAACAGAGGTGCTCTCAAAAGAAGACGCCAGCTCGACAGCTGGCGACCGCTTTTCTTGCCTTTTTTCTTGCCTTATTTCCTTGCCCTACTTATACCCAAAGGCCAAGTTTGGAAAGGCTTTGTGGGCTGCGCCACCGGGCGCCGCAGCCGAGCTGCAGCTTAGTAGAGGCGCTGCTGCTTCTTCATTTCACGAGACACTTTTTTGGCGTGGCGCTTAACCGCGGCCGCTGCCTGACGCTTGCGCACTGACGTGGGCTTCTCGTAGTGCTCGCGACGACGAACTTCGGCCAGGATGCCGGCTTTTTCGCAGGAGCGCTTGAAGCGACGCAGTGCTACGTCAAATGGCTCGTTTTCTTTGATCTTCACTGAAGGCATTCGTTAAACCTGTGTTGGGTTGATCGATAATTTTCGCTACAGATTTTACCCCTCTCAATAGGAAGGGTATTTAAAGGCCGCGCATTCTAAACCCTTTGCGATAAAAAGCAAAGCTTAAATGGGCGATCAGGGCCGCCACCGCTGGCCTGGATGTCGGGCAGCCAGTATGATTTGCGCAATTTGCTTGTGGAGACAACAAAGTGCGGGTACTGGGACTGGAAACCTCCTGTGATGAGACCGGCGTCGCCATTTACGACAGTGAGCGCGGTTTACTGGCCGATGCCCTGTACAGCCAGGTGGCGTTGCACGCGGAGTTTGGCGGTGTGGTGCCAGAGTTGGCCTCCCGGGATCACGTGCGCAAATTGCTGCCCCTGGTACAGCAAGTCATGGACGACGCGGGCTTGCAGGCAACTGATCTTGACGGAGTGGCCTTTACCGAGGGGCCGGGACTGGCCGGCGCGCTGATGGTGGGCGCCTGTGCAGGCCGGGCCATGGCCTACGGCTGGGGCGTGCCGGCTATCGGCGTACACCACATGGAGGGGCACTTACTGGCACCGATGCTGGAAGCCGATCCGCCCGCCTTCCCCTTTGTGGCATTGCTGGTGTCCGGTGGGCATACCCAACTGGTGCGGGTCGACGGCATCGGTCGTTATACCATGCTGGGAGAGTCTCTGGACGACGCCGCTGGCGAGGCCTTCGATAAGGCCGCCAAAATGTTGGAGTTAGGTTACCCCGGCGGCCCCCAGGTGGCGGCATTGGCCGACAAAGGCGATACCGGACGTTTCACCTTCCCTCGGCCGATGGTGAACCGCCCTGGCCTGGATTTTAGTTTTAGCGGTTTAAAGACCTTTACCCTGAATACCATCGATGCCTGCCGCAGCGGTGGCGAGCTGAGCGATCGGGATCGCGCCGATATTGCCGCTGCCTTTCAAGAGGCCGTGGTGGATACCTTGGTGATCAAATGCACCCGGGCGCTTAAACAGGAACAGTTGCAGCGCCTGGTCATTGCCGGCGGTGTCAGTGCCAACACGGCGCTGCGCCAGCGTTTGGAAGCCAAGCTCGCGCAAATTGGCGGGCGGGTGTACTACCCCAGCTTGGCCTATTGCACCGACAACGGTGCGATGATCGCCTACGCCGGCTGCCAGCGCCTGTTGTCTGGCCAGCACAGTGATCTTGAAGTGGCAGTGCGGCCACGGTGGCCGATGACGGAGCTGAGCCCGGTGGAAGTCGAAGAGGGCCGTTGCTAATGGATACCGTCTTTATTCGCGGCTTGCGCATCGAGACCTTGATCGGTATTCACGACTACGAGCGCCAGGGGCGACAGCCCATCGTGTTGGATATCGAGATGGCTTGGGACAATCGCCCTGCAGCTCAGGGAGACGATATCGCCCTGACGCTGGACTATCAAAAGGTCAGTGAACGCCTGATTGATTATGTTGGCAGCAGTGAGTGTTTGCTGGTGGAAACTCTGGCGGAGCGTTGCGCTGACTTGCTGCGTGAGGAGTTTGCCATTCCCTGGTTGCGGCTCCGGCTCAGTAAGCCGGATGCCATCGACGCCGCCGATGCCGTAGGCGTAGACATCGAACGGGGGCAGCGGTAGGGCGTACATCGCGGTTTATGTACGCCGCAACCACGTGGTGAATGGCGGACACGACAGCGGTGTCCGCCGTACGCATGGTGTTGCATCGAATCCCCGGCTCGTAGGGTGGACAGCGCTTTCCTGTCCACCACGATTAGCCAGTGTACGAGCGCGTGGAACAGTGGGTGCAGACACGCGGCGGACATAAACCGCGCTGTCCACCCTACCGGCTTAACAGGCGCTGCAAGGTATCCCGGCGTTGTTCCCGCAATGCCTCTCCCAGGGCTTTGCCTTTGTAACCCTGCTCCATTAGTGCTTGGGCGGTGATGGACCGCAAGGCGTCGGCGGCACGGGCCAGGGTCTCGGCCGCTTGGCTGGGCAATCCGCGATGGCGAGCAACCTGTAAAAATTCGCCCAGCACTTCCGGCCGCCGCAGGTAATCCAGCGACTCCAACATCGCTAAGGCCTCGTCTGCATCGGGGAGCTTGCAAAGCGGCAGCAGGCGGGCGCAGTGCAGCGCCAAATTGCTGGCTTGGTTGGGGACCTTGAGCCTGTCGCAGAGAGAGCGACACTGGCTGTGCCCCATATCGCTGGCGCTGAGGGCAAAGCGGGCCTCAACGCCCAAGTCCAGCGCCTGGTCCAGTGTCGAAAGTAACGCGTCGGACAGCGCCGTGTCCCAACCATCGAACAGGGCGGGCAGGGCGCCGCAGTTTTTCAGCACCCGAAAAAACTCACCGGGGTCTCGCTCACCCAGTGCGCGGGCCATCTCCACCCAGAGCCGTTCCGCCGATAGGGTGGCCAGCTCGCCGCTGGCGCTAATATGCTGCATCAGCGCCAGTGTGTCGTCGGCCACCCTAAAACCGAGGTGTTTGTAGCGGGCGGCAAAGCGGGCCACCCTCAATACCCGCAGAGGGTCTTCTGAGAAGGCCTCGGAGACATGGCGCAGGCGGCGCTGCTGTAGGTCGCGCTGCCCGCCGTAGGGATCGACAATGTGCCCCTCTGTATCCTGGGCCATGGCGTTAATGGTGAGGTCCCGGCGCTGTAGATCCTCCTCCAGCGTCACTTCCGGGCCAAAGTCGCAGATAAAACCATGATAGCCGGTGCCGGATTTGCGCTCTTTGCGGGCCAGGGCATATTCCTCTTTGCTTTCAGGGTGCAAAAACACCGGAAAGTCCTTGCCGACTTGTTGGTAGCCCTGATCCAGCAAGTCCTGGGGAGTCGCGCCTACCACCACCCAGTCCCGCTCGTGGTAGGGGTAATCGAGTAGTTGGTCGCGGACTGCGCCGCCGACAAGGTAGGTTTGCATGAACTCTTTTCTGGGTTGATTGTGATAGACAGGCCCTAAGCATAGCGCGTTGGCGCTCAGCAGTCGCAGCGCAGACGCTCCAGGGTCTCCAGGTTGAACAGGGTCATGCAGTTACCCCACACGCAGCCGGTATCCAGGCCGATTATGTCGTCCCGTCCAGTGTTGCCGTTGAGGGCCGCCCAGTGACCAAAGATCAGGGTTTCGCTGCGCTCTCCCGGCTTCTGCCATTCAAACCAGGGGCGATGGGGGGCGGGAATGCCCTCCAACTCCCCTTTGTATTTGAGATTCAGGCGCCCGTCGGCATCACAGATGCGCATGCGGGTCAGGTAATTGGTGATGCAACGCAGGCGTTCAAGGCCGTGGAGATCGTCTCGCCATAAATCGGGCTGATTGCCGTACATGCTGGACAGAAAAGCGTTGGCCTGGGGCGATTGCAACACCGCCTGGACTTCGCCACTAAGAGCCACCGCCTGGGCGCTAGTCCAGATCGGCGGGATGCCGGCGTGACTCATAATGAAATCACCGGCCGGGTCGCGATGCACCAGGGCTTGCTGTTGCAGCCAATCCATCAGTTCGCCGCAGTCGGGTGCCTTTAGCAGCGCTTCCACGGTGGGGTGAGGGGAGTGATCAACGGCGCTGCGGGCCAGGGACAATGTGTGCAGGTCATGGTTGCCCAGAGTAATGCGCAGACTGTGTCGCAGCGGGTATAAAAAGCGCAGGGTGTCCAGCGAGTCGGGACCCCGTGCCACCAGGTCCCCCACCAGCCAAAGTTGATCGGCGGCGGGGTCAAAATTGACGCGCTCCAGTAGCGTTTTAAGGGGAGTCAGGCAGCCTTGCAGGTCTCCGACGGCGTAGCGAGTCATGGCGGATCAGTGTAGCGCCGAAGGTTGCACCAGAGAAAAGACCTCGATCGGTGCAATAAAAGGTCGGCCACTGGCGCTGATCATTTCGTAGCTGCCCTCCATGGTGCCCACGGCGGTATCCAGCACGGCGCCGGAGGTGTAGCTGAAGGACTCGCCAGGTTCGATCAGCGGTTGCTTGCCCACCACGCCTTCGCCGTGGACTTCCTGCACCTGATTGTCACCGTCGGTGATAATCCAGTGGCGATTGAGCAAGCGCACCGCCTCTTCGCCGCCGTTGCGAATGGTGATGGTGTAGGCAAACGCAAAACGCTGGCCTTGTGGATCGGATTGGTCGGGTAGGTATTGGGTCTCTACCTCGACCTGGACGTTAGATTCATCACTATTTTCAGTTGAAGTCATCGGCTTGGGCACTCTATTCATTGTTCGCGATACACAGCGTTGGCAATGGCGACAAAATCGGATAGGGCCAGCTGTTCCGGTCGCGCAGTGGGGGATATACCCAGGGCTTCCAATTGCTCGCTGCTAATATGATTTTTTAATGTATTGCGCAGGGTTTTGCGGCGTTGGCCAAAGCTGTCTCGCACGATGCCCTGCAACGTTGCCACATCCTTCGTCGGGTAGGGCAAGGTGTCGTGAGGGCGCAGACGAACGATGGCGGATTGTACCTTGGGTCTGGGGCTAAAAGCCTCTGGCGGTACCTCGAAAAGCCCCTCGACCTGGCAATAGTACTGTGCCATTACCCCCAGGCGTCCATACGTCTTGCTGCCCGGCTGCGCGGCCAGGCGGTCCACCACTTCCTTTTGCAGCATAAAGTGCATGTCAGCGATGGCGCCCTGGGCGGCCAGCAAGTGGAAAATCAGCGGTGTGGAGATATTGTAGGGTAAATTGCCCACCACCCGCAGTGGCGTATCCCCGGCCAGTTCGGCAATATCGAATTTTAACGCATCCCCCTGGTGGAGGTGAAAGTTGTCGCGATCGGCAAATTTGTCCTCCAGGATCGGCACCAGATCCCGGTCCAGCTCGATGACATCGAGCCGGGCGCCGCTGTCCAGTAGCGATGCGGTAATGGCGCCCTGGCCGGGGCCAATCTCAAGGAGACGCTGCCCCGGTTTGGGAGCAACCGCTGAAACGATACGGCGAATAATGCCGGGATCGTGGAGGAAGTTTTGGCCAAAGCGTTTACGGGCGCGGTGGGTGGTCATGATGGTATCCGATGTCGGGCCCGGGCCATATCGATGCCGGTGCGCAGGGCCTGCTCAAAGCTGCCGGTATCGGCGCGACCGCTGCCGGCTAAATCCAGCGCCGTGCCGTGGTCTACTGAGGTGCGCACAATGGGCAGCCCCAGAGTGATGTTGATGGCGCGACCAAAGCCCTGGTACTTCAGTACCGGCAGGCCCTGATCGTGGTACATCGCCAGCACCGCATCACAGCGCTCCAGATGGCGGGGCGTAAAGGCGGTATCGGCGGGGAGGGGGCCCTCCAACTGCCACCCCTGTTGGCGGTAGCGCGCCAGGCAGGGGTTGATAATGTCGATTTCCTCGCGACCCAGGTGACCGCTCTCGCCGGCGTGGGGGTTCAGCCCCAACACCAAAGTGCGCGGATTGTCGCAGCCAAAATCCCGTTGCAGGGCATCCTGCAGTATTTCCAGGGTGCGGCTCAGTTCGGCGTCGTCAATGGCGTCTGCTACCGCCCGCAGGGGCAGGTGGGTGGTAACCAGGGCCACTCGCAATTCGTCGGTGGCCAGCATCATCACGACTTTGTCTACGCCGCAGCGCTGGGCAAGAAACTCAGTATGGCCACTAAAGGCAATACCGGCGTCGTTGATGATGGATTTTTGTACCGGACCGGTCACCAGCGCCTGGGTGTGCCCAGCCAGGCAGGCGTCAGTGGCTAATCTTAGGGTAGTGAGTACATAGTCGGCATTGGTGGCGTCGAGTTTGCCGGCTTGCGCGGGGGCCGCCAGGGCTGTGCTCAGGCAGCGCAGGGTGCCGGGGGTGTGGGCCTCGGGCGGCGCTGAGAAATCCACTTCACGGCAATCCAGCGGTAGGCCGAGCTGCTTGGCTCGCTCCAGTAACAGCGCTGGATCGGCAACGGCGACGAGTTCCGCCGGCCAGGATTGCTGGGCCAGTTTGACCAGCAACTCCGGGCCCACACCAGCGGGCTCGCCGGGAGTGACAGCAATACGGGGAGTCATGGCAATGGCCGCGAGTAAAGGAGCTGGGTGATCCGCTGGGCCGGGCCAGTGCCCGGCAAGTGCTTAGATCTTGATATCGACATAGGCCTCGGCGCGGATTTTGCGCAGCCAGATATCCAGTTCGTCCTGGAACTTGCGTTCGTGAATCGCATTGCGGGCAATACGCTCCCGCAGTTGATCGGTCACGTCCTGCTGACGGCGGTCTTCCACTTTGATGATGTGCCAGCCGTACTGGGATTTGACCGGCGGCGAAATTTCGCCGACATCGGTGTTTTGCATAGCCTGCTCAAAGGCCGGCACCATCTGGCCGGGGCTGGTCCAGCCCAAATCGCCACCCTCTTGAGCGGAGCCGATATCCTCGGAGAATTCCTTGGCCAGCTCGTGGAAGGACTCGCCATTTAGCACCCGCTGGCGCAGTGTTTTTGCCAGCTCCAGCGTTTGCTGTTCGCTGCGGATCGCCGAGGGTTTTAGCAGGATGTGGCGAGCCCGGGTTTGGGCAACCACTTCTCGAAGGCCGCGGCTCTCCACTAGCTGAATAACGTGGTAGCCACTGGCACTGCGCAGGGGCTGAGAGACCTCGCCGTCTTGCATGTTGGGGGCGACATCGGCAAATAGCGATGGCAGGTCGGTGCCTTTGCGCCAGCCCAGGTCGCTGACTCTTACGCCGTCGCTTTCCAGAGCCTCTGGCTTGCTGCCGCCGCGGAGCCTGCCGGCCAGGGCTTTGGCGCGCTGCTCGGCCTGTTGCCATTGGCTGTCACTGGCGTCAGAAGGCACGGCAATCAGCACGTGAGCCAAGTGGTATTCCGGCGAGGTTTGTTGGCGCCCCTGTTCGGACTCCAAGTAATTTTCAACCTCTTGATCAGAGATCTGTATGCGCTGGTTGACGTTACCGGCCTGAACGCGCTGCAGCAGCATTTCCCGGCGGATCTGCTCGCGGAACTCCCGGTAGGAGGCGCCGCTGTCCAGCAATGCCTGGCGGAATTGCGGCAGGGTAAGGTTGTTGCGGGATGCCACCCGGGTCACCGCCTGGTTGAGCTGCTCGTCGTCAATGCGCAGACCGACCCGCTCTGCCATTTGCAGCTGGATACTCTCCAGGATCAGCAGGTCGAGGATTTCCCGGCGCAGGCGCTCGTCGTCGGGGGGTGTTTTGCCGGCCCGGGCGATGTTGGCTTTCACTGCTTCCACCCTGGCATCCATCTCGCTGGCGAGGATGATGTCTTCATCGACAATGGCGACAATGCGGTCCAGCCAGCGGGTTTCCGCCTGGGCCAAGCTGGCGCACAAGGCCAGCAGAGCCGCAGCAACAATACGCACAGGCATTTTATTCATCAGCTTGGTAACCAAAAATACTTTCCTTTAAAACGCTGGTGACGGCGGTGCCCAGACCGCCGAGACCTTTAAGTTGGAACTCCACCAGCACGGCAGAGTTGACCTCGGTGCCGGAATTGCCGGCCACTGTGTTATTGGACAGATTGTTGTCGTCCGGTTCCAATGCCCGCTGGTAAACCACCCGGGTCAGCCAGCAGCAGTTTTGATATTCGGCCCCAACCAGGTTTTCGACCGGCCGGTTGTCTTCAAAATCGTAGTGTGTCTTGGCGAACAGCTTCCACTGGTTGTTCACCGGCACGCTGACCGAGGCTTCCGCCTGCATGACGTCGTCTTCCAAGCCGCCAAACTGGTTGCCCTCGCGGCGAAAGGTGTAGGCAACATTCAGCAGCGCACCGCTGTCGCCGCGCTGATGGTAGCTTAAATTGCTCTGGTTGATTACCCCTTGGCGGGCATCCATCAGCATATCAATGCTGAAACTCTGCCGCTCGCTGGGCAGCAGACGCACCTGAGTGGCAATGTCGGAGTTACTGGCGTCGCGAATGGGGTCGCCGGGCAATTGCACCTCGCCATCGCTGAAGTAGTAGAGTTGGCCGACACTCAGGGTGAGAAACTCCCGTCCGGCGCCGTGTTCTATAAAACGGCTGGTGACCCCGACGGTCAGCTGGTCGGCGTCATCGAGGCGGTCGTGGCCGGTAAAGCGGCTGCTGCGAAACAGTTGTTGATAGGTAAAGGTCAGCGCGGAGGTATCAAAATCGGGCTGGTCGCTTTGATCGGTAAACTCGGCGTAGCGGTAAAAAAGCCGCGGCTCCAGGGTTTGGGTTAAATCGCTGCCGGCAACGGTCAGGGGGCGTTCAAAGAACAGGCCGGCATCAATGCTGCCCTGCGTACTGCTGGCATTGGGGTTTTCCTCTGCCCCGACCAGGTCCGCATCCACTAGCTCGTAGGCAACATTGCGGCTTTCCAGGCTCGGTTTGATGAAGCCCCAGCGCCAGCGCATGGGGAAGCTGGCCCCCACGGTGCCATAAAGCCGCTGACCGGTAATCTGGTTGCCGCCGTCTTCGACGCTGTCATTGTGGTCAAAGTAGGTGTATTCCAGCTCCATGCTGGGTTCAAGCTGAAAATTTCTCGCCGGCGCGCGGTATTGGAGGCCGATTTGGGGCAGCTTGCGGTAGGGGTCCTCCACCGCCGCGATAGTCTGGTAACGCTGCACTTCCACTCGCGCTGCCCAGCTGTTGTTAAGAAAGCTCAGCTGTGCCTGTTGATTGAGGTGGGTACTGCGCTTCACTTCCAAGTTGGCCAGCCCCAGGTCGTCAAAGTAGTCTTCGTCACTGACTCGGGTGTAGTCGACTTCTGATGACCAACTGTCACTGAAAAAGCCTTTTTCCTGAATGTCCAGCAGCCAGCGATCCTCTCCCTTTTGCTGGTCTTCGGGCAGATAGCTGGTTTTGATCCCCCACTCGCTAATGCCGTTGAGATAGCGGAACTCCGATTCCAGGGCCTCACCGCGCTCTTCGATAAAGCGCGGCGTCAGGATCAGGTCGTAGTTGGGCGCGAGATTGAGGTAATAAGGCGTGGAAATATCCAGCTGATTGTTGGCCAGGCCAAAAGTGGGGAACAAAAAGCCAGTTGCCCGCCGGTCGTCTACCGGGAAGTTGAGGTAGGGGGTGTAAAACACCGGGATATCGTAGACCCGGATGCTGGTGCCTTTGGCCACTCCCCGGCCGCTCTCGAAATCCAGCTCAATTTCCTTGGCGTGCAGCGACCAGGTCTCGTTGTCGGGGGTGCACTGGGTATAGCTGGCATCGCTGAGTTCAAAACGACCGAAGTCAGAACGGGCAATGCGACCGGCAGCGCCCCGGGCGCCGCTGTCGTGGCTGAGGATTTCAGCCTGTTCCAGTTCGCCGAGGCCGCGATTGGTATCGATTAACGCAAACTGCCCCCGCATCATCACTCCCGGCTGGCGCAGTGTCACGTTGTCCCGCAGCAGCACGGTGCTGTCGCTGCGGCGGTATTGGGCGTAGCCGGCGTCGAGACTGAGGTTGCCTTTGCGCAATTGCACGTCGCCAGTCATGGTGGCCTGGTCGCCCACCGATTCAATGGTGTCTGAGGCAACGTTGAGGGGCGCGGTGGCCGGGTCCTGGTCGGCGCCAATCCAGTCCCGGGCCGGCTCGATAAAGCGTCCCTCGCAGCCCGGAGAGGTTTGGCAGCGGGCATCACTGGGCAGCATGTCGTTGGGTACCCAGTTCCAGTGGCGGTAGTATTCTGGCAGGCTCAGGGAATCCAGGTTGATCTGGGGCGCCGATTTGGCATCACTGTTTAGTGCCTGACACGCGTCTTGCCCATAAGCCGTCGTGCTGAGGGCCAGGAAAAGAATGCTGATGGTCAGGCGGTGTGGCATCGACAGTGTGGGCTACGTTATTTGGCAATTTTTGCGAAGGCGCATCATAAAGCATTCTCTGCTAGGATGCCCGTTTGTCTGCTCCCTCAGCACAACGATTTCGGCACAATAATTGATGACCACTGAATCCGCCAACCATCACCGCGATAATGTGCAGCATCGCTTAACGGTGTGGTGCCTGTCTGTCATTGGCCTGCCCGAGTCCACGCCCTGCACCCTGGACGTGGTCTCCGGTGACGCCAGCTTTCGATGTTACTACCGCTTGAGCCTGTCCGATCAGGACCAGTTTATCGCTGTGCACGCGCCGCCGGAAAAAGAGAACAACGCTGAATTTATTGCCGTGCAGCAGCGCCTGTCAGCGGCGGATATCCGCGTGCCGGGGCTGCTGGGCTGGGATCTGCAACAGGGTTTTATGTTGCAGGAGGACTTTGGCGATCGGCTGCTTTTACCGCTGCTGACCGACGTCAACGCTGCAGAACCCTTTTACGATAAGGCCCTTGACAGTCTGCTGGCGATGCAGCGGATTCCCCTGGTTGAGGGTGACCTGCCTGACTACGACTACGCGCGCCTGACCCAGGAAATGGCACTGTTTCCCCAGTGGTTTGTGGAATCCATGCTGGGGCTGGAGCTGCACAACGAAGACCACACTCTGCTGGCCCAGTGCTTTGACACATTGGCCAAGGCGGCGCTGGCCCAGCCCCAGGGTTTTGTTCACCGGGATTTTCACAGCCGCAATATTATGGTGTTGGATGACGGAGAACTGGGCTTTATTGACTTCCAGGACGCCGTGCGGGGACCGCTGACCTACGATCTCGTCTCACTGCTCCGGGACTGCTATATCTGCTGGCCGGAAGCGTCAGTGGCGGCATGGCGGGATCGTTACTACAGCAAAGCGCAGGCGGCGGGGCTGGCACTGCCCGATGCCGCTCAGTTTGCCAAAGATATGGACTGGATGGGGCTGCAGCGCCACCTTAAGGTGCTGGGCATTTTTGCACGCTTGTCGATTCGCGATGGCAAACACGGCTACCTGAACGATCTACCCCTGGTGATGCACTACACCCTGTCGGTGGCGCGCCGTTATGAGGAGCTAGCCCCCTTTGTCGCCTGGTTTGAACGGCGCCTGATGCCATCGATACAGAGTCAGCCCTGGTACCAGGAAAGCTATCGAGAGGGCTACTCAGGGAGCTCCGAGGAGCCGTCGGCGTGAAAGCGATGATCCTTGCCGCGGGTTTGGGCACGCGGATGCGACCGCTCACCGATACCTGCCCCAAGCCGCTGCTTAAAGCGGCGGACAAGCCCTTGATTGACTACCACCTGGAGCGTTTGGCGAAGGCCGGGGTTGGGGAAGTGGTGGTCAATGCCAGCTGGTTGGCGGAGCGTTTGCAGGACTATTTGGGTGATGGTTCCCGCTACGGTTTATCGCTCCGGCTGTCGCTGGAAGCCGAGCCCCTGGAAACCGCCGGTGGCATTGTTCAGGCGCTGCCGCTGTTGGGCGAAGAACCGTTTTTGCTGGTCAATGGCGACGTGTGGACTGACTACCCCTTTGCTCAGCTGCTGTCGGCCACCACCGCCGCCCAGTCTGGCGGTGCCCACTTGGTGTTGATCGACAACCCACCTCATCATCCCGAGGGGGATTTTGTGCTGAGCGAAGGCCGCGTCGGTGAACAGGGCGAGGGTGCGCGTCTAACTTATTCCGGTATCAGTGTGTGGCACCCCCGCTGCTTTACCGGTCTCGATGCCGGGCGGCGGGCCCTTAAGCCGATTATGCTGGAGGCCATGGCCCGGCAGCAGCTCAGCGGCGAATACTTTGCCGGCCGCTGGTGGGATATCGGCACCCCCCAGCGTCTGGCGCAATTGGATACCTTGCTACGCGAAGAGGCAGCGGGAGCCTTGGGCTGAGTGCAGCCCAGCTGAACGCAGCCCGACGGTACGCCGTCCGACCGATCGCGGCCCGGCTGAGTGCAGCCCAGCTGATCGCAGCCCGGCTGATTCCCCGGGCGGGATGCCTTAAAATACCCACCAATCTTTATTTCTAAACGTTCCTACAGGATTCTTGCATGGCTGACTATTGGATTGCCCCGTCGATTCTCTCGGCGGATTTTGCCCGTCTGGGCGAGGAAGTGGATAACGTACTGGAGGCAGGGGCCGACATCGTTCACTTCGACGTGATGGACAATCACTACGTGCCCAACCTCACCATCGGCCCAATGGTTTGCAAGGCGCTGCGCAAACACGGCGTTAAGGCGCCGATCGACGTGCACCTGATGGTTAAACCGGTGGATCAACTGATCGGCGACTTTGCCGAGGCCGGTGCCAGCTACATTACCTTTCACCCCGACGCCTCCATCCATGTTGATCGCTCCCTGCAAATGATCCGGGATGCGGGTTGCAAGGCCGGGCTGGTGCTTAATCCGGCGGTAGGGCCCGACGTACTGAAATACGTAATCGACAAGCTGGACATGATTCTGCTGATGTCGGTGAACCCCGGCTTTGGCGGTCAGTCCTTTATCCCCTCGACGCTGGATAAAGTCCGCGAAGTGCGGGCGCTGATCGATGCCAGTGGGCGGGATATTCGCCTGGAAGTGGACGGCGGTATCTCTGCCAAGAATATCGCCGATATTGCCGCTGCTGGCGCCGATACCTTTGTAGCCGGCTCGGCGATCTTCAATCAGGACGATTACAGCGCCGTTATCGATGGCATGCGGACTCAGCTCGCCAGCGTATGAGCGGTCTCAATGCCTTGCTGAGCGCGCCGCTGCGCGGCCTGCTGTTTGATCTGGACGGCACACTGGTGGACAGCGTACCCGACCTGGCCGCAGCGTTGGATACGGCGCTGGAGTCCCTGGGCTATGCTCCAGCTGGCGAGGCCCGGGCGCGGCACTGGGTGGGCAATGGTGCGCCAAAACTTGCCCAGCGGGGCTTGGCTTGGGCGCTGGAAGTCGATGAGGCACGGGCCCCGGCGGCCCAGGTTGAACGCTTGTTGGCTGAATTTTACCGCGCCTATGGGGAAGACAGTTGGTCCCGCAGTCAACTGTATCCGGGGGTGCGTGAAGCTCTGGAATACTGGGCAGCTCAGGGCATAAAAATGGCCTGCGTGACCAACAAACCGGAGCGCTTTACCCATCCGCTACTGGCGCATTTTGGTCTCGAAGCACTGCTGCCGGTGGTGGTGGGAGGCGACACCTTGCCCCAGCGCAAGCCGGACCCGGCGCCCCTGTTGCTGGCCTGTGAACGCCTTGGCGTGTCTGTAGACAGCACGGTTATGGTGGGGGACTCTATCAATGACGTACAAGCCGCTCGCGCCTGTCATATGCCCGTCGCCTGCGTCAGCTACGGTTACAATCACGGGTCGCCCATTGCCGATGCCAAACCGGATCTGCTGGTGGCGCACTTTTCCGAGTTGCTGCACACAGAGCGCAGAAACCCAGGAAAATAGCGTAGGGCAGACAGCGCTATACCTGTCCGCCGCTGACCGGGTGATTTGATTCGGCGTACATGAAATGCGATGTACGCCCTACGATTCGGGGTGAACTTTGGGCGTCGCGTAGGGCGGACAGCGCTTTACCTGTCCGCCGTGGACCGGTTGATTTGCTTCGGCGTACATGAAATGCGATGTACGCCCTACGTTTCGGGATGAACTTTGGGCGTCGCGAGGGCGGACCGTGCTTTACCTGTCCGCCGTGGACCGGGTGATTTGCTTCGGCGTACATAAAATGCGATGTACGCCCTACGATTCGGGGTGAACTTTGGGCGTCGCGCAGGGCGGACAACGCTTTACCTGTCCGCCGTGGACCGGGTGATTTGCTTCGGCGTACATGAAATGCGATGTACGCCCTACGTTTCGGGATGAGCTTTGGGCGTCGCGCAGGGCGGACAGCGCTTTACCTGTCCGCCGTGGACCGGGTGACTTGCTTCGGCGTACATAAAATGCGATGTACGCCCTTGTATCTCTCCAAAGTGACGGGTTAGCTTCCCGTTGCTTACTGGCCGGGTTTAGAGGATGTGTCCGCCCTTAGCTCTTGAAGCTGCGACGTAGATTATCCTCCCGGCCCCTCATCTTTGATATTGAATGGTATCCAAGCGCCCGGCGCTAGGGCCGGTGACGCTGCATGGACAAGGGGAGTTGGAAAGATGACAGACGTTGTTGGGATCGATGTGAGCAAGGCCAAGCTGGATTGCCTGTGGCTTCGTGATCACACCACTTTGAAGGTGAAGACCAAAGTGATGGCCAATGACAATAAAGGCCATCAAGCACTGTGCCAATGGTTGCCCAAGACCTTAAAGCTTGAGCCCGCACAGATTCTGGTGGTGATGGAAGCGACTGGGATTTACCATGAGCAGCTCGCCCTCACCTTACACGATGCCGGCTTTCGGGTTGCGGTGGTCAACCCGGCCCACATCAAAGCCTACGCCCACAGCCTGGGCAATACCCACAAAACGGATAAGCAAGATAGTTTAATCATTGCCCGCTTTGGCGCTGAACGCGACCCTGCCCTCTGGCAGCCCGAGCCGCTGGAAATCCGTGAGCTGAAGGCGCTGATTGCCCGCCTGGAAGCACTGGAAGTGGATTACCAGCGAGAATGCAACCGCTTGGAGAAGGCGGAACTCCGCCCTGCATCGCAGACGGTTTTAGACTCTATCCACACCATGCTCAGCGAGCTGGAGAAGGCGAAACGCCGTATCGAAGAGGACATCGACGACCACATTGATCGCCACCCTGGGCTCAAGCATGACAAGGCCTTGTTGGAGAGTATCCCCGGCGTGGGAAAGGTCGTCAGCCGCCTGATGCTGTCGGTGATCCATAGTCGGAATTTCACTGGCGCCAAACAGGTGGCGGCTTATCTTGGCCTGATTCCTACCCAGGTGGAATCGGGGGTGTTTCGAGGACGCAGTGCGCTGAGTAAGCGGGGCCCGGCCTCAGTGAGAGCGAAGCTGTACATGGCGGCCGTATGCGCCAGCCAGTACAACCCGGATGTCTCAGCGATGAAAGAACGACTATTGGCCAACGGTAAAAACCGCATGCAGACCATCGGTGCTGCCATGCGTAAGTTGGTGCATATCTGCTTTGGTGTGATCAAGAATCAAACGGAATACAGGCCACAAACGGTGTAAAAAACACCGCTTGTGGCGGTATGGGAGAGATGGTATCTACGTTTCGGGGTGAACTTTGGGCGTCGCGTAGGGCGGACAACGCTTTACCTGTCCGCCGTGGACTGGGTGATTTGTTTCGGCGTACATGAAATGCAATGTACGCCCTACGTTTCGGGATGAACTTCGGGCGTCGCGTAGGGCGGACAGCGCTTTGGTTTCCGCCACGTCCATGCCGGATCTGCCACCACCGATATCCAGAAAATACAGGAATCCACAAAAAGGAGACACAGGACGTGAAGAAAACCACATGGATCGCCGTTGTCATCGGCATACTGGCCTGGCCGCACTTTCTCTTTGCGGCCTGTCCCGCCAACCACGTTGGCCTATCACTGGGTCAGCCTATCGATACCACCAAAAAGGCAGTGCTAGCTAGCGGCGATTTCCGGCTGTTGGACGAAGCCTTCAATCAGCGCCAACAGGTCGGCCACAGTTACTACAGCAACGATGTTTGGAAAACAGAGACACTAAGCCGTGCCGATAATCGCCTGCTGGCACGTTGGGTAACGCCCGAAGGGCGCCAACGCCTGAAACAGGCGGCGGCAAATAATCCGCAACTGGCCCAGTCGGTCGAGCGCTTGTCGGCATTGCCGCCCCGGCGGGACTATAAGCGCATCGATCTGGTAAACGATGGCAGTCGACTGGTCGGGGTTATCGTGGATTTTAATTTTGTTGAGCGGCAGGGCTTGGCGTATTCCCAGCAGAATGAGTCAGCTGAAAAGTTGAGTGATTGGGCCTGGGAGCGGTTTTGTGCAGACGTGACTCTGGATCGCTATGGCCGCTACTACAGCCCGGAGTTACTGTGCATTGACAGCCGGGGAAGCAACACGGAGAAGCAGATTGAAGTGAAGAAACTGCGCCAAGGTGACTGTGTTTACCACCTCACAGTGGGCAGTGTTGGAGCCCGGGAATCCTTGACAGGAGCGGGCCGCCGATAGGGCCCGCATCCTTTGGTCCCGGAGCCGGGTGAGATGCCCGCACTAACTCCGGTACGCTTCGGGTATGGTCAGCTCATAGGTGAGACCTAGGCCGGGGATGCCGAAAAATACCGGCCCCCGCTGTGAGCTGAAATACAGGCGACTGCCGTCGGCGGTAAAGGCGGGGCCGGTAAGCTCACTGCTGCCGCCCGGGACTTGCAACAGAATCTTTGAGGGCTGGTTGGGGATCACCAGCAGCAGTCGCATGGCATCGCCATCCTCCGCCACAATCACATCGCCAGCGGGGCTGACCACCAGGTTGTCGACATCGTTGATGGGCATGTCGTTGCCGATCAGCTGATCATTGTCGAACACCACTTCAATCAGGTCGTTATCCACGTCCAAGGCGTAGACCCGGTTGTCGCCTTTACAGGTGAAAAACACCACCGCCCGCAGCGGGTTGGGGCTGCCTTCAACATTGGGGCGTTCACCCTCGGGGAAATATTGCATCCAGATGCCTTCTCCCCCTTTAAAGACCGTCCCCGGCGCGCTGCCGGTGGCGTTCAGTTCATCCCGCACCTCGGCCTGGGGACGGTCGGGGGATTGCACAGGCACCCAGCTGACCTTGTGCAGCTTGCGGGCGGTGCTCAGATCGTCTTGGTAACCGCCATTCTCAAAGCCCTCGATTTCCAGCACTTCCAGCAAGCCGGCGTCCAGATTAAGGCCTTCGCGACCGTTAATGGCTGGAGCATTGCCGATAGCGGTAAAGCGGTACAGGCGACCACTGCCGGAGTCTTCGGTGAGGTAGACGCTGCGGGTGGGCATATCCACAGCGGCGGCCTCGTGGTTGAAAATTCCTAACGCGGGGTGGGCCACTGCCGAGTCGGCATCGCCAAAGGGGTCGCATTCATAGACCAGGCCGTCGCCAACTTCCTCGCAGGACAGCCAGGTCTGCCAGGGGGTGGCGCCGCCGGCGCAGTTGCGACGGGTGTTGCGGAGGATGCGGTAGTGGTCGGTGACCTCGCCGCTGGCGTTAAAGCGCAGCGCACCCACACCGCCCGGAGTGCTTTCGCTGTTGGAGACATACGCCCAGCCGCCGTCGTCGGCCATAAATACGGCGCCACCATCCGGTGCCTGGTGCCAGGGGGTAAAGCCCAGACTGGCAGGTATACCGGATCGCGCAACCCGGCGCACGCTGAACCCTTCGGGGATCAAAATGCTATCCACATCGGACTCGACCAAGGGGCCGATTTGGCTGAGGGGGCCGGGTTGCAGGGGGAGTTGCGTAGCCGCTGGTGCGGGGGGATTGGGGATGTCTGGGTTAGGAGTGTCTGGGTTGGGATTGTCCGGGTTGGGAGAATCTCCGGAGCCGCGGTTGGGGGAACTAGAGGAGCTCCCACAGGCGTAAAGCCCGACGGCGGCAGACCCCAAAAACATGGCGCGAAGTAGCTCGCGGCGGCTGGATGTTTGCATGATAGCCTCTCAAACTGCGACAGGTATGTGACAGGTTAAAAGGCCATAAGCTAACGCAGGACTATGGCAACTTGGTGACGGCAATCATGATTCCATCGGGCGCCGGTAGGCGTATTGTCGGCACTGAGCCTGCCAGGCCAGCGCGTCGCAGCGGTCTTCGGGGGTCAGCATATCTGGCACGATAGGCTGTTGTTGCCGCCAGCGCTGCTGAGTGCTTGTCTGGGTTTCCAATTCACCGCTGTGGAGTATATGCGTCAGCGGCATGCCCAGCGCGTGCTGCCAGTAGTGGCCGATCAATAAACTACGGTGGCAAACCGCCGGATCTTTCTCTGCGCAGAGCAGAGCAATAGTCAGCCCTTTGTCGATGCCTCGCTGCAGGCGCTCAATGCCCTGCTGAAATAGCGGCGCCTGTTGCAGCCGATCAAACTGCACTTGATTGCTATGGTCATAGTGGCTGGGGTCCTTGGAACGGGGACCGAGTTCGTCTCCCAGGTAGACGTAGTGGATGCCTCGGGCGCGCAAAGCCGCTGCCAGTGCTTCCCGGTGATAGTCGTGAAACACCTTGCTGTAAGGCACCGAGCGCACGTCGGCAATGGCATTAATATTGTGCCGGTCCAGTTGCGCGAGAAAATCCTCGATTGCCTTGGTGGCGTAGCCGATGGAATACAGCACAGCTTAGGCGGCGAACAGGAAGTTCTTGATCAACTCCTTGCCGCCTTCAGTGGCAAAGGATTCGGGATGAAACTGAATGCCGTAAATCGGGTAGTCCCGGTGTTGCACCCCCATGATCTCGAAGTCGCCACCCTGTCGTACCCGTGTCAGATCGTCAAAATCCGCCGCGCCTAACTCGCCCACTGCCGCGGTTACGCGCAATACCGCGGGGAAGGTTTCAGCCTCGGCGATTAGCGAGTGATAGCGCATCACCTCCAGTTGATTGGGGACGTCCTTAAACATACCGCGATTGTCGTGGCTGATGGGGCTAATTTTACCGTGCATGGGCAGGGGCGCTTTCACCACCGCGCCGCCAAACACGTGGACAATGCCCTGCATGCCCAGGCACACCCCCAGCATGGGTATGGATTTGCCCAGCTCGGCAATCACCTGGGCACAGACGCCAAAGTAGGCCTCGTCATCCGGCGAGCCGGGGCCGGGGGAGACGATAATGCGGTCGGGGGACATGGCCTGTATTTGTTCCAGACTGATCTGGTCATTGCGCTTCACGGTAATGGTGAAGTGCTCTATCGCACCGCGGTTTTGCTCCGAGGTGAGGATTTCACCGATGTACTGGTAGAGGTTGTAGGTAAAGGAGTCGTAGTTGTCGATGATTAGCACCTTCATTGCGACGCTCCGCCAGTGTTATCCATAAACTGATCTAACACCTTTTTGGTGCCGGCAAATTTGCGCACAATTTCCTCGTATTCGTCGTCGGGGTTGGAGTCGTAGACGTTGCCGCCGCAGGTCTGCACATAGGCATCTTCACCGTTGGCAAACACCGTGCGGATGGGGATGGCAAAGGTGCAGTCACCGTTAAAGGAGAAATGCCCCACCGCGCCACCGTAGGGCCCGCGGCCGTCGTTTTCCAGGTCATTAATGATCTTCATGGCCTCGATCTTGGGCGCCCCGGTCAGGGTGCCGGCGGGAAAGTTACTGGCCAGCGCCGAGAACATATCCTCACCCTCGGCGATAATGCCGACGATCTCGCTGGAAATATGCTGAACGTGACTAAAGCGTTTGATGTCCATCAGGCTGCGGACTTTGACGGTGCCAAACTGCGCCACCCGACCGATGTCGTTGCGGTGCAGATCGACAATCATATTGTGTTCGGCAATTTCCTTGGGATCGTTGAGCAGGGTGCGGGCCAGCGCGGTATCTTCTTTCTCATCGGCGCCTCGCTTGGTGGTGCCGGCCAAGGGGAAGGTTTCCATCTCGCCCTGGCGCAAACGGAACAGCAGCTCGGGGCTGGCGCCGATCAGTTTTTGCTGGTCAAATTTCACGTAGTACATCTGCGGCGAGGGGTTGATGCTCCGCATCTGTTCATAGATATTGATGGCGTCGCCTTCCAGTTTAAAGCGCTTTTTGAAGCCCACCTCGGTCTGAAAAATCTTGCCCTCGATAATGTCCTGCTTAACCTTGAGTACCGCGTCCCGGTGCTCCTCCCGGCTCATAGTTTCGCCGGTAGCGGTGACCCGCAGCGGGCCGTTCTCTACCTCTGGCGCGGCCAGCAGCGCTTCGATCTCGGCCAGGCGACTGTCGCTGTAGTAGAAGTAGATGAGCTCGCCGGTCATTTTGTCGAGGATCAGGCCGTCCTTGAACAGGCCAAAGCGAAAGGCATCGAACATCTCGCTAGCCTGGATGCTTAGGCTGGGCTCAAAATAGTTCATCGCATCGTAGCCCAAGTAGCCGGTCAGGCCACCGGCGTACTTCCGCGAAATAATATTCTGCGGCACGATCTCTCGCAGCAGCTCGTAGGGGTTGTCGCAGGGGTAATCCTGGCGGCTGCCGTCGCGCTCTTCGATGGTCAGCGTGCTGCCATTGGCGTAGAGCAGCTGTTCCGGGTCAAAGCCGATAATGGAGTGGCGAGCGATATGGCTGTCTTCCCCCAGAGACTCCAGATAGAAACAGTTGTCGTAGCGGCGCTCGATTTTTTTGAACAGACTGAAAAAATCGCAATCGGCAGTGATGGTCATGTAATGCGGCTTGCGGGGCAGGCTAAGACGCTCGGGTTTGGCTGTGGGCATAACAAGCTACTTATTGTGAAGACTGTCGTTTGAGGGCTCGGGAACCGCGGGTGACCGTGGCTATACCGACGCCCAGTTGGTCGGCTATTTGTCGCTGGGGCAGGCCGGCTTCCAGCAGTTTGAAAATTTGCAGACGTTTGCTGATCTCGCTGATCTCCGAGGGCGTCAGCAAATCACTGAGCAAAGCATCCAACTGTTGGCTGTTTTTGGCGCGCAACAAATGCGCCAGTAACTCCTGGCGATAATGGGCTTCGTCGCTTTGACGTGTAGAGCTGTTGTCATCGGGCGTTTTCATTAGCGACGGTCATTGGATTGGTTGCGCAATGTATTCATGTACTAGTACACTATCACAAAATGCATAAAGGTCAACATGAACACTGACGGTAATTTTATTGGCGGTATCGGCCTGATGGCTTGGCCTTGGCAATGGGGGTGAGAGAATTGTCATGCTGTTGATGATCGATAACTACGATTCCTTTACCTACAACGTGGTGCGTTACCTGGCGGAACTGGGCGCCGAGGTTGAGGTAGTGCACAATGACGCCCTCACGGTGGCCCAGATGCGTGAACTGGCGCCCAGCCACCTGGTGATATCGCCCGGGCCTTGCACGCCCAATGAGGCCGGTAACTCGGTGGCGGCAATTCGCGAGTTCGCGGGTAGGATACCCATATTGGGTGTGTGCCTCGGTCATCAGTGTATCGCCCAGGTTTTTGGTGGCAAGGTGGTTCGGGCGCGTCGGGTTATGCACGGTAAGACCTCCACTATTCACCACCTGGGTGGGGGAGTGTTTAACGGGCTGCCGCAGCCCTTCGCTGCCACCCGTTATCATTCGCTAGTGGCGGAGTGGGAGAGTTTGCCGGATTGCCTGGAGGCAACCGCCTGGACAGTGGACCAACACGGTAAGCCCGACGAAATCATGGGCCTGCGACATCGCCAATTCGATGTGGAAGGCGTGCAGTTCCATCCCGAGTCAGTGCTGTCCGAACAAGGGCACGCGCTGCTAAAGAATTTTCTGGAGCGCAAGTAATGAGCGAAATAACCATCCAGCAGGCGCTGGGCAAAGTGATTCAGCAGCTGGACCTGAGCACCGAGGAAATGGCGTCGGTGATGCGAGCTATCATGACGGGGCAGTGCAGCGATGCCCAGATCGGCGGCTTTCTAGTGGCACTGCGAATGAAAAGCGAAAGCCTCGACGAGATTGAGGGCGCGGCCCGGGTGATGCGGGAGCTGGCCACGCCAGTAGATATTGCCGGCGTCGCTAACGCGGTGGATATCGTCGGCACCGGCGGTGATGGCGCTAATCTGTTCAATGTGTCCTCGGCGGCCAGTTTTGTGGTGGCGGCGGCGGGCGGCCACGTCGCCAAGCACGGCAACCGTTCGGTGTCCTCCAAGAGCGGCAGTGCTGACTTGCTGGAAGCGGCGGGGATTAAGCTGGATCTGACGTCGGAGCAGGTGGCGCGTTGCATCCGCGAAGTGGGTCTCGGTTTTATGTTTGCCGTCAATCACCACAGTGCCATGAAGCATGCCATTGGCCCCCGCAAAGAGCTGGCGCAGCGCACCATTTTCAATATTCTCGGCCCGCTAACCAATCCCGCTGGCGTTGAGAACCTGTTGCTGGGGGTGTTTAACGGCGAGCTGTGCCGGCCTTTGGCAGAAGTGCTCAAACGGCTCGGTGCTCGGCACGTGATGGTGGTCCACTCCAGTGACGGTCTCGACGAGATCAGCCTGGCGGCGCCCACCCAGGTTGCCGAGTTGCTAAATGGTGAAATTCGCGAGTACACCCTTCGCCCAGAGGACGTCGGCTTAAAGAGTCAGACCTTGATCGGGCTGGACGTCAGCGACAGTGTGGCTTCTTTGGCTTTGATCCGCGATGCCTTCGGTGACCGCGCCACCGAGGCCGCTGCTAAAGCCGCCGATATGATTGCCCTCAATGCCGGCGCCGCGCTCTACGTCGCGGGTGTTACTAGTGATTTAAAAGCCGGCGTGGCACTGGCAGAAGACGCCATCCACGGCGGCCGTGCCCGAGAGAAAATGACCGAGCTGGCAGCCTTTAGCCAAGGGCTGTGAAGCGGTTTTAACTCAATCCAAATGACCCTTATTTCGACAAGGTAACTACTGAGATGTCCTTACCCACGGTGTTAACCCGCATCATAGATCGCAAGCACGAGGAGGTGGCCGAGCGTTCAGCCGCACAGCCCTTGGCGGTGCTTAAGCATCAGGCGGCCGAGGCGGATGCACCGCGGGGTTTTGTCGATGCGATGGCGGCCAAATTGGCGGCGGGGCAATCCGCAGTGATCGCCGAAATCAAAAAGGCCTCACCCTCCAAGGGCGTGATACGGGAAGACTTTCACCCTGCAGAGATTGCGCGAAGCTACCAGCGCGGTGGTGCGGCCTGCTTGTCGGTGCTGACCGATGCCGATTTCTTTCAGGGCAGTGAGGCCTATTTGCAAGCGGCCCGGGCGGCTTGCTCACTGCCGGTGATCCGCAAGGATTTTATTGTCGATCCCTATCAGGTGTGGGAGGCCAGGGCCATTGGTGCGGACTGCATTTTATTGATTGCTGCGGCACTGGACGATGGCGCGATGAGTGAGCTTAATGCACTGGCCCAGGAGTTGGGCATGGATGTATTGATTGAAGTTCACAATGCGGAGGAGTTGGCGCGGACACTGCCTTTGGGCAACCGGCTGATAGGTATTAATAATCGCAACCTGCATAACTTTGAAACCAGCCTGGAGACCACCTACTCGCTGCTGGATCAGATTGGCCCGGAGCATATTGTGGTCACCGAAAGCGGCATCCACAGTGCCGAGGACGTCGCTGCAATGCGCCAGCACAGGGTCAACGCATTCTTGGTGGGGGAGGCCTTTATGCGGGCCGACGACCCCGGCCAGAAATTAGCCGAGTTATTCGCGTAGGGCGGACACCGCTTGTTGTGCCCGCCGCGTCCATCGCGACGCCGTCACCGCCGGTAGATTCGATCCGGTGGACATCGCTTTTTGTGTCCGCCGCGTCCATCACGACGCCGCCACCACCGGCAGGTTCGATCCGGTGGACATAAAAATCGATGTCCACCCTAGCGGGTGCCGTACACCACCATGGTTTTACCTTTGACCTGCACCAAACCCTGTTCCTCCAAGGACTTCAGCACCCGTCCTACCATCTCCCGGGAGCAGCCCACATTGCGGCCTATTTCCTGGCGGGTAATCTTGATTTGCATGCCATCGGGGTGGGTCATAGCGTCGGGCTGTTTGCACAGGTCGAGGAGGGTGTGGGCGACTCGACCGGCCACGTCCAAAAACGCCAGGTCGCTGACTTTGCGGGTGGTCAGTCGCAGCCGTTTGGCCATTTGCCGGCCCATTGCCAATAGTACATCGGGGTAGCGGTGGCGCAATTCGTGAAATTTGCTGTAGCTGATTTCCGCCACTTCACACTCGCTGCGGCTCTTTACCCAGGCACTGCGGCTGGGTGGCAGGTCGTCGTCGAACACCCCCATCTCGCCAAAAAAGTCACCTTTATTGAGGTAGGCCACAATCATTTCCCGGCCGTCGTCATCTTCGATGATGACGGCGACCGAGCCGCTGATAATGTAGTAGAGAGCGTCGCTGTCGTCGCCGGCGTGGATCAGTGTGCTTTTGGCAGGGTAGCGGCGTCGGTGGCAGTGACTGAGAAAGTCATCCAGGTTGGGTATATCGGGTTTCGGTTGGCTATACACAGTTTTGTCTCTCGAGAGCGGGGTCGTTGCCGGCCCCGTGTTAATCGTGTTTGCGGCCCGCTCACCGTGCGCGTAGCGCGCCCGTGCTGGTGCGTAGTGCTTCAAGATTGCTGCGTTATTACTGGCCCACAATGTGATTACCGTATTGGGGGCTAAGTATGCCGTGGATTGGCCTCTATATCGAGTGTGGAATACCCGCATGTGGTAAGCTCCAGATGTTAAAAATTGTTGTAATACATCTAGAAAGGGTCAATCAATGAAGGCAACCGTTAAGTGGGTCGACGACGCAATGTTTCTGGGGGAATCCGGCAGCGGTCACGCTGTGGTAATGGATGGCCCCCCGGATCACGGTGGCCGCAATATGGGGCCGCGTCCCATGGAAATGCTGCTGTTGGGTATGGGCGGTTGTGCCTCATTTGACGTAATGAGTATGCTGAAAAAATCCCGCCAGCAAGTCAGTGACTGCCGCTGCGAAATGGAAGCCGAGCGGGTCGATGCGGTGCCGGCGGTATTCGAGAAAATCCACCTGCGCTTTGTGGTGACCGGCACTAAACTGAAAGAGGCTCATGTTAAGCGGGCGGTGGAATTGTCGGCGGAAAAATACTGCTCGGCCTCTATTATGATGGAAAAGGCCGGAGTGGTGGTCAGCCACAGCTACGAGATCGTAGAGGCAGAATAGCAACGCAGCACTTACTCAGGCCGGACAGCGGTCGGGCTGGGGTTAGGTAAAAGTTGGGTCAGGCAAAAGTGAGTCACAGCTCAGGAGGTCCATGTGCAACGTCCCCCCAAACACGGTGGTATGAGGCATATCGCACTGTTTGTCGAAAACTTCGACGAGACACTACGGTTTTATAACGATTGGCTGGGCATGGAGATCGAATGGCAGCCGGACGAGGACAATATTTATCTGTGCTCGGGCGCTGACAACCTGGCCATTCACCGCTACTCGGGCCGCGAGCGGCCGACCTCGGTTCAGCGCTTGGACCATCTCGGTTTTATCTTGCGTCAGGCGGAAGATGTGGATGCCTGGTATGAGTTCCTGAAGGACAAGGGTGTCGATATCAAGGCCGAGCCCAAAACCCATCGGGACGGCGCCCGCAGCTTCTACTGCCTGGACCCCGACGGCAATTTGGTGCAGCTAATTCACCACCCGCCTATCGCTGACAAGGTCTGATTGCTGACCAGGCCCCAGCAGCCCAGCTACAGGTGGTAAGTGGTTTTTGTCATGACCTTGGACATCAAGGTCATTGCCGATTTGATCGGCGGTGAAAAACGCTGGCCGCCGGACTCAATCGCCTTGCTGGCGTGACGGGCTTCGTCTTCCAACATTTGCTCCAGTATCGCTCGGGAATCGCGGTCGTCCTCAGGTAGGGTTTGCAGATGGGCCTTGAGGTGCTCGCAAACCTGATCTTCCGTGGCGGCCACAAAACCCAGGCTAACCCGATCGCTAATCGCACCGGCCGCTGCACCGATAGCAAAGGAGCCGGCATAAAAAAGAGGGTTGAGTCGACTGGTATGGCTGCCTAGTTCCTTTAATCGGCTTTCACACCAGGCCAGGTGATCGATTTCCTCGTCGGCGGCTTCCGCCATCGCCGCTTTTACACTGCTGTTGCGGGCTGTTAAGGCCTGGCCTTGGTAGAGGGCTTGGGCACAGACTTCGCCGGTGTGGTTTATCCGCATGAGGCCTGCGGCGTGGCGGCGCTGGTCTGAATTCAGGGCCCCGGACGGGTTGTCTCCGGCGGGGCGCAGGCGACTCGCCGTGCTGCTGCCTCGGGTCAAGGTTTTAAGGCCGCGATCGGCGCCCATCAGGGCACGGTCCAGTAGTGAATATGCTCTCGCCATGACAAGTCTTTCTCAGTGCGTCTTACCGATAGTTTACGCGATTTTCGCGCCGCTGGAGTAGTCTGGCAGCCCCGGACTAGCTTTGCTCGCGGTGATAGCCGGTCCAGCGCTTGATGGCTTCCGCCAGCTCCCACAGACGGATTGGTTTGACCAAGTGGAGGTCCATGCCGGCCCGCAGATAGCGGTCGCGCTGTTCATCCATGGCATTGGCCGTCAAACCGAAGATGGGCGTGCGCTCGCGCTGTTCGTCGGCCTCGAACTGACGGATCTGGCGGGTGGCTTCCTCGCCGTCCAGAATTGGCATTTCGATATCCATCACCACAAAATCGAAATGCTCCCGCATATAAATATTTACTGCTTGCTGACCGTTTTCAACGTGGCGAACACTGACTTTCAGGGCCTTCAGCATGCGCTTTAGCACCTGGGCATTGGTGGGGTTATCCTCGGCCATCAGACAGTGCATGGGTCGGGGCGCCAGGGATTCCGAACTGTAAGTGCTGAGGGTGGGGGTCTTGGTGTTGGCGGCGTGCTGCTCCCCGCAAAGCGCATTGTGCAGGGCGCCGCTGCCGATCGGTTTACTCAGTACCCGCTGCACGCCCGCTCCTTGCAGTTCGTGGCGCTGGTAGTGAGTGTTGGCAAACGCTGTGAGTAAGCAGCAGGGACGCGGTTTGCCCTGCTCGCATTCGTCCTGGATGCGCCTGGCCAGTGACAGCCCCCGGTCATCAAAACCACTGTCGATCAGCACAAAATCCACACCGCGATTAAGTAAGGCCTGGTTGTGGAGCTGCGCCAGTGCACTTTGTTCACTGTGGGCGACCAGCACGTCCATGCCCCAGCTTCGGCACTGTTGGGCAATCACTTCGCAGAACGTCTGCTGGGCATTCGCCACCAGTATGCGACGATCCCGCAGTAACGAGGATTTGTCTTGGGCCTGGCCGTCGTCCCGGGCGGGCTCCAGGGCGAGATCGAAGGCGATCCGGTATCGGCGCTGGCCACTGCCAGACAATTGAATGTGCCCGCCCATGGTTCTAACCAACTGGGCAATAATGGCGAAGCGGGAATTGTAGTCGTCGCTGTCTTCCCGGCGTCTGTCTAACGCCTGCCGTTCCTGCCGATCAAAGGGCTGGCCCCAGTGGCTTAGCTCGAAGTGAACGCGCCGGGGGCGCCCGGTGACCCGCAGTACGATGTCGCCGCCCTCGCTGTGCTCAAAAGCGCTGATTACGGTGTGAGTGAGCAACTGTTTGAGGCGGGAGGGATCGGCCAAAACCCGCGCTGGCAGGTGGGGATCAATATCGCTGATTAAATCCACGGTTTGCTCTGCCGCCATATTGCGGAAGCCGGTCAGGGTGGACTCGATGAGTTCGTTCAGTGCCACCGGCTCAATATTCAGCTCTGTGGTGTTGTCCTGGTGGCGGGCGGTCTGGCCGGTTTCGTCCAGAAGCTGTAACAGTTCGTGACTGGAGCGCTGCAGGCTGTGCAGATACTCCCGCTGGTTGCCGGTGAGGTGGGTATCTTCCAGCAAGTCAGCGACGCCGAGTATGGCGCTGATGGGGGTGCGGATATCGTGGGTGACACGCGCCAGGGTATCGCTGCGGGTGCGGTTGGCTTCACTGAGAGTGGCAATGCGCACAGCTTCCTGTTCTTGCTTGAGCTGTCGCTTGTGGCAGCGGGCCTGCAGTAGGGCGACATGAACAGCGGCGACCAATGCGATTGCCAGGGTCAGCGTCACTGTGCTGGTGGCTTCGTTAATCAGCTCCATCGCATAACTCAGCCCGGTCACCAGGTAGACGGCAAAAGCGGCACTGCGCACCAGCAGATACCACAGAACCAGACGACTGCCGGTTTGCAGGTAGCCATACAGGGCCACAATCGGCAACAACAGTAAGGTGATCGCGGTGAGAGCATTGGCCAGTGGGGTGGTAACGGCGTCATTGCCGATACCGTAAATTGCCATTCCAGTAATATTGGCCACGACCGCGATCTGCAGTACTCGTCGCCAGGGGGAGGACGGCCTACCGGTGGCGTAGATGGGAAAACGCAGTGCGAAGGCCAGTTCGGTGATAATCACGCCCTGACACAGCAGTGGCATCAAATCGTTCTGCCAGGGCGGTAGCATGCCCTCCATACGCCCGCCCAAATAGCCCCAGGCAAACAGCTGACCCACCACCATAATCGCGCAATACACCGCCACAATGCCGAACAAGGGCTCGCGCAGGGCCAGGGCTGAAATCAAGCAGTACACGGCCAGTGTGGCCATCACCCCCAGCATCACCGAGTTGAAAAAGAACTGCCGACCAGAATCCGTCATTAGCCCATCGTAGCTGTACAGGGAGAGGGCCAACTGCACTGGTGCTTGGCTACGGATAGCGATGTAGAAGGTGTTGCTGTCTTTGGGGGCGATATCGACTGGGTAAGTGTGCCGGGGGCGCAGTGCAACCTCCGGAGTCATCAGCGGTACCGGCTGGCCGTCGGCATAAAACTGGTGGTGATTCAGCTTGCTGGGCCCGACTTCCAGCAGTCGGCGCAGGGGGCGATTGGTCGGGTTGTGCAGGGTAAAGCGAAACCAGGTTTGCGCACGGTCGGGGCGAAGGGAGAAATCACCCAGTTCACTGGGACGGAAAGTCCGGTTTAACGACGGGTCCTGGAGGTCGTCGATGGTGACCGGCGTGGATAACACCAGCACATCGCTGTAGCCAGCCAGATCGTGGCGCGTTGTGTCGTCATCCACCACCAGGGTCGGTGCCCCGTAGCTAAGGGTGGGGAGCAGTAGCAGTAACAGCGCAACAAGCAGCGGCTGGCGCAACCGACCAGACCCGTCACATCTCACTGCCGACACCTCGCCCGCGCGGATGATTTAGCGGCGCGGGTTTTAGGCGTCGGCTTCCCGGGCGATGGCGCGGTAGGCAATGTCGTCGCGATAGTAGGCATCCCGCCACTGTATCTGCTTGAGATTCTCATAGGCAATCCTTTGTGCCTCGCTGACGGTATTGCCCAGCGCAGTGACACACAGCACCCGGCCGCCACTGGTCACCAGGGTGTCGCCATCGAGTGTGGTGCCGGCATGGAAGACCTTGCAGGTTGGGGTTTCTGCCGGAATACCGGTAATGGCATCGCCTTTGTCGTAACTGGCGGGATAACCGCCGGCTGCCATCACTACACCTACGGAGGGGCGAGGGTCCCAGTCGGCGCTGGCTTGATCCAGGTCACCGGCCAGGGCGGCCTGGCACATCTGCACAAGGTCAGACTGAAGGCGCATCATGATGGGCTGGGTCTCGGGGTCGCCAAAGCGGCAATTGTATTCGATCACCTTGGGGGTACCATCCGGCGCAATCATTAGGCCGGCATAGAGAAAGCCCACATAGCGATTGCCTTCTTCGGCCATGCCTTTGACGGTGGGCAAAATGACCTCCTCCATGATGCGTTGGTCGATTTCTGGCGTCACCACCGGGGCGGGGGAATAGGCGCCCATACCGCCGGTGTTAGGGCCAGTGTCGCCATTGCCAACCCGCTTGTGGTCCTGGCTGGTGGCCATGGGCAGCACGTGCTCGCCATCGACAATCACGATAAAGCTGGCTTCCTCGCCAGTCAGAAATTCCTCGATCACCACCCGGCAGCCGGCATCGCCAAAGGCATTGCCGGACAGCATGTCCTTCACCGCATCTTCGGCCTGCTCCAGCGTTTCTGCAACGATTACCCCTTTACCGGCGGCCAGGCCATCGGCCTTCACCACGATGGGGGCGCCTTTTTCACGCAGGTAAGCCAGGGCCGGTTCAAGCTCGGTAAAATTCTGATACTCGGCGGTGGGAATGTTGTGGCGGGCGAGAAAGTCTTTGGTAAAGGCCTTGGAGCCCTCCAGCTGCGCCGCGCCCTTGCTGGGACCAAAACAGGGCAGGTTGCGCTCGCTAAAGTAATCCACCACGCCATCTACCAGCGGCGCCTCGGGGCCGACAATGGTTAGCTCGACATCGTTGTTGCCGGCAAACTCTGCCAGCGCGGCAAAATCACCTACACCGATATCGACGTTCTCGATGCCCTCGTCCAGCGCGGTACCGGCATTGCCCGGCGCCACAAACACCTTATCGACCTGCGGCGACTGCGCCGCCTTCCAGGCCAGCGCATGCTCGCGACCACCAGAACCAATAATCAGAATGTTCATCGAATAAATCCTTAAATGCTTATTTCCGTGCCGTTATACCGTAATGGTGCCAACCCCCCGGCGGACATCAACGGCGATGTCCACCCTACGGGGCACGCCGGTGGTGTAGGGCGTACATCGCTTTTCAATGTACGCCGCGTCCGGGCCCAATCCCGTGCCGTTATACCGTCACGGTGCCAATCCCCCGGCGGACATTAACGGCGATGTCCGCCCTACGGGGCACGCCGGTGGTGTAGGGCGTACATCGCTTTCCAATGTACGCCGCGTCCATGCCCAATTCCGTGCCGTTATACCGTCACGGTGCCAATCCCGCGGCGGACATCAACAGCGATGTCCGCCCTACGTTTAGTGGCGGAAATGGCGCATACCGGTGAACACCATCGCCATTCCATGCTCATCTGCGGCCGCAATCACTTCCTCGTCCCGGATCGAGCCGCCGGGCTGAATCACGCAGCTGATGCCCACCTTGGCGGCATTGTCGATGCCGTCCCGGAAGGGGAAGAATGCGTCCGAGGCCATGCAGGCACCTTTCACTTCCAGGCCCGCGTGCTCGGCCTTGATGGCCGCGATTCTGGCTGAGTTGACCCGGCTCATCTGGCCGGCGCCCACACCGATGGTGCGGCCGCCCTTGCCGTAGACGATGGCGTTGGATTTAACGAACTTGGCCACCTTCCAGGTAAACAGCAGGTCGGCGATTTCCTCGGCGGTGGGCTGGCGCTGGGTGACGATTTTAAGATCGTCGGCGCCTACCATACCCAGGTCGCGATCCTGCACCAGCAGACCGCCGTTGACCCGCTTGTAATCAAAGGCGGGTTGGCTGCTTTGCCATTGACCACAGGCCAGCAGGCGGACGTTTTTCTTCTCTGCTACTGCGGCAACGGCGTCGTCGCTGACCGTCGGTGCGATGATCACCTCGACAAACTGGCGCTCACAGATGGCTTTGGCGGTGGCGCCATCCAGCTCCCGGTTAAAGGCGATGATGCCGCCAAAGGCCGACTCGGGGTCAGTGGCAAAGGCCTGATCATAGGCCGCCAGAATGCCGTCGTTGGAGACCGCGACCCCACAGGGGTTGGCGTGCTTGACGATGACACAGGCCGGATCGCTAAAGGATTTCACGCACTCCAGTGCGGCATCGGTGTCGGCGATGTTGTTGTAGGACAGCTCCTTACCCTGTAGCTGGCGGGCGGTGGCAATACTGGCCTCGCTGGCTTTAGCTTCCACGTAGAAGGCCGAATCCTGGTGGGGGTTTTCGCCGTAGCGCATCTCCTGGGCTTTAACGAACTGGCTGTTGAAGGTGCGGGGGAATTTGTCGCTGCCGCCGGGGACCAGACGGCCAAAGTAGTTGGCAATGGCGCCGTCGTAGCTGGCGGTGTGTTCGTAGGCTTTGATGGCCAGGTCAAAGCGGGTGTCCATGCTCAAGCTGCCCTGGTTGGCTTCCAGTTCTTGCAGGATGCTGTCGTAGTCGCTGGCGTTCACCACGATGGCCACGTCGCGGTGGTTCTTTGCCGCGGCGCGAACCATGGTGGGGCCGCCAATATCGATGTTCTCTACGGCGTCTTCCAGAGTGCAGTCGGGGTTGGCGACGGTGGCTTCAAAGGGGTAGAGGTTGACCACCACCATGTCGATGGCGTCGATGCCGTGTTCGGCCATCACGCTGTCGTCGGTACCCCGCCGGCCGAGAATACCGCCGTGCACTTTGGGGTGCAGGGTCTTGACCCGACCGTCCATCATTTCCGGAAAACCGGTGTAATCAGACACCTCGGTGACGGCGATGCCGTTGTCATTCAGCATGCGAAAGGTGCCGCCGGTGGACAGCAGCGCCACACCCATGGCGTTAAGGCGGCGGGCAAAGTCGACAATGCCGGTCTTGTCCGAGACGCTGATCAGGGCGCGTTTAACGGGGCGGGGAGATGGGGTGCTCATGATTGGGAAGTGCCTTCAAGATAGAGTGAACTGTCGATCGGGCCGGGTGGCCCCGGCCTTCTGCCGCGCTGTTGGGCCCAATAGGAGCGGAGGTCAGCGCGACAAGGTAACGTTGACGCAGCAAGCTTACAGCAGGTCGTACTGCTTGAGTTTCTTGCGCAGGGTACCGCGATTGAGCCCCAGCATTTGCGAGGCTTTGGTCTGGTTGTTGCGGGTGTACTTCATGACTTCTTCCAACAGCGGCGCTTCGACCTCAGACAACACCATGTTGTAGACATCCGTGACATCCTGCCCGTCCAGATTGGACAGGTAGGTGTTCAGGGCAATGGACACGCTGTCTCTCAATGTACGGGCGTCCTGGTCGTGACCGTTGACTTCACCATTGACGGCTTTGCCTGTGCCATTTTCCATGGTCTCATGGGTGCTTAGGTTCATGCTGCTCTGTCCTGTCGTAGTCGTGCGTGCTGTTCAAAAAAGCCGTGAACAGCATCGAGTTGAGCGGCAGCGCTATCGAGGCGGTTGAATTCGCGTCGAAAGGCTTTGTCGCTATCCAATTCATCCAAATACCAGCTGCAGTGCTTGCGCGCGATGCGCAGCCCCTGGTGATCGCCGTAAAAGTGGTGCATGTCGCCGAGGTGGCGAAGTAGCACTGCCCCTTGCTCAGCCATGGAGGCTTTTGGAGCATGTTGGCCGGTTTGCAGGTAGTGGTTGATCTCCCTAAACAACCACGGGCGCCCCTGCGCACCGCGACCGATCATCACACCGTCGGCGCCGGTGTGATGCAGTACCCGAGCGGCCTGTTCCGCCGAGGTAATATCGCCGTTGGCCCAGACCGGAATCGATACCGACTGCTTGATGGCGGCAATAGTGTCGTACTCGGCGCGGCCATTGAAGCGGCAGGCCCGGGTGCGACCGTGCACAGCCAGCGATTGAATACCGCTGTCTTCTGCCAAACGGGCGATATCGATGCCGTTGCGCTGCTCGGGGGACCAGCCGGTGCGTATTTTCAAGGTGACCGGCACATCCACGGCGGCGACCACGGCTTGCAAAATAGTGGCCACCAGCTGGGGTTCGCGAAGCAGCGCTGAGCCGGCAGCGCGCTTACACACCTTTTTGGCCGGGCAGCCCATATTGATATCGATGATATCAGCGCCGGCAGCCTGGCAGCGGCGGGCGGCGTCCGCCATCATCGCCGGGTCAGCGCCGGCAATCTGTATGGCTCGCAGGCCGCTGTTGTCGGTGCTGGCTAGACGCAGGGCGCTTTTGCGGGTATGCCAAAGGTCGCTGTTGCCGATCAGCATTTCCGACACGGTCAGGCCGGCGCCATATTCCCGGCACAGGCGCCTGAATGGCTGGTCGGTGATACCAGCCATGGGTGCCAAAACGGCGCGCGCATCGAGCTTGTGAGGACCGATGTGGATCATCGACGAGCCCCGGGAAAGAGTGACCGTGGAAAAACAGGCCGGCTATGATACTCGCTCGACGCGGTCTTCGAAAGACTTGAAAAATTTGAAACAGGGGATTTGGCAATGCCTAATTGCTTGCCAGGACCTCCAGCTCGTAATTGACCGCTGCGGCGCCGGGGTCGACGATTTCCAGCGCGATGTGCACGGGCTGTTGGGGGGCGAGATCGGAGAGGGCGTTGAGTTCGCCGTGGAGGTAGTCTGAGGGCGTAAAAATACGGCTGGCCACCTCCTGGCCATTGATGTCACTAAAGCGCAGTAACAGCGGAGGGAAAGCTACCGTCTGCTCGCCACGGTTGATGAGAATGGTATCAACGATAAGGGCCTGATCCCGCTCCGGGTGCTTGCGCACCAGTAATCTGGAGGTGCTGACCTGCGAGGGTTTGGCGCTGGGCGTGGAGCCGGCTGGCGATGTCGCGGTACTCGACTGAGCTTCACAGGGCAGGGCCAGCCATTGGCAGGCGATCAAAACGGTGTCCCGGGCAGGGCTGGCCAACAAAGCGTCGCGTTGCCAATAGGCCACCTGTCCGGCCAGTACCAACAGCGCCACCAGGTTAAGCAGCAACCAGGGCCAGCGCCTGGCCCGGCGGTGGTGTTGGTGGTGTTCAAAATCGTGGTTAACGGTGCTCAGGCCTTCCAGCAGGATATCAGCTTTGTTTTTGGGTGGCTGGTTGCCTGTTGACTGGACAGTTGAATGGACGGGTGACTCGACCTCGGTTTGTTCATTTGCGGGCGACTCAATGTTTGACGAATCACCATGGGCCTCGCCCTGGGATTGAGCCGGCGATGCCTTGTCAGTCAGCTGTGCGTCCAGTGGCTCAGGGCTTGGCGCGTCGGGGAATGACTGGGTATCGGCGCTATCACCCTGGGTATCCTCTGCATCCTGGCGTGCCTCATCGTCGATATCGCTGCCCGGGCCGTCATCTCTAGCATTGAACACATGACTACAGACACCACAGCGCAGCAGGCCATTGGCCAGCGCCAATTGCTCGGCATCGACCCGAAAGCGAGTCAGGCATTCGGGACATGTAACGCTATCGGTAGATGACATGAGTGCTGCGACTAGACCCTCAATGAATAAACCCCGCGCTGAATGCTTCTTCAGCGCTGTCGGGTGGCGTTGATTCTAACCCAATCTTCCCGCTGTTCGACTTCAATATGATCAAACCACTGGCGATAGCAGTTACTGAGTTCGTCGACCTGGCTGTGCAGTATCCCGGACAGGCACAGCGGCGCGCCTGCGGGCAAGTAGCTGGCCAGCTGGGGTGCTAAGGATAGCAGTGGGCCGGCGAGAATATTGGCCACCAGTACGTCCCCGCTCAGGTCAGCGGGAATGTGCTCCGGCAGCAAACAGTCGATACGGCTGTCTTCGATGCCGTTGCGCTGGGCGTTGTCACGGGTGGCTCGCAGGGCCTGGGGGTCGTTGTCTACCGCGATGACCTTGCTGGCGCCCAGCAGCAGGGCGGCAATGCCCAGGATGCCAGAACCACAGCCGTAGTCGATGACCGTCAAGCCATCCAGCGACTGGCCGTCCAACCATTGCAGGCACAGCCAGGTAGTAGGGTGGGTGCCGGTGCCAAAGGCCAGTCCCGGGTCCAGCAACAAATTGACGGCCTGTGGATCAACGGGCTCTCGCCAGCTTGGGCAGATCCACAGCCGCTCACCGCACTGCAGCGGGTGGTAGCTGTCCATCCATTCCCGAATCCAGTCCCGGTCCTCGAGAATTTCACTGCGGTGTGGTGGTAGATCGTCTCCCAGCAGGGCACGCAATTGCGCCAGCAGGGCATCGACATCGGTATCGGCGGCGAACAGCCCCGTCACCCGAGTGTGTTGCCAGATTGGGGTTTCGCCAGGGGGCGGCTCATAGAGGGGCTGGTCGGCGTTGTCTTCCATGGTTACGGCTACCGATCCGCAGCCTTCCAGTGCCGCCTCCAGTGCCGGAGCCGAGCTCGGTTCGGCGTCAAAGCGCAATTGCATCCAGCTCATTCAGATTGGCTCTAAGTCGTGTGTTCCGGAAAACCCTCCGCGCTGTAATGGTGGCAGTGCGGAGGGCCGGGAGAGGAGCAGCTCAAACCTTAGAGTTTGAGCTTCTTCTCCAGGTAGTGGATGCTGATACCGCCCTCGCGGAAGGCGCTGTCCCGGACCAGGTCGCGGTGCAGTTCCTGGTTGGTGCGGATGCCGTCCACAATCAGTTCGTCCAGCGCGTTGCGCATGCGATTGAGGGCAACCTCGCGGTTTTCGCCCCAGGTGATGACCTTGGCGATCATCGAGTCGTAGTTGGGGGGAACGGTGTAGCCGCTGTAGAGGTGGGAGTCCACCCGCACGCCCAAACCGCCCGGCGCGTGATAGTGGCTGACCTTACCAGGGCAGGGCATAAAGGTTTTGGGGTCCTCGGCATTGATCCGGCATTCGAAGGCGTGACCTTCAATCACGATGTCGTCCTGGGTCAGCGACAACTTCTCGCCAGCGGCGACCTTCAATTGCTCTTTGATCAGATCGACCTTGGTCACCATTTCGCTGACCGGGTGCTCCACCTGAATCCGGGTGTTCATCTCAATAAAGAAGAACTGGCCGTTTTCATAGAGGAACTCGAAGGTGCCCGCGCCGCGATAATTAATCTTTTTACAGGCGTTGACGCAGGACATCGCAACTTCGTTGCGAATGTCATCGGGAATGCCCGGAGCCGGGGCTTCTTCCAGCACCTTTTGGTGGCGGCGCTGCAGTGAGCAGTCCCGGTCACCGAGATGGATGGCGTTGCCCTGGCCGTCTGCCAATACCTGGATTTCCACGTGGCGCGGGTTTTCCAGGAACTTCTCGATATACACCGTATCGTCACCAAAGGCGGCCTTGGCTTCAGACTGGGTGATATACACGGCGTTGAGCAGCGCTGCCTCACTGTGAACTACCCGCATACCGCGACCACCGCCACCGGCGGCGGCTTTGATGATTACTGGGTAGCCGATCTTGCGGGCGATTTCCTGGGTACGTTCGGCGTCATCGGTGATCGGGCCATCCGAGCCCGGTACCGTGGGGACACCGGCTTCCTTCATTGCTTTGATGGCGGAGACCTTGTCCCCCATCAAGCGAATAATATCGGCGGTGGGGCCAATAAAGGTAAACCCGCTCTTTTCCACCTGCTCGGCAAAATCGGCGTTTTCCGCGAGGAAACCGTAACCGGGGTGAATGGCCACGGCGTCGGTGACCTCAGCCGCACTGATAATGGCGGGGATATTCAAATAGCTTTGCGGCGATGGCGCTGGGCCAATACACACCGCTTCGTCAGCCAGACGCACATGCATCAGGTCGCGGTCAGCGGCGGAGTGCACCGCCACGGTTTTGATGCCCAACTCTTTGCAGGCGCGCAAAATACGCAATGCAATTTCGCCGCGGTTGGCGATAACGACTTTTTTCAACATGTCGTGTGATTTCCCTGTAACTGTCTCGAATGTGGTGGGCCTATCACACGATGGTGATCATCGCTTGGTCGAATTCCACCGGCTCACCGTCTTCCACCAGAATGGCTTCCACAGTACCGGACTTGTCGGCCTCGATCTGGTTCATCATTTTCATGGCTTCGACAATGCACACCACGTCGCCGGCCTTAACGTGCTGGCCCACTTCCACAAAAGCCGGAGAGCCGGGGGAGGGTGCGCGGTAGAAGGTGCCTACCATGGGCGACTTGATGACGTGGCCGTTAATTGACGGCTCCTTGGCCGCGGGTGCTTCCGCGGGCGCAGCGGCCGGGGCGGGTGCGGGCGCCGCAGCGGGCATTGCCATGGAGGCCTGGGGCGCGGCGACCTGTACACCGCCGCCGTTGCGGCTGATGCGCACAGACTCTTCGCCCTCTTTGATTTCCAGTTCGTCGATGTTGGATTCTTCCAGCAACTCGATCAGTTTCTTAACTTTTCTAATGTCCATCAGTCCGTCTCGTTTTTTATCAAGTTAAAAGTGCGTAGCAAAATCGGTTCGCGGCATCAGTGATTGGCGCTGAGCCTAATCTGGAAGCTGGGCAATCGCCGCCTCCAGGGCCAGTTCGTAACCCTGGGCACCCAGCCCGCAGATCACGCCCTGGGCGATATCGGAAAAATAAGAGTGGTGACGAAAGGCTTCCCGCTGATGCACGTTGGACAGGTGCACTTCAATAAAGGGGATCGCCACGCCCAAAAGGGCATCCCGCAGTGCCACGCTGGTGTGGGTAAAGGCGGCGGGATTAAAAATAATGAAGTTGATGTCTTCGGATCGCGCTAGGTGAATGCGCTCTATCAGCTCGTATTCGGCATTGCTCTGCAGGCTTTGCAGATGGTGCCCGGCCTCGGAGGCCAGGGTTTGCAGTCGGCTGTCGATGTCCGCCAGGGTGGTGTGCCCATAGACTTCGGGTTCGCGGCTGCCCAGCAAGTTGAGGTTGGGGCCATGCAAAACAAGAATTGAAGCCATTTAGGGTGCCAACTCCCCGTTTTTGTGAACAAAAATTAGCATTAACAAACTGTTAGCTAAGGATTGTGCCGCAAATTATTTGGGGAGTCCAACCGATACGATGAATTTTTTAAGATAGCGGCTAGTTGTCCGCACGATTGCAGACGTTCGCTGGGGTTTTAGTGAACAATTGTGTTCGGTGTTAACACTGCCGGGGCGCCTTTTCAGCGCCCTGCAGTGGCGGATTGGGAGGCCAGTAAATCGTGGATCAGTCCCTTGCTCAGCACTTGGGGCAGGATGATGGGTGGGGCGTTCACATCGCTGGGGTAGTAGACATAGAGGGGAATGCCGTTGCGTTGATAATCGGCCAGCAAGTCGGTGATGACGGGATCGTAGCGGGTCCAGTCAGCCACGACATAGGCAACGTTGGCGTCGGCAAAGGCTTGCTGAATGCTGTCTGTGTTCAAAACCAGGGACTCGTTGGCCGCGCAGGTAATGCACCAGTCGGCGGTAACATCCAGGAAAACATTGCGACCCTGCCGCCGCAGATCGTCGATTTGCTGTCGGTCAAAACCGCCGGCGACCGGGGTGGTATCCCGGCTCAGGGTGGCGTTGAGAACCAGCGGTGCCGCGATCAGGCTGACCAGCGCCAGCGCTTTGCCCAGCTTGCGCAGTGGCCACAGCCACAGAGCAAAGCTGATCAACAGCCAGGCCAGTAGCGTGCCGGCCATACCGCTGGCGCCGGTTTGTCGACCCACCACCCAGGCCAGCCAGATCGCCGTGGCGATCAGCGGAAAAGCCAGGAACTGACGCAGGGTCACCATCCACTGACCGGGCTTGGGTAACAGCTTTAACCACCGGGGAAAGAGCGTCAGCAGCAGTACCGGCAAGGCCATACCGGCCCCCAGGCAGGCAAATACCAGCAGCGAGACCAGCGGCGGCTGACTGGCGGCAAAGCCCACCGCCGTACCCATAAAGGGAGCAGTGCAGGGACTGGCCACTACCGTCGCCAATACCCCGGTAAAGAAGCTGCCTTTCAGGCCGGGTTCCTGGCTGAGGTCGCCGCCCAGGTTCATCCACCGGCCGCCTATCTCAAACAGCCCCAGCAGGTTAAGAGATAAGACAAAAAACAAACAGGCCAGGCCGGCGACAAACCATGGCGACTGCAGTTGAAAGCCCCAGCCCACCGCGCGACCCGCTTGTTGAAGGCCAATTAGCAGTGCCGCCACAGCCACAAAGCTGGCTACCACGCCAATGCTGTAGCTCAGGCCGTGATTGACCGGCTTGCCGTGGTGGGCGTTGGCAAAGCTGAGGACTTTTAAGCCCAATACCGGGAACACGCAGGGCATTAAATTGAGAATGGCGCCACCGGCGGCAGCCATTAACAGCACCAGCCACAGTTTGGTGGCCGAGCCCGCGTTATCGTCGGCGACCAATGCCGTCGGAAGAGGGGGCTTGGATGAAGCAGCGGCGGCGGAGCCACCACTGGGCGCTTCACTTAACTCGATAAACTGACCACTGTCGTCGCGCTGAAAATACTGGTCTCGGGGCGGGTAACACAGCCCCGCATCGGCGCAGCCCTGGGAGCGAATATGCAACACTGCGCCCTGATCGGAGGGAAAGCCGGTCACCGCAATCCGAGTACTGTTGTAGTAGACCTCGGTCTTGCCAAAGTAGGGGTCGTCTTTCACCTTGCCGCTGCGGTAGCTGGTGTCGATAGCCAGGGCCTCGCCAGTGGCGGGTTGACTGGCAGTGACATCAAAGCGCTCCCGGTACAGGTAGTAGCCCTCGGCAATGGTCCAGAACAGCTCCAGGGCATCGGGCTGACCGCCGTTTTGTGGCGAAACCGATACCTGATAGGCCTGCTCCACTGGCAGAAAATCCGGTTCGTCGCCACCAAAGGTGCTGAATTGTGCCGAGGGCGGCGCGGTAAAAATATCGTCGCTTGCCGCGTTGCCGGGTTGGGCCATGCCGCTAATGGAAAACAGCAGCAGGCTGAGTAACAGGAAAAATCGGATCATCAATACACTCACTTTGGTCGTAGCGGTATCATACCTGCCAGTTGCGACGGCGACATTGTCTCGGCGCGAAAGTCGGCGTCATTGTGTGCCAATAATTGTATGCCAATATATGCACGACTGCGTGGTCTAACCCACAGAACACTCTGTCTGACGAGTGGCTGCGCTATTTGTTACGACGGCAATCAACAGGGTGGAGCAGTAAAGTGAATGCAGGCGTCACAGGAAAGTCATTGATGAGTGTTGTTATGGTGAAAATGCGGTGCGGTTTAAGATGGTTAGCAGTGGCCGCAGGCCTAGTGGTGGCAGTAGTAGCGGCAATGGCCGCGCAGGCTGAGGCTGCCTCTATTGAGGTGGAAGATGCCTATGTCCGCGGTCTGCCTCCCACTCAGCGCAACACGGCCGCTTTCTTTATACTGAAAAATACCGGTGACCGGGACCTTGAGGTGCTGGCTGCGCCAGCGCCCGATGTGGCAGAGAGGGTAGAAATTCATGCTCATCGCCACCGCAATGGCATGATGTCGATGCAGCAGCAGGCCAGCGTCACCATCCCGGCGGGGCAAAGTGTGGCTTTCGCACCGGGCGAGCTGCACCTAATGTTGATTGAACTCAACCGCCCGCTGCGAGATGGTGATACCGTATCACTGGCACTGCAAACCTCAGGGGGCGAAACTCTGACCTTTAGCGCGCCAGTGATTAGCGTGTTAAAAGAAGGCAAATCTGCTAGCGGCACAGGTCGCGTCAATAGTAATAGCAACCAAAGTAATAGCAACAAAGACAACATGGGCCACGCCCATCATTGACCTGCCCAGTATAAGGGTAGGCAAATACGGTCCGGTTTGGACCCATACCCCGATTAAGGAGAGCTCTACACAATGAAACTCACCGGTTTATCCCCGCGGCTCTGGTTTCGCAACACAGGCGAGTTTGTCCGCGATCGCCTGGGCGATGGCTTGGTATTGAGGATCGCCGGGGTAGCCCTTGTGGCGTATGTCATCTTGTCGATGGTGCTGGGGATTTACTGGAGTTTTGCACCGGACCACCCGCCCCAGCAGTACGACAGTGCCGACGCTAAAAGCTCGGTGGTAGGCTCGGCCACCACCTCGGCACTGATTGATGTCAGTAGCTTGATGCTGGACAAGCCAGGCGGCTTTATCAGCAACGACATTTTCCCCCCGGGTGTGTTTATGGACAACATGCCGGCCTGGGAATACGGCGTGCTGACTCAGGTGCGGGATTTGACTCGGGCCATGCGGGAGAGCTTCAGTCGCTCTCAGTCACAGTCTCAGGAAGATCCCGATCTCTCCAAAGCGGAGCCGCGCTTTAACTTTTCCAACAATAGTTGGGCGATTCCCGCCAGTGAGTCTGAATACCGTCAGGCTATCCGCTACCTGAAGGCCTACCGCAGCCGCCTCAGCGATGTCGATCAGCCCCAGGCGCAGTTTTACGCTCGGGCCGATAACCTTCGCTATTGGCTGGCGGTGGTGGAAAACCGCATGGGCAGTTTGTCCCAGCGCCTCAGTGCCAGTGTCGGTCGGCCGCGCCTCAATACCGACTTAGCCAACGATCCCAATGCCCGGCAGTCCACACCCACTGCCTCAGAGCAAGAGGTAAAAACCTCCTGGTGGAAGATCGACGATGTCTTTTTTGAGGCTCGTGGCAGTGCCTGGGCGCTTATTCACTTTTTGCGGGCGGTGGAGCACGATTTTGCCGATGTCCTTGACAACAAAAACGCATTGGTCAGTTTGCGACAAATAATTCGCGAATTGGAGGGAACCCAACAGGCAATTTATAGCCCAATGATACTTAATGGTGGTGGTTTTGGCTTTTTGGCCAACCACTCGTTAGTCATGGCGTCTTACATCAGCCGGGCAAACGCCGCCATTATTGATTTGCGGGATCTGCTTTCACAGGGTTAGAACCAGGGTTAAAAAATGTACAACAACAAGCTCAAGCTTGGATGGTTTATCGGGGTAATAGTGATTCTGGCGTCCTGCGCCCAGAGTCCACAAAAGGTAGAACTGGCGCCGCGTTTCGAGGTGCCCGACGCGCCCAGAGCCAATGGCCAGCCGGTTCATGTTCGGGTCAGTGATCAGCGCGCCAAAAAAGTCTTGGGTAGCCGTGGCGGCGCCTATCCAGAGACCGCAGTGATCACGCTGGCCAACGATCTTTCCTCCGCGGTGACGCCGGCGGTGAAAGAACACCTGCAAGCGCTGGGTTATAACGTCGACAGCCTGGATGCCAACACCGTCGATCTGCACATCATTTTCGACTCACTGGTTTACCATCATCCTGAGGATGATGGCGTGGGCCACGATATGGACATGGAAGCCGAAGTGCGGGTAGAGGCCAGTCGCAACAACCAGAGCTACAACGGTCGCTACCGGGTGAAACGTCAGCAGAAGTTCTTTAACGCCCCCAGCGATACCCAGAACAGCGAGTTGATCAATGCTCTGGTCGTTGAAGTCTTGGAGAACATGCTGGCCGATCAGAAGTTACAAGAATTCCTCAACGGCGCCAGCCCGGTTTAAATCCGGCATATTGGCGGTGTGGCATTTCGTAGGGTGGACATCGCCTTTTATGTCCACCGCATTGTGGCACCGATGGCGGACATAAAATCGATGTCCGCCCTACGCGGCACTGCCCAAAACGGCGGCTTTGATATCGCTGTGCATTGGGCCGGGTAATCTGGGTCCGTATTGCGACACCACCACACCGGCGGCGTGGCTGGCCAATTCACCTGCTTGACGGTAATCGTGGCCCTGGCTGAGGGCATACAAAAACGCGCCGGCAAACATGTCCCCGGCGCCGTTGGTATCCACCGCTTTCACCGGATGGGCGTCGATGCGGTGAACGGTCTCACCGTCAAACACCAAGGAGCCTTTCGCACCCAGGGTAACGGCAAAGGTGCGGGCCACTTCCATCAAGCTGTCCATGGCTTCCTCAATATCGTCACAACCCGCCCAGCTCAACGCCTCGTCCTCGTTGCAGAACAATATGTCGACGCCGCCCCCCAACATTTCTGCCAGGCCGTCGCGAAAGTGCGCCACAATCCCCGGGTCGGAAAAGCTCAATGCCGTTTTCACCTTGTTTGCCTCGGCGACTTCCCGCCCGCGGATGGCCGCCGCGCGACCACTGTCCGAAGTCACCAGATAACCCTCGATATAAAAAAAGGCGGAGTCTGCCAGGGCATCTTCGTCCAACTCTTTATGAGATAACTCGGCACTGATGCCCAAATGGGTGTTCATGCTGCGCTCGGCATCGGGGCTGATCAGTACCAGGCATTTACCGGTGACGCCGGCGTCCCGGGGGCTGTCAAAGTCGGATGCCACGCCGGCGGCGCGAATATCATTCAGGAATATGCGGCCAAATTCGTCGTCGGCAACTTTGCCCGAGAAATAGCTGTTGGCGCCGAAATACGCCGCCGCCACTACCGAGTTGCAAGCCGATCCCCCACTAGCCTGGCTGGAGTGAACCAGATGGCCCTCCAACTGGTCCAACAGCTGCTGTTGACGGGCTTCGTCCACCAGGGTCATCAAACCTTTGTCCACCTCCATGGCCGCCAGTTCGTCGTCGTTGACTTGAATTTCTGTGTCGACCAGGGCCGCACCGATGCCGTAAACGTGATATTTTTTCGCTTTGCTCATTTATGACTGCCATTACCCAATACATTTAGCGTTTTATTATCCCGCTACCTAGCGGTTTTGCAATGCAAGTGGCCAATAGCCACCAAATCGCGATACTGAGAGTTACATGCCCAAGCGATCCCCATCAAAAAAACCGGCCAAGAAAAAAACCAGCAAACGTCAGTCCCGTGGTTTTCGAATTCCCCGCCCCAGCCTGGGGCTACTGGTTAAGCTCGCTATCGTCGGTGTGGTCTTGTTTACCATGCTGGCGGTTTACTGCGATGCCCAGGTGAGGGGCGCCTTTGATGCCCAGCGCTACGATCAGCCGGCCAAAGTATATGCTCGTCCACTGGTGCTGGCCTCTGGCGCGATACTGACTTCCTACGAGCTGGAAGAGGCGCTGCAGCAACTGGGCTATCAGCCCCGGCGCCTGCTCAATGCCCCCGGCAGCTACAATCGCAGTGGCGACCAGTTCACCATTTTTCTGCGTCCCTTCCACTTTGCCGATGGCCTGCGCCCCGCCAAAAAGATCGAGGTGAGCATGGGCCCCACAACGGTGGCTGCGGTGCGCAACGAGTTGGGGCAGCGTATTCCCGAAGCGCAGCTCGATCCCATGGTAATTGGTGGGGTCTACCCCGACCGCCACGAAGACCGGCTGATGCTGACCCTGGAAGAGACGCCGCGCATGCTGATCGAGACCCTGCTGCAGGTGGAGGACCAGCGCTTCTACAGCCACTTTGGGGTGTCTCCCCGTGATATTGCCCGGGCCTTTATCGCCAATATCAAGGCCGGTCGCACGGTTCAGGGGGGCAGCACCCTGACTCAACAACTGGTCAAAAATACCCTGCTGACTAACGAACGCAGCTTGTGGCGCAAAGCCAAAGAAGCCGTAATGGCACTACTGACCGAGGTTCACTACAGCAAAGATCATATCCTTCAGGCCTACATTAATGAGGTTTACCTGGGGCAGGAGGGCAACCGCGCCATCCACGGCTTTGGTCTGGCGGCCCGGCATTACTTCAACCGCCCCATCCACGAGCTGGATTTGGCGCAAGTTGCCATGCTGGTGGGCATGGTAAAAGGCCCCTCCTATTACGACCCCTGGCGCCACCCGGAGCGGGCTGAGAATCGCCGCAACGTGGTGCTCAATCTGATGGCGCAAGAAGGCTGGTTAAACAGCGAACAGCTGGCAGCCTGGCAAAAGGAACCATTGCGTTTGGCGAAGAGCTCGGCCTTGGAAGGGGTTTATCCCGCCTACGTTGACCTGGTGCGGCGCCAGTTAAGTCGGGACTACGCCCGGCAGGATCTACAAAGCAAAGGCTTACGGATATTCACGCCCTTTGATCCGCTATTACAGCGGCGGGCCGAAAAAGCCATGAAACGGGCATTGGCGACGCTGTCAGACCGGGATGGCCACAAAGAGCTGCAGGTGGCCATGGTGGTCACCCGGGTGAATAGCGGTGACGTGGTGGCGGTGATCGGCGGGCGCGAGCCGCGCTATGCCGGTTTCAACCGGGCGCTGGATGCCCTGCGACCCATCGGTTCATTGGCCAAGCCCGCAGTTTATCTTACTGCCTTATCCCGGCCCCGGGACTACACCCTGATGACGCCCTTGCGGGATGAATCCATATCGGTGCCGGCCAGTGATGGCAGTCTGTGGCGGCCGCAAAACTACGATCGCAAAACCCACGGCATGGTGCCCCTGCACACGGCATTATCCAAGTCTTACAACCTGGCTACTGCCAACCTGGGCCTCGATCTGGGTTTGAGTGATGTCATGGATACCTTCCGTCGCCTGGGCATACACCGGCCGCTGCTGGAAGTGCCGTCGATGTTGCTGGGGGCTGCTGAGCTTGCGCCCATAGAGGTGAGCGCCATGTATCAGACTATCGCCGCTGATGGTCGCTATACACCGCTGCGCACAATTTACGCCGTGTCGGATAGCAAGGGCGAACCGCTGGCCCGTTATCCTCAGCAGCCCAAGCAGGTTATTGAAGAGGCGCCGGTGCACCTATTGAAGTACGCCATGCTGGAAACCGTGCGGGAAGGCACCGGAAAAAGTGTTTACAACATGTTGCCCAAGGACTATCGGGTCGCCGGCAAAACCGGCACCAGTAACGATACCCGGGATTCCTGGTTTGCCGGTTTTGCCGGTGACTATCTGGCAGTAGTTTGGATGGGGCGGGACGACAATGCCTCCACCGGCCTCACTGGTGCCAGCGGCGCCCTGCGGGTATGGCGGCAATTTATGGCCGAGGCGAGCACTGAACAGATGCCCTTTACCCAGGCCCGCAATGTGGAATATCACTGGGTCAATGGTGAGGACGGTGGCCTGACCCAGTCCTGGTGTACCAATGCCCGTTATATGCCCTTTATTGTGGGCAGCGCGCCGCGCCACAACAGCGGTTGCGCACCGGATGGAGAAAAAGCCTGGAACTGGTTCAAGCGAATATTTGATTAGCCATATGTTGGGTTTCATTCTTCAACCCAACCGACGAATTAATTGTACTGTCGTACCCGCAGCTCATTATTGCGATGCGTGACCTCCAGCTCCCGAAGAAACGACATCCCCAACAGCACTTCGTCAATTCCCGGCATATCGGGGTTGATGGAGGCGGGCACGTTCTCCAGTTCAATATTACCCAGCCTCACCCGGTCCAGGAGTGTATAGCGCACCTCTATTGGCCCCCCGGCGGTTTGTGCCACACCTTTGCCCTCGCCCCGCAGTCCCAAATCCCTGGCTACCGTCGCCGGAATCGACACCAGTGTCGCGCCGGTGTCCACCATAAAGCGCACCGGCTGGCCGTTGATCTCGCCGTTAGCAATGTAATGACCGCCCCGGGAGCTATTCAGCAGCACTTCTTTATAAGTGCCGGTCTCACTGCTCTCGACTCGGCGGCGCTGATCCAGATAATCAGAGAACGCCCACAGCAATACCGCCACAAGACCGACCCAGAACAGAATCAGCATGGTACGGCCGTATTGGGAAGTGTCAGCGTCGGTCATGTAGGGCAAAATCCTGAGGTAGTCACTTTGATGGTAGGGTGGACAGCGCTTTCCTGTCCACCACGATTACCCAGTGTACGTGCGCGCGGAGCAGTTGGTGCAGATACGCGGTGGACATAAACGTCAATGTACGCCCTACGAGATTCGACGCATCACCCTGCGTACGGCGGACATCGCTTTTATGTCCGCCATTTCCACCATGGCCGCGGCGTACATAAACGGCGATGTACGCCCTACGGGATTCGATGCATCACCCCGCGTGCGGCGGACATCGCATTTCATGTCCGCCATTGCCGCCATGGTTTCGGCGTACATAAACGGCGATGTACGCCCTACGGGATTCGATGCACCACCCCGCGTACGGCGGACACCGCATTTGTGTCCGCCATTCCCACCGTGGTTACGGCGTACATACACGGCGATGTACGCCCTAAGGGGTTCGATGCATCACCCCGCGTGCGGCGGACATCGCATTTCATGTCCGCCATTGCCACCGTGGCTGCGGCGTACATACACGGCGATGTACGCCCTACGAGATTCGACGCACCACCCTGCGTGCGGCGGACATCGCTTTTCATGTCCGCCATTCCCACCATGGCTGCGGCGTACATACACGGCGATGTACGCCCTACGGATTCAATGCACCACCCTGCGTACGGCGGACACCGCTTTCGTGTCCGCCATTGCCACCGTGGCTGCGGCGTACATAAACGGCGATGTACGCCCTACGGGTGCGGATGAACCCACGATATGCGGTACACTGTAGGGCGGACATCGCTTTATATGTCCGCCTATTCACCGCCAACACCAATCCAACGCCAAGGACGCACTCACCCAATGATCCTAGTCACAGGCGGCGCCGGCTACATCGGCAGCCACACCGTAGTCGAACTGCTGCAACAGAACCAAGACGTTATCGTCCTCGATAACCTCGTCAACAGCAGCATCACCGTACTAGACCGCATCGAGACGATCACCGGTAAACGCCCCCAGTTTTACCAGGGCGATGTGCGCGACAAAGCATTGCTTCTGGACATTTTTGCCAACCACAAGGTTGCCGCCGTCATTCACTTTGCCGGCCTGAAAGCGGTGGGGGAGAGCGTTGAGCAACCGCTGCGCTACTACGAAAACAACGTTAACGGCACACTGGTATTGTGTGACGCCATGGCCGAAGCCGGCGTAAAGAACCTGGTCTTCAGCTCCTCGGCCACTGTGTACGGACCCGACGCCCCCGTCCCCTATGAAGAGTCCATGCCCCTGGGCCAGCCCTCCAGCCCCTACGGCGCATCGAAAGCCATGATTGAACGCGTGCTGATGGACCTCTGCGTTGCCGAAGACAACTGGTCGGTGGTGGCACTGCGCTACTTCAATCCCATCGGTGCACACCCCTCCGGGCACATCGGTGAGGATCCCAAAGGTATCCCCAATAATCTAATGCCCTTTATCAGCCGTGTGGCGGTGGGCAAGCTCCCCGAACTGTCCATCTTCGGCAACGATTACGACACCGATGATGGCACCTGTGTGCGAGATTATCTGCATGTGGTGGATTTGGCCGATGGCCACTGCCGCGCGTTGGCTTTACTCGACAAATCGGGGTTTCAACCCGTCAATTTGGGTACCGGCAACGGGGTGTCGGTGTTAGAGATGGTGACCAGCTTTCAAGAAGTGACCGGCCAAGCCGTGCCCTACAAATTTGCGCCCCGTCGCAGTGGCGACCTGCCGGCGTTCTGGGCCAATGCCGACTTGGCAGAATCTCTAATGGGGTGGAGCGCCGACGGCGATCTTAAACGGATGATGGCCGACACCTGGCGCTGGCAAAGCCAAAACCCCGATGGGTACGATGAATAAGGTTCACGGACTGGCGGGATTTCCCGCCGCATTTGTGTTCCCGTGGTTGCGGGTTCGATGCAATACCATGCGTACGGCGGACACCGCTTTTGTGTCCGCCATTGCCACCGTGGTTGCGGCGTACATAAAAGTCGATGTACGCCCTACGGTTGGGGTTCGATGCAATACCATGCGTACGGCGGACATCGGTTTTATGTCCGCATTCTCACCGTGGTTGCGGCGTACATACACGACGATGTACGCCCTACGGTTGGGGGTTCGATACAATACCATGCGTAGGGCGGACATCGCTTTTATGTCCGCCATCCCCCCAAAACCAAAATTGGACATAACCACCTAAACGCACCACACTCCTCGGTAAAACCGCAAGGCTCAAGGACGAACCATGCCCAACTACCGCCGCTCTCGCGTTCCCGGCGCGTGCTATTTTTTTACTGTGACACTTGCCGACCGGGACCAAACTCTGCTTATCGACCACATCGATCTATTACGTGCATCGGTACGTCGCGTAAAATCCCGACGCCCTTTTATAATCAATGCTTGGGTGACCCTGCCCGATCACCTCCACTGCATATGGACCCTGCCGGAGGGCGATGACGACTTCCCCAACCGCTGGAAAGCCATAAAGGGCAGCTTCTCCAAGCAACTCCCCAACATCGAAACGCGCTCAACGACGCAACACCGCCGGCGCGAGCGAGGTATCTGGCAGCGACGGTATTGGGAACACCAAATCAGGAACGACGAGGATTATTGGCGGCATATGGATTACGTCCATTGGAACCCGGTCAAACACGGTTGGGTAAACCGTGCGACGGAGTGGCCGTATTCATCCTTTCACCGGGCGGTGAAGGAGGGGATATACCCACCCAATTGGGGTGACGACACCACCAACACGTAGGGCGGACACCGCTTTCGTGTCCGCCATCTCCACCGTGGTTGCGGCGTGCATAAACGGCGGTGGACCCCTAACGGGGCTTAAAATCAACTTGCACAAGTTTTTGTACAAGTTATACTTGTCCCATATATTGTACAAGTAAAGGCCAGTATACAATGAAGGTCATAAGCTTTTCGGATGCCCGAAACAAACTCAAAAGCGTGTTGGATCAGGTGGTTAACGACGCTGACTACACTATTATCAGTCGTCGGGGTGGCGAGGACGCGGTTGTGATGTCTTTAGACCAATTCAATGGTCTCATGGAAACCGTGCACCTACTGAAAAGCCCCGCAAACGCGGCACACCTATCAAAATCCATACAGCAATATCGCGCAGGCAAAACAAAGCAGCATGGAATCAGCGAAGATTGAAATTCTCTCATGGACGAGAGAGGCCTGGTCGGACTACCTCTACTGGCAATCGCAAGATAAGAAAACGCTAAAGCGCATCAACAAGCTGATACGAGATACCCAGCGTTCACCGTTTGAGGGGATAGGCAAGCCAGAGCCCCTGAAAGAAAGCTTGACCGGTTTTTGGTCAAGACGAATCGACGATACCCACCGTTTGGTATACGCGGTAGATAGCGATCAAGTCACAATCATTGCATGCCGATACCACTACACGTAGGGCGGACACCGCATTTGTGTCCGCCATTCCCACCATGGCTGCGGCGTACATCGCTTTTCATGTCCGTCATTCCCACCATGGTTAAGGCGTACATAAACGACGATGTACGCCCTACGGATTCGATGCATCACCTTGCGTACGGCGGACATCGCCTTTCATGTCCGCCACCCCCGCCTTAATTGCGGCGGACAAAAAATCGTTGTCCGCCCTACGATTCGGTAATTTCCGCGGTGTATCCGCCATCGGGGTGGGGCACCAAGCTCAACCACTGGTTAATACACTCGGGGATTTCATCACTGCGATGGCTAACAAACAAAATCCGCGTTTGGCCGTGGGCGGCAATCTGATCCACTGCCCCCAACAACCGCGCTTTTTGCTCTTCATCCAAACCAATGCACGGTTCATCCAAAATCAACACCCGCGGCGATTTCACCATGGCCCGGGCCAATAAAATCATCCGTTGCTGACCAAAGGACAGGCGGTCAAATCGCTCCTCCCGCTGGGCCAACATATCGAAGGCGTCTAACCACGCCATCAATTTCTGGCGTTCGCCCTCGCCATAATTACTGTACAAACCAATCGAATCGAACAAGCCCGAAGCCAATACATCAATCACTTTGGTGCGCTTAAGGTGAGTTAACTGCGTGCTGGTGTTTAGCAGGCCAAACTGTGCTTTTACCTCCCACACGCTTTCACCGCTGCCTCGCAAGGTCCCAAACAACTCAACATGCTGACTGTAGGCCTTGTCATTCTCGCCGCACAGCAAATTGAGGAGGGTGGACTTACCCGCACCATTGGGGCCGTTAATGCAGCAATGCTGATGGGGCATCAATGTCCAGTTAATGTCTTGCAAGACCTGGCGGCCACGAAAGTTCACGCTGACATTCGCCAGCTTGATCAGCGCTTTGTCCGCCGGCCATGCCGGGGCATCGTCAATGGGTAAAGGTTTGCTGAAATGCGCCCGGGGCCGATCGATGACGCGGGCCTCGGTGGCGCTACCAAGCTCGGTTATAACACTGTCTTTCAGCTGCAACACCCGCTCAATGCCATCGGGGATGTCAGCGGCATTCTTGCTGAGAATCAACAGGGGAGTAGGGGAATGGATCAGCTCATCCAGCAAATCCCGCATCTCTTGCTGGGCGTTTTTATCCAAACCTTCCAAGGGGTTATCCAATACCAAAGCCGCAGGCTTGGCCATCAAGGACCGAGCCAACAAGGTTTTACGGCTCTCGCCGGTGGAGATAAAGCGAATGCCCTGGTCGAGAATATGGCTAATACCCAAACGCTGACACAGGGAATCAAAGTCCCCGTCAGCCTCTCGGCCTTGCAGAATAATATCCCGGACTGCCGTGCCTTTATCAAAGGCGTCTTCCCGGGTCTCGCTGTCGTCAAAGCGACGATCCCGCTCCATCAACTCCCGGTGAAGATCAAACGACACGTGGGCAATGTCGCCGGGGCCAATACCATCGCCGAAGGTGATGGTCCCCCGGTTGGGGCGCACCTTGTCCGTCATTAACAACGCCAGGGTGGTTTTGCCGCAGCCGTTGCCGCCGAGAATGGCAATATGCTCGCCAGCCGGCCAGGACCAAGTGAAGTTGTCGAGCACCGGATCAAGTTGGTAGGCAAAACGCACATTATCGAAATGCACGATGGGAGAGGAATGGTTCATATCATGGTGGGTTCATATCGCGGGGCGAACATCGCGATTGTGTTCGCCTTATGGGGTCTAAATCGGTGGACAAAAAAAATCGTTGTCCACCCTACGTTTACATCGGCGTACGGCGGACATCGCCCTTTATGTCCGCCATAGGGTGGCTCCGAACGGTGGACAAAAATCGTTGTCCACCCTACGTTTACATCGGCGTACGGTGGACATCGCCTTTTATGTCCGCCATTGGGTGGCTCCGAACGGTGGACAAAAATCGTTGTCCACCCCACGTTTACATCAGCGTACGGCGGACATCGCTTTTCATGTCCGCCATGGTGTGCCTCCCACCGGTGGACAAAACCACGTTGTCCACCCCACGTTCACATCGGCGTAGGGCGGACATCGCCTTTCATGTCCGCCATGGGGGTGGCTCAATTGGTGGACAAATAAATCGTTGTCCACCCCACGTTTACATCAGCGTACGGCGGACATCGTCTTTTATGTCCGCCATTGGGTGGCTCCGACCGGTGGATAAAAAATCGTTGTCCACCCCACGTTCACATCGGCGTACGGCGGGCATCGTCTTTTATGTCCGCCATGGGGGTGGCTCAATGGTGGACAAACAAAGCGTTGTCCACCCTACTTATTTACCTTCGGGCTTATACTCGTAATGGTAATAATGGTACCCATACCGATACCCATAAACCCCGCCGCGGCGCTCAACCGCATTGAGGATAACGCCCTTAATATTAATGCCGTTCTGTTCACAACGCCGACGGCACAAGTCCACCTCTTTTACGGGGTTTTTGCCAAAGCGCACCACCAACATACTTACACCCGCATGCTGGGCCACAATGGTGGCATCGGTTACCGCCATAATCGGGGGGGTATCAACCAACACCAAATCAAATTCGTTATTGAGCTGCTCCATCAACTCAGTAAACTCCTCCCGCATCAACAATTCGGAAGGGTTGGGCGGCGCCTTGCCTCGCGGCAATACATGCAGATTACTGACCCGCGTTTGTTGTATCGCCTCAGATACTTCAGCCCGTTTACCCAAAATATCCGAAAGGCCAACCTTGCCATCCACATCAAACATCTTGTGCAAATAGCCCCGGCGCAAGTCGGTGTCCATTACCAAAACGCGCTGGCCGGTCTGGGCAATAACCGCCGCCAGGTTACCAGTAATAAAGGATTTACCCACACCGGGGCTGGGGCCGGATACCACAATCACATTGTTCTTGGCCTCCAGCATCGCAAAGTGCAGGCTGGTGCGCAGGCTGCGTAAACTTTCTACTGCTATATCGGTGGGGTCGTTCCAGGTTAGCAGGCCCTCTGGGTGGTGCAGGTGACGACTGCGAGCCCGGGAGTCAAATTTACGCTGATTGTCGGACTCGGGAATCGAGGCATACACAGGTAAGCCAAGTGCTTCAATATCGTCGGAGTTCTCTACACCGCGGTTTAGGGCATTGCGGATCAGCACGTAGGCCACGCCGATAAAGCCACCCAGCAGGGTTGCAATAACGACAATCAGCGCCTTTTTGGGCTTAACCGGGTCCTGCGTATTTACAACGGCTTCATCCACAATGCGCACATTACCCACGGTACCTGCCCGTACAATATCTAGCTCCTGAATATTATTTAGCATCTGGGTGTAGATCTCGGTGCCCACCTCCAGGTCACGCCGCAAGCTCAATACATCTTGTTGAGTTTGTGGCAAATTGCGAACCCGCTTATCCAAGTCGGCTTTGCGGCTTTTAAGCTCTGCCATTTGCTCTTGCCAGGCAATATACTGGGGGTGGTCAGTGGTAAAGCGGCGGTCAATCTCTGACTTTTCCAACTGCAGTTCAGCAATTTTGGATTCAATCTCTACCACCTGATTCAGTAGTACCTCGGCTTCAGCGGTGATGTTTACCGAACCGGCTTCTACCTGGTAGTCATTGAGCTTGCGCTCTGCTTCTTCTAAGTCTTTTTTAAGTCCAGGCAACTGACTGCGCAGAAATTCAAGACTTTTCGCAGCCTCAGCAGACTGACGCTCCACGTTTTGCCTGACATAGGCTTCAGATACGACCTCCAAAAAGCGCTCCGCTAACTGTGGGTCTTTATGTTCATAAGTAAGCGAGAGAATCCCGGAGTCTTTGCCTCGCTCGCTTACTGACAGTGCCCGCTGATAACTGATAACAGTGCCAAGGTATTTCTTTTTCACTACGGTAAACAAGGTTCCGGACTTGGCTACGAGCTGTTCGAGGTAAATCTCGTATCCATCCTTCTTGGCAGTTCGGCCCACTTGGCCACGCAGAATCAGTTCATCCCCTGGACCGTACAGCGAGTAGTTGCCTTCCTTACCTGCAATTAAAGTAAGAGTGCTACCAATTGCATATTGCGGCACAACCAAGCGCTGTATATCGATACGTTCGCCACCCCAGGCAAAGCGAATGCCTTCTTGTCCCTCAAATCTGGAAAGTGGTAAGCGAAGTAAAATGCCCCACGTGCTACGCAAATAACCTGCTAGGCCGCCGACTTCATCATCAGGGAGAGTGTCACCATTGCGACGGGCAACGGCCTCGCCAACAATGGGGAAGTAAACCGGCTCTACGACAATATCCAAGCGCAACTTGTCGACGGCTGTACTCACCACTCGGCGGCTTTTAATCAGTTCTATCTCAGTGTTTGAACCAGACTCCCCACCTAATGCCTCAGATAAATCATCCATTCCGGGTAGGGAAGCCTTCTTTTCCTCTACTTGAACAATAGCGTCGGCTCGATAGATGGGGGTAGCAATCAAGGCATAGGCAACACCCAGAATACAGAAGAGCGCGGTAATACCAATGATGGTGAATTTACGCTCTAGCAATGACCCAATCAGAGCAAGCAGGTCGATTTCATCGTCTTGAATGCCCTGAGTAGGGCGCTGAGAGGGAGAAACTGAGTTTTCTGACATTGACACGCCTATTCATTAAAAAACTTCGCGCTGCGTGGGTAAGCTCAAAGCATGAGCGTTAATCTGCAGCGTTAAGACCACGCGTTGGAGTATTAAATCCCAAGCTGGCGCCGGGCTTACCCATAAGGGAGAGCCCTGGCGCAAGGCGACGATCTAATTCGCGTTTTCGATATCGGTAATATTATCCGTAGCTACAATACTGGGCAGCAACTGGCTCAAGAAGCGGTTCCAGCGAGTGATGGGCGCTGGTGCCACATAGACCACATCCCGTGCTTGAAGCGGAAACTGGTCGGCAAACATAAAGCCGGTTGCTCTGGCTGCATTTAAATGAAAGACCGTTGCGGTATACACAAGACGCCCACCGCTGTTGCGTTTGACGCCAGTATTCCGCAGCACGTAGATACCCCGGCCATCGGCGCGATTTTCATTAATACCATTGGCTGAGGCCAGCCCTTCCGCTAATGATGTGCCTTCCCGACCCATTAAAATACTCTGCGGTCGATTCACCTCACCCAACACAAAAATTTTGTCGGCATCATTACGAGGGATGTGTACCACATCGCCATGTTGCAAAATCAGGTCTTTACTCCAGTTGCCAAACTGAAATAACTCCCGAATAGAGACCGTTTGCACTTGGCCATCCCTCGACAATGTCACCCGGTCCCAGGCGGCCATTTCACCCAAGCCGCCAGCTTGCTCAATGGCATCAACCAATGTCATGGGTTGGTGAGTCACAGGCAGGATTTGTGGCTGCTTAACCGCGCCACTCACATAGACCTTCTGGCTCTGGTAATCCGCGACCCGCACGTCTACCTGTGGGTTGCGGATAACCGCGCGCAGTTCATTTCTGACCTTTTGCTTGATCTCTTGCAAGGTCAAGCCTGCCACATGGGTGTCGCCCACATAAGGGAAGAACACCGTGCCATCCGCTTTAACCTGGTTACCCGACTCGGCCGCCGTCCGGAATGACCCCGCCGGAATCGTCAATTCCGGGTGCTCCCATACGGTAATCGTGAGCACATCCCCCACACCCACATTGTAGGTGTAGGCCGAAAGAGCCTCCTGCATACCCTCCGGATAGGGGCGCGCTTCCGGAATCTTATTCATGCTGTAATGGCTCAACACGGTAGCGTTAATGGGGATGTAGCGGATGTCAACATTGGCTCGCTCATACTCATCGGGCGTGTCCCCAAATACGGTGGAGGGCACCCGGCTCATGGTGCTACCTGGGACAATAGTGCATCCGGAAAGGCCGGTGATAGCGGCGGTGCCTAACGCGAGAAGGGCGAGCTGCCGGGCAGGCCAAGAGCGAAAAGCCATACTGACTCCTTGTAATGATTCACTTTTTAGGTCGGGCCAAGATTATTCTTGCAATACGATATCGGGCTGGTCCTTCAAGACTCGGGCCAACAATGTTTTGCAGGTTAACCGCGCAACGTACCGTCAATAGATGTCAGAGGTATGAACGTTAAGCCATGCGTGGGTACACATTCACACCACCTTGGCCTGCCTCCTGACACTGCGGCCGTATTTTGTACCAGCTGAGCGTGAATATCCATAAACTGTACAAATTTGGTGCATAGGGGGCAAAACTGTGCGTGGGCAAGCCCCATTCATGTCTATCTGCGGCCACAACGAGCCAAAACGGCACGAGTAGCGGCCTGGAGTCTAAAATTGCTGAATAGTGTTTTGGTGTATTCAGTGGCTCATAGCCGGTGCTGGAGCTGGTTACCGCCGTTTATTCATCAGTGTTTCACAGTCGAGTACCAAGCTGCTACCAAATCATCCGTAAAAAGAATGGTGACGCCGGGAACCTGGCGGATTAATTGCTTTCTACAGACGAGTGGGTGCGGTGGTGCTGCATTGGTGCAATGTAAAAAAGCGTAATGTCCCTTGCCTCTATGTCATTAGGTGTAATAGGCTTCTCCTCGTCAAGGATTTGCAGCCGCCTCAGTCTGTACGCAAAAAATCTAAAGGAGCATTAGAATGAGTTTTCTAAATTTGGGTCGTGGAAGTGTGCTCACAGTGGGCTTCGCCGCAGCGTTGGCGTTGGCTGGCTGTGGCGGCGACAGCAGCAGTAGCAAAACTAGTCTGGATTACCAGGCGACAGTAGCTCACGGCGCCGTAGTCGGCGCTACTTGTGACCTCTTCGACGCCGACGGAGCCCTGATCGCCAGCGGTTTCACCACTGACGAGAATGGCCAAGTCGATATCAGCGCCAAGGTTAACAAGAAAAAATTCCCTGTCAGCATGTCCTGTTCTGGGGGTACTTACTACAACGAGGCGACCGGTCAAACCGAAACTCAAACTGGGGCGCTGCGTTCTATCGTTCCTGACAAAGACACCCTCAACAGCGTAGGTGGTGAGGTGGCAGTCACGCCTTTGACTGACCTGGCCGCGGAGCTTTACAGCAAATCTCCAGTTAAAGATCCTGTTGCCGCTAAACAAGCGCTGGCAGAAATTCGTGAAGCCTTGGCGCCCAACCTGGGTACTGGTGGTGCAGACCTATTGCAGGCGCCACAACCCGTCAAGAACAGCACCGACACCGTGGGTGGTACCGTTCAGGGTGAGTACGCACTGTACTTGGCAGGTTTGGCTAAAGCCGCCCAAAGTCGCGGTGTGACCCCAGAGCAATTGCTGGACACCGTCAAGGGCCAAGTGCAGCAGGGCACACAAATCGACAGCACGGTTGCTGACGATGTGGTCTCTGGGGCCAAAGAGTTTGCCACCGAGCAGGGCGATGCTGACGCTCAAGCAGCGGTTGAGAATGATGTAGCAGGTGACGGCGCCGTAGAAACACCCACTGGCAGCACGGGTGCAACCGGCGCAACTGGCAGCTAAGCGACCAGTCTTCACTACGTAGGCAATCGAAGGTACGTAGTACGTGATAAAGAGGCGGCCGCTTGGCCGCCTTTTTACGTCTCAGGTAATGGACTTAAAGTTGGGCTGCAACGTGCGTCATCATTGGCTTATCGCATCTTCCTCTATCCTTATTGCAACGGCTGTATCCACCTCTGAAACAGCAATAGCTCAAGGCAATACCAACATGCAGGGCGTAAGCGGGCTGTTTAATGTGCCCGATGCCTCGGTCATTGAGTTTGGCAAGGCGTCACTCGCATTTGACCGCCAGGTGGATGGCCGCTTCAGTGGTAACCCGCTTCTGAATGATTCCGGCAACGATATCGTTTTCGGGGCGGGCGCTTTTCCCCATGTAGAAGTTGCTGGTCGGAATGTGACTGGTGAATCAACAGCCGGCGGTTCCGACTTGTCCTTCAACATGAAGCTCCAATCCCCTTGGCAGCTCTTTGATGGCCTGGACTTGGCCATAGGCCAAATGGATGTGGGCGGCTCAGTAAATGAATACGACACCACCTACGCCGTGGCTACTTGGCAGTTTGGCGATGTTCGTGCCACTCTTGGCGGCGGCAAGGTCACGGGTAAAGCCACTAATTACACCCTGCGTTTGGACGGCGCCTTTGGCGGTATAGAGTACGCGCCAACTGACTGGTTCAGCGTTATGCTTGAGGATGATGGCCACAGCCGTAATGCCGGTGTTAGGTTAGGTTTACCACAAGCCTGGTTGCCCCAGGGATGGCAGCTCTCGACCTTATTGATGGGCTCATCAGAAGAGGGCGCGGACGGCCGCAAGGACTGGTACGGCTTTAACCTCCAAATTCCCCTGGCCCAAAAAACTGAGCGTACACTCCCCAAATCCCGGCCCCGTAAGCCTGCCGAGAAGGTGCGGCACCCTGTGGTTATCGAAGAAGTGTATGGCACCGAGCAGGGCGTACGGATTACCAGTGGCCCCGATTTTGAAGCTGCCGGCCCCGGTGCCTCCAGCGACGACTCGACATCATCTAGCAGCAAGAAGCCCGACCGACTGAATACTGGCGGGACGTCTGTTCAATACAGCGATGCGCAAATCGCTCGTGATAACCCGATGGCGGCCAAAGCTCGGCGCCTACGTTCGATTATGGTCAAAGCGGGCTTTGAGCGGGTGAGAATCGCCCGCACTGGGCCTCGTTGGATCATCGCCTTTGAAAACCCACGCTACAATGCCAACGTGGTTGATGGTTTGGGCGTAGCAGCAGGCTTAATTAGCCATCAATTGGCAGAGAATGAGTTCTTCTATCTTCAGCTAGAAAAATACGGTCTGCCGGTTTTTGGCCTAGGTGGTCATGCGCCTTCATGGCAGCGTTTCCTGGCTGGCGAAACTGCCATGCCGCCGTCAGAAATGACGGTGGCCCCGCGTAATGAGCTGCAGCGTAACACCAATATGATTCGTCACGCTGCCAAATCAACGCTCGATTACCTGGCCTTCCGCCCCACCATTACCGTGCGGCCGGCGATTTCGTCCACCATAGGCACGGAATTTGGCGTCTTCGACTACTCGCTGGCCACCCGCGTTGACGTGGTTCAGCCCCTCTGGCCGGGGGCGGCGATCAATATAACCCGAGATTGGTCCACCTATGAGACCGACGACTTCACCGAAGACGGCCGCTTCGGTGGCGTGTTCCTCTCTCAGGCTATTGAAGATGGTGTGAAGAACAAGGTGTTTAGCCAGGCCATCCGCCACGGTGGCGGCTTTACCAGTATGGTCTCTTACGGAGAATTCCTGGGGCAATACGAAGGTGTGCAGTACGAGGGCCGCTGGGAGCCCGGCGATGGTCGCCACCGTTTCCAGTTGGTAGTGGCAGATTTAGAAGATATGGACTTCCCGGAGGATGTAGCCGAGCCGCTGTTGGCATCGTGGCGCTACTTTGCTCAAAGCACAAACACAGAGTTAAACATAACCACCGGCAGGTTCCTGGAGGGTGACGAAGGCTTCAAGGCTGACATTACCCAACACGTCGGTAACGTGCAGCTCCATTTGATCGTCAAAGAATCGGAAAATGATCAATTTGCGGGCATCGGTTTTACCGTGCCATTGACTCCACAGCGGGACATGAAGCGCATTGCGGGTATCCAAGTTGTCGGTACGCCCTATTTTAGGTATGAAGTTAGCACTATTTTAGGGCAAAATAACGGTAACCCTCTGGTCTTTGGCCCAAATCGCAGGCCGGAACAGTACTACAACCTGGAAAACGCCTTTTACAATGGTGACAGGTTGAGTGCGGCCTATGTCAAAGCCAATCAGGAGCGAATGCGTTCGGCTTGGAAGAAGTACGGTAAACAGTAAATAGGGTTATCGCAGTGCCTGAACTGCTGGAGCCCAGTGCTGTCACAATGCTTTAGCAACAGCTGGCATACAATGTGCTCAATAGCTGTTAGTGGGTAGTAATCCAGCGCGCTCCATTGAACTATTCCCGGAGTGATAAGTGTTAACAGTTCAATACAGAGTGCAAGGGAGTCCAACGACCTCAGGGGTAGGGGGCCTCGGTTACCCGATGGTATTGCCAGCCTTGGCGTTGACAATTTTTAACCATTCACGCGGTGCGCTATTTGAGAAACAGGTATATAATAGCGCGGCTTTAAATTTGTAATGACACCGCCCTAACTCTTCGGAATTCTATAACGAAAAGGCTAATGGTGCGTGCAGGTACGGCAACTATGTATTTGCACATTGGGACTTTTCCGGAATAGGGATATATAGATTGCATTGCCCTTACCAAGTGACCGAGGGTAATAGCGAAGGACGTGCTATGAGCTGCGAATATACAACTGGCGGAATTGGTGAGCCCCATGGCGGGTTTATCAAAAAGCATCACTCCCTCCTCACTTCTATACATCAGCTTGCCGACGTGCTCATTGTGTGGGGCATACTGGCAGCTATCGTTAACACCGCAAGCGTAAACTGGGATGTGTGCTATCAAATAGCCGCGTTTTTCTCCTCATTGTGTTATCACGTTCTTGGCCATAAGGGCGGACTATATTCTTCCTGGCGTGGCCAGTCCCTGTGGCAAGAAGTTAAAGCCATCTACAAAACCTGGCTGCTGACCCTTGGCGGCTTATTAATAGTCTCTTTCCTGTTCAACCTCAATGAAGAATTTGGTGGCGCGGTCATGGTGGCGTGGGCAATCGCGGTGCCTGCGTCTGTGAGCCTGTATCGCATTTCTATTCGCATGATCCTGAGAGAGTTTCGTAGGGTGGGTATTAATACCCGCCGTATCGCTATAGTCGGAGCCAAAGAACCAGGCGTATCTCTGGCCAGGCACATCCTTGGTAGTGACTGGATGGGGATGGATATCGCGGGATTTTACGATGATCGGGTTAAGGTCGGTAGCAAACCGTTACAGTCCGCAGACCTTGATGTTATTGGGGACATTAAAGCCCTGCTTCATGATGCCCGAAAGGCAGAGTTTGATGATATTTATATAGCCCTTCCAATGAAGGAAGAAGCAACTATAAGAATGTTGGTTGAAGAGCTCGCAGACAGTTCGTGCTCAGTACATATTGTCCCAGATATTTTTACGTTCAAAATGTTGAATGCACGCAGCCGAGAAATCGGAGGCTTACCTGTTGTAAGTGTCTACGACACTCCCTATGACTCCTTTGATGAACTTGTAAAGCGTATTGAAGATGTCGTTCTGAGTTCTATTATCCTTTGTGTTATTGCTGTCCCGATGTTGTTTATTGCTGCTGCGGTTAAGTTCACCTCGAAAGGCCCAGTGATATTTAAGCAGCGACGCTACGGAATTAATGGTGAGGAAATTGAAGTTTGGAAGTTTCGTTCTATGACTACCTGTGATAATGGCGATGTGGTAGTGCAGGCAACTAAGAATGATGCACGAATAACTAAAGTGGGTGCCTTTCTCAGAAAGACCTCGCTGGATGAGCTCCCCCAGTTTATTAATGTACTTCAAGGTTCGATGAGCATTGTGGGGCCAAGGCCTCACGCAGTGGCTCATAACGAACTCTACCGCGACAAAATTAGTGGTTATATGCAAAGGCATTTGGTCAAGCCTGGAATTACCGGTTGGGCGCAAGTTAACGGTTGGCGTGGTGAGACGGATACGCTTGAGAAGATGGAGAAGCGTGTTGAGTTTGATATAGAGTACATCCGAAATTGGTCGTTATTTCTTGATTTAAAGATAGTTGTTTTAACCGCAACTAAAGGGTTCCTTTCGCAGAGCGCCTATTAAGCTTCAATTTTCAGTTGTATCAACTTTATCTCACTAATTTCATTAGTCGAATTGTATTCGAGATCAATCTAAGAGTATCTGACTTTGAGCCCTGTAATTATTGTGGGAATGCATAGGTCTGGCACTACCATGCTGGTGGAGCTGTTTGAAGAGTTGGGAGGCTTTTTTGGCGCAAAGTATGGCGTTAATAAAGAGGCATTTGAGTTTCTTCGATTTCATGAGGAGATATTGCGAAATATGGGTGGGGCATGGGATGAAGTATCTCCGCTGCTCAATGATAAAATTTACGACGCGGCGATCTCAGAGCAGATTTGTGCGCATATCAAGTCCTACTCAAGACGAAAGGCGATAAAAGAATATGAGCGACTTGGTATGTCGAAATTATTCTGGGGATGGAAAGACCCGAGGAATTGTCTATTTGTCAATTTTTGGCTTCAAGCATACCCTCAAGCAAAGGTGATTTTTATTTATCGAAATCCACTTGATGTCGCAAAAAGCTTGAAAGTAAGGTCCGACAAAGGGGTATTGTCTGGCGAGTGGATCGAGGGGGTGCCATTGAAAACCAAGTTGCGAGATTCACTCCGGGAAAATAGAAGCTACCCACTTCAGTCGATTAGGTGTAGAGACCTGGGCTCGGCTCTGCAGCTGTGGGAAGATTATAATATATTGGCTCTCAAGAATTTGGATGGGGTAGATTATTTGAGTGTTAGGTATGAAGATCTATTGTCCAATCCGTTGAATATCCTGTCTGATATCGAAAGTTATTTATTTCGAGACAGAAATATGATTCCTCAATTTAAAAAAATTGGGGAAAAGATCAATTCTTCTAGAGCTTATGCTTGTTCAGTTGATGAGTTTAGCGAAGAAAATTTAAACTGGCTAAAGAAAAGCGAAATTCTGCGTAAATTTGGTTATGAGGGGCTTGTGGAATGACAGAGGTTTTTTTTGTGGGTGCCCCGAAGTGTGGAACGTCGACACTTTATGATGTCTTATCTAATTCTGGATATGTAAGGTGTCAAGTTCCGAAAGAGACGCACTTTTTTTCATATCCTGAAGTTAAAAATACGTATTACAAAGTCCCATTTATAACCTCTTATTCAGATTATGAAAAAGCTTTTGTCGGAAATGGGATATCCGCTGATTTTAGTCCTTCGTATCTTCGTTACCATAAGTTCGCAATACCTAGGATAAAAAAAAAATACAAAAATGCTAAAATTGTTGCCGTCTTGAGAGAGCCGGTCGCGCGGGCAGTATCCCATTACTTGATGGATGTAAGCTTGGGATATCAAAGCGAATCAATAGAAAATGCACTAAATGATGATTTGTATTACGCTGAATATATTGAAAACAGTATTTATTTTGAGGCATTGTGTGAGTTCGAAAGAAGCTTTAAAGAAGTGCACTTTGTGACTTATGAAGAACTGTTTTCTAGCCCTGACGCGTTTCATGCGTTGTGTCGATTTTTAGAAATACCCTCGCTAAGATTCGAGCTCCTTTCGCAGCAAGCCAGTAACAGATTCAGAAAGCCACGGAGCGCCACGGTAATCCACTTCCTAAGAAATATGAATGCCTTGGCATATGGGAAAAAAATAACCCCTCCCTGTATTTACGAAAGAGTCAAATCTTTGGCTTATTCCCGCGGGAAAAAGCCAAAGATAGCAGTTGAATCCCTGGATAAATACTTCGAAAAAGATATAGAGATTTTGAAAAAAGATTATCCCCATCTGGGTATTGATAGGTGGTGGCGGGACTGAACAGCATGGGATTGACATTGTCGGTAATCATCGTAAATTATAATGGCGGCGAATATTTAAAAAGGGCAGTGGATTCGCTTTCTTTACTGACTGTCGATTATGAAATTGTCGTCGTTGATAATAATTCCACTGACAATAGTTTGTCCGTTCTCCCGTTGAGATCAAATTTGAAAATAATAAAAAATGAGAAAAATGTAGGGTTCGGTGTTGCCAATAACCTCGGTGTGATGAAATGTTCAGGGGACGTTATTTTGCTCATGAACAATGACGCCGCCTTACTTGAAGATATTGGCTCATTCGTAAAGTTGGTTCGTCGTGATAAAAAGACTGTGTGGTCGTGCTCTATGGTTGGCGAAGACAAGAAAGTCCGTCCATCCTTTGGGCGATTTCCGAGTTCATTTCTCGATATTCTGCTTCCATCAAGGCTGTACTCTGGGGAAGGTGCCGACGAGAGTAGCTGCGTAGACTGGATTGAAGGGTCGCTTATGTTAACCAGTAGGGTGCTTTGGGAGAGGGTTGGCGGCTTCGACGAGAATATCTTTATGTATGGTGAGGATATTATATTGTGCAAGGAAATGAAGGAGGTGGGTGCAAAATTCGTAGTCGATCCTGATGTTAAATATTTTCATCGAGGCGGGTTTGATGAGTCGAAAAAGGGGAATATTTACATTGGTTTTAAGTCATATTTCTCCAAATATTATTCTGGAGTGAGAAGGAAGTATTATTTAACATTGATATCAGCTGTTGTATTTCTAAAGTACAGCTTGGGTGTGCTTTTTAAGAACCGGACTGCAGCCGATAGTTATAGGAAGGCTATGTAACATGCGAAAGGTTCTGAATTTTGTCGCTCGTTATATTAAAGATGAAAACTTTGAGCTTGATGAGAGGATACCATTTTTTTACTTGGTGTTTTACGTCATTGGCTTGTTCGTTAGATTGTTGCGGGGCTTGCTTTATTTAAGGAAGCCAATATTCCTTTCAAGGCGTTGTGCCTTAAAGGCGGTGATGAAAATTTCAATTGGAGAATACTCAAAAATTGGTGAGCACTGTTATTTCGATGGTCTGTCTTCTGGTGGTATAAAAATAGGTAGGAATGCTTCTATAGGTCCTTATACACGGATAGAGTGCTCCGGCAGCATGAGGGACATTGGAAAGGGCATAGAAGTAGGAGATAACTTTGGGGTTGGTGCTTATGCATTCTTCGGCTGTGCGGGCGGTGTGGTGATTGGGGATGATGTGATAATGGGGCAATATGTTAGTTTTCATAGCGAAAATCATAATTACTCAAACGCTGATAAGAAAATTAAGGATCAAGGTGTTTCCAGAAGGGGGATAGTAATTGGGAGTGACGTTTGGGTGGGTGCTAAGGTTACCTTTCTGGATGGAGCTAGTGTATCCAATCGCACCATAATTGCGGCTGGAGCGGTTGTTGTGGGCGAATTTCCCCCTGGAGTTGTGATAGGCGGTGTGCCTGCAAAGGTGATAAAAAAGATATGAGTTGCGTCTTGTTAATTCACCAATCCGCTGAGCTTTATGGTTCTGATAAAACATTCTATTCACTAGTTAAGAGTATTAAAGAAAAGAATTTCGACTCCGTAGTGGTATTGCCATATGAAGGTCCTTTAAAAAGAGAATTGGAGGAAATCGATGTGGAGGTCGTGGTACACCCCATCCTTAAGGCTCACCGAGGGATGCTGTCGGTTGGATTCTTGTTCTCTTTGATTCCTAATGTCTTTAGTCTTTTCTTGTTCTATCGTAGATTAATAAAAAAACGAGGTGTCAGCACGGTTTACGCTAATACGATAGCAGTCCTTGATGGGGCGTTTATTAAGATTATTTTTCGAAATGATATTCTACATGTCTGGCATATCCACGAAATTCTTGAGGACTTGGGCGCTTTCAATAGGATGTATGGGTTTTTGCTTCGAAAGTTTTCTGACAAAGTAGTGTGTAACTCAAATGCTACTAAGCGTTATGTAGATGAAATCAGTAATGACTCTGCGTCGAAAGTCGTCTATAACGGCGTTAATTACAGTAATTTTACCTCTATTCGGAATAGTCGAGAAGATCATAGGGGAAAGCCGCTCACGTTAGCGTTGGTTGGTAGGCTAAACGATTGGAAGGGGCACTGCCTGTTTCTAGAAGCTCTCGAAAACTCTTCTTTTGAGATTGGAGATATTAATGTGGTTTTCAAGGGCTCTCCAAACCCTAACAATGTAGGTTATAGTGAAATCCTCGATTGCGTCACTAAAAGTAGGTTTTCCTGTTCAGTAACTATTGCTGATTTTCAAGTCCAAGTTGAAGATGTCTGGAAAGATATAGACATTTGCGTTGTTCCCTCGACAAAGCCAGAGCCCTTCGGCATGGTAGTTATAGAGGCGATGGCTTCCGGTATTCCTGTAATAGCGTCAGACCACGGGGGGCCTTCTGAGATAATTAAGCACCGTTCATCTGGTATGTTATTTGAGCCTGGAAGTGCTAGGGGGTTGGCCAGTTGTTTAGAGGAGTTGGTTGGAAGTAGTGAGCTGAGGGAATCTCTTTCATTTTCGGGCGGAATAGCTGTCCGCGAAAACTTCAGAGAAGATATTTATGTTAACAAGCTGCATCGAGTACTGGGGTTGTGATTTATGGAAGTGGTGATTAGCCTTATCCTTATTGCGATTTTGGCTTTTTCTTTCCATGCAGCAACTCATATTACTAAATCATGGTTGCAGCCTTGGTTAATTTTATGCTTGCCGATAGGGGTTGCAGCTTTACTTCATTCTTTGGCTTTAAGTGATATTGTAACTCCGTGGGAACCTTTAATGGCTGTGTTAGTGGTTGTGGCCATTTCCCTATTATTCTTTTTCTCTATACCGGGAAAGAAATACACCCTTACGTTTCCTGATATTGGTTCGGATCGATTTTTGTCTCATTCACCTCATAGTTTTAACACTATAGTATTAGTTTCATTAGTATGCATATTTTTTAACTATCTGGAGTTTGGGATCGCCGGTCAAATACCAATTTTGACAAGTGATCCTGAAAAGTCGCGGTTTGTGATTGGAGGTAACGGCTTTCTACATGTCGTAAGTGTATGCGCGATTTATCTTTTTCCCCTAATTTTTATGTACTTGAAAACTAATAATCTAGTGTTAAGCAGAGCTCGACGTTGGATGATGATTTTCTTAATGGTATTTATAGTTTTTACCGCGCTATTGTGGGTGAGTCGAGGATTGCTCTTTGTTATGTTTGTGATGACATTCGTCATTAACTCAGCCATGAGTAATCGAAAGGTAGAGCTAAAGAAGATTATAAAACTAGTGCTGTTCCTTGTCCTTATTATCGTTGGAGTTAAAGTTTTTAGGGGCTATATTGAATTTGGAAATGACTACTTTGTCAGTCAGCAGGGCGAAGGTGGGCGCGGAGCTGCGTATTGGATGGTCGCTTACCTTACTTTGTGTCTCAATTTCGAAATTTTAAGTGATTACTTGAGGTATTTTTCGTCGGGGGGCGATCATTTTGGCGGCTTGATAACTATCTCTCCGTTTTCTACGCTCTTGCCTGTTCCGAAAATGACGGAGCTTATGTTTCAGAACCAATACCTTGGTTACTACAGAGAAACTACTTTAACGTCTACATTTCTTGGAGTTGCTTACGTAGATTTTGGGCTTTTTGGTGTAATCTTTACTTCGGTTGCAGTTGCGAGTATTTATAAGTTTTATTTTAATCAAGCCTTCTCAGGCTATAAAGGGTTTGGGCTTTACTGTTATTCTTTCCTTGTTGTCCAAGCTCTTATGCTCCCCTACACAAACACTATTTTTCAAGTCCACACGGTTTTGTTTTTCTCGTTTGCTTATATGTTACGCTTTTTATTAAAGGTGCGCCTTTGAAGACGTCGGTTCTTTCAATCGATGCCATGCGGGGTATCTTGGCGTATTTTGTGATTTTGATTCACTTGAAGCCTCTTTGTTGCGGCGATGACTACGCTGATAGCTTTGTCAATGTGGTGGCGAGGATTGCTGTACCTTTGTTTTTTTGTATCTCTGGATTTTTAAATTATCGTCGTATTCAAGAGTTGGATTTTCTAAGGTTTTTATCTAAACTTGCTCGTTCGGTGTTGGTACCGTATTTTTCCATATCATTGCTAGCTGCTTTCCTGTTGTGGGTGGTGTCTATGATCTTGGGCGAAGTAGTTATTCTTGGTTATCAATTTCCACTTAGTATTTATAGCTTTGCAGATTTTATCTTCGGGTTTGACGGTTATCCCGGCTTGTTTCATCTTTGGTTTTTGCGGAATTTATTTTTGGCTGCGATATTTGTGTACTTCTTCCGTCCGAATGTGAGTAAGGGTTTGGCTTGGCTTCTTCTTTACGCTAGCGCAATTGCCTGGGCAGCCGCCGAGTACGAAAGTAAGTTTTTATCTCTTTATATTGAGTCGATTTCATCTTTTTTGGCGGGCTACCTCATTGCACGCTTGTTGGCTATGAATGCACTAAATTGGCATTGTTTTCTAATATTTTTTGCGGGCCTTTCATCATCGGAGTTCATTCTGGCAGCGCTGGGGAGCCAGGATGTTGGTAGGTCCTTAATACCAATTTTGGCAGCTCTATTTGTCCTGGGTTTTGTGTATTACTTCGACGTGAAAGGCTTTAAGTTGCCCTATTTGCTCACAAAGGCATCTGAGTTTTCCTTACCTATTTATCTTTTCCACCTACCATTTGTTTTAATTTTTATATTGGTGTTGGATGGTGAGCCAAACTTTGGGTTTTTAGAGATTTCTCTTTCGGCATTTTTTGTCTTTTGTTTCTCGTATATTTTTTCTTATTTATTAAGGCAGGTGCTCCCGGTGTGTTACATATTAATGGTGGGCAAGTAAAAGGTGGAGTTGATTATTTTAGGTTCCCGAGGTGTCCCGGCAAAGCACGGTGGTTTCGAGACCTTCGCTGAGTACTTATGTCGATACTTAGTCGAAAAGGATTGGGATATTGTCGTCTATTGCCAAGAAGAAGGCAGCGGCCCTGTTTATGAATCTGAATGGGAGGGGGTTAAGCGCATCCATATTCCGGTCAAAAACAAAGGGCCACTTGGCACCATTATTTTCGATCTTCGATCCGTTGTTCATTCCCTGCGCCACAATGGCATTTTTCTGACCCTAGGCTATAACACCGCCATTTTTAATGTTTTGCACCGGCTATTTGGCAAGCAAAACGTTATCAATATGGATGGTATTGAATGGAGGCGCCAGAAGTGGGGTGCTGTTGCCAAGGCCTGGTTTTGGCTTAATGAGCGGCTAGGCTGTTGGTTTGGGAATCATTTGGTTGCTGACCACCCCTGTATCGAAGACCATTTGGCCACCCGGGTTTCACGCAAAAAAATCACCATGATCCCCTATGGCGGGTTACATGTTGACACTGCGGACGTTTCGCATCTGTCCCAGTTTGGATTGGAGGCGCAAAAATATGCCATTGTGATTGCCAGGGCTGAGCCGGAAAACTCCATTCTGGAAATTGTAGCGGGTTTTTCCAGTCGGCAACGGGACTATAAGCTGTTCGTGCTGGGCAATTATTCGACGGAGAATGCCTACCACCGAGCGGTGAAGCAGGCCGCCTCGAATGAAGTGATATACCCCGGTGCTATTTACAACGTGAATGTTGTGAGTGCACTCCGATACCACGCCTTTTGTTATGTTCACGGGCATCAAGTTGGTGGAACTAATCCGTCCCTAGTGGAGTCCATAGGGGCGGGAAATGCGATCATTGCACACGATAATCCCTTTAATCGCTGGGTTGCCAAGGAAGGGGCTATGTACTTCACTGGCAAAGAGGGTGCGGCCAAAGCCTTTGATGAGCTGCTGGCTGATGGAGAGTTGGTAAAGGGCTTGCAAGAAAGCACCCGCCGTAACTATCAGGCTAATTTCCGTTGGGACGATATTTTGGCCCAGTATGAAACGCTATTAATTCACCATTATCCTTCGGGTTCACAATGAAAATATTAGTTACTGGCGGAGCCGGCTTTATCGGTAGTGCGGTCGTTCGCCACATTTTGGCCGGTACCGATGCATCGGTGATTAACGTCGATGCCTTGACCTATGCGGGTAACTTGGAGTCGATTCCTAACGCAGAGGCGACAGGTCGCTACGCTTTCGCGCAGGTGGATATTTCCGATTTCGCAGCACTAAGCGCAGTGTTTGCCGAGTATCAGCCCGATTTGATTATGCATCTTGCTGCTGAGAGTCATGTTGATCGTTCGATCGATGGCCCCGGTGCCTTTATTCAGACCAATGTAGTCGGTACCTACAATATGCTCGAAGCGGCCCGCGGCTATTGGCAGGAGCTCAATGGCGATAAAAAAGCGGGTTTTCGTTTTCATCATATCTCTACCGATGAAGTGTATGGGGACCTGCACGGCACCGATGACCTCTTTACTGAAACTACATCCTACGAGCCTAGCTCGCCTTATTCTGCAAGCAAAGCCGGGTCAGATCATTTGGTGAGGGCGTGGGGCCGTACCTTCGGCTTACCGATAGTTGTCACAAATTGCTCAAATAATTATGGTCCTTACCAATTCCCCGAAAAACTCGTCCCCCATATTATTCTCAATGCACTCCACGGAAAGCCTTTGCCAGTTTATGGGGATGGCAGTCAAATTCGCGACTGGTTGTATGTTGAAGACCACGCTCGCGCGTTGTTCAAAGTGGTTACGGAGGGCAAGGTGGGTGAGACCTACAATATTGGCGGCCATAACGAGAAGCACAATATTGAAGTGGTGGAAACCATTTGTGAGCTACTGGAAGAATTAGCCCCTGACAATGAAAGCTCATGCGCGAGCGGTAAAGGTTTTAAGCAGCTTATTACCTTTGTTAAAGATCGTCCTGGCCACGACGCCCGTTATGCGATTGATGCCAGTAAGATACAGCGGGAGCTGGGTTGGGTGCCGGAGGAGACTTTTGAAACGGGGCTTCGTAAAACGGTGCAGTGGTATCTGGACAACCCGCAGTGGTGGCAGCGGGTATTGTCAGGTGATTACAAGCTAGACAGGATGGGTGAAGCATAGAGGAAGTACTATGACTAAGAAATACAAAGGAATTATTCTTGCTGGAGGATCTGGCACTCGGCTTCATCCCATTACTATGGGTATGTCCAAGCAGTTGTTGCCGATCTACGACAAGCCGATGATTTATTACCCTTTGTCGGTGCTCATGTTAGCGGGTATTAAAGATATATTAGTGATCTCTACGCCTACAGATTTGCCGAGCTTTCAACGCCTTTTAGGTGACGGTAGTCAATTCGGTATAAGTGTTTGTTACGAGGAGCAACCTAGCCCGGATGGCTTGGCTCAGGCTTTTACCATTGGTGCAGACTTTATTGGCAATGATAGTGTCAGCCTGGTATTAGGTGACAATATTTTTTATGGTCAGCATTTCTCGGACAATTTAGAAAGTGCTGTATCTAAAGAAAATGGTGCCACGGTATTTGGTTATCATGTGACAGATCCTGAACGTTTTGGCGTGGTTGAATTTGGTGATGACGGAAAGGCTATCAGTATTGAAGAAAAGCCAGCCAAGCCAAAGTCTGCCTATGCCGTTACCGGTTTGTACTTTTACGACAACGATGTTGTTGAGATTGCCCGTAGTATCAAACCCTCACCGCGTGGAGAGCTTGAGATAACCGATGTAAACCTAGCCTACCTCAATCGCGGAGGTTTGAATGTGGAGGTATTGGGGCGAGGCTTTGCCTGGTTAGATACAGGCACCCATAATTCCCTAATTGAAGCTGGCCAATTTGTACAAACAGTAGAGCACCGTCAGGGACTAAAAGTGGCTTGCCTGGAAGAAATCGCGTTTCGCCAAGGTTGGATTAGTGCCGAGCAACTTGTTGAGCAAGGTGAGTCATTGAAGAAAACCGGCTACGGCCAGTATTTGCTGCGTGTGGCTGGCGGTTATAAATAAATTAAGGGTAAAAATGAACGTCATTGAGACAAAGTTAAAGGATTGCTTGATTATCGAGCCGAAGGTATTTGGCGATGAACGGGGGTTCTTTCTAGAAACTTTCCAGGCGGATCGATATCGCGAGCAGGCGGGGATTACACTCCCATTTGTCCAGGATAATCATTCTCGGTCCTCTAAAGGCGTATTGCGGGGTCTCCATTTTCAGAAAAGTAAACCCCAGGGCAAGCTGGTGCGAGTTGTGAGCGGTGAGGTTTATGATGTTGCGGTGGATATTCGTCAAGACTCTCCAAGTTTTGGGCAGTGGGAGAGTGTGATCCTCTCGGAAGAAAACAAACGGCAATTCTGGGTGCCACCAGGCTTTGCCCATGGCTTTGTGGTACTTAGCGATACCGCTGACTTTGAATACAAGTGCACCGACTATTACGACCCACGTGACGAGGGTAGCTTGATATGGAATGATCCTGCCATGGCGATTAGCTGGCCATTAAGTGATCCTACTTTATCCGACAAAGACAGCAAGGCGCCCACTTTCGCAGAGTTATTCAAATCATGAGTGAGATACACCTGTTGGTTACTGGCGCTAATGGCCAGTTGGGTCAGTGTCTGGCGGATCAGCTTAAGGCCCAAGGCATTACGCATACACTGCTTAGCCGCCAAGAGGCCGATATCAACGACACGGTCGTATTAGAACAAATTATCGCAGAAAAAAGCATTACCGCCATTATCAATGCAGCAGCCTACACGTCAGTAGACAAAGCGGAGTCAGAACCTGAGTTAGCGAAGCGCATTAACGAAGATGGCCCTGCCTTACTTGCTAAGGTTTGTAGTCGTTTTGATATTGCCTTGCTGCATGTGTCTACCGATTATGTGTTTGATGGGAATAAAACAACGCCATATCTGGAAACTGATCAAACCAGCCCGAGTGGTGTATACGGCCAAACCAAACTCAATGGAGAACTAGCCGTTCATCGGTATTGCTCAAAACACGTTATATTGCGAACTGCATGGGTGTTTAGCGAGTACGGCAATAACTTCTTGAAAACTATGTTACGCTTGGCTAATGAGCGGGACACGCTCGGGGTTGTAGTAGATCAAATTGGCTGCCCGACTTATGCGAGTGATATTGCAAAGGCGCTTATTAGTATTGCGCAGAAACTCCAAGTGGAGGAGCAAACTAATAGTGGAGCTAACGCCCATTATGGCGTTTACCATTACGCGGGTAATGAGGCGGTAAGTTGGCATGCCTTTGCGATGGCAATTTTTGAAGAAGCCCATAAGCAGGGTTTGCTAAAAAGAATTCCGACTGTTAATAGCATGAATACCGAAGCCTATCCGACACCCGCAAAGCGCCCAGCTTACTCGGTGTTGAGTGTTGAGAAGATAGCCAATGATTATGGTGTGGCAGCGAGTGACTGGCGCCGGGCTGTAGAGCAGGTGGTGAGCTTGTTGGCTGCATAATTTTTCTATCACTTTGTGAGCCAGGCCTGTGTTGCCAGCTAAACTTAAACGAATTTTTGCCAACCCTGAAAATCGCGACTTGCTGTTAAACAGTGCTTTAGCTTTTGTGGTGCGAATTTTTGGTGCTTTGGCGGGATTTATCGCCACATTTTTTATCGCCCGTACATTGGGCGCCGAAGAATCGGGCCTCTATTTTTTAGCGTTTTCTTTGCTTACCATATTGGCCGCAGTTTCCCGTGTAGGAATGGACAACACTCTGATCCGGTTTGTGGGCAGTGGGCCGGAGCAGGGATTATCGGTGTTACTGAAAGGCATTGTAGTGTCTGCGGCGGTAAGTTCGTTTGCGGCCGCTGTTGTCTTTTTTCTGGCCGATTTCTTGTCAAGGTCTGTGTTCGATAAGCCTACTGTAGCCCCGGTGCTGCGATTTATCAGTGTGGGCATTGTGGGGTTGTCGTTATTAACTTTAGCTGCCAATGCTTTGCAGGGATTGCGCCGGGTTACCTCCTCTATTTTTACATTGAATATTGCTGTGAATCTTGGCTTGGTGGTGGCGGTGGTGTTCTTCCCCGTGAATCAGGCTGTGTCGTTAGCCGGGGTCTATGCTGGCGCATCATTAGTGGTGGGGTTGTTGGGAGTAGTGCTTTGTCTGGTTTTTCAGCCACCTCAATCGGGAGTGCAGGTTGCATGGGGCGTTGTGTGGAAGAGCTGCCTGCCTCTTTGGGCGGTTGTGATTATGTCTCAGCTGGTGCAGTGGTCAGGTCAGTTTATTGCCGGGGCTTACGTGAGTAGTGATTTGGTGGCTCAGCTCGCCGTCGCCCAGCGCACCGCGATGTTGGCAAGCTTTGTATTAATTGCGGTGAACCTGGTCGTGGCTCCGCGTTTTGCTGCCTTGCATCGTCAGGGTAGCAAAGCGGGCATGCAGCGGCTGGCGATTAATTCGGTAAAGTTAATATCACTAATGGCGCTGCCTGTGGTTGGGGTAATGTTGGTATTCCCCGCTTTCCTTATGGGCCTGTTTGGCGAAGGTTTTGGTGGCGGCGCGCGATTACTACAAATCTTAGCGGTGGGGCAGTTCGTTAATGCCATGACAGGTTCTGTTGGGTATTTATTAATGATGTCTGGTCATGAGCGGGATATGCGTAATGTGACGTTGATATCGGGCACTCTGGCGCTGTCGCTGACGTGGGTGTTGACGGTTTATTTTGGTGCTACAGGTAATGCCGTTGGCACCGCAGTGGCGGTGGCCACCCAGAATTTATTGGCGGTGTATTTTGTTAAAAAGCGGCTGGGGTTTAATACCTTAGCGGTTTGGCGGTAAAGTCCCTTTACTTTATTGGGTGGGAGTTTTTTTGTATTTGGTGTACATGAAAAAGCAATGTACACCCTACGCCATATGCCCACCATCGTTGGTGGGCACCCTTTTATGTTGGCCTAGTCAACTCAGTAGCGAATTTTATGGTGGACACACTAAACGATGTTCACCCTACTTGGCTGGAGTAGCTGTATTGTAGGGCGGACATGGTTCCCATGTCCGCCGGGCTGTAGATCAAGATTATATATTGGAACAGATACATGCACGCAGTAATTATGGCCGGCGGCAGTGGAAGCCGCTTATGGCCCTCCAGTCGGGGACTTTACCCCAAGCAATTTCTTTCGCTGTGTGGCGAAGAAACCATGCTGCAGGCGACTCTGGGGCGTCTTGCTGGAGTGGATTGCGATAGCACCTCTGTTATCTGTAACGAGGAACATCGTTTTATCGTTGCTCAACAGGCTCAAGAATCAGGTTCTCCGCTTGAAACCATCATTCTAGAGCCCGTCGGGCGCAATACCGCCCCGGCGATCGCGCTGGCGGCATTTGATGCTTTGGAGAGCAGCCCTGGCAATTCCCCTTTGCTGCTGGTGATGGCTGCAGATCATCTGATTGAGGATGTAGATGCGTTTCAGGCATCCGTGGCGCTGGCAAAGGCTCAAGCAGAGACCGGGAAGTTGGTGACCTTCGGGATTGTGCCTACCTCTGCCCATACCGGATACGGCTATATTCAACGCGGTGCGGAATTGGGTGGTGAGGCGTATGCGGTTTCTCGTTTTGTGGAGAAGCCGGATGCCGAGACCGCCCAGAGTTATGTCGACGAGGGGGAGTATTACTGGAACAGCGGTATGTTCCTGTTTTCGGCCCAAGTATATCTGGATGAATTAAAGCAGCACCGGCCTGATATTTATTCGGCTTGCGAGCAAGCTTACGCCGGTAAGTCGCGGGATGTGGATTTTCTGCGGGTAGATAAGGAAGCCTTTATGGCCTGCGCGGACGATTCCATCGACTATGCGGTGATGGAAAAGACCGGTAAGGCAGCTGTGGTGCCCATGGATGCCGGATGGAGTGATGTGGGCGCTTGGTCGTCGCTGTGGGAAGTGGGTGACAGCGATGAAGACGGGAATGTGGTGTCTGGGGATGTGATGAGTCACTCCACCAGTAATTCCTATGTTCGGGCGGAACATCGCTTGGTGGCTACTGTGGGTTTGGATAACGTGGTGGTGGTCGAGACCAATGACGCGGTTCTAGTGGCCGACAAGAACAAGGTTCAGGATGTGAAGGCCATCGTGAATCAGCTAAAGGCCGAAGGGCGCAGTGAGTTTTTGCATCACCGCCATGTGTATCGGCCCTGGGGTGTTTATGACTCCATTGATCACGGTGAACGTTATCAGGTTAAGTGTATTACCGTGAAACCCGGTGCCAAGTTGTCGGTGCAGATGCATCATCACCGTGCCGAACATTGGATTGTGGTATCGGGCACCGCCAAGGTGACGATTGGGGACGACACGGTGATGTTGACCGAAAATCAGTCGACCTACATCCCGATCGGTGCGGTGCATGCCTTGGAGAACCCCGGCAAGATTCCGCTTGAGTTGATTGAGGTGCAGTCCGGCTCGTATTTGGGTGAGGATGATATTGTAAGGTTTGAGGACCGTTACGGGCGGGCGTGATTTTTTGGGTGTGAATGGCGGACATTAAAGGCGATGTCCGCCCTACGGGCTTGGTGGGATATATCGATTTACATATCCATTGGGGCCGCATTTCGTTTTCGTAGGGTGGACATGGATTTATATGTCCACCGGGGTGTGGCGCAGTGGTTGGGATTGGCGGACACAAAGGCTGTGTCCACCCTACGGGCTTGGTGGGATATATCGATTTACATATCCATTGGGGCCAAATTTCGTTTCTCGTAGGGTGGACATCGGTTTGTATGTCCACCGGGAATTGGCGCGGTGGTGGGAAATGGCGGACATGACAGCGGTTTCCGCTCTACTTTTCGTAGAAGACGATGCCTCGGCGCTGTATATGGTCGATGAGGCTCGCGTTGTCTATATCGCTCATGCATGACACATCGAATTTGTAGGGTAGTGGGGTTTCTTCCAATTCCTGGATCAGTTGCTGGACTTCGTCGTCTGGGATGTTGCCAATCAAGGTAAGGTCGATATCTGAACCGGGGCGGTGCGTGCCCATAGCGCGAGATCCGTACAATAATGCTTTGTCGATATTGGCGTGAGTTGCCAGTATGTGCTGAATTTGGGCTACTGCCTCGACCGGTAGTGAAAATTGGCTGTTGTGGGCTGTAGTCGTCATGGCTTGTCCACTAGCTTGGTATTTAGTGTTGCTATCAATGCATTGAATTGGGCGTGATAGTCGTTACAGATATTCGCGATAATCGCTTCTGCTGTTTTTTCGTTATATGTGTGGCTGGTTCTATTACGGTCGACCAGCATATTCATCCAGATTTGTCCCTCCGACACTAGCCCCTGGTTAAATGCTTCCCGGATAGTATCCCGAGACCCAATCAGGTCGCAGATGCCCTGCCACTCGAGGTAATTCTTTAGGGTGTTCCATGCCAATTCGTAGGTAAACTCGAAGGCTTGTATAAGCCCTTGCTTCTCAAGCGAGCTGAGTTCTCTTTTTGAGGCCAGCATGACTGCATCGTCGAGTTGTACGAAGGCTTTGGTGTAGTTTTGAAACCGTTGTTGCCAACGGATGTCTGGGTTGGTCATGGTTGTGGGGGAACGCCGTTTGTTTGCTAGGTGCCGATTTTTGAGAGTAGCACCGCTCGATCAGTTGGACAACGGCCAGGGTTTCGGGGTGGCATGGTGGTTGGGGATGGCGGACACAAAATCGGTGTCCGCCCTACATTGGTGTTGCATCAAATTCTCGAAATCCGCACCCCGTAGGGCGTACATCGCCGTTTATGTACGCCGCGACCACGGTGGGATGGCGGACACGAAAGCGGTGTCCGCCCTACGTTGTTGTTGCATCAAATTCTCGAAATCCGCACCCCGTAGGGCGTACATCGCCGTTTATGTACGCCGCGACCACGGTGGGGATGGCGGACACAAAATCGGTGTCCGCCCTACGTTGGTGTTGCATCAAATCCTGGAAATCCCCACCCCGTAGGGCTGTAATCGCCGTTTATGTACGCCGCGACCATGGTGGGAATGGCGGACACGAAAGCGGTGTCCGCCCTACGTTGGTGTTGCATCAAATCCTTGAATCCCCACCCCGTGGGGCGTACATCGCCTTTTATGTACGCCGCAACCACGGTGGGGTTGGCGGACACGAAAGCGGTGTCCGCCCTACGGCAATTGTAAATGCAGGTGCTTGATGGCGTATTGCCGCATGGCATCAAAGTCATCGTGCATGTGGTCTGTGAATTGGCTAGCCCGCTCCAGGGCGGTGGTCAAATGCTCGAGGTTATCAATATATTCGTGGACGAGTCGATTTCTCAGCTGGCGCATTTGTAGCCATTTGTCGCCGTCTTCGATCAAGCCGAGCCGCTCCAAGCGGCCTAGATTGTCAATAGCAGCTAATACTGGCTCGCCGGCGGCACTTAATAGCGCGGGCATAAGCTTGTCGACGATCGTGTCTTGCATCCGACCAAATTTCGCGCCAAAGGACTCCAGGCGATCTATGCCCAGGTCGCTAGAGATCAGTTTTTCGACCTCTTGAGGCTTTAGCGCTTTTTTTGTACCCAGGAAACGCTCGCGCACAGCAAGTAAGTGCTGATCCTCCCGGGCCACCAATTCAAATAGGCGAATGAGCCTGTCATGGCGATTCTGGGTCATTCTAGCGTTATCCCTGTTTCTTGGGCGTGTTTATCGATAGGGCGCAGGGGCGTTTTTTTGTTGTGGACAATAATATCGATGCGTCGCTCGCCTAAACGGCGCTGTAAACGTGCGTATAGGGCGAGCTCTTTTTCCAAAAGTTGTGAAGGTGAGCCGTCCGCGTCAATGTGTAAATCGATGTCGCCCCCTCGAACATTGTCGTTGAGCCGGGAACCAAAAAGAAGCAAGGTCGCATCACGACCAAAGACCTGCTCGAATTCTTCGCAAATAATGGCGCGTTGATTTTCGGATAGACGCATGCGTGATTTGGCCTTTCCATACCACTTTGTGGATAGTTTAACGCGGTAGGCGAATTGGTGCTATTTTGGTGTGGTGCTGTGGGCATCGGTTTTTATGTTCACTGGGGCTTTGCACGGTGGTTGGGGCGGCGGACACAAAGGCGTTGTCCGCCCTACGTTGGTGTTGCATCAAATCCTGGAAATCCGCATCCCGTAGGGCGTACATCGCCGTTTATGTACGCCGCGACTATGGTGGGAATGGCGGACTCGAAAGCGTTGTCCGCCCTACGTTGGTGTTGCATCAAATCCTGGAAATCCGCATCCCGTAGGGCGTACATCGCCGTTTATGTACGCCGCGACCACGGTGGGGTTGGCGGACACGAAAGCGGTGTCCGCCCTACATTGGTGTTGCATCAAATTCTCGAAATCCGCACCCCGTAGGGCGTACATCGCCTTTTATGTACGCCGCGACCATGGTGGGAATGGCGGACACGAAAGCGGTGTCCGCCCTACGGGATCACTACATGTTTGGCGAGGCTTTGCGCCAACAACTGCTGTTTGAGGTTCCACTTGGCGTCGTCGTCGCCGTGGACTATACGCACGGTGTTTGGTCTTTTGCGCATGCGCTTTACAAAGTTGATCAAATCTTTTTGATCGGCGTGGGCGGAGTAACCGCTGATGGTGTCTACACCGCAGCGTATTGTGTAACGCTCTCCCTCTAAATCCACGTAGCCGTTTTGCGGGCCGTATTCCTGAATGGCTTGACCTGGGGTACCCCTGGCTTGATACCCAACGAATAAAATATTGTGGCGCGGGTCGTTGAGCATGGCCTGCAGGTAATTAACAATGCGCCCGCCGGCGCACATGCCGCTGGCGGCGAGGATGATGGCGGGTTGCCGGGTTTGGGCCAACCTGTTGACCAGCGCTATGTGTTCGCCGTGTTCGTCTACGGTAATCAACTGCTCAAAGCTAAGCGGGTGGCGCCCCCGTCTTGCCCGTTGTTTGGCTTCTCCGTCCCAGAAATCCTTTAAGCGTCGGTACACCTCGGTGAAGCGGCTGGCCAGTGGCGAGTCGACGATGATGGGGAGGTTGTGCCAGGGACTGTCTTTGCTGTGTTGTTTCTTTTGCTGGTGGATAATGCCTTCCAATTCGTAGAGCAGTTCCTGAGTGCGGCCGATGCTGAAGGCGGGGATCAGTACGCTGCCTCCGTCCAGCAGGGCGTTTTCAATCGCGCGCTGTAATGCCTTGGCGCGGTCTTTTCGGTTGTGGTGTTGGCGGTCGCCGTAGGTGCTTTCGATGACCAGTTCATCGCAGCCGTAGGGTGGGCGGGGCGAGTAGAGCAGCGGTGTGTAGGGTGCGCCGAGGTCGCCGGAGAAGACGATGCGTTTTTTGGGGGCCTTGGCTAGGTCGCATTCCACATAGGCGGAGCCGAGGATATGGCCGGCACGTTGCAGGCGAATGGCCAGTTCGCCGTCGATGATGCTCTGCCATTTTCCGTAGGGCAGGGGCCGCAGTTGTTGGTGGATGTAGCGCAGGAAGGTATCGATCAGTTTTTTGTCTCGGGTGACGCCGATTTTCAGGGCGTCTTCCAGGACCAGGGGCAGTAATTCTGCCGAGGGCTCGGAGCAATAGATCGGCCTACGAAAGCCTGCGGCGATGAGGTAGGGGATTCGCCCGACATGGTCGATATGAACATGAGTGGCGACCAGGGCCTGGACGGAAGTGATGTCAAAATTAATGCTCAAGTCGTTGGCGTGGCTGCCGTCCGGGGCGGCCTCGTCGCCTTGAAACAAACCGCAATCGATGAGGATGGAGTGTTCCGCGCTTGCGAACAATTGGTGGCAGGAGCCGGTAACGCCGTCGATAGCGCCATGGTGGATGATGTCACCGGGTTGTGATGTGGGCATGATTTGGGGCCTCGTCCGTGGGGCGTTGGTGTATTTTTGCCGGATTCGGTGGGGGTGTCTACCGTGGGTGGGCTGGCGGACACAACAGGGGTGTCCGCCCTACGGGTAGGGTGGACATGGATTTATATGTCCACCGGGATGTTGCACGGTGGTGGGAATGGCGGACACAACAGCGGTGTCCGCCCCACGGGTAGAGTGGACATCGGTGTATATGTCCACCGGGATTTGGCACGGTGGTAGGGGATTGGCGGACACAAAGGCGGTGTCCGCCGTACGTGGACATCGATGTATATGTCCACCGGGATTTGGCACGGTGGTAGGGGATTGGCGGACACAAAGGCGGAGTCCGACGTACGGGTAGGGTGGACACGGATTTATATGTCCACCGGGGATCTGGCACGGTGGTTGGGATTGGCGGACACAAAGGCGGTGTCCGCCGCACGGGTAGGGTGGACATCGATGTATATGTCCACCGGGGGTGTGGCACGTTGGTTGGGATTGGCGGACACAAAAGCGGTGTCCGCCGTACGGGTAGGGTGGACATCGGTGTATATGTCCACCGGGATGTGGCACGGTGGTTGGGATTGGCGGACACGAAAGCGGTGTCCGCCGTACGGGAGGGTGGGCATCGATGTATATGGCCACCGGGTTGCGGCTCGGTGACTTAATGTCGGCGCTTAATGAGAACACGCTCGGCGCGATATTCACCGGGGGTTTGCCCGCTGTGGCGTTTAAATGCGGAGCAAAATCCGGATGGCGATGCAAAGCCCAGGGTATAGGCCACCGACTTGACGCTGTAGTCGCGATCCAGCAATTCTTTGGCGATCTCCAGGCGTTTTGTAGCGGCATATTCGCCCAGAGAGCAACCGCGACTGGCTCTAAAGCTGCGGCTGAGCTGGCGAACGGAGAGACCACACAGTGCGGCCAGTTCGCTCAAGGTTGGTAAGTGGTTTGCTTCGCGGATATGTTCATCAATGAGCCGCAGGCGCCAGGGGGAGAGTCCTTTGGCGGTGTCTCGCTGGGATACCGATTGGTGAAAGCGCAATAGTTCCACCGACAGTTGCGTGGCGATGCCGTCTACTAACAGGTCGCTGGCCAGGCCGGGTTGCTGAATTTCGCGCTTGAGTTGGCCCAGTAGGTGGAGGACGTTGCTGCTATTGATATCCAGGCCGGCGGCCAAATGGGTTTCGTCGCAAAACTCTTCATCGAGCCACTCGGCTATCAGGGTTGGGTCAAGCTGACACAGCAGGGAATGCTGCTCGCCGGTTGAATCGCTTCGAGCCAGCAGTGACTCGCCGGGTGGCACCATAAACACGGCGCCGAGCCGTTCAAAGCGGGAGCGCGTCCAGCGTTCAGGGTAACTGCCACGGGCATTGCGGGGGCGGGGGGTTAAACACAAATCAAGACGCAGCCGCCGATCTTCCACAAAGGTATTGTCCGGGGGCTCCCGAAACACAAATTTAACCTGTTGGGCGGATAGCGCCGGGCGCTCGATCTGAGCGACGACGAGCATTTCACTGGATGCTGTGGCAGACACGCTTGGCCTCCCATTACTGGTGCGGATAGCTGGATTCACTGCGGCGCAGTGGCCGTGAGAGTGGGCTCCGCAATAACTGTTATTGTGGTGTTAGTTTTTCACTATTCAACAGTGTTGTCAAAATAGCTGGGGGTGGCGATAGGCAAAAGCGGCGGGCATAAAAAAAGGCAAGCCAATGCGGCTTGCCTTTCGGGAAACGCTCGAAGCTAGTATTTATACAGCAACGATGTTCTCGGCTTGAGGACCTTTTTGGCCTTGAGTTACGGTGAACTCAACTTGCTGACCTTCGGCCAGAGTTTTGAAGCCGGAGCCGGAGATGGCGCTGAAGTGGGCAAACACGTCGGGGCCGCCTTGCTGCTCCAGGAAGCCAAAGCCTTTAGTTTCGTTGAACCACTTAACAGTACCAGTTACACGGTTAGACATATCGATATATCCTGTAGATAAAAAATTATAACTGTCCTGTCTGATCCGGGCGTGGCCTCGGTCAGGACAAGACTAAAGATAGCGGGAAACATAAACTGAAATTTAGAAACTACAGGACGAAGAACGTTGCGGTACTACGTGATGGAGATTTTAAAAACGAGTTTTACTTTCTAGCTTCGCGCAAGTTATAGCGCTGGCCAGCTAAAGTCAATCAGTTTTTTCACTATATTTTAAAGCCGCCGGGCTGGATACAGACGGGCTCGGTCATTGGCCAGTCGGCATGCTCAGCCCAGGGGGTTAACCCTCGGGCCTGACCTGATAGCGGCTGAGGTAGCGCTCAAAGGTGCTCCGTAAGGAGGATTCATCTAGGCCAAATTCCGCCAGCTTGTAGTCGTGCTTGCCGAACTTGTTCTGGGGGTTATCGTCCAGCCAGCCCTGCATGCCCTGGCGGGCGGCGTCGTCAAAATCGTCACCGAGCTGTTGGTAGAGCTTTTCCATAGTGGCGATGGGTTGCTCCATCAAGTCGGCGTAGTGGACGTCGATCACCCGGTCTTCGCCGGCGCGATCGCGAAAATCCATAATCCGCTCGGCGTGGAGCTGGGCCTGGTAAACACAGTTCTCGGCAATCCAGTCTTTATCCACACCGCCGGTAAAGCCCATGTGAGCCAGGGATATCAGGCTGCAGAATGAGCCGGTGGCAGTGAGGGGATCGCGGTGGGTCCAGATCAAACGGGCGTCGGGGTAGACCTCCAGCAGGGTATCCAACCACAGGGCGTGGGAGGGCATCTTCAGGTTCCACACCCCGGGGGCGTCGGCCTGGAGCAATTGCAGGAACTTCCTGTGGTACTGATAGGCGGTGGACATATCGGCGTCATTGAGCAACCAGTCCCGGTAGTTGGGCAATTTGCCCCGGGACTCCAGCATCAAGGTTTTAAAGTCGTGGGCCATAAAGTAGACGCACTCATTGGGGTAGATCGCCGAGCTGCGGTAGTACTTGCCCATCTCCGGCGCGGCGGCCAATAGCTCTTTTTCGATCTTGAGGCGCTCCACCGCCCGGGGGTCGGTAAATAAGGTGTCGCTGGTGGGGGGCGGCACGGGATCCTCGATTTCCCAGGTGAGGGGGGAGCGTCGCTGTGGGTCGGCGGCCAGCAAATTGCTGAGTAGGGTGGTGCCGGTGCGGGGGACGCCAAAGACGAACACCGGGCGCTCTATTTTGCGCTCCAGTAGCTCAGGGCGTTGGCGCAGGTAATCGCTGACTTTAAGGCGGTTGCCCAGGTATTGAAGAATCGACTCTTCGAAGCGGGTGGCGCCACGCTCGGGCATTTCCAGTTGGTTGGCGTCGCGCAACAAGATCGACAGCCCCTCTTCAAAGCTGTGGCTGTCGAACTGGCTGAGCCCAGTGGCTTGCTGGGCCTTTTCAATAAGCTGATCGGCGTTGAAATCGGTCATTGGGCTGTCCTTGTTATTTGCTAGTCATCATCTTAGGTGAGGCCAGGACGGCGGGACAATCGTCACTGGTTTCGCGGATGGGACGTTATGTCTCGATTAGGACATTAGGACCCGCGACGTGTCCGGATTGAGCAACTATGGCCGGGTGGCCGTATCACTCTTCCTTGAGGGGGCAGAGCGGCTGGCACAGACTTAAGGCAACTCTATCGATCCAATAGCAATAACACGCGGAGAAAGCTATGAGCGCATTATTTGACCTCTCTGGAAAGGTCGCACTGGTGACCGGTGGCAACGGCGGCCTGGGGCTGGGCTTTGCCCGGGGTATCGCCAAACAGGGCGGTGCGGTGGAAATTTGGGGCCGCTCTGAAGAGAAAAATGCCAAGGCCAAGGCAGAGCTGGAGGAATACGGCGTAAAGGTCACGGCCAGGCAGGTGGATGTCTCCTCTGAGGAGCAGGTCGTGGCCGGGTTTAAGGCACTGATCAGTGATCACGGTCGCCTAGATGCGGTGTTTGCCAACTCCGGTGTTCCCGCACCCACTCGCTCTCTGTTGGAGACCACGTCCGAGCAGTGGCACAGCCTGCTGGACATCAATATGCACGGCGCGTTTTATACCCTGCGGGAGGGCGCTCGACTGATGGTAGAGCGGGCGGAAAACGGCGAGCCCGGCGGCTCACTGGTATTCTGCGGCAGCTTATCGATGTTTCAGGGTATTCCCGGCAAGGCGCAATATGCCGCGGCCAAGGCCGGCATCGGTGCCGCCATTCGTTGTATGGCGGTGGAGTTTGGCAGGCACGGCATTCGTGCCAACTCCATTGCGCCCGGCTATATCAAAACTGAGATGACCGGCAGCGACGCGGAGTGGTCGGATATCGACAAGTTCTTTGCCTCCCGCACGCCGGTGCCCCGGCCCGGCTATACCTCAGACTTTGAAGGGATTGCCGCTTACCTGGCCAGCGATGCCTCATCGTTCCATACCGGCGACACTCTGGTTATCGATGGCGCCGCGCTGATTACGCTGTGAGGAGGGGACCATGCGGATACTGAATATTCACGATATAGACGACGTCCGTCTCGATACCTATACCCCTGCCGAGCCCGGCGACAACGATGTGGTGATTGGCGTTAAAGCCTGTGGCATCTGCGGCAGTGACCTCAGCTATATCAAAATTGGCGGCATCATGCGTCAGCCCGGCGGAGTGACCCCCATTGGCCACGAGGCGGCGGGGGAGGTCCTCCACGTTGGCAAGGCGGTAGAGGATGTCCGGGTTGGTCAGCGGGTGGTGGTGAACCCCATGCAGACACCCAGCTATATCGGCAGTGGTGGCCCTGAAGGCGCCTTTACCGAGCAGTTGCTGGTTCGCGATGCCCGTCTCGGTGCCAGCCTGCTGCCGATCCCCGATGATCTGCCCTACGACATTGCCGCGCTGACTGAGCCGCTGGCGGTGGCCCTGCACGGTGTTAACCGCGCCCAGGCCAAAGCCGGTGACAATGTGGTGGTGTTTGGCTGCGGCCCGATCGGTTTGGGGATGGTGATGTGGCTGGTGGATCGCGGCGCCAACGTGGTGGCCCTGGATCTGTCACCCCAGCGCCGGGAGCGCGCCTTGCAGGTGGGTGCCCAGGCGGCATTTGACCCCACCCAGGTCGATCTCAAAGCCGAGCTGATCAAACTGCACGGCAGCACCCGGGTGTTTAGTCGCGAGGCAGTGGGGACCGACGCGTTTATCGACGCCGCCGGCGCGCCCAATATCCTTAACGATGTCATCGCCATGGCCAAGTATCAGTCGCGAATGGTGGTGACCGCCGCCTACATGAAGCCGGTTGAAATCAACCTCGGTGCCATGCTGACTACAGAAATGTCCATTACTACCGCGGTGGGTTACCCGGATGAGATGCCGGAGGTGATCGCCGCTATGCCCCGTTTGCGGGACACCCTGCAAGGCATGATCAGCCATCACTTTCCCCTGGATGAGGTGATTCACGCGCTGGAGGTGGCGGCCAGCCCCGAGTCTGCCAAGGTGATGATCAATATCGACGGGGAGTCGTAAAATGGGTGACGCTAAAAAGCCGCAGTTGGCCAGCCTGGTTCAGGCCGGTGCCCAACAGACCGAGGCCGAGCCGATCACTGAGCGGATCTTTATGGCCAAGGATATATCCAATGCCTACCTGGTTAAGACCGATGGTGGCGACGTGTTGGTCAACGCCGGCTTTATGGGCAGTGCCCAAAGTATAAAGACACTGTTTGAGCCCCATCGCAGCGGCCCTCTGCAGGCGATTTTTTTGACCCAGGCCCATGCCGACCACTTTGGCGGTGTGCCGGTGCTCAAGGAGTCTGATACTAAAATTGTGGCGCAACGAGGCTTTGTCGACACCGCGCAGTTTTTCCACCGCTTGATGCCCTACCTGGGGCGCCGTTCCGGCAAATTGTGGGGGGGCACGATTCAGGGCCGCCGCGACCCGGTGCCGGAGGTCGCACCGGACATCGCCGTGGACGATCATCTCGCCCTGGAATTTGGTGGCACACGCTTTGACGTGATTGCCACGCCGGGGGGCGAGTCTCCGGATGCCGTGGCGGTATGGATGCCCGCCGAGAAAACCCTGTTTACCGGCAATCTGTTTGGCCCGGTCTTTATGTCGGTGCCCAATCTCAATACGGTGCGGGGCGACAAGCCCCGCTCTGTGGAGCGCTTTTTGTCGTCGTTGAATCGGGTGCGAACCTTGGGAGCCGAGTTGCTGATTACCGGTCACGGTGAGCCCATTCGCGGCGGCGACCACATTCAGGCGCAGCTGGATAAGCTCTACGATGCGGTGGCCTATATTCGCGACGAGACCATTGCCGGCATGAATGCGGGCAAAGACCTCTACCAGCTGATGGCGGAGGTCACATTGCCGGCGCACCTGTCGCTGCTGCAGGCCCATGGCAAAGTGAGCTGGGCGGTGAGGTCCATTTGGCACGAGTATTCCGGGTGGTTTCTCTACGACAGCACGGCGTCGCTGTATCCCGTGCCGCCCAGCGCGGTCTACCAGGATATTGCCGACCTGGCCGGTGGTGCGGATGCGCTGGCAACCCGGGCCCAGGGCCATGTTGAGGCGCGTCGAGCGGTGCAGGCGATTCAGCTTTTGGACATCGCCCTCACGGCGGCGCCGGCCCATCGCCACAGCCTGGATGTAAAGCGCCAGGCACTGCAGCAATTGCTGGACGCTGCGGCAGCAGCTGATAACCTCAGTGAGATTATGTGGCTGCGCTCGGAATTAAAGGCAGTGGACGATACTCTCAATCCAAGTGGCTATTCTTACAAAAAGCCCTACAACAAGCCCGACAACAATTCCGGTAACAAGCCCGGCAACGACTGACGCAATCTACTGCGTCTTGGCTTCCAGATCTCGCACGGCACTGCTCATTGCCTTGCAGCCGGTGGCCAGCACCAGCGCCCCCAGTGGACAGCACGCGGCGATCACTGTAGCCATGCCGGCACCAATTGAGCCCTCACCAAAGACCAGATCGGAGACAGCGGCGATTAACAGTGGACCTGAGCCCATACCAATCAGCCCTGCCGTGCCGGCAAAAAAAGCGATACCGGTGCCGCGCAGCTCATTGGGCGTGGCCAGATTCAGGGAGGCGCTGTAACAGGCGGGCAGGGCGGCCATCAGAGCCAAAAAGATGCCCAGCAAGCCCAGAAAAATCCAGGGTGAGGTGGCCATCATGGCGGCGATACCCACCGGTGTGGCCACGACCATACAGCCGGCAAACCAGCGGAACTGGCCATCCCGGTAGCCGCGGCGATACATGCGATCCACCATAAAGCCACACAGCATTTTGCCGCTGATGGCGGAGACCACCACCACCGAGCCCAACCACAGGCCAATTTCGCCGGGGCTCCAGCCAAAGGTCCGGGCCATATGGGCGGGGTACCAAATGGCGCTGCCGCTCATCACCATGGAACCCAGGGCAAAGCCCACGTAGTGGTGGGCAAAGAAGCGTTTCTGCGTGCCGATAAAAGCCAGCAGTTTGCGATAGCTATTGAGTACGCCCCGCCATGGGCTGTCGGTGTTGAGCCCGTCCCGCACATTGCGGCGTACCGGCTCGGGAAAGCTAAATACAATAAAAGCCAGCAACATGCCGGGTATACCGATCACAAAGAATACCGCCTGCCAGGAGCGAATCTCACCGATGATAGGGAGCATGTAGCTGGGCGTCTGTGCCACCAGATCGACAATCATGCCGCCAAAGAAATAGGCGGTGCCGGAGCCAATAGTGGCGCCAATAGTAAACACCGCCATGGCGGTGGTCAGGCGATCCTTGGGAAACAAATCGGTGAGGATGGAGGTGGCGGAAGGGTTGAGGCCGGCCTCACCCGCGCCTACACCCACCCGGGCAAACAGCAGCTGCCAGTAGTGCACGGCGGCGCCACAGGCCGCGGTGGCGGCGGACCAGATGGCGACACTGCCAAAGATAATCCAGCGTCGGCTGTAGCGATCGGCCAGCGCGCCGGCGGCCAGGCCAAACAGAGAGTAAGTGATCGCGAAGGCCATCCCGTGGAGCAGGCTGAACTGAAAATCAGTGATGTTCATGTCCCGCTTGATGGGTTCTACCAGCAGCGAAATGATGAAGCGATCCAGAATCGACAGCCAGTACAAAAAAGCCATGGCGATGGTCGCATACCAGGCCACCATCGGTTTGGGGTAGGGCTGACTGGCTGCGCTGCCGGCAACGCCGGCGCTGGCGGATTCTTGCATCTTTGATGACCCTGTTATTAGAACTATTCGTTGTCTGGGGTAGTGGTCGGCACGGACCGACCGCTATCGACGCCTCGCCGGGCGACGCCTCGCCGGGCTATTATGGATTGCTGTTTGCAACTAAACAACACTGTCGAATAATATCTCTGTAGGCGTTATACTACAAAAAAAATGACTGAGGATCGCGGCCGATCCCCGGTGAGATAAATAACGACTGCACCGTATGGCTGGTTAGAGCCGGGCAAATAGGCCCCGGACGGACGCTGAGGTGTAATAGAGATAAGGAGCCAACCATGTCTGAAGCTTATATCCTGGATGCCGTGCGTACACCTCGCGGTATTGGTAAACCCGGGAAGGGCGCCCTCACCCACATGCATCCCCAACACCTGGCGGCCGCCGTGCTCAAAGCTCTGCAGGAGCGCAACAACATCGATGCTGCGGATATTGATGACGTGATCTGGGGCACCAGCGCCCAGAAGGGCAAACAGGGCGGGGACCTGGCGCGAATGGCTGCCTTGGATGCGGATTTTCCCATCCAGGTCAGTGGCGTCACCATGGATCGCTTCTGTGGCAGCGGTCTGACCGCCGTTGGCATGGCCGCCGGCCAGCTCAAGGCCGGCTTTGAAGACCTGTTGATTGCCGGTGGCACCGAAATGATGTCGCTGATTACCACCATCAGCCAGCAGGAGCGGGAGGCGGGCCTAAAACCGCTAATGATGGGCACCGGTAACGAGCGCCTGCACGAAAAGCACCCCCAGTCCAACCAAGGGGTATGCGCCGATGCCATTGCCTCCCTGGAAGGCATTACCCGGGAAGATGTTGATGCCCTGGCTCTGGAAAGCCAGCGCCGGGCCGCCAACGCCATTGAAAAGGGCTACTTCGACCGCGCCCTGGTGCCGGTCTACGACGCCAGTGGCAAGCTGGTGCTGGATAAGGACGAGTATCCTCGCCCCAACACCACCGCCGCCGACCTGGCCGCGCTGGAGCCCAGCTTTGGCAAGCTGGCGGATTTCCCTATTAACGCCGCTGGCGAGACCTTTCGCTCGCTGATCAATCGCCGCTACCCGGATCTCAAGATCGAACACATTCACCACGCCGGCAATTCCTCCGGTGTGGTGGACGGCGCCGCCGGCCTGTTGATGGCCTCACCGGCCTATGCCGACAAACACGGGCTTAAGCCCCGGGCCAAGGTGATCGCCAGTGCCAATATTGGCGACGACCCAACCCTAATGCTCAACGCCCCGGTCCCCGCCGCAAAGAAAGTGCTCGCCAAAGCGGGCCTGTCCATTGACGACATTGACCTGTGGGAAGTGAACGAGGCCTTTGCGGTGGTGGTGGAGAAGTTTATCCGCGACCTCAATATCGACCGGGACAAAATCAATGTTAACGGTGGCGCCATCGCACTGGGCCACCCCATTGGTGCCACGGGTGCTGTTTTGATCGGCACCGTATTGGATGAACTCGAGCGCCGGGATTTGCGGCGCGGCCTGATCACCATGTGCGCTGCCGGCGGCATGGCTCCGGCCATTATTATCGAGCGGGTGTAGCCCCAGCCGTATCACAGGAGAATAGCTTTGGAAGCAGCCACCAATAAGCGGCGTGCCACCAGGACCACCCGCGACCCACAGAAAACCCGTGAAGCTATTATGGAAGTGGCTGGCAAGTTGTTGGCTAAAGACGGCCCGGAAGGGCTGAGCGTGTCCCAGGTCGCACAGCTGGTGGGGGTAAACCGTGGCACTGCCTACCATCACTTTCCCACCCGGGAGCAATTGCTGGACGAGACCAAGGCCTGGGTCAGCGACAAGCTGCGTCAGCAGGTTTTTGGCGACGCTACCGGCGACAACGAGCTGGAAGAGCGGCGGGAGCCACGGCAGATAATCGAGCGGCTAGCCAATTTTGCCATGGACAATCCCGAGTTTGGCCGGGTGTGGCTCTATGAAGTGCTGCGCACCGGCCAGCCAGCTGACGACCCTTTTTGGCGTATCTACAAACAGCACATCGATAAATTTGTGGGGTCGGATTATTCCCAACCGGGGATCGATGCCGACGTCCACGCCATTACATTATTGGTCACCGTGTTTATGTGGCCGGTGTGGGCCCGCAATATGGTGAACAGTGCCGCAGGCCGCAAGCGCATGGCCCAGCGTTTTACCGACGAAATGCTGCGTATGAGTTTGTACGGCAGTCTTAACAAAGACAAGTTTCCCGATTTGGACAAACTTAAGGACTTGCAAGGCGACGCCAGCGATCCCCAGCCTGAATAACATAAAGTACGAGTAGGTAGTGCAATGAGCAATAAAACCCAGCAGAGCATGCCCTGGCCTGAAGAGGATTTTTCCCGCTACGGCGAGGTAGAAGAAAAGAAACTGGGCAATGTCCAGCAGTATGTGGGCAAGGTCATGCATCGCAACTGGACCTCGATTCCCCATGTCACCCACAACGATGACGCTGACATTACCGACTTTGAACAGCGTCGCAAGGCTTACAACGCCGCAAACCCGGATAAGAAAAAGACCCTGTTGCCGGTATTGATGAAGGCCTCAGTGGCGATGCTGAAGGAATTTCCCCAGTTCAATGTGTCCCTCAGCGCTGACGGCGCGACTATGTTTCAGAAGCACTACTACCATATTGGCTTTGCGGTGGATGTACCGGGCGGCCTGTTGGTACCGGTGGTGAAAGACTGCGACAAGAAAAGCGTTGACGACATCGCCGAGGAAATTGTCGCCCTATCAGAGAAGGCGCGGGGCAAAGGCCTGCCTATGAACGATATGTCCGGCGGCTGCTTTACCCTGTCGTCTCTGGGGCATATCGGCGGCACCAGCTTCTCCCCGATTATTAATGCGCCGGAAGTGGCCATTATGGGGATTACCCGGGCTGCCAGCCGGTTTGTGCCGGATGCCGAGGGCAAGCCAGTGCTGCGCCAGTTTCTGCCGCTGTCACTGAGTTACGACCACCGGGTGATTAACGGCGCCGATGCGGCGCGCTTTACCCGGGCGATGGCGGATTGGCTGCAAGCCTACACTTTCTAAGTGCGCTGCCGCTGGAGCGGCGCGCCTTTACGATTGCCCCGATGTGATTCGTCCGTAGGCGGGGCGCCCCGAAAACCGGCCAAGCGCGCCGGTTTTTTTGTGCGCGGTCTATTTCGGGAGTGCGGAGCAGGGCTACCGATTTGCATTGTGGCTTGGGGGCTCATTATTATTGCGGTGTTGTCGACCTAGGGCGCTCAAAGGTGGGGAGCTGGTGGACAACAGATATCAGGCAACACGGGACTACCGTATTGAAAAAACTAGCGCGGCACGTTGTGCAGCTGAGCATTGCGTGGCTTCTTATCGCTATGGGCGTCGTGTTTTTACTGTCGCCAATCCCTGTGGGTAACTTTTTTTTCGCTGCGGGCCTGTCGGTATTGATCTATACCAGTGATAGGGTCGCGTCCAGGATTTGCGCCTTTCGTGAGCGCCATCGGGGACTAAACCGGCAGCTGCACTGGGTAGAAGAGAAGCTGGGTGACCGGGTGAAGTTTGTCAGTGCGGCGATGGCGAAAACCCGCCCAGTGCCCGAGTAGTTACCAGCCTTAGGCCGGCACCGCTTCCTTCTCGCCCTCAGAATCAAGGTAGCTGACACCCGTCATCTGCTCTGAAACTTCCCACAGTTTTCTTCCCAGCTCGGGGTCCTTTGCTGCGGGGTTTAATTTGGCCGGTGCGGGTTTGCCGCCAATTTCCAGGAAGCCTCCCGGTCCGTAGTAGTCGCCTCCCTTAACATCGTCAGACAGGGCTGCCAGGAGAGTGGCTCTGGCGGCATCGTCTGGGGTGGGGATAAGGGGTTCGACCTTGGACTGTATCCACAGTGACAGCTTGGATTTTTCTTTGTAACTATCGTTTTTCTTGGTGATCTCGGTGGCGGCAAAACCGGGGTGGGCGCCCAGTACCAGTATATTGCTGCCCTGCAAGCGGCGGTTCAGTTCGCAGGTAAAGGTCATGAGTGCAATTTTGCTGCGGGCATAACTCTTCATGGGCTTGTAGGTATCCCGCTCCCAGTTCATATCGTCCAGGGCGAGCTTGCCAAAGCGGTGAGCCAGGCTGCCGACATTGACGATCCGGCACTGCTCGTCTTTGTTGAAGTAGGGCAGCAGGCGGCCGATCAAGGCAAAGTTACCCAGGTAGTTGGTGGCCATCTGCATCTCGTGACCAGCCGCATTGCGGGCCAGAGGGACGTCGGTGATGCCGGCATTGTTAATTAGCAACTCCAGTTGGCCGACTTGTTCGGCAAACAGCTTGGCAAAATTCTCCACCGAGCCCAGGTCGGACAGATCCAGGGGCAGCACCTGCAAATTGGCATTGGGGTGTGCTTGCAGCAAGGCCGTGCGCGCCGCTGCGGCTTTGGCCTCGTTGCGACAGGCCATAATGACCCGGTAGCCTTCGCGGATCAGACCGGTGGTAATGGCGTAGCCCAGCCCGGCATTGGCGCCGGTAACAACAGCGGTTTTCATGACGTTTGCTATCCCCAATCTGCTTGTTATTTTGCGTTGCTTGTATCAGATGAAAAAAGCCGCGACGGGGCCGCGGCAAGTACACACTCTGATGGACAGGAGTGCTTGTGATCAGGCCTCGGCCAGGTGTTTGCGTACCTCGCGGCGAAGCAATTTACCCATTTCGTTGTAGGGCAGTTCGTCCAGAAAAATGATCTTCTCCGGCACCCGGGAAGAGCGCAGCCGCTCTTTCACCAAGGCTTTTAATTCCGCTTCACCGGGTTGTGCCTGCCCGGGGTGAAGCGCAATGGCGACACCGACCGCTTCACCCCATTCCACCGAGGGAATGCCCACGGCGGCAGAGTCGGCAATGGCCGGGTGGGTGGCCAGTACGTCTTCGATTTCGCCGGGGGAGATGTTCTCGCCACCGCGGACAATGACGTCATCGGCGCGACCGGAGAGAAACAGATAGCCCTCGTCGTCGAGATAGCCTGCGTCCCGGGTCGGGAACCAGCCGTCGGCGTCCAGTGCTGATTTCTCTCGGTATTCGCCGGAAACCTGTTCGCCCCGCACGTAAATTTCTCCGGCTTCGCCAGCGGCTAATACCTTGCCGTCTTCGTCGCGGATTTCCAGCTCGATGGTGGGCAGCGGTTTGCCCACACTGCCCAGGCGCGCCCGGACTTTGGGGTCGTCTGAGTTAAAGGCCTGGCGGTGATCGTCGGGCCCCAACAATGCGATGGTGGAGCTGGTTTCCGTTAAACCGTAGGCGTTGGTGAAGTTGGTGTCGGGCAGCAAGCCCAACACTTTCTCGATCAGCTCGGGGGGCATCCGGCCGCCGCCGTAGGCGATAGCGCGCAAGTTGGAGAGCTGGGCAGCGGCGCCTTCGCCCATCTGGTCAATAATGCGGGCCAGCATGGTGGGCACTAAAAAGGCGTTGGTCACTTTCTCCTCAGCGGCCAGGCTAAGCCAGGCTTCTGGCTCAAAAGCTGGCAGCATTACGATGCGGCGCATCGCGTAAAAATTGCTGAGCAGGGTGGAGATGCCGGCAATATGATAGGGTGGCACGCAGACCAACTGGGCATCGTCTTCGTCGGCGGACATAAATTCCACCGTACCGAGAATGTAGCCCATCAAGTTGGCGTGACGCAGTAGAGCCGCCTTGGGGGTGCCGGTGGTGCCGCTGGTAAATATCTGCGCGGCGATGCCTTCGCCCTCGCGTTCTTCACCCGAGGCGGTTTCTCCAGCCGCCAGCGCCGCTTCTACAAAGGCCTTGCGGGTATTGCAATGATGGCCCTGGCTGAGGCGCTCCGTGCGCTCAACGTCGCCAATCACGTAGGCGGGCTTGATGCGGTCTAGCAGCTTGCCCAGGTCGGCATCGGCGAGGCGGTAATTCAAGGGAACGTAGGGAATACCGGCCAGAGCGGCACCAAACAAGGCGATTGGGGCGGCCTCGCTGCTCTCGTCGAGGAGTGCCGCGTGCTGGCAGCCATTGTTAACGAACAGTTCGGCGGCGCCTTTGGCCGCCGTAAACAGTTCGCCGTAGGACCAGCGTTTGCCGTCGCAGACCAGACCGATACGGTCTGGCATGGTGTCGGCCGCCATTTGCAGGATCAGGGCAATATTCATAGTGGGCGTTGTGTTGTTATGTTGTGGTTAGTCGGAAGAGGGCAGTGGCTTGGCGTCTTTGGTGGTGAGCGCCGCGCCACCAATGGCCAGTGATCCGGCGCCGGCTTTCACGCACAGCAGCTCTACGGTGCCGTCGGCATCCACATAGCGCTTGCCCACCAGAGTGCCATCGGCAAAGTTGGGGTCGACGCTGCCTTTGTCGTCTGGCGCAGTTTCCACCATGGGTTGACCGCCGCATTCCACGACCTGGTCTTTACCCTTGATCACCATGACTTCGGTGTCGCAAACCGCACTTTTTAATTTGGTTCCTGGTTTCATTGTTGTGGCTCTCTTATTCGTCGCTCGTTATTAGGTTTTGGGTACGCGTTGATCCCAGAGGCTAGGCAATCGCACCTTTTTCTTTGAGTTGTTCAATGCGGTCCCACTCGATGCCGGCTTCCATCAGCACCAGCTCGGTGTGTTCGGAGGCCAATGGCGCCCGAGACGTCTGGGTGGCCTCGTGGTTAAATTGCACTGGACCGCGAACCAGCTTGATCGGCTCGCCGCCGTCTGCTGCTTCAACCTCAAACAGCATATCATTGGCCAGCGCCTGCTCGTCAGTGGCGATATCCAACAGGCTTTGCACTGGCGCCCACTGGCCGCTGTAGGTCTTCAGATGCTCGCGCCAGTATTTAAAATCTTTGCTGGCGAAGGCGTCGACAATAATGGCGCTGGCGGCTTCCCAGTTTTTCATCAGGTTCTCTGGTGTGGAGAAGCGCTCATCCTCGGCGCACTCGGGGTGGCCGATGTGCTCAAAGAAGCTCTTGATATGAGGCCCGGGAGTGAGAGTACACATGTTGATCACGCCGCCGTCTGAGGCGTAGTAGTTGCCCATCAGCGGGTTGCCGGGGTTGGCGCCGGACTGGGGCATGCGATTGCCCATGACTTTGCCGGTTTCGATACCCATATCAATGGAGGTGCCCGATGCCCACCACGCGGTGCTAAGCAGAGACACATCCACTTCGGAGGCCTCACCGGTGCGCTCGCGATGAAACAGCGCGGCAGCGATACCGCCGGCGATATTCATGCCGCCAATAGAGTCCCCAAAAGCGGGGATACCCTGGGAAATCGGACCGCCCAATTCTTTGGGTGACATGGCGTCGGCAATGCCGCTGCGGTTCCAGAATGCAGTGCCGTCAAAGCCGCCGACATCCCGCTCCGGGCCCTTGTCGCCAAAAGCACTGCCCCGGGCGTAAATGATATTGGGGTTTACCTTGCGGATATCTTCGATATCAAAGCCCATTTTCTGACGCTGCCGGGGCAGGTAATTGGTGAGGAAGACATCAGCGGTTTTGGCCAGCTCGTAGATCACTTCCATGCCTTCGGGGGTGGAAATATCCACACCGACGCTGCGCTTGCCGCGATTGGGGTGTTCCACAAAAGGGCTGCGGTTGGGGTTGGTGTCGACGCCGCCCATTTTGACGAAGCCGCGCTGAGTATCGCCCCGCACCGGATGTTCGATCTTGATGACGTCTGCACCCCAGTCGGCGAGGATGGCGCCGGCCGCGGGGACGAAGGTGAATTGAGCTACCTCGAGGACGCGCACGCCCTTCATGACCTGAGTCGCCATTGTCTCTGCACTCCTATCATTATCAGTTTTGGTTGATGATACTACTCAACAATGTTGTTGTATAGCGTCCTGTCGCTGTGATATAAAATCAAGCACTTTTAAGCCGCGTTATGCGGCATTTTTAACAGCAATAAAAAGCGTCAAACGCTTCGGGAGCCTCTATGAAACTGGATAACACCATTGCCGCGGTGGTCACTGGCGGCGCGTCGGGTCTTGGCTATGCCACTGTGCAGGCCTTGCGGGCCCAGGACGTCAAGGTCGCCATTTTTGATTTGAATGAGGACACCGGCGAGCAGGCCGCCAGCGAGACCGGGTCTATTTTCTGCCAGTGTGATGTGTTGTCCGACGACAGTGTCGATGCGGCCTTTGCCAAAGCCCGGGCGGAGAACGGTCAGGAGCGTATCCTGGTGTGCTGCGCCGGCGGTGGTAATGCCATTCCCACCGCCCGTCGCGATAAAAAAACCGGCGAGATCAAAACCTTCCCCACCGATCAGTTTGAGTGGGTCCTTAAACTTAACACCGTGGGAACCTTTCGCTGTATCACCCGCGCCGCGGCCGGGATGATGGAGCTTGAGCCCATCGATGGCGAGCGCGGGGTGATGGTAAATACCGCCTCTGCCGCGGCCACCGAAGGGCAGATGGGACAGGCGGCTTACTCGGCGGCCAAAGCGGGGATTGTCGGCATGACCCTGACCATCGCCCGGGACCTGTCCCGGGAGGGCATTCGCGTGAACACCATTCAACCGGGCATTTTTGATACCCCGGCGATGGCTCGTGCGCCTCAGGAAATGAAAGACGCACTGGGTAAAATGGTGCCCTTCCCGCCGCGCCTGGGTGTGGCTGAAGAGTACGCCAGCATGGCGATGGAGTTGGTGCGCAATGGCTATATGAACGGCACCACTGTTCGTTTGGACGGTGCCATTCGGATGCAGCCGCGCTAATCGGCTGAGCTTTGTAGATGCGCCGCCAGGCGCTCGGCAATGCGGGTGTAGCCCCATTCATTGGGGTGCAACCCGTCTGCTGAAAAGCAGGCCCAATCCTCGGGCCCCAGTAGCTCTAAACCGTCGATCAGGATCGTTTCTTCGACCTCACTAGCAGCCTTCTTAAAGGTGTCACGCAACGACTCACTGAATGCTCGGAAGCGTGGGTCATAGTGCTCCCTGAGTGAATAGATCGGCGTGATACAAACACGTTTTGCATCGGGCTGTGTTTGGCAGGCCTGCTGCAGCATATCCCGGTAGACGCTGGCGTCCTGCCTGCCAAAAGATTTGCCCAAATCAAAAATCAGGGTGTGCGCGGCGACCTTGAGTATTTCGTTGACGACCTCCGGCTCGGCCTTGCCGGCACCGTAAAAGCCAAAATTAAGGGTGCTGACCCCCAGCTGCCGGGACAGAACTGAAGGGTAGTTGACGCTAGACAGAGCTGAGCCGGCACCCTGCACAATCGAGGAGCCGTAAAATACCCAGGGCAGGCCGGGCTTTTCGGAGGCGGCTCTCAAGACGCTGTGGGGGGCGATTCCGAGTTGTTCAACGCCGACTTGCTGATTTCCCGGCAGGTAAATCTCCAGCAGACGGTCTTCAGCCGACAAGCCTGTAAACACCGCTATATCAGCGATGCCGGGCTCCAGTGGCAGCGTTCTCCACAGCATGCCATCGACCATCACATCAATGCCGGCGCCCCGTGAGGGTGAGTTCACCGTGAGCTTAAGGTGCAAGGCCGGCGTGTCGCTGTAAAACCGCAGCGCGACCCCGGCAGGGAAGCGGGCCTGATTCGCCACGGCTTCAGGGACCGCAGTGAGCTGCTGCTCCGTCAGGCGGCACCAGTTTGATTGTGGCAATGTCGACGTCAATGCCTGGGTAAGCCCAGAGACGTTGACGTTATCGTTTGGCAGGGAGTGCCAGGTCAGTTCTGGACTCATCGCGCTATCCATCTCATCGGCTACCAGTTGTAACTCAGCGAAGCATACACACTTCGACCGGGGTTTTGGCTGGGGTTATAGGTGCCCGGGAACAGCGCGGTGTCGATCACCTGATTGAGAGTGCGTTTGTCAGTCAGGTTTTTACCGCCCACTGCGACTGACCAGCCCTGCATGGCATTGCGTAGGGAAATATTGGCACCGTAGGTGGTGGTGGCCGGAATCCGCGAGTTGGGGTCCAGGTCGGTGTCGGTGAAGTGTTCACCGCGATGGCGAAGGGTAAGGCTGGCGCTGATATCGTAGTCGCCAATGCGATAGTCCAGCCGGGGCATCAGCGTAGCCGTTAGCTTGGGTGCAAAGGCCAAGGGTTCGCCACCGAGATCCTGCATGGCACCAATACCCTCGGCAATGGGGGCCGGGGCATCGTCGTAGTCTTTGTAGCGGGCACGCAAGTAGCCCAGCGAGGCGTCGATAGTCAGGGGTGCGTAAGGGGTGAGCCACTGCAGGTCTGACTCCAGGCCCTCGGAATAGGCCGCCGCGGCATTGGTGACATCGAACAGCAGTCCGTTAAAGGCCAATACCTGAAGGTCGTCGAAATCCATGCGGTAGAGGGTGGCGTTGAATTTCAGGGTGTCTTCGAGCCACTGGCTGCGTAGCCCCAACTCGATCGAGCGGGCCTCCTCCGGCTCGTATTCCAGTTGCTCACCGGTGAAGGAAATTGCATTCACCCCGCCGCTTTTGAAGCCCATGGTGGCCGAGGCATAGATATTGATGCTCTCGCTGAGATAGTAGGTGACCGACAGCTTGGGCGACAGCTTGCGTTCGGTGCGCTCTATGGTGCCCGGTGCGTAGTCGTTGGCACCGATCAGAGTTGGCGTCAGGCAGGGCAGAACGCCTTTATTGGTGCATTCGGACGTGCCGGTGGGCGTTGAGCGTTTGGTCTCTTCGTTGTAGCGCAGGCCGGGGGTAATCAACCAACTGTCATTGATGTTCCAGGAGAACTGACCAAACAGCGCGGTGGCTTCGGTGTCCTGAAAGTAGTCAAAGCGATAGTAATCTGTTTCGTTGATCAGGTCGGTCAATTGCGGAAGGAGGTCCGCCAATGTGCCGCCCAATGGGTTCCCCGGCACCTGGGATTGGCCGCTGAGCATCTGTTGAGCGTCTTTGGTTAAGGCGTAGGAGGCTATGTCGTTGCCGATGATGACATCGGCCAGCAGCCTGAAGTCCGATTGGAAGTAATAAACACCGCTGATAAATTCAACGTCGCCGCCGAGCCCAAACAGGCTGCTGGCCCGGCCATTGATACGCCATTCCAGGCTGACTTGCCGGTAGTCGTCAACCTGGTCGAGGTTGAGCAGGTCGGCAGGGGACACGTCCAGGTCTTGATTTTGTTCCACATCCAGCCAGGATACTGCCGCGATCACCGTACTATCCAGAGAGTTCAAGCCGGCAACCGGACCGAAGGCATATTGGGTATTGAGACTGACAGTATCTGCCCGTTGATAAAGGCTACCTGGGTGATTGAAACTGGTCTGGAAGTTATAGGGGTTATCTTCAATCTCGGGATCGAAGTTCACCAGGTAGTCCCGGGTGTCGGTATCCAGGTTCATCAGCTGGCGCGGCCAAAAATTGACGTTCATCACTGATTGATCAGCCGCCAGCACTGCTGAGAGTTTATCGTTGGGTTGCCACTCCAGTTTCAAGCGAAAGGCCTGCTGGTCGCGATCATCCTCTTTCCGCTTCAGCAAGGTGTTGTTCAGTCGCCCGTCCCGCTGCCAATCCAGCACCGACAGTCTGACACCGAGTGCCGGGCTAATGCGAAAGCCGACACCGGCCTCAATGCGCTGCTCGCCAAAGCGTTCGTTGTTGTAGCGCAGTTGTCCCTCGCTGCCCGATTCTCTGGGAGCGCTGCGGCTGGCGACATTAAACACGCCGGCGATGGTGTTTTTGCCGAACAGTGTGCCCTGTGGCCCCCGCAAGACCTCCACCCGATCGAGGTCATACATGGAGGTGGAGAAATAACTGGGGCGCCCGAAGAAAACCTCGTCTACCACCAGCCCCACCGCTGGCTCAAAGCTGGGATTGAAGCTGTTGGTCCCAAAGCCACGAATAAACACCTGGGGCGATGATGGGCTGGTGAACTCCACCCGGACATTGGGGACATAGGCCGACACCGCAACCAGATCCCCTATGCTGTTTTCCTGCATAAAGTCGCCGCCTAAGGCGCTGATTGAAATGGGCACATCCTGCAGTGACTGCTGGGTCTTTTGGGCCGTGACCACCACCTCCTCGAGGGTTCGAGTTTGCGGCTGTGCCTGAGCGTTATGGCTTGCCAATAGTGTCAGCGATAGCGTCGCCAATGAGAAAATGCTCGTTATCGATCTTGTAGAGTCAGTCATACACTCGTCCCCAGGGTAATAGGCCCGTCGGCCACGCTTAGTGGCATCGTTATTTTATTTTGCGGCGCTGACGATCAGCAGCGTTCCCGTTATCAGCAACATGGCGTAAACCAGTTGCCTAAAGCGATTTTCCTGCACCCGGTGGTGCAGATATTCACCCAATACCAGACCGGCAATCAGCACTGGCATCAGCCAGGCCACCTTGTCCAGTGACGGCAGCAGACTGCCATCCACCGCAAAGGCCAGCAGTAGCAGGGTGTTTAGTACCAGCCATACGGCTGTCAGCGTGGCCCGAAAGGCCGATTTTTCCATTGCTACCCCCGCCAGTGCGTAGACTAGCAGCGGCCCTCCCGAGGCAAACAACCCGTGGGTGATACCGGCAACAAACATCCAGCTTTGGGTCCACCACTTGAGGTGTGGCAGTGCCGCTATCGCCCTGGCACTGCGCCACAGTTCGCGGCCGGCAAACCAGATCACCAGTACGCCCAGGACCAGCTGCAGGCCTCTGTCTCCCAGCCAGGGCTGTAATCCGTATCCCAGTGCGGTGCCACTGACCATCAATGGCAAAATGACTTTCAGCAATGTCGGCCAGTGAATATGGTGCCGATGCTTGACGGTGATATAGCCATTCATCACCACATTTAGCGGCACCAATACCGGCAGCATAGTGGCTATTGGCAGCATCAATGCCCCCATCGACAGCGCGATAATCACACTGCCGAAGCCGGTGATGGCGGCAATGCCATAACCGACGAAGATGCTCAGCCCCAGCCAAATCCACGGATCCACCTTAGCGTCCAGTACCGGTTGAGATAGCCATTAGTGTTGCCTTAACTCGACAGCGAATTTACGCCGCATAGCCACATGAAATAGGTCGGGTAGCAGGCGCCACAACAGGCTAGCCAGGTAAATGCCGCGATGTGGAAAGAGGCGAGGTTTGCGGCCTTCCAGAGCGCGGATAATCTGCTTTGCCAGGGGCGCCGCTTCACTGACGCCGCCGACGGTTGAGCGGGCGTGCCGGGCTCGTCCGCCGTCGCCGCCCAGGGCATTTTGCTCAATGTTGGTGTTGACGAAGGCGGGATACACCATCAATACGTGCACGCCCTGGTCTCGCTCCTCGGCCCGCAATACTTCAAAAAACTGCCCCAGCGCCGATTTGGCGCTGCAATAGGCAGCGCGCCCCAGCACCGGCATCCAACCTGCCATGGAGCCAATATTGACGATGCTGCCCCGGCTGGCGCGGAGTTTGGGAAGCAGGGCGGTTGCCAGTTCGACCGGCGCCTGCCAGTCCACGGCCATCACCTGGCGAAAGACCTCAGGCCGGGTGTTAGCCGCCAGTGAGCGGTGGGTGATGCCGGCGTTGTTAATGAGGATGTCGACCCGTGTAAAGGTCGCGTGAATAAGCGCGATTGCAGCATCGATGCCGTCGCTGGTGGAGAGGTCTGCCACGCCGATATGGAGTTTGGGGTCGTTGCTTTCCCGCTGTCGCTGTTCAAGCAGTGACTGATCCCTGTCAATCATCAGCACCGAGTCACCCCGGCTCAATAACACCTGCGTCATGGCCCAACCCAGGCCGCTGGCCGCGCCAGTAATAATCGTGTTGTGGCCACTCATTTTATTTGTCCTCGGGCACGGGCGTGTTCGAGAAAATAGTCGAATACCTGGGATGAGGTCATTTTCAGGGAATAGCCAAACTCCTCCTTTAAACGCCGGTTGCTGAGTACCGGCCGGTAGCGAATAAACTTAACTTGTACCGGGGAATAGCGGCTTAGCCCCAAGGCGTGAGCAACCGTCAGTGCGCCACGGATCAGTGCAGCGGGAATTTTGCACAGCGGTTTACCCAAGCGCTGGGCAACTTCGGCAATGGTCAAACAGCCATCGCCGGCAAGGTTAAATATCCCTTGCTGCTGTTCTTTAATCCCTTTCTCGATAACGCCCAACAGGTCCTCGTCCCAGATAAATACAAAGGGCGAGTTTGAACCGGCAATGCCCAGCACCATGCGCTTTTCAAACAAGTTGGTGATCTGGTTGCGTGTATTGGCGCCCAGTACTGTGCCCGGTCGCAAAACCAGTTGTTTAAGCTCAGGGTGATCCCGGCGAATATCTGCCAGGTACTGCTCAACCAGGCGTTTGTGGCGCGCGTAGGGGATTTCGTCATTGCCGCGCAGCGGGTCCTGCTCGTCCAGCCATGCCGGGGAATCCGGGTGATAACCGTAGGCAGCGCCAGAGCTGGTCACGATCAACTGCTTGACCTTGCTTTCCAAGCAGGCCTCTACAACATTGCGAGTGCCATTGACATCGATATCGTAGTCGCGCTGCTCGTCTTTGCTGCTTTCCAGTACCGACGCCAGGTGTACCACCCGGTCAATCTCGTACTCTCTTACGATGTGCTTCAGGATCGGGTCGCGGATATCGCAGCGAATAAACTTGCCGACTTCGCGGCTGGGCTCGCGGATATCGATGCCAACGATGTTGTAGCTATCCTGCAGGCGTTCACAGAGTTTGCTGCCGATATAACCCGCAGCGCCGGTTATCAGGATGGTGTCAGGCATACATCCTCCGCAGTTTTGGCCCAATACATTGCCAGTAGCAGGCCGACTAACAAGTGCCAGAAACTCCAGAAGCCGGCGATCAAGGTCATCCCCCCAACCTGTGGGAAGAAGGTAAAGATGATGGTGAGACCCAGTGCCGAGTTTTGGATGCCTACCTCCATGGTGACTGCGCGACGATCGGCCTGGCTCAGTCGCATTGCCCGGCTACAGAGGTCACCCAGCAGCAGTGCGCCGAGGTTTTGCAGGGCCACAAAGATCAGCACCTGATCGGCGTACTGGGTGATGGCCTGCTGGTTATTGGAAAAAGCCACCACAACGAACAGCAGGAATACGGCGAGGGTCACTATCCGCATGGGTTTTTCGGCTTTTTGTGTCAGTGCCGGGTGGCGCTTACCGAAGGCCATACCCAACAGCATTGGCAGTACCAGAACCAACAAGACAAGGGCAAAGATATTGATGGGGTCGATGGCGATATCCCGCATCAGTGGCCGGGTGTAGGGATTCAGGTAACTGTAGAGGCTGAAGTTGAGCGGCGTCATGATAATCGCCGACAAACTGGATACCCCGGTCATGCTGATGGAAACCGGTACCGAGGCCCGTCCCAGCCAAGTCATGATGTTGGAAAATGTTCCCCCCGGACAGGACGCGACCAGAATCATGCCCAAAGCCAACTCTGGTTCAATGGCAAAGGCCCAGCAGGCGAGGCCGGTCAGTGCAGGGAGCAATAGAAATTGCGCAATCAGCCCGGCAATAGGGGCGCGGGGGTAGCGCAGAACCCGAGTCAGATCCTCCTTGGTCAAACTCATGGAAATGCCAAAGATCATGCCCGCCAGAATGACGTTGAGGAGAATAACGCTCTGGGTGCTGAAGTGAACGGGAATATCCGAGTACATATTGGCGGCCCACCGATTCCTTAGCGAGCGCCGGCGGCGCTGGCCTTCATGGGTGCGGTGAGATCGGCTTTCAGTGCCCGGGTGTGTTGGCGAATGGTGCGGCGATAGGTCTCTTTGTGAACGTAGTAGGCCATCCGCTCCAATTGCAGATAGTCGTAGCCGCCATCCATACGCTGGCCGCCAAAGTTCTTAATGGTGGCGGTGAGTTTATCGGCGGACTTTGCGCCGGCCTCGCGCTGTTTAATATACAGCGCCACCAACTCGGCTTGCTCGTTACGGCCTTCCCAGCCAAGCCCCGTTGCCTCGATCATCCCCATCATAAACAGCGAGGGTTGCTGGGGGTGGAAGCAGTTGAGGTACATGGAGGGAGCATCGCCGTCCCGCCAGTTTAATAATTCGCGGTCGATAAAGGGGTAGTCCAGTTTGTAGCCGGTGCCCATCAAAATCAGGTCGTATTTGGCCTTGCTGCCATCGCTGTAAATCACCGTGTTGCCACTAACCAGATCAATGGCAGGCCGCGGTGTGATATCGCCGTGACCCAGGTGGTGCAGCACCAGTGAGTTGATCACCGGGTGGGATTCGTACATTTTGTAGTCGGGATCGGGCAGGCCATAGTCAGAGGGTTTGCCCACCACCATTCGGACCATGGCGGCATCCACTCTCTGTTTAAGTGGCCGGGGCAGGGGCGTTTTGCCGCCAAGGGTATCTGTGGGGCGGCCAGCAATAAACTTTGGCAGAAAGTAATAGCCGCGGCGTACCGACATATCCACTGAGCGGGCCCGGTGCACCGCGTCCACGGCAATATCGCAGGCCGAGTTGCCACACCCCACCACCAGAACACGTTTGCCCTCAAAAACGTCGGCAGAGCAGTACTCTGCGGAGTGCATCAGCTCGCCATCAAATTCGCCGGGCAGTTGGGGCATATTGGGCTTGTGCAATGTGCCGTTGGCGATCAGCACCCCTTGAAATACATCGCGCTTTTCGACGCCATCTTTTTGGTAGGTGATTTGCCACTCGTCCCCGATGGGTTTTACCTCTGTCACTCGGGTATTGAAGCGATAGTGCTGGTAGAGGCCAAAGTGGCGGGCATAGTCGCGAAAATAAGCCCGCATCTCGCTGTGGTGGGGGTAGGGCGCACCGTCTTCCATGGGGAATTCGGCGTACTCTGTCATGCGCCGGGAGGAAATGAGATGGGCAGATTGGTACATGGTGCTGTGGGGATTGTCGATGTCCCACAGGCCGCCAACGTCGTAGGACAACTCAAAGCCCACAAAGGGAATGTCGTACTTTTGCAAATTGCGGGCAGCGGCCAGACCCATTGGCCCGGCTCCAATAACGGCGTACATCGCGGCGACTCCAATCTGTTATGATCTTATGACTACAAGAATAATCGTTTCGCCAAGGCTTGTGATGGCTCATTCGGGACTCCCGCTGGACAATTCAGGACAATGACAGATAAAACTTCAGTCACGCTGTCCTACACCCAGGGCATTTTGCAGGCGGCAGAGCGCCGGGGTATTCCAATCTCGCCATCACTGCTGGAGCAGGTAGAGCAGGGCGGACGCACACCGATGTCCCTTCAGGACGACATCTGGGAGGACTACTGCAAGGCCGCGGATGACCCCCTGGCCGGTTTGCGGTTGGGTTTGGAGCTACAGGTCGGTCACCTGGACCTGGTGGGCATGCTGTTAATGAGCTGTGAAACCCAGGGAGAGGCCCTGGAGCTGCTGCTGGAGTACCACCCTATTGTCGGGGAGGGTGGGGATTTTTCCTTGATTCACGAGGGTTCGTTTTGCCAGTTGGTGTACGAGCCTCACTATCAGATACGCCGCCGTGAGCGGGTCGAGACGGTGCTGGCCTGCGTGTTGAATATGGCGCGTTGGGTCACAGGTGGTCGCTTTGAAGCCGAGCGGGTGCTTTTTATCAGTCCGCCTGGCGATCAGTCTGAGTTTTACCCGGAGCTCTTGCAGGCTCCGGTCAGTTTTAATGCACCCTGCAATGCCTTGGTCTTTGCGCCGGCGCTGCAATCGACGCCATTGATTCAGACCAACCGCACCATGCGGGATCAGCTACGCAGTTTGGCCGATCAGATGCTGAAAGACCTGGAGCACGCCGGCTTTAGCAGTGAAGTGCAGGCATTGATTCGGCAGCAGCCGGGTTGGGGCAAGGAGCGTATTGCCGAGCAACTCGGTATGAGTGGCCGCCACTTGGTTCGCAAGCTGCAGGAGGAGGGCACTACTTTCAAGCTGCTGCGCAGTCGCCTGTTGCAGCACCTTGCGGAGGAGATGCTGGAATCTGGCGACGCCGTGACCGATGTTGCCACCGCACTGGGCTTTTCAGATGAGAGCGCCTTCAGCAAGGCCTTTAAACGCTGGGCGGGCGTGACCCCCGCGTATTTTAGGGAACATGCCAAAGACAATAGTCACCGCAGCCGATAACTTCTTGGTCCCTGCCAGACAACAAGCGCATCGCTGAGTGTGGCAGGATTGAGTGCATCGCCAAACCGGGGGCTCAATTTACCACTGGGCCATATTCCACTGGCTTAGCTAGGAGAATGTGATTTGAACACAACAGATTGCCTGCTGCGGAATCTGCAGAGAATTCCAACAGAGACTGCCATCTTCGACGGTGGCACCGCCTTGACCTGGAGTGAGTTGTGCGAGCGTGTGGGCCGTTTGGCCGCAGGTTTTGCCAGTTTGGGGACAGCCCAAAGCGGCCGTGTTGCAACCTTGCTGGGCAATACCTATCGCAATATCGAGACAAACTACGCCGCCCAGTGGTTGGGGGCCGCCACTGTGCCTATCAATATTCGCTGGACGGCTCCAGAGGTGGAGTATGCACTGCAGGATTGTGGTGCCAAAGTGCTGGTGGTGGACAAGATGAATTGGGCCACCGCGGCGGCTTTGAATCCCGATCTGCTGGCCTCGCTACAGGTGGTGTGGGCTGACGACGGCGAGGCGCCGGACTCGAGTCACCATTACGATGAGCTTATAGCCGATCACAAGCCTCTGCCCCGCTGCGAGTGTGGCGGCAGAGACATTGCCAGTATTTTTTATACTGGCGGCACCACGGGGCGCTCCAAAGGCGTATTGCTCTCCCACGACAATCACGTCAGCCACAGTATTGCGCTGATTGCAGATTGTGCTCTGGCGGCGGGGGAGGTGCGTTACCTGCATGCCGCGCCAATGTTTCACATCGCCGATTCGCTGTTTACCCATGTGGTCAGTCAGCTGGGTGGTTGTCACGTTATTCTGCGGCAGTTTTCTCCGGCGGCGTTAGCGGAGGTCGTTGAGCAGCAGCACGTCAATGTCACTGTGTTGGTGCCCACTATGATTCAGATGGTGATGTTAGAACCCGCGCTGGCGGATCGCTGTTTCAAGGTTCTGGAGCGCCTGTTTTACGGCGCCTCGCCAATGCCCGAGGCGCTTACCAAGCAAATGCTGCAGCGTTATCCCGAGCTGGAGCTGTGCCAACTCTACGGCCAGACTGAGGCCTCTCCGGTGCTGACTATTCTGCCAAAACGCTGGCATGGCAGTGGCGACAACTATCTGCCCCAGGCCCGTTCGGCGGGCCGGGCAATGATGGGCACCGAGGTCCGCATTGTGGATGAAGACGGTGTTGCGGTACCGAACGGAGAGCACGGCGAGATTGTGGCCCGGGGCCCCCAGGTGATGCAGGGTTACTGGAATCGCGAAGAGGAGACCGCTGCGGCGCTACGAGATGGGTGGTTGCACACCGGCGATGCCGGCTATATGGACGAGCAGGGCTTTGTCTATATTGTCGACCGCATCAAGGACATGGTGATTTCCGGCGGCGAGAACGTCTATACCATCGAGGTCGAGCAAGTGTTGTACGACCTGCCGGGGGTGGCTCAGTGCTGTGTGGTGGGGCTGCCCCACGATAAATGGGGCGAAGCGGTCCACGCTGTGGTGGTATTGGCTGCTGATGCCGATTTAACTGAAGCGCAAATCCTCGAACACTGCCGCAGCCAACTGGCGGATTACAAGCGGCCCCGCGGCGTGACGATTCGTCAGCAGCCACTGCCGCTGTCTGGGGCCGGCAAGATTCTGAAGCGGGAAGTCCGCGCCGAACTCAGCGACTAAGAGACGGCGAAAATGACGGCGGCTGCGTCGTCAGGCGACAGACGCAGCGTCGGCCTCCGTATCACTGGCTGCTTCTGTCTTGGTGGCGATGTGGCGGGAGATAAAGTCCGCCATTTCATCGTGTGCGTCGGCAACTTCAGGGAACATGTTGTAAAACAGCGGGAAGGCGTGGGGCAATGAGGGCCACAGGTGACACTCGGTATCGACGCTCGCCTCGTGGCAGCGCCGCGCCATATACAGCCCATCGTCCATCAACACTTCGTTGTCACTGACAAAAAACTGTAGTGGCGGCAGGCCTTGGCAATCCATATACAAGGGTGACATCTCCGGATCGCTGGCATCGTGCTCGCCAATATAGGCCTCGCCCAGGCTGGAAAACGCCGAGATCGGTAGTAAGACGTCTCCTTTGCGCAACCGCCCACGGGAGGGCAAACCGTGTATTCGGCTGAGCTCAGTTACGGGTGACACCGGAATCCCACATGCTGGGGCTTCGACTCCACGCTTGCGTAATCGTTGCAATAGACCAAACAACAAGTTGCCGCCCGCGGAGTCACCGATCAGCGCGATGCGCTCCGGCGCGAAGCCGCGGCTCAGCAGTTCCATGTAAGCCTCTTCGCAGTCGTCCAAGGCCGCAGGAAAGCGATGCATGGGGGCCAGCCGGTAATCGGGAACAAAGGCGGGAATGCCCAACTTTTTGCACAGTCTCGCGGCGGTATCCAAATGGGCGTTGGGCGCCGCAGGCATTATGAAAGCACCGCCATGGAGCCATAGAATAATGGGCTGATCGGTTCGGCTGATATCGCCCAGTGTGTGGCCTGGAGAGCGCCCCAGAATCTGGTAATCGATGTTAATGCCGTGCTTGGGCGCCTCCATCGAGGCGGTCAGTACTTGGAAGTTGGAGATTTTGCGGATGCTGCCTCGCATCATCCGTGATAGCAGTGGTTTGCCCACCACACGCATAAAAAACAGTGTGATCCGCGACCGCAGGCTAAGCTGCAAATGCTTGTACTTGATCGATAGTTCAGGGCTGGGTGAAGAGGGCATGCAAAGGGTCCTTAAATTGTCGAGCCGGTGGCGTGATTACCGGGATTAGCTGGCAGCCGGCTTACCGTGGAGCTCACCGGCTACTGGCTTAGTACTTGGCTTAGTGCCCGGCAAATGCCGCTGGGTAAATTCAACCATTTCATCCAGGGCTTGTCTCGCCTCGGGAAAAATTCGCTCAAACAGCGGAAAGGCGTGGGGAAGCCTTGGCCAGACGTGACATTCGGTTTCCACCCCGGACTCTATGCAGCGCTCGGCTAGATGAACAGCGTCATCCATGAGTATTTCATTACTGCTGGCAAGAATAAACACGGGCGGCAGCCCCACTAATTTCATATACAGTGGCGATAACTCCGGGTGAGAGCCATCGGTTTCGCCGCAGTAGGCCTCGGCGAGTTTAGGCAAAGCCGCCAGCGGTAACAAGGGGTCCCGGAGCCGGCGCATATACAGGGTTGGGGGATAGTACGCTCGTCCAAGCTCGGCCAGTGGCGAGATGGCGATGGCGCAGGCTGGCATGGGGATGTGGTTTTTGCGGATACGCCGCATCAGCCCAAATATGAGATTGCCACCCGCCGAATCGCCGATCAGAACCACTTTTTCCGGTGCGAAGCCCAGTTCCAGTAAGGCGTGGTAGGCCTGCTCACAGTCGTCCAGTCCGGCGGGGTAAGGGTGTTCGGGGATCAAGCGGTAGTCAGGCATAAACGCCGCGATACCCAGTGACTTACAGTATTGGGCGCAGGTGGACAGGTGCATATTGGAGGCAGGCAGTAAAAAGGCTCCGCCGTGCAGCCACAGCGCCACCGGCTTGCTGGTGTCCGACAAATCGCCAAGTACGTGGCCGGGAATGTCGTTGAGATTTTGCTCGGCGATGGCAATGCCGGGTACATCGGGCCAGGGCAGGGTTCGCACTCGCTTTTGCAACTTCGCAAGCACTGCTGGGCTGGAACTGGCCATTTGCATCATCATCGGCGGAGCAACCAGGCGCATAAGAGTCAGGAGTGCGCGGCTGCGAAGACCGATGGGGATGTCTCTGTATTCTATACCCATCAAATACCCATACCGATACGGATTCTGCGCTTGTGAGGAGCGCCGAGTGTTTATCTTACCGACATTAAGTTGGCGCTAATATTATGGCTTCATTGTGATGACGCTAAGAAACTAACAGATAGCAGCGCGATTGAACATCGCTGGCACAGCGAACTTTGGTCGCTCCACAACGCAAAAGGCGCTCGGCCGTCGCTGCCAAGGAGGGCACGACGGCGGCGAACGCCTTTCACTATTGCGGTAAAAACGCCTACCACAGCAAATGCAGTTCTTCCGGTCCCCATACCGGGCCGCCGTGGTACTGAACCGGGTGATCGGGATTGAGGCGGAATTCTGGCAGGCGGGCCAGCATTTCCTCATAGAGGATGTTGAGCTCGATGCGAGCAAGGTGAGAGCCGAGGCAGCGGTGAGGACCGGCGCCGAAGGCAATGTGGACGCTTTCCCGGGCCAGGTTGAATTCTTCTGGCGAGTCGAACTCATTGGGGTCCAGATCGGCGGTGGGCAGCAGCAGTACCGCTTTTTCACCTTTCTTCATGGTCACGCCCTGAAACTCCATATCCTCCTTCACAAAGCGTGGCGGCAGAGTGAAGGTATAGCGGCGCAGGATTTCTTCCGTCGCGGCGGGGACTTTGTCCGGATTGGCGCGCAGCTCGGCCTGGAGCTCGGGGTGGGTGGCTAGGTGGTTGGCGCCGATGCCCATGCCGTTCATGACGGTGTCCAGCCCCGCCACGAAAATCATCACGCAGTAATTTTCCAGGTCGTGGATGGTGGCGGGTTGGCCGTCAAACTCTGCACTCCAAAGCAAGGAAATAACATCGTCCTGGGGGTTGTCTTTGCGCTCCATGATGGTGTCGTGCATGACCGCAGCCACTTTGCGAAGCCGTTCCTGTACAGCAGATGGCTCGAAATCGGTATTGGCCAGGTGTTCTTTCACCAGCGCCCGGTATTCGTCCTGCTTCTCTATGGGAAGGCCGAAAATTTTCAAAAATACTGTCACTGGTAGTGGCTCGGCGATGGAGCCCATAAACTCGCAGCCGCCCTGGGGCTTGTATTTTTCGATCAAGTCCGCCGCCAGCGTGCGAATATCGCCCTCAATTTTCTTCATCGCCTTGGGTGAAAACGCGCGCTGTAGTGGCAGCCGAAACATGGTGTGGTGCGGCGGATCCAGGGTAATTGGCGTGGGGATCAAGGGTTTGGGGTAATCCTCAGGAAGGGACTTGAGAATCTCCTGGAGCTCCTCGTAGGAGATCGGTCCGTTGCTGAATTTGTCGGTGTCCCGAGACACGTCAAACACGGCTTTGTGCCCGCGAATGATCCAGTGTCCGCCCTGGCGTGGTGTCCAGAATATCGGCGGCGCTTCTTTGCTGACTTCTACGGCTCGGGCGTGGCCTCGCTCGATCAGGCCCGGGTCGGCGTAAAAATCGAAATCGTATACCAAGTCGTCGGCAACGTGATCGGGTTTGTCGACAGCAGGGCTGAGTTGGGCGGCGTTGGACATGGCGTTCTCCGAACTTATTGTCTTAATTGATTTTCAAGGTGAAGGTGAGTGGAGTTCTCTCCTCGCCTTGGGGCTTATTGCTCTATTGGCTTTAATTGCAGTTTCTTATTGCAGCGTACGGGCTGCGGGCCTGGTGGTGCTGCCTTACTCGGCTGAGCCCTCGGCGTCGATGCCCTTTTAACACTGCAACTCATGTATGCAAATGAATCTTATTGTCGACTCCTGGGCTGAATCTACCCGGGAGCGCAATGCGTAAATTTTCTTCCGACAGGGCTCTTTACATTCGCGCCCTTGGGATTTAAATTAAACACCATTGTTGAATAATATAGCAATAATCTCAAGCTCAATTCACTGGAAAAAATAAGCGAAGAATCTTATGGGCGCTTCAGATACTTTCACCTCGAAAGACCTGTACGAGGTCTATAAAAAAGCACTGCGGATTTACATGGTCGATGACAACATTCGGGGCTTGATCCGCTCCGGTGCCATGCACCCGGTGTACTACTCACCCCGCGGCCAAGAAATTGTAGCCGCTGCAATGGGGGTTCATCTCGAAGCCAAGGACTACTTGTGCACGATCTATCGGGGTATTCACGACCAAGTCGCCAAGGGCATGCCCCTGGATGTGTTGTTGGCCGAATATTTCATGAAGGCCACCGGCGCCTGTAAGGGCAAGGGTGGCGCAATGCATATCACTCACCCTGCCTCTGGGGTGATGGTGACCACCGGGGTGGTGGGCAGCAGCATGCCTATTGCCAACGGCCTGGCCTGGGCGTCCCAGCTTAATGGCGAAGACCGGGTATCGGTTGCCACCTTCGGTGACGGCGCCGCCAATATCGGTGCCTTCCACGAGGCCCTGAACCTGGCCGCCATCTGGAAGTTACCGACGATTTTCCTCTGCCAAAACAATCGCTACCAAGAGTGTACGGCCTACGAAGATTCCACACCGATTGAGCGTATCGCCGATCGCGCCACCGCCTATGGCCCCAACATGGTTGGAGTCAGCGTAAACGGCAACGACGCCGGTGAAATGTGGACCGCCATGCGCGACGCGGTGGCCCGGGCCCGTGCCGGCGAGGGTCCTACCTTGATCGAGGCGAATACCTTCCGTTATATGGGGCACTACTTTGGCGATCAGGCGCCCTACATTCCCAAAGAAGAACTTGAAGCCGAGATGGCCAAGGACCCCATCGTCCTGACCCGTCAACAGGTGCTGGACTCCGGTGTCGCGACCGAGGCCGATCTGGAAGCGTTGGAAGGTGAAATCCAAGCCGAGTTTGATGCGGCTGTGGAATTTGCCAAATCCAGCCCCGACCCAGAATTGGACGAAATTTATAAAGATGTTTACGGAGCGGCGTAATAATGACTGATAAGATTACTTTTACCCAGGCCTACAACCGCGCCCTAGACGAGGCGATGACCGCTGACCCCAATGTGATTTTGCTGGGTGAAGACATCGGCGAAAAAGAAGGCGGCGGCGTTTTTAAAGTAACCGCTGGACTGGGCAACAAACACGGCAATGAGCGGGTGCGGACCACCCCGATTTCCGAGCAGGCCATCATCGGTGCCGCGATTGGCGCCTCCTTGGCCGGTAAAAAGCCGGTTGCGGAAATCATGCTGATGAACTTCATCACCGTAGCCATGGACCAGATCGTTAACCACGCCGCCAAACTGCGTTTTATGTCCGGCGGCCAGACCAATGTGCCCATTACCATCCGCACCCGCACCGGTGCCGGTATGAGCGCCGCCGGTCAACACTCGGACATGCTGGAAGCCTGGTTCTGTCATACCGCGGGTATGAAGGTGGTGATTCCCTCTACCCCCGCGGAGGCCGTTGGCCTGCTGCGCGCCTGTATCGACGATCCCGACCCCTGCCTCTTTATCGAAGACGCGCTGACCCGCGCCGACAAGGGACCTGCGCCCGAGGTAGAGAACTACAGTATTCCGCTGGGTAAGGCCAATGTGGAGCGCGAGGGCACCGACGTTAGCTTTATCAGCTACGGTCGCCCCCTCAAAGATATGCGTGCCATGGTGGATAAGCTGGCAGAGGACGGCATCTCGGTGGAGATTATCGATCTGCGCACGGTGTCGCCGCTGGATACCGACACTATTGTGAAGTCGGTGAATAAAACTGGTCGCGCAGTGATTGCCCACGAGGCGGTGCGCAGCTTTGGTGTGGGCGCTGAAGTCGCCGCACGGATTCAAGAACACTGCTTTGGCAAATTGAAGGCCCCCATCAAGCGGGTTGCCTCCAAGGACGCTGCGGTGCCCTTTGCTCGGGTATTGGAGCACAAGGCCTTTTTGTATCAGGCCAGTGATATAGAGCAAGCTATCCGCGACACCCTTGAAGGTAAATAGAAGGGAAATAAGGGGCGGCAACCAATCGGCGAAAACGAATTAACCCTCGAAGACTTATAACTAAAGGGAAAACACAATGAGTACAGACGTTTGCATTCCATCTATCGGCTTCTCTACCCAGGAAGCTACTCTGACTGAGTGGCTGGCTGAAGATGGCGCAGCTATCGAGAAGGGACAGCCCTTGTACACCTTGGAGCTGGATAAATCCGTTCAGGAAATTGAGGCACCCGCCAGTGGGACCTTGAAGGTCATCGCCGAAACCGGTGAAGCCTATGAAGTGGGAGCCAAAATCGCGGAGATTGTGTGATGAGTGTTATCGCTTCGCAAAAGTCTGCCGAAGAATGGCCGGAGAGCTGGAAACTGCTCTCCCACGGCATCCGTACCGGGCGCTATACCGATGCGGAGTTCCTGAAGCTGGAATTTGAGCGGCTGTGGAGTAAGGTCTGGCAAGCGGCAGCGCGACTGGACGAAATTCCCGAAGCAGGAGATTACACCACCTACAATATCGGCACACAGTCGGTGATTATCCTCCGTACCGAAGAAGGGGATATCAAAGCCTTCCATAATGTGTGTCCTCACCGCGGCACGGCGCTATCAGATGGTGGATGCGGCCATTTCGAGAAAGGGCGAATCATCTGTCCGTTTCACGGCTGGCGCTGGGACTTGCAGGGCAATAACAAATTTGTACTGGAACGCCAGGAGTTTAAGAGCGGTCAGCTGGAAGACAAAGACGTGGCGCTGCGCGAGGTACAGCACGTTGTATTTGCCGGCTTTATTTTTATCAACTTTGATAAAAACCCCGTTCCGTTTGATGACTTCATTGCACCGGTAAAGCAGCTGTTGGAAGACCTGGCTATCGCCGATATGCGCAATTACTGGTGGAAGGCCATCCCTGTGCCCTCCAACTGGAAAGTTGCCCAGGAAGCGTTTTTTGAGGGCTATCACGTTCCCGCCACTCACCCCCAGCTGGAAGTCAAAGCCGCCGAAGTGGTGTATGGCGATGATCCAAGCCAAGAGGTTGACTATACCCACCATAATATCGTCACCGACGCCTTTGACTACGGTCACGGTCGCTTTTACGCCGGTAAAAACACCGCGATGCAGGGTAAAACCAACTACCCCGATGATGTCGACCCGGTCGATGCCATGGCTGACCGTTTGAATCTGCTGGCGGAGGGCATGGATGCGCAGGTGCTCAAGGCTGACGTTGAGCTGGCGCGTTCTTTAAAAGGTAAACCTATCCCCGAGGGCTCCAGCCTGGGTGCCGAGTTTGTCAAAGCCCTGTATACCGATGCGGCAATGAAAAAACGGCCCATGCCCAAGCCTGATCCCGAGGTCTTGGCCATGTGGGGCGGGGAGTTTTTTATCTTCCCCAATTTGATGATTCTGCCCAACGCCGGTAATGCGATGATCTATCGGGTGCTGCCGGACCCCCGCGACCCGGATAAATGCACCTTCGAAATCCTCTCTACCAAGACCTATCCTGAGGGTGAGCCTGTGCCTCGGGCGATTCGGGAGGACGTCACCGACTATCAAGACCCGGATCAGGTCAGAGAAATTCCCCGCCAGGATTTAGGCAATATCCCCCGCATGCAAAAGGGATTGCATTCCCTGGGTTGTAAGCAAATATGGCTTGCGGAAAACTATGAAAAAATGATCATCAATATGCATCGGGAAATGGACAAGTACCTGGGCGCTCCCGAGTAGCCCTGTCCACGTCTCAGATAGTATGACTCTCCGCGGTGCCCATTGAATCGATGTGCGCCGCGTTTTATTTGGAGCAACGTTATGTTGTCACTCAATAACCCCGAACTGTTTCGTCAACAAGCCTATGTGAACGGCCAGTGGGTAGATGCCGAATCGCCTACCCGCACCACCGTTACCAATCCCGCAACCGGCGAAAAACTGGGCGAGATTCCCTGTTTGGGCGAGGCGGAAACCCGCCAGGCCATTGCCGATGCCGACGTCGCCTGGAAGGACTGGAAAGCCCTTACCGCCAAAGAGCGCTGCGCCTATCTGCGCCGCTGGTTTAATCTGATTCAGGACAATGCCGAAGACATCGCTCAGATCATGACCGCCGAGCAGGGCAAGCCCCTGGCGGAGGCTCGGGGTGAAGTCCAGTACGCGGCGTCATTCATCGAGTGGTTTTCGGAAGAGGGCAAGCGCGCCTACGGTGATGTGATTCCCACACCCGCCGCCGACAAACGCTTGGTGGTGGTCAAGGAGCCGGTGGGAGTCTGCGCGGCGATCACCCCGTGGAATTTCCCTGCGGCGATGATTACCCGCAAGGCGGCGCCGGCACTGGCAGCCGGTTGTACCATGCTGGTCCGCCCTGCCGACGCGACACCCTTTACCGCCCTGGCTCTCGCAGCATTGGCCGAACAGGCCGGCATACCCGCCGGTGTGTTTAACGTGCTGACCGGGAAATCCCGGGTGATTGGCGCCGAGTTAACCACCAACCCAACGGTTCGCAAATTGTCCTTCACCGGCTCCACCGAAGTAGGTCGCAAACTCGCTGAGCAGTGCGCGCCGACTCTGAAAAAGCTGTCGCTGGAACTGGGCGGCAACGCGCCCTTTATCGTATTTGACGACGCCGATATCGACGCCGCCGTTGAAGGCGCGATGATGTCGAAATTCCGCAACACCGGGCAAACCTGTGTGTGCACCAACCGCCTCTACGTCCACGACTCAGTCTACGACGAGTTCGCCAAAAAACTGGCTGAGGCGGTTAACGGCATGAAGGTGGGCAACGGCACCGAAGAGGGTGTCAACCAAGGGCCTTTGATTGATGACGGCGCGGTTATCAAAGTAGAAGAACATATAGCCGACGCTGTGCAACATGGTGCCTCCGTTATAGCTGGCGGTGAACGCCACGAGCTGGGCGGTAACTTCTTTAAGCCTACCGTACTGGCCAACGTCAATCAGAAAATGTTGATTACCCGGGAAGAGACCTTTGGCCCGGTGGCGCCGATCGTCCGCTTTAGTTCAGACGAAGAAGTGGTAGCTCTGGCCAACGATACCGAGTTTGGCTTGGCATCCTACTTTTACAGTCGGGATATCGGCCGGGTATGGCGAATTGCCGAAGCGCTGGAATACGGCATGGTGGGAATTAACACCGGGATTATCTCCAATGAAGTGGCGCCCTTTGGTGGGGTGAAGCAATCCGGCTACGGGCGCGAGGGCTCCAAGTACGGAATGGATGAGTATCAGGTGATTAAGTACCTGTGCATGGGGGGGGTGTAAGCTTTTGCGCTACGCGCGTTTTGGGGCGGCTTTGTCGTTGTTTGTATTGGCATAGGGATAGCGGGTGTTTCGTTTGGGCCGTGCTTGGCCCTCGCCCTGCGGGCACGCTGTCGAGGGGATATTTGCTATTCCATAGCACGGGTTTCGCCCTGCTGGGCGAGTTCCTTTTCTTTGTTTGGCCAAAGAAAAGGAACCAAAAGAAACGCCACCCTATCGCTCGGCCTTCGGCTACCCTGCGCTTCTCGCCATTCAATGAAAACGCTGCGGAACTCGCCTGACGGCTCAAACAGTCCTCGCTAAAAGCCTTTCATTGAATGGCTGCGATGCTCGGCGAGCTCAAAGGGGAATAAACCCCCGGTGCCAGTAGCTGGAAAAGAACATCATTTTCTCCGTGTGGCACCCCCGGGCCCCTTCAGGGCCGCTGAGCATCGCAGGGACAAAACGGAATAAGCGCGAGGACTGTTTGAGCGAAGCGAGTTCCGCAGCGCCCGTTTTGGCCCGAGAAGCGCAAGGAACTGCTGGCGTCTTTTTGCCAGCAGCGGCTCTGCAGGGTGTCTTTTCTCTTTGCTTACTTTCTCTTTGGACAAGCAAAGAGAAAGTCAGTCGCCCAGCAGGGCGAAACCCGTGCTATGGAATTGCAAATACACATTCGACAGAGTGCCCAACGAATAAAGGGCCGCAGAAAGCCCAAATAAAACCCGTGCTGTAAGCACAAAAAAACCACCCGGCAGGGTAAACAAAAACGATAAGAGTCAACTATGCAAACAGCCAAAGCCTTTATGGACCAGGCGCAGCGTCAATCGGGGCTGTCTGACTTTGGTCCCGATAGCTTCCGAGAGGGACTGGAAGTGCTCACTGACTCTCTGTCCCAGGAGGCTCGCCTCAACGAGTTGGGTGAGCAATTTCTCAGCCACCGGATTGTTACCCATCTCACCCAGCGCTTGCAGGTGGAGGAGTGGTATCGCCGCCACCCGGAAATCGATGACGAGCCTATCGACAAGCCCTTGTTTGGTTTGTCCCTGCCCAGAACCGGATCGACGGCGCTGTCCTTTCTGCTGGCCGAAGACCCCGAAATTCGCTACCTGCGGCGCTGGGAGGCGGCGCAGCCCTGCCCGCCGCCGGGAACGGTGGAGGGCGATGACCCGCGGGCGGTGGAGGAGCGGCAAAAACAGCAGCGCGCGGGTCTGCAATCCCACACGCCTTCCGGGGGCAAAGAGGCGGCGGAGTGCCAAGACCTTATGGCACTGGATTTTAAATCCCATATCTTTCAGGCCTTTGCCTATGTGCCTCGCTATTCGGCGTGGTTGTTGGACGCGGATCTGGAATCGACTTATCGCTATCAGCGCCGGGTGTTGAAGCTTTTGCAATGGCAGATGCCGACCCGGCCCTGGCGGCTTAAATGCCCCACCCATTTGCTTTTTCTCGACGATCTTAACAAGGCCTTTCCCGATGCGCGCTTTGTAATGACCCATCGAGATCCGGCCGAGGTCATTCCGTCGGTGGTGGATGTTTACGCCGATATTTTGTGCCGTTTTACCGAGCACAGCGATAACGATTACTTGATCGAGCTGAACCTTCAGCACTGGTCAAAGGGTATGGAGCGCACACTGGCGTTTCGTGACAAGGGGCACGAGCACCGGTTTTACGATATTGCCTTTAGCGATATGCAGGCCGATCCCATTGTGCAAGTCTGCGGCTTGTATGGGTGGATGGGGGAGGCGGTCAGTGAGGCTTTCCGGGAAGGTATGGCCCGCTGGTGGCAGGACAATGAAAGTCAGCGCCAATCCCGTCCCAAGGGGCTGTCGCCAGGGCAACGTTACGGAATCGATGTCGAGGCGATGCGGCCCTATTTCGCTGGGTACTGCCAGCGTTTCTCGGGGTAGGGAAAGTAAAAATTACCTGACAACAGGGGGAGTCATGACAATCGATCTTACCGGCGGTATGCCACCCGAGCGGGATTATTTTTTCCCAGAATGCCCCGACATCGAGGGTATGCGGGATGCGGTGAATATGTGGGTGTCTGACGATCAGGGCATCGTGGGGATTCCCCGTTTTGCAGTAGAGGCGGTAGCCCCAGATTGGGATAGGCATTTGTTATCGGTGAATGTGGCTTATCCCGACGGGCGGGTGTTTATCGTTCGGGATACCTTAGAGGCGCACCCGACAATGGGACCTGAGGGTGAGCCCTCGGTGCTGGGAGCCGGGCCGTTACGGTTTCACTGCGTTGAGCCCTTTAAGCGTTGGGATGTGACCTTTGAGGGCCAGGCTGAAGTCATGACCACCCAGGCGCAGATGGACGGCGCATTACCTGGCGAGGGCCCCAAGGTGGATGTGGCGTTCTCTCTCAAAACCACTATGGCGGTGCCACCCTGGATACAGGGCACCATGAATACCCAGGCCTCGGATGTGCTGCAGGGGCAGGAGGGCGACTTTATGGGCGGCGACCGCTTTGAGCAGTTGTTTCGCACCGAAGGTCGCTTGCAGGTGGATGGGCGGACCCATCACTTACAGGGTAGCGGGCTGCGTATACGGCGCCAGGGCGTGCGCAATGTTCAGGATTTTTGGGGGCATTGCTGGCAGTCCTGTCTGTTCCCCAGCGGTAAGGCTTTTGGCTACAACGCCTATCCGCCCCGGGACGACGGTAAACCCACCTACAACGAAGGCTATGTGTTTGATGGCGACGGCGAGCTGATGCCGGCCCGGGTAATCAAAGCACCGTGGCTGTTCCGGCTTGAGCCTTACGGCGACGACGTGTCCTGTGTGCTGGAAACCCCGCGGGGCAATATCGAGATCCAAGGGCAAACTTGGGTGTCCACCTTTGCCATGGGGCGCCCCAATATGCCGCCTAATTTTCCTGTTCTTCAACAGACCGGGGTGCGCTATCGCTGGGATGGCGAAGAGAGCTTCGGCATGATGGAGCGCTCTATCCGCAAGGATAAATTAATCCGTTAGGGGGAGTGATGGCTGGAGAACAGGAACCACATTTTGATCTGGGATTGCGGGGCAAAGTGGCCATTGTCACCGGTTCTGGCGGCGGTATCGGTCGAGCCATAGCACTGCGGTTGGCAGAAGCGGGGGCGAACATTGTAGTGGTCGATCGAATCGCCGAGCGCTGCGATGAAGTGCGGGATCGACTCGCCGAGTTGGAGGTAGAGGCAGCCTGTTATTCGGGAGATGTCGTTGACGCGGCGTTTACTAATGATCTGGTGGACAAGGTCTACAGCCAGTTTGGTCGCATCGATATATTGGTGAATAACGCCGGGGGCGTCAGTCGCCGCCGCTTTCTCGATCAGCACGCCGGAAATTGGCGAAAGCTGATGGACCTCAATCTGGGCAGTGTGTTCTCCCTGACCTCGGCGGTAGTTCCCTACATGATTCGCGGCGGTGCAGGGGGTGCCATTGTCAATGTCAGCAGTATCGAAGCCTCCAGGGCCGCGCCCAACTACGCGGTATACGGCGCCTGCAAAGCGGGAGTGGAGAACTTTACCCGCTCAGCGGCGCTGGAGTTTGCCGAGCACGGTATTCGGGTTAACGCCATTGCGCCGGACTACACCGTGACACCCGGTACCCGGGGCAATATTAGCGGCCCAGTTGATCCGGAAAGTTGGTTCCAGCCCGATGAGGCCCATTTTGAGGCGGTGGCGCGGCGTATTCCCCTGGGGCGACCGGGTATCGATAGTGAGTGCGGCGATGCGGCGGCCTTCCTTTGTTCCGATATGAGTCGTTACGTGACCGGCATGGTGATGCCGGTGGACGGCGGAACCTGGGCATCCAGCGGCTGGCTGCGCAATAGCAAAGGCGAATGGACTCTGGATGGCAGAGGCTGAGTGCGCCCATTAAACCCAACAAGGAATAACGGCTATGCAAATTAACGCGACTTTGCCCTTTGACCGCAGCGATGCGGCAGAGGAATTTTTCCACATGGACGCCGTGCGTGAGGTAGGGCGGACCTTGGAGGAGTCGGGCTTTGCCGGTGGCAATGTCACCGACCATCCCTGTCCCACTGCACGCTGGTTGGACGCTGGGGGGCACGATGCCCAAGACCCCTTTGTTATGTTGAGCTTGGTGGCCGCAGTAACAACCACGTTACGACTACAAACCGGGATTTTAGTATTGCCTTATCGGAACCCCTTTGTGGTGGCCCGGGCTGCCGCCACCCTGGACGTGTTTTCTGGTGGGCGCCTGACGCTAGGTATCGGCGCTGGCTATATGAAGGGGGAGTACAAGGCCCTGGGGATTGATTTTGAGCGTCGCAACGAGCTGATGGATGAATCTCTCCGGGCCATGAAGGCGGCGTGGACAGGAGAGAACTTTTCATTTGAAGGGGAGGGCTTCAATGCCCGGGAAAACCGCTTGCGACCGATGCCGGTGCAGCGACCCCATCCGCCGATTTTAGCGGGGGGAAATTCCCGCCGTGCGATCCGCCGGGCGGTGGAACTGGCCGATGGCTGGTATCCGTTCTTTACCCCGGCGGCGCTGTCCAGTACCGCCCGCACCGCTTCCATTAGCGACGAGCAGGAACTGGCCGAGGCAATTAGCTATATGCGCGACTACAGCGCCAAGGTGGGCCGAGAGCAAGCGCCAGAGATCTTTGTCGCCAGTGTGACCCGTCCCGGTCAGCCCTGGGAGCCCCAAGCCATTGTCGACAAACTGGGACGATTAAAGGAACTGGGAGCCACCGGTGCCGCCACCCATATCGATGGCCGCGACCGCGCCGAGTGGTGTGACAATGCCCGGCGCATGGGCACTGATGTAATCGCCAAGTTGGATTGAGTATGCCTGAGAAAGTGAAGTCTTTTTGCCGCAATTGCAGCGCGCTGTGCGCCATGGACTTGGAGGTCGAGGACAATCGGATTATTGCCGTGTCCGGAGATGGCAGTGCGTCCCCCTACGGCGCTTACATGTGCGTAAAGGGGCGCAATAGCGCGGAATTTCACAGCGCCGAAGAGCGTTTGGTGAATACATTAAAGCGCAATCAAAGTGGTGAACTAGCGCCTTATGATGTTGATCTCGCACTGGAGGAAATCGGCGCCAAACTTAAAGATTTGCTGGAATGCTACGGTCCCCGCTCTATTGCCCTTTACCACGGTACCGGCGCCTATCGCAGTGTGCTGGGTGCCCAGTTAGAAAAGTCTTTTTTGTCGGCAATTGGCTCGCCCAATTTGTTTTCCACCATGACCATCGATCAGTCGGCAAAATGGGTCACCATGGGCCGGATGGGGGTGATGGCCAGCGGTAAACCGGCACTGGATGATATCGACTTGGCGGTGGTGGTGGGTAACAACCCGGTGGTCAGCCATCAGACCTACCCCTTTGCCGCCGGGGAGAGCGGTGCGCCCGGTAAGGCTTTTATGGCCGCCAAAGCCCGAGGGATGAAACTGGTGGTGGTTGACCCCCGGCGCACCGAAACAGCCCGGCTGGCGGATCTGCATATTCAACCTCGGCCCGGCCAGGATGCGGCGCTGTTTGCCGGTGTCGCCCATATTCTGTTGCGGGATAATAGCTACAATCACGATTTTTGCGATCAGTTTGTCAACCAACTGGACGCACTTAAAGTCGCCACAAAGCCCTTTACCCCTGACACGGTTGCCAAGCGCTGCGACATCCCCCTTGCCGAACTGGAGATGCTGGCAAAGTGGATCGGCGATGCCGAGCGGCCCTTTGTCGGCAGCGGCACGGGACCGTCGATGTCCGCCCACTCCAATCTTAATGATCATATGATCGAAGTGGTTAACGCGCTGGTGGGGGGCTACCGCAGAGAGGGCGATGAGCTGCGCAACCCCGGTACGCTAAACCCCAGAAAAGTGGTCGAGATGGCGGTGGCGCCGTCGCGCACCTGGGAGAGGGGACCAAAGTGTCGCAGCGAAGATATTGGCCAACTGTTCGGCGAGTTTCCAACGGCCTTGCTGCCCCGAGAGATTACCGAGCCCGGTAGCGATAAAATCCGCGCCTTGATCGTCTTTGGGGGCGATCCCCTAATGGCGTTGGGTGACCCGGAGGTCGCCTTACCGGCTTTTGAATCACTGGATTTGCTGGTTTGCCTGGATGCCAGAGTGAATGAAACCGGTAAGGTTGCCGACTACATTGTGGCTACCTCCCAGCCCTTTGAGCGCCACGAGCTCAGTATACCCGGTGACGGTCTGTATCCACGGGCGTTTGCCCAGTACACGCGCCCGGTGATTGCTATGCCGCCGGGTGTCATCCACGACTGGGCATTTTTCTGGCAGGTCGCCGCACATATGGGTTTGTCCTTGACTCTCAAATACTGGTCTTACGGTAAGGATTTTGATGCCATCAAAGAGGGCTTGCCCCTTGATATGGACGCGGAGCCCGATCCGGAAGCGATGTTCCGCTACCTGGCAAAAGACAGCGTGGTGCCCTTCGACGAGCTTTTGGCCAACCCGCAAGGGGTGCAGCCAGAAGTGCCTAAGCAGTATGTCCGACCCGCGCCGGAGGGCCTGGGAGGGCGCTTGGCGCTTTGTCCCGACGACGTCGCCGCAGAGCTTGCCGAATTGACGACCGAGAATAGCCACAGCGGCCCTTACTTCCTTTGTTGTCGGCGCATTCTGGAGGCCATGAACAGCGCCTATCGGGACTCTCCCCGGACCCGGCGGCGATACCCGGTAAATTGGGCCTATATGCATCCCGATGAGATGGCCTCTTTGGGACTGGAGCCTGAGGATGAAATCTGTATTCAATCCGAACATGGTCAAATTACCGGCATCGTCAAGGCCGACCCCGGGCTGCGGCGTGATGTGGTTTCCATGACCCATATGTTTGGCGAGCTACTGGCGTCCGGCGCTCCTGGGGAGCATGGTGGCAGCAATGTGGGTCGCCTCACATCTCTGCGCAAGTATTTGGAGCCTATCAATTTTATGCCTCGCTATTCGGGTGTCCCTGTTTCTGTCAGCGAGGCAGCTAGCGTCGATTAGTCGTGATTTCCTAATGGGTCATTATCGATTGCTGGCGCAGACTCAAAATTAGTGGGTTCAATGGACATTCGTTGGGCCTGTTCATAAGAAAGTTGCCAGAACGCTTGGTGAATAGCGGAGGGCAGGGGCGTGAAATTTCTGCCTACATCCAAAACTCTTTGGTGCTTGGTGACGCGTCAAAAGTATAACTAACCACTAGCTTATGACGCGATTAAGGTTTTGAAATTACAGGTTTTTTTCTGGTTTTCTACTCTTGATGGCCTTTTTATCGGGTTGCATTGATAACAGTCGTGGGCAACTTCTGTCTCCCGGTACGGGGTGCATTGTTAGCACCGCATCTCGGCAAAAATACCTCCTCATAGCCATTCGTCAAGATGTGAAACTTGCTGGTTCATAATGAACACCTATGTTGACTAAAATAAAAACTGGTGCGAATATCCAAGCAACTGCAACGCGCAGTGAATGAATAACATTAATAAATATTAGCAGCACCAAAAGGGAGGTTTACCTTCTCTAAACATGTGTTCAAGTAAGGCGAGTCATCCAAGGTCACCGTGTGCTTTGTGTAGCAGACAGGTCGCTTTGGTCTATCGCCACACTCGGTAGTTAATAACAATCTTTGCATTGCGGAATAATACTTATGACAAACCACAAGCCCATCCATGCCACAAAAGCCGGTCGTATCGCCTCGGGTAGTTTCCCCTTGGCCAGCCTGGTTGTTTCGATAGCAGCGGCAAGTGCTGTTCCCCAGGCTATTGCACAGGAAAAGCAGGCGCGGGTTATCGAAGAGGTGATGGTGACCGCTCGGCGCCGTGAGGAAAGCCTGCAGGACATCCCTGTTGCGGTATCTGTGTTAAGCGGCGATTTCATTCGCGAGCAGAACATCACAGAACTGAACGACTTGGGGACACAGGTTCCGTCATTCCGCGTGTCAACGGGTGGTACATCAACTAACGAGCCAGTACTATCGATCCGCGGCCAGCGGCCAACCGACTCGGCCATCAGTCTGGATGCTGCCATTCCTATTTATTTTAACGATGTGGTGCTGACTCCTTCGACGGGCACCAACCTGGTGATGTACGACCTGGAAAACGTGCAGGTTCTTAAAGGGCCCCAAGGTACGCTGTTTGGCCGCAACAGTACCGGTGGTGCGTTGCTGCTGACCTCAAAGCGCCCTGGCACCGAGCCCGGCGGTTACGTCGAAGCAAAAATCGGCGACTACAACTTGTTTGGCCTGGAAGGCGCGGTTGACGTTGTGCTGAGCGATAATGTACAGGCGCGTGTGGCAACCCGACTCTCCCAGCGCGACGGCTACCAGGAAAACATGGCTCAAAACAACCTGGACGATACTTGGGATGAGGATTCCAAGGCAGTCCGTTTTAGCTTGAATGTCGATCAGGAAAACGTCAGCAACCTGTTTGTACTGGGTTACGATGAAAACGATACCCTGGCTCGCGTGCCCGTTCCGGCGGCATTTAACTCCTCGGTGAGCTTGGGCCGTTCGCTAAACGCCATCTGGAACTACGCCGGGCAGATCGATGCCGCTCTGGATTGGCAAAAATCCCACGATGCCGATGAGATTCAAACCGATGTCAAAGCTGACGATATGGTTGAGAATACGGTGTTGTCCAATATCACCGAGTTTGATCTGGGCAATGGCTTGATCCTGAAAAACATCTTCGGCTATCGCGAAATGACCTGGGACCGTACCAATGACGCAGACGGTACAGCACTGCCGTTGTTTGGTGCCGTAACCAGCGGTATCGGCGCTGATGATGGCACAGAAGTCACCAAAAGCACGCCGCTGTTGAGCACAGAATCTGAACAGTTTAGCAACGAGATCCAGCTGCTGGGTACCGCGATGGAAGGTAAAGTAGATTGGATAACTGGCCTCTACTGGTTTGAGATGGAAGGGACTCAGCGGGGTGATGTACAGGTCGCCGGACCAAACCCCGATCATCCTGGTATACAACAGTTCCCCCAGCAGTTGCAGGCTGTAGCGGCGCTGGGTATTTACCAGTCGGCACCAGCGGGTGATGTTGTTAATGAGGCTCTGGGGATTTTCGGTGAGGCCACTTACCGCTTTGATGAAGAATTATCGGCAACATTTGGTCTGCGTCAGAGTTGGGACGACCGGGAAGTAACGGTCCGCAACTTTGCAGGTCTGGGCTTGAATCCACCGACTTATAACTGTGCGGTAACGGACAAAGACGGCAACCCGGTGCCCGATTGCAAGCGCACTGAGAGTGAGAGTTTTGACAGCCCCACTTGGCGCGTGTCCTTAAACTATACGCCCGACGATGCCCAGTTGATTTACGGTAGTATCTCTACCGGTTATCGTTCCGGCGGCTTTAATATTCGCGGTACTAATAACGCGACACTTGAGCCCTTCGATGAGGAAACAGTGACCACTTTTGAAGTGGGCCACAAAGGCGATTGGTACGTGGGCGATGTGCCACTGAGAACCAACTTCGCGGCTTACTACCAAGATTACCAAGATATCCAAAAAACCCAGGCTGTGCAGACTGCAACGGGCTTTGGTACCGCTACGGTTAATGCCGGCGAAGCAGAAATCATGGGTCTGGAATTCGATGTGATGGTACCGGTCACGGACCGTATCACTGCCACCTTCGCCTACTCCTTTGTGGATGCCAGTTACAAGGAGTGGGATTCCACTCAAACCTGGACCAATGCGCAGACCCAAGATCGTGAAACCGTGGAGGTGGATCTTGAGGACAGCGAGTTTGTCTATATGCCAGAGCAAAGTCTGACCGCGTCGCTGCGCTATGAGTTGCCGGTGGACTCCAGTATAGGCAGCATGTCATTAATGGCCAGTGTCTACTGGCAGGACGAAATGTTTACCGACGAAACGTCAGTAGTGTATGAACAGCAAGCGGCCTTTGAAGGCTGGACGGCCGACGACTTGGCGGAAGCCAAGAAGGTATCCACCGTTGACAGTTACTCGGTATTGAACCTGCGCTACGACTGGCGCAATGTGATGGGCTCCGATGTGCATTTTGCCACCTACGTCAACAACGCCACGGATGAAGAGTATGTGGTGGGCGGCTTGAACGTTATCGATGCTCTGGGTTGGGCGGCCTTTACCTACGGCGCTCCCCGTACCATTGGTGCTTCGCTGCGCTACGAGTTTTAATCTTTAACCAGAGACTGAGCAACAAAAAAGGCGGTGTACGAAGGTACACCGCCTTTCTTTATGTTTCGTGATTGTGTTGATGGGTTTACGCTGTTGCCGTGGCAGGAAACGCCGGCTATTTAGTCACGCCTTCGTTGCTCAATGCCGCTTGCTCTTCCTCGCTCAACCCAAGCACCTCACCAAAGATGTACGCGTTGTGTTGACCCAGGCTGGGGGCGCCCCTTTCTATTGCCGCCCCCCGGGACATTGTCCAGCCGGGGCCGGTGGTGGGGCGGCTGTCGCCGTCGGGATAGTTGACGTCACTGTAAAAGCCCTTAGCCCAGAGGTGGTGATCTGATATCAGGTCTATAGAGCTGAAGCTTTTACAGGCGGCAACGCCTTGCTGCTGCAGAGTCAGCGCCAAGTCGGCTGCGGCTTTGTCTCGGGTCCATTCCGCCAGTATTGCATCCAGTTCCGTCTCATTGGCTTTGCGGTCACTGAGGCGACTGAAACGCGGGTCCTTAGCGAGCCCTTCGATACCCGTAGCGGTAGCCAGTCGCTGCCACTGCTGGTCATCGCCTGCGGCAATACACACCCACTCCTGATCCTGGCAGGGGTAGACGCCGTGGGGAGCCATATCCTCATGGCGGTTGCCATCGGCCTGCCGCACGTGGCCGTTGAGGGTATAGTCCATCACCGCATCGCCGATCATGCTGGTCATGCTTTCTACGGCCGAGACATCGATAAACTGGCCCTCGCCAGTGCGGCGGGCGTGGTAGTAGCCGGCGGCAGTGGCAACCGCGGCAGCGGTACCAAAGGTGGAATCAGCGTAGCGAATGTTGATGCCAGTCGGGGGCTCGCTCTCGTAACCGGCCAGAGCACTCACGCCGCCCAGGGCGACAAAGCAGGGCGCATAACCGGTTTGATAAGCTAATGGCCCCTCGCTGCCGTACATGCCCATTGAGGTGTAGACAATGGCGGGATTGACCTCTTTAACCCGCTCATAACCTAAGCCCAAACGCTCGATGGCACCGGGACGAAGGTTTTCGATAACGATGTCGGCTTCCTTGAGAAGGTCGAGAATCAAATTGATGCCTTTGTCCGACTTCATGTTGATTTGAGCGCTAAGTTTTTCCGGATTCACCGCCTGAAATCCCGGCGCCCGGTTGATGTCCTTAACGCCGTAGACCCGGGTGACATCCAGGGACCCCTCGCTCTCTATGCGAATCACTTCCGCGCCCAGGTAGGCGAGCTGCTTGCCCGCGTAGGGGCCCGCCCAAACCTTGGTGAGCTCGACAACTCGCACGCCTTGCAGCGGGCCTCCGCGCTGGTATTTGACACTTCTGGTATGACTAGTCATGAGGTCGTGCCTCCTGCCAGGATATCGAGGTCGGCGGTATGCTGCCCCAGCAACGGCGATACAGCGGCCTGTGTAGGGGTCTTGCTCAAGGTGTAAGGGGCGGTCGGGTAGTGAGTTGTCCCCAGTTTACTGTGCGCCATCTCGGCAAAGTAGTGACGGTATTGGTACTGCGGCGATGCCAGCAGGTCGCCGACATTGTTGACTGCCACCAGAATCAGCCCCAGTTTTTGTGCGGCTTCCTCAATTTCCTGCTTGTGTTGGTTTTTCAGCCAGGCACCGATGTGCTGGCGGCAAGTGGCGACCCGCTCCGGGGTGCACTCCAATTCCATCCAGCGGTCGGGGAAGTCCGCCATCCAGCTATTGTCGTCGATCAATTGGTGCAGGGCCTCCCAGTGGGCCGGTGCCGACATCCACAGATAGACAAAGCCATCCTGGCAGGGGAATATCCCCGCCGGCCCGCCCAGGTCAAACTGGTGGCGGCTGGGGCTGACATCCATGTCGCCGGCAATCATCTGCGCCAGCACATAGTCGGAGCGCGAGGCCATCACTGATTGCTTGGACACCTCGATAAACCTTCCCTGGAAGGGCTCGCTGCCGTCGCTGAGGCAGGCGATGATGCACAGTGCCGCCTCCATGCCGGCTTCGTAGCTGGGCAAAAACCGCCCCGCGCCTTTTAATGGCGGGCGTCCCTCATCGGCGCCGCTGGGAGTGTGGTAGCCCAGTCCACTGGTATGAAAAACCTGCAGGTCCTCGGCAAATTGGCGGTCCTCCGGTGGATTGAGCCCGAAGGGCGTAATGGAACACAGCACCAGTTCGGGGTGGGATTGGGCAGCGGCGTCTTCATCCAGCCCCCAGTCCGTCAGCCACTGGGCGCTGTGATCGTCGATCACGACATCTGCTTTTTCCAGCAAGCGACTAAAGCTCGCCGGGGGGGAGGCGGCGCCAAGGTCGTACTCGACCGAGTGCTTACCCATGTTCAGAAATGCAAATAAGCCGCTGGATTCCGGGGCATCCACGGAGTCCACAAAGGGCCCCATGCGGCGGGTAGGGCTGCCGCAGCCCGGGCGCTCCAGCTTAATCACCTGGGCACCCAGTTCTGCCAGCAACTTGCCGCAGTATTCGCCGGCAACGCCTTCGGCCAGCTCCAGGACGGTGATGCCAGACAGTGCAGACATAGATTGCCTCTCTTGTTATCTATCTAATCACGTATCACTCTATTGTGGTCTTTCGCGCTCAGGGCTTGCGGCGGTTGGAGCGCCCCAGTCGCCACTCCGGCGGGTACTCCATATCCATATCCTTAACCACGTTGTTAACGCCCTTATCAAAGGTGTCGCTGTCAACGCCGGCCTGGCCCTGGCGATCCGGCGTCATCATCGGCAGCATGCCCTCTACAAAGCCGGTAAGCAGACTGCCCATGTATTCGCCGCGGTACTGCTTGTACATTTCCATAAAGGTTTTTTGCACTTGCACCACGTCGGTGGGGCGGGTGCGGGCGCAGGCCGAGGCATACTTCTCGGTTTCTTCTTCCAGTTTGTCCCGGGGTACCACGCTGTTTACAAACTGGCAGTCATACATTTCCTGGGCGGGGAAGGGGCGGCCGGTGAACAGCATTTCTGAGAACTTGCGCAGGCCGATGGTTTCGATCCAGGTCCACAAACGGGGACCCCAGCCGGCGTAGCGAAAAGCGGGGTGGCCGAACAGGGTGTCGTCCGAGGAGACCACCAGGTCGGCATCAGCGGCCTGGTAGAAATGCCAGCCGTAGCAGTAGCCCTTGGTCTCGATAATGCTGATTTTCTTAAAGTCCTGGAGTGGTCGATTACCCGCCGCGGTTTTGGCGTAGTGATCGGTCATGGTGTGCAGGAAGCGGTACGAGTCCCGGGGTGGGTATTTGACGTCGGGATCGTTGATACCGAACTCGTGCAGCAGCGACATATCCTCCCCTTCGCCGTACATATCACCCTGCTCGCCGAGGTCGCCGCCGCTGCCAAAATGGTCGCCTTCGCCGCGGATCACCAACACCTTCACATCGTCATCGATATTGGCTTTGAACACATAATCGGCGTAAACCTGGCGCATACCGGTGGTGGTGGCGTTCAGTGCCTCCGGGCGGGCAAAGGTCAGGGTGGCGATTTTGGTCTCGGGATCTTTTTCGTAGCGAATGAATTTGCGGGCTTCGGCTTTGAGTTCTTCGATGTCGATCATGGTGGCTCCAGCAATTTTCTTATTTAAATCAGGGGGATATGTTTTGTGCTTGGTAAACAAATTGTCACGTCGATATGCCGTCGACGGATTGTTTTCAGTGTACACTATACTCCACACCACTGTTGTCCAATTCCTGACAGTAGGTGAGAGATGCTGTACTATTGATGCAGACCTGTAACTCGCAGGCGCTAACTCGCAGTAGTCGCCCCTTGCCCCTCGCGGCGGGCCTGTATGCGGAGGAGAGAACAATAATGGCTGACAATAATTTTTATAGCCTGGACGGACCGCTGGAATCGATGCCCAGCGAGCGTCAAATGCGTATTGCCAATCTGTCCGGCTTTTCAGATCTGGTCCGCCACCACGGCGCCGATCCCCGCGGGATACTGGAGCGCCACGACATTGATCCCCGGGTACTGCGTGACCCCGACCACTACGTCGATTGCCGCTCGGTGGTGGATGTGCTGGAGCACTGCAGCAGTTCCTTGAACAACCCGCTGTTCGGCATGATTCTGGCCGAGCAGCAGGAACCGGATATCTACGGTTGTGTCACCGCACTGTGCCGGGCGGCGTCCACCATGCGGGAAGCCGTCAACAGCTTTATCGACTACATCCCTGTCACCCATTCCCCAGCCACCTGCCTGGAGCTGGTTGAGGGCAGCGATATTGCCGAGCTGCGCTGGTGGGTTCGCACCGATGTGGGCATGAATAAGCAGGCCAACCTGCAAGCCACTATGCTCAATATCAAGTTGCTGAGTCAGATCGGCGGCGCGACCTTTAAGCCCAGTTACGTCAACCTGTCGGTAGACGCCCGCTCCAAAGATATCTACGAACTGGAGCGCCATCTGGGCTGCCGTTTTCACAGCACCGCCACCGAAAACGCCATTGCTTTCCCGGCGGAATTGCTCGACCGCCGAGTGGCGACCTCCAGCCGTCTGGTCTACAAACTGCTGGGTGGCTATTTGGACCGGGTCAAAGACGCTTCGCGGCACTCAGTCATAGAGCGGGTGGAAGACTATATTCGCGGCGCGCTGGCCAGCAACAACTGCTCCATTGAGCGCTGTGCCGAGAAGCTGGGTGTATCCGTGAGAACCCTCCAGGCCCGTCTCAGCGAGGCAGAGAAAAGCTTCTCCGATCTGCTGGAAGAGCAGCGGGTGTCCTTGGCCAAGACCTACCTCAAACAGGATCACTACAGCTTGGACGATGTCGCCGCCAACCTGGGGTACTCCGAGCAATCCAGTTTTGGTCGGGCCTTTAAGCGTTGGACCGGTATGACGCCGAAGCAATTTCGGCGGCAAGTGCACAACTGATTCTTCGGCGTACATTGATAATCGCCGTACGCCTCACCGTCCGTAGGTTGGGTTGATAAACCCAACAAGCCGGGGCTGCGGGGAGTCGTCAATCGTTGGGTTTCATGCTTCAACCCAACCTACGGAACAGTAGGGCGGACACTGCTTTTTGTGTCCGCCGCGTCCATCTTCACGCTGGTACCATTAACAGGGTGAAATCAGGTGGACAAAAAGGACGCTGTCCACCCTACACCGAGCTGGTTGTTGTGTCCCCCCGCTATTTTTTCACCAACTCATAATCGCCGGCATCGTCGACGATGGCTTGCCACTGTGGGTAGACCACGATTGTGGTAAAGGTCTCCTGAATCACCGCCGGGCCTTGAACCCGGCTCCCCGGCGACAAATCGCTGCCCCGGTATATCGGTGTGTCCTGGTAGCCCTGGCCCAAATTGACCCGCCGCGTGCCGGCGGCGCTGGGCTCGTTGGCCGCCGCGGTGTATCCGCCTGCGGCAGGGGGGGATGGTGTATTGACCGTCGTCGCCAAGCGCACACCGACGATTTCGGGCAATTCGGCATCGCGAATATGGCCGTATTCTTCAGTGTGGCGGGCATTGAAGGCGGCGATGGCTTTGTCGCTAAAGCCCTGGTCGACGAAAGACAAGTCCTCTTTGCCCTGGCTACTGTGCATGTCGAAGGTCAGCGCAAAATTCTGACCGCGGTAGCGCATGTTGATCTGGTACTGGTAGTTAATCTCGCTGGCTTTAAAGTTGGCCGCCTCAAAGTAACTGACGGCGCGGTCTTCCAGCTCCCGCCACAGTTCCTTCAAGCGCGCCAGGTCGGGATTATCCGCTGGGCACAGGAAGGAGCGCTCTTCATCGATGGCGGGCTTTGCCACCAGCGTGCCCAATGCCGAGAACGTGGGTGACGCCTTGGGCACCAGCACTTTGTCGATACCCAGAGCTTCGGCGTGGGCGCCGGCAAAGGCCGGTCCGTTACCGCCGTAGGCCAGCATCACCATATCTTTGGGGTCGATACCCTTGCCGGCGGTGGTGCGGCGTACTGCCTGTATCATATTGGCGTTGACCACGCGCCAGCAATCAAAGGCGGCGTCTTCGGCGCTGTAGCCCATTTCGTCGCCAATGGCCTGGAAGGCCTCGTCGACTCCGTCCCGGGTCAGGCTAAAGCTGCCACCGGCAAAGCCTTTATCGGTGGACAGCACACCCAGCATCAGCAGGGCGTCGGTGACGGTGGGGCGGGTGCCGCCGCGGCCGTAGCAGATGGGGCCGGGTTCCGAGCCTGCCGAGGCGGGGCCGACACGAAGCTCACCGTTACTGACATGGCAGATTGAACCGCCACCTGCGCCCAGGGTTTCCACCTGGACCATGGGTACGCCCACCAAATTGCGGTGGTGCATATTCCAGCCAGCCACGGCGGGGGCTTCGCCGCCGAGCACCACCGACATGTCGTAGGAGGTGCCGCCCATATCCACGCACAGCAGATCCGGGTAGCCCTTGGCAGTGCCGGTATGGGCCGAACCTACCACGCCGCCGGCGGGGCCAGAGGCCAGCACGCGAATCGGCGAGCCTTCAATGTACTCTTTGGTCATCACACCGCCGCTGGCCTGCATCACCATTACCTGACGCTGGTAGCCGGCCTCTTGCAGGCGGCTGACCAATCGTTCCAGATAGTTGGTTACGGGCGGCGCCACGTAGGCGTTGACCACGGTCGTACTGGTGCGGTCATACTCCGGCGCCCGGGGGAGCACCTGGTGTGAAACAGACAGGTGTACGCCGGGCATTTCTTCGGCGACGATTTCCGCCACCCGCTTTTCGTGGGCGGGATTGACGAAGGAGAACAGCAGCGAAATCGCGACAGACTCAACGTTTTGCTTTTTAAAGCGCTTACAGCACTCCCGCACCGCGTCTTCATCGAGGGCCTTGTAGACGGAGCCGTCAAACAGGATTCGTTCGGGCACCGTGAGCCGTCGGCGCCGTGGCGTGATCGGTTTAGGGGGTTCCAGGCGCAGATCCCAGATATCCTCTTTATAACCCCGGCGGTATTCCATTTCGTCCCGGAAACCTTCGGTGGTAATCAGGCCGGTGACGGCGCCATTCATTTCGATCAGGGTGTTGTCCGCAACCGTGGTACCGTGAACGATGGCGTCACAGCGCTGCAGAAACACCCCCAGCTCCAGGCCCTCTTTTTCCGCCAGTTTGGACAAACCTTCCATTACGCCCAGGGAGCGATCTTCCGGGGTGCTGAGGTTCTTGTGGAGGATCACCTCGTCGCCTTTGAGCAGGGCGAAGTCAGTAAACGTGCCGCCGATATCAATGCCTACGCGATAATTCATTATTGTGCTCCTTCTCGCGCTGCGCGCATTTGTGCTCTCAGGGCTTCGGTGGCGGCCAGGTCGACCTGGAGGTCGTAATCTTCGAGGGAACCGGTTAAGACGACCCCGTAGCGTTCTTTGGCGCCCTCAAGGCTGACGTATTCATCCAGCACATCTTCCTTTACGGCTTCCGGGTCACGCAGCCAGGCTGGGCCGAAGCCGGCACCGCCGCCGTGCTGATAGGCAATCACGGCATCGGCAGGCAGTTGTGCCTGCACGGCCAGGTCGATTTTGTATTCGTTGGGGCTGCCCACTTCAAAGTGGTTTTCGTAGGGGCTGGCGGGATCGCCGCCACACATACCCTGCATGGGATGAGCTGCGGAGACCATCCAGGCCATCGCCATGGTGGGCTCCAGGACTTTTTTAACGTTGAGGCTGCCGGGCTGGCCGCGCCACTGGCCGGCGCCGCCGGCATCGGTGGTCATCTCCCGGCTGATGTTGATCACCGGGAAACGGGCCTCTGCATCTTCGGCTTCCGAAAGCAGCAGGCTGCCCAGCGCGTTGGGGCAGGAACCCCAGCCGTCGATACCCTGAACCGCCGAGGCGTCCATTGAACGAGCGTCTACCCCCTGGTCCATCCACATCTGGCCAGTTTCATCAAAACCGATAACGGCATTGGGCATACCGATTTTGTAGACCTGGGGCGCGGCCCGCTCGGGAACCACAGAAGACAGCGCAACACACACCGCTTCGGTAATCTCACAGGCGGGGTGGAAAGACCCCAGTGCTGCTGGCTTGTTGGGGGGCGGGTGGGCGATGGTGCCCTCGGGAATTACCATGTCCACAGCGTGGAACAAGCCCTCGTTTTTGACGATGGTGGGGTCCACCGAGGCCGCGAGCTGCACCATGATGTAAGAGCGGCTGTTGGCAAAGGTGTTCCAGACCCCAACCAGTTCCTGCCGGTCGTCGGTGCCGGTAAGGTCTACCGTGAGCTGGTCGCCCTCGACTTTGCAGGCCACATGGACTTTAACGTCCTTGGTGCCCTGGGTGTCGTGGTCAATAAACACGTCGGCCTCGTAACAGCCGTCCGGCCACCTGGCGACTTCCTCACGGAAACGCTGTTCGGTGTGGTCGATGTTGTAGTTGATGGCGGCCTTGACCACGTCAGCGCCCCATTTCTCTATCAGTTCTTCCAGCAATCGCGCTGCCATCTGCACGCCACTGATCATCGCCGCCAGATCGCCGGAGAAGGAGGCGAAGCGGTTGTTGCGCTCTATCAGCTTGATTATGTCGCGACGCTTCTCGCCACGGTGAACCAGTTTGACGCAGGGGATTGCCAAGCCTTCGGTGTAAATGTCGGTGGCCTCCAAAGTAAAGCCGCCGGGATCTTTGCCGCCGGTATCGCCCTGGTGGGCTTGTAGGGCCTGCACCAGTACCAGTTCGCCGTTCTTGTCGTAAACAGGCGCATAAACGTTGTAGTCCGGCAGGTGGCCGCCTCCGTAGTCAGGGTCGTTGCCGAGAAAGACATCGCCGGGCCCCCAGTCGTAGTCATCCAGTTGGTCCAGCCCATAACGCACCGTCAGCTGAGAGACAAAGGTCAGGTGTGGCGTGCCGATAGAGCCGGAAGCCAGGCGGCCGTGGGCATCGATAATACTGGCATTGCGCTCGTTGGATTGGTTGATGATTGGAGACGAGGCGGCGCGGCCCAGATGGGTGGCGGCTTCAAAGCACACTGTCTCCAGTGCACCGCGGATAATGCTGGCGGTAACCGGGTCCACCTCGGCGCTGGTGGCCAGGGGCTCCCGTTTGGCAGCGAGTTTATTATTGAGTTCGTACGACATGGTACCGGTCCTCTGCGCGGTAGTAGACCCGACTCCGGTTCATTGGTGGTTGGCGTCCGGAGGGCATTTTTGTGTTGAGAATAATAGAAATGGCCGCGCCGGGATTCCCGACTTGTCGTGTCAGTGCGTATACAGTTTGTGCAAGTGGGGCGGTGGTCGAAGGCTGGGAGCGGGGTTTTAGTCCAGGTCGGACAATGAAAATGCCTGTGGCTGCATAGCGCGGCTTATGCGGCGGACAGCGGGGGCAGGGAAGGGGTAATTTACGCGTTTAGCGGGAAGGGGCATTCATTATGCCTGCCCGTCCGGGGCCCAATAGAATAATGGAGAGAAGTATCATGACCCAGCAAAACTCAAAACCCGTCGCATTGATCACTGGCGCCAGCTCCGGTATTGGTGACACTGTTGCCCGCCGCTTTGCCGAAGGCGGTTTCGATTTGGTTGTGGTGGCGCGTCGGGAAGAACGCCTGGCGGCGTTGGCGCAATCCCTGGAAGGGACCGCTCAAGTTGCCATTTACGCTGGTGATGTTACCGATAGCGAAACGCCCAAAAAAGCCGTAGAGCTGGCCATGAGCCGATTCGGTCGCCTGGACTGCCTGGTTAACAATGCCGGCGCGGGAAAGTGGGCCCCGGTTCACGACACTGACGATGCCACATTGGATGAAGTCATTGATATCAGTCTTAAGGCGCCGTTTCGCTTCTGCCGCGAGGCTCTGCATGTCATGAAGGCCGGCTCCACGATCATTAATGTTGGCTCGGTGTTTGGCACTTTGGGTGGCCTCGACGGCGGCGCCTACTGCGCGGTGAAGGCGGGGCTAGTGGGGCTCACCCAGACAATGGCGGCCCAGTACGGCGCCGAGGGCATTCGCACTAACCTGGTGGCGCCCGGGGTGATTCGTACCGAAATGACCGACGCCGCATGGGAAGCCGAGCCCTTCCGCCGCATTAACCATGAAATGACGCCCTGTGATCGAGAGGGCACCACTGCGGATGTCGCCAATGCCATCTACTTCCTGGCCAGTGAGGCAGGGGGATATATCAACGGCCAAACCATCAACTTGGATGGCGGTTGGTCGACGACCAAGTATCTCTGCAAAGAGGCGCTGTTGGCCGAGCGCAAGCCGCTATAGAAATTCCATTTAAATCAAAAGGTTAATGATTTTATGGTGCCGGCCGCCCAGCGCTTGAGCGGCCGGGGTAGGGGCCTTGCGCGAAATGTCGATAGTTTCTCGCTCCCCGAATAGACAGCTTGGATTGACAGTCCTATATTTAGACACCACTGTTGAGTAAATTGTAGCCAGTGATGTTTGGTTGGGGTCTCAGACCGCAACCAAAGCCGCAATACATAATTATCAAGCGGAGAGACTGCCATGACTGAAACACTCTTTGCATTCGACGAGAGAAACTATCACGAGTGCCAGCAAGCGTTTCGCGGAGAGAACAACCAGGAGTATTACCTGGGCGATTACCGCATCGAAGCCGGCTCAGTGATTGATGTGCGCGCTGATAAGAAATCGGTAGGTGCCTGCTCCATCATTCGATTGCAATCCAAAACCAAGTTGTTTTTCCGCCGTTCCTGGACTCACATTCGCGAGGATGCCACCGACGTCATGGTGCTGTGGTTTGTTCGCAGCGGCTTGATGCGCATTATGCAAGATGGTGCGACCCACACCGCCGGTCCGGGCAACTTTGTTATCACCAAGTCGATGACACCTTTCACCATTGAATGTTTGACCGATAACGATGCCCGTCACGAGGTCTTGCACGTTATTGTACCGGCCCATGTGTTTCGTCGTTTCCTGCCCCACGAAATTCGTGCGGGCATCCCCCTTCAATCCAGCAAGCCGGCCTTTGGTATTGCCGAGCGAGTATTCACCGATCTGTTTAACGACGGTGAGGCACTGTCCGAGCGCGTTGAAAAAATGATGCTGGAAACGGCTCTCACAGTACTGGCAGATACACTGGAAAATCACGAAGACTGCACTCAACAACGGCAGTCTCTGTCAGAACTGCGCTATCAGGAAGTGCTGCGTTTTGTGGAGATCCATCTCTGCGATCCCAAGCTCAATGCGGCGATGGTGGCCGAGGCCTGCGGCATCTCCCAGCGCTATTTGTCGCACTTACTGAAACAGCGGGGCTCATCATTCTCTACCTTGGTGTGGGAATGGCGTTTAAAGGTGGCTCACCAATGGTTGTCCACCACATCTCCCAAGGAAATCTCCATTGCTGAGATTGCCTTTCGGGTTGGCTTTAAAAGCCCGGCCCACTTCAGCCGGCTGTTTAAACGGGTTTACGGTGTGGGGCCGCGAGAATATCGCTCTGGAGCGAAGGAGCGGGAGACTGCCACCCAGAGTCAGCCAGGCAAAGCCGAATTTTTTATCAATGGTTCAACGGCTCTACAGTAAGCTTTAGCTGAGCGTTAAACCGAAGGAATCACAAGAGAGGAAAGCAATGAGTGGTGAGGCAGGTATGAGCGAGTGTCCAGTAGGCCGTCAGCAAGTGGATTTGTCGGCGTCGTCGCTGGCGGATCCGATAATCCAAGCCCAGCCCCGGGACTTTTTTTGGACCATGCGGCAGCAGGACCCGGTTCACTACGACGAAAAGCTGGGTATGTGGTTGGTATCCCGCTACGAGGATATCGTCGAGTTGCTACGTGACCCTGACACCTTTTCCGATAAAGCGGGCTACGAGGCCCAGTACGCCAGTGGTCATTTTGACGAATTTAAATCGATACTGGAGAAAGAGGGGGGTGGCTTCTTCCCCGATGCCATCAAGAGCGATCCTCCCTACCATACGCGCATCCGCGGTCTGTTGGACAATGCCTTCTCCGCCCACCGGGTAAAAACCCTGGAGCCCGGTATTACCAAAGTGATCGTAGAGCTGATTGAAAAGATTGCCGATAAGGCCGCAAAGGGCGAAGTCGTCGACGGCGTAAAAGAGTTTGCGATTCCCCTGACTATTGCCGTTATCTGTGAGCAGATGGGTATCGATCAGTACAACGGTGAAAACATTTCCCGCTGGTCAATGGCAGTGACAGCCCAGATTGGCCGTATGCAGGATCGCGAGCAAATGCTGGAAAATGCCAGAGAGATTTGCGAGCTACAAAACTTCATCATCGAGCAGATGAAGGACCGCGAGGCCAACCCCAAAGAGGATATGATCTCGGATTTGGTGCACGCCGAGCTCGATAACGGCGAAAAGCTCAGCTTTGAAGAAGCCGTGTCCCTGGTTCGGGCGCTGATTATTGCGGGGAACGACACTACCGCCACAGCGATTGGCAACTTGATGTATATCCTCGCCACCATGCCGGATATTGCCGAGCAACTTTACGACAACGTGGAAGACAACCGCTTTATGAACCGCTTTGTCGAAGAGCTACTGCGCTTTGCTCCTCCGGTGCGGGGTTTGGCAAAGATGACGACCCGTGAGACAGAATTGGGGGGGCAAAAACTGCCGGAAGGCGCTCACATGCTGGTGTTGTATGCCTCCGGTAATGACGACGAAGCGCGTTTTGAATGCCCGAGAGAATTTAACCTCGATCGTAAAAACGTGATGTCCCATGTGGCGTTTGGCGTCGGTATTCACCGCTGCATAGGTGCCCAGTTGGCGCGTATGGAAATCAAAGTGGCCGCCAAGGAACTGATCAAGCGCATCAAGAATATTCGCCTGGCTGAGCCCGATGCAGAAATTCATTATCAGCGCAGTGTTGCGGTTCACGCCATTGAAAATCTGCCGCTGTTGATGGAGCGCCGCTAATGTCCCAGTCAATGCAGGGCGAAGAGCTCAAAGGAAAAGTCGCGGTGATTACCGGCGGCGGCAGTGGCATCGGTAAAGCCACTGCCGAGCTGTTTGCCGCGCAAGGCGCCAAGGTAATTATCGCTGACGTTAATGCCGATGCGGGGAATGAGGTCGCCAAGTCCTTGGGGGAAGCCGCCCATTTTGTGCCGGCGGATGTGTCTAAGGCCGGTGATGTAGAGCAGTTGGTGGACACTGCCGTAGAGCGCTTTGGCGGCCTGAATATCATGTTCAACAACGCCGGTATTTCCGGTGCCCAGTACCCACGCTTTCTCGACGACGACCTGGCTGATTTTGACAAGGTGGTGGGGATCAACCTGTTTGGTGTAATGAAGGGCACCCACAGTGCAGCTAAAGTGATGAGGGAAAATGGCGGCGGCGTCATTCTTAATAACGCATCCATTGCCGGAATATTGCCGGGGCAGGCGCTGATGAGCTACCGCGTGACTAAAGCGGCAGTGATCCACTTTACCAAGTGCTCTGCCATCGATCTGGCCGAATACAACATTCGAGTGTGTGGTATGGCGCCGGGCCATATTCGTACCCCACTTACCGCTTTTACCCTGCCGGGCATGAGTGAAGAGCAGATGGTGCGAATTCGCGATGCCATGGCGCCGGTGTGGGATTCCAACCAACCACTCAAACGTCATGGTAGCCCCAACGACGTGGCCAAATCGGCCTTGTTCTTGTGCAGTGACAGTGCCGCGCAAATTACCGGTGTGATCCTGCCCATTGATGGTGGCATAACGGCCGGTGACCCGGTTAATCACTTGCAAGAGTTGATGGATGCCCGGGCCAGCGCATTGGATCCACAGTAGGCATAGTCTTCATCGATAGTTTGAAGAGGCTTCCTGGGTAAGGGTTCACTTAAATAAAGCCGTATCAAGAATGGCGGGCCCGACATACAGGATAGGCGCGCCTAGCATAAAAAGATAATTACAACATTCACGATAAAAACAATGACTACAAAAAGGGGAAGACACGATGCGTATAGATAGCACTCATTCTAATCGCAGGCGGACGCGGCAAACTCGCGCTTTTAACTGGTGTGCGCCGGCATCTGCGGCCTTGTTGGCGTCGCTGTTTGGTGCCAGTCCGGCACTGGCTCAAGGTGATAGTGCTGAAAGTGCATCCGGCGTGAGCAACAGCCGTGGGGTGGTCGAGGAGGTCATCGTTACCGCCCGCCGCCGCAACGAGAGTTTGTCCGAAGTGCCGCTATCTGTGCAGGCACTGGGCGCTGAAGCGCTGGAGCAAAAGCAGGTGACGTCTGACGCAGACCTGCAAGTGGCCGTCCCCGGGCTCACTATTCGTCAAACTCAGGGTAATAACTCCTTAACCTACTCGATTCGCGGTCAGTCCGCCGATACCTTCTCGGGTTCGCCATCGGCGGTAGTGTCTTACCTCAATGAGGTGCCGCTCACCATTCAGGGCGCATCCACCTTTTATGACCTGGAGTCTATCCAGGTCTTGAAGGGGCCCCAGGGCACCCTGTTTGGGCGCAACACTACGGGTGGTGCGGTACTGTTCTCTACCGCCAAGCCCAGCGCCGAGACCGAAGCCAGCTTGAAGCTAAAGGCCGGCAACTACGACCTGCTGGAAGTGGAAGGTATGGTCAATTTGCCAATCTCAGACCAGTTGCGGGTTCGGCTGGCGGCTAATTCCATCAGCAAAGATGGCTATATTGAAAATGTGAATACCGGCGAGGACCACGGCGATATCGGCCGGGATAGTGCGCGCCTGACCGTATCTTTTATGCCTAACGATCAGCTGGATAACACCCTGGTATACGGTTATTCCCGCAGCGACGGCACCAACACCGGCGCCACCTATGTCTACAGCATCTACACCGCCGAGGACGAGGCCAAGTACAACCGGGATCTCAATACTAGCTCCGAGTTTATTGCCGGTTCCGTCGAGGAGCAGAGAAAGCTGGGCTATTACAAAACCCAGCACCCCTTTGGCGCCGATCATATCGGCGAGGACGAAGTGTTGGTTAATACCACCACATTCGCATTGAATGAGGATGTTCAGATCAAAAATATCCTCGGCTACACCGCCGGCGATACCGACTCAGAACAACCTGCCTTGGGTGCGGAGTATCCAACCTTTGCCACCCGCAATCTGGCTACCGGCAAAGTGGGTAACGAAGTCAAAGTGGAATCCTACTCCAATGAGCTGCAGTTATCTGGTACGGCGATGGACGGTAATCTCGACTACATCACCGGCATCTACTTGCAGCAACAACGCACCGACACGCTGTGGCCGCAAACCTACTTTGACGGTGCGGTAAATGCCACCAACAACTTCCGCATTGAGACTGATACCACCGCGTTTTACGCGCAGGGCTCATACCGGTTTAGCCCGGTGCTGAGAGCGACTGCCGGTCTTCGTTTTACCGAGGAAGATGTCTCCATCGAGCAGCTGGCTCAGTCCGACTACCGAGGTGTCGATGGCTTTGCGCAAAAGCAGGATGAAACCTTTAGGGAACCCTCCTGGCTGCTGGGGCTGGAGTATTCCATCAGCGATTCGCTGTTCGCCTATGCCAACGCCCGGGGCAGCTTCCGCAGCGGTGGCTTTAACGGTTCGGCGCCGCCGGTTAATGCCGGGGCAACCGGCGGTGGTAACAAGTTTGAACAAGAGACCGTCGAGGACATTGAGTTGGGCCTCAAATACGAGGGCAATATCGGTGCTATGCCGGCGCGGATGAATGTGGCGATCTACAATATGTGGATCGAAGACGTACAGCGTATTGAGTTTCCCGATCCTCCCGGCGATGTCGCTTCCATCGCAGTGACCGCCAATATCCCCGAGATGGAAGTGCGGGGTATTGAGTTTGATGCCAGTATCTCGCCATTGGCAAACCTGGATTTAGGCATCGCGGCGACCTACACCGACGCCGAGTTTACCGACGGCGAAACCGAGCTGTTTGGCACTGAATATCAGTACGGGCCAGTGGCCAATACACCGGAAAATACCCTGTCGGTCTATGCCCACAGCACGGTCTATCGGGATGGCCAGGGCGGGGAAGTCGCCCTTCGCGCCGAGGTCTACAATCAAAGCAGCATGTACTTCTCCAACGCGTCGGACTCCCTAACACCGGATACTGAGCTGCCGTCCTACACTCTGGTGAATTTGCGGGCCTCTTGGGATCAGGTGCTGGGCAGCCAGTTTTCCGCTGCGCTGTTTGGTAAGAACGTGACCGATGAAGAGTACTTTGTTGGCGGCATGCCGCTGGGGGCTTCCCTGGGGCACAACGCCGCGGTAGTGGGTGAGCCCGCCACTTACGGTGTGGAGCTGAGTTATCGCTTCTAGCAGGTTGTTGATTGCCGTTTTCGAGGCAGCCAATGCAAGGCGAAAACGGGCGAAATGAGGGAGTTTATACACGATAAATGACCGATTTGAGCCCATTATCAACGCTGCAGTGGCAACGCAGATAGGAAATCAACAACCTGCTAGGGCCCAGGCTATTGCCGGGAAACGGTAGCATTGAATGCGGGGGCGGGGGGCTTAAAGGATCTTCGTCCCCGTTGGTGTTTTATTAATCACGAAGCCCGGCTTAGGACTGGGAAGGATAAGGAAGGCTATGTCTTACTCGGAAAGTGTTGATGTCGTTGTGGTGGGGTCCGGCGCCGCCGGCGCCGTCGCTGCCCTGCGGGCCGCCGACCTTGGGCTGTCGGTGGTGATCGTCGAGAAAGCGCCAAAATTTGGGGGCACATCGGCTACCTCCGGTGGAGTGATGTGGATTCCCAACAATCAGCTCACCCAAAACGATGACAGCCGCGAGAAAACCCTGACCTATATCGACTCCCTACTTCGGGGCCCGGTGCAGCGCGACCGTCTTGAGGCCTTTGTCGATCAGGGTCCGGAGATGGCGCGCTATCTGCAAACCGCCGGCGTTCCGCTGATGCAGGCCCAGTGGCCGGACTACTTTGCCGCTGCGCCAGAGGCCCGGGCCGACCGCTCGGTGCTGTGTGATACTTTTGATGGCCGGGAGCTGGGCGACAATTTTGTATTGATGCGGGAACAATTTAACCGCTTCAAACCCTTTGGTCGCTACGCGATGGATATTGGCCAGTTTTTCTCAATCTCTACCCGGGCGCCGGATTGGATTAAAGTCTTTGTCAAAATGGTCTTTACCTATTGGACGGACTTCAGTACACGTTTGATCGGTAAACGGGATCGGCGCTTCCCTCAAGGCGCGGCGCTGATGGGGAATATTTTTAAGCAGGTCTTTGATCGCGGTGTCGAGGTGCGCTTGGATACAGCGCTGACTGACGTCATTGTCGAAGATGGTGAAGTTCGCGGCGTCAACGTCAGCAGCTTTGGTCGCAGCTACGATATTGAAGCCAAACACGGTGTGGTATTGGCGGCAGGCGGTTTTGAATGGAACCAGGAGCTGCGGGACAAGTACTTCCCGGTTCCCGGTCTGACACGGGATAGCAGTACCCCGCAAAATGTTAACCGCGGTGAGGCCTTGCTAGCCGCCACTAAAATTGGCGCGGATACAGAAAACATGGATGCCGGCTGGTGGATGCCCACCATGCAGTGGCCCATGGCCAGCGCCGCTAACTTCGACGAGACTTGGCAGACCGCCTTCGACGTGGGCCGCCCCTCCAGCGTGTGTGTGAATCGCAACGGCGACCGCTTTGTGGACGAGGCATGCAGCTACGACGAGTTCGGCATTGCTATGATCGAAGACCAGAAAAAAACTGGCGCCAATACTCCGTGCTGGCTGGTGTTCGACGCCACCTTCAGAAAGAAATGGACGGTGGGCGGCCTGATGCCGTCGTTGATTATGCCGGACTGGCGAGTGCCCAAAGACTGCTGGGACCACTATGTATTCAAAGCGGATAGCATTGAATCTTTGGCTTACAAGATCAAAGTGCCGGTAGACAAGCTCAAGAAAACCGTCGCCAACATGAATGACTACGCCAGAACCGGTGAAGACCCGGAATTTGGCCGCGGCAGTAACCCCTATGACCAGATGTTTGGTGACCCCACCGTGACGCCAAACCCTTGCCTGGGTCCCATCAACAAGGCGCCGTACTACGCGGTGCCCATTTACCTGGGCGACCTGGGAACCAAAGGCGGCCTGAAGGCGAACGCCAAGGCACAGGTGGTCGATAGTACAGGGCAAGCGATACCCGGCTTGTACGCGGCAGGCAATAACTCGGGTAGTCCCTTTGGTAACCTTTATCCCGGCGCCGGCGGCACCATTGGACCGGCGGCCACCTTCGGCTTTATCGCTGCAAATGACATTGCACAGCGTGCCAAGGGCAGCCCCGTAGCAGAAGGCAGTGCAACAGCCGACGCTGCTGAGGCGGATGTCAGTACAGAAAAAACGGCGTGATTTGAGGCTCTGACTGAGCCAGACTTTGTCAGCGAAGCCGCCTTTGATATAAGGGCGGCTTTTTTCATTGAGTCTGTTTTATCACCGCGTAGCGAATCGCTGTGAAATCATGTTATAAAACAACAGTGTTGATTAAAAAAACAAACAGGTGGTGCGATGATTGAAACGGTAGCGGTGATCACCGGCGGCGCTGGCGGCATGGGGCTTGCCGTCGCCAAAATACTGGGTCGGGAGCATCGTGTACTCATTGCCGACCTGCAGCAGTCGCGATTGGACGCCGCTCAGGCAGAACTTAAAGACCTTGGCGTCAATTGCGATACCGCTATATGTGATGTCACCGACACTGCCTCAGTGTCAGCGCTGTTCGCCCAAGCTACAGGCCTGGGTCGGGTCGCCTGTGTCATTCATACCGCCGGTGTCAGCCCTCAGATGGCGCCGCCAGAAGTCATTATCCGGGTCAACGGGCTTGGCACCATCAACATCGCTAACGCGGCTCTTGAAATCGCCTCGGAGGGGATGGCGCTGATTAATGTCGCATCCAATTCGGCACACATGCTACCGGGGATTATGGTGCCGACCCGAGCGTTTCGCCACGCATTCACAGACCCCGAACGCTTTGTGGAGAAAGTCCTCAAGCGCAGTAATTTGATGCGCAAGGATTTTTATAAAAAAGGCCTAGCCTACGCCTTTAGCAAAAGCTTTGTGCTGTGGTATAGCCGACAGATCGCCGCCGATTTTGGTAAGCTCGGCGCCCGGGTGCTGTCGGTGTCGCCAGGAAGCTTCGATACCGAAATGGGCCGCCTCGAGGAAAAAAGCGGCTCGGCGGATATGCTTAAGGATGCCGCCCTTAAGCGCTTTGGTCGCCCGGAGGAAATCGCCGAGGTACTGGCTTTTTGTGCCAGCGACAAAGCCAGCTACCTCACTGGCACGGATATCCTCTGTGATGGCGGCGTGATCGCAGGTAAGCGGGGCTAAGAGCCCCTTGATCGATGTCTGAAAAAAATTAAGCGCGTTGTGAGTAGTAGCCCGCCACTCGCGGGTCATTGGCGATACGCTGCATATGCTCCACCAGTTTGGGGGCGGCAGTATCCACCAGGTCTGCAGGCAGGTGCTCCAGGTTGCCTGCCCGCAGGGAACGGGTCTGTACAAACACTTTGAGGTCGGCCACTGTCAGTCTGCCATCGGCAAAGTACTCACCACCTCCCCGCTGCAGTAAATCCTCCAAGCCAGCCAGATACGCCTTGAGTTTGCCCTTGGCTAAGTTTTCCCGCGCGGTCTTCAGGGCCTCACCTTCAAGCCCAAACGTCTGCACGACGAAATGAGTGGTGTCTTCCAGAGCATCCATCGCTTCATCGCAGTACAGCGCCTGAACAGGATCGGTGGGATAAAGATCAGCCTGTTTGCCGATATAGCGCAATATGGCGTTGGATTGGGTCACGGGCTGGCCATCAATCTCCAATACCGGGATAACTCCAAAGGGAAGGGTGGGTTTGAGTTGGGCGAATTGTTCAAAGCCGATACGACGATCGTCCAAAGGAATGCCGGCGATATGAAAAGCCAAGCGAATAGGGTCGCCGCGGCCGCCGTCGATGTCGAAGTAGGTGAGGGTATAGTTTGGCATGTGTGCTCCCAGACGGATCCGCCGATGGCGTAGCATAGCAGGAAGAGTTCGGCCTGGATGAAGGTTTTGCGGTGGATTATTGCTTGTGCAATTGCGATATCGTCGGCGGTCAAGTTGATCGAGTTCGGAGGCCCAGGGCCTTGGTTATTCCGCGGCATGGCGTAGGGTGGATACCGAGTTTGTGTCCACCATGAACACGGCACGGTGTTGAAAGTAGGCGGACAGGTGACGCGTTGTCCGCCCTACGGGTTCAACGTGAATCCGCAGTGATTGTGCGTCTTGGTATAGGGTGGACATGGTTGTTTATGTCCACCTTGAATAACGCATGGTCGCGCTTACCAGTCCATCATCTCATCTGAGCCACCGAACGCGGCCGGGAAGCCCTTGAAATGGGGGAGGTCGTCAACCACTGGGCGCACGGCGTATTGACACATCACATGGGAGCTGGGCTTGAATTGGCCCTCTGGCAGCAGGTTACCCTTGACTGCGATAAAGGGGGCGCCGGGCGGTTCGGAGAACATCACCGTGCCACATGTTTTGCAGCGAGTGCGGGGGTTGGTTTTGTAGGTCCACTGTACCGGCTCACCGGCGGTGATCTTGACAGCGTCTCTGGGATAAAGGGAGATGGGCAGGTAGGCGGCGCCGGCCACGGCCTGGCAGTCGTCGCAATGACAAAAAAACTGGCCAATCGGCTCTCCGTCAATACTGAGCGTGGTCTCGCCGCACGGGCATTTGGCTTCTTGGGTCATGTTCTCTCCTTAATTCCTAGGGGCGAAGTGGCGCCATGGTAACCAAGGGCGACTGTGTAGCCCAGTGTGGGGTAAAGATTTTCGTTTTTTATTCCGAGCGATCCTATACTATCCTGTGCCCAAACGTCGTCTATCCCAACGCGAGTCGCCCATGCAATTTCGATTCCCTGTCGTCGTCATCGATGAAGATTTTCGTTCCGAGAATATTTCCGGTTCCGGTATCCGGGACCTGGCCGAAGCCATCGGCAAACAAGGCATGGAGGTGGTGGGCTTCACCAGCTACGGGGACCTGACCGCCTTCGCCCAGCAGGCCAGTCGGGCCTCCTGTTTTATCCTCTCCATCGACGATGAGGAATTCAACGACGATGACGAGGCCGCCGGCGATGCGCTGACCTCGATCCGGGAGTTTCTGGAGGCGGTGCGCCATCGCAATACCGATATCCCGGTGTTTCTCTACGGCGAGACTCGCACCTCCCGCCATATCCCCAATGAGATTCTGCGGGAGCTGCACGGCTTCATCCATATGTTTGAAGACACGCCGGAGTTTGTGGCCCGCCATATTATCCGCGAGGCCAACAAATACCTGGAGTCCCTGGCGCCGCCCTTTTTCGAAGCCTTGATGCATTATGCCAGCGACAGCTCCTATTCCTGGCACTGCCCGGGTCACTCCGGCGGTGTGGCATTTCTCAAGAGTCCGGTGGGGCAAATGTTTCATCAATTCTTTGGTGAAAACCTGCTGCGGGCCGATGTCTGCAATGCGGTGGAGGAGCTGGGCCAGCTGCTGGATCACACCGGGCCGGTGAGCGCCAGTGAGCACAACGCCGCGCGTATCTTTGGCTGCGACCACTTGTTTTTTGTCACCAACGGCACCTCCACCTCCAACAAGGTGGTATGGCACTCGGTGGTGGCGCCTGGGGACATCGTGGTGGTGGACCGCAACTGCCATAAGTCCATTCTTCACAGCATCATCATGACCGGAGCGATACCGGTGTTTTTAATGCCCACTCGCAACCACTACGGCATTATCGGGCCCATTCCCAAGAGCGAGTTCGACCCGGCGGCGATCAGAGAAAAGATCGAGCAGCATCCCTTTGCCAAACACGCCAAGGATAAAAAGCCCCGCATTCTCACCATCACCCAGAGTACCTACGACGGGGTGGTGTATAACGTGGAGGAGATCAAGCAAATCCTCGACAACAGCATCGACACCTTGCATTTTGACGAGGCCTGGCTACCTCACGCGGCTTTCCATTCCTTTTACAAGGACATGCACGCCATTCACAGCAAACGGCCCCGCTCGGAAGACACGCTGGTATTTGCCACCCAATCTACCCACAAGCTCTTGGCGGGCTTGTCCCAGGCCTCGCAAATTCTGGTGCAGGACAGCAAAAAGCGGAAGCTGGATACCCACCGCTTTAATGAATCCTATCTAATGCATTCCTCCACCAGCCCCCAGTACGCCATCATCGCCTCCTGTGATGTGGCGGCGGCGATGATGGAGCCCCCCGGCGGTACAGCCTTGGTTGAGGAATCCATTTTGGAAGCCATCGACTTCCGCCGGGCTATGCGCAAGGTGGATGCCGACTATGGCGACGACTGGTTCTTCCAGGTGTGGGGGCCGGAAAAGCTGGCGGAGGAAGGGATCGGCGACCGTGACGACTGGGTGATTCACTCTGATGACCGCTGGCACGGCTTTGGTGATATCGAGTCCGGGTTTAATATGCTGGACCCTATCAAGGGCACCATTATCACTCCCGGGCTGGATGTGGATGGCAACTTTGACGAGGTGGGCATTCCCGCCGCCATTGTCAGTAAGTATCTGGCAGAGCACGGCATCATCATTGAGAAGACCGGGCTCTATTCCTTCTTCATTATGTTCACCATCGGCATTACCAAGGGTCGCTGGAACTCCATGGTGACCGAGTTGCAGCAGTTTAAGGATGACTACGACCACAACCTGCCGCTGTGGCGGGTGATGCCGGAATTTGCCCGCAAATATCCCCGCTATGAAAAAGTGGGCTTACGGGATCTTTGCAACGACATCCACAGTGTCTATAAAGAATACGACCTGGCCCGGATTACCACCGAAATGTACCTCTCCAAGATTGAGCCGGCGATGATTCCAGCCGATGCCTGGGCCAAGATGTCTCACCGTCAGGTAGAGCGGGTGCCTATCGATGAGCTGGAAGGGCGTATAACCACTATGCTGGTGACACCCTATCCGCCGGGAATTCCGCTATTGATTCCCGGTGAGCGTTTTAATGGGACTATCGTTCGCTATCTGCAGTTTGTTCGGGATTTCAACGCCCGTTTCCCCGGCTTTGAGACCGATTGTCACGGCCTGGTGAGGGAAAAAGCCGAAGGCGGCGATGCGTACTTTATCGATGTGGTCAGGGATTGACCCAGCATTGAAAAACAGTAAATCACTGCCAGCTCTCCCAATCGTCTCAGTGGTGTCGTGCCCAATTGTTTTGATGGGGGGAGAGCCGACGAGCTGTATCGGATGATTGGTCTAGGGCTTGGCTTTGTGCCGTGCCGGTTTCTGCTTGAAAGACTTTCTCAAGCAACCTGGGGTCGTCAAAGTACTCGCGTCCAATATAGCTCGTGGTGTGATGGCCGTATTGCCGCAAGGCGCCGGGGGCGGGAACACCGCTAGACCACAGCCAAATGGGATCGTTAATACGGGTGCTGCGTATCTGGCCATTGCTGTCGAAAAGGCTGCGCGTACCCCCACCGGGCAGTGGTAGAGCCAGTAAGTTTTCGTAGCGCACCAGAGCATACTGCTTGTTGTTCTGAGTCTCTACGACGTTTTTCTCCGCTACGCCCTGCAGCTTGTGGGAGCCGGTGCCGATGCGCAAGAGGGCGGAGTCAGGCGCAGGGGAATCGGAGGGGAAAAACGGTGCCTGCTGCCAATACGAGTCCACTGATCTACGCTGCAGCGCTTGCACCGGATACCAGCGATGGTCGCGCCCCGATGTATGCATGCTGTCGTAGACCAAAGCCTTGCCGTTCCGGTCCAGCGTGACCCGCCAAACTATGCCGTCGATGGCGGCACCACTCTCGACCTGTTCGCCGCCGGCAAACCAGAGAAAGTAATTGAGCTGAACCAAGACTTCGCCGCCAAAGCGGGTGTAATCGATATGGTAGAACACAACGGGCTCGCCGGTGTCCACGGCAAGGCCGGACTGGGTCCAATGAGGCATGCCGAATTTGTCGGCGTTGTCGCCGGTTTCTATCCATAAATCCGGTGCGTGGACTTCCACCAGTGCCTTCCAGCCTGAGGTGGTCAGTCCCGGAACCCCCAGTTCGTCGGTAAATTGGGTATCCAGGGGCACGGGGATCAGGCCGGGATCATGTTGATTCTTTGGTTTCCACAGTGTCAGGGGCTGGTCAGAGGGAATCTCCGCGATAGTGCCTTGGTGGCGGGCTTTAATTTGAGTTTGTTGGTCGCTTAAGCGCGCTTTGATGAGGGGGACAAGCGCTGGATATAGCCCCAAGGCGCGCTGGGTTTCAGAATATCCGTCTCGCAGTGTAATGGCCGCTTTTACCCGCTCGAGCTTTTCCGGGCTGTTGATTTCAAGTGCCGCCAGAGTCTTGCCACAATTCAGCATACGGTCGCGGTAATTGGCCCTTTCCCTGAGGGAGAGGCCCAGGTTCATATACTCGAATTCCCGTGCCTCTTGATCGAGCTCCCGCATCCGGCGTACCCAGCCATTGATTTCGGCAAAGGAGTCGACCTCGTCGATAAACGAGGCTGTGAGGCGATCGGTGCGCAGATAGGGATAGCCAGGCACCCGGTGGTAGGCCGCATTGCCCACTCCGGCTTTGGCCACCATTGCATCGATCTTGGCGTAGTCGTCCCGGCAGTCCGCCATATTGCGAAACAGGCCGGTAAATTGATCTTTAGGCACTGGGGGAGGGGCCGTGTTCTGACAGGCGGCGGTAGCCAGCACTAGCAGCAGCAATCCTGAAGCAGCAATAGACCTTTGCATCGCGCATATCTCCTGGGCTCGAGACTCACGAAAGGGCATAAGTAGTGTCCCTTGGTCCGCGCCCGGAAAGTAGGTGGGTCGCGAGTCGGAGCTTCAGTGTGTTATTAAAATCTTTGTTTGCCAAGAGTGGGCCCACCAGGAGTCGGCCACTGGTTCATTACGGTTTTTTAGCGCTTGTGGATTTGACCGGTGTCGCGGCGCGCGCAACGGCGATATATGCGGAGGTTCCTCAAGGACCGGCATATGAGCAACTTTGGTTGCGCCGTCAGATAAGGGCGACTCTTAAAGTGCCAAGTGGGAGTGGGATATAGTGGTCAAACTACTCCCCAGGGCCGGGGCGACAAACTTGGAATCTCAGCGCACATTGGGATTGTGGCGCATTCTGATGACAATAATAAAGGTAGCCTGTAGCCGCGATGAGAGAACAAAAATCCTACTGCCGTTTGTGTTTTGGCTTCTGTGGAGTCAACGTCACCATCGACGACAATGAGCGGGTTGTCTCGGTTGTGGGGGATCACGATAACCCCGCCACCCAGGGTTACGCCTGTGTCAAAGGCCTGGAATTACCCAGCGCACTGTACGGTGACAGGCGACTCTGGCGTCCCCTTAAAAAAGTGGACGACAGGCATGAGGAGATTGACCTGGAGCAGGCGCTGGATGAAATCGCCCAGTGTATGCAAGGCATTATCGACCAAGACAGTGCTCAATCCTTGGCCTTTTATCGCGGCACCGGTACCTTCGGCTCAAACGTGGCGGCATTGGCCTTCCCGGCCCTGGCCGACGCAGTGGGCGGGCAGCGCTTTTCCACCATGACCATCGACCAGTCTGCAAAGTGGGTCACCGCCGATCGTCTGGGAACCTGGCACGCCGGCAAGCAAGCCTTTGAAGATGCCGATGTGTGGTTGTTTGCTGGGGCCAATCCCCTGGTGTCGGTGTTTTCCTGGCATACGCCGGTACAAAACCCAATGAAACGCCTGAAAGAGGCAAAGGCGCAGGGGCTCAAGCTGATTGTGATCGACCCCCGCGAGTGCGAAATGGCGAAGTTTGCCGATATCCATTTGCAGATTTACCCCGGTGAAGATGCTGCTGTGGCGGCGGGCCTTATTCACTTGGTACTCAACCATAATTGGCACGACGCCGAGTTTTGCGCCCAGCACGTTGAGGGCCTGGAGCAACTGCGAGAGCAGGTAGCGCCGTTTACGCCAGAGCTGGTCGCTGCCCGGGCGGGGATTGGCCGAGAGGACCTAATCGCTGCCGCTGAGTTGTTTGCCAGTCAATCCAAGCGCGGCAGTGTGAGCACCGGCACCGGTGTGGATATGGCGCCCTTTCCCAATCTGGCCGAGCACCTCTATGAAGTTTTGGGCGTGATTTGCGGTCGCTATCTTCGCGAGGGTGAGGTGTTGCCCAACCCCGGCGTCTTATTCAGTGGGCGACCGCCTCGGGCCGAGGTCCGCGCACCAAAACGCAGTTTTGAAAAAGCGCCTCGCTCCAGAGTTAGGGGCGCGGTAAGGCTCAATGGAGAATCGGCGACCCCCACATTAGCTGAGGAAATCCTCGAACCGGGACCGGGGCGCGTACGGGGGATGATTGTCTCCGGTGCCAATCCCATGGGAGCGATACCCGATAGTGATCAGGTGTTCAAAGCCCTTAACGCCCTCGACTTGCTGGTAGTGATCGACCCCTTTGAAACTGAAACTACTCGCCTTGCCGACTACGTGTTGCCACCGAAGTTTATGTACGAGCATGCGGATATTACCTTTGGTCTGGAAATGAGCAATCTGTCGGTGCCTTATGCCCAGTACACGCCGACGCTGGTTGATCCACCCGCGCAGTCGCAACTCTGCGATGAGGGTTACGTGATGTGGGCCCTGGCCAAGCGCTTGGGGCGCGGGCTAAATATCATGGGGCAAAGCATGGCTATGGACGCACCGCCCAGCGACGATGACTTTTTATCACTGATAGCCAGCCGCAGCGGTGTATCTTTTGACGAGATCAAACAGACCGCCCAAGGCGGTAAAGTATTCGACTTACCTCCCAAGCATGTTGCACCAGCTGGAGAAAAAGCTGGGCGCTTTGCGGTGATGCCTGAGGATGTTGCGGACGATATGCAGCGCTACCGCAGCGCTGAGCCCATTGCGACCACTCTGGGTGTTAACAGTGAGTTTGGCTTCCGCTTGATTCCCCGACGCATTCGGGAGGTCAGCAATACCAGTTGTCGGGACTTCCCCTCTGCCCAAAAACGGGCGGCCTACAATCCGCTGTGTATCCACCCGGAGGACCTTAGCGAGCTGGGATTAGTAGACCGGCAGAGCGTCACGGTTAGCTCGGATAATGGCTGTATTAACGCTATCGTCAAGGCGGACTCGACCCTTAAACGTGGCGTGGTGAGCATGACCCACGGCTACGGCGGGATGCCCGGCCAAGCCTCTGACTACCTAAAGCACGGCTCTTCAGTCTCCCCCTTGATCAGCCTCAGCCGGGATTGCGAACCACTTCAGGCTATGCCGAGAATGTCGGCCATTCCAGTGCGGATAGATCCCACGTAATCCGTCCCGAACAGAGCGCTGTTCAGGTCTCGCTGATTGCCCCGCAGGCCTTACAACGAATTCCATCCTTGGTGGGAAACAACGGAAAGTCGATACCGAGAAAAACCAGAAAGGCCCAGCGTTTACCGATTCGATAGTACTCTGTCTCGGCACTGCCGCACTGAGGGCAAACCGGGAAGTCCCCGCCCTGTTGCTGCAAGAGGGCCGCCTCATCGTCCTCACTTAAAACCTCCAGAGCTCGCTCGACAAATGTTTGCGGAACCTGAAGCTTGACGCCGCCCATCGCGTTGGAGAAAAGCCACTGCATATTAATGGTGTGCTCGTCCGCCACAAAGGCGGGTATACCCTCGGCGTCCAGCTTGGCCTTGGCAATGTGAGCTTCGTAGGGGAAGCTGTAGGTAGAGACGGTAACGAGCATGATAAGTGTTGCCCTATAGTGAGGGAATACAACAAACTTTAGTGAGTAGCGTTACACAATGTGTGGTAAGCAAGGTTTATAAAACTAGTTCGCTTCGCCATGTGAGCCCACTGTGCAGGTATTCCCCCAGAACATAAAGCCACCTCCGCAAGACCATCTGGGATTACGCTGTATCCAGATGATCTGATTGCCAATGAATCCAAATGCCAGGGCAGGCTCGCCCAAAATACCAGAGGCCAAATAAGCCGATCCAGCATTGCCATTTTTAGACACATTGTTTGGCGCGAGACTTTTTAAGTAGCCTTCCAGATCATCGTTTGGGCCCAGTGCGAGCCGGAATGCGCCACGCTTTTTTTGAGCAGACATGCTGTCGTAAATCATCATGGGCGATGAAATCAACGTCGCGGGGATGAGGAGCGGTGATAGTAAGGCTGCAAATATTGATGTGCCTACAGCCTCTTGTTGAAACTGACCAGATAGCTCGTCGTTTGTCCCGTTTAGTTTTTGCAGTAAATCAGGGTCTGTGGCTTCGATCGTTTTTGCATTGAAGCGCGCAAAACAGGCAGATACATCGAGATTGTCGCGGTGGGGAAAAAGTGTGCACTCCCGTAATCTTGGCCAGTAATGCTGCCCTTTACCAATCTCTGAGGCCGCTACGACTTGGCCATTTTCGCTAAGCAACTCAAAGTAGCGGTATTTTCCTGTAACCTCAAAAGTAAAGTAGCTAAAGATTCCACCCTCATGTAAATAATCAAGCCGATAGGTGGAAAAATTTTCCAGAGCCTCGGTTTGCTGGCTAGCGAGAGCGTTGTCGACTTGCTCTATTTCTACAGTGGAGGATGAGCAGGCAACCAATACGGCTGCAAAAAAGGTCGCGCTGACAAACCTCATGACCACCTCAATATGCCGATGCTTGGTGTAAAAGTGTATGGCGCCGTCAGCCGTAAATCTACTCGTACATTTTTTATGTGCTGCTGTGTTTTTATTCTATGGCTTCTACGGCAGCTCCTTCGGCGTAATCATCCAGGTACACACTGCGGCGGCCAGCGCTGGCACCGCAAAGATCACAAACAATACTGGCATTGACAGACCCAAACCCATCAGGACGCCAGCCAGTAATGGGCTGATCACCGCGCCGGCGCGGCCGAGGCCCGCTGCCCAGCCCAAACCGGTGCTGCGTACCTGCGCAGGGTAAATGGCCAGGGCGATGTTGTAGAGATTGGAGAAGGCGCCCATCAGGGTAATGCCAATCAAAAACAGCATGATCCAGATGGCGGCATAGGGGATGGCGTTAATGCTGTTGGTCATGCCGCCCACCGCAAAGATGCACAGGGTGCCCAGCACAAAACCGGCAGCGATAATTTTGTTTAGTGCATAGCGCTTGGCCAGATAGCCCATCATCATGGTGCCGATAATGGAGCCAAAGGGGATGGCGGCGGTGCCTTGAATCGCTTGCTGTTGGGGTAGGCCGGCGTTGGTCAGTACCTGCGGCATCCAACTGCTAATAAAATACACCACCACAAAGCCGGTAAAGAAAGCGGCCCAGGCCAGCAGGGTAGTATTGCGACGGCTGGGCGTCAGCAGTGATGTCACAGCGGCCTTCTCGGCGCTTTCGCCTTCGCTCACCGGGGGCAGGCTGGCGACTTGGGGTTGGCCGATGAACTTGAGGGTTTTGTTGACCTTGTCCAGAGCGATTTCGGGGTGGCGTTTTATGGTAAAGGCGATGGATTCCGGTATCACCAGCTGGCTGGCAATGCCCACCACGATGGTCAGCAGGCCAGCGTAGAGAAAGATCGGTTTCCAGCCCAATGTCTCGATTAGGGCGCCGGTAAGCATGCCGCCAATCACCGCGCCAGCAGATGCGCCGGCCACCATGATGGAGATAATCAACACCCGGTGCCTGGCGGGGCTAAACTCCCCCATCAGCGGTGTCAGTGAGGCTACCAACAGCCCCAGTGCCAAACCGGCGACGGCGCGAAGAATAATCAGGTCGGTGGCAGTGTGACTCACCATAATGGCGCTAGTGGTAATGCCCGCCACAATTAGTGAGCCGCTCACGGCCATACGCCGCCCATAGCGGTCGGCGATCCAGGATAAAAACATCGCGCCCAGGGTCATGCCGAATACCCCGGCGCTGAGCACCAGGCCCATTTTCTCGGCGGGAATCCCCCAGTCTGCGCTGATGGCGGGGGAGGCGTAGGCAATGACGACAATATCGAAGCCCTCGATCATGCTGGCCAGCATACCCAGAGTAAGGATCAGCCATTGCATAGGGGTGAGCTTGGAGTCGTGCAGCACTTCCTGCATGGGCGCGGCGCCGGTATCGGCCATAGAGAGTCTCGCTTATTATCGGACGAATTGTTTTTAAAATAATCAACGTTGTTGATTGAGTATCATAGCGAGTTGGTGGGATTGGGGCCAGTGGCAGCAGTGACTTTTCGATTATCTGGTTTGTGATTATCTGGCTTGGACGATGGGTGGAGCAGGCGTGGGCACTGCCCGGCGAAAGCCGCCGGGCTACAGCAGGAATGAGTGTGACTAGGCTCTAGTTTACAGTGACCGGAAGGCGCTCTTTGATCAGGGCGACGGCCTCGCTGACGATGCGCTGAATCAATTCGTCGCAGCTGGGGATGTCGTGAATTAAGCCCTGCACTTGGCCGGCCCAGACCAAGCCGGCATCGACCTTGCCCGTTTCCAGCGCGGTGCGGCCATCGGCACCTTTTACCAGGTGGGCAACATCTTCGAATTCCGCCTTGGGGTCTTTGAGAATCTCCACGACTTCATTGGAGACGGCGTTTTTGGCCACCCGGCCAGTATTGCGCAAAGAGCGGAAGATCAGGTTGGTGTCGCGCTCGTCGTGGTCCACCAGCAGCTGCTTGATATTGTCGTGGATGGGGGCCTCTTTGGTGGCGCAGAAGCGGGTGCCCATATTGATGCCCTGTGCCCCCAGGGCCAGAGCGGCTACCAGCCCGCGACCGTCGCCAAAGCCCCCCGAGGCAATCATGGGAATTGAGATTTTATCCGCTGCGGCGGGGATCAAGATCAGCCCGGGAATGTCGTCTTCACCGGGGTGGCCGGCACACTCAAAGCCATCGATGGAAATGGCGTCTACGCCCATTTTTTGCGCTGAAACACCGTGACGAACGGCCGTACATTTGTGAATAACCTTAATACCGTGGGATTTAAAATCCTCCACATGCTCTCTCGGGTTGTGGCCGGCGGTTTCAACAATGGTGATGCCGCTGTCGATAATGGCCTTGCGGTACTCGGCGTAGGGGGGCGGGTTCACTGAGGGCAAAATAGTCAGGTTGACGCCAAAGGGCTTGTCGGTCATCTCCCGGCAACGCTCGATTTCCCGGCGCAGGTCATCGGGGCTGGGTTGAGTGAGGGCGGTGAGGATGCCCAGACCGCCAGCGTTGGAGACCGCAGCGGCCAGCTCGGCCCGGCCCACCCACATCATGCCGCCCTGAACGATGGGGTATTCAATGCCAAGCATTTCGGAAAAGGGGGTTATTAATTTCATTTTTTGGTTGCCTTACTCGATATAATCAACAGTAGTGTCTATTAGTGGTCGCGGCTTTGCAATCCTTGGAGGGGCGTTTTACAGCTGCTTTAGCTCAACAAATTCAGGGGCGGCGCTGGATCGCGATGGGTTATCCAGTTCGCGAAGCAAAGCCGTCAGTTGTGCCCGGTAGCGCTCTACCGAGGCCTCTTTCACAGGACCGTAGCCGCCGATTTCTGACGCGGCAGCGGCGATCTTGGTGGCGATGGCGATATTGTCGGCCTCAAGCCGTGGCAGCAGTTCGCTGATTAGTGTGCGGTACTCCTCGATCAGTCGGCGCTCCATGCGGCGCTCGGGGAAGTAGCCAAAAATATCCAGCGCGGTGCCGCGCAATCCCTTAAAGCGGCGCAGCAGTTTGAATAGGCTCAGCATCCACGGCCCAAACTCCCGCTTTTTAGGGCGGCCGGTGGCGCGATCTTTACCGGGGATGATCGGCGGCGCCAGGTTAAAGCTCAGCTTGTAGTCGCCATCAAACTGCTCCTGAATGCGCTGCAGAAAACGCGGATCGGTGTACAGGCGGGCCACTTCGTATTCGTCCTTGTAGGCCATCAGCTTGGCCAGGGTCAGGGCCACCTGGCGGGCGAAGGCCTCGCCGCCGTCCAGGTGTGCCGTCTTGGCGGCGACATCGTCGATAAAATCGCGGTAGAGCTTGGCGTAGGCGGCATCCTGATAGCGGGTCAGCAGACCTTCGCGGCTTTTCAGTACGTCGGCCAGGGTGTCCAGCTTGGGCAGCTCTTCCCGGGGTTTTAGTGCGGCGGTCAGGGCGTTAAGGTCGTGGGCGGCGAGCCGGCCCAGGGCCAAAGTGCGCAGGTTGCCTTCCACAAAGGTGCCGTTAAGGCGGATTGCCTGCTGTACGGCTTCCAGGCTCAGCGGCAGCAGGCCGCGCTGAATAGCGTAGCCCAGCATCAGCATGTTGGTGCCAATGCTGTCGCCGGTGAGATCGGTGGCCAGTTGACTGGCGTGCAGGTCAAAGGCCTGCCCCCCGGCCAGAGCCTCGATGATATTGGCCCGCAAGCGCGCTTCTCCCAAATCCAGGGTTTTATTGCTCTGGAAGTCGCCAGTGGGGGCCACGTCGTTATTAAGAATTGCCGCGGTTTCACCGGGTTTGACGGTTTTCAACACGGCCGGGCTGGCGCCGACGATCATGTCGCAGGCCAGCACCAGATCGCTCATACCTTCACCCAGGCGGGAGCTGTAAATTTCTTTGGGGCTTCTGGCCAGGCGGATATGGCTGGTCACCGCGCCGCCTTTCTGGGCCATGCCGGTCATATCCAGTACCGTACAGCCCTTGTCGTCGATTTGCGCCGCCATGCCCAGCAGGGCGCCGATGGTCAGTACGCCGGTGCCGCCGATTCCCGCCACCAGAATGTTGCAGCCGGCGTCGCCCATCTCGGCTTGGGTCGGTGCGGGCAGCGCGGCCACTAAGCTGTCCAGGCGGTCGGCGTCGCCGCCCACCCGCTTGGCGATCTTGCCGCCGGTGACGGTGACGAAGGAGGGGCAAAAGCCTTTGACGCAGCTATAGTCTTTGTTGCACGTGCTTTGATCAATCTTGCGCTTGCGGCCCAACTCAGTCTCAAGGGGCAGGATGCTAATGCAGTTGGACTGCACCGAGCAGTCGCCGCAGCCTTCACACACCTCGGGATTGATAAACAGCCGCTTATTGGGATCTTCCATCAAGCCGCGCTTGCGGCGACGACGTTTTTCCGTGGCGCAGGTCTGTTCGTAGACAATGGCGGTCACGCCCTTCATCTCGCGGAGTTTGCGCTGCAGGCTGTCCATCTCGTCCCGGTGGTGAAGCTCGGCATTGGCCGGCAATTCCAGATGGCGGAATTGCTCGGGGTTGTCAGAGACCAGGTACACCGGCTTAACGCCCTCAGCCAGCAGCTGCTTGACCATATCCAGCGGGGTGTTTTGCTGTTCCACTGCCTGGCCGCCCGTCATCGCCACGGCGTCGTTGTAGAGCACTTTATAGGTAATATTGGTGTTGGCGGCGACAGCGGCGCGGATGCCCAAAATCCCCGAATGGGAATAGGTGCCGTCACCCATGTTCTGGAACATGTGGGGGGTATCCACAAATTGGGATACCGCCGTCCAGGGCGAGCCCTCATGGCCCATGGGCATAAACTGCATGGTGTCCCGGTCCATCACCACAGCAGCGAGGCCGTGGCAGCCGATGCCGCCCATGGCCTTGGAGCCCTCGGGCAGTTTGGTGCTGGTATTGTGGGGGCAGCCGGAACAGAAGTAGGCGGGGCGCACGGTGTTGCTACCCACGTTTTGGGCCTGTTCTTCTAGCTGAGAAAACTTTTCAAAACGCGACTCGATTGCTTGGTCAGTTAAACCCAACTGGTCCAGCACGGTCTTTAGGGCGTGGCGCACTTTGCCGGCGCTGAGTTCGCCAATAGCCGGTAACAGAGCCTTGCCGTGCAGGTCGCGCTTGCCGCTTAGGGCCGGACGTTGGTTATTATCCAGGTCGTAGAGGTGGCGGGCGATCTGGTCTTCCATCACCGGGCGCTTTTCTTCCACCACCAGCAGTGCCCGGCTACCTTTTGCAAAGTGACACAGACCCTGGGGGTCCATGGGCCAGATCAAACCGGGTTTGTAGAGCCGAATGCCCAGCTCCTTGCAGCGTGCATCGCTCAAGCCCAGATCGGCAAAGGCCTGGCGCACATCCAGATAGGCCTTACCGGCGGTGACGATACCCAGCTCGCGTTTGTCGCCGTCCACCATCACCTTGTCGATGCCGTTGGCCCGGGCAAAAGCGGTGGCGGCAGGCAGGCGGTAGTTAACCAGCCACTCTTCTTCCACCAGTGGTGGCAGGTTGGGGCGCAGGTTAAGGCCCTCCGGGGGGATCACCACATCTTGGGGTGTCGTGTAGTCCCGGTACGGGTCGGGCAGCTCGACACAGCCGGACAGGTCCAGGGTGTCGGTGATGGTTTTGAGACCCACATAACAGCCGCTGTAGCGGGACATCTCCAGACCAAACAGCCCAAACTCGATAATTTCGCCGATGGTGGCGGGGTAGAGGATGGGGACAAACGCCGCCATCAAGGTGTTTTCACTTTGGTGGGCGCTGTCGGAGGATTTACCGCCGTGGTCGTCGCCGGCAACGATCAAAAAGCCGCCTTTGGCCGAGGCGCCTTCGTAGTTGCCCAGTTTCATCGACTCGCAGGCCCGGTCGACGCCAATGCCTTTGCCGTACCAGATGCCGAAGACGCCATCCAAATCGGATTTCCCGAACCAGTGTAGCTCCTGGGTGCCGCGAATCGAGCTGATCGCCAGCTCCTCGTTGAGGCCGGGACGGAACACAATGTTGTGCTCATCCAGCAGCTTTTGCGCCCCCATCAGGGCAGAGTCGTAGACGCCCAGTGGTGATCCCCGGTAACCGGAGATAAAACCGGCGGATTTGATGCCCATTGCCCGGTCCCGGCGAATTTGATCCAGGGGCAACCTCACCAGGGCCTGGTTGGCGTTCATAAACACCTGACCGGAGGCCTGGAGATATTTGTCGTCTAGGCTGACATCGGCTTTCGTCATGGGGTGCTACTTCGTTACGGCCTGTGGCAGGGCTACAGCCTGCCACTGGCAAAAAGTGGGGTGCTCCCGACAGCGGCGGTCATTGGCGCCGGGCCCGGGAGCGCTGTGGCCAAACTTATCAGGCCTTTTTGCTAATGGGCGGCAATTGATCTAACGGGAAATCGCAGTTTTCGTCGATGGTTTCCTGAATTTCGATCAAGTTACCCTCCGGATCGCGTCCGTAGCAGGTTTTTACGTGACCGACGTTAATCGGTTCCGGCTCGGGAAACGTCATGCCCACCTGCTTTAAGCGCTCAAACTCTTCCTCAATGCCCACCACATCCACGCAAAAGTGGGTGTAGCCCTTGTCGAACGGGTCCAGGCCCTTGGTGTTGTTGGGCTCGGGGGCGCTGTACTGGAACATTTCGATATAGCAGGTGCCGGCCTTAAGCATGGCGCCACGGGATGCGGAGCCCTTCACCGCCACGATACGGTCGATAAAGTCGTCGTTTTCCCAGGCGAAGGGTTCGCCAACAACCTCAAAGCCAAAGGCTTCGTTGTAAAACTTGATCATCCGGTCCATATCGTGGACGTGGATGGCGACGTGGTGAATGCCTCTGATCATTATTGTCCCCCCTCGGGCAGCAAATTGGGCAAGGTCCGAGAAGTTTACTCAGAGTCGCATATAGCGGGTAAGAGCCCTGGCAGAGGTAGGCAAGTTGCTGTTCTGTCGTGGTCATTTTGGTGTTTACCGGCGCTGGGCATAATGCTGAGCTATAGAGCACCGCCGGCTTGAGGCCAAGCGCCCAGCTGCGGTAGCCGGCTGAAGTAAGCTGCCATAACCAGCGCAGCCACGTTGCAATGATAATGATACAGGCTGCCGGCACTGGGGAGAGCCCGGCGAGACGAGCCTGGTATGAGGAGAGAATGCCCATGAGCAAAACACTGATACGCGGCGCCCGCATCTGGGACGGTTCCGGCGCAGAGCCCACCAACGGCGATCTGCTGATCAATGGCGACCGCATCGAAGCGGTGGGCAGCGGTCTGTCTGCGGAGGGCTGCGAGGTGATCGATGCCCAGGGCATGTTCCTGATGCCGGGCATGACCGAGGGCCACGGCCATCTGTCTTTTGACAACGTCACCGCCACCGAAGATCTGATCAAACCCGGGGTTGAAGAGCATACCCTGCTGACAGCTCGGGTGGCTGAGCGTTTGCTGGACCAGGGCTTTACCAGCGTGTGGGGCGCCTCCGAGGCCAAGCTGCGCTTGGGCGTGGCGGTGCGCAACGAAATCGAGGCCGGCAACCTGAAAGGCCCCCGCATCCGCGCCGGCTCACTGGAAATCTCCGTCACTGGCGCCATGGGCGACGAGAGTCGTCTCCACGATCCCCGCCCCGGCGGTCCGTCGCATATTGTCGATGGCCCGGAAGAAATGCGTAAAGCCGTGCGCCTGGCCTGCCGCGAGGGCTGTGACAACATCAAGCTGGACGTGTCCGGCGATCCTTTCTATCCCGGCACACCGGCCAATACCACGCCGATGAGCTATGAAGAGGTCAAGATGGCGGTGGATACCGCCCATTCCTTTGGCAAACGGGTGAACGCCCACGTGCGCTCTATAGCCGGTGCCAAAGTCTGCTTGAAGGCCGGCGTCGATGCGCTGTTCCACTGCGAATTCACCGACGAAGAAGCGCTGGATATGTTTGAAGAGGCCAAAGACCGGGTTTACGTGGTACCCACTGTCAGCCTGTTCCACACCCTGTTGTATGAGGCCGAACCCTACATGAGTGCCGATGTTGCGCGGATGATGGGCATCGACCGCCTGCTGGAGGCCAGCCAGGAGACTCACACGGCACTGCGTAAGCGCGGCATCAAGCACGTTATCGGCGGCGACTTTGGCTTTGCCTGGAGCCCCAACGGCACCAACGCCCGGGACATCGAATTTTTCGTTAAATACTACGGCTACAGCCCCGCCGAGGCTTTGGTCTGCGCCACCGCCAACGGCGGCGCCATGATGACCATGGGTACCGACGAAAAACTGGGACTGCTCAAAGAGGGCTACCTGGCCGATATGCTGCTGGTTAATGGCGACCCCCTCACCGACACCGCTGCGGTGGTGGATGCCAACAACCTGAAACTGATTATGAAGGGCGGGGTGGTGCACAAAAACACCACGGCTGCCTGATTGGACTAACCTGACGCTGAAAAAGCCAAAGACCGAATCTGGAGAGCGACGATGACTGCACAACCCAATGTTAAAAAAGGTGAAGCTCGCTGCCCCGACGCACCGAGCACCCAAGAAATTATCGCCAAAGATGCCTACCAGGCTCCGGCCTGGGTACGCTGCGAATCCTACGAATTCCTCGGTGATGAAGACATCTCCACCGACCGCTACTACGACCCCGAGTTCGAGCGCAAAGAGTACGAAAACCTGTGGACCCGTACCTGGCAGTTTGCCTGCCGGGAAGAGCATATCCCCGAGGTGGGCGACTACTACGTCTACGATATCGGTCGCAAATCCTTCCTGGTCACCCGGGTGGCAGAAAACGAAGTGCGGGCCTACTACAACGCCTGCTTGCATCGCGGCACCAAGCTGCGCGCCTCCGGCACCGACGGCTGCGCCAATGAGTTCAAGTGCCCCTTCCACGGCTGGACCTGGAACCTGGACGGCAGCCTGCAACTGGCCCAAAACGGCTGGGACTTCCCCCACGTTAAGGCCGAAGAGTTTGAACTGCCCCAGGCTAAAGTGCAGGTCCTGGCAGGCTTTGTGTTTATCAATATGGACCACGACGCGCCGGCCCTGGAAGACTACCTGGGCGACGAGTTTATGTCTCACCTCAATGCCTGGAAGCTGGAAGACCGCTACATCCATTGCCACGTCAGCAAAGTGATTCCCGCCAACTGGAAGCTCACTATGGAAGCCTTTATGGAGGCCTACCACGTGATCGAGACCCACCCCCAGGTGGCGCCTTCCAATGCTGACGCCAACTCCCAGTACGACACATTCGGCGAGCACGTCGACCGCTTTATTTCACCCTTAGGTGTGGTCAGCCCCCACCTGGCTGGCGAGTACAGCGAGCAGGATGTGTTCAACATGTTTACCCTGGGTGACAGCGGGGCCCTGGGCGATGCCGAGCGCACACTCAGCGACGGCGAAACCGCCCGTGCCGCCATGGCCAAAATGTTCCGGGGCATGTTTGAAGAAGCCGCCAACGCCGATCTGAGCCACATCTCAGACTCCGAGCTGCTGGACTGCTTCTCTTACACCGTGTTCCCCAACTTGTTCCTGTTCGCCGGTATCTCCCTGCCGATGATCTACCGCTTCCGTCCGGTCCCCGGCGACCTGCGCAAGTGCTTGTATGAAGTCTTCTTCCTGCGTCCCGTCCCCAAAGACGGCGAGCGTCCCGATCCCGCCGAGTGCGTCCACCTGGAAGAGCACCAGTCCTTCACCGAAGCTGAAGGTATGGACGAAGGCTTTGGCGTGATCCTGGATCAAGACACCGAAAACCTGCTGCTGCAACAACAGGGCGTGGAAGCCAGCGCCAAGCCCGGCATCACCCTTGGCAACTACCAGGAAATCCGCGTGCGTCATTTTGAGCAAGCCGTCGACAAATACGTGTCCGGCAAGTAAGCGGTTATACTCCCCAGCGCCCGGTCGATACCGGGCGTTTTTGTGTCTGGAGCCGCCGGGTTGGTTTCAGTCAGCGTGCGTGAGAGGTCGAAGTTTTGTCAGAAGAATTTACCCGTTTTTGCAAGGTAGAAGAATTGCCCTCCGGCGGCAAAAAAGCCGCCAAAATTAACGATACCTGGGTGCTTGTATGCAATGCCAAAGGCAAATTGCTGGCGGTGTCTAACTGGTGTTCCCACCAAAAAAAGCCGCTGGTTAATGGCCGGTTGCGCAACTGCGCCATCACCTGCCCAGTGCACGGGGCCAAGTTTAATCTCGAGACCGGTGAGGCCTTGAACCTGCCGGCGACACAGCCGATTCCCACGTATGAGGTTAGAGTCGTTGACGACTGGGTGGAGGTTAAGGTTTGACGCTGACGCGTCGGTTGGTTTTTTTGGTGCTCTGTCGAGTTTGTATTGGCATACAGACAGCACGGGTTTCACTCGGGCCGTCCTTGGCCCTCGCCCTGCGGGCACTCTGTCGAGAGTGTATTTGTTATTCCATAGCAAGGGTTTCGCCCTGCTGGGCGAGTTCCTTTTCTTTGTTTGGCCAAAGAAAAGGAACCAAAAGAAAGGCCACCCTATCGCTCGCCCTGCCGGTTCCCTGCGCTTCTCGCCATTCAATGAAAACGCTGCGGAACTCGCCTGACGGCTCAAACAGTCCTCGCTAAAAGCTCTTTCATTGAATGGCTGCGATGCTCGGCGAGCTCAAAGGGGAATAAACCCCGGTGCCAGTAGCAAGAAAAGAACACGATCTTTTTCGGCGTGGCACCCCTGGGCCCCTTCAGGACCGCTGAGCATCGCAGGGGCAAAACGGAATAAGCGCGAGGACTGTTTGAGCGAAGCGAGTTCCGCAGCGCCCGTTTTGGCCCGAGAAGCGCAAGGAACTGCTGGCGTCTTTTTGCCAGCAGCGGTACTGCAGGGTGTCTTTTCTCTTTGCTTACTTTCTCTTTGGACAAGCAAAGAGAAAGTCAGTCGCCCAGCAGGGCGAAAATCGTGCTAAGAATTAGCCAATATCCCCTCGACAGAGTACCCAGCCCCCGGCAGGGCACCATCCCCCACAACGCCCCGTCGCGCGCCAAGCGACACCACATCCCCCCGCATCTATTGCCAAAAGAATCGCACCCCCGGTGGAGAGCCCATGCCACCGATCTCATACTATTCTAGACTGTAAAGTAGTAACGACTAAAAACACTAAAGGAACACACCATGTCCGCCGATTCCAAAGAACTTTCCGCGCAAATTGACCTCAGCGACCTGGACCGCCTGGTCGGCAAGGAAGTGGTTTTTGCCGAGTTGTGGGACCCCTGCAACGCCACTGATATCCGCCGTTGGGCCATGGCGATGGATAACCCCAGCCCGATTCATTGGGATGAGGAGTTCGCTAATGCCTCCAAGTTTGGCGGCATTATCGCGCCGCAGTCTTTTGCGGTGGCGATGGATTACGGTCACGGCTGTCACCCGGCGGGGGTGGGCAAAATCCCCGGTTCCCACCTGATTTTTGGTGGCGAGGAGTGGTGGTATTTTGGCACGCCGATTCGCCCTGGCGACAAGCTGTTTCAGAAGCGCCGCTTTGACGGCTACGACCTCAAGGAAACCGCCTTTGCCGGTCCCACGGTCTTCCAGCGCGGCGACACCGAGCACCGCAATCAGCACGGCGCTCTGGTAGCCCGGGAGCGGGCAACGTCGATTCGATATCTGCGTGAAGAGGCCAACAAACGTGCAGTGCATGGCAAGGAGCGGGCAGAGCCGCGGCGCTGGACCAAGGACGAGCTGAAAGAAATTCACAAGCTGCGCCATGAGTGGCTGATGTCCAACCGCGAGGGCCACTCGCCAGCCTACGGCGATGTGCAGGTGGGTGACAAGCTGCCACGCCGGGTGATTGGCCCCCACTCGGTGGTGACTTTTGTGACCGAATACCGCGCCTTCCGCCAGAACGTCTGGGGCACCTGGCGTTGGAATGTACCCGAGGGCAAGTACGACCCGGCCATGGAAGACGCCGGTTTTGCCGAGGACATGACCTACGACCATGAGGCCAAAAAAGTCGACCCCCGCATGGGCGACGGCCTCTACTTCGGGCCTTCAAGTGGCCACGTTAATCTGGAAAAAGCCGACAAAATCGGTCTTGGCGGCATGTATGGCTACGGCGCGTCGATGAATGCCTGGCATGTGGATTACGTCGCCTACTGGGCGGGCCACGACGGTTATATCTGGCACTCCAAGACTCAGTTCCGCAACCCGGCATTTGAAGGGGATATCACTTACATCGACGGCGAGGTAATCGAGAAGAACGATCGCTCCGCCTTTGGCTGCCCCATCGCCACGATTCAGGTCACCATGACCACCCAGGAAGGCGAAGTGATTCTCAAAGGCACCGCAGACGTCGAGCTGCCTCACTAAACTGCTTTGATCAGGGGAGTAGGGACAGGTATGGGAACGCCTTCCGCAAACGAGACTGGGCTGTCGCTCTACCAGGCCGTGCCGCTCAGCGAGGAACCCGGCCTTGGCGCGCTGTCACTGCCGGGCTATCTGCGCGATGTCTGCGACCGTTACGGCGATGCCGAAGCGGTGGTCATGCACAGCGGCGACGATGTGATCCGCTGGAGCTACCGGGATCTGTGGCAGCAGTCGCTGTCGGTGGCCCAGGCTTTGACCGCCCGAGGCGTAGGCAAGGGCAGCCGGGTTGGCATTTTGATGACCAACCGGCCCGAGTACCTGTCGTCGCTGTTTGGCATTGCCATGACCGGCGCGACCTTTGTGGTGCTCAGTACCTTCTCCACCCCTAGTGAGTTGGAGCATGCCCTCAATACCTCTGGGGTGTCGGTGCTTCTCTATGAGGACCGGGTGCTGAAAAAAGATTTTACCGCGCAATTGGCCGAATTGGCGCCCAGCTTGTTGGAAGGCGGCGAGTTCTACTCCTCCCAATTGCCCTATTTGCGCGAGCTGGTATGGCTGGAGGGCGTTACCGCTCTGGAGGCACCCACCGTGGCTGCCGACGCACTGAGCGCCGCGACCCATTGGAATGACTTTATCGCCGCCGGGGCCGCCGTGCCGGAAGCGGTGATAGAGGCGCGCATGACTACCGTTTATCCCAGCGATCCCGGTGGCCTGTTTTTCTCCTCGGGGACCACTTCTCTACCCAAGGCGATTCTACAAACCCAGCGCGCCTTTACCCTGCAGTTCTGGCGCTGGCCCCGGCTGTGGAATATTCAGGAGCCGGCTCGCTGCTGGACCGGCAACGGCTTTTTCTGGGCCGGGCCGCTGACCATTATCGTCGGCAGTGCACTGTCCTCGGGCGGCGCATTGATTTTGCAAGCGCTGTTTGATGAGCACGAGGCGCTGGAGCTGATTAAGCGCGAGAAGGTGACTTTGATGAACGGTCGGCCCCACCAATGGGCGCGGATGCAGGCCTCGCCGGGTTGGGACAGTGCCGACTTCAGCACCGTGCGCTATGTTACAAAGGGCGAGATTATTTACTCTCACCCCACCTCAAACTCCGACTGGGAATTGCCCAACGCCTTTGGCACCACGGAGACCATGAGCATTCTCAGCTCGTTTGTAGCAGGCGATCCCGCCAATGCCGACGCCGCCAATTTCGGCAAGCTGTTGCCGGGCAATACCCTCAAAGTGGTCGATCCGGTCAGCGGTGAGATCGTGCCTATGGGTGAGCGCGGCGAGGTCTGCATCAAAGGCCCGACGCTGATGATGGGCTATGTGGGTAAAAACGCCGAAGACACCTTTGACGAGCAGGGCTTTTACCGCACCGGCGACGGTGGCTATATCGATGACCAAGGTCATTTGTTTTGGGAAGGGCGCCTTAACGACATTATTAAAACGGGCGGTGCCAATGTCTCGCCCCAGGAAATCGACACCGCCATTGCCGCCTTCCCCGGCGTAAAACGCACTCAGACCGTGGGCTTGCCCCACGAGACCCTGTCCGAGGTGGTGGTGGCCTGCATTGTGCCGGTGGACGGCGCCGATATTGATGTCGACGAGTTAACGGCGTTCCTTAAATCCCGGCTGGCCAGTTTTAAAGTGCCGCGGCATATCTTGCTGTTTAGCGAGGAAGACTACCCTTTGACCGGCAACGAGAAGGTCAAAGCCGGCGAGTTGAAAACCCTGGCGGCTCAACGTCTGGCTTGATGATTGTTCAGTCCCGCATTTATTAACTCGGCGGGCTTTTAGCCGAATTAGTGAGACGAAAATAATGACAAACACCGTGGAGCAATATCGCCTGTTGGGGCGTTCGGGGCTGCGGGTCTCTCCGCTGTCTCTGGGCACCATGACCTTTGGCGTACCCGGCTGGGGCACCGAGCTGGACGAAGCCCGCGCAATGGTGGATTGCTACCTGGAGTGGGGCGGCAACTTTATCGACACCGCCAACTTTTACGCCGCCGGTAAGGCCGAGCACATGCTGGGGGAAATCCTGGCCGGTCGCCGCGACCGGGTGGTGCTCTCCACCAAGTACAGTCTGATGATGGAGCCGGGCAATCCCAACGCCAGCGGTAACCAGCGCAAAAATCTAATGCAGTCGGTGGAGGCCAGCCTCAAGCGACTCAATACCGACTACATCGACCTGCTCTACCTTCACCTGTGGGACAACCGCACCCCGGTGGAAGAGGTGCTGCGGGGCTTTGACGATCTGGTGCGCCAGGGCAAGGTGCTGTACGTGGGTATCTCCGATACCCCGGCCTGGCAGGTATCGCGGATGCAAGCCATTGCCGATCTGCGTGGCTGGTCGCCACTGGTGGCGCTGCAAATACCCTACAACCTTACCGAGCGCACCGTGGAGCAGGAGTTTATGCCCATGGCCCGGGAGATGGGTTTGGGGGTGATTCCCTGGTCACCGTTGGCTGGTGGCGTGCTGACTGGCAAATATCAGCGCAAGGACCTCGACGCAGAAAGTAAAGACATGAGCTCCCGCAAAGGCATCAATCTGGCCACCGGGCGGCTCACCCACTCGGCATTGGATATTGCCGAGGTGGTGGCTCAGGTGGCGGAGGAACTGCAATGCAGCGCGGCACAGGTGGCACTGGCTTGGACTCTACAAGAGCAAGCCGTAGTGGCCCCCACCATCGGTGCCCGCAACCTGGAGCAGCTCAAGGGCAACTTGGGCGCCATGTCAGTGACCTTCACTGAGGATCAGCTGGCCCGCCTGGATGAGATCAGCGCCATCGACCCCTGTTTCCCCCACACCATGATTGATACCGCCACCGGCAATATGATGCTGGGCAATATCGATGTGGCACCACGCTGGCCGACCTCCCGCTAATGGCGCCCCAGTCTGACCACAACACACAGGCGCTCTGGGTTACCGGAGACGACTCCGGCCTGTCGATTCCCGCCACTCCCGAGGCACTGCTGAGCGATGCCCCGGCGTTTCTTACCACGGCCATGCACGCCCAAGGCACCATGGACCGGGACGATGCAGTGCTGGCAGTGCGGGAATCGCAGGTGGTGGCCGGGGGCAGTACCGGCAAAAAATTGCTGCTAGATTTGGACTACCGATATCCGCATCGCCACGCCGATAGCCAGTTGTTTGTAAAATTCTCCCGGGACTACGACGACCCCATTCGCGATCAGGCCAAAGGGCAGCTGGAGGCAGAGGTCAAACTGGGCTTGGTGTCCCAGCAGCCGGGTTTTCCCATTGCGGTGCCGCGCTGCTTTTTTGCCGACTATCAGCACAGCAGCGGCACCGGATTGTTGATTACCCAGTGTATTCCCTTCGGTCGCGACGGCGTCGAACCTATCCACGAAAAATGCCTGGATTATCAGCTCGATGGTGCCGTTGAGCACTATCGCGCCATTCTGAAAAATCTCGGTACTCTGGCGGGGGGACTGAAGGTCGGTGCAAAGCGAGCCGGCCGGATTGCCGCGGTGTCCTCTTACTTTCCCTTCGATGGTGATGCCCAGGACAAGCAGCTCACTGTCCGCTACAGCACCGAACAATTGCAGCGGCGGCTGGACAAACTCAGGGCTTTTATTGAGGACTACCCCGGACTGTGCCCCTGGTCGCTGGCTGGCGTGGAGGAGGTCGAGGTCTTGTCGGCGTCACTGCCCACCGTCCTGACCGAGCAAGAGCGCCTTCGGGATCAGCTCCACAATAACGATGACTACATGGCGCTGATGCACTGGAACGCCAATATCGACAATGCCTGGTTTTGGCGAGACGGTGACACCCTCCACTGTGGTCTGATGGACTGGGGCGGCGTGGGTCAGATGAATATCGGCCTGGCGCTGTGGGGCGCGCTGAGTGCCTGCGAACCAGAGGTGTGGCAACAACACCTGGACGATCTGCTGGATGGCTTTGTGACGGCCTTTGTTGAGGCGGGCGGGCCGGGCCTGTCCCGGGACACGCTTAAGCAGCATATGGCCATTGCCGCCACGCTGCTGGGCTTGTCCTGGCTGATGGATGCACCGGCGATGATCCATCGCGCCGTCCCGGTGTTGCCGAGGGATGCCGACCGTTGGTATCCCGCCATTGTGGAAAGCGAGACCGCCCGCAGTCAGTGGCTGATGCTGAGTAACTGCCTGTACCTGTGGCGTACTCTCATAGAATCCCCCGCGCTGCGCCAACTGTAAAAAGTCTGCACCTTCTGTAGAGAGTTATGGCGGGCTTTTTCTCTATAGTGATACATTGTGTTTCATATATCCGCTATATTAGGTGACCGACATGACCACTACCGTCGAAAATGGATGTCCGTTCCACGACAACGTTGATCGTCGCAAGTCCGCGAAAGTTGCAGAACAACACAACCATTGTGAGGAAGGGTCACACTGGGTTGATAAGGCGTCAGTCGCTCGCAAAATCCTGTGCAGCAAGCACGCCCGACAGGCCGGAGCCAGTGCAGAGATGCTGGAGTACAAAAATCCGGAACACGCGCCGGTGTTTTTCCTCGACGGCAAGGATCACTTCAATAAGCGCCGCAAAAGCCAGCGTTTTTTGTCGCCCAAAGCGGTCAACGATCAACATTACAAAGTGATGGAATCCGTCACCAAGCGACTGCTGGATGAGTTGCAGCAAAACGGTTCCGCTAAGTTAGAGGATATTAGCTTCCAGTTGGCCGTCGAAGTGGTAGGCGAAATTCTCGGTCTTACCGAGAGTAACCAGCAGGGCAAGGTGCGGCGCATCCAGTGGGTGCTACACAGCAGTATTAGCCAAGCCAAAAACAATATGCTGTCCCGGGCCTGGCTGAATGCAAAACGGGTATTCTTTACTGGGCTGTTCTTTTGGTTCGATGTTCGCCCAGCGATCAAAGCGCGGAAAAAATCCCCTAAAGACGACGCTATTTCCACCTATATTCAGGAAGACTACGGCAATACCGCGATTATTATTGAATGCCTTACCTACGGCACCGCCGGTATGCTGACTACCCGGGAATTCATCATCATGTGCGCGTGGTACATGCTGGAATCTCCGGAACTGGCCAAAGAATTCCTGGAAGGAGATAGCAAAAAGCAACTGGCTATCCTGATGGAAATCCTACGCCTGGAGCCCATTGCCGCCAAAGTGATGCGCCGTGTAAACGATGAAGTAGAAGGGGTTGAAGACCAGCCGCTGCCTCCGGGAGAGCGTTACGAGATCGATATCCGCAACGTCAATCTCGATGAGGAATTTGTCGGCGAGTGCCCCTTCGCCATCGATCCTGAGCGTGCCACCAAGCAGAAAGACACCGGCCGCTTCTACTCTTTCGGCGATGGCCCCCACGGCTGTCCCGGTTGGCAGGTGGCGCTCCATGAAACTCGCATCTTCCTGACCCACTTCCTGCAAGTGCCCGGCATCAAGCTGGATCGCGAGCCCGACATTACCTGGAATGACATGTTGAACGGCTACGAGCTTCGCAACGCGATGATTTCCTGCGATAAGGTTTAATTGGCCTTTAGGGATCTAAGGGCCTGTTCTTCAGGCCCTACGCGACAGTTCGCTGTTAAGCCGCTAAGCCCGGTATTGAAAACCTTGAAATTGCACTATGGACTTCCCCCCAAGTCGTGGACACCTAATCCACCCGATACTTCCCCGGCGACTGCCCGGTATAGGCCGTAAACGCCCGCACAAAATTATTGGGCTCAGTATACGCCAGCATATACGCAATATGCTTAATCGGCAGGGTCGTGGTCTTAAGGTATTCCTGAGCGACCTGCATACGAATATGCATGGCAATCCTCTGAAAGCTGCGACCTTAAGCTGTAAAAAGGTAACTGCCTAAACAGGCAGGGATTCGCAGCGCTCCTTCAAAGCCTGTGCATGGCGTTCAAAACCATCCCGCACACCCCGGATCGGCGCTACCCAGGATAACCAGCCGGTGAGGTTTTCCTCGGTAAAATACCGAGTGCTGGTGTCGGAAAGGGCGGTCAGGTATTGATAGCGCTGGCCCCGAACCAGGTTCCAGTCGTGTGCCAGGCCAGTAAAGCGATAGACGAGGGTGGCTCGCAGCTCACCGCCCTGGTCCTGGGGCGGTTCCAAACAGGTGATTTGCTCGATTTCTCTGCGCTTTAGACCGCTGGAAAACCGGACATGGAGCGTCAAGTCAGAGCCCAGTCTGGGTGGCGTGTCGGCGCACTCGATGTGGGTGACAAAGGGATTCCACTGCTGATAGCGATCGATATCCAGCATGACCTCCCATACCCGCTCAATCGGTGCCTGAATAATGGTTTCCGCGCTTGCATAGGCCATTGTCATAGTCCTTTTCCTGCCCGCTCGGGTGAGCGGGTGGCTGATTTGCTATGTGCTAAAGCCTAGCGGAAATGCTCAGCTGTCGCCTCGTCCGTTTATTGGGACTCGCTGACTAGACGGATGACAGAAGGCAAAGGGTGAGGGTTGTCCCCTCACCGAACTTGCGTTGCTAGAAATGGTAGCGTAGGCGGGCGCCGTACATTTTCGGTGCACCCATCTGACGAGAGGAGAACCCTAGGGAGGAGTCAGTGCCGGAAATGTAGGTCGCGTACTCCTCGTCTGTAATATTGGTGACAAAGGCGCTGAGATCCAGTGGCAGGCCCGCTATGTCCATCCAACTGGCGTTGATATTAGTAATCCGGAATGACGGAAGGATATCAAAGGGGGTTGTTCCGCTCGCGGACATTCTCTGCTCGCCAACATAGGCATGGGTTGCACCCAGGGAGAGGCGGCCGGCATTGAGCGGTAAATCGAATATGTAATTCACATTGGCGGTGTAGGAGACGTCAGCGGCAAAGGGGAGAGTATCGCCTTCTACTGCACTGGGAGCGAAGGTGCTGCCGGCAACCGGGCCACCCGCTGCTTCAACGGCGGCTTGGTTGTTTTCAGCTTCCAGCAGCTCGGTGAGCAAGCGAGAGTAAGACAGGCTCAGACTGAGGCCTTCGGTCAACTGGAAGAAAGCGTCGAACTCCGCACCTCTTATTTCCGCTTTACCCGCATTGAAGATGGCAGTGGTGGGCCCCTTCGCTGTGGACACATAACCGCCCTGCAATTGCATATCGGTCAGTTCGTTGTGGAAAAGTGCAAAATTGAAGCGGCCTGGAATAATCCACTCAAATGACGTTTTGGCGCCGATCTCGTAGGTATCCACGGTTTCTTCATCGTGGGTTTGAATACCCGCGTCCGCTGCCATATTGACACTGCCCTGGCGATAGCCGCGAACATACTTAGCGTACACCATGGACGTTTCTGTTGGCCGATATTGCAGCTCGATCAAGCCAGTGGGAGCTTCGCTGCTTTGGCTGGCTTGCTCGTCACTTACAATCGGATCCTGGCGGATTGTGCCAATGAAATTATGTTGGGCGAACAGGACTTCCCCTTCGGTGTCGTCCCAGGTGTAGCGAAGGCCGGTGGTCAGTGCCCAGGTTTGATTGAAGTGATACGTACCCTGAGAGTATATCGCCTTGTTTTCGTACTCGGTTTTATTGCGGATGTTGCTGACGCCGCCGATTTGACCGCCGGTGGGGTCAAAACAGTTGTATTGCTCCGGGTCACCGGTTTCGATGGTGGCGATCTCGCAGGAGATCAAAATGGCTGAGTCGTTACCACTAAAGCCATTGGGTTTGCTGTCTTCGTAGTAAACGCCCGCTTGCCAGTCCAGTTTATCTTCAAAGGCCATGCCTTGTATTTGAAGTTCTGCGACTCGGCCTTGCTGATCGGTAACTGGCCGGTTCGGGTTAGTCAGAGAGACGCCTGGTGAGAACTCCCGGTTTGGATCGGCAACGGAAATATCAAAACCAAAGGGCAGTACCGCCGCTTGGGTTTCAGTGAACTGTGTGCCGAAAACGTCAGAGCTGTTTTCTGTGTACAACTCAGTGATCGCCATAATCGCGTTCAGGGTATAGTTCTCACTGAAATTCCAGGAAAACTTGTTGATGATGCGAAGGTCTTCTATGGCGGTGATGGGTTTAGAGACTGTGCTGACCACATCGTAGAAGCCGTCGTTGCCGTTGGCGGCCTGATCAGCCAACTGCTGTTGGCAGCCTAAGCCAGTAAAAGCAACCAATGGGTTTTCCAGCGGCGTGTCATCGGTGCAGTCAAACAATCTGGAGGTGTTGCCGAAGGTCTCAGAGTCGGCGTAGTTGACCACCAAGTAGTTTTGCATGGTGTCGTTGATGTCCCACAGGGCGCTGGCGCGGACGGCGGTGTAATCAACATTGTTCAGCTCACTGGTGCCTATGCGGGTCACGTTGTTCAGGTAGCCATCTTTTTCTTTGTGATCCACACCGAAACGGAGCTTAAAGCTATCGCTAAGCGGTACGTTCAGAACGGTTTGGTATTGGTTGAGGCCAAAATCGCCACCGCTATATTCCAGGTAGCCGCCAAAGGTATCTTCTGGTTTATTGGGCACCATCAGAACCGCACCCCCCGTGGTATTGCGTCCGAACAGTGTGCCCTGCGGGCCTTTAAGTACCTGAATATTCGACAGGTCGAATAGTGTGCCGGGGCCGGCACCGTCTCCGGAGGTTTGTACGTTCTGACCCCGAGGGGCAGTCACTTCTGCAAAGTAAACACCCACCGAGGCGGTGGTACGCAGCTCTTTGGTGAAGCCACGTATGGCGAAAGAGGCGTTTTCCGAACCGAAGCGGTTATTGGTGCTCAGGCCGGGTGTGTAGGTCGCGATGTCCGCCGAGTTGCTCATATTGGCATTGGCGATTTGGTCCTGGCTAAGTACCGTCATTGAAATTGCAACGTCTTGCAGGTTCTGTGCCTTGCGCTGCGCGGTGACGATAATCTCTTCTAATACCGGTGCGTTGTTATTCTCGGTTTCAGCGCCCTGGCCATTCTGACTCAGGACAGGCAAAGAGTAGGTCAGAAGTCCTGCACTTAAAGCCAAAGTGCCGGCGCGCGCGGCGGACAGGTAGTGGGGGAACATAACAGCCTCTTTCTTGGAGTGATTATTTTTTATATACGCGGGGTTGCGGACTCCGCTTACAGTCAATCTTTACCACTTACGTTGTTTTGAACTACAAAGGTTCATACGTGCGTGTGGTTTTATTGTAGGGGTGAAGCTTGCCATACAATTGAGTTACAAATCAACATAGTTGTTTACTAACGATTTTTATATGTTAGGCAGGATGGAGAGCGCGCCCTAAATTTGGAAACTCAAAAGGGATTAACAGAGACAGAGTAATAAGCGTAAAAACTGCAGGAGAAGGAGGCTGTGCGGGGAGTCGCGGGGGAAGCCAGCGCAGTTGGACTGCGCTGGTCGGTCGAATAATGACTTAGTTTGGAAGTTTAAAGGCCATCACCGCATCGCCGGGCTCTGCGCCATACATGGTGTGGCCGCCAGCAGTGACGAAGATGTACTGCTCGCCGTCGATGTCGTAGGTGACTGGCACAGAGTTGGCGGCGAAGGGCAGCTCGGCGCTCCACACCACCTCACCAGTTTGCAGGTCAAATGCGCGGAACATCTTGTCCAGTGAATAGCCGATAAAGACCAGCCCGCCGGCTGTGGCGAGTGGCCCGCCGGCGCCTGGGGTGCCCAGCTCCATGGAGAAGGGGGCGCCCATCATTGCACCCACGTCACCCAGTGGTACATCCCACAAAATCTTCTTGTTGACGATATCTACTGCGGTCAGGCCAGCCCAGGGTGGTTCGGAACAGGGCGCGCCCAGCGGCGACAGCAGGGGTTTAACGTTGGGTACATAGGGCGAGCCTTTAACGTCGAAGGTCATGGAGCCGCCGGTTTCGATAGACTGCACTTCCACCAGTTCGGCTTGATCCCTAGGCGTTAGTGTGACCACGGTGGGAACCCGGTTGGAGGGAACCACCATGATGTTGCTGTCGGGGTCGAAGGCGCCGCCGCCCCAGTTGGGGCCGCCGCCCACAGAGGGTGAGAAGATAGTGCCCTGTTCACTGACAGGGGTGTAAATAGGCCCGTAACGGTATTTTTCCGCCTCGCGCTTACACAGCCACTTGTCGATAAAGGTGAAGCCCCACACATCCTCGGGGGAGAAGCTTTGTGGTACCAGTGCCGGCATCCCTACCGGGAAGGGCTGAGTGGGTGACAACTCTTCGCCCGCCACGGCGCCAGCCTGGGGAACAGCGCGCTCTTCGATGGGCACCAGGGGTTCGCCGGTCGCGCGATCAAAGACAAAGATCAGTCCCATCTTGGTGTTTTGCACCAGCGCGGGCACCATGGCGCCGTCCTTGGGGTAGTCCAGCAGCATTGGCTGGGCGGGGACGTCGTAGTCAAACACGTTGTGGTGCACCAGCTGCTGGTGCCAGGCCACTTCGCCAGTTGCGCCTTTCAAGGCTACCACGGAGGTGGTGTAGTGGTTGTCGCCAGCGCGATCGCCGCCGTAGAAGTCGCTGGTGGAACTGGTTGTTGGCAGATAGACCAGATCCAAGTCCTGGTCAGCGGCCATGGTGCTCCACACGTTGCCGCCGCCAAAGCCTTCGCCGCTGCCTTTTTCCCAGGATGCAGACGCCGGATCGCTGGGGTCTCTGGGCACTGGGTCAAAGCTCCAGCGGAATTCGCCGGTGCGGGCGTCATAGGCCATTACCCGGCCGCTGGGAGCGTCGACCCGCTGGTTATCGGCTACCGCAGAGCCCACCACGACCACATCGTTGACTACGGTGGGGTTAGAGGTGGCGATCACTTCGCCGGGCCAGATTTGCGGCATGCTGGTGGGCATCTGTACCTCACCGTTGTCGCCGAAGGAGGGGCAGGCCTTGCCAGTTTTGGCGTCGATGGCCAGCAGACGGTAGTCGGCGGTGCCCAGGAATATGCGGGAATTGCAGAGAACCTCGCCTTGCGCATCGTTGTCTACCCAAGCCGATATGCCGCGACATTTACGCATGCCCACTTCCGGGTCTTTGGGGTCAAAACGCCAGCGCTCGGTCCCGGTTTTAGGGTCCAGGGCAATGAGCTTGCGGGTGGTGGTACACACCACCAGGTTGCCCTCGATCAGACTGGGCTGATCCTCAAAGGCGATCAGGTTACCGGTGGTGTCGCCCTGGGGCAGGTCGCCGGTGTTGTAGGTCCAGGCTTGCTGCAATTGTGCCACGTTACTGCGGCTTATCTGCTTGAGAGGTGAGAACTTGGTGCCCAGCTGGTGTTGGTCTACGACTTCCCGGTTCACCTGTGCGGCGGCGGGGGTAGCGGTAACTTCGATATGATCGTTGGCGTGGCTGCTTGCTGCGCCGGTGGCAAGGAGAGCCAGGCTGAAAGCTGCAGCTAGGGGCCTGCGGAGCGTGGTAATGGGTCGAGTTAATCGCATAGCTTCTGATTTCTTAGTTATAGTCATCGTTATCGGAAGTCTCGCGACCCTGGTGTGAAGGGCCAGCGGCCAATCACCATTCACCAATCAAATGGCTCAGAGGGAGCGAGGGCTAGTTAATGCACACAGTGTTTCATATTTTAATCAACACTGTTGTTGTTGGCCAATGCAATGGCAACAAAAAGTCAAAAATTAACCATTCGGTAACGGTCACTCGGAGCTGTTACGTGGGAAGGCTCCGCTCAATGGCAAAAACCGCGCTATTTACGCTTGGCCAGCACGCTCCAAACCCCCTCTGCGCTGGCAATGATCTTATCGCCGGTTTTGATCAGGCCGCGAACAAACAAGACTTGGGAGGTCTGGCGAATCAACTCGGATTGGCAATAGATAAACTCGCCGACACGGGCCACTGAGACAAACTGGGTTTGCAGTGAGGTGGTTACGCAGCGGAAGCGTTCCTCGCCCATGGCGTCGGCGACCGCGGCGCCCAGGCCAACATCGGCAAAGGTCATGATCAACCCGCCGTGACTGGTGCCGATATGGTTATTGCAGTGTTTTTCTTCCAGCAGGATGCCCAAGGTGGTCTTGCCGTCTTGCTTGATTCGCCAGAAGGGTCCCGCCTGTGCGGTAAAGCCGCCGGCGGTGATTTTTTCCCAGCCCTGTTCGATAAGCTCGGCTTCGCTGTAATTGCTATTGCTAAGATTCAACATTCTCAGGCCACATCATAACTTTGGTGCTGAAATGTAAAGTGGCCCGCGGCCAGGGCTTGGGCGCTGCGACCTCCCAACTCGGAGATCAACGCTTTCATGCGATAGGTCCACAGGTGCAGGTCCATCTCCAGAGTCATACCCATGGCGCCACTCATTTGGTGCATATCGTAGGCGATGCGGCTGGCGCTCTCCTGGCCATGCAGCGCGGCCAAAGCGGCGTCACCGGCATCGCCAGACCAGGCAGCTTTCAAGGCTAGCCAGCGTACGCCGCCGGCCAGCACGGTGCACTCGGCAAGGCGGTGGCGCAGAGCCTGGAAGGTGCCGATGGGGCGACCGAACTGCTTGCGTACGCTGACGTGTTCAACGGTGGCGTCGATGGCGGCCTTCATCAGCCCGGCCATTTCCGCGGCGTTGGCGATACGCAACCAGGTTTTGATCAATTCGCCGTGCTCACTGGACAGCGGCGTCACCGGAACCTCGCTGCTCAGTTTAGCCATCGGGTAGGCAAACAGGGAGTCGGGCAGGGCGGTGGTTTGCCCGGCTTCGGGGTGGGCGATGCCGAGCTGGTCACCGTCAATCACAATGACGGTTTTGGCGCTGGCCACAAAGCGTCCGGGGCGGCCGTTTTCCACCACCGCGAAGGGGCGTGGTAGCTCGGTGCCATTGTCCAAGCTGGCCAGGGCCACTGGCAGCAGCATCGACAGGGCAATTTCGGCGGTGTAGGGCAATTGCGCCAGCCGCTCTACCGCCAGGGCGGCGGTTATCGGGCCCATATCCTCCATGCTGGCAAGCTCAAAAAAACCACTGGCGGCCAGCTGTTCCTCCAGCTCCTCGCTGACCAGGGCAAAGCCGTGAAAATCTACTGGCGAACTGGAGAAAGGAGCGGCGAGTTTTTCCAGCTCGCTGGTGACGGCGAGTTGATCGTCGTTAAGGGTGAAATCCATCAGCGCGGCTCCCGGGGTAGTTCGAGGTATTGGGTAGCGATTAGGTTGAGCTGTATCTCGGCAGCACCGGAGGCGACCCCGGCAACGATGCCCCGTTGGTGGTGGGCCAGCAACATGGGATGCTCGCCGCTGATTGCCTCGGGTACATGTTCCACCACAAACTCTGCCACCTGGCGTTCGCAGTTCACCGTGGCGAAGCGGCCGACGCTGGCTTCGGGGCCGGGGATTTTGCCCCGGGCGCGTTGGTCGATAATGCTGTAGCTATAGAGTTTGGCGGCTTCGCAGGCAGCGTGGGCCTTGGCAGCTTGCTCCATGGCGCCAGAGCTCAAACGATCGGCTTGTTTGAGTATATCTACGGCTTTGCGAAGGGTATCGGAGGCCAGGGCAAAGCGGGGAATACCCACTCGCTCTAACGACAGTGCTTTGCCGACAATTTCCCAGGCCTGACCCTCTTCGCCTAAGCGGGCGGATTCCGGCACCACCACATCGTCAAAGAACACTTCGTGGATGTCTCCCTCGCCGATGATGCTGGGGATATCCCGGACGGTGATGCCCGGGGTGTCCATGGGGATCAGGAAAATGGAAATGCCGTTTTTGCCGGTGCCGGTCCGCGCCAGGCAAAAGCAGGTGTCGGCGTCGCCGGCATAGGAGGTCCAGATTTTCTGGCCATTGATTTTGTAACTGTCGCCGTCTTTGTCGGCGCGGGTGCGCAGCGAGGCTAGATCGGAGCCGGACTCGGGCTCGGAGAAGCCCTGGCACCACAGGGTTTCACCCCGGGCCATGGGCGGAATGTACTGCTGTTGTTGCTGCTCTGAGCCAAATAGCATCAGGGTGGGACCGATCCAGTTCACGTTCATGTACTGCCCGCCACGGGGTTCCCCGGCGATCCACATTTCCTCGGCGAGGATAAAGGCGATCCACGGGTCGGCGTCGCAGCCGCCCCAGGCTTCCGGCCAGTGGGGCACCAGCAGTCCCTCTTTGGCCAGTGCACCGCAGAAGGTCTTGGCAAAAGCCGATTGCTCCTTGGAGGCGGGGCCGTGGGCAATGTGCTCCCAGTCAGCCGGGAGGTGTGTTTTTAGAAAGTCCTGAACGCGGGCGCGAAAGGCCAGCTGTTCGTCGGTCCAGGCGAAGTCCATAGCGTTATTACCTGTTGCAAAACCTGTTGCAGAGCGGGTCCCGGAGGAAAGCTCGGTTAGTCTTTTTTGCCCTGGGAGCCAATGCTTTTCACGTAGCGCTCGATGCCGGCCAGATATTCCGGGTTGAGCATCAGTGCGCTGTTGGCCATACGCTCGACATGGCGGGCCTGGTCGCGGCCCACTTCGCTACACAGCTCAATGGCTATTTTGGCGGTGCCCATCTGCTCGGCGTTTTGCTTGGCGATGTGACGGCAGAAGTTCATGGCGTCTTCGTCAAAATTCTCGTCGGGGTAAACTTCGTGAACCAGCCCCATGGTCAGTGCGCGGTCGGCATCGGCGGGCAGGTTGGCCATGATCAGGTAGCGAGCCCAGTGGGGGCCGACAATGCGGGTCAGACGGCTGACGCCATTGGAGGCCGGTAGCACACCGAATTTGCCTTCTGGAAACGCATAACTGGCGCTCTTGGCCGCGAGGCGGAAGTCACAGGACAGTGACATCTCTAGACCGCCGCCAACGCAGGTGCCCTGGTGGGCGACGACGATGGGCTTTTCAATATGCTCCATCTCGTCGTAGATGCGGTGCATGCCATGTAAGCCCAAACGATGCTTTTCGCGGATTGCGACACCGGTGGTGGCGGGTTTTTCTGGCTCGCCGGAGCGGTCGCGGAGGTCTGCACCGGAGCAGAAGTAGCGGCCGGTGGCGCGGATCAGCATCACCTTCAGTTCCGGGGTGTCCCGAAAACGCAGCAGGGCTTCCTCAAACAACTGCATGGTTTGCCCGGTGAGGGCATTGAGCTTGTCGGGTCGGTTTAGAGTCGCAATTAAAATACCGTCTTCTTCGCTGACCAATAAGTGCGGCGCGTCGCTCATGGTGTTTTCCTTTTAGTTTTATTAATGTCCTTCATCCTACCCGCGAGTGCGGGGCAGGCCCAGCGCCCGTTCGGCGATCATGCTGCGATGAACCTCACTGGTGCCGCCGTAGATGGTGGTGCCGTGAGCGTGGCGATAGGCCAGGTTCAATTCGCCTGCCGGGCCCTCACGCTTGGACAAGGAGTGGGGCGCTGTCAGATCCAATAGATCCCGGGCGTCGGATTGGAATTTCTCCGACGAGAACATTTTGGTCATGGGACCGTAAGCTTTGCTCTCCAGACCGTTGACTCCGGTCCACAGTGCGCGGTTACCCAGCACTTCACCGATGTAGGCGTGCAGCTTGGAACGCGCCAGTCGTTTTTGCGCATCGACATGCTCGATCAGCGCTTTGCCGCCCACTGACACTTCTCGGCACAGGGCTTCGGCGGCCTCGGTCATGGCGAACTGGCTCTTCATAAAGCCGCCGCCGTGTTCCAATTCCAGTGCCGCAGCCATGACTTTAACGCCGCCGTCGACGGGGCCCAAGCGATACTTATCCGGCACCTGTACGTTGTCATAGAAGGTGGCGTTGGTGCGCTCGTCCTGGAAGGTGTGCACTGGTTGAATCTCGATACCTTCGGCGTCCAAAGGCACCACAAACATGGTCAGGCCCTTGTGCTTAGCCACATCGGGGTTGGTGCGAGTCAGCATCAGCACGTACTGGGCGATATTGGCACCGCTGGTCCACATTTTGGCGCCGTCGATCCGCCAGGAGCCGTCTTCTTGCTGGGTGGCTTTGGTTTTACAGGCAAATACGTCTGAGCCACAACCGGGCTCTGAGTAGCCCAGGCTGCAGATGGCGTCGCCACTGATAATTTTGCTGAGGACTTCGTCTTTCAGCTCGTCATTGCCGCACTTCTGAATCATGGTGCCCACCAGCATCGAGGTGCTGACCGGGTGGCTGGTCCAGCCGTGTTTTTCCCACACACGGCTCAGGGCGACAGCGGCGTAGGGTTCGGCGTCGCGACCACCGTACTCTTTTGACCAAGCCGGGAACAGAAAGCGGTTTTCAGCGAGGATTTTATGTACACCCCGGTCGAAACCGTCGAAGGAGTAGTGAGCTTTGGCGCGCAGTTCCGGAGTCAGAGTGGCGTTAAACAGATCATCTAACTCCTTGGCCATGGCGCGAGCGTCGTCGCCCAGATCGAAGTCAATGGCGATCTCACCCACCTCGGGCAGAGCGGCACTTTCATTGGCGTAGAGGCGACGGCCGGCTTCTTCAAGGAAGCGGGTGGGGTCACCCACTACCAGCGGCCAGGCTTTGGCGCGCAGGGTGTAGAGATGGATGTCGTATTCTGTGGCCAGGCCATAGCCACCAAAGGTGTGCAGGGCCTGAGTCACGGCGCGACCGGCGGTGTCGGCATTCCACCACAGTGACATAGACACTTCTGCGCCGGCATCGGCTTCGCCGTGGGCAATATCGTGAATGGCCTTCCAGTTAAAATATTTACCGCCGTCAATGTCGACGATCAAATCCGCCAGGGGGTGGGAAATACCCTGATAGGCGCCGATGGCTTGGCCAAAGGCTTCGCGCTCGCAGGCATAGGTGGCGGCCTTTTGCACCGCCTCTCTAGCGAGGCCGGACAGGCCCGCTGCCATCATCAATTTCCACTCTTCCAGGCCCTGGGCAAAGGTGGTCAGGGCGTCGTTGCCGCTGCCAAGCACACTTTGCTCCGCGGCACCCAAGTCAATCTCGGCAATGGGGGTGGAGGCAAGGTTGGCTTCGCCTTGGCCGGATACCTGGCAAAGCACTATATCGTTGCCGCGGCGGGCGATGACCGCGCTGGCCACGGCGCCGCCGGCAATCCACTGAACCTTTTGGTCATTGATGTCGTGGTAGGCAATGCTGACCACGTCGCTGCCGGCAATGGCCTGCTCCAACAGGTCGCCCTGGCTATCGCCGGCCAGTTTGGCCAGCAGTCGTGTGGCGACCAATGTCTCAGCAATGGGGCCAGAGGCGAGGGTGCGACCGGCTTCTTCCATCAATACGGCGGCGTCCAGAACCCCCAAGCCCAGGCCACCCAGCTCTTCGGGTACCCGCAGGGAGAAAGCGCCCAGCTCGGCAAGACCCTGCCAAAAGGCTTGATCGAAGCCACCTTGCTCGGCGGCGGCACGTACCCGCTCTGGGCTGCTTTGCTCGTCCATAAAACGGGCAAAACTGTCAGCAATCATGCGCTGGTCTTCGGTCAACTCGAAATTCATGGGCGTCGTAGCTCCGTGTGCATTTTATAGGTACCGCATTAGTGGGTGAGCTCGCTCGATGGGGCTCTGTCGGTTTACGGTACGCGTTATTGATATTAGTAGATGCGCGTTTGGGAATTGCGCTGTTATCGTAGTGTAAAAGACTAGCAGTCGCGCATTATGTGGTCAACACTGGTGTACAATAGTGATCTGTGACAGAATGCGCGTTAGCTATCGCGGTGGCCCACAATTGCCCGTTTGGCGACTGGGTATTGGCAGCACACAGCAGCGCTGTTGTATTGAGAAGTTATGAGGACAGAATGATGAGTTTGATTGGTCACTTTATTGCCGGGGAGGTCGTTACCGACGCACCGCGCACTTTGCCTGTATACAACCCTGCGACAGGTGAGTCCAACAAGACCGTAGCGGTGGCTGACAGCGCAACCGTAGAGCGTGCAATCGAAGTGGCCCAGGCAGCGTTTCCGGCCTGGCGCAATACACCGCCGATGAAGCGGGCCCGGGTGATGTATCGCTTTAAAGAACTGTTGGAGGCCAATGCCGATAAGATTGTCGCGATGATTACCGACGAGCACGGCAAGGTGCTGGACGACGCCCGGGGCGAGTTGATGCGGGGCATTGAGGTAGTGGAATATGCCTGCGGCGCGCCTGAGCTCCTGAAAGGCGAGCACAGCAAAAATGCCGGCCCTGCCATTGATGCCTGGAGTGAGTTCCAGCCACTGGGTGTGGTGGCCGGTATCACCCCGTTTAACTTCCCTGCCATGGTGCCTTTGTGGATGTATCCCATGGCGCTGGTGTGCGGCAACACATTTATCCTTAAACCTTCTGAGCGCGACCCCTCGGCGCCGCTGTTTATTGCCCAACTGTTGAAAGAGGCAGGCCTGCCGGACGGCGTATTCAATGTGGTCAATGGCGACAAAGAAGCGGTGGATACCTTGCTGTCCGATCCACGCATCGAGGCCGTGTCCTTTGTGGGTTCTACCCCCGTCGCTGAGTCTGTGTATCGCACCGCCTGTAACCACGGCAAGCGCTGCCAGGCCCTGGGTGGCGCCAAAAACCACGCCATTGTGATGCCGGATGCCGATGCCGACGATGCAGCCGATGCGTTGATGGGGGCCGCCTACGGTTCTGCCGGTGAGCGCTGCATGGCCATCTCGGTGGTCGTCGCGGTGGGCGAGGACACAGCCGATACCATTGTGGAAAAACTGAAGAGTCGTATCGCTGGCTTGAAAGTCGGGCCTGGAACCGATGCCTCTCACGATATGGGGCCGCTGATTACCCAGGCTCATCAGCAGCGGGTTGCGTCTTACATCGATCGCTGTGAGAGCGAAGGGGCCGAGCTGGTCTGCGATGGTCGCCAATACAGCGTGCCCGGCCACGAAGGGGGCTACTTCCTGGGGGCCAGTCTGTTTGATCGGGTCAAGCCGGGGATGTCGATCTACGAGGACGAAATCTTTGGGCCAGCGCTTTGCGTGGTGCGGGTGGATAGCCTGCAGGAAGGCATGAAGCTGATCGACGATCACGAATACGGCAACGGCACTTGTATCTTTACCCGGGATGGTGAAGCCGCGCGCTTCTTTACCGACAACATCAAGGTTGGCATGGTGGGGGTCAATGTGCCGCTGCCGGTGCCGGTGGCGTCCCAGAGCTTTGGCGGTTGGAAGCGCTCACTGTTTGGCGACTTATCGATCTATGGGCCGGATGCAGTGCGGTTCTATACCCGTCGCAAGACTATTACCCAGCGCTGGCCTTCCAGTGGTCTGCGGGAGGGGGCAGCGTTTTCCTTCCCCTCCAGCAAATAACAGCATCGACATTATAAAAATCGCGGGCTCCTTAGCGGGGCCCTTTTCTACATTGGATGCACCGTCATCCACCAATACGGCAATTACCCATAAAGTAATGTGAGGTAGAGGATGGATCTGGAAAATAAAATTATTGTAGTGACTGGCGCGCTGGGTTCTCTCGGACGGGGCGTATGCAGTGCGGCTGTAGCAGCGGGCGCCACTGTGCTGGCGGTAGATTGTGTGGACGGCGAGCCGGTGGCGGGTGCCAAGGCGGTGCCGGCATTGGACCTGGGGGATGCCAAGGCCACCCAGGCCCGCTTTGCCGAGCTGGCCAAAGAATACGGCCGTATCGACGGTCTGGTAAATATCGCCGGCGGCTTTGCCTGGGAAACGCTGGCCGAGGGCAGCATCGATACTTGGGACCAGCAGTATCAAATCAATTTGCGCACCGCGGTGAGTGCCAGCCAGGCGGCGCTGCCGCATTTCCCCGCTGGCGGCGGCCGTATCGTCAATATCAGTGCCGCCGGCGCCATGAAAGCGGCAGCCGGTTTGGGGGCCTACGCGGCGGCCAAGTCTGGTGTGGCCAAGCTCACGGAAGCGCTCTCTGAAGAGCTGAAAGAAAAGAACATCACCGTGAACGCGGTGCTCCCCAGCGTGATCGACACCAAGCCCAACCGCGAGGCCATGGCCGATGCCGACTTCTCCACCTGGGTGACACCAGAGGCCCTGGGCAAGGTGATTTTGTTCCTGCTGAGCTCCGCCAGCGAGCCGATTACCGGTGCATTGATTCCGGTGACCGGTAGGGTGTAAGCCCCGGGCTTGTGGACGTGTAAGGCAGTAAAATAACGCGACACGTCAATGCCTTGCCGAATTCACTCAGCGTCGCTGACAGCGTGATAAGCTGTGTGAATTCGGGCAACTTTTCTTACCTTTCTATGGCGTCGCTGTCTCCCTATCGCTCCGGGCTCCAGGAAATAACCGCGCAGGATTACGGTCATGCGCTGTTGTCCTCTATGGGGGTTGGCGAGCCCCTGCTGGCGGCGCTACCTGCCGATAATCGTTCTGCCAGTGCATTGTGGGCGGACTCCGGCGCCATGGCCTTGACCGGCTTGCCGGACGGCGCGCCCCTGCATTCGCCAGCGCCTTTGGCTGCCTGTGCCCAGGGTGCCTGGCTGGCGCTATCGACTTTATGTCCTGAACACTTTGCCTCCGACTTTGCCGCCTACCGGCTGTTGGGGGAGCGTGCGGCACTATTTGGTTATAAACGCCAGGGAGATCGTTCCCCGGGGGGCAGTTGTCGCTTGTTGTCCTGCGCCGACGCGATACTGGCCATCAACCTCGCCCGGGACGATGACTTTGAGCTGTTGCCGGCCTGGTTGCAGACCGATGTCCACGATTGGGAGGGGCTGGCGGCGGAATTGCCGGACTACCCGGCGGCGCTGTTACTGGAGCGCGCCCGCCTGCTGGGCTTGGCGGTGGCGGTGAGTTCGGCCCCTGCTTGTGACGGTCCGGGGCACAGTGCCGATCCCGCCTCGTGGTTTAGACAAACACCTTATGGTGCAAGGCGTCGCCCGACGTCCGCCGATGAACAGCCGTTGGTGGTGGATCTCAGCAGTCTGTGGGCCGGGCCTTTATGTGGTCAGTTATTGGCGCAATCCGGTGCCCGGGTGATTAAGGTAGAAGGCCTGACTCGAGCCGATGGTGCTCGCACCGGGTCGCCAGCATTTTTTGATCTGATGAACAGTGGCAAAGAGTGTGTCGCCTTGGATCTGACCAGTGAGAAAGGACAGCGGCAGTTATACCGACTGTTGGAGCTCGCCGATATCGTGATTGAATCCACTCGACCCAGAGCCCTGGAACAGATGCAGATCAATGCCGAGCCGATGCTGGCCCAGCGTCCCGGCAAGGTGTGGTTGAGTATCACCGGCTACGGTCGCTGTGCTCCCAATCGGGACTGGATTGCCTACGGCGACGACGCCGGGGTGGCGGCGGGCTTATCCCAGCTGATGGAACAGGTTTACGGCCAGCCCTTGATCTGTGGTGATGCCATCGCCGACCCCCTGACGGGTCTTCACAGCGCCGTGTTAGCGCGACATGCCTGGCATCAAGGCGGTGGCGTGTTGCTGGATGTGGCGCTACGGGATGTGGTGAACTTTGGCGCCGGATTCAGCGCTGATCCCCGCTTGTGCCAGCCTGACCTCAAGTCGTACCCGGTATCCCCGCCGGTGGCCCGGCGGGCCCCGCTTCGCGCTGGTGAGCTCGGACGGGACACGCAAGCAGTCTGTCGGGAGTTTGGCCTGTGACCTCGCCCGATTCCACCACTTATTTGGTAAGCAATGGCCAGGATGTTGACGGCAATGCCCTGTCGGTGCGACTGGATCGCGGGGGCATAGTAGCTGCGGCAGCATCCCTGCATCCGCAGCCCGGCGAGCCCGAGCTGGATGCCAGGGGTGGCGTAATCCTGCCAGGGCTTCGGGATCATCACCTGCATTTGTTTGCCGCCGCCTCGGCGCGGCGTTCACTGCACTGCGGCCCACCCCAGGTGAACAATGCAGCGGATCTGCGTGAGGCCTTAGGGCAGCACTGTGCAGTCAACCGGGATTGGGTTCGTGGTGTGGGATTCCACGATAGTGTCTGCCCAGATCTGAATCGGCATTGGTTGGATGCGGTATGCGCCGACGTACCGGTAAGAGTGCAGCACCGCAGCGGCATGATGTGGGTGCTGAACTCGGCGGCCATCGAGGCGCTAAGTATTGATGCTGGCGATGCCTTGCCGCTGGGTGCCGAGCGGGATGGGAGCGGGGCACTGACCGGTCGTTTTTACGACTGTGACGACTGGCTGGGGCAACGCATCCCCCGCAGTGCATTGAGTTTGACAAGCTTATCCCGGGATTTGGCTCGGTTAGGCATTAGCGCTGTCACAGAAACCGGCGTCAATAACGGTCTAAGTCAGTGGCAATCTTTGCGGGATGCCGTTGTGTCTGGTCAGTTCAAGCAGCGCCTGCTGGTCATGGGTAATGAAAGCCTCAACGGGGTGGAAGATGCTATTCCGGGCCGAATTGAAGTCGGTCCTTTAAAACTCTACCTGCGGGAGGCGGCCTTGCCGGATATGGCTGAGTTTACCCGGCGTATCGCCGAGGCTCACCGTTACCAGCGGTGCATTGCCGTGCACTGCGTTACCCGGGTGGAACTGCACTTTGCCTTGGCGGCGCTAGAGGAGGCCGGTGCACTACCCGGAGATCGCATAGAGCATGCCTCGGTAACTGACGACTATGCCATGGACAAGCTCGCTACCCTGGGTGTGACTGCAGTCACTCAGCCGCACTTTATTGCCGAGCGTGGCGATCAGTATTTACGAGACGTCGATGCCGACGATATCCCGCTGCTGTATCGCGGGGCGGGATTTCTCGACAGGGGGGTGGCTTTAGCTGCCGGCAGCGATGCCCCCTATGGTGATATCGACCCCTGGGCGGGCATGGCTGCAGCCATTAATCGTCGCAGCCGGAGCGGCCAGGTCTTGCAAGCCGGTGAGGCCATAGACCCCGAACAAGCGGCATCGCTTTATAGCGGGCTGTTACGGAAACCCGGGGGTGGGCTGACGGTTCAGTCGGGGATGGAAGCGGATTTGTGTGTGCTGGATGCACCGTGGCAACAATGTCGGCAGGACTTGCGACGGGATCATGTCGTGGCCACCTTCAGCAGTGGCCAACTGATTTACCATCGCGATAATCAACAATAACACCGCCGATAAAAGGTGGCTTGAGGACCATTAGAGAGAACCCCATGGCCAGTATAGTCATACCCACAGAGCAGGCCGGTGATGACCTGCACTGGTTGCGCCAGCAAAGTGTTCCGGTCATTGCCTTTGGTGAGGGCAGTGCCGCTGCGGCTGATGTGCTGGTTCCAGACCGGAAATCCGCCGAGGCGATTGCCGAGCGCGCAGCAAAATGGCCACAAGCCGCCCAGGTACTGGTGCAAGTGTTGCGGGCCAGCGAAACGCTGGCGGTGGAGTCAGCCCTGGATGTGGAGTCCCTGGCTTACGCTACTTTGCAGGGCGGTGGCGAGTTTGCCGCCTGGCGCCAAAGCCAGCCCGCCGAAGAGATACCCCAAGACGAAAACGATGAACCGGTCTTGCTCAATCGCGAGGGCAATACTCTACAAGCGCAGCTCAATCGACCGGCGCTGCGCAATTCCATGACGGTGGCTATGCGGGAAGGCTGGATGACAGCCCTGTCGGTATTGGAGGCGGACGACAGCATTACTGAATTGCAGTTTTCGGGACGCGGTAGCTGCTTCAGTGTCGGCGGCGAACTGCGTGAGTTTGGCAGCGCACCGGATGTAGCCACAGCCCATTGGGTACGATCTGTTCACAGCCCTGCGCGAAAAGTCCATGCCTTGCGGGAGCGGATTTGCTTTTATGTTCATGGTGCCTGCCTTGGGTCTGGGGTGGAATTGCCAGCCTTTGCCAGTCGCGTCGTGGCGCACCCCAAGAGTTTTTTTCAGCTTCCCGAGTTGCAGCTGGGGCTGGTGCCTGGGGCGGGGGGAACGGTGAGCATACCCCGTCGCATCGGGCGCCAGCGCACGGCGTGGATGGTGCTCAGCGGACGACGCATCAACGCCCGAACGGCCCTGGAGTGGGGCTTGGTCGACGCCTTGTCCGAGACGTGAGTCGGGCAGCGCGCAATCACATTTACTACAACAATAAGGGGGATAATACGGTGGATGCTGTCACTATCTTGCTGGATATTGAGGCAATCAAAAATCTCAAGGCCCGCTACTGCCGGCTGCTGGATACCAAAGATTGGACGGACTGGAGATCCCTCTTTACTGACGATTTTCTCAGCGATACCTCGGAGTCCGGTGGCAAAGTGATTGAAGGGGGCGATGAGTTTGTCGCCTTTGTGCAAAAGATGTTGGGCAAGTCATCTAGGGTGACAGTCCATCAGGTTCACGCGCCGGAAATTACCATAACCTCAGAGACCACCGCTGAGGGTGTATGGGCCCTGGAGGATGTTGTGCGTTTGGCGCCCGGCTTTAATATGCGGGGCTTTGGTCACTACAAGGAAACCTACACAAAAATCGATGGCCAGTGGAAATTCCAAACTTCGACCCTGACCCGGCTGCGGATGGATATTTTTAATCTGTTGTTCTCGATCTACATGCCGCCCTGGCTTCAGCGTCTCGGGTCAAAAAGTGGATCAAAGCGTGGATCATAAAAGGCATCGTGATGAGTGAAGCAATATTAGTTACGGGTGCGATGGGGCAGGTAGGCAAACGCTGCGTCGAAATCCTGCTGGCCCGGGGGGGGGCGGTGGTGGCAACGGACGTCAGTACGCCCGCTAATGCCAAGGCCGCGAGCCAACTCCAGCAGTTGCATACCTCCGACAAGCTACAGGTAGCGTTTGTAGACCTCACCGATCGGGAGGGAGTGCTAGATCTCGTTCGGCGCTATCAACCGGGCGCCATTATTCATTTGGCCGCCATCGTGTCGCCGGTCTGTTATGCCATGCCGGAGCTGGCCCATCGGGTCAATGTCGATGGGACCCGCAACCTGGTGGCAGCAGCAACGGCGTTAAAGGATGCACCGCTATTTATTTTTGCCTCCAGTTCCGCCGTCTATGGATCATGTAACCCTAATACACAGGCGGTGATTAATTCCGAGACGCCCACCAAGCCCATCGAGTGTTATGGCATGGACAAAGTTCTCGGTGAGCAAAGTGTGGTGGAATCGGGTCTGCCCTATGGTATTTTGCGTTTAGCGGGCGTTTTGTCGCCGGACGGTTTTGGCAAAATGAGCGATGAATACCGAGCCTTGGTCAGAGCCACACCTGGCGATAATCGAGTTCACGGCATCGATGCCCGGGACGTGGCATTGGCCTTTGCCAATGCCACGCAGTTGCCCCAGCCGCATCGCAATAGAGTGTTCTTGGTGGCCGGTGACGACAGCTATTGCAAAACTCAACGGGAGATCGAAGACGATGTGATGGCCGCCTTGGGAGTAGGCCGCCTGGGTCCAGAGGCCAGTCTGCCCGGTGACCCCGATGACGATCTTGGCTGGAGTTTTACCAACTGGTTCGATATTGGCGATGCCCAAGACGTTTTGCAGTTTCAGCAGCATCGCTGGGACGACACATTGGCGTGGTTAAAGTCTTCACTCAACCCCGTGGTCCGGATTGCGGTGCGGGGATTGGCACCGTTGATACGCCAAGGCATGATGGCCTCGATTCGCCGGCAGCGTAAAAAAGAACAACGAGGACCTTATGCCGCACCCTGGTCCCTAATCGGCCAGCTTTATGGTGACGGCGTGCTGGTACCAGAACAACTACCAGAGCGACAGGAGTAACTATTGCTATGCCCGCCTATTTAATTGTGTTGCAACAATCTGCCACGGAAGATGCCGAGTCCCTGGCCGAATACCAGCAACTCACCCGGGAAATGAATAACCCCACGCCGGTCGATCCCAAAGTGGTCTACGGCGCGATTGAGGGGCTGGAGGGTGTAGCTCCCGAGGCGGTAGTGGTGCTGGAGTTCGCCTCCAAGGATGAAGCTCGGGCCTGGTACAACAATGAAGACTACCAGCGTGCTTTGCCGATGCGCTTGAAAGCGGCTAAATACCAAGCCTTTATCGTTGAGGGCTTATAGCGCTGCCCGCATCGTCTCCAAAACTCGTGCGCAGCGTAAGCCATCTTCAAAGTTAGGCGCGATCTGACGCTTCGCCTTTATTGATTTTTCCACTTCTTGTAGCCAGGCCTGAAGCGAGGCCTGCAAGGTGTTAACTCCGGCGGGGAAGGGCGTGTTGTGTTGGCTGCCGTCCGCTTTGGTGAGGTTCAGTGACTCCCCCTGGCGTATGGCAATACTGCCCTCGCTGCCCATCAATAAGACTTGTCCCGGTTGGTCGACAGCGGCGGCAAAGCTGCTGTCCAGTAGTGCCGTGGTGCCGTTTGACAGTGTAAACAAGGCACTGATGGCGTCTTCGGCGCTGGCCTGTGTCGGGTTACCGTCTCTGTCTTTCCGCAGTGGAAAGTCAATTCTCGGTTGGCTGTAGACATCGTCGATGTAGCCAAACAACCAGTGCAGCTGATCGACAAAGTGACTGGCGTAGGCGCCGATCCAACCCCCTCCCAACTGCCTTTCAAATAGCCAGCCGTGTGGCACTTGGCGCCCGCGGGATAAATGCATCGAGGAGCTCAGGTGCAACGGTTCACCGATAGCGCCATCGTCCAGCAGTTTCTTGAGTTGTTGCCACAAGGGGTCGTAACGAAATTCAAAGTTAAGGAAGTGCAGCGCGCTGCTTTGATTGACCATCGCCACCATACTTTCGGCATCGGCAGTATTACAGCCAAAGGGCTTGTCGCACAGCACGTTGCAGTTGTGCTCCAGGGCTTTGGCGACCAGGTCTTTGTGCATAAACGGCGGCGCGTGGATGGAGACGAGGTCGCAGGTTGTGGCCAGTGCCGTGTTTAGACCAGCCTGGTCTCTTGGCGAGACGATGTCCACCTCCCAGCCAAGTGCCTGAAACGCCGGTGCCATGGCGTATTGACCGAATCCCGTGCCGATAATAATGACCCGCATTGTCTGCTCTTGCTCCTCATTGTGATTGTTATTGAATTTACAAGTAGTCATCAGTGGTGATTAAATACCCGTATAGATGATGATAACAAATAACACAGTCTATGGCGGTACACGCCAAAGCGGAGAGCATATGAAGGTCCAACCCGCCGCGTTTCTGCGGACCACTTTACCTCTGGATTTCAGTCAGTTAGAGAACTTTGATAGCGGTCGCTATCACTCGATTTGGCTCCCCGATCACATGGTCAGCTTCTGGCCCGACTCGATCTGGACGCCGGAATTTACCGAGCTGGCCACAGTATCGCCGTCGCCACACCGGCATCTGGATGGCATGGCGGTAGCGGCTGCGGCTGCAGTGCAAACCCGCAACGTGCCCATTGCCACCAGCGTGGTGGATACCGTGCGCCGTCACCCGTCCCTGCTGGCTCAGTCGGCACTGACCTTGGATTACCTGTCCAAGGGGCGTTTTATCCTCGGCATTGGCAGCGGTGAGACCGAGAACACGGTGCCCTACGGCTTTGACTTTAATAAACCGGTAGGGCGTTTTGAAGAAGCTTTGAAAGTCATTCGCCTGCTGTGGGAGAGCGAGGGGCCAGTGGATTTTGAGGGCAAATTCTACCGCTTGGAGCACGCCCGCCTGGATACCGAGCCCTATGAAGGCAAGTTTCCGTCTATTTGGATTGGCGCCAGTGGACCGCGGATGCTGAAAATCACCGGTCGTTATGCCGATGGCTGGTGGCCTGCCGGCGCCTGGTCGCCGGAGGAGTACGCCGACAAATTGGCGGTGATTCGCCAGGAAGCAGAACGGGTAGGGCGCGACCCGATGGCCATTGTCCCGGCCTTTATCATGACCTGCCTGATTGGCGATGACGATGAGTTGGCCGAGATACTCAAGGCGCCCCTGGTCAAAGCGTGGATACTGCAGATCTCTGCCCCGGCGCTTAAAAGTTTTGGCTTTGATCACCCCATGGGGGAGGATTGGCGCGGCTATCAGGACATCAACCCCGGTGTACTGACCCGGGAGCGCATTCTCGATATGTGCGAGAAGGTCGACCCCGAATCGATACTGGCGGTGATTCCACATGGCTCACCGAAACAGGTCGCCCGACAAATCAAGGGGTTTGTGGATGCCGGTCTGCGGGTACCTAAAATCCTCGATTACGGTGGTATGGCTGGTTTGAAGTATGGCGCCGCGTCCCCGGGCAAAGTGCGGGAGACCGAGGACGAGTTGCTGAAGTTGTGCGGCCAAAGCGGAGGTGAATCGTGAATGATATTCTCAAAGCACAGACCCTGCTCGCTGAAGCTGAAGCCGATACCGGGCTAAATGATTACGGCGATCCCAGTTTTGCGTCCCGCTTTGCCATTGCGATGGAGCAGCTGCATAAACTTAACCTGGATGAGTCCGGCCAGCGCGCCGCCGCGGACGTCAGTTTGGGCTTGTTAAAGTCCCGGCTGCAGTTCTTCGACGATCATAAGCGCTACCCAGGTTTGGCCGACGAGGTGATTGAGCGCCCGATCTTTGCGACGGGGGAGCCCCGGTCCGGCACCACACTGCTGCATGCACTGTTGTCGGTGGACCCGGACTCCCGCTCGCTGCGTTTCTGGGAAGTAATGTATCCCTCACCGCCACCGGGGCTGGCTACTGAGGATGATCCTCGCCGGACTCGTGCCGACGAGGACTGGCGGGAGATCAACACCATGGCGCCCGACTGGCTGAAGATTCACCCCTACAACGATATGTTAGGAGACGGCCTGCCGGAGTGTGAGCGGACCTGGGCGATGGACTTTCGGGTGATGACCCCCACCGCCTGGTGGCGAGCCCCCATCGGGATGTTTGTGGGCGGTATGCCCACCGATCCCGCCGCCCAGTACCGCATCCACAAGATGATGTTGCAGCACTGCCAGCACGGTCGACCCAAAAAACGCTGGGCGCTCAAGGGCTTTCACGGTCCGCGCTTGCAGGCCTTCTTTGACACCTATCCCGACGCCCGTTTGATTTGGACGCATCGGGATCCGGTGCAGGTCACTGCCTCTCGTATCGGTATGGCGGCGGCGCTGACCAAGGCCTTTGCCCGGGGTGTGGTGGATGTTAAAGAGCAGGCGGCGATTCACCTGGCAGCGACCCGGGCCGGTATTGAAGACACCATGAACAATCCTCTGGTGGACGACCCGCGCATCCACCACGTTCGCTACACCGACTTTATTGCCGACCCGGTGGGCACGGTGGGTAAGTTCTACGATTTTTGTGGCATTGAATTCACCGCCCAGGCGGAACAGGCAATGCGGGATTACTTGGCTAACAATCGCGGCGACCGCTATGGAAAGTTCCGCTACTCAGCCGATGATATCGGCGTAGATATCCAGCAACTAAATCGTGAGTTCGCCCCCTACCGAGAGCGCTTTGGACTCGAGGCGGAGTTGAAGTGACACAGAAATTGGCCAAGGCAATGCACCCCAGAGTGGCGGTCAATGGCATTTGCCTGATGACCCAGTCACTGGCCCAGCAGGCCGAGAGTTGGCAGCGGCTTGGCGCCCAGCGGGTGAGTTTTGTGGGCTTACAGATCGAGAAAGAGGGCTTGGACAGCGCCCGGAATGCCTTGGCCAGTGGTGACTACCAGGTGGAAACCGTGGTGCATACCTACATGGTTGGGCAGCACCTCAATCCCGATCCAGGGAGCTGGCAGGGCCCGCGGGATCGTCTGCTGGCGCAGATTGATGCCACCAGTGAGTTGGGTGCCCGATCTATCTATATGACCACCGGCGGCCGGGGTGACATGAGTTGGGAACAGGCGGCGGATGTGTTTGCCGAGGCCATTGCCCCCTGCGTTGATCGGGCAAAGGCGGTGGGTTTGCCGCTGCTGGTGGAAAACGCGCCGCCCGCTTATGCCGATATCCATATTGCTCACACCCTGCGCGATACCATAACACTGGCCGAGCGCGCCGGTATCGGCGTGTGCATGGACATCTTCAGTTGTTGGACCGAAGCCGGGCTGCGTGGCTTGATTGAAAAAGCGGCGCCGCGTCTGCATTTGGTACAGGTCAGCGACTACGTTTACGGCGATCGAGCGCTGCCGGCCCGGGCAGTACCCGGCGACGGCGACATACCCCTTAAGGATATTCTTCGCTGGCTGATTGATGCCGGTTACCGCAACGGCTTTGATCTGGAATTACTGGGCCCGCGCATCGATAACGAGGGGGCTGAAGCGGCGGTAGCCCGGGCCGGAGCCTGGGTCGGTGAACAACTGATACACATCGGGAGCGACTAAATATGGCCTTTGGTGAGAGTGAGGTCGACGCCCAACTGCAGTCCGCCTGGCAGCAGTTTTGCCGGCAGCTTGAGGCCGCCGGTGAGCGGGTGTTCAAAGACAATAATCCTGCCACTGAGATTCATCGGGCTGACGCGTTTCGCTTCCTGACCCAGAACCTCGGTCAGGCCTTTGATCTTGCCCTGGAGACCCGTGACAGCCGCTACCCCATGATTCACCCCTTTTGCACGCCCACCCGCAAATTGGGAGGCGATGCAGCGGACTTTACCTACCATCAAGCCTGGATCGATGGGCAATCCTGTTATCGGGTCAGCGGCGAGCGGGGCAGTGCGCGCTTTATCAACTTTACCGTGCAGGGGGAGCGCCCCGACAAGCAACCCGGTACGGATATTCCCAGTCTTCACGACCCCTTTGGGGATATCCCCGAGGCCAATCTGTTTGGCCACCAAATGCAGATTGACGATGACGGTCGCTTTGAGCTCTATATCGGCGGTCCGGAGCGGGACGGCAACTGGCTGCCCACCACCGCTAAGACCCGCAAGTTGTTTATCCGTCAGGGCTTTGATGATTGGAGTGAATCGCCGGCTTTGCTGACTATCGAACGGCTCGATATGACCGAGCCTCGACCTGTGATGACTGCGGATTCGCTGACCGACGCGATGGCCTGGGCCGGTATCTTTGTTGAGGCGGTCATGACCGACTGGCCGGATCACCCCTATCAGTACAGCCCCTTTGTGGACCCGGTGGGAGTCAATCGCTTTCCCCCCGACCCGGCGGCGGCAGCGGGCCAGGACGACCAAAAACGCGGCCGGGCGGTGGCCAATCTGTGCTGGCAATTAGCGGAGGATGAGGCGCTAATCATTGAGTTCGCGCCGCCGGACAGTTTCTGGATGGTGTCGGCGATGGGTGTGTTCTTTAACAGCCTCGATTACCTGTATCGGCCGGTCAGTTACACGCCGGCACGGACCGCCCTCGATGATGATGGCAAAGTGCGGATTGTCGTCTGTCAGCATGACCCCGGTTTCCACAATTGGCTGGATACCCAGGGCTTTGAGCGGGGCAATATCTGTTACCGGAATCTGCTCAGTACCGCCACGGCGGAATTTGCCACCCAGGTAGTGTCTTTAGCGGATTTGTCCGAGGTGCTACCCCTGTCCCAGCGGGTTAGTGCCGAAGAGCGGCAACAGCAGATGCAGCAGCGTTTCGACAGCATTCGCCGGCGGTATCGCATTTAGCTGCCATCTTTGAATCTGTGTGACGGCGCTTGATACTTGATGCGGCCTATTTTGTGACATGGACAGACGACAGCATCACTTCTATAATTGCACAACGCTGTTGAATAGATGATGGCCGCGGCCCGGCCCGCCGTCGGGACAATAAAACGCGGATGCCGCATCGATGATGCTTTGGCAATAACGCGAAAAAGACTCTAAAAACATCTAAAAGGTGCTGCACCTATGTCGGCTCTGCCTGAATACGACACCCTGTTGCTGTCCCGCCAGGGACGCTTGCTAACCATTACCCTCAATCGTCCGGAGTTGATGAACGCGGTAAATTTGCGCCTCCATGAGGAATTGGCAGAAGTGTTTGTCTTTGCCGCTGCCGACTCCGACTCCGACGTGGTTTTGCTCACTGGTGCCGGCAAAGCCTTTTCGGCTGGTGGAGATATCAACCATATCTCCACCAATGCCAATAACCCTGATCTCTTTGATGAGGAAGTTCGCCTGGCCAAACGCATTGTGTTTGCCATGTTGGATTTAGATAAACCGTTAGTGTGCAAGATGAACGGTCACGCGGTGGGCCTGGGTGCCACCGTAGCCTTGTATTGCGATGTGATCTTTGCCTCAGAGCGGGCGAAAATTGGCGACCCTCACGTGAATGTTGGCCTGGTGGCCGGTGATGGTGGCGCGGCGATTTGGCCCCAACGCATCGGCTTATGTCGCGCCAAGGAATTGCTGTTGACCGGCGACTTACTCACTGCCAGCGAAGCAAAAGACATGGGCCTGATCAATCACTGTGTTGCAGCCGATGAATTGGACGATGCGGTGGCCGCATTTTGTGATCGACTCTTGGCTGGGGCGCAGGGTGCCATTCGCGCCACCAAGGTGCTGCTGAACCTGGAGCTGAAACGCATTGTCACCGCCACCATCGACGCCGGTTTGGCCTACGAGGCTCGCAGTGTGCGCAGCGATGATCATCGCGAGGCCGTGGCCGCCATGATCGAGAAACGCAAGCCGGTTTTTGGTGAGAAAAAATAGCAGTGACCGGGAGCCAATACCAGGCGGCTAAAAGTCGCTGAAGAAGAGCAGGCGAGTTCAAGCGAGTTAAAGAGGGCAGGGGGCAGTATGGCGCGCTACAGCATGCTGGTACTCAGTCGACCGGTAGCCGGTCAGGACGAGGCCTACAACGACTGGTATCAGAATACGCATTTGCAACAGATTGTCTCACTGCCCGGCTTTGTCTCGGCTCAGCGCTTTAAATTGCGGGTCAATATGCGGGGTGAGAACGCCTATCCCTACGCCGCGATCTACGAGATTGATACCGACGATGTCGACGCCGCCTTTGCCGCCCTGGAAAAGGCCTCCAGCGACGGCAGTTTGATCATGGCGCCGGCCTTCGACACCGAGACCGTTTACGCCTCAATTTACGAACCCTTGGGGGAGCCGGTCTGCGAATCCTCTGCAGAATCGGAGCAGGGCGACGACGGGGGGTAAAGGATGGTGGTTGGGCAAAGAGGTTGGCCTGAGTGCATGGTCCCGCCTGGCTGTAGCCTTTTTGGGGTGGCCACGGTAACATGCTCCATATAATCAACAGTGTCGTACAGTAATGGTCTCGGAGGAATGGCACGTGTAGAGGTGATCACAGAGAGCTTCGGCACGACAGAGACACATTAGACAGTGACATAACAGACAGTGACACAATAAACCGGATCGAAAAATCGGATGAGCGAGACACAGTTAGAACAATTCCGTCAGGAAGTGCGCGGCTGGCTGGGTGACAATATCCCCCAGGGCTGGCGCGCCGCGATGACCAATGCCGAACAGCCGGCCTTTGTGGAGTTGCAGCAGGCCTGGTTTAAAAAGCTGGTGGAGCAGGGCTACGCCACACCCCATTGGCCGGAAGGTTGGCACGGCGGTGGGCGCTCACTGGCTGAGCAAAAGGTCATCTTTGAAGAGGTGGCCAGGGCCGACGCACCCCGGCTGATCCTGTATTTTGTTGCCCTGTATCATGCGGCCTGTACCCTGTTTGAGTGTGGCTCTCAGGCGCAAAAGGACAAATACCTGCCCGGTATCCTCAATGGAGAAATCTGGTGCCAGGGCTTCTCAGAACCCAATGCGGGTTCCGATTTGGCCTCGCTGAAGACCCGTGCCGAGCGCCGTGGCGATAAGTACATTATTAACGGTCAGAAAACCTGGTCCACCATGGCCCAGTACGCTGACCGCTGCTTGTTGTTGGCCCGTACCGACGGTTCCGGTCCGCCTCAGGCAGGCCTGACTTATTTGCTGCTTGATATGAAGGCCAAGGGCGTGTCGGTGCGCCCTATCGATCAGATCACCGGTGACGATGAGTTTGCCGAGATCTTCTTCGACGATGTAGAAGTCTCAGTGGAGGACCGGGTCGGCGAAGAGGGTAATGGCTGGGCGGTGGCTCAGGCGACCCTGGCCTCCGAACGCGGTCTGACCCTGGTGGAGCTGACTCAGCGTATGCGCGGTGGGCTGTCGATGTTGGTGGAAACCTTAAAGTCTCAGGGGCGCCTGGATGACCCCCACATGCGCCAACAACTGGGACAGGTGATTCCCCAGGTGAATGCGGCCTGTGCCGTGGCCGACCGCTACCTGCAGAAGCGTATTAGCGATCAGGAGCAGGTCGGTGATGCTTCCATCGTCAAACTTTACTACGCCCAGGTGCTCAGAGAACTGGTGCGCCTTGGCGTGCAGAGCGAAGGTTTGGCAGGCCAGTATCACGGTGGCTTTATGCGGGGTGCGACCCAGGAAACCGGCAATTGGGCCCTGGATTTTATGAACTCCTACAACTGGTCTATCGCCGGCGGCAGCAACGAAGTTCAGCGCAACATCATCGCCGAGCGGATGCTGGGTATGCCCCGTGAACCCAAGCAGTGGCAGCTGTCTTGAGCCCGGGAGTGAGGAACTAACATGAGTGTGGAATTTCAAGAACTCAGAGACGCTGTCCGCCAGGTGGTAGACGGCCTGGACAAACTGGGCGCCGAGCAGGACTACTGGCATCAATGCCTGGAGTTGGGCTGGTTGATGGTGGCGGCGCCGGAGGAGCTCGGCGGTCTGGGTATGGGCTGCGAGGCGGCGGTGGCTGTACAGCTGGAATTGGGCCGGGGCTTAAGTGGCGCGCCCTATCTCCCGGCAGTGATGGCTGTCAGCGCCATCTGTGATTCCGGCCTCGATGACAAAAGCGAGCGCCTGGAAAAAATCTTTACTGGCGAGGCCATTACCGCCGCGCTGGTGGACGGTGGCCTCAGTGCCAGCGCTCAGACCTTAAGCGGTACCCTGAACGCGGTGTTAAGCGCCGACAGTGCGACGCAATTACTGTTTTGGACAGACGACCAGTCGCTGGTGGCGATCGCCGATCTGTCTCATTCGGCGATCAGCGCCCAGGGCCGGGATACCTGGGATACCACCCGCCGTCTGTTTGATGTTGAACTGCAGTCGTTGCCGGTCGCCGATGTCACTGTGCTGGCCGAAGGTCGCAGTGCTCAAACGATGATTAAACAGCTGCGTATGCAGCGCGACCTGGGGCTGGCAGCCGATGCTGTGGGCGCGTCAACCGCTCTGCTGGAGATGACGGTTGAACACCTCAATACCCGCATTCAGTTCCGCCGTCCGCTGGCGATGTTCCAGGCCCTCAAGCATCGCTGCGCCGATATGAAGACGCTTTGTGAGGCCTCGGAGGCACTGTTGATCTCGGTGCTGGATACCGACAGCGATGCCGATGTCATGGCGGCCAAGCAAATGGCGACCAGCCACTACGCCACCGTGGCGGAAGAAGCCCTGCAGCTGCACGGCGGCATCGGTATGGCGGTGGAGCACCCTTGTCACTTGTACCTTAAGCGGGCAATGTTGAACCCGCACTTGGGCACCAGCTCCGCGGCCTGTGCCGAAAGCGCGGTACAGGCTCTGTTGGATAGCGTGGCCTGAATGTAAGGCCACACGAGCACAGTAAAATGCGGCAGTTTCAACCAGAAAATGCCACCTACAAAACGTAACCCGTTCCAAGCAACCAGAGAGATAAAGCCTATGTTTTCTGCAATTCTGATTAACAAAGACGACAACGGCCAGACGGTCGAAGTTAGCCAGATTGACGAGGCGCAACTGCCCGAGGGCAACGTCAGCATCGACGTGGAATACTCCACCATGAACTACAAGGATGGCCTGGCGATTACCGGCAGCTCTCCTGTAGTGCGCAAGTTTCCCATGGTGCCGGGTATCGACCTGGCTGGTGTGGTGACTGAAAGCAGCCACGCCGACTATAAAGCTGGCGATAAAGTGGTGCTCAACGGCTGGGGTGTCGGTGAAGGTCACTGGGGTGGCCTGTCCCAAAAAGCGCGCCTCAACGGAGATTGGCTGGTGCCGCTGCCCAGCGCCTTTACCACCCGTCAGGCGATGGCCATCGGGACTGCCGGTTACACCGCTGCGCTGTGTGTAGATGCACTGGTCAATCACGGTGTGACCCCGGATCAGGGCGAGATTCTGGTTACCGGTGCTACCGGTGGTGTTGGCAGTGTGGCCGTATCTTTGCTGGCCAAGGCGGGCTTTACCGTTATTGCTCTGACCGGTAAAACCAGTGATGCGGAATACCTCAAGCAACTGGGCGCCAGCGATGTCATGGATCGCGCAGAAATGTCCGAGAAAGGTCGCCCCCTGCAGAAAGAGCGCTGGGCCGGTGTGGTGGACACAGCCGGTAGCCATATCCTGGCGAATGCCTGCGCTTCTACCAAGTACGGCGGTGCCGTCGCAGCCTGTGGTCTGGCCCAGGGTGCCGATCTGCCCAGCACGGTAATGCCCTTTATCCTGCGCGGCGTAGCCCTGCTGGGTGTCGACAGTGTGATGGCCCCCAAAGCGCCTCGCATGGCCGCCTGGGAGCGTTTGGCTAAGGATCTGGACGCCAGCCACCTGGATTTGATCGCCAAGGACATCAGCCTGGCAGAGGCGATTGATGTTGCTGACCAGTTGATGAAAGGCACGCTGCGCGGTCGCGTAGTGGTAGACGTCAACAAGTAAGTAGGGAAACCCCCAACGAAAATGGGGTGGCTTTAGCCACCCCATTTTTTTGTCACAATGTTTTTGCCGCCTATTTCTTGGCGGACGCTTGCGCGCTAATCATTTTCCCGCCGTCGCACTCCAGGGTTCCACTCAGGCTGATATCGTAGGACTTGGTGGAAGAATCCCGCAGGTCGGCTTTTTCACTACCATCCGGTTTTAAGCGACAGGTGGTGCCGTCCGCGAGGGTTAGATCAAATTCCTTCAATGACGGAGCTTGACCAGGTAGGCTCATCACCTTCACTGATAGGGCTGCGGTACCCATCGACCTCATGTCCTCCGACATGCTGGCGCCCCGCACCATCGATACCATTGAGGTGCCGCCGGGAACCACAATGCCTCCCTTGACCGATCCATTCAGATCACCGCTGTAAGTCGCTTGCCAGCCCGTGGCGCTAATTGCCATAGGGGCAAAGCTCACTACGGCCATTGCCAATGCCGAGGCGCGGGCATGGCCCAGAAAGTTACGATTCTGAATCATGGGTTAAAGTCTCCATACGTTCTTGGTTGGGATAGCCACAATGAATGATTTTTGTGGGTCGTCACTGTGGTTCAAGCACAGGCTTCACCGGCCACGTTCCTGTGTTACCGGTCCGCCGGCGATAGGGCTGTGTGCGTTTATTATGCAACAGAACTTCGGTGGACCCGACAGTTATTTGCAGGCTGAGTTTAAATCTTCAGCGTCGATTATTTATTGTCGTCATCCCGGTAGGCAGAGAACTCGTCATCCATGCGCATAAACATATAAATACCCATTTGATTCTCTTCCTTTGAGAAGTGATCGGTGATTCGCCGAATAACCTTGCAGGCGCTGGCGATCATTTCATCGCAATGCTGTCGCCCGGCGTCGGTCATTTCTATCAGTTTTTCCCGACCCGAATTGGGGTCTTCGCTGAGGGTGATATAGCCCAGCGGCTCACGTGATAGCGCGCGCAAGGCCTTGGAGACACTGCTACTGGTAATGTCGTACCAGTTGGTCATCAGCCGTACCACATCCTTGCGGTGGATGGCGGTTTTTTCGGTACGCTGTAGTTCTGAACGGAGTATCCACATGATTACCGTTTGGTGGCGATCCAATCGCCCGCATTCCATGAGTCCCGCCTCGATTTTCATCCCGATGGAAAAGTGAATCGGATAGAAATAATCGAGGAACATTGCCGGCGCATTGTCCTGTGTGGCGGGCACATCCGTGGGTTTTTTCCAGCTGTTCTTCAATCCTTGCTCCAAGTTACTGATGTCAAACGCTCAAAAGTTATGGGCCTGGGATTGATCTGTCAAGAATTAGTTTTTATGTGACAAAGTAATCAAAAATAAATAGTTTCCTGTTGACACTATTATTGTCTCGACACTAACATACTCGGCAAATAACAAAGCAACAGCGGAGCGAGTCGTGGAATCCAATTCCCTGAGCACACAGTTTCAGGCCTTAAGTCGGGCTGCGGGAGACGAGGTCTATCCGTCGTTAGCCGTCCGCCGTGACCGCCTGACGCGACTGGAAGCCATGCTCCGGGACAAGGAAGGACTGTTGTGTGACGCAATGAACCAGGACTACGGCCACCGTTCCAAGCGCCAAAGCGCCTTTGCCGATATCACCACCACGCTGAAATCTATCAACCACGCTCGCCGTCATTTGCGTTTCTGGATGGCTAAAACCCCCCGTCAAGTTGATATGAGTTTGCGGCTCACCGGCGCGCGCAGTTATAGCGAATATGTCCCCAAGGGGGTTGTGGGGGTAATTAGCCCCTGGAATTTCCCGGTCAATCTGACTTTTTCCCCGGTGGTGTCTGCCTTTGCTGCCGGCAACCGGGTGTTTATCAAACCCTCGGAAGTCACCCCAGCCACGGCAGAGCTTATTCAGGCCGCCTGTAGTGAGTACTTTCAGCCCGACGAGGTGGCAGTGGCCTGCGGAGGTGTCGAGGTCGCGAAGCAGTTTGTCGAGCTGCCTTTCGATCATTTGATTTACACCGGCGGCGAGGTGATTGCCAAGTCCATTATGGCGGCAGCGGCGAATAATCTAGTGCCGCTAACTCTGGAGTTAGGGGGAAAATCCCCAGTGATGATCGCCGATGATGCCGATCTGTCCCAAGCTGCAAAAAAAGTCGCGTTCGGCAAAATATTTAACGCGGGCCAAATCTGCATTGCACCTGACTATGTGATGCTGAATCCCGCCCAGCTAGAGCCCTTTGTGTCGGCCCTTGAAGCGGCCTTACAACACATGGCCTCCGCTCACGACAGCGACGGCGTCGACGTGGTCAACGATAGACACCGTCAGCGGATTGATTTTCTGGTTGACGAGGCCCGTCAGGCCGGCGCCGATGTTCGCACAGTGCAATGCGGGGCATATCGGGCCGATATTGTGATCAACCCCGATGCCGATATGGCAATTTGTTCGCAAGAGATTTTTGGGCCAGTGGTAGTGGTACGTACCTGTAATTCGGTGACTGAACAACTGGCTGAAGTTGCCGCCCGTCCGCATCCCCTGGTCGCCTACTATTTTGGCCGCAGCAGTGCGGGCTTTGAGCATGTTGCTCGGCAAATCCGCTGCGGCGCCCTGGTTAAAAACGACATTATTTTTCAGTACGCCAATGACGATTTCCCCTTTGGGGGCGTCGGCGCCAGCGGTATGGGTAAGTACCGCGGTATCGATGGGTTTCAGGAGTTTTCCAACCTCCGTCCGGTATTTAAATCCGGTGCGATTGATACCTCGTCGTTGGTCACACCCCCTTATCCCCGTTTGTTCGAGGCGGTGAATAACATAATGAGGAAACTATGAGCCAAGTAACGGTAAATTCTGGCGCCTCCAATGTGGACGCTGTATTGGATGCAATGCTCTCACCCGAGACCATTCAAAATCCTTACCCCAGTTATAAAGTCTTGCGGGATAATCCGCCGGTCTACGGCTTGCTGGACTATCCCCCCGGCACAGTCCCCGGTGTGGATCAACCTTTCCCGGCCTGGGTGTTCACACGTTACGACGACGTAGATTTTATTTTGCGCAATCCACAGTTGTTTTCGTCGGAAGATCCGATGCAGGCCAACTCCTCGGCGCCCAGCCTGATGCTGGTCAACCACGACCAGCCGCGTCATACCGCGCTGCGCAATCTGGCTAAAATTGCCTTCACCCCCCGCCGTATTCACGACAATATCGTTGATCGGCTGCGGGCCGATGTGACAACCATCATCGCCGAGAATCTGGGCAAGCAGACTGACTTTATGGAGTCGGTAGCCGGTGTGATCCCCGCTATGGTGATGACCTATCTGATGGGGCTACCCAAGCAGGACTACAAAAAGCTGGTGCGCTGGGCGAACGCCTTTATGGTGTCGTCAGATTTCACCCCCGAAGAGCGCCTGGAGTGCAACAAAGAACTGTTTGAGTACTTTGTCGCCAAGGTCGGGGAGCGTTATGCCGCGATTGAGGCGGGTGAAGAAGTCGAAGATAACCTGATGACGGCATTTATCAATGCCGAGAGCGATGGCGATACCCTCACTAAGGATGAGGTCACGCTGTTTTGTATCACCCTGGTGGTCGCAGGCGCGGAAACTACCACCTATTTCCTCGGTAACCTGATCGGTGTGCTATTAGAGGACAAGACCTGGTTTGACAAGCTCAAGCAGGACAGAAAGCTAATCCGCCCCTTTATGGAAGAGTGCCTGCGTCGGGATGGTCCACCGCAACGCTTGTTCCGTGTGGTACTAGAAGACTGTGAAGTTGGCGGCCGACAGCTGAAGAAAGGTGAGTGGCTGGCCTTCTTTATGGCGGCGGGTAACCACGATGAGAGTGCTTTCCCCAATCCCGAGCAGTTCATTATCAACCGTGACAACATCAACCGCCACCTTACCTTTGGCCGGGGCATCCACCACTGCTTAGGCGCGCCATTGGCCAGGGTAGAAGGGGAGACAATGTTGAACGGCATCCTCGATACCTGCAGCACGGTAGAAGGTGAATTATCCAATACCCGGCGTCAGTCAGGTGGCCTATTGGCCTACGGGTTTAGCACTTTGCCGGTAGTTCTGAAGCCATCTGAGGCGGGCGAGGGTTGATTGCGGATATGTCAGCCTTAAGCAAACAAAATGCATCGATTGCTGTGGAGCTCACAGACCGCGAAGGTGCGACCAGCCAGTATCAGGTTGGCAGCCTCCGGGAGTTGTTCGACGAGCTCTGCGGGGAGCTGAAAATTGACGGCCTGTGTGGTGGCTGCTGCTCCTGTGCCACCTGTCATGTGCTTGTGGATGGTGACGATCAACACAAGCTCTATCCCATGGAAGATGACGAGCGAGAAGTGCTGGAGGGGCTGTTGTATTCACAGTCTTCCAGCCGGCTGCTGTGTCAATGCCGTGAGCGGGAGGAGGGCAGAAGCCTGTCGATAACGCTGGCCCCTGAAGAATAGTTAGCCGACTCGTTTTCGAGCCCGGTAAGAATAAATAGCAACATAATGATAGCGAGAATAAGGAGTTCATGATGGATAGCTTGGCGGTAACACAAGAAGTCTTCCAACGCTTCGGTAATCACGATGTCGACGGCATCTGCGAATTACTGGACAGCGACGCCACCATCGATTTTTACGGCCCCAGTGTCATACCTTACGCCGGTCACTACCGTGGTGCCTCGGAGTGCCGGCGCTTTTTTGAGACTGTGCTGAGTTCGGTAAATATCCATGTATTCCAACCCGATAAATTTATCACCGAGGGAAATTGGGTCGCTGTGTTGGGGCATTTACACCTCACCACCAAGCGCGATGGTCGAGAAATTACCTCCGACTTTGCCCATATTATCGAGTGTCGGGACGGTAAGTGGCTGCACTTTAGAGACTTTATGAACACAGTGGTCGCTCAAGAGGCCTTCACCTCCAATGACTAATCACCGTTCTGTCTACTATATCGACCTGGTGTTGTTTCTGGTTCTGGCAACACCGGGACTGAATCATTACCTGTTGGAGTTTGTGTTGTCCTTCAGCGCGAGCGACTGGTCAGCGGCGTCGCTTTCTCTGGCTACACCACTACTCGGATTGGCGGGTGTATTGGGGCTCGGCCTGGCTTGGATACGCCTTGCCAGTACCGATAGTCGCTTGATTGTACAAACCAGTCTGCTGGTAAAGCTGGCGGCTGCTGCCTGGTTGGGATGGCTGGCGTTATCGGGTGTGTCGGTTATTTTCGCGGTATTTGCCGCAGCGGATTTATTTGCTGCGAGCTTGCTGATACTGGCTTTGGTTCGGTAGGCAGCTGACGTTATACAAACAACAAAAAAGCAGTATTTAAAACTAAAAACTTGATCTGATAAAAATAAACGTGGTGTGGGACTATGTTGAAAATTCAGAAAATATCTTCACTTATTGCTGTATTTACGGCACCGACTTTGATCTCGCTGGGCAGTCATGCTCAAGAGAGCGGCGGTGGTGCGTCCAGTAGCAACCGCTTGCTCGAGGAGGTGATGGTCACGGCGCAAAAACGGGAGGAGAACTCCCAGGACGTGCCGATTATGATCAGTGCCTTTGGCGGTGAGAAGCTCGACGCTCTCGGTGTTGAAGCTACCGCCGACCTGCAAAAAATTACCCCGGGGCTGACCTTTACCTATACATATGGGTATACCGTTATCTATATGCGGGGTATCGGTACCGATGCTTTCTTGCCCAATGCCGATCCCAGTATCGCCACCTATATCGATGGTATCAATATCGGCCCGAGTCAGGGTAAGCAGGATACGCTTGGCCCTATCGAGCGGGTTGAGGTACTCAAGGGGCCGCAGGGGACTCTGTTTGGTCGCAACGCCACTGGTGGTGCGATTAGCATCATTACAGAGGATCCGCCCGAAGAGTTTGTCGGCTCTCTAAAAACGGAGTTTGGCAATTACAACTCTGAGCTCTATCAGTTGTATCTGGGTACGCCGATCACCGACAGGCTTGGGGCTACGGTAGCGTTGTTTAAAAGCCACCAAGATCTCTACGGTCGCAATGAAGTCCTTGGCGAACGCGGCCCGATGCGCTCAGATTTTGCCGAGGGCGCGCGGCTCAAAGTGCGCTGGGATCCCTTGGATAACCTGAGTGCCACGTTTATCGCTCAGTATAACAACCAGTTCACCAGTAACTCCCTGTCTCAGGAAAATACTCGCCCGGCACCCTTGCTGGCCGGTGGTGTAGAGCCCGATGAGCCCGATCGCGTATGGCACAATAACAAGCTGGGCGGGAACTCGACGCTGAATACTCTTTACGGTGCGATCATCGAATGGCAGCCCGGTCCGGTAGATGTGAAATTTATCTATTCGGAAAACGACGCCGACGTGGATGAAGCTCACTACGACCTTGATTCGACAGAACAATCCCAAGCCTATTTCTACAGTGCGGACCAGTTTAACTACCAAAAAACCTACGAGTTGCAGGTGCTCTCAAATGAGGATACCTGGTTGGCTGACCATATTGAGTGGGTAGCAGGTCTTTACCGACTGGAAGGCGAGGGTGGCTTCGGTAGTCTGTATTTGACTGTTAACCCGGCAGGGCTGGTTGCCAATATCATTGGCTTACCTGATCTCCTGTCGCCAATATTAGGGCCAATAATCAACAGCACGCCGGACGTCGTACTGGGTAATGGCGGTATTCTCACCACAGAGTCTGATTCGGCTTTCGCCCAGGCAACTTGGTTTGCCACGGATCGAATCAATGTTACTGCGGGTATTCGCTACCAGGAAGAAACTCGGGGCATTACCAATAGCTATCTGGATGTGGTTAGTCCTTTGGCGGGTAACCCACCGAATGAGTATTTCAAGTCGGGCGACCAGTCCTACAATATTCGTATATCGGACTTTACAGCGCCGGATCTCGAAGAGAATACCGTCTCTCCGCGTATCGCCTTGCAGTATTTCGCGACAGATACCATTCAGATATTTGCCTCGGCACAGCGTGGCTACAAGAGTCCTACATACAATATCGTAAACTTCTTTACCAACCCCAATCCCGTGCGGCGTGAGGAAGCGACTGCTTTTGAATTGGGCTTTAAGTCAGACTTGTTGGACGGCAACCTAAGGCTCAACGGTGCCATATTCAAGACGGAAATTGAGGGGCTGTTGACCGCAATCGTAGCGATCCCCTCCGGTGGTATCGTTAGTTTCCGAAATGCCGGTGAGGCTGAAATTGAAGGCGCTGAGGTAGACTTCCAATGGCAACCGATGCCGGACTGGAACTCTGGGCTAGTGATCACCGGTGGTGCTACCTACCTGGACGCTTACTATACCGACTACCCCGATGGCGCAGGTTTTGACGATGACACCGGTTTGTATTTTGGTGCCGACAGTCTGTTGGGTGACACCTCCCGCGATTTCAGTGGCAATCGGATTGTCCGCACGCCGCGTTTTACTTCAAGTGTTTCGGTGAACCAATACATTCCCGCCGGCGACTTGGGTAATTTCGAAATTGGGGTGGACTACTACTTTAACAGTGGCTACAACACCACACCGCAAAACTCGCCGTTTTACGAGCAGGATCAATACGAGCTGTGGGATGCACGCCTGTCCTACTTCTATGATCCGCTTGGCCTGCAGCTGACAGCTTTTGTTAAGAACGCCAAAGATAAGGACTACTATCAGAGTATTCTGCAGCAGGACTTTGGTCGCACCGTCACCCTGGCGCCGCCAAGACTCTATGGTCTGCGTCTGAAGTGGGACTTCGACACGCTGTTCTGATAGCAGCGTGCTGGAAAAATAACAACTTAACTAAAGAGGTTCTCAATGTTTAAAAATCTAAAATATGCTATTGCAGTAAGTTGTCTGGTCCTGTCGTCTATCAGCGCTAAGGCAGAGCCGAGTCTTCCTCAGCTGCCTATATTAGGTGGTATTTTGGGCAGTTCTCCTGAGGGGATTACAACGGTACTTGGAGAATTGCAGGGAGGGCTCACTGCTGGCCTGGGTAGCTTGTCAGGTGGCGTGGATGCCGGAGATGGTGGCCTGGACGCGCTTTTGCCCACCGGACTGTTGGGCTTGCCTTTGTTGCTTCCCAGTGCGGGTGAGCTGCTATTCTCAAATAACGGTGGTCCCCTCGGTGTGGTGACTGGGCTAGGTGGCCCGTTGATAGGCCAGTTGATCCCGGTTTTTGATGTACTGACTCAAAACCCCGGTCAATTGTTTGACTACGTCATGAATGGAGGGACCCTGGTATCCACCGAGCTGGTTATCCTGCCCGCCATACCACTGGTTACTGCGCCCTTGGCCCTGGAGTAACCTGGGACCTGTACCCAACACAGTGTTGACACTGTCACCCTGCCCAAGGGGGTAGTTTTGCCACTTGGGCTGGAGCTGGGTGGGCTAAGGCTCTAGAATGACGGCTCTTCCGGGCATTGCCCCGGCCATCGTTAGCGCCGTAACCCAGACTCAAATTATGAACAGTCTAAAGCCACTGTATATTTCTTATGCAGGACCCTCCCTGTTGGAAACGCCTTTGCTCAACAAAGGCTCAGCCTTCACCGAGGCTGAACGCCGAAGTTTTAACCTCATGGGCTTGCTGCCCCCCCGCTATGAGAGCATCGACGAGCAGGTGGAGCGGGCCTACATGCAGTACTCCAGCTTCGATGAGCCGATTAACAAGCACATCTACCTGCGGGTAATCCAGGACAACAACGAGACTCTGTTCTACCGCCTGTTGACCGACAATCTGGAGGAGATGCTACCCATCATCTATACCCCTACAGTGGGTGAGGCTTGCGAGCATTTCTCCGACATCTACCGCAGCGCCCGGGGGATTTTTGTCTCCTATGAAGAGCGGGAGTACATGGAGGATATTCTGCGCAATGTGACCAAGGACAAGGTCAAAGTGCTGGTGGTCACCGATGGTGAGCGAGTACTGGGCTTGGGGGATCAGGGTATAGGCGGTATGGGAATTCCCATCGGCAAACTGTCACTGTACACGGCCTGTGGCGGTATCAGCCCGGCTTACACCCTGCCCGTGGTACTGGATGTGGGTACCAATAATAAGAAGCTACTGGACGACCCCATGTATATGGGGATGCGTCACCCTCGGGTTGAAAAAGATGAGTATGACGCCTTTGTCGACCGCTTCATCGAGGCCGCCTCCGAGCGTTGGCCCGGCGTGTTGATTCAGTTTGAAGATTTTGCCCAGCCCAATGCCATGCCGATACTGCAGCGCCACAAGGATCGGGTCTGCTGTTTCAACGATGATATTCAGGGCACCGCGGCGGTAACACTCGGTACACTATTGGCCGCCTGCAAGCTGGCGGGCTCTGAGCTGAGAGACCAGCGCATTGCGTTTGTGGGCGCCGGCTCGGCGGGCTGTGGTATTGCCGAGCAAATAATCCGCGCGATGGTGGAGCAGGGCCTGAGCGACGAGCAGGCACGGCGTCAGGTCTTTATGGTGGATCGCTTCGGGCTGCTCACAGAAGGCATGGACAATCTGGTGGATTTTCAGGCGCCACTGGTGCAGCCCCAGGCCGCTATAGCAGACTGGGTTGCTTCAGGGTCTGATTATCCCTCGTTGTTAGATGTGGTGGACAACGCCAAGCCAACGGTACTGATCGGTGTGTCTGGCCAGGGCGGCTTGTTTACCGAAGACGTTATCCGGCATATGCACGCCAATTGTGATCAGGCCATTATCCTGCCCTTGAGTAACCCCAGCCGCCACGCTGAGGCCACCCCGGAACAGGTCATAGAATGGACCCAGGGTGAGGCAATCGTCGCCACTGGCAGCCCCTTTGCTCCAGTGGCTTACCAGGGCCGCACCTACGAGATTTCCCAATGCAATAATGCCTATATCTTTCCAGGAATAGGTTTGGGAGTGGTGGCCAGCAAGGCCAGCCGAGTCAGTGACGAGATGCTGATGGCCGCCGCTGTGACCCTGGCCGACAGCGCTGCGGAGGCGGAATCCCAGCGCAGCGTGCGCCGGGTGAATGCCATTTTGCCACCCCTGGATGAGCTGGCGGAACTCAGCAAGAAAATCGCTTTTACCGTGGCTCGCACTGCTCAGCAACAGGGCCTGGCGATAGAGACCGACGACGATACCCTAAGGGATCGCATAGAGCGGCATTTCTGGACTCCTACCTATCGCGAGTATCGGCGCATCGCCGCGCGCGCCAGATAGTGAGGTGGACCGCATGTAGGTTGGGTTGCCAAACCCAACTCTCGGATCCATTTATAACCGACAAGCGTTGGGTTTCATTCTTCAACCCAACCTACGGGGCCGAAGGCTTATTTGCGACCGAATACGCTGCCGATCAATTTCTCGATATCGCCGGCAATCTTGGCCGGAGCCCGGCTCGCCAATCCACCGTTGGCGGCATCCACCAAGGCTTCGGTCAAACCCTCTCTCACTTTGCCGCTGATACTGGGCAATACGCCTTCTATCCCCTCCGTAACACCATCTCGCACACGGTCCTGTGCCTCGGGGAGTATTTTGTCCTCAAGGTATTCCCTGACTTTGGGTGCCAGCACAAAATAACTTAACAGCATTAGCAGCACCGCGGTAAACAGACTTGAGAGTAGGGCGGTTAAGAGGATTGTAGTCATGGCGATTCCTTTCCCGGTGAAGAATAATCGGTGATAGCCCCAAGAAGCATAGCTCAAAATCCAGACGGCTTCTGTGAGTCAGGGCGAACCATAGGGTAAACTTTGTGGGCGCCCACCAATCTTTGCCAGAGGACAGCCATGCTTGGCTATATAGATCCCCGTCGTATTTTCCAAGTACTGGACAGTATTGACGACGAACCAAATAGCTACTCTTTGGATCGCAGGGCGGCGTCACGCCGGGTATTTACGGTCCTCGCTTGCGTAGCCTGTTGCCTGTTTCTAATCCACTACCTGAAATATTCCTCCACCATGCTGGCCTTTTTAGGGGATATCAGTGAGGCCCAGGGCAAATACCGAACCTACTGGTGGTTCCAGCTTCGGGCGACGGGCTTTGGCGATCTGATCATCTACGCCTGGTGGACCTTCTGGCACGTAGTGGGCTATGTGCTGATTCCGTGGTTGGTAATCCGCCGTTTTATGAAGGCGCGGATGGTCGAATTTGGCTGGCGCTGGGCGCAGACCACTGAGCACTGGCGGGGCTATCTGCTGCTGTTGTCGCCGATTCTGATATTTATCTTTTTGGCCAGCCTCAATGCCGACTTCCTCAATCACTATCCATTTTATAAACAGGCGGGGCGCAGCTGGTTCGATCTGATCAGTTGGGAGTTGCTGTATCTGACTCAGTTTGTCTGTTTAGAATTTTTCTTTCGTGGCTTCTTTTTGCAGGCATTGCGTCCGGCGGTGGGGGCAAACGCGGTGTGGATCATGTGTGTGCCGTATTTGATGATCCACTTTCCCAAATTGTGGCCGGAGGCCCTGGGCGCCATTCCCTTTGGCTTATTTCTGGGGATTTTAGCACTGCGATCCAATTCGATTTGGGGTGGGTTTTTGGTTCACGCCGGGGTGGCAGTGGGGATGGACTTGGCGTCACTGTTTCAGCAGGGACGGATTCCCAGCCAATGGTGGCCGGGTTAGCAACAGTCGTCTTGCGGCGATGTAGAGACCGCAAAACAGCGGTACGGCCATCGCGATCCATGCCAGGGCGATATACATAAACAGGTCTGGCGCCTTCATCATGGTGGACATTAACGAGTCCTGATAATAGAAAAACCAGGGGTGGTCCTCCGGAAAAATCCAGATATGAAGTTGATAAAAGACCTTTTCGAAGCCCAGTAGGGCTAAGGTCACTCCGGCAATAAGGGCGATAATGCCGTAACCGATGGCGACTCTGCCTAATGAGGCCAGCGCCCGTGGCCGATAAACCAGCCCTGCAGTCAGCAATAGCCACGCTGCGCTCCCTATCGCTCCGGCGCTGTGCCAGCTATCAATCAAGTTGGCGACATCTTGCAGGTGGACAATCTCGTCGTAGCGGAGCAGGGGAATGGGGACATCGTGGCGAGGCGTGGTGTAGACAATATCCTCCAGTCCAGTGCCGCTATGGCTCACCCCGTCGACGATCTGCGCAAACAGTCTGAGACGTTGCTCACGGCTGGTATCTTCAAAGCCGTCCCGGTAACGGTTCTCGGGACCGAACTCACTAATGTTGTCGTCGATACCAATGGCGTCGTACCAAAAGCCGTAACCGAAATCGACACTCAATAGCAGCAACCAACTTAGCATCAGGGCTGTAAGCAGTGTGGTCACCGAATACACAGTTGACAGAAGATTGGGGCGTTGGCGGGTCACAAGTTGGTCCGTCTGCTCTGGTGTCTGATGCTGGACCCCGCCGTCTATGCGGGGTGGGCCTAGGGCTTTTCGATGCGTCGGAATGCGCTTTGTTTGATCTGGATCAGCGCGCAAGCGGTCAATTGGCGAGAACATTCTCCTTGCGGCGCGGTGTCGGCAATTGATCCAGTCGCATTCCAACACAATTGAGGAGTATAGCGATGTCACACGAAATCAGCGATGTTGAAGCTATGAAACGTTTGCGCCTGGCCATCGGTGCTATGGTACTTGGTGCTGTGTGTTTGATTGGAGTTGTGGGGATTGTCACTACGGCCTTCTAGACTGAAAGGCTAGGAAATCTCTTACATAGACACCGCCCGTTTGCCACGCTAATACGCTAGCGCCCCCAAATTATCACGACATCGACCTTGTGAATGGACAGTTCCTTGGCTTATAGTTAATGGGTTGTTCCATTTACCGGGTTGTCACCACTGTGAACCACGTTTTTACCGCCATGCTAGTCGTCGCCAAGCGCATTGCCTGTGTGCGCTGGGCACGTGCTTATGCGGCGGAAAAATGGACGACAACGAGCAGTTAGCTGAGATACAAAAACACCATTTTTCAAAAGGCCGCAGAGTTCAGATCCGCGGCCTTTTTTGTTGGGCCGGTTCTGTCTCAAGCCATAAACGAGATAAAGGAATCGGGCCATGTTCCCGCGATTAAACTATTTGCTGGTTATTCTGATCTGGGCGACGACGCCGCTGGCGATCAAACTCGGCGGTGACTCTCTGGCGCCCATGGCGGGGCTGACACTGCGAATGGCCCTGGCCTTTGCCGTGGGCAGTTTAATCTGCACAGTCTTCGGCCTGGCGGGGCTCAATATCCGCAGTCACTGGCGCCTTTACCTGGCGGCATCGATTAGCCTGTTCCCCAATATGGTCTTGGTTTATCAGGCCGCTGAATACATTCCCTCGGGGCTGATGGCGCTGATGTTTGGCCTTAACCCCCTGGTTACCGCCGTGCTGGCAAAGCCCATTCTGGGAGAGAATCTGCTTCGGCCCCGCAAGGTGTTGGCGATTGTTTTGGCGGTCATGGGCTTGCTCTGCATCCTGGCCGACGACGTGGCGCTGCCGCCGGATGCCGCTCTGGGCATTGGCCTGATGTTGACCTCTAACCTGTTGTTCTCGGGCAGTGCGCTGTGGGTAAAACGCCTGAACGCACAGTTGACGGTGGAACCCCTGGAGCAAGCATTGGGTGCCATGGCCTTTTCGCTGCCGGGCCTAGTGCTAACCTGGGTTTTTGTGGTGGGGGTAGAGCCCTTGGTGATTAGCCCGACCTCACTGGCGTCACTGTTGTACTTGGCGCTGGTGGCCTCTTTGGTGGGCTTTGTCGCCTATTACTTTATCCTCAAGACCATGTCGGTAGAAGTGGTCTCACTGATCCCCTTTGTGTCGCCGATATTGGCGATTGTTATCGGGGTGTTGGTGGCAGATGAGTCGCTCTCGGCAAATATTCTGGTTGGCGCGGGGCTGATACTTTCATCGCTGTTACTGCATCAGGGCAAGCTGCGCTTGTCGAGGAACACAGCCAGCCGCGCTGATGAGTCGGTCCGCCAAGGTGGAAAAGCCTGAGCCATGCCACGAACGGTGTTGTAAGCAGCGCAAACATGCGCTGCTTTATTATTTTCTGCTTCCAGTTGGCCAGGTCGTGAGATTTTTCGGTGCTGTCTTTGAACTCTCGGTGGTGACATTACTCTAAGCCCGGAATACCCTTAGGCCGTCGATATTGTGGCCCTTGAGAATTCGACCCGATTCAAATGGGCCCTTGCGAATTGTCCGTCAAAGGGCTATAAACTCGCGCCTTTTCGCCATCGCTGTTTTTAATAGGGCATATGACTTCAAGCCAGACCTCTGAAATGTCTCCCAGTTTTCGTCTAAAAGGCGGTCTCTATCCGCTGACGCAACTGGAAATTAACCACTACTGCAGCGAGCGCTTTCAGCGCGACCTCGAAGCCAAAGTCGCCGAGGCACCGGCATTTTTTCGTCAAACACCAGTCGTGCTGAATTTTGAACAATTTGACGGGGAGCTGGACGGCTTGCCCCTCAAGGAGCTCAAGCAACTCTGTTTGGATGTCGGGCTGCTGCCGATTGCGGTGCGGGGTAATGATCGCGGCCTGTCGGCCCGGGCACTGGTGGCGGGGATGCCCACACTCAGTGGCGGGCGAGTCAAACAAGAGCGCTCGCCGGAACCTGCGGAGAGTGCAAACGCCGATGCCCCAGCGGCTGGTGATGCTGCGAGTCCTCCTGCGGATGCCGAATCGGGGCTGGGCAATCGGCTTATTACCAACCCAGTTCGCTCCGGTCAGCAGGTCTACGCTCAGGGAGATCTGGTGGTGGTGGCGCCGGTTTCCGCCGGCGCCGAGATTTTGGCCGACGGCAATATTCATGTTTACGGGCCGCTGCGAGGGAGAGCATTGGCCGGCGTGAAGGGTGATCGAGATGCGAGAATCTTTTGCCACAGCCTGGAGGCGGAGCTGGTGTCCATCGCCGGCGACTTCAAATTGGACGAGGATCTGCGCGGTACGCTGTGGAAACGGGCGGTGCATATCCGGCTCAACGACCAAGCACTCGATATCAGTGCATTGTAATTTCTCACGGTCGCCGCAACGGTGGCCCTCAGTTAAAGGGATGTAGACCTTGGCTAAAATAATTGTTGTGACTTCCGGTAAAGGCGGTGTTGGTAAAACCACCAGCAGTGCCGCGATCAGCAGTGGGCTGGCATTGGCCGGCCATAAAACTGTGGTAATCGACTTTGATATCGGTCTGCGCAACCTGGATATCGTAATGAACTGCGAGCGCCGGGTGGTGTACGACTTTGTCAATGTGATCAACGGTGAGGCCAATCTTCGCCAAGCCCTGATCAAGGACAAGCGTGTCGAGGACCTGTATATCCTCCCCGCGTCCCAGACCCGGGACAAAGATGCGCTGACCAAAGAGGGCGTCGAGCGCATTCTCAAAGAGCTGGCTGAGGACGGCTTTGAGTACATTATCTGTGACTCACCCGCCGGCATTGAGCACGGCGCCTTTATGGCTATGTACTTTGCTGATCTGGCAATTGTGGTGGCCAACCCGGAAGTGTCATCGGTGCGGGATTCAGATCGGGTGCTGGGGATTCTGCAAAGCAAATCCCTTAAAGCGGAGAACGGCGAGCGGGTCGATGAACTGCTGCTGTTGACCCGCTATAACCCAGAGCGGGTGGAAAGGGGTGAAATGCTGTCGGTGGATGACGTCAAAGACATACTGGCTGTCGAGCTGTTGGGTGTGATCCCCGAATCTCAGTCAGTACTCAAATCCTCCAACCAAGGTGTGCCGGTGATCCACGATACCGAGAGCCAGGCTGGCCAGGCCTACGCGGACGCGGTGGCGCGGCTGTTGGGCGATGAGCGTCCGCTGCGATTCCTCAGTGTGGAACAGAAGGGCGTATTTAAGCGGCTGTTCGGGAGGAGCGCATGAGTATTCTGAATTTCTTCAAAAGCAAGAAACCTGACAGCGCCGCCATTGCCAAAGAGCGCCTGCAGATTATCGTTGCCCACGAGCGCTCCCAGCGCAACGAACCGGATTACCTGCCGCGCCTCCAGCAGGAGCTGTTAGAGGTGATCCGAAAGTATGTGGAAGTGGACCAGGACCAAGTGGACGTAGCGCTGGATGACAGCGGCAATTGCTCGGTGCTGGAGCTGAACATCACCCTGCCGGGACGCTAACAAGCTGTTGATTTCCTATCCACGTTGCCACTGCGGCGTTGAAAACGGAAATCGGGCTCTATGTCAGGGAAAGACGGCGTGACGGCTGTCGACGTTGCGCCGGCTTTTCCGCCAGCACCTCTACCGCTAGTAGCTAATCCGCCAGTACTGCCGCAATAGCGGCGACATTTACGATATCCTCGGCGGAGCAGCCCCGGGACAAATCCATCCACGGCTTGTTCATACCCTGTAATACCGGGCCAATTGCCTTGGCGCCGCCAATGCGCTGGGTGATCTTGTAGGCGATGTTGCCGGCGTCCAGGTCGGGAAAGATATAGACATTGGCCTGTCCGGCGACTGCTGAGCCGGGCGCCTTTTTATCGCCAATTGCCGGCAAAAAGGCGGCGTCAAACTGTATCTCGCCGTCGATGGCCAAATCCGGGGCGGCCTCTTTGGCCAGCTCAAACGCGCGGCGGACTTTGTCGACTCGGGGGTGGCTTGCTGAGCCCCGAGTGGAGAAGGACAGCAGCGCAACTTTGGCAACCTCGCCAGTTAATGCTCGGTGGCTGCGGGCGGTGGTCACCGCGATATCGGCCAGTGACTCGCTGTCCGGGTCGGGATTTACCGCGCAGTCGCCATAGCTCAGTACCCGGCCATCCTGTAACTCCATCATAAAAAAGCTGGACACCTGGCGGGCGCCGGGGGCCAGCCCCAGGCCTTGAATCCCTGCTCGTAGCACATCGGCGGTGGTGGCTGTGGAGCCGGCGACGCCGCCATCGGCAAAGCCCAGTTTGATCAGCACCGCAGCCAGCAACACAGGATTCTCCAGTTGCTCCCTGGCCAGAGTCTCCGTCATGCCTTTGCTGGCCCGCGCTTCAGTGAAGGCCGCGACGGCCTTGTCTCGCCAGCTATTGGCATCGTCCCGCCGGTTAAAAATCTCGACGCCCGCAGGCGGCTCTGCACCGGGTGGCAGGTCCATTAGTACCGGGCTGACCAGCTGCTGCTCCGCCAAGTCAGCGGCGGCGCGCAGCACCCGCTCGTCATAGTGTTCGGGGAGTAATATGCGCTTTGGTCGTGCCTTTGCCTGTTGGCGGAGTGTATCGATGATGCCTGTCATGAAGTGCTCTGCGTTTCCGAGTTTGTTTTATGGGGGGGGCCAAGGGCTGACATTGTAGCTAAAACTGCTGCTTGTCGCTGTTGTGGCGAGGCTGGCGCGCTTTGACAGAGTTATCGGGCTTTATCCGGCTGCGACGATGTGGTAATTTAAAGGGTACAAATGTGTCTAAATGAGTGCGCGCCGTGACTTTTACCCGACCTCCATCGCGAGGAAGGGCGGCAATCAATGCAAAGTTAGCAATGCAAAGTTAGGCGTTTTTGTCTCGATTCCGACTATAAAAGTAATAGCTACATAGCAAGAGAGAATACTGTGGACAAGCAAACGAACAATGCTGATCAGCAAGCAAGTAGCGAGGCCGGACTAGGCGAGAACTCGACAGATCTATTGATCATCGGCGCCGGGTTTTCCGGTCTGGCTATGGCTGCTCTGGCAAAGGACGCGGGTTTTAGCATCCGCATGCTGGAGAAGGGGAGCGATGTCGGTGGCGTGTGGCGGGAGAACACCTACCCCGGCGCGGCCTGTGATGTGCCTTGGTATCTGTATTCGTTCTCGTTTTTCCGCGAGTCGATATTCTCCCGGCCCTATCCCCAGCAGCCGGAAATACTGCAGTACCAGCAGGATTTAGCGCGACATTACGATCTGTACTCACACACTGAATTTGGCGTAGAGGTAGAGCGGGCCCAGTGGCACGAAGACGAGCGCTATTGGGAAGTGGTGACCAAGGCCGGTGAGCGCTACGTTGCCAAGTCACTGGTCTCGGCAGTTGGGGTCTTGAGTCGGCCCGCCTGGCCGAATATTCCCGGCATGGAAACGTTCTCGGGTGAGATGTTTCACTCTGCGCAGTGGCGCCATGATGTTCTACTGGCGGGGAAACGTATCGGTGTTGTAGGCACCGGTGCCAGTGCCGTGCAGTTCGTCCCGGAGGTCGCCAAAGAGGCCGGAGAACTGACTGTTTTTCAGCGCAGCCCCCAGTATATTCTGCCCAGGTTGGACTCGCCTCATAGCGGCCTAAAGCGGAAGCTATTTAAGCGTTATCCCGCTTTGGTGGAGGTCTATCGCCAAGCCTGGTGGCGCTACGGCGAGTGGCTCACCAATACCTTCAAGGGCAAGAACTTGGTGTCTACCGTGATCCGCGGTTGGTGCGCCTTGAAACGCTATATGGCGATCCGCGACCCGGAATTGCGTAAAAAATTAACGCCAGACTATGCGCCGGGCTGTAAGCGCATTCTCTTTGCCGACGATTACTACAAGGCCTTTGGCAGAGACAATGTACACCTGCATACCGACGGCATCGACCACATTGAGGAAGACGCCGTGGTGGACACCAAGGGTCAAAAGCATCCGGTGGATGTGCTGATTATGGGCACGGGGTTCAAGGCCACCGAGTTTTTGGCGCCGATGACGGTGACGGGGCGCAGTGGCCAAAGTTTACACGAGCACTGGCAGCCCATCGCCAGAGCTTATCTCGGCATGACCGTCCCCAACTTCCCCAACTTTTTCATGATGTACGGCCCCAATACCAACCTGGGCAGTAACTCCATTACCTTTATGATCGAGTGCCAAGCCAATTACATTGTTCAGGCGCTGCAGCGCATTCGCGAGGGCGAAGAGCTGGAAGTGCGGGAAGAGGTGTATCGCAGTTACAACGAGGAAATGCAGGGCCGTCTGTCACGCTTGGTGTGGGCGCAGGGCTGTGGTACCTGGTACACCACTGGGGACGGACTTAACCCCACCAACTGGCCCGGCAAAACCCGGGAGTACTGGAATCGCACCGCCTCATTCCAACGTGAAGATTATCATCCGGCCGGATAGCTGCGGCCGGCCTGACTTCACGACGGCGTGACGTATAAGTTCAGGTAGGCAACCATGGCACGGCCGGACTCCCGGCCGTATTGATCGTCGATGTAGCCGTGGTAAAGATTGGACACTCTGAATACAGAGGTGGCAATGTCCACCGCTAGAGAGGCGACATCCGGCTCAGTGGGCACCTGAATACCTCGCTCGTTGAGAAGATCGTTAAGTATCCCCCCCAACTTTTTGATGGAGTACTCGGTGGCCCGAAAGCTCTCATCGGTGACAGCGCCGCCGAGTATCAGCAGTCGCGATACCGGGTTGGCGTTGTGAAACTTAGCGCCCTCTGTATTGAGCCTTGTTACCACCTCTTCCCAGTGAAGGTCCTTGCTTTGCAGCTCCGCGTGGTTGACCAAGTAGGCCTCTAAGCGATCTAGGTAGGTCTTGGTGAGCTCATTGAGAATGGCATAGGGCGAGGGGAAGAACTTATAGATACTGCGCCGGGTGTAGCCCAATCGCTCGGCCAACACCGGAATCGAAAAACCTGTCAGTCCCTCTTCACCCAGCAATTTATCAGCTTCTTCCAAAACTGAATGATAGCGGCGCTCCCCAGCGCGACGCTGGGGTTGAACCGCTTGTGCCCTGGGGTTGAGGGGGCGGAGTGACGTTGTGCTACTCAACAGCTTAAAAGCTCCATTTTACTTGTAATCCGTAAGCGCGCGGCGGCGCGATGGTGCGTTGTACACCGAAGTCGGTGACAAAGATGCCGTTGGTGTAGCGCTCATCCGTCAGGTTGTACACCGACAGGGTGGTGCGCAAGTCCCAGGCGAGGTAATCATAACTGATACGGGCATCGATGGTGTCATACGCTTCTTGCATACTCAGCTTGCGATTGCCGGGCTCAAAGAAGAAGTCGTCAGTGTAGTAGTAGTCGGCAGCGGCTTCCAGGGTACCACCGGGCACACCCCAGGTTTTGCTCAGCGAGGCGGCAACGGTAAAGTCTGGTGAGCGGATAATCTGGCTGCCCGAGAAATCGTTGGTGTTGGAGAAAACACCGGCCTCGTTGTAGCCTGACGCGTTGCTAAAATCCTCGTAGCGGGCGTGCAGGTAGGAGATACCGCCGGTCAGTACCAAGTCATCGATCAGTGACGGGAACAATTGCACCAGGCCATCGATCTCTGCACCGTAAATTTCTGAGGCACCAGCGTTTTGCAGAGCGACAACCCCGCCTTCAAAGAAGGACACAAACTGTTGCTGGAGGTTGTCTACTTCATAATAGAAAGCCGCGGCGTTAAAGCGCACTTGCCCCTGGCGGAAAGTGCTCTTCATCCCCATCTCGTAGGCGACAATTTCCTCGGGCTTAACGTAGTCAGCGGAATCGTAGATCGACACTGAATTGTAGGTACTGGCCTTGATAGCCTCCTGCCAGGACACAAACAGCATTACGTCGCTGTCGAAGGGGCGCATCTCAATAGACACTTTGGGGCTCAAGCTACGGGTGACATCGGTGGCGGGGTAGGGGTTGCCGTCACTGTCGGTGGCGTTGTTGGTGTTGTCTAGCAGGGGTAGCGTCGAGCCGTCGGTTAGCAGCAAACCGGATGTCGACTTTTCGATATAGCGCTCTTCATCCTGGTGGCGCAGGCCCAAAGTGACGTTTAGCCAATCGGTTACCGAAATCGTCGCCTGACCAAAGGCGGCTACCGAGTTGGTGCCGACCAGGCCCACCATGCGCAGCGGTCCGTTGGGTAGGGGGGCAATATCGCCGAGCAGTTCACCTAGCCCTAGCGGCAGGGACAGGCCCAGCAGTGTGCCATTGTTTACGTCGATGCCGCCCAAATAGAAATCCAGCGCCGCAAAACCGCTGATGCCGGCATAGTAATAGCCGCCCAGAATCCACTCCAGCCAGCTTGGTCCCGTCTCGCCATTAGACAATAGTTGGATCTCAGCAGACTCGGACTCGATAAACTGATCTGGGGTATCGAAGGCCGACAGTGCCCGCGGGGAACCGTCAAAGTCACGGGAGCCGGCGGTATCCATTTTTTGCTTGCTGCCCAGTAGTTTTACGTCAAACCACGGCGCGTTGTAGAGCACACTGCCGTAGACCACGTCGTTAGGGTCAGTCTCGGTGTAAACGTTGTAGTCCAGAGCACCGCGATAGCCGGTTTGAGGTTCTACACCGGCGGTAGCAGCCAAGGCGGAGGGCTCAGTGGTGTAGGCGATGTTACTTCCGCCGCCTTCAAAGACCAGACGAGTGGCTGCCAGGCGGATATCCCAGTTCTCTCCGGGTTGCCAGCGAATCTTGGCCCGGACACCGGTGCTTTCGTCCCGGGGGATAGAGCGCGGTGGAGTTCCCACCGTGCCTTTGTAGTAGTTGTCAGACTCGGCGCGCACCGCCGAGATATTGAAGGCCAGGTCATCGGTGACCGGCACATTGGCGTAGAAACGCAGCATCTGTTTGTCAAAGCTGCCAACCCGGCCGGTAACGTCACCGTAGAAACTGTCGAACTCTGGCTCTTTGGTGTGGATGGAGATCGCGCCACCGGTGGCGTTGCGACCAAACAGCGTGCCCTGGGGCCCCTTTAGAACCTCAATCCGTTCCACCGAGCCAAATTGCTGAGCCAGGTTGGAGGCGAAAGGAAAGTAAATGCCGTCGATATAGGTGGCGACGCTGGGGTCCGCACTGAGGAAGGCGTCGGTGCCGATACCACGCAGGAAGGTGATGACGTAGCTGACCTGGGTGGTGATGTTGAGCCCCGGGGTAATTTTCTGCAGGTCGGTCTGGTCTTCAATGCCCATGGCATCCAGCTGTTCGCCGCTGAAGGCCTGTATGGAGATGGGGATGTCTTGAATGGACTGTTCCCGTTTTTGCGCCGTGACCACGACTTCTTCCAGCATTCTGTTGCGAGAGGTCGGCTTAGTCTCGACTGAGGCAGATGCAGAGGGGGCCGCCTGGCCAAGGGCGCTTGCCGAGGTACACAGGGCAATGGCGAAGGAGAGCCCCTGAAGGGACCGTAAACGCAGATTTTTCATAGATTCACGCACTGAATTCAAGGAATTTATGGTAGTTATTTCGGTTTGTACTTATGTAGGGTTCATTTGTACCTCAGCGGGATTGGGGAGTCAACCGCCCCGCCAGGCCAGCACGCTAAAAGGTTCTCAGTAAGCGTGTTGTGTCACAGTTTTCTATGATAGAACATCTACGGTTTTAACAATAAGGATGGACCACCATGAGCATTTCTTTGTATGAAATCAGTGTCGGCAGCTATGTGCAGATACTGGAAGGCACGCTAAACGTTCTCGCAAAGGGCGCCGAGTATTTTGCCGATCAGGGTATCGACGCCGATGCCCTGCTGGATGAGGGCTTGTGCGATGACATGTTGCCTTTGAGCTTTCAGTTGCGCTCCGTCGCCCATCATTCACTGGGCTGCATTCGAGGCCTGGAGGCCGGGCTATTCCAGCCACCCCCGGAGCAACCGACTCGTAGCTACAGCGAATACCAACAGTGGCTGGCGGAAGTAAAAAGCGAGTTGGAAGGGATCTCCGCCGACCATCTGGAGTCACTGATGGGCAAGCCGGTGTTGTTTAAAATGGGCGACTTTGAATTGCCCTTCACGGCAGAGAATTTCGTGCTGAGTTTCTCTCTGCCCAATTTTTATTTTCACGCCACCACGGCCTACAACCTGTTGCGGCAGCGGGGAGTGAAGCTTGGCAAGGCTGACTATTTGGGCCCCATGAAATTTAACACCTAATCAGGTTCATACCCCGTCGCAGATTCAACCGTTTTCGGCGCTCCACAGCGGAGCGCCACATTTTCTATTCTCGCCGACAGTCATCATACGTAGCTTTCCGCATGGTCTCTGCTGGGCAACACGGTAGCTTATTGGCCAAATACCGCGCTGCATTCTTTGAGCGTGTAAAACACCATGAGCGAGGATTGTACGGCCCGATGCCGTGCTACATATAGCGACTTGAATCAACACTTGACCAATACCAACAACCTGGCCCCAGCGGGGGGTATTGTGGAATCCGAGCTCAAAACGACGGGTCATGTGCATGCGGTGGGGAATGAACTCGGCGGTATGATGGCGTTCTCGGACCTGTTCACCGCGCTTGCATACTTTTTTATCCCCGTAGTGCTGACGCTATTTATTATTAAACACCGGGAGCTGAAATTTAAGCGCATCCTGGTGATGTTCATTCTGTTTATCCTCGCCTGTGGGCTCCAGCATTTTCTCCACTTTACCAGCCACTGGTATCCGACACCGCAGCTATTGAACGCGACTATGGCTTTTATGGCCGCGATCTCGGTGATTACAGCGGTGATGATCTTGCCGATACTGCGTCAAGTCAGCGCTTTTATACAAGAGCGAGGGGAGCTGGAGGAAAGGCTGGCTGCTCACAATGTGGAATTAGAGTCCGCGTTGAGCCTGGCGAATGACCGCAAGCTGGCCTTTGAGCAAAGTGAAAGGGCCTTTCGCGCCATTATCTCTGGCGCACCCATCGGCACCGCCGTGGTGACACTGGACGGACGGTTTTCACTGGTGAACAAGGCGCTGTGCGACATGTTCGGTTATGTTGCCCGCGAGTTGGAAAAGCTGACCTTTCAGGAGATTACTCACCCCGACGATCTGGATACTGACCTCTTTCAGGTGCGCATGCTGTTAGATGGCGTAGCCAACAACTACCGGATGGAAAAGCGCTACATCCGCCGCGACGGTGCAGAAGTGCAAGCCCAGTTAGATGTAAGTCTGGTTCGAGATGAACAAGGCAATCCGGACTTCTTCGTATCGCAAATTCAGGATATTACCGCCAGCAAGCAGACCCAAAGCGCCCTTAAAGAGAGCCGCCATCGCTTCCTGAGCTTGCTCAAACACCTGCCTACGGCGGTGGTGGTGCACCGGTCGGACTCCAGCATTGAGTATGTTAATCCCGCCGCGGAGGACATGCTGGGCTTGACCGAAGATCAGCTGCTGGGTAAGTCGGCAGTCGACCCGGATTGGCATTTTCTCACCGAAGATGGCGACCAGATGCCCTTAGATGACTACCCCATCATGAAGGTGTTATCCAGCAAACGCCCGCTATCCAACTATACAACTGGCGTAGTTCAGCGCAAAGATGCACAGGTGCGATGGATGTTAGTCAATGCGTTCCCGATAAAAACGGCTGCGGGGGCCTTGGATCAAGTCATTGTCAGCTTCATTGACATCACGGAGCACAAAAAACTACAGCAAGCCCTCAAGGAACAAGCGCAGACTGACCCCCTCACTGGTCTGTTTAACCGGCGCTATTTCCAAGAAACGGCGGCTAGAGAAGTGGCCCAGGCGCGGCGCGCCAATAGCCCCCTGTCCATCATTGAGTTGGATCTCGATCACTTTAAGCGAATCAACGATCGCTATGGTCACGCTGCGGGGGACAAAGTGTTAGTGGCGCAAAGCGATATCATTCGCCAACTGTTAAGGGAGAACGATATTCCTTGCCGGGTTGGCGGTGAAGAGTTTGTGATTATTATGCCGGGCACTGACGCCCACGAGGCGGCATTTGCCGCCGAGCGCCTGCGCGCTAAGGTGATGTCGGCTGATATTCAGCTGGAGAACCAGCAAATACTGAGATGGACCACCTCATTGGGAGTGGCAAGCCTGGAGGATGGCGATATCTGTATTGAAGACGTTATCCAGAGGGCCGATCGGGCCCTCTATCAGGCCAAGGCCGATGGCCGTAATTGTGTGTCTGTCGCGGCGACGGGTTAACGTCCGGGTCGTGTTCCCTGCCGTTCAACAGCTGCGGCAGGGCTTTCCCTCGAGATCATAGAATTCTGCTATTACCTGCCAAGCCTGCTCCGCCGTGTCCACGGTGGTCACCATGTTGACGTCTTCGGGGCTAATCACACCCTCATCTCGCAGAAACTCCAGGTTGATCGCCTTGCCCCAAAATTCGTGGCCGATCAGGATCACAGGAACCCGCTGAGACTTGCCGGTTTGAATGAGGGTTAGCGCTTCAAAGAGTTCATCGAAGGTGCCAAAGCCGCCCGGGCACACAATCAATGCCTTTGCGCGGAGCATAAAGTGCATTTTGCGTATCCCGAAATAGTGGAAACGGAAGCAAAACTCCGGGGTGATATAGCCATTGGGGCGTTGCTCATGGGGCAACACAATGTTGAGCCCGATGGATTTTCCGCCTGCTTCGTGGGCACCGCGATTGGCGGCTTCCATGATACCCGGACCTCCACCAGTCACTACGTAGAGCTGCTCATCGGGTGGGCACTGCTCTGAGTGCTCGGTGATCAAGCGAGCCAGTTTGCGGGCCTCCTCGTAGTGGTGGCTGTTGCGCTTGTCCCGTTTGGCGCGACGAATCTCGGCGGGGTCGCCGCTTCGTTCAGCCTCAGCCAGCATTTGATCGGCCATATCCGGGGATGGGAAGCGAGCGCTGCCAAATATCACCACCGTGGACTCGACGTTGTGCTCCTGGAGCGTCATCTCTGGCTTTTGCAGCTCCAAGTGAAAACGCAGCCCCCGCAGCTCCTCGCGCAAGAGAAAGTCCTGGTCGGTGTAAGCCAGCTTGTAGGCAGCGGGCATATCCTGATCGTGTTGAAGCGCTTCCTCTCTTGCAGATGGGAAATTGGCACGTTTCAGAGAATTCTTAGGGCTCATAATTCTTCCGCTATTGTAGGGTCTCGACGCGACTTCAGTGTGTCTCAAATCGATGCATATAAAGTATACGTGAGAATACCGCTGGCAGTTGCGCCCATCCAAAGCAGCGATAGTCGCGTATGCTGGGGATGATGGTGGGGTTCTGGGTCTCGCCCTGGCTCCCCAATTAGAATCCCCTGACCAATATCCAAGGAGGGCAACATTACAATGCAGCGAGCGTGTCTTTGTATTGCGGTGGTATTGATCCCCCTCAGTCTGGCCTGGTTGATTGATGCCGAGCTGATGCTGCCGGTGGCCGTCGCTTTTGGCCTGCAGTGGTTGGCCTTTGTGCCGGCGTACTTGATGCGAAGTGAACATTTTTACGATTTGGTGGGCAGTGCCAGTTACGTGGTGGTTGCCGTTACCGCATGGATCGCGTTTGGGCAATATGATCTGCGCAGCGTGTTGCTGCTGACCATGGTGTCGCTATGGGCATTGCGGCTGGGGACTTTTCTGTTTTTGCGGATTCGGCAGCAGGGCGGCGACCGCCGTTTTGACAGTATCCGCCACGACCCGGGGGCATTCTTTGTTACCTGGACGCTCCAGGGCTTGTGGGTTTCTCTGACCCTGCTGCCAGCCCTGATCGTGTTTACATCGCCAGCCAAGACGGCGGGCCCGGTGTTTTATTGCGGTGCCATAGTGTGGGTACTGGGCTTTGTGGTCGAAGCACTGGCCGATGAGCAAAAGCGGCAGTTCAGGCTGGACAAGAAAAACCAAGGCCGCTTTATCTGCAGCGGTTTGTGGGCTTGGTCCCGCCATCCCAATTATTTTGGGGAGATTCTATTGTGGGCGGGGATCTGTATCGCTGCGGTGCCGGTGTTCAGCGGATGGAGCTGGCTGGGGCTGGTATCGCCCGTTTTTGTCACCCTGCTGCTAACCCGCATCAGTGGCGTGCCGCTCCTTGAAGCCAGTGCCGATCAGCGCTGGGGCGACGACCCAGACTATCAGGCCTACAAGCAGTGCACGTCGGTGTTGGTATTGCGGCCACCCCGCTGAGCCCTGTCGCTGCCACCCACGGTCAGGGCTTCCCCGGCCTGTGCGCTCGATATTTGTCGCGCTAACGACCTTAGTACTCCCCTCAGCAACACCCCTCCGAACTGCTATCCTGCCCCTGCGCCAGCAATGTTGACGCTGTATATTAGTTTGTCTGTCGCTTGCGCGGTTATAATGCCACTGAAACAGGGTTGGCCCGGCAGCCAGTGATGCTGTCCGCCACAATCAGACCGCCCTGGGTCGTGAGGCCCAGGCCAAAGGAAAGGAGCAGTTTAGCCCATGGTGATCAAACCCCGAGTGCGCGGATTTATGTGTGTCACAACCCATCCAGTGGGTTGCGAGGCCAATGTCAGGCAGCAGATCGACTACGTTAAAGCCCAGGGTGAAATAGCCGATGGTCCCAAGCGGGTACTGGTGATTGGCGCCTCCACTGGCTACGGCCTGGCCTCCCGCATCAGCGCCGCGTTTGGCGCCGGCGCTGCAACCTTGGGCATCTTCTTTGAAAAAGAAGGCACCGCGAAAAAGCCCGGCACGGCGGGTTGGTACAACTCGGCGGCCTTTCACAAGTTTGCTGAAGCACAAGGGCTCTACGCTGCCAGTATCAACGGTGACGCGTTCTCCGATGAGATCAAAGAAAAGGCGATCGCCGAGATTAAAGCTGAGCTGGGTCAGGTGGATTTGGTGGTCTATAGCCTGGCGTCTCCCCGTCGTCAGCACCCCAAAACCGGCCAAGTCTTTAACTCCACCTTGAAACCCATCGGTAAGGACGTGACCCAGCGCGGCATCAATACCGACAAAGAAGTGATTGAGGACGTGACCCTGCCCGCCGCCAGCGACGAAGAGATTGGCAACACCGTTGCGGTGATGGGGGGTGAAGACTGGCAAATGTGGATCGACGCCCTGGATGAGGCCGGTGTACTGGCCGAGGGCGCCAAAACCACCGCCTACACCTACCTGGGCGACAAGATTACCTGGGACATCTATTGGCACGGCACCATCGGCGCCGCCAAAAAAGACCTGGACAAGCGGGTCATCGACATTCGCCAGCGTTTGGCAGAGAAGGGCGGTGACGCTCGCGTATCAGTGCTCAAAGCGGTGGTAACCCAGGCCAGCTCGGCAATTCCTATTATGCCGCTGTATCTGTCACTGCTGTTTAAAGAGATGAAAGCCGCCGGTACCCACGAGGGTTGCATCGAGCAGGTCTACGGCCTGTTTAAAAATAGCCTCTATGGCTCGCAACCGGTGATGGATGATGAAGGGCGCCTGCGCGCCGACGGCAAAGAGTTGCTGCCGGAGATTCAGGAAGCGGTCACTGAGAAGTGGCAGCAGGTGACAACAGAAAACCTGCACCAACTGACCGACTTTTCCGGTTACAAGCGGGAGTTTCTGAAGTTGTTCGGCTTTGAAGTGGACGGCGTGGACTACGACGCGGATGTCGATCCGGTCGTCCCCATCGCCAATCTCGTCGAGTAATACCCCCTCCGCGCCATTGCCACAGCAGCATTTCTCGGGCTGTGGCAATGGCGCAACGCACTCTTACCCACCTTTGTAGAGCTTGTTTCATAGCGCCGATAGAAATCGCCCAATCCCGGCAATTGTTGATCTGCATCAGCGCGGCCTCGTTTTATGTTGGGCAGGCTGGACCAATCAACAACGGCAAAGACCGGAGGCGTTATGGGAACAGGCAGTCAGCGACTACAGCGCGATCACCAGGGCCTGACCGAAAAGTTGGCCACACTGCAGGATGAAATTGGTCTTTACGACGACGAGCTACACGAGACCGACATCCACCGGGTGCTGGAAACCCTGGAGTTTATCAACAGCTATCCCCAGGCCTGCCACCACCCATTGGAAGAGGCGGCGATGGAGTATCTGCGGGACCAGGGTGTTGAATTGCCCCCGGAGTTTGACCACATACATCAGCAGCACCAGCAGTTGGAGCAATTCACGGCCCAGTTGCAGCAAACCTTTGAGGCGATTTTTCAGGACCATGTGGTGCCCCTGCACGTGATCCGGGAACAGCTGCGGGCCTACCTGGATCTGCAATTTGAGCATATGGACCTGGAGGACCGGGAGTTGATCCCGCGTCTTGAGCAGCTCAGTGACGAAGATTGGCAGCAGATTCGCGGCCGCGTCACCGAAAAGCAGGAACAGCGCCTGCACTGGCAACGCGTCGGCGAGGCCAAGGCCACAGGGGGCAACTAGCGAGAAGGCAATAACTCCGCGTTGTCGTCAAACCGTCAGCCGACGGTTTGCCTGCGGCAGTCGGCTGCGCTAGAGTGCGCCGCGTTTCTGTCGTTGAGCCGCCTATGTCCACATCTCTTTCTCCGTCAGCCAAACCGTCGGAGTTACGCACCCAACTGGCCATTGCCCTGCCCATTTTCGGTGGCCAGCTAGCCCAGTCCGCCAACGGCTTTGTCGACACGGTGATGGCGGGGCGGGTATCGGCACTGGATCTTGCTGCCGTGGCAGTGGGCGCCAGTATCTGGGTGCCGATTTTTCTGTTTTTAACCGGGGTGCTGATGAGTACCACCTCGGTTTTGTCCCGCCACCTGGGCGCTAAGCAATCCCATCGAGTCAATGCCATCATGCACCAGTGCCTGACCCTGGGCGTGCTCTGTGGGCTGGTGGCGTTTTTTCTGCTGCGCAACACCGGCCCACTGCTGTCGTGGATGGATGTCGACCCGGCGATGCAGCCGATGGTGCGGGACTACCTTAGGGGCTTGAGTTGGGGGATGCCGGCCATTGCCGTGGTCTTGGCCCTGCGCAGCTATACCGAATCGATGAACCATACCCGGCCGGTGTTGTGGATCAGCGTGATTGGTCTGCTGGCCAATATCCCGGTGAACTACGTGCTGATCTACGGCAAGCTGGGATTTCCGGCGCTGGGCGGTGTTGGTTGCGGTTGGGCCACGGCGGTGGTGATGTGGTTGATGACCCTGCTGATGGTGGCCTATGTGCACTACGACCGTGCCTACAGCAATGTAAGGCTGCATATTCGGCCCTGGACCTGGGAGCCAGCCACACTGCGCTATCTTTTTGCCTTGGGTTTACCGGTCGGGCTGGCCATCTTTTTTGAAGTCAGTATTTTCGCGGTGATCGCCCTGTTGCTGTCTCAGGAAGGGGCGGAGGTGGTGGCGGGCCACCAGCTCACCCTCAACTTCACCTCGTTGATTTTTATGTTGCCACTGAGCTTTGCACTGGCGGCTACCGCACGCATTGGCTATGCCCGGGGGCGACAAAACCGCGATGAGGTCGGTATCGCCATCCGTACTGCGTTCTATATTAGTGCCACGATTGGCGTGTCGGCGGGACTGCTGTTGGTAATCAGCCGTCACTGGATTCCTCACATCTACACCGACAACGCCGGGGTTATCGAGCTGGCCAGTTATCTGTTGTTGTTCGCCGCCCTATACCAGATTTCCGACGCCTTGCAGGTGATGGCCAACGGCTGTCTGCGCGGCTTTGAAGACACCAAAGTGCCCATGGTGCTGACATTATTTGCCTATTGGGGTGTAGGATTGCCAGTAGGATACAGTTTGGCAATGACCGATTTTTGGCGCCCGGCGATGGGGCCCAGTGGTTTTTGGTTGGGCCTGTTTGCCGGCCTGAGCACCGCCGCCATATTACTGGGCGCAAGACTGCGCTGGCGCCTGCGTCAACCGCTGAGTTAGCGATTATTGAGAGAGGAACAGTCATGGAAGCCGGTATTGTCCAACAGCTTCTGCCCGGCGTGCGGCGGCTTGTGGCGCCCAACCCGGGGCTGATGACCGGACCGGGCACCAACACCTATCTGTTGGGGGAGCGGGACATCACCGTGCTGGACCCGGGCCCGGCACTGGACGCCCATATCGACGCCATTGACGCGGCCATCGTCCGCAGTGGCGGCCGCCTACAACGGGTGGTGGTGACCCATACCCACCCAGACCACTCTCCGGGAGCGGCGCTACTGGCAGAGCGCTACGGCGTGCCGCTGGTGGGGCAGTCCATTGCCAATGACGGCCACCAGGACGACAGCTTTCAGCCCGATGAGGAGCTGCAACACGATGTGGTAATCGACGTGGAGGGCGTCGCGCTGCGGGCCATCCATACGCCGGGGCATGTCGACAATCACTTCTGCTACTTCCACGAGGCCAGCGGACTGCTGTTTACCGGCGACCACATAATGCAGGGCTCGACGGTGGTGATCATCCCGCCCGCCGGGGATATGGCGGATTACATGGCGTCGTTGAGGGCCTTGCTGGACTATCCCATGGCCGCTTTGGCTCCGGGGCATGGCACGCTAATTGAATCTCCTCACCAAGAAGTCCAGCACTTGCTGGCTCATCGCCAGGGGCGGGAGGACAAAGTCCACGCGGCCCTGACACAGCTGGAGCGCGGTGACCTCGACGACTTGGTGACAGTGGCCTACGACGATGTCGATGCCAGTATTCACCCGATTGCCAAATTGTCGTTGTGGGCGCATTTGCTCAAGCTGCAAAAAGAGCAGCGTGCTGAGGAAAACGACGGTATCTGGGCGGTGATTGCATAGCGGCGATAACAATTGGCGGTGCCCGGATCGGCCTTGAGATGCAACGCGAGACGCAACGGGAGAAGTTATGCGCATTGGTATCCCCACAGAAGTAAAGTCACAGGAATATCGCGTTGCGGTGGTGCCGGAGGATGTGGCCACCCTTTGCCAGCAGTCCCACACGGTTTTGGTCCAGCGCGGCGCAGGGCAGGGCTCGGGCTTTGATGACGAAGCTTACCGCCGCGCTGGGGCTACAATCGTTGACTCTGCCCAGGCGCTGTTTGCCGAGGCTGAGCTAATCGTTAAGGTCAAAGAGCCCCAGCCGGGGGAATACGCGTTGCTGCGGCCTGAGCACACCTTATTCTGTTATTTGCACCTGGCGCCGGCTGTCGAGTTAACCGATGCCCTGGTCGCCAGCGGCGCCAGCTGCGTCGCCTACGAGACCATAACTGATTCTGCCGGTCGCCTGCCGCTACTAATGCCAATGAGCGAAATAGCCGGTCGCCTGGCCACCCAGGCCGGGGCCCACTGCCTAGAGAAGGCCCAGGGCGGGGCCGGGGTGCTACTGGGTTCGGTGGCCGGCCTGCCACCGGCAAAGGTGCTGATTTTTGGCGGCGGCACCGTGGGGACCAACGCCGCCGAGGTAGCCGTGGGGATGGGCGCGTCAGTTACGGTGATCGACCCCAATGACAAGCGCCGCCAACAACTGCAAACGGAATTTGCCGGTGCGGATTTCACGGTTCTCGATGCCCCCGACCTGGCCAGCATGCTGCCAGAGACCGACCTGGTGATTGGCGCGGTGCTGCTGCCCGGCGCGGAATCGCCCAAAGTATTGCAACGCTCCCACCTCGGCGACTTAAAGCCCGGCTCAGTGCTGGTGGATGTGGCGGTGGATCAGGGCGGCTGTTTTGCCACCACAAGGCCGACCACTCACGGTGACCCCACCTTTGTGGAAGAGGGCATTGTGCACTACTGCGTTGCTAATATTCCCAGTGCGGTGGCCCGCACCGCCAGTCAAGCGTTGAGCAGTGCATCCCGGCCTTACTTGCAACAACTGGCCAGTGGCCCCCTGGCCGAGGTATTGGCCAAGGATGCCCATTTGCTTGCCGGCTTGAATGTTGCGGCGGGCAAGGTGTGTTTTGATGCCGTCGCTTCCGCCCAGGGCCGAGACTATACACCGCCTGAGGACGTTCTCGCTTTGATCGCTTAAACTGGCGCTCGCAGATAATAAGCGGACGAACAACAGCATGGAAATCCACCGGGTCAAAACCCGCCTTGTAAACAGCTACGTGATTGCCTACGCCGAGCGCATACTAGTGGTGGACGTTGCGGTAAAGTGCCACCGCCATGTGCTGGGCTATATCGAACAAGACCTGGGACGAGCCATTGACGACGTTGCCCTGGTTACCTGCACCCACGACGATCCGGATCATATGGGTGGGGTGTTGGCACTGGCACAGCTGTGCGCTGCCGAGGTGGCGCTGCCCCTGGCCGCCGGGCGAGGGCACCGGAAGTTGTTTAACAACCCCACCGGGCCACTAAACCGCATTCGCACCAGTGCCAGGGAGTCACTGCGCCCCCGGGCCTGGAATATGTACATGAACCCGGCCCGGGACAGAGCCGCAGCCAAAGCGCCCCAGCTGGCGAAAGACACCGCCAGCAGTTCAGAGCGGATTGAGCAGAGCACCAGCCACCGCCTCAAAGACGGCCATAGCCTGCCGGGTTTTGATGATTGGCAAGTGATCCACACCCCCGGCCACACCTGGGATAGCTGTTGCTACTACCACCCCCAATCCAGGAGCCTGATATCCGGTGACACGTTGTTGGGTAGCGCCAAGATCAACCGCCTGGTCACCCCATCCATCTATTCCAGCCGGCGGCAAACCCTGCGCTCACTGGCAAAACTCGCGCAGCTAAAGATAAACACCGTCTACCCAGGGCACGGCAGCGTGATCTCGGGCAATGACCTGATTGGCCGCCACAACTTGCCTTGATTTGGCGATTTTGACCTTCCTCCAGTCTTTCGGCGTTTTTCAGAAGCCGCTGGCTCCCTATCTCGGCTTGAGTGGGGCTAACTGATTGATTTTTATATAGGCAGGTATATGATCAGGAGAAACGGAATTTAAAAAACATATAGGGAACGTGTCTTGATATCCTCCAAAGCCTTTGTGCCTCTTCTTCGCCAACCTGCTGAAAGAACCGGGTTTTTTGGGCTTTCCTTCGTTTTTGTTTCCGTGATAGAGCGCCAAAGTGATATATGGCCCTAGTCTTCATAATAAAACTGTTAGGCACCTTGTGCTGATATGACCGCCTATTTCTCTTCCTCAATTAAGACTTTCTGCCATATTACGCCCGACGAAGTCTCTGCCCGGTTGCATGCGAAATATGCAGCTGACGGATTCTCATCACAATATACGACTCAAACCGAAGCCTGGAACAACACTATTCCGAGGCTGCAGGAAGAATTCCGTGCACTCATGCGCGAACATCCAACTGCGTCCAGTTGGAGGGTTCTGCTCGAGTATCCGCTGTATCGATTGCGGCGACGCATTGATGTTTTGGTGCTTACTCCGGCTGCCTTGGTCGTTGTTGAGCTGAAGGTTGGAGAGTCAGAGTTTCGTTCAACCGATCGCCGCCAAGTTGAAGAATATGCCCTCGATCTGAGGGATTTTCATGCGTCTAGTTCAGGCGTCAGTATCGTCCCACTGCTTTGGTGCACGGGCGCAAGCACTACGACATACGCACCCACCACAAAACCTGGAGACGTTGCAGAAGTCGGCCTGGTCGGGAAAACCGGAGTGGCAAGAATTATCGGGCAGATCGGTTTGTCACAACCTGTGATTTCATACGAAATCAATGAATGGGAAACCGGCCAATATCGGCCCGTCCCAACAGTCGTTGATGCGGCAACTACCCTTTTCGCAGGTCATGGGGTACGCGAAATCGCACAAGCTGATGCGACGAATCTGGATGCATCGGCAAATCGCGTTGTGGAGATTATTAAAGAAACACAGAGAAATCGTTCGCGCTCATTAATCTTCCTAGCGGGTGTTCCTGGTTCAGGGAAAACATTGGCAGGATTGCAGGTAGTGCATAACGCCGTAGAGTCGGGGGTAGAGGACCGAGGCGATATTGTTTACTTGTCTGGGAATACGCCATTGGTCGTCGTCCTACGTGAAGCACTGGCTCGTGACGAAGCTGGCCGAAGAAAGGCTCGTGGAGAAAGAGGCCAGCTTGCCGAGGCAAGGAATTCGGTTCGTACTCGCATTCAACACATCATCGATTTTCTGCGGGAATACCTGACTAGCGATGATGGCTCCGCGCCACATGAACATGTCATCGTCTTCGACGAGGCGCAAAGAGCGTGGGACGAAGACTACGGAAAGAAAAAATTCGGGCGTCCATCTTCGGAGCCGCGCTTGCTTCTCGAGATCATGGGGCGGCACCCAGATTGGTGTTCCATCGTGGCGCTTGTTGGTGGGGGGCAGGAGATCAACGCGGGAGAAAACGGGATTGCGGAATGGGGAAAAGCTCTGCGAGAACTCGGCGCAGACGTACTTAAGAGTTGGTCAGTTTACGGCCCGCCGAATTTTGTTGAGGGATCAGAGGCAACGGCAAAGCTTGGGGCCGGTAGCCTTTCAGGTGTTGGAAGCGTCAAAGTTGATCGAGATCTCGAACTTACTGTTCCGCTGAGAAGTTTTCGGTCGCCTTTGCTCAGTCAATGGGTCGCTGCTGTACTGGATGGAGATGCCCCAAGTGCAGCAGGGCTCGCTGAACACCTTGGCGATTACCCAATTTTAGTAGTTCGATCGTTGGACTGTGCCCGCAACTGGCTGAAAGACGCTGCACGTGGTGAGAGAAGATTTGGATTGGTTGCCAGCTCGGGCGCGAGGCGTTTACGGGCTGACGGGCTTGGTGTCACGCTCAATGCAACCGATGGAAGCGCAATCGCTCAGTGGTATCTGAATGGCCGAGGAGATGTTCGTTCTTCTTTTGCGCTCGAAGTCCCGGCAAACGAATACACAACACAGGGGCTTGAACTAGATTTTGTTGGGTTGTGTTGGGGAGGAGATCTCGTATGGGATGGAGATTGCTGGCAGTACCGGCAGTTTCGTGGAAATGACTGGGCTAGCGTTAATGGCGACCGCCAACGATTCGTCGCCAACTCATATCGGGTGCTAATGACCAGGGGGCGCGAAGGGCTGGTGATTTGGGTGCCCGAAGGATCCGAGGAGGACCCTACACGTGAGCCCGAAAACTTGGACTGGACAGCTCGCTTTTTAGTCAGTTGCGGGGCTAAGCAATGCTTAGAAGGAGATGCCTAACAATGCGCTGCAGCGGACGTTTGACCCGTCACCTACTTTGCTGTCGCAAAGCAGGCGTCGCCTTAAGCGCCGCTGAGCTTAGGCGTTGAGCTTGTAGAACTTCTCTGCCGTGAGTGTCGGCTTTGTGTCTTTCTGAGACAGTTACCCCGACCGTAGCAACTGCTTTTGCACAAATAGTGAGAGCCTCCTGCCTTAGCCTCCTTGCTTATTTCCCTCCCTGGAGTGCCATTATTCTTGTTGTTTTGCGTAAAAATCCCTCAAACAGATTACGCAATCTCCTTGTGGCGAGGGGTGGCGGTTTTTAGACTGCCAGTCTCTACAATAATTATTCGGGTGCTGGAGAATGCTGAAAGACGATGTGGGCCAGGGCGCTCTGCCCCTCACTGCGCCGCGGTTGGCGGGCTGGGCTGCCCAGCAATACGGTGACAAACTCGCCATCCGCGATGGCGATCAGGATCTGAGCTATAGCGACCTCAACCAGGCCAGGCGTCAGGCCGGTAAGGCCTTTATGGCGCTGGGTGTGGAAAAGGGCGATAGAGTGGCCATTTGGGCGCCCAACAGTGCCCAGTGGATCGTTGCGGCACTGGGGGCGCAATCTCTGGGCGCTATTGTGGTAACCCTGAATACCCGGCTATCCGGTGCCGAAGCGGCCGATATTCTCAGCCGGGCCGGGGTGTCTTACCTGTTAACCGTGGCCCAGTTGGAGCAGGGCGCTCCCTGTGGGTTGTTGGCAGAGGAATCCCTGCCGGCGCTGAAAGAGACGGTATTGCTGGAGGGCGCGGAAGACGGTGCCCGCAGCTGGCAGGATTTTCTGGCACTGGCTGAGGGGGCCGACTCTGCCGCATTCACCGCCGCCGAGCGGGCAGTACTGCCCAGCGACAGCGCCGATATGCTGTTTACCTCCGGCACTACCGGCAAGGCCAAAGGGGTGCTGTGCAGCCATGAGCAGAACTTCCGGGTATTTGTTACCTGGAGCGATACCGTCGGTCTGCGCAGTGACGACAACTATCTCATCATTAATCCCTTCTTCCACTCCTTTGGCTACAAAGCCGGCTGGCTGGCGGCGCTGATTAAAGGCGCGGCGATCTTCCCCATGGCGCGCTTTGATCGCAGTGCGTTAATGGCTGCCATAGAACAACACCGCATTACCATGCTGCCGGGGGCGCCGTCCCTCTACGATATGATTCTCAATGCCGAGGACCGGGACCAGTACGACCTGTCCAGCCTGCGCCTGGGGGTTACTGGGGCGGCATCGGTGCCGGTGCAGTTGGTCAAGGATATGTCCGAGGTGTTGGGTTTTGAGACTGTGGTCACCGCCTACGGTCTGACCGAGTCCACCGGGGTGGTCACTATCTGCCGTCCCGACGATGATCCCGAGACCATTGCCAATACCAGTGGCCGCGTCATCGACGGTGTGGAGCTGCGCTGCGTTGACCCCGAGAGTGGCAAAGAACGGCCCCGGGGCGAGGCCGGCGAAGTGTGGGTGCGGGGTTACAACGTGATGCAGGGCTACTTCGATATGCCCGACGCCACCGCAGAGGCCATTACCGATGATGGTTGGCTGCGCACCGGTGATATTGGCGTCATGGATGAGCGCGGCTACCTGCGTATTACCGATCGCCTTAAAGACATGTACATCATGAACGGCGAGAACGTCTATCCCGCCGAGGTGGAGCAGTGCCTGCGGCAGTTGCCGGGGGTAGCTCAGGTGGCCGTGGTGGGCATTCCCCATAAGGCCCAGGGCGAAGTCGGCGCAGCCTTTGTGGTCCCGGCGTCCGGTGCCGAGCTGGATGAAGACGCCGTTAAACAGCACGCCAGCAACAATCTGGCCCGCTACAAAGTGCCCAAGCACGTATTTCTGGTGGACAGCCTGCCTCTCAATGCCTCCGGCAAAGTGTTGAAAACGGTCCTGCGCGAGCAGGCCGCTCAGGCCTGATTGCGGGTCGGAACATAAGGAAAGGGATGTGAACAGCAACGCCTTACTACTGGACGACATTGACCAGAGCATTGTGCAGCAACTGCGGCGGGATGGTCGCACACCCTACAAGACTTTGGCCCGCCAGCTGGATCTAACTGAAGCGACGGTGCGGGCGAGAGTGAAGCGGCTGGAGGAATCCGACAGCCTGCGTGTGGTGGCGGTCAGTGACTACGAAGCGGTGGGCTTTGGTGTACTGCTGGCGGTGGGCGTCCAGGTTGAGGGCCGGCCTGCCGAAGACGTGGCGGCGGATCTGGCCGAGCTGGACGCGGTGTTTTCGGTGTGCCAAGTGGTCGGCGCCCGGGATATCGAGACCTTGGCTGTGGCCCGGGATCAGGATGACCTGGCGGCGCTGTTATCACGGCTGGCGGCGGTCCCCGGCGTGCGCAAGCTGGAACCCTCGGTCGCCCTCGACGTGCTGAAAAACCAATCCCACTGGGTGCCCTTTGATCAGCCACTGCCTGTGGTTAACCCGCTCGCCGGGGAGGACTAAGCATGGTGCGGCGCAGTATGGATGAGCTGGACCGGGCCATTATGGAGGCGCTGTCGGTGGATGCCCGCACCAGCAACCGCCGTCTGGCGGCGCAGCTGGACGTGACTGAGGGTACGGTCCGGGCCCGCATCAAACGTATGGAAGACGAGGGCCAAATTCATATCACCGCCCTCACCAATATCGATCTGCTGCGCAATCCCACCCTGGTGTACATCTGGATTGAAGTGGAGCGCAGTGAGCAGAGCGATTCGGTAGCTCGCCAGCTGGCGGCAGTGCCGGAAATCGGTTTTGTCGGCAAGATGCTGGGCCGCTTTGACCTGCTGGCCATCACCCTGGTGCAGAACAATGCCGAGCTGGCGGACTTCCTCCATCGCAACGTCAGCGGGGTGAAGGGAGTGCGCCGCACCGAGTGCTCGCTGGGGGTGAAGTTTGTGAAACACGACTACCGAATGAGCCGAATAGTCCATTCAGAGCAGGTGAGTGAGGGCTAAGTGCGTAATAATTTCGCCCTGAAATTCATGATAGCGATAATTTGAAGAAGTGTTGTCGTCTTAATGCGTAAGTCTTGTTGGGGCCAATGAGCCCGAATGTGGCTGGTGCTGCTAAGGGCGACCGTGGCGAGGAGCATCCGTGAACAAGCAGATTGCACTGGAAAATGTCGTCGACCAACTCTGTGATGGCATGACCATCGGCATTGGTGGCTGGGGGCCGCGGCGCAAGCCGATGGCGTTAATCCGGGAAATCCTGAAGTCCGATCTAAAGGATCTCACCATCGTTGCCTACGGCGGTGCCGACGTGGGCATGCTGTGCGCCGCCGGCAAGGTCAAGAAGGTGATTTTTGCCTTTGTGTCCCTGGACTTTATCCCTCTGGAGCCCTATTTCCGACAGGCCCGCCAGAACGGCGAGGTCGAGGTGATGGAGATTGACGAGGGCATGATGCTGTTGGGCCTGCGGGCGGCAGCCTGGGGCTCCCCCTACATTCCCACCAAGATTGGTTTGGGCACCGACGTGGTCAAACTGAATCCTGAGCTGAAAGTCATCGACAGCCCCTACGACGATAAAGAATGGGTGGCGATGCCAGCACTGAAACTGGATGCGGCCTTGATTCATGTGGATCGCGCCGATCAGCGCGGCGTTTGTCAGATCAAGGGCCCGGATATATACATGGACGACTGGATGGCCCGGGCCGCGGACTTGAGCATCGTCAGCTGCGACGAGCTGGTCGACACCGAGTACTTTGCCCAGGGTGACGAGGCCCGCTATGTATTTTGGGAGCGCACCATGACCGGCAAGGTCGTGCATGTGCCCGGCGGCGCCCATCCCACCTCCTGCAATCCTCTGTACGGCTTTGATGTGCCCCACTTCCAGGAGTACAACGCCAGCGCTAAAGAGGGTGGCTTTGACAGCTACTACAGCAAGTACATTCAAGGGCGCAGCGAAGCCGAGTACCAGTCCGAAGTTGGTGGCCTGGATGCGATTCGCGCACTGCCACTGCCTCAGTATTGATCGGCCAACGCAACTTTAGGGAGACAACCATGGCAAGCCCCGCAAAAGAATACAGCCTGGCCGAGCTGATGATCTGTGCCAACGCCAGCGCCTACGACAACGACGGCGAAGTCCTTGTTACCGGCATCGGCGCGCTGCCCCGCATTGCCGCCAGCCTGGCGATGCTGACCAGCAACACCGATATCATGATGACCGACTCCGAGTCCTGGCTGCTGTCCAAGCCCAATCCCTTAAGCCGCGACGCCGACTACCCGGTTGCCCGGGAAACCTGGATGGGCTTCAGCCGGATCTTCGACAACGTCTGGAGCGGCAAGCGTCACCTCACCGGCGGGCCGACTCAAATCGACCGCTTTGGCCAAGCCAATATTTCTGCATTGGGCAGCGACTACAACAAACCCAAAGTGCAGATGCTGGGTGTGCGTGGCTTCCCCGGTAACTCCATCTGCCACGCCAACAGCTACCTGGTGCCGGCCCACAGCAAGCGGGTATTTGTGGAAGGCGAGTGCGACGTGGTGTGTACCATCGGCTACAACCCGGACCGCCTGCCCAAAGGCTACAGCTTTGACGAGATCGATGTGCGGCAGATCTACACCAATCTCGGTGTGTTTGACTTCCGCGGCCCCAACCGTCAAATGCAGATTGTCAGTTTGCACCCCGGCGTGACCGTCGAAGAGGTTCAGGACAACACCGGCTTCCCCGTTCATGTGCCGGAGAACATTGCCACTACCGCCGCACCCACTGAGGAGCAGCTGGCGGTGATCCAGCAGATCGACCCCAAGAATCTGCGTGCCAAGCAGATTAAGGATAACCCGCCGGGGGTACGTTCTTAAGTGGATACCCTGGATACCCGCATCACCCGCCTATTGGGTTGTCGCTATCCCATTATTCAAACCGCAATGGGATGGGTGGCGGACCCGGCGCTGGTGGCTGCCACTGGCAATGCCGGCGGCTTTGGTTTTTTGGCCGGGGCCACGATTCCGCCGGAGCAGATGGAGGCGGATATCCTTAAGGTCAAGTCCCTGACCGACGCCAATTTTGGCGTGAACTTTCATATGTACCAGCCCAATGCCAAAGACATTGTTGAGCTGGTGATCAAGCACGGCGTTAAGGCGGTGAGTTACTCCCGCTCGCCGGGCAAAGAGATGGTGGCGCGGCTTAAAGACAACGGCGTGGTGTGTATGCCTACGGTGGGTTTGCCCAAGCATGCCATTAAAGCGGTAGAGATGGGCGCCGACGCAGTAACCGTGCAAGGGGGCGAAGGGGGCGGCCACACCGGCGCGGTGCCCACGACTTTGCTATTGCCTCAAGTGGTCGACGCGGTGGGCGACAAAGTTCCGGTGCTGGGCGCCGGTGGCTTTAAAGATGGTCGCGGATTGGTGGCGGCATTGGCCTTTGGCGCCGACGGTATCGCCATGGGTACGCGCTTTTTGTTGACCAAAGAAAGCCCGGTCCCCGAGCAAACCAAGGCCCGCTATCTGAGCTGCAATAACCCGGCGGATATCGTGCGGTCCGAGGCGCTAGACGGTTTGCCCCAGCGCATGATTCTCAACGATTTTCTCGCCGAGTTGGAGAAATCCGGCCCCCTTAAAAAGCTGCTGATTGCCCTGCGCAATGGCCTGGCCTTTCGGCAATTTACCGGTGCCAGTTTGCCGAGCCTGGTGAAGTCGGCATTGGCGATGAGTCGCAGCGGCGATCTGACCCTGGCGCAAGCCATGATGTCGGCCAACGCGCCGATGATTATTCAAAAAGCGATGGTGGAAGGGCAGCCGGACATCGGCGTATTGCCCTCCGGCCAAGTGGCCGGCGTCATCGATACCTTACTGAGTTGCGATGAGCTGATCGCCGCTATTGTCACCGAAGCCAACCGTCGTTTGGACAGCTTGCAGAACGTGCGAGCGGGCCAAGGCAACGACTAACACAGCGAAAATAACAGAGACGAGCCACTGCTATGACACTGCCATTTAACACTCAGGTTAACGACGGAATCGCCGAGATGGTGTTTAACCACCCGCCGGTGAACGCCTTCAATAGTGAAGGGTGGCTGGCGATTGCCGCCGAGTTAAACCGGCTGGGCGAGGACGACGCAGTCCGGGCAATTATTATCGCCGCCGAAGGCAAAGGCTTCTGCGCGGGCGTGGATATCAAAGAGCTGGCCACCAACCCGTCGATGATTACCCGGGTTAACAAGGGTAACTACGATACCTTCAAGGCGATTCACCGCAATTCCAAGCCTGTGATTGTGGCCGTTCATGGCTTTGTGCTGGGCGGTGGTATCGGCATCAGCGGAGCTGCCGATATCGTGGTGGCCTCGGAGTGCGCCACCTTTGCGGTGCCGGAAGTGGACCGGGGCGCCATGGGCGGTGGTGCTCACTTGCAGCGCTTGTTCCCAGTGCAGAAAGTTCGCTACATGTATTTCACCGGTGAACCTATCGACGCCCAGGAAGCGTATCGACTTGGCGCAATAGAAAAAGTCGTGCCCAGAGATCAGTTGCTGGATGCCGCCCGGGACATCGCCGCCAAGATCGCCGCCAAGTCGCCCCGCATGGTGCAGTTGGCCAAGGAATCCCTTAACGGCATTGAGGACGGCAACCTCGAGGATAAATATCGCTGGGAGCAGGGCTTTACCCAGGAGGCCTACGCCGATCCCGACTCCCAAGAGGCGAAGGATGCCTTTGTTGAAAAACGCGACGCCAAATTTTGAGCGCACAACAACACTAGGTTTTAACCAACGAGTCTCTCACCAACGAGCCCGTAACAACTGAGCCCTTATGGAACTGACTTATACCGAAGAACAGCAGGCCTTTCGCCAGGAAATACGTACCTGGTTAAAAGCTAACGTGCCCAGTGAGCCGCTGAAATCCTTTGATACTGAAGAGGGCTTTCAACAGCACAGAGAGTGGGAAGCCAAACTCTATGAAGGCCGCTGGGGCATGATCACCTGGCCGGAAGAAATGGGCGGCCGCGGCGCCGACCTGTTGCAGTGGCTGATTTTTGAAGAGGAATACTACGCTGCCAGAGCGCCGCTGCGGGTCAATCAAAACGGCATCTTTTTGCTGGGCCCAACGCTGATGGAGTACGGCACCGAGGAGCAGAAAAAACGCTTTCTCAATGGCATGGCCACCGGCAAAGACATTTGGTGCCAGGGCTGGTCCGAGCCCAATGCCGGTTCCGATATGGCGGCCATCCGCTCCCGGGCCGACCTCAGCGAAGACGGTAGCCACTACATTATCAATGGCCAAAAAACCTGGTCGACCCGCGCGGTGTGGGCGGACTGGTGTTTTGGCATGTTCCGCACTGATCCCGAGTCCAGCCGCCACAAGGGACTGACTTTTATTCTGGTGCCCCTGGATAGCGAGGGCATTACGGTTCGTCCCATTCCGCAATTGGATGGCTTGCCGGGCTTTGCCGAGATCTTTTTCGACAACGTTAAAGTGCCAGTGGATTGCCGCTTGGGTGGCGAAGGGGAAGGCTGGTCGGTGGCCATGGCCACAGCGGGCTTTGAACGGGGTTTGATGCTGCGTTCACCGGCGCGCTTTCAGGAGACGGCCAAGCGTTTGGTTGAGCTATACAAAGCCAATCGGGAAGAGGCCGATCAAGATCCGGCCATTCGGGATGCTGTGATCCGTGCCTATCTGGATGCCGAGGCTTATGCCTTAACCACTTATCAAACCGCCTGCCGCTTGATGCAGGGCGGCAAGATTGGCGCCGAGGCCTCCACTAACAAAATTTTCTGGTCTGAGCTGGATCAGCGGATGCACGCCACGGCGTTGAAAATTCTCGGCGCCCGGGCCGAGTTGCTTCCCCATGCGCCCAATGCCGGCGACGTTGGCACCTGGTTGGACGGCTGGCTGTTCTCCCAGTCCGGACCGATCTACGCCGGGACCAATGAAATCCAGCGGAACATCATTGCCGAGCGTCTGCTTGGCATGCCGAGGAAATAACCATGGATTTTACCTTTAGCGAAGACCAGCTCCTGTTCCAGGAAACCGTGGCCGACTTTCTGCGCAAGGAGCATACCCCGGAGCGGATACGCCGCAGCTGGGAGGCGGGCAGTGAGGCGGACTCGCTGTGGCCCCAGTTTGTGGAAATGGGGCTGACCGCGCTAACCGTGCCGGAACAATTCGGCGGCATGGGCATGTCAGTACTGGACTTTGTGCTGCTGGCCCAGGAGGCCGGCTATGTCGCCCTGGCAGAGCCCTTAGTGCACAACGCGGTGGTGGCAACACCGCTGATCACCGCCATCGGTGGTGAATTGGCAGAGCAGGTATTGCCCAGCATCGCCAGCGGTGAGGCCAAAGTGGCGGTGGGCTTATCCGCCAATGGTCTGGTTGAACAGGCCGACAGTGCCACGCTGTTAATCATGGAGCGCGATGGCAAGTTGTATGCCCTGTCGCCTGAGTCGGCAAGCCTGACTGCCAATCCCTCGGTGGATCCAGGCCGCAAACTGTTCAGCGTGGAATTTGATGCCGCGTCGGTAAACTGCCTTGCCGACGGCGCCCGAGCCGCTGAGCTGATTGAACTGGCGTTTAATCACGGTGCACTGGCCAATGCTGCTCAAGCCCTGGGGCTGGCCCAGCGCATGGTCGACTTGTCAGTGGCCTATACCAGTGAGCGCAAGCAATTTGGTGCACCCATCGGCAGCTTTCAGGCCGTGAAACACCACATGGCCAATGTTGCCTACCAGTTGGAATATGCCCGCACTCCAGTGTATCGGGCGGCCTATAGCTTGAGCACCGCTCATCCTAGATCTGCCGAGCATGTTAGCCACGCCAAATTAGTGGCCTGTGAGGTGGCTGAGTTAGCTGCCAAGAACAGTATTCAGGTACACGGCGCCATGGGCTACACCTGGGAAGTAGACCTGCATATTTTTATGAAGCGGGCCTGGGCACTGGCCGGCAGTTACGGCAGCGCGGGCCTGCATAAAGGCCGCGTTGCCGAAGCCATGTTAAGCGATGACGCCATCTTGGGCGCCGCCGGGACCTTCGCCTAACAGTCTGTTAAGTGGGTCAACACCGATAACGAGAGAGGACGAACAATGCCTGAAGCCTACATAGTGGATGCCCTGCGCAGCCCCACCGGCAAACGCAAGGGGGGCCTGGCCCATATACACGGTGCCGATCTGGGTGCCCACGTGCTCAAGTCGCTGGTGGAGCGCAATGGCATTCCCGACGCCGATTACGACGACGTGATCTTCGGTTGCGTTGATGCCATTGGTCCTCTGGCTGGGGACATCGCCCGCAGCTGCTGGCTGGCGGCTGGACTGGACGAGAGCGTGCCCGGTGTGACCATTGATCGCCAGTGTGGCTCCTCGCAACAGGCGGTGCACTTTGCCGCCCAAGCGGTGATGTCCGGTACCAGCGATGTGGTGGTGGCCGGTGGTGTACAGACCATGACTCAGATTCCTATCTCCTCGGCCATGACCGCTGCCGAGCCGCTGGGCTTCACTGATCCTTTTTCTGGCTCTGAAGGCTGGGTGGCGCGCTACGGTAGTGAGCCGCCAACACAGTTTAAGTCGGCGCAGATGATTGCCGATCACTGGGGCCTCAGCCGCAAAGATTTGGAAGTCTTTGCCCTGGAGTCAAATACCCGTGCCCTGAAGGCGATTGAAGAAGGGCGCTTTGAGCGGGAGATTGTGCCGCTGGCCGGAGTCACTACTGACGAAACCCCTCGGCAGTCCAGCCTGGAGAAAATGGCGGAGCTGGATTACCTGTTCGGCTGCGACAAAGTCACTGCCGCCGTGTCCAGTCAAACCTGTGACGGTGCCAGCGCCATGCTGGTGGTCAGCGAAGACGCCCTCAAGCGCTACAACCTGACGCCACGGGCGCGGGTTCACCATATCAGCGTGCGCGCCGCCGATCCCATTTGGATGCTGACCGCGCCGATCCCCGCCACCGAGTACGCCTTGAAAAAGGCCGGTATGAGTTTGGCGGATATTGATCTGGTGGAAATCAACGAGGCCTTTGCCTCGGTCGTCATGGCCTGGCTCAAAGAGACCGGCTTCGACCACGCCAAAACCAACGTCAACGGTGGCGCCATTGCTTTGGGACATCCGCTGGGCGCTACTGGCACCAAACTGATGACGACCCTGTTGCACGAACTGGAGCGCACCGGCGGTCGCTATGGCCTGCAAACCATGTGCGAGGGCGGCGGTCAGGCCAACGTGACGATTATCGAGCGGCTATAAACCACCCGAGCCAAGGTATCGGCAACAGAGCCAGCGAACGAACTAGCGAAAGAACCAGCGAAAGATTCATAGAGAGTATCGAGAGAGCACTATGCCTATTTGCCAAGACAGAGTTGTGATTATCACCGGCGCCGGTGGCGGCCTCGGTGCGGCCCATGCCCGCAGTTTTGCTGCCGAGGGCGCTTCCGTGGTGGTCAACGACATCAATCGCGATGCCGCCCAGGCGGTGGTGGATGAGATTGTCGCCGCCGGTGGCAAGGCCATCGTCAACACCTCGGATATCACCAACTACCAGGACAGTCTCAACGCCGTAAAAGAGGCCATCGATGCCTTTGGTGACCTGCATGTGGTGCTGAACAATGCCGGTATCAACCGCGACCGCATGTTTGCCTCCATGACCGAAGATGAGTGGGACGCCATTATGGCGGTTCACCTCAAGGGCCATTTCTGCATCAGCTCCCATGCCGTGCACTACTGGCGGGGTCAGTCCAAAGAAGGCAAGGCAGTGGATGCCCGTATCCTCAATACCACCTCTGGCGCCGGTTTACAGGGCAGCATTGGCCAGTCCAATTACGCGGCGGCAAAAGCGGGTATCGCAGCACTGACCCTGAACCAGGCTGCTGAGCTGGCCCGCTATGGCATCACCGCCAACGCGGTAGCACCCGCCGCTCGCACCAATATGACCACTGCGGTACCGGCCATGGCCGAGCGCATGGCCAAGCCCGACGACGGCAGCTTTGATTATTTTGCGCCGGAGAATGTTTCTTCGCTGCTGGTTTGGCTGGGCAGTGCCGAGTCCAGCCATGTTACCGGACGGGTATTCGAGGCCGAAGGCGGCAAAATCTCCCTGGCCGATGGCTGGCGTCTGGGGCCCGAGCTGGACAAGGGCGCCCGCTGGGAGCCCGCTGAGTTGAAGGCGGCAGTGGATGAGCTAATTGCTAAGGCGGTACCGCCGCAGAAAGTGTATGGTACGTGATTTCTCGCTGCGGTGAGCAGGGAACCCAAGGCCGGTATGGGGCATCAAAGCTTCGATACCGGGCGCGGGTCTGCGCTTCGCAGCAATCTCTATGGAGGAATCACTAATGAAAAAAACATCCACAGTGAAGCAGTGTGTGCTGGCAGCAACACTGGTGAGTGCGACGGCTGCCGCCAACGCGGGGGGCATTGGCTTTCGCTTTGGTGACGACATCTTTGGTTTGTCGATCGCCGGCGATCTGAACAGCCAAACCAGTGCTCAGGTTGATTGGCTGCATCACGACGACGATGCCGATCTTCTCACTGCGGGTTTATTTGCCAATGGCAGCCGCGGTTCAGTACAGGGTCGCCTGGGGGCAAAAATTGTTGGTATTACGGCAGATGACCCGGATTTTGACGGCGGCGCTCTGGCCCTTGGCGGTGATGTAAGCCTGCCATTAAACGACGTGCTGCGCTTGCGCGCTGGGCTGTACCTGGCACCGGATGTGACCAGCTTTAACGATGTAAAGGAATACCAGGAGTGGAATGCCGGGGTGGAAGTCGCGGTGTTTCAGAACTCGGCACTGCAATTCGGCTATAGCTATATTGAGCTGGAAGCCGAAGGCGGTGGCGAAATTGAATTTGAAGACGGCGTCTTCGTCCGCATGCAGTTGCGCTTGTAACCCCGCGGTTACCCAAGAGCTCAACTGACAACCGGAAGGCGGCGCCGTGACTCGGAGAGCGTATGCAATTTGCGTTTACCGACGAACAGCAGATGATCTGCGATACCGCGTCGGCCTTTCTCACTACACACTCCACCAGCGAGGCGGTGCGAGCCGCCATGCTCAGTGATGCCGGCTACACGCCGGAGATGTGGCAGCGCATCACCGGCGAAATGGTCTGGCAGGCTCTGCATATTCCCGAATCCTGCGAAGGCATGGGACTGGGCTACGTGGAGCTGGCGGCGCTGTTTGAGCAGTGTGGCCGCCATCTGCTGTGTGCGCCTTTCTTCTCCACCGTCGCCCTGGGTATCAACACCTTGCTGTTGTGCGCCAGTGATGATCAACGTGCCGAGCATTTACCGACGCTGGCCGCTGGCACCACGGCGACCCTGGCCCTCGGCGTAGCAGACTGCCAAGCCCCGGCAGACTTGCCAGGCAAGGTAAGGTCCACTGCCGACGGTATTGTGATCAACGGCGAGTATCGCTTTGTGGTGGACGGCCACAGTGCAGAAACGCTACTGCTGGTGGCGGTCGATGAACAGGGCGAGGTCGGGGTGTTTGTGACTCCCGGTGATGCCGCCGGTATTAGCCGCGCTACTGTGCCCACCCTAGATCAGACTCGCCGTATGGCGACGGTGACCGTGACTGATTTAGGCCTTCCAGCCTCGTCCCGGCTAAACAACAGCAACTGGGGACAGCTGCAAAAAGTGCTGGACCTGGCCCGTATCGCTCTGGCCGCCGAGCAGGCCGGCATCGCTCAGGCAGTGCTGGATGACGCGGTGGCCTACAGCCAGGAGCGCCAACAGTTTAATCGCCCCATTGCCAGCTTCCAGGCCATCAAACACAAAGCCGCTGACATGATGCTGCGCAGTGAAGTGGCCCGCTCGGCAATTTACTACGCTGCCTGTATTGCCGATGAAGCGCTCAGCGGTGGTGAGCTGGCTGGCGAACTTGCAGAAGCGGCCAGTATCGCCAAGGCCTGGTGTAACGAAGCGGCCTTTGAAAATGCGGCCGAGGCCTTGCAGATTCACGGCGGGGTCGGCTTTACCTGGGAGTACGACATTCACCTGTATTTTAAGCGGGCCAAAGCCAGCCAAAGTTTGCTGGGCAGTAGTGATCGCCATCGGGAACAGATCGCCGGTCTGTTGTTGGGGAATCCCAGCCTTACCGCTAGCAGTGGGGAGGAGGCGTAATGAAACTGACCTTTGAAGCTAAAGACGAAGCCTTCCGTACCGAGATTGCCGGCTGGTTGGCAGACAACCTCACTGGCGAATTTGAGCAACTCAAGTTTCGCGGTGGCCCCGGGGATGAGCACATGTTCCCCGAAGAGCGAAAGCGCTGGGAACAAAAACTCGCCGAAGGTGGCTGGACCTGTGTGGCCTGGCCCAAGCGCTACGGCGGAAGGGAACTGTCCATCGAGCAGCAGGTTATTTTCTACGAAGAGTACGCCCGCGCTGGCGCACCGGGGCGGATGGGGCATATCGGCGACGGCCTGGCCGGCCCCACCATCATTGCCTACGGCAGCGACCATCAAAAAGAGAAGTACCTGCCCGGTATTCTCGCTGGCACTGAATTCTGGTGTCAGGGCTATTCTGAGCCTGGTGCCGGCTCCGATCTCGCCAATGTTAAAACCAAAGCCCGCTTCGACGAAGCTCGGGGCAAATGGATATTGAACGGACAAAAAGTGTGGACTTCATTGGCTCACGAGTCCGACTACTGTTTTGTAATTGCCCGCACCGACCCAGATTCCGTGGCCCACAAGGGCCTGGGTTTTTTCCTGATCAAAATGGATCAGCCCGGCATTACCGTGCGACCGATTGAGCAACTTACCGGCACCTCGGAATTTAACGAGGTGTTTTTCGACGACGCCGAGTGCGATGCTGAAGACATCGTCGGCGAGCCCGGTGAGGGTTGGAAGGTCGCCATGGGCCTGCTGGGCTATGAGCGGGGTGTCTCTACCCTGGGCCAGCAGATGGCCTTTCAAAATGAACTGAACGATGTGATCGCCCTGGCTAAAGATAATGGCGCCGCCAGCGACCCGATGATTCGCCAGCGTATTGCCCAGGCCCATATCGGCCTAAAGCTAATGCGCTATAACAGTATGCGGATGCTATCTGGGGACAACAGCACTCTGCAAAAAGAGGCGCTGATTTACAAATTGTTCTGGGCTACCTGGCACCGGGATTTGGGCGAACTGGCCATGGATGTAATGGGGGCAGAGGCCAACGTGCTCGACGCGGCGCCCTACGAATTGAACCGTCTGCAATCCATGTTTTTGTTTACCCGCTCCGACACCATTTACGGTGGCACCAACGAGATACAGAAGAACATTATTGCCGAGCGCGGTTTGGGTATGCCCAAGGAGCCTCGGCGATAAGGCCGAGCACAACACTTTTTTAATTGGAAGCAATATGAATATTCACCAGCCACAATATGTTCAAGGCCATAACCTGCTGAAGGATAAAACGGTGTTGGTCACCGCTGCCGCCGGTGCTGGCATTGGTTTTTCCGCCGCCAAGCGCTGCGTTGAAGAGGGCTGCCGGGCCATCGTGATCAGCGATATCCACGAAGGCCGGCTGGAAAAATCCGTTCAAGCTTTGAAAGATGAAACAGGTTTGGACGCCGTCTACGGTCAGATTTGCAACGTCGCTGAGGAAGCCGACGTACAATCGTTGACTGCCTTTGCAGAAGAAAAAACCGGCGGCATCGACGTGCTGATTAACAACGCCGGCCTGGGTACCACCAAGGCGCTGATCGATATGGAAGACGGTGAGTGGTTTAAGGTGATCGACGTGACCTTAAACGGGACCATGCGCATGACCCGGGCAATGATGAAAACCATGAAGGCCAGAGGGCAGGGCGGGGTGATCGTCAACAATGCCTCTGTGCTGGGCTGGCGTGCACAAAAAGAACAGGCCCACTATGCCGCGGCCAAGGCCGGGGTAATGGCATTGACCCGCTGCGCGGCCTTGGAAGCTGCCGAATTTGGTGTTCGTATTAATGCCGTCTCGCCATCACTGGCGGTGCACGACATGCTGAAGAAATCTGCCCCCGAGGATTTATTGGCCGAGCTAGAGGGTCGTGAGGCCTACGGCCGTGGCGCCGAAGTGTGGGAGGTCGCCAACGTCATGGTCTTCCTGGCTTCCGACTACTCCAGTTACATGACCGGCGAGATTGTCAGCTGTTCGTCGCAGCGTTCTTAGGCAATTCTCAAACACGCACTGATAACAACAGGATCTCATTATGAAAGACGCCGTAATCGTTTCTACAGCCCGCACCGGGATGGCTAAATCCTTCCGCGGCGCACTGAATGACACCGAAGCTCCAGCCATGGGTGGCCATGTGGTCAAGGCTGCCGTTGAGCGCGCTGGCGTCGATCCCTCGCAAATCGACGACGTCATCATGGGCGCCGCTGCCCAACAGGGTACGCAAGCCTATAACCTGGGGCGCCTGTGTTCGGTTGCTGCCGGCTTGCCGGCGTCGGTGGCAGGCATGACCATGGACCGCCAGTGCAGCTCCGGCCTGATGACTATTGCCTGGGCCGCCAAGTCGGTGATGTGTAACGAGATGGATATTGCCGTCGCCGGTGGTCTGGAGTCGATCTCCCTGGTGCAAACCAAGCACAAAAACAGCTACCGCAACGTCTCCAAGGCCGTGACCGATATTGATCCCACGGCTTACATCCCCATGATCGAAACCGCCGAAGTGGTCTCCGAGCGCTACGGCATCAGCCGGGAAGTGCAAGACGCCTACGCCCTGCAGAGCCAGCAACGGGTAGCCGCAGCCCAGCAGGCCGGCCTGTTTGCCGATGAGATCGCGCCCTTTGCCACCACCATGTCGGTGTTCAACAAAGAGACCAAAGAGAGCCACACCCAGGCGGTGACACTGGATAAGGACGAGTGCAACCGCCCGTCCACCACCCTGGAGAGTTTGGCAAGCCTGGACCCAGTGTGGAAGGACGGTCAGTGGGTTAAGGAAGGGCGCTTCATTACCGCCGGTAACGCCTCGCAACTGGCTGACGGCGCCTCCGCCTGCGTGGTCATGGACGGCAAGCTGGCCGAGCAGCAGGGCCTGAGCCCGCTGGGCGCCTATCGTGGCCTGGCTGTTGCCGGTTGCAAGGCCGACGAGATGGGCATCGGCCCGGTGTTCGCGATCCCCAAACTGCTTAAGCGTCACGGCCTCAGCGTTGATGACATTGGTCTGTGGGAGCTTAACGAAGCCTTCGCCTGCCAGGTGGTCTACTGCCGCGATCAGTTGGGCATCGACAACGACAAACTCAATGTTAACGGCGGCGGTATCTCCATTGGCCACCCCTTCGGCATGAGCGGTGCCCGTCTGGTGGGCCATGCCCTGCTGGAAGGCAAACGTCGTGGAGTGAAGTACGCGGTGGTCACCATGTGTATTGGTGGTGGTCAGGGCGCGGCGGCTTTGTTTGAGGTATTTTAAGCGGAGCCAACTTAGCCCTCATATGCATATAACGGTTGTTTACGTTCTTGGGTCGTGAGCAACCGTTTCGACGCCTCGTGAGCTATCGCTCTGCTAATAAAGTAGGATTTATACGAGCAAGGCTTCGGGATGTGTGAGGCCCTGTACAAAGCCAAGAAAAGTGCACATTTTTGAGTCCGCCGCGCGTTTTTAGTGATGGCTGGTAATAGTAATTTTTGAATCACCGTTCGGTAAAGCCAACCTCATTCGGAACATACTTGTTAAAATCTCGCAGCCACGGCAGAACTACTTCTTGAGTTTCTGAGTTTGATTTTGTGAATAATATTCTGGCCAGTTCATGCGACGGGTAAAACTCAACAATTGATATTTCCGACCACGGCAGAAGGATTTTATCAAAGTAAGGAGCCATCTTGTTGAATATAATAACTCCGCTGTCTGAGGCTCCGATAATTGACCGAAAAATCAAATTTTCAGTATATAGCCTGCCGTAAATACGCTCAGTGATCTTTGGAGTTGCATTGGATTCAAAGCCGCCGAATGCGGACACCCAAGTTTTGAATGCTGGCTTTCTAATATAGTTAAACGCGGCGACTAGAGTCGCCAAAGCGATTACGATTCCGAAAAATAATTCAGCCATTTATCGGTTTATGTTCGCCCAGTTGCGTCACAACCATATGATTATCCCAATGCAGCCCCGCCGCATTAACCCGCTGCTCGCGCTGTTCTTGCAGCGTACTGCTGTCCAGCACCCGCATTTGTCCGCTGGAGCTGGAGAGGATAAATCGCGATTGGCTGGGATCGGTTGCCAGGCCGCATACGTCCCGCATGCTGTGTTGGCCAACGAACTCACCGCTGTCGATATCCCAGAACACAGCCAGGTTGCCTCTTGGGCTGGTAAAGCCGACCCGGCGGCTGGTGTTGCTGATTGCCACGCTGCCCATATAGTCCTGCAGTCTTGCTAGCACTGGCTGGGGCTCGTGAAGGGCTCGGGCCGGTTCGCCGCGACGGTGGGTGATGGCCAGGGGCACCAAGTCGGTGTGATGGGTGGCTTCGCGCTGTACCTGAATCGCCACTGCTACGGTGCCGTCGTTAGCCACATCCAGGTGGCGGAGGCTGGCTTTGGGCTCAGCCACACGCACTTGGTCAACCAGTTCGCCGCTGTGCGTATCAATGTACACCAGTGAGGAATCCATGGTGTCCAGGTTCAATACCCGGCGACCGGTATCCGGTCGGGTTAGCAGGCCGCCGTTGGCGACGACCAGGGTTTTGCCGTCCGGCATCAGTCGCAGTTCGTGGGGGCCCACGCCGTAACTGTCGTATTCGCCCAGCAGTTGGTAGGTGTCGGCATCGCGGATTCCGATTTTGCCGACGCCGCCTTCAATATCGGCTTCTGTGGTAAACAACACTTTGCCGTCGGCACTAAAACATCCATGACCATAGAGGTGCCGGCCTTGGGCGCAGTGAAACTGGTTGACTAACTCGCCGCTGGCCAAGTCGACTTCGATACCCATGTAGCCGGGGCGGCGGGCAAAGAGCAGGGCGGAGTTGAGCCGCGTGGGATGCAACGCGGCGCCGTGGCCCCGGAAGTCGGTGGGAACGTGGCCATCAACGTGCCCAGCTCGATTGTGCCAAGCGGCGCCAAAACCGTCGTTGCCGACAATGGCCGCCGAGAACCATACCTCGCCGGGCTCGGCGCTTTGCCGATCGGCAGAAAAGAGATTCTTGCCGGTTACCGCCGCGAGGGGCAGCAGCCCGGCTGCGGCCAGTCCGGCAAGGATGCTGCGGCGATGCAAGAGACGGGAAGGCGTGTGCTGGGTCATAGTGGTTGAACCGTGCTTTTACAAATCCCACTGCGTTGAACCGGGAACACCGCAGTTGAGACGCAATCAGTGTGAATGGGTGTCGTTTTGTGGATGGCGACTAAACACCTCGCTGCTGCCATTGCGCTTGAGGAGTAGCACGGAGTAGTTGTCTACTCGGTCTCCCATCTCCATGCCAGGGGAGCCCACCGGCATGCCGGGCACAGTTAAACCCAGCGCGTCGGGTTTTTCCGCCAATAGGCGTTTGACGTCGGCGGCGGGCACGTGACCTTCAATTACGTAATCACCCACGGTGGCGGTGTGGCAGCTGGCGTAGCGGGGCGCAATGCCCAGGGCGGCTTTAACGGTGTGCATATCGTTGCGGTTTCGCGCTTCTACTTCAAAGCCTTTGTCGCGCAGATGCTCGACCCATTCAGTGCAGCAGCCGCAGGTGGGCGATTTGCTGACGCGAATCAGGGTGTCGGCGGTGGCGGAAGTGGCCAGCAGTGCAAGGATCAGTGGCAGGCTGAATCGGAGTTGTTGTAACAATTTCACGGTAGTCTCCCGGTTGGTGGCGGCTGAGTATACTGCCACTGAACTACGTTATAGCAAACGGTCTAGTTCAGGTGCCGCAAAAAGTCTGCTGCACCCGCTGCTGGGGCTCCGGCGGCCGTGCGTAGTGCATGTCTTGCTGCTCGTCGCTGGCAGTCACCTCGTCGACCAGACGGTGAAAAGGGGTAAAGTCCGCGCCCTGGATGGCGGCGGTGATCACTTCCTCGACCCGGTGGTTGCGGGGTATCACCAGTGGGTTGGCGCGGCGCATTTGCCCTTGTACCTGGTCGGCGGGACGTTTGTCCTGAGCGAGTCGCGCCTGCCAGCGGTTCAGCCAGTCGGAGTAGGCATCGCTGAATTCAAACAGCTCGGCAACACTGCGGTTAGCGGGGTAAGACTCATCGGCCAGTTCGGTAAGGCGACGAAAGGCCAGGGTAAAATCGGCATTGTTGTCGCTGAGTAAGTCGAGAAAAGCCTCATACAAATCCTGATCATCTTCGCTGCAGTGCGCCAGCCCTAACTTGTCGGCCATACGTTTGCGGTAGGCGACAAAAAATCTATCGGGAAAGCTGTTGAGGGCGTCCTGGGCTTCTTCCACTGCGGCCTCTTCGTTGTCGTCAATGATAGGCAGCAGCGCCTGGGCCAGTTGTGCCAGGTTCCAGTGCGCCACTGCGGGTTGGTTCCCGAAGGCATAGCGGCCTTGCTGATCGATGGAGCTAAATACGGTGCCGGGGTGGTAGTCGTCCATAAAGGCGCAGGGACCGTAGTCGATAGTCTCACCGCTGAGCAGCATGTTGTCGGTGTTCATCACGCCGTGAATAAAGCCCAGGCTTTGCCAGTGAGCGACCAGTTCGGCCTGGCTTTGCATCACCGCGACAAGCAGGCTCACTATCGGCTTATCGCTGTTGGCCGCCTCGGGGTAGTGACGTTGGATCACATGCTCGGCCAGCGTACGCAGAGCATCGGTGTCGCGCTGCGCGGCAAAAAACTGCATGGTGCCAACGCGGATGTGGCTTTTAGCTACCCGGCACAGCACCGCCCCGGGCAAAGGTCGCTCCCGGTATACGCTTTCACCGGTATACACCGCTCCCAACGCCCGGGTGGTGGGCACGCCCAGTGCGTACATGGCCTCGCTGATGATGTATTCCCGAAGCACCGGCCCCAGGGGAGATTTGCCGTCGCCGCCCCGTGAGTAAGGGGTTCGCCCCGAGCCTTTCAGTTGTAAGTCAAAACGTTGGCCATGGCGGTCGATCAGCTCGCCCAGCAGCAGCGCACGGCCGTCTCCCAGTTGTGGGTTGTAACTGCCGAACTGGTGGCCGGCGTAGACGGTGGCAATGGGGTCGGCCCCTGGGGGAGTGCTGTTGCCCGCCAGCAACGCTACGCCTTCCTCCGAGGCCAGCCAATCGGGATCGAAGCCTAGCTGCTCTGCCAATGGTCGGTTAATGCGGATCAAACCCGGTGCCGGTACCTGCTCCGGCTGTTGCCGGTGGTATAGGTGTTCCGGCAAACGGGCATAGCTGTTGTCAAAGCGAAGTGTGGCTGCGCTCATGGTGGCGACCGCCTGTGTTGGTTCGTGAGTGTGTTGGCCTGTGAACAGGCCGATATTGGTATCGCTTTCTCAATTGTACAGAATCTTGCAGTGTGGCGCGGCCCGCCAATTCACGTGTGCCCGGAAACCGCGACCCGGGAGGTGTAAACGCGTTAAAATACTGCCAAAAGCGCGGTCGCATACATATCGACCGCCCGATAACGAATCTCTCTGCCTTGGAAACGCTTTCATGCCCTGGTTTACCCGCTGGTATTTTCTGCTTTGTCGTCTGTTGGTTGCGCCCATCATTCGCCTGGTTCACCCCAGCCTGATTCAACTTGACGAGCAGCTGCCGGAACAGCTCGATGGCAAGCCGGTGTGCTACGTGCTGCGGCGCCACAGCTGGACTGACCGCTTTTTGTTGGAGCGCCTGGCCCGGCAGCAGGGCTTGCCGGTGCTGAGCGCCCGACCCGGGGCTTTACCCGATCAGGAGCACGCCACCTGTTTGTACTTGCCGGTATTAAAAGGGGACAGTAAACGCAAGCAGCAACCCCTCCAGGCGCTGATCGACAGCCTCGGTACGCGGGAGTCCCCGGAAGACTACCCGCTGCAAATTGTGCCGGTGTCTATCTTCTGGGGGCGGGACCCCGGCTCGGAAACCTCGTTCTGGCGTTTGCTGTTGGGTGACGGCGAGCGGGGCGGTGCGCTTCGCAAGTTGCTGGTGATGATCGCCCAGCGCAACAATGTGCTGGTCCACTTTGCCCAGCCTTTGGATTTCAACACTTTGGTGGCCCGCAAGCAGCAGGATGCCAGGGAGGCGGCGCGAACTCTGGCGCGGACGCTGTCTTTTTACTATAGCCGCCGCAAGGTGGCGACCCTGGGGCCGAGCCTGTTGTCCAGGGGGCAGATCATTTCTATGGTGATGCGCCGGCCGGCGGTGACTGCTGCCATTGACGAGCTGGTCGCCAGTGAGGGCGAGAGCCGGGCCAAGCTGGAGAAGTCGGCCCGCAAGATGGCCGACGAAGTGGCGGCCAACTTCGACTCGCGATTATTGCGGGTGCTGGATCTGATTCTGACCTGGGTATTTCGCAAGTTGTTTACCGGTTTGCGGGTCCACCACGCCGACCGACTGCGCCGGGCAGCCAACGATCGTCAACTGGTCTACATGCCCAGCCATCGCAGTCATTTTGACTACCTGCTGATTTCCTATGCGCTGTACAAGCAGGGCTTGGTGCCGCCTCATATCGCCGCCGGGATCAACCTGAATTTTTGGCCGGTGGGTGGACTGCTGCGCCGTGGCGGGGCCTTTTATATCCGCCGCAAATTTGGTGGCGACAAGCTCTACAGCGCGGTATTTAAATCCTACCTGGGGGTGATTCTGTCCCGGGGCTACCCCATGGAATTCTTCCCTGAGGGGGGGCGCAGCCGCACCGGGCGATTACTGCCGCCCAAGCTGGGCATGTTGAAAATGACCCTGGAATCCTGCCTGCAACAGCCCGGGCGCAAGGTTGCCATTGTGCCGATTTACGTGGGCTACGATAAATTGGTGGAGGGAGCGTCCTATGTGAAGGAGCTGCGCGGCGCAGGTAAAACCAAGGAGTCTGCGGGCAGTTTGTTAAAAGCCCGGCGTATCTTTAAAACCTCTTACGGTAGCCCCCATGTGGCCTTTGGTGCGCCCATCAGCCTGGAAGAGTGTCTCACTCGGGTGTGTGGCAACTGGCGGCAGCAGGCTCAGGCCGGCGACTTCGGTTTCTTGCCGGGGGCGATTCAGCACATTGCCCAGGAGAATATGACCCGCATTAATGCGGCGGCGGTGGTCAATCCTATCGGTCTGGTGGCGATGATTCTGCTATCCAGCCCTCAGCGGGCGATGGCCGAGCAGGAGCTGCTGGCGCAAATTGACTACTTTATCGCGCTGCTGCAGCGTCGCCCCTACAGCGAGGACGTGGTGCTGCCCGAGGGCGACGCCAGAGAAATCTTCGAGCAGGCCGCCCGCACCGCCGGTTTGTCCCGTATCGAGCACCCCTGGGGCCCGATTATCACCGCCACCGGTCGTGAAGCGGTGCTGCTGACCTACTACCGCAACTCGGTGATGCATGTGCTGGCCCTGCCCAGTTTGATTGCGCGTTTCTTCCGCCACGTTGAGCAAGTCCAGCAATCCTCACTGGTCGAGGCTTGCGCCGATATGCTGCCCTTTTTGCAGGGTGAGTTGTTCCTGCGGGTGGAGGCCGAAGATTTCAGTGCCGAAGTGGCCGAGCATATCGACCAGCTGGTGGACCTGGAGTTATTGAAACGGGAGGGTGACACCCTCAGCCGGCCCGAGGTTGGCACCATGGCCTTTGCGGTGCTGACCGGTCTGGGGCGGATTCTGCGGGAAACGCTGGAACGCTACACCATGAGCAGCCTGTTGCTGGCCCGCAACCCGGGGACGGAGGCCGCTCCCCGTCTCGATGTAGAGAATCAAATTATCGAAATGGCCCAGCGCCTGGCCATCCTCAGCGGCCGAGAGGCCCCGGAGTACTTCGATAAAAACCTGTTTAAGGTCTATATCGATACCTTGATCAGTGAGGGCCTGTTGCAATCTGAACAGCGGGACGACGAGGCGTGGATCTGGAGCGATGGCCGTTTGTCTCAACACGCTCAGCGCTGGGTGAACTTGTTGGGCCCCGATGTGCAGCAAAGCATGTTGCAGCTTATTGCCCGACCGGATGCGCCGGTGTGATGGCTGGACTGTGGTCGTGACAGCGTGGTGGGGCGCGCGACACGCGGCGATTCTATCCTGCGCCTTATTGCCATAACTTTGTCTGGTGTCAAACACCCGGGTATTCGGTATAGTTCAGGGATGACTTTGGAAGAGCGTTACCTGTAATGCGAGACTCCCTTCGATATTGGCAAAAGTGTTGGCAGCTCAGCGCCCTGTTTGCCTTGGTGACACTGGCCTTGCCGTCCCATGCCAATGACAGCAAGGGCGATCCGCGAGACCCCTGGGAGGGGTTTAACCGCGGTATTTTCGCCTTTAATGAGGCGGCGGATCGCTATGTTGCCACGCCGATAGCACGAGGCTATAAGACGGTCACTCCCGGTTTTGTCGATACCAGCATAGATAACTTTTTCAATAATATTGGTGAGTTTAAAAACTTCACCAACAACCTTTTGCAAGGCAGCCTTGGTGATGCCGGCACAGATTTGAGTCGTTTTGTGGTCAACACCACTGTTGGTGTATTGGGTATTTTCGATGTTGCCTCCTATGTGGGCCTGGAGCGTGAAAACGAGGATTTTGGACAAACCCTGGCAGTGTGGGGGGTAGGCGATGGCCCCTACCTGATGCTGCCGGTGTTGGGGGCCAGTACCCTGAGGGACGGCGTAGGCCGGGGCGTGGATTCGCTGAGCTCGCCGCAGCGGGCCGTGGAGCCCGAAAGCGCCGATTATGGGCTGACCTTCCTTGAGTTGGTACAAAAACGGGCGGCCTTGTTGGGCGCTGAAGATCTGATCAGCGGCGATAAATACAGCTTTTTAAAGGATGCCTACTTTCAGCGCCGCGAGTTCTTAATTAACGACGGCGAGTTCCAAGACAGCTTTGGCGATGAGGACTTCGAATCCTTTGATTTCTGACCCGGTCTCACGTCTTGTTCAGAACGTGAATCCTGCACAGCTACGGAGCTTGCGCACTGACTGTGTGGCGAGTAAAAAGGCGCCATGACCACCTCCAACCGTCAGCGACTGTTGCTCGTGCAGCAAGTCGATCCAGTTCACGAGCAGTTTATTGGTGTCCTTCGCAGCCTGGGCGTCGAGCTGGTGGTGACCGACGACAAAAATGATGCGCTGACGATGTTCCGGGAAGAAGAGATCGATATGGTGATGATCGATATCGATTTGCCGGACGAGCAGGGCATTTATCTGCTGGATCGCATGGCCGCCGACCCCCGCGAGCTGCCGCTGGTGGCGATCTCCCGCCGCAAGAACGCTGCCGATGTGGTCTCCGCCGTGCGTCATGGCGCAACCGACTACCTGATGTTGCCACCGGAGAGCAATGACGTGGTGCGCCACGTGTTGGATCGGGCGCTGGAGCGCTGTGCCCTCAAGCGGGAAAACCTTGCCTACCGCACCAAGTTGGAGAACGCCAACCGCGAATTGCTGGAGAGCCTGACCCATCTGCAGCAGGACCAGCAGGCTGGCAAACACGTGCAACAGGTACTACTGCCGGACACCCCCAAAGATATAAAGGGCTACCGTTTTTGCCACTTTATCCTGCCCTCGCTCTACCTCAGCGGTGATTTTGTTGACTATTTCCTGGTGGGCGATGATCACGCGGTGTTTTTTGTTGCCGATGTGTCCGGGCACGGCGCCAGTTCCGCCTTTGTCACGGTATTTCTTAAAAACCTGTTTGCCCGCAAGCGCAGTGACTTCCTCCATCGCGGCTCCACCGCAATCTTGTCACCGGCCAAAATGCTGGCCATTGCCAATCGCGAGCTGTTGGAGATGGGGATTGGTAAGCACGTCACATTGTGCGTGGGGGTCTTTGATCTAAAATGCCATCAGCTGTGTTACTCGGTGGCAGGGCATTTGCCGGCGCCGGTGCAGTCCCGCAAAGGCGAGGCGGTGTTCCTGACTGAGCACGATATGCCAGTCGGTTTGTTTGCCGATGCGACCTATACCGACCATATGATCAGCTTTCCGGCAGGTACTGTCCTGACCTTGTTTTCGGATGGTATATTGGAAGTGCTAGACTACGAAACATTGGAACAAAAAGAGCAGGCGCTGTTGTCTATATTGAGTGATGGCCAGACTTCATCCCACGACTTGGTGTCGCGGTTTGGTTTGGACAACATCGACGAAGCGCCAGACGATATTGCAATACTGGTAGTAAGTAGGTTGTAGGTATCATGCAGCCAGGTAAGATTCTTGTCGCCGAACACGATGGCGCCTTTGTCATCAAATTGGTGGGCGACGTTCGTCTGACCCTGTGCACCACCTTGGACGAATTTTTTGACGAGATGTTTGCCAGCGAGGGTTTTGCCAGCGTGGTGGTGGACCTCGCCGATGCCGTCAATGTCGACAGCACCACACTGGGCCTGCTGGCCAAGTTGGCGCTAAAGGCCAAGGAGCGCTTCTCCTTTGTGCCGGTCATCCTCTCCACCAACCCCAACATTACCCGCGTGCTGGACAGCATGGGCTTTGATCGGGTGTTTCGTATTCGTCAGGAGCCACTGGAAGACGACGAGGACCTGGGCGAACTGCCGGTGCTGCCGGAGAGTGAGGAGGGGGTTCATAAGCGGGTGCTTGAAGCCCACCGGGTGTTGATGGGGCTCAGCGAAGACAACCGCGCACAATTCCGTGAGCTGGTATCCCTGCTGGAAGGCCAGTGCTTCTAGCGCCAGCCTGGCGCGGCGTAGTTACAGTCCCGCAGCCTTTGTGACCTCCAACTTCGCTCTAATAAAATCCGAGTGGGGCAGATAGATCAGGTCTGATACCTTGCGGATCACGTAGTCTTCATACTTGTCGATGCGGCCGTCTTCGGCAGCCACTTCCCACAGCGATTTGATCAACAGGTATTTCTCTTCATTGCTGCAGTTATCGTTGATGAAGCGCGTATAAGGATAGAGAGACGTGCCCTGGTGGCTGTGGTCTTCCACGTCCTTCATAAAACCTTCCATGTCATCCACGGACACAGAAAAATGGCGGCTGAGCAAATCGCGGATTTTTTCCACCTCCGCCGGATCCTGGTCGTAGTCCGATTTACTGACCTCAATTAACAGCGCGCCGGCGGCTTTTTCCAGGGTCATGGTCTCAGCTTCGTCGGGCGTGTCGTTACCCAGCATTTTGCGCAGCAGTTCAAACATTAGGCCGACCACTCCTTGAGCAGGGTTTCCAGTTTGACCTGATCGGCGGCAAAGGTACGGATGCCCTCAGCCAGCTTTTCTGTGGCCATGGCGTCCTCATTGAGCGCCCAGCGAAAGTTGGATTCTCCCAAAGTCATTCGCGGAATGCTCTCAAACTGGGCGTCCGGTACCAGCCGGCGCGGCAGCTCGCCCTGGGCCTCGCTTAACTCCTCCAGCAGCGCCGGGCTAATGGTGAGGCGGTCACAGCCGGCTAGGGCCTCGATTTCGCCGATATTGCGGAAGCTGGCGCCCATCACAACGGTGTCGTAACCGTGCTGTTTGTAATAAGCGTAGATGGCCGTGACTGACTGTACGCCGGGGTCTTGTTCGGGGCGTTCAACCGTCATGCCTTTGGCTACATGCCAGTCCAGTATGCGGCCGACAAAGGGGGAGATGAGCGTGGCGCCGGCTTCGGCGCAGGCGGCGGCTTGGACCAAACTGAACAGTAATGTCAGGTTGCACTCTATGCCTTCCCGCTCCAGGACCTCTGCGGCTTGAATTCCCTCCCAGGTTGAGGCGATTTTGATCAGCAATTTATCCCGGGAAACGCCAGCCTTTTGATATTCGTCGACGATGGTGCGGGCTTCAGCAACGGTGGCGGCAGTATCGAAAGACAATCGTGCGTCCACTTCTGTAGAGACCTTACCGGGGACCAATTGGCAAATCTCAGTGCCGATGGCCACTGCCAGTTTTAAGCTCGCCATCTTTAACTCGGCGGCGGTATTGCCGCCGTTGTCCGCCACGACCCGGCTGATCAATTCCTGATATTGGGGCAGCTGGGCTGCCTTGAGCAGCAGCGACGGGTTGGTGGTGGCGTCGCGGGGAGAAAAACGGCGAATCGCTTCAATGTCGCCAGTGTCGGCGACAACGTCGGTCATGGTTTTCAGCTGCTCGAGTTTACTACTCATAAATGCGTGTCCGTTCCTGTATCTTCACTCTTGAGCGATTTTTGCTCTTATGTCTCGTTTGTGGTGATCCGAGACAACACTACTAGGCAGAAAGCTGGCCCAGGCTTTCAGTCTCGGCCCGGCGCTGGGCAGCGCGCTCCCTGGCCGCTTCGATAAAGCTTAAGGCGTTTTCCAGCGTTTCGATACCCGCGTCATCCCGGTGTGCGTGTTGTGACAGGTGGCGCCGAAACTGTTTGGCGCCTCCCAAACCATTGAACAAGCCCAGTGTGTGGCGGGTAATATGGTGGAGTCGAGTGCCGGCTGTGAGTTCCTTCTCAATATAATCGTACAGACCTCTAATGGCATCCAGGCGGTCCGTGACCGGCGAGGCGCCGCCGTAAATCTGCTGATCTACGTCCGCTAATACCCAGGGAGTGTGGTAAGCACTGCGTCCCAGCATAATACCGTCAACATGTGACAAATGGTTCAGCCCAGCTCTTACGTCTTCGATGCCGCCATTGATGATGACCTCCAGCTCCGGGAAATCATTTTTGAGACGGTAGACCATGGGGTAGTTCAGCGGCGGGATCTCTCGATTTTCTTTAGGGCTAAGTCCCTTTAGCCAGGCTTTTCTGGCGTGGACAATCACGGCGTCGCTACCGGCATCGGCCACCGCGCCGACAAAGTCACGCAGCGGGCCGTAACCCTCCTGGTCGTCAACGCCGATGCGGTGCTTGACCGTGACGGGCAGGGCAGTGGCGTCCTTCATTGCTTTGACGCCGTCGGCCACCATGCCGGGGCGGGTCATCAGGCAGGCGCCAAAAAAGCCATTCTGGACCCGGTCTGAGGGGCAGCCGCAGTTCAGGTTGATCTCCCGATATTGCCACTGCTCGGCCAGTTTCGCTGCCGTTGCCAGCGCATCGGGTTCATTGCCGCCCACCTGTAGGGCCAAGGGGTGTTCTTCTTCGGAATAATCCAGATGGCGGCGAACATCACCGTGCAGCAGTGCCCCGGTGGTGACCATCTCTGTGTAAAACACCGCGCGCTTGGTGAGCTGGCGCCAAAATACCCGACAATGTCTGTCAGACCAGTCCATCATGGGCGCGGCGCAAAAGCGGCGATCCAGCGGCGCTGCGGGCGCTCGGCCTGCTTCACCGCCGGTAGGCCCGGAAGGGGGGGTATTGGGAGCTTGGAGCTTATCCGACAAGTATTGGTGCCTCGTTGAAGTAAACAGATTTAGGACTTTGCTGACGCTGAAACCGCAAAACCCACAGTTTATCAGCAAGCCAGGGGTAAGGTGTATTGGCGGTGTCCAAGCAATCTGTATGGGGCTAAATAAAGCGGATTTGTTAATGTGGTATTTTGTGCGTCGCATCAAAGAAATCGTTAGAGCAATTTGAGATAGTGACACTGAGCCAAGCAAGAGTACTTTCGGTAGCTCCTCCTGGGCACCGGAATTTGCCGCGACAGAAAGCTCCCTTCTCTGTCGCGGTTTTTTTATGCCCGCAATTTGTTGGGGCTTTTCGCCGATTGGTGGCGGATTGCCGTGTAAAGCGCTGCGGTGGCGCCGTATAATACGCGGCTTTGTTTCCCGCCTCGCTTGGGGCGGAATCCGCAATAGACTTAGCTACGGTGATGTCCTCTATGACTGTAAGAACCCGCATTGCTCCCTCTCCCACGGGTGATCCCCACGTCGGAACCGCCTATATTGCCCTGTTCAATTATTGCTTTGCCAAAAGCCATGGCGGTGAGTTTTTGCTGCGTATTGAGGACACCGATCAACAGCGCAGCACGGCGGCCTCCGAGCAGGCGATTTTTGACTCGCTGCGTTGGCTGGGTCTGGATTGGGACGAAGGGCCGGACGTGGGCGGCAATTGCGGACCCTACCGTCAAAGTGAACGCAGTGATATTTACCGCCAGTACTGCGAGCAGCTTTTGTCTGAGGGCAAGGCCTTTCGCTGCTACCGCACCGCCGACGAGCTGAATGACCTGCGTGAGGCCCGCCGGGCGGCGGGGCAGCACACCGCGCTGAAGCCCTCAGACTTGAAGCTCCCCGACGACGAGGTAGCGCGTCGGGAGGCGGCGGGGGACCCCTATGTGATCCGTATGGTGGTACCGGAAGAAGAGGGGCGCTGCGACATTGACGATATGCTGCGGGGCACCATCGAGCTGGACTGGGGGCAGGTGGACGCCCAGATTCTGTTGAAATCCGACGGTTTGCCCACTTACCACTTAGCCAATGTGGTGGACGATCACTTGATGGGTATTACCCATGTACTGCGGGGCGAGGAGTGGATCAATTCCGCCCCCAAACACAAATTGCTTTACGAGTACTTTGGCTGGGAGATGCCGGTGCTGTGTCACCTGCCGCTGCTGCGCAACCCGGATAAGAGCAAGCTCAGTAAACGCAAAAACCCCACCAGTATCTGGTACTACCAGCGCATGGGCTTTTTGCCCGAGGCCTTGCTGAACTACCTGGGCCGCATGGGCTGGTCGATGCCGGATGAGCGCGAGAAGTTCGACTTGGCCACCATGCTTGAGCATTTCGACATTCAGCGGGTAAGCCTGGGCGGCCCTATTTTTGATGTCGAGAAATTGCGCTGGCTCAATGGCCTGTGGCTGCGGGAAGACCTCAGCGATGATGAGCTTATTCAACGACTTCAGACTTGGGCCCTCAACCGGGACAACCTGGAGCGGATGCTGCCCCATCTGAAGCAGCGGGTGGAGGTGTTTACCGATATCGCACCGCTGGCCAGCTTCCTATTGTCCGGTATGTTGCCACTGACCGAGGAGAGCTTTGCCGGCTGTAGTCTCGAGGAGGAAGAGCTGTTGACGGCATTGCAGTGTGCGGCCTGGCGACTGGAGGCGGAGCAGGACTGGCAACGAGACGTGCTGTTTGCCGATATCAAGGCACTGGCCACCGGTCTGGATATCAAGCTTAAGGACTTTATGCCGCCGTTGTTTGTGGCCATTGCCGGTACCACCTCATCGATTTCGGTGGTGGATGCCATGGAGCTGTTGGGACCGGAAATGAGCCGGGCGCGCTTGCGCCATGCCGTTGAAGTCCTGGGCGGAGTAGGGAAAAAACGCCTGAAGAAAATGGAGAAACGCTACCAGTCTGCCCTGCAGGCAGCCCAGTAAAACCCGGTGTGCGCAAAAAAATGTCCACGCTTTCAGGAAGTTGTTGACAAGCCAGGGGACGGTCATTAATATGCGCATCCTCCGATTCGGGGCTATAGCTCAGCTGGGAGAGCGCTTGCATGGCATGCAAGAGGTCGGCGGTTCGATCCCGCCTAGCTCCACCAAATATAAAGAAACCGCCTAATGGCGGTTTTTTTATGCCTGCGATTTTGTTTTCCCTACTTGTATCTCTACGGTCAGCCCGCATATTGTTGATATCACACTAATAATCCGTCGGTTGGAGAGTAGCAGGTGAGTACCATTTCCCTCAGTCAGGCCCATAACAAATCCCCACAGGAAGTCAGGGAGCTGGCTGAGCGCCTTGCCGTCACCCTGGAAGAGCGTTACCAAGTCCACTCCCAGTGGCGAGGCGAGAATGAAATTATCTTCAAGCGCCATGGCGTCAAAGGCCGTTTGCAGCTGGCCGAGGACGAGGTCCACCTTGAGTTAAAACTCAGTTTGCTGATGGCGCCCTTAAAATCCCGGATAGAAAGTGAGATTGCCCGGTCACTGGCAGAGAAACTTGCCTGATGGCGACAGTGCTCAGGAAAATACGCCAATTAGGGAAATTATTTTGCCACTTGTGACTCTAATAGACGGCTTTTATTACCAGTATTGAAGTCTGAGACGCGGGAGGACACAGGAACAATGGTAGAAACAAAGGGTGAGCAGTTGGCAGTGCCTGCCAAGAAGCCGGCAAGCGGTGCGGGTGTCTCGTTGTGGCGACTGGTTTACGCTGCGTTTGTCATGTTGCTGGTATCGCTGTATGCGGCACCGGTCAGCGCGCTGTTGCCGCAAGCGGACAGTGATGGCAAAGCGCTGCCAAGCCTGGCGCCGATGCTGAAAAACGTGAATCCGGCGGTGGTGAATATCTCTACCTTTACCACCCGGCGGGTGGCGCAGAACCCCCTTCTCAACGATCCCTTTTTTCGTCATTTTTTCAATGTGCCCGAGCAGCAGCGGCAGCCCCGGCAGCGCCGAACGCAAAGCGCTGGCTCCGGGGTGATTATCGATGCCAAAGCGGGCACGGTGCTGACCAATCACCACGTGATTGACGGTGCCGATGAGATCACTGTGGCGATGGAAGACGGTCGCAGCTACACCGCTGAGCTGATTGGGTCCGACCCAGATGTGGATATCGCGGTGTTGAAGATTGACGCAGATAACCTCCACAGCGTGTCCATGGCCAACTCCGACCAGCTCCAAGTCGGCGACTTTGTGGTCGCAATCGGTAACCCCTTTGGACTGGGTCAGACCGTGACCACCGGTATTGTGAGTGCCCTGGGGCGCACAGGCCTGGGGATCGAAGGCTACGAAAACTTTATCCAAACCGACGCCTCCATTAACCCGGGCAACTCAGGTGGTGCCCTGGTCAACCTGCGAGGTGAGCTGGTAGGGATCAATACCGCCATTCTGGCCCCTTCAGGTGGCAACGTAGGCATCGGCTTTGCGATTCCCGTCAATATGGCCCGGGCCAGTATTGACCAGATTCTCGAACACGGCGAAGTCCGCCGTGGTCAGTTGGGCGTGGTTATTCAGGACCTAACTGCAGAACTGGCCGAAGCCTTTGATATCGACCGTCATCAGCGCGGCGCCGTAATCGCCGAGGTGCAAGAGGATTCTGCGGCAGACAAGGCGGGCTTAAAGGCTGGCGACGTGGTAGTGGAAGTGGATGGCAAGGAGATTCTCAGCTCTGCTCAGCTGCGCAATGCCATTGGTCTGCGGCGTATTGGCGACAAAGTGGAGCTGAAAATTCTCAGAGATGGCAAGTCCCGCAAGGTTCGCGCTACATTGGGTGAGGCCTCTGCCGAGCTGGCAGTCGCCAACGGTGAGGTGCACCCCCTGCTAAGCGGTGTGGCACTGCAAACCGCCGACGATGAGAACGGTGTGGTGGTCAGTAAGGTCGACCCCGAGGCTCCCGCCGCGTCTCGTTTGCGTCCCGGTGACCTCATCGTGTCGGTAAACCAGCGTCGAGTGAAAAACGTAGAAGAGTTTCAAGCGGTGGCATCCCAGCGCGACGATGCCATGTTGCTGCGGGTGGTAAGAGGCCGAATGGCTTCCTGGGTAGTGCTGAAGGCCCAGCCTTGATAGCCCTGAGCAAGTGGGGCGGACAGGGTGCGGGTAAGATGCCGGTAAGGTACGGCAAGAGGAGAACAGTGATGAAGTGGTGGCTTATAGTGGCGTCGGTGGTGCTGGTTGGCTGCGCCGGCGTGCCGGTCGATACCGACTACAATACCGACTACGATTACGCCGCCGTAAGCAGCTATGCCTGGCTGCCCAGGCCGGAACCCGGGGACGACGTAAAGAGCGCCGAGCTATACAACGATCTGAGTCATCAGCGGGTGAAGGCGGCGGTGGATCAACAGTTCCGCGCCCGCGGCTACGAACTGGTCGATAGCGCCGATGACGCCTCGGTGCTGGTCACCTACCACCTTGGTTTGGAAGACAAGACCCGGATCGACGACTTTGGCTCCTGGTATACCCACTTTGGCTACTACCCGTGCTACCACTGTGTTGGTCGCCCCGGATTTGGTACACCGTACTTCCATGACGATGATCTGTGGGTTCGTCAGTACCAGGAAAATACCCTGATTATCGATTTAGTTGACCCAAAAACCAAACAACTGCTGTGGCGGGGCTCATCCAAACGCAACCAGCCACGCCTGGAAACCCCTGAAGAGCGGCGCCTGTTTGTGCTGGAGACCGTTGCCGCCATACTGGAACAGTTTCCGCCGGGCCGACAAGTCAGTAAATAGCGGATCAGGCCCTTGCATGACAGGGGCCTTTCACCCACAATAGCGCCCCCGTGATTGACCCGGTCGGTCGCGTTCTGCGGTGGTCCTTCCGGTCCCCCCGCAACGATAGATAGCAAACCCCGCCAGGCCCGGAAGGGAGCAACGGTAGTTATCGACTCGTGTGCCGGGGTGTGGCTGGTTGGACCGCCTCCAATTTCCCCTTTCCTTTATCACTAGAATCAGCCTCCTGAATTGCCGCGCTACACCGCCGCATGCAGATGCCGGTTTATGTCGATTTGACGCTGTTGTATCCTTGCCGCTCCCGTTGGAGAGAGTCGTTAATGACGTATCAGGTCCTGGCGCGTAAATGGCGTCCTAAAACCTTTCGCGAAATGGCAGGGCAGAACCACGTGCTCAAGGCGCTGGTCAATGCTCTGGACCACGACCGACTCCATCACGCCTATCTGTTTACCGGTACCCGCGGCGTGGGCAAGACCACCATTGCGCGGATTCTCGCCAAGTGTCTGAATTGCGAAACCGGTGTCAGCTCCGAGCCCTGCGGCCAGTGCCAAAACTGTGTCGCCATCAGTGAGGGGCGCTTTGTCGATCTGATAGAGGTAGACGCGGCCTCCCGTACCAAAGTCGAAGATACCCGGGAGTTGCTGGACAATGTCCAATACACGCCTACCCAGGGGCGCTACAAGGTCTACCTCATCGACGAGGTGCACATGCTCAGCGCCAGCAGCTTTAATGCGCTGCTGAAAACCCTGGAAGAGCCACCGCCCCATGTGAAATTTCTGCTGGCGACCACCGACCCGCAGAAAATTCCTGCCACTATTCTGTCCCGCTGTCTGCAGTTCAGCCTTAAGAACCTGACGCCAGAGCGGGTGGTGGACTACCTGAAAACGATCCTCGAAAAGGAAATGATCACCTTTGACGAGGGCGCCCTGTGGCTGTTGGGGCGCGCCGCCGAGGGCAGTATGCGGGACGCCTTGTCCCTTACCGATCAGGCCATCGCCTTTGGTTCGGGCAAATTGGGTGAAGAAGACGTCCGGCAGATGCTGGGCACCATCGACCACGCGGCGGTGTACCGCCTGATAAAGGCCTTGGCCGCCAGAGACGGCGCGGGTCTGCTGAATTTGGTGGCAGAGCTGTCTGAGGCCGGTGTCGATTTTGCCGGCTTGGTGGCTGAGCTGTTAGTGGTATTGCACCGCATCGCCATTGCTCAGACTGTACCGGAGGGGCTGGACAACAGCCTGGGTGATCGGGAGCAGATATTGGAATTGGCGGCGACGCTCAGTGCGGAGGACGTCCAGTTTTACTACCAAATGACCTTGATGGGTCGCCGGGATTTGGGGCTCGCACCGGATTTGCGTGCCGGACTGGAGATGCTGCTGCTGAGATTGCTGGCCTTTAAACCCGAAGGGGTTGCGGCGCCGCCCACTGAGCCACTGAGCGCATCACCGGCAGGCGGGGAGGCTGCCCCTTCGACAAAAAAGCCATCGGCGCAAGTCCCGCCGGATAGGCCGCCGGAGCCGGCTGTGCCCGTTCCGCCGGAGCGGGCTGCGCCAACCAACTCAGCAGAAGCGCCGCCACCGCCGCCGGCTCCAGAAGTGGAGCAAGACAGCGATGATCGGGGCGCCGCTGCAGCGGTTCCCACTGAGCCGGTCGCTACACCACCTGCCCCAAACGTCGATACCCCAGCTCCCGAGCCAGAGCCAGCGCCTCCGCCCTACGCTGGGCCTGACCGGGCACCCTTGGCGCTGGACGAATTGAGCCCGGCCAGTTGGCGGGAACGCTTTGAGGAATTTGCCCTGCCCGGTATGCTGGGCAGTGTCGCCGCCCATTGCCAGATTCAGTCCCAGCAGGGCAACTGCATCGATTTTGTGATTGCCGAGGCCAACGCCACGCTGCTGAATGAGCGGCATATAGAGCGCCTTCAGGAGCGTCTCAGCGAGTATTTTGGTACGCCTTTGCAGGTTCGCGTCAATGAGGGCGAGTGTGGCGAGGAGACACCGGCACGTTGGAAGGAAAGGCAGCTGGCCGCCCAATTGGCGGCGGCCCAACAGGCCTTCTCCAGCGACCCCTCGGTACAGGCCCTGATCGAGACATTTGACGGGCAGCTGGACATGGACTCTGTCACCCTGGCTGAGAAGGGGTGATACCGGTGTGGCGCAAGCCCGCTTTTATCTAATGACAGGAACAGAGATATGAAAGCCGACCTTAATGAATTGATGAAAAAAGCCTCCGAAATGCAGGAGAAAATGCAGCAGGCCCAAGAAGAGCTGGCCAAGAAGGAAGTGACTGGCGAATCCGGTGCCGGGATGGTGAAGGTGGTGATGAACGGTCGCCACGATGTGCGTCGTGTCACTATCGACGACAGCCTGATGGGGGAGGACAAGGAAATGTTGGAGGACCTGGTGGCGGCAGCAGTGAACGATGCCGTGCGTAAGGTCGAGGCCAACAATCAGGACCAAATGAGCGGTATGTTGTCGGGCATGGGAATGCCGGGCGGCTTCAAGATGCCCTTTTAAGTGCATAGCGGATTATCTGAATGAGCAGCCAGTACAGCCCGCTGATAGACGAATTGATTGAGGCGCTTCGATGCCTGCCAGGGGTGGGCCCTAAAAGTGCCCAGCGGATGAGTTTTCAGCTGCTGGAGCGCAACCGCAGCGGTGGTGCGCGGCTGGCTAAAGCTTTGGAAGCGGCCATCGACAAGGTTGGACACTGTCGTAGTTGCCGTACTTTAACGGAGCTGGATGAGTGTCTGGTATGCGCCAACCCCAAACGAGACCGGCGCACCATTTGTGTGGTGGAGTCGCCGGCCGACGTACTGGCTTTTGAGCAAAGCGGCGATTACCGCGGGGTTTACTTTGTGTTGATGGGACACCTGTCACCTATCGATGGCATCGGCCCCGCCGAGATCGGTATCGATCTGCTGGTGGAAAGAGTCAAAGCGCTGGCAGTGGAAGAATTGATCCTGGCCACCAACCCCACAGTAGAGGGGGAGGCCACAGCCTACTATATTAGTGAACAGATGCGTCAGTTGGGCGTGGCGGTCAGCCGCATCGCTCACGGCGTGCCCCTGGGCGGGGAGTTGGAATACGTCGATGCCGGTACGCTGGCCCATGCATTAAAAGGACGGCAACGTTTTGAGTGACAGCTCGCAATTGGATGAACAGATAGATTTCCACTACATCGATAGCGACCAGGCCTTAAGCGCCAGTTGCCAGCGCTGGCAGAGCGCCGATTTTATCGCTCTGGATACCGAGTTTATTCGCACCGATACCTTTTATCCCATTGCTGGCTTACTGCAGGTTGGCTGCCTGGGTGAAACTGCCCTTATCGACCCACTGGAGATAGCGGATTGGTCGCCTTTTTTAGACCTGCTGCGAGCGCCGTCAATTACCAAGGTTTTGCATTCCTGCAGTGAAGATTTTGAAGTCTTTCTGCGCCTGTTCGACTGTGTTCCAACGCCGGTGTTGGACACCCAAATCGGCGCCGCGCTGGCCGGCATGGGGGTTGGACTTAGCTATCAGAAGCTGGTGCTGGCGGTGCTGGATATTCACCTGGAAAAAGGCGAAACCCGCTCGGATTGGTTGCAGCGCCCTCTGACCGACAACCAACAGCTGTATGCTGCCTTGGATGTCTTCTACCTACAGCAGATTTACCCGATGCTTGTGGCGCGCTTGGAAGAGCTTGGGCGCACTGATTGGTGGCAGCAGGAGGGCGATCTGCAAGTGGCGTCATCCTCGCCTACACCACCGGAGCTGTCTTACCAGCGTCTTAAGTCGCTGTGGAAGCTCACTCCCCGTCAGCAGTTGGCGGCGAGAATGTTATGTGAATGGCGGGAAACAGAAGCCCGTCGCAAAGATGTGCCTCGGGGACGCATTCTCAAAGATCCCATCTGTCAGGAAGTGGCCCGACGTATGCCGGATACCACCGGGGCACTGGCATCGGTAAAAGACTTGTCGCCGGGGGTGGTACGGCGTAACGGCGACACCATCTTGTCGCTGATAGCGGCAGCCAAAGACGTCCCGGAGGATGAATTGCCGGTGCTGGCTGAACGCCCACTGAGCCGGGAGCAGTCCCAACTGGTCAAGTCATTGCGACGCTGCTGTGAAGAAGTGGCCAACGAGCTGGCGCTTCCGGTGGAAGTATTGACCAGAAAGCGGGAGTTGGAGGCGGTGATTCGCGATGGTGAATTACCCGCTGATGTGCCGCTTTGGCGTCGACAGTTGTTGACGCCGTGTCTCGAATCAGCGAACAGCTCAGCGGGCGGGGAGTAGCCAGGCGTGAAACAAATATGTGCGGTGTACCGCAGCCCGAAAAAAGAGGGCATGTACCTCTACGTGGATCACCACTTGGATTTGGCTGAGGTGCCCGAAGCCCTGTTGCTGCAGTTTGGCAAGCCTGAACGAGCGATGACCTTGGTGCTTCACCCCGAGCGCAAGTTGGCGCGAGCCGACGTAGTGAAAGTGATGGAGGCGATAGCAGAAAACGGCTACTACCTGCAGTTGCCACCCCAGCCTGAGGCCCCTTTGTCGCCCAGGGAGTCGTGAGGATGATCGCCGCTGTGGCGCCTTTTTGGCGCAGCAAATCACTGGCTGAAATGAGCCCCCGCGAGTGGGAGCTGCTTTGTGATGGTTGCGGTAAGTGTTGCCTCCACAAGCTAGAGGACGAGGACAGCGGCGAGGTATTTTATACCGATGTCGCCTGCCGGCTGCTGGATCTAGAAAGCTGTCAGTGCCGGGATTACCCCCGGCGTTTGGAGCGGGTACCCGACTGCCTTCAGTTGCGTCCGTCGGATGTTCAGCAGTTTCACTGGTTGCCAGAATCCTGCGCCTATCGGCGTCTGTCAGAAGGGCGGGGCTTAGCCTCCTGGCACCCTCTGGTCAGCGGCGATGACAGCAGCGTACACAGCGCCGGTGTATCGGTTAGGCATCGCTGCGTGAGTGAAGCCCAGGTCGCCGACGAGGACCTGGAAGAACACATTATTAACTGGATTGAGTGACAACGATGATAGACCCCAATGATTACCAGTTTTCCTGGCAGGTTTACTTGGGCGTTGGCTTATTGGCGATGCTGCTGTGGGTGGCTCTGCTGTGGGGGCTTAAGTCATTCTTTTTGCGACTATGGTTAATCCTGGCCGCTGCCGCGTTTTTGTTTATGCCGGTCAAGCATCCCGACGACGTTACCCTGTGGGTCCCGGCCAGTGTTGGGTCGGTGCTGAGTTGGATCACCGCCGGGCTCGATAGCGCTATGCCAGCCTTGGTCGCATTAGGCGGTGGTCAGGTGTTGGCACTAGTGATCGCCTTGCTGGTCGCCGTGGTGCTTAGCCGCCGGCAACCTCAAGCCGCCAACAGCGCGCCGGCCCAGCGCCGCGAGCCCGAGCTGGATAGCGGTAAGGGTTAACAATCACGGCTCGTTGGCCGGGTAGGACGGACATCGCCTTTTATGTCCGTCGCAATATCGGTGGACAGATACAGCGTTGTCCACCCTACGCTCCAAGCCATCGTTTGCGATCACAGCCCGGTGGACGGACATCGCCTTTCATATCCGTTGCAATATCAGGGGACAGATACAGCGTTGTCCACCCTACATTCCACGCCATCGTTTGTGATCACAGCCCGGTAGGACGGACATCGCCTTTTATGTCTGTCGCAATATCGGTGGACAGATACAGCGTTGTCCACCCTACACTCCACGCCATCGTTTGTGATCACAGCCCGGTAGGACGGACATCGCCTTTTATGTCCGTCGCAATATCGGTGGACAGATACAGCGTTGTCCACCCTACACTCCACGCCATCATTTGTGATCACAGGCGCGTAGGATGGACATCGATTTCTATGTCCGTCAACGTCTCTCCCACAAATAAAAACGGGCACCGAAGTGCCCGTTTCTAATCGCTATGTCAGCAACACCGGTCTTCTTAATCGAAGGCCTTAATGATGCTGTTAAGCATTTCCTTGGCGTCGCCGAACAACATGCGGGTGTTCTCTTTAAAGAACAGCGGGTTGTCGATGCCGGCAAAGCCGGAGGCCATGGAGCGCTTCATCACAAACACATTGCGGGCCATATCGACGTTGATGACCGGCATGCCGTAGATCGGGCTGCCTTCCATCTCCCGGGCCGCGGGGTTGACCACGTCGTTGGCACCGATGACGATCGCGACGTCGAAGGTGCTCATCCGCGGGTTGACCGCATCCATCTCCAACAGCAGGTCGTAGGACACGTCCGCTTCCGCCAGCAGCACGTTCATGTGGCCGGGCATCCGACCCGCCACCGGGTGGATGGCGTAGACCACTTCGGCGCCGTTCTTCTCGAGGATTTCCTGCAGCTCTTTCACCGCGTGCTGGGCCTGGGCCACCGCCATACCGTAGCCGGGCACCACCACCACACTGGTGGCCGCTTCCAGAACGTAGTAGGCGTCGTCTGCCGACATTGCCTTGGCCTCGCCCTCGATCTTGGCGGCACCGCCACTGGACACGGCACTGAAGCCGCTGAACAGCACGTTGCTCAGAGAGCGGTTCATCGCCTTACACATGATCTGGGTGAGGATGATACCGCTGGCGCCAACCAGGGCACCGGCCACGATCAGAATGATGTTGTTGATGGCAAAACCCGCCGCACAGGCCGCCAGGCCCGAGTAGCTGTTCAGCAGTGAGATTACCACCGGCATATCGGCACCGCCGATGGGGATCACCAGCATGATGCCCAACAGTGCCGACAGTGCGATCACGATGTACAGGTAGAGGCTGACCTCTGGGTTGAGGCCAAACAGCACCGCAAACACCACAATGCCAATGATCAGCGCGATGTTAAAAATGCGCTGACCGCCAAATACCAGGGGGCGACCGGGGATTTTCTCGCTGAGTTTGCCGTAGGCCACCAGTGAGCCGGTAAAGGTGACGCCACCGATCAGGATCGACAGCACAATGGTCACCAGCGAGAAGGCGCCAATGCCGGGGCCGTACAGGGCAGCCCAGCCCACCAGCAAACTGGCGATACCGCCAAAGCCGTTGAACAGTGCGACCATCTCCGGCATGGATGTCATCGCCACGCTGCGGGCCACCACGGCGCCAACGATGCCGCCGAGGATAAAGCCTACGGCGATCCACTTGTAGTCGATAATGCTGTGGTGGAGCAGGGTAATCACCACGGCGATCAGCATACCGATCGCCGACACCAGGTTACCCTTGCGGGCGGTGGCCGGCGAGCCCAGCATCTTTAAACCAAAAATAAACAGTACGGCCGCTGCCACATAGGACAGATTGACCAACAGATCCATATTCATTATTTAGACGCTCCCTCTTTCTTCTTGAACATCGCCAACATGCGGTCGGTCACCATGTAACCGCCGATCACGTTGATGGTGGCCATGGCCACGGCGAGGGTACCCAGCACAGTGGCCAGGACGGTGTGCTCGGCGCCCGCCGAGGTGAGCGCGCCCACCAGGGTGATGCCCGAGATCGCGTTGGAGCCCGACATCAGCGGCGTGTGCAGCGTAGCGGGGACTTTGTTAATCAGCTCGAAGCCGAGAAATATCGATAGCACCAGGATGAATGCCAAAAAGACAATGTCCATCTCAGCCTCCTTATTTGATCAAGTTTTTGATGGTGTCGTTCACAATCTCGCCACCGTGGGTGATGATGCAGCCCTGGAGGATGTCGTTGTCGAAGTCGACTTTGAACGCTTTGCCTTCCTGATCCCAGCCTTCATCGACCAGGTTAAACAGGTTGGAGGAGTACATCTGGCTGGCATCCCGGCTGACGTAGTTGGGCCAGTTGCCGGTGCCGATAATGGTGACGCCATCGACGTCGACAGTTTCACCGGCGACGGTGCCTTCGACGTTACCGCCACTCTCGGCGGCCATATCGACAATGACGCTGCCGGGTTTCATGGCGGCGACCATATCTTTGGTAACCACCACCGGCGCCTTGCGGCCAAAGACCTGGGCAGTGGTGATCACAATGTCGGACTCGGCGATCTGCTTCTTCTGGCCTTCCAACTGCAGCTGGCGCTGCTCCTCGGTCAGTTCCACCGCGTAGCCGTCTTTGGTCTGGCCGGTTTCACCCAGATCGATCTCCAGGAATTTACCGCCCAGTGACTGGACCTGCTCGGCCACCACCGGACGGGTATCAAAGGCGACCACTTTGGCGCCGAGGCGCTTGGCGGTGGCGATGGCCTGAAGACCGGCGACACCGGCACCGATGACAAACACGGTGGCGGGTTTCAGGGTCCCGGCCGGCGTCATCATCATTGGCAAAATGCGGGGCAGCTTGGTGGCCGCCAGCAGTACCATTACGTAGCCGGCCAAACTGGCCTGGGAGCTCAGGGCGTCCATCTTTTGGCTGCGGGTACTGCGGGGGATCATTTCCATGCTGATGGCGGTAATGCCGCGATCCCGGAATGCCTTGATCAAGTCGTGTTCGTTGAAGGGGTCCAGGTAGCTGATGTGGATACAGCCCTGTTTGAGTTGCGCGACTTCTCCAACGTCGGGTTTGCGGATGCGCAGCACGATGTCGGCAGCGGAGAGAATCGCGCTGCGATCGGCGATCACTTCGGCACCGGCGTCGGTGTACTCTTGGTCAGCGTAACCGCTGCCGGCCCCCAGGCCCGCTTCGATCTGCACTGTGGCCCCCGCGCGCACCAATTTCTTGGCGTCGGACGGGATTATCGCGACCCGATCCTCCCCCGCCGCGAGTTCTTTTGGAATTCCTATGAGCATGTTGAAAATCCATTGTTGATTTTAGTGTTTTTCGTCCCCTGCCCAAGCGAGCAAAATGGCAGTGCGCTCGCAATAGCCCGGGAACAAACCGCCCATTTTATTACAATCGAGGCCATTTATCGAACCGGGATGTGTCGGGAAATTAGGGCGCAGTGCCGGAAAATGCTATAAAAGTTGCGAATAGGGTCATGTGCGCAATCAATGGTTACCGGCTGGCCTCGCTTTCCGAGGTAAATTGATAAGTTATTGGCGCGTCGAGTTTTTCTAGAAAAGTTGAGGTAACCAATCGTCGCAAGCTGTTTTAGGCAGATTTACCTATGGTGGTTGCTATTGGCTACCGCCTAGACTGCTCGAACTACGTCTTTGACAGGTGTAAATCAGGCGCAAACTGCCCGCTCGGTGTGTATCTTGGTCGGCGACATTGGCTCCAAAACCACTCGGTATTGCCATGAAAAATGAATAAGTCTTATTGGATAGCCTTTGCGTTTCTGAGTATCGGCTATTTTGTAGCTGGGAAGGCCGCCTTGTTGCTGGCAATTCCCCCGGGCTACGCCACCGCCATATGGCCGTCGGCGGGCTTGGCCCTGGCAGTGTTATATGTGCGTGGCGCCAAACTCTGGCCAGCAGTTGTGCTGGGGTCAGCGGCTGTGAATACCGACTTGGCCGCGCTTGCACAAGAGGGCTGGGGCGCCTTGGCAGTGCCGCTGTTGATTGGCCTGGGAGCGGCACTGCAGGCCCTGGTTGGGCGTGAAGCTGTGCTGCGCAGTGTCGGTTCTCCTCTTCGTCTGGACGATGTGAGAAGCGTCCTGATATTTGTGTTTGTCGCCGGCGGTGTGGCGTCAACGATCAGTGCCACAGTGGGTATCGGCGCCCTTGTCGCCACCGGCAAAATGGCCATGGAGAGTGCCCCCTACAATTGGTTTACCTGGTGGGTGGGGGATGGCCTGGGGGTGATGATTTTTGCCACCTTGATCTTTGTCTATGTCGGTGAGCCCAAGGCTTTGTGGTTGAGTCGGCGCCGTGTACTTCCCCCCGCTCTATGTATCACCGCACTGGTGATGGTGGCTATTTACGTCGTTGGCAGCCGCTGGGAGCAGGATCGTCAGCAGGCGGAATTCGATCGCCTAAGTGTTCAAGTTTACCAGCGGATCCAGGATCATTTTGACCGCTATATGGATAGTTTGCGGGCAGTTAAAGGCTTGTTCGAGACCTCGCATTACATCACACGTGAGGAGTTTCGCCATTTCTCCAGCGATATAATCGAGCGCCAAAGTGGCTTTCAGGGACTTGCTTTCAACCGAGTAGTTCACAGCGATCAGCGGCCAGAGTTTGAGCGACAATTGAGCGAGGCTTTGGGGGAAACCCGGGTTATCACCCAGCGTGACAACAACGGCGTATTGGTGGCGGCGTCGCCCCGCCGCGACTATGTGGCCATTGACTACCTTGAGCCCCTGTCGGGAAACCGAGCGGCCTATGGCTACGACATCAGCTCCGCCGCCTCGCCTCGCCGTGCGTTGATCGCTGCAGAGGCCCGCAATGGTCCAGCAGCCACTGATCCTCTGCGCTTAGTCCAAGAGACCGAGAGTCGCTTGGGAGTAGCGGTTTACCTGCCAGTGCGCCGGCGCCTGGAAGGGGATGGGCCGGTGCGGTTAGTGGGGTATGTTGCCGGTGTCTTCAGGCTCCATGACCTGATGATGGCCGTCGTCCCTGAAAACACGCTTCAGGGAATGCAGCTTGAGGTGTGGCAACACAGTGACGGCGAAGATAACGGTTCGACAGGGCAGCGGCTGTTTATCCGGGGCAAGCCAAGCGGTGAAAATGGCGCAGACATACGGCTCAATTTTTCCAACAGCTGGCCAGTTACCTTTGCGGATCGGCATTGGCATTTGGTGGTGGGGGCTAACTCGCGGTTTGAGCTATCGGCACAATCCATCATGCCCTGGGCGGTGCTGGCAACAGGCATGCTGTTTACCGGTTTAGTGGGCATGACCTTGCTGGTGCTGACTGGCCAGTATTTTCGTGCCCGGGAAGTGGGGCGGGAGCTCAATCGCCGAATAATAGAGTTGAAGGAAACCCAAGAGCAGTTAATTGAGTCAGAAAAAATGGCGTCGATGAGTGGCTTGGTGGCGGGCTTTGCCCATGAGCTCAATACGCCATTGGGCGTGGCTCTAACTGCTGAAACAACATTAGCCAGAAGCCTGGAGGACCTTGAAGAGCAAGTCGAGGAAGAGTCAGCTCGGGGGCTTGTCGGCCGCATGCGTGAAGCCAGTCAGATGTCGCTCAGTAATATCCAGCGGGCGGCCAAATTGGTGACAAATTTTAAAGCCATGGCGGTAGATAAGGACGATGCCGAGGTCTCGGAGATCGATTTGTGTGAATACCTCCATAGTTTCTATCAGCATACAGAAACCCGCGCTCAGGATTTGGGTCACCGGGTGAGCCTAAACTGTCCGAATGGCTTAAGGGTGCGTACCGTCGTGCGGGGTTTGACTCAGGTGATTGCCAACTTGTTGGAGAACAGCCTGACCCACGCGTTTTCCGAATACCAGCAGGGACACATCGAGCTAAGCGCCGAAGCCGTGGGGGACGACGTCGTTATTCGCGTCGCCGATGATGGTGTGGGTATTGGCGATGAAGCCTTGGGCAAAGTGTTTGAACCGTTTTATACCACCCGGCGTGGCAAGGGCGGCACCGGGCTGGGGCTACATCTGGTGTATAACATCGTCCATCATCAGCTCGGTGGCCGGGTGCGCGTCATTTCCGGGAGCGCCCGCCGCGGCTGTTGCGTGGAGGTGGTGATACCCCGCGCGGCTAGCGGGGCTCCAGGCCACTGAATAAGCAGTTGAGCGAGAACTTTATATCCGCTGCACCGTTAGGATAGGCCTGGGGGGCAGATAACAGTTGGTGGATGATGCCCATGATATGGGTATGGATATGCACTGCAGTTTGAAAGTCGGGCAGGGCGGGGCAGATAAAACCGCGCCGCTTGCCTATTTCCACCAGCCGTTTTAATCGATCAATATTGCCTTCCCGGTTGCGGATAATTCGCTCCCGCAAAATTTCCGATTCGCCGCACAAAGCATAGCGAATCATCACTCGCGATACCTGTTCGGCAGATTTGCTTTCAGCAATATGTTGTAAGGAGCTGAGAATGGCCTGCTGGATTTTTTCGGCGTCAATGTCGTCGGGGTTATTCTCCAGCAGCCCGTTCATGGCGCTTTCCATCGGCATGATCAACCTCTGGTTTAAGGCGCCCAGCATCTCCTCCTTGTTCTTAAAGTGCCAGTAAATAGCGCCCCGGGTCACACCTGCTGTTTTGGCGATGTCCTCCATTCGAGTTTTGGCGATGCTTTGGGACGCAAAATGCTGTTCTGCAGCATCCAGAATTCGCTCCCGAGTCGCTTCGGCTTCTTCTTTTGAACGGCGCAAGGTGGAGGTCCTCTATCTATGCGGTATTTATCCCGGCTAAGCGCTAATCGGTAACGTTGATTTAATTTTACATACATACACGCATGTATGTAAAATGGTCTCATCATTTCGGATTAGACGCCCCGGCAGGCACGCTTCTGCCAGTACCGAGGGAGACCCATCTATGCGCACCGACACACGATTGCTCCGCAGACTGCCTCGGTTGTCATTAAGCATGCTCGCCATTGTCATGATGCTTGCCGGCTGCGGCGAAAAGTTGCAAACGGTGGCTGAAGAGAGAGCTGTTGCTGTAAAAGCACTAGCATTAAGCGCACATACCCTGCCGATTGATCTGCAGTACCCCGGTCGAGCTGAGGGCTCAAAGGAAGTGGAAGTGCGCGCCCGGGTAGATGGCATATTGCTGCACCGTCGCTACCGGGAAGGCGAAAAAGTCGAAGCGGGGCAGTTGTTATTTGAAATTGATGCCGCGCCCTTTGAGGTTGCATTGGACCGGGCCAAAGCGCATCTGGCGCAAACTCAGGCGGCTTTATCCGCTGCCGAACGGCGCTGGGGCCGAGCCCAGGAGCTGATTAAGCGGGACGCCATCAGTCAGCGCGAGCGGGATGACACCCAGTCTGAACTGGAGATGGCGCAGGCCGACGTTAAGATGGCCAGGGCCGAAGTCAAAGAGGCCGAAATCAACCTCGGTTATACCCAGGTCCTCGCCCCGATTGGCGGCATTACCAGCAGGGAAGAGGTTTCAGAGGGCTCATTGGTGGGGCCGGGGTCGGTACTGGCCAAAATCACTCAGCTCGATCCAATCTGGGTAAACATTTCTATCCCCGACAGTGAGTTGTTGAGCTTCCGCAGTATGCTCAACAGCGGAGATCTGCAGTTTGAAGAGGCCTCGCGCCGGGCCGTGGTGGAAACCGCCAATGGTTATGTTCACCCCCATAGCGGTAAAGTTAACTTCACCGAAAGTGCTGTGGATCGGCAAACCGGCACAGTGCAAATGCGGGCGGCCATTCCCAACCCCGATGGGACATTAATTCCCGGTCAGTTTGTTCGCGTGCATCTTGAGGGGCTGCGCAGTGTCAACGCCCTGGCCATTCCCGAACGAGCGGTAATGCAGAATGCCCAAGGTAGCTATGTTTATCGCGTCGTAGAAGGTCAGCGGGTACAACCCGCCCCGGTCTCCTTAGGCTTAAAAACCACTGCGGGGGTGATCGTTGAGTCGGGATTGGAATCCGGCGATGTCATCGTAGTAGAGGGCTTAGGCAGAGTAAGACCGGGATCATTGGTGGAGATTCAGCAAGCCCAAGATGCGGAGCCGCAGCCTGAGAGAGCGGATAAGCGGAAAGCCAGCGGTCAGGCGTCTTCGGATCAAGGGGCTGGGGAATGAATCTGCGCTTCTTTATCGAACGACCGGTCCTGTCCATTGTTCTGTCGCTATTGATTTTGCTGGCCGGTGCCGCTGCCATGGGGCGGATGCCGGTGTCGCTTTATCCGGAGTTCTTACCACCGGAGATTGTGGTGTCCGCCAACTTTCCCGGCGCCAATGCAGAAACACTGGCCGATACCGTCGCTGCGCCCCTGGAACAGGAGATCAATGGCGTCGACGGTATGCTGTATATGAATACCCAGGCGTCGAGCTCGGGTAGCGTCTCCATTACAGTAACGTTTGCCACCGGCACTGATCCCGATCAAGCCGCGATCAACGTCAGTAACCGGGTTGCCGTGGCTGAGGCGCGACTGCCCGAGGCTGTTACCCGGCTGGGCATTCAGGTGCGCAAACGTTCTACCAGTATTTTGCAGATTTACGCTTTGACCGCCGACCGCCCCGAATACGACGCGATCTACCTCAGCAACTACGCCTTGCTCAATATCGTCGACGAACTGCGTCGCTTGCCGGGTATTGGCGATGCCCGTCTGATGGGAGCGAAGGATTACGCCATGCGCATTTGGCTGCAACCGGACCTGTTGGCGGAGTACGACCTTACCCCCGCCGATATCGCCCAGGCGATTCGGGAGCAAAATGCCAACTTTGCCGCCGGCAGCTTTGCGGCAGAGCCGCTTAGCGAGCCGGAAGCGTTTACCTATTCGGTTACTACTCAGGGCCGTATGAGCGGCACCGAAGAGTTTCGCCGTATCATCCTGCGCAGCGACGCCTCCGGTGCGACCTTGCATCTCGGTGACGTGGCAAGAGTAGAGCTGGGTGCCAAGGACTACGGATTCAGTGGTAGCTTCAATGGCAACGACGCTGTACCAATAGCTGTGTATCTACAGCCTGGCGCCAATGCACTGGAGGCTGCCCAGTCAGTTGAGCAGGTCATAGCGGCGACCCGGGCCAAATTACCCGATGGCGTGAAAGTAGAGCGGGCGTTTGATACCACGGTCTTTGTCGAGCACTCCATCAATGAAGTGATTGCGACCTTCTTTGAAGCACTGCTGCTGGTCGTGTTGGTGATGTTTTTGTTTTTACAAGACGTCCGCGCCACCTTTATCCCATTGCTGGCGATCCCAGTATCCATTGTCGGCACGTTTGCCGGCCTGTATTTATTCGGTTTTTCCGTCAATTTGCTGACTTTATTTGGGCTGGTACTGGCCATCGGTATTGTGGTGGACGACGCGATCATTGTGATTGAAAACGTCGAGCGCATCATGTCGGAGCAGCATGTCGACGCCAAAACCGCTGTGCGCCAAGCCATGGAGGAGGTAGCCGGTCCGCTGATTGCCATTGTGTTGGTGCTTACCGCAGTCTTTCTCCCTGCAGTGTTTATGGAGGGGCTCACCGGGGAAATGTACCGGCAGTTCGCGGTGTCGATATCGGTGTCGGTCATTCTGTCCGGTATTGTGGCGCTGACATTGACACCGGCGCTCTGTGCCATGTTGCTCAAACCCCACGACCCCGCAGGCGGGGGCGCGCGCAAGGGTATTCTGGGTGGCTTTAACCGCGGTTTTGACGCCTTGAGTCACGGCTATATCGTCGCGACCCGCTGGGTGATAGGCCACCGGGTGTTGAGCGTGCTGCTGTTTGCGGGCCTGTGTTTGGCAATTGCCTTGCTACTGCGGGTGGTGCCCAAAGGCCTGGTTCCCGCCGAAGACCAGGGTTATGTGTTCTCGGCGTTTTATACACCACCGGCAGCCTCGCTCTCTCGCACCGAGGCGGTGACCGGCGAGATGTCCAAGCGCATGCTGGAGATGCCCGAGGTATCGTCGGTGATGACCTTTACCGGCTTTGATCTACTGTCGTCCTCCATGAAAACCAACGCCGGGGTATCCTTTACCATGTTGCATCCCTGGGCCAACCGGGAGGGGCCAGCTAGTAGTGCAGAGGCTATGGTTAGGCGTATTCCCCAAACCGGCGGGGACCTGTTGGACGCCTCCATAATCTCCTTTAACCCGCCGCCCATTATCGGGCTGAGTCCCACTGGTGGCTTTGAGACCTACCTGCAAAATCGCAGCGGTGCGGATGTGAGTGCATTGTTTGCCACTACTCAGAAGTTAGTGGCGGCGGCCAATGCGCGTCCAGAGTTGGTCGGTGTGCGGACCACCTTTGATATCAATACGCCCCAATACCGCCTGGACCTGGATCGGGAGAAGGCAATGAGCCTGGGAGTGCCGGTGGACGATGTGTTCAGCACCATGCAGGCCACGTTTGGCAGTCTGTACGTCAACGACTTCACACTCTACGGTCGCAGTTTCCAGGTTAATCTCCAATCCGAGGAAGACTACCGGCGCAGCCCGGCCGATCTCAATCAGGTATTTGTTAGGGCCAATAGTGGTGATCTGGTATCGCTACGCAGCTTGGTTCGCGTGCAGCGGGTGGTGGGGCCGGACGTGATCGCCCGTTTCAACGGCTTTCCGTCGGCCAAAATTCTCGGCAATCCGGCGCCGGGCTATAGCTCGGGGGATGCCATCGCCGCCATGCAGGACATTGCCGCCGGGCAACTAGGTGATGACTACAGCCTGGGTTGGGTAGGTAGTGCCTATCAGGAGCTGCAGTCCAGCGGCACTGGTACACAGGCCTTTGTGTTGGCCCTGGTTATCGTGTTTCTGATTCTCGCGGCTCAGTATGAGCGCTGGACTATGCCCCTGGCAGTGCTGCTGGTGGTGCCCTTTGCGTTGCTGGGCGCGGTGCTGGCGATCTGGTTGCGGGGAATCGAAAACGGTATCTACTTCCAAATCGGCTTGCTCTGTTTGATTGGTCTGGCCAGCAAAAACGCGATTTTGATTGTTGAGTTCGCGATGCAGCAGCGGGACCGGGGCATGGATATCGTCAATGCTGCCCTGACCGCGTTGCGTTTGCGTTTTCGCCCCATTGTCATGACCTCTATGGCTTTCACCTTGGGATGTTTGCCTTTGGCAATGGCAAGCGGTGCCGGGGCCAGTGCTCGCATCGCACTGGGCACTGGCGTGATTGGCGGCATGGTGGTGGCGACCTTTGTGGCTACCCTGTTTGTACCCTTGTTCTACGTCTTGGTGGCTAGCGCCACGGAAAAAGTCAAGCGTTAGCCGGGGCGGGGCAGCTCGATGCCCTGGTCGGTAATCACGATACGGCGCTGTTTATACAGTCGGCTTAGTGCGGTTTTAAACGCTTTCTTGCTAACGCCGAAAAGACGTTTGATGGCCTCAGGGGGGCTTTTGTCCCCAAGGGCGAGAAAGCCATCATTGGCCTCCAGTTTCAACAGGATAAGTTCGGCAATATCGTCGACCTGCTGATGGCGAGGTGCGTCCAGGGTCACATCCAATCGCTGGTCGGGGCGGCGATATTTCACCCAGCCTTCCAGGCGCTGCCCAAATTGCAGTGGTCCTTCCAACTCGCTGTGATAGAGCAGCCCCCAATAACGGTGATTAACAACGCACTTGTAGCCCAGCTCGGTGCGTTTGGCGACCAGCAGTTGCACCGGTTGGCCGGGCCTCAGGGCAGGCACGCGCTCTTCCAGGTGTCGGTCCAGGCGCATACTGGCCACGATACGCTGCTGTTGGTCCAGGTAGAGTTTGACGATGACCGGTTTCCCGGCTGACACCCGGCCCAACTGCTCGCCGTGAGGTAACAGCAGTTGTTTGTCCAAGCCCCAGTCCAGAAAAGCGCCAGTGTCGTTGACTTCGCTGACGGTAAGTTCGGCAACGTCGCCGCACTGGGCCAGTGGCGTTTGTTCGCTGGCACCCAGGCTGCCGTCGCCAAAACGGTAGACAAACACGGTTAGCGACTCCCCCACAGCAAGTTCACCGCTGGGTTTGACCAGTAAGGCTTCGTCGCCCTCATCATTACCAAGATACGCACCGGCTGAAGTGAGGCGGGTCACGGTGAGGGTATTGAGTTGTCCGATATTCATAGTGGCGCTGGAACGAAGCCGGTTGGAGGGCGGCACAGTATATATCAATATTGATGTGGGTTTTGGTCGACGGCAAACAGTTTGCGGCGCACTGCTTGGCGATAGGCCGCGGGTGAGTTGCCGAGGCGGCGGCGAAACTGCCGACAGAAATAGCTACTGTCGCTATAGCCGCAATGCTGGCTGATTTCCTCAATGGAGAGATTACTGTTTTGCAGTAATTCCCGGGCTGCATCCAGGCGCAGGTTTTGTACATACTGCTGGGCTGATACGCCTGCGGCCTGTTTGAATCGACGCTGAAAACTGCGCTCACTGATGCCGCAGCGCGTGGCCATCTCTGCCACCGAAACGGTATCGGCGTAGTGTCGGTTCAGCCAGTTTTGCATTAAAGCGATGGCCTCGTCGCCATGCAGATTGCGACGCTCCTCGCTGTAGGCTGTGGTGGCGAAAGGGCGGCGGCTCTCCGGCGAGAACTGCTGGGTGGCATGGCGGGCAAAGCTTGGCCCCCAGTGCCGGTCGATTAGGTGGATCAGCAGATCGGCGGCGGCGTTGACGCTGCCGGTGCAATACAGGGAGGCGGAATGGGTGATCAGGTAGTCCCGTTTCAGATCAACTTGGGGGTAGCGTCGGCTAAAATCGCTAAAGTAATGCCAGTGGGTCGTTGCCGGACGGTGATTCAGTAGTCCGGCTTCGGCGAGAAAGTAGCTGCCGTTACCCACCGCACAGATTTCGCAGCCTTCGTCGGCGAGTTTACGCAACCAGCTTTGCACGACGGATTGCTGAGGGGCACCCCGGTGAGGGTGGCGCCAGCGGCTGGGAATAATCAGCATATCCAGACTGCGGTCGGGGTCGAAGAGAGTACTTGGTAACACACTCAGCGCGGTGGACATGTTCACCGGTCCGGAGTCGAATCCAATTACACTGAATTGGATTGGTTTGGGGCTGGTGGCAGAACGCCGTCTGGCGCGCTGAGAGAGGTGGTTAACCGTGTTCAGCAGTTCCATGGGCAGACTGATGCTGGTGGCGAGGGCGCCATCAAAGATCAAAAAGCCAATGTCAAAATGGGTAGGGGGCATGGCGTGAAAATACCATTAATTGGCGTAATAGTCATGTCGTTGCCGGGGTGACGGCGCGTAGACTCACTTCCATACGTTGAAGGCAATAAATAAGGGGTGAGTTGTGAGTCATTTGCCGGTGGTGGTCGGTTTCGGTGGTATTAACCCAGCGGGGCGGGGGTCGTTTCACCATGCCTACCGACGTCTGGTGCTGGATGCGCTGCCAGAGGCCAAAGCACAGCGCACCCTGCAAAGCCTGGCAGCATTGATGGGTTTGGACCCCAAGCAGCTGGATGCAGCGAGCCGCCAGCACATTGTCGACCACACGCTAATTCGCCGCATTGAGGCCAGCGCCTTTGATATCGACGCAGTGCCCTGGAACCGCAAAATGGCCCTGAGTGGCGAGGGAGGGCAATTGGAATTTGTCACCCGCGCTAAGCATCTACCAGAGGAGCTGCCCCAATCCTGGCAGGTACGAGACCTGGGCGCCGGACAGGTCGCTGTTACCATCACTGAAAGCTGTGACTTCCTGTTGCCCACCACCCGCAAGGCCGAAGTCACCAGTGCCGGCCAGTTGCCCAGCGGCTTTGACCCCGGCGCCCTGTACAACTCCCGCAGCCATCCCAAGGGCCTGCAAATGGCGGTGTTTGCCGCCTCCGACGCGATACGCTCGGTAGGCATAGACTGGTCCGATATCTGCGACGCGGTGCGCCCCGATCAGGTGGGGGTCTTTGCCAGCTCGGCAATGGGCCAACTGGACGATAATGGCAACGGTGGCATGCTGTCGGCACGGGCCAATGGCGGTCGGGTTAGCTCTAAAAACCTGGCCCTGGGGCTGGCAGATATGCCGGCGGATTTTGTCAGCGCCTACCTGCTTGGCAGCGTAGGCACCAGCGGTCCAAGTCTGGGCGCCTGTGCGACCTTTTTCTACAACCTCCGGCAGGCGGTACAGGAAATCCGCAGTGGCAATGTTCGGGTGGCGATTGTCGGCGCTGCCGATGCCGCCGTAGAGCCGCGAATCATGGATGGCTATACCACCATGGGGGCGCTGGCAACCGACGCGGCTTTGACCAAGCTGGACGAGGGGCGGGACAGTCCCGACAACCGCCGCTCCAGTCGCCCTTTCAGCAGTAATTGTGGCTTCACTGTCTCAGAGAGTGCCCAATACGTGGTGCTGTTTGACGATGCCCTGGCAATGGAGTTGGGCGCCGCGATTTACGCCGCCGTGCCCGAGGTCTTTGTCAGTGCCGACGGATTTAAGAAATCGATATCCGGGCCAGGGGTGGGCAACTATCTGACTGTGGCCAAATCGGTGTCTACTGCCGCGGCGATTCTCGGTGAGGACGCGGTTAGGCGGCGTTCTTTTGTCCAGGCTCACGGTACCAGCACACCTCAGAACCGAGTCACCGAGTCTCATATTCTCAATGAGACGGCCAAGCTGTTTGGTATCGAGAAGTGGCCGGTAGCAGCCATTAAGGCCTACCTGGGTCACAGTATCGGCGCCGCTTCGGGGGATCAGTTTGTCTCTACATTGGGCGTGTGGGCCGACAACATCCTGCCCGGCATTGTCACCTCCGATCATATTGCCGAGGATGTCCACGACAGTAATCTGCACTTGCCCCTGCAGCATCTGCCATTAGACGCTGACTCCATGGATGTGGCCTTCCTGAATGCCAAGGGCTTCGGCGGCAACAATGCCTCCTTACCGGTGCTGTCACCGGCGGTGGCTGAGCGACTGTTGCGGGGACGCCACGGCCGCGAGGCCTGGAGTGCCTACCAAGCCAAGCGCGAGCCGGTGCTGGCCCAGGCTCAGGCCTATGACGATCGCGCCTGTGCTGGCGACTTGTCGGTGATCTACCAGTTCGGGGAGGGCGTGTTAGAGCCGGATGACCTCCAGCTCAGTGTGGATGGTATCGGCATCAAGGGCTGGCGGGAGCGGGTTGCTCTGGCCACTGACTCTCCGTACGCAGATTGGTTAAAGAACGCATCTTCCTGACGGTAACTACGAATAGTGACCAAAGCCGCTCATGTGGCCCACTGAACGTGAGTCGCGCACTAGCGGTTTGAGTGCGTCGGCGGATGCCCAACCCCGATAAAATCCAGCGACGTGGGGTGGGTTCTGGCAGCGACACAGCGGGGAATACCAATGCGTCACTTTGTTCGCCACCCCAGTGAAATACCCGTCGACGTTCGCGTCATCAGCGAGCGGGCGTCCCATTCCAGTCAAATTTGTAATGTCAGCAACGGCGGTTTGTGCTGTGATCTCGCTCAGCCCCTGCCGGTCGGTGCGCTGGTGGATTACCGTATTCCCCAGATTGCCGAGGATTACCTCGGTTGCGGCCGGGTCGTGTGGTGTGAGCGGCAGTGCCAAGGCTTTCGTGTGGGTATTCAATTTAGTAATGAGCAGGATGCCTACCGCGCCCGCATGGTGGAGCAGTTGTGTCAGATCGAGTGCTACCGCCGCCGGGTCGCGCAAACCGAAGGTCGCCAATTGAGTGGCGAGCAGGCCGCCGCTGAGTGGATTTCCCGCCACGCTGCGGATTTTGATCGCTGTCATACCCTTAGCGATTTATCTGAGGTGGGTTAGACCCACCCGGTGCCTCCCGCTGTGACTCAGCGTCCGATGTTGGTGTAAAGACAAGTCCCCCAATTCATGTTTGAATAGGCTCCCCTCGGCAATGGTGCCGTGGGTAGCGATTGAATTTAGGGCGCGAATTTTAATGAAACATGAGGCATCGGCCAGGGTCGTTCTGGAAATGCCCCGGCAAGCGGCCTGGGAATTACTGCAGGATTTAAGCCTGTCTCACCACTATGTTCCCGGCCTTACCGGCACCGAAATAACCACCGAGAAGCAGCAGGGTGTAGGAGCCAGTCGCCGGGTTTACCAAAAGTCGGGACGCTTTATCGAAGAGACCGTCAGTGAGTGGGACCCTGGCTACGGCTTTGTGATCCGGCTGCATCGGGGCGAGCAGCGCCCGCCGGCGCCCTTTCAGAGAGCTCAGTTTCGTTATCGCCTGGAAGATGCCGGCCACCAGCAAACGGCGTTGACCACCAGTCTGAATTTCGACATGCGGTGGGGTGGTCTGGGTGACTTCCTCTACCACCGTTTACTGCAACGTCCAATCCGGGGCAATGTCCGGCAGATTGCCAAGCAAATGAAGATTTACTACGAGTCCTGCTACCAGGAACTGACGGGCAGCTCAGAGGTGGTGTGATGAATGCACTTACCTTGCTGCAACAGCGCAGTTCATCGGCACGGCTGATTGAGCCGGCGCCCTCCGAAGCCGAGTTGAACGAAATATTAATCGCGGCGTCTCGGGCTCCGGATCATGCACGGCTGCGGCCCTGGCGCTTTCGGCTCGTTCAGGGCGAGGCCCGGGAGCACCTGGGACAAGTCTTTGCCGATGCGGCTGCTGTCCGCAATCCCGATTGCAGTGATAGCGACCTGCAACGCTTCAAAGCCCAGCCACTGCGGGCGCCGTTGATATTGGTGGTGTCAGCGGTGGTGGTGGAACACCCCAAGGTTCCGCCAATAGAACAACAGTTGGCGGCAGGGTGCGCCGCCTATGGAGCACTGTTGGCCACCGAGGCCCTGGGTTATGCCGGCATTTGGCGAACCGGTGCCCACGCCTTTGATCGCACGGTGATGCGGGGCCTGGGCATGGCCGACAACGAAGAGATTGTCGGCTTCCTCTACATTGGTAGTCGGGACGGGGGGAGAAAGACACTCCCCGAACCGGTGCTTTCAGAATTTGTACAAACCTGGACAGGAAACTAGCGATGCAAACCGTCACTCCACCCACCTATCAAACCTTAGCTGTGCGTATGGAGCACCACGTTGCCTGGGTGGCATTAAACCGGCCCGAAAAAGCCAATGCCATGAACATGCCGATGTGGGATGAACTCCAGCAGTGCTTTGAGTGGCTGGATGACGAAGCTTGCGTCCGCGCTGTGGTGATTTGTGGTGAGGGCAAGAACTTCTGCGCGGGCATTGATCTGGGCATGTTGCAGGAGCTTACTGCCGAAAAGAACACCATTCCCGAGGCGGCCCGTCAGGCGGAATGGTTTCGGCGCCGTATTATGCGCTTGCAGGATAATCTGACGGCGATTGAGCGCTGCCGCAAGCCAGTGCTGGCCGCGATTCAAGGTAACTGCGTTGGTGGAGCCGTGGATTTGATCAGTGCTTGTGACATGCGCTATTGCTGTGATGGTGCGGTGTTTTCCATCAAAGAATCAGATCTCGGTATTGTCGCCGATGTCGGTACCCTGCAGCGTCTGCCCAAATTGATTTCGCCTGGTGTGGTTCGCGAGCTGGCCTATACCGCCCGCAAATTTGACGCCAGCGAAGCGGAGCGCATTGGCTTGGTCAATCGCTGTTATGCCAGCTATGAGACCATGATTGATGAGGTGTCGGCACTGGCCCAGAATATCGCCCGCAAATCCCCGCTGGTGATTCGCGGTACCAAGGAGATGCTCAACTACAGCCGGGATCACAGCGTGGAAGACAGTTTGCGCTATGTCGCCACCTGGAATGGCGGGACCCTCAGTCAGGACGATGTGCTCAAGGCGATCACTGCAGCGGGCAGTGGTGAGAGTCCCGACTACCACGACTAATGTCCAACAGGCAGATCGCAAAATAATCGATAACAATTGGGTCGGTGTCGACATCCATGCAAGAGCAAACAATATTTAGAACGCCAGGGGTGCGCCACGGCTTCAGGTGGCTGTTTATGCTGACCTGCCGGCTGATTGGCTGGAAGGTCGTGGGCAAGGCGCCCGCCGAGAAAAAATGCATACTGATTGCCGCGCCCCACACCAGTAACTGGGACTTTCCCACCATGATGGTGGCGGCTTTTGTGCTGGGTTTGGATATCCACTGGATGGGCAAGCATACCCTGTTCCCCAAGGGCCCACTGGGCGCCATTATGCGCTGGTTTGGTGGCATTCCTGTAGACCGCCGGGCCAAGCACAACACGGTGGAGCAGATGGTAGAGCATTTTCGGCAGCGCGATGCGCTGCTGGTGTTAATCACTCCCGAGGGAACTCGCAGCAAGGTGGAGCGTTGGAAAGAGGGCTTCTACCATATCGCCCGCGGCGCTGAGGTGCCTATTTACCTTGGTTTCGTGGATGCCTCCAAAAAGGAAACCGGGCTGGGGCCCGCCTTTTACCCCAGCGGTGATGTCGAGCGGGATATTGCCGAAATCCGCCGCTTTTACGAGGGCAAAACCGGTTTTCGAGAACATCGCGTATAGGTCGGTGCGGGTCGCTGGCCGCTCGGCCTAATCCGAGTGGCTGATCCCCTTACTCTCTGAGTCGGTCAAACTTACGTCTTTTTTTTGGGGCCTGTGTCCAGGCCTGCGAGCTCATTGCGAGATGGAGACCAACAATAATGTTCCTACGCCTGCTGCTGTGTTGCCTGGTTTTGTTTACTGCCGGAGGGGCCTGGGCGCAACAGGGCGGTGCTGCCGCCGGTGTTGATACTGACGCCATTGCCGCCAATCCCGGTGGAGACTGGCTGTCCTACGGTAAGAGCTATCGTGAACAACGCTACAGCCCGCTGAAGGCGATCAATCGCGACACCGTGGATAAGCTGGGCTTGGCGTGGTCGTTCGACACAGATTTCAACCGGGGTTTGGAAGGAACACCGCTGGTGGTTGACGGTGTGATGTATGTCACTGGCAACTGGAGTGTGGTGTATGCGCTGGATGCCCGGAGCGGCGAATTGCTCTGGAAGTACGATCCCGAGGTACCGCGGGAGTGGGCCAAGATGGCCTGTTGCGACGTAGTCAATCGCGGTGTGGCTCTCTACGAGGGCAAGATCTTTGTTGGTACCTTGGACGCCCGGCTGATTGCCCTGGACGCAGACACTGGCGACAAGCTCTGGTCCACCCAGACCGCTGATATCGACAAGTACCCTTACACCATCACCGGCGCTCCCCGCGCCGCCAAAGGTCTGGTCTTTATTGGCAATGGTGGCGCCGAATACGGGGTGAGGGGCTTTGTCGCCGCCTACGACGTGGATACCGGCGAACAGGTGTGGAAGTTTTACACGGTACCCGGCAATCCGGCTGATGGTTTTGAAAATGATGCCATGCGGCGGGCCGCAGAGACCTGGACCGGGGAGTGGTGGAAGTTCGGCGGTGGTGGCACGGTGTGGGATTCCATCGTCTACGACCCCGAGCTGGACCAGCTCTACATCGGTGTGGGCAACGGCTCACCTTGGAACCACCGGGTTCGCAGCCCTGAGGGCGGCGACAACCTTTACCTGTCATCAATCGTCGCTCTCGATCCGGACACTGGCGAATACCTGTGGCACTACCAGGAAACCCCCGCTGAAACCTGGGATTACACGGCGACTCAGCCCATTATGCTGGCGGATATGGAGGTCGACGGTGAGTCGCGCAAGGTAATTTGGCACGCTCCCAAAAACGGCTTCTTCTTTGTGATCGACCGCGAGAGTGGTGAGCTAATTTCCGCCGATCCCTTTGCGCGAATCAACTGGGCCACTCATTACGATATGGAAACCGGTCGTCCGGTAGAAACCGATATCGCCCGCTTCCCGGAACAGGCTGAGTTGATTAGACCCTCCTCAATTGGTGCCCACAATTGGCACCCCATGGCTTTTAGTCCCGATACTGGCTATGTCTACATCCCCACCATGGAAAGCCTCTACCAGTATGTCGACGATGAGAATTTTGAGTTTCAGTGGGGTCACTGGAACTTTGGTGTCGACCCCGAGCAGCCCGGAGTTCCCGATCCGGTGTTATCCCAGTTCCTGATCAGAAAAATGACCGAGGGACATTTGTTGGCCTGGGATCCGGTGGCCCGGGCGCCTGCCTGGAAAATTCAGCACCCCCTGACCTGGAATGGTGGGGTACTGGCGACGGCCGGACGCCTGGTCTTTCAGGGCACTTCTGATGAGCGCTTGCTGGCTGTGGCCGATGATAGTGGTGACATTGTTTGGTCGTACCCGACCCGCGCGGGCATTATGGCGCCGCCGGTAAGCTACGAAGTCGACGGTGAGCAATATTTGACTGTCCTGGTGGGGTGGGGCGGCGGTTTTGGCTTGATGGGAGGAATGTCCCGGGATCACGCGCCACCTCCCAGCCGAGTGCTGACCTTTAAGCTGGGCGGTGAGGCGAGCCTGCCCGAAAACCCACCCCTGCAAATCCATGAGCCACCGCCGCGCTTGACGGAAGACGAGGAGGTGTTGAGCCGTGGGCGTAACCTCTACCACCGTTACTGCAGTGCCTGCCACGGTCAAGACGCCGTGTCTGGCGGGGGCGTGCCAGACCTGCGGCATCTGCCCAGGGTGTTTCACGACAACTTCAATGCCATTGTTTTGGACGGCATCATGAAAAAAGCGGGAATGGTTGGTTTTGACGATGTTCTCAGTGAGGAGGATGCATATGCCATCCATGCCTATATTTTGGACCGGGCCAACTTGGATAAAGAGTGGCGAGAACAGCCGGCCTGGTGGCAAAGTGTTAAGACTTGGTTCTATGACCTGTTATCGTCATTAATCGCCTGGATCAGTTAGTCCCTGGCGCTTCAAGGCGTAGCAAAGAAAGGCGGCCTTTATGGCCGCCTTTTTTGTGTTCAGTCGAGCGTATTATTTCTTCAGAGCAGGTTTGTGGAAATCCCTTATTCCAAAAAGCCAAATAGTGGGCCTCACCCTTGGCTGCGGGGCTAACGTTTTCCCTATGGTAACGGAAATGCACAGTTTTCCGTTGGCAGGGTTGTCCACATATTCTGTGGATAACTTGGTGGGTAAGTTGTCAATTTAGCGCTAAAACACCGCTACTACCGGGCCTGTAACAAATTGTTCAAAAATTAATCATTTGATATAAATATATATAAAACAATTAGTTAAGGGTTTTTTGTAGAAGTTTTATCAGGTTTTGTCGCTAAAGTGTCACTCATCGGTCAGGAAGGCCATAGCTGTGAATAAGTGTTACGTCAAGAGTTGACGATGGTAACGTGTTACCAAAATGCACTTTTTTGTGCGAGAGCTAGAATGTGCAATTTTATGGTGCGTGCAAACGCCTATTTCGGACCGGTATACACGCATCCGCTGGTGCACGTTTCCCGCAGCTCGACCCGGCTCAGTGCCGGTAATTGGGGTTTGAGTTGATCCCATATCCAGATAGCCAGGTTTTCGCTGGTGGGGTTTTCCAGGCCGGGGATATCATTGAGGTAATGATGATCCAGCCTGTCATAGGTGGGCTGGAAAATTCGCTTGAGGTCTGAAAAATCCATAATCCAGCCTGTTTCCGGCTCGGGTTCGCCTTCTATATAAAGGCCGACTCGAAAACTGTGGCCATGCAGGCGCGCACATTTGTGGCCCTCGGGTACATTGGGCAGGCGATGGGCCGCCTCGAAGGTGAACTCTTTGTATATTTCCACGGGGCATCTCGGGCTGGAGCAATAAATGAGGGGTATATAGTCCCTGTCTTCTGTCTCGCCCAGGGTCTTGTCGCGGGCGAGGGCGCCTATGGTAATCACCCTGTGCCCACCTGTACAGCTGCGCCTAAGTCGGCGTGATTACGGCTCTCTAGAAGGCCGTCATTTACGCTCAGAGGTTGTATAAAAAATGAGCAAAATCAGCGGTATAGCTATTTTTCATAAAAATTTAAAAAAATCGGGGAGAAGGTTTGACAAGCCAATCCATTACTGTAGAATGCGCCTCACTCGAACGACGGGTGGTTAGCTCAGCTGGGAGAGCATCTGCCTTACAAGCAGAGGGTCGGCGGTTCGATCCCGTCACCACCCACCAGAGTCGAGTCGTCTAGGCAGCGTAATTTGCCCGATCTAAAAGTATGCGGACCGGTAGTTCAGTTGGTTAGAATGCCGGCCTGTCACGCCGGAGGTCGCGGGTTCGAGTCCCGTCCGGTCCGCCACTTTTACCAGAGTCGTCTGGGTTTTCTGACCTCCTTCCTTTATACCCTTTTACACCTTACTACCAATGTGTCGTGCCGCGCATATTGTGCGACTCTTTCGTCTTTGTGTGCCTGCAAGTATTCCGCAAAATTTCTGTGAACGCGTTATAGTCTCCCCAGAAAGATAAAGCGCCAGGAGCGGTATAGTGCAAGCGTTGACCGAAGCGATCATGTTCTTTCGCGACGATCGAGTTGTGAAGGAGATGTTCTATACAGAGTTTGAAGCAGTGCTGGATGATGTGGTCGGTATTCCCGATTTTTCCGGCGAGCACCTTCACGCCTGTTTTATCCAAATTAGCCAGCGTCTCAAAATTGTCGGCGCTGTATTCTTCACCATTCAGTTTGATCGCACCGGCAGGGTGGGCCGAGGCTGGAATATTCCCCTTCGTCACCTGCTAGACCAAGCCAGTTTTGGCCCGGATCTCGGCGAGGGACCGGCGCGGGTTGCCTGCCGCAGTGCCTGTCCGGTGTCTTGGTATCGGGACCAACTGTGGGATCCGGTTATGCAGGGAGACGGCACCTTCGACGAGCTGAGCCGAGCCGTGCAGCGCAATCGGCTGGGTATTATTGCCGATCAGGGCAGCCAGCTCGGCCCAAAGCTCGGTGTGTCGAGCTTTTTCAGTCAGCAGGCCAGCCCCGAGCCAGATGTCGATGGGGCAGTGTCAGAGGACACCCCCGCGAGGCCAATTGAGCCCCCTGTTGCCGCAGAGCCTCCAGCTCAGCAATCCACAGTCGCCGCGCCACAATCCTGCTTTAATCGCCGCTACCGTGAGAAGCTTACCGCCATGCGCGGCGCCGAGCGATTGCGTTTTGCCACTCAGGCTGAGCACTATCAACGGGAAATCGCTGAGCTGGAGGATCGCCACAGCGAGGCGTTGGCGCAGCGGGAGTCGGTGATCGCCAAATTAAAAGCGCGATTGACTGAGAGTGCCCAGAAAAACGACCAGCTTAGTGCCAAGCTCGATAAACAGAGCCGCTGGCTGGAAGAGAAGCAGCGGGAAATCGAGGCTCATGTCCACGATGCGGGAGATACGCGTCTGGAGAGTGAGATTGCCACGCTTAAAGACAGCTATGACGAAGAGCTGCAAAAGCAGCTGAAAGAGCAGGCGGGGCAGTACGAGGAGTCCATCGCCAAGCGGGAAGAAGAAATCTATCAACGGGTGATGGAAGTGGTGGAACTGCGCAGTGAGCTGGGCGAATTGCGCACCCAAAACCGCCAGCTAATGCTCAACAGCGACAAGCACCTGTTGGACGATATGTGCCAAAAGGGGCTGTCATTTGTCGCTTACCACCCGGGTATCGAGCACCTGGTGATTACGCGGGACGAGCTGCCGGAATACCTGCGTGACCCCATCGCTTTTGCCGCCCAGCGCTGCCGCGTTGATATCGAGCTCTACCAGGCGTGGTTGCTCCACTATCGCTTGCCGATCTGTCGCTACTGCGACAGCGATGGCGAGGTATGCGGGCAGCCAGTCGCCAAGGTGAAGCGCCCCAGCTTATTCCGTCCCGGTGAAAACGATCGCTGTCAGCAGCATATGGCGTCGTTGAATTAGAGGTGTGTCATTGGCTCCGGTCATTGAAAGCTTGGCCGGGTGGCGAGACCCCGGTATCGATATCCTGCGGCTCGATCAACTCCACGGTGCGGCGTCCGGCAACAAGTGGTACAAGCTGCAGCGGCATCTGGAGGCTGCCCGCCAACGGGGTGCCGCTACTCTGGTAAGCTTCGGCGGGCCCTGGTCCAATCACCTCCATGCTTTGGCCGCCCTGGGGCATCAGGTTGGTTTGTCTACAGTGGGTTTGGTGCGGGGCGATGGGCAAGACTCCACGGCGATGTTGGAGGACGCCAAGCGCTGGGGCATGACCATTCAGTTTGTTGGCTACGGTGCCTACCGGCGCCGTTACGACCCGCAGTGGCAGGCGGATTGTCTTACTGCTTTTCCCAATGCGTATCTGATTCCCGAGGGTGGCGCCGGTGAGCTGGGCTTGCGGGGCTGTGCCGACATTGCCAGATGGATACCCCAAGGGGTGTATCACCGTGTGATGCTGGCCTGCGGCAGCGGCACCACCCTGGCCGGCCTGGCCAGTGCTCTGCCTGTCACTACCGAGGTGGTGGGTATTTCGCCCTTAAAGCAAACGGCGCAAGTGGAGCGTGATATTGCCACAGCCCTGGCGGGGAGACCGGCTGCGCCGTGGAGGGTGGACAAGCGCTTTCATCTCGGTGGTTTTGGCCGCCTCAGTCCCGAGCTCGTGGAGTTTGTGCCGGGCTTCGAGGCGGATCAGGGCATTCCCCTGGATCCGGTGTATACCGCTAAACTGTGCTATGCCGCCGCTGCAATGCACCGCACCGGAGAGTTGGCTGGCTGGGGGCGGGTGCTGCTTGTGCACACCGGCGGCCTGCAGGGGCGCCGGGGTTTTCCAACGGTATTTGGTGATTAGCTCCCGGCAGGCCGGCGGTGCTGGGGCCAGTCGTCAGGGGTAATAAATTGCCGCTGTCCCGCGGGATTAATCGCCATAATGGGCCGTTGCTGGGCCCGGCCCAAGGCGTCGCTATCAAATGGCATGCCCATGCTAAAGTCTGCTGCCAGCCAGTCAGGTTTGGCCAGTACTCGCCATCTTTGTATTTCACCGCTCGCCAAAAAGGTAGACACAGTTTGCCAGTGCCCTCGTAAATGGTCGGGGTGCAAGTTGGGGCAGGGGTGAACCTCTGCCTCGGGCGGGTAAAACAGCATGCCGCCAAAATGGAGCTGTGTGCTGACCCCACTGATGCCCAATTCGGCAAGTTGGCGGTGGCCGAATCTCGTTCGAGATAAGCGCAATTGGTGGTCGACCAATCTATCCAGTTTGCGGTCCAGCCGATCGGCGCTGTTGGGCCCCAGCCAATTGGACAGCGGATTGTGCTCGCCGCTGGGGTGATAAAGGAAGAATTTAACTGCCAACTCCAGGTGAAAGTAACGCCCAGTGCTGTGCTGATAGTAAATGATATCGAATTCCCCGACGGTGCGTTTGCCGTCTCGCACTGCCAGGTTGTGGGCGGTGAGCTCACAGTCCGGATCGTTACTGATAAAGAAATGCCACAGGCTTTCAAATACCAGTCCTAGCCGGGGGCTGTGGCAATGTTGCTCGAGGTGGTCCCGCAGTGGGCGGTCATCGGCGTCTAAACTAGCCAGCCAGCGTTTGCGGGTCTCGTTGAGAGGCAGGTCGGGCGGGGTGAGGGCGGGGCCGGAAGACTGGGGATCGGAGGGCAAAAGCACTGGGCCGAAACAGCTCCAGGCCAAGGCCCGTACCCAGGGAGAACGGTAGTGTTGATGCTCGGGGCTGGCGATCAGGTGGTCCTCGCATGTTATTAGATAAAAGTGGCAACTGCGCCGTGCGACCACGCAACGGTATTTTTGCGCCCCGCGGCGTGAGTATAATGGCCCCTTGCAATGAGTGGCAGTGATATGGAGCAATTCCGCAACATCGGGGTTATCGGCCGAGAGGGCAACGGGGTGATAGAAACCCTGGGACGCCTGCTGGCATTTTTAGAGGCCCGAAATCTAAAAGTGGTGCTGGACCAGGAATTGGCCCAATTGGTACCGGTGACTCAACCGATCCCCAACGAGCGGGTCGGCGTTAGCCCCCGCAAAATGATCGGCGAAGTGTGCGACCTCATTATTGTGGTGGGGGGGGACGGCAGTCTGCTCGGTGCGGCCCGCACCCTGGTTCGTCACAGTGTGCCGGTGCTGGGCGTAAACCGAGGCCGTTTAGGCTTTTTAACCGATATTTGGCCCGACGAAATCGAGTCCCAGGTGGGGCCCGTACTGGATGGGCAGTTCCGCCTGGAAAAGCGCTTTTTATTAGACGTCGAGGTGCAGCGGGATAACGAGCCAGTGGGGCGCGGCGACGCGCTCAATGATGTGGTGCTCAACTCCGGGACTTCCGGTCACATGATGGAGTTTGAATTGTTTGTCGACGGTGAATTTGTCTACCGGCAGCGTTCGGACGGATTAATAGTCTCCACCCCCACGGGCTCCACGGCCTACTCGCTGTCCGCGGGCGGACCAATCATGCACCCCAAGCTGGATGCCATCGCCATCGTGCCGATGTTCCCCCATACCTTAAGCAGTCGCCCCATCGTGGTGGACGGCAGTAGTGAAATTAAAATGGTGGTGGGCCGCAGCAACGTGGTGGAGCCGCCAGTGACCTGCGATGGTCAGGTGCGTCTCACCACCAAGCCGGGAGACTGTATTTACGTGCGTAAGAAGCGTCACAAATTACGGCTGATTCACCCCTTGGATCACAGTTTTTACGCTAGCTGCCGGGACAAACTTGGCTGGGGCGGCCACTTGCCCCGCGAGGATAGCGATGACTGAAAACGTGGCGTTACGTGCGGCGCTAAAACTGCCACTGGATGTGTCTCTCAAGACGTTATCCTCTCTGCTGTGGCAGTACAATATTCCCCACCGTATCACCGAAGAGCAGGGCAAACAGGTTCTGTGGGTGGGCAGCGACGCCCATTCCCAGCAGGTGCAAACGCTCTACCGGCAATGGCGGGAGGGTGAGCTGACCCCGACCGACACAGTAAACCTTCGCACTGTAAGCCGCGGGCGGAGCCGTCGCCACCTGCTACACACACCGATGGTTCTGGTGTTGCTGTTGCTCAGTGTCGCCGGCGCCGGCCTGGTCACACTGGATCGACAGTTCCAGTGGATACCCTTACTGAGCTTTTATCAGTTTGAGATTGTCGGCAATCAATTGCAGGGCAGTTGGCCTACCGGCGAGTACTGGCGTTTGGTTACGCCGATATTTTTACATTTTGGTCTGCTGCACATTGCCTTTAATGGCCTGTGGCTGTGGGAGCTGGGCGGAATGATTGAGCAGCGCCGCGGCCCCTGGCATCTGCTGGGTGTGGTCTTGCTGGTGGCGACCGGGTCCAACCTTGCTCAGGCGATGGTGAGTCAGTCGCTATTCGGTGGCATGTCCGGCGTTATCTACGGTTTGCTGGGCTACATCATTGTCTGGAATCGCCTGCGCCCAGACCAGGCTTTTCCACTAACGCCTGGAATCGCGGTCGTCATGTTGCTGTGGTTGGTATTGTGTTTTGTCGGTTTTGCCAAGCTACTGGGCTTTGGCGACATCGCCAATACCGCTCACCTTAGTGGCCTTATTCTGGGGCTGGTTTTAGGCGGGTTCTCGGCCCTCACGTCCCGCCGCGCGCCGCCGGCCCTCTGATATACTTGTTTCCTTATTAACTCGGTTGCACTAGCCATGGACTATCAACAGCTTATTCAGCAGATGAACCCCGATATCTACCGCGCCCTTAAGCTGGCGGTGGAAATCGGCAAGTGGCCCGATGGTCGGCCATTAACCCCGGAGCAACGGGAACATTGCATGGCCGCAGTGATCGCCTACGGCGAGCAGCGCCTGCCGGAGCAGGAGCGGGTGGGCTATATCGATCGTGGTAGCAAAGCCGAAGGTGAAATGTGCGACGACCAGCCGGTGGATCCACTGCAGACTATCAAGTGGGCTAAATAGTCCATGGCTGAATCGGAATTACGTGGGCCTCTGGCCAAGATGCGCGCCGCCCTGGACGGCGAGCAGGCGCAATACCAATTGCGGGTCGGTGACGACGCTCTGGATTTAAACGGTCTGCTGGGTAATACCCTTAAGTTGACCTTCCTTGAGCAGATCAACTGCGTGCATTGTGGCCGTGCCACCAAGAAGAGTTTCAATCAGGGCTACTGCTTTCCCTGTTTTAAGCGCCTGGCTCAGTGCGATAGCTGTATTGTCAGCCCGGAAAAATGCCACTACTTCGAGGGTACCTGCCGGGAGCCGGAGTGGGGCGACGAGCATTGCATGATTGACCATATCGTCTACCTGGCCAATTCTTCGGGGGTCAAAGTGGGTATTACCCGTCACAGCCAGGTCCCCACTCGCTGGATCGACCAGGGAGCCGTGGCGGCGCTGCCGATTTACCGGGTTAGCAATCGCCTGCAGTCCGGCTTGCTGGAAACGATCTACAAGGCCCATGTCGCCGATAAGACCAGTTGGCAGGCCATGCTTAAGGGCTCGCCGGACGAGGTGGACCTGGCCGCGCGCCGGGATGAGCTGGCCGCGGAGTGCGCCAACGAGGTAGCTATGCTGCAGCAGCGCTTCGGCGTGCAGGCGCTACAGGCCATAGATTCGGTGCCCCCGCAGCACATTTCTTACCCGGTGCTGGAGTATCCTACCAAAGTGAAATCCATGAACTTCGACAAGCAGAGTAAGGTCGAAGGGCAGCTGCTGGGTATCAAAGGCCAATATCTGATTTTTGATACCGGTGTTATTAATATTCGTAAGTTTGGCGGCTATCAGGTAGCGTTTTCCAGCCTTGAATAGGCCCTTACGGCCGTAAAATCGAGGTTTTCTCTCCAGATAGACATTCCGTCGATAGGTCGGCAATGCCGGCGACAACAGTGCCGACAGGCAGGAGTTTTACCATGCGCGACGCGCAACCCCGCACAATTTACCTCAAGGACTACCGAGAACCGGATTATCTAATCGATCGCACTCAGTTGCGTTTTGAATTGGCAGAGGAGTCGACGGTGGTGGACTCGGTGCTCACCCTTCGGCGCAATCCCAATGCAGAACCGGGGCCGGCGGAATTGACCTTGCACGGTACCGAGTTGGAGCTGTTGGCGCTGGAAATCGACGGTCAGCCGGTAGCACAAGAGCGTCGCCGGATCAGTGGCGAGACACTGCACATTGAGGGTGTGCCCGACGCCTTTACCCTGTCGTGCCGAACTCAGATTCGCCCACAGGAGAACACCTCGCTGGAGGGGTTGTACAAATCCAGCGGCATGTTTTGTACTCAATGTGAGGCCGAAGGTTTCCGCAAGATCACTTACTACCTGGATCGCCCCGATGTGATGTCGGAGTTTGAGGTGGAAATCGTCGCCGAGCGGAGTCGTTACCCGGTTCTGCTATCCAATGGCAACCTGACGGTAGCCGAGGAACTGGAGGACGGGCGCCACCGCACGGTGTGGCACGATCCCTTCCCTAAACCGGCTTATTTGTTTGCGCTGGTGGCCGGGGACTTGTCCCGGGTGTCTGACTGCTTCACCACCTGCAGTGGTCGGGAGGTCGACCTGCATATCTATGTCGAGGACAAGGATCTCGATAAATGCGACCACGCCATGACCTCATTGAAAAATGCCATGCGCTGGGACGAGAAAGTGTATGGCCGCGAGTACGATCTGGATATCTTTAATATCGTCGCGGTGGACGACTTCAATATGGGGGCGATGGAAAACAAAAGCCTCAATATTTTCAACACCTCCTGCGTGCTGGCCAAGCCCGAGACCACAACAGACCTGGGCTTTCAGCGCGTAGAGGGCGTGGTCGCCCACGAGTACTTCCACAACTGGTCTGGTAATCGCGTGACCTGTCGTGACTGGTTTCAGCTGAGTTTGAAAGAAGGCTTCACCGTATTCCGGGACGCGCAGTTTTCCTCCGATATGGGCTCGGCGACAGTAAAGAGGGTGGAGGATGTCAGCCTGCTGCGTACCGCCCAGTTTGCCGAAGATGCCGGTCCAATGGCGCACCCCATTCGCCCCGACTCTTTTATAGAAATCTCCAATTTCTACACCGTCACGATCTACGAAAAAGGCGCCGAGGTGGTGCGTATGCTGCACACCTTGCTGGGACCGGAGGATTTCCGCCGGGGCAGCGACTTGTACTTTGAGCGTCACGACGGTCAGGCGGTGACCTGCGAGGATTTCGTCAAGGCGATGGAAGATGCCAGTGGTCGCGACCTGGGACAATTCCGGCTGTGGTATTCCCAGGCTGGCACGCCCCGCTTGAAGGTGGCCGGGTACTATGATGCCGACAGCGAAACCTACACCCTGACTGTTCAGCAGCAGTGTCCGCCCACACCGGGGCAAGCGGAGAAGGCGCCCATGCATATTCCCCTGGCGGTGGCGCTGTTGGGTGAGGCGGGGGCACTGCGGCTGGAGCTGGATGGAACCCCTGCGGACCCGGAAACCTCAGACAACACCCAGATGGTGCTGGACGTGACCGAAAGCGAACAGCGCTTCGTGTTCAACAACATTAAAGAAGAGCCGGTACCCAGCTTGCTGCGGGGTTTCTCGGCTCCGGTAAAACTGGACTACGACTACAGTCGGCAGCAGCTGCTGCGGCTGATGCGAAGCGACAGCGATGGCTTCTGTCGCTGGGACGCCAGCCAGGTTCTGGGGGTGGCGGAGATTCGCCGCGCCATGACTGCCGATGCCGACAGCTACCAGGTCAGCGAGGACTTGGTCGATGCCTTTCGGGCCTTGCTGAGCGATGACTCCCTGGATAAAGCCATGGTGGCACTCACTCTTCAGCTGCCCTCTGAGGCGTATTTGGCGGAAGTGATTGAGCCGGTGGATGTACACGGTATCTATCGGGCCCGTGAAGCGGTGCGTTATGCGCTGGCGGAATCGCTGCGAGATGTGTTGATGGCTTGCTACCGCGCCAATACCAGTGACGAAGTCTATCGTCCCGAAGCCGATCAGATTGCCCAGCGCAGCTTGAAGAATACGGCCTTGGCCTACCTGATGTTGTGTGACGATGACGAGTGCCAAGGTTTGGCTAAGGCGCAGTTCGACAGTAGCCAGAATATGACTGACCGGCTGTCGGCGCTGACTGCGTTGGTGCACAATCTGCATCCCTACCATACCGAGGCGCTGTGGCGGTTCTACCAGGACTGGCAACACGAACCGCTGGTGGTCAATCAGTGGTTCCAGGTCCAGGCTACCAATCGCCAGCCGGGTACGCTGGAAACTGTTAAAGAATTGATGGCTCACCCCGCCTTTGATATCCGCAACCCCAACAAAGTGCGGGCATTGATCGGTGCCTTTTGCGCGCAGAATACGGTGAATTTCCACCAATCCGACGGAGCGGCCTATCAGTTCCTGGCCGATCAGGTGAAGCAATTGGATCGCAGTAATCCGCAAATTGCCTCGCGCCTGCTGGTGCCCCTCACCAAGTGGCGCAAGTATTTGCCTGGCGCTCAAACCCTGATGAAAGACGCGCTGAACAGCATTATGGCGGTGCCGGAACTGTCCAGCGATGTCTTTGAGGTGGTATCGAAAAGTCTCCAGGAATAAGGTTTGACCGATAGGGAATAAAAAACGTATTTGTTATAACTATATGTGTATTTGTTATAACATGCTGATTTTAAAGGAATTTGTTGGTTGTTGTTGGGAGCTGTGCTACAGTTCCCCACCGTTAATCAGCAAATGAGTCCCGTCATGGATCTCGACCTGGACAGCCTTAATCAGCAGCTTCGCGACCAATCCCCGGCCGATATTATCCGCTGGGCGGCGTGTTTGGGTGAGCCGATGATGGGGTCCACCAGCTTCGCGCCCAATGCGGCGGTGATGCTAAAGCTGATTACGGATGTCGCCCCCGAGACTCCCATCGTGTGGGTGGATAGCGGCTACAACGTGCCCGATACCTATCGGGTGGCGGAAAAGCTGATCAAACGACTTCAGCCCAATCTGCGGGTGTACATCCCCGAAGTCACTGCGGAGCGCCGCAACGCTTTGATGGGGGGCATTCCCCATCCGGACGACAACCCGGATCTGCATGCCGAGTTTACCCGGCAGGTCAAACTGGAACCCTTCAACCGGGCTTTTGAGGAACTGCAGCCGAAAATCTGGCTGACTGGCATCCGCAAAGAAGAGACGGCCTTTCGCCAGAGTCTGGATGTATTGTCTTGGGATGGTCGCGGTGTCCTCAAGGTGGCGCCGATTTTTTATTGGAACGAGTCGGATATCGACGCCTTTATGGCGGAGCACGATCTGCCTAGCTGTAAGCACTACTTCGACCCCACCAAAGTCGCGGAAAACCGCGAGTGTGGCTTGCACACTTCAGCCTAATCACCCGCCGCCCGGCGCTCAGCCGGGCATGACGTCGGCGAGGGGATTCGCTATGCTAGCGCCCCGCGCGGATTACTCCGCACCGATTATTCCTGTCGATAGCCTATAGGGTCCCAGCCTCATGTACTCATTGCTGCGCAGAGCATTGTTTTGTCTGCCTACGGAAACCTCTCACGACCTGGCCTTAAGCGCACTCTCGGCAGCACAGCGCCTGGGCTTGAGCAGCCTACTGGCTACACCTCCGGCTGCGGACCCGAGAACGGTGATGGGGGTGGAGTTTCCCAATCCGGTGGGCTTGGCGGCCGGACTGGACAAAGACGGTCGTCATATCCGCGGCTTGGCCGCGCTGGGCTTTGGTTTTATTGAAATCGGCACAGTGACACCCCGGCCCCAGCCGGGCAATCCTTTACCGCGCCTGTTTCGTCTGCCCGAGGCATCCGCCATTATTAACCGCATGGGCTTCAATAACCGTGGCGTCGACCAGCTGGTTGATGCTGTGCGTCGCAGCGGCTACGACGGAGTGCTGGGGATCAACATCGGTAAAAATAAAGACACGCCGGCGGAACAGGCGGTGGATGATTATCTGCACTGTTTGAATAAGGTCTATCCCCTGGCCAGTTATATAACGGTCAATCTTTCCTCCCCCAATACCCCGGGGCTCCGGGATCTCCAATTTGGTCAGCCTCTCATTGATTTGTTGGCTGCCTTAAAGGCGGAGCAAAAGCAGTTATCCCAGACTCATGGTCGCTATGTACCCATCGCCGTTAAAATTGCCCCCGATATGGCCGAGGCGGATTTGCGGGGCGTGGCCAAGGTGTTGATTGATCAGCAGATCGACGGAGTGATTGCCACCAATACCACTATCGCTCGGGACGCCGTCAAGCACTTGCCCCACGGGGCTGAAGCAGGGGGGCTGAGCGGCCGCCCGGTCAGAGAGGCATCGACTCAGGCGGTTAGAATCCTCGCTGAGGAGCTCGATGGCAAACTGCCGATAATCGGCGTCGGTGGCATCGACAGTGGCGACGCTGCGGCAGAAAAAATGCGCGCCGGCGCGTCACTGGTTCAGGTTTACACCGGGTTTATCTATCGGGGGCCGGCATTGATCGCCGACGTTGCTCGGGCCTTAAGGGGCCTTGCTCCCTAGCCCCAATAGCTTCTTCTCAGTTCTGCGTCACTGTGGCGTGGAGGAGAAGGGCTGACCCACTGGGACAGACTCGGCGCCATCAAACCGCAAGCGCACGTGCTGCATAGACACACTCATCATGGGGCGTTTAGGCAAGCCCAGTTCCCGCAGCAGTTTGGCCAGTGGATGGGTGTTGCCGATGGTGGGAGCCTTGCCGCCCAGTTTGACGGTCATGCCTTCGCCCTCGGTCACACCAAAGGTGCGCCAAGCACGGCCATCGCGAATGGCGAGAGAGGGCGCGGTTTGGGGTTTGGCCGCGATCTTGCCGGTGGCGGGGGATTCAATGGCAAAGACTAACTCGCCTTGATCTTCAAAAGTCGCGCTCGCCCGTTTTTCGTCAAAGCTGATGTCCACGGTGGACACCCACTTGGGAAAGCCCCAGATAAAGCGTCCGGCGTGGGTGGTAAAGTTTTGGTCCACCGGCATGCGGTAGACAAAGTTATGTAGTGTGCCCTTGACGGTGCGAATCATCGGGCCGACCAGCGGCAGCGGGCGTGACTCGCCGGGCGCTAAAACCGGAAAAATAATGGCGGCTTCGTTGTAGTCACCCAGGTCATTTTTGCGATAATCCACCGCCAGCAGTTGCATCAGCGCTTTGCCGGGAAAAATCTCCACCGGACGAAAGCCGGTGCCTTCAAGCAGGGCTTTGACCCGTTTGGCACTGACGGTGAACTGATTCATCAGCATGGCGGCTTCGTTGACCAGTACCGGCAGGCTGATGTCGGTGCCGTTAATATCGTAGGTCAAGGCATCCCGCTGACTGCAGCAGTCGTTGGTGTGTTCTGCGCCGCCCTCGCCGGGCACCGGAATCTCGTCGCAAAAAATACCGATATCGTGCATCTGTGCCGTCCCTGTTGTTATTGAGAGGGCTAGCATAGTTCAGCCTGTGGAGCACTGCCATAATCGTTTTGACGGGGAGGGGTGATCTGCCGGGGGAGTTAGGCATAATAGCCCCCATATCGACCCATTGGAGAATGACAGCATGCCCGGTCTGCTAAGCAGAGGTAAACAATTTGGCAGTGAGCTTTCGGCGGCGCGAAACGTGGGACTGGCGGAGCTGGGGTTGCGCGGTTCTTTGCGCCTTGCCCAAACGGTAAGGCGGGTGTACCCCAAGGCGTTGCGCTGGTTAATACAATGGCGTCAGCCGACGCCCCAGGAGCTGCGGGAATTGTTTGAGTCCCTTGGCGCCACCTATATCAAGTTCGGTCAATTTATCGCCAGTTCGCCCTCGCTGTTTCCCAAGGAGTACGTAGACGAGTTCCAGAAATGCCTTGACCAGACTCCGGCCATCCCGTTCACCCGTATTCGTCAGACTATAGAGCAGGATCTGGGTTGCCCCATTGACCAGGTGTTTGCCCACATCGACCCCGAAGCTTTGGCATCGGCCTCCATTGCCCAGGTGCATGCCGCGACGCTGGTGAGCGGTGAGGATGTGGTGGTCAAGGTTCAAAAGCCAGGCGTTCAAGCGGTCCTCACCACGGACCTCAACGCGGTCTACCTGCTGACGCGCTTGTTTGAATTGATTATGCCCCACACCGATCGGGACGCCATCGCCGGGCTGGTGGCGGAAATGTACCAATCGATGATCGACGAGTGTGACTTTCGCAAAGAGGCCAATAACCTGCGGGAATTCCGGCATTTTCTCGCTGCCACTGGCAACAAAGAGGTGGTGGCCCCCAAACCCTATGAGCAGGCTTCTGGGGACCGAGTGCTGACCATGGAGCGTCTCTACGGCAAAGCACTCACCGATACCGCGCCATCGGCCAGCGGCGTGAACGCTACCGAGAGTTTATTCCACGCTCTTAATACCTGGTTTGCCAGTTTAACCCAGTGTCCTTTCTTTCACGCCGATCTCCACAGCGGCAATTTGATGCTATTACCCGATGGGCGAGTGGGCTTTATCGATTTTGGCATGGTGGGGCGCATTCAGCCCGAGGCCTGGCAGGCCATGTTTGCGCTGTTTAGCGGTATTGGCAGCGAGGACTATCGGCAGATGGCCGAGGCCATGGTCAAGGTCGGTATTACCCGGGAGAAGGTCGATGTAGACCGCCTGACGGCCGATATCGCCACCCTGTTTCGCGGCCTTAATGCCATGGATCCCGCCGATGTTTTGGAGGGTCGAGGTGCCGACGGTATCAATGCCATGCTCAGCGATCTCGGCAGTATTGCTCGGGACTACGGTATTCGTTTCCCGCGCTCCTTCACCATGTTGCTCAAACAGTTTCTATATTTCGACCGCTATGTGGAAATGTTGGCGCCGGGCGCAGATATTTTTCACGACGAGCGTATCGACCTGATGCTGCCCTAGGGGGCTGGCGAGCGCTTGCTTGGGTAGGTAATTAACACAATAGAATCAATGTCTTGATCGGCGATATGGTGGGACATCTTGTTCCCCTTGAGTCGTGTTATATGCCCAGGTCCACGGCGGTAGCCCACCTAGCGGTGGGCGCCGACAGTCCACGGCAATTCAGCCTGAGGTCCACCGTGCCGGCAAACCAGCCTCGCGGCATTTTTGCCGTGCTGTGCAGGGATCTGGTAGTGATGCCAGCTGTGTTGCTATTGCTACTGGCTTGTCTGCTGGTCGTCGCGACGCACTTCATAATTGGCCTGTCTTTGTGGTGGCTAGCCGTGGCAGTGGCGGCGCCTCTGCTGCTTTGCGCTGTGACCGTACCAATGGCGCGCCGGGTGAACTGGCAATTGTCGGCATCTCTCTCCAGTCTTAACCAGAAGATCGAAGGCGAGCCATCGGCGCCGAGTTCTGAGATGTGGCTGCGTGAAGTGGCGATGCTGGATAAAGCCATTGATGGTCTGCAGGAGCGCTTGGAAGACCGAGATCGAGAGGCGATAGCCATTAAGCGCGACCTCGAACTTAAAACAAAAGAAGTCGACGTCAGCAACCAGCAACTGAGTGCGGCCCTGCAACAGCTCACTGCGGCAAAAAATACACTTGTCGCCAATGAAAAAATGGTTTCCTTGGGTGAGTTGGTGGCTGGCGTTACCCATGAAATCAACACCCCTTTAGGCATCGGCGTAACCGCTGTGTCCACCCTAAAAGCCGCAACGGCAAGGGTGCTGGACGACTATAAACACGAGTCGTTGACCCATTCTGCCTTGGAGAACTACCTGGATACCGCCTCTCAAAGCAGTGAAATAGTATTTGCTAACTTAAACCGTGCCAGCGAGCTTATTAAGAGTTTGAAGCAAGTGGCGGTGGACACCAACAACGATGAGTTGCGGCGCTTTGGTCTGCGCGCTCACATTGGTGAACTGCTCGTTAGTCTGCGGCCTCAACTCGATAAACGTGGTATTGATATACAGTTCGATTGCGATGGATCTGTTCAGGCCCATAGCAAGCCGGGTGCACTATCTCAGATACTGACCAACCTGGTAATGAACTCTCTGGATCACGCCTATCCAGAGGGCGGTAGTGGCACATTGCGCCTACAGGTAAGCGGGGACAGCAGCGATATCACGTTGACTTACAGTGATGATGGCTGCGGGATCACACCTCTCCACCTTGAGCGTATGTTCGAACCTTTCTTTACCACCCGGCGGGACAGTGGTGGCTCCGGACTGGGGATGCATATCGTCATGAACCTGCTTTCTCACCAGCTCTACGGTAGCTTGGATGTGGAGAGTGAAGTTGGTGTGGGTACGACCTTTAGGATCCGCTTTCCGGCAGACATCAGCAAAATAAGCCGTTACGGCGAGCAGGATGCCCTATGACGGAGCCGGATGAAATGCTGATCTTCTCCGAAGAATCAGCACCTAACGAGACTGTCGAGCCGGAATCGAATCCGCCGCTGTATGTGCTGGTTGTGGATGATGAGCCAATGATGCATGCCGTCACGGCAATGGTCCTGGATGGCTTGTTGTGCAACAGACGGCCAGTGGCTTTGTTACATGCGTATTCCGCCAGTGAGGCCCGGGAGATTATGCGGACATGCGGTGACATTGCCTTGATTTTACTGGATGTGGTGATGGAAACCGACAGCGCCGGTCTGGATTTGGTCAAGGACGTTCGCGAGGGATTATTGAACAGTGCGGTGAGAGTGGTATTGCGTAGCGGGCAGCCCGGCGTGGGTTTTGATAGTGGTTATTTACAGCGCTATGACATCAGTTCCTACTGCGCGAAAACGGAGCTGACCCGCCAGCAATTGATTGGGACCGTGTTAGATGCCTTGCTGAGTTACTCTCGCCTCAGCACTATCAAGTATCAAAATGGGCAGGAGGCAATTCAGTCCGGTGGAATAATGGGCAAGTTGCCAGTTGCAGGGTGAACGCGGATAATCCAGTTGTACCAATATGGGTTGTCGTTATCGACACCGCGTCCTTATAGTGTGATGGAGTCGCTTCGTTATGGCTGCTGATCAAGCCAGTCAAGACAATTCAGTCGACGCAGTCGGTGGGTTGAGTCTTGCCCGTGAAGACATCGATCCGGCTGTTCGCGAAGCGGCCAAAAAGTCGTGGAAGATTTTGCTGGTCGACGACGAAGAAGAAGTGCATGTGGTGACCCGGCTCGCCCTGCACGATTTCAGTTTTGCCGGCCGCCACCTGGATTTTATTTCGGCCTACAGTGGTGCAGAGGCGCGCCAGCTGCTGTCCGAGCACCCGGATATCGCTATCGTCCTGTTGGACGTTGTGATGGAGACCGACGACGCCGGTTTAGAAGTAGCGCGTTATATCCGCCAAGAGTTGGGCAACCACTTTGTCCGTATTGTCCTGCGCACCGGGCAGCCCGGACTGGCGCCAGAGCGGCGTGTGCTCAAAGTCTACGATATCAACGACTATCGGGCTAAAACAGAATTAACACAGGACCGTTTGTTCTCGGTTATTTACACGGCATTGTCGTCTTATCGGGATTTGGTGGCGCTCGCCCGCAGCCGCCATCAACTAATCGGTTTGGTTAACGAAGTTGAGCAACTCTCGCACCTGGTTGCCCGTGATTTGCAGGTGCCCTTGAATCAAGCTGTGGATGCGATGAAGCGCATCGGTAGTCGGGCGGCAGAAATCTCGCCCCCCGAGGTGGCCGAGGATGTTATGGCGGTCAAGGGCAGCGTCGACGAGATGCAGTCCGCTCTCAATAAGTTGATTTCGCTGACATCCGCGGGGCGCTTCAATGAGTCTCGGGAAATGGTCGATTGCAACGCTGTGATCAATGATGTGTTGACCAATCTTGGCGATGAATTTCTCGCCAGTCATGCCAATTTGCACTGCGATACTCTGCCGCGGGTTTACGCCTGTCGTCGGCAATTGATACAGCTATTCCAGAATCTGATTTCCAATGCGCTTCGCTACGCCGATGACCAGGTTCCGGATATTACTATTAAGGCCGTGACCAAGGAGCGCAACTGGCTGTTTAGCGTGAGTGACAATGGCGTGGGCATCAGCCCCGAATATCACCGTAGTCTGTTCAACCTGTTCCATCGGGATGAGGGCCTTAATGGCAACAATGCTACAGGGGTAGGTCTCGCCATTTGCGAAAAGATCGTGCGCTGGCACGGCGGCAAAATCTGGCTTGAATCGATACCGGGTAAGGGCGCCACCTTCTATTTTACCTTGCCGTTGGAGGAGTAGTGTCGAGGTGGTGATGCAGGTTGAGAGTTTATTAAACAGTCTCAAAGATCCCGTCATCGGCATCGACCTGGACTGGCGAGTGGTTTTTTATAATCGCACTGCCGAGACCTGCTTTGCCGATAGCAAGGAGGGATCAGAGCAGCATTCCCGGCCGCTTATTGCCGTCGGGGTCGCCATCGATGACATTCTTATTTTCAAAAGCGAAAGCGGTCCTCTCTCTTTTGCCGATGCCACGACCCGCCCTGAGGGACTCAGGGCATTGGTGGCCGGAGCAGCTACGGCAGCCGGTCGTGAATGGCGGACCGAAATCGCGCCAGTAGTGGGCGAGGAGGGTACCGAAGGCTTCAGTTTATTGATGTTTCAACTCGACGCCGAAGAGTTGGCCCTGGCCTTGGATGAGCGCTGCGACTCCCTCACTGGCTTGCCGGGGCGTCGGGAGTTTGAACTGCGCCTGGAAAACTTGGTGGACGACGCTGTTGCCAGTTCCCGTACCCATGCTTTGCTCTATGTGGATATTGATCAGTTCAAGCTGATCAACGATACCAGTGGTCACAGCGCCGGGGACAATTTGATTGAAGGCGTTGCCGAGCGTCTTCGCACCGAATTGTTTGTTGGTGATGTTCTGTGTCGCACCGGCGGCGATGAGTTTGCCATTCTGCTCAGTAACGTCGATGTTTTTGAAGCCCGCTCGGTGGCGACGCGACTGGTCAAAGCGGTGCGCAAAATGAACTTTATCTGGAGTGGCATCGCCCACCGGGTCTCCATCAGCGTGGGCGTGGTGCTTATCGACGAGGGGCAAATAACCCGAGAGGCGGTGATGAGCCAGGCCGATGTGGCGCTGTTTTCCGCCAAGGATAGTGGCCGCGGTCGCGTGCATGTTTATGACACTCAGGACAAACAGCTCAGCCGCCTGCACGACGACATGGACTGGGTGCACCGTATCAATGATGCGCTAAGCCGGGATGCGTTTTCGCTGGTGACAGAAAAAATCCTGCCCATCAATGATGGCAAGGATTGCCACTACTATGAGCTGCTGGTGAGAATGGAGCTGGACGGGGAATTACTTGGTGCCGGTCAATTTTTACCAGCGGCCGAGCGCTTTGGCTTGATGCCCCAAATCGATCGCTGGGTGATCAAGACGATGATGGAGTTTATTTCCTCCTTGCCCCAGGAGATCATGTCCAAGGCGATGTTCTCCATTAATATCTCCGGACAATCCTTGTGTCAGGAAGAGTTTTTGGAATTTGTCTATCGCAGTCTGCAGCGATCCAATGTGGATGCCAGTGTGATTTGCTTTGAAATTACCGAGACAGTGGCGATTACCAATTTTGCAGTGGTGACACGCTTTATTCAGCAAATCCACGAGCTGGGCGGGCAATTTGCGCTGGACGACTTTGGTACCGGCATGTCGTCCTTTGCTTATCTTCAGGAGCTGCCGGTGGATTTTGTCAAAATTGACGGGCTTTTTGTTCACGATCTGGATAAGAATCAGGTCCACGAGGCCATGGTTCGCTCGATCAACGACATCTGCCATGTTTTAGGCAAACGCACCATTGCCGAATTCGTGGAGCGGCCTGTGGTGGTGGAGCGTTTGCGGGACATCGGCGTGGATTTTATGCAGGGGCATCTTTACGGGGGGCCTAAGCCACTCTCGGACCTGCAAGCATAGACTGTCGACAGCTGAAGGTCGTTGTCTTGACCGTCTGTGCTGCTCGGCCTGCCCCAGGGCTTACTGTTAGGAAGCTAGTCTCTAGCGACCTGGGTTTTAGGGACCTAGGCTTTAGGTAATTGGGTTTTGTGGACCTGGGCTTTAGGGACCTAGCAGTTAGATGGCCGTATATTAGACAATAGTGTCTAAAAGGTGATCGTGGTATAAGACAGGTTAGAAATCTGTAACCCCGGCACCGATAAAAGGTCAATAATGTTGTTCCAACGCCCGCTCCACTCTCTCGAACGACGCGTACTGCGTGGCCACAACCTGCCTGTCGTTGATGAGGCGAACTTCCATAAAGATGCCAGGGAGGTTCCTGCTGACCGCCAAGCTATACCCCAGGACGATATTGAAGAGATTTGGCAGCTTGGCGAGAAGCTTTACGCCAGTGGCATGCATCCAATGGTGAGTATCTGCCTGCGTCGCGGCGGTGACATGCTGCTAAACCGCTGCATTGGTTATGCTGGCGATTTTGACGCGCCACAGCCGCGACCGGCAACCTTGGATACCCCGGTATGTCTGTTTTCCGCCTCTAAAGTGGTGGCGGCGGCTCTGATTCACAAGTTGGCGGAAGAGGGCAAGATTAACCTTCTACACCCAGTCAGTTACTATATCCCCCAGTTCGCCCAGGGTGGCAAAGCCAATATCACCATCTACCAATTGCTGTGCCACCGGGCTGGTGTACCGGGTGTCCCGGACGATGTCCCGGTAGAGACCCTCTACGACACCGAGAAAACCCTCGAGATTATCTGTCGTCAAAAGGCCTTGGATATTGATGGCCGGGTAGTGGCCTATCACGCCCTTACTGGCGGTTTTATTCTCGCCGAACTGGTGCGTGTAGTGACTGGTTTGGATATCAATCAGTACAACGACAAGGTCTTCCGCAAGCCTTTGGGCATGGATTATTTCAGTTTTGGTCTGCCCGAGAGTGTTCACCACAAAGCGGCAGAAAACCTCGTTACGGGCCTGCCCAATATCGGACCGGTGGGTTGGCAGTTGGAAAAAATCCTCGGTGCGAAAGTGGATGCAGCGGTGGAAATTTCCAACAAGCCGGAATTTCTCAGTGCCCAGGTCCCATCCGGGAACCTCTATGCCACTGCAGAAGAGGCCTGTCGCTTTTTTGAAATGTTGGTGGACAATGGTCAGTGGCAGGGCAAGTCGGTGATGTCGCCCTTGACGGTGAACCAATTGACCCGGGAAGCGGCGCCGCCACAGTTTGACCGCTCGTTGGTGTTTCCTGTGCGCTATAGCGCCGGCGCCATGCTGGGTGGCAGGGTCTTCGGGATGTTTGGCAGGCACTCTCCCAATGCATTTGGCCACATTGGTTTTTCCAATATATTCTGTTGGGCGGACCCTCAACGGGAGTTATCGGTGGCGATACTGACGTCCGGTAAACCGGTAATTGGCAGTCATCTCGGCTCGATGCTGCGTCTTATCGATACCGTCAATCAGTATTGCTACCCGTGTGTTGATATGGAAGAGTGGCGGAGTCAGCGCCCCTCCTACGACGCTGCCCGCTAGCCACCAGACCCACTCATGGAAGCAGGGAGTTGCCCGTGTCTCTGAAGCAAATCGAAAAAAATATGCTCGATGCCAACAGCTATGCAGAGTGGCAGGAGTTGGCTCAGCTGCACGACAACCGCTCGGGCTTGGCGCAATGGCGGCAGGAAGATCGCAGCAGTCTGTACGACTATATGAATATTCGCTCGCGCCTTCAGCGCCTGCAGCACTTTCGAGAGCGGGGTGATAGCCACGGCTTGTTATATTCGCTGAATGAGGGCATTCACGGCAACCTCGGGGGCATGGGCAAACCGGTTTTGTACAACCGGGCCAAGTTTGGTACCAAACAGCTGATACACGACTATATCGACGCCATCACCGACGCCCTGGATCACTTGGCAGACTTTGACGGCGACACGCCGGATTTTAGTGAACGGCTGGACTTTTTTCGCCGTGCCGACCGCTGCTACGGCAAGTCAGCGTTGATGCTCAGTGGTGGCGCTGTGCTGGGAAACTTCCATCTCGGTGTGGTGAAAGCGCTACTTGAGCAGGACCTGTTGCCGGATGTGATCTCCGGCGCCAGCGCCGGATCATTGATCGCGGCGGTACTGGGGACCCGCACAAACGAAGAACTGACCGATTACCTCACCATCGAAAATTTGATTGAGATGCTCAATACCGATGCCAGCCTGGTCCAGGGTGGCAAGTCCGGTGCGACGCCCCGCATCAATCACCGCAGCCTGACTGAAAAAATTGCCGACATGGTGCCGGATATGACTTTCCAGGAGGCATTTGAGCGCACTGGACGTTATATCAATATCTCGGTGTCGCCGTCGGATGTGCATCAAAAATCCCGTTTGCTCAATGCCATTGCCTCGCCCAATGTCTATATCCGCAAGGCCGTCCTTGCCAGTTGTGCGGTACCGGGGGCCTTCCCGCCGGTGATGCTGGAAGCCAAGAATGTCATGGGGCATCCCCAGCCGTATCTGGCCAGCCGCCGCTGGATAGATGGTTCTTTCAGTGACGATTTGCCCGCCAAGCGCCTGTCCCGTCTCTACGGCGTCAACCACTTTATCGTCAGTCAGACCAACCCAATCGTGCTGTGGTTGCTGCACGACAGTAAAGCCAGTCAAGCTGGGCTGGGAAGCTCTCTGCGCCACGCTGCAATGCGCAGCGCCAAGGAGGTCTGTCGCACCGGCAACGTGCTGGCACAGCGCTACCTGCGGAGTTTCCCCCGGGCCCGGCGGATGGCCAATATGGCCAATGATTTGGTGTCTCAGGAGTATACCGGCGACGTCAATATCATCCCTCGCTATCGCTTCTTTAATCCCGCTAAATTACTGACCGAAATCACCAGTGATCAATTGCGTTTTCTGGTTCTGGAAGGGGAGCGAGCGACCTGGCCCAAGCTGGAAATGATCCGCACCTGCACCGCTGTCAGCCGCCGGCTAAAGACCATACTGGAACGCTACGAAGACGAAGAGTCTCGCCGTCTGTCCCGCTCCCATCCGGATATCGCCGAGGAGATGGCGCGCTTTAAGCGGGCTTAGGGAGCCTCTCGACCTGCTGCTCTGGCCCAGCTAAGGGCGCTTTCAGGCGGTAGCTAATCTCAATGCTGGAGTCTGGTAAAATATACCTAGGGGGGTATATTATGGCTCCCGTATTGTGGCGTCATTTTGGAGGAAACCATGGTAGAGGCGACGGCATTCACACCCATTTCTTCGCTGCTGGGAGGCGCGCTTATAGGCGGCTCCGCAGTGTTGCTGATGTTTTCGATAGGACGGATAGCGGGTATTTCCGGGATTGTGGCCGGTGCGGCCATGGAAAAAGGTTGGGAACGCAACTGGCGGCTCCTGTTTGTTGTGGGATTGTTCGTCGGCGCCGCACTGGTGGCGTTATCGACGGGGGCCCTGGCTAACAGCGTGCCCGTAGCATCGACAACGATGATGGTGATCGGCGGGATTGTGGTGGGTTTTGGTGCCCGGCTCGGATCAGGTTGTACCTCGGGCCATGGCGTCTGCGGTATCTCCCGGCTATCGGCGCGCTCCATTGTGGCTACCGGCACCTTTATGGCTTCCGGCATGGTGACCGTCTTTATTCTGCGCCACGTGCTGGGAGAAGGGCTATGATGCGTTATTTGCAAGTCATTCTGTCAGGGGTATTGTTCGGCGCGGGTATCGCTTTATCGGGTATGGCCAATCCCGCCAAGGTACAAAATTTTTTGGATATCTTCGGTCAGTGGGACCCGAGCCTGGCGCTGGTTATGGGGGCTGCGTTGGCCGTGGCGGGCATTGGTTATCGCTGGGTTTGGGCGCGGGAAAAGCCGGCCTTTGCTGAGTCTTTTTCCCTCCCCACCCGCAGTGATATTGATGCCCGCTTGGTGGGCGGTGCGGTTATCTTTGGGGTAGGCTGGGGGCTCAGTGGCCTGTGTCCTGCTCCCGCTCTGGTAGCACTGTTGGCCGGAAATGGACTGTTTGTGGTGTTTGCCCTGTCTATGTTGGTGGGAATGATCGTCTATCGGCAGTTCTTTGAGCGCTGAGGTTGCTGCAGTAAGATGAATGGCGCGGTGGGACTAAGCGCGCCTGTCGATCTACGCTAAACTTCTTTTACACAGCGCCGTCATGACTGTGTCGTGGCGGCGCTGTGAGAGTAATAAAAAGTCAAAAATCAAAATAACAAGCAAGCCAATAAGGAACCGGTATGACCGTCAAATGTACCATCGACCACGACCTGGATACGGTGTGGGAGATGCTTTCTGATCCGCAATTTCGTGTAGACCGCAGTGAAGCGCTTGGGGAGTTTAACGCCGAGTGTGAGATTGAAACCGATGACGACAGCGCCACTGTGACCATGTCGCGGGATGTAGAGCGGGAGCTGCCATCGGTGCTGGCCAAGGTTTTTAATAGCCGGCAGTCCCTAAGTTTCGTGGAACAATGGCAGTGGGATGGCGAAGGTTGGACTGGCACGCTGCAGGTTGAAGTACAGGGTCAGCCAGTGAAGATCAGTGCGGACTTCTCACTGAAACCGGATGGCGATGGTTGCGTGTATGAAATAACCCACTACTGCAAAGCGAAAATCCCGCTGGTGGGTGGCAAGGTGGAAAAATTTATTCTGGCCGAGACCGACAAAGGGGCAGAAGCAGAACTGGACTATTTGATTAAGGCCTTGGGTTAGGCCGATTTACTTGCTCTAAACAGGCTTATGCGCTCAGCAGGCTCAGGGGCGCCAGCGATTACTGATCTGCATTGCGCTGTAGGGAAAAGATGCCAGCGGGGTGGTAGCGCATAGCTTGATCCCGGCCGGCGTTTTTGGCGCGGTACAAGGCCGCGTCAGCCTGGCGAATCAGCGTTTCCGCAGATTGCTGGTCGGTGGGCAGGATAGAGGCGACGCCGGCACAGGCGGTGACGACTTTGCTGTCGTCGCCGCTTGCTGAGTGGGGGATCGCTCTTCGACGCAACTGACTCAATGCATTATCAGCCAGGTTAAAGGCGTCCTGCTCCTGAACATCAAGCAGTAGGGCGATAAACTCTTCTCCACCGGTGCGAGCGATAACATCCGTGTCGCGGGTGAAGTTTTGCTCCAGGACCTGCGCAAATTCCCGCAGGACGATGTCCCCCTCCGTATGACCATAACTGTCGTTGTACTGTTTGAAGTAGTCGAGATCAAACACCACCGCACTGATGGTCAGGCTGTTTCGTTTGGCCAGTCGCCATTGATAATCCAGGCGCTCTTGAAACAGGCGCCGGTTGCCCAGGCCAGTTAAGGCATCTTTATATGAAAAGGTCTCCAGTTGCCGAGTGTGGCCGTCAACGTGGGTCAACAGTTCATTGCATTCCTTAACCAACTGGTCGAATTCTCCTCCCAGCGACACTTTCAGCTGCTGGCTGTAGTTGCTGTTCTGCCTGATCAATCGCATTTGCGTTGCCAGATCGCGAATGGGATAGATGACACTGCGCCGCATCAGAAGCAGAACGACGGCCCAGGCGACTACCGCAAAGCTCATCGCCGCCAGAAAAGTCGGGCTGAAAATCTTGTCGTCAAAGGCTCTGGGGCCGGTTTCAAATCGCAGCGATGCGATGGCATTGCCGGCATCGCCCTGTACGTGGGTGTAAAGGGTGTTATCCGGAGTTCGCTTATCCAGGGGCACCTTATAGCGTTTTAGTGCGCTGTTGAGTTCTCCCTGGCTGGTGATGGAGGCAGCCAGCCCAAGTTGCTGATTCAGTTGCTTGATTAAGTCTCGGTTCAATCTACGAATGGCAATGTAGATGGTTGGCAGCTGGTTGTTACTCCATGTCGTTCGGGTGGCGGCATAGACCAGCGGGCCATCTGATTCACTGTAAAAGCGTCCCGATATGGCGGCACCGGTATGGCCCTCCAACCTGGGCAGAACGTGTTTGAGTATTTCATTCATGGCGCCAGCGGCAGGGGGGGCCTGGTACTTGTCTGCCAATTCGGCGGTGCGCAGCACGCTATTTTGCCCGGCATCGTCAGACAGAATAAAGTAGTCGAGTTCTTCGTATCCCCCGATGCGGGCCAACTCTTGTAAAAAAGGTCGCCACTCGACCGTCTCGCCCAAGGCTTCCAAAAAGCCTGCCACGGAGAGAATGCGTTTTACCCGGTCTTCCAGGTTTTGTTGGTAACGATTGAGGCTCTCCCGGAAACGACTGATATCCTGAAGGTCGTTGTGGTGCTCTATTGCCAGCAGCTTGGGGTTGAGGATCATTTCACGCGCGAGATAGCCTGCTGTGACGGTAGCCAGCATGACGAAGAGGGCGAGTAGGGTGGCTCTGGCACTAAGGGACATGAGTCCTCCCAGGACTGAGCGCCAATTTTATCATGGCGAGGTGGTCGCGCGCATTACATGCGGTAGGGGATTTCAGTCCGCTCTTTGCCTATGCGACGTGGATATACCCCATTAGACCGGTTTTCATGTGCTCAATCACGTGGCAGTGGAACATCCAGCGTCCCGGGTTATCGGCGACGAGGGCAATTGTCGCTCGCTCGTTTTTCTCAAGCAGGATGGTATCGCACTGATACGGATCGATATCCCGCTTGTCAGAGGACAGCACCGTGAAGATAAAGCCGTGAAGATGGATGGGGTGATGGTGTGGCGTAGCGTTGTGAAGCTGGATCACATATGTTTTGCCTAGCTCTAGCCTTGCCAATGGCGCTGGAAGGTCGGCGCCGGCATGGCTGTCCCAGGCGCGGCGGTTAATCAACCAGAAACTGTGATTGACCTCGCCCTCCGCCGACGTCGGCGACAGCGCTCCCTGCCATTCAAAGACAAAGCTCAGGGCTTCGGCATGTTCCAGGTCCGGCTCTGGAATAGGGTTGGGTGGCAGGCTGAGAAGCGTTTTGTCGGGTTTCTCGGCAGCCCCTTCTTCGACGACGGTACGCAGTCGGCACAGTTCGACGCCAAAGCGCCCTTTCATATCGTGAATGACAATTTCTGTACCTGGCTCGGTGGGGGCGATCAAGCCCACGTCCACCCGCATGCCGGCACCGATGGCCTCTTGTTTGAAGGGGCGCGCCGGTATCAATGGGCTTCCGTCCAGAGCCAGGCAGACAGGTTCGCGACCATCGACGGCGATGGTATAGACCCGCGTGTTGTCCATGTTGAGAAAGCGCAATCGCAGAGCCTGGCCCGCTGGCACGGGAATGACCGGTTGCTGTCGGCCGTTAACCGTGGCGACGGTACCCAGAGTTCCGGCGCGGGCGGCTTCTCGGGGCAATGACAAGGGTAGGTAGGTGCCATCGGATTTTAGACGCCAATCCTTGAGGCCGATGATCACATCCCGATAGGGCGTAGCGCTGCTCTCATCGACAATGAGGGCGCCCACCAGACCCATACCCAGCTGCTTAACGCTATTCATATGGGGGTGGTACCAAAAGGTGCCGGCATCGGGGCAGACAAAATCGTAGAGAAACTCGCCCCCGGCGGGAATTGGGGGCTGGGTCAGGTAGGGCACGCCATCCATGGCTACGTCGATGCGGATGCCGTGCCAGTGGATAGTGGTGGGCTCGTTCAATTTATTGATAAAGCGAATCCGCAGTCGCTGGCCCTGTTTAGCGCGGATAACAGGAGCGGGGAATTGGCCGTTAAATCCCAGAATATCGCTTTCTGTGCCGGCGAGAACTTCACTCCGCGCTGGTTCGGCGGTGAGGATATAGTCGTAGTCATCGACCTGAGGATTGGCCATGGCCAGGGAAAAACGCGGCAGTGCAATGCCTGCCGCGGCCAGGCCACCTAAGCGCAAAACATCGCGTCTACTCGACACTGTTAGTCTCCGTCATTGGCATTGAAGCTTAAGCTGAGGCCCATCGCTTTGGGTAAGTCGTCCTCCAGCAGGTGTAGCAGTGCGTCAATATCGCTGTGAATGTTCAACAGGGCTTGCCGCAGCTCGGGGTCTGACGAGCTGCTGGCAGCAGAAAATAAACTGGTGTCGAAGGCGGCCAGTTTGTTAAGTGCGGCATCAAACTGATTGGTGATGGCCTCCGCCAGGGCTTGATGGGGAGGATCGGCGTACTGCTGGTGGGCAATCAGGTCATCGATACCAAAGGTTTGCCCAGCGGTATAGAGCGTTCGGAGGTGTTGCAAGTTGGCGATAACGGCTTCTTTGGAATACTGGCTGCGCCACCATTCCAGCACGTAGGCTTGGGGGAAACCGCCGTCACCAGGAATGGCCAGAGGACGTTCCAGCTTATCCCGCTTGATCAACTCCACCCCGTAAACCAGGCTGTCCAGCAGGGTGACCAGTACCTGCTGCCGAGAGGGGTACTCATCGTTATCGGCCCCCGGGGACAACAGCTTGGCCGCGTAGTTGTTCAGCTCCGGCTGCCAGGCGTGATTGAGTCGGGAAGCGACTTGCTGAAGGTGGCCGGCAATGGCTGCTAAGGCCTGACAGGGGCGGGGTGAATCGCTGTTATAGCGCGTCAGTTGCCCACCAGTTGTGTCAAACAGCAGATACTCCATTGCGGAAAGCCCCTGCACCACCACGCTGGCCCGATCGACCCGGGCAATGTCCAGCGCGTCGTCGCTGGCCAGCAGTGCTTCAGTCTTGCGGGCGATCAGGTTTTTCTTATCGGGCCAAAATTGGATCTTCCAGGATTGATTATCGATCATCAGCGGCCCGAACTGCAGGAACTGGATCGCCGACCAACCCTGCACCGCCTGGCGCCAGGCTTCCTGTGTGGCGCGATAATTTTCCGCGTTGGGGGCCTCGCAAAAGGTGTTTGTCTGGCGGTAGAGGTCACTGGCTGCTGAGGCGAATTGTCGGTAGGCGGGAAGTATGCTGTGTTCCACCATACCTTTGATTGCCTGCTGCTCTGGCGGTGGGCTACAGGCACTGAGGGCTGCTGTCACGACAGTAGCAAGCCAAAAAATAAGAGAGCGGGACAGCAAAGTCATGGGCAAGCGGTTCTCGACTGAAGGGATGATGCGACTCGGGATGCTATTTTGGCGCCAGGGCGGGCAAATTCCCAGCCCCGGCTGCCATGCACTGAGGTGCTGCCTAGAGCGTGGCGTTGGGATTTATGTCGATGGCGGCGGCAGCACTTTCCAGCTGCCGGGTTTGTACCACCAAGTTATCGAGAATCTGTGACAGCAATTGGGCGCCCGTGTCGTTGCCTTCGGCGATCAAGCGGTCGAAGGGCATGGGGTCGATCTCGCGCTCGGCCAGTTTAGTCAGCGCGGTGAGGGAGCGCACTGTATCCTCCAGCGCCTGGCGGGTGGCAGCGTCCACATCTTTGTTTTGTGCGGCTACAAGGTCGCCAATGGCGGGGCCGGAGAGTTGTTTGCCGGCCAAGCTGGTGTAGCGGCCCAGGTAAATATTTTGTATCCCCACGCCATTGTAGTAATGGGACCAGTGGGTATTGTCGCTGAAGCAGTCGTGTTCGTCCTCGGTGGAATTGGCTTCCAGGGCGACCTTGATGCGCTCGCCGCCAAGCTCACCCAGTGACAGTGAGCCCATACCAAACAATATGCGGGCCAGGGCTTTGTCCGTGGGTAGGGACAGCAGCGTTGCGCGGTAGTTGTCGTTGGCTTCTGGCGACCACTCGGCCACCATATATTTTAAGTCTTCCAGCAATAATTCGGTGGCGGCGCGCAGATAGTCGCCACGGCGCTGGCAGTGCCCATGGGTGCAGTTGTCGCCTTGTGCATAGTCGGTCCAGGGCCGCTCGCCGGCACCGGGCTGGTGACCATTGAGGTCCTGCCCCCACAGCAAAAATTCGATGGCATGATAACCGGTGGCAACATTGGCTTCGGAGCCGGCCAGCTCGTGGAGGTCCCGCAACAGGTCCGGGGTGATGTTACTGGCGTCGATGGTGGTGCCGCCCAATTGCAGCTTGGGGTTGGCGATGATATTCAGTTGCGCGCCGATATTACCCAGGGCGTGTATATAGCCCGGTGCGACATAGTCAATCAGCCCCTCGTCCAGGGGCCAGCTATTCATCTTGCCCTCCCAGTCGTCCACCACAGGGTTGCCAAAACGGAACACTTCACTCTGCTGGTAGGGAATCCGGGCTTCGCGCCAGGCTGCTTTGGCTGCCTGCAAATGGGCTTCATTGGGCGCTGCCAGCAAGCGCTCAATGGCGACTTGCAGAGCTTCAGCGCTGCTCAGGGCATCGCTGTAGATAGCGAAGGCCAGGTCGGCGTAGTGGCTGACCACCGCCTCGGGTTTTGGAGCAGTGTTATTGGCGAAGCTGTTAGCGGAATAGCTAGCGAACAGAGCGACAAACAGGGCCAAAATACGGACTGAAAAGTAGCGCAGGGGCTGGATCAAAGGGGACATCGATTGGGCTCCGGTCTCCAGGCTGTCATGGGGTGTGGCCACGACACAGCTAATCGGAATAGTGAAAAAGCATTATCGCAAAATATTGCGGGTGATAGTGTATCGGCAAGTGATAATGATTCGCAATTTTTGTGTGTCGGTATTGTGTTAAAATGTCGCTTTTGCCGGGAGCCCAGTCATGTCTGTTACGCCGCGTCGTTCTTTGTTGTATATGCCCGGCTCTAACGCCCGAGCCTTGGAGAAGGCCCGCGGCTTAGATGCCGATGTGCTGATTCTTGACCTGGAAGACGCTGTGTCGCCCGGACAGAAGGAGTTAGCGCGGCAGCAAGTGCTGAGTGCTGTGCAGGCCGGCGGTTACGGTCACCGCGAGTTGGTGGTGAGGGTTAATGGTTTTGACACTCCCTGGGGCCGGGCGGATATAGAGGCCTTTGCTCATCAGCCAATCTCGGCTCTGTGCCTGCCCAAGGTGGATTCCGCGGCGGAAGTTCACGCGGTGGTTCAAGTGCTTCAGCAGGCCGGAGCCGCCTCAGCGTTAAAACTCTGGGCGATGGCCGAAACGCCCCGGGGTATTCTCAATATCGACGACGTCGCCGGGGCCGACCCGCGTTTGGACGCCATTGTGCTGGGCACTTCAGACTTGGCAAAGGATTTACGCGTTCCCCATACGGCTGATCGCCTGGGCTTGCTGGCCTCCCTGAGCGCCAGTGTGTTGGCCGCTCGCGCCAATGGTGTCGATGTCTTTGATGGCGTCCACCTGGACCTGGAGGATGACGAGGGACTGGCCCGGGCCTGCCGGCAGGGTGTCGAGCTTGGCTTTGACGGCAAGACCTTGATTCACCCCCGGCAAATTGCCGCCACCAATGAGGCATTCTCACCTTCTGCGGAGGCGGTCAGCCGCGCCGAGCGAATTCGCGAAGCCTGGAAGCAGGCCGAAGCCGAGGGCAAGGGCGTGGTACTGGTGGATGGCAAGCTGGTGGAGTCTCTGCACGTGGAGGAGGCCATGCGGGTGTTGGCCATCCATGAAGCCCTATCAGCAAGGGATTAGCGGCAAGGGACTAGCGGCAAGTAACAGCAGGTTGTCTTGTCTATTGCGCCGCCGCCTGATCGTAGCGGCGCAGGTTAATCACCTCAATCAGCCGTTGATCCAGCCAACTGTCGAGCCGGTAATTGCTGACAAAACCGCAGTGCCCGCCGAAGGGTTTGATTTCCAGGGACAGACAGTCGTGGGCCGGCAGACGTGCCATGTCCTCCGCCAAAATAATGGGGTCGTCCTGGGTGGCGATGATATGGGCCGGGGTTGCCAGTGTCTCCAGTGCGCCGTTAAGCAGACTGTAGTTGTGGAAGTAGGTCTCGACGTCGGGGAAGGGCGTATGGTGGGGGACAAAGTACTCATTCATTGCCCGCAGGCCGTCTAATTCCAGCAGGTGTTGTCGGTATCCCAGGTCGGGATAAAAATCCAGTTTGCGCTTCAGCGAGCGCTTCCATTTGCGTACAAAGTATTTCTCGTAGAGCCACCAACCCTTTTCCAGGGCATCCATGGTGTTGGCCGGGTCGACTACCGGGCAGATTGCCACGGTCTGTTGCAAGCGCAGACCGGCGTCAGCGGCCCGGGCTGCCACCCGCAGCGCAAAATTCCCACCCAGCGAAAAGCCCGCCAGAAACTGCCAGTCGTGGCCGTAATTGTCTTGAATAGCGCGCATGGCGCCCACCACTTCGTCTAAGCGCGCCGAATTGAATAGCTCGTGGTTGAGGTGGTGGCTGGGGCCGTGGTCCCGGAGGTTAAGGCGAAACACGTCATAGCCGGCGCGATACAGCGCGCTGCCCGCCGAAAGCAAATAGGTGGAGCGGGAACTGCCTTCCCAGCCGTGAATCAGCGTTACCAAGCCCCTGCTGCGAGTGGACTGGGGCGAGTATTCCCCCAATAACTGGTGGCCGTCACCACAGTCCAATACCACCGACTTGCTGGCCTGCAACAGGTTCTTAGTGGCCGGCAGTAAGCGCAATCGCCGCAGCCGGGTCGACGCCAATATCGATTGTACGTGGGGATTTCGCAGGGCGCCTGGGGGTGAAAATTCACTCATAGAGACAGTTGTTTCCTTGCTGTGCAGGGCGTTAAGCCAAACGGATTATGGCTGATTGGCGTGTATTACTGCGACTATTTTGTCGTTTGAGAGTCCTTACTTTAACAATAATATTCCGGGAGATGACCATGAAACTGTTTCGCCGCCACATCCTGGCTACGGCTGTGGGTGCCGCTACGGTATTAACTTCAACATCGGCAATTGCCCAGGACAGATCCCTCGCTCTCGAGGAGGTGCTGGTAACCGCCGAAAAAAGAGAGCAGTCCCTGCAGGACACCCCCATCTCTTTGGTGGCGTTTTCCTCAGAACGGCTCGAGCGCTTTGGCGTCACAGACTTGGGAGATGTTGACGGCCTGGCGCCCAACGTCACTATTACCCCGTTCCCCAATAGCCGCAGTTCCCTGGTGGTATTTATGCGGGGCGTCGGTAACAACGACAGTCAGTCCACCCAGGACCCCGCGGTTGGGGTGTACATTGACGGCGTCTATGTGGCGCGCAGTATCGGTTTGACCAGCGATGTGGCTGACCTTGAGCGAATAGAGGTACTGCGGGGCCCCCAAGGCACGCTCTACGGCCGCAACACCACAGGTGGGGCGATCAATCTAATTACCGCCAAGCCGGCTGAGGATTTTGCTTTTCGTCAAACCTTGAGCACCGGTAGTCGCGATCACTACCGCTCACTGACCCAAGTGGATAGTGGGAAGATGGGCCCGGTGGCGGCCAAGCTGAGCTATCTGGTGTCCGGCCACGATGGTTGGGTAGAAAATACTGGCTCGGGCGAAAACTTTGGTGAGGAAGAAAAAGAAGCCGCCCGACTGGCGCTGCGCTGGGACGTCAGTGATCGCCTCACCGTCGATTATGCCTACGACTTCTCTGAGATAGACGGCCCGCAGCATTACTACCAACCCACAGTGACCGTGGTGCCGGGGCAGGCACCGCCCACCCAGGAAAAACGCAGTGGCAAGGGGGCATGGAGCGGGGGCACAGAGCCCAGCGATACTGAGGTTAGCGGCCACACACTGATTGCCACCCTGGATACCTCGGTGGGGGTGCTGAAATCCATCACCGCCTACCGAGACCTCGACGAGAGCATTGTGCAAGACTATGGCGGCGGCGCACCGGGATTCCGGGTTAACGTTACCGTAGAGCAAGAGCAGTTTTCCCAAGAATTTCAGCTGGTGGGTGAGCATGGTCCCGAGTGGCGTTATGTGGCGGGTCTCTACTACTTCGAGGAAGAAGGGCTGGAAGAGGAGTTTGATACGGTGCCACTACCGCCCACCTTCACTCCAGCACCGGTTGAAGATCGTGTAATTGATTCCGAAGCTAAGGCCTACGCCTTGTATGGTCAGGCGACCTGGTCACCAGCGGCCTTAGAGCACAAGCTGGATGTGACCCTTGGCGGCCGTTACACCGTTGATGATCGCTCCGCCACCAAGAACAGCACGATTTACTTCACCAACGGGAAGCAGTCCGGCAGTAAAGAGTGGAGTAACTTCAACCCCAGCCTGACCGTAGATTACGACTGGAATGAGGACCTCAGCACTTATGCCAAAGTTGTCAGCGCCTATAAGGCCGGCGGCTACAATGTGCGCAGCACCGAAGCGGGTTTTCAACCACCCTTTGACGAAGAGCAGTTGATCTCCTATGAAGCCGGTCTAAAGTCCACCTGGCTGGACAATCGCCTCAGTTTCAACGCCGCCGTATTCCGGGCTGAATACGAGGACATGCAGCTGCAACAGATTACCAACAACGCCACCATATTCCTGACCGACGTCTACAACGTGGGTGAGGCAGAGATCGACGGTCTGGAAATGGACCTGATGGCGGTATTGCTACCTGGGCTGACGCTACAGTTGTCCTATGGCTATACCGACGCCGATTTTGTGGAGTACATCGATCAGCGCAATGGCAGCCCCACCCAGGGCGACAATATCGCTGGTCGTGCCGTGATGCCCTATGCACCGGAGCACAGCTATACCGTAGGGCTAGATTACCAGGCTCAGACGCCCTTGGGTGCACTTAAAGCGTCGGTGGATTACAGCTGGCGGGACGAGCGTTACGGTACCGCCTTTAACGACGACCTGGACGGTTTCTTCCTGGATGACTACGGCTTGGTGAATGCGCGGGTCTCGCTTTCGGAGATACCGGTGGGCGACAGCCAGCTCGAAGTCGCGGTATGGGGCCGCAACCTAAGCGATGAGGAGTACAAGGTGCATTCCATTAGCTTGGGCACCTACCACGCCGCCTATTTTGGCGAGCCGGAAACCGTCGGTCTCGATGTCACGTTGCGTTTTTAAGGGATAGGGAGTCATGCCATGGGTTTGGCCCACTTAGCTAAAACAGCCAGCCAGCGATCTGGCGAATACGTGACAGCCGGCGATAAAGAAGGCTGGTTATCGTTGTTTTCCGAGGACGCGGTGCTGGAAGACCCAGTGGGGGAGTCGCCCCTCGACCCATCGGGGCAGGGGCACCGTGGGAAGGCGGCGATTGAAGCTTTTTGGGATACCGTCATCGCACCTGGCAGCATCGATTTCCAGGTTGTGTCTTCTCACCCCGCCGGTGATGAATGTGCCAATGTTGTCCACATGGTCAACACCATGCCTGGCGACATGCGGGTAGTGGTAGATATGGTTGTTGTCTACCGAGCCGACGCTGAGGGCAAACTGGTGTCCCTGCGGGCATTTTGGGACTATGAGTCAGTAATGGCCCAGTTGGGATAAGTGGGCGGTTCAGTCGGGCCTATCCAGCCATAGGTAAAATGAAAAAGGGGCCAACAGGCCCCTTTGTCGTGTGCGCGGCTGGCAGTGCTTACTTGATCAGGTCGCGGCCCACGATCAGTTTCATGATCTCGTTGGTGCCGCCGTAGATGCGCTGCACACGGGCGTCGGCGAAAGCACGAGCAACCGGATACTCCCACATGTAACCGTAGCCACCGTGCAATTGCAGACACTCGTCGATCACCCGGCCCTGAAGCTCGGTCGCCATCAGTTTGGCTTTGGCTGCGGCCACGGCGTCGAACTTTTCTTCCAGGTGCAGCTCGATGCAGCGGTCGACGTAGGCCTCGGCCACGGTGACATCGGTATCCAGTTCCGCCAGCTTAAACTGGGTGTTTTGGAAGCTGGCGACCTCGGTACCAAAGGCCTTGCGCTCTTTGACGTAATCGATGGTCTGCTCAAGGATAGACTTAGCATTAGCGATGGCGCCAATGGCGATATTCAGTCGCTCCTGGGGCAGATCCTGCATCAAATAGACAAAGCCTTTGCCTTCTTCACCCAGCAGTTGATCCTTGGAGATGCGCACATCCTGGAAGAACAGCTCCGAGGTATCCTGGGCCTTCATGCCCACTTTCTCGAGGTTTTTGCCCTTGGAGAAGCCCGGGGTGCCGGCTTCGATCAGGAACAAGCTGATCCCACGGCTGCCGGCACTGGGGTCCGTTTTGGCCACGACCACCACCAGATCGGCGAGCTGGCCGTTGGTGATGAAGGTTTTTGAGCCGTTGACGATGTAGTCGTCGCCATCTTTAACGGCGGTGGTTTTAATACCTTGCAAGTCGGAGCCTGCGCCGGGCTCGGTCATGGCAATGGCGGTGATGATCTCGCCACTGACACACTTGGGCAGGTATTTTTCTTTCTGGGCATCGCTACCGTAGCGGCAAATGTAGGGCACCGCGATATCCGAGTGCAGACCCCAGCCAATGCCGGTAAAGCCGCTGCGAGACACTTCCTCGTCAACAATGGCGTTGTAGCGGAAATCGGCACCGACACCGCCGTACTCTTCGCTAACGGTGGGGCTCAGGAAGCCTTGCTCTCCGGCCTTGATCCACAGTTGGCGGTCTACCTGGCCGTCTTTTTCCCACTGGGCATGGTAGGGCGCGGCTTCGGTTTCCAGAAATTTGCGTACCGAGCTGCGAAACAGCTCATGCTCTTCATCATAGATTTTACGGGGCATGGTGCTCATGCAATTTCTCCTTTGTTCTTGAGATCGTCTCTGGTGTCCGGAAGCTTTGTGGTAAATTTACACGGTTTTCGGAATGTTAACAGAGATAACTTTCGTTGCCACCATTCCGAACGGCTTGGCCAAGTATCAGCTATTACGTAGCCCCAAGCCCCGGTAGATTAATTAAATCAGTAAGTTGGCGCGCCGACTTTACCTTTGACGCAAAGGTCTTGGCCCGCCCCGCCAGTATATGCCGATAGGCGACGCGATGAGGAGAATACGATGTCAATTTGGAAGCGCAACGTCTCTGTGGAGGAGCTTAATGGCCACCTGGTCGATACTCTGGGGGAAACCCTGGATATTCGCGTGGAGCAGATCAACGACGATAATCTAGTGGTCTCGATGCCGGTGGACAAGCGCACTCACCAACCTTATGGCATCCTTCACGGCGGTGCCTCAGTGGCGCTAGCAGAAACCGCCGGCAGTATCGCGGCGAGTTTGATCGCCGAGGAGGGCAAAGCGGTAGTGGGGCTGGAAATCAATGCCAATCACCTCCGCAAAGTGACCTCGGGCCGGGTCTATGCCACCGCCAGTCCGGTGCACGCCGGGCGGGCGACCCAGGTGTGGGATATCCGCATTGCCGATAAAGAGGGGCGCCCAGTATGCATCTCTCGCCTGACCATGGCAGTGGTAGACCCGGTTAAAAAATGACACCGGAACGCTATCAACGCCTGCGGTCGGTGCTGGATCGCCGCCAACCGGATTTGACCGTGGTGACTGACAACGTCCACAAGGGGCGCAACCTGTCAGCTATCGTGCGCACGGCCGATGCCGCCGGCGTCGCCGAGATGCATGCAGTAATTGGCGACCAGGATTACCGTGCCTTTCGCGGTACCGCCATGGGCAGCCACAGTTGGGTGAAAGTACACCGCCACCCGGATATCGCCACAGTGATTACCGACCTGCAAGCCCAGGGCTTTCAAGTGTTGGCGGCCCATACTGACGACCAGGCGGTGGACTACCGGGAGCCCGATTACACCCGGCCGACTGCGGTGTTGCTGGGAGCGGAAAAGCGGGGCGTCAGTGAGCTGGCATGCTCCCTCGCCGACGCGCACATCACCATCGCCATGCAGGGCATGGTGCAGTCCTACAATGTGTCGGTGGCGGGGGGGATCATCCTCTCCGAGGCGCAATATCAGCGCCAGCGCGCCGGCTTCTACGATCGTCCCAGGCTGGCGCCAGAGGTCTACCAGCGCACCCTATTCGAATGGGCACACCCCGAAGTGCGGGATTTTTGTCGCTCCAAAGGGCTGGCTTATCCCCCCCTCAAAGATGATGGCGAGATTGATGAGCCCGCTGAGTGGTACCGGCAAATCCGCGCAGCTGAAGAGCAGCACTAGCCTTCACCTGTCTGGATGATAGAGCCCCGCTGAGCCGCGTGGCATAGTCCCCAAAACGATAAAGAATAAAAGGGGTGAAACCATGCCGGACTCAGGTCGCGACGCCGTCATGAGCGGGGAAATATGGTCTGAATTCTGTGACCAACTAAAAGCTGCCGGACAACATATATTGCGGGAGGACGCCGCCAGCGATGAGCTTCACCGCGCCGAGGGTTGGCGCTATCTGACGCGCTTGACCCGGGTGGCGCTGGATATGTTTGTGGAGTGCAGTGACCGCGACTTTCCCAGCTTTTATCGACCCTCCCACGAAACCGCCAAGATCGGGGCCGACAACCCGGACAACATCTATGAGCGGGCGGAGATTAACGGCCTTAACGACTACCGTATCGTCGGGTCCCGCGGGTCTGTGGCCTATCTGGGCTTGATTGCCATTGCCGGTGGTTACGAGGAAGAGGACGGCAATATGCGCAGCGTCGCCGCGCTGGATACCCACGGTGGGCTGCAGGTTGACGACGACGGCCAAGTGGAAATTCGCATTTCCCGACATCCACAGCCCGGCAATTGGTTGCAGATTACTGATGACACCGTTGCCGTGTTGGTCCGGCAAACCTTCCTCGATCGCAAATGCGAGCAAGCGGCTGACTTGCGGATTGAGCGCCTGGACCAGGGCGGCGGCAAGCCCCAACCAATCCGCGCTGAGGCCCTCGCCACGCAGCTGCGCAGCGTTGCCGCCTTTGTTAACGGCACCGCCGGTCTGTTTGCCGATTGGGCCGCGGGCTTTAAACAGCACCCCAACCAACTCCCCGCGGCAGACCAGGCCTACTGTCAGAAGCTGGGCGGCGACCCCAATATTTACTACTACCACGGTTACTTTGCCCTGGCAGACGACGAAGCCCTGGTGATTGACGTTGCCGAAATTCCCCACTGCGACAACTGGAACTTTCAGCTCAATAACTACTGGATGGAATCTCTCGATTACCGCTACGTCGATATCCACGTCAACAAGCACACCGCCCAGTACAACAGTGACGGCAGCGTCCGCATTGTGGTGTCGGCCAAAGATCCCGGCACGCCCAACTGGCTGGATACCACCGGCCACCGGGAAGGCACCATGGCCTTTCGTTGGATCGGCGCCGAGGAGGTCGTCGATCCCCAGTGCCGGGTGGTGAAAGTCGCCGACCTAGCCCAGTGAGGCCCCTTTTATTTATCTTAATGCCGGAGCCACGCCATGACCGAGATTCCCCAGGTGACCTTTGATTTTGATGCCATCCTTGCCGATGCCAGTGCGGCCGCCGGCCTGGATGACTTTGGTGACGACAGCTTTCGCGAGCCCTTGAAGGTGCTACTCAATGCGCTGGACACAGAGGCCAATCTGACACTGGCTGGCCGGGCCGGTCAGTATGAACGGTTGCGCAATTTGCTGATCAATCGACTCAAAGTGGAGGGCTGGATCAGCCGGCATCCCGAAATCCTCGACGAAAAAATTGAGGCGCCGGTGGTGATTGTGGGTTTACAGCGCACTGGCTCAACCTACCTGCACCGTATCCTTGCCAGTGACACGCGGTTTTATGCACCGCTGTGGTATGAGGTGCGCAACCCGGCACCGGATTTGGATTGGGATTTTGTCAGCAAAGACAGCCGTATTACTGCCGCCGAGGCCGAAGTCGCCGCCATGCTGGAAGCCAACCCCGAATTGGCGGCGATTCACCCTATGGACCCGGTAGCCGCTGACGAAGACATTATGCTGCTGGAACACAGCTTTATAAGCACTATGCCCGACGCCTTCTGCAATGTACCCAGTTACGGGCAGTGGAACGACAGCCACAGTAATCTACCGGCGTATCGCTACCTCAAGCGCTTGCTGCAATGTTTGCAGTGGCAGAAGAAACGTCGGGGGCAGCAGGCCCAGCGCTGGCTGTTGAAGACCCCCCATCACCTCCATCACTGTGCCACGCTGTTGGAGGTCTTTCCGGACGCGCAAATCTTACAGACTCATCGCGACCCGCTCCAAACCATCCCCTCCGCCGCCAGCATGAACTACAACCTGTGGATTATGCTGAGTGACGACGTCGACCCCAAAGTGGTGGGCGAGCAGTGGGCGGGTAAGTTTGCCCGGGGCACCCGCCACACCATGGCGGTGCGGGATCAGCATCCCGGTGCCTTTCTGGACGTGTGGTACAAGGATACGGTCAGTGATCCCCTTAAGGTGGTTGAGCGGGTCTACCAGTTTATCGGTATGCCACTCACTGACGCGGCCCGTGAGGCTATGGAGACCTATCGCGAGGCCAATCGTCGGGAATCCCGCCCCAGCCACGATTACACCCTGGAGCAATTTGGCTTTACCGAAGAGGGCCTCAAGGCAATGTTTGCCGAGTATCGGGAGCGCTATCTGGCTTGATGGGGCGAGTTACAACAGCGGACGGGCGCAAACTTGTATCCAGTCATCAATCGCCTTGCTGGGGTGACGCTTGCGGGGCAGGGCAAAATAGAACTGGCGTTTAAGGCTGCGCCCGCGCAGTTTGAGGGGGTGGAGTGTGTGGTTCTCAAAATCCTTCTTTAACACCACCCGAGACAAACAGCCGACCCCCAGGCCGGACTCCACGGCACTTTTGATGGCTTCGTTGTGGCGGAATTCCCGGTAGATAGTCATGGCGGGCAGCACGTCGGACAGGGCTCGATCAAAGGTATGCCGGGCCCCGGACGCAGGCTCCCGCAGTATCCAGCGAGTCGACTTGATATCGGCATCGCTCAGCTCGCCCTTGGCGGCCAGAGGGTGATCGGGGCTGCAAAAAACCTGCAGCTCGTCGTCCATCCAGGGAATCAGCTCCAGGTCCCGATGCTGAACCTCCCGCTCAACCATGCCGATATCCACTTCGTAGTTGAGTACTTTGCTAACCACGTCAGGTGAGTTGGCGGTGAACAGGTCAACGTCGGCTTCTGGGTATATATTCAGATAGTCGGCCAGATAGCGCACCACTAGGTGGTTGCCAATGGTGAAGCTGGCACCGACCTTTAAATGCCCCAGCTCGTCGTGCCCCAATAATAACTGTTCGAACTGGCGACAGTGGGCATAGAGCTGCTCGGCCTCTTTACGCAGGGTTTCTCCCACCGGGTTGAGACGCAGTTTGTTGCCCTGTCTCTCAAAGAGAGTGACGCCATAGGTTTTTTCCAGGGTCTGCAGTGCCGAACTGGCAGCGGACTGGGACAGGGCCAGTTCCTCCGCGGCGCGGGACACATTTTGGTGGCGGGCGACGGCGAGGAAAATCGCCAATTGGCGGAGACTGTATTTCATTGTTGCCGTTGCATAGTGTGGTGACTCAGGCTGGGTTCGAGTATCGAAAATTTCGATAGTGACTATTCTAATATCCCATTTTACTAATGAAAACCACCCCCGTATTATGCGCTCCAGTGCAATTCAACCCTCTCTGGAGATTCCCATGACGGAAGTCAAAGCAACCAACGTAACCTGGCATGACGGCGAAGTCTCCCGTCAGGACCGCAATGCGCTGCTCAAGCAAAAGGGCGTGACGCTGTGGTTTACTGGCTTGTCGGGCAGTGGCAAAAGCACCGTGGCAGTGGCACTGGAGAAAGCGCTGATGGAGCGCGGCCATCTTTGCTACCGCTTGGACGGCGACAATATCCGCATGGGTATCAACAAGAACCTGGGCTTTTCAGCCGAAGATCGCGCCGAAAACATCCGCCGCATCGGTGAAGTGGCCAAACTGTTTGTCGACACCGGCGTTATCGTGCTGAGCAGTTTTGTCAGCCCCTACCGCGTGGACCGCGACAATGTTCGCGCCCTGCACGCCGAAAGCGATATGGATTTCATTGAAGTCTACGTGAACGTGCCCTTGGATGTTGCCGAAGAGCGCGATCCAAAAGGGCTGTACAAAAAGGCCCGGGCTGGTGAGATCAAAAACTTTACCGGTATCGACGATCCCTACGAGGCACCGGAGTCCCCGGAGATTGTTCTCAACAGCCACGAGTTGAGCCTGGACGAAGAAGTCGAGGTACTGGTTAAAGCCCTTCAAGAACGCGGTGTTATCTAATATTCGATTTTCGGAGTGAACCTATGATCAAGCCCCATGGCGCGGACGAACTCAATCCGCTGTTCGTCTACGATACTGAAAAGCATCACGCCCTCAATGCCGAGGCTGAGAGCCTGCCTTCACTGCTGATTAGTTCGGCAGCAGCTGCCAATGCGGTGATGTTGGGCGCGGGCTACTTTACGCCTCTCAGTGGCTACATGAATCTGGCAGACGCCTTAAGTGTGGCGGAAAAGCTGCACACCAGCGATGGCCTGTTCTGGCCAGTGCCCATTGTTAACCTGGTTGAATCGGCACCCGGCGTCGAAGCGGGCAGCCGCATCGCCCTGCGCGACCCCAATGTCGAGGGCAATCCGGTATTGGCTATCATGGATGTGGAAGCCGTCGAACAGGTCAGCGATGAGCAAATCTCTTTCATGGCTGAGAATATCTTTGGTACCCTGGACCCTGAGCACCCCGGTGTAAAAACGTTCACCAGCCTGGGTAAAGTGCTGTTGTCAGGCCCAATCCAGGTCCTGAACTTCTCCTACTTCCAGAATGACTTCCCCGACACTTTCCGCACTGCGGTAGAGATCCGCAATGAAATCGCCGAGCGGGGTTGGGAGAAGGTTGTGGCCTTCCAAACCCGCAACCCGATGCACCGCGCACACGAAGAGCTGTGCCGGATGGCGATGGAGGATCTGGGCACCGACGGTATCCTGATTCACATGCTGCTGGGCAAGCTGAAACCTGGCGATATTCCCGCCCACGTCCGTGACGCGGCGATCCGTAAAATGGTGGAGGTGTACTTCCCTGCCAACACGGTGATGATCACCGGTTACGGCTTTGACATGCTTTATGCCGGCCCCCGGGAAGCAGTGCTGCACGCAGTTTTCCGTCAGAACTGTGGCTGTACCCACCTGATTGTGGGTCGCGACCACGCCGGGGTAGGGGACTACTACGGCGGCTTTGATGCGCAAACCATCTTCGATGAAAAAGTGCCGGATGATGCACTGTTGATCGACATTTACCGTGCCGACCACACTGCCTATTCCAAGAAATTGAACAAGGTGGTGATGATGCGGGACGCACCGGATCACAGCAAAGAAGACTTTGTACTGCTGTCGGGTACCAAGGTGCGCGAGATGCTGGGTAACGGCATTGCGCCGCCGCCGGAGTTCTCCCGTCCCGAGGTGGCGCAGATTTTGATGGACTACTATCAGATCGAAGCCAAGTAAACGGCCTTTCTACAAGCCGTATCGCACTATACAAAAGCCCTGCCGGCACTGCTGGTGGGGCTTTTTTTATGACTGAAGCGGCGTCTCCCTCTGGTGAATAAAGTCACATACCCCTGCATTTGGATGGTATGGCGGGTGCCTGTTGAGAGGTAGTCTGGGTGTCGCTACACAGAGGTAAAAGGCTGCATAGTTTACGCCTCGAGTTCCCGACAACAGCTAACAATAATGGAAAGGTCATCATGTTACTAAAAGACAAAGTGGTTATCGTATCCGGCATCGGCCCGGGCTTAGGTCAGGAATTGGCATTAGAGGCCGCCCGGCAGGGTGCCGATGTGGCGATGTGCGCCCGCACTGCCAGTAAACTGGATGACGCCGAAAAATTGATTCGGGACGAAGGGCTGAACACCAAAATCCTTAAAGTCGCCACCGATATCAGTGACCGCAGTCAGTGCGCCGACTTGGTCTCCAAGACCATCGATACCTTTGGGCGAATCGATGTGCTGATCAACAGCGCCTATAACCCCGGTAGCTTTGAGCCCATTGAACAGGCCAATCTTGGCAGTTGGCGGGAAGCCATGGACGTTAACTTCTTTGGCACAATGGGTTTAACCCTGGAAGTTGTGCCTCATATGAAGCAGCAGGGCGGTGGCTCCATTGTGATGATTAATACCATGGTCACCCGCAAGCCGATGCCCACCCAGGGCGGTTACGGCGCCTCCAAGGCAGCGCTGGCAACGGCCACCTCGCATTTGGCGCTGGAGTTGGGTCCTCACAATATCCGCGTTAACTCGGCCTATATGGGATGGATGTGGGGTCCGTCAGTGGAAGGTTATTTCCAGATGACCGAGCAGGCAGGTGGTCCCAGTGTGGAAGAACAGAAAAAGGCAGTGGCAGCCAATATCCCCTTGCGAGAGATTCCGGACGATGCAGATTGCGCCAAGGCTGCGGTATTCTTGGGCTCAGATTACGCGCGGGCAATCACTGGCGCGGCGCTGGATGTCAACGGCGGTGAGTACCTCCCTCATTGAGGGAGGCTCCCTAGTCGTTAAGATTTGGCCGCCGCCTTTTTAGCCGGGGCCTTTTTCTTGGCAGCCGCTTTCTTGGCCGGGGCTTTTTTCTTGGCGGCGGCCTTCTTAGCCGGAGCCTTTTTCTTAGCGGGTGCTTTCTTGGCAGCGGGCTTGTTCTTTTTGTCGAAGTCTTTGGCGGCGTCCCGAGCGGCCTTGGCTACAGCTTTGGCGCGCTGATAATCTGCCTTGAGTTCGGTGAGCTGTTCCTTGGCCATAATGATCACGGCTTTGGCGTCCAGCTCCAGCTCTTTGGCTTTCTCAACCGCTTCGTGAGCGCGATCCATTTGCCGCTTCACACGGGCATCCATTTTGTCTTTAGCTTGCTTCTGAAGGTCACGCAGCTTGGCTTGCTCTGCCTTGATCTTTTCCTTGGCTTTGTCGGCTTGGGCTTTGGCTCGTTCCATCGCTTTGTCGGCGTCCGCCATCAGGCGCTCGCGCAGCGACTCTACTTTGCCTTCCAGCGCTTCAATCTCTTTGTTGATAAGTCCAACGGGATCCAATTTCTTGTTTGCCATGGTGTGTGACCTCAGTAAGCTGTAGGGGACCGCATCCCTAAAATAGCAAACTTTAGGTTTTACAACATAACTTTGGAGGAAAAATATGGATAAACAGATTGAACAGAAGGTTGAAGCAGCTGTGTTTCGGCGTTTGCTGACTCACTTGGACGAGCGGAAAGATGTTCAAAATATCGACCTGATGAACCTGGCGGGCTTTTGCCGAAACTGCCTGTCCAAGTGGTATGTCGCGGCGGCGGAGGAAGCCGGCGAAGACGTCGACTACGAACAGGCCAGGGAACGGGTCTATGGTATGCCTTACAGCGAATGGAAGGCGAAGTACCAAGCCGAAGCTACCCCGGAACAGTTGGCCAAGTTTAACGAGGGTAAACCCGGCAAACGATAACTACAGGCCACCGTTGGGGATAAAGCGATTGTCAGTATTGGCGCGGATCCAGCGCAATTGTTCGGTGGAAAGGCGCTCGCCACGTTGTTTTAGCACCTTGTTGATCCAGATGGCGGGGGAGTTGGCGCCGGCTTCCCAGCCACTGATGCGCTGCTCAGCGACGGTAAAAAAACGAATCAGTGCGATCAGCGCATCGTTATCCAGGTCTTTTACCGCTGCTGTCCAGGTCTCACAGGGCAGGCGCATCAGCGCCGAGTAGGATTGGGTCTCCTGCTCGGTAAACGGTGCGGGAAGCTTGGCCAGATCTTCATCGCTACTCAGTGAGACGCAGCGAGCGAGCCAGCTTGCATCGATATTGGTGTCGGTATGTTGTGTGTCCGGTGTCCAGTTACCGACGCTCATGATTGCTCCGTATTCGATAAAAATAGGGAAGCAGTATACCTCCTCGGTTGCCCTGGAGAAAAATCGCAAGCGCTATACCGATACCTTATTCTTTGAGCGCATCGTGGTTGAATTGCCTGTGCACTAATTTGACTGGGGCGAGGCCGGAGAAGTCGGTGGTATTGGTATTCTGATTGCAAACGCGCTAAAGTGTGTATGTATATACAGTATTAAGTGCCGCTGCCCATTATGGATGCGATGTCCCGCCTATCAAGTGCAACTACCTCGCTCGGTCTGCAGGGGGATGCCTCGCGCAAAATCATACATTGCGACTGCGATTGTTTTTACGCGTCCGTTGAGATGAGGGACGATCCCAGCATAGTGGGGCGTCCAGTGGCCGTGGGGGGATCCTCAGACCGGCGCGGTGTGATTGCCACCTGCAATTACGAAGCGCGGCGTTACGGCGTACATTCCGCCATGCCCACCGCCACAGCCCATCGTCTGTGCCCGGACCTGTTGGTGATTCCCACCAATATGGAAAAGTATCGCGAAGTCGCCGGGCAAATTCACCGTATATTTGCCGATTTTACCGATTTGGTAGAGCCGCTATCACTGGATGAGGCCTACCTGGACGTCAGCGGTGTCGAACATTGTCGGGGCAGTGCCAGTTTGATGGCTGAGGAAATACGCCGGCGAGTTCGATCTGAGCTGGGCATTACCATCTCTGCCGGTGTGGCACCCAATAAGTTTCTCGCCAAAGTCGCCAGTGACTGGAACAAGCCCGATGGCCTGACAGTGATCGCTCCCGATCAGGTCGCGGAATTTGTCCGCCAATTACCAGTGAAGCGCATTCCCGGCGTGGGAAAGGTCACCGCCGAGAACCTGTCTCGCCTGGGTATTGAGAACTGCGAGCAGCTGCAAGCCTGGAAGGTGGAGGACTTGGTCCAGCATTTTGGTAAGTTCGGCCGCCGTCTCTACGACTGTGCGCGGGGGCAGGATGGTCGCCCGGTGAAGGTGGCGCGCCAGCGCAAGTCTGTGAGCGTGGAACGCACCTTCGCGGACGATATTGCCGACCCCAAGAAAGCGGCAGTGGCGCTGACAGAGCTGGTAACGCGTTTGCAGCAGCGGGTGGGTGACAGCAGAAGTGCGCCAGTGAAGGGGATTTTCGTGAAGCTGAAGAGCTGCGACTTTCAACTGACCACGGTGGATCATCGGCTCGAGCAAGCCACTTGGGCACAGGATCAATTCCTGCCATTGCTGGAGCAGGCCTGGGAGCGCCTGCAACGTCCCGTTCGATTGATTGGTGCGGGTGTGCGCTTTGCTGACCGCACGCCGGTTACCAAGCAACTTTCTCTGTTTGCCAGCTGATCAGCCAGATTGGTCAAGCACTAGGTACAACCTCGCTAGTTTTCTTGATGCAAAAAAAGGGGCGGCAAATGCCACCCCTGTTTCTCTGTTGGTTCAGTGAATTACTGACCGTTGTCTTCGCCGATAACCTGAAGCTCAACTCGGCGGTTGCGCTCGCGGCCTTCTTCGGTGCTGTTGTCTGCTTTCGGCTTGCTTTCGCCGTAGCCTACAGCTCGCATCCGTGAGCGATCGATGCCTTTGCTAGTCAGGTAGTCCACAACGGATTGAGCACGGCGTTGAGACAGCGACTTGTTGTAGGCATCGCTACCCATCGAGTCGGTATGGCCCTCGATGATGATGCGCACATCCGGCTCGTTACGCAGCGACTCGGCTACCTTGTCCAGTACCGCTCTGGAATCCAGCATCAGTCGAGACTTATCGAACTCGAAGTGAACACCGCTCAGTTCAACGGTTTGCGAGATGACACAACCCCGTGAATTAACCTTCATGCCGGGCAGGGTGCCTGGGCATTGGTCAATCTTGTTAGGCACGCCGTCCCGGTCGTTATCCAGTGGGCAGCCGCGGTTATCAACGGGAACGCCTTCAGGCGTGTTGGGGCACTGGTCGATACTGTTGGGTACACCATCGCCGTCGTCGTCAATCGCACAGCCGTCAACGTCCACTTTGGCGCCCGGGGGAGTATTGGGGCACTTGTCGCGGAAGTCAGGTACACCGTCACCGTCGCTATCCAAGGGGCAGCCACTGGCGTCCACGGGAGTACCGCGAGGGGTGTTGGGGCACTTGTCCATGCGGTCGGGTACGCCGTCGCCGTCGGAGTCCCAGTTGTAGGGCAGGGGTTTTTCACCGAAGGGAATAGAAACACCCACCATAAAGGCATAGGTGTAGAACGTATCGTCTACGCCGTTAATTTGCTCGTATTCGTCCAACTGGTAGCGAGCCTCGGCGCGCAGAGAAACCCGGTCCAGTTCGTACTGCACACCGGCAATAAAATCGTTACCCAGGTTGTTCTCGGTTTCTCCCAGGAAGTCAATTTCGTGGTAGGTGACACCGACACCTAAGTAGGGGTGTGCAGGGCTGGCGTCCAATCGAAAGGCGCCAAAGGGGAACCAAAGAAGATCCAGGCCAGTTGCGACCCGCTCGAAGGTGTCGCCCTGGCTGGTTTCTAACTCGCCGACATTAACATGGGCGTCCACCATGAAATCACTGCTGATGGGGCGACCAAAGCCCAACTTGATCTCATAACCGGTATCGTAGTCGGAGTCATCGGCAACGCTTGAGCCGACTAAGGCGTGGATGCGCCAGCGGTTGTCGTAGACCTTTTCGTCATCAGGGTCGGCAGCCTGGGTTGCCAAGCTGGCAGTTCCCAGCATCAAGGCCAGCGCCCACTTCCCCATGTTTTTCATTCTATGGATCTCCATATAGCACGCCCTTTAGCAAGGCGCGGCCCAATGGCCGCGCTGTCAATGTTGTTTGTTGTAGGTTCTAGAGGTCAAAAAATCCCGCGAACATATCGAACAGATCTTGCAGTGGACCCGGTAACCCATCCGTACCACCATCGAAAAAGTCGAAGAAGGTGGAGGGGTCGAACAGCGAGAACAGATCTTCAAGTCCGCCGAAATCACCAGGAGCGCCAAAACCACCGATTGCTTCATCACAATCTTGTGAACCAATCTCAGGGAAGCCCAGCGCATCGGGGTTGGCTGTCAACAGCGCAGTTAGTAGCGCACTGACACCGGTTGTGGTTGGGTCTAACAAACATGCATCCAATGCATCAACCACAGGGCCGAGCGCTGCGTCACCCAACAAGGCATTAGTGATAACACCCAGGCCGCCAATCGGTGAATCGGGGAATTGCTCATTAATGGCAGAGAATTCACCGGTAATCAGGGCTTGGACGATTTCTTCGCCGGGAATCAGCCCGCCGTCATCGTTAGTGGCCAGAGTTGCCAGTAATGGGTCGGCAATCAAGCTCACACCGTAAACCAGCGGGATAACCGCACCGGCAGGTAAGAAGTCACTCGCTCCGGGAACACCAGCGCCCAGAGTCAGGACTGGCTCCAAAGTCTCGCAGAGTTCATTGGAGAACAGCAGCAAGTCATCGTCAGCAGCAGGCAGGACCAGTGTGGTTGCACTGCTATTGGCGAGAAGGTCAGAGCTGTCTTCGTCAAACTCGCGATTGCCGTCGGTATCGACGTAGGCTTGTACGCAGACTGTGCTCAGGCGCAATAGACCGCGGGCGCGGAGTTCGCCTTTAGTTTCGGTGTCAAAGGCCGCCGCGGGACCAACGTCACCACCACCTGGGAATTCGGGGAAGTCGAAATCGCCGGGAATTGGCAGTGGGAAGTCGCCAGTCGGCAGGTCACCAAAGCCGGGCAGATCGTCAAAACCGGGCAGGTCTCCTGTGGGGAATTCGCCACCGGGAATTGGGCCGGTCAAACAGGCGCCGTTGTTGTCGGAGTAGCCGGATACGGCAGAGAAGAATACCGCATCGGAACCGGTGATATCGGGCAGGGTGGACGGGTCACCGTTATAAGTGGCCTCGTCGCTCTCAAACAATGCGTGGACGTAGTACTGCTGGCTGCCGCGCAGATAGTTTTCACCGTCCTGGATTGTGCCTACCAGATCGGTACGACCTACACATGAGAAGCCATCTTCATTCCGAATATCCGGGTTTGAGCCATTGGAAACCTGCAGCAGGAATACCTCAACGATATCGTCCTGAATGGTGGTGATGGCTACTTGATCCGTCAGCGCACCAGACACGCCGTCGTTGTAGCTTGCTGTCAGGGTCACAATACCGTCGCCGGAGGGCTCTTCGACAGCGGATACCGTTGTTTGTGCAGAGTCAGCACTGGGGTCTGCTTCAAGGATACCAGTGGGGCTAACAGTCCAGTCCACAAAGGCGTCAGGGCAAACTTCGGTTTCCTGAGAGTTGATGTCCTGGAAGGTACACATCAGTGTGAATTCCAGCTCTGTGCCCAGAATATTCAGCGGAATTTCATCCGCATCGCCGCTGGTACGCACGATCTCAACATCAATAACCTGTGCATCAACCAAGCGCAGCGTCAGCGAGTCGGTGATATCGTCGTTGGTGGCATCAGTGTTGTTGGTGTATGTGCCTGTAACCGTTGATTGCGGATTTTGATCCTGAATTTCCAGATATTGGTCGCGGCTGATCAACTGCGCGTCGCCGTCTTGGCTATCGGGGCCTGCCAGGAAAATAGTATCGGGATCGGCACCCCAGGTCAGTAGTGAAGGGCTGGAGCACTGGAAGGACTGGCTGGTGGTGCCGTCAGCGTTCTGATAAGTGATGCGGGCAGCCAGTTGCAGGTTTTGGCCAGCAGGGACTTCAACACTGCCAGTGTTCAGGCCGCGGCAGGCACTGACGAGCTCTTGTTGAAGGGCGCCAGTGCCAGCATCACAGGCATCAGCCGGCGGATTGGTCAGCGCGCAAACCGACAGGCTTTGAACGGTTGCGGGAATGACCTGAACAACTTTGGACGCGACTTTTTGTGACGGGTTGTTCGTGCCGGCACTGCACTGAAGAGTATCGTCAACAGCGAAGAGCTCAATTGATACTGGTTGTGGGCTTCCGGCCACAAAAGGATTAGTAAACGTCACCGTTGCCGAGCCAGTAGTCGGTATTTCCTCGGCGTAGCTAGCATTGCTGTTGTTGGCACACCAACGCACTTCGTTGGTCAGGTTTTCGTCAATGGCGACGTCCTGAAGATCCTGCAGAAGCTGGTAGTTGGTGGTAAAGCTGGCGTTAGGGTCATTGGGATTCAGCGGGATGATATTGGGGCCGGAGATAAACGGCGCACCCAAGGGAATTGGCGGCTGAATGGTAAAGTTCCGTGTGCGGCTAACGTTGCTGCTGTTGTGCACGCCGGTAATGGTTAATGTCTTGGCAGTGTCGTTACTGCTCAGGCGCACAGAACTGAGAATGTCCTGCACATTGCCGATAGTGCCGGCGTCCCGAATTGCCGCAGCCAGCGCCGCGATGGCTGGGTCGCCCACTTGGCCACCCAGACTCCACTGGGTATTGCTGGTGACGTTGAGTTCGGGCCCGAGGTTGGTCTCTACACCATCGGTTTGCAGACCCACCATCCGCACGGGGATGGAGTTATTGCCGGTACCGGGTAAAACATTGCCGTTGGGGAAGTCAATGCGGAGCGAACTGGGATCAAGCCGGCTCGGTGGACGATCTGGGCTGCGGGAGTCACCGCCGCCGCCACAAGCCACTAAAAAGCTTGAAATAAGTGTCAGTGATAGGGCTAACTTGCTGATTTTCATTCAATCCCCTCCCGGAAGGCCCGGTATAGCTGGCAATTCAAAATCTTAAAAGAATAATTTTTCCGTATCTTTACGGAAGTCGCGCACAAAAACAACTGCGCATACCTCTAGATCGCCATGTTAGAGGTAAAAGTGGTGTTATTTCTGTGACGCAAGTAGTAAATAGCGTGTTTTAAGGTTCTACATTAACTGCGGTAGGCATCCACCGGCAGACAGCTGCAGACTAAATTGCGGTCGCCGTAGACGTTGTCTATACGGTTCACCGGTGGCCAATACTTGCGGTCCCGCAGCGTATCCAAAGGCAGAGCGGCTTCATCGCGACTGTAGGGCCTGGCCCAATTGTCGTCACATAGGTCGGCAACGGTGTGGGGGGCGCGGCTTAGTGGGTTGTCGTCTACTGGCCACTGGCCACTTTCTACCTTGTCTACTTCCTGGCGAATAGCCAACATTGCGTCGCAGAATCGGTCTAACTCTGCCTGGGATTCGCTTTCAGTCGGCTCTACCATCAGGGTTCCAGGTACCGGGAACGACATGGTAGGCGCGTGAAAACCGTAATCCATCAAGCGTTTGGCAATATCCTCTTCGCTTATGCCGCTGCGCTCTTTAAGGGGGCGCAGGTCGATAATGCATTCATGGGCTACTCGGCCTTGGCTTCCTTTATACAAAATGGGGTAAGCCCCCGCTAAGCGCTTGGCAATATAGTTGGCATTGAGGATGGCAACTTCGGTCGCCCGGCGCAGACCCTCTCCGCCCATCATAGTGATATACATCCAGGAGATGGGAAGGATGCTGGCGCTGCCATAGGGCGCCGCAGAGACGGTATCGTTGTCTGCAGCTAAATCCCCAATGGGAAATTGGTTATGATTAGGCAAAAAGGGTGCCAAGTGTGCTTTTACGCCGATAGGCCCCATGCCCGGACCGCCACCACCATGGGGAATGCAGAAGGTTTTATGAAGGTTTAGGTGGGAGACGTCGGCACCAAATTCGCCGGGAGCCGCCAATCCAACCAAGGCGTTCATATTGGCGCCGTCGACATAGACCTGGCCGCCGTATTGGTGAACGGTGGCGCAAATATCGCTGATCGCCTCTTCAAAAACGCCGTGGGTTGAAGGGTAGGTCACCATCAACGCGGCCAGTTCATCCGCGTGTTGTTGGGCTTTATCCTTTAAATCGGCCACATCGACGTTGCCTTTGTCATCGCATTCAACAATGACCACCCGCATACCTGCCATGGCAGCGGAGGCGGGGTTGGTGCCGTGGGCGGAGCTGGGGATCAGGCAAATGTCCCGCTGAGTATCACCGCGACTCTCATGGTAGCGGCGAATAGCTAGTAGCCCGGCGTATTCGCCCTGAGAGCCGGCGTTGGGCTGCATCGAAAAGGTGTCGTAGCCGGTACAACGCACCAATTGTTGCTCCAATTCGTCGATGAGCTGCAGGTAGCCGCCCACTTGGGCACGGGGGCTGAAGGGATGAACCCGGGAGAATGCCGGCCAGGTGATGGGGATCATCTCACTGGTGGCGTTGAGTTTCATCGTGCAGGAGCCCAGCGCGATCATGGAGTGGTTCAGGGCAATATCGCGCTTCTCCAGGCGGCTCAGGTATCGGAGCATCTCTGTTTCCGATAGGTGATCGTGGAATACCGGATGGTCCAGCACCGGGCTTTTCCGCTGCAAAGAATCGGGTATGCCGGGGAAGTCGCCCAACATTTGATCGATCTCGTCGACATTGGGGACAGGGTCTTCATCGGCGATAACTTGCCACAAACTGACGATGTCTTCCGGTGCAGTGGTTTCATCTAGACTGATGCCAATGCTGCCCTTGTTACGGCGCAGATTCAGGCCGGCTTTTTCGGCGCGCTCTGCAATATCGGCGGCGTTATCACAGCGGATTGTGAGGGTGTCAAAGAAGGTGTCGTTGTCGGCCTGATAACCCAGTTGCCGCAGACCATGGGCCAAAATCGCCGTCAGCCGGTGGGTGCGCTGGGCAATGCGGCGCAGGCCTTCGGGGCCGTGGTAAATCGCATAGCTCACCGCCACTATGGCCAGCAGTGCCTGGGACGTACAGATATTGGAGGTCGCCTTCTCCCGACGGATATGCTGCTCCCGGGTCTGCATGGCCATACGCAGAGCGGGTTTGCCGCGGCTATCGACAGATACACCAATGATCCGGCCTGGCACAGTGCGCTTGAACTTGTCCCGGGTAGCAAAAAAAGCAGCGTGTGGACCGCCGAAGCCCATGGGTACGCCAAAACGTTGGGCGCTGCCCACTACCACGTCGGCGCCTTGTTCGCCGGGCGGTGTTAACAGCATCAAACTGAGCAGGTCGCTGGCCACCACCGACATCGCGTCCTGTTTGGACGCCTGGGCGCACAGTGCGGCCAGGTCGCAAAGTCGGCCGTCGCTACCGGGGTAGTGCAAGAGCACTGCAAAGCATTCGGTCTCCGCCAGTTCCCGTTCGGCGTCGCCAACATAAATATTCAGGTCCAGCGCTTGGGCCCGTGTGCGCAGTACCGCCAAGGTTTGTGGGTGGCAGTTCTGGTCCACAAAGAACACATTGCTCTTGTTCTTGCGGGCCGCGCGCTTGCACATCGTCATGGCTTCGGCGGCGGCGGTGGCCTCGTCCAGCAGCGAGGCATTGGCCAAGTCCATGCCGGTCAGGTCCATCACCATTTGTTGGAAGTTCAATAGTGCTTCCAGGCGACCCTGAGCGATTTCCGGCTGATAGGGGGTATACGCGGTGTACCAGCCGGGGTTCTCCAGCACGTTGCGCAGTACCACTGTCGGCGTGTGACAGTCGTAATACCCCATTCCGATAAACGACCGTCCGGGCTGATTCTTGCTGGCAATCTGCTGCAACTTTGCCAGCGCCTGCTGTTCTGATAATGGCGCCGGCAGGTCGAGGGATTGCTTCAGAATACCAGCGGGCACAGTCTCCTGGATCAGAGCGTCCAGCGATGGCAGGCCCAATGTATCCAGCATGCCCTGGACTTCGCTATTATCGGGTCCAATATGGCGGCGGATAAATTCATTGTTTGGAGACAGGGATTCAAGCTTGGCGCTCATGGAAGGGGGTGGACTCCATTACTATAAAAAAGCTGTATAGGGCAGGCATCGTTATTAAACCACAGTGGCTCTGGGTTTCGCTGCTGCCGGCGATATTTTTACCATCGCGGTTGCCATTACGTGCCTCGGGCCGCGGTGGTTCTGGAAACCGCAGCACAGCAAGGTTGATGGCGTTAACTGGAGGGACACAATGATAGCACGGAGTGAGCCACCTGCGTTGCTCGACCTGATGAAAGAGGTCAGAGCTTGTCGGCACTGCGCCGGGGAGCTGCCATTGGGGCCGAACCCGGTGCTGAGTGTTTCCTCCCGTGCGACCCTGTTAATTGTGGGTCAGGCGCCGGGAACCAAGGTTCATAATACCGGTGTGCCGTGGAACGATCCGTCCGGCGACCGCTTGCGGCAGTGGCTGGATATCGACAGAGAACAGTTTTACCACGACCCCCGTATCGGCATTATGCCAATGGGTTTTTGTTATCCCGGCAAGGGAAGCTCGGGAGACCTCCCGCCACGGCCGGAGTGTGCACCGAAGTGGCATCAGGCTTTGCTGTTGCACATGCCCAGGCTGGCGATGGTGCTGTTAATAGGCCAGTACGCCCAGCGACACTATCTCGAGCGGGATCGGCTATCGCTGGCGGAGCGCGTTAAATCCCACCCCAGAAATGACTATTTTATGCCCCTTCCTCATCCATCCCCTCGCAACCGGCGCTGGTTATCCCAAAACCCCTGGTTTGAAAGCGATGTTGTGCCGGTTTTGCAACATCGAGTAAAACAACTACTGATGTAGCAGGAGATGTCATGACAGATAGGCCACTTAAGCAGCTTGGACCGTGGCAGCAGCTAAGTTGTCGAGAGGTTTACCAGAACCCCTGGCTGCGCTTGGAGCACCATGAGGTGCTCACCCCGGCTGGTACTCCAGGTATCTACGGTAAAATTTGTTTTCGCAATACTGCCGTGGGAGTGATCCCGGTCGATAAAGATGGCCACACTTTCCTGGTAGGGCAGTACCGCTATCCCCTTGAACAGTACAGCTGGGAGATTCCCGAAGGCGGCTGCCCACTGGGTACCAGTACGGCGGCCACTGCTCGCCGGGAATTGGCTGAGGAAACTGGATTGCGCGCGCGTTGTCTATATCGACTGATGTCGCTGCACACAACAAATTCAGTGAGCGACGAGAGTGCCGAAGTCTTTCTCGCCCTCGACCTGGAGCAAGGCACAGCAGATACTGAAGAGACCGAAGATATTTCAGTCAAACGAGTACCTCTTGGAGAGGCGATGGAAATGGTCCTGGACGGCAACATTACTGATGCGATCAGTGTGGCGGGACTGTTGAAACTGCAGGTGATGCTAAGTGCGGCTGGTGGTGACTTAGACGCCGTGGTTGCCAGGTTAGCAACCGTTTAATTGGTACATATAGTTTTTGGGGTATGAGCCCCATGATTAACCCGAGCAACTCATAACAGTAAAGGGAGTATTTGCGATGTGGATCACGACATTTTACCGGAGCCTGTTGGCTGCGGTAGCCGGTTGCCTTCTCAGTGTGGCGGCGCTGGCGGCTGATACATCTACTAGTAGTCACAGCAGTAGCTCCAGCAGTCAAACCTCGGCATTTAGCGAAGAAGAGGTGATGGAAAAAGCTAATGCCTTTTTTGGCGAGACCACCGAGGGGCTGGCCAAAGCGATTCAAAAAGTATTTGAAGACCAGGGTAAACCCAACGCGATAATCACCGGTGAAGAATTGTCGGCGGCGCTGGGTGTAGGGGTCCGCTACGGTCAGGGTGAATTGCAAACCGTGGATGGCGAGACCATGCCAGTGTTCTGGCAGGGCCCCTCTGTGGGCTTTGACCTGGGGGCGAATGCTGCCAAAGTGTTCACCTTAGTATACAACCTCAATGACGTGGAAAAACTGTTCCAACGCTTTCCAGGTGTTGAAGGCAGCATCTATGTTGTCGCGGGCGTCGGGGTTAATTATCAGAAGAGTGGCGACATGGTGTTGGCACCGATTCGCACTGGTGTAGGCCTGCGCAGCGGCGCCAATGTCGGTTATCTCCATTACAACAAGGAAAAATCCTGGATTCCCTTCTAATTCCAGCTAGGAATACAGCGCTAACTGGCGGTTACTTCCCCGCCAGATAGCGTTGATGCTGGGCCTTGAGATAGCGGCATACTTGGTTGACAACGTGTTGGTTACGCAGCGAGACCAAGAGATCGAAAGCGTGCTGCGCGTCTGGCAGTTCCAGGTAACCGACGGAGTTCGCTGAGGTTTCCTTCAACGCATCGTAGAAGTAGCGCCCTTCTTTAACCGTGACGAGCGTGTCAGCACTGCCGTGGATAATAAAAAACGGTGGTGCATCGGCCTCTACCCAGTCGATAGGAGAGGCTTGGTCCCACAAGGCTTGATTCTCGCTGCGACTGCTCTTAAAGACTTTTTCCGCAACCAAATCTTGAAGGGCTTCGCTGCCATATTGGCCGTGGCGATTGTTGAAGTCGTAGACGCCGTAATACGGAATGCAGCCCTGGACCGTGGTGTCCGCGCTCTCGAAACCGGGCTGGAATTCCGGGGCGTTGGCGCTAAGGGCCAGCAGGCTACTGAGGTGGCCCCCCGCGGAGCCGCCAGTGGCAATCACAAAGCCCGGATCGCCACCGAAGTCGCGGATATGCTCCTTCACCCAGGTCAGTGCCCGTTTGCAGTCGATAATATGGTCGGGAAAGGTGGCCGCTGGGCTGAGCCGGTATTGGATCGATACGCAAATCCAGCCATTCTCTGCCATCTGATGCAGCAGCGGCAGTGCCTGTTGGTGTTTGTTGCCAACCACCCAGGCGCCGCCGTGAATTTGAAACAATACTGGCGCAGCGTGGGGGCTGTCGGCAGGCCGATAAATATCCAGTTTCAGTCTGCGGCCGTTTACTTCGTGGTAGACAACGTCGCGATCCACGGTGACATTGGCCTTGCGAAAGGCGAGGGGGTTGAGGAGGCGCTGTAGGTCTGGCTGGTAAGTCAGACATTCGCCAGTGTCGCTGTTACCAATCACGTCGTCGACGGCCTGCTTGGCGATTTCCTCAACGGCCTGGGCACGAAAATAGAACAGGCCGATAGCAACCCAGCTGGCCACGGATATGGCCAGTGCCAGGGCGTCGCTAAAACCACTTAACTCTCCAAATAAAATCACCAATAGTGTCAGCGCAATTTGTACTGCGACGAGGTGCAGTCCCAGCTCGCCGACCAGGTAACCGAATATAAAGCTGGTGAGGCCCAGCCACCTGGAAGTGCTCCGGGGTTTGTAAGCCAGCCAAGCCATGGCGGCCCACAGTAGAGAGAGTAAAAGCATTGTGTATTTATTCCTTGTTCTTGACCAACACTGCGGCAGCTAAGGTGGCCGGATGCTATTTCGGTGCGGTGTATTGTATATCGACTATAGCGTAGCACTGCGTTCCAAGTGGGGACTCAAAATCGAATTCATCGTCCAGGGTTTTACCCAACATGGCCCGGGCCAGCGGCGAATCCATCGATAGCTTTCGCTGTTGCAGGTCAAACTCGTCAGGGCCAACAATGCGATATTGCTGTTGCCCGCCGTCTTCATCCTCCAGAGTGACCCAGGCGCCAAAGAATACGCGCTGGCGGTCTTTGGGCAACTCGTCGACCACTTTCAGCTCCTCAAGGCGCTTGCTGAGGAAGCGCACTCGGCTGTCTATTTCCCGCAGGCGCTTCTTGCCGTAGATGTAATCGCCGTTTTCCGAACGGTCGCCATTCTTTGCCGCCTCGTGGACACGAGCGGTGACCTCTGGGCGCTCCACCTTCCACAGGTGACGCAATTCCTCCCGCAGCTGTCGTTCGCCCTCTGGCGTGATATAACGGGAGCCACGAGGGCGGGGTGGTCGATACCGGGACATGCTATCTTCGCTTTTAACAACAGGTAGTGATCGGTTTAAGGATCTTTGTAGTGATGGGAGAGTCTATGCGCGGCGGCAAAATTAGCCAAGGTTGGATTGCAGGCTTGTTGGCAGTGCTGTTGGCATCGCTTGCACACACTGGCTCTGCCATGGAGCTTAATGGCCGCTTGATTCAGGGTGGTTTGATCTGGGGCAAAGTACCGCCCGGCAGCACAGTGGAGTTGGGCGAATACGCCGTGCGGGTCGCCGACGACGGCACCTTTGCCGCGGGTTTTGACCGTGACGCGCCGCCCAGGGTGGTGCTGCAGGTATGCCCGCCGGAGAAGGCGTGTGAGCACAGTGAGCTGGCCATCGAGCAGCGTCAATACAATATCCAGCGCATTGAGGGGGTGCCACAGAAGACGGTAACGCCACCGGCCGAGGTGCTGGATCGCATCCGCCGGGAAGCGGCGCTGGTTGGAAAAGCCCGCAAGCGCTATGTACAGCGTCAAGACTTTGCGGCCCCTTTCCGTTGGCCTCTGATCGGGCCGATTACGGGTGTGTTCGGCAGTCAGCGAGTCTATAATGGCACCCCAGGACGGCCCCACTACGGGGTCGATGTCGCCCGACCGACAGGGGCGGTGGTGGTCGCGCCGCAAGACGGAGTGGTGACGCTGGCGCATCCCGATATGTTTTATTCGGGCGGAACATTGATACTGGACCACGGGCAGGGAATCTCTTCCACCTTTATCCACCTCAGTAAACTGCTGGTGGAAAAAGGGCAGGAAATCAAACAGGGTGACCCCATTGCCGAAGTAGGCGCCACCGGTCGAGCTACTGGCCCTCACTTGGACTGGCGCATGAACTGGCACGGCCAGCGCCTCGATCCGGCACTGTTGGTCGGCGAAATGCCCGCTCTAGAGTCCCCGCATTAAAATTAGAGTAGAGAGACATCATGATCGATAAAAAGCTGCTGGAAATCCTCGTTTGCCCGGTCAGCAAGGCACCCGTGGAATACGACGCGGAAAGAGCGGAGTTGATCTGTCGCGCCAGCGGCTTGGCCTATCCTGTTCGCGACGGTATTCCTGTGATGCTGGAGTCTGAAGCCCGCCCCCTGACGGCTGACGAAAAACTCGGCTAGGGCCGCTGAGGGCTTGGCTCTCGGGCAATACAAGCCCAGCGAGATTCGATATACTTATCCTTTTGCGCCGGAATAACTCTATTCCGGCGCTTGTCGTTGTTGTAGACCGCCAGCGCACGCCTGTGCATTGGGGGACAAGCTGAAATACCGGAGAGACGCCACAACATGAAAAGTGCGGCAATACGCGACGCTTTTATCCGCTACTTTGAGAGCAAAGGCCACACCCATGTACCCAGCAGTTCGCTGGTGCCGGGCAATGATCCCACCCTGCTGTTTACCAACGCGGGTATGGTGCAGTTCAAGGATGTGTTTCTCGGCCAGGACAAGCGCGACTACGTGCGGGCGGTCAGCAGCCAGCGCTGCGTGCGCGCCGGGGGCAAGCACAACGACCTGGAGAACGTCGGTTACACCGCCCGTCACCATACCTTCTTCGAGATGCTGGGTAACTTTAGCTTCGGCGACTACTTCAAGCGCGACGCCATCCAGTTTGCCTGGGAGTTTCTCACCAGCGAGCAATGGCTGGCTATTCCCTGTGAGAAGCTGTGGGTCACCGTCTACGCTGACGACAATGAAGCCTACGATATTTGGAACCAAGAGATGGGCGTGCCCGCCGAGCGCCTGGTGCGTATTGGCGACAATAAGGGCGAAAAGTACGCCTCGGATAATTTCTGGTCGATGGGGGATACGGGTCCCTGTGGCCCCTGCACCGAGATATTCTTTGATCACGGCCCCGACGTGGAGGGCGGCCCCCCGGGTAGCCCCGACGAAGACGGCGACCGCTATATCGAAATCTGGAACAACGTCTTTATGCAGTTCAATCGTGACGCCGACGGCACCATGAGCGACCTGCCGGCGCCGTCGGTGGATACCGGCATGGGCCTGGAGCGTATTGCCGCAGTATTGCAGGGCGTCCACAGCAACTATGAAATTGACCTGTTCCAGAATTTGATTGCTGACACCGCCAAGGTGTTGGGCCTGGAAGAGACGACTCACACCTCGCTGCGGGTGATTGCCGACCATATCCGCTCCTGCGCCTTCCTGATTGCCGATGGCGTGCTGCCCTCCAATGAAGGCCGGGGCTACGTACTGCGCCGCATTATTCGTCGCGCGGTGCGCCACGGCAATAAATTGGGTGCTACAGAGCCGTTCTTTCACAAGCTGGTGTCGTCCCTGGCTCGGGAGATGGGCGAGGCCTACCCCGAGTTGCGCGAGCAGCAGGATGGCATTACCCAGGCGCTGTTGCAGGAAGAGGAGCAGTTTGCCAAAACCCTGGATCAGGGCATGAAAATCCTCGAGCAGGATTTGGCCTCCCTCAACGGCAGCGAAATTCCCGGCGATACGGTGTTCCGTCTCTACGATACCTACGGCTTCCCGGTGGACCTTACCGCCGATATCGCCCGGGAGCAGGGGCTGTCGCTGGATATGGCCGGTTTTGAAGAAGCCATGGAGGCCCAGCGGCAACGCGCTCGCTCGGCGTCCAACTTTAAAATGGGTGACGGCGTCAGCCTGGACCTGGAGGGCAAAACCGACTTCTGCGGTTATGATCGCCTCACCAGCGCCGGCAAAGTCCTGACCCTGCTCAGAGATGGGCAGGAAATTGAGCAGTTGTCCGAGGGAGAGCAGGGCGCCGTGGTGCTCGACCACACGCCATTCTATGCCGAGTCCGGCGGCCAGGCCGGTGATGCTGGCCTGCTGCTGGCGCCGGGCCTGCGCTTTGAGGTCAGCGACACCCAAAAGGCGGGCAGCCACTTTCTCCACATCGGTACCCTGGTCAAGGGTGAGTTGCATCGGGGCAACGAGGTGAAAACCGAGGTGGACGCGGAAATCCGCCAGGCCACGGTCTTGAATCACTCGGCCACCCACCTTCTGCACGCCGCGCTGCGCAAGGTGTTGGGCGACCACGTCAGCCAGAAGGGCTCACTGGTTACCGCGGAGCGGCTGCGTTTTGACTTTTCCCATTCCGAGCCAGTGTCGCCTGCTCAAATGCGGGAAATCGAGGATCTGGTCAACGCCGAGATTCGCCGCAACACCCCGGTGGAAATTCAGGAAATGGACATCGATAGCGCCAAGCAGCGCGGAGCGATGATGCTGTTTGGCGAGAAATACGGCGATTCTGTTCGTGTACTCAGCATGGGCGGTGACTTCTCTGTGGAGCTGTGCGGCGGCACCCACGCCAGTCGCACCGGCGATATTGGCATAATGCGAATTGTCGCTGAGTCGGGGATCGCCGCCGGCGTGCGCCGTATCGAGGCGGTGACCGGTGCCGGTGCGCTGGCGGAAATTCATCGCCAAAGTGGCCAGTTACAATCAGCCATGGGCGCGCTCAAGGCCACGCCCGAGAACTTTGACAATAAGTTGAATCAGCTACTGAGCGGGCACCGGGAACTGCAGAAGGAAGTCGACCGGCTGAAATCCAAGCTGGCCACCGCCGGTAGCCGCGACCTGAGCGCTGAGGCCAAGGACATCAACGGGGTGAAGGTGCTGGCCACTCAGATTGAAGGGGCCGATGCCAAGTCCCTGCGGGACAGCATCGACCAACTGAAGAATAAATTGGGCTCGGCGGTAATCCTGTTAGCGACCGTAGATGGCGATAAAGTTGTGCTGGCTGCGGGCGTAACCAAAGATCTCACCGACCGCTTCAAGGCCGGCGATATTATGCGCAGTGCCGCCCAGGCGGTCGGCGGTAAAGGCGGCGGTCGGCCGGATATGGCCCAGGGCGGTGGCAGTGACCCGTCGGGGATACCGGCGGCACTGAGCGCGGCAGTGGACTACGTGTCTGGATAATGTGGCTGGCTGGTCTTGGCGGCTGTAGCTGGTGATTTCCTTTCCGCGCTAACTGGTGTTTAATGACGGCCCCCTGCGATTGGCGGGGTCTGTCAAGTTAAGAAGTGTACGATGAGTCTGATTGTTCAAAAATTCGGCGGTACCTCGGTGGGCACCGTGGAACGTATCCAGGCCGTGGCCCGCAAAGTGGCAGGTTTTCGGGATCAGGGGCACGATGTGGTTGTGGTGGTCTCCGCGATGAGTGGCGAGACCAACCGGCTGATCGACCTCGCCAAGGCCATGCAGGCCAACCCCACCCCCCGAGAACTGGATGTGCTGGTGTCCACTGGCGAGCAGGTCACCATTTCACTGCTGTGCATGGCCTTGCACGAGTTGGGCTATGGCGCCAAATCCTACACTGGCAGCCAAGTCAGAATTTTGACCGATGAAGCCCACACCAAAGCGCGGATTCGGGAGATCGATGACCACCGCATTCGCAGCGACCTTGCCGAAGGCAATGTAGTGGTTGTTGCGGGTTTCCAGGGTGTCGATGAAGAGGGCAATATTACCACCCTCGGTCGCGGTGGCTCAGACACGACCGGGGTAGCTCTGGCGGCGGCGCTCAAAGCCGATGAATGCCAAATCTACACCGATGTCGATGGCGTCTACACCACTGATCCACGGGTAGTGGACAAAGCGCGGCGTCTGGATCGCATTACCTTCGAGGAAATGCTGGAAATGGCCAGCTTGGGCTCAAAGGTCTTGCAGATACGGGCGGTGGAATTCGCCGGTAAGTACAATGTACCACTGCGGGTGTTGCATGCCTTTGAAGATGGGCCGGGCACCCTGATTAGTCTTGAGGAAGAGTCGGATATGGAAAACCCCGCCATCTCGGGGATCGCGTTTACCCGCGACGAGGCCAAAATCACCGTATTAGGAGTCCCCGATACCCCGGGCTTGGCCTACCAGCTTTTGGGGCCGGTCAGCGAGGCCAATATCGAGGTCGACGTTATCGTGCAGAATGTCGCCGAAGACAAGACCACTGACTTCACCTTTACCGTGAGCCGGGGTGATATGGCCAAGGCTGAGGCCATTGTCAAAGACCTGGTGCAACAAACCGGTGCCCGGGAAGTCAAAACGGATAACACCATAGCCAAAGTGTCGCTGGTGGGCGTCGGAATGCGTTCCCATGCTGGTATTGCCAGCAAGATGTTCAAGGCCCTGGCGGCTGAGTCTATCAATATTCAGTTGATTACCACTTCGGAGATTAAAGTCTCTGTGGTGATTGACGAAAAATATCTGGAACTGGCAGTAAGGGCGCTGCACGCGGCCTTTGATCTGGACAAAGAGCCAGCCACGTAAAAGGCTTAGCGCTGTAACACTTCATGACGGAAGTGGCGTGCTATTGGCTCATAAAGGAGAGTTTTCTATGTTGATTCTGACACGTCGCATTGGCGAGACCCTGATGGTTGGGGATGAAGTGACCGTCACCGTACTGGGAGTGAAAGGCAACCAGGTCCGCCTGGGTGTGAATGCGCCCAAACATATTGCCGTACACCGGGAAGAGATTTACGACCGCATACAGCACGAAAAAGACGGCAATAAGGAGTAAAAAATTTCGGGTTAGACTTTGCTTTGTCGCTCAGTATGTTATCATGCCGCGCGTTTTCGGAGCTAAGCACATTGCTTGTAAAACAATGTCTTAGCAACGAATCGGGGAAGCGACAAGCCCAACCCCGACGCTAAAATGCGAAACCTGTTTACGGAGAGGTGGCCGAGTGGCTGAAGGCGCTCCCCTGCTAAGGGAGTATGGGGTTTGTAGCCTCATCGAGGGTTCGAATCCCTCCTTCTCCGCCATAACAAACGCGAAAGCCCTTGATCCTCAAGGGCTTTTTGCGTTCTAGGGGTCTTTCAAGCCGTCAGGCAGACCGTCAATTTTTGTCGATACCCCTTCATCCTACAGAACAGTGCACTTCAGGCACGAATCCACGCTCTAGCATTCTCACCACTGATTTTGGGGTCAATACATCGACGTGTTGGTCCCGGGGCACAGTATGCCTGAGTTCTCCGTAGCCGAAGTGAGTCCAAGGGCGTAGCATGTCCTCCCAAAGCAGGAAGGGCATGTTCTCAATGCTGACTATAGTGCCGTTAGGGAGCGATCCAGCTACAGCCTGGTAGGTCACTTTTTGCCGTTGTCGGTTTGCCCGCTGCTTGTGCATCAACTTGTCGAGGGTAGCAATGGTAGGCTTCTGACCTTCTAAAAGGTCCGCGTTCACGTCGAACCAGAGAGCTTTAAACTCTTTATACCGTTCTCGACGGCATGTGCCACAGGGGCGGTGCCCGGCGGCCAAAGCGGTGGCTTCGTCAAGGAAGAATAGCTCCGAGTATGTCCCAGCTCCAAACAGCTCCCTTTTCCATCCATTGAACTCAAGCTTGCAGATGACCCAGTTGGGATGACGCCACAGTGCGACAATATTCTTACTCTGGTCATGCAAAATGCCCCTGTTTCCCATCCAAGTGCCTCTTGCAGACACAGCCTCGAGTTCGCCAAAGGGAGTGACTCTGTTCTGTAGCGGCATATTTATTCCCCCTTAGCATGAATGCCTGTAGGCGCCATATGCCACATAAAAGATTGAACATCGATCATGTCACGAGGTTTAAGCGCTTCCAGCTTGGCGGACAGCCAGCGGCTAAAGCTCAGCACTTGCTCATACAGCTCGGCGTTCGGGCTTGCCTCGTATGTGAGTGGGTACTGTGTAATTTCAATGCTTTTCCTAAAACCTTCTGGTTTCACAAACATGCAGTTTTCAGGATCGTGAAGGAAGAGGAAATAGCTTGCATAAGTCCATTTGTTTAGCTCTAGTTCCTGCAGAATGTCGCAGAAGTGGCCGAGTCTTTTCGACGCGGACCCAGGGCCGTGTAAACAATCATATAGTGCTGGGTAGTAGCGCTCAGGGTTGCCTTGTTCCCTAATCTTGTCGAATAGCTTGGGGCGTTCGAAACTGGCTTGAATCAAGTTTGTGCTGTTCACTGATCTTTTGACCCGATCAAACAGTGCATCCCAATCTTGAGCTTTAATTAAACTCTCCATAATTGGTTGCGCTAAAAGCTCTTTACAGAGCTCACTGGCCTCTACTTTGTAGTTTCGCTCAATGTCTAAATAGGCCTGTCCATAGAAGCCGTCGGGGTATTCCTCATGGAATGTGGCAATCATGCCGGGTAAATGACGTTGCTCAAGCTCTTTGTCGATAGCGTCCAACAATAGCTCTGCACGTTGATGTCGGGCTGTTTCTGAGGGCTCGTCCAAAATAGTCTGCGTATTATGTCGTAGTGTGCAGAGCTCGGAGTCTGACTTTTTTGATAAAGAAGCAATAAGTTTGTCACTCATAATCAGGTCCTTTGATAGCCGCAAATGTTTATGTCTTTGATGTGGATATGCCTGTAGCGGACAATTGTTTCCTGCGAGAAAGACAGCTTGGTTTCTAGCCAGTCAATGCTCTTTTGCCCATTGCGTTTTCAATCAACTTTAACAGCCGGTGCTTTCTTGTTGCGTAGAAGCCATGAAAATCATTGTTACGCATTTCATCAGCGGGGATACAGTGGCCGCTAAGAATACGGTCAAATGTTTCGTCATCTGCTTGCACGTGTGCATGGCGCTGAAGCTTATCGAGATAAATCGATGGTGCGTCCCCGCCGATCATGCGGTTGGCTTTGTAGGAGATAGGCGTTTTGTTGATGATAGAGTCGTACACTCTGGGAGCAATGCCGTGACTTTGGCACCAGGCTTTGGGGAATATATGGTGAATATCGAGGCTGACTTCCTCGGCGTCCAGGCTTTGAATGCTGCCTTTCCAAAAGAAGTCTTCCGCACCCTCGCGGATGATCAGTACATTGATGGCCTTGTAGGCCGCACTGGTGCGGGTACGAAGTGATTCTAAGCGTTCGGGATCAAAGGAGGCGTCTGTCACGGTGCGAGGTAGCTGCTCATCACCGTTGATCCAGGCCAGGACCTCTTCCAAGTCCAGGGCTATGCGGGTTTCCACGGCGCCGCCGTAGAGTTCACCCAATACGCCAGACCAGAACCAGCGGCAGAGCTTTTCATGGGTTTTAGGCTCTCGCCAGGTTTCGCCGAGTTGGGTCATCAAGGCGGCTAAAGGAACCAGTTGCGTGCGGTAGGGGAGCTCTCGGGGGCTGTAGAAGCCCTCGCCCCGCAGAAAGCGTGCGCTTTCGATAAACCCCGCCTCTACCGGGTCAGCCCAATGCCGATAGGCCTCAAGGGGGAGTTCCAAGACTGAGGCGCGCTTGGCGCTAACAGCGCGTACCTGCTTGCCTTGCTTACCCGCCTCGACATCTTTGGCTTTACGTTCCAGGGTATGGAGGAGGGTGATGGCTTGTAGAAAATCCGTGCTCTCAACCCCTTCGAGCAATTCCTGGGTAGCCAATCGACCTTTGCGCGCGTCCACCTCGCGAATCTCCGAGCCCAGCCAGTCGTCCCGTAGATTGTAGCCATCAGCAGCGTAGCTGGCGGTGATCAGCTCAAAGACGGAGAGCTGGACGCCGCCGGTGTTGACCTTCTCAAACACCAGACACACGGCCTCTTTGCTGGTTTCCTTTTTCAGCTCGATGATAGGCAGCTGATAGTCGTTAAAGGCCTTAATGACCTGATTTTGAAAGGTCAGGTAAGTCCCCATCTCGTCCTTATTGAACTCAAACAGATTCTGAAGCCAGTCCCGGTCATCCAATATCTGATCGCAGGGGAAGAACAGCTGCTTACATTCCTTCTCCCGAGTGGAGAGATCCAGCTCGATATCCCGGCCAAAATTGCGCCTGATATGACGATTCTCGTCCACGGCAACGATGGCGTCTTCTAGATGGTCTTCACCCTCCAGCGCTGCCTTAATATCAAAATAGTAGTGACGTTGAATAGCCTTGCCCTTGGCGGTGCGAGTATTGACGGGGGCAGCCAGTGCCACAGCCTGGGTTAAGCTGGTCAAGCGTTGTTGGCCATCTAATATAAGCAGCTCAGGGTTCTTTGCCACTGAGTTGGCATCAACCCCCTCCACCGGCCTGACCTGAAAGCGGACCTCACCGCCGGTCTCCATGAGCATGACAGCCCCCACAGGAAAGGAGCGAGCAATACTGACTAGCAGGCTTTTAACGTGGTCGTCATCCCAGACCCAGCCGCGCTGGAAGTCCGGTAACTGAATTTTGCCCTTGCAGATGTCTGAAAGCAGGTCAGGCAGTGAGCGTTTGGTGCTGTCGAAGGTCGTCATCATCAATCCTTGATCGTCGCAATACGTTAAGACTTGGCTCTGCGTGAGCGGGTCTTCTTTTTAGGCTTGGCCGCCTCCCGCTCGGCTTTGATGCGGGCCAATAAGGCCTCGGCGGAATTCTCGCCGCTAATCAGCTCGGGATTATCCTTGCGCCATTGCTCGGTCAGTTCTCCGCGAAAGGCTTTGGCGAGGATCGACTGGGTAAGCTTATCTACCCGTGCTTGGGCTTTATTGACCTGTTGTCCGATTTGGTCGGCGTAGGCGAAGAGTTGGTCTACCCGGTGGACTATTTCGATTTGTTCTTCTGGGCCGGGCATTGGGAGTTTCAGGTCATTGAGTACTTTGAGATTAATATTTTTTTGAGCAGTTGCAGGCGCGAACTCCTCCAAATTTGTTTTATTGTTTTCTATTAGAAATTTGACAAACTTCTCGTGAGATCTGGTCCTGTCAGGCGTAAATCCGACGACACTGTCGGGGAAGCAAGCATCGATTCCTAGGATTGCAGTGTCAGCAATATTGGCAGCGATAGTGATGCAAAGCGTTCCCCTCGGAAATAATTGACTCTGTGCTAGACCAAATTCACTGTAAAATTTTGACGCTGACTTGACCTCACCGCGTGAGTTCGCAACCTCTCCGGTCTGGATAAACGGATATTTATCGCCAAAGAGTCTAGGGTCATTACGGGGGCGATGTTTTGACTTTCCACGGGCCAGTGTTCCGACATCGGAAAGCCTCTGGTAACTCCATGTGATAGGATAACCTTGATCATCACAGCTAACGTCATCCCTCCAATCCTCCGTCAATCTCCCACTCACCGCCGCCGCAAGAACAGACTGGCGGAAACGTTTGAGTATGGCTGGGATCGCGTCGAGACGGGCTTTCAAGATATCGACCTGGGCCAGCAGTTCGTCCAGCTTGTCGGCGATGACTTTTTGTTCGGCGGCTGGAGGTAAAGGGATCGTGTACTGCGATACAAAATCTTTGGGAACGCGTTTGTGACCGACAGAGCCGCTCATATTAACTGCGCCATTGACTAAAAATTCTTTGGTGCTAAGGAGAGCGTGTACATAGCGCGGATCAAGCTCAGATATAACTGGTCGAAGCACGTAGTATTCCGTGCTACCTGCTCCCCAGCCGCTTGGAAAATTTCTGACAACGGTCGATTTTCCATTCTCAAAGCAAGGTGTGATTTTAGCGAAAAGTACGTCGCCATCTCGGAATTGCGTAAACCCCTTTTTCTTCTCATGCCAATGGCATTTAGAGAACGAGCATTTACCAAGGTAATCAGTAGGCATACCGGCCATTGGCATGAAGCCAATCTCTAATTCGTCGTGCAATTTCTCCTTTGGGTTAATGTAGACAATGCTTCCTAAGTCTGATATGCGCCATGCGTCTGGACAGTCTGAATAAGTAACCATTAGTTGGTAACGCCCATTACTTCTTCTAGCATTTTCTTTTGACTATCTGCTTCGTCGCCAGCACCCAAAACACGCATTAACCCATCAATCTCCCGAAGGGCCTCCGTCAACTCTGCCATAGCCTCAGCCGCCAACACCTCCGGCTCCGGCAAGTTTGCCGCATCCACGCTGTCTTTATCCTTCAGCCAGCTAATATCCAACGAGTCACCCTTAGTGTCCCGTATCCAGTCCCGGCTAAAGACCCGCCAGCGGCTTTTTTCCAAGTTTTCATTGTCACTGGCCGCATCGCCGGTTGTCTCAGCGTCTTTGGCGTTCCAGCTCCATTCGCCTTCAGTGCGTTTGGAAGTGCCGTCGGCCTTTCTGCCGTACACCTTTTCAAAGGGCTTTAAATGTGCCTCGGTGAAGGGCGTGCGTTTACCAAAGCTGGGCATGTTGGTCCGTAGATCGTAGACCCAGACTTTTTCAGTACAGTTTTCTTCCTGAAGCTTGGCTTTGGGGTTCTTTGAGGCGTCGGCGCCCTTGGTAAAGAACAGCACGTTGGTCTTTACGCCCTGGGCGTAAAAGATACCGGTGGGCAGGCGGAGTATGGTGTGCAGGTTGCACTTGTCCATGAGGTCGCGTCGGACTTCCGTGCCGACACCGGCCTCGAATAAAACATTGTCCGGTAGCACAACAGCCGCCCGGCCCCCAGGCTTAAGGTTGCGGTAGATATGCTGGAGAAAGGCCAGCTGTTTGTTGCTGGTTTTATAGGTGAGGTCGTCTCGGGTAATACTGGCCTCGCCACCCTTGGAGGTACCAAATGGCGGGTTGGCGAGGATCACATCCGCTTTACTGAGCCCCTGGCCCACCATACCCAAGGCATTACCCAGGTGAACAACCCCTTCATCATCACCTTCCATGCCGTGCAGTAGGCAGTTCATTAAGGCTAAGCGCCGAGTGCCGGGCACCAGCTCTACACCAAGAAAGGCTTTGTTACGCTGAAATTTTTGCGCTTTGGCATTCAGGTCAAACAGGTCGTCTGTCTGGGATTTTATGTAGGCGTCAGCGGCGATCAGGAAGCCGGCGGTGCCGGCGGCGGGGTCTTGGATAACCTCACCGGGTTGGGGTTTGATGCAGCGCACCATGGAGTTGATTAAGGCACGGGGGGTGAAGTATTGCCCGGCACCGGATTTGGTCTCGTTGGCGTTTTTCTCAAGCAAGCCCTCGTAGAGGTCGCCAAGGCCATCTTGCTGGGCGCTGTACCAGTCGATCTGGTCCAGGGATTTAACCAGCTGCTCCAAATGCCGAGGCTCCCGCAGCCGGGTCTGGGCGTCGGCGTATACCGCCAGGATCAGCGGGTCGGCATGGATGTTGTTTCCTTGGCCGTCTTTACCGGAGGAGAGGGCTAACAATATGCGTTTGTAATCATCCAGCAGGTTGAGGCCGGATTTACTGTTGAGGTCGGTCCAGCGGCACCCTTCGGGGAGAGGGTGTTTATCCAATAGGCCGGACTCGGTGTTCTCATGGGCCATTTTCATAAACAGCAGCATGACTAGCTCGGTGACGTAGTCGCTGTAGTTAATGCCGTCGTCCCGGAGAACGTCGCAGAGATTCCAGAGTTTTTGGACGATGTCGTTATGGGTCATGCTTGATCCTGATTCAAAATATCGATGTAGGCGCTGTAAGCAAACACGCGATTGCGCTTTTGTCCGGTGAGCTCCCGTACCAGTGCCATATCGGGCTGGGATAGACGGTCCATTACTTTGCCGACGGTTGCGGCTGTTAAATTGCTGTCCGCTACCACGGTACTGATATTGGCAATGGGGTGCTCAAATAAAACATCCAACACCTGGCCGGCAGAGGACGCCAGGCGGCCCAGACTGCCGAGTTGTGCCTTGTGGTGCTGGCGCAGGGTGTTGAGCTGTTGCGCTGTGGCCACCGCCTGGGTGGCTGTTTCGGCGACAGCATCAACAAAAAACAACAGCCAGCTCTCCCAGTCACCGGTCAGGCGGACCTGTTGCAGGTGGTCGTAATAGGTCTGACGGTGCTTCTTGAAGAACACCGACAGGTAGAGCAGGGGTTCGTGCAGGATGCCGGCGGATACCAGTATCAATGGGATTAGCAAACGCCCCAGTCGGCCGTTGCCGTCCAGAAAGGGGTGTATGGTCTCAAACTGCACGTGGGTCAGTGCCGCTTTTATCAGGGGGTCAGTAGCGTTGGGTACGTCATTGATAAAGCGCTCCAACTCGGCCCAACTGTCGGCCAGGGCGGTGGCCGGGGCGGGGACAAATGTTGCTTCATCAGCACGGTGACCGCCAATCCACACCTGATTTTGCCGAAACTCCCCAGGGCGCTTGTTGATACCCCGACCAGAAGTCATCAATGAGCTGTGAAGTTCGCTGAGTAAGCGAAAGGCAATGGGGTGACCTTCTCGTATGCGCTGCACGCCGAGAGACAAGGCATTGACGTAACAGGACACTTCTTGCACGTCGTCCATGGGAACGCCGGGCATGCCTTCCATTTCGTAGAGCATCAGGTCGCTGAGCGACGATTGGGTGCCCTCGATTTGTGAGGACATCACCGCCTCTTTGCGCACATAGCTATAGAGGAAGAGGTGGGCGTCGGGCAGTAGTGTGCTGATGGCGTCAAGACGGCCCAGCGCCAACATGGCCTGGTTGATCCGGGATTGCAGTTTGCCGGAAATCGCCAGCGCTGGCTCTGGAGGCAGAGGGGCTGGGATAAAGGCCTGACAGTGCACACCGCCGGCGATGCTGGGTTCGTAGCGCCCGGTAAGGCCTCGTTCCATTGGGGTCTCTAAACGTAAAATAAGCGAAGTGGTTATTTTAACTTTGCTTTTAAAATAAAATAAAGCGGAGATTTAATTTACTCTGTTGAGGCTAGGCCGAATCGGGCCACAACGCCTCCCCAAGGCCGTCGATTACCATATCTAGTTGATTATTCAATACTTTGTCGAGCTGTTTGGCGCCACCGTTAAACGCGGGTAGCTGGTTGATCGCGTCACGATCAATGATGACCTCATTGGTGAGCTGCTTGCCCAATCGCGTTAACCACTTGCGCTGCAGGGGCGTCCAGTTGTGCTGGCTGAGAATGCGCTCAATACCGGATTGCACCCGTTGCTCAAAGGGCACCATGGCCTCACCCAGGGCGGCGCGGCGGATATGCCCAATGATACTGGCCGCAATATCTTGGTTAGTCTGTTGGCGCCAGGCACTGCGCAGCGTGGGCTCGGTGTAGCCATGCTCGTCCAACAACAGGCGGATTTCTTTTAACTGGTCGCGGGTGAGGTCCCGAGGGCGATTCACAACGGCACTGAGAGCGGCCGATTGGTTTACCTGCTGGCGAATAAACTGGTTGAAGCTGTCGAGGTAATCTTGGGGCTTTTCGTATTTGCCGTAACTCTGATCCCGGGCTACTAGTTCATCTTCGTGATCAGACAGGACGGGCATGTGGTCGCTGCCCAATAGGGTTTTGACCTCCGCGAGCTGTTGTAGAAAGCCGCTGTGCTGAGTGAGGAACTCTGAGGCTTGTTTGGGGCCGAGAGTGTGGAGGTGTTGGTGGAGTTTGGTGGGTTCGACTCCCCAGCTGTACTCCAGCTCCTCTAGCTTCTTTTTGACTTGTGGATTGGTTTCGCCGCGTTTGCCGGCTTTGCGCATCACCTGCATGACTTTTTGCCCCAATTGGCTAAGCACTGTGTCGGCATGGCTGTGGTCGGTGTCGTCACCGGGGGCATTAAGACTGGCTTCGAGCTTGGCGGGGTCAGTCAGTTCGTCGCAAAGCTGCTCCAGGGTGATATTGGGGTTACGCACCAGGGGCTTCATGGTGGAAACGTCTTGCAGTGCAGCGTAGATGTCCACCGGGTCGTAAATGCGGAATACGGTCTTGCCAATCTCATCGCAGCGGCGGGTAGCGCGTCCAATCATCTGCTCATAGAGGATGCGAGATTTAACACGGCGCAAGAACACCAAGTGGCAGATGGGTGGCACATCTATGCCAGTGGTAAGTAGATCTACAGTAATGGCGATATTGGGGTAGCGCTCATTTTTATAACGGCTGATCAACTGACTGACCTTGTCGCTTTGGCCGGTGATTTTGGCAACAGCGGCCTGATTGTACTCGCCGTTGTAGAGCTCGGAGAAGGCGGCATCTAGCAGGCGTTTCACCATGTCGGCGTGAAGATCGGTGGCGCAAAAGATCATGGTCTTCTCGTCGCCGAAGGGGTCCAGCTCTTGGGCTAGCTGTTCACAGATCACGCGGTTAAAGTTCTCGTTGATCACCCCGCGGTTAAATGACTCGACTTCAAAGTCTAGCTCGTCTTCCAGCTCAGAGGCTTCTATTTCCCCAGTGGAGGTATTGATGGCCTGGACTGTTTCGCCTTTGTCAAAATGGATGTTGTTGCGCGTGAGCAAGGTCTCGTAGCGGATGGGGGGCTCGTGGTCGATCAACCAGTCGTCAGCCACCGCCTCCCGGTATGAGTAGGTATAGACCGGCTTACCGAATATCTCACTGGTGTGTTTTGCCGGGGTAGCGGTAAGGCCCACTTTGACGGCATCAAAGTAATCCAGCACCCGCCGGTAGCTAGACAGGTACTGATCGGTATCCCGTACCGCCAGCTCGCCGTCGGTCATCTCCTGATCCAGGGTATAGCCGCGGTGGGCCTCATCAATAATGATGCAGTCAAAGGCATCCACCGGCGGAGGATGATCTGACATGAAGATACGTTTAACCATGGACTGGACGGTGGCGACCTGGACCCGGGTTTCTGCATCGAGGACGATATCGCCAAGCTCATTAACCGTATAGATTTCTGTCAGGGTGTGATTCTGCTCCAGCGTTGCCTCTTTGAAGGCATCTAAGGCTTGGGTACCCAGCGCGTTGCGGTCTACCAGAAACAAGACTCGCCGGAAGCGCTCTGTTTTTAGGAATCGATACATCAAGCCAATGATGGTCCGTGTCTTCCCGGTGCCGGTGGCCATCGCCAGCAGGCACTCGCGCTGGTTTCGCGAAAGCGCTTCTTCTACGGCGGTGATGGCTTTTTGCTGGTAGTCACGGAGCTTGAGGTACGCCATGCCCTCCTGTTGCAGCTCCTGCTCGGCCTTTAGGCGGTCTCGTGTCAGTAAGTCCAGCAAGCCGTCTGGACTGTGGAAGCTTGATAGGGCGCGACTGGTGTTGCTGGGATGACGCACATCCCGGAACCAGGTTCCGGATTGCTCAGTAAGTTGTTTGACGTATTCCCGCCCGTTGCAGGAAAACACAAAGGGAATTTGATAGTGGCCATCGGCCTCGTCTGGCCAGGCTATGCTGCGACCTTGGTGCTCCCATGCCGAGACTTGCGGCGGAGTGAGTTCGAAGCCTTTGGCATAGCGCTCTGCCTGGGGAATCATCCCTGCAACGTTCTTGTTTTCGCGCTTGGCTTCGACCACTGCAATCGGTATCAAGCCGGCAAATAGGACATAGTCGGCACGACCGGTGCGGGTGGGCCATTCTGCGATGGCTTTGTTGGTGCCTTTTTCGGGACGGGCGCCGGATTGGTAGGTCAATGCCTGGGTGTCGGCCTCCCAGCCAGCATCCATCAACATTTGGTCGATGAAAACCCGGGTCATCTCTTCGTCAAGCACCAGGGTTTTGCTGGCAGACTGGGTTTTGGCTTTGACGTCGGTGCGTTGTTGGGCGGCGTTGGCCGTATTGGCTGCGAGTTGCTCCTGGAGCGCCGCCAACTGCTTGGCGAACTGCTTTCTTTCGGTGTCCAGCTGTGCCTCAGCGGCTTTGGCTTGCTCCTCAAATTGACGAGCTTCTTGATCCATCAATTCGGCGAGCTGCTGGTACTCCTGCTTTTCGGCCTCGAGTAGCTCATCTCGCTGCGACTCCTTGTCCTGCTGGTCGGCTTTGGTGGCGAGTTCAGCGTTGAGTTGCTCGATTTCTTTTTGCAGTTCCCTGAGTCTGAGACTGGGGTCGTGAGGAGGGACAAAGGGGCCAGGCTTGAATTGCGTACCCGACTTACCGAATGAGCGGTGATACCACACAGCCAATGCACGGGCGACCTTCAGACCCTGCATGGCCTCCCGGTGGAGGGTCTTGAACTGATGGGTGGCTTTGTTGCCCTCAATGCGCAAGGTATGGAATAGATTGCGGATATCTGGCTCGAGCGTTATCTCGCGATTAAGGCGATACAACAGGTCAGCTTGGTTGGTGCCCTGGTCAAATTCGAGGCCGGCTCGGGCGGCAAGGTCCTGAGCTAAGGCTTCGCCCAACTGTCTCAGCTTTATCAGTGTGGTATTGGGATCGGACGCAAACACATACTCGGCGGCGGAGGCCAAGTGTAGGAAAATCGGGTCATGTTCGCCTAAAAAGGCAAAGTTACTGCTTGGCGGCTCAGTGCTTTTGCTGCCCATCAATCCCTCGAGCGTTATTATGTCGCTTGGCCATATCCACAGCCAGATAGTTAGGACTATATGAGAAATCTCGGCGACCCACAAACCCTGTTTGATGCGGTGGCTTTAGTTTATGTTGTGTCAACGATGGTAGTGGAGCACCCGGTCGTCTTTAATTTGTTAGAGCAAGTCTTCCGGTTGATCAAAAAGCGACCAGATAATGCCGACTATTGAGTAGTTGATAGCCCCGGGTCGCCGGTAGCCCACGAAGCGCCAGCGTAGTGGGGATGCCGGCGGCACGGGGCACGGGATATAAGGAAGAGGATCGGATTTAACATAGGACTGATTATGCGGCGCAGGCGGACAGTGCTCGTCACTGCGCATAATCCCGTCTTATGTTGAACCTGGGACATCCTTATTCCGACCAACAAAAAAAGAACGAGCACCCGGTAAGGGTACTCGCAATCCAATCAAATCAGGCCTTTCTCGGCAAAGGACAGTGTGCCTTCGACAGTAACCAGGATGTGATCCAAGGTGCGTACATCGATAAGAGATAGCGCGTCTTTCAGCTTTTTGGTTATAGCCTTGTCGGATTGGCTTGGCTCAAGGTTTCCGGACGGATGGTTATGCACCAGGATGGCTGCGGCGGCGTTGTGCTCTAGGGCTTTTCTGACCACGACCCTGGGGTGTACGGCGGCGGAATCTATGGTGCCGCGGAACAGCTTTTCAAAGGCGACCATCTTATGTTGGTTATTGAGGTACAAGGCGCAAAACAGCTCCTCGGATTCCGTGGCTATTTCAAGCTGGCAGTAGCTCTGGACATGGGCGGCGCTGGTGCAGGCGACACCCTCGCGAAGTGTTGATGCCAGTATACTGATGGCTTCTTGGATGATGTGCTCCTGGGTTGGGCTCAGTGAGGTGGGTGGAAATGTTGAGAGCGAGTTCTCCATGATATGGCTCCGGTCTTTAGTTGGCAGAGGAGGGGTATGAACGGCTGCAATACCATCAGTGATACCCCGGCTTTGGCGGGAAGCGCCTGAACAGGGGCGGAGCCAAGTGCTCTCTTGCTTAGTGAGCTAATCCGAACAGTTGGAAGCAAAAAGCGGTGGGGGGTATCCCTACAGCACGCAATTAGATCGCTACCGGGGGGGGGAGGTCACAGAAGTGTGAGCCGACAGACCAGCACTGGGGGCGTAGGCAGATGAGATATTTTTGAAAAACCTGCGGATATGTGATGACTACCAGGCCGTCACCAGCACCCTCGGCGCTGCGGGAAAACTGCCGCCCCTCCCTCGCGGCCCTTCACTTCCGCGCCACTGCGTGGCGTGCTCCAGTGAAGCTCCACTCGCCTCGGTACGTCATTTTCGCCTCGCTTGGGGTGCTGATGTCGGCCTTTCAGCGGCTGGATAGTATGAGGTTGTCTGAAGGCCATTCACTGAGCGCTCCCCAGTTCTGGCATAGGATATCGGCTTTATATAGTCGAAATTGCTATTTTTCGTACCGTTAGTATATCGGGAAAGATCAGCGTATGACTCTTAGTACATCGGGTGAATATCGTTTCTTGAAAAATTGTATTTAGAGGGCCGGTCCGGGCTTAAATGGCTGCTTCGAAGTGCTACGGTGCTACAAGCTAGGCATACCAAAGGTTTGCGGGGAGCGCGTTGTGCGACATGCAACACGACAAGTCCGCGACATATTATTCTTGGCGTTGAGGTTGTGTTGGAACCTTGTCGTGGACATGTTGCAATCTGCTTTGGCTAGACCCCATGATTCTAGCGGGGTGTAGCACTGTCGCAGTTTAACTAATGGTTGTTGTACCGGGCAAAGGCGTCAGTAAACTGCTCCCTTTCATAACCACGCCTCGTGCCTATTTCGGGGAAGCGGATGTCCTTAGGGCGAATTCCAAAATCAGAAAGCATAGACGCTACTTTATTTTGGGTGATGCTTTTACCCGAACTGAATGTTGACCAAGGTTTTGTAGGGTCACCGCAAAGAGTATCTACTAGTGCCTTGGAGGCAATGCGATCATCCTTGTGAGACGCCCACACAGCCTGAATATCCTGCAACAAGAGCCCCTTTGCATCAGGTTCGGGGATCACGGTTATTGCCTTGTAGGCAGCCTCGCAGCGCAATCCCCAGTCGGCCCCCATGATTTCTGCTACCTTAAATAGTGGGTCCCAATTATCCGCTGCCCGGTCGTTGCCAATATTTGGGGCCTCTACGGTAGATTGCTCTACGGCGTGTTTGTTGTCGATGCACCAGCGGAGAAGTTTTTCCCGGTAGATTTTATTCAATGTCGCCAGGTTTTCTGGGGGCTTTGAGACTACTTCGTGTGCCAGCTTACGACGCAAGTTAATTACGATGCTCCTATCCATAACTGTTGTAGGCAGAGCGCCAATTGATCCCAGCGCCACGGGCATCCAAGTGCTGTAGGCTTTCGGTGTATGGTCATCTCCAGTGCAACGCATGACGTATGCTGAGCTCTTGGTGTGTCCAGAGTTGAGAATGTTAATAAGGTCGGAGTCGGCCGAGCGGATAAGCGAATCGGCCTCATCCAGGAAAATGGTTGGCTGACAGCGCCTTGTTACCCGGAACATTACTGCCGCCGAAATGTTGGAAGTCATCAGGCAATCTTTGGCAAAGGTGCTAACGACTTCCATCGTAGTAGTTTTCCCGCAACGCTTCACCGGGCTCTGAAAAAAAAGCTTGCCGAACACTCGGAAGGAGTTGATCAAGTAACTTGCGATGACCCACAGAACAATTGCGTCTACCTCTTCATCCCGCAGCACACAATACTTTTTAATGATCTCCGTAATATCGTCGGCTTCCTTTGCCATAGTTACCGGGCTATGCCAGGGTACGAGGCCTTCAGGAAACTCCCGCTTCGGGGGAGCCAATATTGCGGCATCTGCGGTCTCTAGCTGCCCCTCCTGGACAATGTCAACATGTTCGCCAGAAGTAGGGTCTGGGGCTGCTGCGGTGGTAGGAAGAAGCGGAAGGTCCGCTTCATTTGTGCTACTCTCGGTAGTGAGGGATGTGTCGTTTGTCATTGCATTTTCCTCATGAGGAGTAAGGGGCTGTTTCTGCTGGCAGGCGGGCAGCCCCTTTTCTACATCTGAACGTTGAGTATCTGATGTTCCACTCATGGCGTAATACCTTTGAAGGTGTAGTGAGCCACGTTTTTGTGAGTCCAGCCGTTGCGGTCAGTATCGCTGCGGCACTGCGTTTCAATGATCGCTCCCATGGCCCGAAGCCGACTAACGTAATTGCTTGGATGTAGCAGCCCTTCGTTCACTAACGCAAGGCTGCTTGTACCCTTCGCACCAGATTCGACAATTAAGGCCAGAGTCAGCGCAAGACGATGCGGGAGGTGGGCTGGCTTCGTATAGGGAGCCGGCGGAGCCACAAAGTAGAAGTTTTTCTTGCGGGCTGGGGTGATCAGATTGCAAGTATTCATTAACAGTCCTCCATTTTGCGAGTAGCAATACGACTCATTACCCAATCATCTACCTCGCTCTCGACCCAGCCGCGAGAGGCGCCGCCCGGGACGATTGCCAAGCTACTTGGGAATAGACCTTTGTTTGCTAAGAGGTAGATGTGGGACTTAGAGAGCCCTGTTTTCAACATCACGTCCTTGACACGGATGATGCGGATATTCCTTTGAGAGTTAGCCGTCTCGAGGTTGTTGGGGCTTTGGTTTAGGTCGCGTTTGAGCGGTTTTGGCATAGTTGCACACCTCATTTGTCAGTGGTTGCAAGCCGTCATTAACGAAGGCTTGATAGTGACTTTGAGGGAAGTGCAAAAAAATATCTGAACTTTTTGCACCACTGGGTGCAGGGGGGCCTATGTAGTGCTCTATGGGCAATCCGGAGAAGTCCGAAGCTTGTCTAAGTAGTCCGCCCACTCCTGCATCATCCTGATACGCTCGTCCATTAGTTGGGCTTTGTTGTAGGTAGCCCTCACCCTATCCTTATTCACGTGGGCAAGCTGAAGTTCCACAGCGTCAGGGGAATATCCCATCTCATTCAGGAAGGTGCTGGCGGTGTGTCGAAATCCATGGCTAGTCATAAAGCCAGTGCCAAATGGTTGACCTGTTTTAGGGTTTATAAGTCGCTTGATGGCTGCTGTGGTGGTGTTCTCGCTCATTGGCTTTCCATGGCCGTGGCTGGTCACAAACACGTATGAGCTCTGGGCTCCGAGTTTTTTCACCTCCTCCAATACCGCGATCGCCTGGGTCGCGAGTGGTACTTTTAGCTCCTTGTTGGACTTCATCTCTGAACCCGGAATAGTGAGCATATTTGCCTTGAAATCGATGTACTCCCATTTCATGAATCGAATATTGTAAGGGCGAAGAAAAAGAAGGGGCATCAGCTTGAGCGCGGCTGTGGTAAATGGGCTTTGGCGGGCGCTCGGGCTGTGAATTTGCGTCAACAGGTTCTTAAAGTCCTCCTCAGCAGTGATGTGGCCGAAGTTGGTCTTTTGTCGGTGGTCTGGCTTGGGGAGTAGTTCAGCAAGCCCTTGCGCAGGATTATTGTCAATCATGCCCAATAGCAGGAGGTCGTTGAATACCTGCCTCATGATGCCTGCCATGCGCTTCGCCGTCTCTTTGGCGCCTCGCTTTGCGATTGGAGTGAGTATCTCCAGCAATTCTCTGGTTGTGAAGCTATCCACGGATCGCTTGTCTAGGGCAGGGTATATGTTTTTTTCAAGGCGTTGCTCCAGGTCGTGAAGGGTGGTCACCGCGTAGTTCTGCTTGGCTATCCAGTCCTTGCAGTAGTCACTAAAGCGCATGTCCTGAGCAGCTTTTTTAGCTTCCTCAAAACGCTTAGCGTCTGTGGGATTCTGACCCTGGCTGACCAACTTTCGCGCCTGTAGGTGAGCTTCTCGCGCCTCTTGAAGTGAAGTTTCTGGGTAGGTGCCTATTGTAAAGGTGCCTTGTTTACCATTGAGCCTGTAACCATATTTCCAGGTCTTAGTGCCCGATTTGCGCACTATAAGGTGAAGCCCGCCTTGGTCAAATAACTTGTAGTCGCTGTCCTTTGATTTGGCATTTTTGACGCTTGTGGCTGTGAGCGGCATATCTGGGATTCCAACTTGAGCATGTGGCGGAGGAGCTAGGCAGACCGTCATCCAGACCGTCATTTGGATAGGATGCTATAGTTCGCTCTGGAATTGATGATACAGTAACCTATTGAATATAAACAAATATAAATTTATTGTTCGTCGTATACGTCCTATGTATTATTGTTTTCGACGTTCTCCTTCTCCGCCATAAATAAAGAACCCGGCTCTGTGCCGGGTTTTTTATTTGAGGTGAAGGCGGGAGAGAAGCCTCGTCGGGTTCGATAAAATGCGCCGCATTTTAGACGCCGCCGCGCAGCGGAGGCGCCCCGCAGGGGGCAAAGCAGGCCTTAGCCTGGTTTGATCAATCCCTCCTTCTCCGCCATAAATAATAGAACCCGGCCCCGTGCCGGGTTTTTTATTTGGGGAGAAGGCGGGAGAGAAGCCTCGTCGGGTTCGATAAAATGCGCCGCATTTTAGACGCCGCCGCGCAGTGGTGGCGCCCCGCAGGGAGAGCCCGGGTGTGGTCTACTAGCCGGCCAGTGAGTGGGATACCACAATCCAGATAAGAACAAAGAAACCGATAATCTGCGCAAAGAAAAAAGCAAAACGGATTGATGTCAGGGTGTTGGTTTGCTCAAAGCACACGTGGGTTAGCGACTGTGCGATTCTTGCGATGAGCACACCTAGCGAGACAACATCGACGGTCATGCCGGTGGTAGCACTGGCATGTATCGCAAACACGATGGCGCCAAATACAGGCAGATTTTCTACGCAGTTTGTGTGGGCTCGCATGGCGCGCTTGTACCAGTCGCTGCCGTCTCCGTCAGCAACAAACTCACGGATGGGGGTGCGCCCAGACAATATTCGGGTCCAGCGGTATACCCCGACGGTGAACAGCAATAGCAGTATTGTCCAAGCGGCAAACCCCAGCAGTGCCCAGGTAGCGATACTCATATGACCTCACAAAATAATTTACTGAAAGAGAGTAGCCGGCAATAACCGCGCGTTCCAAAGATAGTGTAGGCACGGATAGTGTGAGCACGCTTGCCTTGGCTTTGGGTATTATCGCAGAGATCACAGATAGTCGTGTGGTGACTTTTCCTTGCCCGGCTAGCTATTTGTTAAGAGGCAGACGGGTGAGAAGGGCATAGCCAGGCCTTGTGTCCTGGCAGGGAAGTTAGTTTGGAGGTTACTCCAGTGCTGCCAGTAAGCGCTGCAATTTGCCCTCATCAAGGGGCTTGTTTTCAAAGCAGTGGACACAGTCGAATTGTTTGGCGCGTTCACGGTCATCGGGGTTTAGCGAGGTCGTCAGCATGGCGATGACTGCACCAGCTTTGCACTCGTCCGGCAGATCTCCATAGCTGCGCAGGAATTCCCAGCCATCCATTCTGGGCATGTTGATGTCCAGAAATATCAGGTCGGGCTGAGGGTAGCCCACCTCTGTTGCGGTTGTCAGATACTCAAGTGCTTCGAGGCCGTCGCCGGCTTCGGTTATGGCGTCGCAAATTCCGCACTCTTCAATAACCATCCGGTGCAGGAAGTTAGTGGCTGCGTCGTCATCAATCAGCAGGATCGAGTTTATTTTTTTCATTGACAACCTCCTTTAAGGTAAACACAACACAGGTGCCGTTGGGGGCGTTACCCTCTATCCAGATGTCGCCACCGTGTAGCTTAACGACTTTAAGACAGTGGGCGAGACCAATTCCTGTACCCGGATAATCTTGGCGATTGTGAAGCCGTTTAAATACGCCGAACACCTTGTCCCGGTATTCTTCCGGTATTCCTATGCCGTTGTCACAGACTGCAAATTGCCAACCGCTATCGACGGGCCGCGCGGTGATTTTGACCTTTGGCTGGACCCCCACCTCGGTAAATTTAAAGGCGTTGGAGAGCAGGTTTTGAAACAGTAATCTCAGCTCCGTTTCCAGTCCAATGACATTTGGTAACTCTTTGTACTCTACTACTGCACCGCGGCTAGTCATAGTGCCGGATAAATCGTCCTCTACATCCTGCACCAGCTGCATTAAGTTTATGGGTTTTGGCGTCAGATCACGTCCGATGCGCCCATAGTCCAATAGGTCTTTTACCAAGTCCTGCATGCGCGCACTTGCGTCGTCGATAAAACCCATCATCTGTTTGCCACGCTCGTCGAAGTGGCTGACGTACTTTTTGTTGATTACATCGACAAAGCTGCGCACCGTACGCAGAGGCTCTTGCAGGTCGTGGGAGGCGATATAAGTGAACTGCTGCAGCTCACGGTTTTTGTTGTCCAGCAAGGCAATTTTTTCTTCCAGTTCATTTTGCGCTCTATTCTTTGCGGCAACTTCTTGCTCGAGCTTGCGTTGTTGATCTTTTGTTATATCGCTTGCCTCATCCAATGATGAGGCCAAAAAATAAAACTCTGCTGAGGCGTATCTCGGTAACGATGCCCGCAGCTTGCCTTGACCAGTGGCCCCTTTTAAGACTTGCTTAGACATCAGCTCAATCGGTCGGGCCAGGCGCCGGGAGGTCGCCACGCTGATTAGGATTGCCAGTAGAAACAGTAATATTAAGATAAATACGGTTTGTCGGATGACCATGCTGCGCACCTTTACCGCGTCTGCATTGTCGCTGCGCAGTGCAAGATACATATTGCTATTGCCATGGTAGGGGATGGGTGCCACTGCTATGGTGTAGTTTTCGTGATGATATAGATCCTGATTTTCTGCAGTGATGGACGTGTTAAGTGGTGGAAAGTCAGTGAGAAAGTTATGAAGCTCGCCATTTTTGGCTATTAACGTTCTATTCGGGTCCGGATGAAAAAGGTATTGGCCAGCGTCGTTAATGACCATTAATTGATGCGTGGGGTCGCTAAAAGATGGTAGCAACTGCAGAGCTTTATTCAATGCCAGGTTGATTATTACGATGCCAAAACGCTCGTCAGTCACCCCGTTAAACAAGGGGACGGCGGCACGCACAACAAGTTGCCGAGGCTCGGCGATTTTGCCAAATTCTCTGTTGAGATCTACCTGGGAGAAATAGATTTCACCACGTGGCAGAGCATTTGCAGCCTGGAAGTAATCCCGCTCACTTTTATCCTGTAGGTTTTGTCTGGACACCACCCTCAACTGGCCATTGGCGCCGTATTGGTCCACCCGAATTAGCTCTTTTCCGGTATGGTGGATCAGCCTCATTTGGGCGTAACGGGGTTTAGCCCTTATCAGGCCGGAGAAGAGTTGTGTGACATCCTCTTGCCATGGATTATTCGCAGATTCTAATTCAGTGTCCCTTGATGCCTGAATATACTGGATAAGAGCTGGAAATTGAGCGACCTGTTCCAGCTCAACACCAAGGGCGGCGATAGTGCGCTGCAAATAATAGGATAGCGCTTTGGTATCGCTTTGTAACAGCAAGTCGTCTTTTGCTTCCAGCTCGCGGTCCAGAGCCAGGTAAGTGGTGCCCAGAGTCATCATGTTGCTCAACACCACCAGGGCAATGGTGATCAGCAGGATGTGAAAGAAGATCCGTTGGTGCGGACGCCCCTTGTAGATGGCAGGTGTGTTCAAGGTAGGAACTCAGTTGGCCCAGTGTATGTATATAGATTCTAGCTAATCCGATGTGCTGCAGGTGGTGGGTTTAGCTACGGTAAAGTGGAAGGTTGAGCCAACATCCGGTGTTGATGTCACCCATATCTGTCCTCCCATCAGTCCAACAGCTTTTCTACAAAAGCTTAGCCCCAGTCCACACCCAGCGGGGCCGCGGCCTTTGTGCAAACGCTTCAGATAGTCAAACACCCGTTCCAGATCAGCGGCGGCAATACCCTGACCATTATCTGCAACAGCGAATCGCCAGTGATCACCGGTATCTACCACTGAGATCACAATATGGGGTGGTATGTCTGGCTTGGCGTATTTAATGGCGTTCAGCACCAGGTTATACAGCACCTGGTTGATCAGCACTGAAGATGCTGTGATGCGGCAGTCTGCGGAGAGTTCGATCTGTGCGTGACTGCTTTCGATATCGTAGCGAAGGTCGTAGCGAACCTGTTTCAGTACTTCAGCTATCGAGAAGGCTTCGGTTTTATAGTCGTCGTGCTCTATGGTGGCAATCCGGTGAAGGGCATCGATGAGCGACACCATGCGCTTCATCGATTTTTCGACCTCTTCCAGAAGTCTTGTGCTGGTTGCATCGAGTTTGTCGGCGCTGCGTTGGTAAACCAGATTAAGCGCTAATCCGGCATTGCCAATGGGGCCTTTCAGGTCGTGGGAGATGGCATAACTGAAATTGCGGAGTTCATCATTTTTTTCTTGTAACTGTAGCTCGGCCTCCTTGAGGGAGGTCACATCAGTATGGGCCCCCAATAGGCGGATAGGTTTGCCTTGCTCATTGCGCATTGCCAGGCCCCGACATCGAATCCACACAGTATGACCGTCGGAGTGACGATAACGAACGATTTGATCATAGGGGTGGTTAGGATCGTCGCAGTGGTGGCGGAAATTCTCAATGGCAAGCTCGAGATCTTCCGCAAAAATAATATCCTGCCACGCCGATGCTTTGTGGGGCATTTGAGCGGGATCGTAACCCAGGGACTCCCAGAAGCGCGGACTCATCCACTCGTTCTCGGGTTGCTCTAAATCCCAGTACCATACGCCGTCCAGGCAACCCGATTGGAGGAACTCGAATACCGTTGCATCTTGTCTTACGCGCTCGTAAAGCTCGCGCTGGAGGTAGTGTTCAGCGCCGGGCTTGGCTGGTGCGGTTGTGGCTGACATAGCAGGCTTTCCGTACTGACGTTGGTTATTGTGGGGGAGCGCCGTTTTCAGTGCTCCTTGCCTAACAGTACTAATGGTAAAAGTAGTCTGTGATGCTAGTTTGAGCCAGTCTTTAGAGTGAATTAATACGGTGTATTACTTAAGGTTATATAGATATTAAAGCCCTGTTATTTTTGCGGCGTGCTGCTGTATTCCCCCTCAAGTCCGGACTCTTCAGCTTGGGTGTTGGCGAAATAGGCTCTGAAAGTGCGCCTGTATGTTTTTCAGGTCGATGGCTGCAAAGCCACTGGAGAAGCCAAACCACACATACAGACCATTGAGGTCTCGGAACATGGGTGGCAGGTAGCGGGGCGGGGCAATTATCTGCTCTTTGTGATAGTGGTACAGAGTGGGGATATCGTCCAGGGCCACTTTGCCGGCAAACAGCCAGGGTAGCAGCTCTGGCCGGTCTGCCAGAATGGCACTGCGAATGAAATTGACGGTTTCCACCAGGCCGCGAACATAGGACAAATCCTTGGTGAAACAGGCGCCACCGGCCACATCACCGCCACGAAATACCCGCTGGGCAATTTTATAGCTTTCCCTTTGCCCAAGACCCTGGTTTATAAAATGGCGGTAGACCTCCATAAAATCGGCGCCGGCCTCTGCCATATCTATGGCGACAACCCGATCGCTAATGCGTCGGGCCCGACCGGGGAAGGAGCTGAAAGTCAGGGTTTCAATCAGCACCGCCAGGCCCTCTTGCAGGGCGGTAATGCGCGGTGAGCCGGCACTTAGCCAGGTGGCCCAGGGCTGGTTGCGCCCGTTGAGTGTGGTGCCGACATGAACCCAGCCCTCGTGGACTTCCAGAACCTGAAGGTCCAGCTTTGAGAAGGCGGCGTGGGTATTGACCTTGATACAGTCACCACCGGCGGAGGCATCCGACACAATGCCGTCGGTCTCTTTGACGGTAAAAGCGCTGTCGACAAAGTAGGGTTGCAGTCGTTGACGCAAGATATCCACCGCCGCTCCGGCTTCAATATTTTTGGGATGAGAGGCGTTGAGGTGCTGGGCCGCTGGCAGTGAGAAAATCTCACACAAGCGCTTGCCCAAGTCGATCAAACTCAAAGTGTCGCCGCGCAGCGCATCCCGGGTCGAGCCGTATAAGGTCTGGCTAGCCGCCTGGAAAGCCGGGGTTCCGCGGTTTTCCAGCATGCTCACAACGGTCTGATACTGATTCAATGTCTGTAACAGAATGCGCCCCAGCGGGTCGTCGGCCCCCAATCGTTGAGTAATGGTATGGGCGATGCTCTCCAGCTCTCGGCGCTTGTCGTCCGGATCGAAGCCCAACGGGTTCATGCGCGCATAGTCTTCTCGGCTAATGGCAGGAAGGCGCTTTGCGCCGTCGGCAAAGAACTCGACTTCGGTCTGCTGGGGCCACTTGATGGCATCGAGAATAAGAATGGGCTTTTGCGCACTGATCATGGCATCAGAGCAATGCTTCAAGGCCTCAAGATAGGTTTGGGGCTGAGTCATGGCGAATCCACATTTTCTATGGCTAACAGACAGCGCAGCCGGCGTTTACCAAAACTGGCCATGCCGACAAAGCGATCGATGGCAATGGGCACATGCACAAACTCTGCTTCAGACTGTCCGGCCTGCTCCTCGGTATCCGGGTCGTGGATGTAGACATAGTTGCGGTCGGAGCGGTGTATATAGACCCAGTGAGGAGCGCGATTGCGATTCAAAGACCAAGTGCTGATCAGCGCGACCAAGTGATTGTGCCGATCTAGCGCCTCGCTAAAGGTGGCGTTATCCAGGTGACAGGTTGTCAGTGTATCGGGGTAGTCCTGTAGCTGATCCAGGAAATCGTCGTGTACCAGTTGAATGACTTCCCGTTTGTGGGGATCGCGAACACTGTCTATAAAGGGCGTGCCACTATCGTTGATATACATCAGTACCTGAAAATGTCGCCGCAGCGCGGCCAATGCCAAGCCCTGTGGTGAGCAGCCGCCGTGACCGCTGGTCATAAAAATGGTGGTCGCTTCCCGCCACAGTTGCAGCTCGTTGCGTCGGTCCATAGGTGTGGTGGGGCGCAGCGCATGCATGGCCATCATCAGTGATGCGGGACCACAGGTAAACTCTGTGGTCTGTCGATAGTATTTGGGGGCGTTGAGTGCGCTACTGCGCACCAGGCTGGTCAGGCGTTTTTCGTAGCGCAGCGCGTCGCAACCGTCGTCGTAGTAGTCGGCGACCTGGCCAAAGCGCTGGTAGCCGCAGCGCTGGTAGAGCGCAATGGCGGCTTCATTGTCGGTGCGTACCTCCAGTCGCAGATAAACGCTGTCTAAGGCAGCGGCGCATTCCTCGGCATCCTGCAGTAAGCGTTGGGCAAGCCCCTGACCACGTCTCTCAGGTGCCAGCGCCAGGGAGTACAGCCGTGCCAAACTGGTGCCGCGCCGCAGCAGAATCAGGCTGTAGCCGGCGATTGTGTCGTCGATGAATAGCGCCCTGAGCCTATGAGGACCGGGCTGACAAAAGCGTTTGAAACTGCGGCGTGAAAGGCGGTCGCTGTCGAAGCAACGAGCCTCTAGTGCGACCAAGGCGTCGACATCGCTGAGTACGGCTTGACGAAATTGGATAGACACCAGGGCATGGCACGCTGAACGGATAAGTCGCGCCATCATACTGCGCAAAAATTACCCAGTCTATCGGCGTGAAAACTATTGTGGCAGGGGCGATTCAGTCGCAGAATGCCGGTTTTTCCACGCCCCTGAGTGACGCCCATGTCGCGCTTTTATGTGGTGGTCGATGACCCCAAAGATTGGTCGCCTTACTACCCCAGCCAGGATGTGATCAGCTTCGATCACTACCTGGAATCTGTTCATCACAACTCTGCAGAGCGAGTGCGAGTCATCAATTTGTGCCGCTCCTACCGTTACCTGGGTACCGGCTATTATTGTTCACTGCTGGCGGAGGCCAGGGGCCATCATGTACTGCCCTCAGTGAAGACCTTAAGTGAACTGTCCCGCAAGTCGCTGGCAGCCATTCAGTGGGAAGAGGCCAACGCACAGTTGACCAAGTTGCCCGCTGGCGATGAGGGTGAGCAGCGGTCGGTGCGCACGTGGTTTGGCGACACTCTGGCGACGTCCTTCAAGGGAATTGCCAAGGCAGTATTCGAGCGCTTTCCCTGCCCGCTACTGGAGATCTCCCTGGAGTACCGCAGTCGCTGGCGCATTCGCAAAGTACAGGCCCTACCACTGAGCAGTTTAAAGGATGCTGAAGAGCAAGAGGCCTTTGCCAATCGCTTTGAAAGCTTTAGCAGCAAAATGTGGCGCAGGCCTAAAGCCCGCAAAAGTTTTCGCTATGACCTGGCGATACTGATGGATCCGCAAGAGGCGCTGCCGCCGAGTAACAAAAGCGCGCTGCAGAAGTTTATCCGCGCTGCTGAACAAATGGGGATTTCCGCCGAGAAGATCACCAAGCGGGACTACCAGCGCCTGGCTGAGTACGACGGCCTGTTTATTCGGGAGACCACGTCGGTGGATCATCATACTTATCGCTTTGCCAAAAAGGCCGAGGCGGAGGGTTTGGTGGTCATCGATGACGCCACCTCCATCCTGCGCTGTACCAATAAAATTTACCTGGCTGACCTGCTGAGGGCCAATAAAGTCCCCGTGCCCAAAACGGCGTTTTTACGCCGGGACAAAGAGGGCGAGCTTGAGCGGTTGGTTGACGACTTGGGACTGCCCATGGTGCTCAAGGTCCCCGACGGTGCCTTTTCCAAAGGTGTGGTCAAGGTCGACGATTGGCCGGCGCTGGCCGCCGAGAGCCAGCGCCTGTTGGTCAAGTCCGCGTTGCTGCTGGCCCAGGAGTTTATGTACACCGATTACGATTGGCGTATCGGTGTACTGGATGGCAAGCCTCTGTACGCCTGCCGTTACTACATGGTGAGAAACCACTGGCAGATCTACAAGCATGGTAAGAGTCGCAGTCAGTCCGGCGGCTTTGACACCATGCCTACCTACGAGGCACCCAAGCCGGTGCTGGATGCCGCCGTCAAAGCGTGTCGCCTGATCGGTAAGGGTTTCTACGGCGTCGACCTAAAACAGAGCGGCGACAAGGTGGTGGTCATTGAGGTCAACGACAACCCCAGCATCGATGCGGGGGTTGAGGATCGCTATCTGGGCGACGGCTTATACCAGGCCGTAATGGAAGTGTTCCGTCAGCGGATGGAAAAACGCGGACGCTGAGCTGTGAATTTTAGCCCTTCAGGGTTCCCGGCCCGGTGCCAGGCCGCACTGTGAAAGCAATGCCTCGACAGCGGCCACATGGTCGCGTTGGGCTGCCTTGGCGGCATCAAGTAGCGCGTCCCGCTGTCTTTGCCACTGTCGATAGGTTTCGGGGATCGCATTCCCCGAGGCCGATAGCGCCCCAGCCAAATCAGCCTCTATTTGACGTACCGCACCCAGTAGAGCCAGCTGATGGCGGTTGGCATCGCTGGCTTGGCGCTGCAGGCCGGTGATAAAAAACTGACTCACCACATTCTGAAAATAGCGGGCTTCGTTGATGGGCTGGCGGTTTAAACACAGCGGGCGGCCCTCCACGCGCTGGCGGATCATGGCGGTGCTGCGGCGCAGACCATCCAGAGTCGTTTGCTGGAAGGCCAGTAATTCACCGCCACGACCGTGGCGGAGCTGACCCAAGGATTCCAGAAGCGCGTCGCCGCTGTGCTGCCACTCGCCCCGCAACCAAGCCGCTTGCCAGCGCTGCCATTGCCTGAGTGCCTGGACCGCGGGGTCGGCCTCTTGAGGGGGGTAATCCCGTTGACGCTGAGGGGGCTGCCAGATCTGCCGAAACTCCTTGCCGGCCAATAGCGCCATAAACAACCTCGCTGGCAAATCGCGCTGTTTGCTTGCTTGGGCGTCGATTAAGGCCTGGGCCAGCTCGCTGTCGTCGTCGGCCTTAAGCTCCTCGATGCAGGCGGGCGCTTCGTTGAGAAAGCGGAGATCAAATATTAAGTGGCTGGAGGCGTCCCCGTGCCGGCCGAGAATGCTGTTTCGCTCGGCCAGTGTTTCCCGCAACTTGCAGCGCCGCAGGCGCAGGAACTCCAGTAGGTTAATATCGCTTTGTGAGAACGTCAGCGCCAGCTCTCGGGTACGGGGAAATTGGGGGTAGGGTGGTGGCGCCGGGTCAGGTATTGCCACATCCAACACCCGGCTCAGGCGGGTAAGGTAATCCTCCCAGGCGGAGTTTGCCGACGATGTGCTGTCACAGGCGCTGAGCGCAATAAGCAATGCCAGCGCCGCCAAGCGGGGCGGCGCTGAAAGAAATGCCCTCATTCTCCGGCAAGTAGGGGCCGAAGCGCCTCGTCAATGCTATCTGAGCCGGGTTTGGTCAGAGAAGAAAACGCCGTCGCCGAGCCATCTTTGGGGTTCAGCACATACTTATAAAAATTCCATTTGGGCTTGGAGCCACTGGCATCGCTAACCAAGGCCAGCAGAGGGTGGGGGTTGTCACAGCGAATACAAGACTTGCGGAACATCGGGAAGGTCACGCCGTAATTGGCGTGACAGACCTCGCTGGTCTTGGCGGCGCTGTCGTATTCCTGGCCGCCAAAATCCGCTGTTGGAACCCCCATGATCACCAGGCCGCGATCCTTATATTTTTGATATAGCGCTTCCAGCCCCTCAAATTGGGGGGTAAAGCCACACATGCTGGCGGTATTAACCACCAGCACGGCCTTGGCGTTTTTGACGGTATCGCAGAGGTTTAATTCTCCTGCCTCCAGCGTGGGCATGCTGGTATTCAGATCGTCGGGGCACTGCCAGTCGGCATAAGCGCCGCCGCAGAAAACTAATGTGATAAGAGCGAACGCGCGTCGAGCAAACATGATCCGTCCTTCAGTTGTATTCACCGGTTTTGAGTGACTTTATGGCTAACAATATACACCTCAGATAACTAACTCTATACCACCTCAGACCAAGAATAGATCACCCCCTTTCAAAGGCTTGGTGAGGCACTATCCGGCTCCACCGCTTCGGCCTCTTTACCATCGGACTTGATATCTTGCTCCAGCTTGGCAAGCACGCGAATGGCCTTATACCAATGCTCATTCAGCGACTTAATCTCACCGAGGAAGTCGATATTGTTCATCATGCTCTGCAGACTGATTTGGCCGATCGTTCCCGCAGTGAGTAGTTGCTGTTTGACTTCTTTGTGGGCATGCATAAGTTTCAGGTAGCTCGCCTCCCAATCCTCAAAGTAGTGATCCGAATCCGCGTGGGTGGAAGCGGTGAGAAAGTCAGCAGATTGTTGTTGGATGTCGCTGACGGCTTGGTCCAGTTCCGGCACGGGAAGAGTGTGGAGGTTTTGCCGGGTCTCCAGAGCGGTGGCCAGTTGCCCAGCGCAGGTAAGAAAGTACTGGTCAACCCGCATTAGCGCCGAGAGCTCCCGGGTGACCTGTTCAGAAAGCGCAGATCGCTCCAGTTGGACGATAAACGCTGAGATGCTGTGGCTCAGCTGGTTGATAGCGTCGATATTCTGCGCCAAGTCCGGCTCGCGGGGGTTGCCCACCAGGACGGCGCGGGCAGCATCGCCAAGGTGTCGGGCATTGCGTTGCAGTTCGAGGCTCAGTGCGCCCACCGCCAGTGAGGGTGTGCCCACAGTGGTTTTGTCCAGGTGGCGGGGCGTGGCCAGGGATTCGCTCTTGGAGGTAAACATCCGGTTTAGCAGGCGCACCAGTCGTCCATTGAGGGGGATGACCAATGCGACCCCCAGGCAGTTAAACACAGTGTGAAACAAAGCCAGCGTCATGCCGATATTGGGTGATAAGCTCAGCGCTTGCTGCAAATGTTCCACCACAACAAACATCAACGGCAGCAGCGCCAGTGCCACCACGGCGGTGCCGAGGTTAAAAATCACCTGGGCGGCAGCCAGACGTTTGGCATTGGGAGTGGCGCCCAGTGCCGCCAAAATGGCGGTGGAGGTGGTACCCACATTGGCGCCAATCACCATGGCCGCCGCCGCGTACAGGCCAAAAATTTCCGCGCCGGCGGCGGTGATGGTAATGGCGATGGCCGCACTGGAAGACTGAGTCAGGATGGTCATAACGATGCCGATCAGCACGTAGATGAGCACTTCGGTGGCGCCCTGCATTCGTACCGTGCCCAGATCAAACTCGTTAACCAGGCCCTCGAAGGCCGATTGCAGCGTGTCGATGCCCAGGAAGAACAGCCCAAAGCCCACCAGCGCCCGGCCCAGGCCAAGGCGTTTGCCCTTGCTGCGGGTCAGGCTCAAAAAGGCGCCGATACCAATGGCAGGTAGGGCGAAGGCGTGGATATTAAGCTTGAAGCCGATCACGGCTACTAGCCAGGCGGTCATAGTGGTGCCGATATTGGCGCCGTAAATAACGCCAAGGGCCTGGCGCATCTTTAATACCCCGGCATTGACGAAACTTAACGATGCCACGGTGACGGCGCTGGAGGATTGCACGATTGCCGTCATCGCCATACCGGTCATGACACCCCGCAGGGTGGTGCTGGTCCAGTTGGAGAGCAATCGCCGTAATGAATGTCCGGAGGCCAACTTGAGGCCATCGGTCATCATGTCCATGGCGACCAGGAACAGGCCAAGCCCACCGAGGAGCGTGGCGATGACTATTACACTTTGCGGCATAGCATCAGGGTCTTTTGTATTGGTTCAGGAGCTCAGTGAAATCATAGAATGAGCGGCGGCGCTTTGCACAGTGGCGTGGTCTGTTTTTTATAAATCGCCGGATTGGTGAATTACTGCAAGGGTAGCCGAGGATGTTGATGCGGCGTAGTGGAAGGCGGGCGAGCCGGCTCCGTCGATGTGCTGTGATCTTACCGGGCGCCGGGATACCATTGCTATCGAGTTAATTTGGGGGATAAATATTGCTGTGCTGACTGAGCTTCCGCTCGCACTGGTGGACCTGGAAACCACCGGCGCCAGCGCCAAACACGACCGTATTATGGAGGTGGCGGTATTGTGCCGGGGTGGCGGGCAACTCGCCGACACTTTCTCAACCCCCCAGACCAATTCGTGGGAGTCTCTGATTGAACCCGGTGTTTCGATTCCTCCTTTTATTCAGGGTCTGACCGGTATCAGCGATGGGGATCTTGCCGACGCGCCGACATTCAAGGATGTGGCGGAAGTACTGTGGCAGCGCCTGGCGTCACGGATTCTGGTGGCCCACAATGCCCGCTTTGACTTGGCTTTTCTCAAACGGGAGTTTGCCGCACTGGGTTACGATTACCGGCCCAAAGTGCTTTGTACCCTCAAGCTTGCCCGGGCCCTTTACCCGCAGTGGCCCCGTCACGGGCTCGAGTCGATCTGTGGATATATCGATTTTCAAACCGAGCGCCATCACCGTGCCATGGCGGATGTGCTGGCGATGCAGGCCTTCCTGGATTACGCCATTGCCGATTGTGGCGAGGCGGCGGTGGCCTACCATATTGCCCTGCAGCTGCAGATGCCCGCGTTACCACCCAAGCTGCCCCGGGAGCAGATTGACGCCGTTCCCAGTCGGCCCGGGGTATACCGCTTCTATGGCGACAACGACCAGCTGTTGTACATCGGCAAGAGCGTGAATATGCGCAGCCGGGTTCTGTCCCATTTTAGCGCTGACCAGCACGGCGGTAAGGCGATGAAAATCGCCCAGCAATTGCGTCGCATCGAGTTTTCGGAAACGGCCGGTGAGATGGGGGCGCTGCTGCAAGAGAGTCGCGAAATCAAACAGCGGATGCCGATATACAACCAGCGTCTTCGACGCCAGCGCAGTCTGTGTTGCGTCACCCTTGAGGCAGATAAGGAGGGCTATGACCAGCTGCACTTCCACGCTGGTCTGCCCAGTGACATTCTCGCGGCGGGGCGTGAATTCGCGGTTTTCAGAACCCGCAAGCAAGCGCGAGACTATATGACCGATGCGGCTGCGGATGCTGGCCTGTGCCTGCAACGTTTGGGTATCGAAAAAGGGGGGCGCCCATCCAGGCCGTGCTTTGCTTTCCAGCTGCAGCGCTGTCGAGGGGCGTGTTGCGGCCAAGACCCCGCTGCCGACTACAATGATCGGCTGCGAGGGGCGCTGACTTCCCGAATGGTGGAGGCCTGGCCCTATGGTGAGCCGGTACTGCTGAGGGAATCCGGGAATGGAGGCGACGCCGCGTGGCACCTGGTAGACCGCTGGGTTTACCTGGGCGTGCTGCCACCCGGTGAACCCAGCCGGGATGCTTGTCTATCGATACTGGCAGAGGCGACGGAGCGGGACTTTGATTTTGACAGTTATCGCATCCTTAAAAAATTTGAGGCCGAGCTGGAATGCCTGCCCTTATCGAGCCTGGGCTAGTGATTTGGGTTTAGCTACTCGGGCTTAGCTACCTGGGCTTAGCTACTTGGGCGCAGTGTAAAGGCCGCAGATTAAAATCGAATAGCGTACAATAGCGCCCCATCCGGCGCTGTCAGGCAGCGTCATAGTTTAAGACACGACCCAAAAGGCGGCCATTATGACTTCGATCACCTCCTTCCATCCCACTCCCAGGACCTTGATGGGCCCCGGCCCCTCGGATGTTCATCCACGTATTCTGGAGGCCCTGGGCCGGCCCACCATTGGCCACCTGGATCCGGATTTTGTGGCGATGATGGATGAGATCAAGACGCTGCTGAAATATGCCTTTCAAACTGACAATGAACTGACACTGCCGGTATCGGCCCCCGGTTCGGCGGGGATGGAAGCTTGTTTTGTCAATTTGCTAGAGCCCGGCGACAAGGCCGTCGTCTGCGTGAACGGGGTTTTTGGCAATCGCATGGTAGAAAACGTCACCCGTTGTGGCGCCACCGCGGTTCGCGTGGATCAGGAGTGGGGTAAACCGGTGGACCCGGACGCGGTAAGCGCCGCCCTTGAAGCCAATCCGGATGCCAAGGTGTTGGCCTTTGTGCACGCCGAGACCTCCACTGGGGCCCGCAGCGACGCGGAAACACTGTGCAATCTGGCCCAGCGCCACGGTTGCCTGAGTATCGTCGATACGGTGACCTCACTGGGGGGCATCCCCTTGTATGTGGATCGCTGGAAGGCCGATGCTGTCTATAGCGGCACCCAGAAGTGCTTGTCCTGCACCCCCGGTCTATCGCCAGTGACCTTCAGCGATGCCGCTGTGGCGGCGATCAAGGCCCGCAAGCACCCGGTGCAAAGCTGGTTCTTGGATATGAATCTGATCCTGGGTTACTGGGGTGAAGGTGCCAAGCGGGCCTACCACCATACCGCGCCGATCAATGCGCTTTACGCCCTGCACGAATCCCTGGTGATGTTGCAGGAAGAGGGGCTGGAAAACGCCTGGCAACGCCATGCCACCATGCACCGGGCTCTGGCAGCGGGTCTGCAATCCATGGGCATCGAGTTTGTTGTGGCCGAGGCTGCGCGGCTGCCCCAACTCAATAGTGTGTATATCCCCGAGGGGATCGACGATGCCCAGGTTCGTCAGTATCTGTTGAGCAAACACAACCTGGAGATCGGTGCCGGTCTGGGGGATTTTGCCGGCAAGGTGTGGCGCATTGGCCTGATGGGCTACAGTGCCCGCCGCGAGAATATTGAGCTGCTTATCCGCGCCCTGTCAGACGCGATGAGAGAGCAGGGGCGCAGCGTCGATACCGACGCCGCTTTGTCTGCGGTGTCTGCGGCCCTGGCGCCATAGTTGCACTCAGCGCGCAGAGGCGCGCTTGTCGGGGGAGCTGGCTCTAGCTTGGTTTTTGAGCGCTCCCCAGCAAGCTGTCGATTTCTGTGTGCTGCAGGGTCTCTTTCTCCAATAGCGCATTCAGTAAGTGTTCCAGTTGGGGGGCGTGCTGTTCCAGCAGGTCTTCGGTGTGTTTTTCTGCCGCGCTCAGGGCGGCGCGCACCTCTGCATCCAGTAGGCTGGCAGTGTGTTCGCTAAACTCTCGGGGCTCGCTGAGCTCCCGGCCCAAAAAGGGATGCTCTTCAGACACGCTGTAGCCTACCGGCCCCAACTCGTTACTCATGCCCCATTGCCCCACCATCTTATACGCCAGTTTGGTGGCCTGTTTAAGGTCGTCTGCAGCGCCGGTGCTGGTGTCTCCGAACAGCCGTTTTTCGGCGCAGCGCCCTCCCAATAGAATTGACAACCTGGCCCGGAGGTAAGCTTCACTGAGGTTGTGGCGGTCCTCCTGGGGGATTTGCTCGGTCATGCCCAGCGCCTGCCCTCGGGGCACAATACTGATTTTCTGGACCGGATCGCTGTGGGGCGAAAAGTAGGCGGTCAGGGCGTGGCCGGCTTCGTGACAGGCAATGCGTCGGCGCTCGTCGGGGTTTAGCAGATCGGCTCGCGGTGCGCCCATAACGACCTTTTCCCGGGCCTGCAAAAAGTCCTCGTGGGTGATGGATTGGCGATCTTCTCTGGCGGCATGCAATGCGGCCTCGTTGACGATGTTGGCCAAGTCGGCGCCGGCAAAGCCGGGGGTGATGGCGGCAATGTCCTCCAAGTTGACCTCCGGGCTGATTGGCTTACCGCGGCAGTGCACGGCCAGAATCGCCTCTCGGTCCTGCCGCTGGGGGAGTTCCAAGGTGACTTTGCGATCGAAGCGGCCGGGGCGCAGCAGCGCTGGGTCTAGCACATCGGGGCGGTTGGTGGCGGCGAGCACGACAACGGCCTCTTCGGCATTAAATCCATCCATTTCCGCCAGGACCTGATTGAGGGTTTGCTCGCGTTCGTCGTTGCCGCCCCCCAGCCCGGTGCCCCGGACCCGTCCCACGGAATCGATCTCGTCGATAAAGATCAGCGCCGGGGCATCATCCCGGGCTTGCTTAAACATATCCCGGACCCGGGAGGCGCCCACACCCACAAACATCTCGATAAATTCTGAGCCACTGACCGAGTAAAAGGGCACTCCAGCTTCCATTGCCGTGGCCCGGGCCAACATCGTTTTACCGGTGCCCGGGGCGCCCATCATTAGTACGCCCTTTGGCATATGTGCGCCCATGGCACGGTATTTATCGGGGTTTTTGAGATAGTCAATAATCTCCCGAAGGTCGTCCTTAGCCGAGTCGAGGCCGGCGATATCGCTGTAGTGAGGGCCCTCAGTCGTACTGTCAAAACGCCGGGCCTTGGAGCGGTTGTAGCCGCCCAGGCCCCCCGCACCGCCCAGCTTGCCCCGCAGCATATTGCCGCTCCACACAAACAAGCCGATGATCAGCAGCCAGGGCAGAAAGCCAATCAGCAATTGCGCCCACAGGGAAGGCTTATCGGCCTGGGCTTTGATGGTCACATTGTGGGTTTCGAGAATGTCCAGCAGTCGCTCGCTTTCGACAGTGGGGGCGTAAACTTTGAAGTGGTAGCCACTGCGGCTCACTCGCTCGTCCTCAGCCAACTTATAGTGGCCGTGGATCTCATTGCTTTTCATCAGCACGTCGGCCACTTTATCGCTGCGGACCTGGTCCAGGAAGGTGGTATAACTGATTTCCTGGGTGGCGCCACCCGCCAGCATCTGGCTCAAGTAATACAGGCCAAAGGCCATAAACAGAATGGGTAACCAACTTTGTAGGTTGTTCAAGGGTGGCGAAGGTGGTGGAGGTGCTTCTTTGCTCATCGGTACTCTGCCAATTGGGTTGTGTCGCTATTACACCAATCATCTTGTGGCCTTGTCATTAATCGATTGATGGTCGTGCTCGCTACCATTTTGCGGTGAGTCATGCAGGCAGTTTGCGCAAAGGGGCGCCGCGAGATAACTTGATATGGATCAGTGCGATTAATTGTCCCCATAGACTAGGCTTGGGTCATCATAAAGCGGGAGAACTCCGTGAAGAAGAAAGCTGTAGTGGCTGTCGCGGTAGTTGCTGTCGTCGTGGCGGCAATTGTCTGGAAATTCACTCACTCAGTCCCCTTGCCGGTATGGGTGGTAGAGGTTGAGCAGGGGCCGGTGGAAGCCTCGGTGGCCAATACCCGCGCGGGCACGGTCAAGGCCTGTCGCCGCTCGCGATTGTCGATGCCCATTGGCGGGGTGGTCGATCGCCTGTTGGTCACTGAGGGTGACCGGGTGGAGCAAGGACAGTTACTCCTAGAGCTGTGGAATCGCGATCGCCAGGCCGAGGTCAACCAGGCCGAGCAGACCCTGCAGGCGACCCGTCACGAGCGCGATAGCGCGTGTCTGCAGGCAGAGCACAAAGCCCGCGAGTCTGAGCGAGTTAAGCGCCTGGTGGCGCGTCGGCTGACCTCGGAGGAAAATGCCGATATTGCCGCCACCGCCGCCAATGCCCAGCAGCGTGCCTGTGAGGCGGCCAAGCATCAAACCGGGGTGGCAGAGGCGCGGCTGGCCTTGCAACAGGCGGTGCTTGAGCGCACGCGACTGCACGCGCCCTTTGCCGGAGTGGTGGCGGAGGTCAACGGCGAGCAGGGGGAATATATTACCCCTTCACCGCCGGGCATACCGACGCCGGCAGCGGTAGATTTGATTGACTACAATTGCCTCTATGTCACCGCGCCGATTGATGAAATCGATGCTGGCCGTCTGGCAGTGGGGCTGCCTGCCCGGGTGACCTTAGATGCCTACCGGGATCAGGACCTCAGCGGCACCGTCACCCAAATTGCTCCCTATGTGTTGGACCTGGAAAAGCAGGCCCGGACTGTCGATGTGGATGTGCGTTTGGACGACCTCCCCGAGGGGGTCAAACTGCTGGTGGGTTACAGCGCCGATATCACCGTGATACTGGACGCCCGGGAGCAGGCCCTCAGGCTGCCCACCGAAGCGATTCTTCCCGACGATAGTGTGTGGGTGCTGGGCGAGGATCAAACCCTCAGTAAAAGAAATATCGAGCGGGGCTTGAGCAACTGGTCCTACACCGAAGTGGTATCGGGCCTGTCGGTGGGAGAGCGGGTAGTGAGCAGCCCCGACAAGCCGGGTATAGACGACGGCGTGACGGCGGTGGCGGTGGATGATTGACCTTACCGGCATCCACAAAACCTTCTGGCTGGGTGAGCAGGCTGTGCACGCCCTTAACGACGTTAATCTCCACGTCGAGCAAGGGGACTACCTGTCGGTGATGGGGCCATCGGGCTCGGGGAAATCGACGCTGCTGAATATGCTGGGCCTGCTGGATAGGCCGGACAGTGGGCGCTACTGTTTGGCCGGGCAGGAGACCACGTCGATGGCGGAGGAGGAGCTTGCAGCGCTACGCAGTGAAACCATTGGCTTTGTGTTTCAGGCCTATCACCTTATCCCACGGCTTACCGCCCGGGAAAATATCGAGCTGCCAATGATGTTGGTGGGGGTCGCCGCCGCCGAGCGTCGCCGTTTGGCCGACCAGGCCATGGAGCGGCTCGGCATTTGCGATCGGGGGCATCACCTTCCCAAGCAGTTGTCTGGTGGCCAGCGGCAACGGGTGGCCCTGGCGCGGGCTATTGTGCGCCGTCCCAAATTGTTGCTGGCCGACGAACCCACTGGCAACCTGGACAGCCACAGCGGCGCTGAAGTGGTGGCCTTGATTGAAGAACTCAATAGCGAAGGCATCACCGTGCTGGTAGTGACCCACGACAACGACCTGGGTGCCAGGGCTCGGCGGCGTATTCGCATGGTGGATGGTCGCATTGTTGGCGAGTTGGCGGGGGGTACCCATGCAGCATCGTGATCTGCTGCGCTTCAGTGGTCAAACCATCGCCCGCTACCGTTTTCGCAGTGCCATGGTGTTATTGGCCATTGCGTTGGGTGTGGCAGCAGTGATTGTGTTGACGGCACTGGGTGAGGGTGCCCGACGCTACGTCCTGGGGGAATTTGATTTTCTCGGAGCCGATGTGGTGGCGCTGTTTCCAGGTCGTAACGAAACCACCGGCGGGCTGCCCCCGGTTACCGGCGCCGCTGCCCGCGATATTACCCTCGACGAAGTGCATGTGCTGCAGCGCCGGCTATCTGGCATAGAAAACGTCGCCCCTATCGTGGTGGGCAGTGCGGAAGTCTCGTTTCAACAGCGGGCCAGGGAGGTGCTGGTGATGGGGACCACCGCAGCGTTTGTCGATGTGCGGCAGATGCAGTTTTCTCAGGGTCGCAATCTGCGTAGTGAAGATATCCGCCGGGTGGGGGACGAGTGCATTATCGGCGAAACCCTGCGCGACGAGTTGTTTGGTCGGGAATTGCAAATGGGTGAGCTGATCCGGGTGGCCGATTCCCGCTGCCGGGTAGTTGGTGTGCTGGCGGGGCGGGGCGATGCCTTTGGCCTGGATCTGAGCGACAGCGTAATGATGCCGGTGGCCAGCGCCCAGCGCCTGTTTGATATTCACGGCTTGCTGCGGGTCATTATTCAGCTCCGGGACGGACGCGATGTCGACATCATGCAGGAGCAGATTGCGGCGGTTATGGCCGAGCTGCATCAGGGGGAGCGTGATATTACCGTGGTAAGTCCAAAGGCCATGCTGGAGACCTTTGACGATATCTTGTCGGTAATGACCCTGGGGGTTGCCGCTATCGCCTTTGTTAGCCTGTTAGTGGCGGGAATATTGATAATGAATATCACGGTGATCAGCGTTGCCCAGCGCACCAATGAGATCGGTCTTCTCAAGGCGCTGGGGGCCTCGTCGCGGCAGGTGATGGCGGTATTTCTCACCGAGTCGGTATTGTCGGCGGGCCTGGGCGCGCTACTGGGAGTATTGCTGGGAGGTGCGCTGGTAATGGTGGGACGCCTGCTTGCGCCCTCGATCGATTTTGTCCCACCGCTTTGGTCGGTGCTGGCCTCGGTCGCGGTTGCCTTGATCAGCGGCGTAGTGTTCTCCTGGCTGCCGGTGCGCCGCGCCAGTTGTCTGGCTCCCGTGACTGCCTTGCAGAAGCGTTGACGATGAGAGTCTGGGATGCCATGGCGTGGACGATCCGGGCTGTGTCGGGTAATCGTCAGCGCAGCGGACTCACGGTACTGGGGATTGCCATCGGCATTGCCGCGGTGGCCGCATTGACCTCGGTCGGCGAGGGTCTCCGCTTGTATGTGTTGGAGAGTTTCTCTCAGTTTGGTACCCGCATTATCGCCGTGTCGCCTGGCAAGGTCACCACTCAGGGTATGGCCGGGATGTTGTCCTCGACAAAGCCATTACGGATTCAAGATGCTGAGGCCCTTAGGGATCTGCCCTATGTGGACGCGGTGGTTTCGGTGGTCAGCGGAACCGGTCGCGTGGAAGCGGGGCGGATGGGACGCGATACCAATGTTATGGGGGTTAGCCACCAAGCCGCCGAGGCCTGGCAGATTGCGGTGGCTCAGGGGCGCTTCTTGCCGGCGGACGACCCAGTATCGGCTCGGGCCTACGCCGTTTTGGGGGCTAAACTCAAGCGGGAGCTATTTGGTGCCGGCAGTCCGCTGGGTAAGTTGATTCGGGTGGGCGGTGCCCGCTACCGAGTGGTTGGTGTCATGGAGGAGAAGGGCCAGCTATTGGGTTTCGATCTGGATGATGTGGTTTACATCCCCGCCTCGCGAGGCTTGCAGTTATTTAATCGCGAGAGCCTGATGGAAGTGGACATTATCTTTGATCAGCGGGGAAACTCGGCGGACATGTCCCAGCGAATTCGGGAGCGACTTACCCAGCTCCACGGGCGGGAAGATTTCACCCTGTTTACCCAGGAGGATATGCTGGGGAGCCTGGATAATATACTGCGTATTCTGACCCTGGTGGTGGCGGCTCTTGGGGGTATTTCCCTCCTGGTTGGCGGCGTTGGGGTGTTGACGATTATGACTACCGCCCTGCAGGAGCGCAGGGCAGAAATTGGCTTGCTGGCGGCACTGGGTTGTACCGCGCGGCAGATCATGGTGTTGTTTTTAGGGGAGGCTGTTGTGCTGGCAGTCACCGGTGGCCTGGCGGGAATCACCCTGGTTATCGTGCTGGTCGGCGGCACAAAAATCATCGCGCCGGACTTGCCTCTGGCGATAAACCCCCTATATCTATTAATGGCGTTGATGCTGTCGATGGTGGTGGGGCTTTTGTCGGGTATCGCCCCGGCCGTTCGCGCCGCGCGGCTCAACCCCATCGAGGCGCTGCGCGATGAGTAAGTCGCGCTGGCCCTGAAAATGTTGATTGAGGACGCTGATCACAATGGAGTTTAAAGACTACTACAGTGTGTTGGGTGTAGAGCCTGACGCGGATCTCAAGGCGATAAAAACGGCTTATCGGCGTTTGGCTCGCCAGTACCACCCCGATGTGTCGACGGAGAGCAACGCTGAGGATCGCTTTAAAGAAGTGACTGAGGCCTACGAGGTGCTGGGCGACAAAGACAAGCGCGCCGAGTACGACGAGCTGCGTCAGTACGCCGGGCGCGGTGGCGGCTTTGAGCCACCCCCGGGTTGGCAGGGGCGCGGTGGCGAGTACCGGGAGGAACACGTCTACGACGGTGACTTCTCGGAGTTCTTTAACAGTATCTTCGGCGGCGGCTTTGGCGGTGGCGGCTTTAGCCAACGGGCCCAGGGCGGCTTGCGGGGGCAGGATGTTGAGACAGATTTGCCGATCTTTTTAGAAGACACATTATCGACAGAGTCAAAGACTGTGCAGTATCACCTGCCGCAGATCGATGCTCAGGGACGCCGGCAGGCGGTTGAGAAAACGCTCAAAGTGAAGGTGCCTGCCGGTGTGCGGGACGGTGAGCGCATTCGTCTCAAAGGCCAGGGCGCACCTGGACCCGGTGGGGGGGCGGCCGGGGACTTGTACCTTCGGATACGTCTTGTGCCCCACCCAATGTTCGATGTGGAAGGGCACAATCTAGTGGTTACCGTGCCCGTGGCACCCTGGGAAGTGGCGCTGGGTGCCAAGGTCACCATCCCCACGCTGGAAGGCGATATCCGTATTACCGTGCCGGAGAACAGCCAGTCTGACAAACGGATTCGTATTAAGGGCAAGGGCCTGCCCAGTAAGCAGGGTAGAGGTGACCTCTACGTGACGCTTAAAGTGGTGATGCCCGACAAACTGGATGACGATGTTAAGGCGCTGTGGCAGCAACTGAGCGAGCGGGCGGCCTTTAACCCCCGCGCCCAGTGGAGGAAATAAGATGAGCGAGCGAGTGACACAGATTAGTTTTGAGCAGTTTTGCACGCTTACCGATTTGTCAGGCGAACTGGTGATAGAGATCGTCAATTTGGGCATCGTCGAGCCGCCGGGCCAGCGACCCCAGGAATGGCTGTTTGACAGCGAAATGCTGTGCCTGGTCCGGCGCGCTGAGCGTCTGCATCGACAGTTGGAAATCAACTGGCCGGGGGTGGCCTTGGCTATGGACTTGCTGGATCAATTGGAGCGCAGCCGCGAAGAGAACCGGGTACTGCGCAGCCAACTCCAGCGCCTGGTCGAGTTAGATTGAGAGGTTTGTGGGTCAGTGCCGAGAATTATCGGTGTTTTAGGGCGCTTTGCCGCCAGGGAAATCATATTGATGCTGGATAATAATGCACGACTCCGTTGAGCACACCCTGCTGCTGATAGGGGCCATGATGTTATTGGGCCTGCTTGGGGAAACCTTGGGTAAACGTACCCAGCTGCCCCGGGTGACCATTCTTATCGGCCTGGGGCTGGCTGTGGGGCCCTTGGGCTTGGCATGGCTGCCCAGCGGACAATTGCCCTGGTTTGACTTTGTCGCCACCGTGGCGCTGACCATGATCGGCTTTTTATTGGGCGGTAAATTTACCGGCCGCACCTTTCGACTCTACGGCAAGCAGTCGCTGTGGCTGGCATTTGGTATCACCGTCGGTACCTTTGCGGTGGTTTGCGGGGGGATGGTCGCCGTGGGTATCGAGTTGCCCATCGCCCTGGTGCTGGCGGGGGTAAGCCTGGCGACCGACCCGGTGGCGACACTGGAGTCGGTAGAGGACGGCGGCTTCGATTCACCTTTATCCAACCTGCTAAGCGGTATTGTCGCCATGGATGATATGTGGGGCCTGGTCCTGTTCGGATTGGTTATGACCGCGGTGGGTGTTGCGGTGGAAGGCTCTTATCAAGCCCATTACATCTGGATCGGGCTCTGGGAGATGTTTGGTGGTATCGGCTTAGGGATCGCCTTGGGCCTACCGATGGCGGCGTTGTCGGGACGGATAAATAAAGGCAAGCCGATGCTGCTGGAAGCGCTGGCTGCAGTGTTTTGCTGTGCCGGCTTGTCCTTGATGCTAGAGGTCTCCTATCTGCTGGCGGCGATTACCATGGGTGTGACTGTGGCGCAGCTAGCCCGCCACCATCACCGGCCGTTTCACGAGGTAGCACATATCGAGTGGCCATTTTTGGTGTTATTTTTAGTTTTGGTGGGGGCGTCCTTTGCACCGGCTGACCTGGCCCAGTATTGGCCACTGGCAGTGGCCTACATTTTACTGCGGGTAATGGGCAGAGTGCTGGCTTGTTGGGTGTTTGGACGCTCGATGGCGGTGGGCGATCGGGGATTATTGGGAATGAGCTTATTGCCCCAGGCGGGGGTGGCCTTGGGTACGGCCCTGTATGCCAAACAGCACTTTCCGGAACTGTCTGAAGCCATTATTACCGTTACTGTGGCGGCGACAATTTTCTTTGAAATTGTGGGTCCGATCAGCACCCGATGGGCCTTAAAGCGTTATGCCCAACGCCACATGTCTCAAGACAAGAAAATAGTGACGGAGTAGGTATATTTCTCAATAATCCCGCCGGACTTTCCTTGCTACCCTAAGTCGAAAAATGGGAGCGAGTGAGATAATTCCATGACGGCAGCGAGCTTTATCGATCAGGTCCGCCAGGACCTGTACAAAGCAATTGAGAATGACTCTATTGTATTACCCACCCTTCCTGAGGTCGCTCTCGAAGTCAGAGAGGCCGCCAGCGACCCGGATATCAGTCTAGGCAAGCTCGCGTCGATTATCGAACAGGACAGTTCCATTGCCACCCGTATTTTACGGGTATCCAACAGCTCCTTGCTGCGAGGCAGTGAGCCGATTCAAGACGTCAAAAATGCGATTGGTCGTATCGGCTTGGCCTATACGTCGACCCTGGTCACTACCATGGCCATGCAGCAGATATTCTTGTCCACCAAAGAATCCCTCAACAAACGTATGCGCTCGATTTGGGTACACAGTACCGATGTCGCGGCCATCAGTCACACCCTGGCAAAAGGGCAGCGTCACCTTAAGCCTGAGCTGGCGACATTGGCCGGAGTTGTCCATCAGATCGGTGCACTACCGATTTTATCTTACGCCGTGGGTCGAGGGTTTCTCCGCGATCACCCGGAATTGCTGGACGAGGCGCTGGTGGCGCTGACCCCTGAAGTGGGGACCATGATTCTTGAGTCTTGGGGCTTCGCCAATGCAATCGTTATGGTACCCACTGCCCACCTAATGTTCGACCGGGAAATCGAACGGCCCGATTATGCCGACCTGGTTACGGTGGCTAATCTTCACACCTATGCCGGGACTGATCATCCCCTGGCTCAAGTTGATTGGGCTGAGGTTACAGCTTTTCATCGTTTGGGGCTGCCCGTCACGCCCGGCGAAGAAGATGAAAGTTACCTGCAACAAGTTGAGCAGATGCAGGAACTGTTGCGAGCCTAAGGCCGGGGCAGAAGGGCCCTAGCAGGCTGTTGATTTCCGTTTTCAACGCCGCAGTGGCAAAGCAGATAGGAAATCAACCACCTGCTAGGCCTATCTGCCTTTCTGAGAATCATCCTATTGGATAAAGATGACTGGAGCGTTTTGGCGGGTCTGCGGGACGCCGCCAGGGAAGACTTTTTCTGTAGAAAGCTCGACTTAGCGAGGCCTTAACGAGCAAAAGGGATGGCTAGGCTCTGCCCAAGGCCCGGCTTGCGTGAGAAGAGGAAGCTCGACCTTCCGCGCTGTATACCGTCGCATTGCCGGTCTCGCTGCCACTGAGAATATCCACCGCTCGCTGGGTGTAATTGGCTTGGGCAACAATATTGGCGCCAATCAAATCGTTAAGCTTGCGACACTGTGACAAGGTATCGCGAATAGCATTCCACTGGGGATCGGTGCTTTCCTTAGCGTCGCCGCCGCGATAGAAATGAGGGTCGGGGAGGGACTGGCGTTGTTTTTCCAGAGCTTCCAACTGTTTGACCTGCTGCATTTTTTGCTGGCTTAGCGATTCTATACTGGCTGCGAGATCGACAGACATCGCTTGATTTTCGGCGTAGGCTTGCTGTTCACGCTTTAGTACATCCAGCAGCGATTGCGCCGCCAGCTGCATCTCATTCAGAATGCTTGTGCGGTTTTCGCTCATCCCGAAATCATTCCTTCTAGCTCGACAAAGGCTTTGGCTACCCGGTCCGCGTCAATCTGGAACTCACCATTGCGGATCGCCGTTTTAATTTCATCGACTTTTGCCCGGTCAATGCCATCGCTGGCGGACACTTGAGCGCGGACTTGTTCCATTAACGGCGTCTGCACAATATTGTTGTCGGCACTGCTAGCGACACTGCCGGCTTTGTCTGAGCCACCACTTTTTTCACTGCTGACGCCACGTTGGCTGTCCAGCGCGCGATTTTGCGGCAGGCCGGTATGAGTTATACGGTCGACCATAATTTTGTTCCTCTCACTGTGTGGGGTGAGACCTGGGGTCTGTTCACACTACTCACCTTGTATCGTCATATCGGTACTTCCCTAAAAAACTTTAGGGGTGATAGTGGTATTTTTCCTGATACAGCACAAAATGTGATATTGCTCACACTTATTCATCGCAGAACCACCACTTCACTGGACTCCACCACGCCCTCCAAGCGCCGCCCCGAGCTAAGGTTGCGGACCGGAATACGACTGTTTATAGCGCCGTCCTGCAGAGCAATGCCAGACATCGTGACGGATATAGAACCGCTGTCACTGCGCAAAGAGATGCGCTGCCCTTTGTGGACGATGGCATTGGCTTCCACCATATTGGCGGTAATTACCGCTCCCTGGGGAATGCTGCGACGCGCTCGCAGGCCCCCCTGACCTTTCAGAGAGGGGAGGTAGCCATAACTGAGTGTTGAGACGTCGCGCTCAACCCAGCTCACTGAATCTTGGGAAATACTCGCGCCTGGCCCAATAGGCCGATTTGCCACCATAACTTTTGTATAAGCCGCCACCGTCACGGGAACATAGATCTTCCAGGGGCTGGGGCCGCTGCAACGAACGCCGACGGTGGTGCGACGACGAATTGTCCCTCCGGGAGGCAGAAACGCTTCCAGTGATGTCTTGCAACGGGCCAAGCGGGTACGGGGGTCGAGCCGGTCCACTTCAATACGGTGGTCCATGCTCTTCCAGGGATTGTGCTTTGCGACATAGGCTGTTGCCGTAGCGGCTATGCGGTCTGGATTTTCTATCGTTGGGTCGGAAGCGGCGTTGGTGGTTGCGCTGGCAGCGCCAACGACAAGGATACAGGACACGCGGCGCAGCGCCTTTAAAAGGCAAGCGTTGCCGAGCTGTGTTGCCGCTGTCTGTTCTTTCCTTAATCGCCTAGCCATTATTTCAAACCAATGATCACTCACTTTTCAGCGTTTTCCGCGTTGCGTCAAAATTCTGTCGCCACGCTGCTTGTAGATTAGCTAAAGCAAGGAATATGCCATTGGCTTGGGGGGAGGGGAGATTAGTGTACAAGGCGGCGAAAAATTGGCTTTTGGGTCGGCAAGGGCTTGCCGTAACAGTGCCAAAAAACCAGCGCTTGCGCCGTAACTTATTGATATAAATATAAAAATAAATATGGCACAAGGATTGCGTTATAGCCAGTGCGTTAGGTGCGAGCAGTAAAAACGCTAATCCTAAGGTGTGTCGGGTTGCAGTAGGTAGCTACATCCACTGAACAAGACATCGACACCAAGACAACAAACTTTAGCAAAAACAGAACGATTATGGCGATTAGTTTTGATAAAGCTCTGGGTATTCACCAGCAGGCGCTGTCTCTAAGGGAGCAGCGGCAGTCGGTGTTGGCTGCCAATATCGCCAACGCGGATACCCCGGGCTATCAGGCCCGGGATGTGGATTTTCGCAGTGCTCTCGCCAGCACCCAGGGCAGTTCCAATGGCGAAGGTTTGGCTATGACGGTAACCAATCAACACCACATAGCCCGCGGCAATGCGACTCAGTCCAACCCCGAGCCGGTCGCACCTAAATATCGTGTGCCGACCCAGCCCTCTGAAGATGGCAATACCGTGGAGTCTCATATTGAGCAGGCCGCTTTCGCAGATAACACCACCCGATACCAGACCACACTGCATTTTCTCAGTGGTCGTTTCGCCAGCATGAAGAACGTGATCAGTGGAGGACGCTAAATATGAGTAGTCCCTTGGATATCGCCGCATCGGCAATGCACGCACAAATGCTGCGGCTTAACACTGTCGCCAGCAACATCGCTAATGCGGATACCGTCAGTAGTACAGAGGAAGGTGCCTATCGCTCCCGTCAGCCAGTATTTTCAGCAGTGCTGCAAGAGCAGCAGGGTATGGCTTCGGTTCAGGTCAGCGAGATCATGGAGAGCCAGGCGCCGGTCCAAAAACATTTTCAGCCTGGACACCCTCAAGCCGATGAAAACGGATTTGTATACAGCAGTAACGTCAATACGGTTGAGGAAATGGCCAATATGATGGCGGCGTCCCGCTCTTATCAGAATAACGCTGAGGTGTTCACCACAACTAAAGCGCTGATGCTGAGAGCCCTGCAGTTGGGACAGCAGTAGTCGGGGGCACGAGGAGTAGAGTATGGAAATACGCACGGTAGAACAGTATCAACAGGCTAAAGCCGACGCCGCCAAAGCAAAGAGAGGTGGTGAGTCGGGCTTGGGACAAGATGATTTTTTGCGCCTGATGATGGAACAAATGAAGGCCCAAGACCCCTTTAACCCCATGGACAATACCCAGTTCATAAGCCAAATGGCACAGCTGACCTCTGTTAGCAGCATCAGTGAAATGAACAACAATTTTTCCAATTACCTCGGGTCGCTGAATCAAACTCAGTTTGTGAACGCTTCAAATCTGGTGGGTAGGGAGGTGTTGAGCGCCGCAGACTTTGGTGTGCTCGATGGCAATAAAGGCATCAGCGGCCAGGTCGATCTGCCTAACAGCACCAACGCTCTGGATATAGAAATTTTAGCCCCAACCGGAGAGGTCATGGGCCGTGTTTCCATGGGGCCCCAAGGTGCTGGCCCGGTGCCCTTTGAATGGGATGGCGCGGGGCTCAATGGCGAACAGTTGCCGGCAGGTAAGTATTACCTGAGGGCGAATTACTTGAATGGGGGATCTGTGGAGCAGTTATCAACACAGGTTAATTTTGAAGTTCGGAGCGTCTCACTTCCCACTGCGGGAGGGGGTGTTCATTTGGAGCTGAATGGCGGTGGCACCGTCAAATTGTCTGATCTTGTATCCGTAAGTTAACGCCACTGGCGTAGGAGAAATAACATGAGTTTTAGAATTGCTTTGAGTGGATTGAATGCGGCGGCAAGTCATCTGGATGTCACCGCCCACAATATTGCCAACGTGAATACCACGGGCTTTAAGTCTTCCCGGTCGTCCTTTGCCGACGTTTACGCAACGGCAAATAACGACGTAACGGCGACCACGCCCGGCGCCGGTGTTCGACTCAATACCATTACCCAGCAGTTCAGTCAGGGTAATATCAACTTTACCGATAATGCCTTGGACTTGGCGATTAGCGGCGAGGGCTTCTTCCGTATGCGGGGGGAGAGTGGGGTTACCTACACCCGTGCCGGTGAATTCAGTGTCGACCGAGAAGGGTATCTGGTTAACGATTCTTTGGAAAAGCTCCAGGTTTATCCGCCCTCTGTAGACGGTTCCTTCTCAACCGGGTCGATACAAGACCTGCAACTGCAAGTCACTGAGAGCAGTCCACAGGAGAGTACCGAAGGTACTGTAGCTGTCAATCTGCCCGCAAACGCTCCTGAGCCCGTGGCTGCGCCTTTTGACCCAGCTGTTTCGACCTCCTACAACCACGCGACATCCATGACAGTGTATGACTCACTAGGTACAACCCACACTGCAACGATGTACTTTGTTAAAGATCCGGCAGCAAATACCTGGTCACAATACACCTATGTGGACGATACCGCCGTGGGCGGTGCTAATACTCTGGTGTTTGACGATCAGGGTGAATTGACTTCACCGGCCTCCGGGCTGGTTAACTTACCAGCATATACCACGTCCTCGGGTTCTGCCGATATTGAGATGACTCTGGATTTTGGTAGCTCAACGCAGTATGGCAATGAATTTAGCGTTAACGAATTGCAACAGGACGGTTACGCTTCGGGCCGTATGACCGGTATCGAAGTAAGTAGCAACGGTGTTGTCTCGGCCCGGTTTACCAATGGTCAATCTACCCAGTTAGGTAAAGTTGTCTTGGCCAGTTTCTCAAACCCTAACGGTCTCCAGCAAAAGGGCGGCACCTCCTGGGCTGAAACCTTTACTTCAGGGAGTCCACGTTTGGGTGAGGCCGGTACCTCTAACTTTGGCCTGCTGCAGGCCGGTGCCTTGGAGGGCTCCAATGTTGAGCTTACCGATCAGTTAGTAGAGATGATCACCGCGCAACGTAACTTCCAGGCCAACACCAAAATGATCGGGACCGCGGATGCGATTACCCAATCGGTAATCAACATTCGCTAACGCGGCAACAGGACCTGAGAGTGATCGCGTAGATTGGTGAGGTAGGTATGGACAGATTGCATTTCATTGGTATGACGGCGGCTAAGCAAACCGAATTGGCCCAGACTACCAATGCCAACAATTTGGCAAATGCCAGTACCGCCGGATTTCGCGGTGATTTTCAGGCCCTGCTAAGTCGGGATGTTGAAGGGCCGGGTATGGCTACCCGAGCCAATGCCGTGGTCGAGGGGAGTACGACGGATTTCTCCTCGGGCCCGGTGAATCCGACCGGGCGGGAGTTGGATGCCGCTATCCGCGGAGAGGGCTGGTTTGTAATCCAAACCCCTCAGGGTGATCAGGCACTCAGTCGCCGGGGGGATTTCCAACTCACCAGTGACGGCCAAATGTTGGACGGTGCCGGAAACCCCATCATGGGTGACCAGGGGCCGGTAGCGATTCCCGACCATCAAAGTCTGACTATCGGAGATGACGGCACAATCTCCATTGTACCCCTGGGCTTAGGCGCAGAGTCACAGGTGACCGTGGATCGCATCCGTTTGGTCAACGCCGATCCGCAAAACCTGTTTAAGGGTGAAGACGGTCATATTCGCACCCGGGATGGCAGCGAGCCCGAGGTTGATGCTGGTGTACGTATCAGTACCGGTAACCTTGAGGGCGCCAACGTCAATACGGTGGATGCCATGGTGACGATGATTGCGTTGGCTCGGCAATTTGAGATGCAAGTGAAGGTGATGAGCACGGCGAATCAGATCGATGAAACCGGTGCCAAGTTATTGCGTTTGGAATAGGTCGTTTAACGACTAAATCAGAAAGAGAGACTGAGTTATGAATTCTTCATTGTGGGTCGCCAAGACCGGGCTCGATGCCCAGCAAACCCGGATGCAGGTAGTCAGCAACAACTTGGCTAATGCCAACACCAACGGCTTCAAGCGAGACCGCGCCGCGTTTGAGGACCTGCTGTACCAAAATGTTAAACAGGTCGGTGGGCAGACCTCTCAGCAGACCCGTTCCCCCAGCGGTCTTCAGGTTGGTACCGGGGTCCGCGTTGTCGCCACAGAAAAAGTCTTTCAGCAAGGCAATATGGCGCAAACCGGCAATGCCCTGGATGTGGGGATTAATGGTCGCGGCTTTTTTCAGGTGCGCCTGCCAGACGGCAGTATTGGGTATACCCGGGACGGTTCCTTCCAACTGGACGACCAGGGCCAGATTGTGACCAACAGTGGCAATGTGGTGGAGCCTGGTATCACCATTCCCAGCGGTACCGCCAGCATCACTATTGGTTCTGACGGTGTGGTCAGTGCTCAGCTGGCTGGAGAAACTGCCCCTGTGCAATTGGGTAGCTTTCAGTTGGCCGATTTCGTGAACCCCGCCGGATTGCAGGCCCGAGGTGAAAACCTCTATGTGGAGTCTGCCTCCAGCGGTGCACCGCAAACCGGGACTCCGGGTCTAACCGGACTGGGCTCACTAACTCAGGGCGCCCTTGAAGGTTCCAACGTTAACGTGGTGGAAGAGCTGGTCAACATGATTGAAACCCAACGCGCTTATGAGATGAATTCCAAGGCTGTAGCCACTGCCGATCAGATGATGCAGTACGTTAACAACAATATGTAACCGAGTTTTACTCGGGCGGAGCACGACATGACAACATCCATACTTCGGACACTGCTAGCGACCGGCCTTATCGGGCTGTTGGCGGCTTGCGCGCAGACGCCGCGCAATGCCGAAAATTCCGACGAGCAGTGGGAGTCAGTGGCGCCGCCGGCAGCAAGCCAAGCAACCAATACGTCCGGTTCAATTTACCAAGCCGGTTACGGCATGAGCTTGTTCCTGGATCGCCGCGCCCGCCAGGTTGGCGACGTGATCACGATCCTGCTGGAAGAGAAGACCGACGCCAGTAAATCCTCCAGCACGGCCACGGGTAAAGATAGCAGTATTTCCATTCCTGCTGTTACCTTGTTTGGACGCGGTGTGACCCACAACGGTCAGCCGGTACTGACCAGCGGTGTTAGCAGCGAGCAGGATTTTTCAGGTCAAGGCAGTAGCAGTCAAAGCAATAGTCTCACCGGTAGCATTACCGTTACGGTATCTGATGTGCTGCGCAACGGCAGTTTGCGGGTTCGCGGCGAGAAATGGGTCACCATCAATCAAGGTGAAGAGTTTATTCGCATTCGAGGCATTATTCGCCCCGAGGATATCGGTGCGGACAACAGTGTGCCGTCTTACAAAGTGGCCGATGCCCGTATTACCTATAGTGGTAAGGGGGCATTAGCAGATGCCAATTCTATGGGCTGGTTGTCCCGGCTGTTCCAGTCGGTGTTGTCACCGTTTTGAGGGCGGACTCATGAAACTATCAAAGTATCTGTTGACTAGCGGATTGGCCCTGTTGGCGTGTGTCGCTGCTATTCCCGCCTCTGCAGAGCGAGTCAAGGATCTGGTTAACGTGGCCGGTGTCCGGGAAAACCAGCTGGTGGGTTACGGTTTGGTCGTGGGCTTGAGTGGTACGGGAGATCAGACCAGCCAGGCGCCCTTTACCATTCAGAGTATTCGCAACATGTTGACAGGCTTTGGAGTGAGAGTCCCCGACAATGTTAATCCTCAACTAAAAAACGTTGCGGCTGTGACCGTTCACGCCAGCCTGCCGCCCTTTGCCAAGCCCGGTCAAACTATCGATGTAACAGTGTCTTCCATTGGTAACGCCGCCAGTTTACGCGGTGGCAGTTTGTTGATGGCGCCGTTGATGGGCGCCGATGGCCAAGTCTATGCGATAGCCCAAGGCAGCCTGTTGGTGGGCGGTTTAGGGGTATCCGGCAACGACGGCTCAAAGGTTACAGTCAATATTCCCAGTGCCGGTCGTATTCCCAATGGCGGTATTGTCGAGCGACCGGCACCCAGTGTGATGTCTTCTAACGGTGAAATCATGCTGAACCTACGGCGCCCCGATTTCACCACAGCGCGTAGATTGGCGGAGGAAATCAACCACCGCTTCGGCGACGGCACAGCCAGCGCCATGGACTCCGCCACCGTGAAGGTCCTGGGCCCCAAGAATCCTGACCGCAATGTCACCTTTATCTCCATGCTGGAAAGCCTGGAAATTACCCCCGCTGAAGCCGGTGCCCGGGTAGTGGTCAATTCCCGCACTGGCACTATCGTCATTGGCGGGAATGTTCGAGTATTACCCGCGGCGGTGACCCACGGCTCACTCACGGTATCGATCAGTGAGCGGGTAGGAGTGAGTCAACCCGGTGCCTTTGCCCGCCGCGGCGAGACCGTGGTGGCTGCCGAGAGCAGTATTGATGTTAACGAGTCGGGGTCGAGGATGTTTCTTCTAGACGCCGGTGTGACCCTGGAAGAAATTGTTACCGCCATTAACAAAGTTGGTGCCGCCCCCAGCGACTTGGTTGCCATTCTCGAAGCCCTGAATCAGGCCGGCGCGTTGCGGGCTGAGTTGATGGTCATCTAAAAGGTAACGATGATGGACATTAACGGCAGCCAATATCACGATTTTTCCAGCCTGGCAGCATTGCGTAAAAATGCCAGCGAATCCCCGGATCAGGCGGTAGAACCGGTCGCCAAGCAATTCGAGGCGCTCTTTGTTCAGATGATGCTGAAAAGTATGCGTGAGGCGGTACCTGAGGGCGGGCTGTTTGATTCAGACAGCATGAAGTTCTATCAGCAAATGATGGACAGTCAATTATCGGTATCTCTCGCTGAACAGGGTGGCCTGGGGCTGGCGGATACTATCGTTCAGCAATTGAGTCAGCAAACTCCGCAGGGAGACGATGCTGCCGCCGAGGCTACCCGTCTGCAATTGCGGCTGCAAAGCGACACAATAGGTATGACCGAAGACGCTAAAGTTAACGGGTCTGCAGCCGATAACTCAGGTGCAGAGTATTCTGTCGCCGATAGCCACAACCAGTCACAGTGAGGGTTAGCCCATGGCTGACATGTTAGGAAATGCGCTCTCGGCCCTTGTCTCCTACCAGCGGGCGTTGGCGACCACCAGTCACAATATCGCCAATGCGGATACGGAAGGGTACAGCCGCCAAAGAGTCAGCTTTGCCACCCGCATTCCCCAACAGATGGGGGAGTTGAGTATTGGCTCGGGGGTGACCGTATCGAGTATTTCCCGCGCCTACGACAGCTTTGCTACCTCACAGCTAAGAACGGTGAATTCTGCTTACTCCCAGCTGGATACCTACTACCAGTTTGCGGCGCAGCTGGATAATACCCTCGCTGACTCAGAATTCGGCGTCAGTGCAGCGCTGTCCAATTTCTACGATAGCATTCAGACCGTGGCGGATGATCCCGCCTCGATTTCGGCACGGCGTCTGTTTCTGGCCGAGGCCCAGAGCCTTAGTGATCGTTTTGCCGGTATGTCTGGCTATCTGGAAGACATGCAGCAACAGGCCAACACCCAAATTCAGTCCATCGCCAGTGAAGTGAATAGCCTTACAGAGCGTATAGCCGACATCAACAACTTGATTGTGGAGTCACAGGGACAGTTCGGTGGCGCGCCCTCAGATCTGTTGGATGACCGGGATCAGGCACTCCTTGAATTGAACCGCCTGGTCAGCGTATCCAGTATCGAGCAAAACGACGGCAGCATGAGTGTGTTTATCGGCAACGGTCAGGCCCTGGTACTGGGGAATGAGTCGGTTCAGGTTAAGACTACACGCAGCCCATTGGATGTGACTCGCCTGGAAGTGGCATTGGATATCGGTGGCCAGACTTCAGTAATCACCCAGAGCTTGCAAGGTGGCCAGCTGGGGGGCGTGTTGTCATTTAGAGACGGATTGCTCACCGAAACCGAAAATGAACTGGGCCGAATCGCCTTGGCCTTATCCGCTTCGGTTAATGAGCAGAATCAGGCTGGTGTAGATCTCTATGGTGACCGAGGTCAGGCGGTATTTAATACCCCGCAGCCCTCAGTCGTTAACTCAGCGAATAACTCAGGTACGGCCACCGTATCGGCCACCTTTGACAATATCGGGGATGTCACCGGCGACAACCTGATAGTGCGCTACAACGGCACGAGCTGGGAGCTGAGCAAAACCCCTAGCAATACTGCAATAAGCCCGGATAGCGGCAGTGGCAGTGTCGCTGATCCGTTTATTGTTGGCGGCATGGCATTAAGTATCAGCGGGACACCGGCGGCCGGCGATGAATTTCTGGTCAGGCCCAGCGCGGATGCAGCCGGTGCCCTCAAGGTGGAAATGACCGACCCGGCCCGGGTAGCCGCCGCGGCTGCCACCCGCAGTGAAGCTGGAGCTGCCAATACCGGTACGGGACAGATTTCTCAAACTGAAATCATCGATAGTAGTGATGCCAATTTGGCCAACCCGGTGGATATCACCTTCCTGGACGCTAACACTTACCAAATTAATGGTTCGGGAAGCTTTGCCTTTACTGCCGGCGAGCCCATTGAGGTCAATGGCAACCGTGTGGTGATTACCGGGACCCCCAACGCGGGAGATCAATTCAGTATTTTGGACAATGCTGGAGCCAGCGGAGACAACCGCAATGCCTTAGCTTTGGCCGCTACTGAGGCCAGTAAATTACTCAATGGCGGCACAGTTAGTGTTCAGGAGGCCACCGGCGGGTTGGTGGGGCGTATCGGTGTGGCCACCCACAGCGCCGACATTAGCCGACAGTCCCAGGCCAACCTGTTGGCCCAGGCTGAAGCACGGCAGCAGAGTGTATCCGGCGTAAATTTGGATGAAGAGGCCGCTAACTTGCTCAAGTATCAGCAGGCTTACCAGGCCGCAGCCCAGGCCACCTCAGTCGCCAAGGAGTTGTTCCAAACCCTGATGGCAGCGTTCTAAGCGAGTGGTGGCGACATGGAAGCAATGATAGAGACCGGTGTAGCTAAGAGTGGTGTAGATAAAATTAATGGTGTGGTCAATAGCATTAGTCCAGCCATGGGAGTAAAAAGACGATGAGAATATCCACCAGCCAGATGTTTTCATTGGGGCTCGGTGCCATGCTGGAAAAGCAGGGCGACCTGGTCCGCACCCAACAGCAGATTTCCACCGGTCAACGCATGTTATCGCCGGCGGACGATCCTGTTGCCGCCGTGCGCAACCTGGAATTGTCTCGGGCCAAGGACAGAACCGAGCAATATGAGCGCAACAATCACCTTCTCGATTCCCGCTTGCGCTTGGAGGAGAGCGTGCTGTCTGAGAGCGTCACTCTGCTGCAGCGGGTCAGGGAGTTGGCGGTGCAAGCTAATAATGCCACTCAGAGTAATGAGTCTCGACAATCTATTGCGTTAGAAATCCGTCAGCACTTGGATAGTTTGCTGGCCTATGCCAACACCCAGGACAGTGATGGTCGGTATATTTTTTCCGGCTTTCAGCAGGACACTCCGGCATTTTCTCAGACGACATCCGGGGTGACCTACAATGGCGACGACGGTCAGCGAATGCTGCAGGCAGGTCCAGGGCGACAAATCGCCGACAGTGATCCCGGCTCGGCGGTATTTATGGCCATGCTGAATGGAAACGGTCAATTTTCGGCAGCTGCGAGCAGCGCTAACCAAGGCGACGGCGTGATCGCAGTCAATGCGGTTGCCGATCCGGCTAGCTTTACTGGCCAGACCCTGACGGTGCAGTTCACTTCCTCGGATAGTTACGAGGTTGTCGACGCCAGCTCTAATGTCGTTGCGTCGGGAAGCTACTTGTCCGGTGCCGATATTGTCGCTGGTGGAATGTCTTTCCAGATAGAGGGGCAGCCCGTCGCCGGTGATAGTTTTACGCTCCAGCCCGCACAGCGCCAGGATGTCTTCTCGATGTTGGATCAGTTGGCCGGATCACTGGAATTGGGAAGAAGCAATGCCGCAGATCGGGCTCAGCAGACTTCCGAGATCAATCACGCGCTGGGCAACCTGGATCAGGCTCTCGATCACATTCTGGGCAAGCAAACCGAGGTGGGCGCCCGAATGGCGTCTTTGGACCGGCAGGTGGATATCAATGCCGGAGCCAGTCTACAGATAGAGGAAAACCTGAGCTTGGTGAACGACCTCGATTATGCCGAGGCGATTACCCGCTTTAACCAACAGCTGACCAGTTTGCAGGCCGCCCAACAGGCCTTTTCAAAGGTGCAGGGCTTGTCGCTATTTAACTATCTGTGATCACGTGTTGCTATGTCACACAAAGGGGCTTATGAGCCCCTTTGTTGTTGTAAGACAATAATTTTTAACGAAATGTAGGTACATCTACTAACCTAAATCCTGTAAAGCTTGCCTCTTAAGCGACGATAACTTACCTGAAAGCAGAGAACGGCCATCGGGCCACCGCTTGAATAAAAGACGATTGTCTTTTCAGCTTAAAGTGTAAGGAGAGTTATCATGGCACTCAGCATCAACACCAACGTGGCCTCATTGAATGCACAGCGCAACCTGTCGCGCTCTCAGGAGACCCTCAACACCTCGCTGCAACGTCTGTCCACAGGCTTGCGTATCAACAGCGCGAAAGACGATGCCGCTGGTCTGGCTATCACTACGCGTTTTACCACTCAAATCAACGGCTTGAACCAAGCTGTTCGCAACGCCAACGACGGTATCTCACTGGCGCAAACCGGTGAAGCTGCCCTCGACGAAATTACCAACAACTTGCAGCGGGTTCGCGAGCTGGCAGTACAATCTGCTAACTCCACCTACTCAGCGTCTGACCGTGCAGCGCTAGACTCAGAAGTGCAGCAACGCCTGGCAGAGATCGACCGGATTGCCAGCCAAACCAGCTTCAACGGCCAGAAAATTCTGGACGGTAGCTTTGGTACTGCTTCTTTCCAAGTGGGTGCCAACGTCGGCGAAACCATCTCGGTAAACCTGTCACAAGGTGCTCGCTCTAACCAGATCGGTCAAATTGCGACCAATACCTTCGACGTTAGCGCTACGGCGTTTGATGGTCAGCTGGAAATTGCTGTAGGCACTGCCGACGCGGTGACCGTTGCCGCGAGCACTGACTACTCAGGCAGTTTAGGTGCTGGCTACGATGACACTAGTGCTTACTCTAAAGCGCGGGCCATCAACGACGCCGGTATCGAAGGTTTGACCACCACAGCGGTCACAGAAGTCAGCGACACTTTCACCACAATTACTGGTGGTGGTGCAGGCGATGAATTTGCGCTCAGCTTGAATGGCGTGGATATCTACGGCGGCACTGCTGCAGCTTTCGACCTGAGTGCAGGTGATTTGACAGCGGGAACGCTGGTGTCGGCGATTAACCAAAAGTCCGATGAAACTGGTGTCACTGCAAGTGTTTCTGGCTCGACCCTGACACTGACTTCTGCGGACGGGCGCAATATTACCACTGCCGCCACGCTAACTGATGCAGATACCAGCACCAGCGGTGGCTTCGGTGCTGCGACAATTGTTGCCGACGTAGCCGGTACATCACAGACCAACCGGGGTGCTTTGACCTTGACCGCATCGGAAGCCATTGACGTCACTGATACCGGTGGTGTGACTAACTTGGCCGATATCGGTATCGACAGCACTACCTCTTTGGCTTCGGCTAGCGTCGACACGATCTCTAACTCCAACACCACCATCAGCCGTGTTGATGCTGCATTGGAGTCGATCAGTGACCTGCGCAGTGACTTCGGTGCGGTACAAAACCGCTTTGAATCCACCATCACTAACTTGCAGACTATCTCTGAGAACCTGTCGGCCTCTCGTGGACGGATTCTGGATGCGGACTTTGCGGCGGAAACCGCTAATTTGACCAAGGCCCAGATCCTGCAACAGGCCGGCACTTCGATCCTGGCGCAGGCTAACTCCCTGCCCCAGAGCGTACTCAGCCTGCTGCAGTAATCCTGGCGATAGCCGCTCCGGTAACGGGGCGGCACACAGGCCCAAACAACTACCGGGATTTCAAACAGGGCCAATAGGCCCTGTTTGTGTTGCATCAGGGAAGGTGACACTCGATTGACGGAGGTTTTAAATGTCATGGACACACGCATTAAACCCACAGCAAATGCTGCGCTAGCGCCTTCCCGGTCGATACCGGTAAAGGACGAACTGAGCGGCAAAACTTTGCCGGAAGCAGGCAAAACTGCACCTCTGAAAGTCGTTCAAGATGCCGACCAGACACCTCTTGACCAAAAAATGGTGGAGATCGATAAAGCCAAGAAAGAGCAGCTTGCCGAGCGAGTAAAGATCTCGGAGAAGGCGGCCCAAAGACTTAATGAAGTACTGCGGGACCGACAGCGAGACCTTGAGTTTTCCGTGGATGAGACCACGGGTAGAACGGTATTGAAGGTTATTCACTCCGAGTCCGGCGAGGTGATCAGGCAGCTACCTCCCGAAGAGATTTTACAGATTGCCAGGGCATTTATCGAAGGCACTGGCAGTTTAATTGACGATGAAGCGTAGCTGGCACAGCCATTGCTAACGATTAAGTTTAGACGGCATAAATGACACATCAAAGAGGCGAGTTGACATGGCATCTGTAACCGCAACCGGAGTCGGATCCGGGCTGGATATCGGCGGTATTGTCAAACAGCTGGTAGCTGCCGAGCGGGCCCCTCAGCAAACTCGTCTGGATAGCAAAGAGGCGAGAGTTCAGTCACAGCTGTCTGCCTACGGCACACTAAAGTCCTCTTTGTCCAGTTTCCAAAGTAGCCTATCGGCGTTGAGTGATGCCGACACCTTTTTAAAACGCAGCGCTACCGTCGGTGACAAAGATGTATTTAGCGTAACAGTGGATACTTCTGCCGCAGCGGGTGATTACAGCGTTGAAGTTGAGCAGTTGGCTACTCGGCACAAGATCGCGTCTGCGGCCTATGCCGACAGTGATACCAGTGTGGGTACAGGGCAATTGAGTATTACTGTTAATGGTGAAACCATGACCTTGGATATCGAGACAGGTGGAGATTCCCTGGCCGCGATACGAGATGCTATTAACAGTAGCGAGGCCAATCCCGGTGTCAGTGCGTCGATAGTCAACGACCAGGACGGTGCGCACTTAGTTCTCACTGCTGATAAATCTGGGGTTGAGAACACGATTTCGGTATCTGTTAGCACTGACGGTTCAGACACCGGCGATCTGGCACAGTTAGATTATGATCCCAATGCAGCCAGTAATCCTATGGCTGAAAAAGTCGAGGCGCTGGACAGTATTGTCCATATCGACGGGTTTACCCAGACCAGTGCCGATTTACAAATTACCGATATGATTGAAGGTGTGACCTTGGACCTCAAGGAGGCCCGGCCCGGGGAGTCGATAAGTTTATCGATTTCCCGAGATACAGCCAGCATTACTAAATCGGTAGAGGGGTTTGTTAGCAACTACAACAAATTAGTGACCGTGATCAATGATTTGACGGCCTATGACCCCGAAACTAAGACCGCCGGTCTGTTGCAAGGCGACGCCACGGTTAGAGGTATTGCCACGCAGTTGCGGCAAGCCTTATCTAACGCGGTTGGTGGTTTGGATAGCGATATCAATACCCTGGCCGAGTTGGGCATCACCACCGGGGACAATGGCAAGTTGGTCCTCGACAGCGATGCGTTAAAAGAAGTGATGAGCGAGGATTTTAATGCAATCTCCCAGGTTTTTTCGGGAGACGACGGCTACGCAAGCCGTTTCGATAAGCTCATTGACGGTCTGGTGCAGACTGGCGGCCTACTGGATATCCGCACTCAAGGCTTGGAAGGCCAAATAGATCGTATTGGCGACCAGCGAGAAACTCTCGACCGACGTATCGCCTCTATAGAAGCCAGGTACACCGCTCAATTTAATGCCCTTGATAGCCTATTGGGCCAGTTAAATAGCACTGGTGAGTTTTTAACTCAACAGTTGGCGAATCTGCCCACCATCAATTCCGGAAACAAAAAATAATGCCGATTAAATCGGCGTTTGCTGTTAAGAATCAAGGTTGGATGACGATACATAAGTAACGCCAGCAAACACGAAAGGGGAAGCTAAATGAGCTACGCGTTGTCCAGAGCCAGTCAGGCCTATGCCGCTGTCGGTGCTCAGTCTCAAGTTACTAATGCCAGTCCGCATCGCCTTATTCAGATGTTAATGGACGGCGCGCTGGATAGATTAGCTATTGCCCGAGGGCATATGCGCAGAAATGAGGTCGCCATGAAGGCGGATAGTATCACCCGCGCCATGTCGATCATTGATGGTTTGCGACTCAGTCTTGATCACAGTGTTAATTCGGAGATGACGGAAAACCTGGAAAACTTGTACGATTATATGAATCGACGACTTTTGGTGGCTAATATCCGCAATGACGAGTCTGTGTTGGACGAAGTGTCCGGTCTGCTGCGAGAATTGAAAGAGGCCTGGGATGCAATTCCGCAAAGTCACGAGTCGGAACTGGTCGCGGGATAGCCGCGCCCAGTGATGCTTTTGAATGGGAGTAAAGCCATGTCCGGTTTGGTTAGCCCTTTAATGTCGCCCGCTCGTCAGCGCGCTGCTTTGGAGCTGCTTGAGCTCAGTGAATCTATTCGCGAGTCTTGCGAGTTGGGGGCCTGGAAGGATGCATTGGAACAGCAGCGAAATCGGCGCGTTTTGCTGGATGATTTTTTTGCTTCTCCCTGTGCGGAGAGCGAGGCGTCCAGTGTCGCCGCCATGATCGAGTCGCTCCTGGAGACTGACAATCTGGTGTCGGCACTCCTCTATAAGCATCGTGGTGAGATTTTAGCCTCGGCTCACAATGAACGTCGGGCAGCGGGGAATGTCAACCACTATTTGGAAAACGCCTCCTGACACACTGGGTGCCTGTGCCTTCTCGCAGGAGCTATTCCTCTGGGTAAATTTACGTATTAATCCACCGCCAAATTATTGGCACTATGAAGGCTAGAAAACAAATGCAGCCGCCTGAGACTGCCAGCCTTAGTGGAAGAATGCGACATGCCAATGACCCAGTTCGACAAGCCAGTTGATCAATCCACGTCAAATAAAATTAGCCAGTCTAAAGGTGTCAGCGAAAAGGTAACGGCCGCGACCTCGTCAATGAGGGTTGTCGATAAGTTGATAGAGCAAGTCGCGGACTTCGATACATTGGTCCTCATTCGAGGCGAATCCGGTAGCGGCAAAGAGGTGGTCGCGCGCAAAATCCACCAACAGTCTGGTCGCCGGGACAAGCCATTTATACCGGTTAATTGCGGCGCCATCCCTGCTGACCTTCTGGAAAGTGAGCTTTTTGGCCACGAGAAAGGGGCATTCACCGGTGCTATCTCCAACCGCAAGGGTCGTTTTGAAATGGCCGAAGGCGGGACCTTATTCCTGGATGAAATTGGCGATATGAGCTTGCCCATGCAGGTCAAATTGCTGCGGGTGTTGCAGGAACGTTGTTACGAGCGGGTTGGCAGCAACGAAACTCGCCGCTGCGATGTCAGAATCCTCGCCGCTACTCACCGCAACCTTGAGGATATGGTGGAAGAGGGGAGCTTCAGGCAGGATTTGTTCTTCCGTCTGGACGTGTTCCCCATTGAGGTTCCTGCACTGCGGGAGCACGCTGAAGATGTGCCCTTGTTGATGGGGCGCTTTATTGCCAAATTGCATAATCGTGGTATGAAGCCACCGCGCTTTTCTAAAAACGCGATGCGCTCCCTGCAGATGTACAGCTGGCCCGGCAATGTCCGGGAGTTGGAAAATCTTATGGAGCGGATGGCGATTACTCACAGTGGTCGCACCGTGGCGTGCCGGGATTTGCCCCGCCGCTATCAGGCCTTGGGTGTGGTGGAGGAAGAGGAGGCGGCCGAGCTGGAACGGGAAGATCAAGATGCCTTGCTAGAGGCCTTGACCTCGTCCCGGGCGGGTAAGGGGGCGATTTACCCAATCCATTCCGGCGATGGTGCAGCGGTGGAAGATGATGATTTTCAATCTTCATCTGCGCCGATCCAGATGCCCGAAGCTGGTATTAATCTCAAGCAGCACCTCCAGGATATGGAGCAGTGGTTTATCGAGGAAGCCTTGCGCCGAGAGGGAGGAGTCGTCACCCGTGCGGCTCAACTTCTCGGGCTGCAGCGCACCACTCTGGCTGAGAAGATGAAGAAACTGGGCCTGTCTGCCTAGGGCCCGTGCCAGGCCCTCGTAATGCAACTCGCCGCTGGCTATTTGGTATTTTGAGAGCGGCGTGTTCACGGCTTCGCATTGATGCCGTCTGGATGTCCTGTCTGCCCAGTTCTGTTCTAAAGCCCATCAAGTCCATTTAGCCGATCTCGGCGGTCCTGGCCTTAGCGCCATAGATCTCGCGGCCCTCGACCCGTCGCGCAGTGACTTCACGTTTCCCCTACAATAGTCCCGGTTATGTATGGTGTTGGGAACGTGTGATGGACGAAGTACAACAAATTGCCCTGTTGACGTGGTTGGCGGGTATCACCATGCCCCTTGGCGCGGCGCTGGGCGCGCTGGAGCGCATTCGTCCACGATGGCTTGAAACGGAAGTGCGCCACGGCGTAATCGCGTTTGGTGGCGGAGCGCTGTTAGCAGCCGTCGCCCTGGTGTTGGTGCCGGAGGGCAGCGCCGATCTCGGTCCGGTGGCCGTTGCCCTCAGTTTTGCAGGTGGTGGCCTGGCCTTTATGTTGCTGGATCGCTTTTTGGCCGCCAACGGTACGCCGGCCAGTCAATTGGCGGCAATGCTGTCGGACTTTATCCCGGAAGCCCTGGCGTTGGGTGCCACATTTACCGTGTCGGCAGAGGCTGGGCTGCTGTTGGCGGGAATAATCGCTCTGCAGAACCTCCCTGAGGGCTTCAACGCTTACCGTGAACTAGTCTCCGCCACCCATTATCGAGCCCCCTTGATTGTGGCGGCCTTTGTTTTGATGGCGCTACTCGGGCCGGTTTCGGGGCTGATCGGCTATTTTCTTCTGGCGGATAAGCCCGCTGTGATTGGCTGCATTATGCTGTTTGCTGCCGGTGGTATTCTGTATATCCTCTTTCAGGATATTGCCCCCCAGTCCCGCTTAAAAAATCATTGGGCACCGCCCCTGGGTGCGGTGTTCGGCTTCCTGCTGGGGTTGATGGGACAAATCACCGTCGTTGGTTGAGCGGCACAACAGCCTGGGGGCGGGTAGGGCAAGTCCTTAGCTCCCCGCTCGGAGGGTCGATTACGCGCCCTAATTTAACCGCCTTTCTATCACTGCCACTGCTCTTACTGCTCCCGCCAAAAATCTGGCATATATTCCTCGTTAGTTAATAAGTTGTTGAATTATATATAAATACCTAGTTGGTACGGGACTTGCGTTGTGGGTAAGTGAAACGGAATCCAGTCAGATTCTTGGCGTGGTAGAGGGCACAACATGTATTCACCCGGACAGCATATACCCAGTACTCCAGCCTCCACAGGCAGACTTAGCGGTGGGGAAACGGCGTCGGTCATTGATCAGTGTATTGCTGAGCTGAATTATAGCCAGGTGGCGTTGACGCTTCAGCTGCGCCGTTTGTCGGGCTGGGGTGAAGAGTTTTGTGTGTCTAAGGGTGGCAGCCATGACTGATTTGGTCGCCGCCGATCCACTGTCCCAGCGCATTGTTGACTTAGCGCGGCGAGTTGCTGCCACCGATGCCACAGTATTGCTGATCGGCCCTAGCGGCGCCGGCAAAGAGGTCTTTGCACGTTTTATTCACCAGCATTCGGCACGTCACGATGGACCTTTTGTGGCGGTGAATTGTGCCGCGATTCCCGAGAACATGCTGGAGGCCATGTTGTTTGGCTACGAGAAAGGGGCGTTTACCGGCGCAGTAAGCAGTCATGCTGGCAAATTCGAGCAGGCCCAAAGTGGCACTCTTTTGCTGGATGAAATTTCCGAGATGGATCTTGGCCTGCAGGCGAAACTACTTCGGGTTCTGCAAGAACGGGAAGTGGAGCGGCTGGGAAGCCGCCGGACTGAGCGACTCGACGTGCGGGTGCTGGCCACTAGCAACCGGGACTTGAAACAGTCAGTAATGTCCGGGGACTTCCGTGAAGATTTATTTTACCGACTCAATGTCTTTCCCATTGCCGTTCCGCCCCTCGCTGAGCGTCGCGGCGATATTATCCCGCTTGCCGAGCACTTTCTGTCCAGAGATGTTTCTGTCTTACACCCAACGCGGGTATTGAGTCAGGCAGCGGCAGAGAAACTTATGGCCTATGACTGGCCGGGTAATGTCCGCGAGCTGGACAACGTGCTACAGCGTGCCTTGATCCTCCGCCAGAGCGAGGAAATCACCGCTGCGGACATCCATTTTGAGTTGTGGTCGGCGCCCGCCGGTAGTGAGATTGATGACCAGACGGCGACGGACGAACAGGGGTCAAACGGTCTGAACAATGTGGTGCGGGAGCGGGAGTGCCGGGCGATAGCCGATGCCCTGCGCACCGGAAAGTCCCGCAAGGAAGCCGCAGAAATCCTGGGAATCAGCCCCCGCACATTGCGTTATAAAATTGCCCGCCTGCGTGAGCAGGACTTCCAACTGGGTTAACCCGGTAAGGGTCGGAGTCAACAATGTCAGATAGCATGCGTGTCGATCAAATCCTCAACCAAATCCGCTCAATTCGCGAGCAGACCATGGATGTGGCCCAAACGGACAAGATTTCCACGGAGGGTCTGGGTAGCGGTGAGCGGGTTGAATTTAGCTCCCTGCTTAAGGAGTCCATCGATGCGGTAAATGCCACGCAGCAGCAGGCCAGTCAGATGGCAGCAGCATTTGAGCGCGGCGATCCCAACGTTAGCCTTAACCAGGTGATGGTCAACATGCAAAAGGCCGACGTGTCCTTCAAAGCGGTCATGGAGGTGCGCAACAAGTTTGTCGATGCCTATCAGGAAGTGATGAGGATGTCGATGTGATAAGGCGTTTCCTGTTAACCCTCTTCGTATTCGGGCGGCACTATCATGGCTGAAGAATCCACCAACGCGACTCCCGCACGCGGAGCACCGGTGAACAACGTTCTTGGTCAGCTGGCTAAGAATGACGTGTTGCGACAATTGCTGATTTTGATTGGTATTGCGGCCAGCGTTGCGGTGGGCATGGCAGCGGTAATGTGGTCACAGGGAACTGACTACCGCACCTTGTATACCTCGGTGCCGCCCGAGCGTGCTGGCGCCATCGTCGAAGCGCTCGGCAATGCCGGTATCAAATACCGGATCCAAGATCCCACTGGCGCGATTCTGGTACCGTCGGATCGACTTCACGAAGCGCGGATTAAACTCGCCTCCCAGGATGTGATGCGTGAAAGTGGCGGCATGGCAATGCTGGAGCAGGAGCAGGGCTTCGGTGTTAGCGAATTTATGCAGTCCAAAAAATACCATTACGCGCTGGAGCAGGAGTTGGCCCGCACGGTAGAGAGCCTGCAGCAGGTCCGTCGTGCCCGGGTTCATTTGGCTATTCCCAAAAGCTCGGTATTTATTCGTGATCGCAAGCCCCCCAGTGCATCGATTATGGTGGATATCTATCCCGGTAGCACTGTCGGCCCCAAGAACGTGGACGCGATTATCAATTTAGTGGCCTCCAGTATCACCGGTATGAGCGCAGACAATGTGACGGTGGTGGACCAAAGTGGTCAGCAACTGCTGGCCTCCAAGCAGGGGGGGGATGAACTCTCTCTGAGCCAGCGACAATTTGCCTATCGCCAGGAGCTGGAGCGTGCCTACGAACAGCGCTTGTCTGAATTGTTGCGGCCGATCGCTGGGTCGGGACGGGTTCGCGTGCAAGTGGCGGCGGACGTAGATTTCTCCACCACTCAGGAGAGCCGCGAGAGCTGGAACCCTGAAGGTCAGGTGGTGCGCAGCGAGCAGATCGAAGAGAACAATGTCAGCAAGCAGCCCGCTGCAGCCAGTGGGGTGCCAGGGGCGCTCAGTAATCAGCCCGTCGTCGCTCAGGAAGCTGAAGAAAACGAAGAAAACACTCGTACCGGTAGCCGCTCGGTGACGCGCAATTACGAAATCGAGCGGGTACTGAATTACAGCACCAGTCCCACAGGTAGTATCCGCCGCCTTTCCGTGGCGGTGCTGGTAGACAGCGGACGCAGCCTGGGTGATGCAGGGGAATCAGTGTCTGATGCCGGTGCCGACACCGTCAGTCAGGAAGAACTGGACCGGCTGACCCTGCTGGTGAAAGACGCGGTGGGCTTTGAGGAGGCTCGGGGCGATCGGGTTACAGTGATTGCCGCTGACTTCCGCGATACCACCACGTTTACTGAAAGCGAAGCGCCGGGATTCTGGGAACAGCCTTGGTTTGCCAATCTGATTCGCCAGTCTCTGGCTGGGGTCGGCGTGTTATTCATTGTCTTTGCCATCTTGCGACCGGGTATGCGTTCTCTGCTGAGCGCATCCAGTGGCGGGAGCCGGGCAGGTGGAGGCGGACACTCGCACCTCGACGGCGAATATCTACCCCAGCCTATTGCCGCCCTCGGAGCCCCAAGTGATAACGCCGCGTCGCCCGTACCGGGGACCGGCTTGGACCACCATGTCGGCGAAGTGAGAAATGCGGTAGATCAAGACCCGCGACGGGTCGCCCAAGTGGTAACCCGTTGGGTGTCGGAAGAGTAGTGTTAGCAATTTATACGTTGTTGGCAATTGAGACGAGGAGCAAGCTTCAATGGCGCAGGCACAAATGGCAGCACAGGGACAGCCCGCTGTGAACGGTAGCGAGAAAGCCGCATTGTTGTTGTTGATGTTGGGAGAGGAGCACGCCTCTAAAGTGTTGCAGCACCTCCCCGCCAACCAGGTGGAACGTATCGGCACCGCTATGGCGGGTATCGGTCGGGTGGATAACCAGCGCGCCCAAACGGTGATGAAGGATTTTCGCGATGCGATTCAGACTGAGACCTCGCTGGGTGTGGGCGTGCAGGGCTATTTGCGCCGTTTGTTGACAGGCGCCCTGGGGGAGCAGAGCGGTGCTACGTTGGCCGATCGCGTGCTGGGTGCGGAGGAAAACCGCGACATGGAGAGCCTGCGCTGGTTGGAGCCCGAAGCGCTGGTCGGCATCCTCAAAGATGAGCACCCCCAGATCATAGCGATCACCCTGGCTCACTTGGAAAAAGAGCAAGCCGCAAAAGTGCTCAAGCTGTTTCCCAATGAGCAGCAGGAGAACATTGTCTATCGCATTGCCAATATGAAAACCATTCCCGAGGCAGCGATGTCGCAGCTACAAAAAATGCTGCAGAAAAAGCTCTCCGTATCCACGTCCTTTAAAAGCCGGAATGTCGATGGTGCGGCTACCGTTGCCGATATTATCAATGGCCTGGATGCCGAGACCGAGACAAGAATCCTGGAGCGGCTGGCACAAGACGACGAAGCACTGTCTACCCGGATTCAAGAGCTGATGTTTGTCTTCAGCAACCTGCTGGGCATCTCAGACCGGGGAATACAGGTACTTCTTCGAGAGGTCTCCTCCGATAAACTGCCCGTGGCCTTGAAGGGAGCCGACCCTGAGGTGAAGGAAAAAATTATGGGCAACATGTCCAAACGGGCGAGAGAGATGCTCGAGGAAGACATGGAGACCCGCGGCCCCGTTAAAATCAGTGAAGTGGAAGAAGCCCAGCGGGAAATATTGGAAACCGCCAAGAAGCTGGCGGAAGCCGGTCAGATTGATCTGGGCAAGGGCGGCGATGAGTATCTCTAGTGGCCGTATTGGGAGCTGCAAGCACCGTGTTTGAACCTTATCGCCCTCGCAAACTCGATGTTGCCGAGGCGGAGCCCAGCGAGTCTGCGCTGCCGTCCAGTGACTACAGCCACTGGCAGCCCCATGATCTGGGCAATGGCGCGGCATTCAGCAACAGTGACGGTGACAGGTCCCACGACAGGGAACATGGCCAGCTGCGAGAAGATGCCTATGAAGAGGGCTTTCAACAAGGTCTGGCCGATGGTCAAAAACAGGCCCGCGAGCTATTGGCGCAGCAGACCCAACAGTTGCAGTCGGCTATGTCGGCGCTGCGTGAGCCGGCCCGTTGGATTGACCATCAATTGGAGTCAGAATTGCTGTCTCTGACTTTAAACCTCGCTCAGCAGCTACTCAGACAGCACATCGACACCGATCCCGAGCGTTTGCTCCATATCATCAAAGAAGCGGTGTCGCGTCTGCCTGTCACCAACAATACCCTGACAATCAATCTCAATCCGGTGGATTACGCTCTGCTGCAGCAGCTAGGTCAAGACGGCGATAGCGATAGTGGAATAAGCCTGGATCCAAGTTGGCAACTGGTGGAAGACGCCAGTGTCAGTCCTGGCGGCAGCGTAATTCACAGCGGTGACTCACTTATCGACGACACGGTGGAAAACCGCTTGGCCGGCTTGGTGGAGAGAATGCTGCAGTCCGACAGCGCAGTATCAGAGTCCCCCAAAGACCTACAGAGTCATGATGAGGAAAGTAATCATGGCTAGCCCCGCTATGACTCTTCAGGAACGCTTTGCGCAATATGGCGCCAATATCCTCGAACCGGTGATGCCCGTGGTGGAGGGGCAGTTAAAGCGTATCGTGGGCACGATGCTCGAAGCTGTTGGGTGCAAGGCAGCGGTGGGCAGCTACTGTAAAGTGGCCACCACAGACGGCAGCTTCCTCGAGGCAGAAGTCGTGGGCTTTTCCGGCGACAGTATGTTGTTGATGCCCACTGGCGAATTGCGCGGCGTGATGCCGAATGCGCGGGTTATTCCCCTAGACAAAGGTTCTGACGTCGATATTGGCAATGGGCTGCTGGGCAGGGTTATCGATGCCGCCGGTAAACCCCTGGACGGGTTGGGGCCCATCGCAGGTGGTCAAAGCCGCAGTTTGAGTGGTACGCCGATCAACCCGCTGTCGCGACAACCGATTAGAGAGCCCCTGGATGTCGGCGTTAGAGCCATCAATGCGCTACTGACAGTGGGCCGCGGTCAGCGTTTGGGGCTATTTGCCGGTAGCGGCGTGGGTAAAAGTGTATTGCTGGGCATGATGACTCGCTTTACTGAAGCCGATGTTGTTGTCGTCGGCCTTATCGGTGAGCGGGGCCGGGAAGTGAAGGAGTTTATAGACGGCATTCTCGGCCGGGAAGGTCTGCGCCGGGCTGTGGTGGTGGCTACCCCCGCCGACCACCCACCGCTGATGCGTATGCGGGGTGCGAGTTTGGCGACCACCATCGCCGAGCACTTTCGGGATCAGGGTAAACAGGTGTTATTACTAATGGATTCCCTGACCCGCTTCGCGCAAGCTCAACGTGAGATTGCATTGGCGACAGGTGAGCCGCCAGCTACCAAGGGTTACCCGCCCTCGGTGTTTGCCCGCTTACCTGCCCTGGTAGAGAGAGCTGGAAACGGCGCTGCGGGAGGGGGCTCCATCACCGCGTTCTATACGGTTTTAGCCGAGGGCGATGACCAAAACGATCCGATTGTGGATTCGGCTCGAGCGATACTGGATGGCCACATTGTTCTGTCGCGGTCGCTGGCAGATGCCGGACACTTTCCCGCCATTGATATCGAACGCTCGATCAGCCGGGCGATGAATGACATTACCGACAAAGCCCACCGAGAAACAGTGCGGCGTTTTCGGCAGTTGTACTCGCTTTATCAGCAGAATCGCGACCTGATTACCATCGGGGCTTACCAGCGGGGTGCTGACCCCAGACTGGATGAGGCAGTGGCACAGTGGCCGCGGCTGCAAGGATTTCTGCAACAGGCCTTTGATGAGCGGGACACCTACGATCACTCCCTGGACAGCCTCAGCCAGGTGGTGGACGGAGAACACGCGTAAGGAGTGTGAGCATGCCTGAACAAAAAAAATCCCAGCGCTTTGAAACTGTTCGCAATCTTGCCGAGACTGAGGCGGATCGTTTGGCCAATGAGCTATCAGCCGCTCAGCAGGCCTGGCAGACCCAACACAATAAACTGGAAGAATTGCGTGCCTATTGCCGAGAGTACGCCACAGGGCATCAGAGCGGTCAATTAATGGATCTTGCCGCTTTACAGTCCACCCAGCACTTCGTAGACCAATTGCGCCGGGCTATAGCGATGCAGGAGGCCACGGTGACCCGCCTGGCCGGCGAGCGGGATGCTGCCCGCAAAGCGTGGATGAAGGCGAGAAAGCACGCCTTGAGTATGGACACCCTGGTTGATCGCTACCAGCGGGAAGAGAAGCGTGAAGCCGACCGCCAGGAGCAAATCAGAAGTGATGACCTGGTCAATCAGCGTTTTGTTTGGTCTCAGCAGTCGGCCTAAGCCATCAGGCATTTAACGCATGGCCTGGTTCTTGCCTTAGTACATGTTAGAAAGTGGATTCTCTGCGGTTTATTAAAACTAACAAAGAATTTAAGTGGTTAAATTAGGTGGTTAAATATAGCCAAGTAGGTCATTGTAAATGGCAACAGTATTCAGCTTAATGGGCCAATCTCCGGGCCGCACCAGTCAGGCAGGGAACACTGCACAGCAAGGCCCAACTGCCTCAGAGAGCCCGCAAGGCCTGCCCTTCGGTGAAATATTGGCTTCCGGCAAAATGAAAGTGATCGCCGGTTCGCCAGGAGTCGGTGTCGCCGAAGGCGCGCCGTTCGGCGATGAAACATTTGCAGAGCCATTCACGGCGGTGCTGACTTCAGCGACCTCGGTGGAGTCCGAAACCCTAGATGAGCTTACCACTCAAAGCGGCAGTACCTTGCCGCAAGACGGCGAGACCTTGCCGGATTCGATTTCTCTGCAACTGCCCCTGACATCAGTAGCTCCAACTGAATCTCTGCCAGTGAGCTCCGAAACTGGACCGGGGCAGGTAGCCGTTCAACCCCAAAATATATCGGCGCAGCCTGTCGCGACTGAGGGCTCTGCACATTCAAGCGCAACGACAGTAAGCAGTGAAGAAATGCTCGCCGCGGTGGTAGTAGGCGAAAGCACAGAAGAAGCAGTTAGTAAGGCCGCCGTGGAGCCTGAAACAGCTGAAAATCGCGTTATGTCTAGGGCTGGGGAAAACTTGGCACCAGTTGCTCATCAGACGGCTCCCAATCCGACGAATACAGATCAGAGGAAAGCCCTGAACGGCTTGGTGGAAGATGGCGGTCGTAATGTTCCCCAAACTACTTTGGCAGAGGGAAAACAGTGGTCGAACTCGACGACACAGGATAGTTTGCCAAAAGATCCACGCGTTCATCGTAGTGCAGTGACAGATGGTGGCCGAGGTAATGAGCAATTAGCCTTAGCCCCAGAAAAACACGCAAAGTTATCGACGGCACCTGAGGATTCTATTGGAGATCCTCAAATTTCAAGCCGGGACTGGTCTGCCAGTAGTGGTCAGCCTTCGGTGGGTCTTGGTGGGCATGAGAATAAGCCAGCGTCCGAACTTCCCCTCGGTGTTGTAGAGCAGACTAATAAGTTTGCAAATGGCAGCAATGGGCAAACGGCGTCAGCCGCTGCAGCGAACAGAGCGATGGCAATGGAAGCGACAGGCCCGTCGCTGCCTCGGGAATCGGTCCCTGTTAACCATCCTCAAAATTCTGCCGCGATGGAGTCGGTGAACCGGAGCAGAGCTGATTCCGTGATCGCAGCAGCCCCAGCATCTCAGCAGGCCTACGCTAATGTGGTTCAGAAGCGCAGTGATACCGGCAAGGGGACCGTTACTCGAGAGAGTAGTGGAACGCCTTCTGGCATGTTTGCCACTGATTCAATGCCGTCTCAGCGGGTAGCTGCAAATGGCGCCTCCGAAAATCGCCAGAACGCCCTTCAACAGGCGGGCATAACAGCACAGAGCGCCAATATAGCCTCTGCGTCCGCCAGCGCTGGAGCCGACAATATTCAACGTTCAGCATCGGGGGCGAAAGACTTGGAATTCGTCTCGGTCAATAACGATGTCGAGACAGATAACCTGTTTAAGAACACCTTGTTGAGCACCAGCCAAGGTTCTGCATCGAGTGCAAAAGCTCTTCCTCAGCTGACGATATCTCAGCCTGTGGGTCAGTCCCCAGGGTGGGAGCAGGCCATGGCCAGTCGCATTGTGTGGATGGGCACACAGGGAGTCCAATCCGCCAATCTTACGTTGAATCCCCAGGACCTGGGGGCGATTCAGATTCAAGTTGACATCTCCGGTGATCAAGCCAATGTGCAATTCCAGGCGCAATCCGCAGAGACCTGTGACTTGATTGAAAAACTCATGCCTCGCTTGAGTCACGCTCTGGAGGGCCAAGGTTTGAAGCTGGAAGATTCCAAGGTCACTCAGTTCACAGCCTCTCAGGATTTTTCCAGTGCTCAGCATACCGCTAATCAAAGCGCAGGACGTCAGGGCGGAGAGGGTACCCAGCAACAAAGTCGCCCGGGAGCAGCCAGTTCTAATCTGATGGGGCAAGAGCCCTCTGAGGAGCTGGTTCAGACCCTGGTTAATGAGAGCTCTGGCGGCGTGGATTATTACGCCTAAGGCCCATTCCAATAGCGACGTAATTTTGGCGAAAAACTCATAAGTAACTGAAATAAAACAATAAAATATAGTGGCATAGCTCTTGCTCAAACCAGTCTAACGATACCGTTTTAGCGGTTTTTTTGGCACCCATGCCACAGGCTGAGTTGAGCGAGAGTTCGCCGAATATGAAAACCAAGATTATTCTGATTATCGCGGTCGTCCTTCTGGTTGCGGGCGCTGCTGGTGCCACGTGGTGGTTTACCCGGCCCGCTCCCGAAGCAGCAGTGGCTGAGGGGGATCAAGCGCCGGCACCCGCGGAGGTGGAGAAGCCCCTCTATATCGCGCTGGAACCCAACTTCGTTGTCAACCTCCAGAACGAGCGCTCCATGCGCTTTCTTATGGTGGAGGTGCAGCTCATGACTCGAAAAGAGCCGGTGATAACTGCAGTAGAGGAGTTCGAACCGCGACTCCGCCATGAGCTCATCATGCTGTTCAGTAAGCAAACCCGAGACGCGGTGTCATCCGCCGAGTCTCGTGACGCGCTGATATCCGAAACTCTCGATACCGTAAACCGCGTTCTCACTGAAGAGCGGGGCAAGGGCGGTGTCGAGGCGGTGTACTTTACTAAATTTGTGATGCAGTAGGAGCTGACTGATGGCGGGCGTACTGGATCCGGAAGAAATCGAAGCCTTGATGGCCGGTAACGAATCGGGCGATCAGAGCGATGGTAAGTATAACCTGGCGCGTCAGGACTACGCTGTCCAGCGCTTAATCCCGACGCTGTCCATGATTCAGTCTCAATTTGCCAGTGCGGCGCGGGACCGGCTTCGTGAATTTATTCCCGGCATCGACTCAGTGCGCACCGACCGCATTACGGTGATGAAGTTTGATGAACTTCAGGGCTCGCTGGCCACACCGTGCAGCATTTCACTGATTTCAGGTGTGCCCCTGAGCGCAGGCTTGCTGATTGCTTTTGAGTCAGAGCTGGTTTTTCAACTGGTAGATCAATACTTCGGCGGCAACGGCTCGAACGTTGCCAATGACCGGGACCAACTCTCGGTGTCTGAAGCCAGTCTGATGGAATTGCTGCATCGAGCGTTGTTGGCTGACGTCGCAGACGCCTGGAAGACTGTGATCCGTGCAGAAACTCAAATTGAAGACCTGCAGGACGACCCTCGCTTGCTGGAGGGCTTTCACGATTCAGACTCCATGGTGGCCACTCGTTTTGCTATTAGTTTTGGCGAGGTCTCCGGTGGTATGTGGTCTGTGGTGCCCTGGAGTGCCATTGAAGCGGTCAGGGACAGCCTGGGCGAAACCGGCAAGCCCAACACCTCCATCAGCAATGAGCATTGGCTTGGTGCGATTGAGGAGGGCCTGGATGTCACTCGACTGGATTTGGCTGCGGTGCTAGTGGATACCCGTATGCCGCTGCGCCGGGTATCCCAGTGGCAGGTTGGCGATGTGCTGCCGCTGAAATCTCCCGATGACGTGCAATTACGCATCGACGGCCGCACTTATTTGCTCGGTCGCTTCGGTGTGCAGGACGGCCAGAATGCCGTGTCAGTTGTCGGCCTGGCTAGCCAGGGGAGCAATAAAACATGAATGAAACTTTGAACGCCGGGTGGGCGATTGCCACCCAAAACCGTATTTCCTTCACCCAATGTGCAGGGGGCAGTGAACAATGAGCGGCGATATGAGCCTCGACATGATCATGGACGTCAACGTCAATGTATCGGTGGAAGTTGGTCGGACCAAGATGAGTATCCGGGATCTCCGGCAGTTGAACCAGGGCGCCATTATTGAGTTGGATCGTGCCGCCGGAACGCCGCTGGATGTTCTCGTCAACGGCACCCTGGTTGCCCGTGGTGAAATTGTAGTGGTAAAGGACAAGTTCGGCATCATGCTTACTGAGGTAGCGAATCAGAGCGATCGGATTGCACACGGAGATGAAGAGTGAAATCGCTGTTCGCTCCTTTGTCCATGCTCAGTGCCGTTGCGCTGGCAGAAACCAAACCTGCCGCCGCGACAGCAACTGACACCATGCCCAGCCTGAGTCAGGGCGGTGAGCTGTTTACCACAGCCCTGGGCTTAGCTGTGGTGATTGCCGTAGTGCTGGGTATCGGTTGGATTCTCCGTCGCGGCAGAGTGGTGGGCGGCAACGTCGCCGATGTCAGCCTGGTTGGGCAATTGCCTCTGGGTGTTAAGGAAAAATTATTGGTTGTGCAGGTTGGCGAGGAAAAGTTGCTGCTGGGTTGCACCAGCGATTCGATTCGCCGTCTCCACAGCTGGTCTTCGCCGGCCACAGAAGCCCCTGATAGCGCATTGCAGGGAACACCCTTTGCCAATGTGTTGGGGAAACTGTACAGCCCTTCCAAGGGCAGCAGCGCCAACTCCAGCACCCCCAAATCCAAGGGCAGCAGTCCCAGCGAGGGAGCGCGGTGATGCGGGTTGTTTTTATACTTGTTGCTTTGCTACTGCCCGGTCTGGTTTCCGCCGCAGATTTAAACTTACCGGCGGTGACCAGCTCACCTGCGGCCGGTGGCGGTCAGGAGTACAGCGTATCCCTGCAACTGCTGGGCATTATGACGGTACTGACCCTGCTGCCGGCTTTGCTGCTGGGGATGACCGCCTTCACTCGCATCATTATCGTTCTGTCGATTCTCCGCCAAGCGCTGGGAACGGGCCAAACACCCTCTAATCAGGTGCTGCTGAGCCTGGCCTTGTTCTTGACCATGTTCATCATGTACCCGGTTGGGGAAGTGGCCTATCGGGAAGCCATTCAGCCCTACATGGCTGAGCAGCTACAGTTTGATCAGGCGGTAAAGCAGGCCGCTGAACCCTTCCGCAATTTTATGCTGAGCCAGACTCGCGAAAGCGATATTGCCCGCTTTGCCGAAATTGGCGGCTACGACGATTTTGAGGACCCCTCCGACGTGCCCTTTACGGTATTGATGGCGTCCTTTCTTACCAGCGAGTTGAAAACTGCCTTCCAAATCGGGTTTTTACTTTTTATTCCCTTTGTCGTTATCGACCTGGTGGTGGCCAGCGTGTTGATGTCCATGGGCATGATGATGCTATCGCCCATGATGATTTCGCTGCCTTTCAAAATCATGTTGTTTGTCTTGGTCGATGGTTGGGGCCTGTTAATGGGCTCGCTGGCAGCCAGTTTTTATCAATGAATATGTTGCAGTAGCGCAGAGCTGCCGCGGGGAGAAAACTGACAATGAATGCCGACACGGTTATCGAATTGGGGCGACAAAGCATCAATCTCACGGTGATGTTGTCGGCGCCTTTACTGCTCTCTGCGCTGGCCGCGGGTCTGCTTATCGGTATGTTCCAAGCTGCCACCCAGATACAGGATATGACCCTGAGTTTTATTCCCAAGCTGGTGATTCTGGTGGTGGTATTGGCTGCGGCTGGGCCGTGGATGCTGGGGAGTTTGGTCGATTACACCCGGCAGTTGTTTGACATGATTCCGACGCTGGTGGGCTGATGACCTTTAACGAGGGGCAATTGTTATCCTGGTTGGCGACCGTGTGGTTGCCTTTTGCCCGTATAGGCGGCGCGATGATTACCGCGCCGCTGTTCAGCGCAGCGTATATTCCCGGCCGGGTCAGAATATTGTTTGCCGTTGTGATCAGCGCGGTGGTCATTCCCTTGTTGCCCACCGCCCGTGCGGTAAATCCGCTGGGTATTGAGGGCGCGTTGTTGCTGGGCAACGAGCTGCTGATTGGACTGGCAATGGGTTTTGTCCTGCAGCTGGTATTCGACGCCATTATTCTCGGCGGTCAGCTGATCGCCAACGGTATGGGTTTGGGCTTCGCCATGATGGTGGATCCCCAGCGCGGCGTACAAGTGCCGGTACTGTCCCAGTTCCTGGTTATCGTCTGTATGTTGTTATTTGTGGCCATGGACGGGCATATCAATTTCTTGTCTCTGCTGTTGCAGAGCTTTGAATATTGGCCAGTGGCAGACCACCGGGCCCTGGGCGATCCACTGACGATCGTGCTGTTACAGGGTGCCGCGCTGTTTGCCGGTGCTATTCAGGTTGCCATTCCCGCCATCGTAGCGCTGCTGGTTGTGCAGATTGCCGTGGGGGTGGTGAGCCGTGCGGCGCCGACCTTGAACCTGTTTGCCGTTGGTTTCCCCTTGGCGTTGCTGATCGGTTTTATTGTGCTGGAGCGGATCATGCCAAATCTGCTGCCGGTGTTGTCCGACCTGATGGATACCGCCACCGTGGCGGTACAAACCTTCCTGGAGAGCTGAGTTATGGCTGAGAACCAGGACGGTCAAGAACGTACCGAAGAGGCGTCGGCCAAAAAACTGGCCGACGCCCGCAAAAAAGGCCAGGTACCCCGGTCGCGGGAATTGTCCACCATGCTGGTCACCATTGCCGGTGCCAGTGCCATTTTGATCGGCGGAGGGCAGCTGGCCAATTCCATGACAGGGCTTTTTGAATACAGTCTGTCGACCGAATTCCTGCTGCAAACCGATACCAGTAAATTGCCCTCGCAGCTCTATACGCTGCTGCTGCAAGGTTTGCTGGCCATCTGGCCGGTGGTGTTGGCGACCGTGCTGGCGGCTATAGTGTCCTCTGTAGTGCTTGGCGGTTGGACCTTTAACCTCAGTCTTAAACTGGAGCGCCTGGATCCGATCAAGGGGCTGACTAAGTTGTTTTCGCTGCGCAGCCTGGGTGAGTTGGTCAAATCCATTATCAAAATGGTGGTGATCGGCACGGCGGCAGTACTGATTGTGGAGCTGATGTCCGATGATATTTTGACTCTGGGGCTGCAGGCTCCGGAGGCGGCCATTGTCAACAGCAGCGGTTTGCTGACGTGGTTCTTCCTGGTGGTTAGCTTGCCGCTGATTCTGATTGCCGCCATCGATGTGCCCTGGCAAATGTGGAATTACAAGAAAGAGCTGCGAATGACCCGCCAGGAAGTTCGCGATGAGCACAAGGAATCAGATGGCCGCCCGGAAGTGAAGGCCAAGCTGCGGGAGATGCAACAGGCTGCAGCCAACCGACGGATGATGGAAAAAGTCCCCACCGCAGACGTTGTCATCACCAACCCCACCCACTTTTCCGTGGCGCTCAAATATGACGAAGCGCGGATGCGGGCACCAACGCTGGTGGCGAAAGGCGCCGATATTGTCGCTGCGCGCATTAGGGAGATTGCCGGCGAGAACGGTGTCAGCATCGTCGAGTCACCGCGCCTGGCTCGGGCAATTTACGCCAATACCCAACTGGATCAGGAAATCCCCGCCGGCTTGTATCTGGCGGTGGCACAAATTCTGACCTACGTCTATCAGCTGCGCACCTGGCGGGATCTCGGCGGAGCCTATCCGCAGGCGCCAGAGCCCGAAGTGGACGACAGCTACTTGAAGAGTTTTGAGTGATGGGGCTGGAAATGCCCTGTTGCGCTATGCCCGGCCAACACAGCCGGAGCCACAGTGAGGAGGAACAATTATGGCAGCACAAAGTATAAGCCTTCCGGGATGGGCGCAGGGCGCGGCGAGCAGCGGCCTGGGCGTACTGACCCTGTTGCTGGCCTGTCTGGCTATGCTGGTGTTGCCCATGCCACCCTTCCTGCTGGATGTGTTGTTCACCTTTAACATCACTCTGTCGCTGGTGATTATTCTGGCCGTCATCTACGTTGAACGGCCCATCGATTTCTCGGTATTTCCCACCGTACTGCTGCTGGCTACCTTGCTGCGTCTGGCGCTCAACGTGGCATCTACTCGGGTGGTGCTGCTGGAAGGGCATACCGGCCCGGGGGCGGCGGGCCGGGTGATTGAATCCTTTGGCGAGTTTGTTATCGGCGGCAACTATGTGGTCGGCCTAGTGGTATTCGTCATTCTGGTGGTTATCAACTTTGTGGTCGTGACCAAGGGTGCTGGACGGGTCTCTGAAGTGACCGCACGTTTTACCCTGGATGCCATGCCCGGCAAGCAAATGGCCATCGATTCCGACCTCAACGCAGGGCTGTTAACCCAAGAACAAGCCAGCATTCGCCGGGAAGAAGTCCGCACCGAGGCGGACTTCTACGGTTCCATGGACGGTGCCAGTAAGTTCGTCCGCGGTGACGCCGTAGCCGGGATACTCATTCTGTTTATCAACGTCCTCGGTGGTTTGGGCGTGGGTATGTCCCAGCATGGATTAAGTTTTTCCCAGGCCATGCACAACTACACTCTGCTGACCATTGGTGATGGCTTGGTCGCCCAGTTGCCGTCGTTACTTCTGTCCACGGCGGTTGCAATCATTGTGACCCGTATTTCCCGCTCCCAGAACATGGGGCAGCAGATAGTGGGTCAAATGCTGGCCAACCCTAGCGTGCTCTATCTATCGGCTGCTTTACTGGGTGTGATCGGCATTATTCCCGGTATGCCCAACCTGGTGTTCCTGATGCTGGCCGCCGTGTGCGCCGGTGGTGGCTGGCTTATGGCCCAGCGCAGTAAGCAGACTCTGGTGATGGAAGAAGATGTCGAGACCGAGCTGGAGGCTACCAGCAGCGAGCCGCCGGAGCTGAACTGGGAAGAGGTAACCCAGTTGGATGTGGTCAGCCTGGAAGTGGGCTATCGCTTGATTCCCCTGGTTGACCGTAGTCAGGGAGGGGAATTGATCAATCGTATTACCGGGGTACGCAAAAAGCTGTCGAAGGATTTGGGCTTTTTGATTCAGCCCGTCCATATCCGCGACAACCTGGAGTTGCAGCCTTCCTCCTACCGAATTCAGCTTTTGGGTAATACCGTTGCCCAGGGGGAAATTCAGGCGGGTAAAGACCTGGCGATTAATCCCGGTGGTGCCCATGGCAATTTGCAGGGCATCGCCACCAAAGACCCTGCCTTTGGAATGGACGCTGTGTGGATTGACAGCAGCCAGCGGGAACAGGCACAGACCCTGGGCTATACCGTGGTGGATCCCTGTACCGTGGTGGCAACACACCTCAGCCAAATTATCAAAGAGCATGCTCACGAGCTGTTGGGACACGAAGAAGTTCAGCAGTTACTGGACCGGCTGGCTCAAACCGACCCCAAACTGGTGGAAAGCCTGGTACCTCAGCAATTGCCGCTGAGTGTGGTTGTTCGGGTGCTGCAAAGCCTGCTGAAAGAGAACGTCTCTATACGTAGTCTCCGCATAATCGCCGAATCTTTGGCGGAGCAGGCGCCGCGTAGTAAAAATCCTGACGATTTATTGGAAGGGGTGCGGATTGCCCTGGGCCGCATGATTGTTCAGGAAATCAACGGCTTAGACGAAGAGTTAGGCGTTGCCGCGCTGGATCCGGATTTGGAACAGTTGTTGCAGAACATGATGCAGGACAGTCAAAGAGGTGGCAGTGGCGTGGTAGGACTTGAACCCAGTATTGCCGAAGGCCTGCAAAACCAACTGGCGGAGTTCAGCCAGCAGCAGGAAATGGCCGGGCAGGCATCGGTAGTGTTGGTTTCTCCCTCCATTCGCTCCTGGCTGTCGCGTTTTGTACGACGCAGTGTGCCGGCTTTGAACGTACTGTCTTACAACGAAGTGCCCGACAGTAAACAGGTCAGATTGCTGGCCACAGTGGGCAAACAGGCACGGCTGAACTAGACCCTTAAACTCCCAATGAGGGAGGGTATGGAGTACGCAGATGAATATTAAAAAGTATCGCGCCCCCGACACCGCCCAGGCGATGAAACTGGTACGCGACGCCCACGGTCCCGATGCAGTGATACTGGATTGCTACCCTATCCAGGGCGGCGTGGAAGTCGCTGTCAGCTGGGAGGATGCCATCGCCACCGGATCATATTCAGACCCGGCGCCAGCTCAGCCTGGCCCGGCGCACTCTGGTCCTGAACATACCCGGACGGAAAAAACCGCCATGGATGTTCTGCGTCGCCGCAGTCAGGCCCGGGACGAGGTTCCTGCGAACGCCCAGCGACCCCAGAGCGCCCCTCACCCCCCCGATCAACAAGCGGGTTTTTCGGCAGGTGGGAGCAGTCAGCTGTGGTCTCAAGACAGTGAGCTGCACAGCCTCAAGCAGGAAATGGCTGCGATGAAAGCGATGCTGGTGGATCAGCTCCGCGATCACAACTGGCAGCAGCTGGGAACTCAGCAGCCCAGCCAAAAAGATCTACACCAGTTTATGACGGCGATAGATATTGACCCGAGCCTGGCCAAACGCCTGGCTGAGAAAGTGCCCACCGATGAGGCCGCGCCGCTGCAGCGACAAATACTGAAAATGCAGTTGATCAAAGAGCTGCCTATCGCTGCGGCACCTGAGTCTGGGGCCATCGCCCTGGTTGGACCTCAAGGGGCGGGTAAAACCACCAGTATTGTCAAATTGGCGGCGCAGTATGCCATGCGTCACGGCCGCGACAAGGTCGCTATCTTGTCTACTGATGTGGCGCGGATTGGCGCCCAGGAACAGCTGCGAACCTTTGGCCGAATCCTGCAACTCCCCATCCATTTAACCCGGGATGCGGAGGAGGCGGCCAAAACCTTCCGCTTGTTGCAGAGCAAGCCACTGCTGCTAGTGGATACCGGCGGTATTTCTTTCCGCGACAAGGCGGGTATTGCCGAGCTGGGTGAACTGCTGTCAGCGATGCCCGGTATTCAAACCTATCTGACCCTGCCGGCGGATACTGAAGCTTATGTGCAGAGCGAGGTCATCGATGCCTTTGCACATCTGTCGCCTCAGGGGGCGCTGATTAGCCGCATTGACGAGACCATGCGTTTAGGTTCGGTCATTTCCAATTTAATTTTGCATCGTTTGCCAGCGGTATGGTGTACCAATGGGCCTAAAGTGCCGCAAAACCTGTCGGCCGCAGATGCTGAAAAGTTGGTCAATATGGCAGTTAAAATGTCCCGCCACTTTGAGCGGAGTCGCAATAAACAGACACCGGCCAGCCGGCCGGCGGCGCAACCATCATCGTCGATGATCTCTGAGGTAGTGTGAGTTTATGGCCAATAACACGGTAGTTCCGCTCAATCGCAATGGGGAGAAAAGGGCAGCAATGAATCCAGTCAAGGTGATCTCGGTAACCAGCGGTAAAGGCGGCGTAGGCAAAACCAACGTCTCGGTAAATTTGGCCTGTCAGCTGGCCCGCCGGGGACGCCGGGTATTGTTGATGGATGCAGACCTGGGGCTGGCTAATGTCGATATCATGCTGGGCCTGCGCCCCAAGTGGAACTTGTCCCATGTTCTAGAAGGCAAGTGCAGCATCGACGATATTCTGGTGGAGGGCCCCAACGGTATTTCCATTATCCCGGCAGCGTCGGGCATCAAGAAAATGGCCGAACTGGGACCGGATCAGCACGCCAGTATTATCAACGCCTTGAGCACCTTAAACGACGATTACGACGTGATGGTGGTAGACACGGCGGCGGGGATTTCCGATAGCGTGGTGAGCTTTAGCCAGGCCAGCCACTATGTTCTGGTGGTGGTGACCGACGAGTTAACGTCGATGGCCGATGCCTACGCGCTGATCAAAGTCATGAACCGGGACGCGGGGATTCGCCGCTTCAAGATTCTCCGCAACATGGTCAACAGCCACGACCAGGCCCGGGATGGCTTTGAGCGACTGAATGAGGTTGCACAGCGTTTTCTCGATGTGCAGTTGGAGTATGCCGGGTTTATCCCCCAGGACCGCTTTCTCAACAAGGCCGATGCGGCACAAAAGGCGGTGAGCGAAATGTACCCCGGTTCTGATGCTGCTTTGGCGTTTCGTGCGCTGGCCGAAAACGTCGACAAGTGGTCACTGCCGGAAGGCCCCAGCGGCAAGATTGAATTTTTTGTCGACCGCATGATCGCCGAGCCCTCCCAAGCCGGCGCCGCGATGTAGTAGAGCATTGATGCGATGGGAGACGCCTTCGATCAGAAGGTATGTTGTGACGGGAGATATGTTGTGACAGGAGACATGTTGTGAAAGGTCACGCCACATACCTGGATGTACAGTGCGGTAATCGCGACGAGCTGGTGCGCCAGCACGCCGATTTGGTCAAGCGTATTGCCTACCATTTGATCGCGCGCCTGCCCGACAGTGTTGAAGTGGAAGACCTGGTGCAATCCGGCATGATCGGTTTACTGGAGGCGGCGAGTCATTACCGCTCGGATAAAGGGGCGAGCTTTGAGACCTACGCCGGTATTCGTATCCGCGGTGCAATGATTGATCAATTGCGACAAAACGGTTGGGCTCCGCGCTCGGTGTCTCGCCAGCTTCGGGAACTGGGTGCGGCCATTGCTCGGGTAGAAGGTCGCTTTGGTAGAGAGGCCAGCCCCCGGGAAGTGGCGGATGAGCTGGGTGTCAGTGTCGATGAGTATCATCGCCTGCTGATGGATGCCAGCACCGTGCAGGTGGGCAGCCTGGATCACTTCGGTGAGAGTGGCAATGAGACCCTGGAAATCAGCGATGATGACGGCCCGACTCCTTTGGAGGAGGTCACCGACGCTGGCTTCCAGAAGGACCTGGCGCAACAGATTGACGATCTGCCAGAGCGAGAAAAACTGGTGATGGCCCTTTATTACGATAACGGCCTAAACCTGAAGGAAATAGGCGAGGTGCTGGAGGTCAGTGAATCCAGGGTCTGCCAGATTCACAGTCAGGCAATTGTGCGGCTAAAAAGCCGTTTACAGGGCTGGCTAGCTGCCTAAACGGCTGGCCGACCTTAAGTGAGAGAGTGCGTGCATTATGAACATTGACTATATCGAGGTGCTGGATCAACTGGCATTGTGGCTACAAAACGTGGACAGCCAAACTCTGCTGGGCGGCGTATTTTCACTGCTGGGGGCGACGGTGCTTTTGAGCATGGCGGTTCGCTATTTCCGCGCTCGCAAGCGAGATGCTAGTGCCAGTCAGCAGGCTTCACTCACCGGCGATGGCCTTTATGAGCCCAATCCCGCGGCGGCCAACGCCAAATCGGCTGCCAAGTCGAAAGACAGCTTGATAGGCAAGTCAAAGGCTAAGACCGCTGACAAGGTCACCCTGGACGGCGATGATAGCGCCCTGGCCGGCAGTGCGTCATCAGCCACCGAGCCCGGCGGCAGTTTGGAGCTGATTTTGCGGCAGCAGCGCCTGATCGATAGCCTAGCTGAACGGGTACAGGCTCTGGAGGGCTACCTGGAAATGATATCCAGCCGTCAACAGAAGTCTGAAGCGGGGCACCGGGACCGCCTGTATTATCAGGATGCGATTCGGGCCGCAAAATCCGGTGCCAATGCTGAGGAACTGGCAGAGCAATTCAATCTGCCGGCGGCGGAAGCTAATCTGATTATCTCTTTGTCCGGGCGCCAAGCACGAGCCGCTTAGGGAGCCTGGCCAACGCCGTAATACAATCGCACTGTGGGGGCGATACCCGCTCCCGCAATGCCCGTTCCCGCAATACTTAGAACGTCCTCCTTACTCTTCCCTCGGCTGTTCTCTTGGGCCTGCGCCCGCTGCCTCTAACCTTGCTTCTCTGCCTTCCACCGTGCGCCCCCTGCCGTCTAGTGCGGCTCTTCCTGTCGAACTGCCCATTATTGGCTACACTCATAGAGATACAAGGCACTGGACACACAACTGTCGTTTTCGCCCGGTAGTGTCTAGCCTGTTGTGAATTTAAGCGGTGTGGGTGTAAGTGCTGCCGATTTAAGAAGGAATACCGCGATGGTCAGCCTGGTCGGATCCCCGCAATTTTCGATTGGGCATGCGAATTTTCCCTGGGCTAACTTGTCCCAACACCAGCAGCCAACTTACTACCCGGCATGACCGCCAGTATTGAAAGCCAGCAATAAAAGTAAGGTGAGGCCCTAATGAGTGCACAAACCGCGACCCGTCAACAGCTGATCAAGCGTATCCAGCGAGTCGGAGAGCAGCAGCTGCCACCCGAGACCTATTCCGGGTTTCTACAATTTGCCGAGCAGGTCCTGCATGTCCACCCGGATGACGATCAACTGGATTGGCAGCCGGAGTCAAATTTTGGTGTGTTGTTCGGTCTGTACCGTTTCGCCAGTTCTCGGCCCCAAAGTAAACCGCTGCTAAAAGTCTTTAACCCATCGGCAGAAGAGGATGGGTGGTCCAGTAAGCATACGGTTATTTACTATTGCCAGGACGACATGCCGTTTTTGGTGGACTCGCTGCGGATGGCGCTCAACCGCTTGGGGATGGGCATCCAGCTTTTTGAGAGTTCGGTAATTAGCTTAAGCCGGGATAATAACGGCGATTTTAATCATGGCTCTCTGGCGGAGAGCAATCAGCGCGAGAGTGTGGGTTACATCCTCATCGACCACAGCAGTGAAGACGCGCAACTGCGCAGTATTCACAATGCCTTGACTGCCGCGATGGCAGACGTGGCCCTGGTGGTGGGCAGCTTTGAACCGATGTTGCAACGGGTGGATAACTGTATTGCCGAGCTGGAGCAACAAAATGCACCCAACGATGATGAGCTGGCGTTTTTGCGCTGGCTACGGGACGGTAACTTTACATTTTTGGGGATGGCGGAATTCAGGCTCTCGGGGCGTGCGGGCCAGGAAAGTATCAGTGAGCAAGAGAACCAACGCCTGGGTTTGATGACCCGTCGCGATGCCTTGCCCACCATCCGTTTGAAGGACTTGGGAGAGGGCTTCGAAGCCTTTTACCGGCAGGATCACGCCTTGGCTTTTACCAAATCCTCTCAACGCGCTACTGTCCATCGCAGTGTGTATGCCGACTATGTGATCGTCAAACGTTTCGATCAAAAGGGGCGGGCAGTGGGGGAAACCCGTATTCTCGGTCTCTATACCTCCGGTCTGTACTTTCAAAGCATCGATCAAATTCCATTGCTCCGCAGCAAGGCACAATGGCTGTGCCAGCATTCCCAGCTGGATAATGCCAGCCACAACGGCAAAACCTTCCGGGCCATAATTCAGGGGCACCCCCGGGACGAATTGCTGCAGGCGAGTAATGAAAACCTGTTGGAGACCGCGCTTGGCATTTGGAAGATTTACGAGCGCCGAGCCGTACGCCTGTTTGCCCGGGTCGATCACTTTGAAAAGTTTGTCAGTTTTATTGTTTACCTGCCTAGAGAGGCGGTTAACGCGGAGACAGAAATTCACGATCTGTTGGCCCAGGCAATGGGAACGCAGGACGGTGAACGCTCCACGCAATTTATGTCGGAGTCAGTGCTGGCGCGCCTGCATTTTATTTTTAGAATCGCCGATCGCAACACCCCGCAATTTGATGTCGCCGCCCTGGAGCACGACATCCGCGAGCTCACTCGGGATTGGTCAGCGCGTTTTTACGACCTGTGTTTAGAGCGCCTGGGTGACGAGCGTGGACGACTGATCGGGCACCGATTCTGGAAGGCCTTTCCCGCCGCCTATCGGGACCGCTTTTCACCACTAATGGCGGTGAATGATTTGGAGCTGTGTATGCAGCTCAAAGACCGCCACGACATCAGCATTAGCCTGTTTAGGGAGCTGGGGGCCGAGCCCAACACTCTGCGTCTTAAATTGTGTCATCGGGAAGAATCGCTACAGCTCTCGGATATTATGCCCCTGCTGGAGAATCTCGGCTCCCGGGTTTTGGTGGAGCATCCCTATCAAATTCGCCCGGTGGGGGAGAGCGATGTCTGGATGCACGACTTCAGCCTGGAGCACGACCTTGGCAATGGTGTGCCCCTGAACCTGGATACTGTGCGCGACAGCTATCAGGAGGCACTGCGAGCCATATGGCGAGGCCAGGCTGAAAACGATGTCTTTAACCGTTTGGTATTTGGGGCGCGGCTGGATTGGCGAACGGTTGCACTTATTCGCGCCTATGCACGATACCTGAAGCAGCTGGGCTCGCCCTTTAGCCTGGACTTTGTCGCCACAGTATTGGCCGGCCATGTCAGCATCTGCCGGGATCTGGTGGCCTTGTTTCGCTGCCTTTTCGATCCCCGGCGCCGCGAAAAACACAGCTCCGAAGACCGTATTGCCAAAATTCGTCGACGCATCATCGGGGCACTGGACAAGGTCGCCAACCTCAATGAAGACCAGGTCCTGCGCCAATATATGCAGGTGATAGAGGCCACCTTGCGGACCAATTTCTTCCAGACTGACGAGAACGGCGAATATCGGGACTGCATTGCCCTCAAGATCAATACCAGCCAATTGGAGTTCGCTCCCCAGCCACGTCCGGAGTTTGAGGTCTATGTTTTCTCACCACGGGTGGAAGGGGTGCATCTGCGCGGCGGCAAAGTAGCCCGGGGCGGCATTCGTTGGTCTGATCGCCTGGAGGATTTCCGTACTGAAATTCTGGGCCTTGTGAAGGCTCAACAGGTCAAAAACGCGGTGATTGTGCCAACCGGGGCCAAGGGGGGCTTTGTCGCTCGGCGGGCTCCGCTAATGGGCAGTCGAGAACAGCTTCAGGAGGAGGGCGTCGCCTGCTATCGTCTGTTTATCGGCAGTCTGCTGGATATTACTGACAATCGCGTCGGCGAGGGAGTCGAACGGCCTCAAGGGGTGGTGTGTCGCGATGAAGAGGACCCCTACCTGGTGGTGGCCGCTGACAAAGGCACGGCCAGTTTTTCTGATATCGCCAACGAGATTTCCCTACAGCACAATTTCTGGTTGGGTGACGCCTTCGCTTCAGGTGGCAGCAATGGATACGACCACAAGGCCATGGGGATTACCGCCCGGGGCGCTTGGGTAGCTGTGCAGCGCCACTTCAGGGAGCTGGGTAAGGATATTCAGTCGGAAGAGTTCACAGCCCTTGGTATTGGCGATATGGGCGGCGATGTGTTTGGAAATGGGATGCTATTGTCCAAGCATACCCGCTTGGTAGCGGCTTTTAACCATCTGCATATCTTTATTGACCCGGAGCCTGATGCCGAGGCTTCCTGGGCTGAGCGGAAGCGGCTTTTTGATCTGCCCGGGTCTTCCTGGGCGGATTACAACAGCGAGCTGATCTCCAAGGGAGGTGGGGTATTTGAACGCAGCGCCAAGCAGATCAACCTGTCTGCGCAAATGCGCAAGTTGCTCGATTGTAAAGACAAGGCCCTATCCCCAGACGCGCTGATCAAACGTTTGATGCAGGCGCCGGTGGATTTGATCTGGAATGGCGGCATTGGCACCTATGTGAAATCCAGTACGGAGAGTCATGCCGACGTAGGAGATCGCGCCAACGATGGGGTGCGGGTTAATGGTCGTGATCTGCGCTGTAAAGTCTTTGGTGAAGGCGGCAACCTTGGACTAACCCAGCTGGGCAGGATGGAGTACTGCCGGGAAGGCGGGATCTGCAATACCGATTTTATCGACAATGCCGCCGGAGTGGATTGTTCGGACCACGAGGTCAACATCAAAATACTCCTCAATGCCAAAGTGGAATCCGAGGACCTGACGGCCAAGCAGCGCAACCAGTTGCTGTCAAAAATGACTGATGATGTCGCCGACCTTGTATTGGAGAACAACTACCGACAGACCCTGGCCATCAGCCTGGCGGAAAACCGGCGGGCCAAGCACCACCACGACTATCTGCGCTTTCTTGAGCATCTGGAAGAAACTGGCCGGCTCCATCGCGACCTGGAGTTTCTACCGGATAACGAAACGATTAAAGACTACTATGGTGAAGGCAAAGCCTGGACCCGTCCCGAATTGTCGGTGATGGTGTCTTACGCCAAGGTCGAGCTCAAAGAGCAGTTACTCAGCGAGGAAATCGTTGGCGACGATTGGATTGCCAGACGGGTATTCAGCGCCTTTCCTGCTCGTTTGCAGAAAAAATACGGCCAGGATATCAGCCATCACCGGCTACAGAGAGAGATCATTGCGACCCAACTGGCGAATGAAATGGTCAACCTGATGGGGTTTAGCTATAGCCTGCGGCAATCTATTTCAGTAGGAGCCCGTCCGCCCCAAACCGCCATGGCCTTTGTCACGGTGATGGAATTATTTGAGCTGGGTGAATTGTGGCAGCAGGTAGAGGCGCTGGACTACGCTGTGCCCACCGAACTCCAGTACGAACTGTTTCACCAGATTATGCGTCTGGGACGGCGAGGATCCCGCTGGTTCCTGCGCAATAAACACGAGGTGGCCCCACAGCACACCATTGAGCTAATGAAAAAAGATTTCCAGCGGCTGATGCCGGACATACCGGATATGCAGGGACAGAGCTGGTCAACAATGTGGCAGCAGCGCCGCCAAAACTGGATCGAGCAGGGTGTACCCGAGGCGCTGGCGGGGCGTATCGCCGCTTTTGATGCATTTTATCTACTGCCTGGGGGCGTCGATGCCGCCTTGACTACCGACGTAGATGCCCATGCCATGATGAGCCTGCAGTTTGATCTGGTTGAACTTTTGTCCCTGGACTGGATGTTTCAGCGACTTATCGATTGGCAACCGGATAGTCGTTGGCAGGACCTGGCACGGGAATCCTACGTGGACAATATCGAGGTTTTACTGCGCTCCCTGGCAGTGGGCCTAAGCCAGCACATGGAGGGGGATAGCATGAATGTGCTGGCGTCCTGGCAATCGGGCTACACGACGCGGATTGATCGCTATCTAGGTATGATCAATGCACTGCGGGCGTCGGCGACCCAGGATTTGTCCGTTTTTACTGTGATAGTTCGGGAACTGCAGGACCTTGTGGATGCCTCGCTATCGGGCTTAGCACAAAGCGGTTAATTCAGAGTAGGGCGTCAGCTGGGATAGATCACAGGTGGCAATGGAGGTGTGTCAGCGCAAGGGATGCATTAGACTTGGGGGATACTGATAAGCCCAAGGAGACACCATGCCACTTGATCCCCAAACTGCGGACTTTTTGCAGATGCTCGCCGATGCTGGCGCCAAGCCCTTCAGTGATTTGCCACCCTCGGAGTCGCGAAGAGCGTTCTCTACACTCATTTCCATGTTGCCGCCTTCCCAGGCGCAACTGGCCAATGTCGAGGATCGACGCGTACCCGGACCCGCTGGGGATATCCCAATACGTATCTACACGCCGAAGGGAGAAGGCCCCTTTGGCGTATTGGTGTATGTCCACGGCGGTGGTTTTGTGATTGGATCAGTCGAGGATTACGATCCGACTTGTCGCGAGGTCTGTGCTGGTGCCGGCTGTATCGTGGTGTCGGTAGAGTACCGCTTGGCCCCTGAGCACCCCTTTCCCGCAGCCCCCGAGGATGCCTTTGCGGCGCTGAATTGGGTAGCTAAAAACGCGAGCAGTTTTGGCGGTGACCCCGGTCGTTTGGTGGTTGGTGGCGACAGCGCTGGCGGAAATTTGGCAGCGGTCATGGCGCAGCGGGCGCGTAATGCCGGGGGCCCTGAATTGCGAGGGCAAATGCTGATCTATCCGGTGACCAATGTCGGTGAAGAGACCGATTCGCTGCGGGACAATGCAGAGGGCTACCTGCTGACTCGCGCGGACATGGACTACTTCGCCGGGCACTATGTGACTGATGAAGCTGCTCTGGAGAACCCCGATCTCTGCCCAGCGCGAGCCGATAGCCTGGCTGGCTTACCGCCGGCCTGGGTTGCCACCTGTGAGTTCGACCCCTTGCGAGACGATGGCGAAGCCTATGCGCAAGCCTTGCAAAAGGCCGGAGTCGAAGTGCATTCAAAACGCTATGATGGCGCGATACACGGCAGCTGGAATTTCTTCAGCAGTTTGGAGCTGGGCCGTCAATTGATGGACGATGCCATCGACTGGTTAAAAACACGGCTGAGTTAATACTTTTGTATCCCGCATAAAAATTCTGATGCATACCCGGCAACGTTGAGCCCCTTTCCCTCATCGCTGTTATTGCCCTCAGATACCCGAGCCGCCTAATTGCAGGAAAGGCGGCTCTCGGGCAAGCTGCTTATGCCAGTGCTAGCCAAAATCCATGCTGGGATAGTGTGACCCCGTTATAGTCGAGACATGCGGTGAAAAAAACAGATAAAAAATTAGACAATGCACTGAGACAGGCCCTGATTGATGTTTGCGAAGAGCTGCTGCGTTGGAATGATGGCTTCCAGTGGCTAACCCACTTTGCCAACTATCAGAATTTCCCCACGTCCTTGTCGGTCGTCTGTGTATACGATACCAATGCGAATTTACACGCTGCCGATACTGAGGCAGTGCGGTCAAAAGTGGGTGAAAAACTCGCCGCAATAAACATCACTATTCAACAGATTCAACGCCACGTCAGTTTTGATACGGAAGAGAATTGCGAGCGTGACAGCGGAGGGAGCTGGAAGCAGCGATTCGCCAGAGTATCCAAGCACTGATTTTCCAGGCCCTAATCTTCCAGGCCCTGATCTTTCAGGCCTTGCGCAAATACGACACCCTCATCCCATACGCACTGCCTCAGCAGAATACGGCCCTTCCTTTATACGACTCTCCAGGCAGCCTTCGAACCAGGCTACACCTTTTGGTCGTACTTCCTTTACTTTACGTGCCATATCTTGCTTGTGTTTCCCATCCTTCCAGCTCCGTTACTCCTCGCGCAATAATCAATTGACAAGCTAACCAATTAAGCGGTGGCCTCGGTCGTAGTAACTGACTACCATGATGTTTAACACTGCAATTTTGCGGTCCCTTAATCAGTGAGCCCGCAATCGGGGAGAGCTTCTCATGCAACTCGTCAGTACACTGTTCCGTCAGCTTGTTTTAGTACTTCCCTTTATCGCTTTGTGGGTGTCAGCGTGCGCGCGGGCGGAATCCCACCTAGAGGTGGTGGTCGAAGGCTTGAACCAACCTTGGGGCGTCGCATTTTTAGATAAGGACCGCATTTTAATCAGCGAGAAATCGGGCAACCTGCGCCTTTGGCAAGGGGGAACGCTGAGCCCACCACTGTCCGGTATGCCCGATGTGGACGCTCGCGGCCAGGGTGGATTGTTGGATCTGGCCTATCGTGACGGCTGGGTGTATTTCAGTTATGCCGAGCCCGGTCCATCTGTAGGACGGAACTCCACCGCGGTGGCGAGAGGGCGCTTGGAGGGTAACTCACTGGTCGATGTGGCAGTGATTTTCCGTCAATTGCCCCGTTATCCCTCGCGCGGACATTTTGGCTCCCGCTTGGCCTTCTCCCCGCAAGGACATTTATTTATCACTCTTGGTGACCGGCAGACGGCTCGAGACGATGCCCAGACCCTGGATAACCATCATGGGAAGGTGATTCGCATCTGGCCCGATGGCAGTATCCCGGAAGATAATCCCTACGCGGCTTCGCAAGGGGGTAAAGCGCTGCCGGAAATATGGTCCTATGGACACCGCAATGTGCAGGGGGCGGCTATCCACCCCGATACCGGAGAGTTATGGACTCATGAACACGGCCCCAGGGGTGGCGACGAGGTGAATATTACTCGTGCAGGTGTCAATTACGGATGGCCGGTGATCACCTATGGTGAAGAGTATCGGGGCGGCAAGATTGGAGTTGGAACGCATAAAGCCGGTATGGCTCAGCCCCTGCACTATTGGGTCCCCTCTATCGCTCCCTCTGGCATGGCGTTTTCCACTAGCGGGCGCTATCCGCAATGGCAGGGCGATGTGTTTGTGGGCTCTTTGAAGTTCCAACAATTGGTGAGGCTGGACGTAGAAAACGGCAAGATTGTCGGTGAGGAGCGACTGTTTGAAGAGAGTCTTGGCCAGCGGGTGCGGGATGTGGTCCAAGGGCCTGACGGACTGCTGTACATACTCACCGATGACAGCCGAGGTCGGCTACTTCGTGTACAACCCTAAACCAGAGGATATTGCGATGGGCAAGGCGAGGGAAAAACTGCATGTCTGGCAGGGGGATATCACGACTCTGGCCGTGGATGCCATCGTCAACGCCGCTAATGAGAGTTTGCTGGGCGGTGGCGGGGTGGATGGCGCCATCCACCGAGCGGCGGGCCCCCAATTGCTAGAGTACTGTCGTGGTTTGGGCGGGTGCCCGACCGGCGATGCCAAGTTGACGCCGGGGTATAGGTTGCCCGCCCGTTATGTGATCCATACCGTGGGCCCGGTGTGGCGTGGCGGTGAACACAACGAGCCAAATTTGCTGGCCTCTTGCTATCGGCGTTGTATAGAGATTGCCGCAGCACAGGGGATGAAAAGCCTGGCCTTTCCCGCGATCAGTTGTGGTGTTTATGCCTACCCGCCCGAGTTGGCCACCCAACTGGCCGTGTCGACATTGGAAAAAGCGCTGATTGAACCTGCCGCACAGAGCATTGAGGCCGTCACGCTGGTGGGCTTTGATAAACGCATGAAGGACCACTGGCTTGCGGCGCTGGCCTAGCAGCGGGCCGGCGATTACCCCCGGGGGCGGTCGATAACCGCGAGAATACTGTCCTCGGTCTGGGGGCCGGTTAACACTTCAACCACCTCACCCTGAGGGCTGACAATAAAGGTGGTTGGCAGCACCCGTGGCCGGCTTTGCCCAAGGCGTTCAGCAGGGTCTTCCGCCAGGGTGTCAAACTCTACCCCCAGCTCAGTTTCGTCGGCGGCCAGGGCATCGCCCTGTAAACCATCGTAATTGACTCCCAGAACGATGACATCGTCGCGGCTGCGGTTGAGCTGGTTGAGGGCGGGAATTTCTTCTCGGCACGGGCCACACCAGCTGGCCCAATAGTTGATAACCTGCCAGGTTTTGCCGTCCACAGATTCGCTGTCTGCTTGGCAGCCGGCGAGCAGTGCTGCCAGAGTGGCAAGCAGGGCTGTGTTGAACAAACGACGGAATGCAGGCATCGAGTAACTCCTGTGATTTGTGACTGTGTCTGTGCGCCCAAGGCCAGGGCGGGCTGTGTATAATGCCGACAGATTTTAGCTGATTGTCCAAGGATTCACAGGATTACCATGTCTGACTACACCATCTACCACAATCCGCGTTGTTCAAAGTCCCGACAGACTTTGCAATTACTGGAGGAAAACGGCATTGAAGCGGAGGTGATTCGCTACCTGGAGACGCCGCCGGATGCGGCCACCCTGGCCGAATTGCTTGAAAAGCTGGGCCTCGAGCCGCGTCAGTTGCTGCGCAAAGGTGAGGCAGAGTACAAGGAGCTGGGGCTGGCCGACAGCAGTTTGAGTGACGACGACCTCATCAAGGCGATGGTGGCGGCCCCCAAACTGATTGAGCGGCCCATTGTAGTTAAAGGTGCGCGGGCGGTGCTCGGACGGCCGCCGGAAAACGTATTGGAGCTGATAGCATCGTGAGTGACGAGCCTTTTGTCTTGATCCTGTATTACAGCCGCAATGGCGCGACGCGCCGCTTGGCGGAGGCTGTGGCCCGGGGTGTCGCGCTGAGCGGTCTGGAGGCCAGGGTGCGCACCGTACCAGCGGTTTCCAGCCACTGTGAGGCCACTGAGCCTGCCATCCCGGACGAGGGCCACCTCTATGCCGAAGATGCCGACCTGCGGGGTTGCTCCGGGCTGGTGATGGGCAGCCCAACTCGCTTTGGCAACATGGCTGCACCGCTCAAGTATTTTATCGACGGCAGTGCCGGGCTGTGGATGACTGGGGCCATGATCGGTAAGCCGGCTGCCGTGTTTACCTCCAGTGCCAGCCTTCACGGCGGCCAGGAAACGACGTTGCTTACCATGATGTTGCCCCTGCTTCATCACGGCATGGTGATCGCCGGACTTCCTTACAGTGAGGCGGCGCTCAATTCCACTACCACGGGTGGAACGCCTTACGGCGCCTCCCACGTTTCGGGCCAACAGGGCCGTGATGTAGATGAGACCGAGCTCGCCCTGGCCAAGGCCCTGGGCGAGCGGGTCGGGCGTTTAGCCAAAAAACTGGATCAAGCTGAATGAACGGCTTTGAAAAAAAAGCGCAAATTAGCGGCGCGGTAATGAAATTAAGCTATGTGTCGCTGATTGCGGCTCTAAGCCTGAGCACCTGGGTATGGGTGCAGGAAGGTCGGCAACCCAGTATTGCGATCTGGGTTATCCGGATTTTTCCGCTGGCAGTGTTTGCTTACAGTGTGTTTAAACATCAATTGAAGGGTTTGGCGTGGCTGTGCTTTGTGGCGCTGGGCTACTTTGTAATGGCGGTGACACAGAGCATGTCACCCCGGGCATTGATGATTAACCACGTTGAACTGGTGCTGGTGGTACTGCTATTTTGTAGCGCCACGCTGTTTATTCGCTGGCATGCCCGCTCCCTGCGACAATTGACGGAAACACAAGCGGACGCTGAATCGGCGACGGAATCAAACTAGAGTGACCAAGAGATTTTTCACATTATGAGTGAACAGCGAACACGGGGATTTTGGGGCCGCCTGGGCGCCTTTCTCGACGCCACCCGGCGTTGGACGCTAAATATTCTATTTTTGCTGGTGATCGGCAGCTTCTGTTTCACACTCTACACCCTGTTTCGTGTCGAAGCGCCGGAAGGTGGGGTGCTGGTGCTGGCCCCGGAAGGCACGGTTGTCGACCAATACACGGCGGTGGATACGGTCAGCCATATCAGTGGCAACCTCCCCTCAGAGACTCTGCTCAGCGACATGATCGAAGCCGTCGATTACGCCCGACAGGACTCCAATATCGAGATATTGCTCCTCAAGTTGGATAGGCTCAGTCACATCGGCCTTAGCAACACCCTGGAACTGGCCGACGCCATAGCGGCTTTTAGAGCGGCGGGCAAAACCGTGGTAGCCAGTTCTAACTACTACGATCAGGATCAGTACTTTTTGGCCAGCCAGGCCGATGAGATTTACGTCCACAACATGGGCGGTGTTTCACTGGAAGGTTTTGCGGTAGTGCGAAATTATTTTCGGCAGGCTATCGAAAAACTCAAGATTCGCTTTCATGTATTTAAGGTCGGCAGCTATAAATCGGCGGTGGAGCCGCTGATTCGGGACAATATGTCCGCCGAAGCCCAGGAGGCCAATCGGCAGTGGCTGGAAGAGCTGTGGGCGCTGTACAAAGACACGGTCATTGAGCGGCGCAAGATCACCGAAGCGCGATTCGATTATTTTGTTAATCACATCGACAAAGTACTGGCGAAACGCGACGGCGACTCGGCTCAGGCGGCACTGGATTTTGGCTTGGTAGACGGCATCGTTTCCCGCCCGGCTCTCAGTGATCGTATGGCTGAGCGGGTTGGACGGGACGCCGATGGTTACTTTAGACAAGTACATTTCTGGGATTACCTGCACTTTAAGCGGGGTATTAAACTGCCCACCAGCGATGCGCCGGTCGCTCTGATCGTGGCCAGTGGCCCGATAGTCGACGGCGATCATCCTCCCGGTACCATTGGCGGCGACAGTCTGGCCTGGCTGGTGCGTCAGGCGCGTATGGACGACACCATCAAAGCGGTGGTGCTGCGAATCAATAGTGGTGGCGGCTCGGTTATGGCTTCGGAAATCATCCGTGGTGAGTTGGAAGCATTGCAACAGGCGGGCAAGCCTCTGGTGGTGTCGATGGGCAGCACGGCTGCCTCAGGGGGCTACTGGATATCTGCTGGTGCCGATGAGATCTGGGCGACTCCGGCCACATTGACGGGCTCCATTGGTATCTTTGGCGCGTTTCCTACCTTTGAAAATGCCCTGGAGGCCTTAGGCGTGACCACCGACGGTGTGGGGACGACCGATGTCGCCGGTAAACTCCGTGCTGACCGGCCCCTTGATCCGGTTCACGAACGCAGCATCCAGGAAGGCCTTCACTATGGCTATCAGCGCTTCCTCAATATTGTTGCGGAAGGGCGAGGGAAACTACCTGAACAGGTGTCGGCCATTGCCGAAGGACGTGTTTGGAGCGGTGTGGATGCCAAACAAATCGGCCTTGTGGATCACTTGGGTACGCTTCAGCAAGCCATAGATTCGGCCGCCAAATTGGCGGGCCAGGAAGGTGCCGAAAGTCGTCTGCTGCGCCTGCCGCTGAGCCCCGAACAGGAACTGTTGCGACTGTTGTTTGGCTCTGGGTTGGTGCAGGCACTGCCAAGTTCCTGGGTGGGTCAGTTGCAAAGCTGGCTGACACCACTGGCCTCAGCCGAATGGGTATCAGACTTACTTCAGCTGCGTGACCCACGCGGTATGTTTGCCTTCTGTTTAATTTGCGCCGCGCCCTAGCGAAAGGGAAGCAGTGAAAAAAAGGGCGGTGGGGCCTCCACCGCCTCGGGTCACATTGATAACGATGTCGCCGCTTACGACTGTCGTTGGTCCAGCTCTCGCTACAGGGTTTTAAGGTACTCGATAATGGCCCGGCGTTCGTTGTCGGTCAGTACGGCGGTAAAATCGTGACCCTGGTTACCCTGGCTGTAGAGATGGGTATTGAAAACTTTGCGGTTTTCAATGGTCTCATTGTTCATATCCAGGGATTGCGGGCGGGGTAGGTTCCACGTAATGCCGATCTGCTCGTAGAGCAAGCCAAGTAGCGCTTGAATAGTAGAGGGCTGCTCTTCATCGATGGGGTTGCAGTCTAAAAAGGCTTGAGTACCCGGGTCACCACAGCCGAGTTCCTCATACTTCCATCCCAGTTTTTCCTGATCGTAGGCACGTTCGAAGTTGGTATCAAAGCCCATCACCACCTTGCCTTCCTGGTCGGGTCTGGCGGGCGTTGATACGCGCTTCCAGATATCCGGACGTTCACTGTCTGGGTCCAACACGCCCCAAATATTGGGTACCGCGCCATTGTGAAAATACGGCGCTGACGCCCAGATGCCCCACATCGGAGGAGCCAACAGAATGGGGGTGTTGTTCTCTGTTTCTACCGAGTTACCCAAACCGCACCAGTTAAAGTTTTGTCCTTCAATGGACGGCGGCAGGCTGCCGTCAAAACGGCGCATGGTTTGCATTGCGTCAGCGTATACCGGATCCGTTCGCACCACTTCCATCGGTACGGTGTAGGCGGCAAGGCCGGCAAGCTTGGGGTTTTCCAGGTAATCAGGGTCATTTGCATAACGGGGCGAGTAGGCACCGTGGCAGCTGGCGCAGGAGCCATTACCCTCGTCGGGACGGGGGGCGGGATTACTCAGGCCGTCTGCCCACAGATCTTTGGAATGAAACAGTACCGCTCCCGCTTCGGCGAGTTGGGTATCGATGGGGCCTGGGTACTGGGGAGATTCGAGGGTTTCTGTCCACACCTGGAAGGGCCCGGAGTGAGCATCATTCCATGCCAGGGCCTCTTCATCGTTGCCGGTAAGGCTCTGTGTCAGGTCGTAATAGGCCGCCAAATCAATCCGGGAGGCATCAGTGGGGAAAACCGCGCCATGGAATTTTTGCGAGCGGTACGCCATATTCCACCAGGGCGGGCTTTTAATGTTGCCGATGGCCTGGCTCAGCAGGATCTTTTCATTTAGCAACAATTCCGGATCGAGCCCGCTAAACAGCACGTAGGCCAGTTGGAAAAAGTCGATGGCGCCGGTACCGCGGTTCTCGGAAATGGTAATGGCCGAGATCGGATTAACCGCTCCGCCGCCGTCCTGGGCTTGATTCAGGTCAGAGCCCGAGACGGTAAAGTCGCCGATGCTTCCTGCGCCGCCCAGCATCGCGCCCAGACCTGGCGCGTCAATGTGGCCGGAGTGACAGGCTGCACAGACCTTGGTGCCAATCTCCCCAGTCCATGTGCCGTCGGGCTCTCGAATTTGTGTATAGATCACGGGCAGTTGTCCACTGCCGCCATCGGTGAGGTTAGGGTCCTCCCCAGGGAGAGGGTAGGGGTTTCGCCAGGGAGCCAGCGGGGCACCGTGGCGTTGAGCTACCAGCTCATCGAAATTGTCAGGGCGAGCTTCCAGGCCCCAAACCTGCCACAGGTTATTGTAGGCTTCGGCTGGGACCCCTTCGGGGCGTTCCTGGCCCCCGGCAAAGGAAACGGGGGTGCCGATCTCGCCATTACCGTAGGCGACAAACTCACCCAGCTCGGCCTGCTCACGCAACTCGCCACAGGTGGTCGGGCGGCTTACACCAATATCACAACTGCGCCAATGGGCGTTGAAGGCAACAGCCTTACCCTCGTTGACGCCCGGGACCAAGAGTTCTCTGGGATCCTGGGGTAGTGTGGCGTTATCGTCACGCCCTTTACAGTAGTTGGACCATACGCTGCCACCGCGCGGTGGCCCCAGCAGGGGATAATCCTGGGTGGTAGATACCTCGTCATTGTTCTGATTGGGATTGTCGCCGCCATTCGCCGCCGATGATGACGACGAGCCGCCGCAGGCAGTGAGAAGCAGGGCGAGAGAACAGGTGGCCACAGCTGTAGCGGGTAATATGCGAACTCCGCGCATCGTGTAATCTCCAAAAAATTATTAAAGTTATGATTGCGGAAAAAGTCTCGGTCTTTGCTTGAAACCCCGCTAGTAAGGTGGCGACATTCATTGTGTTTTCGCGCCCATCGCTGTGAAGGCGTTGCCGAATTTTTTATAACTTATTGAATTAAAATGAAATATTTCAGTCTTGGTGCCGCGCCTTATCAACAGCTCTCCTGGGAGGGTGAGGTGGCGTCGTCGTGAGCTATACATTTGAGTGGCTGGGGAGGGATATCTGAGGAGGAGCAGGCCAGCAATACTCTACAGGGCTGTAACCCGGTAGCTGCCGGGTTGCCAGGGTTAGAGCCAGTTCAGGGTAAAGGCTCGGTGCATATATGAGCACATGTGTACCTGTGGCATAATTATTTTATGAATTCAGGTTTAGACCCGCGTGCTATCGCGATACAGCCAAAGCGTGAGGCTGGTGTTCAGCGTTATAAAACCGTACTTGATGGTGCCGATCAGCTGCTGCTGGAGGTGGGCTTAAGCGGTTTTTCTATTTCCCTGCTTGCCGAGAGGCTGGGCTTTACCAGGCGCAGTATCTATAAATTCTTCCCCACGACCTACGCGATACTTAACGAACTTACCTATCAGTATCTGGATCAGCTTGAGGAGCTACTCAGTAACAGAGTCACCGAGTTAAGCGAGCTGCCTTGGGATAAGATAATCTACCAAATGGTACAAGAAGCTGCGGCTTTTCATAACAGAAATCCAGTCAGTCGGATTCTAATTCTCGGCGGCGCGGTGACTGATGAGAGCTTTCGGGTGACGGAACTTACTATTCGCCGACTGGGAAAACTCACCACAGATATGCTCAATGCCCGTGGCATTGAGCCACGTAGCCATCCCGATGTGGTGTCTCTGGCAGTTGATATTGGTACGGCGGTGTTTCGGGTGTCGAATCTGTACCATGGCGAGATTACCCAGGACTATGTTGATGAGGCGGCCTATGCGATGGTTGCCTACCTCTCCAAATATATCGACGGGCAGCCTCTAAACGGCGCGCCATAAATCCCCAAGTTAATTTGACAGCGACAACTTTGTTCGGTAGAACTTTTACTCAGAATGGGTACACGTGTACCTATTTGTGGTTATGGAATAACGATAATAATCTTGGAGAGGTCTGCCATGGGACAGATAAAAGCGCTGTCACTTGTTTGTTTTGTCACTGTAATTGCCGCCTGTGGTGGGGGAGGCGGTGGGGTACAAGGGGGCTCCAACAACGCCAGCAATGATGGCGCTCAGGGCAGTGCCGAGCCCAGCCGCGGAGCGTCCTTTTCCAGCGACGAGGAGTTTTTCGCTGCCCGTATGGCGCCGCGGATGGATTTTTGTCGTACCTGCCACATTCCAGATGGTGTCGCCGACACGGATGAAGGCAAGCGGTTCATGTTGTCTACCAGCAGCAGCGGTGACTATGCCAACACCCATGCAGCCTGGAAGGCCTTGGGCGAGGGCGTGGAAAGCAATCTACTAATCGTTGAAAACTCGGATAACAGTGAGCCCCACAGTGGCGGTAAGAACTGGCCGGTGGGCTCAGACGCCTACAAAGATATGGTCACATTGTTGTCGTGCTGGGACGATCCAGCAAGCTGTCTGCTTGAATCCAGCGGGTCTGACAATGTCGAGGAGCTGCCATTGCTGGGAAGCTCACGTGCGCGGCATCGCTGGAGTACATTTTGTGAGGGGCAGCCCGATAGCGCTATCTTGCCTGTGGACCCAAGGACGTTGATACAACCTGGTATCAATGAGGGTAAGGCCGTCTTCTACAATGCCTGGTACGAAGACTGTCATGTCAACCAGCCCGACTCCATGCAGGCACCAAAAACCTGTGGCGAGTACCGCAGTCAGCGAGATGCCGGCAAGCATTGGTTTACCGATGGTGGGCCGACGATGGTCGGTGAGGGCATAGATGCCGAAAGCTACAATCAACGCTGGCAGGCCTGGGGGCTTTCCGAAAGACCCGAGAACTTTGATGAGATGTACCGTCTCCGTTACGGGGCGAATGCAGCGCCGTATCACAACCCTTATCCGCTACCCGGTGAAGATCCCAATGCGACTAACGGCGGTTCCGGACAACTGCCCCAGGGCTTCCGGCAGCGCAGGGACGAAGATGGCAATTGGACCGGTGTAATCGGCGAGAATGGCTGTTTTATGTGCCACGGTGGTCAGATTGGTGACCCTGACAATGGTGAAACCCTCGGTGTTCAGATGGAAAACATTGGTCCGGGGAACAACAATACTGACCTCAATATGCAGGTTATGGATGGTGTGATTGGTGCGGTACCCATTCCCGGTTTGGCGGCGGGACTGGAAGAAATTGGTGTGGGGATAAACCTCGGCCTGTTGGGCATGAGCCAGCGTGGTCAGAACAATGCCGTGGGTGGTTTCGAACTGTTGTTTATGATCACCGATTACGACACCGTGGATATCAACCCGAACCCGGCCAAACTGGCTCTGAACTCAGCGGAACCCCATCCCACCGTAGAACAGCAGGACACACCCTCCTGGTGGAACTACAGCCACCGCTCGCGGAAATTCTTCGATGCCGGTGTCTCCATCGATGCCACGCGTATTGTTATGGCCGCGGGTAGCTCGGCGCTGGGTGATGGTGCCGCCTATACCGCTAACGCCGATGCTCATGCGCGCAATGCCTCGACCTTTATCACCTCACTGGAGTCACCCGCCTACCCAGGAGACATCGATACCCAACTGGCTGAAGAGGGCGCCATTCTGTTCCACGCTAAAGACCTGTGGGCGGAAGAGGCGAATAGCGATAAGCCTCGACCGTTGGGTGGTAATGGCTCCTGTGCCAGCTGTCACGGCGCCTACTCACCGCGTTTCGTGAATGATCCAAATTACCTGGAGACACCGGCCCTGGAAGGGGTGGCGGGGCATATCTCGCCCCTCGATGTGATCGGCACAGACCGTGCGCGCTCAGATGAGCTGAGCCCCTACCTTCGGGATGCCTACAGCACGACTTGGTGGGCCTTTCCTGAGGGTCAGCCGGGCTGGGTAGACCCTGAGGACAAAAATGCTCTTCAGGAACAAATTGACGATGGCCTGCCCGCCGATCAACGTGTTGAGGGCGCGTGTGGCTGGGAACGCGGTGTGATTGGCTACCAGGCGCCACCGCTTTACGGTGTTTGGGCAACGGCTCCGTACTTTCACAATGGTTCTGTGCCCACCGTGGAGCAAGTGTTGAATTCTTCCGAGCGGCCCGCAATATGGCGCCGGCCAATTAAAACGATTGGTCCGGTTGAAGGCTTTGATCTGAGTATAGAGCGGGCTTATGACCATAAGCGTCTGGGCTGGAAACACGATGTCTTGGAGTGTTCAGACATGCCCGGCTCTATGCTAATGAACTGTAATCCAGTGGACCCTGAACAGCCGTCAATTACCCAAATCATCGAGGGCTTCCTCAATGAAACGATCAACTGGAGTTCAATCGTTGGTGTACCAGACCTTGCGCCTGGTGGAATCGATAAACGGCTGATCTTCGATACCAGAAAAGTTGGCAATGGTAACCAGGGGCACGACTTCAGCGATGCGTTGACCGAGCGTGAAAGACTGGCTGTTATCGAGTACCTGAAGACGCTTTAATACTCCTCCAGAGTACGCCGCCCTGGATGTTATCGGGGCGGCTTTTTTATGCGCGCAGTTTAGACGCAGGGCGAGGAGTTAGCGTGAACTGGCAGGTTAGTTATCCGAGACGGATGGATAGAGCTGTCGCCATTGCTCAAAACCGCCATCCATACTGTAGACTTCTGCAAAACCCTGGTTGGCAAAGTATTGCGCGGCGCCTTGGCTACTATTGCCGTGGTAGCAGTAAACGATCAGAGGCGCGTTTTTGTCTGCGGCATCGACAAAGCCGGCGACGTTTTCGTTGTGTAGGTGGGTGGCGCCTTCGATATGATTGAGTGAGTAAGACTGCTGATCGCGGATATCGACGATTTGGCAGTTGTCGTCTTGCAGCAGCTGCTGGGCCTGGTCTACGGACAAGTGCTTGAAGGTGCTCATCGTCTGTTCCTCCTGTTTTCCGGCTTATTCATCCAACCTTAAACACGCTGGAACTGGGATTCCCGCGTCGATTTGCGGCTTGAAAGGGCATGGCCGACATCCTCCAGCATAATATACAGGCAGGGAATCAAAATCAGGGTGATTACCGTAGCAAAAATGATCCCGAAGGCCAGTGACACCGCCATAGGCAGCACCATCTGAGCCTGTAGGCTCGTTTCGAGCAGCATAGGCAGCAGGCCGAAGAAGGTGGTCAAGGAGGTTAGCAGTATGGCTCTGAAACGCTGGCAGCCGGCATTGACCACCGCATCCAGCAACTTTTCCCCCTGGGATCTGGCGGTATTGATAAAGTCCACCATGATTAAGCTGTCGTTGACCACCACCCCGGAGAGGGCGATAACGCCAAAGAACGACATCATGCTAAAAGCGACGCCAACAATCATATGCCCAACGATGGCCCCGATAATGCCGAAGGGGATCACCGACATGATAATCAGCGGCTGGGCGTAGGATCGGAGAGGGATTGCCAGCAAGCCAAAAATCCCAAATAACGACATACCGAAGCCCACAAAGAGACTATTCAGCATCAGCGAAAATTCCTCACTCTCGCCGCTGAGGTGAGCTTTCAAAGACGGAAATTTTTGCTTGAGCTGGGGAATAAGCCCATCCATGATGTCGCCAGTGATCTTGTTGGGTTCGACAGCGTCTTTGTCGGCCTGTGCCGAGACAGTAATCGCGGGTTCACTGTCTATGCGGGTTAGCTTGTCTTGGCTGGGCTCTACATTCAGCTCGGCCACGCTGCTTAGCGGAATAAAATTCCCCTCCTGGCTGCGCAAGTACATGCTTTGCAGGCTCGATACCGACTCGCGCTGCTCCCTGGGGTAGCGCACCATCACTTTGATTTCATCGTTGCCGCGCTGTACCCGTTGGGCCTCGGCACCGTAGAAGGCATCCCGCACCTGCTGGCCGATAGCGGCGGGGGAGAGACCGACGTTTTGGGCGCTGGGCTTGGTTTCCAGGACAATTTCGTCCCGCTCGGTGCTGGCACCATTGCGAATATCGTAAACGCCGCTGTAACGCTCCAGTGCGGTTTCAATCTCGCCGGCGGCTTGTTCCAGCTCTTGCCATTTATTGCCGCTCAGCTTAAAGGAGATGGCCGGGCCGGCGCCGGGATCAGTGAAATGAATAGCCAGGATTTTGGCGCCGGGAATACTACCAATGGCTTCCCGCCAACGACGGGCAATTTCGGTACCGTCGATATCACGCTGCTCGTTTTTGGACAGCTCCACCATAAAATGGACCTTGAGGCCATCGGCGCCGTAGGCAGCGATATGCTTAACCAAATGTTTTTCGCTGTCCCCCGGATGCGACTCAACGTACTCCTGATCAGTGCGCTGCAGGGCAGTGAGCATTTTTTCATAGGCCCGGCGGGTCTCTTCTTCTGGCGTGCCTTCCACCATCTCCAGATTGGCTTGCATGAAATCTGCAGGTACCTGAGGCAGCATGACAAAGCGCACAATACCGCCCAGCACCAGACCGGCGGTGACAATCAATAAGCCGACAAAGACTGCGGTTGTGACAACGCGGTGCTCGATAGCCCGAAGTATCAGTGGTCGGTAGCGAGTCTCTACAAAGGTGGTCAGCTTGCCGTTGAAGTAACGGGGAATTGAATCGAGCTTGAGCCAAAAGCTGCCCGTTCCCGGCGGTGAGTGAGCCAAGTGAGAGGGGAGAATCCACTTGGATTCCACCAGGGAGAAGGCCAGGCAGGCGATAACCACCCAGCCGATGGCCTCCGGGAACGGCGCAAAGGCACCGCTGGAAAACAGGGTGGGCATAAATGCCGCAATGGTAGTGAGAACCCCGAAGGTGGCCGGTGTCGCCACTTTAAGGGCCCCGTCGGTAATGCTGTTCAGTGAGTGGCCGTAGCGTTCGGATTCCGAGTAGGCGCTTTCGCCAATTATAATGGCGTCATCCACCACTATCCCTAACACCAGTATAAAGCCGAACAGGCTCATCATATTGATGGTGACATCCACATAGGGCATCACTGCAAAGGTTCCCAGAAAACAGATGGGCAGGCCCACCATGACCCAGAACGCCAGTTTGATATTGAGGAACAGCCCCAGCACCACAAACACCAACAACGCCCCGGCGCCGAGGTTTTTGATCATCATGTCGATGCGGCCATTCAGGTAAAAGGTGGCGTCTGCCCACACATCCACCGAGACGCCCTCGGGCAGTTGGGCCTGTTTTTGTTTGGCATAGTGTTTGGCGGCCTCGGCGACTTTCACCAAATCCTGATCTTCCACAGCGAGCACTTGCAGGCCAATACTGCTTTGACCGTCAAAATACGAGAAGGCGTCGGTCTCGACAAAGGCGTCTTTGATGACGGCGATATCACCCAGAGTTAAACGGACGCCGTCGGCGCTGGATAGCAGCACAATATTCTCGAATTCCTGCTGGCGCCGGGCCTGGCCTTTGGTGCGGAGCAGTATTTCGCCGTTGCGGGTTTTAATGGCGCCGGCGGGAATATCCAGGGATGAGCGTCGCACCGCGTCGGCAACATCGCCCAGGGTCAACCCGTGTTTGATCAGAGTGGCCTCTGCAACCTCGATGGCGATCTCGAACTCCCGTCCACCATTAACCTTAACCATGGCGATATTGGGGTTTTGCAGCATTTCTTGTTTCATGCTGTCGGCCAGCAACTTCATGCTGCGCTCATCGAGGTTGCCGGATACTTGCAGTTGCAGGGCATGCTTGTCGAACTTGACCTGATTAACGATGGGGCGCTCGATTTCTTCCGGAAAGCTGGATATCCCGTCAATGGCGCTTTTGATTTCGTCCATCACCGCGAGATTGTCGCGACCGGAATATATCTCGGCCCGGAGCGATGCAATCGACTCACGGGAGGTAGCTTCAAGGCTTTCTATGGCCTCTATATCGCTGAGGGCTTCCTCGATTTTTAGTACCACACCCTGTTCAACTTCGCTTGGTGACGCGCCGGGGTAGGGTACAAGGATTTCAATGACGTTGATTTCAAAATCCGGCTGCATTTGCCGGTTGATACTGGTGGCCGCGATGATGCCGCTAAACACTATAATCAGCATCAACAGGTTGGCGGCCACCGAGTTGCGGGCGAACCAGGCAATAACGCCCCTTTTCTGGTTGCTGCTATCGTCGGTGATCATTGTGTCGCGTCCCCGGTGGACAGCGCTTCTGCCGCAGGGGCGTCATCCGACACTGGAGGGGGTAGCTCCGAGTCGGCCAGGGATGAGGTCGTTACGGTGTGTTGAATTTGTACCTCAGTGCCGGTGATGGCGTTGGGAATGCTGGACAAGCAAACCCGTTCGCCATTTTCCAGTCCGCTCTTAACATAAGCCAAATCGCCGTCACTGCGCAGCACCTCTACCTCGCGGTTAATCAGGCGATCTTGCGCGTCAACGACCCAAATTTTATTGCCGGCCCGCAGAATGTGTCGGGGAATGGCAATGAGATTGTCGATGGCCTTGCCGCTAATGTTGGCGGTGACGAAGGTGCCATTGCGCAGCGGCGGACGGTCGCTGTCCAGCGCGTAGGGGTCAGGCACCTCGGCAACGGCATACAACACCCGGCTGCGCTCATCCAGGGCACCTTCGGTGCGAATGATCCGAGCCCGCCAGTGGTTGTCCAGTTCGTCCTTTAGCACGGCTTCGGTTGATACTTCCCTGCCCGCTACCGGCAAGTCGAGGTTGCTTAGGCGATCGAGAGGAATAGGAAGGCGTATCTCGGCCGTGTCGATGGAGAAGAGGCTGCCCAGTTGGCTGCCGGCGCCAACGATATCGCCTTCGTCCGCCAGCCTGGATTGAACAATCCCTCGATAGGGGGCGCGAATTTTGGTTTTTTCCAGGTTGATTTTGGCTTGGCGAAAATCGGCAACGGCTGAGTTGTAGCGAGCTTTGGCCTCTTCAAGTTGAGGCAGCCGCAGGGCCAGCTCCCGGGCTTCTCGGCTGACGTGTTTTCGGGGATAGCGCTGGAGGTCGCGTTTGGCCACTGCAGCGCGGCCCTTTTCCTGTATCAGTGCGCTCTTGGCGCTGGATATCGCCGCCCGGGCACTCACCACCGCCGCTTTATATTGGCGGTCGTCGATCTGCAGCAGTACCTCGCCTTTTTCCACCAAGTTGCCGGACTCGAAATTGTCCGAGACAGTTACGATCTGGCCACTGACTTCAGAGGCCAGTTGGGTTTCAGTGCGGGGCTTGACGGTGCCCTGGGAGTGAAGCGAGATCGACAGCGTTTGCTTCTCTGCAACGGCCACATCGACAATCAATGGCTGTTGTTTGACCTCCACTTGCTCGGGGGCCGGCCTAAGCAGAAACAGGACAGTTGCGAGAACAACGGCAATGACAATTATGGCAGCGGCGATCAGGCTTTGGCGGCGCAGGGTCGGCACAGGTATTTTCTCTTGTTGCTGAATTTAGCCAGGCGCTATTGTACCCACATGTACCCTCAGCGTCTGTGACAGATCGGTAACCGCCACCGTGATTAGGGCTGGCGGTCTACATTTATGGCTGGCGACCAATCCAGCCAGTCGGATTTGACATCGCTATGCAGCGCAAAGCGCTCACCGGATTGAGCCGGGGGACCCATGTCCTCTCCTTCTGGAGTAGCAAAGGCGATCCCCCCTTCCAGCAGTGATTCAACCGCCTTGCTGCGGATGGTGGTGCCAGTGAACAGTCCAAAATTCACCGACACACCGCTGGAATTCCAAAATCGGCTGCCGCGGTGGACGAGCTTGCTGTACCGCGGCTCGATATTGATATGTACCAGGGTTTGCTTTGCATCGCCGGAGAGCTCAACACCAAAGACCTGACCAACGGGGATATCGCGGTAAAACACCCGCACTCCCTCTTTGATGGAGCCCCGGCGCGGTGCGGTTAGTACCAGGTTCAGACCGCGTCCAGGTTTGGCGAGTCGCGGTGGTCTGTCCAGGGCAATAAACTCGCTATGAGGTTCGCCGTCTCCCGGCAGAACACTGATATAGCTGCCTGTGACCAGCGTTTCAAGGTTGCGGGTGCCCACCAGGCCCAGCTGCGGGCTTACCAACCAAAACTGGCTGCCTTTGCGGGCCAGTGCTTTGGCAGATGGAGCGAGCCGGGCGCTGACGTTCACGCCGTCCATGGTACGGTTGAGTTCAATGCCGGTGACTTCGCCGACCTTGATGCCCTGGTATTTGATTTCAGTGCTCTTGCTGATGCCGCTGCCGGTGGAAAAGCGCAGTGAAATTTCTCGGCCTTTATCCGCAAAGGTGCTGTCGTAATCGGGGTGTAGTTTGAAGCGCAGACCCTCCCAGGCTGCCTGCGGGTTTGGGATTTCTGGCGTATGAAAGGCAATACCCCCGGACACGATCGTCGCCAGAGAATCCGCTTGTAACTCCAGGCCGCCCAGTCCACCGCTTATCGCAAAGCCGCTGGCGTTCCAGAATCGGGACTCCCGGTGGACGAGGTGTTGATAGCGTTGGTGGATAAAAATACCCAGATCCACACCCGAAGCATCCAGGGATACCGACTCGACCTGGCCCACAGCGATCTTGCGATAGAAAACCTTGCTGCCGACATCAACGGAATGCAGTTGGTCTGAGCGCAGTGTTAACCGCAGCCCAGGCGCATCTATGCGGGGGTCGGGGATAGCACTGAGGGCGGTATACCGGGCGGCGAGCGTTCCGGGTTCGCCGTTTAAGCGAGCGCTGATGTAAGGGCCACCCAGCAGTGTATCCAAACCCTGAATGCCTTGGGTCGATACCTGGGGTGTCACCAGCCAAAAATCGGTATCGGCATTCAAATAGCGATAGTAGGGAGCGCGAATGCGCACCGTGGCATCGGCGCCCTGACGGGGATCGTTGTCGCTAAACTCCACTGCGTCGACCCGGCCTATCACCAGGCCCTGTAAGCGCACTTTGGCGCCGGCACTGAGGCCTTCGGCGCTGCGAAAACGGATGGCAACGGTCTTGCCACCCTGGGCCATTTCCTTGCTGTCATGCAGGGTAAAACGGTGCCCCGGCTCGACTTCGGCGCCTTGCTTTGGGCTGTCAAAGGCAATGCCACCGGCCAGCACACTGGCCAGGGATCCGGTCTCTACTTTGACGCCCTGTAAACCGGCATTGACGCTGACACCGCTGTGATTCCAGAACCGCGATTGCTCATTGACCAGATGCTGGTAGCGGGGGTCGATACGTAGGCTGATTTCCACGCCCTGATCGTTGAGTTGGTAGCCCTCGACTTCGCCAACGTCGATCTGTTGATACAGTACCGGGGCGCCAATACTGATGCTCCCCAATTGCGGTGCGTCCAGCAGCAGGCGCAACCCCGGTGAATTGTCGGCAAAGGGCGGCGGATCAGTACGAGCACGGAACTCGCTTGCGGCCTTGCCGTCACCGGGCTTAAAGCTGATGTAGTTACCGGCTACCAGGGTATCCAGACCCGACACCCCAGAGAGGGAAACCTGGGGTTTCACCAACCAAAACTCGGTGTTTTTGCGAATTAAGGGCTCGATCTGGATATCCAGAGCCAGGGTTGCGGTGGCGCCATCCAGGTCGTTGTTAAGATGTAGAGACTCAACCTGGCCGACGGTGATCCCCTGGTAAACCACCGGTGTTTTACCGGCGGTGATGCCACTGCCGTCGGCGAAATGTACGGTAACCGCCAGGCCAGAGTCAGCCATATTGTGATACAGCAGCCACAATGCGATGGCTGCCGCAACTAAGGGCAACAACCACACCGATGACAGTCGGCGCCGGGGTGCGAAACTTGCCTCGGGCAAAGAATCCCGATCAATGTTATTCATGGGTCAAACCTGTGTGCTTGTTAGGGTTGCCGTCGTTTATTTTGGGCGTGGGGTCGAGCTGATCCCACAGCAATCGCGGGTCGAGCTGGTTGGCCGCCAGCATGGTCAGTACTACCACGGCGGCAAAGGCGGTGGCGCCCGGGCCGGCTTCCACCAGGGCAATGTTACCCATATGTACCACCGTCGCCAGAATGGAGATCATAAATAAGTCCAGCATCGACCATCGGCCGATAAGATGTACAAAGCGGTACAGAATCATGCACTGGCGGGGACTTAGGGCCAAGCGCCAATGCACGACCAGCATCAGCGAGACAAGGATGGCGATCTTGACAAAGGGGACGATGACACTGGCAATAAACACGACGCTGGCAATGCCCCACAGTCCCGACTGCCACAGCTTTACCACGCCGGAGATAATGGTGTCGGGGTCGCCCTGACCAAAGTTGATGACCGTCATAATCGGCAGCACATTGGCAGGAATGAGCAGCAGTGTGGCCGCCAGGCACAGTGCCCAACAGCGTTGCAAACTCCGCCGCCGACGATAGTGCAAAGCAGCGCCACAGCGCGGGCACTGTGCGTGCTGGCGGCTGGTTGCAACCGAGACCCTGCACAGTAGGCCGCAGTGATCACAGCGGGCCAAACCCTGCTGTTTGGCGGTGACCAGCCGATTGGGCGTAGCCGCTGATCCGGCATCTTTAGCATCTGTCACGGTTGGCGTTTCTCCCAATACCGCCAGGCTGAAGCGGGGTCGAACAACAGGCTGGTGGCGATCAGGCAAAGAATCAAGGCGGCTAGGCAGTAGCTGCCATTGCCGATCATGACATCGCCAGTGTCCATCATTTTTACGTAGGCCACCAGAATACCAATCGCATAGACCTCCAGCATGCTCCAGTGTTGCAGGAAAACAGCGCTCTTTATCCAGCGGGGATAGGCGCGGGGCAGTGTACCCGTGTACTGGCTACCGCTTACCACGACAGTCGCAAGGAGCTGAATAAATGGCGCGATCAACGAGCATAGGCAAACCAGCAGAGCCAGGGCAGGGAAACCCTCTTGCCACAGTCGGGCGACGCCGGCTAACAAAGTGTTACTGCCTCTTTGACCGGCCAAGGTGAACTGTAAGATCGGTAGTGCCACTGCGGGCAGAAATACGATCAAGCCGGTTACTGCCGCTACCAGGGCGTATTGCGGGTCTCGAGCACCGCCTTCACTCAGCGCAGCTCCGCAGCGGGGGCAGCTTAAGCGTGAGCCTGTGGGGGCAACCTGGGCGTTTACCAGCAAGTCGCAATCGGGGCAGGCGATGGGAGATAAGCTACTCATAAGCGCTATAGTTTAGCCTAACAGGCCCGCAGCGCACGTGGTGTTTGTCGGACATTAGCTGGTGTTTGCCTGACATGGTCGGGGCGAGATTATTGCACTGGCGCAAATAGATAGGCGCAACGGCTGAGTATGCGGCGCAGCAGCGACCACTTGGCGACGGTCTTGGGCAATAACTGGGTGCACTGACGAAAATCCTCCACCAGCATAGCCTCCACCTGGCGGGCAAAGTCCTTATCGTGACTTACCGCCGAAATTTCAAAATTTAAACGCAGTGAGCGGTTGTCCAAATTGGCGGTGCCTACCGAGGAGATATCGTCGTCCACCAGCAGCACTTTTTGGTGGAGGAAGCCTTTCTGGTAGTAGTAAAACTGCACACCCTGGGGCAGGGTCTCGCGGATGGCGGTGTAGGAAGACAGCTTGATAATCAGCTTGTCTGGCAAATCCGGCAGCATAATGCGCACATCGACGCCCCGCATGGCGGCCAGCTGCAGGGCCTGAATCACCGGTGGATCGGGCACGAAATAGGGGCTGACTATCCACAGGCGATGCTGCGCCTGGTTGATCATATTGTGGAAAAACAGCGCGCAGGTCTCTACATAGTCGGCGGGGCCCGAGGGTAAAATTAGCAGGTGATTGTCGGCGTTGGGATTGGGTTTGGGCGTCCAGTTCAATGCCGGCAGCTGCTCGGTGGCCCAGTACCAGTCCTCGGCAAAGGCCAGTTGTACGGCCTTCACGGCGGGGCCCGTGATCGCCAAACCGGTATCCCGCCAAGGGGACAGACGCGGGTGCTGGTGGCGGTACTCGTCGCCGATGTTCATGCCGCCGATGGCGGCGTAGGCGCCGTCGGTGACGACAATTTTGCGATGGTTGCGGAAGTTGAGCTGCAGTCGGTTGCCCACGCCCTTGGTGCTGTTAAAGGGGTGGATTGCGATTCCTCCCTGCCGCAGGCGATGAATATACTGACGGGGCAGTTGAAAACTGCCGATCTCGTCGTAGATAAAGTAGATCGCCAATCCCTCTGCTGCTTTAGCCAACAGCAGCTCCGCCAGCTCGCGGCCGACCTGGTCGTCGCGGACGATGTAGAACTCCAGCAAGACATATTCTTTGGCTTGGCGTATGTGCTCAAAAATGTCGGCAAAGGCGGTATCGCCATCGATAAGCAACCTGGCACTGTTGCCTCGGCTAAAGGGCATGCTGCTAAGTTGGGGCAAGGCGACCAGGCGCGGGTCGTTGTCGCTGTCTTGGGCATCGAAATCGGACAGGCTTAGCCCCAGTCGATTGGCCTGGCGGTGAAACTCCCGGGCGTCTTCTCGCTTGGCCATGGCGTAGCCGCGAAAGCGTCGCCGGCCAAACACCCAGTACAGCGGCACGAATAAGGGCGGAAAGCCCACCAGCACGATGGCCCAGGCTACCGCACCCTGGGCGGTACGGCTTTTCATGATGGCTTCCAGAGCGGACATCACACCAAGAACGGCGAACAGTGTCGCGACAATGGCGGCGATACTGGCCAGGTTTTGGGAGAGCCATTCAAGCAATACTGTCAATGTCATCCTACTGTCAGACGATTTGCCCGCGTTGGGCGAATGGTATAGTGCGGCGCTTAAAAAAACGACAAGGCGATGAATAATGACTCGGGTATTTTCTACTCCTTCGGCGCTGCTCGACGCGGTGGGTGAGCAGCTGGGTGCCAGCGACTGGCTGAACATTGATCAGCCGCGCATCAACTTATTTGCCGATGCCACCGGCGACCACCAGTGGATTCACGTCGATCCAGAGCGAGCCAAGGACGGTCCCTTTGGCGCCTGTATTGCCCACGGCTATCTGACCTTGTCCCTGGTCAATGTGTTCTTGCCGCAGATTATCGACGTGCAGGGCATATCGATGGGGGTCAATGTCGGGTGTGAAAAAGTCCGCTTTCCCCAGCCGGTAACCGTCGGATCGCGGGTTCGGGGTGTGGGCGAGCTGCTCAGCGCCGAAGAGGCGAAAGGGGGGATTCAGTCGGTGGTGCGTGTCACTGTGGAAATCGAAGGCAGCGACCGGCCGGCTTGTGTTGTCGATACGATTTCCCGTTATTTTCCCCAGTAGCGAGCGCTTCTTTCTCCCGCGGGGCGACGAGGGCAGGCAGCTCGAGCCGCTCCCGATCAGCGCGGGCCCTGCGCTGTTCATATTGTGAACTTCATCCCAGTTTGTTAGCTTGCGGATTGTTTTTGATCTATAAATAAAACAGTATTATTACATTCTAGTGTCGAATTGCCGGAACCATTATGGCAAAGTAATGCCAAACGAGAGTCCGCGCAGTAGGGACGAGCAGAAACTGAAAGAGCGTTCTCGGGAGGATGTCGTCCATGGATGTGACGCATGGTAGTGTATTGGTCGATGACCGGGAGTTACTGAGTAACGTGCCGGTGTATGTTAATGAAGGTGGCCGCGAGGGCGCTTACGTTAACTGGATGGGGTGCCTGCATCTCGACCGGGAAAGCGGAAGCAAGTTGGAGCAACAGGAGTATCGGCTCAAGCTGCGAGATGGTCGCCTGGGAAACATCACCATTCGCAAAGTCATTAGTACCAACGGCGCCATGCACGTAGAAGTCCTGTTTGAAGGTCGCCGCGAAGACAGCTAACTCCGTATTACCGTCAACAAAAGGTGCATCGTTTCTTCAAACTATGCACGACTTGCACAGCCAGCCCGGCAACACTATAGTCAGCCGCGTCGCCTATATTCCTTGAGATGATTTTTACCTGGACGCCGTTAATGCGGCAGTGGGAGTTTCCGTGCACCCTGGGGAGCGCTTTAATAGCTTTACACATCTTGCTGGCGTTGTTGCCGCCATCGTGGGGGCGCCGTTACTGGTATGGCCGGCGCTGTTGGCCGGGCACGGCTGGAAAATCGCTGGCCTGTCGATTTACTGCGTTTGCCTTATCGCCCTCTACCTGTTCTCGACCCTCTACCACAGCACTAAAGGCCAGCACAAAGCCTTATTCAGGCACTTGGACCATCTCGCCATCTACCTGCTAATTGCCGGTACTTACACGCCGTTTTTGTTGATCACCCTGCGCGGTGGCAACGGCTGGTGGATGTTCGCGGTGATTTGGTTGCTGGCGGTGGTGGGGATGGTTTTGGAGTCAGTGTCATCCTCTCAGCGCCGCCGTTTGTGGTCGATCCCCATCTACTTGTTAATGGGTTGGTTGTCTCTATTGCTGATTAAACCGCTGTTTGCGGCGCTGCCCCCGGCGGGTTTTAACTTGCTGCTAATTGGAGGGGTGGCCTATACCTCGGGGATCATATTCTATGCCCTGGATAAAAAGGTCAGCTTCTTTCACGGTATCTGGCATCTGTTTGTACTGGCGGGCAGTGTCTGCCATTACCTGACTATATACTACTATGTGGCTTAGAGCGGTATGTCGCTAAAACTGGTCGATGTCTGGATTTGTGTCGCGGCAGTGCTGATCGCCATACCGCTGATCGCCTTGTTTATGCCCCTTTCTTTGGCCGGTGTGCCGTACCAGTGGGCAACGGCGTCTTTGCTATTGGCGCTGCAATGGCTGGTGGGTGCGGCCTTGATGTACACAGCGGTGGAAAAACGCCGGGGCACCGAATTGGGCCATAAGTTGTTTCCGGCTTCGGTAATGAGCGTGGTGCTGTGGCTGGCCATGTTGTCATTTTGGTGGCGCGCGCTGTAACGATCTGATTGTGGGGGCCTCGGGTGGTTAAGCTGGTGGAAACCTGGCGGATCTTTGTGCGCTTTCTCTACCTGGGTTGTGTGAGCTTTGGCGGACCCGCTGCTCACATTGGCTATTTCCGCAAAGAGTTTGTCGAACAGCGACGCTGGCTCAACTCAGATCAGTTCGCCGCTAACCTTGCCCTGTGTCAGTTTCTTCCCGGTCCTGCCTCCAGCCAGCTGGGCTTTGCCATTGGCTGCCATCGCGGCGGTTTGTGGGGCGGGCTGGGAGCCTTTTGGGGCTTTACCCTGCCTTCGTTTCTGCTGATGTGGGCGCTGGCCAGTAGTCAGCAACACGGTCTGGGGCCGCTGTTGTTCGAAAGCGGGGTGGTGGAGGGCCTCAAACTGCTGGCGGTAGCGGTGGTGGCCGATGCCATCTGGACGATGGGTCAACAGTTTTGCCGTCGCTGGGATACCGCCGTGATCGCTGCATTAACGGCCTTAGCACTGTGGTGGCTTACCACGCCTTTGACTCAGCTCGCGGTGTTGGCCGCAGCTGCGGTACTGGGTTATCTGCGCAGCGAGAAACCAAATAGGCCAGTACCGCAAGTGACATTGCCAGCAAGCGGTAAAGGCGCACTGCTTATATTTGCGCTGGTGCTGCTGGCTTCATTCGTCGCGGCAAGCTCGGTGTTTTCCCAGTTCTATCAAGCCGGCGCCCTGGTGTTTGGCGGTGGCCATGTGGTTGTTCCTCTGCTGCAGAGCTTTATTGGTGACGCGGTGCCCGCCGATCAATTTTTATTGGGTTACGCGGCGGCCCAGGCGGTGCCGGGCCCAATGTTCACCCTGGCCAGCTATCTGGGGGCGGTGCTGCGGCCGGAGTCTGCCCTGACCTTTGCGGCTGTGGCGACGGCCGGGGTCTTTCTACCGGGGTTTCTGTTGGTGATCGCCTTGCGGGAGAGTTGGCAGACCCTGTCTCAGCGGCCCCGTATTGCTGCGACCGTCACCGCCGTGAATGCGGCGGCGGTGGGGATGTTGGTGGCGGCCTGGTTTGGCCCCATCACCGGCCATGCGCCTGCGGGCTGGTGGGCCGCGGGTGTGGCGGTGCTTGGCTTTGTCGCCTTGCGCAGCAAGCGGGTACCGGTGGGAGTGTTAATTGTGGGGTTCTCATTGCTGGGCTGGTGGCAGTTTTAGTACCGCGGCAGTCCGCAATGCTGGAGTGAAAAAGTGCTCGGTGCTACCACAGCGACAGCTGGTTGCCACCTCTTGATGGTGGGCAAAAGTCTCCGCAGTTGAGTTCGGTGCGCTGGTTAGCCGCCAGGCCGTGCTGGCGCAGGGCGCGATGAAAGCGCTGGTTGATCAGCTCGGCAAAAATTCCCTGTCCCCGCATGCGCTCGCCAAAGCGGCTGTTGTAGAGCCGACCGCCGCCGATATCTTTTAAGCGGCTAAGAATATGTCCCGCCCGCTGGGGAAAGTGCTGGTAAAGCCAGTCGATAAAGAGCGGCGCCACCTCATGTGGAAGCCGCAGCGGAATGTAGGAGGCGGACTGGGCGCCGGCTTCCGCGACAGCGGCGACGATCTGCTCCAGCTCTCGCTCGTTGAGCAGGGGGATGACCGGAGCGATCAATACACTCACTGGCACACCGGCGGCGCGCAGTTCGCGAATAGTGCGCAGCCGGCTCTCGCCGCTGCTGGCTCGAGGTTCCAGTTGCCGTTTTAGTGCCTTGTCCAATGTAGTGACGCTGATCGCCACATGAACCAGATTATGCTCTGCCATGGCCCGAAGCAGATCCAGGTCCCGGAGAATGAGGGCGCTTTTGGTGATGATAGAGATCGGCTGCTTAAAGCGCAGCGCCACCTCTAACAAGCGGCGGGTGACCTCAGTGTCTTTCTCTAGCGGTTGATAGGCGTCGGTGTTGATGCCCAGAGCAATGGGTTGGCACTGATAGCCAGGCCGCTGTAGTTCCGCCTCAAGCAGCGCCGGAGCATTGTGTTTAACGCTGATCTTGGTTTCAAAATCGATGCCCGGCGACAGGTCGATATAGGCGTGACTGGGTCGGGCAAAACAGTAGATACAACCGTGCTCGCAGCCCCTGTAGGGGTTAATGGACAGGTTGAAGGGTACATCCGGCGAACGGTTGCGGGTAATGATGGACTTGGCGGTTTCCTGCCGCAGCTCGGTAGTGGGCGCGGTCGGGGAGAGCTCCAGAAGATCTATCGTTTCTTGCTGTGTTCTGGGCTCACCCCCTGTTCTGGGCTCACCCTCTGTTCTGGGCTCAACATAGGGTTCCACCCAGTGCTGGGCAAAGCGCCCCGGGAGCCGTGAAGCGGTGCCGCGCCCTTTAATTGGCGCGGCTGTGTAGGATTTGTCCATCATGACCACAGGCTACTGCTATACTGGTTAAATGTACAGTATTTATTTGGTGCAGGCCTGCTGTACCTAGCGGTCGCTGTCTGGCGGTGGTTTTGGGTCACCTGGGACCCGGTCCTTGAGGCGGTAAGCGAAAGCGATAATCTCTGCCACGGCCACGTAGAGTGCCGGCGGTATTTCGGTATCCAGATCCACGCAAGACAGCAGCATGGCCAGTTGCTTGTCCTGGTAAATGGGGATATCCGCTTCGGTAGCAATTTCCAGAATGCGCCGGGCAATTTCGCCTTCGCCCTTGGCGCTCACCGTGGGGGCGGTGTCGCCGTCATAGTGAAGAGAGACGGCAATACTGCCCGGCATTGAGTGGGGTTTGGGGGGCGTAGTCATGCCTGGTCCTCCAGCAGATGGCGGCTACTGAGGGGCGACCCGGGGCCGTCGGTATCGCCACAGCGGCTGTGGATCTCGCAGGGGCCCTCAAGATGCTCTTCCAGCTCGCTCTGGTAGCGCTGAATCAGTGCCAGCGTTGCCGGTCGAGCGGCGGTAAACTGAATGTCCAGGGTGCCTTTGGTATCGGCAACGGTGACTTTGATGGCGCCGAGTGCGGGGAAGTCAAAGCTGAGCGTAAAGCGCCACTGGTGCTGGGTATCGCCCTGGTGGTCACGATCCTGGGGGGCATCGTGTTGTTCTTTATCCCGATAGGGGGCTCGCTCCACTGCAATTTGCCAGACATCGATACCGTCCTCGTCCACAACCGGAATTTCCATGATATGGGGGCGTTGGCTGTCGTCTTTGCTCTGAAGGCTGAGCAATTGGTGGGCCTGGATGCGGGCCAGTGCGCCGTCTACCTGATGTTGTAGCTGATTTAGCAGCTGGCCGGGGTCGACATGGCGAGTGATCGGCAGGCGGCCCTGACTGCGTATTGCTCCAGGCAACTCGCTACTGGTGGGGGTTGGGCTGCTATTGGCGTAGGCCGACATTGCCGGGTTTCGCGACGGTGGCGCTGAATGAGAGGCGTGGGGGTGTGAGCTCCTTGCGGGGCGGTATTCTGTGCCGGGGCGATTTGCTGTGGCGGGTGTACTCTCTGCACTGCCGAAGTGTTGCCGTGCCAATAGTGCCGCCAAGCGCAGTAGCTGAGCCTTGATGTCCGAGCGCCCCACCTGGCCCTGGGCCAGGCCGGCTTCCAGAAACAAACCGCTGTTTAAAAGCGCTTGCTGCAAACCGCGGGGGTCCTGCATTTGTTGCCGGCGGGGCAAGGCAGCGAAAAGCTGTTGCAAGCCGGCCTGTAGCGCATGGTTGGGTGCTGACTGGGGAGATTGCGCCAACGCGGTGATCAAACCGCTACTAAGCTGATTCAGGCCCTGCTGTTGGGGTAGAGTGGCTTTTAGCAGCGGTAACAGTTTGGCGTCGGCTCGGTTGAGGATTTGTAATAGCGGGCGCTGCTGGGCATCCCGGCCAGTGACTTGCAGTTGCAGCTGCTCGCCCTGGCGCAGTGGCGTTTGGCTCTCTGCCATTAGCCGCAGGTTGCCCGAGGCCAGCTCATACAGATGACCGGCCTTTTGCCCCAGCACGACCGCCATCAATAGACGGTCCGCCGGCAAAATCGGCGCCGGGCCAGCAGGGCGGTTTACCGCCGCTGGCTGAATGGCGGGGGTCGTGTTTATGATGACCATGGGCGTACTCGCGAGTGTTCACCCTGTTATCGGCAAAATGCCGGTAAGCTTTAACTGCGCACCACTCGGTATAGCGTATAGTAAGCTGAGAGAGCGCAGCACCAAAACCAATAAGCGTCGTTACTGACGGCCACAGTCATACCGACACTGCTTAACGCAAAGGAGACCGCAATGACGCAGTTTTACGATTTTTCACTCAATACCTTACAGGGAAAGCCCCTGGCGATGAACGAATATCAGGGCAAAGTGGTACTGGTGGTTAACACCGCCAGCAAATGCGGTTTTACGCCCCAATACGCCGGATTGCAGGAGCTTTACGATAAATACAAAGACCAGGGCTTGGAAATAATCGGCGCACCCTGTAACCAGTTTGGCAAGCAGGAACCCGGCGATGCTGACACCATTCAGGGCGAGTGCCTGATTAACTACGGCGTCAGTTTCCCGATGACTGAAAAACTAGAGGTAAACGGCAAAAACGCCCATCCCCTGTTTGCCTACCTGAAAGAAGCTGCCCCCGGCACATTGGGTAACCGCATCAAGTGGAATTTCACCAAATTTCTGGTGGGCAAAGATGGTGAGGTGATCAAGCGCTATGGCTCTATGACCAAGCCCGCGGCGATTGCATCGGATATTGAGGCGGCATTAAAGGCATGAGGGGCACGTTAAGACATCAATAAAAAATTGCCAGCTAGTCGGCAGTGAGGCCGCGTCACCCTTTGACGCGACTTCACTGCTGGGAGCCAATGGCTTATAAACAGCAGCTTTGACTGCTCAGGCTCTGTGATGCAGCCAAAAACTATGATGTAGGCTTAGCAGGGCACTCGGGAATACGCGCCCGAGCCGGCTTCAAAAACAAACCATAATAATAACGGTGAAAGTATGAATATACGGCGATGCATAGGCATTGTGGCCTGCACGCTGCTGGCAGCGGCCTGCGGTGGTGGTTCCAGCTCCAGCTCCAGTAAGGGAGTGGGCAGCGATAATCCAGAGCCTGGGGTGAATCAAGACTTTGTTGAAGTTGACCTACACACCTATGAAACCCCGCCTTTGGCTGAGGGGGAAATAGAGCTACTCACTCTATCAACCTTTCCTGAAACGGTGTCCGGTGGTGATGTGCTAGTGGCTGTGCGTGGGGTGTCTGAGGACGCAACGCCGCATTTTAGTCTTAATGGACAAGAGATATTCCCAGATATCCGCCACGGCGATAACGCGGAACAACTAGAAGCCATGATTGTCGGTTTGCAGACTGGCGACAATGTGCTTGCCGTTGAGGTTGGGGAGGGTGATCAGCGGCGCCGTGTGGAGATTATCTTAACCAATCACCCTATTACAGGCCCTATTATTTCCGGCCCCCACCAGTCGCCCTTTGCTTGCCGTACTGTTGAGTCAGGCCTTGGCGAGCCGCTGGACGAGAATTGCAGCATCGCGACCACCTACGAATGGTTTTATCGGCGACTCCCTGACTTACAATACGCTGAGCTTGACCCCAATGCCGACGCTTACCCTCCAGATATGCAAACCACGGTGACGCGTGACGGTGAATCGCTACCTTTCATCGTGCGGGTTGAGTCGGCCACTATTAATCGCGGCATTGCCAGAATTGCCGTGCTGGATGATCCCATTGCCCGGGGTGGTCCGACACCCTTTACACCCAGTTGGAACCGGCGGGTTTACTATATCTATGGTGAGTCTTGCGATGTGGGCTATCACCAGGGGAGTAACTCGCCTAACTTCGTTTTAGGTGCGCCTCCGGACATTCCTGCTGCGCTGCAGGAAGGCCTGGCCAACCAGGACCCAGAGGCCTTGGCGGCGCTAGTGGATACCGGCAACCTGCTAATCAACTTGGTGGGCGGGGCAGAGCGACTGGGCAAAGGTGATATCGTGGTGCATTCCACGCTTTCGGCCTTCGGGGTGCACTGTAATCCCTTTGTCAGCCTTGAGACCACCATGATGCTCAAGGAACATATCATTGAGGATTATGGCGTCCCCCATCAGTTTATTGGTACCAACGGTTCAGGAGCGGCGCTGCAGCAATATAACGCTGCCAATAGTGCGCCTGGTTTGCTGACCGGCGCCATGCCTACCGCGACCTTCTCCGACATTGCCAGCACAGCAATGACGGTGGTGGATTGCGGTCTGTTGGTGAATTACTTCGACAACAGTGAGTTTGACTGGTCTACCCCAGATAAACGGGCCGCGGTGACCGGGCACAATGTGCAGAGTTCGCTTAGTTTGGGGCCAGTCAGTGAACTCGACCCCAGCGGCGAGAGTGATGTCCTTAACAACGAGATATGTAAGAGCTGGATCAGTACCTTCTTTGACAAGGTCCAGGCCCAGGAAGGTTGCGGAAACGTACCGGAAGACCTGCGCTATCACCCCCAAGACAACCCAGCGGGTGCCCGCTGCACGGTGCAGGACGCCAATGTGAATTGGTTGGGCACAGAACCCCACCCCGATCACCCCAATGTGGAAGTTGCCCGCCGCCCCTTGGATAATATTGGTGTGCAATACGGGCTAGAGGCGCTCAAAGCCGGTGCTATTAGCGCCGAAGAGTTTATCGACCTCAATCGCCAAATTGGCGGTTTGGATATCGATGGTAACTTTGTCAGCGAACGTCACGCCATGTCGGAGGAACTGTCAGGACGGTTATACCAGATTGGCCAAGTGATCGGTCGCGGCTATTTAGCCGAGACGCCGGTTATGGATATAGCCCCCTACCTCGACGTTATTCCACTGTTAAACATCCACGAGTCAGTGCGACCGTTTACTATTCGCGCGCGTTTAAATGCCCGCGAAGGACGGGAGGATACTCACGTTATCTGGCGCGGGGTACTGACCCAGCCCGACGCCTTTGAAACCATGGACGCCTGGACCGAAGCTATCCGCCAAAACCCATCAAACAACCGGGTGAATGACGTTGCTTCACTGCGCCCCATGGGCCCTGCGGCACCCTATGGTGCAGTAGACTCCTGTTCGATTTCCACCCTGGGCGGGCAATTGGATTTGCCCAATGTGCTTTTACTGCCTTTGGGTGGTCAGGTGCCAATACTGGCCGACCTCGGCCTGCCAGGTATGGAGGTCCCTATTGGGGTGAATGCACCGGAAACCTGGGAGGCGGATGGCTCTGGTAGTGGCCCTTGTGCCAATGCGCTGCCGGTTGTTCAAACTCCGCGCATGGTGGCGGGAATGCCTATGTCAGGTGACGTGATCAAATGCCAGCTAAAAGCCATCGACCCCGCCGATTACAATGGCCTGCTGGATGCGCAGCACTTGGCGGAGCTGGTAGAAATATTCCCCGATGGCGTATGCGATTACGACCAACCAGGTGTAGGGGATTTGCCGCTGGGGCAAAAGAGCCTGCGATGGCCCAGTGTGGGCGGCACCTCGCTGTTCACGGAAGGCGGCACTCTGTCTCCTCGCTCCCTGCAATGGCGGGCGGTGAGGTCGAGCAATGAGTAGTGGGGAATGTGTTTGAGGGGTGACCGGGCACAAAAAAGCCGCCCGTAGGCGGCTTAATCGTTTAAGTGGCGAGTTCGGTTTATACCGCGACTTCAGTCACTTCAACTGAGGCGATACGCACACCTTCTTCCGCACCTTTCTGGAAGGACTCGATTTGATCGAAGTTCATGTAGCGGTAGATTTCCTCTGACATGCTATCCAGATCTTTGCAGTACTCCAGGTACTCCGCGGGGGTAGGCAGTTTGCCAACGATGGCGCCGACCGCGGCCAGTTCGGCTGAAGTCAGATAGACGTTGGCGCCGGTGCCCAGGCGGTTGGGGAAGTTTCGGGTGGAGGTGGACAGCACGGTCGCGCCGTCTGCTACCCGGGCTTGGTTACCCATGCACAGCGAGCAGCCGGGCATTTCCATCCGAGCGCCGGCGGCGCCAAAGATGTTGTAGTAACCTTCTTCCATCAGCGTGTGCTGGTCCATTTTGGTGGGCGGTGACAACCACAGGCGGGTAGTCAGGTTGCCTTTGTGGGCGTCCAGCAGTTTACCCGCAGCGCGGAAGTGACCGATGTTGGTCATGCAGCTACCGATAAACACTTCGTCGACCTTGTCGCCTTGAACCTCAGACAGCAGCTTGGCGTCGTCGGGGTCGTTGGGGCAGCAGACCACGGGCTCTTTGAGCTGGTCCAGGTCGATTTCGATAACCGCGGCGTACTCGGCGTCGGCGTCGGCTTCCAGCAGGCTGGGGTTGGCCAGCCACTCTTCCATCTTCTTGGCGCGACGCTCCAGAGTACGGGGGTCGCCGTAACCTTCGCTCACCATCCAGCGCAGCAGGGTGATGTTGGAGCGCAGGTACTCGGAGATCTCGTCGATGCCTTGTTTGATGGTACAGCCGGCAGCGGAGCGCTCGGCAGAGGCGTCAGACAGCTCAAAGGCCTGCTCGACGGTCAGGCCTTCCAGGCCCTCGATCTCGAGAATGCGGCCGGAGAAGATGTTCTTCTTGCCTTTTTTCTCGACGGTCAGGTGGCCGTCTTTAATGGCCTGGTAGGGGATGGCGTGAACCAAGTCCCGCAGGGTGATGCCGGGCTGCATTTTGCCTTTGAAGCGCACCAGCACGGACTCAGGCATATCCAGCGGCATGACGCCGGTGGCGGCGGCAAAGGCCACCAGACCGGAGCCGGCGGGGAAGGAGATCCCCATCGGGAAGCGGGTGTGGGAGTCACCGCCGGTGCCGACGGTGTCGGGCAGCAGCATGCGGTTCAGCCAGCTGTGGATGATGCCGTCACCGGGGCGCAGGGCAACACCGCCGCGGGTTTGGATGAAGTCTGGCAGGGTGTGCTGGGTGTCGATATCCACGGGCTTGGGGTAGGCCGCGGTGTGACAGAAAGACTGCATGGTCAAATCGGCAGAGAAGCCCAGGCAGGCCAGGTCTTTCAGCTCGTCCCGGGTCATCGGGCCGGTGGTGTCCTGGGAGCCGACGGTGGTCATCTGGGGCTCGCAGTAGGTGCCGGGGCGCACGCCTTGACCTTCGGGTAGGCCACAGGCGCGACCGACCATTTTTTGTGCCAGGGTAAAGCCTTTGCCGGTGTCTTCCGGTTGGGCGGGCTGGCGGAACAGGTCAGAGGGGGGCAGACCCAGGGATTCGCGGGCTTTGGCGGTCAGGCCGCGACCGATAATCAGGTTGATTCGGCCACCGGCACGGACTTCGTCCAGCAGCACCTGGGACTTCAGCTCAAAGGTGCTGAGCACGTCGCCGGTCTCATAGTTCTTGATCTGACCGTCGTAGGGACGAATCTCAATCACGTCGCCCATGTTGAGGTTGTCGACGTCGGCTTCAAAGACCAGTGCGCCGGCATCTTCCATGGTGTTGTAAAAAATCGGGGCCACTTTACCGCCGATACACACACCGCCGCCGCGTTTGTTGGGCACGCCGGGAATGTCTTCACCGAAGAACCACAGTACTGAGTTAGTCGCGGATTTACGCGATGAACCGGTACCTACAACGTCGCCCACCATGGCGATGGGGTGGCCTTTCTTTTCCAGCTCTTCGATTTGCTTCAAGGGGCCAATGGTGCCGGGCTCATCCGGGGTAATGCCATCCCGGGCCATTTTGTACATGGCCAGAGCGTGCAGCGGGATGTCGGGACGGGACCAGGCATCCGGGGCCGGAGACAGGTCGTCGGTGTTGGTTTCGCCGGTAACCTTGAAGACGGTCTTGACGATGGACTCTGGGACGTCAGGGCGCTGAGTGAACCACTCGCCGTCGGCCCAGCTTTGCAGAATGGCTTTAGCGTGCTCATTGCCGGCCTTGGCTTTTTCTTCCACGTCGTGGAAGGCATCAAACATCAGCAGGGTATGCTTGAGCTCGGTGGCAGCCAGTTCGGCCAGGTCGCTGTCGTCCAGCAAATCCACCAGGGTGGCAATATTGTAGCCGCCGTGCATATTGCCCAGCAGTTTCACGGCTTCTTCTTTGCTGATCAGGGGAGAGGAGGTCTCGCCCTTAACCAGGGCAGACAAAAAGCCCGCTTTAACGTAGGCCGCCTCATCCACGCCGGGGGGAACGCGGTTGCTGATCAGGTCGACGAGCGTCTCTTCTTCGCCGGCGGGCGGGTTTTTCAGTAGTTCAACCAGGCCTGCAACTTGCTCGGCGTTAAGGGGTTTGGGGACGATGCCCTGAGCGGCGCGCTCTTCGACATGCTTGCGGTAGGCTTCTAGCACTTTGGGGACTCCTCTCTGACGTTTCAGTACCCGCGCTACACCGGGATCGCCGGTGGCCGGGGCTATCGATGCCCATCATCGATGTGAAATAGGGGGTGGCGATTATACTGAAAAACCCTATATTCGTTAAGCGTATTGCGTGAAGCCGCAAATCCGCGCCTGTTCCCCTTGTGGCGTGGGCGACACTGGCTTACCCTTTCGACGTCCTGAAATGACCTTTGGAGCTGTGCCTTGGCAGACAGTGTGCCCCGCATCAAAACCCCCTGTATTGGTGTGTGTTCCACCGGTATCGGCGACGATGTCTGTCGTGGCTGCAAGCGCTTTTGCCACGAAATTATCGACTGGAATGGCTATAGCCAGGAACAGAAGGGCATCATCGATCAGCGTTTGGACAGTTTTCTGGTCCAGGTGATGGGGGATAAGCTGCATATCGTCAATGCGGAGCTGTTGCGCTGGCAGCTGGATACGCAGCAATTGCGCTATCCGGCCCACAAAGCCCCCTACATCTGGCTGTTTCAGCTGCTTCGCGCCGGTGCCGGGCAGATACAGGAGCCGCGCCAGTACGGCTTTGTGGTGGATGCCAATTGGCAACACCTGGGGCTGCCCGCGCTGAGGGAAGTCATCGACAACGAGTTTTATCAGCTCTCCCTGGCCCACTACGAGCGCTATATCGGGCGCTTCGTGCAAAAACGGGCCTGATCAATACCGCCTGGGCTTTGCTATAATGCCGGCCTTTTCCCCGGTGCCGTCTCTGTCATGTCTGTAGATATCAGCGAAATCCTCGATTTTCTCCCCTGTGAAACCCCCGATGCCTGGGTAGAGGCAGCATTGGCGCACCCTGAAGAGCTGTTGATCGACCACGCCAACTGCGAAAAAAAGGCGGCGGGCACGGCCCTCAATCTGATGTTTCGCTACGTTGACAAGATCGACCTGCTCAACAAAATGTCCCGGCTGGCCAGAGAGGAGCTGCGGCATTTTGAGCAGGTATTGGCCATCATGAAAAAGCGCGGGGTGGAGTATCGCCATATCAGCTCAGCCCGCTATGCCAATGGCCTGCGGGAACTGGCCCGCAGCAGCGATCCGGGCAAACTGGTGGATATTCTGATCTGCGGCGCGTTGATAGAAGCCCGCAGCTGCGAGCGCTTTGCCCGCATCGCACCGCACTTGGACGAAGAACTGAAAGCCTTCTACGAGGGGCTATTGAAATCCGAGAGTCGTCACTTCAAAGACTACCTCTCCTTGGCCCGAAGCTATGCCGACGAGGATATTGCCCCCCGAGTCGCGGTGTTTCGGGAGCGCGAGCAACAACTGATTGAAAGTACCGATACGGCGTTTCGCTTCCACAGCGGTCCCCTGGCAGCGTGATTCGTTGCTGGCGCCGTAGCGATTTAAGCTACTGCGGCTCAGTGAACCAGGATCAGCTAAGCCTAAGATCAGCTAAACCCAAAACCGTCTAAACCCAAGACCAGCCTTAAACGAAAGAGCCGGTTTCCACTAGCTGCTTTGCCAGCGCGCCAATGTCTCGTTGCTGCCGGTCGGCGTTTTTGGTGAGTAAGTCATTGGCCTGATGCTCCGACAGGCCGTAGGTATCCATAATAAAGGCAATGGCCTGGTTGAGGAATTGCCGCTCTTCTATCGCGGGCTTGAGTTCCTGCACTTCACTGCGCAGTCTGTCGATACTGTGGAAGTGGCTGATGGTGACGTCGATAAGGGCTTGCAGCAGGCGGTGGGGGACCGCGTCTATGGCATAGAGGCTGATACCCACATCGGCGGCCAGGCGATTGATGCTCTCGGACTGGCTTTTATCCAGGGTGATGACGGTTTTGGGGGCAGTGCGATTTTGTTGCGCCAGGTCTTCCAGTACATCCCGGCTGGGGGAGTCGGTGTCCACCAAGATGATTTCCGGGTGAACGTTCTTTACGTGGGTGTAAATGTCGGCACTGTGGTTGCCGGCGGGGCCATCGGCCCGATGGTTGTTGAGGTTTAGCAGCTCCATGCCGGCCCAGGACACAATAGGGTCAATTTTGTTGGCGCGGTTGTCATCAATATCAATAAGCAATACTTTCATTGTGTCATTAAAGGCCTCATGGCGGGCACTATCTGCCCGGTACTAGTGTTCAGAGCCACTGTCCGATGCTTCGGCCTTGGTCTGGCGGTTGTTCATGGCATCGTTAATCAAACGCAATGCCTTTATATCGGCTCGGGACAAACTCTGCTGTTCCAAGTACTTCAGTATGCCGCCAACCGTGATCACCTGACCATCGAGAAATTGGTTGGGTCCCAGTTGCTGGGACTTGGGCAGCATCATTTTTTCGTGCAGGTTGCCCTCTGTTTTCCGGTCGATACTGGGCGATTCTATGCCCACTGCCGCTGCGGCGATACGGTATTCTGCAGGCTTAAACACTGACGATACGGTTTCTTCGATATTAATAGGGGTGGTCAACTGCCCCCAGCGGTACATCTGGGAGATAAACCACTCAGCGTGGTTTAACCAGGGGAAATTGGCGGAATAGCGGTGGAAGACGTGGAAGTCCGATACCGATTCCGGTGGCCTGTCTTTGTGCTTGAGGGAGTGGCCGGTTAACGACATGGCCACGGTGTCCTCTGGCAGCGCGATATAGGCAGCCTGGCTGATTATGCGTGCGGCGGCGCGACGGTTTTCCTTTTTGTCCAACCAGGCACAGGCGCGCAGCAGCGCTCGCAATACCGCCTGGTGAGTAGCGGGGTGGCGCTCGGCCCAACTCTCGTTGACAGCAAAGACCTTCTCGGGGCTGTTGTTCCATAACTGGTATTTGGTGGCCACCACATGACCGAGCTGTTGTTGCACGGCCAGGGTATTCCAGGGTTCACCGACGCAAAACCCGTGAATGTCGCCGTCCACCATTGCCGAGACCATCCGCGGTGGGGGAATGACCACGATTTCAATATCATGGTCCGGATCGATGCCGGCGCTGGCCAGCCAATAGCGCAGTTCATAGTTTTGTGTGGAGCAGGGGTAGACCACGCCAAAACGCAGCTTGGGACGCCTGGCTCGTTTGTTTTCCTCTACCAAGCATTGCAGTGCCTGAGCCGCAATCAGCGGACTGAACTCGCTGCGGGGATCAATGCTGTAGAGGCGCTCATACAGCTCATTGTTGATAGTGATGGCATTGCCGTTCAGGTCCAGCACCATGGCGCTGACCATATTGATCTTGGGGCCGCAGACCCCAAGCCTGGAGGCCACCGGCATGGAGGCGATCATTTGGGCGCCGTCGAGAATGCCCAGGCCGATCTTGTCCCGCACCGCTGCCCAGGAGGTTTCCCGGGACAGGGTGACCGACAGGCCCTCCTTGCGGAAGTAGCCCTTTTCATGAGCGATCACCAGGGGCGCGCAGTCTGTCAGCGGGATAAAACCCAGTGTCAGCTCGGATTTTTCAACTTCCATTAGGCGCCTCGTAAGATCTGACTCGATGTTGTCTCATGCTATTTTGCCTTTAGCCCACTACTTTTTTAAGCGGTGACGACGACTCCGTGGGTTTGGGCTGTCGTGGTGGGACTTCACTTTTTGCCTGCTTTTTATGCAGGAAGGTCAGTACCTCTGCCCGGTAGTGATTGTAGTCGGGGTTGTCCGCGAGGCTCAGTCGCTCCCGGGGCCGGGGAAGGTCGACACTCAGAATATCGCCAACCGTTGCCGCGGGGCCGTTGGTCATCATCACAATACGGTCCGACAACAGTACGGCTTCATCGACGTCGTGGGTTATCAGGATCACGGTATTGTTGAGCTCGGCCTGGATATCCATCAAGGCGTCTTGCAGGTGGGCCCGGGTGAGGGCATCCAGGGCGCCAAAGGGTTCGTCCATGAGTAATACCTTGGGTTCCATAGATAAGGCTCGCGCAATGCCCACTCGCTGCTTCATACCCCCGGAGATTTCTGCAGGATATTTGTGCAAAGCGTGTGACATGTGCACCAATTCAAGGTTGTGTTTAACCCAGTCCCGAATTTCGGCTTTGGTTTTGCTGCGTTTGAAGACTTGTTTAACTGCGATTTCGACATTTTCGTAGACCGTAAGCCAGGGAAACAGGCTGTGATTTTGGAAAACCACAGCACGATCCGGGCCAGGTTGATTCACTTCTTTGGATTCCAAAATAACGGCGCCCTCACTGGCCTGGTAGAGACCGGCAACGACGTTGAGTACGGTGGACTTGCCACAGCCGGAGTGGCCGATCAATGAGATAAACTCGCCGCGGTCAATTTTTAAATCCACCTTGTCCAAGGCGCGAAAGGGCCCCGCCTTAGTGGGGAAGTCCATGCTGATATGGGAGATATCGAGATAGCTAGGCATGATTAACTCCTTAAGCGCTAGCGTCGTCGTGGGCGACGAGTTTGTGCAGGGTTTGCATGAGGGAATCCAGGGCAAAGCCAATCAGGCCAATGGTGAACACCGCAAACATGATTCTGGCGAGAGATTCCGAGCTGCCGTTCTGAAATTCGTCCCAGACGAATTTGCCCAGACCGGGGTTTTGCGCCAGCATTTCTGCGGCGATCAGCACCATCCAGCCAATCCCCAGGGAAATGCGCAGTCCGGTGAAGATCATCGGCAGGGATGCAGGAATGGCGATTTTGCTGACCCGGGTAATCCAACCCAGGCGAATCACCCGGCCCACATTGATCAGGTCTTTATCGATATTGGCCACGCCCATGGCGGTATTGATCAGAGTCGGCCACATGCAGCACAGGGTGACGGTGATTGCGGAATTGACAAAGGATTTCGGCATCATCGGATCGTCACTGATATACAGCGCCGATACCACCATCGTCACCAGCGGTAGCCACGCCAGTGGCGAGACCGGCTTGAGAATCTGCACGATTGGCGCAATGGCGGTGTTGAGCAGAGGGCTTAAGCCGCAAGCCACGCCAATTGGGATAGCGATCAGTGAGGCCACGACAAAACCGGTGAATACGGTTTTGAGACTGGTCACGATTTGATCGATATAGGTCTCTTTGCCGGGGTAGTCGCGGATCTTGGTTTCCGCGTCGGGGTTGGCCGCCAGTTTTTTCTCGTTTCTCACCCGCTGGCGTTCGTAAAACGCCTCGGCTTTTTCCCGTTCGGCCTTGTGCTCCTGCCAGAGGCTTTGGCCCGCTGCCGCTACGGCGGCGGGGCCGGGCAGTTGACCAAGACTGGTGTCGACTTTTGAAGCGCCGGTAGACCACAGTGCCAGGAATACCAAAACGGCGGCTAAAGGAAGACCGATCAGACGGGCAATTTCCTGGCTCTGTTCCTTGGGGCTGTCCCACATGGCCAGCTTGACCACCGGAATCATCCAACTAAAGCCGGCCATATTAAGGTAGTGAAAGGCATTTTGCTTAAACATAAGTACTCCAAGGGCCCACCGAATGTGGTGGACCCGCCAGGGTTATTCCAGGACGTCGCCTTTTTTCAGGCCGATTTCAAACTGCTCGAGGTAGTCGTTGGGCTTGCTGCCATCGTAGGTAATGCCATCGATAAACTCGGTTTGCGGCGGCTTAAAGCCGGTTTCAGAATCAAAATCGGGGAAGTCAGAGGCGCTCATTTTGCCCTCGGCAATCAGCTGCTTGGCAGCCTCGGCATAGATATCGGGGCGATAGACTTTTTTGGCGATGTCCATGTACCAGCTGTCGGGCTTGTGCTCGGCAATCTGACCCCAGCGACGCATTTGCGTTAGGTACCAAATGGCGTCGGAGTAGTAGGGGAAGGTGGCGTTGTAGCGGAAGAATACGTTGAAATCGGGCACCGGCCGCTTGTCGCCTTTCTCATATTCGAAAGTGCCGGTCATGGAGTTGGCGATAACCTCGTAGTCCGCGCCGACATAGTTGGATTGGCTGAGAATCTTCACGGCCTCGGGACGGTTGGCATTGTTGTTGTCGTCCAACCATTTGGCGGCGCGAATCAGCGCTTTGACTACCGCGATATGGGTATTGGGATATTTGTCTGCCCACTCTTTGCTGACGCCAAAGACTTTCTCGGGATTGTCCTTCCAGATTTCATAATCGGTAATGACCGGAACGCCGATGCCCTTGAAGACGGCTTGCTGGTTCCAGGGTTCGCCCACGCAGTAGCCGTAGATCGTTCCGGCTTCCAAGGTGGCGGGCATCTGCGGGGGTGGCGTCACCGAGAGTAGCGCGTCTGCATCGATCTGGCCGCCAATATCGCCGCGTTTGGGGGCGTAGTAGCCGGGATGAATCCCTCCTGACGCAAGCCAGTAGCGCAGCTCGTAGTTGTGGGTCGAAACCGGGAACACCATACCCATGTTGAAGGGCTTGCCCTCGGCTTTGTATTTTTCTACCACGGGTTTGAGGTAATCCGCTTTGATGGGGTGCACGGGTTTGCCGTCATCCCGCTTGGGGATACTGGGCTTCATTTGCTCCCAAATGTCGTTGGATACGGTGATGCCGTTGCCGTTTAAATCCATGCTGAAGGCGGTAATGATGTGGGCCTGGGTGCCAAAGCCGATGGTGGCGCCCAGTGGTTGACCTGCCAGCATATGGGCGCCGTCTAGCTCACCGGTAATGACTCGGTCCAGCAGGACCTTCCAGTTGGCCTGGGCTTCGAGGGTGACGAATAGACCTTCTTCTTCAAAGAAAAGCTTTTCGTAGGCAATGGCTAGGGGTGCCATATCAGTGAGTTTGATAAAGCCAAACTTGAGTTCGTCTTTCTCCAGTTCCTGCGCGTGTCCCAAACCCGCTGAGCCGATAGCCAAGGCGGCTATGGCGGGCTTGACTAATTTTTTGTACCAGGACATGTATGTGTCTCCATTTAATTGCTGGCGTCAGGGCTGATCAGACCCTGTGTGTTCTAGTCATGTGTATGTCGTCGCACTAACGACGTTTTCGCATAGAACGTTCTGCAGCGTGTTCAGCAAGCGCTATGCCATAAGAAAAAAATATATATAAAACAATTAGATGGCTTTGTTTTGGGGGTGGGGTGACACAAGGCGGTGCACTTTTGTTGTGCTTTTTTGTGAGTTTTCTGAGCGAATGATTTTAATTCGGGGGTCACAAATGGTGCACGCTGCGCATTGAAAACGAGGTATCTGTCCGCTTGGTCGAGCAGGGCTGAGATAAGACGGCGCTGGCCTCACCGCAGCGAGGGTTATGGGAAAGGATTTTGGGAAAGGGTTCTTGGTAAAGGGTTCTGGGTAAAGGGTGCTTGGAGAAGCCAGGTAAAGAGGGCCTTGGGTAGGAGAGATAAGTCAGGAAAATAGATAACGCACCAGTTGAAGATCGGTGCCATCGCAGCGCAGGTAGTGACAATGCCCGGCTTCGCCTTCCGCTGAACTTTCCACCCAGTCCCCCAGTACCCAGCGCTCGCCAGACTTGCCATTGACAGTGACTTGGTGTCGAGCGGGCCGGTGGGTGTGGCCGTGAATAAGCGTTGAGCAAGCTGTGGCGGCCATTTGCGCACTGACTTCTTCGGGCGTGACATCCATAATGTCATCGGCTTTGTTGCTGTTGGCCTCAAAGCTGGCCATGCGCAGCTGACGAGCCAGCGCGCGCCGCTCTTCTAAAGGCTTGGCCAACACCTCGCGCTGCCAGGCTTCCGAGCGGGCCAGTTGCCGAAAGGCGATATATTCTTTGTCGGCGGTGCAGAGACTGTCGCCGTGCATCAGCAGGGTGGGTTCTCCGGCCAGGTTTATAACCGAGGGATCGGGCAACAGCTTGGCGCCAACGGCCTGGCAGAATACTTCGCCAAGCAGGAAGTCCCGGTTGCCCTGCATGATAAAGAGTTCGGTGCCCGCTGAGCTTAGCTCTCTCAGGGCGGCGGTCACCGTATCAATCAGCGGGCTGCTGTCATCGTCGCCAATCCAGCTTTCAAAAAAGTCGCCGAGTATGTACAGCTGATCGGCGCCACGGGCTTCCTCTTGCAGGAAACGCAAAAACGCCCGGGTGGTAGCCGGGCGCTCGTCATCTAAATGCAGGTCAGAGATGAACAGTTGTAGCATGACTGGGGGTTAGTCCTGCCACTCTGCTTTTTCAATGATGACATCTTCAGCGGGTACATCCTGATGACCGGCTGCTGAGGTGGTGCGAACCGCCTTGATTTTGTTGACCACGTCCATGCCCTCTGTCACTTTGCCGAACACCGCGTAGCCCCAACCCTGCATGTTTTTGCCGCTGTGGTTGAGGAAGTCGTTGTCTTTGACATTGATAAAGAACTGGGCGCTGGCTGAGTGGGGGTCCATGGTGCGGGCCATAGCCAGTGTGCCGACCTCGTTTTTCAGGCCGTTGTCAGCTTCGTTCTCGATGGGGTCGCGGGTCGACTTCTGCTTCATGCCGGGCTCAAAACCGCCGCCCTGGATCATGAAACCGTCGATCACACGGTGGAAGATGGTGCCGTCATAGAAGCCATCCTCGACGTACTGTTTGAAATTTTCTGCGGTCTTGGGGGCGTTATCGAAATCCAGTTCAATTTTTATGTCGCCGAAATTTGTTTTGAAGATAACCATTTAGCTGAATACTCGCTTATAACCGATTTGCAAAGCCGGTATAATACGCGCTTTTTCCTCCGGCGGCGAAATCGGCGTCTCGCCTGCGGTGAGCGGGTGTGTCGAAGGGCGATCTGCCGGGCAATCGGACTAGGTTGATGAGCGAAACAGAAGTACACGGCAACAATTTTCTGCGCGGCGTTGTGCAGGCGGATATCGACGCAGGCCGCCTGGCGGAGGGCGCACTGGTAACGCGCTTCCCCCCCGAGCCCAACGGCTTTTTGCATATCGGGCACGCCAAATCCATTTGCCTGAATTTTGGTCTGGCAGAGCAGTTTGGTGGTCAGTGCCACCTGCGCTTTGACGACACCAACCCCGCCAAGGAAGAACAGGCTTATATTGATGCCATCCAGGAGGATGTGCGCTGGTTGGGCTATCAGTGGTCCGGCCCGGTGCGCTACGCCTCGGATTATTTCGATACCCTCTACAACTATGCCGAGCACTTGATTCAAGCGGGCAAGGCCTATGTCTGTGAGCTTAGCGCTGAAGAAACCCGGGAATACCGTGGCACCCTGACGGAGCCCGGCCGCAACAGTCCCTACCGGGATCGCAGCGTTGATGAAAATCTGGCCGAGTTCCGCGCCATGCGCGATGGGGCCTACGAGGAGGGCAGCAAGGTATTGCGGGCCAAGATCGATATGGCCTCGCCCAACCTAAACTTGCGGGATCCAGTTATCTACCGCATCCGCAAACAGTCACACCACCAGACTGGCGACAAATGGTGTATCTATCCTTCATATGACTTCACCCACGGCCAGTCCGATGCCCAAGAGGGGATAACCCACTCCATCTGTACGCTGGAGTTTGAAGACCATCGGCCGCTGTACGAGTGGTTCCTCAACAATTTGCCCGTGCCCTGTCAGCCCCGGCAATATGAATTTGCCCGGCTCAATATCAACTACACCGTTACCAGCAAGCGCAAGCTCAAGGCTCTGGTAGATGAAGGGGTGGTGGCCGGCTGGGACGATCCCCGCATGCCGACCATCGCCGGGATGCGCCGGCGTGGATTTACCCCGGCGTCGCTGCGTAAATTTTGCGAGATGGTGGGCGTGGCCCGCAGTGAAGGCATTGTCGATATGGCCATGCTGGAGCACGCCATCCGCGACGACCTGGACAAAAACGCCCCCCGGGCCATGTGTGTGATGGACCCCCTCAAACTGGTGATTAGCAATTACCCAGAGGATAAGGTCGAGCATCTGAGCGCGCCGGGCCACCCCAACCGCGATGATCTGGGGGAGCGCACTTTGCCGTTCAGCCGCGAGATTTACATTGAGCGGGACGACTTCCGGGAGTCGGCCAACAAGAAGTTCAAGCGCCTGGTGTTGGGCAAAAAAGTCCGTCTGCGCAATGCCTATGTACTATTGGCCGAGGACGTGGTCACCGATGCCGAGGGCAATGTCGTCGAGGTGCACTGCAGTTATGATCCTGGCACCTTGGGCGAAGACCCCGCCGACGGCGTAAAGCCCAAGGGCGTGATCCATTGGGTATCGGCGAGCCATGGCAAAAAAGCCAAAGTGCGCAATTACGACCGCCTGTTTAATCACGAGGCGCCGGACCGTGGCGGAGAAGACTTTATGCAGCACGTTAATCCCGACTCGCTGGAAATTCTCGACAACTGCTGGGTAGAGCCGGGTTTAGTCGAAGCGGCCCCGGAGAGCCACTATCAATTTGAGCGCACTGGCTACTTTGTGGCGGATCGCTGCGATCACAGCGCCGATACCCCGGTGTTTAATCGCACCATCGCTCTGCGGGATAGCTGGGGCAAGAGCGAGTCTCAAGCTTGAGTTTGGCCATTCACACCCAGTCATTATTGGACACAGCATGACCATCAATATCTATAACACCCTGTCCCGCGGTAAGCAGCCACTGGTCCCCCTGGAGCCCGGTAAAATCCGCATGTACGTGTGTGGTATGACCGTTTACGACTACTGTCACCTCGGTCACGCCCGGGTGTTGGTCGCCTTTGATGTTATCAGCCGCTACCTGCGCGCCAAGGGATACGAGCTGACCTATATCCGCAACATCACCGATATTGACGACAAAATTCTGCGTCGCGCCGAGGAAAACGGCGAGCCCTTCGGCGATCTGACTGAGCGCTTTATAGCGGCCATGCACGAGGACGCTGAGCGCCTGGGTATCACTCCCCCTGACGGCGAGCCCCGGGCAACGGCCCATATAGACGACATTCAACGCATGATTGCGGCATTGATAGAGAAGGGCTTTGCCTACCAGGCCGCCAATGGCGACATTTACTACCGGGTCGATCGCTTTGCCGACTACGGTAAATTGTCGGGTAAAAAGCCGGATGAACTTCTGGCGGGTGCCCGCATTGCTGTCGATGAAGCAAAGGAAGACCCAAGGGATTTCGCGCTGTGGAAGGCTGCCGAGCCCGGCGAAGTGAGCTGGCCCTCGCCCTGGGGCGACGGCCGCCCGGGTTGGCATATCGAGTGCTCGGCCATGTCCACCTGCTGCCTGGGTGACAGCTTTGATATCCACGGCGGCGGACCGGACCTGGTGTTCCCCCATCACGAGAACGAGATTGCCCAATCCGAGGCGGCCACCGGAAAACCCTATGCCACCACTTGGATGCATGCCGGTGCGGTACGGGTCGACAACGAGAAAATGTCCAAATCGTTGGGCAACTTCTTCACCATCCGGGAGATTCTGGATAAGTACCACCCGGAAGTGGTGCGTTACTTTCTCCTTTCAAGCCACTACCGCAGCGCCATTAACTACTCGGAAGATAATCTGCAGATTGCCAAGCAAAACCTGGAGCGTTTCTACCACGCCTTGAAAGGCCTGGATGAGGTCTCGGCGTTGAGTTACGAGCAGTTATCGCAAGATAACGAGGTGGTGCAACGTTTTGATGCCGCCATGTGTGACGACTTTAATGTGCCCGAGGCGCTGGCGGTCTTGTTCGATCTGGTGCGGGACATGAATACCGCCCGGGCCAATGGCCATGATCTAACGCTGCGGGAGCAGAGCGGGCTATTGAAATCCCTGGGCTCGGTTCTGGGGATTCTGCAAAGCCCTGCCGGCGCTTTTTTGCAGTCGGGCGGTGGCGACAGTTTAGCGGAAAACGAGATTGAAGCGCTTATTGCAGAGCGTCAGGCCGCCAAGAAAAACCGGGACTTCGCCCGCGCCGATGAGATCCGCGATTCATTGAAGGCCCAGGGCGTGGTGTTGGAAGACAGTCGCGAGGGTACCACCTGGCGCAGAGAATAGGTTGCTATTAGGGTCGGAAAGCTTGAAGTACAGGGTGTTTATTTTGCCTTGTTTTGCTTGCCGCGATGGCGGAGCCACAAGCTCACCGAGGCCATAATCGCAAAGGCGCAAATTACACCTAGGCTATTGGCCAGCAGATCCTGAGGTGAGGCAACCCGTCCCGGTGCCAAGCGCTGGGCGACCTCTAATAGGCCGCTATAGGCTATCACCAGGACTGCCCCTATCAGTCTCCAGCGCATGCTGTTGGTCAGCGGGTAGGCCAGCGCCATCAACAAAAAATAGGCGCCAAAATGCTGGAATTTATCCCAAATACTCAGAGGGATAGGGGAGCTACCGGCAGGCACCAGCGACAGCGCTGCAATGAGTGCGGCGTAGATCAACAATAAGCTTACGCGCTGCCAGCGCTTCAATGTCATGTGCTTCCCCGGTAGTCGTCGGCCAATAGTGCCACAAGGCGCTTTTCAGCATCCTTTACGATGTCTTCGACCGGGACTTCGTCACCATAGTTCTCTAGAGGGAAGCGTTCGCTGTAAAAAGTGGCTGTGCTAAAGGGGTGGGGAATCTTGAACTTATCCCAGGTAGAGCTAATTCGCCACCCTTTGCATTGAACTCTGACCAGGTAAAGGGGGAGACCGGCTTTGCGGGCCAGCACCACAGCGCCGGGCTTCATCTCGTGCCGGGGGCCCCGGGAGCCGTCCACCGTGAACGCCACTGTGCGCCCCTTGCGGGCGGCCCTTAGTAATTGAAAAAACGCATCTTGGCCACCCCGGCTGGGCGAGCCCAGAGCGACTTCATAGCCATTGTGTTCGAGAGCTTTGGCAATGGCGTAGCCAAAGTGGTTTTGCGAGGCAATGGTGGTGATGTCCTGGTGACGGAAATGCTGGCAGAGCGCCAGCAGCTCGTCGTGGAACACCGCCATAACGCAGGGTTGCTCTATCGCCGGGGTATTGGCAAAGCGCAGGCTGCGGGTCAACAGAAACAACCCGTGCATTACGCCGATCAGCAATTGCCGGGCAAACTTCTGCCCCGGACCGATTACCTTGGGTTTGCGCGGGCGCCGGCGTTTCTTCTTGGGCTGGGTCTTGGGTTGTGTCTGTTCCATCTGGCCGGTGTCAGCCCAAGGATTTTTCGCCAGAAGTCACCGTCTGGAAGATCAAGGTGTTGATGGTCATGGGGCCAACGCCACCGGGGACCGGAGTAAGGGCGCTCGCTTTGTCGTGCAGAGGGGCCAGCTCGATATCGCCGACACCGCCGGGGTGGTAACCGGCATCGACAACCACCGCGCCCTCTTTGATCCACTCAGCCTTGATAAACTCGGGTTTGCCCACCGCGCCCACCACGATATCGGCCTGCTTGATCAGCTCTGGCAGGTTGCGGGTCCGGGAGTGGCAGATGGTCACCGTTGCGTTGGCCTGCAGCAGCATCATCGCCATGGGTTTGCCGAGAATCGGGCTGCGACCCACCACCACGGCGTGTTGCCCCTCCAGAGGAATCTCGTAGTGCTCCAGAATGCGCATAATGCCTTTGGGAGTGGCGCAGCCGTAGGCTTCTTCGCCCATGGCCATGCGGCCAAAACCGAGACAGGTGACGCCGTCGACGTCTTTCTCCAGCGAGATGGCGTCAAAGCATGCCCGCTCATCGATTTGCTCTGGCACCGGATGCTGCAACAGAATGCCGTGAACGTTGGGGTCGCTGTTGAGCTCGTCGATTTTGGCAAGCAGCTGTTCGGTGGTGGTGCTGGCGGGCATCTCCACCGCCAGGGAGTCCATGCCCACCCGGCGACAGGCGTTGCCCTTCATCTTGACGTAGGTGGCTGAGGCGGGGTCGTCACCCACCAAAATGGTGGCCAAAATTGGTGTTTTGCCCGCCGATTTTTCTTTGATAACCGCGACCCGCTTGGCCAGCTGTTCTTCCCAGCTTGCCGCCAGCGCTTTACCGTCGAGGATGCGTGCAGTCATTGCCTATACCTTTTAATCACGTCACTACGAAAGAGGGCGGTATTGTCGCACGGGGGATGCGGCCAGGCCACTGACTACTATAAGATTTTTACCAAAATACGTTGACGAGGCAGGGGTGCCTGCGTATCATGCGCAGCTCCTGTAGCGGGGCATATGGGTTACGTCTCGGGGTATAGCGCAGTCTGGTAGCGCGCCTGCTTTGGGAGCAGGATGTCGGGAGTTCGAATCTCTCTACCCCGACCACTTTCGATAACCCTAAACAGGCGGTGTTGCGCCCGTAGCTCAGCTGGATAGAGCAACGGCCTTCTAAGCCGTCGGTCACAGGTTCGAATCCTGTCGGGCGTGCCATTACAGGAAACCCATCTCAATGGTGGCCGTAGCTCAGTTGGTAGAGTCCAGGATTGTGATTCCTGTTGTCGCGGGTTCGATCCCCGTCGGCCACCCCATTTCTTTTATCCCGATTTAGGGATGTTAAGTCAGCGTGTTTTTTCAGAGTGCCAAGTCGATGGTTTGCTGCGGTGAACGATTTCGCTGTACTGTGGCCTAGGATTACAGGCAGGCGAGGTAGGACTTAACGGCTTTTTCCAGGCCCATTTCGATGGCGTCGACGGTAAACGCGTGACCAATCGAGACTTCCAACAAGTCTTTTACGCTGCTGCTAAATAGCATCAGGTTGTGGAGGTTGAGATCGTGGCCGGCGTTGAGCCCAAGGCCTATCTCTGCGGCCACGTCGCTGGCATCTATAAATGTTTGCAGCACCTGATCCTGGTCATTGCTGCCAAAGGCGCTGGCGTAGGGGCCAGTATAGAGCTCAATGCGGTCGGCGCCAATTTCACGGGCTAGTCTGATTTGCTCTTCCACCGGGTCCATAAACAGGCTGACCCGCACCCCCAGCTCATGTAATTCCTCGATAATAGGCAACAGGCGCTCGCCGTCCCGGGTCAGATCGAAACCGTGGTCAGAGGTCAGTTGGCTGTTGGTGTCGGGTACCAGGGTGCACTGGGCGGGCCGGGTCTTGCGAATGATGTTGAGAAAACCCGGGTAGTCACTGACCCCGGGGCGATCGCTTTTCATAGGGGCAGCAAAGGGGTTGCCCTCAATGTTGAACTCCACATCCAGCATCGCGGCCAACTCATAGCAGTCGTCGGCGCGAATATGACGCTGATCGGGGCGGGGGTGCACAGTAATGCCGTGGGCGCCCGCCGCGACACACCGCGCGGCATGTAAGGGGACGCTGGGGTACTCGGTATCCCTGGAGTTGCGGATCAACGCAATTTTGTTGAGGTTGATGCTAAGTGCAGTCATGGCTGGGCCTCGCACCCATTCAGTGCGGTGACGTCGATTGGTCGGCAGCGACGGTTACGCTCTCGATCAGGATGGGCTCTACCGGCAGGTCGTCAAAGCCACCGTAGGCGTGGGTCTTTGAGTTCGCAATATCCCGCACCACGTGCTGGCCGTCAATCACCTCGCCAAATACCGCGTATCCGGCTCGTCCGGCGCGGGCATCCAGTGACAGGTTCATGCGCATATTGATAAAGAACTGGGAGCGGGCGCTGTCGGGGTCGGCAGTGCGAGCCATCGCCACGGTCCAGCGGTCGTTGCGCAGGCCGCTACTTTTGGCCTCATTGACGATCGGCTCGCCATTGGGCTTTTCCACCAGGTCTTTAGTGTAGCCGCCACCCTGAACAGCAAAACGGCGAATTACCCGATGAAAAATGGTGTTGTCGTAAAAACCGCTGCGGGCATAGCCGAGAAAATTGGCCACGGTAACCGGTGCTTTATCGGGGTAAAGGGCCAGCACAATATCGCCTTGGCTGGTATGCAGCGTGACCTGAGGCCGCTTGTCTGCCTCGGCCAGCGAAACGGTGCTGGTGAGTAGCGTCAGCAGCAGAAACAGGCTGAGTCTGGTCCCGGCTCGGGGCATCATCCTACACCCACTCCGAGCGCTTCTTGGGCATCATTCGCGGCACAATCAGGGTGATCATTACGCCGATTAGCACGGCAAAGGCGCCATTTAAGAAGAATTCGTTTTCTTTGTTCTCCCGCAGCCGGGCGTTATCGGTTCTGAGCACGTCGACTTCGCTGGAGAGCAACTGGTTGCTTTCCAATAAGCGGCGATTCTCTTCGTCGAGTTTAATGGCGTTGGAGGAGATGCGTTTGATTTCTTCCAGCTCCTGGGCGAGGGCGCTGTTTTCCTCTTTTAACTCGTTGATAACGCTGCTGTTTTGTTGGCTGGCCTGGGCGGAGTTGGCCAGTTTGTCTTGCAGCTCGCGATTTGCCTCGGTCAGCTCGACCACTTTGTTATGGGCGGCCCGCAGTTGGGTTTTGGCAGCGGGGGATTCATCCAGGTAGTGGGAGGGCAGCCAGCCCTCCAGCCCGCCTTTGGTGCGGACCTGGGACCAATCGCCCTCGGAGTTAATCACTTGTAGTTCAGTGCCGCTGGGCAAGCCTCGATGGACAATGCGATGCTTGGTGGTGTTGCCCACCCGCAGCGGCACATAGACAGTATCGGTGATATAGCGTGTTTGCGACCACGCCTGCGCGGCGGCTAGGGTGGCGAAACAAAGCACGAGCAGGGGGAATAATTTCTTCACTGAAATTTCCACGTTAATAAATGGCTGTAACTAGTTAACTCACAAGAGTAAAGCAGTTCTACGGGTAGTTCAATTGATGGTCCTGCCACAGAGATCGGCCGTTAACGGGGCGCAGCGCGAGGTCTTAGGGCAGTACTTTCTTGTAGGGCTTCACCACCACCCGCTGATAGACACCCGCCGTGATATAGGGATCGGCGTCTGCCCACTGCTGGGCCTCGTCGAGGGAAGAAAACTCAGCCACTACCAGACTGCCAGTAAAGCCGGCTTCACCGGGATCTTCACTGTCGATAGCCGGGTGGGGGCCCGCCAATACCAGGCGGCCTTCTGCCTTGAGCTGCTCTAAGCGCGCGATATGGTCAGCTCTGGCACCCTGGCGTTTTTCCAGGCTGTTTTCGACGTCTTCACTGATGATGGCGTAGAGCATGGCGGTCTCCTGTTGTGGGCTGGCTGAGGCTGTGTGCGGGGTTTGGCGTTTTACTGGTGACGAAAAATCTGTTCCAACTCCAAATCAGTCAGGCGTTTGATTTGGCGAAATAAATAGAGCAGCGCGCCCATCATCACCAGGGTGCAGGGCAGGGCAATGACCGGAAAGCTTAAACCGGTCATCTTGCCCAGTTCAGCACTGTATTCAGGGGTACCGGGCGGACTCACCAGAAGAATTTTGGCAAGGGCGTAGTTCAGCACCGAGGACAGAAAGAACGATCCGGCCACCATATAGGTAGCCCGGCGCAGTGCCAGATCGAAGTCGCGTTGGCATTGCCGCTGAGCCAGGGCGTCGCTGACTTTGTCGGTGTCGATAATGTCGTCGTTGAGCAGTAATGTGCGGATCAGTGGGTAGCGGGTGTACATGGAGGCCAGGGTCGCCAAGCCGATGATGGCGGGAATCGCTGCTTCCTTAATCGCGATATATTTGGGATCGAGCTCCATCAGGCTGATGCCGCCGGTAAGCAAAATGCTGATAAAACCCAGTGCAGAAAACACATTGGCGCGACGGGTTTTGATAAAATCCCAGGCACCGAAGGCCAGCGGAAAGGCCAGGGCGATGGCGATACTCAGGGAAGCGCCCAATTCGTCCTCATCGCTGAGCTTGGTCATGATCAGCGTGGGAATCACGATATTGAATAACAGATTGGTGACAACACTGTGGCGTTGTTGCCGAGGAGCCTGTTCCGGCATGCTTTGTCCTGTATGCTGTTCGGAGTGGGGTGGTTAATGCAGGCCGACACTATAGCCGCTTTGGCGTCAGCCCACTACTGCCGGTTGCGGCGTACAGCCAATAACGCTGCATTCACAAATTTGGGGAGAGCCCTTTTTGATAGTTGATTTACATACCCACACCACCGCCTCTGATGGTAGTCTCACCCCGGCCGAGCTTATTCAGCGGGCTCGGGGCCGTGGTGTTGAGTTGCTGGCCATTACCGATCACGACACCCTGGCGGCCTACGGGGAGTTGGCAAGCTCCCAAACTGGCGGGATGCAGATGGTCGCCGGCCTGGAGCTGTCGTGCACCTGGAATGGCGTCACCATTCACATTCTGGGTTTGGGGGTCGATCTGGATAGTGAGATCATCAATCAAGCGGCAGACAGCCAGCGACTGGCCCGCCAAAGCCGGGCACAAGAGATCGGTCGACGGCTGGAAAAGAAAGGGTTGTCCGGAGTGTATCAGCAGGTCGCGGACGCCGCGGATGGCCGGGCAATCGGTCGCCCGGACTTTGCTAAAGCAATGGTGGAATTGGGCATGGTGAATTCAGTGGCCGATGCCTTTGACCGCTACCTGGGTAACGGCAAGATTGGTGACGTTAAGGCCATGTGGCCGACCATGTCAGAAGTGGTTACCTGGATCGTCGAGGCCGGCGGCACCGCGGTGCTGGCCCATCCCACCCAATACAAAATGACCAATGCCAAGCTGCGGCGTTTTCTTGGCGAATTTGTCGACGCGGGCGGCGATGGCTTGGAAGTGTGCAACGGCCGTCCACCGGAAGTCGAGATTCGCTATTTGCGGGAGCTGTGTCGGGAGTTCGATCTTGCAGCCAGTGCCGGCAGTGACTTTCACCAGCCCAACCCCTGGTGCGACCTCGGCTGTGACAGCAGCGTCATCGGTCAGTGCCGCCCGGTGTGGCAGCGCTGGCTAAGTGTGGGCGGTGAACCTTCAGGAGTCTCTGCACCATGACACAATTTTTTCAGATCCATCCGGAAAACCCCCAGGCGCGACTTATCAAGCAAGCGGCGGATATTGTCCGACAGGGTGGCGTCATTGCCTATCCCACAGACTCTGCCTACGCCTTGGGTTGTCACCTCGGTGATAAAACAGCCCTGGAGCGGATCAGGGCAATACGGCGACTGGACAAGAATCACAATTTTACTCTGGTGTGTCGGGATTTATCCGAGCTGGGTAATTATGCCCGAGTCGACAATTCGGCCTTTCGAGTACTGAAAAACCTGATACCCGGCCCTTATACCTTCATCCTCAAAGCCAGCCCTGAAGTCCCCAAACGGCTGGCCCACCCCAAGCGCAAGAGTATCGGCTTGCGGGTGCCGGACAATCAAATCTGCCAGGATTTGCTGGCAGAGCTCGGCGAGCCGCTGATGAGCGTCAGTCTGATCCCCCCGGACGACGATCTGCCGATGACCGATCCCTACGATATCCGCGATACCCTCGGTCATCAGCTCGACCTGGTGATCGATGGAGGCTACTGCGGTTTGGAGGCCACTTCGGTGGTGGATTTAGTGGACGATGTACCGGTAATCGTCCGCCGCGGCCTGGGAGACGTGAGTCTGTTTGACGATGCTCTGTGATGGCGGAGCGGATAGCCGTATAATTGCGCCTTTGCTCGACAACACCAGCGAGGACGCGAGTGCAGGACGATAACATCCGCGAGGCGGAGATCAGTGACAACAGCGAGGAGGCGGTAGCCAATCAACCCGCCCCAGCGCCGCTGGAGCCGCTGAGCGATCAGCCGGAGGTGATGGAAATCGTCAGTCTGCAGGCCTTGCGCCAGCTACCGCAACAGGGTGAAATGCCCTTCGCGGTGGTGCAGGGCAAGCCCATCACCGAGCTCCCCAAAGACCTGTATATTCCCCCTGAAGCGCTGGAAGTTTTTCTGGAGGCCTTTGAGGGGCCGCTGGACCTATTGTTGTATCTGATCAAGCGGCAAAACCTCGATATTCTGGAAATTAACGTTTCCCAGATCACTGAGCAGTACATGCAGTACGTCAACATGATGAATGCTATGCAATTCGAGTTGGCGTCGGAGTACCTGTTGATGGCGGCGATGTTGGCCGAAATCAAATCCCGCATGTTGCTGCCGCGCTCATCGGAAGAGCTCGATGAAGAAGAAGACCCTCGGGCTCAACTGATTCGCCGTCTACAGGAGTACGAGCGCTTCAAGCAGGCGGCTGAGAATCTGGACGAGCTGCCCCGAGTGGGGCGCGAGGTTCACCTGTCCGAGGTGGAGCCGCCGCCATTGGAGAAGACCCGGCCGGAGCCGGAGGTGGATCTGCGGGAACTGGTGATGGTGCTGGGGGAAGTACTGCGCCGGGCCGACCTGTTTGAAAGCCACCAGGTGGAGCGGGAAAAACTGTCGACTCGGGAGCGCATGTCGGAAGTGCTGGCGCGGCTCAAGGGCCAGCAAGGCTTTATGCCCTTTGTCACCCTGTTCCGCGCGGAAGAAGGGCGGCTGGGGGTGGTAGTAACCTTCCTGGCGGTTATGGAATTAATCAAAGAATCATTGGTGGAGATTGTCCAGTCTGAGCCTTTTGCGCCCATCCATGTAAAAGCGAAGACCGGTTGACTATGGAACAGCAACAGCTAAAACGCGTACTTGAAGGCGCCCTGCTGGCGGCAGGACGGCCACTGGAACTCAAACACCTGGCCGAACTATTTGAGGATGATGAACGTCCCGATACCGTCGATCTCCAGGATGCCCTGCTGGACATTCAGCGCGACTGCGAGGGGCGCGGTTATACCCTTAAGCGGGTTGCCAGTGGCTACCGTTTTCAGGTCGTGGAAGAGGTCGCGCCCTGGGTGGGCCGGCTGTGGGAGGAAAAGCCCCAGCGCTACTCCCGGGCCATGCTGGAAACCCTGGCACTGATTGCCTATCGGCAGCCCATCACCCGCGGCGATATCGAGGATATCCGCGGTGTGGCGGTGAGCTCCCATATTATCAAGACCCTGCAGGAGCGGGAGTGGGTGCGGGTGGTTGGCCACAAAGACGTTCCCGGACGGCCGGCCATGTACGCCACCACACGCAAATTTCTCGACTACTTCAATCTCAGCAACCTGGACGAGCTACCCAGCCTGGCAGAGATCGCCGATCTGGACTCGCTGAACGGAGAACTGGCCTTGGGCGACGACAGCGTTGACCCGGCTGCTGAGGCGGCGAACACTGATCAAGCCGAAGCCGAAGCCGAAGCCGAAGCCGAAGCCGAAGCCGAAGCCGAAGCCGAAGCCGAAGCCGAAGCCGAAGCCGAAGCCGAAGCCGAAGCCGAAGCCGAAGCCGAAGCCGATCCAGATGGATCTCCCTATCTGGAGAACGGCCGCTGATATGACCACTACTGACGAGAAACTACAAAAAGTCCTGGCCCGTGCCGGCCTGGGTTCCCGCCGAGAAATGGAGCGGGCCATCAGCGACGGCCGGGTAAAGGTCAACGGTAAAACTGCCAGTCTGGGGGACCGGGTCGACCCCGCCGCTCGCATAGCCTTTGATGGTCGCGCGATAAAAACCGCGTCGCCAGCGGCCAAGCGCCCCCGGGTACTGCTGTATAACAAGCCCGAGGGCGAAATCTGCAGTCGCAAGGACCCCGAGGGCAGGCGTTCAGTATTCGATCGTCTGCCTCGCCTGAAAGGTGAGCGTTGGGTCTGTGTGGGCCGTTTGGACTACAACACTACGGGCTTGTTGCTGTTTACCACCGACGGCGAATTGGCCAATAAGCTCATGCACCCCTCTACCGTTATCGAACGGGAATACCTGTGCCGGGTGATGGGAGTGGCAACCGAGGACAATATGCGGGCCCTGGTCAAAGGTGTGGCCCTGGAAGATGGGGTGGCACGATTTACCGATATTGTTGACGGTGGCGGTGAAGGCATCAATCACTGGTACTACGTGGTGATCATGGAGGGGCGCAACCGGGAGGTCCGGCGATTGTGGGAATCACAGGGCCTGCAGGTTAACCGCCTCAAGCGGGTGCGCTATGGCAATGTCTTTATCCCCTCTAAGGTTAAGGTCGGGCAATGGACCGAGCTGGCCCCCAAGGAAGTGAAAGACGTCTACGCCATGGCTGGGATCGCCCCGCCCGATGAGGTGGAGAGTAGTGCGGTGCCTGAAAAACGAAAAAAGGCCCGTTAGGGCCTTTGTCTCGTTGTTCGATGTTGGAGTGAACTTGTAAGTAGCGGGGTTAGTGAAACGCTTGCTTCTGCAGCGCGGTGGCGGTGTCGATGCCGTCCCACAGGTCGGAGCGGCCTTCCCGCCAACCTGACATCCATTCGTGTTTCATTTTGGGTTGGCTGTGGGGACACAGCGCTTTGTTCCGTCCTCCGATGCCGGCTTGATAACCACGTTGGTACGCACGCTCAGTCATATCGCGTTTCTGTCTTTTCATAGGGCAACTGCCTCCATTGGTTCAACGTGTTGCTGCATTGCTTGGCTGCTTTGTTCAGTTGTATGGCCGCTGTTAAGTGTCACAGTTGTGATACCGTCTAACGGCCTTGCAACTCCCTTGCACCTCGTCAAGGCGGTCCCGGCGTTCCGGCGTTCCGGCGTCCCGGGGCGTCCTAGTGAGAGTGGGGCTGGGGAAGCCCACCCGTCGTTGAGGTAACCATCAGCGGCGAGGGATACCGCGTAAGCCGCTGCAAATCCATGAAAGCAAATATTCACACTTTTCGTCGAAGACCTTTTTTTCATAAAACTGACATCTTTTAGATAAAGCGCGTATAAACAAATTATCTGTTTGATTACTAAGTCTTTTTACAAGGCACTACGGCCAACCGAGGATCTATGAAGCAACATCTCGCCCTAAATATCACCTGCCCCAAAGGCCTGGAAGGTCTACTTGCCGACGAGTGCAAGGCGCTTGGGGCCGAGGTTGGACGGGAAACAGTCGGGGCGGTTAGCGTGTCGGCGCCTCAGGAAGTTACCTATCGCTTGTGCCTGTGGTCGCGGCTGGCCAACCGGGTATTGCTGCCCTTGAATGACTACCCCTGCCACGATGCAGATTCCCTCTATGCGGGTATGAAGGCAATTGACTGGAGCGCCCATGTGGCGGCGGGGGGCACCATCTCGGTGGATTTTGCAGGCAGCAACCGGGAAATCCGCAACAGTCACTTTGGTGCCCTGCGTTGCAAAGACGCGGTGGTGGATGCGTTTCAGGAGCGGGGCCTGGATCGCCCTTCGGTGGACAAACAGCGCCCGGATTTGCGCATCCATGTGCGGCTTCGCAAGGGGCGGGCAGTGGTTGCCATCGATTTTTCCGGTGAAAGCCTTCACCGCCGGGGCTACCGACAGGCCGGTGCCATGGCGCCCCTAAAGGAGAACCTCGCGGCGGCCTTATTGCTGCGGGCAGATTGGCCGGGTATCGCTGCCAGGGGAGGGGCGCTGATCGACCCACTCTGTGGCTCCGGGACCTTGTTGATAGAGGGCGCGATGATGGCGATGGATATCGCGCCGGGACTGCAGCGGCGTTACTGGGGCTTCAGTGGCTGGCGCCAGCACCGGCCTGATATGTGGCAGCGCATTTTAGAGGATGCCCAGCGCCGGCAGGCCGTGGCCATGACTCGCCAGTGGCCGGAGATTCGCGGTTACGACGCCGGCGGCAAAATACTGGCCCAGGCTCAGGACAATATTGATCGTGCCGGGCTGCAAAGCCAGGTCCGGGTCAGCCGTCGGGAATTGGCCAATCTGACCCGGCCCACCCACCGTGAAATGAACTTTGGCTTGGTGATCTGTAATCCTCCTTATGGTGAGAGGTTGGGTGACGAGGCCGAGTTGGTCCACCTCTATCGACATCTGGGGCAGCGGCTGTTGGCGGAGTTTGAGGGTTGGCAGGCGGCGGTGTTTACCGGTAATCCCTCACTGGGCAAGCGCATGGGTTTGCGCAGTCGTCGCCAATACCAGTTTCTTAACGGCACCCTGCCCAGCAAGCTGCTGTTGTTTGATGTGAATGCCGACAACGCGGTAAAGGAACGCACCTCGGCCCAAGGGCAACCCGAGGCTGTGGCACCAAAACTCAGTGCCGGCGGTGAGATGTTTGCCAACCGCCTGCGCAAGAATCTCAAGCAATTACAAAAATGGCGCAAGCGTGAAGATGTCAGCTGTTACAGAGCCTACGATGCCGATATGCCAGAGTATGCCGTAGCGGTGGATGTGTATGGCGGTGCTGTGCACATCGCTGAATATGCGGCGCCGTCTTCCGTCGATGAAGACAAAGCCCGGCAGCGGCTGCGGGATACGGTAGAGGCTTGTGCCCAGGTATTTGAACTTCCCGAGACCAAGATCGCCATCAAAGAACGCCGTCGACAACGGGGCACTGAGCAGTACCGCCGTCAGAGCGAAACCGGCGAGTTCCTGGAGGTTGAAGAAGGGCAGGCCAAGCTTTTGGTAAACCTGCACGACTACCTGGATACGGGCTTGTTTCTGGATCACCGGCCGGTGCGCTTGGATATAGCCAAACGCGCTGCAGGCCAACGCTTTTTGAACTTATTTTGCTACACCGGGGCGGCGACGGTTCACGCCGGTGTCGGCGGCGCTCGTCACAGCACATCGGTGGATATGTCCAATACTTACCTGCAATGGGCGCGCCGCAACCTGTCTCTCAATGGTCTAAGCGAGGTGCGGCATCGCACGGTGCGAGCCGACTGCCGGCAGTGGTTGGCAGAGTGTGACGAAGAGTTTGATTTAATCCTGCTCGACCCGCCGACCTTTTCCAACTCCAAGCGTATGGAGGATGTGTTGGATATTCAGCGGGATCATGTCGCGCTGATTGAGGGGGCAATGGCCCGTTTGTCGGCACAGGGGCTGCTGATCTTTTCCAATAATCGCCGGGATTTCCAGCTCGACGCTGCAGTAACAGAGGGGTTTTGTGTTGAGGACCGAACGTCCTGGTCGCTGGACGAAGACTTTAAACGGCGCAAAAAACCAATCCACTATTGCTGGTACATCACCCATCGCTAGAGACGGCTTTGGTGCTGCTTAAAATGTTGTGACAGTAAGAATGGTGTAAGTAAAAAAAGCATAAAAAACGGCGCCCTCGGGCGCCGCTCACATCATCGCTTGATGCCGGGTGCACCGGCAGCAGCATTTAGATGACGTTTACATTGGCCGCTTGAGGGCCTTTTTGGCCGGCTTGAACTTCAAACTCAACCGCTTGGCCTTCGGCCAGGGTTTTGAAGCCAGAGCCGTTAATAGCGCTGAAGTGAACAAATACATCGGGGCCGGATTCCTGCTCAATGAAACCAAAACCTTTAGTCTCGTTGAACCATTTTACTTTACCGGTGGTTGTGGACATGAGTTTAACCTCGTTGTGCAAAAGTAGTTGCCTGAATTGGCGTTAGCTGAAATAGGCAGGGTAGTTATGAAACAGAACGAGGTACTTAAAACGACTTCGTGGTGCTTTTACATAAAACCGAGCTGCATCTATAGCCAGCACGTTATTTATACACAGTCTCCACGCTCAGAGGAAGCGGTTTAGGGGCCGAAATAGTGAATTTTTTGTTGCTGAGAAAGGTTTTAAAGCAATTTGTCAGCTCGGCTTTATTAAACATTCTGGGTCATTGCGAGAACTTGCCGCGGTGTTTTTCTGCGCTTGTCGATTTGCTTCTAGCGATGCTTCCCACCAAGCGGCGCTACTTGCGGGCGCGCGGTGGGAGACCGGTATGTTGAGTGAGGACGCGTTTGCCCTTGGCCCCGGCTTTGCCGTTTTTGGGAGTCCAGTTCACCGGTTGACGCGGTGGCACCAAATGTTTTTTGCCGTAGCCGATAAGATCTCGCCGACCCATTTTCTGCAGTGACTCGCGAATCGCCGGCCAGCCATCGGGGTCGTGATAGCGCAGATAAGCCTTGTGTAGACGGCGCTGTTTAAGCCCCTTGGCGGCAAATACCGGTTCACTGTTGCGAGTGACTTTTTTCAGCGGGTTTTTGCCCGAATGATACATGGCGGTGGCATTGGCCATTGGCGAGGGATAAAAGGCCTGGACCTGGTCGGCGCGAAAACCGTTGCGCTTGAGCCACATCGCCAGATTCATCATGTCTTCGTCCCGGGTGCCGGGGTGGGCGGCAATAAAGTAGGGAATCAAGTACTGTTCTTTGCCCGCTTCTTTGGAGTACTTGTCAAACATCGCTTTAAAGCGATCGTAACTGCCCATGCCCGGTTTCATCATCTTGGAAAGCGGGCTGTCTTCGGAGTGCTCCGGTGCTATTTTCAGGTAACCGCCGACGTGATGGGTGACCAACTCCCGGACGTACTCCGGGGTCTCCACTGCCAGGTCATAACGCAGCCCGGAGGCAATAAGGACTTTTTTCACCCCGTCGACATTTCGCACTGCCCGGTAGAGATCGATCAGGGGGGTCTGGTCGGTATCCAGGTTTTTACAAATACCGGGATAAACGCAGGACAGGCGTCGGCAACGTTTTTCAATCTGCTCACTCTTACAGCGCAGTCGCCACATATTGGCGGTGGGACCACCCAAATCGGAAACCACGCCAGTAAAGCCGGGGGATAGATCGCGAATTTTCTCGACTTCCCGAACAATGGATTCCTGGGAGCGGCTTTGAATGATGCGACCCTCGTGCTCGGTAATGGAGCAGAAGGTACAACCGCCAAAACAGCCCCGCATAATATTCACCGAGTTGCGAATCATCTCGTAGGCGGGAATGCGCGCCTTGCCGTAGCGCGGGTGAGGGCGGCGCTGATAGGGGAGCTCAAAGACGCTGTCCAGTTCCTCGGTTTCCAGGGGGATAGGGGGCGGATTGAGCCACACTTCTTTGTCGCCGTGGCGCTGTACCAAGGCCCGGGCATTGCCGGGGTTGGTCTCCAGGTGCAACACCCGTGCGGCGTGGGCATAGGCCACCGGATCCTTTTTGACAGTCTCGTAATCGGGCAGGCGGATCACGCTGCGCTGTGGGTCCAGCTCAGTTTTGCGGGCTTGCAGTGGATCGATGATGCGTATTGCTTGCTCGGCTTGAGCGGGCGCAGGCTCCTCATTCTGTGCGTCTTTGCAGGCGGGGGTCGCGGAGGTATCCACATAGGGACTGGTAATCGGGTCTATTTTCCCCGGAGTGTCGACTTGGCTGGAGTCCACCACGGTCCAGCCCTCCGGGACCGCATCGCGAATAAACGCCGTACCCCGCAGGTTTTGAATCTCGCTGATCGCCTCGCCTCTGGACAGCCGGTGGGCGACGTCGACGATAGCGCGCTCGGCGTTGCCATAGAGCAAAAGGTCGGCTCGGGAGTCCAGCAGAATGGAGCGCCGCACTTTGTCGCTCCAGTAATCGTAGTGGGCGATGCGCCGCAAGCTGGCCTCGATAGAGCCCACCACAATCGGTGTCTGTTTATAGGCCTCGCGGCAGCGCTGGGCGTAGACTATGACCGCCCGGTCGGGGCGTTTGCCGCCGACATTATCCGGTGAGTACGCGTCGTCGTGGCGCAGGCGACGATCGGCGGTGTAGCGGTTGATCATCGAGTCCATATTGCCGGCCGCCACCCCAAAAAACAGGTTGGGCTGACCGAGCGCCTTGAATGGCTCGGCGGACTGCCAATCGGGTTGCGCAATAATACCGACCCGAAAGCCCTGGGCTTCCAGAACGCGGCCCACCACTGCCATGCCAAAACTGGGGTGATCGACATACGCGTCCCCAGTAACGATGATGATATCGCAGCTGTCCCAGCCCAATTCGTCCATCTCTTCGCGGGAGGTGGGCAAAAAGGGCGCGGTGCCAAAGCACTCCGCCCAATAGGGGCGGTAGCTGAACAAAGGTGGAGTAGTGGGTGCAACGAGAGGTTCCATGGGGCGGGATTATACGTGTCGCGGGGCGCGGCGGCACTACAATGCCGTGCGGATATGTAACTTTTTCCTTATAACTGCTTGAATAATTAGCAAAACAACGCATAAATAGGTCGGCTGGCCCCACCGGTGGGTCGGCAACGTCATAAGTCAAAATTGGACATGCAATCATGGAGTGGCTCAATACCCACATACAGTACTGGCACTGGATGGTGCTGGGTGCCCTGTTGGTGGCCAGTGAAATATTCGTTCCCAGCTTTGTCATGCTGTGGTTTGGTGCCAGTGCCATTGCTGTCGGGCTGATAATTGCCGCCATCGATTTGAGCTTTACCCTGCAGTTGCTTATCTGGGGGTTTCTTTCGGTGGTGGACCTGTTCGTGTGGTTCCGATTTGTTCACCCCAAGATGAAAGACCGCAGTCTGTCTGGCATGTCCAAGGAACAAGTGATGGGCCAAGAGGGCATGGTGATACAGGTGGAGCGTTTTGGCCACGGCCGGGTGCGCTTCTCGGTGCCATTGCTGGGCAGTGAAGAGTGGACCTTTATATGCCGGGATGTGGTGGATGTGGGCGATAGAGTTGCCGTAGAGGACGTCTCCGGCAACTCACTGATTGTGCGGCCTACGCTGCAACCGGGGACGGCAGCTCAATCTGATTGAGTGCCCGCGACCCTTACTTTACAAGGAGAACAACATGGATGGTTTGGCGGTAACCGGCGCCCTGGCGCTACTGGTGATAGTGACCTTGGCAATGGGGGTGCGAACCGTCCCTCAGGGCTACAAGCATATTGTTCAGCGTCTGGGCAAATATCACAGTACCCTGAACCCCGGCTTGAATCTGATTATTCCCTACGTGGATACCGTGGCCTACAAAGTGACCACCAAGGATATCGTACTGGATGTGCCCTCTCAGGAGGTGATTACCCAGGACAATGCCGTCATCATTGCCAATGCGGTGGCCTATATCAATATCGTGTCGCCGGAGAAGTCCGTCTACGGTGTTGAGGATTACACCATCGCCATTCAGAACCTGGTGCAGACGGCGTTGCGCTCGATAATCGGCGAAATGTCACTGGATTCGGCGCTGTCATCCCGGGACCAGATCAAGGCTAAACTCAAGGCGGGTATCTCGGACGATATTGCCGACTGGGGCATTACCCTGAAGACGGTGGAGATCCAGGACATCAATCCCTCGCCCACCATGCAGCAGGCGATGGAAGAACAGGCCGCCGCTGAGCGCCAGCGCCGGGCGGCGGTTACCAAGGCAGAGGGTGAAAAACAGGCGGCCATCCTGGAAGCGGAAGGGCGTCTGGAGGCTTCCAAGCGGGATGCCCAGGCGGAAGTAGTACTGGCCAAGGCCAGTGGCACGGCAATCCAGCTGGTGTCTGAAGCGGTTAAAGGTGACGAGCTGCCCGTGTTGTATTTACTGGGGGAGAAATACGCTGACTCCCTGACCGCCCTGTCGGAATCCGACAACGCCAAAACGGTGGTGCTCCCCGCCGACCTGCCGCAAGCGGTGCGCGGTATCCTGAATCGAGTGTAACAAAGCCCGCCGATTTTCAAAATTTGATGTACGAGTAGTTGTAATAATTATGGAACACACATATCGCCTCACCATCAGTTGTCCCGATCGGGTGGGGATCGTTGCCAAGGTCAGTCAGTTCATTGCCGAGCAGGGGGGCTGGCTGACCGAGGCCAACTACCACGCCGACGCTGAGACCACCTGGTTTTTTATGCGCAACGAAATAAAGGCGGAGTCTCTCAAATTGGGTCTGGACGCCTTCCGCGAGGCCTTTGCCCCGATTGCCGACGAGTACGGCATGGAGTGGAACCTGGTGGACTCCCAGCAGAAGCGCCGTGTGGTGATTCTGGCCAGTCACGCCTCCCACTGCATTGCCGACTTGCTGCACCGCTGGCACAGTGACGAGCTGGACTGTGATATCCCGCTGGTGATCTCCAATCACGAGAACCTGCGCAGTATGGTGGAGTGGCACGGCATCCCCTTTGAATACGTGCCGGTGGACAAAAATAACAAGGCGCCGGCCCAGGCTAGGGTCATGGAATTGACCTCCCAGTACCGGGCCGACTGTGTGGTGCTGGCCCGCTATATGCAAATTGTGCCGCCGGAATTTTGTCAGGCCTACGCCGGGCGGATGATCAATATTCACCACAGTTTCCTGCCGTCTTTTATCGGCGCCAACCCCTACCAAAAGGCCTTCGAGCGGGGCGTTAAGCTGATTGGTGCCACCAGCCATTACGTCACCGAGCAGTTGGACGAAGGGCCGATTATCGAGCAGGATGTGATCCGTGTTTCCCATCGCCACAGCAAGGAAGACATGGTGCGCCTGGGCAAAGATGTAGAGAAGGCCGTTCTGGCCCGGGCCCTACGCAACCACCTTGAAGACCGGGTATTAGTGAAGGGAAATAAGACGGTAGTATTTGATTAATTTGACATTTTTCGCGCTAACAGCGGTCTGATTGCGGTTTTGTCACGAAACTGTCAATTAATCCCGTTTTAATGCTGGCAGCAAAGTCGAGACCAAGGTGGGTTTAATGAGTACAAAGACCATTCTTATCGTCGATGATGAAGCGGCTATCCGCGAAATGATCAGGGTGGGTCTGGAGTTGGCCGGCTACGATTGTTTGGAAGCCAGCGATGCTCAGGAAGCGCATGGGCTCATTATGGACAAACGGCCCGATCTGGTACTGCTGGATTGGATGATGCCGGTTACCAGCGGCCTGGAGCTATTGCGCCGGCTGCGTCGGGAAGAGCTGACCAAAGACCTGTTGGTTATTATGCTCACCGCCAAGGATGACGAAGACAACCGGGTTCAGGGCCTGGATGTGGGTGCCGATGACTACATCACCAAACCTTTTTCCTCCAGGGAATTGATGGCCCGTATCAAAGCGGTGCTGCGCCGGGGCAAAAAAGACGAGCAGGAAGAGGCCATTGAAGTGGACGGTCTCAAGCTCGACCCCGCCAGCCACCGGGTCTTTGCCAACCAGAGTCCTCTGGACATGGGGCCGACAGAATTCAAGCTCCTCAAATTTTTTATGACTCACCAAGAGCGGGCCTACAGCCGCGGTCAATTACTGGACCAAGTCTGGGGCACCAACGTCTATGTGGAGGAGCGCACTGTGGATGTTCATATTCGCCGCCTGCGTAAAGCTCTGCAGACTGCTGAAAAGGATTTTGGCCAGTTAATTCAAACTGTGCGGGGCACCGGGTATCGCTTCTCCACTACCGGCGTTAGCGCCTAGCGCTGGCCCATCTCGGGGATGCGGTATTACAACTGGAAGACTGAGTTAGTCAGATTCATTTCCTTGCTTGCCGCCACCAGTGCAGTGAGTGCTGCACTGGAACTGGGACCCTGGCCACTATTTTTAGTGGCATCGGCCCTGTGTGTTTGGATGCTCAGACCTCTGCAGCGTTTGAGTGATTGGCTGCAGAGCGGATCGGATACAGAACCTCCAGAGGCGATGGGTATGTGGGGACAGGTTTTCGACACCATTTACGATATGCAGCGGGAGTCCAGCGGCGAAGCGAGACGACTGCAGGCGATGATCGATTACTTGCGGGCCTCCTTCGCCTCGATGTCCGACGCGGTGGTGATGCTGGACCGGGAAGGCAATATCGAGTGGTGTAACGATGCCGCTCAGGAGCTGCTCGGACTTCGCCGTGAAGACGATACCGGTCGACAGTTGATCAACTTGGTCCGGGCCCCCAGCTTTTTGCGCTATTACGAGTCTGAAAACTACACCGCGCCGCTTGAAATAGCATCGCCGGTCAATACTGAAATTCAGCTCAGTATCAGTGTCAGCTTCTTTGCCGAGGGCAACCGCCTGCTGTTCGCCAGAGATGTCACCCGCACCTATCGACTGGAGAAAATGCGCAAAGATTTCGTGGCCAATGTATCCCACGAGCTGCGCACTCCATTGACAGTGATCAATGGCTACCTGGAGACCTTTGCCGAACACGGCGGTGAAAACCCCCGCTGGGATCGGGCTGTGTCTCAGATGTTGTCCCAGTCCAAGCGGATGCACAATCTGATTCAGGACTTAATGCTGCTTTCCCGTTTGGAAACGGTGCCAAGGCCCAGCGAGCAGGAAGAGATTAGCCTGCGTTCGATGATGGAAATGATAAGCGAGGAAATCCACACCGCCGCCAAAGGTCACCGCAAGGTGGTGGTCGAGTGTGACGACAGTGTGGCCATTAAGGGACAATCTGGGGAGTTGCGCAGCGCCTTTACAAATCTGGCAATGAATGCGGCGCGCTACACCGAAGAGGGCGATACCATTGTGTTGCGCTGGTTTCAGGACAGCCAGCACCTGTACTTTGAAGTTGAAGACACCGGTATCGGTATCGAACCCCAGTTCCTGCCCCGTTTAACCGAGCGCTTTTTTCGGGTGGATCAGAGCCGGTCTTTGGATACTGGTGGCACCGGGCTGGGTCTGGCGATCGTCAAGCATGTCCTGCTTCGCCACCGTGGCGAACTGCGAATTCACAGCGTGCCCGGCGAGGGCAGCCGCTTTAGTTGTGTATTTCCCAAGTCGATGGCGGTATCGCGCCAGTCAAATGCCAGTGGCATCTAGTACCCGAGTTTGCCAAGCTGTAACAAACGAGTCACCCGCAACCAATACACTCAATGCTTTGGCTGCGTTGCATTTTTTATGGAGTGGTGTGTGAAAGTATTTGCTAGCGTACTAGGGCTTGTATTGGCCGCAGTGCCATTATTGGGCGCGGCATCGACGGACATTGACCCAGGTTTGGGAGACTATCAAAAAGCATCGGGCATCTCCGGCAACCTGTCTAGCGTCGGATCCGACACCCTGGCTAACTTGATGACGCTGTGGGGTGAAAACTTCAAGCGCCTGTACCCCAATGTCAACGTGCAGATTCAGGCAGCGGGTTCGTCAACGGCGCCACCGGCGCTGACCGAGGCAACGGCCAATATGGGGCCGATGAGCCGCAAGATGAAAGACAAGGAGCTGGAAGCCTTTGAAGCCCGCCACGGCTACAAGCCGACAGCAGTCCCTGTGGCCATCGACGCACTAGCGGTGTTTGTCCACAAAGATAACCCCCTACAGGGCATGACTTTGGCGCAAGTCGACGCGGTGTTTTCCTCCACCCGCAAGTGTGGCGAAGCCAAGGATGTCAAACGCTGGGGTGATTTGGGAATGTCTGGTCCCTGGACAGTGCGGGACATTCAATTGTTTGGCCGCAATTCGGTGTCCGGTACCTATGGTTATTTCAAGGCTCAGGCCCTGTGTAAAGGCGACTTCAAAAGTGGTGTCAACGAGCAACCGGGGTCGGCGTCGGTAGTGCAGTCTGTGTCGACTTCCATTAATGGTATTGGCTACAGCGGTATTGGCTATAAGACCGCCAGCGTCCGGGCGGTGCCCCTGGCGAGAGCCGACGGCGAGTCCTTTATTCAGGCCAATGCCGAGAACGCCATAAGCGGGCGCTACCCGCTGGCGCGCTTTCTCTACGTGTATATCAACCGCAAGCCCAATCAGGCCTTGCCACCTTTGGAGCGGGAGTTTCTAAAAATGGTACTGTCCCGTCAGGGCCAGGAAGTGGTGGTAAAGGACGGTTATATTCCCTTGCCGGCCAGTGTTGTGACCAAAGTCCGGAGTCAGTTGGCACTGGATTAGGGGTAAGCGGCGGGGTATGCCACAGTGATGCTGTCATATAACTGTAACAAAAATGTCATATTATGGCGGCTTTTCGGCAGCCAGAGTCTCTATGACACAGTTTGATGTCCAGGCCGCCGCCTCTCGCCGTCGGCACTGGCGGCAATGGAAAGATCGCGCAACGACAGCCACAATTACCGCCGGCGGTGTCAGTGTACTGGTCGCCATACTGCTGATCTTTTTTTATTTGCTGTACGAGATACTCCCGCTGTTTGAATCGGCTCGAGTCGAAGCCGATGGTGATTACCGCATCGCGGTTGACGACCGCCCCCTTTATTTAGCGCTTGAAGAGCAGGCCGAAGTGGCATTGCGGCTCGGTGAGCAGGGTTCCGTGCTGTTTTTTGATGCCCGATCCGGAGCACCAATACAACGCACTCAGCTAGATACTGGCAAAGTGCCAATAAGCAGTTTCAGCCTGGAGTCCGAAGCCAGTCGTTTGATGGCATTGGGCCTTGAAGACGGGCGCGTGTTACTGGCCCAGCATAACTATCGGCTGAGCTATCACGATGGTCAGCGTCAAATCCGCCCCAGCATCGATTACCCCAGAGGGACCAGTGGCGTGTCATTGGCGCAGGCACCGCTGTCTTCGGTGGCGGTGCGGGATGGCGACCGGGCATTAACGATGATTGGGATCAGCGCTGGCAAGTTGGTTGGCAAGCGCTGGCGCAAGGAGGAAAATTTCCTGACCGGCGAGGTCACCTTGCAACCTGTTGCCCTGTCTTTGCCTACTTTGGATATTACCGCCGATCGCGTACTCGTCGGCCCTGTTCAACGCTGGTTATATGTGCTGAGCAATGGCGGTGAATACCGTTTGATTGATCTGCAGAGTGGGGCGGTAGCGGATCGCGGTCGCTTGTTTGAACACGATACCTTGAACCAGGTGCGCTTTTTGCTCGGTGGCATTTCACTGATGGCGGCGAGCGACCGCGGCGCCATCACCCAGTTTTTTGTGGTGCGGGACAGTGATCGGCCGTCCGGCCACCGTTTGCAAACGGTTCGGCATTTTCAGTCGCAAAATTCAGAACTGGCCCAGTTGCTGACCGAGCATCGCCGCAAGGGGTTTCTTGCCATAGGTCGAGATGGACAGGTTGATATTTTCCACAGCACGGCACAGCGGCGTCTGTTAAGTCGCCAGTTGGCACCCAAAAATGTCATCTCTGCGGCCATCGCTCCCAGAGCTGATGCATTGCTGGTGGAAACATCGGGTGGCCAACTCTACCGCTATAAATTGCACAATGAACACCCGGAAATCTCGTGGTCGGTACTGTGGGACAAGATCTGGTACGAGAGCTACCCGGAACCCGACTACATCTGGCAGTCGTCGGCGTCCAATAACGATTTCGAACCCAAATACAGTTTTGCACCCCTGGCCTTTGGCACCTTGAAGGCAGCGTTTTATGCAATGCTGTTGGCGGCCCCGCTGGCCATCTGCGGGGCCATCTATACCGCGTATTTCATGTCCTCGCCGCTGCGCCGCAAAGTAAAACCCATCATCGAGTTGATGGAAGCGCTGCCCACGGTAATTCTAGGTTTTCTCGCGGGCCTGTGGCTGGCGCCGTTTATAGAGAAAAATTTGCCATCGGTATTCAGCGTGTTTTTAGTGATGCCGATGGCGATATTACTGACGGCATGGGGCTGGTCCCGCTTGCCCTTGACCTTTAGGCAGCGCATTCCCGATGGTATTCACCCGGTGTTGCTGGTGCCGGTGGTACTGGCCGTCGTCGTCGGTTGTGTGATGCTCAGTGCACCCATGGAGCAGGCCTTCTTCAACGGTGACATGCGGGCGTGGCTGACCAACGATCTCGGTGTGGATTTTGATCAGCGCAACGCTCTGGTGGTCGGTGTGGCGATGGGCTTTGCGGTTATTCCGACGATATTTTCCATTGCCGAGGATGCAATTTTTTCAGTGCCTAAGCATCTCAGTTACGGTTCGCTGGCATTGGGTGCGACCACCTGGCAGAGCTTGGTAGGCGTGGTCTTGCCCACCGCCAGTCCAGGCATATTCTCGGCCTTGATGATCGGTATGGGACGAGCAGTGGGTGAAACCATGATTGTGCTTATGGCCACCGGTAATACCCCGATTATGGACGCCAATATTTTTGAAGGCATGCGGACGTTGTCTGCCAATATTGCAGTGGAAATTGGCGAAACTGAAGTCGACAGTACCCACTTTCGAGTGTTGTTCCTGGCGGCGTTTGTGCTGTTTATGTTTACTTTTTGCGTTAACACTGTGGCGGAAGTGGTCCGTCAACGCCTGCGCCAACGCTACGGGAATCTATAGTGAGTTTGCAGCAGCAACCGACAGATAGCCTGAAAACCTGGATAAAACGGGGCGACCCCTTTGTCTGGCTGTGCGCCTCGGCGGTAACGGTCAGTGTATTGGCTGTAATCGGCTTGTTGGTATTGTTGGCCGTGCGGGGCTTTGGCCATTTTTGGCCGGCAGATGTGTTTCAGGCTCAGTATCAACTGCCGGGCCAGAGCGCTCAGGTGATTCTGGCAGAAAGGGTCGAATCCGAGAGTGTACCCATAGCGCAGCTGCGCAGCGCAGGAGTTCCACTGGATACCGATGACGATTTTATCCGCCGGGAATTGGTTAAAGTCGGCAACCGGGATGTGGCCGGTGCCGATTTTACCTGGGTCATTAGCCGCTACCTACACAACACCCAGTACCCCGTTCAGGCTGTGGCGGTGGAGCGTCGCGAGTGGGGTAATTTTTACGGTTATCTGCTTGCAGTCAAAGAGCGTGGTGAGGCGCTTGGCTCAAACGATGAAGAAGCGCAGTGGCAGGCCTTTCAGCAGCGCCTGGATCGAGCCCGGGAACTGCGAGAGCAGATCGATACCATCGAGAAAGATGATATCGGCGCGATCAACTACCGCATGGAAAAACTGCGCCTGGCAGAGCGCGGTCTGGAGCTGGATCAAGATGTCGCGCCATTGGTGCGCCAGTCCCGACAGGCCGAGATAGACGCCCAGCGCCAGGCACTCAAGGCGGAATATCAAAGCTTTCAAGCCCAACTGGCCGACCTGTATCGGCAGTTAAGCCGGGACTCCGTCACCATGAGGACCGCTGGCGGCACAGAAAAAGACATTGCCCTGGCAGATGTGGTTCGGGCCTATCGACCCAACGGCATGGGAATAGGGCAAAAGCTGGTTTTTTACTTTAGTAAATTCGGCGAGTTTCTCAGCGATGACCCCCGAGAGGCCAATACCGAAGGCGGCATCTTTCCGGCAATTTTTGGCACCGTCATTATGGTGTTGATTATGTCGGTGATGGTAACGCCATTTGGCGTTATGGCGGCGGTGTATTTACGCGAGTATGCCCATCAAGGGACCATGACCCGAATAATACGGATTGCCGTGAACAATCTTGCGGGGGTTCCGTCGATAGTCTACGGCGTATTTGGCCTGGGTTTTTTTATCTATTTTCTGGGTAGCGAGATTGATCAGCTGTTTTACCGGGAGGCGCTGCCGGCACCGACTTTTGGTACGCCCGGTTTGCTGTGGGCGTCCATCACTCTGGCGCTTTTAACTCTGCCGGTGGTGATTGTGGCGACCGAAGAGGGCTTGTCCCGAATCCCACGCAATGTGCGGGAGGGCAGTTTGGCGCTGGGCGCTACCAAAGCAGAAACGCTATGGCGAGTGGTGTTGCCGATGACCAGCCCGGCGATGATGACGGGACTGATCCTGGCGGTGGCACGGGCCGCCGGGGAAGTGGCACCTCTGATGCTAGTTGGGGTAGTGAAACTGGCCCCGTCGTTACCGGTTGACGGTCACTTTCCCTACTTTCATCTGGAGCGCAAGTTTATGCACTTGGGTTTTCACATCTACGATGTGGGTTTTCAAAGCCCCAATGTGGAAGCTGCCAGGCCCTTGGTGTATGCCACTGCCTTACTCCTGGTGGTGATTATCGCGTTGTTGAACCTCAGTGCCGTGGCGCTGCGCAACCATCTGCGTGAAAAATACAAGTCGCTGGATATATAACAGACTATGGCTGCCGATATGGACCAAAAGAAGCCTACTACAACGAATCGTCGCGGCATTGACCTGAATAGTTTGGGTCGCAGCACTGAGCAGTTGTCCCTGGCAGACGAGACGATGACCCTCGCCACAGAAAACCTGAATCTCTACTATGGTGAGAAGCAGGCGCTGTTCAATATCGACATGTCTGTGCCCCGGCAAAAAGTTACCGCCTTTATTGGCCCCAGTGGTTGCGGTAAGTCGACCTTGCTGCGTTGTTTCAATCGCATGAACGACTTGGTTGACGAGTGTCGTATCAGCGGCAAAGTACTGTTGGATAATGACAACATCTACCGCAGCGGCATCGACGTGGCTAACTTGCGCCGACGGGTGGGCATGGTGTTCCAGAAACCCAACCCCTTTCCCAAATCCATCTATGAAAATGTGGCCTACGGCCTGCGCATTCAGGGCGTCAACAAGAAGCGCGTTTTGGATGAAGTGGTGGAGCGCTCTTTGCGAAGCGCGGCGCTGTGGGATGAAGTGAAAGACCGTTTGCACGAAAACGCATTGGGTATGTCCGGTGGGCAACAGCAGCGTTTGGTCATAGCCAGAACCATCGCTGTGGAGCCGGAAGTCCTATTGCTGGATGAACCGGCCTCGGCACTGGATCCGATTTCGACCCTCAAGATTGAGGAACTGATCTACGAGCTCAAAAGCAAATACACTATTGTGATCGTTACCCACAATATGCAACAGGCGGCGCGGGTGTCGGACTACACGGCCTTTATGTATATGGGTAAACTGATCGAGTTTGACGATACCAATACGCTGTTCACCAACCCGGGGAACAAGCAGACAGAAGACTACATCACCGGTCGTTACGGGTGAATCAACAACAGCAATAACAGTAGATTGTGGCCCGCGGGGCTGAGGTAGCGGTAATGAATGACAAGGACCTGCACTCCCATCATATATCCCAGCAGTTCAATTCGGCGTTGGATGACGTCAAAACACGTATGCTGGAAATGGGGGGCATTGTCGAGAAACAAGTCGCCGATGCCACAACGGCGTTTATGAATCTCGACACCGGCCTGGCAGAGGAAGTGAACCGGGGCGACGAATTGGTTAACGCACTTGAAGTGGCCATTGATGAAGAGTGCACCATTATCCTGGCTCGCCGCCAGCCGGCGGCCAGTGACCTGCGCTTGATTCTGTCGATCAGCAAAGTTCTCAGTGATCTGGAGCGCATGGGTGACGAGGCGGGCAAAGTTGCTGATTCCGCTATTAAACTGGCAGAGTTGGGCGGCCTGCCTCGAAGCGTGTTGGAAATACGTCACATTGGCGATCACGTGGGGGCGATGGTGCGCAATGCGCTGGATGCTTTTGCCCGCTTCGACAGCAATATGGCATTGCAGGTCGCCAAGGAAGATCGGGCGGTGGATTTGGAATACGGCACCGCTATGCGCAGCCTGGTCACCTATATGATGGAAGACCCGCGCTCGATATCTTCAGTGTTGCAGGTACTTTGGGCACTGCGTTCCTTGGAACGGATCGGGGATCATGCCCGGAACATTGCTGAGCACGTCATCTATCTCGTGAAGGGCGCTGATGTTCGCCACGCCGATCTCGATGAGATGGCGGCGACCATCAAAGACAGCAAGTGAGCGCTTTATAACAAACTGCACTGTGTCTATAAGCGGATCTGCCGCGTTTTAGCCTTGCTGCGCAGCCCTTTATCAGTACCCTAATGGCAGGCCAAAGCCAATCCACACCGCAAGCAGCAGTGACCAACTGAGCAAAAAGGTGAGCGAGTAGGGCAGCATCAGTGCCACCAGCGTGCCGAGGCCGGCGCTGGGTTCGTGGCGCTGTACAAAAGCAACCACCACCCCGAAATAGGGCATCAGTGGCGTAATGATATTGGTACTGGAATCCCCAATCCGATACGCCATCTGCACCGCCTCTGGTGAAACCCCCAATACATAGAGCATAGGGACAAAGATGGGTGCCATAAGCGCCCACTTGGCCGAGGCACTGCCAATCAACAGATTGATCGCCGCACTGGTCAGGACAAAGGTTAGCAATAGGCTGGTGGTGGAGAGATCGAACTGCGCCAACCACTGGGCCCCGCTTATAGCGGCAATGGCGCCCAAACCGGACCAGGCAAAGTAATTAACAAACTGGGCGGCGAAAAACATGAGCACCAGATAGGTGGCCAGGCTGGCCACGCCGCTTTCCATCCCTTCTATCCACTGGTTTGAGCGCTGGTAGCGACCGCTGAGATAACCGAACAGGGCGCCGGCAATAGCGGCATACAGAGCGATAAAAACCACTATCCCTTTTAGTAGTGGCAGCGCAGTGAGACCGTTGGGGTCGGGATTGCGCAGTAAGCCATCCTGGGGCAGCACCAACCACAGCAGGGCAACAACATACACCAAGGTAAATACACCAACCCAGCGCAATGCCCGCCGCTGGCTATCGGCGCTGGCTGTCGGCGCATCCTGTTCTTCGGTCAATGGCTCCGAAGACGCAGGTTTCGCCAGCCTGGGTTCTACCCAGTGGTCGTTCACCCAGGCGCCTATCGCGCTGATAAAAAGGGTCGAAACAATAATAAAAAAGTAGTTGGCGGAGGCCAGTACCTCATCGCTGGAGACCAATTGCAGAGCCTCAGTGCTGATGCCTGCAAGGATGGCATCCACGGGACCCAGTACCAGGTTGGCGCTGTAACCGCCGGAAACGCCGGCAAAAGCGGCGGCAATGCCGGCCAGGGGGGAGCGGCCGGCCGCTTTAAAGATCAGTGCCGCCAGAGGGATCAGTACCACATAGCCGGAATCAAAGCCGATGCTGGAGAGTATGCCGGTAAAAATGATGGCGGTACTCAGCAAGCGCGGTGGTGCCCGTCGCGCAAGAGAGCTCAGCAGGCAGGCAAGCAAGCCGGAATGTTCGGCCACCGCAATGCCCATAATGGCCACTACCACCGGACCCACCGGCGCGAAGTGAATAAAATTGCTGACGGCACTGCTGAGCATCCAGCGTGCGCCCTCGGCAGAAAGCAGTGAGCGTGCGGTAAGGACCTCGTCGGTGGTTGGATGGGTGGCGGCGACGCCCATGGCACCGCAAAGGGCCGAGATAAAAACCACCGCCAGGGCAAATAAAATAAACAGCGTGACCGGGTGGGGAAGGCGGTTGCCCAGCTTTTCAACGCGGTCGAGCCAGCGGTGGCTGACGGGTTTGATGGGGTGGTCCGGGGCAGTCACTCGCAAGCTCTCCACTGGTTAAACGTGTATCATTAAGGGCTTTGCCGATACTGCCAGAATGGTTTAGTGATAGGAATGTCTAGTGTCTGAAGTTGCCCCACCGCAAAGCTCATCGTGGAAAACCATCCTGTCGCTATACCTGGCGATGATGGCGGTGGGGACGGGGCAAACTGTCGTTTTTGCCGTATTGCCCATGCTGGGGCGGGAGATGTCCCTGCATACACTGACGTTCACACTGCCTTTTACCGGCCTTGTCATTCGTCCCGGCGAGATGGCAATCACTTCACTGTCGGCGCTCACAGCATTGGTGTTTTTCCTGTTTGCCCCTCTGTGGGGGCGCATCAGTGATCGGCGCGGCCGCAAGCCCATTATTATCGTTGGTTTGACAGGTTATGCCCTCGGCACGCTGTTGTTTAACGGTGTGGCCTATCTAGGGCTGGTTGGTGCTCTCGGTGGGGCGAGTCTGTATATCTTGCTGATCGTGACCCGGGCGGCCCACGCCGCATTGATGTCGGCCGCTCACCCGGCGTCCTCGGCGTATATGGTTGAGATCACGCCGGTCCACGAACGGACCAAAGGCATGGCGCGTCTGCAGGCCTTTAATCAGCTGGGCAGTATGGTGGGGCCGGCGTTGGCGTGGTTCGTCAATATCAGTTTTCTGGCGCCGCTGTATATACAGGCTACTTTGATGGCAGTGCTGGCGTTGTTGGTTCATCGTACTTTGCCGGCTCTCCCGGTGACCAAGCCCAAGGACGGTGTGGCGTCCAAATTGTCGTTTTTTGATCGTCGCTTTCGTTTTTACCTGTTTGTGGGTTTCACCGTATTTAGCATGTTGGGGATGGTCCAGCAGACCCTGGGTTTTTATTTTCAGGACCTGCTGAACCTGGATAGCGTGAAAGCGGCCCAGTTGTTTTCATACTCTATGGTGGTCTCTGCGGCGGCGATGCTGGTTGCGCAATTTGTTATTGTGCAGCGTTTCAATGGCCCACCGGAGACCCTCCTTAAAGCGGGACTTCCCTTTGGTCTGGTCGGGTATTTGATCCTCGCCAATGCGGCCTCTTTGCCCCTGTTGTTGGCAGGCATGTCTCTATTTGGGTTTGGAATGGGGCTAACTGCGCCATCGTATTTTGCAGCCGCGAGCCTCACTGTAGACGCCCATGAGCAGGGTGGACTGGCTGGTTTAATTGGTGCGGCTGCCGGTTTGGGTTTTGTCACCGGGCCGCTAGTGGGGGGCTTTTTATACCAGTTATCTCCCAGCTATCCATACTGGTGTGCAGCTGCGACGATGTCGATTCTGATCGTGGTGGTGTATCTACACCGCCGCCCCATCGCAGGTAGTGAATAGTTCTGCGAGCGCTTCTTACTTCCTAAACGACCCAAGTGTTGAACAAAAACTAGTCGTGTCTCGCCAGTGGCGATGAACCGTGAATTTGCGGGAAAGTGAACAGCTTTATCCACAACCTTATGCACGGTTTTTGGGGAAAACTGTTGGCATGGCGAATCGATGTATTGTGACAGTGCCGAGTCACTCCAGGCCTGATGATGCCTAAGCTTCGGCTATTGCAAGGGCAAAGCAAGGGCGATACCGGGTCAATAGCCAGCCAAGAGCCTGTGATTGTTACCGCGTTGTTTCCGTCGAGCTAACAAAACCACTATGCGGAGCTTTGCCTCACCAAGTTATTCACAAGCTAAAACGGTGGGCGCCGGAGGTCCCTTTGTGCTGTATTTAATAAAATGGCTTGTATTTTGGGTGCGTAAACCGGTTAAATTGTGGTTAAGGAGCCCCGGTGACGGAGCATATCTGCGCCCGAAATAAAATTATGGGGTATAGAAGATGAGCAAGTTCCACTCCCCCCTCAGCTACGCGGTGCTCGCCGCTGCGATCACATCGGCCAGTACGGCCTTTTCCCTTGGCTTGGGAGACGCTTCAATCAGCTCTACATTGGGCCAGCCTCTGGAGGCCCGTATCCCGATTACTCAACTTGCCGGCCTTTCCGATAACCAATTGGTTGTAAAGGTGGATGCGGTTTGGGATGACGTGACGGGTACAGCAATGGGAGGGGTGGACCCCCGTCAGCTTTTACTGGAAACGGCGATAGATAGTAACGACACCGGGGTATTGCGCTTGCGGACTCGCCAACCGCTGACGGAGCCCTACCTCAGCTTTGTGGTGACCGTGCGCTGGCCTGATGGGGTCATTTCCCGTGAATACACCTTGTTACTGGATTTACCAGGCAGCGGAGCACCTTCATCTACAGCAGCTTTCGAAGGCGGCAATCGCAATTTTTCCACTGAGGTGACCAGCAGAGTAGAGGCCCAATCGCCGCCCAGCAATCCGGCCCCCGAGAGCGCGCTTGCTAATTCGCGTGCTCCGTCTTTGTCTTCAAGCCGATCACCGCAAAGTGGCGACACAAGAGCTCAAAACGGACGCTACATAACACGCCGGGGGGACAGTCTATGGTCTATCGCCGCCGAGCGGCGTTCCTCCCTTGGCGGGACTATCAAGCAGCGCATGGCGAAAATATACGCCAGCAACCCCCAGGCCTTTGTCGGTGGTGACCCGGCCCTTCTCAAAGAGCAAGTGGCATTGGATGTTAGCGCCGAGACCCTTCGCAGCGCTTCCTCAGAGCTGCCGGAGCCTGAAACAGAGGTGGCCAGCAGTGCTCGAGTCTCGCAGCCCGCGCCTGAGCCACAAGCTCCACGTGGCGGCCCTGACGGTGCCGGTGAAAATAAACTGAATGCAATCCGCCGGGAGATATCGCAAGTTACAGAGGCGATGGCGGAGATGTCCGGAAAGTTGGAGGATTTGCAGCGCCAATTGCAAGTGCTGAGTGAACAGCAAGGTAGTGCCGACCCCGATGACCGTGTCGATGTGAATCCCCCGCTTGAGGCCGATGGGGGCGAGCTAGTGCCGAAGGCCGACCCCGCCCCGGGGCAGCCCAGCAGCGACAGCCAGCCCAGCAGCGATGAACAAGCGGGCGCCTTAGCGGTGCAGGGCGAGCAAAATACAGACACACCCTCTGTTGGCGAGCCCGGCGAGAATGAACAAATCGCCGCGGTTTCTCAGAGCCCCGATACACGCTCCCTGCCGCTTGTCGACGTCGCCGCCCCGGCCAGTGCCGATAGCCCAACGACTGCCAATACCGACGACGGGTTTAGCCTGGACAGGGAAGAGACAGCAGCTATGCCGGCTCTGGCGAACAGCACCGCATCCAACTATGCCTGGCTGCGATGGCTGGCTTTACCGGTATTGGTGATAGTGGCGCTGCTGTGGTGGCGTCAACGACGCGGCGACAAAGACCCGGTGCCAGCGGCACTGGCAGAACAGCGCAGCGAAGGAGAGGCAGAATGGATGGTCTCCGCGCCCCGGGCCCGCCCCAGGGCGCCTGCCTCAGAAGAGTTTGGTGACCTGTTTAGCGAACTGGCTCAGGAGAATCGTCGAGATCTCCCGGGGACGACCCCACAAAATGTTCGCAGCGCCATAGATGCTCAGCATACTGCTGCGCAAACACCGGCCGTGCCTAAAACCCAAAGCGAGACGCCTGAGTTGCCACGCCGCAGCGCGTTTGCCCCAGATGACTTTGCCGATACCTCTACTGCAGCGGGAGAGGAGTCCGTATTTGCCGACCTAGAAAGCGGCCTGTCAGACCTGGAGTTTGATGATATCGACCTCAATCAACAGAGTGCCGATAGGCCCCTGGTGGACGATACCAAGTCGGTTGGCGAGCGAGCCGCAGCCTGTATGGCACTGGAAGATTACAACGGTGCACGGGAAATTTTGGAAGCGGCCCTGCAACACTCCAATGACGTGGGACTGCAGCTACAACTGCTGGATGTGTATGCCGTCCAGGCCGAAGCGGCGGAATTTGAGGCACTGGCCTTACAGATGGAGTTTGCCGGTGCCGATGAAAACACCCTGGCAGAGATACAGTTGATCCGCGACAAGCTCAATGGTGCGGTGGATAACGGCGATTACAACGGGCATTCCGCATAGTCGTGGAGCGCGCTGCCCAGGATTGATAGACTTGCGTCCATTACGCCCACAGCAACAGGTAGCGTCGTGACTCAAGCCCCCTCTGAACTGGATATTAAACTCAACCGCGAAACCGCCAGAATTCCCTGGCGGGAGCTGCAGCGCTTTTATGCCCAAGGGGCAGTGATTGCGGTGGGGCAAAACATGGATCTGATCCACGTTGCCAAAGCCTTTGCTGAAGACGACAGCCCTTGGATAGCCGCTCTGCTGGAAGCGGGCGATGTCGCCAGAGTCGAGGAATCACAGGCGAGCCAGTGGTTTGACGAGGACCGGGAAGTCTGGGCGGTTGTTGTTGCCCCCTGGGTCTTAGTTCAAAGTGAACGCGCTAAGTAATGACTAAACTGGTCGAGGAATTCCATCGCCAGCTGCGCGAGCGTTTGCAAGTGTTTTTTCGCGATCAGTCGGAGGGCTGGGATATTCCGCCTGCGCAGTTGTATCGGCTGGAGGGCTTTATCGAAGCTGGCCTGTCTCTGCAGTTGGTCAGCCAAGATGAGGTACGCCAACAGCTGCTCAGCCTCGCCACTGACTACCTCCCTGAGGAGGACGCCGAGCTCTACCGACAGGATGAGCGTATTGTCCTTCATCTGCACATGAAAACCGCGCCGGTATACCCCAGTACCTCGTCGACATGAATGCAGACGTAGGGGCGTGGTTTGCTCAGCTGCAGCGCCGCGGTGCCATCAGCGGTTGCCGGGGATTGCTGCTAATAAGTGGTGACCGGGATTGGTGCTACCAGCAGCTGCATGCTCTGATTGCTGCCACCGAGCGGGCTGAAGAAAACGTCGCGATACTCTCCAACCACGCATTGGCCGGCATCCCTCCTGCGCCGGCCAAGACCCTGCTGGGCCAGGAGCGTTCGCTGATTGTTGCCGATGCCTGGACCAGCCTTTCCTTTGATGATTGGTTGGCCGCGGCAGGAACGCTCCGGGCCGGTGGGCTTTTCTGCCTGCTTTGCCCGCCGCCGGCTGTCTGGCCGGCTGCCTTTCTCTCTTTGGCAAAGGATCGGGGCTACCGTCTGCAAGCGCCCAACTTTATCTCCCGCTTTATTGCCGTGGCGCAACAATTAAAAGAGGCACTGTGGTGGCAGCAGGGGAGTGAACTGCCACCCTGTCCGGAGTTTTCCGGCCACTGGCAACCTACGCTACCCAGCACCGGGCAACAACAGGCAATCGCCGCCATTGAGCGAGTGGTAAATGGACGCGCCTGGCGCCCCTTGGTAATTCGCTCGGACCGGGGCAGAGGGAAAACCGCCGCCCTGGGTATTGCCGCTGCCCAGTTGCTGCTGGCGGGCCGTTGCCGACGTATTGTTCTGTGTGCGGCTCGGGCGGATGCGGTAACTACGGCATTTAAACACGCCGCAGCGGCGGCAGGGGTCGAGGAGCCGAGTAGCCCGACCTTGAGGCTGAACGGCGCCGAGCTATGTTTTTGTTCTGTGCAGGATCTTATGGACGGTGCAGTGCAGTGCGATTTACTAATGGTGGATGAGGCGGCGATGCTGCCGGTGTCTTTGTTGCACGATTGTCTGCAACGCTATCCGCGTCTGGTGTATGCCACAACGGTTCACGGCTATGAGGGCAGCGGGCGTGGCTTTGACATTCGCTTTACATCGATTCTGGAGGCCGAGCGGCCCCAGTGGCGTCGCCAGTATTTGACCGAACCCCTGCGGTGGTCGGCGGAGGACCCACTGGAAGCGGCCCTTAATCGCCTGTTTCTGCTAGACGCCGACAGTGGGGTGGCTGAGCCCGAGGGCGGGATGAGCGTACAGGCGGTGTCGCCCCAGGCCTTGCTGGAAGATGAAAACCGTTTGCGGGCAGTGTTTGGTCTCCTGGTGGAGGCCCACTATCGGACCCGGCCTCAGGACTTGCAGTATTTGCTGGATCTGCCCGGTCGGCTGTTTATTGCCGAGAGCAACGGCAGGGTTATCGGTGTATGCCACGTGCTGTTGGAAGGGGGGATGTCGCCGGCATTAGCAGAAGCGATTAGCTGCGCCCGTCGCCGTCCCCGGGGCCACCTGGTGGCCCAAGGGCTGACTAACCAGTGGGGTGAGCCGCGCTTTGTGCAGCAGCAAAGTTGGAGAATCAACCGCATTGCCGTTGCCGCCGGTCATCGGCGGCGGGGCGTGGGGCGGGCCTTGTTGAAGCGGGTCGACGCGTCTGCTCAAAAAGCGCAGGTGGCCTTTCTTTCCTCGAGCTTTGGGGCGGAGGCAGGGCTATTGGACTTCTGGCGCCACTGTGAGTTTTTGCCGGTGAGCTTGGGGCATCGACGGGACAGTGCCAGCGGTGAATATTCCGCTATTGTGGTGCGTGCTATCGCTGCGGAGCTGGACGCAGAGTTTCTACAGTATCGCGATCAGTTCTGCCGAGACTCACCCCTACAGTTGCTAGATAAAAAATCACTGCGCGTCGATGTGTTGGAGCGACTGTTGCTGTCGGAGGCGGTATCAGAATCAGCATCGCAACAGGCCATGCCGCCATATGCATTGCTACCCGGCGACCCGCAGGTGGTGCGGCGCTATCTCGACGGCGAAGTGAGCCAGCTAGATGCGCTACCCGCGTTGTGGCGACTGTGTTCCCGCTTGCCGCTGCAAACACTGCAATGGCCGCAGCTCGAGCGAGAGGCGGGCTTGCGCCGGGTCTTGTTGGGCCATTCCTGGGGCGAGATTTCACAGGCATTGGGCTTGGACGGTCGCGCTGAGGTGGAGTCGGTGTCACAGCGCTTTTTTGCTAGACTGCTAGCTGTTGTTTCAAATTCTGACGATCAGCCAAACTAGCGCGGAGTAACCACGTGAGCAGTATTTTTAGCAAAATCATCGCCGGTGAATTGCCCGGTCATTTTGTCTGGCAAGACGACCACGCCGTCGCCATTATGACTATCGAGCCCATTGTGCCGGGCCACCTGTTGGTGATCCCCCGGCAGGAAGTCGATCACTGGGACGATCTTTCTGAATCCCTGAGCAATCACCTGATGACGGTATCCAAACGCCTTGCCAAGGCCCTAAAACAGGTCTACCAATGCAAGCGCGTTAGCCTACAGATCGTCGGTCTGGAGGTGCCCCATGTCCATCTGCACTTGGTTCCTGTCAATGACATGACCGACTGCTTCTTTGGCAATGCCAAAGGCGCCAGTGCCGAGCAGTTGGCGGCGGAAGCGACCCGCATACGGGAAGCCCTCGCCTAAACGTTCTGCCAAACTCTGTTTAGCCATTCCCTCCGCACAAAGGCAGCTTAGCCCAAATGGGTGACGCGCCCTTGTGCGTCCTCGCGCATGCTACGCCCTCGACATAACTCGCTAATGATGTAACTCGATAATAATGGGAGTCGAGAGCAATGGTAGAAGCGAAACAGCAGCGTCAATTTGATCACCCGGCCAGTGCCGTTTGGGCTGTACTGGAAGAATTCGGTAATTTGGATTGGACCGAGGGCGTGGAGCGCATAGAGCTCATTGGCGAAGGGGTTGGCATGATTCGGCGCTTGTTTATGCCCGGCATGGATCCGATCGATGAACAGCTGACCGCTGTGGACAGCGAGGCGATGTGGTTTTCCTATGATATCCCCCGGGGGATTCCGCTGCCGGTGAGTAACTACTCTGCGGAGGCAAAAGTGGTCGCTCTGGACGACAATCGCTGCGAAGTTCGCTGGATAGGGCGCGCCAATGCCGAGGGCGTCTCAGAGGAGGAGGCAGCCGCCGCTATCGTCAGCACCTACGATATGCTGTTCGACTGGCTGCAGGCCCATATGGACGCGCGCTAATCACTGGAAGCCGGCTGGCAAAAACGCTGCATAAGCTGAGGGAATTCATCCACGCCAACAACGTGGCGCCGCAACAGGTCCAGAGCCAGGGCGCTGACCCACTGCTGAAACGCAGCGCGCTCGAAGGGGAAAACCAAGCGCTGGCTTTGCATGGCACTGTGGCTGCCCCAGGCTATCCACACTGTGCCTACAGGCTTGTCGGGACTGCCGCCACCGGGACCGGCGATACCGGTTACCGCCACGCCGATATCGGCCCCACAGGCCTTTAACGCGCCGGATAGCATCTGTCGCGCTACGGTTTCACTGACGGCGCCGGCCTGCTCCAAATCCGACGCTGATACCCCCAACAGGGCCTTTTTAAGGCCGTTGGAGTAGCTGACGATGCCACCGGGAAAAACATCGGAAGCGCCGGGGACGCTGGTAAGTTGGGAGGCTATCAGGCCGCCGGTGCAGGATTCGGCGGCGCACACCGATAGCTGGTGCTGCCGACACGCCTCAATCAGCGCCCCGGGCAGCGATGTCGGCAGCTCGCCGATAACATGGTGGCACAGAGCATCTTCAACTTGTCGGCGGCACTGGCTTAGCTTGTCGCCTAAATGCTCTCCCCGGGCCGTGAGTTTCACTTCCAGCACTGGCATCGATGCCCGGAAGCCCAGTTCAATGTCGGCGGGCCAATCGGGGATCGCATCGCTGAGGCGTTCCTGAACCGTGGATTCACCCAGGCCGAATACCCCCAGGCGCAGAGTGCGGATATGGTCAGAGACAAAGCGCCCTCGCAATAGCGGTACGATTTCCTCACTGAGCATCTGTTTGAGTTCACTGGGCACGCCAGGAGTGGCTAGCATCAAGCAACCGCGGTGCTCCATGCGGATGCCCACGGCACTGCCACGACCGTTGGCGATGATGGCGCAATCGGCGGGCAGGCGGGTCTGCTTTAAATTGGCCTTGCTCAGACTTTGGTTGCGCTGCTGGCACCAGGTCTGGAGGTGGGAGAGGGCCTCTGGGTGCTCCTGTATAGGTCGCTCGCAGACCTGGGCCATCGCTTCTGCAGTAAGGTCGTCGACGGTGGGCCCCAGTCCGCCATTGATGAGCAGGACGTCGCCGTCGGCGCAGAGCTGATCAATCTCCTGGCACAGCAGCGGCAAGTCGTCGCCAACGGTGACTTTTTTGTGGATGCGCCAGCCCAGTGGCTCAAAGATTTCCGCCATCATGGCGGAATTGGAATCGATAATATCGCCGGCCATTAACTCGTTGCCGGTGGTTAACACGTTCAGTTTCATAGCTTATCGTTATAGCCTATATTTGCCCGTCGTAAGGCACTACGTTTGCGCCTAAAGTCTGGTTTGGATATCTCCGATATCGGTGTAATCTGCAACAGTTATTGGCTTGAGGAGTGAAGCATGAAAACCTCGTTGGGTACAGTTCTAGCTATCGTAATTGTGCTGGCGGTTGCCGCCTTTGAGTACTGGCAATACAAGGATGCGGAGGCCCATCGCACCATGGTCAATGCCAAGCTGATGCAGCTGTCGTCACGGGTCGAGGAATTGGACCAAAACCTGCTTGAAGCAAGAGAGGAAATGCGGGAGCTGGAATCATCGTCTCTGGGAGGCATCATCGACAACGCTAATGAAGCCCTGATCCAGGGGTGGTCGGCAATGATTGATACCGTTGAGCGGGAGCTGGAGCGCGCTAAACAGAGTTTTGATGAGCGTCAGCAATCCCCTGGCTCTGCCCCTGCACAACCGTGACAGACGCAATACGCGCCGCAAAATGAGGAAACGCAATGCCCGAGATAAAACGTCCGGTCAAACCCATTGAGGTCAACTACGTATGCGACCAATGTGGCCACGGTATGATGAAAAGTGTCGCCGCCATGGACCCCGATACGGGTGTTGTGCCCCACAAATGCATGATCTGCGGGGTCGAGCGTGATTTTAAATGGGTGTCATACCCAAAGATTGACTACATCGGTATCGACGAGACGCCGCACTAGCATTTGGCAACGATATGAACCAAAGCCCAGCCGGTTTGCCGGCAAGGGCTCGCTTTTCGTTGAGAGCTGGTGAGAGCTAGTGCCTCAAGCGGGCATCCAGTTCGTCGACGATCTCCGCCCAGTCCGCGTCTTCGTCCAAGGCCTGTTTGAGAAAGCTGGCTTGGGACTTAGTCCAAAAACTCGCTTCGTGCAATTCCAAGTCCCTGGGGATGGGCCGGTGGCGGATGATGAAGCTTTCCACGTCTTTATCGCTATCGGGCAGCCCCAATTGTTGAAAAAGTCGGTTCATGCTGTGCTCGCCAAAATCCATTGCGTTACTCGCTCTCCAGTCTGGGCGTTTAGGGAATCAAGATAGGCGGATTTATCACCAAATATAGAGCAGATTAGCTCCGCCTGCCAGCACCCCCTGAATAGCGACCGGGGCAGGAATTTCAGGATGTCGGCAGCAGGTCCAGACGCATACCGGCGTTCCAGCCGCCGTCGACGATAAACTCCGAGCCAGTGGAGTAGCTGCTTTCGTCGGAAGCCAAAAACAGCGACATATTGGCAACTTCCTCAGGCAAGCCCACCCGGGGCAGGGGGTGGTGGCTGTAGAAGGCGTTGTCGGCGTCGCTGGGGGCGCTGTGGCTGCCGCCTTCTTGCTGGTCGACATTGTGCATGGCGGTGAATATACCGCCCGGATGTACGGTGTTAACGCGAATATTATAGGGCCCAAGTTCAATGGCGGCGGATTTACTCAATCCCCGCAGTGCCCACTTGGTTGAGACATAGGCGGACAAGCCGTTTTTGGCCTGCAGCCCATCAATGGAAGAGATGTTGATAATAGATCCACCACCGGCCTTTTTCATAGCGGGCATGGCGGCCCGAATACCCAGGTAGCAGCCAAGCTGGTTGATGCTCACTACCTTCATATAAGCCTCGCCGTCGGTGTCGGCGATGGCGCCAACGTGGAGAATTCCGGCGTTGTTTACCAACACGTTCAACCCGCCCAGGCTTTCGGCGTAACTCACTATCGCTTGCCAGTCGGCTTCCCGACGCACGTCACAGTGCTGGTAGTGGGCTCGCTCCCCCAGCGACGCAGCTAGTGATTCACCTTTGTCGTCGAGTATGTCGGCGATGACAACCGTTGCACCCTCCTCGATAAAGCGTCTTGCTGTGGCGGCCCCCATACCTTGTGCGGCACCGGTTATTATCGCTATTTTATTCTTTAGACGTGACATGCATTTTTCTCGTGTCAATTTCGATAGTGGTGTTAAACCATTGCGCCAGATTGTGGTCAATGCACCAAGTGGATGAGGTAGTGAAACACCGTGGTAAGAGATAGAGCTTTATGGTGAGAATGACAGCAATCGCCGCTGCCATAGTGAGCGTGATGTTGGTGGCATGTGAGGACGAGGCATCGAGTCAGGCTGAGGGCGTCGGATTGTCCTCGATTGAGCAGCAGGGGGAGAGGGCAACCTCAACGCCACCGGCTGCTTCTAGTCTTAGTAACGACAAGGCGGAGTCGGAGCTATCTTCGACTCCGCCATCCCTGGATTTAAGTTATTCGGAAGATGATATCGATGTGCGGGACTTGAGCGAGGAGGAGGTATCCCGCTATCAGATGGAGGGGTGGTTTGAGTCGCAAAATGGCGGCGATAAGAAGTTGTCGGTAAAGCCTAAAATTCGCTTGAAGGAAGATGCGACCCTCGAGCAAACCATGGGCAATTACCGAGATTCGCTGGACGGTGCTGAAATGGGGATCGAGTACAAAACGCCCTAATCGCCTCTATCCACAAAAACAAAAAAGGGCTGCCAAACGGCAGCCCTTTTTTGAGGTGTTGCGCGTCAGCGAGGCCCTTAGTCGCGCTGATCCAGCGGCACAAAATCGCGCTTGGCGGGGCCAGTGTAAAGCTGGCGAGGGCGACCGATACGAGAGGCGCCGGCGTGCATTTCGTTCCAGTGTGCAATCCAGCCCGGCGTGCGGCCGAGGGCGAAGATTACCGTGAACATGCTGGTGGGAATGCCGATCGCTTTTAAGATGATGCCGGAATAGAAGTCGACATTGGGGTAGAGCTTCTTCTCGATGAAATAGGAGTCTTCCAGTGCAATTTGCTCCAGTCGTTTGGCGACTTTCAGCAGCGGGTCGTCGATACCCAGCTCGCCCAGCACTTCGTCGGCAACCTTCTTCATGACTTTGGCGCGGGGATCGAAGTTTTTGTAAACCCGGTGGCCGAAGCCCATCAGACGGAAGGGGTCGTTCTTGTCTTTGGCGCGGGCCACGCAGGCATCGACATTGGCTTCGTCCCCGATCTCTTCCAGCATATTCAGCACGGCTTCGTTGGCACCACCGTGAGAGGGTCCCCACAGCGCGGCGATACCGGCGGAAATACAGGCGAAAGGATTGGCGCCAGTAGAGCCAGCCAGACGTACCGTCGACGTTGACGCGTTTTGTTCGTGGTCGGCGTGCAGCAGGAAGATGGTGTCCATGGCCCGGGCCAGAACCGGGTTGACCTTGGTGGGCTCACAGGGATTGCCAAACATCATGTGCAGGAAATTCTCTGAGTAGCTCAGATGATTCTGCGGATACATGAAGGGTTGGCCGATAGTGTATTTGTAGGTCATTGCCGCCAGGGTGGGCATTTTAGCAATCAGGCGGATGGCGGAGATTTCACGGTGCTTCTCGTCGTTGATGTCCAGCGAATCGTGATAGAACGCCGACAGGGCGCCGACGACGCCACACATGATGGCCATGGGGTGAGCATCCCGGCGGAAGCCTTTGAAGAAGGTGCTCATCTGGTCGTTGACCATGGTGTGCATGCGAACTTTATTGACGAAAGCTTCTTTCTGTTCCTTGTTGGGCAGTTCACCGTAGAGCAGTACGTAGCTGGCTTCCAGGTAGTCGGATTGCTCGGCCAGTTGCTCGATGGGGTAGCCGCCGTGCAGCAGCACACCCTCGTTGCCGTCGATGTAAGTGATCTTGGACTCGCAGGCCGCGGTGGATACAAAACCGGGGTCGTAGGTGAAGTAGCCATTACCCGTCAACGGGGTGACATCGACTACGTCTGGGCCAATGGTGCCGGAATACACATTCAATTCCAGCGTTTTTCCATCGATGCTCAGACTTGCTTTCTTATCGCTCATTATGACGGGCTCCTATCTGTCTCTTCGTCGCTTTTGGCTGTTATTCCTGCGTCTGGCCTGGCTCGCGGTAGCGCGCCGGCCCACGCTGGGCGTCTCCCTGAGGTAGGGGACACTGCTCTGGAAGTTTACCTGGCAGTCGCTGGCTGCCGACCTGATTAGCGGTCGGCCAGTTGTGACAACGCAGGTGGGGATCACAAATATAGAGAGCTGACTCTGTTTGTCAACGCTGTCTACATTCTAACTCGGTGCCCCAGCTTTAGGAAACATTGTCTTTGGCTGGTAACTGTGCTGAGGCATGGCCAGCCCCTCGGGCGTGCATTTGGCAGAGAAAAATTGTCGGGCTATGGCGCCATTTTGGTGCAAAATAGTGGTTTAAGCCTTTGATTGTGGGGTTTTTTATCGGACAGCGGTGGTCGGCAAGGGCGTTTGTAATTAACTGGACTTCCTCCTATAATGCGCGGCGTTTCTTCAGGAGTCACTGTACTTCCCCCTTCAGAGTGTCGCCCCAGCACCTGGTGTCGATGCCCTTGTAGAAGAACTGCCGGGAGGAGAGCCCGGTACGCTTGATCCACTTCCGACAAACCGCCCGTAAGTTCTCCGGGCCAGAGAAAAGTGTGGCATACCGTGAAAGATAAACGACCTGTAAATCTGGATATTGGCACCATCTCGCTGCCGATAACCGCCTATACCTCAATTTTGCATCGTGCCAGCGGCGTATTCCTCGCGGCTGGTATGGCGGTGTTGTTCTGGTTGCTGGGCACCAGCCTCAGCGGCCCCGAAGGCTTTGAGCAGGCCAAAGAGTGCCTGTCATCGTTTTGGGGCAAGTTGGTGGTCTGGGCTGTGTTGGTGGGCCTGAGCTACCACGCCGCAGCAGGGGTGAAACACCTTGTGATGGACGCCGGTATCGGTGAGTCAATGGAAGGGGGCGAGACCGGTTCTAAACTGGTGTTGGCCGCGACGGCAATTTTGGTTGTGTTGACGGGGTTGTGGGTATGGTAAAGGCAGTGACGAATTTGGGGCGCAGTGGCCTCTCTGACTGGATGGTACAACGGGTTTCCGGTGTTGTGCTGTTGGCTTATTTCATCGTCGTGGCCGGTTATCTTCTGGCCTGCGGTGATGGGCTGACCTATCAACAGTGGTCGTCATTCTTCGATAGCACATTTATGCGGGTATTTAGCACGGCAGCGGTGTTGTCGGTCGTCGGGCACGCGTGGATCGGTTTGTGGGCAGTATCCACAGATTATCTGACTGAGCGAATGATGGGCGGTCGCGGCACTTTCTTGCGTCTGGTGTTCCAGGCGGTGTCGGCAATCCTTCTCTTTACCTACCTCGTGTGGGGCATCCAGATTCTGTGGGGTTAAGCAATGTCTAATATTCGTACAATTACTTTTGACGGCGTCATCGTCGGTGGCGGCGGTGCCGGCATGCGGGCGGCGCTGCAGCTGGCTCAGTCTGGCTATAAAACTGCAGTAATATCCAAAGTATTCCCAACGCGTTCCCACACGGTTTCTGCCCAGGGTGGCATCACCTGTGCGATTGCCAGTGCTGATCCCAATGATCAGTGGCAGTGGCACATGTACGACACGGTCAAGGGCTCTGACTACATCGGTGACCAGGAAGCCATCGAATACATGTGTAGTGTTGGTCCCGAGGCGGTCTTTGAACTGGAGCATATGGGGCTGCCGTTTTCCCGTACCGAAGAGGGCCGTATTTACCAGCGTCCATTCGGCGGTCAGTCCAAGAATTTTGGTGAGGGCGGCCAGGCGGCCCGTACCTGCGCAGCAGCGGACCGGACCGGTCACGCGTTGTTGCACACTCTTTATCAGGGCAACTTGAAGAACAACACCGTTTTCTTCAACGAGTGGTACGCCACGGACCTGGTGAAAAACCAGGACGGTGCAGTGGTCGGTGTTATCGCCATCTGTATCGAAACGGGTGAAGTGGTTTATGTGAAATCCAAAGCCACCGTTTTTGCCACCGGCGGTGCAGGCCGTATCTACGCCTCTACCACCAACGCCCACATCAATACTGGTGACGGTGTTGGTATGGCGTTGCGCGCTGGTTTCCCTGTGCAAGACATTGAAATGTGGCAGTTCCACCCCACTGGTATCGCCGGTGCCGGGGTTCTGGTCACAGAGGGTTGTCGCGGCGAAGGCGGCTACCTGATAAATAAAGATGGCGAGCGTTTTATGGAGCGCTATGCCCCCAACGCCAAAGACCTGGCCGGGCGCGACGTTGTGGCTCGTTCCATGACCCTGGAGATTATTGAGGGTCGCGGCTGTGGTCCCAACGGCGACCACGTATACCTGAAGCTGGATCACCTGGGTGAAGAAGTGCTGGAGAGCCGTCTGCCCGGTATCTGTGAGTTGAGCCGTACTTTTGCTCACGCCGACCCGGTGAAAGAGCCGATCCCGGTTATCCCCACCTGTCACTATATGATGGGCGGTATTCCCACCAACGTTCACGGTCAGGCTCTGACGGTTGATGCCAACGGTAACGACCAGGTTATTCCCGGTCTGTATGCCTGTGGTGAGGTTGCCTGTGTTTCTGTTCACGGCGCCAACCGTCTGGGTGGTAACTCGCTGCTCGACCTGGTGGTCTTCGGTCGCGCCTCTGGTCTGTTCATTGAGAAGGCGCTGCGCGAAGGCGTTGAAATGCGCGACGCATCTGAGTCCGATGTTGAGCAGTCCATGGAGCGTTTGAACCGCGTTAACAACAGCTCCGGTGGCGAAAGTGTTGCAGCGCTGCGTACTGAGCTGCAAAGCATTATGCAGAATCACTTTGGCGTATTCCGCAAAGGCGACTTTATGCAGGAAGGCGTCAAGAAGCTGGCGGAGCTGCGCGGTCGCATTGACAACGCGCATCTGGAAGACAAGAGCAATGCGTACAACACAGCGCGTATCGAAGCGCTGGAGCTGCACAACCTCTTTGAAGTGGCAGAGGCTACCGCCATCGCGGCGGAAGAGCGGAAGGAGAGCCGCGGCGCCCACGCTCGGGAGGATTACCAGGATCGCGACGACGAAAACTGGTTGTGCCACTCCATGTACTACCCCGGCGAAAAGCGTGTCGGCAAGCGGGCGGTGAACTTCGAGCCCAAAACACGGGAAGCTTTTGCGCCGAAAGTGCGTACGTATTGATTGGGGGAATGTAAGCATGTTGAAAGTCAGTCTGTATCGCTACAACCCGGAAGTCGATCAAGAGCCCTTTATGCAGGACGTCGAGATCGATACCGGGGGCAAAGATTTGATGGTGTTGGATGTACTGGAGCTGCTCAAAGCTCAGGATCCCTCCTTGACCTATCGCCGCAGCTGCCGCGAAGGGGTGTGTGGCTCCGACGGTATGAACATCAACGGTAAAAATGGCCTGGCCTGTATCACGCCGATTTCTGAAGCACTGAAAAACGGCAAAGGTGGCAACACCTTGGTACTGCGCCCCTTGCCCGGCCTGCCTGTTATTCGCGATTTGATCGTGGATATGACACTGTTCTATCAGCAGTACGAGAAGATCAAGCCGTATCTGATCAACAACACGCCGGCACCGGCTATTGAGCGTCTGCAATCACCTGAAGATCGCGCCAAGCTGGATGGCCTGTACGAGTGTATCTTGTGTGCGTGCTGTTCCACGGCTTGCCCGTCGTTCTGGTGGAACCCGGACCGTTTTGTCGGCCCCAGCGGTTTGCTACAGGCCTATCGCTTCCTGGCCGACAGCCGCGATACGGCGACAGATGATCGCCTGAGCGATCTGGACGATCCCTTCAGCGTATTCCGCTGCCACGGTATCCAGAATTGCGTTAATGTGTGTCCCAAAGGTCTTAACCCCACCCGGGCGATAGGTCATATCCGCAATATGTTGCTAAGCAGGGCAACATAGGCTCAGACCCCGCGCCTAGCGGGGCAATATAACTCCACATCAGATGGAGGTCTGCGCGTATTAAGTCCCTTGGTAGCCCCGGGCAGAGACAACAACGGGGCGCCGGAACACGATACACTCGGTGCTTACCGGCACCAAACGAGACATTGTATTGAGAGGCAGGGTAGGATTGCCCTGTGGTGGCGTCGAGTTCGCAACGTACACTAGCCGTTGCGAATTATGTGGCCAGACCGCCTTATCGGGCGGTCTACATTCGACGTCGCTCCTCTTGCTATTAGGTGGACAGGAATGCAGAAAGAATCTATGGAGCTTTTATGGAAAAGCTCCCACATATCCGGTGGCAATGCAGCCTACGTCGAAGCGCTGTATGAAACCTTTCTCTCAGATCCCAACGCCGTTCCCGAAGAATGGCGAGATTATTTCCAGCAACTCCCTCGGGCCAACGATACGGCCATTAGCGATATTCCCCACTCACCCATCCGCGATCACTTTGCCCAGCTAGCCAAGGCACCGGTGCGTGCGATTAATGGTGGTGGCAGCAGCGAGGTCAGTGCCCACGAACGCAAGCAGGTACGGGTTATTCAGCTGGTCAGTGCCTACCGTCAACGCGGCCACCAGGAAGCGCAGATCGATCCGCTGGGTTTGTGGGAGCGGCATCGGGTGCCCGATCTCGAGTTGCAATATCACCAGCTCAGTGAGGCGGACTTCGACACCACCTTTCAGACCGGCAGCCTCTATATTGGCAAGGATCAAGCGACCCTGCGGGAAATCTACCAGGCGGTTCGGGATACCTATTGCCGCAGCGTTGGCGCTGAGTTTATGCACATCGTCGATACCCGGGAGCGGGCCTGGATTCAGCAGCGCATGGAAGGGGTGCGCTCCAAGCCGGACTACGGCCTGGAAGCGCGTACCCACTTGCTGGAGAGACTGACCGCAGCGGAAGGCCTGGAAAAATCTCTAGGCTCTAAATATCCGGGCACCAAGCGCTTTGGCCTCGAAGGTGGTGAAAGCCTGATACCGATGATGGACGCGATGATCCAGCGCTCGGGTAGCTACGGTGCCAAAGAGATGGTGATCGGCATGGCCCACCGGGGCCGCCTGAATATGCTGGTCAATATCCTTGGTAAAAACCCCTCGGAACTGTTTGACGAATTCGAAGGTAAGGTGACCTACCAGGGCTCTGCCGATGTTAAATATCACCAGGGCTTCTCTTCCAATGTAATGACCTCTGGGGGCGAAGTTCACCTGGCCTTGGCCTTTAACCCGTCCCACCTGGAAATCGTGTCTCCGGTAGTTGAGGGGTCGGTGCGGGCCCGCCAGGACCGCCGGAACGATCCGGAGGGCAACACGGTTGTGCCCATCGTACTCCACGGTGATGCGGCCTTTGCCGGTCAGGGCGTGGTGATGGAAACCTTCCAGATGTCCCAGACCCGGGCCTACAAAACCGGCGGGACCATCCACGTGGTGATCAATAACCAGGTCGGTTTTACCACCAGCCTGCAGGAAGATGCCCGTTCCACGGAATATTGCACTGACGTAGCGAAGATGGTCCAGGCGCCAATCTTCCACGTCAATGGTGACGACCCCGAGGCAGTACTGTTCGTCTCCCAGCTGGCGGCAGATTTCCGTCAGGAATTTAAGAAAGACGTGGTAATTGATTTGGTGTGCTACCGCCGTCGCGGCCACAACGAGGCCGACGAGCCCTCGGGCACCCAGCCGCTGATGTACCGCAAAATCAGCAAGCACAAAACCACTCGCGATCTCTACGTCAACCATCTGGTGGAAGAGGGTGTTATCGACAAGGCCTTTGCCGATCAGATGGCTGCGGAATACCGCCAGGCCCTGGATGACGGCCAGCACGTGGCCAAGAGCTTGGTGAAGCAGCCCAATACGGCGTTGTTTGTCGACTGGACCCCCTATCTGGGGCATGCCTGGGACGTACCCGGGGACACCTCGATGGATGCCAAAGTGCTCAAGGATGTGGCGGCATCCATGAACCAGATTCCCGAGGGGGTCAGCGTTCAGCGCCAGGTTGCCAAGATTTACGAAGACCGTCGCAAGATGGCCGCGGGTGCCATGCCGGTCAACTGGGGCTTTGCTGAAACCTTGGCCTACGGCACGCTGCTTAAAGCGGGTCACCCTGTGCGCATCACTGGCCAGGATGTAGGACGCGGCACGTTCTCTCACCGCCACGCGGTGCTGCACAATCAAAACGATGGCAGTCGCTACGTACCGCTACAGAATGTCGCTGAAGATCAGGCGCCGTTTGCGATCTATGATTCGCTGTTGTCGGAAGAGGCCGTATTGGCGTTTGAATACGGCTATGCGACCACCCAGCCCAATTACCTGGTGATTTGGGAAGCCCAGTTTGGTGACTTTGCCAATGGTGCCCAGGTGGTGGTGGACCAGTTTATCAGCAGTGGAGAATTGAAGTGGGGCCGACTCTGTGGGCTTACCATGCTGTTGCCCCATGGCTATGAAGGGCAGGGGCCCGAGCACTCCTCGGCGCGTTTGGAGCGTTTCCTTCAATTGTGTGCCGAGCACAACATTCAGGTGTGTGTGCCCTCGACGCCGGCACAGGTCTACCACATGCTGCGGCGCCAGGTAATTCGACCACTGCGCCGCCCGCTGGTGGTGATGTCGCCCAAGAGTCTGCTGCGTCACAAAGAAGCGGTGTCTACGCTGGAAGAGCTCAGCGATGGCCAATTCCACAGTGTGCTGGATGAAACCGATGACATCGATAAGAGCAAGGTCACCCGGCTGATCCTGTGTAGCGGCAAGGTCTACTACGACCTCCGCGAAGCTCGCCGGGAGCACGGCAAGGATTCCATCGCCATCGTCAGGCTGGAGCAGCTTTATCCCTTCCCCTATGACGATCTGCGTGCGGTGATTGCCCAGTACCCCAATCTCAAGAAAGTGGTTTGGTGTCAGGAAGAACCCCGTAACCAGGGCGCCTGGTACAACAGCCGGCACCGGATGGCGCGGGTTATTCGCAGCTTCAAACCCGAGAAGAATTTATTGCTAGGCTATGAAGGGCGGGAGCCCTCTGCATCGCCGGCGGCGGGCTATACCGCCCTGCACGTCGAACAGCAGAAAAAATTCATCGCCCAGGCCCTAAAACTGTAACGCTGAGAGGCTGGTCGATGTCATCGACCGGCTCGGTGACCGATCTCGACTAGTAAACGATCTCGACTAGTAAATAGGTCCAATACAGAAATACCAAATAAGCGTGCAGAATCACTGAACATTTCGTCGCATTGAGCACTACAGGAAAACACATGAGCACCGAAATCAAAGCGCCAACCTTTCCGGAATCCGTAGCGGACGGCTCCGTCGCCACCTGGCACAAGCAGGTTGGTGAGGCGGTAACCCGAGACGAGCCGCTGGTGGATATCGAAACAGACAAAGTGGTATTGGAAGTTGTGGCACCCGCCGATGGCGTGCTTAAGGAAATTCTTAAGCAAGAGGGCGATACGGTGCTTAGTGATGAGCCGGTTGCCCTTTTTGAAGAGGGTGCCGCAGCGTCTGCTTCAGCTCCTGCAAGCAGTGATGACGCTGCGGAGGCCGAGCCTGCGCCCAAAGCGAGCGCTGATCTGAAAATTTCTCCTGCCGCCCGCAAGATGGCCGAGGAAAAGGGCATCGATCCCCAGACCCTCACCGGCACGGGTAAGGGGGGATTGATTACCAAAGAAGACGTCGCCAAGGCCGACGCGCCGGCGGCGAAGCCGGCACCCGCTGCAGCGCCGGCACCCGCCGCCGAGGTTGATGTGCCAGCCGGCGAGCGGGTCGAAAAGCGCGTACCCATGACACGTTTGCGCAAGCGTATTGCCGAGCGCCTGCTGGATGCCAGCCAGGGCACGGCCATGTTGACCACCTTCAACGAGGTCAACATGAAGCCGATGATGGATATGCGCAAACAGTACAAAGACTTGTTCGAGAAGACCCACAACGGCACCCGTTTGGGCTTTATGGGCTTGTTTGTGAAGGCGGCCTGTGAGGCCTTGAAGCGTTTTCCGGCCGTGAATGCCTCCATCGATGGTGACGACATCGTCTACCACGGCTATCAGGATGTAGGCGTTGCGGTGTCCACCGACAAAGGCTTGGTAGTGCCTATCCTGCGGGATGCCGATACCATGAGCCTGGCCAAAATCGAAGACAAAGTCCGTGACTACGGTCTGCGCGCCCGGGACGGCAAGCTGGGCATTGAAGAAATGACCGGTGGTACCTTTACCATCACCAACGGCGGCGTGTTCGGCTCACTGTTGTCCACACCGATCCTGAATCCGCCGCAAACGGCGATTCTCGGCATGCACAAAATTCAGGAGCGCCCCATGGCCGTCAATGGCCAGGTGGAGATTCTGCCCATGATGTACCTGGCGCTGTCCTACGATCACCGCCTTATCGACGGTAAGGATGCGGTGCAGTTCCTGGTAACTATTAAAGACCTCATCGAAGATCCGGCGCGAATCCTGCTCGAAGTCTAGGGCAATGCCAGTAGGGTCGAGAGTACTGACCCGAGATATGAGGTCGCGGTACCCCGGTGCCGCAAAGCGAATGATTGAGGAAGAGGTTTTATGGCGAAATACGATGTTGTAGTAATTGGCTCCGGTCCCGCGGGATACCACGCGGCCATTCGGGCGGCGCAGCTGGGTTTTAGCACTGCCTGTATTGAAGGGGACAAAAACAAAGCCGACAAGCCCTCATTCGGCGGCACCTGCCTGAACGTAGGCTGTATTCCCTCCAAGGCTCTGCTGGATACCAGCTACAAGTACCATGAGGCAAAAGAGGGCTTCGCTGCCCACGGTATCACCGCCAAGGGCGTTGAGATCGATGTGCCGGCGATGATTAAGCGCAAAGATCAGGTCGTTGCACAGTTGACTGGCGGCATCGGCGGCTTGTTCAAGGCCAACGGCGTCACCGCCATTGAAGGCGTGGGCAAGTTGCTCGCCGGCAAGAAAGTTGAAGTGACCAAGGCCGACGGCAGTGTCGAGACCCTAGAAGCGGAAAACGTGGTCATCGCCGCTGGCTCGCAACCGGTGGATATTCCCCCGGCACCGGTGGATCAAAATCTGATTGTCGACTCGACAGGCGCACTGGACTTCGACTCTGTGCCCAAGCGCCTAGGTGTCATTGGTGCCGGCGTCATTGGCCTGGAGCTGGGCAGCGTGTGGTCGCGGCTGGGCAGTGAAGTGGTGGTGATCGAAGCACTGCCAGACTTTTTGCCCATGGTGGACAAACAGATCGGTAAAGAGGCTGCCAAGGTCTTTAAAAAGCAGGGGCTGGATATCCGCCTGGGGTGTCGAGTCACCGGCTCCAAAACCACCAAGACAAAAGTCACCATTACCTACAACGATGGTGAGAACGACGTCGAAGAGACCTTCGATAAAGTGATCGTGGCGGTGGGGCGCAAACCCCGCAGCACGAACCTCTTGTCCGAGGATTGCGGTGTCAACCTGGATGAGCGTGGCTTTATCTTCGTCGACGACCATTGCGCTACCGATGTCTCCGGCGTCTACGCCGTGGGCGACATCGTGCGTGGCCCGATGCTGGCCCACAAGGGCATGGAAGAGGGCGTCATGGTCGCCGAGCGCATTGCCGGCCAGAAACCCAGCGTTAACTACGACTTGGTTCCCAGCGTGATTTACACCCATCCAGAGGTGGCCTGGGTCGGTCAAAATGAAGAGCAGCTCAAGTCTGAGCGCATCCCCTACGAAGTGGGCGTGTTCCCCTTCGTTGCCAGTGGCCGCGCTCTGGCTGCCAACGATTCGGGCGGTATGGTCAAAATCATTGCCCACGCCGAGACCGATCGCGTGCTGGGCTGCCACATTATTGGCGCCAGCGCAGCTGACCTGCTTCAAGAAGTGGCTATTGCCATGGAATTTGGGGCCAGCTCCGAAGATATCGGCATGATTATGTTCGGTCACCCCACGCTTTCAGAAGGTGTGAAAGAAGCGGCTCTCGCCCTGCGCGGTCACGCCATTCACATCCCCAACCGCAAAAAGCGGTAACAGATTTGCGGTGGGCCGCCAAATTCGGGAAAATACGGTCCCGAATTTTGCGGCCTACCGCAATGTGCAAAGGGAGCGGGACATTCACTGACAGGGATCACCCCGCTTAACACTTCCACAGACCAAAATGGTAAATCCAACATGAACCTTCACGAGTACCAGGGCAAACAGCTGTTTGCTGAATACGGGCTGCCTGTATCTAAAGGCTATGCCTGTGATACCCCGGAAGAGGCCGCAGAAGCGGCGGCGAAGATCGGCGGCGACAAATGGGTGGTAAAAGCCCAGGTTCACGCCGGCGGCCGCGGTAAAGCGGGTGGTGTTAAGCTGGTTAGCAGCACCGACGAGATCAAAGCCTTTGCCGAGCAGTGGCTGGGCAAAAACCTGGTGACCTATCAGACAGATGAAAACGGTCAGCCGGTTTCTAAAATTCTGGTGGAGTCCTGCACCGATATCGATCAGGAACTCTACCTGGGCGCGGTTGTTGACCGCTCCACCCGTCGCATCGTTTTCATGGCCTCCACCGAAGGCGGCGTTGAAATCGAGAAAGTAGCGGAAGAGACTCCCGAGAAAATTCTCAAGGCCACCGTTGACCCGCTGACGGGTGCGCAGCCTTACCAAGGCCGCGAGCTGGCGTTTAAACTGGGCCTGAACGGTACTCAGGTTAAGCAGTTTGTTAATATTTTCATGGGCTTAGCCAAGCTTTTTGAAGAAAAAGATCTGGCGCTGCTGGAAATTAACCCGCTGGTTATCACCGAAGAAGGCAATCTGCACTGCTTGGATGCCAAAGTCGTTATCGACGGCAATGCCACCTATCGCCACAAAGACCTGCAAGCCATGCAGGATCCCTCACAGGAAGACGAGCGCGAAGCCCGCGCCGCTGAGTGGGACCTGAACTACGTGGCGCTGACCGGCAACATCGGTTGCATGGTCAACGGTGCAGGCCTGGCCATGGGTACTATGGATATCGTATCCCTCCACGGCGGTTTCCCCGCCAACTTCCTGGACGTAGGTGGCGGCGCGACCAAAGAGCGTGTTACCGAAGCGTTCAAGATCATTCTTGAAGACAGCAACGTGAAAGCGGTTCTGGTCAACATTTTCGGCGGCATCGTGCGCTGTGACCTGATCGCCGAAGGGATCATTGGTGCCGTTAAAGAAGTTGGCGTCAACGTTCCTGTTGTCGTACGCCTGGAAGGCAACAATGCCGAGCTGGGTTCTAAACTGCTGTCTGAGTCCGGTCTCGACATCATTGCAGCAACCAGTCTGACCGACGCAGCCCAACAGGCTGTTAAAGCAGCGGAGGGTAAATAATGGCTATTCTGATCAATAAAGACACCAAGGTTATCTGTCAGGGCTTCACTGGCGGCCAGGGTACCTTCCACTCCGAGCAGGCGATTGCCTACGGTACGCAAATGGTTGGCGGTGTAACCCCAGGCAAAGGCGGCACTGAGCACCTGGGTCTGCCGGTTTTCAACACGGTTAGCGAAGCGGTAGAAAAGACTGGCGCAGAAGCCTCTGTGATATACGTACCGGCACCGTTCTGTAAAGACTCCATCCTGGAAGCGGCCAACGCCGGCATCAAACTGATCGTCTGCATCACTGAGCACATTCCCGTTATGGACATGCTGCAGTGCAAAGTGAAATGTGACGAACTGGGTGTGCGCCTGATTGGTCCTAACTGCCCCGGCGTGATCACCCCAGGCGAGTGCAAGATCGGCATCATGCCCGGTCACATCCATTTGCCCGGCAAAGTGGGCATCGTGTCCCGCTCCGGTACTCTGACCTACGAAGCGGTCAAGCAAACCACTGATTACGGCTTCGGCCAGTCCACCTGTGTGGGCATTGGTGGTGACCCGATCCCGGGTTCTAACTTCATCGACATTCTGGCGCTGTTCGAGAAAGATCCCGCGACAGAAGCCATCGTCATGATCGGTGAGATCGGCGGTACCGCCGAGGAAGAGGCCGCTGCCTACATCAAGGAGCACGTCACTAAGCCGGTTGTGTCTTACATTGCGGGTGTGACTGCGCCTCCTGGCAAGCGCATGGGCCACGCCGGTGCGATCATCTCTGGTGGTAAAGGCACCGCCGACGAGAAATTTGCCGCCCTCCAGGATGCCGGTGTGAAAACCGTGCGTTCACTGGCGCAAATCGGCGACGGCCTGAAGGAAGTGACCGGCTGGTAAGCCCAGCGGACACGACTTCATTAGTCAAAAAAGGCAGCTTCGGCTGCCTTTTTTTATGCCTGCTCTTTGACGCTTGGGCAGTCGCTTTCCTCTAAAAAATGAACTATGATTCATTTTATTGTTGTTCAGGTGTTCACAGACGATGGCTTATCGTGAGACCCAACAGGTACTGGATCGCAAGCAGGCGCGGCATCAGAGCTTGTTGCGCAGCGCCGAGGCCCTGGTTCGAGACGGGGGCTTTGCGGCCTTAACCATGCAGGCGGTGGCGAATAGCTCCGGCATGGCAGTGGGGACGGTATACCGCTATTTCCCTAACAAAGAAGCGCTGGCTGCAGCGGTCTTCCAGTCGGCGACCGAGCGAGAGGTGGCGGCGGTGGAAGAAGCACTGGGTCGCCGGGCTCCACCTGCCGAGCGCTTGGCCGATGCCGTGCGCAATTTTGCCGAGCGCGCCTTTGCCGCCCCGGAGTTTGCCTGGGCGCTGATCGCCGAGCCCGTTGATTCGTCTGTCGACCGGGCCCGTTTGCGTTATCGGCAGCGTTATACCGAATTGTTTGCGGCGGTCATCGACGAGGGTGTTCGCGCCGGGCAGTTCGTCAGCCGCTACCCAAGTTTTGCCGCCGCCGCCCTGGTGGGTGCCATGGCCGAGAGCCTATTGGGCCCGCTGAAGCATCCCGAGCAACCCCAATTATTGATTGCCGAGCTAGAGAGCCTGTGCCTTCGGGCGCTCGGACACTCTAAGCTCGACTGAACGTTCTCGAATAGCAGGAGGAGAGCAGCCATGGCACTTAGCGACCAAGATATTGAAAACACGGCCACACACGAGGTCTTTAATCAGGCAACGGCGCTGGAAAACTTCAACATGTTTGACGCCGATATCGCCTTGCAGGAAGCGGTGAAAAGTCATGGCGGTTGGGCGGCTCAGCCGCGTCTGCGCACCTACGGGGAACGCTGTGGTAAGGCGGAAACTCTAGCCTTGGGCGCCGATGCCAATGACTTCCACCCCCAGTTCAACAGCCACGATCGCTTTGGCCATCGAGTCGATGAGGTCCGTTTTCACCCGGCTTACCATCAACTCATGCAGATGGCCCTGCAGGAGGGCATCCACTCCTTGCCCTGGGTACAGCCAGGAAATGGCGCTAATGTGGTTCGCGCCGCCTACAGCTACATGCAAAGCCAGGTGGAAGCCGGTCACGGATGCCCCTTGACCATGACCTTTGCCTCAGTGCCGACCCTTAAGCTCACGCCGTCGGTGGCGGAGCAGTGGTTGCCCAGGGTGCTGAACAATGACTACGAGCCCGATAACAAGCCCTGGTATGAAAAGTCGTCATTGACCATTGGTATGGGCATGACCGAAAAACAGGGCGGTTCGGACGTGCGGGCTAATACCTCGGTGGCCCGGGGAAGAGGCGCCAGAGGGCCGGGAGAGCTCTACGAGATCACTGGCCACAAATGGTTTTTGTCGGCACCAATGTGCGATGGCTTTTTGATGCTGGCCCAGGCGGAAGGGGGGCTGAGTTGCTTTCTGGTGCCCCGCTGGCGATTGGATGGCCGCAAAAACAGCCTGTTTGTTCAACGTCTCAAAGACAAAATGGGCAATCGCTCCAACGCCTCCTCTGAGGTGGAATTGCGCAACGCCGAAGCCTGGATGGTGGGGGAAGAGGGCCGGGGTGTGCCCGCGATTATCGAAATGGTGGCCTTGACCCGTTTTGATTGCATGGTGGGGTCCTCAGGAGGGCAGCGCTACGCGGTGGCCCAGGCCTGTCATCACGCCCGTCAGCGTCACGCCTTCGGTAAAGCGCTGATCGATCAGCCGCTGATGCGCAATGTGCTGGCTGACTTGCAACTTGAAGTTGAGGGCTCTCTGGCGATCACCATGCGCATGGCCGCCGCTCTGGATCAGCGTGACAATGCCGAGGAGCAACTGCTGCTGCGCCTCGGCAGCGCGGTGGGCAAATTCTGGATCTGCAAGCGCACTCCGGGCCATGCCTACGAGGCCATGGAGTGCCTGGGCGGCAACGGTGTTATTGAGAACTGCCCGATGCCGCGGCTTTACCGGGAGGCGCCCATCAATGCCATCTGGGAAGGCTCCGGGAATATCCAGGCCTTGGATGTGCTGCGAGCTCTGTCGAAAACCCCTGAAGTGCTGGAGCGCTGGTTTGCTGAAATCGCCATCAGTCGCGGCGATGACCCTGGGCTGGACCGCGCCGTCGAACAGTTAAAAGGCGCATTTGCCAATCCCGGCACCCTGGAATTCCGTGCCCGTCGCTGGGTATCGCAGCTTTCGCTGTGCTTTCAGTCCGCCATGTTGCTACAGCACGGCGCGCCGAAAGTGGCCGAGGCTTTTATCGCCAGCCGTCTTAGCGAACCCCATGGCGTTTACGGTTGTCTGCCAGATTCTGCTGACTGCGCCGCCATCGTCGACCGTATCCTCAACTGAGCCCGTCGTTTGGGGGCAGTGGTGCTTGAAATATTCGCCGCTGCCCCCATCTCCCTATCCGTAACAGAGTCGCCGCCGGCAGGGCGGAGACTATCTCAGCAACAAAACGGGTAGGAACCATGTCCACAGCAGAAAAAGAAACCTTAGGCTTTCAAACCGAAGCCAAGCAGCTCCTGCAATTGATGATCCATTCGATGTACAGCAACAAGGAGATCTTTCTCCGGGAGCTGGTATCGAATGCCTCTGACGCCGCCGACAAACTGCGCTTTGAAGCCCTGAAGGATGACACGCTGTTTGAGGATGATCCCAACATCAGGGTGCGAGTTACGGTCGACAAGGACGCCGGCACACTGACCATTGCCGATAACGGTATTGGCATGTCCCGGGACGAAGTGATCAATAACCTGGGCACCATCGCCCGTTCCGGCACGGCCGAGTTCCTGAAGAACCTCAGCGGCGACAGCAAAAAAGACTCCCAGCTGATCGGCCAGTTTGGCGTGGGTTTCTATTCCGCCTTTATCGTCGCCGACAAAGTGGAAGTCTTCACCCGCCGGGCTGGCGCGCCCGCTGACCAAGGTGTGCATTGGACCTCAACCGGCGAGAGCGACTTTACCGTTGAAGACTGCCAGCGCGATGCCCGGGGTACCGAAGTGGTGCTGCACCTGCGTGACGACGATAAAGAGTTTGCCGACGATTGGCGTATACGCAGCATCATTAAAAAATACTCTGACCACATCAGTATTCCGGTAGAGATGCAGAAACCGGCATCGCCGAGCAATGATGAGGAAGACAAGCAGGAAGAGGCCGCCCCCGAGTTTGAAGCGGTCAATTCCGCCACCGCGCTGTGGACTCGCCCCCGCACCGAGGTTAGCGACGACGAGTATAAAGAGTTCTACAAGCACATCAGCCACGATTTCAGTGAACCGCTGACCTGGAGTCACAACAAGGTTGAAGGCAAGCTGGAGTACACCTCGCTGCTTTATCTGCCCGCGACACCGCCGATGGATATGTGGAACCGCGACGCCGCTCGCGGCCTGAAGCTCTACGTACAGCGTACCTTTATCATGGACGAAGCGGAGCAGTTTCTGCCGCTTTACCTGCGCTTCGTCAAAGGGGTGGTGGATTCCAATGACCTGTCCCTGAATGTATCCCGGGAAATTCTCCAGCAAGACCCGGCAGTGGATGCCATGAAATCCGCGCTGACCAAACGGGTGTTGGATATGCTGTCCAAGCTGGCCAAGAACGACAGCGAAAAATACCAGACTTTCTGGAAGGCCTTTGGCCAGGTGCTCAAAGAAGGGCCGGCGGAAGACTTTAGCAACAAAGAGAAAATCGCCAAGTTGCTGCGTTTTGCCACTTCAGTGGATGACAAGGCAGAGCAGACCCACTCACTGGAAGACTACGTGGGCCGCATGAAAGAGGGCCAAACCAAGATCTACTACGTGGTGGGCGAGAATCACAAAACCGCTGCCAACAGTCCTCACCTGGAAGTGTTCCGCAAGAAGGGTATCGAAGTCTTGTTGCTCTCCGACCGGGTCGACGACTGGTTGATGAACCACTTGGGCGAGTTTGATGGCAAACAACTCCAGGATGTGGGGCGCGGCCAACTCGACCTCGGCGAGCTGGAAGATGAAGAGGACAAGAAGGCCAAAGAAGAACTGGCCGAAGAGCACAAAGACCTGGTGGAGCGCGTCACCAAGGCGTTGGGCGAGCGTGTCGAAGAAGTACGCGTCACCAGCCGCCTGACCAGTTCTCCGGCCTGTCTGGTGGTGGGAGAGCACGATATGGGCGCGCAAATGCGCCGCATTCTGGAAGCCGCCGGCCAAGCTCTGCCAGAGAGCAAGCCCATTTTTGAGCTCAATCCTGAACACCCGCTGGTGCAAAAGCTGGATAAGGAGCCAGACGAGGACCGCTTTGCCGATCTCGCCGACATTCTCTTTAACCAGGCTCACCTTGCCGAAGGGGCGCAGCTGGATAATCCCGCTGACTATGTGCACAAGCTCAACAAGCTGTTGCTTGAGCTCAGTGCCTAACGCGCTAACCTATGTAAAGGCGGCTTAGGCCGCCTTTTTTATTGGGGTTTGATAGACTCCTGTTAATAGCCTGCTGAGGGAAACCCATGTCGCAACAACATCGCGTCGCCGTGATCGGCGGCGGCAGCTTTGGCACAGCCATCGCCAATATCGTCGCCGATAACGGTTATCCCGTGTGCCTGTGGATGCGCAACACTGACCGGGTCGAAGAGGTCAACAGCAATCACAGCAATCAGGATTACCTGCCGGATATCCCCCTGAACCCGGCCTTGCGGGCCAGTGCCGATCTGGCTGAGGCGGTCTCGGGTTGCGATGTGGTGTTTGTATCCGTGCCCAGCAAATCCTGCCGGGAAGTGGCGAAGCAGCTGTCTCCACTGATTGCCGCTGGAACCATGCTGATCAGCACCACCAAGGGCATTGAGAGCGATAGCAATCAGTTAATGAGTGAGGTGCTGCGGGAAGAGATTCCCCAGGCTCGCATCGGCGTAATGAGCGGCCCCAATCTGGCCAAGGAGCTGGCGGCTCGGAGTATTACCGGTACGGTCATTGCCAGTGAGGATGAGGATCTGAACGCCACTATTCAGGATCTGTTGCAGTGCGGTTACTTTCGGGTCTACGCCGGCAACGATATCTATGGAGTAGAATTGGCGGGGGCCCTGAAGAACGTCTATGCCATTGTCGCGGGGCTCGCCGCCGCTCTTGACGTCGGATATAACACCATCAGTATGCTGATCACCCGCAGCTTGGCGGAGATGAGCCGCTACGCCGTAACCAAAGGCGCCGATCCACTGACCTTCTTAGGCTTGGCCGGGGTAGGGGATTTGTTTGCCACCTGTACCTCGCCGCTCAGCCGCAACTACCGCGTGGGCTATGCCTTGGGCGAGGGTAAGAATCTTGACGAGGTAGTGGCTGAGCTGGGGCAAGTGGCGGAGGGTGTTAACACCCTAAAGCTGCTTAAGAAACAATCTGAAGAGCTGGGCATTTACATGCCGCTGGTGAACGGTTTATACGACATTATCTACAACGGTCGCAGCATCGACGAGGTCATCGGCAACATGATGTGGGCGGAACAAAATCGCGATGTCGCTTTTTCCTTAAAGGCCTGAGCAGGATATATGGAAATTCTTTTATTGCGCCACGGCCAGGCGTCCTGGCAGGCCAAAACGGACATGGAACGAGAGCTCACGCCTCGTGGTGAGAGCGAGGTGGCCGGCGCTGCCCAGTGGCTTGCTGAAAGCGGCTGGAGACCTGACCAAATCTGGGTCAGTCCCTATCGCCGGGCCCAGCAGACCGCTGCCATCATCAACCGCGACTGGCAGCTACCCCAACGGGCCAAGGCCAGTTTGACACCGGACAGTGAACTGGACGAGCTGGAAGCCATGATGGCCACCTTTAAAGGCGAGCGCCTGATGCTGATTGGCCACAATCCGCTGTTGACCAATGCCATCGCCCGTTGGCAGGGCGACAGTCAACGCTATTGGGGGCTGGAGACAGCCAGTATGGCACTGCTGGAAGGCGAGGTGTTTGCCGCGGGTTGTGGCAATTTACAGTGGCTGCGTCACTTCCCCAATTACGACCACAACGGTCGCTGAGGCGATAGCGATCGTGGCTCGGGATCTGCGTTTTACCGTCGACGGTTTGTCCATTGCCGCCCGCCTGCACGGTGAAAGCGGAATACCCGCCATCGCCGTTCACGGCTGGCTGGATAATGCCGCCAGTTTTGAGGCGCTGGGCGAGGGCCTGATCGGCCATGTTCAACTCCTGGCACCCGATCTGTCCGGGCACGGCTTAAGTGAGCACAAGCCGGCCTCCGGTAGCTACGCTATCTGGGATGACCTGCGCAGCATTGTGGCTATTGCCGACCTTATGGATTGGCCTAGGTTTGCGCTGATCGGTCACTCCCGGGGAGCGATGATGTCCACTTTGCTGGCGGCATCCCTGCCGGAGAGAATCAGCCACCTGGTGTGTATCGACGGCCTCGTGTCGGAGGGTGTGCCGGACGCCGATGTTGGCAAGCAGATGGGCAAGTACCTGCGGGACTACGCCAGCGCGCCCTCCAAAACGGCCTCCTACGCCAGCCTGGAGGACGCCATAGCCGCGCGCTGCCGAGCCATGCCCATGCTCCCGGAGTCGGCCCGGCGTATAGTCGAGCGCGGCACCCTTAAGGGGGAGGATGGTCGTTACCGCTGGCGCAGTGATCGCCGCCTGCCCATGGCTTCACCGGTCAAGTTCACCGACGCCCAGTGGCGCGCTCTGGTGGAAGGCGTGACCTGCCCTGGTCTAATGGTGTTGGCCGAGCAAGGCTTTGGCCCGCGTCTCGCCACTATGCTGGATGGCTATCAGCACAATCTCAGCATATTTTCTGTTGCCGGGGGTCACCATTTGCATATGGACGAGGGCGCGGCGGCAATCAGCGAGGCGATCCGGGCGTTTTTGCAGCAGTGACATATCGGACCGGTCTGCGGATTGGGGTACACTGCGCCCCCAACAGCTAACGGATAGGGCGCCACCAGTGGATCAGCAACAACTCTGTCAACAATTGCATACCCTTCGAGACTTTGTGCGCTGGGGTATGAGCGAATTCGCCCGGGGCGGTTTGTTTTTTGGTCACGGCACCGACAACGCCTATGACGAAGCTCTGCGACTGGTCCTGCATGCCGCCGACATCCCCATCGACTCGCCGCCGCACCTGCTGGATGCCCGCCTTTGCAATAGCGAAAAAACCGCAGTGCTGGCCCTGTTTCAACGCCGCATTGCCGAGCGTGTGCCCGCCGCCTACCTGACTCATGAAGCGTGGTTCTGCGACCTGTCTTTCTATGTGGATGAGCGGGTGTTGGTGCCGCGTTCGCCGATAGCCGAGCTGATCGAAAATGGGTTTGAACCCTGGCTGAGCGGTATTGAGCCAGGGCGGATTCTGGACCTTTGCACCGGCTCCGGCTGTATAGGGATTGCCTGCGCCTATGCCTTCCCCGATGCCGAGGTGGATCTGGCAGATATCTCCCGGGATGCGCTGAACGTGGCGGATATCAATATTGCCCGCCACGAATTGCAGGGCAGGGTGACAAGCCGGCTCGCCGACGTCTTTGAGGGTTTGGACGGCCATTATGACCTCATCGTCTCTAACCCGCCCTACGTAGACGAAGAAGATCTGGCCAGTATGCCGGAAGAGTACCGCCGGGAACCGGCCCTGGGGCTGGCGGCAGGGGCCGACGGCTTGGATATTGCCCATCGCATCTTGGCGGGAGCGGCTGAGCACCTTAACCCCGGCGGCGTCCTGGTGGTGGAAGTGGGCAACAGCGGGCCGGCATTGGATGCCGCCTATCCGCAGTTGCCGCTCACCTGGCTGGAATTTGAGCGGGGCGGTCACGGTGTGTTTGTGTTGAGCCGAGAGCAGCTGCTGGAATCGCTCTGACGGCGACCACGCTTTGCCGTATAATCCGCCCTCAGCTTTTATCCCGTGTTTTTGATCAGGAACCACTATGTCAGGCAATAGCATCGGCAAATTGTTTACCGTGACCACCTTTGGCGAAAGTCACGGCCCAGCCCTGGGCGCCATTGTCGACGGTTGCCCTCCGGGTATCGAGCTGGATACTGCCGATCTGCAAAAAGACCTGGACCGCCGCAAGCCGGGTACCTCTCGCTATACCACCCAGCGCCGGGAGGCCGACGAGGTGAAAATTCTCTCCGGCGTGTTTGAAGGCAAAACCACCGGCACTTCAATCGGACTGGTGATTGAAAACCAGGATCAGCGCTCCAAGGATTACAGCAAGATTAAAGACCGTTTTCGGCCCATGCACGCCGATTATAGCTACCAGCAAAAGTACGGTACCCGTGACTACCGTGGCGGCGGTCGGTCCTCGGCCCGGGAAACGGCGATGCGGGTGGCCGCTGGCGCCATTGCCAAGAAATTCCTCGCCGCCCAGGGTATTAGCATTCGCGGATGCCTGACTCAACTGGGTCCCATTGCGGTGGAGAATGTCGATTGGTCGCTGGTGGAAAGCAATCCTTTCTTTTGCCCCGACGCCGATTGTATTCCCCAGATGGAAGAGTACATGCAGAAGCTGCGCAAAGATGGTGACTCCATCGGTGCCAAGCTGATGGTGGTGGCCAGCGGCATGCCGCCGGGCCTGGGCGAGCCAGTATTCGACCGCCTGGATGCGGATATCGCCCATGCGCTGATGGGCATCAATGCGGTAAAAGGCGTGGAAATTGGCGCCGGCTTCGAGGCTGTCACTGCCCGCGGTAGCGAACACCGGGATGAACTGACCCCCGAGGGCTTTACGTCAAACAACGCCGGCGGCGTGCTGGGGGGCATCTCCAGCGGCCAGGACCTGGTGGCCCACCTGGCCTTAAAGCCGACCTCCAGCATTCTAATTCCCGGCAAGACCATTAATATGGAAGGCGAGCCGGTGGATGTGATCACCACCGGTCGTCACGACCCCTGTGTGGGCATTCGCGCGGTGCCCATTGCCGAGGCTATGGTCGCCATTGTGCTGATGGATCACTGGTTGCGTCACCGCGCTCAAAACGCCCAGGTTAGCTCCGCCACCCCCATCATACCTGGGTCGGATTAATCCGATTTTATGATTGCAGGGGTTCCTTACTGGCGGTTGTCGTCCTTTTATTTTTTCTACTTTGCCTTACTAGGCACATGGTTGCCTTATTGGGCCCTGTATCTAAAAGACCTCGGTTTTTCTTCCACCCAAATCGGCGTGCTGTCGGCGGTGGTGATGGTTACCAAAGTCGTGGCGCCCAACATCTGGGGTTGGTTGGCAGATCATTACCACTGCAGAACCCGAATTATTAGGCTGGGGGCCTTTATGGCCACCATTGCCTTTGCCGGTGTGTATTTGGGAGATCACTTCTGGTGGTTGGCGGCAGTGGTGGCGGCCTATAGCTTTTTCTGGAACGCGGTACTGTCTCAATTTGATGTGTTGACCTTGTCCCACCTGCAGGGGCGCTACGGTCGCTACTCTCTGATCCGGGTATGGGGATCGGTGGGCTTTATCGTGGCGGTGTTGGGAGTCGGGGCCTGGCTGGATCGCCACCCCATTGTCCACCTGTTGTATATGATCAGCCTGTTGTTGACGGGTATCTGGTTGGCCAGTTTGTTGGTGGCTGAGCGACCCCGGGAGTCCGGTAGCCACGAGCGGCCGGCACGGGGTTCACTTCGGGCAATACTGCTGCGGCCGGCTGTCATCGCGTTTTTTGCCATGACCTTTCTGCTGCAGTTTTCCCACGGCCCTTATTACACTTTCTTCAGTATTTATCTGGAGAGCTTTTCCTACAGCAAATCCATAATCGGGGTGTTGTGGTCCCTGGGGGTGGTGGCAGAGGTGCTGATTTTTTTGGTGATGCATCGTTTGCTGGCGCGTTTCAGCCTCCGCCAGATATTGCTGTGGAGCCTGGCGCTAACGGCGCTGCGCTGGTTGATGATTGGCTTGGTGGCCCAGTCGACACTGCTGCTGGTGGTCGCGCAGTGTTTACACGCCGCCAGCTTTGGCAGCAGTCACGCTGCGGCGGTGGAGGTGATTCGGCAGTGGTTCCCCCGGCATCACGGCCAGGGTATGGCCTTGTACAGCGGCCTGAGTTTTGGCGCTGGGGGTGCCGCCGGGGCCCTATTCAGTGGGGTGGCCTGGGATTGGAGCCCGCTGTGGTGTTTTGTGATTGCCGCGTTGGCCGGTGGTCTTGGCTGGCTGGTCACCTGGTTGTATTTTGACAATCCCGATGGCGAGAGCGGTGAAGAGCTTGGAACGATCAGTCAACAACGTTAGATTGGCGCGTATCGCATTGCCGGGTTAAGAGTGAGGTGGAAATTACCATGGCACAGGCTTCCGTGGTCTACGGGTGTATTACCGATATGCTGTTCGTCGGCGGCCCCAGGGGCTTGGATGACGGCGAGTTGCAAGCGCGTCGGCAGCAAAACTATCAGGCCACTCAGGCACTGCCCTCGGTGGAGGACTGGCCGCTGTTGTGCCGGGAAATGTTTTCCCAGCCGCTCTCTGCGGTGGACTTTGGCGATGGCCAGACCGATGTGATTCACTTCGGTAGTTCTTATAAAGCCATTGAGCACGAGTGGGACAACTGGATTCGCCAATTCGAGGATTTGCTCCACGATATGTACTGGGTCTCCGCCACCGTACATCTTCAGACCGCGCTCAACGGTAGCCATACCTTCGTCTGGCACTGCGACGAGGATTTTCACGCTCCCGGTCAGGGTGGTGGTCGCCTGCGTTGTGAATGGCTTCGAGAAGATGCCTTGAGTTGATTTCTGTCCCGCCGGGCAAATAAGCAGGAGTGAGTACCCCGTGATGTCCCATCCCGTGCTTCAGCGCATTAAACGCTACCGAACCCCGGTACTGTCAGTGGTGGCCACTGTGTTGCTGGTGACCTCGGCGGTCTATAGCTTTGATGTGCCCTGGCAGGACATGATGACCTACCTGGCAGTGTGTGTGGCCGGGGTGCTGGTCATCGCCTGTGCAGCAGGCTTGTTGGTGACCGTGATCAAACTGTTACGGCGCTGATCGACTGGTCGCGACGAGCGCGGCTAAAGAGGCCGGGAATCCAGGTCAATCTCGATGTTCAGTGCCTCGGCGATGGCATCCAAGGCTTCTTCCAGGTTGCCCAGTTCGCCCTCGGCGGGAAGATCGATAGCAACGCTGGCTTCAAACAGCGGTTCCCCGGTCATTGGCGCGCTGGAGATATTGGAACTCATCTCAGTCACGTTGATATCCCGCTGCAACAGGGCCCGGCTCACCTCCCGGACAATGCCGGGGCGATCGTTGCCGATAAGCTTGAGAAAGGCGGATTGTCGGGCAGGACGGCTATCCGCCGCAGCTTCATCCGCGGCAAAGCTGACCTGCAGTCCCTGTTGCGCCAAAGCCTCCAGGGCAGTGCGCAGTGTCGGCACTTGCTGCTGGGGCAACTGCACCCGGGCAATACCGGCAAATTGCCCGGCCAGTTCGATCATGCGGCTCTCCTGCCAGCTGCCCCCGTGCTGGGCTATGGCTTCGGCAACGCATTCCACCAGGCCGGGGCGGTCGGCGCCAATAAAGGTAAAAACCAGAGATGTATTCACTTCGCCACCTTGAAATCGTTATTGATGGCGCAAGTGTATGTCCAGACGATCGCGAATGCCACGTTGCTGGAATGGCTGTACCATGACGGATTGATGGTGATCTCACACCAGTCGCGATCGAGACAACGAAAAGGAGTGGTGGACGATGAAAGTACACGTTGATTTTTGCGTCATCCCCATCGGCACTGATGTCTCACTGACGCCGTATATTGCAGAGTGCCAGCGGATTTTTACCGCTATGGGCCTGTCGCCGGTACTACACGCCTACGGCACTAACCTGGAAGGTGAGTGGGATACAGTGATGGATGCGGTGAAGCGCTGCCATGCCCGCCTGCACGAAATGGGCGCGCCGCGCTTGAGCAGTACCCTCAAACTCGGCACCCGGGTAGACCGGGATCAAGGGCTGGCGGACAAAGTGGAAAGCGTCCAGCAGGCACTGGACAGTAGTGGTAACAAGGCCTAACGACGAGACTATGAGCGATTATTTGGAAATCCCTTGGCAAAAACTCAGCCCCGACGCCTTTGAGGGCATGCTGGAAGAATTGGTGAGCCGCGATGGCACCGACTACGGTGAGCAGGAGGTGGGCTTTGAGGACAAAGTCGCCCAACTGCGCTTAGCGCTGGAAGAGGGGCGAGCTTTTATCGCCTTTGATCCCGAGTCGGAAAGCTGGGCGGTATTGCCGAGACAATAGCCTTGTAATTCGCGCTTCCCCGCGCAAAATAGAGCCTCCAGAAACAAGATCACAGCCCTATGTCCCAGACCTGCGACCACACACTCGATACCAGCGGCCTGTTTTGTCCTGAGCCGGTGATGATGCTCCATAACAAAATTCGCGACATGGCGTTGGGAGAGGTACTGGAGATAATCGCTACCGACCCCGCCACTACCCGGGACATTCCCAAGTTCTGCAACTTTCTTGGCCACGAACTGATTGAGCAGTCCGAAAGCGACGATATCTACCGCTATCTGGTCCGCAAGGCGTAATTGGACAGCCCTGACCCGCTGACTGGCTGCGGGTGGGCTCCCAAGCTATTTCAGGTTTTAATCAACTGACTGATCGCCCTTGCCGCCATCACGCCGCCGGCCTTGATCTGGTTGGCGATGTGATACTGGAAGAAGTAGCGAAAGCCAGGGTGTTCTCGCACTGGATACAGGCAGTCATCCCGCGACAGCACCGGCGTTTGGGTGGCCCGGTCCATATCCGCCACCATGGCATCCATGTTGCCGAGCTCATCCAGGCGCCAACTGACCACCGGTTCCAGCGCAAACTCCTGCTGTTGTTCAATCAACAGTGCGGCGTGGCTGCCGATATTGTCGGGGATTTCCTGCACCACTGCGCCGGCAATGCCTTTGCTGCTGGGCGGTAATACCTCGGACAGGGCATCCAGTGCGGCAACATGCTGAATGGGTGGCTGATCAAAGCGGGCCTCGGAGTGGGGGTCGTAGTAGCCCATCGCCTGGCCGCTGTCGGGGTTGTCCAGGTCGATACAGCGGGATACGCCGTTGAGCCAGGGCACCAAGGCGACCGTATCGCCATTGGCCAGGCGGGCCCAGCAGAGGATTTTAATGGCAAATAACTTGTCCCTGGAGAGGACGTGGTGGGCATACAGCAGACAGGTACCGCTGTATTCTGGAGAGAGTCGAAGTACGCGCCGTTCGTCCTTGCGGGAGGGACGGCTGGGAAAGGGGAGAATCTTCGCAGTCGAAGACCGGCCGGACTTACGTGGAGCCATACACAGTTCCTCACGTAGCGGGCGGGCCACCGCAGCGGGACGACTCTTGCCGGCGGGCAGAGCCGGTACTGCGATATCCCTTTCTGGTAAAATACCGCTTTATTTCACCAATTGCCAAGTGTTTTGTGAGTAGTCAGTTTTACTTTGCCTACGGCTCTAATATGAACCCGGCGCGGATGCAGGCTCGGGAGCTGCATTTTCGCTCGGCTCACCGCGCCCATTTGCCCGGCTATGAGCTGTGTTTTAACAAGCAGTCCCACAGCCGGCCGGAGGTGGCCTACGCCAACATCCGCCCCGCCAGTGGTGCCGTGGTGGAGGGCGTGCTCTACCAGCTTGCCGATACCGCCGCGGTAGCGGGTATGGACGTCTACGAGGGCACCCCAGTGCGCTATAGCCGCGAGTGCGTGCATGTATGGTGTGATAATCGTCCGGTGCCCGCGTGGGTCTATATGGCCAATCCAGCCTATATCAACAACAGCCTATTGCCAGAGGAGCGCTACCTGGCACACCTGCTGGCCGGCGAAGCGTTTTTGTCCCCTGGGTATCTGGCCAGGCTGCGCGCCCAAGCCGCCAGCCCTTCGCCAGACAGCGATACGACCTACGATAGCAATGACGGCTTGCGTTTCAATGTCTGAGTCGGTCTTCGCTACACGGGACATTGTCGATATTGCGCTCGATAGCGAGATTTCAGCGGTATTTAACCGCTGTTTCGGTGCCGATTACCGAACCTGCCTTGTCGGTGGGGCGGATGAACCCCTCTACCAGCCCGGCCGGTGCCTTGCTGAAAAACACCAGATAGTCTATCGCCATGACTATCCCCGCAGCGCCCTTCACGAGGCCGCGCACTGGTGTATTGCCGGTTCGAGCCGACGATTACAGGTGGACTACGGATATTGGTACCAGCCTGACGGGCGTGATCAGCAGGCTCAGCGCTTGTTTGAGCAGGTAGAGGCGCGTCCCCAGGCGATCGAGTGGTTTTTCTGCCAGGCAGTGGGCTTGGCGTTCCAGGTCAGTATCGACAACCTCAGTGGCGAGCCGGTCGACGCCTTTCCCTTCCGTTTGGCGGTATGGCAACAGGCCCGGCGTTTTCTCGCTGAGGGGCTGCCGCCCCGGGCTCAGGTTTTTTACCTTGCGTTGAGGGAGCACTTTCGCGGCGAGGGCGCAAATACCATGGATTTTGATCTCAGGTCGCTGGTGCTGTGACTTCCCATACCGCAAGCCCAGAGCAGGATGGCGATAATCGCTTCTACGGCCTCGACGCGTCGATTTATATTTTTCGGGCTTATTTTGCTCGCCCGATCACTTTTATCAGCCCCGAAGGCTATCCCCTCAATGCGGTGGAGGGCTTTGCCCAGACACTGCTGTCACTACTTGCCGAGGTACAACCCCGCTATCTGGTAGTGGCCTTTGACGAGAGCCTCGGCCAGGGGTTTCGGGAGCAGCTCTATCCCCACTACAAATCCCGGCGAGCACTCCCAGACGAGGCGCTGGCCTTTCAACTCCTCGCTTGTCGGCGCATGGCCGAAGTGCTTGGCTTGAGCTGCCTCAGTGATAGCCACTACGAGGCCGACGACCTGCTGGCTACCGCGGCGAGGGCGGCCCGAGAGGCGAAGCGAGCCGTGACCATCATCACCCGAGACAAAGATCTGGCGCAAATACTGGAGGCCGACACGGATCAGCTCTGGGACATAGGCACCCGAGGGCAAGCGCCGCAGTCTCGTCGACAATGGGAGTCCCACTACGGCGTGTGTTGCGGGCGCTTGGCAGATTACCTGGCAGTGTGCGGCGATAGCGTAGATGATATTCCCGGTATACCGGGTGTAGGGGAAAAGACGTCAAGGCAAATTTTTAAAAAATACAGAAGCCTAGAAGATATATATAACAATCTGGATGATGTAAGTTCGCTGCCGGTTCGGGGGGCTGCCAGCCTGGCGGCCAAGTTTGCGGCCCACCGCGAGGAGGTGTTTCTCTACCGGCAACTGACCCGCCTACGGGATACTGTGGCTGTACCGGCGGAATGTGCCGTTGGCGCTTACACAGGCAGTGATGCCCTGGGGTTTTCAGATTTGGCGCGGGAATTGGGATTTTCTAGAAGGTGGATCGACGGTTTGTTAACTCGCTATTCCGGGGTCTTTCGGTGAGTGAAAAGGCGATGAAGAAGCGATGAAAATTTGGGTCGATGAAAATATCCCCCTGGCCGAGACACTGTTCGGGCAATTGGGAGACGTGGTGCCCTTCGCCGGACGCACATTGGGCCATGGCGATGTGCAAGAGGCCGATGCCCTGGTAGTGCGCTCCGTCACCCAGGTAAATGCGTCGTTGTTGGCCGGCAGCCGGGTGAAGTTTGTGGGCACCGCCACCATAGGGGTCGACCACCTGGATCTGCCCTGGTTGGCGCAGCAGGGTATTACCGTGTGCAGTGCGCCGGGCAGCAATGCTCAGTCTGTGGCGGAATACGTGCTCAGTGCACTGGCGGCGCTGGGCACGACGCTGGAGGATCTGCTGGCGGGGGGCTGTGTGGGGATTGTCGGTTTTGGCAACGTGGGTCGGCAAGTGGCCCGCTGTTTGGCGGCGCTGGGCATTGCCTATCGCGCCTACGACCCCTGGATGCCAGACGACCTGGATCCCAATTTAACCGACCTGGACGCCGTTACCGCCAGCCAGGTGCTGTGTTGTCACGCTCCGTTGGTAAAAGACGGCGCCCACCCCAGTTATCATCTGCTCGGTGTTGAGGATCTGACTCGACTCGATACCGGCGGTGTGCTGCTCAACGCCGGGCGGGGCGGGGTTTTGGATACCGAGGCGCTGCTGTCGCTGAAGCAACAGAGGCCAGATATTGCCCTGGTCATGGATGTCTGGGAAAACGAACCGGCGATTGATCTTTCCCTAGCCCAGCAGTGCGCTATCGCCACGCCTCATATCGCCGGGTATAGCCTGGATGGCAAAATTCGCGGTGCGGTGATGATTGCCCGGGCATTGGCGCAACAACTGGGCGCATCGCTGGATGAGGCAGTGTTTTCCCAGTCTTCGGCAGAGGTCAAAGTCCCCGCCAGCGGGGAGGGCGCTCATTTTATCCGGTCGCTGATCCACAGTGTTTATGACGTCCGGGAAGACGACCAGCGCTTTCGCCATATTTTAACTGGGGATGTGGCAGCGGGCTTTGATCGACTTCGTAAAGACTACCCGGTGCGGCGAGAACTGGCCGCGTGTGATTTCGACTTCCCCGGTGGACTCAGCGAGCAGCAGCGGGATTTGTTGCTGGCACTCACCACACCGACTGCAAATTTATGACGACGATGAATTCCGCCACTGTTTTCCGGCTCGGCCTGATTGTGAACCCCTTGGCAGGTCTGGGTGGGCCGCTTGGGATGAAGGGCAGTGATCACCTGAGTGATAGCGAAAAGGCCGCCGACTCCCGGGCGTTGCCACGGTGCCGGCGCAGCTTGGCCATGCTCACGCAGCGCTTTCCCGGGCGGCTAGAAATTGTCGGCTTCGACGGGGTAATGGCCGGCGATATAGCCGCGGAAGTGGGAATCCCCTTCCTGCCGGTGGGTTCACCGGCCAATCCCCGGGCGACGGAAGCCGCTGATACCGGCGCCGCGGCTAGGGCCATTCAAGCTGCCGGGGTCGATCTATTACTATTTGTGGGTGGCGATGGCACGGCTCGGGATATTTGTAGCGCGGTGGGCACATCTCTGCCGGTGTTGGGGATCCCTGCGGGTGTCAAAATGCACTCCGGTGTCTATGCCACTAGCCCCGAGTCGGCGGCAGAGCTTGTTACGGCGTTGATCAATGGGCAATTGGTGGATATCGGCGAAGAGGAGGTCAGGGATATCGACGAATCCGCCTTCCGCCGAGGGCAGGTCAGGGCCCGCCACTACGGTGAGCTTTGGGTGCCTCGTTTCGGTCAGTTTTTGCAGCGGGTCAAAGACAGTGGGCGGGAAGTGGAGTCCCTGGTGTTGGCGGAAATCGCCGATGACCTGATCGAAACCATGGAGCCGGACTGCCTGTATTTGATTGGCCCAGGCAGTACTACCGCTGCGGTGATGACACAGTTAGGGCTGGATAACACACTGTTGGGCTTTGACGCCGTGGCCGATGAGCAATTGCAGGGCAAGGACCTGTCAGCTGCCGATATTGCGGCGCTATTGGATGACTGGGAGGGGCCGGTTAAGGCAGTACTCACAGTAATACCGGGGCAGGGACATTTACTGGGGCGGGGCAATCAGCAGCTGACCCCAGAACTGCTGCGGAGAATAGGGCGGGACAACCTGATTGTGCTGGCCACCAAAAGTAAACTCGCCGAACTCCAGGGCAGGCCACTGCTGCTGGACAGCAACGATCCGGAGCTGGATCGACAGTGGAGCGGTTTTATTCCCGTCATCACCGCCTATCGGGATGCAGTGATGTACCGGGTCGAGGGCTGTGGAGCGACAAATGACGGCCACTGAATCGGGTTTTGCGGCTCAGGCTGGTACTGAGCAATGGCCGGAGCGTTTGGGCCCACAGGCGGTGCGGCTGTTTCACGGCCGCGGCGATTGTTATCCCGGCTTTGAGTTTTTAACGGTCGATTATTTTGCTCCGGTGTTGTGGGTAGTGCTTTACAAGCGGGCTGTGCCGGCGGTTTGGGAGAGCATAAAAGCCCAGCTGCGGGATACCCTGAAAGACCACTGCGAGGTTGCGGCCGTGCAGCATCGCTACGATAGGCACGCCCCCCTGGAGTTGTTATGGGGTGAGCTGCCAGTCAGCCCCATCGCCAGGGAAGGGCAACTGGCCTTTCAGTTAACGCTGGGCGGGCGGCAAAACCCCGGTTACTTTATGGATATGCGCCCTGCTCGGCAGTGGCTGGCTCAGCGGGCACAGGGCAAACGGATTCTGAATTTGTTTGCCTATACCTGCGCGTTTTCGGTGGCGGCGATGTCAGCGGGCGCGTCATCGGTGGTCAATATCGATATGAGTCGCTCGGCAATGCGCCAGGGCCGGGACAACCATCGCCTGAATGACCTCGATGGCAAAGAGGGCACTACCTTTCTCGGTCACGATATCTTTCGCTCCTGGGGCAAGCTTCGGCGCCTGGGACCCTACGATGTGATTATCTGTGATCCACCGTCCCGCCAGGCGGGAAGTTTTGATGCAGAGAAAGATTACCCCCGGCTGGTGCGCCGTTTGAGCGATATGCTTGCGCCCCAAGGCAGTGTGCTGGCCTGCCTGAACGCCCCCTATCTGGGAGAGGCGTTTCTAAGGGAGGTGTTAGCGGCCAATGCTCCGGATTTGGAATTTGTTGAACGCCTGCCGGCCCGGGCGGATTTTCCCGACCGAGACCCGGACCGGGCGCTGAAGGTATTGCACTTTCAGCGCTGCAATTAGTGTGAACAGGCCCTAGCTAACCGCCTGGAGCTGCTTGCGGTAACCCCGTAAGAAATTGGCGAAGCGATCAATCGCATCTTCCATATCAATCTTGTTGGGCAGGAAGACTATGCGCACGTGATCCGGGTGGGGCCAGTTAAAGCCGGTGCCCTGCACCAGTAGGATTTTCTCCTGGTTGAGGAGATCCAGCACCAGTTGTTCGTCGTCGTGAACCGGATAGACCTCAGGGTCCAGCCTGGGGAACATGTAAATAGCGCCGGCGGGCTTGCTGCAGCTGACACCGGGAATGGCATTGAGCATCTCCCAGGCCAGATCCCGCTGCTCCAACAGGCGGCCGCCGGGGAGTATGAGCTCATTGATGGACTGGTAACCACCCAGTGCCGTTTGAATGGCGTGCTGGGCCGGCACATTGGCGCACAAGCGCATGGAGGAGAGGATGTTAAGACCCTCTATATAGTCCGTGGCACGGTCCTTGGCGCCGGAGACAATCATCCAACCGCTGCGGAAGCCAGCCAGGCGATAGGCCTTGGAGAGGCCGTTAAAGGTCAGACACAACACATCGCCGGGCAGACTGCCCAACGGCACGTGGACGGCATCGTCGTAAAGAATTTTGCTGTAGATTTCGTCGGCAAAGATAACCAGGTTGTGTTTTTCGGCGATATCCACCAGTTGCTGCAACAGCTCTCGGCTGTAAACCGCCCCGGTGGGGTTGTTGGGGTTGATAATGACAATCGCCTTGGTGCGCTCGGTGATTTTGCCGCAGATGTCCTCGACGGAGGGTTGCCAGCCGTTATCCTCGTCGCACAGATAATGCACCGGCGTTGCGCCACTCAGGGAGACCACGGCGGTCCAAAGCGGATAGTCCGGCGCCGGTATTAACACCTCGTCGCCAAAGTTGAGCAGGGCCTGGGTGGCCATGGTGATCAGTTCACTGGCGCCGTTGCCCAGGTAAATATCGTTGACTTCAACACCCGGAATGCCGATTTTCTGGCACTCCTGCATCACCGCTTTGCGGGCGGAGTAGAGGCCCTTGGAGTCGCTGTAACCCTCGCTCTCGGGAAGCATATGGATCACATCCTGGATGATTTCGTCCGGGGCGTTGAATCCAAAGGGAGCGGGGTTGCCTATATTCAGTTTGAGAATGCGATGGCCTTCGTCCTCCAGCTCGTTCGCTCGACGCAGGACAGGACCCCGAATGTCGTAACATACATTGGCGAGTTTGTCGGACTTGTTGAAAGGGCGCATGGCATCTGTCTACTGTAATTACGTTGGCGATCGCTGCGGTATCGTCTCATGGGGCGCCAGGCGGTAGTATCGGTAGTGACCAATACGCCGCGACCTAAAATGGCGTCCCGCGTGTTCAAACCGCAAGCTCATTATCATTATACGTCCCCAAACGCTTATAAGTGGAGAGAAAATGATGGAAAAAATCGCGAAAACCCCAGCCCAGTGGCGGGAACTTTTAAGCGACGAGGAATACCACGTGTGCCGGGAAAAGGGCACGGAGAGGGCGTTTACCGGCGAGTACTACAATGAGAAGGCAGCTGGGGTGTATCGTTGTCGCTGCTGCGGTGAGCCGCTGTTTGACTCTGAGACCAAGTACGACTCCGGTTCGGGCTGGCCCAGCTTTTATCAGCCCATCGACAACGAGGTGGTAGCCGGCCACCGTGATACTAGTCACGGCATGTTGCGAGAGGAGGTGACTTGCGCCCGCTGTGACGCCCACCTTGGCCACGTTTTCAACGATGGACCTGCACCCACGGGGCTGCGCTACTGCATCAACTCACTGTCGCTAAAGCTGGAAAAGCGTGACGCGGAGTGACGCGAGTCCGTGATTGACAAAAAATTGCAATAAACAGCACCTTACGGCTTGACGTAGCTAGGTCGCCTCCCTAAAATTCGCGCCACTTTGCAACGGGACGTCGCTATTCAGTGATGATTCGTTTGAAAGTGTTGCGGCGTCCCCTTCGTCTAGTGGCCTAGGACACTGCCCTTTCACGGCAGTAACAGGGGTTCGAGTCCCCTAGGGGACGCCATTTATTTTTGGCTGGTGGCAACGCAAGTCGCGCCGGTAACGGGGTTAGCAAGTCTTTTGGCTAGCACAATACCTCCATGTGGAAAGGGCTGTAGGTCAGGCGTTTTTCACTGCAGTTAAACAAGCGTAAAGAAGCGAAAATTCGCAGGAAATTGGCCTTGACGGCTCAACACACTGCCTCTAAAATTGCCGCCTCTTTTCGCAGCCCGGTCAAACCGCAAGGTGAAATCAGGCAGAGAAGTTTGCAGCGTCCCCTTCGTCTAGTGGCCTAGGACACTGCCCTTTCACGGCAGTAACAGGGGTTCGAGTCCCCTAGGGGACGCCATTTATTCGCCACTCGGCGCAGTCGAGTTGCAACAAACTCTGAGGCGAAGCAGAGTTTGCATCCGGCCCAGGTCGGAGTCCCAAGCGGGAATAGCTCAGTTGGTAGAGCGCAACCTTGCCAAGGTTGAGGTCGCCGGTTCGAACCCGGTTTCCCGCTCCAATCTCTAAAACACCTCCCAAGTCATTTGTTGCGCAGAAATAGCCAACCTTGCCGAGGTTGAGGGCGGACGGCGAGTCTCGCCGGTTCGAACCCGGTTTCCCGCTCCAATCTCTACAACACCTCCCAAGTCATTTGTTGCGCAGTAATAGCCAACCTTGCCGAGGTTGAGGGCGGACGGCGAGTCTCGCCGGTTCGAAACAGCTTCCCGCTCCAATCTCTAAAACACCTCCCAAGTCATTTGTTGCGCAGAAACAGCCAACCTTGCCGAGGTTGAGGGTGGACGGCGAGTCTCGCCGGTTCGAAACCCTTTCCCGCTCCAATCTCTGCAACACCCCCAAGTCATTTGTTGCGCAAAAACAGCCCACTTTGCCGAGATTGAGGGCGCCGTGTTCTCAACGTCCTGAGTCTTTTTCCTTTCTATTTAAATCAGATAGGGACGTTATCCGTACAAGCTCAGTGCATCCCGAACACTTGTGCCCGCAAATCACGGTAGCGATTACCGTCATGGGCTTGGGTGCTTTGCTCTGGTGAGTCCAGAAAGTAACGGTCTTCCAAAGCCTGATAACGCTCCAGTTCCTCGTCGCCAAGAAAGTGCAGACACTCGCCGCCAAAGCACCACAGCAGGTCCCGGTGTACCGAGGGCATGATGTCGGGGAAATGGGTGACGATGGTGCCAATTAATTGCTGGCCGAGGGCGGGATAGTCGCCGCCCGACTGCAGCTCCGACTGGCACTGCCGAAGTGTGTCCATGAGTCCGTCGGCGGCCTCCTGGCTGTGCAGAGGGTCGCCAGCCAGGGTTTTTTGGCAGTGATCGATCAAGTTGTCCAACAGCGTGGCGAAGTAGTCGAGTCGCGGATTCACAGGGCCTCCCGTATGTTTGTCTGGCGGCCAGTGTATTCGATTCCACTCCGTGGCAAAATAAGCGCCGTTTTTGTCCACTCATTTGCCAGGTAAGTGCGTCCCGGGTTTGGGACCAGAGGAGTACCATGACGAAAGCCCTCGAGATTCAGGGTTTAAGGAAAAGCTACGACAATGGCTTTGAGGCCCTTAAGGGGGTTGACCTCAATGTTGCCGAGGGAGATTTCTTTGCCTTGCTGGGCCCCAACGGCGCGGGAAAATCTACCACCATTGGTATTATTTGCTCGCTGGTTAAGAAAACGGCGGGCGAAGTCAAAGTATTCGGACACTCCATTGATGACGAGCTGGCCTTGGCGAAAAAGGCCATTGGCATCGTGCCCCAGGAGTTTAATTTTTCCAACTTTGAACCGGTCTGGGACATCGTCGTCAATCAGGCGGGTTACTACGGTTTGAGCCGCAGTGTGGCTCAGGAGCGGGCGGAGCGTTATCTTCGCCAGCTGGATTTGTGGGACAAGCGCCATACCGCGGCGCGGATGTTGTCTGGCGGTATGAAGCGCCGCCTGATGATTGCCCGGGCTTTGGTTCACGAGCCGCGTCTGCTGATCCTCGACGAGCCCACGGCTGGCGTCGATATCGAATTGCGCCGATCCATGTGGCAGTTTCTCACTGAGATCAACCGCCAGGGCACCACGATTATTCTCACTACCCACTATTTGGAAGAGGCGGAGAGCCTGTGCCGCAATATCGCCATCATCGATAAGGGCGAAATCATCGAAAACACCACCATGAAGGCGCTGCTGAAACAGCTGCACCGAGAGGTGTTTATTCTCGATGTGAAAGAGTCCCTGCCTGAGGATATCTCCATTCCGGGATTTGAGTGTTTGCGCCGGGACGAACATTCATTGGAAGTGGCGCTGGAGAAAGGCTCGTCGCTGAACGAAGTTTTTGAGCAATTGAATCGGCAGGGCTTGGTGATCAGCAGTATGCGCAATAAAGCAAATCGTCTGGAAGAGTTATTTGTTTCGCTTCTGGAGAAAAACGGCGAGGGCGGTGGCTCACTATGACATTTAATGAACAGTGGATTGCCTTTATCACCATTGTCCGCAAAGAAGTGCGACGCTTTTTGCGCATCTGGATGCAGACGCTGTTGCCACCGGCAATCACCATGTCGCTGTACTTTATTATCTTCGGCGCGTTGATTGGCTCCCGCATTGGTCAAATGGGCGGCTTCAGCTACATGGAGTTTGTGGTGCCGGGGCTGATTATGATGTCGGTGATCACCAATGCCTATTCCAATGTGGTGTCGTCTTTTTTTGGCGCCAAGTTCCAGCGCTTTGTTGAGGAGATACTGGTGTCGCCGATGTCCAATAACACGGTGTTGTGGGGCTATGTGGTGGGTGGCGTATCCCGTGGCTTGTTAGTGGGGCTGATCGTGACTCTGTTGTCGCTGTTCTTTACCAAACTGCATATCCAGCACCTGGGCATCACCATCGGCATTGTTGCTTTAACCTCAGTGATGTTTTCACTGGCTGGCTTTATCAATGCGGTCTATGCCAATAATTTTGACGATGTCTCTATCGTCCCGGTGTTTGTATTGACGCCCCTGACTTACCTGGGCGGCGTGTTCTATTCGATCGATTTGCTGCCTGAGTTCTGGGCCAACGTGTCGCGGCTCAACCCCATGCTTTATATCGTAAACGCCTTCCGCTATGGCGTTTTAGGGGTGTCGGATGTGAATGTGGGCTTTGCCTTTTTGATGGTGGGGGCATTCACGATGCTGGCTTATGGTTACTGCATGCATCTACTTAACAGTGGCACACGGCTCCGCCAGTAGCCGGAGGGGAGCAGGGCAATATGGCGTCCAGTGATTCACACGGCCCCCTTGGGGAGAAGGTTGCGCACCCGGAGCACTACGATCCGGGTGTCCTGCACCCCATAGAGCGCCGGCAGGGACGGGCGCGCTTGGGGATAGCCGAGCTGCCATTTTGTGGCGAGGATATCTGGAATGCCTATGAGCTGTCCTGGCTGGACAAAGGGGGCAAACCCCGGGTGGCCTGCGCGGAATTTCGGATTCCTGCCGATTCGTCCCATATTGTGGAATCCAAGTCACTCAAGTTGTATCTCAATTCTCTCAATCAGCAGCCCTTTGCCTCTGCAGACGAGCTCGCCAGCTGTATTCGCAAGGATCTCTGCACGCTTCTTGGAAGCCCCTGCGAGGTCGCGCTGATTCTCCCGGAGCAGTGGGCATCAGCCCTGGCGGTATCGGCTCCGCAAGGTGAGTGCCTGGATAATTTGGATATAGCCATTGACCAGTACAGCCCTGAGCCTGGTTTGTTACGGGCAGATGCCAGTAAACCCGCGGTATCAGAGTGGCTGTACAGCAACCTGCTGCGCTCACGCTGCCCGGTAACCGGTCAGCCCGACTGGGCAACGGTGGAAATTGCATATCGCGGCGCGCCTATCCATCGCGAGGGGCTGTTGGCCTATTTGGTCTCCTTCCGGCGCCAGGACGATTTTCACGAGCACTGCGTTGAGCAAATCTTTGTCGACATCAGCCGCCGCTGCCAACCCGAATCGTTGACAGTATCGGCTCGCTATCTGCGTCGAGGCGGCCTTGATATCAACCCCTGGCGGAGCTCTGAGCCCACCCATACCCTGGCTAACCGGCGCCTGCCGCGGCAGTAGTAATCCTAATTAAATCAGTGGGGTAGTTTGCCGGTAGGTAGTTAACCGGATGGCGCCCAATTCACTGCTCCCCAGATAATAACGATAGTCGTTTTGTACAGGGAGTAAGAGATGTTGATAGCCAGTTATGTGGTCGGTTATGACCAGTTTGAACGGGTAGGACACCTGGGCGTCGACAAGGTTTTTCCCGCCGATATGGATCGGAGTCACTATGAACTCTGCAGTAGTGGCGAGTCAGGCAGTCGCCGTCACGATTTGTTGATATTTTTCCCCAATGCCTCGATTCCTGTGGAAGTGATTTGCCTTCCCAATCTGCCCGAACTTGTTGTCGAGACGATGAATACCGGTACTCAGCTACCGGTGGTGGATTTTTCCAACGGCCGGGTGATAAGGGTAAGTGGTTTGGCGGCCCAACGGCTGCAGTGCGCCTAAGTCGAGGAGTGGCAACAGAACGTGACAATCAGGCCTGATTCTATCCCTCGCTGTACTAGCTATTCCCTGCACGGGCCGGTTTCCAGTGTTTGTGTATGGCCCGAGCAACGCCGAGTAACTTACGCGGGCAATTTTTCTGCCCAGCTGCCGGCTGTGGTACGGGCCAAAATACGCGGTGATTGTCGCTGGGCGGTGACTTCCAGCTCACTCAATTGTTTGTTACAGCGGACTGCGGAGAAGGTCGAAAACGCTTCCAAGGCCTCAGACACAGCGGAATAATTAGGCGCTTCGCTATCGTCCAACGCAAGGCTTGTTTATGATGCTCCCCATCATCCGGAGTAAGGAGCGAAGACTGTGTTCGATAGCAAGCAGGCCCAAGCAATAAAAACGATGCTTGAGCTTCAAGATGGCATGAATTCCAAGGTTCACCCCCAGTGGATTGAGCAGCAGTTTGCCTGGTACCGGGCTGCATGGATTGAGTGCGCGGAGCTGATGGACCACTATGGCTACAAGTGGTGGAAGCAGCAGCACTGCGATCTAGAGCAAGTGCAATTAGAGGTTATCGACATCTGGCATTTTGGCATGAGCGCCATGTTTACTCCCGGTGTCAGTCATGAACAACTGGCTGAAGACATTGTTGCGTCGCTCAAGGGCTGGGCGCCTCAGCGCGACGATGTGCTGTCTGCTACGGAAGCGCTGGCGGCCCACTGCTTGAATGAACGCGGGTTTTCCGTGCCCCTTTTCTGGGACCTGATGACGGCCTCAGGCCTCTCATTCGACGACTTGTATCGCCAGTACGTGGGTAAGAACGTCCTCAACTTTTTCCGTCAGGACAATGGATATAAGGAAGGAACTTACAAGAAGCTGTGGCAGGGAAGGGAAGACAATACTCACTTGGTCGAAATACTTAACGAGCTCGATGCCGGTGCCACAGATTTTGCCGATAATGTCTACAAAGCGCTTGGCGAGCGTTACGCCGGGGCCTGAGACATGAGTCGCGAGGGCCTTTCCACTTCTGCGCTGGCTCGCCATTTGGCGCTGCCTCTGCCGCAGTTGTTTACCTTACTGAAGGACTACGGCTGGATTCGCAAAGTGGAAGGTGGTTGGGAGCTGACCGCAAAGGGAGAGTTTGAGGGCGGGCGCTATATCAACAGCCGGCGGTACGGGCGCTACATCGTCTGGCCCGAGGAGATCGGCAGCCACCCGCTACTGCAAAGTTTGGAAAGCAATCGCCTGCTCTCGGTATCTGAGCTGTCCCAGCGCCTTCATGTCAAAGGCGCCATGATTAACAGAATTTTGGTGGCACTGGGTTGGATGCGGCCCGGTGTGTTGGGCTGGCGGCTGACCCAGGAAGGGCAGGCTCAGGGAGGGCAGGTTTTTGAAAACCAGACCAGCCAATTGAGTTACGCCCTTTGGCCTGAAGACGTGCTCCAGGATTCAGCCCTGCTGTGGTTTTGCCGACAGCTACTCGAGGCGGAGCAGTCTACATCGGAGCCAGGACAGGAAGGTGAAGACCTTTTTAGTGGTGCGACTGGTCAGGTAGTAAGCCTGGATGGCAGTTTGTGCCCCAGCCCTGCCCATCGAGTGATTGCCCAGTGGTTATACTTGGCGGGTATTCGCTATGCCATGCAGCAGCCCTTGCCTGGGATGGCTGAATTACAAAGCGATTTCTATTTGCCGGAGTTTCGCTTGTATCTGGATTACTGGGGGGATGCGGACAAACCGGATATCTTGAATAAGCGAATGCAGCGCAGCGAGTACTACCGGGAAAATGACGCCAGTGCAGTGGAAGTCTACCCGGAAGACCTCGCAGACCTGGACGATACGCTTGGTCGTCGCCTTATCGAACTGAACGTGACTTTTTATTAGGGCCTGTTGTTAGTTATCGCGCTCTGGTTCCCGGTTTTCTTAACTGGTTTCCTGGCTTTGATGTTTACTTAGACAGTTCCCTGTTGATCGCGGCTGCCAGCGCCAAATCTTTAGAGGTGAGCCCGCCTGCATCGTGGGATGTCAGGGAAATGTGGATGCGATTGTAGCTATTGGACCAATCGGGGTGGTGGTCGATCTTCTCGGCGCGCATGGCGACCCGGGTCATAAAGGCGAAAGCCTGGACGAAGTTGGCGAATTCGCACTCTTTAACAAGCGCGTCGCCCTCGTGCTTCCAACCCGCTAAATCCCCTAACGCTTCGGATATTTCCTGTTCAGTGAGCAAAACCGCCATTACTAACCCCGCGCAATAAATACTGTTGAGCCCACCGAGTTCTCAGTTCGGCGCTATTGCCCCTGAGTTAAGTAGACCCCACATTCCATATGATCAGTGTAAGGGAACTGGTCGAACAGAGCGAAGCGCTCGACCCGGTGTGATTTGGTTAATAGTTGCAAATCCCGACTTAGCGTTTTGGGATTGCAGGATATATAGACGATCCGAGGGATGCGGCTGATGAGTTCCAGGGTGGCGCTATCCAGGCCCGCTCTCGGTGGGTCGACCAAAGCACATTGTAGTTTAAACTGTTGCAGGTCCAGGCCCTCAAGGCGGCGAAACGCGCGCTCTCCATTGAGCGCTTGGGTCAGTTCTTCGCTGGCCATTCGTGCGATATCGACGTTGCCGATATTGTTGGCAGTGAAATTTTCTCTGGCAGCCTTGACCGAGGTTTTGGATATCTCAGTGGCCAGCACGCGGCGAAAGCGATCTGCCAATGGCGCAGTGAAGTTGCCATTGCCACAGTATAATTCCAGAAGGTCGGCGTCTTTTTGCTCTCCCACGCAGCGACGCGCCCACTGGATCATGGCGGTATTGATTACCGCATTGGGTTGGGTAAACCCCCCTTCGTACTGGCGGTAGTGATAATCCCTTCCCTCGATGCTCAGAGTCTCGGTAACAAAATCCCGGTCCAGGACGATTTTCTGTTTGCGTGCCCGGCCGATGATCTGAACACCCAGGTTCTCTGCGAGGGACTCTGCGGCAACACGCCAGGTGTCATCCAGTTTGCGGTGGTAAAGCAATGTAACCAGCATATCGCCGGCAAGGGTGGACAGAAACTCAACCTGGAACAGACGCTGACGTAAGGCAGTGGACGCTTTAAGGGCATCCAGCAACGTCGGCATCAACTCACATATTGCCTTGCTGGCAATGGGGAAGTCATCGACCCGGATAGGAACCTTGGGCGCTTGCGGGTCGAACATGGCGTAGTAAAGGTCATCACCTTCATGCCAGATTCTAAATTCAGCCCGCATTCTAAAGTGACTGACAGGTGAGGGCTCTACCTCGGGTTCGGGCAGCCCCAGGTCTGCCATGAGCTCGCGGGTTTTGGTGACTTTCGCAGACAGCAGGTTAGGGTATTGGCTGGTATCAATGGCACCGGGTGACATAACAGACTGCACTCTTTGAGTCGGGGTAATAAAAACTGAATCGGGTGAATAACAATCGGGCGAGCTCAGGAAAGTCGCTCGCGGTTGCGGTCCGTCCAGATTTGCTCAGCATCCCGCAGGCATTGATCTTCACTGCGCTCCGGGTGTCGCAGGTGTAGCGCAATAGCGATGGTGCCCTGTATCGCCAAACGGCCGTAGTCGCTTATATCGTCCTGCCGCCAGGCTTTACGGAGGTCTTCTATAGGCAGCGTGTCTAGCCAGGCTTGCCGACCGTCGACCATTTTGGGCCAGACAGTCTCGCCCAGTTCGCCATTAATAATGGTTTTGACCCGACACACCGCTTCCGGCTTGCGCTCAACTTCGCCGGCCTCGCCTTTGAAGACCGCCGCATTGGCCTGACCCAGCAAAGCGGCAGCCTGTTGGTGGCTGTCTGCATAGGCTGGGTGGAAAATACTTTGCATCGAGTAGGGTGCAGCAAAGGGGTTAATAAGTCGCGCCAAGGTGTGGACGGGGGAGCGCAAGCCAAAGTGATTGCGCAGGTCGATGATACGCTGCAGAGGCGGGCAGAGCACTCTGAGTGGTAAATAGGCAAAGTTGCCTTTATTCAAGGCGCTTTCGACGTCGCTCAATGCGTTTGCCAGAGGTTGCCCGAGTTCAGCGAGGACCTGCTCGCTATAAATACGCTGAGCGGTGTGCCCCGCGGCACCGTGCATGACAACCCGAACGCCACTATCTGCCAAGGCCAACGCCGCCAATAAATACCAGGGCTGTTGGCGGCGCTTGCCCGCGTAACTGGCCCAATCTAGGTCGACTGTAAGGTCGGGGCTGGGAATTGACGCGCGCACCGCTCTAACAAACCCCGCGAGTTCCTCACTGCTTTCTTCTTTTACTCGCAGCAACATGAGGAACGCGCCGAGTTGCACGTCTTCGACATCACCTCGCAATATCATGGCAAAGGCGTCTTCGGCTTCATTGCCGGTGAGAGAGCGAGAGCCCGTCTTTCCTTTACCAAGAATGCGGACGTACTGTGCGAATGGATGTTCTTGCATAAGCTGCTGCAGGCCTATTTTTGAGGAGCGACAGTTTACCAGCTAAGGCAATGCCGGTGTTGGCAGCATAGATCGACAAAACCCAAATAGTCGACGGTATTGCAAGCACCGGCGGGAATATTGCGGCTGACAAGGTCCTCTTCCAGTGCAAACACCGTGATTTGGCCGGGCCAGCTGTCATCCCGGCAAAGCAACACCGCATCCTCTATCAGTACAACGGTGTCGCCACCTGCCAGGCAAGGTTCGCAGCGTTGTACACCCTGGCGATTGCTAATGATGTGAAGACTGGCCTGAGACATTAAAAGCTCTGTACGCAGCTGGCTGCGGCGATCATTGTATGTAGGTCCGATGGTGTGAGCGGTGTGGCGCCTTCCAGTAGCAAAGCATCTCCCAGTTGATAGCGCTCCAAGTCCTGCTCGAGATAGTACAGGGGGTGAATACCAAAGGTCAGCAGGTCTCCAGCCTGCCTTTCCGGCTGATTGTGAGAGTGCAGTTCCCCGCTGGGTTTGAGTAGCTGTGTAATCCCCTCACCCGTAAATACGGCCTGGGTTGGGATATCGAACGCTGCCGAAGTCAGCGCCACATCCAGTGCTTCTCGTGCCAGGCAATTACCTCCGGGCGGGCGGGTAAATATAAACAAATTACTCATTGCGTGCCCCCAAAGCGCAGCACCCGGTCAGCGCTCTGTGTAGCTTCCACCCATTGCCCCAGGCCCCCCAGTCCGAAACCCGGGGCGAGATTCTCACTGCCCTCCGGTAAGTGGTGTCGGTGGGCCTCTGCGGCGCTCAGGACGCCCCGACGCAATGCGCTAGTGGCACAAACAATCAGTTCACTGCCGCTTTCTGAAGCCAATATTTGCCAAGCCTCATGGAAGGGTTTCTGAGATTGTGGAGGCACCAGCTTGGCGTTGCCGCAGTGCACGCCGTCGTGAAAGAAAAACACGCTGTGTAGCGCATTGCCTCGCTGTTTGAGGGCCAGGGCCACATTTAATGCGGTAGTGGGTGCCTGGTCGCGATAGGGATGGCCGGCGACCATGATCGCAAAGCTTAAGGGCATGGCGGAGTTGCTAGATTGAAAGGTAAAGGCCCCGCTTTGCGGGGCCTGAGAGTTTGCTATCAATCGCTGCTGGTAATACCCAGCAGGTGCAATAAATGGATAAACAGGTTGTAAATATCCAAATACAAGGCAACGGTGGCTCGAATGTAATTGGTCTCGCCACCGTGGATGATGCGGCTGGTATCAAACAGAATCAGGCCGGACATGATGAACACGATAGCGGCGGAGATCGCCATGGACGCCGCAGGCACCTGGAAAAAGAGGTTCGCGATGCTGGCGATAACTGCAACCAGAAGACCGATCATCAGGAAGCCACCCAGGAAGGAGAAATCCTTGCGGGTAGTGAGGACATAACCGGACAGACCAAAGAACACCAAAGCGGTACCGCCCAGTGCCTGCATCACCAGCTCTGAACCATTTGGTAGCGCCAGATAGGCTTGAAGCATGGGCCCCAGCGCAGCACCCAGCAGGCCGGTGAATACGAAGGTGGCGACCAGGCCTTTACTGGAGTTGGCAGTCGCGTTGACGACAAACAGCATGACCAAGCCGAGAATGGAACAGACCAGTCCCATCATGTGGCTCATATTCATTGCCATTGCGATGCCGGCAAAGAAAGCACTGTTAAGCAGCGTTAAGCCGAGCAACATATACGTGTTACGCAATACCTTGCTGGTGTCAGCAGAGGTGGCCGCAACGCCGCCGTGACTTTGGAACACTGACTTCTCTTGCATGATGTTCTCCACATCCCATTTATCAAACTGAGTGTTAATCATACGTGTGCCGCTAAGGCTTGAAAACACTTATCGGCATCCTTTAAGACTCGTTGACGCTATGCGGAGTTCCGTAGCGCTTAGAGCAAGAACGGGCGATCAGCTGGAAATTGACGGTGATAAACAGAAGGTTCGGTCGAGGAGGGAGTTATCGAGAGAATCTCGAGAAAAGATGGCGGAGGGGCAGGGATTTGAACCCTGGGAAGGGGTAAACCTTCGCCGGTTTTCAAGACCGGTGCATTCGACCACTCTGCCACCCCTCCGCGGCAGCGGCAGATTATACCTAGCTTTAATTCGGAAACAAGCAATTACCAATAAAGTCTTACAAATCAGGTTACTTAGTGACCATATTGGATAAAAAAACCCGGCCTATGCCGGGTTTAAGTGAATTGGCCAGTGCCTTTTCCAATCCAGAGTCTAGTTTCTGGGGTCGTTCGCCGCTCTAGGGGCAACTGGACGATTAGGGTCTGGTTGCGCACAGAGACTGGGGTCCAGTGCCGGCGGTTGTGGCCGCGCAGTAACCACCTCGAGATCGAAGTTGGTTCTGGGGGCCTCCCGGGGGTCATTGGCGGCCCGGCCTTGGGGGCGGACGGTCACTGGTGTGCTGGGCATATCGCCCTGGGGGCTCGCAGCTTGGCTAACCGGTGTAGCCGGTTTCGGCGCCGGTGACTCGGTGGTGGCCTCTTCAGGCTGTGGCTTGCTTTCAGTGTGGCTGGGGTTATTGGCAGCCTCGTTGTTGGCGGTTTCGCTGGCGGATTGCGGGGTGTCGACTTTGGCACCGGAATCCGTCTCACCTTGCGAAGCTGCCGACGTCGTAGGCGCTTCTGACTCGCTCTCGACAGGGGCCGCCGTCAATGGCGCCGGATCAATTTCCACCTCTTGGCGTGTGGCGGCAGGCTCGCTGTGCGGTGAAGTGGCCTCTGTGTGTGCTGCTGTATTCGCAGAGCTTGCTACGGCATCAGTCACCGCTGCTTCGCTAGGCGCTTGCTGAGTGGTTTTGACCGACTCAGTGGCTTGCTCAGAGCTGTCAGCCTGGGCCGTCGCCGCCTTATTTTCATCCTTCTCGGCTGCGGACGCGCTCGCTGGTACTGGCGCTTCAGTATTTTCAACTGCCGCACCGGTATTGGCATTAGCCTCGGGCGCAGTGTCCTGGGCCGCGGGTTTATCGGCTTGGGCAGATTTGGCGTCAGTAGCCTTGGTCGGTGCAGTGTCAGCTGCAGTCTTGGCATCATCGCTGGCTTGGGCCGGGTTTACCGCATTGCCCTGACCGTTTTCCGGCAATTCCTCCGCTGGAGCCGGCGTGCGCTTGCGCTCCTGAGGTCCACGGGGCTTGCGATTACCGGGTCGACGCTTGGGCCGGTTCTGGTTGCTATCGCTTTCGTCCTTTGGACTTGCCGCTGGTCCGTTGTCCTGCTCCTGCTTGGCCTGGGGCTTTCTGTCCTGATTGCGGTTACGGTTGCGATTGTCGTTTTTACCCCTGCCGCCGCCGCGGTTATCCGGTTTGTTGTCGCTCTTTTCAGTGGTTTTGGGGCCGCTATCAGCGCGAGACTCCTGGGGCGGTCGACGGCGGTTGTTATTGCGGTTGCCGCCACGGTTGTTGTTTGCATTGCCGCTACTGCGGCCCTTGTTGGCACTGCCGCCTTTATTGGTGGGGCGGGGCTTGGGTTCCGGCTCCGGTTGCGCCGGCTCGGGTGCAAACAGAGCGGCAAAGCCTTTGCCCAGTTTCGCCCAGAAGCCGCCCTCGGCTTTTTCCGGCTCTGATTTTTTCTGGGTGGGCTCCGGCTCTTGGCGGGGCGCCGGGGCCGGGGTGTTAGGGGCGAGGGTGCGCACTGCTGCCACCGGCGCCGGCGCGGCCGGGGCGATGTTGGCAGTGGTATCCTCTTCAGCGTCCACGTCAGTAGAGATTTTGTAGCTGATCTCTTCGGTGTCGCCGATATCGTTTTCGCGCAGGCGAACCACATCGAAATGCGGTGTATCCAGGTTGGTAGCGGGAATAACCACCACCCGCACGTCACTGCGGGCCTCGATGTCATGGATCGCCGTGCGCTTCTCGTTCAGCAGGTAAGAGGCGACGTTGACTGGCACAATGGCGCGGATTTCAGCGCTCTTTTCCTTGTTGGCCTCTTCTTCGACCAGTCGCAGAATCGAGAGAGCCAGGGATTTGGTGTCGCGAATGGTGCCCTGGCCGCTACAACGGGGGCAGACCTTGGCGCTGGTTTCCCCCAGTGAGGGACGCAGGCGCTGGCGAGACATTTCCAGCAGCCCGAAGCGAGAGATACGGCCAATTTGAACCCGTGCCCGGTCGGGGCCCATGGCTTCCCGTACCCGTTGCTCGACATTGCGTTGGTTTTTGGAGGCCATCATGTCGATAAAATCGACGACGATCAGGCCGCCGATATCCCGCAGGCGCAGTTGCCGGGCGATTTCGTCTGCGGCTTCCAAGTTAGTTTGCAGGGCGGTTTCCTCGATATCACCGCCTTTGGTAGCCCGGGCTGAGTTGATGTCGATAGACACCAGGGCTTCAGTGGGGTCGATAACGATAGAGCCGCCAGAGGGCAGGTTCACTTCCCGCTGGAATGCTGACTCAATCTGGGTTTCGATCTGGTAGCGGTTAAACAGCGGAACCGGGTCCTGGTAGAAACGCACTTTGTTCTTGAAGTGCGGCATGACCTGCTCGACGAACTGCATGGCTTCGCCGAAAGATTCCTCGGAATCGATCAAAACTTGGTCGATATCGTCCCGCAGATAGTCGCGAATAGCGCGAATGATGACGTTGCTTTCCTGAAGGATCAGCACCGGCGAGGGGCGCTCGTCGGCGGCCTGTTGGATGGCTGACCACAAGTGCAGCAGGTAGTCCAAATCCCACTGCAGTTCTTCGGAGCTGCGACCGATACCGGCAGTGCGGACGATAACGCCCATGCCGTCGGGGAGGGTGATGCTGCTAAGCGCCTCTTTGAGAGCGGCCCGCTCTTCGCCTTCGATGCGGCGGGAGATACCGCCGGCACGGGGGTTGTTGGGCATCAGCACCATATAGCGACCAGCCAGGCTGACGAAGGTGGTAAGCGCCGCACCTTTATTGCCGCGCTCTTCCTTTTCTACCTGGACAATAACTTCGGTGCCTTCCTTGACCAGATCCTTGATTTTGGCTCGGCCGTCGACGTCAGAGGGCTTGCGGTAGAAGTACTCTCGGGAGATTTCTTTCAGGGGCAGAAAACCGTGGCGCTCGGCACCAAAGTCGACAAATGCCGCCTCCAGGCTGGGCTCTACACGGGTGATTTTGCCTTTGTAGATGTTGGCTTTCTTTTGCACCCGGGTGCGGTTTTCGATGTCCAGATCGTACAGTCGTTGCCCGTCTACCAGGGCCACGCGCAACTCTTCTGGCTGAGTTGCATTGATCAACATTCTTTTCATGAGCTGTTAAATCCCAAGTGCCGGGATTTGTCAGTCCGCTCATGTGACGGATCTTCTTCAAGCGCGCGGCGTTCCTTGTGCTCCACTGGGAGTCCCCGAGATCCTCAATACTGAGGAGGGGTGGATTACCGCTGTGCCCGGGGTTCGGGCTGTCCAATTTTTCCGGGGGCTTTCTCGGGACTTGCTGTTAGTGTCGCTGTCCACCCGGTTGTCTCTCGTCTCAGTAACTGTGTTGCAGTTACTGCCTCGTGCAGGACTTGGCTTACGTTTAGCCACTTTACACGTCGCTGTTTGGCGTCTGGTATGACGCTGCTCAGGTCTGGTTCAGTCTTTACGTCGCTTATTCAGAGTTCTATCACACTCGCGGTGCTAACAAATATCGGCAATTTTGTTAGTGAATGTGTCGGCGCTACGTTAGACTTCGCCGGCACAGGTTTAGTATCTGGTGACTGTGTTACACAGTACATTAATTCAGTAAGCGAAAGGCTCAGAGCTCGTTGGCTCGGCGCAGTCATCGCTGACAGCAGTGCCTTGCATAACCTCGCGAAACGTTTCCCTGTGGTTTTCCTGTCAGCGTCATTCTGTTGCTGATCCGGGTTGGTTTCGGCATGCGCGCCACGCGCTGCTAGGGCGCACTGCTGCGGTCGAAGACTAGCAGGATTCAGCAAGCAACTCAATGAGTTATGTTCGCGGGAAAGTTGGGGAGCAGGTGGAGAAGCAGGTTTCAGACAACTCGGCGGTGCGTTGGGTTACGGTTGAAGACGAATTTGCCGGACAACGGCTCGATAATTTTCTAATGAGAGAATTAAGAGGTGTGCCTAAGTCTCGGATTTATAACGCCTTGCGCCGGGGCGAAGTCAGGGTCAACAAGGCGCGAGCCAAGCCGGCTTACAAATTGGTACCCGGCGATCAGGTGCGCATCCCGCCGGTTCGGGTCAAGCAAGCGACCACGACGTCTGTGCCCGGTGGGCTGGCGGAAAGGATTAAGGCGGCGATTCTGTACGAAGACGACGGCCTGCTGATCGTTAATAAGCCCTCGGGCCTGGCTGTCCACGGGGGCAGCGGGGTATCGCTGGGGCTGATTGAATCGCTGCGACAGATTTTTCCCGACCAAAAGCACCTGGAGCTGGTACATCGCCTGGATCGGGATACTTCCGGCTGTGTGATGGTGTCGAAGAAGCGTGCGGTGCTCAAGCAGCTCCACGAAATGCTCCGCTACAAACCCGGCGCCGAAAAAGGTGTTGATAAGCGTTATCTGGCACTGGTGGCGGGATCTTGGCCGGCTCGGAAGAGCCAGGTGAAGGTCGCGCTGGCAAAAAATGTGCTGCGCTCGGGTGAGCGGGTGGTTCGCGCCAGCCCCGAGGGCAAGTCGTCGCTGACGGAAACCCGCCTGTTGGGGCGCATCGAAGAAGCCAGCCTGATCGAGGCGCGGCCGATCACCGGTCGTACCCACCAGATTAGGGTGCATTGCCAGTACGCCGGCCACCCCATTATTGGTGACGAGAAATACGGCAATCCCGAGGCCAACCTTCGGTTCCGTGAAAAGGGTGTGAAACGCTTGTTTTTGCACGCCCGGTCGTTGGCTTTTGAATTGGATGGTCGTCGTATTTCTGTGCAAGCGCCCCTCCCGAAAGACCTAGAAAGTGTCGTAAGTAGTATAGATAAAATATTGAAATGATAATTATATTTGATTGGGACGGCACCATTATTGATTCCCGTGCCAAGATCGTAGGCTGTATGCAGCAAGCGGCAGTCGACTGCGATATGCCGCCGCAGTCGGAGGAGGCTATCAGCAATATAATTGGTCTTGAGCTGACATTGGCAATTCAGACTCTCTACCCTCAGTTGCCCCCGCCTATGATAGAAAAGCTCCGAGAGCGCTATGCACGCCGCTTTGTTGAGGCCGACGCACAGCCTTGCAATTTGTTTGCTCGAGTTGAAGAGACGTTGACGGCGCTACATCGCGACGGGCATCAGTTGTGCGTGGCCACGGGTAAGAGTCGCAAGGGCCTGGATCGGGTGTTTGGGCGCCTGCCCATCAGCGAATTGTTTGTGGCCAGTCGCTGCGCCGACGAGACTCGCTCCAAGCCCGACCCACTGATGTTGCACGAGTTGTGTGAGGAGTTGGCTGCCCGGCCCCATGAAGCGCTGATGGTGGGGGATACCGAATACGACCTGGCGATGGCCAAGGGTATTGATATGCCGGCTGTTGGGGTTAGCTATGGCGCCCATGCACCAGCGCGGCTGGCGGCCCTGCAACCGCTGGCCCTGATTGACTGTTTTAGTGAGTTACTGCCTATCGTCAATGGCCAGAGTGGTCACAGCACCGGATAGTTTTCCCGCTGTAGCATACTGATCAGTTCGATCAGCGGCAGACCTATCAGGCTGTTGGGGTCACGGCTTTCGATAGCCTCAAACAGGGTAATGCCCAAGCCCTCGACCTTGAAGGCGCCGGCGCAGTCCAGTGCAGGCTCCCGTTCCACATAACGTGCAATGGCGTCGTCGTCCAGGTCGCGGAAGCGGACCCGGGTCTGGTCAAGTGTGCTTTGTAGCGACTGTGTGGCGGTGTTGTAGAGCGCCAGTGCGGTGTGAAAAAGCACGGCATTGCCCGAGCAGCGCTTGAGCTGTGCAATTGCGGCCTCAGGCGTGCCGGGTTTGCCCATTGCCTGGCCGTTTAGGTCGGCCACCTGGTCGCTGGCGATGATTAGAGCGCCTGGGTGCTCGATGGCCACGGCGCGGGCTTTTTGCTCGGCCAGGCGCAGAGCGAGGTCCTGAGGTTTTTCTCCGGTCAGCGGGCTTTCGTCGATATTCGGCGCAACAGCGCGGATATTCAGGCCGAGTTTCTCCAGCAGCCCTCGCCGATATCGAGAGCTTGAAGCCAGTATTAGTGTCGGTGAGTTCGCGGTCATCCTGGCGGCCTCCCAAAGTGGCCGTACAAGGTAGCGGGTTTGACATCGATTGGCCAGCAAATGCCCGGAATCACTGCGATTTTGCTTTGACAAGCCCCCCCCAAATCCCTATGATTGCGCGCCTATGCAAAGACAGCCCCTGCCCAAGCAGGTCGATGCCCGCCGCTTTGCGACCAGTGGTGTTGATGTGACAGGTTTTTTGTCCGTCAAATCGCTGCCGCGTTTTGTTGAGGGATTGGCCAGTGACGACGGTGATGTAGACGTCGAGCTTCATTTCTATCGGGATGAGCAGGGCTTTTATCGCATTGATGGCCGCGCCTGCGCCCAGGTATCGCTTTTATGTCAGCGCTGCCTACAGGGAATGCCGGGGCAGGTCGATGCCGACTTTGAGCTGGCACTAGTGTGGAATGACGACCAGGCCAAGGCCTTGCCGCGTTCACTAGATCCGGTTGTGGTTGGCGAGGAAATGCTGGAATTGGCGGAAGTGGTGCAGGACGAGCTGATAGTCAGCACGCCCTATGTCAGTTATCACGCCCTCTCTGATTGCCCTGCGGCAGATGCTGTCAAAGGTGATCAAGAGGTGGATTCAGACGAGACACCGCAGCGGGAATCGCCGTTTTCTGTACTGGGAAAACTGAAATCCCCGGATTAATTGTTAAGAGGACTCATCAGCCATGGCTGTACAACAGAACAAAAAGACTCGCTCTCGTCGCGGAATGCGTCGTTCACACGACTCTCTGTCCGACGTGGCGCTGTCTGTGGATCAAACCAGCGGCGAAAAGCACCGTCGTCATCACGTTACTGCGGATGGTTTCTTCCGTGGCCGCAAGGTAGTTCCCGGTAACGACGATTAAGTTGTTGCGTGGCATCACTGCGAATAGCCGTTGATGCTATGGGCGGAGACTTCGGTCTCCGCACTACTGTTCCCGCCTCTATAAAAAGCCTCAAGCGCTGCTCTGATTTACACATCACCCTGGTGGGTGAGCGCGCGTCCATCGAAAACGAGCTCAAGCGACATCGCCGTGCCGACCTTTCCAGGCTGGAGATTCTTCACGCTGACGATATCGTGGCCGACGACGACAAGCCCTCCCAAAGCCTGCGCGACAAGCGCGCCTCTTCAATGGCTGTGGCCTTGGAAGCACTGCGCGATGGCCGGGTGTCGGCAGTGGTCAGCGCCGGCAATACCGGAGCGCTGATGGCCCTGAGCTGCATGATTGTGTCGCGGCTCCCGGGCGTTCGGCGCCCGGCAATATGCGCCCCGATACCTTCAATGCACGGCCATACTTACCTGCTGGATCTGGGCGCCAATGTCGATAGCGACCCGGCCAATCTCTACCAATTTGCCACCATGGGGCAAGCCCTGTCCCGGGTGGTGGATGATCTCGATTCCCCACGAATTGCCTTGCTCAATATCGGCGAAGAACTGATCAAAGGCACCCGCAGCGTCCAGGAGGCCGCAGCGCTGATTGCGGCAGATGAACATCTCAATTATGTCGGTTTTATTGAAGGCAATGCGCTGTTCAGCGACCGAGCAGATGTGGTTGTCTGCGACGGATTTGTCGGTAACATTGCCTTAAAAGTCTGTGAGGGCACGGCCAGTTTTATTGGGCGCCTGCTGCGGGAGCGTTTTCACCGCGGTATCTACGGTCGCGTTGCCGGTCTGACCATGGGGCCTTTATTTAACGCCTTTCATAAAAAGATCGATCCGCGCCGCTACAATGGAGCGGCACTGCTGGGGCTGCAGGGAGTCGTGGTAAAAAGCCACGGTGGTGCGGGTGTGGTCGGGTTCTCAGAGGCAATCAAGCATGCTTCTTTTTCTGTCAGGCGAGATTTGCCGGCGATGATCGCCGAGCAACTGGCGGCACACGCCAGTTCAAAAGATTAACGTTCAATAAGGATAGTCAATATGGATAAGCAGAACCTTGCTCTCGTATTTCCCGGTCAGGGCTCACAAAAAGTGGGCATGCTGGCAGAGCTGGCGGAGGCGCACCCCATTATTACTGCCACCTTTGCCGAGGCCTCGGACGCACTGGACTACGATATGTGGAAGCTGGTTCAGCAGGGTGAGCAGGAGCAACTTAATCTCACCGAGACCACTCAGCCGGTATTGCTCACCGCCTCTGTGGCAGTGTGGCGGCTGTGGTGTGAGCAGAAAGGCCCCCGGCCGGCGCTGATGGCGGGTCACAGCCTGGGTGAGTTTTCAGCGCTGGTGTGCGCCGGTGCGCTGGCTTTTGGCGATGCCGTTCGCCTGGTCAGAGCGCGGGGGCAGGCAATGCAAACAGCAGTACCTGTTGGCCAGGGCGCGATGGCGGCGGTCATGGGGCTGGACGACGCTGAAATCGAACGCATCTGCCAGGAGCAAGCCGGCGATGGCGTTGTTGAGGCGGTGAATTACAACTCTCCCGGCCAGGTGGTTATTGCCGGCCATGCGGGCGCCGTTGAGCGCACGGCCGAGGCCTTAAAGGCTGCCGGTGCCAAGCGGGCAGTGCTGCTGCCGGTGAGTGCACCTTTCCATACCTCACTGATGCGGCCTGCTGGCGATAAACTGGCAGAGGCGCTTGAGGCCATCAGCGTATCCAAGCCGGAAACGCCAGTGGTGCACAATGTGCATGCACAAACTGAAGAAGAGCCCGAACAAATCAAAGAACTGTTGATCAAGCAAATATACAGCCCGGTGAAATGGGTGGGCTGCGTCCAGACGATGGTCGACGCCGGTGTCGAAATTACCGTTGAAGCGGGCCCTGGCAAAGTGCTCAGTGGCCTTAATAAACGCATCCACAAAGCGCTGAATTGCGTCAATGTCGATACGCCGGAGAGTCTCGAGAAAGCGCTGGCCGCGGTCCAGGCCTAGTCATCACAGCGCGGGCTATAAGAACAATCATTGCAACAGGAGTAAAAAAGTATGGAAAAAGTCGCACTGGTAACCGGTGCCAGCCGTGGCATTGGCAAGGCGATTGCTCTGGGCCTGGGTAAGGCGGGCTTTCAGGTTATTGGCACCGCTACAACAGAGGGCGGCGCCCAATCCATTGCCCAGTATCTGCAAGAGGCGGGCATTGAGGGCAGTGGCATGGCACTGGATATTGCCTCCAGTGAATCGGTGGAGGCGGTATTGAAAGCCATCAACGAAAAATATGGCGCGCCCACGGTGCTGGTGAATAATGCTGGCATCACTAAAGACAACATCATGCTGCGGATGAAGGATGACGAGTGGTTTGATGTTATCGATACCAATCTCAACTCCCTCTATCGGCTGGTTAAAGGCTGCCTGCGGGGCATGACCAAAGCGCGCTGGGGCCGCATCGTCAATATCAGTTCGGTGGTGGGATCAATGGGCAATGCCGGGCAGGCCAACTACGCCGCCGCCAAGGCCGGTATGAATGGTTTTACCCGGGCGCTGGCCAGTGAAATTGGTTCCCGAGGGATCACCGTCAACAGCGTGTCGCCGGGCTTTATCGATACCGATATGACTAAGAAGTTGCCTGACGCCCAGCGCGACGCACTTAAAGCGCAAATCCCCCTGCAGCGCCTGGGCGAAGCGGATGAGATTGCCGGCGTGGTGGCCTTCCTGGTCAGCGACGCTGCTGCGTATATCACCGGTGAGACAATCCACGTTAACGGCGGTATGTATATGGCGTAAACATCTGTTTTTGCGAGAAAAAAAGCTTACAATCGCTAAAAACTGGTATTTTGCTATGCACAAGAGCGGAGAGTCGAGGTAGAATGCGCCGAAGTGCTGAGCGGTAGCTATCGATTTATAGATCGTTTCCGGCTCGCTGTGGCGCTTGTCACGGTAAGAAGCAGAAACGCTCCCAACTTTAAATTTAACTAGGAGTCACTGAGGACCATGAGTAGCATCGAAGAACGCGTCAAGAAGATTGTTGCAGAGCAGCTGGGTGTTAAGGAAGACGACGTGCAGGAGTCTGCATCTTTCGTAGAGGACCTGGGCGCGGACTCTCTGGATACAGTCGAACTGGTAATGGCTCTTGAAGAGGAATTCGAAACCGAAATCCCCGACGAAGAAGCTGAGAAAATCACGACTGTGAAGCTGGCTATCGACTACATCAAGGAAAACTTGTAAGTCGTACCGCTTGCGACACGGTTCAGCCGTTGGAAAAGCCGTTGCTATGAGAATAGGGCGGCTTTTTTTATGTCCGGCTGTTGCGCCTAAAGCCGGCATCGGTGAGACAGATATTGTCGTATTGTGAGTTAATCAGACTTGTGGCCGTGTGACTGAAAGAGGCACGTGTTTGCAGGTATCTGCAAGTGCCCAAAGGCGCACTGATTTGACCCAGTGGTCGAGCCTGTACAACGATAACAGCGAATTTAGTGAAAAAAGATTGCCGGGGCTGCTTGAAGAGCCCCCGGAACAGTTGGAAGAGGGTAGATATGGCAAAGCGCAGGGTGGTGGTTACCGGTTTGGGTATGTTGAGTCCGCTGGGTAACTCTGTTGACCAAAGTTGGTCGGCAATTCTGGATGGCAAGAGCGGTATTGCCACTATCGACAGCTTTGATGTATCCAATTTCAATACCCGCATTGGCGGCGCGGTAAAAAACTTTGCCGTTGACCAGTACATGTCTGCCAAAGAAGCAAAGCGTTTCGACCCCTTCATTCACTACGGTATCGCTGCCGCCGAGCAAGCGCTGGCCGACGCGGGCCTGGAAGTTAACGACGATAACGCGCACCGGGTCGGCACGGCCATTGGTTCGGGTATCGGAGGTATTGGGCTCATTGAAAGCAGCCGCATGGTGATCGAGAAAAGCGGCCCTCGCAAACTCTCTCCCTTTACCGTCCCCGGTGCCATTATCAATATGGTGGAGGGCCTGCTGGCCATTCGCCACAACCTGCAAGGTCCCAGCATTGCCATCACCACCGCTTGTACCACCGGCACCCACAATATTGGTATCGCGGCTCGTATGATTGCCTACGGCGACGCCGATGCCATGGTGGTGGGTGGCGCCGAGATGGCCACCACCCCGGTGGGTGTCGGCGGCTTCGCCGCTGCCCGGGCCATGTCGACCCGCAATGACGATCCCGAGGCGGCCAGCCGCCCCTGGGATCGAGATCGGGATGGTTTTGTGTTGGGAGACGGCGCAGGTATTCTGGTGCTCGAAGAGTTAGAGTCTGCCCGCAAACGGGGAGCAAAAATCTACGCTGAGCTGTCGGGCTTTGGCATGAGTTGCGATGCCTTCCACATGACGTCGCCACCGGAGGATGGTCGGGGCGCGCTGGCAGCGATGAAAAATGCCGCCCAGGATGCCGGTGTTGCCGCCACCGATATCGATTACATCAATGCCCACGGCACCTCTACCCAAGCGGGGGATCTGGCGGAAAGTCGCGCCGTTGAGGCGCTGATGGGGGAGGCTGCCAATAGTGTAGCGGTGAGTTCGACCAAATCCATGATTGGCCATTTGCTGGGTGCCGCCGGCGCCGTAGAGGCCATTTTTACCGTGCTGTCGATCCGCGATCAGGTGGCGCCACCTACCATCAATCTGGATAACCCCGACGAGGGCTGTGATCTGAACTACGTACCCCATACCGCTCAGCAGCGGACCATTAAGCACGCGCTTTCCAACTCATTCGGCTTTGGCGGCACCAACGGTAGTCTGTTGTTCAGCCAGTTTGCAGACTGAGTTTAAGGCGTAGTGGCTCTGGATCCGTCGAACCCTGCCCAGTTACACAGCCAATCCCTGCTGGTGAATGGTCGCCGCAGTCGGGCGGTGTCTGCGCTGTCCCGAGGGCTGGCGTACGGTGATGGTGTTTTCGAAACACTGCTGTGGCGAGCCGGTGAGGCACTGTGGCTGGAGGATCACTTGCAGCGCCTGGCGTCGGGTTGCCGGCTGCTGGGGCTGGAAACAGACTTGATCGCGATTGAGGACGACGTTGCGCAGCTAGGTCGGACCATTGACAGCGCTGGGGTGATCAAAATTGTTGTGGCTCGACGGGCTGGTGGGCGAGGTTATACGCCATCCCACTCGCACAGTGACAGAGTGGTGGCATCGTTTCCGGCACCGGGCGGCGATAACTACTGGCAACACGGGGTGAGGATTGACTTATGCCAGCAGCGCCTATCACCGCAGCCGACTCTGGCCGGTATCAAGCATCTCAACCGTCTGGAGCAGGTACTTGCCGCCCGGGAGCTCAATGAACGGAGCTTGCCTGAAGGACTGATGCTGGATACTACTTCAGCCGTGGTCGAAGGTACCCGAAGTAACCTGTTTATCGTGCGCGATGGACGCCTTTACACCCCGGATCTGGCTAACTGTGGCGTGGCCGGTATTATGCGTCAGCGCTTACTGGCAAGCTGCGATAATTCCGGTGTAGTGGCGACTCTCAGACGTCTGTCGGTGGCTGAAGTATTGGCCGCCGACGAAGTATTTCTTTGCAACAGCGTATTCGGCATTTGGCCGGTCACGGCGATCGGTTGTGTTCACAAGCCCATCGGTGCGCTGACCCGACAATTTCAGCAGCAATTCAGCGACGTATTTCATGCTTAAGTTTTTATTCAAATGCTCTGTCGCTATCGTTTTTCCCGTGGTGCTGGTGCTGTTGTCTTCGGCGGCTTATGTAACAAGTGTTCTCAATAAGCCTCTTCAACTGAATGATAATGAAGTAATTTTTATCCTTCCACCGGGAACTGGCTTTTCTACGGCCATCAATCAGGCCGAAACCGACGGCTGGCTGGATGACAGCACGGCCTTGAAAATTTACGGACGACTGTTTCCCGGGGCAGCCCAAATTCGCGCCGGTGAATATCGTTTGCTGCAGGGCATCACCATCGGCGAATGGTTGACCAAAATGCGGGAAGGGCAGGTGGTGCGCCGTAAGCTTACCCTGGTGGAAGGCTGGCGTTTAAGTGAAGTGCTCAGACTGCTTAACCAACATGCCTTGCTGGACGGGGAGATTATTGGCGACGGTCCCGAACTCTGGCAACAACTGCAAATCGAATCGCCACTGGCAGCATCGCCGGAAGGCCTGATGTTTCCGGATACCTATGATTTTCAGCGTGGAGACTCACCGGAGAGTATTCTACGGCGGGCCTATCAACGCATGCTGGCGGTGCTAGACGAAGAATGGCAGACCAGGGCGGTGGGGCTGCCTTACGAGTCGCCCTATGAAGCCTTGATTATGGCCTCGATCATCGAAAAAGAGACCGGGGTCGCCGCCGAGCGGGGCACTATTGCCGGTGTGTTTGTAAGGCGGCTGCAAAAGGGTATGCTGTTGCAGACCGATCCCACCATTATTTACGGTTTGGGCGAGAGCTTTGACGGCAATCTGCGCAGCCGTCACCTCAGGGATGACGATAATCCCTACAATACCTACGCCCATCGGGGACTGCCGCCCACGCCCATCGCCCTGGCAGGGCGGGAGGCAATCCACGCGGCACTGCACCCCGAGCCCGGTGACGCGTTGTACTTTGTCGCCCGGGGCGACGGTAGCCACCAGTTTTCAGCCACACTGGCTGAGCACGAAGCCGCTGTTCGCCAGTATCAGTTGCAGCGCCGCAAGGACTATCGATCAGCGCCACAGTAGAGGCACCATTGGGAGCCACGCAAACAATGAATCCGGAGATTCGTCAGTGAGTCACAGGGGAAAATTCATCACCGTCGAGGGCAGCGAGGGAGTCGGTAAATCCACTAACCTGGATTTTGTGGCCCGGCAACTGCAGGCGGCGGGCATCGATTTTGTCGTGACCCGGGAGCCGGGTGGTACGCCTTTGGCGGAGGATATTCGGCAACTGTTGCTGACACCCCGTGACGAAGCGATGAGTGAATTGACCGAGCTGTTGCTGGTGTTTGCCGCTCGGGCCCAGCACCTCAGCGAAAAAATTGAGCCGGCTCTGGCCGCTGGCAACTGGGTGCTGTGTGATCGCTTTACCGATGCCACCTTTGCCTATCAGGGGGGTGGCCGACAAATGTCTGACGTGGTGATCGGCCAATTGCAGTCTCTGGTGCAGGGGGACCTGCGCCCTGATTTGACGCTACTTCTGGACGCACCGGTGGAGGTGGGTATGCAGCGCGCCAGCCGTCGGGGTGATCTGGATCGCTTCGAGCGGGAAGAACTGGACTTTTTTGAGCGGGTGCGCCAGGCGTATTTGTCCCAGGTTGAGCGAGAACCGGGTCGCTTTGCGGTCATCGATGCCAGTCAATCGCTAACATCGGTCCAGGGGCAGATAGTCGACGCCCTGACGCCCTACCTCAGCGCCAACCGTACGCCGACTGGAGAGTCATGAGCGACGCGACGCCCAGCACCCTGGAGACTCTGGCCTACCCCTGGCAGCAGGGGGATTGGCAGCGGGTCAAGCAATTGCTGTCGGCGGGGCGGCTGCCCCATGCACTGCTGCTGTCCGGTCCCGCAGGCGTGGGTAAGCTCCGCTTTGGTCGGGCTTTCGCCAGCCTGCTTTTGTGCGAGTCTCCCCAGCAAGTTGCCTGTGGTCAGTGTCGCAGTTGCCAGCTGTTAGCGTCGGGCAGTCATCCAGATTTTCGAGAGATTGCCCCAGAAGAGGGTAAGCGCCAGATTGCTATCGACCAGGTGCGCACGGTGCAGCAGTTTGCCGCTCAGCACGCCCACCGGGAGGGCGGGCGAAAGTTGATCCTGCTACATCCAGCCGAAGCAATGAACCACTTTACTGCCAATGCCCTGCTTAAAACTCTGGAAGAACCGGCGGGGACTACGGTGCTACTGCTGCTCAGTCATGCGCCGAGCCTGCTGTTGCCCACCATACGCTCCCGCTGCCTGCAAATGAGCCTGGCGGCTCCCGAGCCTGCCGCTGCCCGGCAGTGGTTAGGTCAGCAACTGGGGGATGCCGAATTGGCCGATACCCTGCTGTCCCAGACCGGCGGCAGCCCTCTGGCGGCCAGGGCCCTTTATGAGACCGATACCTGGGGACGCTGGCAGGAATTTGATGTCGGGTTGGACAATGTCATTGAACAAAAAATGCCCGCCCTGCAGCTGGCTGAAAAACAGCAGGAGGTCGACGCTGAGCTGGTGCTGGATTGGTGGGCAAACCGGCTTATGGCGGTCAATCGCCATTTGTTGGCCGGTGACAAGCTTCCCGGTGGCGGTTGGGAGCGTTGGCATGGGATGTCGCCGACTGCGGTCTATGAACTCCTCGACGATGTGGTGCGAAGCCGGTCGCAGATACGCCGGGGCGTCGTCCTTAACAAACGACTTTTGTGCGAGAGCCTGATACTAAGAGCGCTGGATTTGCTGGCGGCGACGCCGGCCTGAGGTCGCCGCTGTAGACCGACCCCGGCGATTTGCTATGATACAAAATCGATCTAGCCTGGAGCACACAGAGTGACAGCCGGACAAAGTGCAAAAAACGGTATTCTTTCCCTCACAATCAGGGATAAAGCTGTCCTTTACGCCGCCTATATGCCCTTTATCAAGGACGGCGGTTTATTTGTGCCCACCACCAAACCGTATAAGGTTGGCGACGAAGTGTTTATGTTGCTGAGCCTGATGGAAGAGGCGGAGAAACTGCCGGTCGCCGGTCGGGTGGTCTGGGTCACCCCCCGGGGCGCTCAGAGTAACCGCGCCGCTGGTATTGGCGTACAGTTTATCGGCGACGACAACACCGCAAACAAAAAGATCGAAGCCTATCTGGTCGGCATTATGGAGTCCGATAAACCGACCCACACCATGTAGCCCCCGGGACAGTCAGGGCGCACACCGTTAACTTTCCAAGCTTGAAGATGTGATTCTATGTTGGTAGATAGCCATTGCCATTTGGACCGTATTGATCTGGCGCCCTACGATGGCGACCTGGGCGCTGCGGTGGCCGCGGCACAGGCCCGAGGGGTCGAGCGCATACTGTGTATCGGTATCGATATGTCCAACGCTCCCACTGTAGTGGAGATCGCCGAGCGCTTCGACAATATCTACGCCTCGGTAGGGGTTCACCCGCTGGATATCAGCGACCAGTTATGCACCGAAGACGAGTTGCTGCAACGGGCCGATCACCCCAAGGTGGTGGCCATCGGCGAAACCGGCCTGGATTACTATTACAGTGGCGACAATCGCGAGCAGCAAATGGCCAGCTTTGCCGGTCATCTGCGGGCATCGGCCCAATGCGGCAAACCTGTAATTGTGCATACCCGCAACGCCCGGGAAGACACTCTGGAGTTAATCAAAGAGCACAGCGACCCCAAGGTGGCCGGTGTGTTGCATTGCTTTACCGAATCCTGGGAGATGGCCAGCGCGGCGATGGATATGGGCTATTTCATTTCTTTCTCCGGCATTATCACCTTTAAAAACGCGGCAGAGCTGCGGGAAGTGGTAGCGCAAGTTCCCATGGAGCGCTTGCTGGTGGAAACCGACTCGCCCTATCTGGCTCCTGTGCCTTATCGGGGCAAGAAGAACGAACCCAAGAATGTGGTGGAAGTGGCCCAGTGCGTCGCCGACATCAAGGGCTTGAGTTATCAGGAGGTGGTGGAGCAAACCACCCGCAACTTTGACCGGCTGTTTTTCTAATCCGCGATTCCACAGGGAGACCGTCTTGACCGATTCGACACTTCAAAAGACCGCTTTGCACCGTCTGCATGTGGAGCTGGGTGCCAAGATGGTGCCCTTCGCCGGCTACGATATGCCGGTCCAATATCCCCTGGGGGTGAAAAAAGAGCACCTGCACACCCGGGCCGCCGCTGGCCTGTTTGATGTCTCCCATATGGGGCAGGTTCGGCTCAGCGGGGAAGGCGTGGTGGAAGCCCTGTCGGTGCTGCTGCCCCAGGATGTCGCTGGACTTGCCGAGTCGCGACAGCGCTACACGCTGATGTTGGGTGAGCAGGGCGGTATTCTCGATGACTTGATGTTGGCCAACCGCGGCGAAGATTATCTGGCGGTGGTCAATGCGGCCTGTAAGCAGGATGATCTGGCCTGGATGCGCCGCCACCTGCCAGCGTCGGTGACCTGTGAGCTGCTTCCCGAGCAGTCCTTGCTTGCCTTACAGGGGCCTCAGGCCAGGGCGGTTCTCAGCCGCTTCAGCGACGACATCTCGGAAATGGTGTTTATGGATACCGCGTTTGTCACTATCGCGGATATGCCCTGCTGGGTCAGTTGCTCGGGTTACACCGGCGAGGACGGTTTTGAGATATCGGTGGCTGACCAACACGCTGAAGCACTGGCGCGATTGCTATTGGACCAGGATGACGTCGAGGCCATCGGTCTCGGTGCTCGGGACTCATTGCGCCTGGAATCTGGCTTATGCCTTTACGGTCACGATATGGACGGCCAAACCACACCGGTGGAGGCCAATTTGATGTGGGCCATCCCCAAATCGCGTCGCCCCGACGGGGAAAAAGCCGGTGGCTATATCGGTGCCGATGCCGTGCAAGCTGCCTTGGCCAGCGGTCCGACCCGGCGGCGGGTGCTACTCGATATCGACGGTCGTGCGCCGGTGAGAGAGGGGGCCAATATCGTCGACGGGCAGAACGGGGTAATCGGCTCGGTTTGCAGTGGCGGTTTTGGCCCCTCGGTATCGAGTCCGATCGCCATGGCTTATATTAATGCCAGTGCACTGGACGGTAGCCTGTCGCTTTACGCCGACGTCCGGGGCAAATTGATCCCGGTCACAGTGCGCAAAGCGCCTTATATTACCCAGCGCTATGTCCGCTGAGGACTTTACTCTCGGCATTGTCGAGGGGTTTTACGGGCGTCAGTGGAGCTGGGCTCAGCGCCGGGAGCTGGTGGGCAAACTCCCTGCCTGGGGTTACCGGGATTATGTCTATGCCCCCAAAGGAGACACCCAGCTTCGCAGTCACTGGCGTGCGCCGTTTCCGGCGGCATGGCGCGAGGCAGTAATGGCCTGGGCGACATGCTGCCAGGCAGCCGGGATCCGCTGGGGACTGGGGCTGTCGCCGGCGGGTGCTCAGGCAAAGTTTACCGACGCCGACCGGCAGGCGCTGGAATCGAAGCTTGCCGAAATTGCCCAGCTAAACCCCGATATTCTGTGGGTACTGTTTGACGATTTGCCAGCGGGCAACCCCAATCTGGCGACCAACCAGGTAGCGGTGGTGGAGGCCGTTCGCAGGCAACTACCTGCTGTTAAGCTGGCGGTCTGCCCCAGCTACTACAGCGACGATCCCATCCTCGAAGAGGTCTTCGGCGCGAGGCCTGTGGGCTATTTTGAAGACTTGGCGGCGGGCTTGCCCAAGGATGTCGAGATCCTTTGGACCGGCCCCAAAGTCATCAGTGACAGCTACAGCGAGGGCGATATGCGCCGCGCTGAACGGCAACTGGGCCGCAAGCCCTTACTGTGGGACAACTACCCGGTGAATGACGGCCGCAAAACCAGTCGCTTTTTGCATCTCCAGCCCTTTGTCGGCCGCCCGGCGGGGCTGGCAAAGTGGACCGCTGGACACTACGTTAACCCCATGAATCAGTTCCACCTTTCGGAGCTGGTGTTATCGGGTTTGGCCAATATCTACCGCGAGGGAGGGGACTACTCTGCCCAGCGGCAGTTTGATCTTGCCCTCGCTGAGCTGCCACAGGTGTTGGCGTCATTGCTGCGCCGGGACGCGCAAGTGTTCCAGAGCCAAGGGCTGGATGCCCTGACTGATAATGATAAATCTACCTTGATTCACGACTATGCGACGATTGATCACCCTGTCGCAGAGGAAGTGCGGGCCTGGCTAAACGAAGAGTACCGTTTCGATCCGGCTTGCTTGACTGAGTAGCTTTCGCGCACCACATTGAGGGCATACGGGCCCTTGCCATCAAGTAACGATTGCGGTAGCTTACCTCGCCCATGTTTACACGGTAAACATGGGCGAGGTAAGACGCCGCCATTGCCAACGAATGAGGACATGCAATGATTTACCAAGGTCAAGCCTTACAGGCGAAGTATCTGGAAGAGGGTATCGCTGAACTCTGCTTTGATTTGCAGGGAGATTCCGTCAACAAATTCAACCGTCTGACGCTGCAAGAGCTGGGCGAAGCCACAGACGCATTGGCTGCTGAATCCGGCCTAAAAGGTGTGGTGGTGACCAGCGGCAAAGGCGTGTTTATCGTCGGTGCCGACATCACCGAGTTCACCGAGCTCTTTAAGCTCCCCGAAGACGAATTGCGGGAGTGGGTAACTGGCGCCAACCAGGTGTTTAACCGGTTTGAAGATCTTCCGGTGCCCACCGTGGTAGCGATTAACGGCATCGCCCTGGGTGGCGGTTTTGAAATGTGCTTGGCCTGCGATTACCGGGTTATGTCCACGTCGGCCTCAGTCGGTTTGCCCGAAGTCAAGTTGGGCATCAACCCTGGTTTTGGCGGCACGGTGCGCCTGCCCCGGGTTATCGGTTGCGACAATGCTATGTTGTGGACCGCAACGGGCGATCACAAGAAACCTGATGTGGCGCTGAAAGATGGCGGTGTCGACGCGGTTGTGGCCCCTGAGTTGGTGAAAGAAGCCGCGGTCGACCTGCTCAAGCAGGCCATTAGTGGCAACTTTAACTGGCAGGCTCGCCGCCAGGAGAAACTGTCCCCGGTCAAGCTCAACGATATCGAGCGAATGATGGCCTTTACCACCGGCAAAGCCCTGGTGGCCCAACAGGCGGGTAAAAACATGCCGGCGCCGATCACGGCGGTGAAGTCGATGGAGGCCAACGCCACACTGGGTCGCGACGAGGCCATTGAGGTGGAAATCGATCACTTCATCAAGCTGACCAAAACGCCGCAGGCCGATGCGCTTATCGGTTTGTTCCTCAACGACCAGGAAGTGAACAAAGTCGCCAAGGGCGTCGCCAAGGCCGGCGCCGAGGTGAAGCAGGCCGCCGTATTGGGTGCCGGTATTATGGGCGGCGGTATTGCCTACCAGTCGGCCTTTAAAGGCACGCCGATCATTATGAAGGACATCGCCCAGGAAGGTCTGGATCTGGGAATGAAAGAGGCTGGTAAGCTGCTCTCCAAGCGGGTGGCCCGTGGCCGTATGAGCCCCGAGAAGATGGCGGCGATCCTCAGTTCCATCGAACCGACCCTGCACTACCAAGGTTTTGATCGCACCGACGTCGTAGTGGAAGCGGTGGTGGAAAATCCCAAGGTTAAGCACAGCGTGCTGGCCGAAACTGAAAAACATATCCGCGAAGACGCGGTGCTGGCCTCCAATACCTCGACGATTTCCATCACCTACCTCGCCGAGGCGCTGCAGCGTCCGGAAAATTTCTGCGGTATGCACTTCTTCAACCCGGTTCACGCCATGCCCTTGGTGGAAGTTATTCGCGGTGAAAAAACCAGCGATGCCACTGTAGCGCGGGTCGTGAAATATGCCCTGCAAATGGGTAAAACCCCCATTGTGGTGAACGACTGCCCCGGATTCTTCGTCAACCGGGTGCTGTTTCCCTATTTTGCCGGCTTCAACATGCTGGTTCGGGACGGTGTCGACTTCCGCCGCATCGATAAAGTGATGGAAAACTTCGGCATGCCCATGGGCCCCGCCTATTTGATGGACGTGGTGGGCATCGATACCTGTTCCCACGCAGCCGCAGTGATGGCAGAGGGCTTCCCCGAGCGCATGAAGCACGACTTCAAAGGGGTGTCTGAGCTGATGTACGAGGAGAAGCGCTTCGGCCAGAAGAACGGCCTGGGCTTCTACAAGTACGAAGAAGACAAGAAAGGCAAACCCCGCAAGACCGAAGACGAGATCGCATTGGCTTTGGCTCAGCAGTCCAAACAGGCAGAGCTCGAGGTTTCCGACGAGGATATTCTGGCGCGGATGATGATCCCCATGTGTATCGAGACAGTACGCTGCCTGGACGAGGGCATTGTGCAATCGCCAGCCGAAGCCGACATGGGCTTGATCATGGGTATCGGCTTCCCGGTATTCCGCGGTGGTGCCATTCGCTACATCCATCAGATGGGCGTCAAGGCCTTCTGTGAGCTGGCTGACCGCCATGCCGATCTGGGCGAATTGTATAAAGCGACCGAAAGCCTCACCGCCATGGCGGAAAACGGCGAAAGTTTCTTCAAATAATCGGGCGGAGACAGAAAATGACTATCAAAGACAATGATGTGGTAATCGTGGATTGCGCCCGTACTCCCATGGGGCGCTCCAAAAACGGTGTGTTTCGCAACGTCCGGGCGGAGAATATGTCGGCCGCCCTGGTGGACGCGCTGCTGGATCGCAATAGCAGCATCGACCCTGCGTCGTTTGAAGACGTGATTTGGGGTTGTGTTAACCAGACCAACGAGCAGGGCTGGAATATTGCTCGGATGATGTCAGTAATGACCAAGTTGCCTCACGAAGTGGCGGGGCAAACCGTCAGCCGCCTGTGTGGCTCTTCCATGTCGGCACTGCATACTGCGGCGGCGTCAATCACCGCCGGACTGGGCGATACCTTTATGGTGGGCGGCGTGGAACACATGGGTCATCTGGCCATGGACCACGGTGTCGACCCCAACCCTCAGGCCAGTAAATATGTGGCCCGGGCTGCCGGCATGATGGGCATGACCGCTGAGGCACTGGCCATGCTCCACGGTGTTGGCCGCCAGCAACAGGATGAATTTGGTTTGCGCTCCCACAAGCGAGCGGCGGATGCCCAGGCGAACGGCCGCTTCGATGGCGAAATCATCCCGCTGGAGGGACACGACGAAGACGGTCGCAAAATATTGGTTAGCGCCGACACCACCGTCCGTGGTGAGACCACGTTGGAAGGTTTGGCGGAATTGCGTCCCGCCTTTGACCCCAAAAATGGCACCGTCACCGCCGGCACCAGCTCGCAAATTGCTGATGGCGCCTCGGCGATGATCGTCATGTCCGGCCAGCGGGCTCGGGAGTTGGGTCTGACGCCCAAGGCGCGCATCGTGTCCATGGCGGTGGCTGGTGTCGATCCGTCGATCATGGGGTACGGTCCGGTACCGTCGACCCAGAAAGCACTGAAACGGGCAGGGCTGACCATCGCCGATATCGAGACTGTCGAGCTCAACGAGGCCTTTGCGGCCCAGGCGCTACCCGTGCTCAAAGACCTGAATTTGCTGGATGCCATGGATGACAAGGTAAACCTCAACGGTGGCGCAATTGCCCTCGGCCACCCCTTCGGTTGTTCTGGCACGCGTATCACCACCACCTTGCTCAATGTGATGGCCCAGCAGGGGACGACCCTTGGCCTTGCCACCATGTGCATTGGGATGGGGCAGGGTATCAGTACCATCGTCGAGCGGATCTAAACGCTCTGTGCCGGCGACGGCCACCTTCCCGACAGGGCTCCCTTGCGGGGCGAGGTGGCCTGTGGCACAATTTCCCGCCTCGCGAGCACGGTACCTCGCGAGGTGTTGGCTTTAAGTTGTTGAAAATCAAATAGTTAGACAGCTTTTGCCGTGTGCGGATGTGGTGAAATTGGTATACACGCCAGATTTAGGTTCTGGTGCCGCAAGGCGTGAGAGTTCGAGTCTCTCCATCCGCACCATTTAATCGAATTTTTCCGGGTCGCCAGCCGCTATGGTGCGGCGATTCGGGCACCCGTATATCGCATTTCGAGGAATTCCCATGCAAGTTTCCGTTGAAACGACCACAGGTCTGGAGCGTCGCCTGATCGTCGGTGTTCCGGCTGAGCGTATTGATAGCGCCGTCGACAGCCGTCTGCAAGAAGCCGCTAAAACCGTAAAACTCAACGGCTTCCGCCCCGGTAAAGTGCCGATGAAGGTTGTCCGCCAGCGTTTTGGCCAGTCGGTGCGCATGGAAGTCCTGGGCGAAGTAATGAACGAGAGCTTCCAGGAGGCCATTCAGCAGCAAGGCCTGAAGCCCGCCGGTCGTCCGGAAATCGAGCCCAAGAACCTGGAAGGCGGCAAAGACGTTGAGTTTGTCGCAACCTTCGAAGTGTTCCCAGACATTGAGCTGAAAGATTACAGCGGCATTGTAGTGAAAAAGCCGGTGTGTGAAATCTCTGCGGCCGATGTTGATACCATGATCGAAAATCTGCGCCAGCAGCGTGCCAGCTGGGAGGCAGTAGAGCGTCCTGCTCAGGAAGGAGATCAAGTCAATATCGACTATGTTGGCACCAAAGACGGTGAAGCCTTTGAAGGCGGCAGCGCCGAGGGCAGCGACCTGGAACTGGGTTCCGGTCGAATGATTCCCGGCTTTGAAGACGGCATCGTGGGCATGAGCGCCGGCGAAGAGAAAGTGCTGGCTTTGAGCTTTCCCGAGGACTACCACAGCGAAGAGCTCAAAGGCGCTGCAGTGGAGTTCAAGATCACTGTGAACGCGGTTAAAGAGAAAAAACTGCCCGAGCTGGACGAAGAGCTGTTTAAGGCTTTTGGCGTTGAAGAGGGCGGTGAAGAAGCTTTCCGGGCCGAAGTCGAAAAGAACATGTCCCGGGAGAAGAAAAACGCCACCGAGAACCGCGTCAAGACTCAGATCATGGATGGCGTGCTGGAAGCTCACAGCGACCTGCAGGTGCCCAAGGCGCTGATCTCTCAGGAAATTGATGCGCTGCGCAACCAGCAGATGCAGCAGTTCGGCGCGTTGGCCGAGAAGATCAATCCCAAAGACATCATGCCCGATGAGCTGTTCAGCGAAAATGCCGAGCGCCGGGTCAAGCTGGGTTTGGTGCTGAACGAAATTATCGCTCAGGAAGAGATCAAGGCTGACCAGGCTGCCGTAAAGGCAAAAGTCGAGGAAATGGCCGAGAGCTACGAGGATAAAGACGAGGTTATTCAGTGGTACATGAGTAATCCGCAGTACCTTCAGCAGATTGAAGGTCTGGTTATCGAAGAAGCTGTGGTTGAAAAACTACTTGAAAAATCACAGCTTAGCGAAGAAACTTTGAGCTATCAGGAATTGATGTCGCCTCCCGCGCCCGCAGAGAGTGACGACGCCAGCGAAGACTGAGCGCAGACGACGCGCCACTTCGCGTTGTAAGATGGCAAGCGGCAGGGCGGAGCGTCCTGTCGCTTGTTTTGTTTTTGGCCACCCTATTTTGAGCAGAGTGATCACACTATGACCCGGAATTCCTTTGAAGGTATCGATAATTCCCGCATCAACAACCTCGGCCTGGTGCCGATGGTGGTTGAGCAAACGGCGCGAGGCGAGCGCTCCTACGATATCTATTCCCGCCTACTCAAGGAGCGGGTGATCTTCTGTGTGGGGCCGGTAGAGGACCACATGGCGAATTTGATTGTTGCCCAGATGCTGTTTCTCGAATCGGAGAACCCCGACAAAGATATCCACCTCTATATCAATTCTCCGGGCGGCTCGGTGACGGCGGGCTTGTCTATTTACGACACCATGCAATTTATCAAGCCCGATGTTAGCACCATGTGTATTGGCCAGGCGGCCAGCATGGGCGCCTTCCTGCTAACCGGGGGCGAAAAGGGCAAGCGCTTTATCCTGCCCAACGCCCGCACCATGATTCACCAGCCCAGCGGCGGTGCCCAGGGCCAGGCGACAGATATCGATATCCACGCTCGGGAAATCCTGATCATTCGCGAGCGCCTCAACCATTTAATGGCTGAGCACACCGGGCAGAGCTATGAGACCATTGCCCGGGATACCGAGCGGGATAACTTTATGAATGCGCAGCAATCCTGCGATTACGGGCTGGTCGACGAGGTGATTTCGTCGCGTTAATCCCAAGGCGAGGGGAATTTCAAGTAGATTCCACAACTTGCAAAAGCCCTAAAAAGGCGTCATCTTTACATTTAAGTGAAAGATGCCCGCAAGCATTACCAAGGTGAGTGTGAATGAGTAGTAAAGACGGCGCAGATGACAACGGCAAGCTGCTGTATTGTTCCTTCTGCGGCAAAAGCCAGCACGAAGTCCGCAAGCTGATTGCTGGCCCATCGGTCTTCATTTGTGATGAGTGTGTGGACCTGTGTAACGATATTATTCGTGAAGAGGTTCAGGAAGCCTCAGGTGAGACCAATCACGAAAAGTTGCCGACACCGCTGGAAATCAACGAAACGCTGGATCAGTACGTTATCGGTCAAGCGCGGGCCAAAAAAGTCCTCTCAGTGGCGGTATACAACCACTACAAACGCCTTCGCCACGGCGATAGCGGCCGAGACGAAGTGGAGCTGGGCAAATCCAATATTCTATTGGTAGGCCCCACTGGTAGCGGTAAAACTCTGCTGGCCGAGACCCTGGCCCGGCTGTTGGATGTTCCCTTTACCATCGCCGACGCCACCACACTGACCGAAGCCGGTTATGTGGGCGAAGACGTTGAAAATATCATCCAGAAGCTGCTGCAGAAGTGCGATTACGACGTAGAGAAAGCCCAAATGGGTATTGTCTACATCGACGAGATCGACAAGATTTCCCGCAAGTCTGACAACCCATCCATCACCCGAGATGTGTCAGGCGAAGGCGTACAGCAGGCTTTGCTGAAGCTGATCGAGGGCACAGTGGCGTCGGTGCCGCCCCAGGGTGGTCGCAAGCATCCCCAGCAGGAGTTCCTGCAAGTGGATACGGCCAATATTCTGTTTATCTGTGGCGGTGCATTCGCCGGCCTGGACCGCGTTATTCGCGATCGTTCAGAAAAAGGCGGTATTGGCTTCGGGGCCGAGGTCAAGAGCAAAGACGACTCCCGTAACGTGGGTGAAATCCTGGCCGATGTGGAGCCGGAAGATCTGGTCCGTTACGGTTTGATTCCCGAATTTGTCGGCCGTTTGCCGGTAATTGCGACCCTGGAAGAGCTGGATATCGACGCTCTGGTGAGCATTTTGACCGAGCCAAAGAACGCGCTCACCAAACAGTACGCCAAACTGTTTGATATGGAGGGTGTCGAAGTCGACTTCCGCGAAGACGGCCTGCGCGCCGTGGCAGAAAAGGCGATGGTCCGCAAAACCGGGGCCCGGGGTCTGCGCTCCATTCTGGAGTCAGTATTGCTGGATACCATGTACGACCTGCCTTCCACCGACAACGTCAGCAAGGTGGTCATCGACGAGTCGGTCATCAAAGGCGAGTCGCCACCAATACTGGTTTACAGCGAGCAACGCAAAGCCGCGCCTGAAGAGTAGTAGCGCAAAACCCGCCAACACAGTGTGTTCGGCGGGTTTTTTGTCAGTTTCTTTACAAGTCAAGACTTGTTTTTCCCGCCTTTAGTCCTCATCTTAGAAACAAGCGAGTCATAAACACGACACGGTCGTGCTGTGACCAGTCACTCATCAGATGAGGCCAACTAATGTCTGATACGCGAGAATCCCTGGAGCTTCCGCTGCTCCCACTTCGCGACGTTGTAGTCTACCCCCACATGGTTATCCCCCTGTTTGTAGGTCGGGATAAATCCATTCGCGCTCTGGAGCTGGCGATGTCCAGCAACAAGGAAATCGCCCTGGTGGCGCAGCGCAATCCCGATGTGGACGAACCGGATACCAGCGACCTGTACGATATCGCCACGGTGGCGAATATTCTCCAGCTGCTGAAACTGCCCGATGGCACGGTTAAAGTGCTGGTTGAGGGCAGTTATCGGGCTCAGGTCGACGCCATTACCGCCGAAGAGGACTACTTCAAGGCCGAAGTCACCGGTATCGACGAGAGCAAAATTCCCGAGCAGGAAGCCGAAGTGATCCTGCGCTCCGCTGTCTCCCAGTTTGAGAAGTTCGTCAACCTCAGCAAGAAGATTCCTGCCGAGGTACTGACCTCGTTGTCTGGTATCGAAGACCCGGGCCGTTTGGCCGACACCATTGCTGCCCATATGAGCATGGACCTGGAGCAAAAGCAGGCTGTGCTGGAAATGGCTGATGAGCGGGAGCGACTCGAGCACTTGATGGCGCTGATGGAGGCGGAAATCGACCTGTTCCAGGTTGAAAAACGTATCCGCGGTCGCGTTAAGAAGCAGATGGAAAAGAGCCAGCGCGAGTACTACCTCAATGAGCAAATGAAGGCCATTCAGCGGGAGCTGGGTGAGACCGAAGAAGGTGTCAACGAACTCGAAGAGCTGGAACAGCGCATCGAAAAAGTCGGCATGAGCAAAGAGGCCCTGGAAAAAGCCAAGGCCGAGCTCGGCAAGCTGAAAATGATGTCGCCAATGTCTGCCGAAGCTTCGGTGGTGCGCGGTTATTTGGATTGGCTGGTTAATATCCCCTGGCAAAAGCGCTCGCGGGTGAAGCACGATCTAAAGCGCGCCGAAACCATCCTCAACGAAGATCACTATGGCCTGGAAGAGGTCAAGGATCGGATTTTGGAATATCTGGCAGTGCAGAAACGGGTCAAGAAAGTCAAAGGACCGGTACTCTGCTTGGTGGGCCCCCCGGGTGTCGGTAAGACATCTCTGGGTGAATCCATCGCCCGTGCCACCAACCGCAAGTTTGTGAGGATGGCGCTGGGTGGCGTGCGGGACGAAGCAGAAATTCGCGGCCACCGACGCACCTACATTGGCTCCATGCCCGGCAAGGTTGTGCAAAAAATGTCCAAAACAGGGGTGCGCAACCCGCTGTTTCTGTTGGACGAGATCGACAAAATGGGTATGGACCACCGCGGCGATCCTGCCTCGGCACTCCTCGAGGTACTCGATCCTGAACAGAACAATTCCTTCAACGATCACTACCTGGAGGTCGATTACGACCTGTCAGACGTGATGTTTATCTGTACCTCCAACTCCTTGAATATCCCTCCGGCATTGCTGGACCGGATGGAGGTTATTCGCATCCCCGGTTATACCGAGGATGAGAAGATCAATATCGCCAAGCGCTATTTGATACCCAAACAGTTAAAAAACAATGGGCTTAAGGCGAAGGAAGCCGAAATCGAAGACGGTGTGTTAAAGGACATTGTCCGCCACTACACCCGCGAGGCCGGGGTCCGTAGCCTCGAGCGAGAGATTGCTAAAATCTGTCGTAAGATCGTTAAAAACGTCGCGCTCAGCAAAGAGGATGCGCCGATCACTGTGACCAGTGACAACCTGGAAGACTATCTCGGCGTGCGCCGTTATACCTTCGGCAAAGCCGAGGAAGAGAACAAAATCGGTCAGGTAACCGGCTTGGCCTGGACCCAGGTGGGTGGCGAACTGCTGACTATTGAAGCCGTCTCGGTAGAGGGTAAAGGGCGTCATGTGCGAACTGGCTCTCTGGGCGACGTGATGCAGGAATCGATTCAGGCGGCAATGACAGTTGTCCGCAGCCGCTCAAAGCGCTTGGGGATCCCTGCGATCTATCACGATAAGCACGATATCCACATCCACATTCCTGAAGGCGCGACGCCCAAAGACGGCCCCTCTGCCGGCATCGGCATGTGTACCGCTCTGGTCTCAGTGATCACTGGTATACCAGTGCGCTCCGATGTCGCCATGACGGGTGAAATCACCCTGCGCGGCCAGGTTTTGGCGATTGGAGGGCTCAAGGAAAAACTGCTGGCGGCACACCGGGGTGGCATTCGCACCGTGGTGATTCCCGCTGAAAATGAACGGGATTTAAAAGAAATTCCGGACAATATCAAAGCCGACCTGGAGATCCGCCCTGTGAAGTGGATAGATGAGGTGCTGGATATTGCCCTGGAGCGCATTCCTGAGGAAATTTCCGACGAAGCCTACCTTGCGGGACTGGACGACGCCCAAAAGGCTGTGGAGACGGCGGAGAATAGTGAGGGTGCATCGCGCCCCAGTGCCCATTAAACTGCATTGATTCCTTGACCGGCCCTGGAGCAGTTGGTATAAAACCCACTCTCTGAATGGCCGGTCAGGCCTGATATTTCGCAGGTTTCAGCTCTGCCATCCAGTTGTAAATGTTGACGGAAAAGTCGACAAAAAAGTTGACAACACAGTTTCTACAAATCGTTGACCACGAGTTGGTTGCATAACAATTCAAAGGGGAAGGATAAGTGAATAAATCTGAGCTAATCGACGCTATCGCCGAATCGGCGGATCTCTCTAAAGCATCTGCCGGTCGCGCGTTGGATGCCGCAGTCGACGCGATCACCAATGCGCTGAAAGCTGACGACACGGTGTCTCTGGTTGGCTTCGGTACCTTTAGCGTTAAAGAGCGTGCAGCTCGCACCGGACGCAACCCGCAAACTGGCGAACCCATCGAAATTGCTGCGGCGAAAATCCCCAGCTTTAAAGCGGGTAAAGCCTTGAAGGACGCCTGCAACTAAGTTGTTGCCGTTGGAGTCCTGTGCGATTAGGCGCTGAAAACAATCCAGTGGTTTCGAGGTAAGCCCTCGACCGAAAGGCGCATCGAAAGATGCGCTTTTTTTATTTATAACCGGAAAACAAATTAATGCTGCAGAATATTCGCGACAATATCCAGGGAACCGCAGCCAAGGTCATTATTGGGATTATTGTCATTCCCTTCGCTTTTTTTGGCGTAGACAGTTTGTTCAGTGGCAGCGGCCAAACACCCGCTGCCGTCGTCAATGGCGAAGACATTTCGGAACAGTCGCTTTTGCAAGCGGTCGCCCTGCAAAAACGTCGCTTAATCGGCATGATGGGCGACAGCGTCGATCCCGCCATGTTGGACGACAGCGTGCTGCGGGGGCCGGCATTAAATACCTTGATCAAACAGCAGTTGCTGCTGCAAACCGCGGATGACGCCAATGCGGTGATCTCAGACGCCCAGCTCAATCGGGTTATTGTGGGTATGCCGCAGTTCCAAGAGGACGGGCGTTTCTCTCAACAACGTTACCAACAAGTGCTGCGCTTGCAGGGCTACAGCAGCCAATTTTTTAAAGAATTACTGCGCTCAGATCTGCTTATTCAGCAACTTTCCGCGGCAATCTCATCATCCAGTTTTGTTACTGATGCCCAACTGAACAACTATATTCAGGTGGCCTTTGAAGAGCGCGACTACCACTACCTGACAGTGAAGGCGGATGACTTTGTCGACACGGTGTCGGTCTCTGAGGAGGAGATAGAGGCCTATTACCAGCAGAACAGTGCTGACTATGTTAGTGAAGAGCAAGTACGTTTCAGTTACCTGGAGCTAAACCAAGAAGACTTTTACCAGGCGGTGGATGAGTCAGCCTTGCAACGAGAGTATGAGCGCTTGCTTGCTGCCAGCGAAGAAGATGTGCAGCGTGAAGCTGCCCATATCCTCATAGAAATCGGTGGCGGTGAGAGTCGGCAAGATGCGCTGAAAAGCGCTGAAGAGATTCGCCAGCGAGTGGCCGCAGGTGAAGATTTTGCGGAACTCGCCAAGCAATACTCTGATGACATTGGCTCTGCCGGCGACGGTGGCCGTCTCGGTTTTACCAGCGGTGATAGCTTCCCCACAGAGTTTGAAGCGGCACTGGCCGTACTGGAAGAGGGAGAAGTCTCTGCGCCTGTGGAAACCGAGTCAGGCGTACACCTGATTAAACTGCTAAGCGTTCGCCAGCCAGAAATGGCCAGTTTCGAAGAGATGAAACCTGAACTCACTGAGCAGCTTCAGCAACAGCAAGCCAAGCCGCGCTTTGTTGCAGCTGTCGAGGACCTGCGAGACCTGGTGTTTAATGCCGAGGACCTCACATTACCTGCAGAGGAAATGGAGCTGAACGTGGCGCGCAGCGAGCTGTTGGAACGAAGCAGTAACGAAGGTTTGTTCCAGTACGAAGCGGTAAAGCGGGCGGCCTTTAGTGAGTCATTGAGGGAGGCCGGTCACAACAGTGAGGTGATTGAGCTAACGCCGGAGCGCTATGTGGTTCTGCATGTTGAAGAGTACAAAGCGCCAACGCCCAAACCCCTGGAACAAGTTCGCGACAGCGTAGTCACCGCTTTAAAGGCCCAAAAGGCATCTCAAGCCGCGGCTGAACGCGCCGAGTCGATAGCCAATGCGCTGCGGGAGGGCAGCACCATGGAATCTCTTGCCAAGCAGAACGAGCTTGAATGGGACGCCGTTGTGGCTGGAACTCGTAACGATCTCGCTGTCGAAGCTCCGTTGCGCCAGCAGGTGTTCGCAATGCCCAAGCCTGAAGCGGGCAGCAACACGGTGAGCGTGACACAAACCGACGAAGGCAATCACTATGTTGTCAGCCTTCTAGCTGTTAGAGCGGGACAGCCCAATAGTGTATCGCAAGAACAAATAGCACAAGCACGACAGGGTTTGCAGCGCCGACAAGCCTCTGAAGATTTTGCCCACTACTTTAATGTCCTTTGGCAAAACGCTGACATTAAAATCAATTAGCCACATCCGAGCAGGTAGTGGTAGTAAAGGATGTATAAAAATAATGCACATTGATAATTCCCGCCGGGTGCTCCAGCCCGGCCAGGTGGATATCTGGTTTTGCGCCACGCAAGATCGCCGCCTGGATAGTCACTTTAAGAACTACGAAGCGCTGATCTCCGACGAGGAGCGCGAGCAGTATAAGCAAATGGCATCCAGCGACCAGGGCCGGGATTACCTTATCAGTCGGGCTCTGCTGCGTACGGTGCTCGCTCAATATTGTGACGCCGCGGCGGATGAGCTAGCCCTCAGTACCAACGAGTTTGGCAAGCCGCAGCTGGACACCCAAAACAGTGGGCTCCAGTTCAACACCGCCCACAGCCCGGGGCTGACCCTCTGTGCGGTGTCCAGTGCCGAAGTCGGTATCGACGCGGAATATCACAGTGATGCCGGTGGCATGCTGGATGCTGCTGATGACTATCTTTCCGCTCGCGAACTGCAAGCATTGCGGAGCCATCCCGCCGACGGGCAATTATCTCTCTTTTTCCGCTATTGGACTTTGAAGGAGGCTTATCTAAAAGCCAGAGGGGAGGGCTTGTCCACTCCGCTCCATGACTTCTCAATCATCTTGGATGGGGGGGAGTTTGCTGAATTTGACGGGCCTGATTCGGAGCAATGGGATTTCCGTGTATTGGCCCAAAACGAGCAGTACACGGTCTCACTGGCGCTTCGCGAACACATTGAGTCATTAAACTATTTTCAAACCATCCCTTTGGCGACCGACGAAGAGCTGCCTACGGCTGGCGAAGGCCTGCCGAAATACGAGGCGCGCAGCGCAAACCGCTTGACGGGATAAGTAGAGGTTAAGCACGACCCCATGTACAGAATTCTTACTCTGAATAATATCTCCATCAAAGGCCTTGAGCGCTTGCCTCGGGACGAATACGAAATTGCCAGCGAATTCAGTAGCCCGGATGCCATTTTGCTGCGCAGCCACAAACTGTCTAACGACGATATTGCCAGCTCGGTAAAGGCAATAGGCCGTGCCGGTGCCGGCACCAACAATATTCCCGTCGGTGAGTGTACCCAACGGGGTATAGCGGTGTTTAACAGCCCCGGTGCCAATGCCAATGCGGTTAAAGAACTGGTGATCTCAGCCTTAACGCTTGGATCCAGAGGCATCCTCCCAGGTATTGCCTACGTCGATACATTGGCGGATATGACCGACGGCGCGGCAATGTCCAAGCTGTTGGAGAAAGAGAAAAAGCGTTTCAAAGGGCGTGAGCTAGCCGGCAAAACGCTGGGCATTGTCGGCTTGGGAGCGATTGGTTCCATGATTGCCAGAGCGGCTTTAGACCTGGGTATGGACGTCATTGGCTACGACCCGGCGCTGTCAGTGGATGCGGCCTGGCGGCTACCCAGCTCGGTTCAGCGCATGGATAACATCGGCAGTCTTTTTGCCCGCGCGGACTATATTACCTTGCATTTGCCGGTATTGGACGCAACCCGCGGATTGGTCAATGAAAGCCTGCTGAAGAACTGCAAGCCCGATGCCTGCCTGTTAAATTTCGCCCGGGAAGAGATCGTGGATACCGACGCGGTGGTGCAGGCATTGGATGAGGGCATCCTGAGGCAGTTTATTACCGATTTCCCATCGCCGGCATTAATTGGCAGAGACGACGTGATTTTGATGCCGCACATTGGTGCCAGCACCGATGAGGCAGAGGAAAACTGTGCGGTAATGGCCGCGGATCAACTGCGGGACTTTCTGCGTAATGGCAATATCAGAAACTCGGTCAACTTCCCGAACCTTCAGCTGGAGCGCAGCGGCGAAGTCAGATTGGCGATCACCAATCGCAATGTCCCCAAAATACTCAACAGTATTTTAGGGATTCTCGCCGATGCCGAAATTAACATTGTCGACATGCTCAATAAGAGTCGGGAAGACATTGCGTACAATTTGATCGATCTCGGCAGTGATGTCAGCGATGAGCTGATTACGCAAATACAGTCACTGGAAGGTGTGATTAATGTCAGGGTGATTGCCTGACATCGCCTTCCACAGGGGAGGGCAGTATGGCGAGTTTAGAACATTTGGAAACTCTGTTGGCCGATCAGCGCGGTCGGCCACCCATTGAAAAATGGCACCCGGAATTCAGTGGCGATATCGATATCGTGATACGCCGGGATGGCAGCTGGTGGCACGAGGGCGGGGAAATCCGCCGCTTTGAGCTGGTCAAATTGTTTGCCTCGATTCTTCGCCGGGAGTCTGACGGCGAGTACTATCTGGTGACGCCAGTTGAGAAATGGCGTATCACTGTAGAGGACTTACCACTCTCGATTGTCGATGTTGAATGCGCGTCGGATCATTCGCGGATCGCAGTGAAAACCAATGTCGAAGAGTGGTTGGAGCTGGGTGCGAGTCACCCCTTAACGGTCCATTACCAGCCGGGAAGCGATGAGCCACAGCCCTCGGTAAGGGTGCGCCATGGCGTTGATGCACGGGTGAATCGCAGTTGTTTCTATCGCATGGTGGAGATGGGTGAGCAGGAACAAGACCAGCTCATTCTCACTGCAGGCGGAGAGACCTTTGTGTTGGGTCCAATATAACCATCGCGCTGCATCGGGATAGATAAAAAATATCAGTAAAAGAAAAAGGGGCCGCTAGGGCCCCTTTTTTGTATCGCGCGTCTTTGTCCGAGCTACATATTGGGGTAGTTTGGACCACCCAGGCCTTCAGGGGTTACCCAGACAATATTTTGAGACGGGTCTTTGATGTCACAGGTCTTACAGTGAACACAGTTCTGACCGTTGATCTGGAAGCGAGGCGTGCCATCGTCATCTTCAACCACTTCGTAAACACCCGCCGGGCAATAACGCTGAGCTGGCTCAGCGTATTTGGGCAGATTTTCTCGAATTGGCAGCTCAGGGTCCTTGAGAGTCAAGTGACAGGGCTGGTCCTCTTCGTGGTTGGTGTTTGACAGGAACACCGAGCTCAAGCGGTCAAAGCTGAGTTTGTTGTCCGGCTTGGGATACGTGATCTCGCTGACCTCAGACACCTGCTTCATCTGCGCGTAATCCGGCTTGGTGTCTGCCAGAGTCCAGGGCAGCTTGCCACCGAAAATATTGATGTCGATAAAAGCGTAAGCGGAACCGATGAAGTTACCGTACTTGTGCTGTGCCGGGCCAAAGTTGCGCTGTTCGTAGAGTTCTTTGTACAGCCAGGAGCCTTCGAAGGCCGCTTTATACTCGGAGAGTTCCTGACCGGTTTTCTCTTCTTCAGTAATGGCCTTGTGAACCACCTCTGCGGCCAATAGGCCGGATTTCATCGCTGTGTGGCTGCCTTTGATTTTGGCAAAGTTCAGGGTGCCAGCGTCGCAGCCAATCAGCAGACCGCCGGGGAAGGTCATCTTGGGCAAGGACTGCAGTCCGCCTTTGGAAATGGCCCTGGCGCCGTAGGATACTCGCTCGCCACCTTCCAGATACTGCTTGATCACCGGGTGCTGTTTAAAGCGCTGGAATTCCTCAAAGGGCGACAAATAGGGGTTGTCGTAGCACAGGTCTGTGATCAGGCCGAGGGCAACTTGATTGTCTTCAATGTGGTACAGGAAGCTGCCACCCAGGGCGCCGTTCTCGGCCAGAGGCCAGCCAGTAGCGTGGACGACTTTGCCCTGCTCGTGCTTGTCGGCATCGATTTTCCACAGCTCTTTAATGCCGATACCGTAGTGCTGAGGGTCTTTGCCTTCGCTCAGCCCGAATTTCTCGATCAACTGCTTGCCCAGATGGCCTCGGCAACCTTCCGAGAACAAGGTGTACTTGGCGTGCAGCTCCATACCGGGCATGTAGCTGTCTTTCTGGCTGCCGTCAGCGGCGATACCCATGTCGCCAGTAGCAATACCCTTTACGCTGCCATCATCGTTATAAAGTACTTCAGCAGCGGCGAAACCGGGGTAGATTTCCGCACCCATCCCTTCGGCCTGCTCGGCCAACCAGCGGCACAAGTTACCCAGGCTGATAATGTAGTTGCCTTCGTTGTGCATGGTTTTGGGTACGGCGAAGCCGGGGACTTTGACCGCTTTCTCTTCGCTGGTCATGTAGTAGATATCGTCGCCGGTCACTTCGGTATGGAGGGGCGCGCCTTTTTCTTTCCAATCGGGGAACAGCTCGTTCAGGGCGGTGGGCTCAAAAACCGCGCCGGAGAGGATGTGCGCACCGACTTCGGAGCCTTTCTCCACCACGCAAACACTGATGTCTTTGCCGGTGGTTTCGCTTAACTGACGAATTTTGCAGGCCGCTGACAGACCAGCGGGGCCCGCCCCGACGATCAGGACGTCAAACTCCATAGATTCGCGTTCCACAAACTCTCTCCTCTCTGCTATGGGTGCTCACCCTTATAAATAGGTGCTTTTTTCACCAAGTCGAAACGCGTAATTATAAGGTTCGACGCATGAAAAGGCTACTCGACCCAGATTTTAGCTACTGCCCATCTGTTTTCGGCTGGCGGCTGAGGACATTTTGTAACATCTTGAAATAACAACAATAAATTGCTGTTGATCCAGCGGCAATTAAACTCATGCATACCGACTATAACGGCTTTTAATGCCCCGGTTTTGTTGACCTGTGGAGCCTTAGGCGTCAATATAACGGCGCTTTTTTATCGAGGCACGGTCCATTTGTAATCGCTTTTAGCGGTTCGCTGCGTAAGGACACATGCCATTTCAATTCATTTACGCGTGTACTACTGGGGAATCCATGAAGGTTCTTGTTGCTGTCAAACGAGTCGTTGACTACAACGTGAAGGTGCGTCCCAAATCAGACGGCACCGACGTTGATCTAAACAATGTCAAAATGGCGATCAATCCATTTTGTGAAATCGCTGTTGAAGAAGCGGTTCGCCTTAAAGAGAAAGGCGTAGCTACCGAGGTTGTGGCTGTCTCCATCGGCCCCAAAGTGGCTCAGGAGCAGATCCGTACTGCTCTGGCACTGGGTGCAGACCGGGGTATCCTGGTCGAGACCGACGAAGCGGTACAACCCCTGGGCATTGCCAAGCTGCTGAAAGCCGTTGTCGACAAAGAAGAGCCACAACTCGTCATCCTGGGCAAGCAGGCCATTGACGGTGATAACAACCAGACTGGTCAGATGCTGGCTGCACTGGCAGGCATGGCTCAGGGCACTTTTGCTTCTGAGGTGGCGGTTGACGGTGAAAGCCTCAACGTTACCCGGGAAATCGACGGTGGTCTGCAGACGGTCAAACTGAACCTGCCCGCTGTCGTGACGACAGATCTGCGCTTGAACGAGCCGCGCTACGCGTCTCTGCCCAACATCATGAAGGCCAAGAAAAAGCCTCTGGATACACTGACTCCCGACGAGTTGGGTATCGATGTAACGCCCCGGGTTAAGACCCTGAAGGTCGAGCCGCCGGCAGAGCGTCAAGCTGGTATCAAGGTCGCCGACGTGGCCGAACTGGTAGACAAACTGAAGAACGAGGCGAAGGTATTCTAAATGAGCATTCTAGTAATCGCAGAACACGACAATGCCTCGATCAATGGGGCGACCCTGAACACCGTCACCGCTGCCAAAGAAATCGGCGGTGATATCGCTGTACTGGTTGCTGGCGAAGGTTGTGGCGCTGCTGCGGAAGCGGCAGCCAAAATCGACGGCGTCAGCAAAGTACTGGTTGCCGATAACGCCGCTTACGGCCACCAACTGGCGGAAAACGTCAGCCTGCTGGTAGCAGAGTTGGGCAAAGATTACGGTTATATCCTGGCTCCCGCGACCACCAACGGCAAAAACATGTTGCCCCGCGCGGCAGCACTACTGGACGTGGCGCAGATCTCAGAGATTATCTCGGTAGAGAGCGGCGACACCTTTAAGCGTCCTATCTACGCAGGTAACGTTATTGCCACTGTTCAGACAGATGACCCCATCAAGGTGATCACTGTCCGTGCCACAGCTTTTGATGCCGCAGCGGCCGAAGGCGGCTCTGCCAGTGTTGAAGCGGTTGATAGCGCTCACGATGCGGGTAACTCCAGCTTCGTCGGCGAAGAACTGGCCAAGAGCGATCGCCCCGACCTGACCGCAGCTGATATCGTCATCTCAGGTGGTCGCGGTATGCAAAACGGCGACAACTTCAGCATGCTGTACTCCATTGCTGACAAGCTGGGTGCCGCGGTCGGTGCTTCTCGCGCCGCTGTAGATGCTGGCTTTGTGCCCAACGACATGCAGGTGGGTCAAACCGGTAAAATCGTAGCGCCTGGATTGTACGTCGCTGTCGGTATCTCCGGTGCGATCCAGCACTTGGCGGGTATGAAAGACTCTAAAGTCATCGTCGCCATCAACAAAGACGAAGATGCGCCCATTTTCCAAGTGGCCGATTACGGCCTGGTAGCCGACTTGTTCGACGCGCTGCCTGAGTTGGAAAAAGCGATCTAATCTGGCTTTAAGCGACTAAGCTAGCAAAAGCCCGGTGACGTTAACGTCTCCGGGCTTTTTTTTTGCCCCGACTTTTAAAACGCGGCACTTATAGACAGTGGCACCAGTGCGAAACAGGTGAGTACAAGTAGACTGGGCAAATGCCTATTGGGTATGCTGTAAGCAATCATTTTCATCTGGGGTGTGTGGTATGAAAAAACTTGGAGTATTACTGTTAGCCTTACAAAGCAGTGTGTTGGTGGCGGCTGAACTTAAACTCGACAACAGTGAGTCGGCGCTTAATTTTGTCAGCACTAAAAACGCCCAAGTCGCCGAAGTCCTGAGTTTTGACAATCTGCAGGGCAGCGTTGATACCAGCACCGGCAAAGCCAATATCGGCATCGATCTGAGCAGCGTCAATACCGGTATAGATATCCGCGACGAGCGGATGCGCACCTATTTGTTCGATACTGCCAATAATTCCCAGGCAACCTTTACGGCTACCGTAGACATGGCGACGCTCCAGGACCTAAAGGCCGGGGAGCAATCTGTGGTGAAACTTGAGGGTGAGTTGAATCTGGCTGGCCAGAGTAATTCTGTCGCTATCGACGCAGATGTGACGCGTTTGACAGGAGGTGGTTACCAGGTGGCGACTCGAGCCCCGGTGATCCTAAAGGTCGATGCCTTTGGCCTGACGCCAGGTGTGGCCAAACTTCAGGAATTGGCAGGCTTGAACAGCATCAGTGTTGCCGTACCGGTAACCTTCTCTGTGGTATTTCGCTAACACCCTTCGCTGTGGTTAATCCCGGCGCAGTGAATCATTAATGGCAATGGGCGTCGGGTAGCGCATAACGACAATGTAGGATGACACCACAAAGGTAAGTATGGCAGTGGCCTGAATCAACAGGGACGCTGCCTCACCAATCAATGCCATTTCCAGCGCCACATAGGCGATCAGCAGTGAAAATTCGCTGATCTGTCCCATCCTGAAACCCAAGTCCCAGGCCAGCTTTCGAGAGTGCATCATCTTTGCGGACAAATAGCGGAACACCACCGGCTTGATGGCCAGCATCAGGGTGGCGAGAACCAGGGACGCAAAGAGAATTTCGCTCAGTAAGCCGACATTGAAGCGGGCACCCAGAGAGAAGAAAAACAGGATCAGGAAGAAATCCCTTAAGGGTTTCAAGCTGATAGCAATGTACTGGGAGATAGGGCTTGTGGCCAGGCTGATGCCTGCCAGAAAAGCCCCCATCTCCACTGATAGCCCCATAATGTGCGCCAGCTCAGCCATCCCCAGACACCAGCCAATGGCCACCAAAAACAGGTATTCATGGAAGCGGTCAAAGCGCTGCAGCAAAGGCAATATGGCAAAGCGAACTGCTGCGAAGGCGATCAGAATTAACACCGGGAAGGCGATCACTGTCTTTAGCAGGGCAACACCGGAAAACTCCCCCAAGCTCATACTGAAGAGTATCAGCAGCACAAAAATGGCGATCATGTCCTGAATTAACAGCAGTCCCACCATCAGCTCGCCGGTGTAGCGGTGGTGCAATACCGTGGTGGGTAGCAGCTTTATGCCGATGATGGTGGAGGAAAAAATCATCGCTGCGCCAATGATCCAGGACTCCCGTTGAGTAAAGCCAAAAGCCAAAGCCACTAGGTATCCCACCGCCATAAAGATCAGTGAGCTGATCACCGCAACCCGGCTGGTCTGTTTAATGGTGGAGACCAGGGACTTGGGCTGCATATCCAGGCCCAGCAAAAATAACAAAAAGATTATGCCGAACTCGGCGACTTCGGCCAGGAGGTTGACGTCGGTGACCCAGGCCGCACCGTAGGGGCCAATAAGCGCGCCCAGAGCGATATAGGCGATAAGAAGAGGTTGACGGGTTAGCAGAGCCAGAGAGGCGAGTAGGGCGGCGCCACTAAAAATAAAGAAAAACGTTGTTGTCAGGTTAATGTCCACGGCGGCTCTCCTCTGGGAAAGGCCATGATACACAGTTGACCCCGTTCAGGTCAGGTCTGAAACGGGGTCCTTATCAAGACGGGGCAATTGCAGTACTGAGCGTCTCAGGCCCGGCGTCGAAACAGTGGCAAGGGTTGATCAACGCTTGGCTGGTAGCACTCGTCGAAGTCTCTGAGGCTTGCCAATGCGGCTTCCAAGTCATCGTTGTCCAGGGCGAAACTGTTCACACCGCAGCGCTGAAGGTAAAACAGTTGGTCCCGCATAAAGTCGCCGATGGCACGGATTTCACCTTCAAATCGGTGTTGCTCGCGGAGTTCCCGGGCATAGGAAAAGCCCCGGCCGTCGGCGAATTTGGGAAAGTCGATAGCCACCAATGGCAGCGCATCGAGACTGTCGGCGATTAACTTGGGTGTTTCGTCACTGGCCAAAAATACTGCGACCTCACCCAGGGTCTGTAATGCCTCGCGTTGTGATTGCCACAACGAGACAGGAACGATGACCCGGCCCTGTTGAGGCAGGGTTTCGCTGTCGCGCCATACCGTCCAGCTATCCTCGACAACGCTTCCGTCTTTAATGATCTTAGGCATAGACGCGCTCCTTGAAGGGGTCGATACCGACCCGGCGATAAGTATCTATAAACTGCTCGTCCTCGTGGCGAATCTCAACGTAGGTCGTGAGAATCTTTTCCATCACATCAGGGATATCGTCCTGGGAGAACGACGGTCCCAGGATTTTGCCCAGCGAGGTATCGAGCCCGGCATTACCGCCCAGGGAAACTTGGTAAAACTCCTGGCCTTTTTTGTCTACGCCGAGAATGCCGATGTGGCCGATGTGGTGGTGGCCACAGGCGTTCATGCAGCCGGAGATGTTCAAGTCGATATTGCCCAGGTCATACACGTAGTCGATATCGTCAAAGCGGCGCTGAATGGCTTCGGCGATGGGAATCGATTTGGCGTTGGCCAATGAGCAAAAGTCGCCGCCGGGGCAGCAGATAATGTCGTGCAGGGTACCTACAGTGGGCGCGGCCATATCTGCGTCCCGAAGCTCCTTCCACAAGGCCAGCAACTGCTGTTGCTCCACATCGGGCAGCACAATGTTTTGATTGTGGGTAGTACGAGCTTCCCCAAAGCCATAGCGCTCCGCCAGGTCGGCGACGACTTCAAACTGCTCGGCGGTAATGTCGCCGGGGGCGATGCCCACTTCCTTGAGAGACAGGGTGGCTATCGCGTAGCCATCCTGTTTGTGGGGGTGGACGTTGTGTTGCAGCCAGCGGGCAAACTCGGCATCCTCAAGAGCCAGCGCTTGCATATCCTGATTTTCCAGTTCGCGGTAGGCAGGGCGCTGGAAAAAGGACTGGGCCCGTTCAATTTCCTCATTGGTCAGGGTTATGGCGCTGTCTTTGATATGAGTCCATTCCTCCTCGACCTTGGCCTTAAATTCCTCGGCGCCCATGGCCCGCACCAATATCTTGATCCGCGCTTTAAACTTGTTGTCCCGACGGCCGAGCTGATTGTAGACCCGGAGAATCGCCTCCAGATAGCTCAGTAAGTGCTCGGCGGGAAGGGCGTCGTGAATGACACTGCCGATAACGGGGGTACGACCCAGGCCGCCGCCGACAATGACGCGGAAGGCGGTGTCGCCGGACTCGGTTTTAACGATCTGCAAACCGATGTCGTGGACCATCACCGCAGCGCGATCGCTTTCTGAGCCGCACACACCAATTTTGAATTTGCGGGGTAGAAAGGCGAACTCAGGGTGAAAAGTGGACCACTGGCGGATAATTTCACACCAGGGGCGGGCGTCTTCAATCTCGTCGGCAGCAACCCCAGAGAACTGGTCTGCGGTGACATTGCGGATGCAGTTGCCGCTGGTTTGCACGGCGTGCATCTCTACCTCAGCGAGCTCCTCAAGGATGTCGGGTACTTCTTCAAGCTGTGGCCAGTTGAGCTGAATATTCTGCCGGGTGCTGACGTGGGCATAGCCCTTATCGTAATCCCGAGTAATCTTGGCTAGGCGGCGCAGCTGGGTGGCATTGAGGGTGCCGTAGGGCACGGCAATGCGCAGCATCGGCGCCAGGCGCTGAATATACAGGCCGTTTTGCAGACGCAGAGGCAGGAATTGCTCCTCGCTGATTTGCCCGTCCAGGTAGCGGGCGGTCTGGTCGCGGAATTGGGCGACCCGTTGTGCGATGATTTTGCGGTCGTAATGATCGTAGGTATACATAACCCATCCAGTATTAAGTCATGCCCAATGCGTTAGCGCCGCGTGTCGCTGCTGTCTGGTGGCAGGGGGCGTCACGCGGCGCTAAACAATTGGGTGGTGTATTCGACTAATTAGCGCAAATTTTAAAAGCTAATCGGCTCAGTCTCTAACGCGTTTTGCGGATAAAGCTTATGAGGGGACTCGATTAAGCACTTTGGCTCAATTGTCGGCGCGAAGCCGTGGCCTCAGGTTGGAATCTGGTATAATAAATGCGTTATTTCCCTGCAGTCTTTATGGCTGCTTGCCACAACAATCCCAAGGCGCTGTTAAAACGCCCTTATCGTGAGAAATGAGGTTGTCCATGACTGATCAATCCCAAGAAAGCCGCGAAGATAACTTCGCCGATGCCTGTGCTGCCATTGCGGTAATCGCGCTGGTTGTCGGTACCGCTGTGTACTGGCTGGCGGGCATGCCCTCGTAGTTGGTCTTAGTTGGATCGCAGTTAGATCTTAGCTGGGGCGTGGCCGCACAGGCGGCCACACTTTCTTTTAGCCGTCCTTTTTTGCCTTTTCTGTCCTCACTTTTTCCCTTACCCCGGCCTCGTTTTACCTGCCTTATCCTCCCCTGAAGCGTCTGCCTATACCACTCAGATCGGGGACTTTCGGGCCAATTCCACCTGACTACAGAAGGAAGTCTCACCCCCGGCTGTGATTCAGCCGGAGGCGGTGACAGTGTGGCTGCGCTACTAGGGATCGTAATCCAGGCTGGGTGACAACCAGCGTTCAACCTCGGCTACTGAGGCCCCTTTACGCTCAGCGATGGACTCGACCTGATCCTTGCCGATCCGGCCCACCGCAAAGTAGCGGGACTCGGGGTGGGAGTAGTAGAAGCCACTGACTGCAGCAGCAGGGTGCATCGCCAAGTGTTCGGTCAGGGTAATGCCGGTGTTGTTGGTGGCGTCCAGCAGTTTGAATAGCGTCACTTTCTCGGTGTGGTCCGGGCAGGCCGGATAGCCGGGAGCAGGGCGGATGCCCCGGTACTGCTCCTTGATTAGGGCGTCGTTGTCCAAGTCTTCATCTGGCGCGTAGGGCCAGAATTCCTGTCGCACGCGCTTGTGGAGATGCTCAGCAAAAGACTCGGCCAGGCGATCTGCCAGGGCTTTGACCATAATGGCACTGTAGTCATCATTGGCGGCCTCGTACTCGGCCGCCAGCTCATCGGCGCCGAGCCCCGTGGTCACCGCGAAGCCGCCAATATAGTCCTGAACACCCGCTTCGGCTGGCGCAATGTAATCCGCCAGGCTCATATTGGCTTTGTCGTCAGACTTCTGGGTCTGCTGGCGCAAGTGGTGGAGCACTGCCAAGGGCGCGCCACTGTCATCGAGGACCTGAATGTCATCGCTGCCCTTGCGCTGTGCCGGCCAGAAGCCAATTACACCGTTGGCGCTGAGGCGCTTCTCGGCTATGAGCTTATCCAGCATGCGCTGCGCGTCGTCGTAAAGGTTGCGGGCCGCTTCGCCGACTTTTTCGTCGTCCAGTATCTTGGGGAATTTACCCGACAGGCCCCAGGAGATGAAAAACGGCGTCCAATCGATGGTTTCCCGCAGCGCCTCCAATGAATAGTTCTCAAATACCTTGGTACCGGTAAAACTGGGTGCCGGGGGCTGATACTGGCTCCAATCAAATTGAAAGCCATTGTTGCAGGCGTCACTGTAGGGCAGCAGGCGGACTTTCTTGCCGCCGGCAGCACGGCGGGCCCGGATACGCTCGTATTCGTCCCGGCGTTCGGCGATAAACTTGTCTTTGAAGTCGTCGCTGATTAGCTGACCGGCCACCGATACGCTGCGGGAGGCATCCGGCACGTAGACCACGGCATCGTTGCTGTACTGGGGCTCGATTTTGACGGCCGTGTGGGCCTTTGAGGTTGTGGCGCCACCGATCATCAGCGGTACTGAGAAACCCTGGCGCTGCATTTCGGCGGCAACGTGGACCATTTCATCCAGCGACGGCGTGATCAGGCCGCTGAGGCCGATGATATCGACGTTCTCTTTCTTCGCCGTCTCCAAAATGGTTTCGCAGGGCACCATCACGCCGAGATCAATGACCTCAAAGTTGTTGCACTGCAACACGACACCGACGATGTTCTTGCCGATGTCGTGGACATCGCCTTTAACGGTCGCCATCAAAATTTTGCCGTTGGTCTTGGCGCCGACGGATTTTTCCGCCTCGATATAGGGGTTGAGGTAGGCCACCGCCTGTTTCATTACCCGGGCGGATTTGACTACCTGGGGCAGGAACATTTTGCCATCGCCAAACAGATCGCCCACCACATTCATACCGTCCATGAGCGGCCCTTCGATCACGTCGATGGGCTTGGTGGCTTGTAGTCGGGCAGCTTCGGCATCTTCTTCAATATAAGTGGCAATGCCCTTGACCAGGGAGTGCTCGATGCGTTTTTCCACTGGCCATTCCCGCCAGCTCAGGTCTTCCTGCTGACTGCTGCCCTTGCCGTCGCCCCGGTAGCGCTCGGCGATCTCCAGTAGGCGCTCGGTGCTGTCGTCCCGGCGATTGAGAATGACGTCTTCAACGTGTTCCCGGAGTTCTTCTGGCAGATCGTCGTAGATGGCCAGCTGCCCGGCGTTGACGATGCCCATATCCATACCCGCCTTGATGGCGTGGTACAGGAAGACTGAGTGTATGGCCTCCCGTACTGGGTTATTGCCCCGGAATGAGAAGGACACATTGGACACGCCGCCAGACACCAGGGCGTGGGGTAGGGACTCCTTGATAAAGGCGGTGGCTTCGATGAAGTCGACGGCGTAGTTATTGTGCTCGTCGATACCGGTGGCCACAGCAAAGATATTGGGGTCAAAGATAATGTCCTGGGGCGGCAAGCCTTCCTCCACCAGGATGTGATAAGAGCGTTTGCAAATCTCGGATTTGCGGGCGTAGGTGTCAGCCTGACCGTCTTCGTCAAAGGCCATGACCACCACTGCGGCGCCGTATTTCATACACTGGCGGGCTCGCTGGCGAAATTCGTCCTCCCCCTCCTTGAGGGAGATGGAGTTCACCACGGCTTTGCCCTGAATACATTTCAAGCCGGCTTCAATCACCTCCCACTTGGAGGAGTCCACCATGATCGGCACCCGCGAGATATCGGGCTCTGAGGCAATCAGGTTAAGGAAGGTCACCATGGCTTCCTTGGCGTCCAGCATGCCCTCGTCCATATTGACGTCGATGATCTGGGCGCCGTTCTCTACCTGTTGCCGAGCCACCGACAGGGCCTCGTCGTAGTTGCCCTCCAGAATCAGTCGTTTGAAGGCGGCGGAGCCGGTGACATTACAGCGTTCGCCAACGTTGACGAACAGGCTGTCTTTGCCAATGGTAAAAGGCTCCAGGCCGGATAGGCGGCAGGCGACTTCTCGGCTTGGCAGTGGCCGCGGGGCAACACCGTCTACCGCAGCGGCGATGGCTTTGATATGGGCTGGAGTGGTGCCACAGCACCCGCCCACTAGGTTGAGGAAGCCACGCTTGGCAAAGTCGTGGAGTTCAACCTGCATGTCCTCGGGCGTTTCGTCGTATTCGCCAAATTCGTTGGGCAGGCCGGCGTTGAAGTGACCGCTAAAATGGCAATCGGCGGCTTCTGCCAGCTCCTCGACAAAGGGGCGGATTTCGCTAAAGCGCCGTCCACAGTTGGTGCCCACAATCAGCGGCTTGGCGTGGGCAATGCTGTTCCAGAACGCCGTCGGCGTCTGGCCTGACAGGGTCCGTCCGCTGACATCGGGGAAGGTCACCGAAATCATAATGGGGACTTCCAGCCCGCTGTCTTCAAAGTATTGCAGTACCGCGTAGACGGCGGCCTTGGCATTGAGACTGTCAAAAATAGTCTCAATCAGCAGCAGATCGGAGCCCCCTTGAATCAAGCCCCGAGCGGCGACGTAATAGTCGGCCACCAATTGATCGAAATTGATGTTTCGGGCGCCGGGGTCGTTGACGTCGGGGGAAATCGACGCGGTGCGAGGGGTGGGGCCGATAACACCGGCGACAAAGCGAGGCTTGGCGGGGTTTTTCGCGGTTTCAGCGTCCGCCACTTCCCGGGCTAAACGGGCACCTTCTAAATTGAGCTCTTCAGCGAGCTCGCCCAACTTGTAGTCATCCATCGCCACAGCGGTGGAGTTAAACGTGTTGGTTTCGATAATGTCGGCGCCGGCATCCAGAAAATCCTGGTGGATGTCGCGAATCAATTGTGGCCGGGTCAGGGTCAGCAAGTCATTGTTGCCGCGCAAGTCCAGCGGGTAGTCGGCAAAGCGCTCCCCGCGGTAGGCTGCTTCGTCCAGTTTGTAGCTCTGAATCATGCTGCCCATGGCGCCGTCCAGCACCATAATACGGTCTTTAAGGGCGGCTTTGAGTTCGGCGACACGAGCAGATGGCGAAGAGGTTTGACGACTATTCATGAAGGTCCTGAAAAATTAATAATATGCTTTACGCGGTCGGCGGCGTTGCCCAAGGCTGGGGCCACAGCGGCCAATCTGTTAAACTAGGCGCAACGAGGTAAACGCGCAATTCTAGCAGATCGAACGCGGAAGAGTGACTGCCTGGGCAAGGCCCGGGGTAAAATGCTGATGTGAATGTTGCAAATGATGTTGCGAATATTGAACCACGCTTAGAATTTGAGTGTGAGATGTTCTCGACCAGAAACGTAAACTAGCAGCACTGATCAGAAGCATACGCAAAAATCCTGCCGCTTCCGCACGGCGATGTAACGAGGTATCTATGACAGCCGTACAATCCGACGTAAATCTGACCATCACCGAATCGGCCCAAGACTACTTGGCCGAGCTGCTGTCCAAGCAGGATGATGTGATTGGTGTGCGGGTGTTTATCACCCAGCCGGGGACGCCCAAGGCCGAAACCTGTATTGCCTACTGTCGTGAGGGCGACGCCAATGACAACGACGTGGTGGTGGACTACAAGCAGTTTAAGGCCTATTACGAAGGCCGCAGCGTGCCGTTCTTGGATGAGGCCTATATCGACTACTCCACGGACCGTATGGGTGGCCAGCTCACCATTAAAGCGCCCAACGCACGCCTGCCCAAAGTTAGTGCAGACAGCCCGGTGGAAGACCGCATCAACTATGTTCTCTACAACGAGATCAACCCCTCACTGGCCGCCCACGGTGGTGAGGTGTCGCTTTTGGAGGTGACCGAGGACCAGTACGCCGTGCTCAAGTTCGGTGGCGGCTGTCAGGGTTGTGGCATGGTGGATGTGACCCTTAAAGAAGGGGTGGAGAAAACCCTGTTGGAGCAGGTGCCTGAACTGGCCGGGGTCAAAGACACCACCGACCACAGCAACACTGAGAACGCCTATTTCAAGTAAGCGCGGAGAACTGGTCGATGCAACGGCTCCGGGTGCTGTCTTACAACGTGCACAAAGGGTTTTGCGCGGCCAACCGGCGTTTCTTGCTGGAGGAAATCCGCGACACGATCAGGTTGGTGGATGCCGACCTGGTGTTTCTGCAGGAGGTGGTGGGTGAAAATACCCGTCACGCAGCGGAGCTTTCTGACTGGATAGACGAAAGTCAGTTTGAATACCTCGCCGACCGCAGCTGGCCTCACTACGCCTATGGCCGCAATGCAGTGTATCCCCACGGTCACCATGGCAACGCCATTCTCAGCAAGCACCACATCCTCAGCAGCGACAATATCGATATCTCCCACTACGCCCGCTCTCAGCGTGGTCTGTTGCACACCGTGATCGAACCCGGCATTCATCTCATTTGTACTCATATGGGTCTACTGGGTTGGGAGCGTAACCGCCAATTTCAACAGTTGGTGGAAGTGGTAGAGGAGCGGCTGCCGCCAGAAGCGCCGCTGATCATTGCCGGAGATTTCAACGATTGGCGGGGTAAGCTGCACGGCTTGTTTCAGCATCGCCTGGGCTTAAAAGAGGCGATCACTCAAATTGATGGCAAGCCGGCGCGGAGTTTTCCCTCCCAGCGGCCGCTGTTGAGGCTGGATAGAATTTACTACCGAGGGTTCAACGCGGTGACGGCGGCGGCCCTGAAAGGAGCGCCCTGGAACGCCTTGTCGGATCATTGCGCGCTATTTGCTGAGCTGGCGCCGCAAGATTGGCAAGGCAGACAAATTGTCGGGGGAAAAGTCCAGGCATAAAAAAGCCCCACAGAGTGGGGCAATGCCTTAGATGGTATAGAAGCACTGGTGCTTACGGGGCGCCGATGACTTTGGATCAAAAAAAATGCGCCAGTGGCGCATTTTTTTACTTATTTAGAAAAAGCGTGGTGCTTAGCCACGTTTGCGCTTGGGCAGCACTTCTCGCAGCTTATCCCGCATTTCCCGCAGCGCCGCTTCGGTTTCAGTCCAGCCGATGCAGCCATCGGTGACCGAGACGCCGTATTTCAGGTCGCTGAGATCTGCGGGAATACTCTGTTTGCCGGATTCTAGGTGGCTCTCAATCATTAATCCAATAATTGAGGTATTGCCTTCAAGTATTTGATTTGTAACATCTTCAACAACTAAAGGCTGAAGCTCTGGCTTCTTGTTGGAGTTGGCATGGCTGCAGTCCACCATGATGTTGGGGGTAATGCCCGCTTTCTCCAGTTCCTTCTCACAGAGTTTGATGTGCACAGAGTCGTAGTTGGGGCCCTGGCTGCCGCCGCGCAGTACGACGTGGGCGTAGCGATTGCCCCGGGTGTGGATCACTGCCACCTGGCCGTCGCCGTTAATACCCAAAAAACGGTGGGGATTGACCGCCGATCCAATGGCATTGATGGCGACATCTAGACTGCCATCAGTGCCGTTTTTAAAGCCCACGGCGGAAGACAGGCCGCTGGCCATTTCCCGGTGGGTTTGGGATTCGGTGGTGCGGGCACCGATTGCCGACCAGGAAATACAGTCTTGAAGGTACTGGGGAGAGATCGGGTCCAATGCCTCGGTGGAGGTGGGCAATCCCAGCTCAGAGATATCCAACAGCAGGCGGCGGCCGATATGCAGGCCTTCTTCAATCTTGAAAGTGTCGTTGAGGTAGGGGTCGTTGATCAGACCTTTCCAGCCGACAGTGGTGCGGGGCTTCTCAAAATACACCCGCATAATAATCACCAGCGTATCGGAGAGTTCGTCGGCCAGCTTTTTAAGGCGGCGGGCATAATCCATAGCTGCTTCGGTATCGTGAATCGAGCAGGGCCCCACCACGATAAACATACGGTGGTCCTTGCCGTCGAGAATATCCCGCACGGTTTGGCGCCCGGCGGTGACCACGGCTTCGGCGTTCTCGCTCATTGGCAGCGCCGCTTTGAGGCGGGCCGGCGTAATGAGCACTTCCTGAGCTTCAACGTTCAGGTTTTCAATAACTGTATCAGACATTCAACTACCGCTTGATAAGGGGGAAGTGCGTGGTTATGCGCGTACCTTCCCCGATCTGTGCTTCCCTAATATGCCTTTGCTGCGCTGCCCGTCGTTTCAGGGCGCATCTGCCAAAGGAGTGAGTCGATATTCGCGACGAGCGCGGAACCCCGCATTCTACCTTAAAAATCGACGATAAAAATATGCTCTAGACAAAGGTGTGGGTAGAATGTCGGTTTTTCAAGAACAATCCCCACGGTTTCGTCACCATATGCGCATTATAGGGCTCAATGTTGCGGCAGTATTAAACGCGATCTTTTCGTTTTCCCTCCTTGTTGTAGCGATGACCGCATCGGCGCAGTCTTCATCCAGCCAGGGTGACGAGGAACAGCCATTGCCGGTGGTCAAACTCAGTCCAGCCGTTCGCAGTGAGGTCATTGATCCCTATGCCGAGCTGCCGTGCAGGAAGCTGGGTACGGTCAGCCCCGACACCGAGGTTCAGCGCGAGGCCTTGAAACGGCGCAGCAAGGCTTGCTTAAAAGCTCACGAAGCCTTTCTCCCATCGGCGACTGCGCCAGGGCCCCGCTAAGCATGGCAAAGTTATTCAAGCCCGCCGGCAGCAAATCCCGGGGCAAAGTCAAAGTATCGCGCCATAAGCCCAAGCGCGTCGAGCTGGATATCCAGCGCTTGGCAGACGACGGCCGGGGTATTGCCCACCACAACGGCAAGGTCGTGTTTGTGGCTGGCGCGCTGCCGGGGGAAACCGTCCAGGCCACGGTGAAAGAACAATCGCGCCGTTTTGATCAGGCTATTTGCGACACCCGGTTAAATGATGCCCCTGAGCGAGTTGAGCCATTCTGCCAGCACTACGGTGCGTGCGGAGGCTGTCAGTTACAGCATCTGGATATTGCCGCCCAGCGCCAGCACAAGGTACAGCGACTGGCGCAGGCACTGCCGCCAGCGGCATCAATCCCGGAAATTGCAGTGTTGTCTGGCAAGCCCTTAGCTTATCGCCACCGGGTCAGGCTGCACTATCGACAGGGACGGCTGGGCTTTCTGGCGCGCCAATCCAATTCCCTGGTGGAAGTCGCTGAATGCCCCTTGCTTCAAGATGCGCTGTCGGCGTCACTAAAGGCGATTCGTCAGCCCTTGCTTGAAGCCCTGGGACAGCACGACAGCGGCGAGTTGCGACTGGCTGTGGGTGATGACGGCCGTGTGGGCTTGTCTCTGAGCTCCCATCAGGCCCGCAGCGAATCCTGGTGTGAGCAGTTAGCTCAGCATTTAACGCCTGACGCCACGCTTTACCAAGTTGCCAGCCAGTGCGGAGAGTGGCACAGCGACGCATCGCCACTTACCCTGAATGTTTATGATGACTCTGCAGGCTCCCAGCTGGCGCTGTTATTTCGCCCCAATCACTTTAGCCAGGCAAGCCCGGAGCTGAACCGGGGCATGGTCGATTGGTGTATGGCGGGCTTACAGGCCCAATCCGGGGAGCCGGTGGCAGACTATTTCTGCGGACTGGGTAACTTTAGCCGGCCCCTGGCACAGCGGGGCGCAAAGGTGTTGGCCGTTGATCTGGATCGGGCCATGTTGGCAGAGGCGGATGCCCAGCGCGACCGCGCGCGGGAGGCGATTGATTACCGCTGTGCAGACCTCTTTGACGGCGAACAAATACCGCTGCCCAAAGCACTGACCAAAGTACTGTTGGACCCGCCCAGGGCGGGAGCAAAGTCGCTGTGCGAACGTCTGGCCGTGGCGCGCCACGTGCGCACTGTCGCTTACGTGTCTTGCGATCCCGCCACTTTAAAGCGGGATCTAGCGATACTGGCCGGTGCGGGCTTTAGTGTCAAAGCGGCGGCGATGGTAGATATGTTTCCCCACACCCAACACCAGGAAAGCATGGTGCTGTTGACCCGGTGATCCGCCGATCCGCTAAGCTTATAAAGCCGGGTGCGCAGAGCTCAGTCAAACTTGGCGATAATGTCCTGGGCAAACCGGCGGATACCCTCGCAGCGTTCGGCGACATCGTCGGTATTGCCGTAATAGAAAGGCCAAGGCTGGGTCAGTATATGGGTGACACCGCCGGCTTCCAGCTCCCGGTAGCCCTCCACGGTAAAGGCGTCGGAGGGCGTCGCCATTACCGAAAACGGCCGATCTTCGCGGTCGTATTCCCGCCGATAGTCGCGGATTTTTGCCACGCTGGCGAGAATCTCCTCGCTGCTTTGCAGGTCGCTGACCCAGCCGTCGCCAGCCCGGGCCGCCCGACGCATGGCCGCATCGCTAATACCGCCCACCCAAATAGGAATGGGACCACCGGGGGCGGGGTTCATCTCCAGCCTGGGAAAGGAATAGTAACGCCCGGAGTAAGACACCATTTCGCCGCTCCACAGCAGGGGCAGGATGTCGAGAATTTCGTCGCAGCGTTTACCCCGGGTATGGAAATCCTGCTCTAGCAGGGTGAACTCATCTTTAGACCAGCCGACCCCAATCGCGGGTATCACTCGATTTCCAGACATCACTGCCGCTGTGGCTATGGCTTTGGCCACCAGGAAAGGGTTGCGCATCGGCAACACAAAAATATTGTTGGTGAACTTCAGGCGCTCGGTGAGACTGGCAAGAGCGGCTGTCATCACCCAGGGGTCGGGCCAGTCGGTAAAGGGTTCCCAGCGGCGAGAGCCATCGTCAGTGTAGGGGTAGGGGGTGTTTAGGGTTTCCAAATTGGCCACATGGTCGGAAAACGAGATGGCCTCCCAGCCACACTGATCAGCGGTAACCGCCAGTTTTGACAACTGTGTCAGCTCACAGAATGAACCGGACAATACGAATTTCATAGGGACCCTGCCGTAGAGTTAATTATTATTACCGAGCGCGTGACGCTGTATGAGAAAAGTGAGCAGACCGTCGACGGCGCTCTCCAACTCGGAGATCATGCGTTGAAATTGTGAGGCATCGCCATAGTAGGGATCATCCAGCTGAGCCTGCTTGGCGGCGCCGGCAAACTCCATCAACAGCCGAATTTCAGCTGCACTTTGGTCAGTAGCCCAGCACTCGACCTGCATCAGATTTTTGCGATCCATCGCCAGTAGATAGTGCGCTTGCTGATAGTCGCTGTCGTCGATTTGCCGGGCCACCTCTGCTGACAGGTCGTAGCCTGCCGCGGCGGCAGCCTGTGTCGCCCTGGGGTCGGCGGGCTTGCCAACATTGAAGGCGGCGGTGCCGCAGGCATCGCTGGTGAGCTGATCGCTTAGGCCGGCCGCGGCTACCCGCTGATCAAAAATCACCCGCGCTGCCGGGGAGCGGCAGATATTGCCCAGGCACACAAACACAACGTGGATGGCCATAGTGGCGTGAATCCCTACAAAACCTGCACGGTATCACGGCTGTTTTGACGGCTATATCATCCGTTTAGAGGTTCGTCGCCAGTGGAGCTACGCGCTACTCAGCGGGCTTTGCTGCTGAGGAGAACCACGAATTTGCGGTCCGATAGCACCACCTCAGCCCCACCGAAGAGTTTTTTAAGGGTGAGGTGATAACCCAGATGGCGATTGCCAACCACGCACAATTTGCCACCGGGGCGAAGGTGACGCTTGGCATCCTTAAACATCTGCCGGGCGATATGATCACCGATTTGTTGTCCCTGGTGAAAAGGCGGGTTGCAGAGCACCAAGTCGAAACTCGGGCCGTTGTACTGGCCCATGCAGTCGTCGCAGTGGAAGTGGTGATTGGCTGGGTGGGTCAGGTTTCGCTGGGCGTTGTCCCGGGCGCTGTCGACGGCCAGAAATGACTCGTCAAAAAAGTGTACTTCAGTATCTGGCCAGTGTTTGGCCGCCATAATACCCAACAGGCCGTTGCCGCAGCCAAGGTCGGCAATGCAGCTGGCATGGGGCAGTTGGGTAAGGGCTTGAAGCATAAGCCGACTGCCCCGGTCCAGTTTGTCGCGGCTAAAAACATTGGCACGGTTGCGCAGGGTCAAACCGTATTCTGCGGCGTCCAGAAAGTGGCTGTCGTCCTGTTGATGCCGGCTATCTGAGAGGGCCGAGAGTTCCAGTAGGCGGGATTTTTTCCAGGCCAGTGAAGGCTGACATGGCCCGATATTTTGCTCAAATACCTTCAGCAATGCGATATCGATGTACTTGGCCATCGCCGCCGCAACGAACTGCGTCGGGGATGAAATCAGATTGCCAATGGCTTGCAGTTGGTAGCTTAGCAGAGAATGGCTTCGGGGCGGGCGCAACAGCACCAAGTCAAAGGGGCCCTCAGGAAGGTCTGTGGCAGGCAGACAATGGGGAGAGGGGCGCTGATTTAATGCCGCATTTTCAGCCGCGGCCAAATGGCTTACCGCGGAGTCTGACCACAGGGTACATTGAAACTCCGACAGTGCCGTGGCGAGGGTGCCAAAGCTGTCGTTAACCAGCAGAATCCGCGCTGATGATGGCAGGTTGAGCTCTGCGACCCGTTTCAGTAGATAGCGGTCGGCCGCATCCCAGGCTTGCAAAACCTCATTGCGACGACGGGGCCGGCGCTGTAATTGCAGCTTGCCAAAGGGGCAGTCCAGATAGTCGCTATTCATAAGGGCCTTTGGTCATAAGGGCCTTTGGTCATGAGGGCGCCTGGTCATAAGGGCCTCTGATCGCGAGAGTCTCTGGTCATGACGGCTCTTGCTCATTACGGCCGGGGGTCAAGACAGTGCTTCGCTATTGTCCAACAGTAGCGTTTTCAGGCGCTGTCGTTCGCTATCACCAATGCCGAGACCCACTTGAAGGTAGCGATCGATATCACCGTAATCCTTTTCAATAGCGCCGTAAGCGGCGTTAAGAAACTCTGGCGATGCACGCAATAAACTGCCCAGTGCGGCGTCACTGTGCCGCCACTCGGGATGCTCCGTGAGGAGGCCCAGTATGCGGCGCACCCGAGCCTCTGTATAAGTGTTGGTCGCCAGGTAGTCCTGCATAATCACATCGTCATCTACCCCCAGTGCATGCAGTACCAGTGCCGCCGCCAGGCCAGTGCGATCTTTTCCCGCAGAGCAGTGGAACACTTGGGGGTAGAAGTCCTCTTCCAAAAGCAGCTGCATCCACTGGCGGAAGGTAGGGGTAAATCGCTCGATCATTTCCCGGTTGGCGGCAATAAGGAAATCGGCCATTTCTTCAGCGCCGATGGAGGCCGCTGTAAGTCGGGCGGTCAATTTATCGAAGTTGGCGGCCTCCACGCTGACTGGCAGCAGGTGGATGGCAACGTCGGCATCGGGCCACAGCGAGTGGGGGTTAGATTGATATTCTTCCGGCGAGCGGAAGTCTACTATTCGGCGCAGATTCAGGCGTTTGAGGTATTTGATATCCTCGTCACTAAGGCCGGCAATCTTATCGGAGCGGTACAGTCGGCCCCAGCGCAATGGCCGTCCGTCAGCGGTGTAATAGCCCCCCAAATCCCGAAAGTTATGCATTTTTTCAAAGGGCAGTTTACGCCACTGTTCCCGCTCTGGATGCTCGGTCAAATGGGGTAGGGGGCGTTCGTTTGCCGGTGCCAGTTCGGCGTCAGCTCGGGCGTCGAGCAAGCTTAGAAAGGGTTTAGCGTCCATCAAATTCTGACCTTTTATAATTGCCAGTCGCAGCGGGAGCCGCGCTATCGTGGGTGAGAGACTGGCGGCTTGTTCGGTATTCACCGGGCGTCATCCCGGTCCATTTTTTAAAAGAGCGATGAAAGGCGCTGGGTTCATCAAAACCCAATAGCGCCGAGATCGCATTGATCTTAAGCTCCGGCTGGTTCAACCAGCGCATGGCGTGTTCCCGGCGCAATTCATCTTTGAACTGCTGGTAGGTGGTGCCGTGCTCCTTCAGCCGACGGCGAAGGGTTCGCACCGACATATGTAACCGATCCGCCATCGCCACCACGCTGGGAAACTCGTGGCTGAGATCATTGCCGACAATGCGTTTCATCTGGGATAGCAGGGTACTGTCGTCTTCATCTGGTGACACCAGCAAATGGTAGGGCGCGTCCCGCAAGAAACGCCGCAATGAATCCTCGGTCCGCACCAGCGGGCAGTCCAGCGTATAGCTGGGCATGAAGAAGGCATTGTATTCGGCGCCAAACACCAACTCGGTATCAAAAAGCTGATCGAAATAGGCGCGTTTTTCTGGCTCGGGAGCCTGTAAGTGCACAGAGCGCAAATCCAGCGGTTTGCCTATCAGCCACTGGCAGAAGCGCCGCCAGATGGCCATGGTGTGGGCAGTGGTGTAGCGCTGCTGATTGACATCGCCACTGCCGGCCAGGTCGCCATCGTCGGGAAAACGAAAACGTGCACTGCCGTCCTCAAGTAATTGCACCGGATATTTTACGCCGCTGGGTGTGTCGGTGAGTGTGCGGCAAAAACTCATAAACTCCGCCGCCCGTTGCAGTGCCTGGCCCAGGGTTTCGCAGTGGATGATAAACAGGGCAAGCATGCGAAAACTCCCCGCCGGGGTGCGTTGGCGCAGGCCCAGACCAAAGGATTCGTCTTGCAGTAGCCACATTACCCGCCGATAAAGCCGGGTATAAAGTCTGGCATCAATCATGGCGTCGCGGTCGGCGTTTGCCGCCAGCGGATCTACCGGGAACTGCAGAGAGTGCAGCAATTCGGCAGGGTTGTAGCCCTGTGCGGTGACCACCTGCAGCATATTGCGGGCGTATTTCAGGGGCACTTGGCCGGGTTTGAGGTTGGCGGGTTTAGGCAATGCCGGTTCCGTATCTGTTTATCTTATCGGCCGATAGTGTAACCGGGCTGTGCTGGCCGGCCCAAATTCGTTGCTAAAGTTTAATTCTGCGGCGTGAGTTTGCCCGCGCTGATGTCTTGCCAGTAATGGCAGGCAGCGTGGTGTTGACCGCGGGCCGGTTGCTGGGGTGTGCCAGAGGGAGTCAAGGTCGGGCGCTGGCTCTTACAGTCGGCCTGGCGGTAGGGGCAGCGGCTGTAAAAGCCACAGCCCGGTTGCTCAATCAACGGTGATGGCAAGTCACCGGCGATCACAGGGTGGCTTACCCGGGTCTTGCCGATACTGGGGATGGCAGCCAAAAGCGACTGGGTATAGGGGTGGCGGGGCGCCTGATAAATGGCCTCAGCGTCGCCGACTTCGACCAACTTGCCCAGGTACATTACCGCAATGCGGTCGCTCATATGCCGGACTACCGACAAATCGTGGGAGATAAACAGCATACTCAGCTCCAGCTCCTGCTGTATTTCCAGCAACAGGTTAAGGATTTGTGCTTGCACCGAGACGTCCAGAGCCGATACCGCTTCGTCGCAGATCAGCACTTTTGGGGTCAGAGCAATGGCCCTGGCAATGCCGATGCGTTGGCGCTGCCCACCAGAGAATTCATGGGGGTATTTGTCGGCGGCTGACGCCGGCAGGCCAACCCGATCCAATAGCGCCATTACCCGTTGCTGGCGGCTTTTACGGTCCCCTTGACGGTGGATAATCAGAGGTTCCTCGACAATGGCCCCGACGGTGTGGCGGCTGTTGAGGGACTCAAAAGGATCCTGAAAAATCATTTGCAGATCCCGGCGCAGCGGCCGCATTTGTTTTTCAGGCAAGCCGGCGATGTCACGACCCTGATAATGCACGCTGCCGCTGGTAGGGCGGTGTAGGTTCAGTAGAGCTTTGCCCAGACTGCTCTTGCCGCAACCGGATTCGCCCACCAGGCCCAAGGTCTCGCCGCGATCGAGCTTGAAGCTGACGCCATCCACCGCCCGCAATACCGGTGGCTCACCCCAAAGGCGTTTGCCCTGGGGAAAATGCAGACACAGTTGGTCTACCGTCAGCAGATTAGAATCCGGATCAATCGCCGTCATACAATTCGTTCCAATGATGGCAGGCAACCTGGCCGCCGTGTTGGCTGCGTTCCATGGCCGGGGTCTGCTCCCTGCACATGGCGCTGGCGCGATCACAGCGATTGGCAAAACGGCAGCCGCTGGGCATGTTTTCAACGCTGGGGACCTGCCCGGTCATCGCCCTCAGAGGCGTCTTGGGGGCGTGCTGTCCACCTGGCAGAGCAGAGAGCAAGCCTTGGGTATAGGGGTGGCAGGGCGCGGAAAACAAATATTGTGCATGGTTTTCCTCGACGATTTTGCCGGCATACATTACTGCCACGTGGTCACTTACCTGGGACACCAAGCCCAGGTCGTGGGTGATAAATAGCATCGCCATGCCATTGTTGCGCTGTAGGGATTTCAGCAGATCAATAATCTGAGACTGAATGGTGACATCCAGGGCGGTGGTAGGTTCGTCGGCAATCAGCAACGCCGGTTCGCAGGCCAGTGCCAGGGCGATCATGACCCGCTGCCGCATTCCACCCGACAATTGGTGAGGGTAGGTGCCGAGCCGAGTAGCGGGGTCGGGGATGCCGACGTCCTTGAGCAGGTCGATGGCGCGCTGCCGATGTTGCCGGCGTTTGCGCTGGGGAAAATGCAGCTTGAGGACTTCAATAATCTGCCGACCAATGGGCTGTACGGGATTCAGCGCTGTCATGGGATCCTGAAAGATCACCGCGATTTCCCGGCTGCGCAGTTTGCGACGAGCGCTGGGATCCAGGTCGACTAAAGCCTGATTGCGATAGCGAATGTCACCGCCGCACACCCGGGCTTGGGGCCGAGGCAGTAGGCCTAATATCGACATTGCAGTGAGGCTTTTGCCACAGCCAGACTCGCCCACCAGCCCCAGCGTTTCGCCGGCGGCAATGTGGAACTGCACTCCATCTACCAGGGTGCGCTCCTGGCCTTGTTCGTCCCGCAGGGCGATGGCCAGATCGGTCACCGAGAGCACCGGCGTGTCGTCTGACCGGGCGGCAGCTGGTGCAGTACTCATTGGCTGGCCTCCTGAAGCGAATCTCGCTCGCTGTTCTGGCCGCCTTGAGCCCATCGACGGTCCTCAATATACAGAGGTGGCAGGGCTTCGCCTTCAGATTTAGCCGTTTCAATCTCGTGTTTGGCATCCTCATCGATCCAGAACAGGCCGCCGCTGCTACCCAGCGGGCTGAACAGCTGGTCACTGGTACGAGTGCCGTAAAACTCGGGCAATTTTAGCCAGCGCCAGAATGCTTCCCGGGTGTAGGGCACCTTGAAGGTGGGGATATGGGAGCCCTGCTCGTAAACCAGTTGCTCAAGTTCTTTGGCCAGGCGGACCCGGGTGGCTTTATCGCTGGCCTGGCGGTAGGCCTCGATCTTGCGGTCCATCTCCGGGTTGTCGGTGTTGGTAATGTTGTTGGTTTGGGGTTTATGGGCGTTGACCGAGTGATAAAACTCCCAGTAGCGGGGCGACAGGCCACCGCCCGACCAGGCCATCCAGGCCGCCTGGTGTTTGTTTTCGAGAATTTGCTTAAAGGCGGCTGAGGCATCCAGCAACTGTAACTTTAGCTCGATCCCCGCTTTGCGGGCCTCCTGGGCGAGGATTACCAGGCGGTCATTGTGGCCGCTGCTGTAATAGGTAACCCGGATGCTTAAGCGCTGCCCGTCCTTGACGCGAATACCATCTTCGCCGCGCTGATCCCAACCGGCCTCATCCAGGTAGGCATTGGCCTTGTCAATGTCAAATTGGCGGGCGCGGATTTGGGTGTTGCTGTAATCACCGTAGCCCTCGTGGGCGGTTTGCAGGCGTTCGTAGTCACCCCGCAACACGGTGTTGATCACCTTGTCGATATTGAGGGCATGGGCGATGGCATAGCGCACCCGGCGGTCCCCCAGTGGCGGCGCATCCTCGTTCAAAAACAGACCGGCGATGGGCTGGGGCACGTCGTTGTAGAACTTGATTTTGGCCACGTAGCCCTGGTCGTAGATTTCACCTTGTGCTTTCTTGTGCCACAGCCTTGGCATTAATAGCGTAAAACTGTCCAGCTCGCCCTTGCGAAAGTACTGATAGGCGATATTGATGTCCCGAATCAGTTTGACCTTGAGGTAGTCTGGGTTGAAACGGTGCTTAAAGTAGCGCTTGTCGTTGGCCCACCAGTCGTCCTTGCGCTTGAACTCGATGTACTTGCCCTTGCGGATATCGCTGATGCGGTAGGGACCGGTGTTGGGGGCTATCTTCCAGTTGTAGTCACGTACCCAATGCTCATCAAGCTGGTGATAGTGCTGGGGAACGGGACTGATGCTGTACTCAAACAGCATCTCTTCCCGGGGTTTGGCCACCGCCCCCAGTATGCCGATGGTATGGCGGTCGTACTTGACCACGTCTTTGATGATTTCGCTGTAGTAGTTGTTATACCAGGGCGCCAGAATGTATTTAGAGCGCATGAACTCCAGTGCAAAGGTGTAGTCATCGGCCGTGACCGGCGTGCCGTCGCTCCAGCGCGCATCGGGGTCCAGGCGGTAATAGATGCTGTGGCCATCTTCACCAAAAGCCCAGTGCGTCGCTAATTCGGGAATGGGGTTGAGGGTATTGGGGTGAATGCCTACCAAACTTAGATTATTGGCCCGCATATAACTGGCAAAGCTGCCATTGGAGTCCGGGCCGACCAGCCGAAGCGTCAGTGGAAAAGTGGTGATAAAGCTGCGAAAGCGACCACCCCGTTTGGCCTTGGGGCTGGCAAATATCGGGTCGGCGTCGTTGCTCTGCCACTCCAGATTGGCGGGAAGGGTGTCCGGCAGAGATCGCTCCGGGTTTGTAGTGGTTTCTTCGTTACCGACGGCTTCGGCCCAGGTTGGTAGCGGTAATACCAAACTTACAGCCAGTAGCAATGGCCCTAGCACTAGCCAAATTTTGCGGTTCCAGTCGTTACTCATAATAGCTGTATTGTCGCGGGTCGTAGGCATCGCGAATGGCTTCGCCGATATAGGCTACCAACATCAGAATCAGTGTCATCGCCACCACCACAGAGCCCACTAACCACAGGGATTCCATATTCTCTGTACCTTGTTTCAATAACTCACCCCAGCTGGGTGTGGGTGGCGGCAGGCCAAAGCCAAGATAGTCCAGGGCGGTCAACGCGGTAATGCCCGAGGCCACCGAGAAGGGCACAAAGGTGATCAGTGTCGACACGCTGTTGGGCAAGATGTGGCGGAACATAATCCGGCTGCCGGAGGCCCCCAAAGCCCGAGCCGCCATCACGTAGTCCCGGGCCACCTCCTTATAGGTGGCGGTGCGCATATACCAGGTCATGGCGGTCCAGCCGAAGAAGGCCATGATGAACAATAGCGTCCAGAAATTGGGGGTGATGACGGACGCGACAATCATGATCACGTAGAGAAAGGGGATATTGGACCAGATCTCGATAATGCGCTGAAAAATCAAATCGAAGGCACCGCCCCAGTAGCCCATCAGGCAGCCGATCGCCACGCCCACAGCGTAGTTAAAGGCCAGCAAAATCAGCGAAAAAAGCATTGCCGTGCGGAAGCCGTAAATCAAACGCGCCAGTACATCCCGGCCGCTGGTGTCGGTACCCAGATAGTGATGGCGGTCCAGGGAGGGGGCGTGAGGGGGGAAGTCGCCAGCCACCAGATCAGTCTCTAAGGGCCCCCATGGCACCGGGGGCATCACTACCCAGTTGGCACTGTCAGCACTGGCAAACTGGTTTTTCAGGTCCCGGTAATCGACTTCGTAATCATAATCCAGGCCAAAGTCCCGACCGCTGTACACCGCCCCGTAGGAGGGGAAGTACAGTTGGCCCTGATAGGAAACCACCAATGCCCGGTTGCTGGCCAACAGTTCGGCAGCAAAGCAGACCACGGTCAATACCAATAATAACCAGGCTGACACGTAGCCGCGACGTGAGCTCTTGAAGCGCTGCCAGCGTTTGCGGGCAACCGGGTTGCTGAGCAAGAACATCAGCCTGCCGCCCTCCCGCCAAAGCGAATCCGCGGGTCTACCAGGGCGACGCAGATATCCGAAAGAATATTGCCGATCAGGTAGAGCAGAGAAGATATCACCAGAATGCCCATCACAATGGGGTAGTCCCGTTCCAGAATCGCCTCGTAGCCCAATAGGCCAATGCCATCGATATTGAAGATGGTCTCGATCAAAAAAGAGCCGCCAATTAGCAGTGAGATATTGTTGCCAAAGGAAGTGGCAATGGGGATCAGGCTGTTGCGCAGCGCGTGACGGCGAACGCTCTGCCCCCGACTGAGGCCCTTGGCCGCAGCGGTGCGCATGTAGTCTGCAGACAGGTTGTCCATTAGCGCGTTTTTCATCATCAGCGTGGTTACCGCAAAGCTGCCCGCCAGATACGCGATCAAGGGCAGTACCGCGTGATGAAAGATATCCTGAGTTTTGCCCCAGGCGCTTAGATCGTCAAAATCATCGCTGACAAAGCCGCCCAGGGGAAACCAATCATAGTAACCCGCAAACAGGGATATCAGCGCAATACCGATAACATAGCTGGGCAGGGCATAGCCCAGAAACACGACTGCCGATGACAAGCTATCAAAGCGGCTGCCGTGGTACATGCCCTTGAATACACCGAGGGGAATACACACCAAGTAGGTGAGAATCAGTGTGGTCACACCGTAGAAAATCGACACCGGAAAGCGCTCTTTAATGATTTGCCATACCGGGTCTTGATAGCGAGTGGACAGGCCTAGATCAAACTGCAGGACTTTCTTCAACCAGATGCCGTAACTGATGAGTACTGGCTTATCAAAGCCATAGTACTTTTCCAGCTCAGCGATTTGTTCGTCGGAGAGGCTGCCGCCTCCCTGGCTGCGGTGCAGGCTGCCGGCCTCGCCACCGAGCTGCGCCTGGGTCATCAAGCGTTCGATGGGACCGCCGGGGACCACCCGGGTGATGGTGAAAACCAGCAAGGTAATACCAATAAAGGTCGGCACGATAAGCAACAGGCGGCGCAGAAAATAGCCGGTCGTGCCTTCCAGGAGAAATTGCCCCATGTGGTTTGTCTACACCCTCACCGCTTACAGCACAGTAGAAACGCCAAACCATAGCAAAGCCGCGAATGCGGCAACAAGCTATTTTGCGTTATAAATCAGCGGTAGTGATATCGACGAACAGGGTTAGCGACTGCCCCGGGCGGAGGTGGTTGCGAGAGGTGATGGAATTCCACTCCAGTATGTCGGCGACGTCGACCTTGAAGCGTCTGGCAATCGCCCACAAAGAATCGCCGTTGCGCACGGTGTAGCCCACTTTGCGAGTCATATCCCGGCCGCTGGCGCTGTTGATCCACACCGTCAATTGGTCACCCGGATGAATAATATCCCGGGCACTGAGGCGGTTCCAGCGCAGCAAATCGCGGGTGCTGACATCAAACTGGTTGGCGATCTTGCTGAGGTTGTCGCCGCGGCGAACGGTGTATAAACGTTTCTCCCGGTCGGCGGCGGCAACGCCCCGGTTCAAGGCATCGGATTGCTGTTCGCCCATCGGGATGCTCAAGGTCTGCCCGGCCTTGAGAAAATCCCCTTTCAACTTGTTGGTGGCGCGCAGGGTAGCGAGGTCAATATGGTGTTTACGGGCGATGCTGATCAGGGTGTCGCCGGGCTTAACGGTGTAGATGCCGCCGATCACTCTTCTCTGATCCGGGGACAGTTTCGCCAGCTGGTGATTAAAACGCTTGGCCTTTGCCACCGGCACTAGAAGGTTGTGGGGGCCATTGGGCGCTGTGGTGGAGCGATTTAAAGCCGGGTTTAGCTTGTAAAGCTCGTCAACAGTGGTATCGGCTAATTTGGCTGCCTGACTGAGAGACAGCTGTCCACCCGTTTTGACCAAGGCAAAATAGGGTTCGTCCGGAGCGTCAGGGAGGGTGATATTGTAACTGGCAGGGTTCCGAAAAACCTTAACAAGTGCCAATAATTTTGGGATGTAACGCTTTGTTTCTCTTGGAAGTCTAAGTGACCAAAAGTCAGTGGGACGACCCGCTTTACGGTTGTGGGTAATGGCGCGGTTTACTCTTCCGCCGCCGGCATTGTAAGCGGCGAGGGTAAGCAACCAGTCGCCATCAAAACGCGCATTCAACTCTTGCAGGTAGTCCAGGGCCGCATTCGTTGACACGATCACATCCCGGCGGCCGTCGTACCACCAATCGATGGGGATGTTCATGTGCTCGGCGGTATTGGGTACAAATTGCCACAGGCCGGCGGCCCGACCGTGGGAGTAGGCAAAGGGGTCGAAGGCGCTCTCTACAAAGGGCAGCAGGGCCAAATCGATGGGCATATCCCGCTGTTCCACAGCGTGGAGGATATAGTGCATGTAAGGGATGGCCCGCTGACTAATCTTGGTCAGGTAGTAATTGTGGCTGGCGTACCAGTCTTCCATGTCTTCAACGGCTTCGTGGCTTCCCAGCTCATCAAACTGCAACTGGGTACCAATACGCTCCCAGAGTGAGTTAAAGCCGGGCGCGGCTTGCTTTGCGGGGCGGGTTTGGACAAAGTCCCGGTCTAATGCAGCGCCAACGACACGCTCTTCTTGAACACAGCGGGTCGCTTTTGAACAACTCTTTTTGGCCGCGTATTGGGCAGGAGCCGATGGTGATTGCGCACAGGCCACAAGGGTTGTGACTGTAAAGAGCAAGGCGCACCGCAGTGGCGTATACAAGTTGGCTTTAATCATTGTTTTAGCTTCTATCTTTCCAGGCTCGTAGCGCGGCAAAATATTCCACTGCCGTTCCCTCACTGATCTGTGCGGCTTGCGCGACAGTCCGTTGCAATTCCTTGCTTTGGGTCCGCAGAAAGGGGTTGGTATCCAGCTCCAAAGCAATGGTAGAGGGCACTGTGGCGAGGTTGTCAGCCCGCAGTTGCTCTGTGGTATCCATGCGTTTGGCGAGGGCAGCGTTGCCAGGTTCGGCCTGAAGGGCAAATTTTAAATTGTTAAGAGTGTATTCATGGGCACAATAGACGCGGGTAGGGCCAGGAAGTTCGCTCAAGGCGCCAAGTGACGCGTACATTTGTTCGGGTGTGCCCTCAAAAAGACGGCCACAGCCACCGGCAAACAAGGTGTCGCCACAGAACAGGGCAGGGGTATTGTTTTCGCTGTCCTCGGCGCGGAGGTAGTAAGCGATGTGATCGAGAGTGTGTCCGGGAACGGCAATGACCTCAAACGTGCTGCCGAGAAGCTGAACGCTGTCGCCACCCGCTACCCGGTGATTGATGGTCTCGCAGTGATTTTGAGGCCCGTATACCGGAATATCGCCACAGGCATTTAGAATTTCCGGCAGTCCGCCAACATGATCGGGGTGATGATGCGTGATTAAAACTGCGTTAAGCTGCAGGTGGTGGGCTTTCAGATGGGCGAGCGCGGGCTCGGCGTCTCCCGGGTCGACAAGCAGGGCGTTGCCGTCGACGTCGGATAGGCACCAGATATAGTTATCACTGAAAGCTGGGATAAATTCTATTTTAGCTAATGTCATAGGACCCCCACTCCATCCGGCAGGTTAAACTTTTGTGGTTAATTCAGCAACTTTAGTACTGATACCAATCCACGATTGTGAGAATTCTGTCACGCAGAGGGGTGTTAATTTAAGGTCCGAATGAGGAGGCAAGGAACATGCCCAGATGGCGCGCACAACATTCGCCAGAATTCCTGCTACCGGCGCTGCGGCAATGGTTTAAAACCCCGGTGGGGCAAACCGTGCTTCAGGAGGAGCAGCAGCTCATCAGTGAGGCTATCGAGACTGCGATTGCGCCGGGCCATCGTATTCTGGGGCTCAGTATCATCCCAGAGCGCTGCTGCCTGGATGTGGGCAACAATGGGCGGGTTTTCCGCCTGGGCAGCAGCGGTCACTACGGATTTACCCAGGTACTGGACGCCATTTGCGATTTTGACCGTCTGCCGGTGGAGAGCGAGTCCCAGGATATTGTCGTGCTTCACCATCTGCTGGAGTTTGTTGAAAACCCCCACAGCGTGTTGCGTGAGGTGGAGCGGGTCATGGTGCCCCACGGTCGGCTGATTGTTTGTGGCATCAACCCGTGGTCGCTGTTGGCCTTGCGGGGCGTAATGGGGCGCCTTCGTCGCAGTGCCATGTGGCAACACCACAGTTTAAGTTTGTCGAGGGTTAACGATTGGCTGTCACTACTGGGCTTTGAGGCTGACGAGACCCGCTATGCCTTCCACCGTCTGCCGGTGAATCGACCGGCGTTTTTTATGAATCATCGCGCCCCGGCCAGTCGCTTTCCCATGGGTGGCGTTTACGTCCTCAATGCGGTGAAATACCGCGCCCCACTGACGCCCTCCGAGGAGGGGCTTCGCCGGCGTGCTCAGGTCTTAGCTCATCCCGCTATGTTGGGGGCCACCCGGGGCATTGGCGCGACACCGCAGGGCATGAGCACGACGCAGAGGGTCGCAACAAACCGCCGTTACCGTCGCCGGCTTCCCAAAATTATTAAAATTGAACCGCAGAATGACTGATACCAACAATCCGATAGAAATTTTCACCGACGGCGCCTGTCGCGGTAACCCTGGACCAGGGGGCTGGGGCGCGCTACTGCGGTCCGGCTCCCGGGAAAAATCCCTGTACGGCGGCGAGCGCGACACGACCAACAACCGCATGGAACTGACCGCGGCCATAGAGGGCTTGAAAGCGCTGAAACGTCCCTGCAAAGTCGTACTGACCACCGATTCCCAGTATGTTCGCAAGGGCATTACCGAGTGGATGGGCAACTGGAAAAAGAAGGGATGGAAAACTGCCGCCAAAAAACCGGTCAAGAACGCTGACCTGTGGCGCGCCCTCGACGAACTGAGCCAACAGCACGATATAGATTGGCACTGGGTAAAGGGGCACAGCGGCCACCGGGAGAATGAGATAGCGGATGCTCTGGCCAATCAGGGTATCGACGAGCTGAGCTAGCAGAGATTCAACACCGGGCTTTGCCAGGTCACAACGAGGAAAGAAATGAGTCGCCAAATCGTACTGGATACCGAAACCACCGGTCTGGAGCCCTCCCAGGGCCACAGGATCATTGAGATCGGCTGTGTGGAGATGGTCAATCGGCGGCTTACCGGACGCCACTTCCACCAATACATCAATCCGCAGCGGGAGGTGGAAGCCGGCGCCATTGAGGTTCACGGCATAACCAATGAAATGCTGGCCGACAAACCGGTATTTGCCGATGTGGCAGGGCCCTTCCTTGAATTTGTCAAAGGCGCAGAGCTGGTGATCCACAACGCGCCCTTTGATGTTGGCTTCTTGGATGCAGAGCTGAGTCAATTGGGCAGCGACCTGCCGCGCATCAACGAAATATGCAGCGTGCTGGATACCCTGGTGATGGCCCGGCAGAAACACCCCGGCCAGCGCAATAGCCTGGACGCGCTGTGCCAACGCTACGATGTGGACAATTCCCAGCGGGATCTCCACGGCGCACTGCTGGACGCGGAAATACTGGCCGACGTCTATCTGATGATGACCGGCGGCCAAACCAACCTTGCCTTGGCCGGGGATGACCACGGCGACCGCTCGGGTGGGGCGCAATCCCAGGAGGGCTTCCGCCGGCTTGCCGCCGAACGCCCGGCATTGGCGGTGATCCGGGCCAGCGACGAGGAGCTCAGCGCCCACGAGGCGCAGCTGCAAATTATCGATAAAGCCAGTGGCGGTCAGTGCCTGTGGCGGTCGGCCGTGGCCAACGATGTCATCGAGCAGTAGTTTTTTTGCTCCAAATACGATACAAACCCGATACTTAGCTTAATAAATGAAAGCGGTGCCTGCATTGTGTCGATCCGGGTAGATATCAATACCAGTTCTTTCGCCCTGGTGGCGGACGAGCTCAATAATACAGTTCAGCAAGCGACCAACGTCTTCGAGACTTTTCTCGCCGAGCGGCACGGTTTGCACTTGTTGGAGGAGTGCGAGCAGGCGCTGCGCCAGATTGGCGGCACCTTACGGCTGATTGAGGTGCGGGGTGCCGCACTGTTGGCCGATGAAATGCGCTCCTTGTGCCAGGCCATCGTCGGCAACACTGATGCGCTGCCCGACGCCCAGCTCAACGCCCTTAGCACCGCGTTTTTTGTGCTACCACGCTATTTGGAGTTCGTCCAGAGTCAAGGAGCGGATATTCCGCTATTGGCCCTTGGCCACGCCAACGATCTGCGCGCCGCTCACCAGCAGCTTCTGCTGCCAGATAGCTACTTTAACCGCGATGACGGTTGGCTATTCAGCCGCGATGCCAATCTGCGCTTGCGCAATGAGCCGCTGGAGGGTGACGCCCTTCAGGACATCTATAAGCGCACCCGCCATATGTATCAACGCGGTCTTCTGGGCTTGCTAAAAGGTGGTCAGGAAGAATTGCAGTTGATGATGATGACACGGGCTCTACAGCGCCTGTGTCGCCATATTCCCCCCGGACCCAGTCAACGTTTTTGGCTGTTGGCCAACGGCGTAGTGGAGGCCTTTAGCCGGGAAGGGCTCAAGGTGACGACCCAGCGTCGGCGGGTCTTGGCTTCACTGGAGGGGCAACTTCGCGCTGCGGTGTTGGGCCGCTTCAATATTAACGAGGTATTGGAAAAAGAACTGATTTTCCTGCTGTCCCTGTCCAGCTACAAAGAGGGGTTTACCGGTCGCATACAGCACGCCGCCAAGATTCGCAGCGCCGACCTGGACGATGCCGATTTATCCCGCCTGCAGCAGCAAATGTTGGGACTCAGTTACGACACAGTCTCATCGGTTTTGGGTGAGCTGCGTATCGAGTTGCGTCACGCCAAGGATATCCTCGAATTATTGGCTCAGCACGGCCGCAGCGACGCTGAGGAAATCCAGCCCTTAAGCAGCCTGTTGCAACAGTGCGCCGATGTATTGTTGGTGCTGAATTTGACCGGCCTGGCGGCAACCCTGAACGAGCATGTCGCCATTCTTAACAAGGCGATCGGCAGTGATCTTGAGCAGCACCGCGACGACCTGGAAAACCTCGCCGAGAATTTGCTGTTTATTGAAAGTGGCCTGGCGCAGATTGACCGACGCAAGCTCAATTACGATGAGCTGGCCAGTTTGAGTTTTGATCAGCGCGATGCCGTCAATACCGATAATATTGTCAGCGAGGCCAAGTCGCTGGTGGTAGACGAGGCCAAAAGCGTCGTGGCACTGGCCAAGCGAGCCTTGGCTGCCTATATCGAATCGGGCTTCGACATTATGCAGATCACCAATCTGCCCTCTAACTTCGATGCGGTGCGGGGCGCCTTTGAACTGATCGGTACCACCAGGCTGGCCGCGGTACTGGCGTCTTCCCGAGATTTTATGAACGCCTACCTCAAGCGAACTGAAGATGGCGATGAAGGCGATGCCAGAGCAATGGAAATCCTGGCAGATGCGATGATCAGCATAGAGTACTACCTCTCCGAGCTGGAACGGCGCTTTATTGCCAATGACGATATCCTGCTGGTAGCCGAAGACAGCCTGCAGCAACTGGGTTTCCCGGTGCAGCGGGACGCAACCGGCCAGGCCTATGGCGCTGCCTGAACTCGACACGCTGTTACTGGTTACCAGCGGCGTCTGCCTGCTGCTCAGTGCGCTTGTCATCCTGCAGATTCGTCGTCGACCACTTCGCACCTGCTGTCTGTCCCTGGTGTTGGTGCCGCTTACCGGTGCTGTCGTTGTGCTCACCCAGGATGTGATTAGTTATCGCCTTTTGGCGGAAGAAGAGCAGGTGGCCAAGGTGTTTGTGGCTCAGAGTGGGGACCAACGTTTTGATATTGTCCTGGACCGCTTTAACGGTGGACCGAGCCAGCGATTTACCCTTAACGGCGATCAGTGGATGTTGGAGGGTAGGGTGCTGCGTTGGCAGCTGCCAATGGCCAGAATGGGGCTACAGAATTTGGTCCGCCTAAGCCGTGTCTCGGGTCGCTATCAGTCTCTTGAACAAGAAAGAAACCAGACACAGCGCAGTGTTTACGCTGTAGAGAGCGGCGAATTAGTGGACAGTTGGCAGTGGTTGGGTGACTTCAAACCGCTGCGCCGATGGGTGGAGGTAGACTTCGGCAACGCGGTCTTTGCGCCACTGCAAGACGGCGCCGTGTACGCGGTATACCTCGGCCGCAGCGGCTTGTTCCTCAAGGGGGAAAACCCCATTGCCATCAAAGCCTTGCAGGATTGGAGCAGTTCTTGACTTGGCGCGGTCCCGCATAAGACTATGGTCGATCTTTTTTGCCTGATTTTATTTATCTAACCTGGAGCCTTCGTTGGAATTTTTGTCTGAGTACGGATTGTTTCTCGCTAAAGTCGTCACCGCTGTGGTGGCCATTGTGATTGTGGTGGGCGCCATTGTTGCCATCAGTCAGCGCAGCCGCAAAGAGGGTGAGGAGGGGCACATTGAGGTCACCAATCTCAACCACCGTTATGAGGATTGGGAAGACGCGCTTCACTACTCCCTAATGAACGAGGCCGACTATAAAAAGCACCACAAGGAACGCCGGAAAAAAGACAAAGCCGAGCGCAAAGGTAAGCTTCCGGCAGAAGATAAGAAGCGCATATTTGTACTGGATTTTGACGGTGATATCCGCGCCTCTGCAGTGGAGCATCTGCGCCGGGAAATCTCTGCGGTACTGACTATAGCCAGGGACAAAGACGAAGTGCTACTGCGATTGGAGAGCCCCGGAGGTATGGTGCACAGCTACGGCCTGGCGGCTTCCCAGCTGGCGCGTATTCGCGATCGGGGCATTCCTTTAACTATCGCCATTGACCGGGTGGCGGCGTCGGGGGGGTATATGATGGCCTGTATCGGCAATCGCCTGCTGGCCGCGCCTTTTGCCATCCTCGGTTCCATCGGGGTGGTGGCGCAGATGCCCAACTTCCACAGGCTTCTGAAAAAACACGATATCGACGTTGAACTTCACACTGCGGGCGAGCACAAGCGAACCCTGACTATGGTGGGTGAGAACACCGAGGCCGGACGCCGAAAATTCCTGGAAGAGCTGGAAGATACCCACCAGCTCTTTAAAGAGTTTGTTAAAGAGCACCGCCCGCAGTTGGATGTGGACGGCATCGCCACCGGCGAAGTGTGGTTTGGTCAGCGCGCCCTGGACAAGCAACTGATCGATGAGTTGGGTACCAGCGATGACTACCTGTTGAAGCAACGGGATCAAGCTGATCTGTTTGCGGTTCGCTATCGACAAAAACGCCGTATTCAAGAAAAGCTCGGCTTGGCCGCCGAAGCCACAGTTGAGCGTTCGCTGTGGAAAGTGGTTGAACAGCTAAAGTCGAACCGTTACTGGTCGTTATAGATTACGGTGACAAAGTTTTCGGTTTTGGATCCACGCTCACTTCTATGCGATTAGCGACTCGTACACCCAAACTGGCGAAACGCCGGGAAGCCGGTATATCCCTGCGGGAGGTTATGCTGGTGTTGGCCGTTGTGGCGGTCCTGGCCTTGATATTTGCTTACATCCTCATGCAGCGCCTCGACGGTGCGGTAGGCAAGCAGGTGGACAGCGAACTCAACCGTCTCTCTGCTGCTCTGCATCGCTACAAGCTGGACAATCGTCGCTACCCCACCTCAGAGCAGGGTTTAGAGGCTTTGCTGGCGGTGCCGATAGTCGAGCCCATCCCCAACAAGTGGCAGGGGCCGTATGTAGATCGGCCTTCTCTGACTGAAGACCCCTGGGGTAGGCCCTATCGTTATCAGTCATCCCACGCGCCACCGCGATTTGAGATAGTCACCCTGGGGGCTGACAACACCGCCGGCGGCAAGGGCGTCAACGCGGATATTTCCCTCGTCTACCAGAGCGACACGCTGTTGGACTAGGCGCACTGCCAGTAAGGCCGCTAAAAGTCGCAATACTTGTGGTACATCACGTTCCAGTGATGGTGCTTATGGCGCAGTTCCCGATTAGTTAATCCACAGTCGTTTTCCCTAACGCAGCGCTCCATACGACGCAATTGACTTTCGTATTGACGGCACTCGGCTTTTGTGTGGCGATTGCGGTTACGATCGCTGCGTTGTTGATAGTAGGCGCCGCTGCCGCTGCTGCCCTTGCTCCTGGTGGACGGATAAAGTTTTTTGTCTGCGGGTGGAGTGATGTGCAGGCTTGGTAGGTCGTTAGGTTTTAACTTCCTATAGCTGCGGTTATCGCCTGGTGGCGACTCGCTGTAGTGGGGCCTGCCGGCGTCATCGTGCCAGAAATACAATGGCTCGGCGGCCAATACCTGGGAGGCGATGCACAGGCACAGCAGCGCCGAAAGCCATCCGTGTGTGGTTTTCATGACAGTGATCGTCCCTGATCAATGCGATATCCTCAGACAATAGCAAGGGCCTAGGCCTGTTACAAACCCTCGTATAGTTGCTGCTATTCTCCTTGATAAGTCAGTCTGCGAGCAGGGCAAACGTTGAAATCGACGCAGATTCAGGTATGTTTTATTTATCAATCAGCGTTGCGTTCCTTTTATGCGGCATCGTACATTCAGAATTCATATTGCCTGCGTCGTGCTTCTGGCGGTGTTCAGTCAGGCCTTTTCGGCGCTAGCCGCGCCCTGCGGTAGTGTGGGCTCTCACCTTTCCATGACGGCTCCCGCGTCCATGTCCGATATGCCTGAGACGCTCGACCAAACACGCGATGGCATCGCCAGTGATATGGGTGTGGATGGGGATAGAGATATGGCCGGGCATGACATGCGCCCTCAATCCATCCACCAAGCCAACCACCACCTGTCCATGGATCACTCCGGCTTCGAGAACGCGGATTGCTGCCAGGACAGCCTCTGTGCAAAAGCCGGTTGCGCTGCCACTGTCGCCGCTCTAGTGGACGATCGTGGACAGCCCCTGATTTCAAAGTCCCCCACCCATTACTCGGTCTATGCCGTGTACCTCCAGGGCATCGAGCCCAGCTCTCCGTTCCGTCCCCCCATTTCCCACTGATACAGGGTAGTTGCGCCTAAACGTCGGGCCGCAGCACGCCTCAGTTAGTGGGCGCCCCAGGGCTCCCGACCTCACAATTTGCGCGATCGCTACGGCCATTTCTGGGCGGTGATTGCAGGCTTATTCGGGAATACCATGAAACGATTTTTGCCCATGCAGCGGGCTTTGCTGCAGACCCTGTCGCTGGCGTACTTGGCCACAATGGCCTCTGCCGCGGCGGCACAATCGCCGCTGTCACTTGAGCGAGCCTTGCAGCTCGCTGTCGAATCGGATCCTTGGCTGGAAGGCAGTCACCACCGCGAGGTGGCGCTGGAGAGTGAGTCAATCGCGGAGTCCAGCCTGCCGGACCCAACAATCAATCTCGGTGCGGTCAACTTCCCTACCAATACCTTCGATAGCGATCAGGAGCCGATGACCCAACTGAACATTGGCGTGAGCCAACGCTTTCCCCGGGGCGAGACCCGCGCCTTGTCGCAGCGGCAAAAGCAACAATTGGCCGCACGTGAGCCCCTGCTCAGAGAGGATCGCAAAGCCAAGGTCGCGACCACCGTAACCCAGCTCTGGCTGGAGGCTTTTAGGGCACAGGAAAGTATTCGCCTGATCGAAAAGGATCGGGCCCTGTTCGAACACCTGGTGGACGCCACCAAAGCCAGTTACTCCTCGGCGCTGGGGCGAGCCCGGCAACAGGATGTCATACGGGCGCAACTGGAGCTGACCCGCCTTGATGACCGCCTCACTGTTCTGCGGCAGCAACTGGAAAGCTATCAGCAAAAATTGGCTGAGTGGGCGGGCAATAGCGCCCGTGGGCCCCTCGCAGCGGATCTTCCCGAGCGGGCTCCGCCCCTGGAAATGTTGGCCGACCACAGCGGCCCCCGGCCTGAACAGTGGTACTACACCCGGGTACAGCAACATCCCACACTGCGGGCCCTCAACAAGCAAATCCTGGCTCGGCAAACCGAAGTGGCGTTAGCGAAAGAACAATACAAACCGGCCTGGGGGGTATCAGCACAATACGGATACCGGGACGACACCCCGCTGGGTGCTGAAAGAGCGGATTTGGTCTCTGTCGGTGTCAGCTTTGACCTCCCTGTGTTTACAGCTCAGCGCCAGGACCAGCGCTTAAAGGCGGCCAGCGCCAGAGTCGAGGCGTTAAAAACACAGCGGTCACTGTTGCAGCGGCAATTAGTTGCACAGTTGGATGCCCGCATTGTGCAATTCAAGCGACTGGATCAGCGGCGAGCACTGTATGACCAGGCATTGCTGCCGCAAATGGCAGAGCAGGCAGAGGCCGCACTGGCAGCCTACAACAACGATGTGGGAGATTTTGCTGAAGCCGTTCGGGCCCGTATCGCTGAGCTCAATGCCAAGATTGATTTTTTACAGATCCGGATCGATCTACAAAAAACCGTTGCCGAATTGAACTACCTGCTCAACACGGCCCCAGCCAACCCGACGAAGGAGGTTCGCCCATGAAAAGGCCTGATAAGCACTCCGTCCTCATCATCAGCGCGCTGCTCCTTGGCACGGCCGTCACCGCCTACAACCTGGCGCTATGGCAGGGCGACGGCGCTGACGATAAAAACAACAAAAAGCCCCTGTATTGGGTGGCGCCGATGGACCCAAATTTTAAGCGGGATCAACCCGGCAAGTCCCCAATGGGCATGGATTTAATCCCTGTGTATGAGGAGGGCGATAACGGGGGAGAGCAAGGCGCCGGTGCGGTGACGATTTCGCCCAATGTGGTCAACAATCTGGGGGTGCGCACCGCGGGAGTGACGCGGGGGCAGTTGGCGATGACGGTGAATACCGTGGGTTATGTCCAATACGATGAAGACCGCTTGATCCATATTCACCCCAGAGTTGAAGGCTGGGTGGAAAAACTCCACGTCAAGGCGGCTGGCGACCCCGTCGCCAAGGGTGCCGTCCTCTACACCCTGTATTCGCCGATGCTGGTTAATGCCCAGGAAGAACTTCAGTTGGCTTTAAAGCGGAACAACCCCACCTTGATCGCTGCCGCTATGGAGCGTTTGGAAGCCTTGCAGGTTCCCCAGGCCGATATTGATCGCATTAAGCGCACCGGCAAGGTCAGCCAAACCATCACCGTAGCCGCGCCACAATCCGGGGTACTGGACAACCTGATGGTGCGAGAAGGCATGTTTGTGAAGCCTGGAATGGAGATGATGTCCATTGGCCAGCTAGAGCATATTTGGGTGATCGGTGAAGTCTTCGAGCGCCAGGCTGTCAGCGTTAAAGAGGGCGATCCGGTGCGCATGAGGCTGGACTACGTGCCGGGTCGGGAATGGACTGGCAAGGTGGATTATATCTATCCGACCCTTAACCCCAAGACCCGCACTGCCCAGGTCAGGGTGCGATTTGATAACAATGACCGCTACCTGAAACCGGGTATGTTTGCCCAGATGGCTATCGATACACACCCGTCTGAAGCGGCACTGCTCATCCCCCGGGAGGCGTTGATCCGCACTGGCAGCCAATCCCGGGTGGTGCTGGCACAGGGAGAGGGACGGTTTAAATCCATTGCTGTGAAAGTAGGGCGGGTCGGCGAGGATCAGGTGGAAATTCTGTCCGGTTTGGTGGCGGATGATCGCATTGTGACATCAGCGCAGTTTTTGATCGATTCCGAGTCCAGTAAAAGCTCTGATTTTAAACGCATGGACCACGGCGATATGAAGGTCGAGCCCGATAACACGGCGGAGGTCAGTGGCACTGTCAACCGAGTCGACGTGCAAGCTGGCACCGTGAACATCTCCCGGGGGGCCATAGCGAAGTGGGGTAGACCGGCTTCGACACTGGATTTTGGCGTGGGTCGGGGAGTAGACCTCGACGCATTGTCTGAGGGGGATCGTCTTCGATTTCGCTTTCGGGTCGACAATGGCACCTTCACCGTCGTAGAGGTCTTGGAGCACGGCGCCAGTCTCAGTGACACAGATCAGCGGGCACAGGAGCACAGCCATGATTGAAGCTTTGATCCGCTGGTCGGTCCACAACCGGTTTTTTGTGGTGCTGGTGACGCTGATTCTGGTTGGTGTTGGCGGCTGGTCCCTGAAAAACACCCCGGTGGACGCCATACCCGACTTGTCCGATGTGCAGGTCATCATCAAGACCAACTACCCCGGCCAGGCACCCCAGGTGGTTGAGGACCAGATTACTTACCCCTTAACCACCGCCATGTTGTCGGTACCCGGGGCGGTAACCGTGCGGGGCTATTCCTTTTTTGGTGACTCCTACGTCTATGTGATTTTCGACGAGGATACCGACACCTATTGGGCTCGCTCCCGTGTATTGGAGTATCTGTCTCAGGTAGCGCCTACCTTACCGACGAACGCCCGGCCGCAACTTGGACCAGACGCCACGGGGGTGGGCTGGATCTATCTCTATGCCCTGGTGGATCGCAGTGGCAAGCACGATATCAGCCAGCTACGGAGTCTTCAGGACTGGTTCTTAAAATACGAATTGCAGACGGTACCCGGCGTTTCTGAAGTGTCGGCACTGGGCGGCATGGTGAAGCAATACCAGGTCAAGGTGAATCCCGACAAGCTTCGCGCCTTTAACATTCCCCTGTCCCATATTCAGATGGCTATCCAGCGTGGCAACCAAGAGGTCGGGGCCTCGGTGGTGGAAATGGCCGAAGCCGAGTACATGGTTCGCGCCAGCGGTTATATCCAGAGCATCGACGATCTGGAAACGATCCCTCTGGGCCTGGACGTGAACGGCACGCCGCTGTTGCTAAAAGATGTGGCCGATATTGGGCTTGGCCCGCAAATGCGGCGGGGCATTGCTGAACTGAATGGCCAGGGCGAAGTCGTGGGTGGCATTGTGGTCATGCGATCCGGAGAAAACGCCCAGCAAACCATCAACGGTGTAAAGGCGAAACTTGAATCTTTGAAAGACGGCCTGCCTGAAGGGGTCGAGGTGGTGACGGTTTACGACCGCTCCAGCCTGATCGAGCGTGCCGTGGACAATCTGTGGCACAAATTGCTGGAGGAATTCATCGTGGTTGCTCTGGTGTGTGTGGCGTTTCTATTTCATGTTCGCTCCAGTTTGGTGGCCATCGTCAGCCTGCCAGTGGGGATTCTCACCGCCTTTATTGTGATGCATCTACAGGGCCTGAACGCCAATATCATGTCCCTCGGGGGAATTGCCATTGCCATTGGCGCGATGATCGACGGCGCCATAGTGATGATCGAGAACATGCATAAGCACATGGAGCGTACACCGCTGACTCGCGAGAATCGCTGGCAAGTGGTGGCGGACTCCGCTTCGGAAGTGGGGCCAGCTTTATTCTTCAGCTTGTCCATCATTACCGTTAGCTTTGTGCCGGTTTTTACTCTGGAGGCCCAGGAAGGGAGGATGTTTTCACCCCTGGCCTTTACCAAAACCTATGCCATGGCAGCCAGTGCGGCCTTAGCGGTGACGCTGGTGCCCGTGCTGATGGGCTATTTTATCCGCGGCCGAGTCCTGCCGGAGGACAGGAATCCCCTCAATCGCCTTCTGACCAGGTCCTATATGCCGGCCTTAAACACCGTGCTGAACTATCCGAAAGCGACGCTGGTCGTGGCGCTGATGATCACCGCTCTGGGCTTTTGGCCCACAACCCAGATTGGCAGCGAGTTTATTCCTCCTTTGGATGAAGGGGATTTAATGTATATGCCCACCACCTATCCTGGCTTGTCTATCGGTAAGGCCCGGGAGTTGTTACAACAAACCGACAAATTGATTGCCACTGTACCGGAGGTGGAAACAGTATTTGGCAAAATCGGCCGGGCCGAAACGGCTACCGACCCGGCACCCTTGACCATGATCGAAACCTTTATTCAGCTAAAGCCCAGAGATCAATGGCGACAGGACTTGACCACTGAAGCCCTTAAAAAGGAGCTGGATGCCCTGGTCAAATTTCCCGGTCTGACTAACGCCTGGGTCATGCCGATCAAAACTCGCATTGACATGTTGGCTACCGGTATCAAAACCCCGGTGGGCATCAAGGTTGCCGGCCCCGACCTTAGCCAGATAGAAGCCATTGGCAAGCGCCTGGAGCAAGTGTTGAAAGACGTGCCAGGCACGGCGTCTGTGTACTCCGAGCGAGTAGCGGGTGGCCGTTACATTAAGGTGGACATCAAGCGGGACAAAGCCGCCCGTTATGGGCTGAATATTGCCGATGTCCAACAGGTAGTGGCCACTGCCATTGGTGGGATGAACGTGACCCAGACGGTCGAGGGGCTGGAGCGCTACCCGGTGAATTTGCGCTATCCCCAGGACTACCGCGACTCGCCAGAGCAATTGGCCTTGTTGCCCATCGTTACCGACAGCGGCCAGCGCATTGCATTGGGCGATGTGGCCGAGGTCTATGTCGAGGATGGCCCACCTGCAATAAAAAGCGAAAACGCTCGTCTCAATGGCTGGACCTTTGTGGATATCGATGGCGTTGACGTGGGCAGCTACGTCAATAAGGCAATGACGGTGGTGAGTGAGCAGGTCGATCTGCCGCCGGGTTACTCTCTGAATTGGTCGGGCCAGTACGAGTACATGCTGCGTGCCAAGGAAAAACTCAGCTACGTGGTGCCGCTGACCCTGGCCATAATTGTGGTGTTGCTCTACCTCAACTTCCGCAGTTTTGCCGAAGTGGCGATGATTATGGGAACCCTGCCGCTGGCGATGGTGGGGGCCATCTGGTTGATGTACGCGCTGGGTTACAATTTTTCGGTGGCCGTGGGGGTCGGCTTTATTGCGCTGGCCGGTGTTGCCGTGGAAATTGGTGTGATCATGTTGGTCTACCTCAATCAGTCATACCAGCGGATGCTGGCGCTAGCCCGACAGCGGGGCAAACAGCCCGATCATCAGGATCTGCGCTCGGCTGTACTGGAAGGGGCTGGCCTGAGGGTGAGGCCAGTGATGATGACTGCCGCCTCCATCATTATCGGTCTGTTGCCGATCATGTTAGGCACTGGCACTGGCTCAGAGGTGATGGGCCGCATTGCCGCGCCGATGGTTGGGGGAATGTTAAGCGCGGTGCTTCTGACCTTGTTGGTGCTGCCTGCCCTTTACTATTTGTGGAAAGCTCGCAAATCCAGTCTGAATGGTTACCCCTCGGGGCGGCCCGATGATCCGGAATGAGAGCCGGTGCAGTGAACTAGATTCAGAGGGATGTCCGCATTGCCGCCAGGGATTGCGCCCGGAGATCCCGCTTGTTGGCGGCGTAAGCTGCCTGAGGTAGCTCGGCAAGCTTCTCCGCCATAGTCTGCGCTGTGGTTAAAAGCTCATCGGGGGCCGCGACCAGGTCGAGAAACCCCGCCGTGACGGCAGATTCCGGGGAGAGGGGGCTGGACTGAAGCGCGGTGCGGGTTTGATGGCTACTGCTCACTCGGTCGTTGATCAAGGTGAGCAATACTGGGGTGAAGGGCATACTCAGTGCTGTCTCTGGCAGGGTGATCTGGTAACTCCCGGCGCTACCAATACGGTTGTCTGAAGCCAACAAAATGAAAGCACCCAGGCCAATAGCGTGCCCGCTACAGGCCGCGATCAATGGCAGCGGGTACTCATAGAGGCGCACCAACATGGCCATGCCTCGCTGTACAAGCCGGGCGGCGGCCTGTTCGTCACCCTGGAGAGCTTTGAGGTCAAAGCCGGCAGAAAACATTCCCGGCCGCCCAGTGATGATCAAGGCACCGGCGTCCCGCTCGGCATCGTCGAGATACTGATTGAGCTGGTCGATAAACGCCTCATTCACAGCGTTAACTTTGCCATCGTCGAAGGCTGCAATGGCGACCTTATTGTTTAATTGGTAAGTCATAACCAGTGGCACTCTTAATTGGGGCCGGTAACGGACTGAACCGGCCGAGTTACAGATGATCTTCACCCGGCCAATGTTACAGCGCCGCCATACAAACTACGGGGAGGGCGAGCCCTCCCACAGCTTGCTACTTGGCGGCGTCCAGGGCCTGGCTGATATCGGCCAATATGTCGTCGACATGCTCTATACCGATAGACAGACGCACCATGTCCTGACTGACTCCGGCATTGGCCAGTTCCTTCTCGTCCAGTTGCCGGTGAGTCGTGGACGCTGGATGACAGGCCAGAGAGCGGGCGTCGCCGATATTGACCAGTCGTAACACCAGCTCCAGGGCGTCGATAAATCGCGCGCCGGCTTGCTGTCCGCCCTTTATACCAAAGCTAAGAATACCCGAGGCGCGTCCATTCATATAACGCTGGGCGAGCTGGTGATAGGGGCTTTCCGGCAGGCCAGCGTAATTGACCCAGTTCACCTGGGGGTGATCTCGCAGGAACTCGGCGACTTTTTGCGCGTTGTCGCAGTGGCGATCCATACGCAGTGGCAGCGTCTCAATGCCCTGCAGTATTAAAAAGGTATTCATGGGACTGAGGGCGGCACCGGTATTGCGCAGTGGCGCGACCCGGGCTCGTCCAATGAATGCCGCCTCCCCCAGCGCCTCGGTATAAACCACGCCGTGATAGGAAGGGTCCGGCTCGTTGAGCATGGCGAAACGCTTTTTGTGCTCAGCCCAGGGGAATTGACCAGAATCCACAATAATGCCGGCTACAGAATTGCCGTGGCCGCCCATGTACTTGGTGAGGGAGTGAATCACGATATCGGCGCCGTGCTCGATGGGCCGCCACAGGTAGGGGGTAGCAACGGTGTTGTCCACCATCAGCGGCACCCCGGCCTGGTGGGCGATTTCGGCCAGTTTGGCAATGTCGACAATGTTCCCCGCCGGGTTCCCCACCGACTCACAAAATACCGCTTTAGTGTTTTCGTCAATGGCGTTGGCGATGCCCTCGTAATCGTCGTGATCGACGAAACGGGCTTCTATACCACGTCGGGGCAGGCTGTGGGCGAAGAAATTGTAGGTGCCGCCATAGAGTTTACCGGTAGTGACGATGTTGTCGCCGACTTGGCAGATAGTCTCCAGGGAGTATTCGATGGCGGCCATACCAGACGCCAGGGCCAGAGCTCCCACACCGCCTTCCATCGCGGCAACGCGTTCTTCCAATACGGCGTTGGTGGGATTCATGATCCGGGTATAAATATTGCCTGGTACTTTGAGATCGAACAGGTCCGCGCCGTGCTGGGTATCATCAAAGGCATAGGATGTGGTTTGGTAAATTGGAGTGACAACCGCATTGGTGGTGGGATCAACGTGAAAACCACCACGCACAGCCAAGGTTTCTATTTTCATAGGGTGTCCTTTCTTATAGTGTCCTTATTAGTGTCAATGTCGTAGTTAGATGATACTCCCAAAGGCGAATGAGGCGCGAGCTAGTATTCAGAGTTGCGCCGCTGTGGACAGTCACGGCAGCGTGAATGCACCCTGTTTACACTCAGCCCTTATAAAGCGCACTTAAAGCCAAAAACCTTGAGTTTCTCTTGCTTATGGTCCTTAGCGTATGACGCATTCACATTCTGCAGAACCTGCATTGCTGGTTCTCAATCCGGGAAGTTCTTCTATTAAGTGGAGTGTGCACGAACAGACTGAATTAGCCTGTTATCGTGGTTCGGGGCCGCTTTTTAGCGGCCAATTTAAAGAGGATGCAGAGCAGGGGGCGACGGTCGCTCTTGCAGAGGCCATGGCCCACTGCGATGTATGTTCAGTGGTGATTCGCTTTGTCCACGGCGGAGCCTTTTACAGCGAGCCCCTACTCGTTGATAACAACAACCTTAAAACGTTGAAGGGGCTAGTGCCCCTGGCACCACTACACAACAAGGTCGCTATCGACCTCATTGAGCAACTTCAGTGGGCCCACTCCAACCCATCTTTTTTCAGTCCACCCATTGTTGTCGTCTTCGATACCGAATTTTTCAATGATCTGCCGAAGGTGGCTCAGGACTATGGATTGCCGGCGTCACTGGTAGAAAAATACCGGCTGCGTCGCTACGGTTTTCATGGCTTTGCCCACCATGCAATGGTGGATCAGTGGCAAATCTTAAACCCCGGTAAACGGGACTACACCTTGGTAACAGCACAGTTAGGTAGCGGTTGTTCAATGGCGGCAATCAAAGACGGCAAACCGGTCGACACCACCATGGGCTTTACGCCTAACGAAGGCTTGCTGATGCGCACTCGCTGTGGAGATCTTGATCCGGGGCTGGTGACCTGGCTCCAGCGCCAGGAAAACTGGTCCCCCGAGGATACTGACGCGGTGCTGAACAAGCAGTCCGGCTGGTTTGGGGTATCGGGCGGTCACGACAATATGGCGGATTTGTTCGCCAGTGAGGACGCCAAGAGCCAACGCGCTTTTGAGCTGTTCCGCCATCGCTTTCAGAAAACCCTGGGCAGTTACTACGCGATTCTGGGTGGGCTTGACGGCGTGGTGCTGAGTGGCGGGATTGCCGAAAACAGCGCTGAGATTTGCCATAAACTGTTATCAGGGCTCGACCATCTGGGAATAGAGCTGCGCCCTCCAGGTGGGCGCGCTGAGTTGCCGCGACAACTCACCGAGGACACCTCAGCGGTAAAGTGTTGGGCTAGCTTTGCCGACGAAGCCGCCGCTATGCTCAGCGCTGTCGACAGGCGATTTTACATTAACGATAACCATGAACTTATCCGTCGAGATCGCTAACGGCCAAAGGCGTTTATTGATCAGTACAGCCATGAGGATGTTGGGATGTATTTTGTAGATCCGCAAGATAACCGTCGTATTGAGCAGCGCGCTCGTCAGTATCGTGATACCTATCCAGCCTTTGCCCATTGGTCAGCAGGCTACGGGGTGGTGACTCACAGCGACCAGACTCAGGTCCGGGTATTTGACCTTTGTCAGCAATTAATTTGCGAGGGCCGGTTTCAGCGAATTGACGAAGTGCTGGAGGTGCTATCCGCCGCTGACCGTGTTACCAGTGCCGCAATGTGGCTGGTAGTGCATATGACCTATAGCACCACGGTAGATCTTTCCGGCAGGGAACTGGAAACCGACGATTTCAAAACTAACCCCCAGGGCCACACCGGTGGCTCCCTCAATATGGTGCCGGCCTATGTTGGCTATATGGTGGCTAACCGACTGGCGGGCATTACCCGAAGTTGGCTGATGGGGCAGGGGCACTGTGTGGCTGCCATTGAAGCCGTCAACGTACTGCTGCAAAACCTCCATGCTGAACAAGTGGCTCGTTATCCTCTAAGTGACGAGGGTTTATCTCAGCTGGCCAGGGACTTCTACAGCTATGCCATTGATGATAAGGGTCGGCCTGGCGTGCCACTGGGCAGTCACGTTAACCCCCACACGGCCGGCGGCCTAATTGAGGGTGGTTATCTGGGCTTTGCCGAGCTGCAATACGTGCACATGCCTTTGCCCGGCGAACGGTTGGTGGCTTTTTTAAGTGACGGCGCCTTCGAAGAACAGCGCGGCAGCGACTGGGCCAGTCGCTGGTGGCGGGCAGAGGACTGCGGTTTAGTGACTCCAGTTATGATCGCCAATGGCCGGCGTATTGATCAGCGTTCTACGATGTATCAACAGGGTGGTCTGTCATGGTTTTACGAGCACCTGGAGCAAAATGGCTTCCATCCCATCGCCATCGACGGCCGCGACCCCGCCGCGTTTGTATGGGGGGTGTTTGAGGCGGAGTCGAGGTTACAGGCCTGTTGCGATGCCCACAGTGCCGACCACACCCGTTATCCAGTGAAGTTACCGTACCTGATTGCGGAAACCGAGAAGGGCTATGGTTTCTATGGCGCCGGGACCAACGCGGCTCACGGCACACCGCTGCCGGGCAATCCCCGAAGCGATGAACAGTCCCGGCAATTATTCAATGAACACGCCTCCAAGCTGCATGTTAACCGGCAAACCCTGGATGACTGTCTCAGTCATCTATTGCAGCACGATGCAGATCAACGACTGCAGGAGAAAGACCATCCTCTCAGCCGTCGGGACGTCTCATTGCAGCATCCGGGAACCGCTGAGGAATACCACCTGGGCGATGCCGCGTCACCCATGTCTGCCGTGGATGCGCGCTTTTGTCAGTGGCATCAAGCCAATCCCGATATCCGGGTACGGGTTGGCAATCCCGATGAGTTACGCAGTAATCGCATGAACCAAACCCTGGATTTGCTCAAGCACCGGGTGCTCAGCCCCGAAGCCGGTGTGGCGGAATCCCTCCACGGCTCGGTAATCACTGCCCTCAACGAGGAGGCCGTGGTCAGTGCTGCACTGGGCAATAAAGGGGGGCTGAATCTGGTTGTCAGTTATGAAGCCTTTGCGATGAAAATGGTGGGTGCCTTACGGCAGACCATTATCTTTGCCCGCCATCAAAAAGAACTTAGCCGCGCACCCAAGTGGCTTTCGGTGCCGGTGATCGCAACTTCCCACCTGTGGGAGAACGGTAAAAACGAACAATCCCACCAGGATTCAGCCTTTGGCGAGGTGTTGATGGGGGAGATGAGCGACATGGCGCGGGTTCAATACCCCGCCGACGCCACCAGTGCTGCCGCCTGTATCGATGCCTGCTATCAAAGCCAAGGCCAAATCTGGGCGATGACGATCCCCAAGCAGGAATTGGAAACGACTTTTAGCCCCGAAGAAGCAAAACAGCTGGTGGAGCAGGGCGCATTAGTGGTGGAAGAGGGGGACGCCGCCGAGGTCGAGCTGGTGGCGGTTGGAGGTTACCAATTACAGGTATGTAAAGCGGTTAAGGAGGCTTTGACTGGCAGGGGAGTCCAGTGCCGTATTAGCTATTTGCTGGAGCCTGGCCGATTTAGGTTGCCAAGGGACGACTATGAACAGGACTTTGTTGTCGAGCCCGGCCGGCAATATCAGCTGTTTAAAAAGGATATCCGTTTGCGGGTATTTGTGTCCCACTTGCGGCCAGAAGTACTGATGGGCGTGTGCAGGCCGCTGGATCTGGGCCCCGAACGCTGCTTGGCATTTGGCTATCGCAACCGAGGTGGCACCTTTGACACTGAGGGTTTGCTAAGGGCCAACGCTTGTGACCCACAAACGATAACCAAGCAAATTCAGCAGCAACTCAAAAACCTTAGCCAGTTACCTGGCAGCTAGTCACGCTGATGTCGTTAAACAGCGCTACTGCCGATCGGCATAGTTGCGTTTAAAGGTCGTTTCGCCCATTGCTTCGATCTGTTGATCAATCATGCGCTCAAAAGCTCCGAGGATGGCAGTGAACTCGGTGTTGCCGTGGAGCAAATTCAAGGCCTCTGCCGTGGCCTCGATGGTCGACAGACTGTCGGGGCGGGGTGCTTTGCGTATCCGGTAGCGGCTGGGAGAATTGGGCTGCAAAGCCAGCCGAGGCAGCTCACCCAACCAAGGATTTAAATGCAAAATTTTAGCAGTTTTGCGCCAGGTACCGTCCAGCACAATAAGTTGAGATATGCCCTTAGACTCCACGGCACTCGCTGTCATTGCCGATTCGCCTGGGTAGAGCAACACGCTAGTGTCCCGCCAATTGGCCCCAACTATCTCAGGTGGGTCAAACACTTCACCAACCAGTAAACAGCTATTACCGATAGAGCGCCGAAGCAGCGGCGCAGAGGAGAGGGCATGCCTGGCTTCCTTGGGGTGTTGAAGAATCAGCACGCGATAGACACTGTCGCGCTGAACAATGGTCTCGCAGAGGCAAACCGAAAGCGGGCGTTGGCAGTGACTACAAGTAGGGCGAGACGGCATAAGCGGAAGTATAGTCGAGGGATAGACCAGCATCTAACGTAAAGAATTGCTGGCTCGATTCACTGCAGTAGCGAACCGAGCCAGCGAGCGGCATTAACGAACCGCCATTGCCATTTGCACAAAGCGACGGCTGTATTCCCGCGCTGTGCGCTCGTAAATCACCGGGTTAACCTCAACACCTTGCTGCTGAATATCGATGGTTGATGAACCCGTTGAGCCCGCCAACGCAGAGAGCATGTTGAGTGTATTGGCAAGCCCTTCGGCGACCTTGGAGCCGGTAGGCTGAACATCGCGAATAGCGACGTAGGCTTGTTCCTCGGCAATAAGAGGCTTCAAACTCACCACCCTGGGCGTAGCGCCATCAGCCATGCACTCGGTTTTGCCGAATCGTTCCCAGCATTTCAGTTGAGCTGCGGGGATAAAGTTGATATCTCCAGTCACCATCATTCTGGTGTCATGCTTGATTTCGGCGGTATCGTCAGTCGCGAACATCGATTTCCGGCCTGTGTCGCCCTCAGCAGAGGCGAACGCAACGGCAAAGTGCATCGCTACACCGGTGGCTTGCTGGCTATTTACCAAGCCAGTTAGAAGTTGGCTGGAGTTGGTACCTTTTGCCGCTAAAAAGGCAGATTTCAATCCGCCTGCAACGTTGAGAAAACGGTCATCCCAAATCTGGTATCCCGCTGGTGCAAATACGGCATAGTCGCTTTTGTTGAAGTCCCAGCTGTAAGGCGATGGCTTTCCGCTATTTTGCAGTTGTTGAAACAAAGGGTCTTTCGATGCATCAATCACATTATAGCCAGCTTGTACCAGGGTGGCTTTGGCCTCGGTGCAGATCGAATTGCCAATACGGTCGAGCTGCGCGTCCTCGATTCCTTCCAGTATCAGCTCAGATTTCACTTTGGTATCGACCCGAACTTTGCCGTCGTGGGTATAGCCGCGATTGAGAGCGCCAGCTTGCGTTGACGCGCTGGCACGGGTTTTCTTACCAAAGGCGACATTACAGCTGGTTATCACGACATTGCCGGATTTGGGGAGCTTGTCACCGTTTTGTAGCACCACATACTCAGCGGCAACTGTAGAGGGATCGATGTTTAAACTCAGTGGTTCTTGCTTGGGCGGTGGCGCACTGGCACAAGCGGTTAGCAAAATACATAAAGCAGTAGAGCCAGCCAGTTTTGAGCTGAAACGAGTCATGCTTGATTCCCTGTTCGAAGAAAATAAGTAATTGGGTAAAAGTTTGGGGCGTGCAGGTTTTGCCCGTATTGAGTCACACTACGCTCTGAGGAACGTAAAATTCCAACTGAGATGAGTGCACTGAACGAAGGGCAAGCAATAGTAGCTCGATGTTGAGTAAAACTAGAAACGGTTTTTATCCAGCTATGCAGCAACGATGTTGGAATAACCGGAAGGCGCGGATTTATGAGGTGGGTGCCGGGCCTTTTAAGGGTGTTTCGACATATGCTACTAGAAAATTCCATAGCTAGGCGGGATGCCGTAACACTATGATTATTAATGATTTATGTGGTGTTTATGGCTTTTGTAGATGGTCAAGTGGCAGTGGCGCAGCTCTCTTTTTGCTCCTAATCTAGTTTCGTAACACGTAATATTTCTTCGTAGCTGGTTTCGCCAAGCATTACTTTTCTTACACCATCCTGGTAAAGGCTCGCTCTCTGCACTCCGACCCACTCCAATAGCTCAGATTCTGGCTTTTGGCTATGAATCATTTTTCGTAACGGTTCGTCGATAACCACAACTTCATAGATAGCGGTGCGTCCGTTGTAGCCATCTGCCTGGCGTACAGTGCAACCATTAGCGTTCGCTCGATAGGTTGAACCGCAAGCGTCAGACGCTTGATCTTTTAGTTCTGGAGGAAGGTCGTCTCTTCCAACGGGTAACCGGCAGTTAATGCATAGATTTCTTACCAAGCGCTGAGCGATAACGGCACTCAGGGTGGAGGCGATCAGGTAGGGCTCTACGCCCATATCCTCTCAGCGGGTCACTGCACCTATAGCAGTATTGGTGTGTAGAGTGGATAAAACTACGATGACACCGGCAATATCGTCAGCGATGCCCGGCAGAGCGATAACCGGGCGCTGATCTACGGTGCCAATAACCGCTTGCGGCGTGTGAACACCGAAGAGATCAACGCCACCTACCGCTACAATGCCAAAAGGCAACGGGTGAGCAAGCACCTCAATCGCGCTGATGGTTCGACGGAAACCACCCACTTCCATTACGACCACCAGAACCAATTGATCGCGTAAACCCGCGCGAATGGCGCGGTGGTTCGGGAGTACCTCTACCTGGGCGGTCAGCGTATTGCCATGGTGGAGGGGGAGCCTCGGTCTGAGACAAAGACAGAAACAGAAACCTCGACAACCCTGCGGCAACTCACGCTCAGCAGCTAGTGTTTATGCACACCGACCACCTGGGTACACCCAAGGTGATGACCGATGCGGCGGGCCAACCTGTGTGGCAGGCCAGTTCTACACCCTATGGTGAGATGAAGACGGCTTCTCTGACACAATCCGAGAACCCGCTGCGGTTCCCGGGGCAGTATGTGGATGCTGAAACGGGCTCTGCGTATAACTACTTTAGGGACTATGCCCAGAGGCACCACAAGCGGCATCGGTGGTCGCTTTAGCTTCTTCTTGCGTCGGTGACGTAGTTGTAGACCTTCCTCAGAGTACAATCGGTAAGTTCGCTTTCTGTTCACGACCAGAGACTCTGATTTCAGCATCCCATGTAGCATGGGATAACCGAGCCCATTGTGCTTTGCTGCTAGATCCAAGAGGCGATGTCTGAGCTCCTGATCCTGACGAACCACCGGTTGATACCTGAATGCCGTTCGGCTCACGCCCGATAGCTGGCAGGCTCGCCGCTCACTGAGTCGATCATGTGAGAGGCGACATTTTTGCGCACAGCGGGCGTTACCACTTTTTTGAGAGCACATCCTTCATAGCTTCAACTTCGAGGAGCTTGTCGGCCAGCAGCTTCTTGAGCTTGTTGTTCTCGGACTCCAGCTCCCGTAGGCGCTTGGCTTCGTTAACTTCCAGTCCGGCGTACTTACTCCGCCAGTTGTAGAAAGTGCTATTAGAGATATTGAGCCTGCGGCAGATGTCTTCAACCTTCGCTCCAGCCTCATGCTCCTTGATGGCTTTGATGATTTGTTCTTCGGTATACCGCTTTGTCATGCTGAGATCTCCATCCCGGTAGGTTAACTGGAAATCTCATCAAGGTCATGGCGTTAAATTTGGGTACAAGGTCAGCACCAACGAGAATACCAAGGGGATCCTGCGCCAATACTTTCCAAAAGGCACGGACTTGGCCCGATGGAGCGCACGAGAAATCAACGCAGTGGCACAAGCGTTGAATGCCAAACCTCGGAAAAGTTAGGCTGGAAAACTGCAGCAGAAGCGCTTGATGAGTATTTACAATCTATTCAACAACACTGTGTTGCAACGACCGGTTGAATCCACCCAATACGGCAGTGATGTTTGGCAGCGATTCTGTGAGGAGCACAACCTACAACCCGGTATGAGCCGGCGCGGTAACTGTTGGGATAATGCGGTTGCGGAGTCCTTTTTCAGCAGCTTGAAAAAGGAGCGAATCAAGAAACGCATCTACAAAACCCGTGACATGGCCTCTTGCGATGTGTTCGATTACATCGAGATGTTCTACAATCAAAAACGCCGCCAAAGCCACCTTGGCGGCGTCAGCCCAGAGGTCTTTGAAGCCGCCTCAAAACCGGCGTCTTAAGTACCTATGTTCGCAGGGCAGTCCAAATTCTGCGAATAGAATTCTCGGAAAATGTGGAAATAGACAATATAGCAGTACCTCTATTGTACAAGTGTATACAATAAGGGTATTATAACCGATTTTTAAGGCTGAATTAGACTTATGAATGGTAGGCAGCGACTAAGCGACATAAACAGAAGCTCAGATAGATTGGCAGAAGAGCTAGAAGGATATCCAAGTAAAGAGATTAAACCCCTTCTCCTGTTAAGGTTGGCGGACAGGTTGCTTGATAGCTGCTTTACAAGAATGCTTTCTGCTTACTCAATAAGTGCAAGCGAATACCACATGCTGGCTGTTCTGGAGGTATGCGACGAAAGCACATCGTCCCCTGGTGTACTAGCCGAATTAGTTGGGCAAACTAAAGCAAACACCACGCGAATTCTAGATTTGCTACTTTCGAAGAAGCTAATTAAAAAAAAGAAGAACATTGTGGATGGCCGGAGGCACGATATAACAATTACCAAAACTGGTCGTGATTGCGTAAAGCTTTGCACCAACAACACCATAGGGCCCGACACTAAGTCTATGATGGCCGGATTTTCTCCGAGTCAATTAAAGAATTTGGAGTGTCTTCTTAGTCAGCTAATATTGGTTCTGGATGATAGATCTCGAGCTGGTAACTTCGGCTCATGAGATGAAAGTTTAATTGCCCGTCGTTACTTCCCCAATGCCATAGAAGGCGCAGAGTTGCCTATATTACCCGGGGAAGTCCAAAACGCACACTTGCACGCAAACTCAAAAAGGAGTTCACTAGATTTCGCGAAATTCGCAGAGGGTGTTCAATACTCTGTGTCATTCTAACGGGTTCTATAAGCTGATATAGTTATCCAGTCGCCCCGGGAAGTGGCCACGCACTCCATCGAGTTGCGAATTTGGTGGATGATGCAGTGCTGTATCTCGGTATGTGGGTACAGACTCTTGATGGCCTCAGGGAAGCCTTTAAGGCCATAGACACAGGCGATCAGGATATCTTTGACGCCGAGATTGTTGAAGTCAGTGAGGACGCTGAGCCAGTGATGTGCGCCGTCTTGGTCAGAGAAGTATAGGCCCAGCAGCTCCTTCTTGCCTTCAATGTTCAGGGCAAGAATGGTGTAAATAGCTTTGCTAACGTAGCGCCCATTTTCATTGATCTTGTAGTGAATGGCGTCCAGCCAGACGATGGGGTAAATGGCATCCAGGTCGCGCTCCTGCCAGGCTTGTAGTTCCGGTAACAGCTTCTCGGTAATGGCATTGAGGGTGCCATTTGATACGCTGATACCGTACAGGTCTTCAATATGACCGCGGATGTCTTGGTAGCTGTTGCCCAGAACGTACAGCGCAAGAATTTTACGTTCAATTTCATCGGTGAGGTGGGGCTGGTGTTTCCTGACGAGCTGGGGTTCGAAGGTGCTGGTCCGATCTTGTGGCGTTTTTAGCTCGAAGCTGCCGGCTGTGCTCTTGACGGTCTTGACGGTCTTGGCGGTGCTGCCATTCTTACGATTGGGGGCGTCGTTCTGGTCCAGGTGGCTGTCGAGCTCTGCCTGCATGGCGGATTCGGTAAGCTGCTTGATCAGGGGCGTGAGGACACCATCTTTCCCGGTCAAATCTTGACCGTCACTCAAAGCAGCGATGGCGGCTTCCATGTCGAATGTGGGTTTTTGCTTGGACATCGGTCATTCCTTTTTACTGTAGGATAAAGAAATGACACAGAATTCTGAACATTACCTCGCGACGAGATTCTGTCTCAGCAAGCTACCTACTAAATACCCAATTGTCCATCGAGGCCATTGCCGCGTTGATGAACTATCACGACGGAGCCAATTTCAGGCGTGCCTGCAAGCGCTGGTTTGGCCGACCACCTGAGCAAATCAGGAGAAGTGGTAGAGCATAAACCTCGCATCGCCCTCACGGACGGCCCTATACAGCTCCGGCGCCTGCATAGCCAGATACTATGTTTGCGTACCTTTATTAACCACCCCGTCGATAGCGATCTGCCAGATAAAGTCACCGATAGCGTCCAGCGAATGATCACCGTTTGGGTCAAACCAGGTCGCGACCCAATTCAGTGCCCCAAGCCCGAAGAGTCGGAGCAAACGGTGATCGATATTCTTCCGTGTTACGCCGTTTTCAACCGTGTTTTCAATGATTCTTGACCACAGGGATTCGTATTGGTCACGCAGGTCGATGACATCTTTGCGAGCCTCCGGACGCAGCGCTCGCCACTCAAACAGCAGCACGTAAACCGCGTCCGAGTCCACCAACAAGGCTCGCAAATGCGCATTGATGCAAAGTCGCAATTGCTCTGCCGGGTCATCAGAGCTCTCGTACGCCGACTCGACCTCAGAAGACACTAAGTCAATTCCCCAACGCATCAGCTCGACAAGGAGGGCCTCCTTAGTCTTGTACCGATAATGCAAACTCCCGGGAAGCATGCTGCAGGCTTCCGCAATTTCTTTAAGCGAAGTCTTCTCGAACCCTTTCTCACGAAAAAGTCGGGCCGCGTGAGTCAAAACATCGCTCTTATCGCCTAGCTTTCCCGCGGAAAAAATCTGTCTGTTAACCATGGCTATAACAAACCCTTGAGCAATTTAGATTATTATTCGTAGTAGTGCCTCGTCGCCTCGATCGTACTTCATAAAACTGGTGATCCGCTAATAACACATAAAAAACCTTGACCTTTGGTTGGTTAACCAACCAAAATTAGACACGAATGATATGCGGGCTGTCAATGCGATGACAATGACCAATGAAAAAGTAGCGATTCCCGCCAACGCTAACCAGTTAGAAATATAGAGCAAGCTGCGAAATCCTAAATGACAGATTCGAAGCATAATCAGTGGAATTCAGCCACAGCGATAGCTTGGCAGTTTACCGAACAAGTCCCTCACAGCAGGGATCTGGGCATGCAGATTATCTCTATCACCAAAAACCAAGCATGTATTCGCTTGCCGCCCAACCCGCGGTTGTTCGTCGACGATAATACCGAGGAATTCTGCGCCAGTGTGCTTTACTCCCTGGCAGACTCAGCCAGCGGGTTAGCCGTGCTTGCAGAGGCAAGAGATTCGTCACCAATTGCCACGCTAGATTTACGGGTGGATTACTTTCAACCAGCCAAGGGCGATCGCGCCCTATTGGCGGTAGCAACCTGCCCCAAGTTAACAGAGGAGGTCGCATTCATTCATTGCAACATTTTCCATGAAGGCTGCCATGAGCTACTGGCGACAGCGAATGCAACCTTTATGCGCAACACTCCAGGTGGAAGAATTCTAGCAAATGAACGCGCCTAGGGGGATGTATGTGCACTACCGGTAATTCGAAATACCAGGCCGCTGGCGCCGCCAATAGCCCCGACGAGTGCTTAGCCTGGCAAGGCTTACTGGAACGCATTCCGTATGCCCGGCATCTTGGGCTTCAGGCCCAAACTGACAATGGAGGAGTCTTAATTCATTTGCCCTATCGTGAGGCATTGATCGGCAACTTTAAGTTACCCGCGCTCCATGGCGGCGTTCTAGCCGCACTAATCGAGCTGACCGCACGGACGGCTGCTCAACGTCGAGATAAAGACAACCGTTGCCCACGCATTCTAGACAGCCACATTAACTATTTGCGCTTCGCGGCTATCCGTCCGACTTTCGCCAGCGCAGAAATTATTCGACAAGGCAGGCGAACAAGCCTGGTCGAGGTAATGTGTTGGCAAGACAATAGGGCTGCACCGATTGCCAGCGGACGAGTCCAGCTGTTACTCCCGGCAGTAGTCGCCACGAATACAGAAGCTCAGGAGCAGTAGACAGACCATGCCTCGGCGAAGCGAATTTCAAGCTACAGACGGACAAGCAATCTCATTCTGGCGCTGGCCACAGTCTCAATCGCGCCCAATGCTTCACTGGGCACACGCTACGGGATTTCATGGTCGCCTATACCAGCCACTCCTTGATGATATTCAGGCCGAATGCAATGTCCTGGCTTGGGACATGAGAGGTCATGGATTCAGTGCCAATGCAGCAGAAGCTTCGACATTCCGCGGATGGGAAACCTACTATCAGGATTTAACTACGCTACTGGATCACCTCGATACACCGATTTGGTTGGCCGGCCATTCAATCGGTGGAACCGCAAGCATCATGGCCGCGGCCCGTCGCCCAGAGAAAGTGCTCGGATTGATTCTTGCGGAGCCTGTAATTATGGATAGAAAACAGGGTCTGGAGATGTGGCTCGTCAAACGGCTGCGCCGGTCACAACGCCTAGCGCTTGCTGCGGGAGCTGCGCGTCGGCGCGCAGTCTTTGAGTCGCACGAAGCTGCGGTGAATCACTACCGTGGCAGAGGTATTTTCAAAACTTGGCCTGATACCTGGCTAGAGGCCTATGTTCGCTTTGCTTTCATGGATCACGAGGATCACATACGCCTTGCTTGCTCGCCGGAGTGGGAGAGCACCACCTTTGCTCAGACTGAACACAATCCATGGCCTGGTATTCGCCAGTTACGTTGCCCAGTAGTCGCTTTGTCCGGGGACCGAGGATCAACTTTCTCGTTAGCCGCACGCGAACGCTTGCAAACCTTACTACCTTCCGCAGACGTTAAAGTGATCGAGGATACGACCCATTTTCTTCCGATGGAAAAAAGCGATACAGTACGCGCCGCCATTCATCGTCTTGTTTCGCAAAAGTAAGACAATCAACGATTATAGCTACCGATCCCACTGCTTTTGCTAATCGAGACGCGCGCGGGCATTACGACTGAATACTGTACCTGCAGTGACTGACCTTTCCGCTATTTAGCAAGCATATTCAAAACCCAGTAACGTTCATAGGTTACGACAATGACAGCACGGTCGAGCCGCGGCGGGTCAAACCTGTGGGGTCTTTGCGACGAAACAACCTCAACCAATTTCTGGGGTATTACAGATAAGCTATAGACATAAGGGCTGCTTAAAATCGCCTTGAACAGCGCAAGCTCAGGGTAATGAGTGTGTCATCAGTGAACTTAAATGCTATATCACTTTACTTCAATAAATTAGATACGCATCAATGAATCCCCCGGGGTTTCTAGGAGGGTTCTTGGTTTGAGTCATGCAGCTGTAGACTCGCCTTGTTGATAATACAGATATTCGTATTCCGATGGCGGCATATCTACAATTGAACTCAGTATCAGTCGGTGGTTGAACCAGTCGCTTTGTCCGCTACACTTCATCCAGCCCTTTCCATGGCCCATCCTTGTGGATGACCTCCGCTTGGTATAGTCCGTTGATCGTTACCGCCAGGGCATTATCGTAGGAATCGTTAACACTCCCCACAGAGGCTTGAAATCCAGCTTCTGCCAGCCGTTCGGTATAGCGGATCGACAAATACGGGCTACCCCTGTCACTGTGATGCATGACCTCATTGGGCTTGCCTCTCGCCCAAAGCGCCTGCTCCGAGGCGTCCAGTACAATATCCGTCTGCAAACTCTTCAGCAGCCGCCAACCCACGATATAGCGGGAGAAAACATCCACAACAAAAGCCACGTAGACAAAGCCTGACCAGGTAGCCAATTACGTGATGTCAGCCACCCAAGCTGGTTCGGGGACTGCGCGGTAAACTGGCGATTTACCAAATCAAGCGGCTTCTCCGCCAGCTCATCGGGAATCGTGGTGATGCAACGCTTACCGCGCTTTACACCTTCCAATCCCAATCCGGACATCAACCGCTCAACCGTACAACGAGCAACACTAATCGATTCCCGGTTCAGCTGCTTCCATACTTTATGGGCGCCATACACCTGCTGATTCTTATCGAAGACCCGCGCAATCTCAGGCTTCAACACCTCGTCCCGCCGAGTACGTACGCAGCGCTTGGCAGGATTGGCTTCCAAATCTTTGAAGCGGTAATACGTAGACGGCGAAATCGTCAAGACTTTGCAGATTGACTCGACACCGTGATTCTCGCGTTCCCGGTCAATAAACGCCGACATTACTTCGGTTTGCGGTCGAGCTCCGCCTGGGCGAAAAAAGCGGTGGTCTTGCGCGGTATCTCATTGGCCCTCATCAGCTCACGGTTCTCTCTTTCCAGCTGCTACAGCCGAGCGTCTTGATCAGTGGTGATACCAGGCCTGGCACCGCTATCTGCTTCTATTTTGTTAACCCAAGACCGTAAGGTCTCTGGGGTACAGCCAATCTTGGCCGCGACAGACTGTATCGCCGCCCATCGCGATTTGTGTTCATGCTCGCCGGTTAACACCTTGCACACAGCGCGTTCCCGAACTTCGGGAGAGTATCCAAGTCGTTTGATCATCAGCTAATCCTCTCAAGAAAGTTAGCCTCCGAGAAACCCGGGGGGGATTAACAAGCCAAGTGTTGACTTCGAAAGGTCATATATATATAGTACATCACTATACTATAATTATTACCCGTAGGAAGGATATATTGATATGCTTAAGTATGCCCCCGTCCCATTACTATTAATCCTTTCATCTTGGAGTCTTGCTCAAGCGCCCAATATAAATGCTGTAGCGAGCAGCCAAATTGGGATGGATGCGGTTTCGCCCAGAGCTGTAATTGGGCTTACATTTGATGTGTTATATGCGACTACAGAGCCGCTGAGTAATATTCCGGCTTTAATAATTCCAGGTGTCGCTGAAACCCCGCTTGCACCAGTCGGGGCGTTAGTGCAGCTTGGAACCAGCGCCGTTTTTAATCTCGGCGATACACTGGGTATAGTTGAAAATCTTGCAATACCGACTGTGGAAGGGTTGGCTCCAGTGGCTAGCGTTTTGCTTGACGAGCCACTAACCACTGTTCAATATATCCTGTCTGGTGGGACCATTCTTAACCCGGCGCTCGGGATTCCAGCAGCGCCTTTATTGTCAGAACCGTTACCTAAGCTGCTACCATCATTGTAGTCAGGTTGCGCCATTTTGCCCCACAATATGGATAGGATTTAAATATATAACAATTATCTGCTTGTGGTTTTGAGGTGATTTTAAGCGTCTCAGAGCCTGCGGAACCTCCCATTACATTAAGCCGGAAATGAACGACATCTGATATATCTCGTCCCTGTCGAAGAGAGAATGGGTGCAAGTAAATTGTTGCTGGAAGTGCTTGAGCTGAAAATACTGAGATCTATTTCGATGATGAGGCAGGCCTGCGTAACGGCAATCGTCATAGAGGGGCAGTGCCTAGACAGATCAGGAGCATGTGGTACAGCTCCTTGGAGCTTGGTGGCGGTTACTCGTTTAAGTGTATCGGTGCAGGTATTCAGCGGCGCCACTAACGCGGAATATCAAATTGGTTTTTTGCCGCAGACTGGTTTTTGCGGCAGAAAATAGTTCTTGGTGGTGGATAAAATGTATATCCAGAAAGCACAGCATTCGATGCATAGTTATCCAGTCACGAGGATGGGCTCGATGTGCTTTACCTTCTTTCCTATTCACCTGAATTGATCTAGGTGAGTGTCAGAGTTGTGATCTCAAGACAGGAGTTCAGAGTCGAAAACCGATGAGAGGCTAGATGAAATTCGAGAGTAAGGTGATTTCGAGCATGAGCGCGCATACTGAAAAAGCCGAAGCCAATCGCTTAATTTTATGAATATCATGACATTTACTATGCAGCAGCATAGCAAATATTTTTATTTGCTGGGTTAATAATATCAGGCAGGTCTCCGTTAGATGCCTTTTGCCCCTTCGGGGGCTTTTTTACCCAGTAATACAATAAATTATAGTTACGGCAATGGGCTTGCCTAGGTAATATCGGCAGCTCCGTGCTATACAATTAGCATAGGAGGAGGTCTCATGGGCAGTCCAAGATATACACCGGAATTTAAAGACGAGGCCGTTCGTCAGATCGTTGAGAGAGGATGATGCAATCAGCGATGTGTTGGAGCGGCTGGGCGTCTCTTCTCATAGTCCGCAAAAGATTAAATTAATTAAATAACCATATATAATTTATAGGTGTACTATCGGTAAACATTTGTTTTATAATTGGAGTGTATTCGTGTTTTCGAGGTGGTGCGCAGAATACCATTCATAGAGTTGCTCATAATAAAATAAAAGGGATTTACTAATGATAGATTATAAGATAGCCCGCTATTGCTGTTTCTCAATTATTTGTGTTTTTAGCATTGCTAACCATATAAAAGCCGATGAATATAAATCTTCAAATCGTATGATTGAAGAGGTTATGGTTGTTGCACAAAAACGTGAGGAGAAATTACAAGATATTCCTATTTCAGTCCAAGCGTTCTCTGAAAACAGGCTTGAGGCGATGGGAATTACGTCGATTGCAGACCTGCAATTGGTTGCGCCTGGTATGAATTACACCGAAACATCCGGTTTTGGAATCATCTATATTAGAGGTGTTGGTTCAGATACATTTTTAATGGGCGACCCCAATGTGGCGACTTACTTAGATGGAGTCTATTTGCCATTTGCTGTTGGACAAAATCAGGAGCTTTTTGGCCTTGAGCGAATAGAGGTGCTTAAGGGCCCGCAGGGGACATTGTTTGGTCGCGGCGCCAATGGTGGTGCAATCAATATCATGACCAAATCGCCTTCGTTAACAGAGTCGGAAATTCAACTAGAGCTGGGCTATGACTCTCTGAATACAACGCAAACGAAAGCCTATTTTTCATACCCCATAGTCGACACGTTAGCAATGTCAATTTCGGCGTCCTACAAATCAGGGGATCATTGGTATGATGAGGAGTCAACTGGAGGTGGTGAAAAGTTACCTCAAGTCTCATCGCAAGCCATGCGTGTAAAATTATTATGGACTCCAGTCGATGAGTTGGAGTTGGGCTTGTCATATATGCAGTCCCTTGAGCAAGGAACCTCCTCTGGCTTACAAGGTAATTCCGAACCGAGCCTGTTAGCGCAAGTTGTAGGTATAACCCCGCAAACAGGATACACCGTTGACAATGATGTCCCCGTGTATTACCACGCCAATAATAAAATAATGAGTTTCACCGGGTTATGGAGCGGAGAAAATCACGATTATAAGTTCCTAGTGAGCCGGCAAGACGGGTCGCCCATGGGCCTGTTTATTGATTTTGATGGAGCGCCACAGCCCGTAGCTTACTTTGGCACCAGTAATGGGGCGGTGAACGAAGTTAAGACTGCCGAGGTGCAAATGATATCTGCGAACGAAGGTTTATTTGGCAGCAACGTTCGTTATAACTTTGGTTACTATTGGGTAAATTGGGTTTCCGCACTAGACCCAGTATTTCTAGGGTTGCTGGGCATAGATCTTTCTACCGGGGTACAAAATTCAACTCTTAGCTTGCCAGCTGGTTTTGTTGGATTATTAGACTCCCTCCTAGAGCCATTATTAGGCTTTGGTACGCCGTCGGGTGCCGTTCGATTGGTGGGTAGAAATACACTCGATTCCCACGCATTATACGCCCAAACATCTATTGACTTTCTTGATGATTTTACATTTACAGTCGGCGTTCGGTACCAAGAAGAAACAAGAACGCTTGATGAATCCAGTTCTTCGCTTGGCGACTCGAATATAGAGCCTGTTGTATTTATACAAAAATATGAAGATATAGAGGATGAGGTGAAAAGCACTAAACCAAAGATAGGTTTAGAGTATCGACCACCGTTTCTGGATGAAGGGATGATATACGCAAGTTGGCAGCAATCGATTAAGGGAACTCAGTTCAACTTGATTAATATTTATGATCCGCCAGAAATGATTTTGCCTGAGGAGATGGATGCTATTGAGCTTGGTATAAAAACATCACCTTTTGGTGCGGGATCAGTATTTAATTTTGCCTACTTTAAATACGACATTGAAAACCTCCAGGTTCAATTTGTCTCTTTGCTTCAAGGTGGGGCGGTTACGCAAGAGAATGCGGGGGGGGCTGCGATAGAGGGTTTTGAATTTGAGTTTCAAACGTTGCTTTTCCCTAGTGTAATCGACAATTTGGTCCTAATTGCTAACGGTACCATGCTGACCACTAAGGAATATACAGAATATCTTAATGGAAGCGGATTCGATCCAAATACAGGGTTACTATCAACCGGCAACGATTTTTCAGGGAATGAGATTGCTCGGGCGCCTGATGCCACCGGGACAGTGGGAATATCAAAAACTACTGAAGTGCCCGGTGGAAGCTTAGAAATCGGCGCAGATTATTACTATAACTCTGGGTTCTATTATCTTGCACAGAATTCGGAAAAAAGCGTAGAGGATGCCTATACGGTATTGAATGCGAGGGTCAGCTATTTTTATCAGCCAGCAAATTTACGTATCACGCTATATGGAAGGAACCTTCAAGGAACAGAATACAATTATGGCCGATTTCATGTAGATTTTGGTACGGCAGATTACAAGGCACCACGGGATATTATTGGTTTGAAAGTAAACTGGCAGTTTTAAAAGGTGAGCTCAAGCCAAAATGCTAAGGTTGATTGGTTCACATCTGATCTTAAACAATCGCGCGAGCCTCTTTTTAGCGCCGTTCGCTCTGACTGTTAATTTTTGAAAATATAGAGCTTGTTTTCCACTAATAAGCTAAGTTCCGGTTATATAGAGCTGTGGAATAGTAGTGCAAGTGTGACTATTTTCAGCAGAGTTCAATAATATATTGCTAACTGTAGTACAGTGCTGTACTATATGTGACATAAAAGAGGCTGTCTGGGAGTTAATCTATGTCTTCAAGGTCAATGGCTAAGGGTGTTTATCGGGACCGCGGAGGCTCTGTGGCTTTGCTTGCAAGCCGTGACGGAAAGGGGGGGGTAGTCTTTCCTGTTATGAGTTGCGGTCAGTCTGAGTGGGAAGGGGTGGTGGAGATCTCTGGAGTTGGTCGTTTGTGGACTTATACTGTCCAAAGGTTTAGGCCTAAGCCTCCGTTTGATGACGGGCGTTCAGATTTGGAATTTGTTCCATATGTCGTGGGTTATGTGTCGTTCGAAGATAGTGGCCTGATTGTTGAGGGCCGGATAGTTGTTGGAGATCCCCGCGAGTTAGAGATTGGTCAGGAAATGTCTATTTGCAAGGTTGTGGTGGCTAAGTCGCAGGGCGAAGACGTAGAGTTATATGCTTTCGCGCCTCATGACGCACAAGGTTAGCATAGAAATAAGCTGGGAGTTATGTATGGTCGGTGTGCAGATAGTGGGTGCGGGGATTCATAAGTTTGGTCGTTCTGACGGTGTATCCGGGTTAGATATGGGGGTTGCGGCTGTTCGTTCTTCTCTGGCTGATGCTGGTATTGATTGGGAAGATGTTCAATTTGTTTTTGGTGGTTCCGCCGACTGTGGTGCTATCGATTCGGTTCTTCCTGTGCTTGGATATACAGGTATTCCGACAATTAACGTTGCAAACGGTTGCGCAACTGGGGGCTCGAGTTTGGTCTCTGCGGTAGCGGCTATTCGCTCCGGGGAATACGAGCTGGGTGTGGTGCTGGGGTTTGATAAGCATGCGCGTGGCGCGTTTAACGCAGATCCGGAATTGTTCGGCTTGCCACAGTGGTATGGGCAGGCAGGATTTATGTTAACAACTCAATTTTTTGCGATGAAGATCAAGCGGTACATGTGGGAGTACGGCATTGATGAAGAAAGTTTGGCTAGGGTAGCTGAAAAGTCGTTTATCAATGGTGCCTTGGCGGAGCATGCATGGCGGCGCACTCCGATCGGGTTCGATGAGATCGTATCGTCTCCGATGGTGTCGGATCCACTGCGGAAGTATATGTTTTGTTCGCCCTCGGAGGGAGCTGTTGCCTTGGTGGTGGCATCTGAAAAATATGTTAAAGAAAAAGGTTTAAGTGGGCCGCATATTAAGGGCGTTTCAATTAAGTCCAGGTTAAAGGGCTCGTTTGAGGTCTTTTCGCCATCTATGCCTTTCGATAGGGATGTCTCGCCTACTGTGCTCGCGGCCCAGGACGTGTTTGAAAAAACCTCGGTGTCTCCACGTGATATCAATATTGCACAGCTGCAGGATACTGAGTCTGGTGCAGAAATTATGCATATGGCGGAAAATGGATTTTGTGAAGACGGTGAGCAATCGGCGATGCTAAAAAATGGCGAGACTGGCTTGCGTGGAAGGCTGCCAATTAATACTGATGGTGGATGTATTGCTTGTGGTGAGCCGATAGCGGCGTCTGGATTGCGCCAAGTTTATGAGAACTATACGCAATTAAAGGGGCGGGCTGGAAAGCGCCAAGTTGAGAGCGTTCGTCTCGCATATAGCCATGTTTACGGTGCCCCTGGGGTATCCGCTGTTTGTATCCTGGAAAAATAGTACATCGTTTTAGGTGGTAATAGATTATTTAGTTAGGAGTGACAAAGTGGCGAATATAATAAAAGGCGTAGCAAGTAAAGTTAGTCCCTTGGTTCCGGACTTACTGGCTCATGATTCGTTTTCTAATGAGGCCCTTTCCGCGGATGGCAATTACATGCCAGAAGGCGTGAATATTGATGTGTCGAAATATATCAGTGAAGACTTTGCTGAACTTGAGAGAGAAAAAATCTGGAAAAAATGCTGGCAGTATGCGGCGCGTGTAGAAGATATACCCAGGGTGGGGGATCGTACCGAGTATACCGTGAGTGGCTTATCCTGCTTTATTGTGCGTGGCGACGACAATGAAATTCGGGCGTATTTGAATAGTTGTCCGCACCGCGGCACCAAGCTGTGTGTTGGCTTTGCCAGTTCAGGCGAAGTTGTTTGCCCGTTTCACGGCTGGAAATGGCATTTAGACGGCAAGATTAAATGGATTCCCAGTGAGTGGGATTTCCAAAGTTGCGACAAAGACGACGCAGGGCTTGTTGAGATTAAGTGTGAGGTTTGGCAGGGCTACATATTCATTAACTTCGATGACAACGCCAAACCCTTAGATAAGTACCTTGGTGTACTGAAGCCACACTTTGCAACACTACCTCAGCTGAACCGCGTTACGATTGCTCGTGTGAAAAAAGTCATTAAGGCGAACTGGAAAGTGGCGATGGAAGCCTTTTTGGAGTCGTATCACACTATTGAAACACATCCGCAGATACTAAATACCTTGGCTGATGCCAGTACCAAATATGATGTGTGGGATGACGCTGTTTCCTCGGTTAGCCGCTTGTACTCACCGATGTCTGTTCCTAGCCCGCATTTGGGGGATGAAGTGGACTTGGCTGAATGCGCCAAAGAGTACGCGAAAGCCATGGAAATGCCCGGGCTAGAACATTTAAATTTTGTGCTCGATAGGAATAGTAACCTGGCGCCTCGGACCCAGGTAGCTAATTGGCGCCGGTCTGTCTTTAAAGAAGTTCTCGGGGTGAATTTAGAAAGCATGCCCGATGCTGCACTGCTGGATGCGATTCAGTACTGGATGTTTCCCAATTTTTGTCCGTGGTATGGAGAGGGTGGCCCCATTGCGTACCAATTCCTGCCAGTGAACGGCAAGACCAATGAATGTGTAATGGAAGTCAGGTTGCTAGCGCCATTGCCTGACGGTGTGCCTCTTCCTGAGGTGCCGACACAAATTGATTATCTGGACGCCTGCGACAGTTTTGCAGAGAAAGCCACTGGGTTTGGAAGCTTGGCCATGGTGTTTGATCAAGACATGATCAATATTCCGGTTATTCAGGAAGGCATAGAAAATGCTTATCATTTAAATAAATCAAAAGTGCGTCTGGCGGATTACCAAGAGCAGCGTATAGCTTATTTTCACGAAGTGCTGGACCGGTGGGTAGCTAAATAATGCAATTGGTAATTGAGAGTGACGGTAAGCGAGAGCTTATCGAAACGCCAGAATTAAAACCAGAAACCTCAGTTCAAATTGATGCATTCAAAAAAGATTTGTTGGTTGTAAAAGATGCGAGTGGAGAGGTCTACGCAATTGAGAATTACTGCCCACATGCGATCCAAAAATTAGCCGATGGGGAGGTGATTGGTTCAATGATTAAATGCAAAAAACATGGTGCAGTATTCAGCTTGGTTGATGGCCGCTGTATCGGTAATGAACGAATTGGTAATCTCAATAAATATTCGGTGTCAGAAGTAGATGGCGCGATAATAATTAAACTATAGAGCTAGTTATGAAATATACGCACGTCAATACGCCCCTTAAGATTGGGCCTGTTGAAATCAAGAATAGAATTGTCCGTCCGGCACACGGGACATTGATTGGGCAAGGCTCCGTTAACGATAATTTAATTGCCTATCATGAGGAGCGGGCCAAGGGCGGTGTTGCCCTGTCTATTATTGAAATTATGGGGGTTCATCCCAGTTCATTAGGTGCATTAAATAGCTATGATCCCTCGCTTGAGGAGAGTTATCCCAAGCTAGTTGATGCCTGCCATATGCATGGAATGAAAGTATTCCAGCAGCTTTGGCACGGTGGCCATAACATTGCGATGCCTTCGGTGGACGGCTCTCCGCCCTGGTCAGCATCGGCAATTCGAGGCCTACACTCTGCGCAGACTCCGACGCCAATGACGTTATCGATGATCAAGGAGATTATCGCATCGTTTGAAGCTGGCGCCAGAAAGTGTGAAGAATGGGGCGTTGACGGCGTCGAAATCCATTGTGCGCATGGCTACTTGCCGGCCCAGTTCTTGTCGCCAGCGATAAATCAGCGCGATGATGAATACGGTGGCAGTTTAGAAAATAGAGCACGGTTTATTATAGAGCTAGTGGCAGCGGTTCGAGCGGCAGTGTCTCCGAATATCGCGGTTGGTGTGCGGGTTGCGCCGGATACTTTAGAGGGTGGTGCGGGTCTTGAGGACTATCAGTACATTGTTAAGACGTTAGAAGAAAAAAAGCTGATTGACTATGTCAATATCTCGCTTGGTAACTACCAGACATTCCCCAAAATGATCGGCGGAATGCATGAGCCGGCGGGTTATGAAATGGATACGAGTTCGGTGATCGCTGCGTCAACCGACTTGCCAACGATAGTTGTCGGACGCTTCAGAACATTGGAAGAAGCCGATCAGCTGATCCGTTCCGGTGACGCGGATATGGTAGGGATGGTGCGTGCGTTGATCGCTGATCCCAACTTGGTGGCGAAATCGTTAGATGATCGAGCAGATGACGTTCGCCCCTGTATTGGCTGTAACCAAGGATGTGTGGCTGGAATATATAAACCCATCATGCCCGTGATGGGCTGCACGGTTAACCCAGCAGTAGGGTTGGAGAATTTTCTTTCGGAAAACCTGATTCAAGCTGCCCAGCAGACTAAGAAGGTCGTCGTTATTGGCGGTGGCCCAGCGGGGATGGAAGCGGCGAGAGTGGCGGCCTTGCGTGGTCATACAGTTTCGTTGTTCGAAGCGAATAAAGAGCTTGGGGGAAAATTGCGTTATGCGGCCCTGGCGCCGACGCGGGCAGGGATTCGTGATATAGCGGTGTGGCAAGAAGAGCAGCTCTATAAGCACGGCGTCGACGTCCATCTTAACAGTTTTGTGGAAATGGCCGATATCACTACATTAAACCCTGACATGGTAATCGTTGCTGTTGGGGCTACACCGCGTAGCGACGGTAAGCAGTTATCGAATCCTGGTGAAGAAATTACGCTAATTAATAATGCACAGCTAAAAACCAGCGTTGAGCTATTTGAAGAAGGCAAAGACTACAGCGGTAAAGATGTCACCGTGATTGATGATCTTGGAGAGTATGAGGCGATTGCCTGTGCGGAGTATTTGTTGTCGATGGGCGCGAATGTAAATTACGTCACGCGACACACCAGCTTTGCGCCTTATGCTGAATATTCATTGATGACAGAACCTGCCCTGAAGCGGCTATACGGTGAGCGTTTCACTTTACATTTACGCAGCCGAGTAACTGGATTTGACGGCCAAAATGTAGCTGTTCTGCCAACCTATATTGACAGAGCAGAAGATGGAATGACCGTGGCAGCTGCTGAGGTTTTCTATATCTCATCTGGCACTAGCAATAGCGAATATCTGAATATCTTTAATGAAACTACTGTTGATATTAAATATATTGGAGATGCAAGAAGCAGCAGAAGCTTAGTGGAGGCTATTGCCGATGGCTATAAAAGTACAATATTTTCCTAATAACATAATGAGTTTAGAGGTTGTTAGACATGGTGATTTTCCGATCGAAGCTAATGTTGCTGCTATTTCTGTGGGGTGGAATAGGTTTACATAGCATTTTCGCATTTGGTAATGAGAAAACAAAGTCCAACCGGATGATAGAAGAGGTTGTTGTTGTTGCACAAAAACGTGAAGAGAAGATGCAAGACATCCCCATTTCGATTCAAGCATTTTCCTCAGATAGGCTTGACGCAATGGGGATTACCTCTATTCCTGATTTGCAGTTGGTAGCGCCGGGTTTGAACTACACTGAAACATCTGGTTTTTCTATTATTTATATTCGAGGTGTAGGTTCAGATACATTTTTGATGGGTGATCCCAACGTCGCAACTTACTTGGATGGCGTCTATTTGCCCTTCGCTTTTGGTCAGAGTCAGGAGTTATTTGGTATAGAACGAATAGAGGTACTTAAGGGACCGCAAGGCACATTATTTGGCCGAGGCGCTAATGGTGGTGCAATCAATATCATGACCAAGTCGCCTTCGTTAACTGAGCCAGAGGTCCAGCTTGAGGTGGGCTACGATTCGTTAAATACCACGCAAACAAAAGCCTATTTCTCCTACCCATTAGCGGACACGTTAGCGATGTCTATCTCGACGGCCTATAAGTCAGGGGATCATTGGTATGATGAAGAGTCAACCGGGGGGGGGGAGAAGTTACCTCAAGTCTCATCACAAGCCATGCGCGTAAAGTTGTTATGGACTCCAGTTGATGAGTTGGAATTGGGCTTTTCTTATATGCAATCGCTGTCGCAAGGTACGTCCTCTGGTTTACAAGGGAATTCCGAGCCGAGCCTGTTAGCGCAAGCTTTGGGTATAACGCCACAAAAGGGGTACACCATTGATAATGATGTCCCTGTATTTTTGCATTCAAATAACAAAATTATGAGTGTTAATGGAGTGTGGGCCGGAGAGCAGCACGACTATAAGTTTCTAGTGAGCCGCCAAAACGGATCACCATCTGGCTTGTTTATTGATTTCGATGGTGCGCCGGAGGGGATTGCCTATTTCGGTACAGCAGATGGATCTATAAATGAGGTTGATACTGCTGAACTGCAGATGGTATCGACGCCTGGAAATTGGGCGGGTAGTAACGTTCGTTACAATCTCGGATATTATTTCGTGAATTGGACGTCTGCGCTTGATCCGGTTTTCTTAGGTTTACTTGCCGTAGACCTCTCTACAGGTGTTAAAAATTCCTCTCTTAGTCTGCCTGCTGGTTTTGTTGGGTTATTAGACTCCCTCCTAGAGCCATTATTAGGCTTTGGTACGCCGTCGGGTGCCGTTCGATTGGTGGGTAAGAATACGCTGGAATCCCACGCATTATACGCCCAAACATCAATTGACTTTCTTAATGATTTTACATTTACAGTCGGCGTTCGGTACCAAGAAGAAACAAGAACGCTTGATGAATCCAGTTCTTCGCTTGGCGACTCGAATATAGAGCCTGTTGTATTTATACAAAAATATGAAGATATAGAGGATGAGGTGAAGAGCACTAAACCAAAGATAGGTTTAGAGTATCGACCACCGTTCCTGGATGAAGGGATGATATACGCAAGTTGGCAGCAATCGATTAAAGGTACCCAGTTTAACTTGATTAATATTTATGACCCACCAGAAATAGTTTTGCCTGAGGAGATGGATGCCATTGAACTTGGTATAAAAACATCGCCCTTTGGTGCGGGATCAGTATTTAATTTTGCCTACTTTAAATACGACATTGAAAACCTCCAGGTTCAATTTGTCTCTTTGCTTCAAGGCGGGGCGGTTACGCAAGAGAATGCGGGGGGGGCTGCGATAGAGGGTTTTGAATTTGAGTTTCAAACGTTGCTTTTCCCTAGTGTAGTCGACAATTTGGTCCTAATTGCTAACGGTACCATGCTGACCACTAAGGAATATACAGAATATCTTAATGGTAGCGGATTCGATCCAAATACAGGCTTACTATCGACCGGCAACGATTTTTCAGGGAATGAGATTGCTCGGGCGCCTGATACTACCGGGACAGTGGGAATATCAAAAACTACTGAAGTGCCCGGTGGAAGCTTAGAAATCGGCGCAGATTATTACTATAACTCTGGATTCTATTATCTTGCACAGAATTCGGAAAAAAGCGTAGAGGATGCCTATACGGTATTGAATGCGAGGGTCAGCTATTTTTATCAGCCAGCAAATTTACGTATCACGCTATATGGAAGGAACCTTCAAGGAACAGAATACAATTATGGCCGATTTCATGTGGATTTTGGTACGGCAGATTATAAGGCACCACGGGATATCGTTGGTTTGAAAGTAAACTGGCAGTTTTAATACATCGGGAGCTATAAAATGAAAAATAAAATTATCTATTTGTTTCTAGTTAAATTTATATTTGGGTTTGTGTGTATTCTTCCCGTATCGGTTATGGCTGATAACGATATGTGGACGGACAAAAAGTATGTATTTGCTTTTGGCAATAAACGGATAGCAAACGACGACAGTGATCTCGATGAGACAATGGGATGGGGAGTCGGATTTGGCTACTTTCTCGACAAATGGTCTGTAGAAACCGTATTTCATGGAGAAGTTGCACAAGATGGGAATGCCGATGGGAGCGATGCAAAAATCAACGGTATTTCAATGCATGTTTTGAAGTTTCCAATTGATAGCGTTCCCGGTGTGTTTGCTAAGTTAGGATTTGGGATTGCTGAGTATTCAGATTTTCCCACCGCAACCAACGATGATGATTATCTGGTTACTCAATTTAAATTGGGTGGAGGGTATATTCATAAAATGCTGATAAACGATTTTGAACTTGGTATCAGATTTGATGCAACGTATATCTACGGGACTCGAGAAGAACGCCTTAATGCTCAGCGGAATGATATCAATTCCCCTCATTTTTATCGAGACATGAACTACTCTTTAGGCGCGGTTATTCCATTTTAAAAGTCAATATTTATATAAATATATCGTAATTCAGGAGGTTTTTAATGTTGAATCCAGATGATTATAGTTTAATCGATGAGGACGTTCAAAAGTGCCCTTTCGATTTTTACAAGGCGATGAGGTCAGAATGCCCAGTGTATGAGATGCCGGAAACAGGTTTTTTCATAGTGAGTAAGTACGATGACTGTATGACGGCATTGAGAGACCCAGCGGTTTTCTCTAGCAAGATGGGCTTTAGGGTTATGGAAAACTCTGAGGAGGTTGATCGAATTCTTGAAGAAGGCGGTTACGGTGACCAAGTGGACACGCTTGTGACCAATGATCCACCGTCGCATACGCGTTACAGACAATATGTAAACCGAGCCTTTACGGCTCAGCGTGTCAGTGGCATGCAGCCGTATATCCAGAAGATTATTTCCGATACGTTTGCAGATATTGGTGATAAAAATAATATGGAAGTGGTAACAGAATTCGCCATTCCCATTCCTATGAAAATTATTGCAGACCAGTTAGGCGTTAGCCGTGACGATATGGGTAAGTTCAAAGAGTGGTCTGACGCCGCTGTTGAACCGTTAGGTGGGCTTATTACGCCCGAGCGTCACATTGAAGTGGCCAAGTTGATGGTCGAGTTCCAGCACTATTTCGCAGATCGTATTAAGGAGCGCCAGGATGCAGAAGAAGGCGTCTACGATGATATGCTTAACGATTTGGTACAAGCCAGAGTGGAAGGGGAGGAGCCACTCGACTATCGGGAGTTGCTGTCTATCTTGCTGCAACTTCTAGTTGCTGGCAACGAAACGACTACTAACACGATCGTCTCTGGTGTGTTGCTGTTGTGTCGTAACCCGGACCTGCTGAATGAAATCTACGAGGACGACTCCAAGGCAGAAAAATTTGCTGAAGAAGTGTTGCGCCTTGAATCTCCAGTGCAGGGCTTGTTCCGTATGACTACCCAGGATGTTGAGCTCGGTGGTGTGAAAATTCCTGAAGGCTCAATAGTTAACCTACGTTATGGCTCCGCCAATCGTGACGAAAAGATATTCCCAGATTCCGAGAATCTAGATCTCGGTAGGAAGGGTATCCGTCGTCATTTGGCGTTTGGGTCAGGCATTCATTCCTGCATTGGATCGCAGCTGGCGAGAAAGGAGCTGGAATATACTTTCAGCTTCTTGGCTAAACAGCTCTCCCACATAGAAATGGATCCGCAAGATCAGTCAGTGGAATATCACCCTAGCTTGATACTCCGTGGCATTAAAAAGTTAGATGTGAGCTTTGTTCGCAGGGAAGCCGGTTAATATTAGTCAAAGTAGGGTAACAGAATGGAACATGATTATGAGGTAATCGTTATTGGTGGTGGAGGGGCTGGCCTCTCTGCAGCCTGTGCGGCCGCAGAGCTAGGTGCTAGTGTCGCTCTTCTCGAAGCTGGGACAACGGTAGGAGGTTCAACGGCCTTGTCAGGTGGTGTTTTCTACGCGGCGGGAACAACCCTACAAAGGCAGGCGGGTATCGAAAACGACACTGCTGATGACATGTATGAATATTACATGACGTTAAATCAACACCGTGTTAACGCACAGAACGTTCGGAAGTTGTGTAATGCTTCTGCCGATGCATTCGAGTGGCTAGTTGAGTGCGGTGTCGAATTCAAGCCAGAAGGACTGTATAAATCGGGTATTGAATCGGTTCCCAGAGGCCATTCTCCCGCGGCGGCTGGTGCGGGGATTACGCAAGCGCTTGAAGTGAGGGCGCGCAACCTAGGTGTCGATATTGCTCTTCAGTCAAGAGTTAAAAGGCTCCATATGATTAACGGTGTAGTCAATGGTATTCAACTTGATGATGGTGGAATTGTGACATCAGCGGCTGTGGTTATTGCCACTGGTGGTTTCGGCCATAACAAGTACCTGCTAAACAAGTATTACCCAGAAGCAGCATCGCAAGGCGATTGGGCTTGGTGTATTAGCGCCAATACATGTGTCGGTGACGGCCTGGAAATGGGGCTCGATGTCGGTGCGGACCTTGATGGTTATAACCGAGGCCTTCTATTACCAACGCCTGGTTTTTATCGAAACCTGGATGTAATGCTACCAAGTTGGCTTATGTTAGTGAATCGGGAAGGACGCCGTTTTGTGTGCGAGAACATTGAATATGCCGTTATGTCGGGCGTCATTTCGTCCCAACTTGGTGGCTCGGCATTTGCGATATTTGACGAAGACTCCAAAAAGAATGGCAAGCCTGATCCTCAGTTTGCGGCTTACTACGACTCGGGCTTCTTGACGTTCAACTGGAGCGATGATCGTATCGAAGAGCAGTTGACAACGGGGAAAGTGGTGAAAGCCGATACGATTGCTGAGCTTGCCGAAATAGTCGGTATCTTACCTCGGGCGTTGGAAAACACCGTTTGCGAATACAATGCAAGTGTCGAGGCGGGTGCTGACGCACAATTTAATAAAACACCAGAACTGATGCGTAAAGTGGCTAGACCGCCATTTTATGCCTGCGAGATCAAGCCGGCTATTGTTTGTTTGACGTCGGCAGGGCTGCGAATGAATGAGAACGCAGAGGTTTTGGACAAATTCGGTGATGTTATTAAAGGTTTGTATGCAGCCGGGGAAGTGACTGGAAGCGTGCTTGGTGAGCGCTATATCGGTGGCGGAAACTCTATATGTAATGCTGTCGTGTTTGGGCGTATTGCCGGTGAGCACGCAGTTTCTGCATGCCGAAGCAACAATAATTAAAAGGGGGTTGAAATGATAGACGATCTAGCAGGTAAGGTAGCCGTAGTCACTGGTGCTGCACAAGGCATTGGGTTGACCGTTGCCAAAGAACTTCTCGCTAAAGGAGTGAAGGTATATCTAGCCGATATTGAAGACGGAGACTTCGGTGGTGTCGCAGAAAAATTCGGAGCAGACAAAGCAATTACTGTAAAGTTGGACGTTACGATTCCTGAGAGTTGGTCTGCGTTGCATGACACTATTGAGGCTGAATGTGATCGCATAGATATTTTAGTAAATAATGCAGGCATTAGTCCAGCGGGTAGCATAGAAACTACTGATTTTGAATTGTGGCGTAAGGTTATCAGCGTTAACTTAGACAGTGTTTTTCTTGGTTGTAATACTCTGCTTCCGCTCCTTAAAAAGTCGTCAAGCGCGTCTATAATTAACTTGTCTTCTCTGATGGGTATTAAATCAGACGCTAATTTAGCGGCATACAGCGCGTCAAAGGGCGGCGTTAGACTTCTAACAAAGTCAATCGCTCTTCATGGTGCGCAATTTAAAATTCGCTGTAACTCTGTGCATCCCGGTGGCGTTCGGACACGCATGTTAGACGAGTTTATTAAGACATTTGGCGACGAAGAAGAGGCTATTAAACTTATTACTGCAAACGTGCCACTAGCCGCTGTTGGCGAGCCAGAAGATATTTCTAATATGATACTGTTCTTGGCATCTGACGCATCTAAGTGGATTACCGGCGCTGAAATGTGTGTGGACGGGGGGGCGACGCTAGTATGAGTACGGTAGTAGGCAGTGATCCTTGTGCCTGGGCGGAGAGCCACGCCTATAGAAGAGGTGTTCAGGAGGAGGCAGATAGTAAAAAGGAAATCTGTCACGTAACATCGGATTATTTGTGGTCGATGAGCGAGGATTGCTTAGATGACGTAGCGATGGTTTTTCACAACGGTCCTGAGGTGACCTACCGTGACTTGCAGAAAACAACGAAAAAAGTTGTTCTTATGCTCCAAGGTCTCGGCCTCAAAAAGGGAGATGTGGTAAGCGCTCAATTGCCTAATTGGGAAGAGTTTGTCTATATAAATTTAGCCTGCTGCACCTTAGGGTTGGTTTTTAACCCGATTATTCACATCTATAGGGGTAAGGAGCTAGGATTTATTCTCGCAGATGCGGGGACAAAATTACTCTTTATTCCCGAAGAATACCGCTCTATGGGTTACGTCGACATGGTTAAAGAGCTCGCGCCAAAAATCGGGAGCCTTAAGCATGTGCTTGTACTTCGCTCTGAGGATACGTCTAAATTAGATCAGATATTTAAATCCTATGAGTTGCTAGTGCAAGGTGTAGATCAGAGTAGCGAATTCTCGGTTCCGGAGGCGCCGGATCCTGATCATGTCAAGATCCTAATGTATACATCCGGTACCACGGGCACCCCTAAAGGTGTTTTACATAGTCACCGCTCGATGGCGGCAGTTGTAGACAATGTTGTAAATTTTAGAGAGATCAATGAATCTGATGTTTACTACATGCCGTCACCATTGGCACACATTACAGGTTATTCGGCGTGTGAAATGATTGTCCGAACATCGTTACATAAGGCGGTTATCCAAGATAAATGGAATAAAAGCGATGCTGTCGATTTTATTCTTGACACCGGGTCAACTTTTACAGTGGGTGCTACACCGTTTCTTGTCGAAATACTTGATGAATGTCGTCGACGGAAAGAGAGACTTCCTACACTAAAATCCTTTGCATGTGGTGGTGCGTCAGTCCCACCAGAGCTTATTCGCTCTGTTTCTGAAATACTCGAAAATTGCCAAGCTTTTCGCGTTTACGGTAGTACTGAGGTGCCGTTGGTGTCGCAAGGCCTAACGGCTCGCTCAGAACTTGAACGTGCCGCTACCACAGATGGTCGCATTTATAACTATGATGTGAAAGTGATTGATGAGAACGGTGAGGATATTACCGCCAGAGAGCTCGATGGGGAGCTCTTGGTTAAAGGCCCGGGTATGTTCCTTGGGTATACTAGCGTCGAACAAACGGAAAAAGCGTTTGATGCATCGGGGTATTTTCATACAGGTGATATCGGTCATGTATTATCGAATGGTGATATTGTCATTACAGATCGTATGAAAGATATCATCATTCGAGGTGGTGAAAATATTAGTGCAAAAGAAGTCGAAGATGTTCTTCACGAACACGAGAACATCAGGGAAGCGGCAGTTGTAAGCCAGCCAAATGAACGGCTTGGTGAAGGTGTATGTGCATTTATTATACTGGCTAGTGATGCAGCGCTTACCTTGGAAGAGGTAAATCAGTACCTTAGACTAAAGGGCTTAGCGAAGCAAAAGCAGCTGGAAAATATGATCATAGTAGACAGTTTCGACAGAACCGCGTCAGGTAAGATTAGAAAAGATATTTTACGGAATATTACCTGGGGAAAATGAGGTGATTGATGGTAGTCGTAAAGTTAGATAAAGAGTTGTGTTGTTCTTATCAATCTTGCATGAGCGAATGCCCAGAAGTTTTTGGAACTGATGATATAGGCGTAGTTAGACTATTGATGACTGAAATTCCAGAGAACTATCGTGAAAAAGTCGAATTAGCAGCATCCGTTTGTCCACAAGGCGTAATAACAATAGAGAGAGCGTAAACATGGCAGATATCGATATTATTTATAAACTTCCCAGTGTTTTTCGGGGAGAGTCACAAAAAGACCTAGATTGCGTCATATTTTTCAATATGTCGCGTCCTATGACACTTATTATCAAGAATGGAGAAGCGGTTGTTGAAGAGGGGGAGCCAGAGAAGCCAACGCTCACATTGGCGATGAAAGATGATTTCCTGATCACACTGTTGAGCGGCAAAGTGGCGGGTATGACTGCGGTTATGACTGGTAAGTTGAAATTTAAGGGAAATATGGCTCTTGCTCAGAAATTATCTAAATTGTTTGACTTAGAAAAACTTTAAATTTAGATAATTAAAAATTCGTTTAGCAGATTTGGAGAGTCAAATGGTGAAGTTAGAAAATAGCATTTTGTTATCAATCTACGAGAAAATGACTCGTATAAAAATGAACGATGAGCGATTTATTGCGGAAATGAGCGCCGGTCGTATCACGATGCCTTACTATTCGGCTCGCGGGCAGGAGTGTATTCCTGCATCTATTTCTGTACTCCTTAATTCAGATGATTATTTGGTCACGATATATCGAGGCATTCACGATATGCTGGCTAAAGGCGTTCCAGCCAAGTTAATTTGGGCAGAACTGGCCGGGCGGGAGACCGGCGCTTGTAAAGGTAAGGGCGGGCCGATGCACATTACGCATCCTGCGACAGGGTGTATGTTAACAACGGGTATCGTGGGTGCTGGGTTGCCGATTGCAACGGGTTTGGCGCTTTCTTCTAAAATGAGGGGAGATCAGCGTGTAACCGTGACTAATTTTGGTGATGGCGCCTCAAATATCGGCGCATTTCATGAATCGCTAAATTTAGCCTCGGTGTGGAAATTGCCGGTTATATTTGTCTGCCAGAATAACCGGTATGCCGAGCACACTAATTTTGCCAAAGGTACTGCTTGTGATTCGGTGGCTAGTCGAGCTTCATCGTATAATATGCCAGGTGTTCAAGTTGACGGTAATGATCCCCAGGCTGTTTATGCTGCTGCAAAAGCGGCGATTGAGCGAGCCCGAGGTGGCGACGGGCCGACTCTTATAGAAGCGATGACGTTCCGATTTAACGGCCATACTATGGGCGATGCGGGCGGATACATCCCTGAAGAAGAATATAAAACGGCGAAAGAAAACGACCCTTATCCTATATTTCGTGCATTCCTTGAGGAAGCTAGCGTAGCGACAGCTGAAGCTCTTAATGAGTTGGACGAGGCGATTTCGCTCGAATTAGAAGAAGCAGTCAGGTTCGCCTACGATAGTCCATTGGTTGACGCGAGCGATGTTCTTAAGGATGTTTTTGCATAAAACGGGGAGAGAATACTGTGCCTAAGAATGAAAATATTATTTCAGCAGTTAATAGAGCTTTGTCATATGCACTTGAGAACGACAAAGATGTGTTTTTAATGGGTGAAGATATTGCTGACGAAGAAGGCGGCGGTGTTTTAAAAGTTACCCACGGCTTGTCTTCGAAATACGGGGCTGACCGCGTTCTGTCTACTCCAATTTCGGAGATGGCATTTACTGGCGCTGGCGTTGGCGCTGCCATTGCCGGCATGAAGCCGGTAGTAGAAATCATGCTAATGAATTTTACTGCAGTATGTATGGATCAGATTACAAATCACGCCGCGAAAATAAGATATATGTCTGGCGGCCAGACTAGTGTCCCAATGGTTATTAGGACCATGACTGGTTCAGGTTTCCAGACTGGTGGTCAACATTCAGATTTTCTGGAAGCGTGGTTTTGCCATACCCCTGGCCTAAAAGTTGTCATGCCGTCTAACGCTAAAGACGCATATGGTTTGCTATTGAGTGCCATCAATGATCCTGACCCGGTTATCTACATCGAACATACCGCATCATACTGGAATGAGGGTGAGGCTGCTGAAGATGGAGAGTTAATTCCTATAGGTAAAGCAAATATTGTTAAAGAAGGTAATGATATAACCTTAATCGGATATAGCCGCTCAATGATGGAAATATCGATGGTTGCTTCAAAATTACAAGGAGAAGGGATTTCCTGTGAGGTAATTGATTTGCGTACAGTTTCTCCGATTGATTATGACACGGTGGTAAAATCCGTCAAAAAAACAGGGCGTGCGCTGATTGCCCATGAGGCGGTTAAGTCTTTCGGTGTGGGTGCTGAGGTTTCCGCGACAATACAGGAGCGAGCGTTTAAATATTTAAAAGCGCCTGTCGCACGAGTGGCTAGTAAGGATACGCCGGTTCCATTTGCAAAAAATCTCGAGACTGAATTTACCTATGCTCTTTCAGATATAGAGAATGCCGTACTAAGTTGTATGAATTATGTGGAGAGCGATAAATGAGTGTTGATATTATTATTCCTAAAATTGGGTTCGCTTCGAGTGATGGGACGCTAGTAAAATGGCACGCTGAGGATGGTGCTCAGGTAAATGAAGGTGATCCACTCTATGATTTGGAGACTGATAAATCGATTCAAGAGATCTTTTCCCCGGCAACTGGAACTCTAAAAATTATTGGTACCGAAGGTGAGGAATATAAGGTGGGCGAAATTGTCGGTGTTGTGGAATGAGTTTCTTGTTAGAAAATATAGAAAACTCTGCTGATTGGCCATTAGAGGATAATGAAAAATATGGTGCTAGCGAGTTAGTCGAGCTATCTCGGATCCAGAGCGTAGTTGGAAAAAACCTGCATAGAAACTGGTTAGCGATTCCTCATGTTACACACAATGAACACATCGTTGTTGATAGCTTCTTTGATGCCAAAACGGACGGGGTGCTTAGTGGTGTTTCTTTTTTGGCGTCGATAGTGAAGGCCACCGCGGTAACGCTGAAAGAATTTCCAAGGTTCAATGCCTCTATCGATGCAAAGGGAAGAGAGCTTTCATTAAAAGAATTCGTCAACATTGGTGTGGCAGTTGATACAGAATATGGTTTATTCGTTCCCGTTGTGCAACACTGCGATACGAAAAGCATGGTAGACATATCAGAAGATATATCAATAATGGCTGGCTTGGCGAAGGAAAAAAAACTGTCGTTTGAAAAGATGCAAGGCGGTACGTTTACCATTAGTTCGCTAGGCAGTATTGGTGGTGTTGGCTTCACGCCGATAATCAATGCTCCGCAAGTTGCGATTTTAGGCGCTTCATCCGTTTTTGATCGGCCGGTAAGACTACCCGATGACACGCTAGGTTGGGAGAAATGTTTGCCTGTATCATTGTCCTACGATCATCGGATTATCAATGGCGCTGATGCCGCCCGTTTTTGTAAGAGACTGGAGCATAATTTCAAACGGCTACTAGGTCGTGGGGAAAGCTAATAGATGAAAATTGATTTAAGTACCTGTGATCTTAGTACGTTTCGAGCGCAAATTGAGAGCTTTGTATCTGGCAATCTATCCTCGTCACTGCAGCAAGCGGGCCGACTTTCAACAAGTGTTTTCTGCGATTTCCGTGCAATGATGGAGTGGCAGAAAATATTACATAGCAACGGCATGGCTGCACCCTCATGGCCAATTGAGTTTGGTGGGTGTGGTTGGGACCCTGAGCGAATTCTTGTTTTCAGGGAAGTGTGTGCGTCCCTGGATGCACCTCAGCTCACTTCAATGGGTATCCAGATGTTGGGTCCGATTTTAATGAGCTATGGCACTGATGCTCAAAAATCTGAGCTGCTTCCTAGAATTTTGAGCGGCGAAGATTTCTGGTGCCAGGGATATTCAGAACCATCTGCGGGTTCGGATTTAGGGTCCCTTTCGACGAAGGCTGAGCGAAAGGGCGATTTTTATGTCGTTAACGGGTCAAAAATTTGGACAAGCTTAGCCCATCACTCGAATAAGATTTTCTGCCTGGTTAGAACGGCGAAGGAAAGAAGCCCGAAGAATAGTATCAGCTTCTTACTTATTGATTTAGATACTCCTGGGGTCGAGGTCCGACCAATTGTGTCGTTAGATGGGGCTGTTGAACAATGCGAAGTATTTTTTACTGATGTGAAGGTGCCAGTGCAGAACATCGTCGGCGAAGAAAACGACGGATGGAAGGTCGCACTTTCTTTACTGGAACATGAGCGTGGCGGCGCGAGTTACTATGTCGGTTTGCAGCGTAAACTTGAACTGATAAAAGAATTCAGTGAGTCTTACTTGGTTGGCAATATCGTTGCGGAAAGATGCAAGGATGAACTTTTAGATATCGAGGCGGACGTGTTGTCACTGACCTATTTAGAGCGGGGAATCGCGAAGTCATCAGAAGGAGATAGCCGGATCGGCGCCCTCAGTTCACTCACTAAATTAATAGGCACTGAATTGGGTCAAAAGTTAGATGAAATTTCTCTTTCCCTTAGAGGTCGAGACGTATTAGTCGTGATGGAACATGAGCTGGATCCTTACTATATTGGTGAGCGTTTGGAGTGTGACAAAGACGCTGCAGCATTTAATTCTTACATCAACAATAGAGCGTCGACCATATATGGGGGGACGGCCGAAATACAGCGTAACATCATCGCTAAGAAAATATTAATGTTGTAAGACAATAGAGAGCTATATAATGAATTCAGAAGAGCGTGATCTGCTATTCGAGAGTGTAAATAAGTACCTTACCCATAGTTATAATTATTTCGATTTTCGCTTGGATGGAAGAGCTTCTAGCGAAAGCGTAATGAAAATGTATAAGGAAACCTGCGATTTAGGTTGGTCGGCTTTTTTGTTTTCTGAAGAAGTTGGCGGTTTCGGAGGGGCAGCAGTTGACATTGCTGACCTGTTTCACAAGTTTGGTAGCCATAGGGTAGTGACACCTTATTTGGAGAGCCAGATTACTGCGGGGGCTATTCTTTCTGGCATTGGGGGAAAGGGTAGTGCGGTATTAGGCGAGCTGATGGCGGGAAATATAACACTTTGTGTTTTAGGTAGCTCTGATCGTTATTCCGATAGCGGTGCTATCGTTTTAGATCTCGATAATTTAGGCGATCTTGTTTGTGATTATGGCGCTGTACCGTGGGCGCCTGTCGTCGATAAGTTGCTTTTGTTTGCCTCGAATAAAGGCGAAAACACTCTGTTGTTGGTTGATAGGCAAAGCTCTTTTGTTTCTGTGGAGCGTCGCATCGGTGTCGATGGGTCGCTCGTTGGTAGGGTGACGATTAATGGATTACGTAGAGAAAGCTGTGAAATTCTTGCCGAAGGAAGCGCGGTATCCGACATTGTGAAAATTGCGAGTCTTAAAACGAGCATTGCACTCTGCGCAGAAGCTGTGGGTGCGATGGAGTCGTTGCTTCGCCAAACGGTGGAGTACACGAAAACAAGAAAGCAGTTTGGTCAGCCAATTTCTAGTTTTCAAGTCCTTCAGCACATGATGGCGAATATGTTTATTGCGCAGACGACCTCTTCTGAAATGTTGAAAGGAATTGCATCAGAAATTTCCACCGATTCAGATTACCTTGCGTACGAAAGAGAGATCATGTTACTGAAGCATAAAATCAACAAAGAATCTAAGTTAGTCCGGCATTCAGCAGTGCAGTGTCATGGCGGCATTGCGACCACAGATGAACTGATGATCGGTCATTATTTAAAGCGGTTAGTGGTGATCGATAATTATTTTGGTGGGCCGCATGTAGATATGAATCGAATTAACCGTGAAGCGGCTTGAGCTAACAGCAGTGTCTATAAATAACGCGGTGGAAGTATAGCTCTGCATTATTGTCAAAAAGAACCTACTCACGAAAGAAAATTAACTTTTTCTGCACAAGAATAGAAACGTGGAACAACGGCTAAGACCTGGAAGAAGCCGGGGTAAATCGCTGAAATAACATACGCTAGATGTTTCTAGTCGAGCTGCTCTAAAATAGTATAAGCATGTATAAAATGGTTAGCTTAAAGGGGTTGTCTACCGAAAGGTAGAGACCAGAAGTTAACGCCGGTACGAAAAATAATTTTTAAAGCAGATAGCCGGCCTCATCAACTCAAGCTTGACTATGTTTTGGGGGGCACGCAAGACCGTCATGGCGGTGATTAAGCGGAACGTGGAATAAAGAAACCAGTTCGTGGCGACGGTGATTATTTAAAGCGTAGGGGTTGCCCATCAAAATTTTGCCTAAAGGGTTTATGAGCTAAATCCCATAGTAACTGGCGAGTGGCGGGAAGGAGATCATCCCGCCATAAAACAGCGTGCATAGCAGGAAAACGCGGAGATATAATGTGGTGACGAAACGTGAATTCGCAGTGATTGCTCGCATGAGCGGAGTTATGCACCCGAAGGCAAAACGCTCATTGTGAAATTGAATTCCGAACGGGTCTTTCCCAATATGATTTTTGCAATCACCAATAGGGGGGCTGCGCGGCATCAGGTTTACGAAGGCACTATGAATGCTGACCGGTTGATCGAGGTTCTCAAGTGAACGATCAAAACAGGAGCGCGTAAGTGTATCTAATTCTGGACAATTTTAGAGTACATCATGCCTCAGTTGTAAAAGCCTAGTTGGCAAAAATACGAGAACGACATTGAAATATTTTATTTGCCATACTATTCACCGGAATTGAATCCGGATGAATACTTTAATTGCTATCTCAAAGCGTGTGTTCGCAGTGGTATGCCGGCACGATCCAAAGTAAATCTGAAAGGCAATGTGCTTTCTCATATGAGGATGTTTCAAAAGAGACCTGCTTGGTCTACTTCCTACTTCAGGCACTCTTCAATTAAATATGCAGCGTGAAGAGCTATTTATCCGCCGGGTTAGTAAGTAGAAAAGCGAACGTCGAAGATAGTTCGGTAACGGATCTTTCGGCGCTAGGCGATAGCGGTAGTTGATAGGCCAATTTTTTTTGCAATGCTAATTAATGATTGGCCTGCTATGTCGATGTACCTACGTAAAGCTGAACAGAACTAGGCAGTTTTCTGGAGGAGAGTGTTCGCACTCTGGGGTCGCCTTCGTTATAGGCGTAAATCCTCTAATGTCGGCATCACGAAATTTTTTATATAAATGTACAGTTCATTTAGATTAAAAAATATTTATTTCATAGAGATGCAAGTCTGTGGGAAATTATATTTTATAATTTCGTGTCATACCGTTGTCACCTGAGTGGTGGTGCTGGGCAATTATGTTGGCCCGTAGTACATCCCCGATACTTATTTACATCATGATTATCGCTGTGCAGCGTATAGTAACAAGTAATGAGTAACATAATTACATGGCAGTATCAGACCTATTGGAAATTGTTTTCTGCCTTTGGGATATGTATGAAGGATAGTCGTACAGGATTTTTTTCTACAGTCTACATGATGTGCGTTCTCCTGTTCTATAGTGGGTTCGTCTATTCGTTCGACTGTGATTTGTCGGAATATTACAATCCGATTGAGGTGGGGAGTATTCAAGATAAATCGTGTTTTGTCGTTGGGGAAAGGCATCGTAAGCACTTGTCGGTACCGGTAATAGCTGAGTCAGAATCAACAATTTCCATTAGTTCTAAGCTCACTGGTTTTGTCAGTGAGATTTTCGTTAACGAAGGGGATAGAGTCACCAAAGGTGACGAGTTAGTTTTGATAGACGATCCAGTGCTCAATGATAGTTTGAGTGTGGCATACAAGAATCTTGTTGTGGCGAGAGGTAAGCATAAGAAGTCTAAAGCAAGCTTTAAGCGGATCGCCATTTTATTCCAAAATAAGTTGATCTCTAAAGAGGCGTACGAGGCGGCGGAGCTTGAGCATGATATATCTCTGGCCGAAATGGAAACAGCAGAAGAGCATTATAAATCCTCGAAGAAATCCAAGTCCTACAGCCTTATTCACGCGCCATATGACGGTTTTGTTCGATCCGTAGACGCTAGAGTTGGTCAGCTATCCCAATACGGCGAGGGACTCCTGGTATTAACGAAGATTGATGACTTAGTGCTGAAAGGGTGGGTGCCAGCGTCATTTATTGCTGATGTCGTTTTTGATGGGCCCGTTGAAGTGGATATTGCAGGCGACCGCTATTCTGCAGATGTTTTGTTTGTCTCTGATGAAATTAATACGAGGCACCAGTCTGTAGAGATTAAGCTAAAAACGACGTCGAAAATCACTGGGGGAATGAGTGGTATGTATGGCGAGGCGTTATTGAGTTTTCGGGACGACCGCCTAGGGGGGTATCTGATCCCTAAGGAGGCGATTGTTTTTCACGGGGGTATGTATGGCGTTTTTGTGGCAAGTGAACAGTCCCGCGTTAAGTTCAGATGGATTGACTCGGGTGACGAGTATAACGAGATGGTAGAGGTCATCTCAGGGTTAAGCGCCGGAGAGAAAATTATATTTTAAGCGGCCAGTTTCTAGAGCGTGCGGAGGAGTTTTCAATACTGCCTATTAAATATGATATCATTGCTGTCCCACAAATATTCATAGTAGGCAGAGCTGCACATGAATGACGTTGTTCATGTGCTCTGGCGGATCACCTCTCAGCAAAGGCAGTAACTCCCGGCGTTCGAATAAATTTAGCTGTAAAATTGGAATCATTTTCTGCGGCCTGAGATCAATTTGGCTGTTGAACTTAATCCAGGCCAGCAGCAAATAGGCACAAATGGCGATCCAAATCTGGGTCGTGACTGCGTATTTTTTGTGCAAAAAGGGATTTTATTTTGAGGTTTTCCTTGATGCATTTGAAGAGCAATTCGATTTGCCAGCGGGACTAATACATATTGGAAATGGCCTTGGCGGCAAGATGGAAATGATTGGTTAGAAACACATAGCGCTTGACGGTTTCAGGGTCGCGGAATCCGATCCGGCGCAAAGGAACAGAGCAAGACTTTGCCTTGGTGCCAGTGATGAGAATGGTCTGGTCGTAGCTCAGCCCTTTGGATTTGGTGATATCGCGGCGTTCATCAATACGGTACGTAGCATTACGTTTATGAAGAGTGACAAAGAAAATTCCTCGATCATTACAGGGCGTTAAACCAGGAATAATCTGTGTAGGCGCGATCCATGATCACAATGCTATCTGCAGGGAATTCAAGGATGGGACGGTAGTGACATCGTGCTTTTTATCATCGGTAATGCTGACGAAGCTGGAACGTATTCCATCATGATAGAGGCCAATATGGAGTTTTACCGCTCCGTTGGTTCGGCCGAATTTTAACCAAGGAAATACAGAAAGATACAGGTCAATAATCGTGGAGTAGAGGGAATACAGATTATTCCCGTAAGGAAACCCATGTTTGGCGCGAAGCCGTGTCAGCGGGAAGGCAGCTTGTGACACGGTGCCTTGTAAGGGGTATAGGGCTGACTCTCGTTTACGCGGGAAAGGGTGCTTCGGCTCAAATTGCCGGCGCTGAGGTGGTAGAGCCTTGCTGCCTGGGCCGACAGCTTGCTGACGATATCGCACAAGCAGGATCGGCCAGAAAGTTGTGCCAGGCTCAGTGCGACGAACTGAGACCGGCGCGATATTCTGCACAGTTTTTGGCCCTCGCGGTGTTGTTTGGTGAGAGTTTCAAATTCACACCCAAAGCACTTCGCGGGGCAGGCTCTGTCTCGATACCAGTTTTAGCGATTGAGAAAATACTGTGTTATGATGTGCCAAGGCTTGAATCTTCCTGTTATTACAGTGTTTGTTCGAAATTTCATCGTAACAAGCAGTTGAGGTTCAAGCCTTTTTTATGTCTGATTTATTAGGCAGCAATGTTATAAAGTATAAATATAAAACGTCTAAACGTATTTAGGTGTATTCGTGGCCAAGTTTGGGATTGCGTATTTAATTGCTAGTTTGTTCACTGACTCAAAGCTAACGCCAGTCGTTATTCTATGTGTTATTGCTGTCGGGGCGATAGCAATCGATTCTACGCCTAAAGAAGATAACCCACAAATCGTTGTCCCAGGGGCAAGAGTTATCATTGATTATCCTGGGGCGACAGCGGAAGAAGTCGAACAACTGGTGGTCAGACCAATCGAGAAATCTGTAAAACTGATTTCCGGAGTATCAGACTATTATTCAACGGCGTCACACTCTAGGGCTGAGTTTGCGATTTTTTTCGAAGTTGCTGAAGATCAGGAGGAAGCCTTGGTCAGGCTGCATGATCGCTTTGAGAAAATCTCACGGGTTTTGCCCGTCGGTGCCTCTCAACCAATTATTAGTAGCATTAATATTGCTGACGTCCCTATTATGACAATCACTATCTCGTCGAACGAGGTGGGGGAGGACCAGTTAAAGATAATGGCAGAGGCGCTTTTGGATGAACTTATGGTGATAGAAGATGTCTCCTCTGCCTATATTAAAGGCGGACTTAATGGCGATGTCATTGTCGAAGTTGATCCAGCTAAATTGCTAGCATCTAGAGTCGGACTTAAGCAGGTCGTCACGGCTGTGAAAGACGCCAGTGTTACGGTGCCTTTGGGTCCTGATTCGGTGGGTGATCTCAGCCACATGTATGTTTTTGGTGATGGGCTGACTTCCGTCGCGGAATTGGAGTCTGTTGCGGTGAGGGCATCAGCTGATAAGGGCGAGATATTATTAAGAGATGTCGCCAAAGTCAGTGATATGCCTGAAAAGTGGCGAGATACAATTTCATTGTTTGGCTTTGGAAAAGGCGAGCCGAACAAGAGTGAGTTAGCGCCACAGTTAATGCCGGCCCTTACTATTGCTATATCCAAAAAGCGGCAGGCGAACTCAGTAACGGTTTCGGAAGAAGTCAGAGCGCGGCTGGCGACGTTTGTTGCTGAGCATGACGCAGATATGATCTTCGCCGAAGTGACCAGAGATGATGGCTCGGTGGCAAGGGGGACATCCAATGAGTTGTTTCACCATCTTGCGATCGCGATAGCTGTCGTTTTTCTAATTACATATATGTTCCTCGGGTTTAAGGCCGCATGCGTAGTTGGCTTTACTGTACCGCTGGTGCTTGGTTTAACCATTGGTACGCTTAGTGTGATGGGCTTAACTCTTAACAGAGTGTCGCTTTTAGCGTTGATTATCGCATTGGGCATGCTGGTCGACGATGCGATTGTCGTTTTGGAGAACATATATACTGTCGGGGGAAGTAGTGGGAAACAGGAGAATAAGAAAAATATTGTGATTTATGCCGCGTCAGAAGTGGGTAATCCCACAAATATTGCGACTGTTGCCATTGTGATTGTATTTCTTTCCACACTTGTGGTCACTGATATGCCGGGGGAGTTCTTCTATCCGGTTTCCGTGGTGGTTCCTATCGCAATGCTGGCATCCCTCTTTATCGCGTATAGCGTTGTACCTTGGCTATCGTTTAAATTTTTGGATTTTTCTAAACACTCGGCGCCAATTGAAAGATACGCGGACAGTATCAACGCGGTATACAAGCGCATGCTGATGGCGTTGCTAGATAACGCGAGTGTTCGACGCAAATCCTTATATTTATCGGTCTTTTTGTTGTTGGGTGTAATGTTGATGCCCGGGTGGCAGTTCCTTCGGCCTACTGGTGTAGGCGGTGAGCCTCCGCCATTAGGTGTGTTGTTGCACTCTATGCCACAGATCGATACCAATACTCTGAATATAGTGATTGAGATACCTCCAAACCGGACGTTAATGTATTCACAGCAAGTAGCGCAGGAGGTTGCAGCGGAGTTGGCGAAAAAGGATTCGGTAACGAATTTTCAGATTTGGCTCGGTGAGTCGGGTGTTGAAGACTTCAATGGTATTCTGCGGGGCACCAGTTCTCGTGAAGGGCATAATATCGCTGAAATACGCGTTAATTTGCGGAATAAAAATACGCGGTCTTATACGTCAATGGATGTTGCGCGCGATCTGAGAGAGATGGTTTCCGAAATAGAAACAAAGTTTCCAAGTGTACTTATTAGGGTAGTTGAGGATCCCCCTGGGCCTCCTGCACGCGCTGGGCTGTTAGCCGAGTTGTACGGTGATAATAGCGAGGAGTTGCGGGAAATCGCTCTGGGTCTTGGCGATATGTTTCAGAACACCTGGGGTGTTATCGAGGTGTCTGATAGCGTGTTTGAAGATATTTATCAGTATACCTATAAGATTAATGAGCGAGCTCTACGGCGCTATGGTGTGAGTAGAACTGAGTTGTATTCGGTGCTGAACCTGGCGATTAACGGTGCCGATCTTGGCAGAATTATGAAGGATGGTGGTCGACAAGAAAGGCACATATTACTCAAATTTCCCTTTTCGTATGTTGATACATTGGTCCCGCTAGAAAGCTTAAAAGTTAGTGGGGCGGGTGGTGTCGAGGTGCCTCTCTCGGAATTGCTGACGTTAGAAAAGACGATATTGAGTCACCCAATCTTGCATAAGAACGGGTCGCCGGTCGCATACGTAACGGGAGAAATGGGCGAGTCGGTGCCGTTGTATGGCGTTTTGGATATCAGTAATAAAATGAAAGAAAAGGGGATAGGTTCCAACTTCCTCGTCAACGACGATATGGTCGTATCGTCACGTAACGACGGTTCCGCTAAAGCTGTAATCGTGTGGGAAGGCGCCTATGACCAAGTTATGCAAGCCTTTGGAGAAATGGCGCTAGCACTGCTTATTTCGCTTTTAATGGTTTATGTGTTGTTGGTTTATTACTACAAGTCGTTCGCGATACCTGTGATAGCAATGTTGGCGATTCCTTTTGCTTTGATTGGTGTGTTCCCAGCCCATTGGGCGTTTTCAGAACTTTTCACGTCGACGTCGATGGTGGGGGTTATTGCGCTCGCCGGTGTCGTGGTGAGAAATTCGCTTTTAATTTTTGATTTTGTGTTCCAGTCTTTGCGGAACGGGGGAGAGCTAAGGTCGGCGATAATCGACTGTACTGTAGCTCGACTCAGGCCGATCGTTCTTACTGCGGCATCGATATTCCTCGGTAGCGCAATTTTGATAAAGGACCCATTATTCAGTGGTTTGGGTCTTTCTCTTGTTTTCGGTACAGTAGCGTCAACGGTAATGTCGTTGTTTCTTACACCTGTTGTTTTATATTTCTACTTGAAAAGGCCGGAGGTGGGGAATGTTACATCTAACAGAGCTTCTGCATAATCTGCCACATTTGTGATAATTTATACGCTATTCGGTTTATTCGAAATTGTGTAACGTTCTGCAAATTTTCCAAAATAGTATCCATACTGAAACGGGACTGGGAAACCGCTGCTCTAATTTATTAAGGTGAAAGCGATGAGTTCAGAAATTAACCGGCAATGGTTGTTTGTTAAACGGCCAACCGGACCCGTAGATGAGAGCTGTTTCGAAAAAGTTGAGAGTGCGCTTCCGCAGCTCGACGATGGACAGGTTCTGTTTAAAAATCTATATTTTTCTTTCGACGCGTCTATGCGTACCTGGATGAATGACGGGCCTAATTATCTAGAGCCATTGAAGCTCGGTGAGCCCATGCGAAGCGTCACCCTGGCGGAAGTGGTGCAGTCGAAAAACTCTGAGTTCCCCATTGGCCGGAAAGTTATGGGGATGCACGCCTGGGAAGACTATAGTGTTTCAAATGGTGTGGGATTTTCCCAACTGTTGCCGGATCTGCCCGGCATACCGCCCAGTTATTTTCTTGGGGCGCTGGGGCCCACTGGTTATACAGCCTATTTTGGAATGATGGATATCGGTCAGCCCAAGAAGGGTGATTCAGTGTTGATTTCCGGTGCGGCAGGCGCCGTGGGTTCCATTGCTGGTCAGATCGCAAAAATCAATGGTTGCCGAGTTGTCGGTCTGGCGGGATCCGATGAAAAATGTCAATGGATTGAACAGGAGTGTGGTTACGATCGAGCAATTAACTACAAAACCTGCATGGATCTAACTGAAACCTTAAAGGAGCTGTTTCCCGATGGTATCGATATTTATTTTGATAATGTCGGTGGCCAGGTTCTGGACGCGGCATTAGCCAACCTTGCTCAATATGCAAGAATAGTGTCCTGTGGTGTTCTGTCAGGCTATGACACCGGCACTAATCCGTCTGTGCCGATAAAAAATATCTGGATGCTGTTGATACGGGAAGCGAAAATGCAGGGCTTTCTTATTTCCAGCTACATGCATCGAGCACAAGAAGCCGCGACCTATTTAGGTACGTACATCAATAGTGGCGAGATAGTGTTTAGAGAACATATGGAAGAGGGGTTTGATCGGGCCCCCCAGACATTGAAACTGCTCTATACCGGGAAAAACAACGGGAAACTTTTACTTAAACTATAGAAATTGAATACGTACTTTGGTCAATTAGTGCCCTTCACAGTCCTTCCTGTGTGGCCTAGAATTCGTCCGTTAACTGTGCTGCCAGGGCTTGGCCCTCAATGTCGATTCCTGAAATCCGATTTGCCACCGTGCTGATGCTACTATCTGGATGCAGTTCAGCGCTGCTTGCGGTGTAATTGCTTCTGAAGTCACGTGCAATAAATTTGGCTCAGCAGCTCCTATTGGGGAAAGAAAGCAGGCTTTTTTGTTTAAGAGTATGGTCGCCGTTGTTGTCGCTATCCAGGCAGTATCGGTATTAATCTGATGACATTGGGCACTACTATAACATCGATGCGGCTCCATGTCCGGCAAGAGTCTACGAAGTGCCCTCTGGTTTGTCTTATCGTAAGCGCTCAACAAACCCCACCGTTGCGTTCAGTCGTTTTCTAATCGCCCATCGATCACGGACGACGGCGTGGCATCCTTGACCGCCGAGAGCAGGTGCGGTGAGACATTCCAGCGCTGCCCGCTGTCCGTCACCACGGTTACCGTCTTGCGATTGAATTTCATAATGGTCGCGAGGACCCGGTCGCCCTGCGGGGAGCTGAAGCTGACCCGAGCGCCGGGGTGGAACTGCATCATCGACTGGTGTGCGTGCATCGATTCCAGCATCTTCAGGCGCTCAACAATACGCTGGTTCAACGCCATCAGTTCGTCGGCATCGAGATGATCGATGTCGATTTTCATCACCCGTTTCATGAGGCCACCTTCACTACCTCGGGAGCCTTTGTAGGCATCTGCCATGGCAGTAACGCTTCGATGTCTTCAAGGCCTTGTGCTCGGGGCAATTCAGTAAACACCCGCTTCAGGTAAGCAAAGGGTTCCAGGCCATTCGCCTTGGCCGTTTCAATCAGACTGTACAGGTTCGCACTGGCGGTGGCGCCCGAGGTCGAGGCGCTGAACAGCCAGTTCTTGCGCCCCACCACGAAGGGGCGGATCGCGTTCTCTGCCGGATTATTGTCTATGCCGAGCCGACCGTCCTGCGTGTAGACGGTCAGTTTGCTCCAGTTCTTCTCCAGATAGCTCAGAGCCTTGCCCAGTAATCCTTTGGGCAGAGTAGTATGCAGGGTTTTGTCCAGCCAGACGCGGATGGCTTGGAGCTGGGGAACGCTCTCCTGCTGACGCAGGGTGTAGCGCGCTTCCGGCGACAGGGTCTCTGCCCGCTTCTCGATCGCGTAGAGCTTGGCGATCATGCTCACCGCCATATCGACCTTACCTGCCTTCTTCTGCTTGCCGACGGCCTTCTGCGCTTCCACAAACTTGCGGCGGGCATGTGCCCAACAGCCCAGCTGGGTAATACCCGCTTGGGCGCAGGCCCCGTTGTACCCCGCATAGTCATCGGTCTGCACATAGCCCTGGTAGCCCATCAACAGCTGCTGGGCCACCTCTCCCCGGCGACTGTCAGCATAATGGTAAAGTTTAGTGGTTTGCGTGGGCGGCCCGCCGACCCGCACCCACATATAGGAGTGGCTCTGAGCCTCCTTACCCGGCTCCTTCAACACCTGCACGGTGGTTTCATCGCACCGCAGTACCGGATAGCTTAACAAGTGATCCTGCAACAGATTGATCAGCGGCTGTGCCAACTGGCCCGCCTTGACCATCCACAGCGCTAAGGTATGGCGGGGGAGATCGATATCGCTGCGCCCGAGAATACCCTCCTGCCGGTACAGCGGCAGTGCATCCTGGTATTTGGCAACAGCGATGTGGGCCAGCAAGCCCGGGCTGGCCTTGCTCTTGGGAATCGGCTGCGGCGGCAGTGGTGCAGTACTGACGTTGCCTTCGCACTGTTTGCAGGCATACTTTTTACGAACGTTCACCAGTACCTGAACCTTGGCCGGAATGATGTCCAGCTGTTCGCTGGTGTCTTCGCCAATACAGTCACGCACACAACCACAGGTGCAGACTTTGTCGGCGTCGGGCAGGTCATGTTCAATGCGAATGCGGGGCAGGTCTGCCGGAAGCGGCTTGCGGCCGGGCTTGGCTTTACGGGGAGCCGCTTCTCGCTGAGCTGGCGCTGCCGACTCAAGCGCTTCGGCTTCCGACGCCGACTCCATCATGTCGATCAACTCGGCCTCGTTAAATAACTCAGCCTGCTGGTCGCTCTTCTCACTGCTCGACCCAAAGCGCTTTTGCTTGAACAAGCGAATCTGTTCTTCAAGCAGGTGGATGCGCTGCTCCTTCTTCAGAAGCAGAGTCTTCAGTGCATCGATATCGTCAGGCAGGGACTGTGGAGAAGGCGCTGTCATAGCGCCCTATTATACTGGAGGGAGCTCAGGATACCGAGTCAAAATGCAGGGTTTGATGGGGCCGCTGGGCCCAGATATCAAAGCCGTCGAGCAGATAATTCAAATCGCGGCCATCGCGCTGCTCATACAAGAAGGCTGATTCCCGTGGCCAGCGGAAACGCTGCTTCTCAAGGCGCTTGTACCAGAGCACAAAGCCATTGCGCTCCCAGTACAGCATTTTGATCTTGTCTCGTCCCCGATTGCAGAAGACGAACAGCGCTTCTGACATCGGGGAGAGCGCCAGTTCACTCTCAACGAGCAGGGCCAGCCCATCAATGGACTTGCGCATGTCTACGGGCTCCAGGTACAAATAGACCTGAACGCTCGGCGACGGGCGAAGCATCACGCTGACTCCCGCAACGCCCGGAGCACGGTTGGCAGCAATTCGGCCAGTGCGTGAGCGGGCAACTCGAGGCGTATGCCATGGGGTAAACCGAGCACCAAGCGATCGCTTGTCACCGGGGGCGACAGTGGCATGAACTTCCGGCGCTTTTTATTAGCCCGTGTGCGCCAGTAGGCGAAGTTCGACGGCTTGAGGTCATGCTGTTTGCAATACTCGATCTGAGACAGGCCGCTGGCTTCCCAGGCGATGAAGTGCGCTTGCCAGAATTGCTCTTTGGATGAGGTAGGTTCAGTGCTCATAGGATGCTCCAGGTCAGGAAAATCCGGAGCGTAGCCAAGTCGCGGCAGAAAATTTAGATGGGGTTTATTGAGCGCTTACGATTTGGGCATGATTTACCTCGAAGAGGGCTCCAATAATAATCCGTAATAATGATATTTTAACGGATTATTAGCATAGGAGTGAGGTTTCAAAGGAAAAATGGGCTCAATAGAGCCTTCTTTATATATCAGTCCAGATCTTCCTTGCCCTCAGGCTTCATGTTCAACCAGTCACGATCTTCCTGATTTAGCCCGAAATCGTCGGTAACGCCGGATTCCGAATTAAAAAAGGCATCCCATGGACCGGTTTTAGCGAGCGAGCCGTTTGGATCGAGAGATTTTTCAAAGAAAGCGCGAACGGATGCCCAATCTGGAAACTCATTGCTACCAAAGAGAATTAACGAACCCTCAAAACTCTCTTGGCCTTTGCCTGACGCCATATCGTCAATCAGGTAATGGCCTTTGTTGAGATTTTTGTGCGGTGTGATGATGAGGTTTTCCACCACGGATAAACCCAGGTACTTTTCGACCCAGTCGCGCTTTTCGGAATAACAATGAGAGTTATGGACTGACGGCGCCGTCAGAATATAAACATCCGTTTCAGGGTGGTCATCTAGCCACCGGTAGGTCTCGATCGCGCCGGGCAGCGGATTCATTCCTATATACATGCCAGGTTGGCTTTGCGGAAACTCCAGGCCAGGAAACAGATTTTGCTGTTTAGCCCATGCTTCCTCGTAGTCACACAGAACGTGATCCATATCCACGTAAATGACGGTTTCATTTCTATAAGACACGTTTTTTCCTCGGGATATGAATAAGTATGCCTAGACAAAGTACCATAATTTCAATGAGTTACATAATTCTATGGAAGATCGGAACCGTATATGTCGAAACACCCTTTTAAGACCTTTAATGGCATGTCTCGGTAAATCCATATGTTCGCATAATATATATTATGTTAAATAAGATAAAGGGGCATGCAGCGATCAACCAGGGAGGCTCCCAAGGGTGCCCCCTTTTCGTCTCCCGTAGTGTTGGTCTTATGACCAAGATCGGTATGCTTAGATTTCCAGCTTTCCACCGCTATAGACCGGAAAGACGTTGGCGTCCCCGTAATCGGTGATGGGTTCGATGTTTTTTAGGTGTTCCATGTCTTCATCGGAGATCACGAAATCGACATCGGCATTGCTTTTCATATGACTCGGGTTTGCCGTTTTCGGTATCGGCAGTAATCCCAGCTGCAAGGTGTAACGGATGCCAAGCTGTGGGATTGAAACGCCGTACTTTTCTGCTACCGCGGCAACCTCAGCATTTTTCAGCAGTTGGCCGTGGCCTATTGGAGAATACGCTTCTACCACAATCCCCTGGCTCTGGTTGTGCTTAATCAGAGCATGGGGTGTGTTGCCGATATGGGCGAGAATCTGGTTCACCATTGGTTTCACTGTGCAGTTTTCTACCAGCGTATCAATATCCTGCTCCTGAAAATTGGATACCCCAATCGCTTTCAACTTTCCGGCCTTGTAGGCGTCTTCCAGCGCCCGCCAGGCCTGTTGATTTCCACTGTAGTAACGATCCTTTTCACCGAATTCTGTCCACGGCTGGGGGCTGTGGATGATCATCAGGTCGATATAGTCCAGCCCCATTTTTTCCAGGGATTGGTTGATTGAGGTCACAGCCTCCTCATAGGATTTAATGCCGGCGTCGAGCTTGGTCGTCACGAATACCTCTTTGCGCTCAATGCCGCAGCTGCGGATTCCCTCTCCTACACCGGCTTCGTTGCCGTAGGCCTGTGCGGTGTCAATATGGCGGTAGCCGAGTGAAACGGCCTCTCGTACAGCTTCTGCCGCGCTTTCTTCGGGGATAAACCAGGTGCCAAGCCCCAGTTTGGGAATAGATAGGTTGTTGGGGAGTGTATAGCTCTCGTCTAAAATCATGATTCATTCTCCTGAGTTATTTGCTCGATGGTGACCGAAACCGGGACGCTTCCTTTGAGTGTCTCAACGCCCTCCTTTATCCGCCCCAATTTCACTAGGCCCTCGGAGTAAGCAAAATCGCGGTAAAAAATCGCCAAGTTGCCCCAGGGGGCGTAGTAAGTCAGGTCGCCTTCCTCCGGCTTGAAGCCTTCCGGGGCACCCTGAGTCGATAGGGGCTCAGGAAGATCGCTGACTTTCTCGGTACCGTTAAAATCCGTTAGTGTCAGCGTGAGCGGCAGGAGGGCCAAAAAATCCCGTGCTGGGACGCTGTTATTCAGCGTGGCGGTGAGCGCCGAATCGGGCAAGGAGATGCGGATTGTTGTCATTGCTGTTTCCGTGTCAGCTCTGTTCAGGCCGTGATAAAAGCTCATCGTTAGCGCCAGAATGACCCTCAATGTCGCCCGTGGCGGAACAAGCGATGGGCGCACGTTCAGGGAATACACTGTGGCGAGCCGTTGTACTGTTCATCGGTGACTGGCTCGAACCAGTCGACATTCTTGCCGTCGAGCATTTCTTGCACAGCAATGTGGCTCATTCCCGTATTGGCTGTAGCGCCGTGCCAGTGTTTGTGGCCGGGTGGGCACCAGATGGTATCGCCGGCGTTGACCTCAACTCGCTGCTCTCCATCGCACTGGGTCCAGCCTTTGCCGGCGGTGACGATAAGCAATTGTCCCAGAGGATGGCTGTGCCAATTGGTGCGGGCGCCGGGCTCGAAAGTGACCACTGCAGAGGTGATCCGAGATGGCGCCTTAACCTCCATATGGATAGGATCGATACGGACATGACCGGTAAAGTAGTCCGCTGCTCCAGATATAGCGGCTTGTGTACCGTTGCGTTTCAAAATCATACGCTGCTCCCCTCCTCGGTCGGTGTCGACAAGTCACTACTGCCAGGTTACACCTGTCGCTTAGCGGGCATTTATGGCGAGCCGACTAATTCGGTAGTACTAGTTCACGTCTGATGGTGTGTATTTTCCCGGAGAAAATCAAAAATCGTTAGAGCGATCCCCTGATTTTCTTGCCTGATTCTATGGAGGAGAGTCATTGGTGGGAGAAGCCGTCGGGTTCAGCTGATGCCTGAAAATAGTTTTTCACTTCATTGCCTTACCCTAGAACTCTTAAGTCTGCCGACTGATGAGACTGCTCAGTCCACTGGGCGCCTCAATTGCCTTCCTTGTCACTTTGGAGAGAACCCCAAGTGGCCTCAAACTCATTGCGCGTAATCTGGCCGTCGTTGTCTACATCCAACTGTTCAAATTTCTTTTGAACCCGGTGTGCTTGTTTTACTTCTAGCTTGCTCAGGACTTTGTCGCCATTTCTATCCATTGAGATAAATGCGGCGTTTTCAGCTCGCTGCTCTGGATCAAGACGTTCATTGGGGGCGTAACGACCGTCCGGGTCCCGGCCGATATCACTGCCTAATGGCGCGGCTATAGCGGCTGCGCTCAATATCAATGTAGTGCCCAAAGTAGTGCCTATACCTGTAATAGTTCGCATATATGCCTCCTTCCATTATGCCCATCGGTCACCGCTGGACCATGGATCTGCAATCCAAAAAGACAACCTTGGAAAGCGGTTGACCAAGCGTGTATTGCTGGCTGGCGGTATTTTGCTCACTACGGATTACAAGCCAAGCCATAGAGCAGCACCAACCGAGCAGTAGAGCAGTACGGCAATCAGCGCTAACAAACCGTCGCGAAACAGCAATGAAAGGCCAAACATAGTCAATACCAGCCCTGCTGCGCCGGCGGAGAACGGCACCAGTTCCATTAATGGTGTCGATAGGGACATTACTAGGCAAATGATGGCGATAACTACCGAACCTGTGCGATCGGTCAGAGGTGTTAATCGTGGCTTTACTAACCTGTCGATATAACTAGCCGGATTTTTCAAACATCGCAAAGCTTTGGCCACGGCTTGTTGATTAAACGAGCGCCGCATTAACCACTTAGGAAAATAAAAATACCGGCGCCCCAGTAATAATTGCAGCGCAACCAAAATTATCAATGCTGACAAAGTAGTTGGTGCTCCCGGTATGGCACCCAAGGGAGATAAAATAGTCAGCCCTACCACCACTAGCAGTGGACCAAAGGTACGGCGTCCTACCGTATCGACTAACAAACCAACCGACACGCGCTCTTCCCTATTGATCGAGGTCTGGAGCCGGACCAGTAGTTCCCTCAAATTTTTGGGTTCAGCTTCCATTGATCGGTATCCAGCTCCAAAAATGCCGTTTGCTGTCGAGCCAGTTGCTACAAGTGCTAATGCCAGGCATTGAGGGCCCCAAGCGGCAAACCTCGATTGCCACCGCTGGTTTCGCAAATGAGATAGACGCTACCAGATCAATACTCACTACTCAGTGAGCTGCCGGCCGGCACCGGAGTTGCGGACCAATACGCGCACTTGCCGTGTAGCGGACAGCGCCACTCTGGTGCCATGCCCAGCAAGCCATAGCAACTGAAGGCGACAAAAAGTTAAGAGCTAATAATCTTTGCGGCTTCGCCGCTCAGCTCAACTTTATTGTGGCGCGCGATGTCGCCAAGGCTGATAACCCCGGCCAGTCGCTTCTCGTTGGGGTTATTAAGTACGAGCAGTCTATAAGTATGCTGTTTTTGCATGCTTTCTGCCGCCTCTTCCAAGCTGTCATTTTGGTAGCAGTACAAAACCCCGTGGGTTTCAATATCCTTCGCCTTGGTAGCGTGTGGATCCATGCCTTCGGCGACGGCGCGAACCGCAATGTCGCGATCCGTGATAATACCTTGTAGCTTTTGCTGATTTTCATCAGCAATTGGCATAAAGCCGGTATTTAGATCGCGCATTTTCTTTGCCGCATCTTCCAGGTTCGCTTCTGCTAAAAGATATTCTGCATTTTCAGTCATTGCTTGATGTACTTGCATCATTTGTCTCCTTCGTCATCACCAGAAAAATACCAAAGGAATTTATGCCACGTACTAGTACGGACAGGGCGACTTCGATTGAGTTCATCGCTGTATTTCTTGGATTTAAATAACAGAGAACACCACTGAAAAGCGGCCTTTGCTGTGCTTTTCCGGTATCGAAGAGAAAAGGCTTAAAGCGACTCGCTCAGTTCTTGCTGACTCTCTGACGGGGAATCTTTAGCAAATTGGTCTCTACCGCGTTGAAAGGAGGATCAACGCGGTATTGTCTTATGTGAGGAGCGTGTTGTAAGTGACGGTGTGGGTTGCTAGAAGAAAAACTCGATCTGTCCGTAACCGGCAAAGGAATTGTCGTATCCCTGGGCGCCCGGTGCGTCTTCCATAAAGCGCTGGCGAATTAAATACGCGGCGCCAAACTGCAGCTTTATGCTATCGGTGGGACTGGCTCGCAGACGAGCCTCCAGCTGGCTACCGGCGTGGCGGCCGGAACTTCCCGTGCTGTCCTGTAGTTTGGCGCCCCGCAAACGATCGCTGTCATCAGCCAGGAAAATCTCACGGTAGGCGATGAAACCATTAACCCGAGGATAGCGGAAGCTGAGTCCCAGCCAGGGGGTGATAATGTTTTCACGAGTGAAGGCACCATAGACCCGCGCCGGCGGGCCAAAATCTGAGCTGGTGGAGCCGTACAGGCGGTCAAAACGGTTGTTCTCACCGTCGGAGGGGCTTTGGTCTCCGCTGGCGTAATCGAGGTTAAAAAACACCCGATTAAACCCTCGGTCCGCGTATTGGTAGCCGCTGTGAAGTGTTGCCATCCAGGCCCTGTGGTCGAGCCGCGTGGGATCAGAGCTGCTGAGTTTGGATTTACCGTGCTGGTAAACGATGTCGATGTCGTGGTCCAGTTGCCCGGTTTCCGGCTTGCGCAACCACTGTACACCGAGGTTGACTAGCTCGCGCTGCCGAGTGGCATTGCGGTGCTCGTCATCTTCATTTAGCCCCAAAACATACCCGCGCAGCGTGGATGCTTCCAGGGCCTGCTCCAAACCCAGTCCCCATAGGTGGGTGTGTTCCAAACGGCGGTCCAGGCTGCGCTCGTTGTTGTCGATGGCGTTGCGGTCGGAGGGCCGCCGACGCATAGGATAGAGAAAGAAAGCGTCGAATGAGCGGTCAGTGTGATTCAGCTGGCTGTAAACACCGACAAAACTGTGGGGTGCATTGCTGTCGTTGCTGCGGCTCAAAAGTCGGCGACTCATAAAATCGGCGGTCATTCTGCCCGCGCTGATTTGGCGCATTTCGCCGGCGTCACCTTTGCTCCGCCAAGAGATGTAAGCCTGCAGGGGCTCCAGTGTGTTGACGTCACTGTTGCCAATTGGTGTAGAAGCGTCGTCCAGCCAGCTGCGGGCATCCAGGAGTTCAGCGGTCGCGCCCCAATTACCCTCATTTATGCTGCCTTTTAACAACAGCCGCGTCAGGCCCAATTGATCAGAGCCCTGCCGACCGGCAGCCACCACATCGGTGACCCCTTCAGCCTTTATCCTAAACCGGCCGGACAGCTCAGTAGTGACGGCGTTTGTCCAGGGAGCTACAGTGCACAATACTGCGATCAGCGCCACAAGTGGCAAGCGAGAGAGATTCATAAAAATTTTAAAAACAATGCGTCAGGATTGTTATCTACAGTACAAGATAAGGATGTAACAATAATGTAACGCAAGTGTAACAAAAGTATTTTGAGCAAACACTTTTTTCATTTGGGTCCTCGGCCCGATTATCTATCCTCTCCTAATCTTTCTCGGGGGTAAGGGCGTCCACTTTCTGCTCGATACGCTTTAGGTTGATGGCCAGGGCGCTCAGGGTGGCATCGGGGTGGTCTGACTCCCACTGTGAAGCGCCCTCCTCGTCTATCACGCCGACAATGACGCCGATGACCATATTTAAAAAGGCAAAGGCGCTCAGGCAGATAAACAGCACGTAGTAAGCCCAGCTCCAACCATAGACCGCCATGGTTTCGTACATGACGTCGGTCCAATCCTCAAAGGTCATCACCCGGAAAAGCGTCAGCATACTGACCCCGATATCCTCCCACAGTGTCGGGTTGATATCGGCAAACAGTGTAGAGCCGGCGGCGGCGAAGATATAAAACACGATAAACATCAACAGCATCAGATAACCGAGCCTGGGCAGTGCCCGCAGCAGGGAGTTGATCAGCATGCGCAGCTCGGGAACGATGGAGACCATCCGCAACACCCGAAATACGCGAATTAGGCGCCCCACCATGGCGGCATCTGCATCGGGAATCGGCACAATGCTGACCAGCACGATTAGCGACTCGAAGATATTCCAGCCACTGCGGAAAAAATCCCTCTTGCGGGGCTCGGCCAAGAAGCGAATGCTGATCTCCACCAAAAAAAACAGCGTGACGGCAATATCGAGGGCAGACAACAGCCGCGATACAGTGGGCGACACATCAAAGGTCTTGGCCCCCACGACCACCGCAGACAGAATGATGACGGCGATAACAAACCACTCAAAGCCGCGATTGGCACTGAGTCGCTGCAATTTGTGGTGAAATCCGGAAATGGATGCGGAGTGCATGCTGGGGCCTCAAGGCTGGGTTTAGGGCAATGTTGGGGCCCCAGCAGAAAAATCAAGGTGTGCGGGTGTTTTCCGCCCCCCAGTAGGCTTTCATGTCGACGATAAGGTTGTCCTCGTTGAAGGTGAACACATCTATGACATCCAGTTGCATCTCGCCATTGCCCGGGTTCAGTTCAACCACAAAGGGGAACGCCGCGCAGTGCTCCGTCAGCCTCACCTCACCGTCCAAGCGGGCCGAAATGCCGGAACTAAATGCGGTTTTGTAGAATCCAATAATCGCATCCATCCCGGAAATAGGCTCGCTGCCTACCGGGTCCTCAATGCTGGCGGTGTCAGCGTACAGGTCGCGGATAGCGTCGAGATCGTGAGTGCAAAGAGCCTTGATATAGTTCTCGACGGCAATGAGTTTGGGGTTTTTGCTCACTGTTTTACTCCATCAATAAGGGGTTATCAGAACGCGCACCAAGCGGTGACAGCCAAGTTCCATACCACGGCCTTTGGTGCGAATCTGGTCAAATACACGTCGATTTGCAGCCTAATCTGGTCGGCACGTCGGCACCATGCCGTAAATGAGGTACTATCGGCGGTGGAGAGTTCTGAAGTATGCGGTTTTCTATGTCAATAAATAAGCTGATAACAGTTAAATTCGCCATGACCAGACTGGGCCGGGCGGTAACTTCCTCGTCTGCGGTACTGCTGACAATGTTGACGCTGTCGTGGTCGGTGGCGGGCTTTGCTGCGATTACCCCCCTCGCCCCGGACGGCCATCACCAGACCGCTATCAAAGATATGGTGCGCCAATTAGAAGCCCGTCATTACGTCAAGTTGGATATCGACGATAAGTTATCCAAACGGCTTCTCGATGCCTACCTGCTGGACCTCGACCCCAACAAACAACTGCTACTTCAGAGTGATATCGACGAATTTCATCGTCTTTACGATGACACCCTCGACGACCAGCTGAAAAAAGCTAGGCTCGAGGCGGGCTACCGGATTTTTAACCGCTATCGGGAGCGGCTGGCGAAGCGTCTGGAAACCACCATCGAAAAACTGCCCACCTTGATTGAAGAGATGGACTTCACCAAGGATGAAGAGATCGTCCTTGACCGCCGGGAGCTGCCCTGGCCGCAAAATCAGCAAGAAGCCGATGAAATCTGGCGCAAGCAACTCAAAAATCGAGTTCTGAGCCTTAAATTGACGGGCAAAGAAAACGCCGATATCGCCGAGTTGTTGCAAAAGCGCTACAGCAACCAGCTGCGTCGTATCGAGCAGCTTGAAGACGAGGACGTTTTTCAGATCTACGCCAACGCCTTTGCGTCACTTTACGACCCTCACACTGATTATTTTTCTCCCCGCACATCTGAGAATTTCCAGATCAATATGAGCCTCAAACTGGAAGGTATAGGTGCGGTGCTGCAGATGGAAGATGACTACACCAAGGTTGTGCGCCTGGTGCCGGCGGGACCCGCAGATAAGCAGGGTCAACTGCAACCTGCCGATCGCATTGTTGGCGTGGCACAGGGTGAGTCCGGTGAAATGACTGACGTGATCGGCCTGCGCCTGGACGATGTGGTGGATATGATTCGCGGCCCAGCCGGCTCCATTGTGCGTCTGGAAGTGATTCCCGCGGTGGCACACAGTGATGAAGAGCGCCAGGAAATCGTCATTGAACGCAACGAGGTCAAGCTGGAGGAGCAAAGTGCACAGGGTGAGCTTATTGAAATCACCGATGCCCAAGGCGCGACCCGCAAAATCGGCGTCATAGATATTCCGACCTTTTACATGGATTTTGAGGCGTTTCGCGCCGGCGACGCCAACTATCGCAGTACCACCCGGGACGTGCACCGTATCCTCGGCGAACTGTTGTCCGAAGGCGCCGAGGGTATTGTAATAGATCTCCGGGACAACGGCGGCGGCTCATTGGTAGAAGCCAATGGCCTGGTTGGGCTATTTATCAAGTCCGGGCCCACGGTACAGATTCGTCAGGCCAATTCCCGTGTAGGCTTAGAGGGTAAACGACGCAGCTCCCCCTACTACACCGGTCCGCTGGCGGTGATGATCAACCGCATGAGCGCCTCCGCCTCAGAAATTTTTGCCGGTGCGATTCAGGACTACCAGCGCGGTCTGGTACTGGGTACCCAGTCATTTGGTAAGGGTACGGTGCAGTCGGTTAATCCGCTGCGCTACGGGCAACTTAAGCTGACAGAGTCCAAGTTTTATCGGGTTTCCGGTGATAGCACCCAAAATCGCGGGGTCATTCCCGATATCGAGTTTCCACCTATTTACGACAAAGACGAGATTGGCGAAGGGGTGTTGGACAATGCCATGAGCTGGGACCGGATTCCCCAGGCGCCCCACAGTTACTACTACGACCTGGACGATGGGATGGCCCATCTGCGCAAGCGCCACGACCAGCGCATCGCTGAAGATCCGGATTTCCGCTTTCTCGAAGAACAGCTGGCCGCCATCGAAAAATTGCGGGACCGCCGTACCCTCTCCCTCAATCTGGAAATGCGCCGCAAAGAGCGGGAAGAGCAAAAAGCACTGCAGTTAGCGATGGAAAATCGCCGCCGGGTTGCCAAAGGGGAAGAGCCGCTGGCCTCCCTGGACGAGGATGACAAGGCAGAAGCTAAGAAAGACAGCAGCGACAGCACTGACGTCGCCGACGAGCTGCCCCTGACGCCAGATTCAGTGGCAGACACTGTGCCTGGCGAAACGGATGAAGATGACGAGGACCAGCCAGACCCAATGCTGAAAGAAGCGGCCCACATCCTGGTCGATGCGATCCCCTTCTTCCAGAGCGAGCGGCTGGCTGCACAGCCCTAGGGCCTGTTCATACCTATCCCCACCTCGCTGAAAGGTGGGGCTTTCCTTCTTGCTTACCTAACCGCCTCCCGCATGGTGACAAACTCCTCTGCCACCGTGGGATGTATACCAATGGTCTGATCGAAGTCGGCTTTTTTGGCTCCGGCTTTAATGGCCACCGCGAGCCCCTGAATGATCTCGCCAGCCTCATCTCCCAGCATATGGGCACCCACCACCCGGTCAGTGGCCTTATCGACGATCAGTTTGAGTAATGTCTTGGTGGGGTTGCCACTGAGGGTATGTTTCAGGTGGGTGAACTTTGAGGTAAACACCGCAATGTCGCCATACTTTTCCCGGGCGTCTTCCTCGCTGTAACCCACCGTCGCCAGGTTGGGTTGAGAGAATATGGCTGTGGGTATAAAGCTGTAGTCCAATGCTTCAGCCTGGTTGTTGTATAAACGCCGTGCCAGGTTCATTCCCTCGGCCAGCGCGACCGGCGTCAATTCCATGCCGCCGATTACGTCGCCTAGGGCGTAAATGGACGGATCGGTGGTTTGCAGGGTGTCATCGACGGCGATAAAACCCTGCTCATTGAGCTCTACCTGGGTGTGCTCAAGACCCAGGCCTTCCAGTAGCGGACGCCGACCGGTGGCATACATCACCAGATCGGTTTCCACGGTATCACCACTGTCCATAGCCAGGGTGTAACTGTCGCCCTGCTTCTCGATTTTGCTCACGTTGTCATTAAAGCGCAGCACAATGCCCCGCTGGGTCATTTCCTCGGCCAGTTGCCGGCGCAGTTCGCCGTCAAACCCCCGCAAGAACAAATCCCGACGGTAGACCTGCTCAACCTGGACACCCAGGCCGTGGAGGATGCCGGAAAATTCGGTGGCAATATAGCCGCCACCGACAATGACGGCCCGTTTAGGCAGAGACTCCAGGTAAAAGATCTCATTAGAGGAAATAGCATGCTCTTTGCCCGGAATATCGGGAATAAAGGGCCAACCGCCCACCGCGATAAGAATCCGCTCAGCACGATACTGTTGACCGTCAACTTCCACAGTATTGGCGGCGACGATTTTGGCGTGTCCATTTATGAGAGTGACACCGGCGTTATCCAGTAGGCGACCGTAGATGCCGTTAAGGCGTTCGATTTCCCGGGTCTTATTGTCCCGCAGTCGCGGCCAGTCCAAGGGTTTAAGCTCTGCGTCCCAGCCAAAACCCCGGGCGTCGTTAAACTCTTCCCCGTAGTGAGCGGCATAGCTGAACAGTTTTTTGGGCACACAACCCACATTTACACAGGTACCACCCAGATAACGGGACTCGGCCACCGCGACCCGGGCGCCAAAACCGGCCGACATCCGCGCGGCTCTGACGCCACCGGACCCCGCACCAATCACCAACAGGTCGTAATCAAAATCACTCATTGCAGACTCTCAAGTTAGCTTGTTGATCGGGGCTAGACGACAGGTTTGACCAGTTCCCCTTGGTTCTCATACCACGCCAGTTGCCGGCGCAGCTCCACGACTTCACCAACGATGATCAGTGTCGGCGCTTTGACCGGGTTGCGCGCGATTTCCTCCACCATGGTGGCCAGTGTGGCCACCACCACTTTCTGGTCCCGGGTAGTGCCCTGCTGGATGAGCGCAATGGGGGTGTCGGGGTGCCGGCCGTGGGCCACTAGCTCCCGGCAGATCACCGGCAGCCCCACCAGGCCCATGTAAAACACTACAGTCTGGGTGGTGTGGACTAATTCGCTCCAGGGCAAGTCGATGCTATTGTCCTTCAAATGGCCGGTAACAAAACGCACCGACTGAGCATAGTCCCGGTGAGTCAGGGGGATACCGGCGTAACTTGCACAGCCGGCGGCCGCAGTAACCCCTGGCACCACCTGGAAGGGAATGCGCTCACTGGCCAGCTGGGCAATTTCTTCGCCACCGCGACCAAAGATAAAGGGGTCACCGCCTTTCAGACGGGCCACTTTGCGGCCCTGTTTGGCAAAGTCCACCAACAGCTGGTTAATGTCCTCTTGAGGAACCGCGTGATTAGAGCGGGCTTTGCCGACAAACACCCGCTGTGCGTCTTTGCGGCACAGCTCGACAATCGCCGGGGCGACCAGGCGGTCGTAGAGCACCACGTCTGCCCGCTGTAACAGGCGCATGGCTTTAAAAGTCATCAGGTCCGGGTCGCCGGGCCCCGCGCCTATCAGATAGACCTCGCCGCCACTGGGGGCGTCGGCGCTGGCGATCTGTTCCTGCAGCATCTCTTTGGCGGCGTCCTCTTTGCCGGCGTACACCATCTCCGCCACAGGGCCGTCCAGGGCTTTCTCCCAGAACAAACGGCGATCCTCGATATCGCTAAAGCGGGCCTTGACGGCGTCCCGACACTCCCCCACCAATTTGGCCAGGCGTCCGTAGGCTGCCGGAATACTGCTCTCCAGTTTGGCGCGCACGATACGGGCCAGCACAGGGCTTCTTCCCCCGCTACTAACAGCGACCACCAGGGGCGAACGGTCGATAATGGCGGGCAGAATAAAACTGCACAGCGCGGGGTTATCCACCACATTGACGGGGATATTAGCGGCGTGACAGTCCCCGGACACCTGTGCATTCAGCGCTTCATCGTCAGTGGCAGCAATGGCCAGGAAAACACCGTCAAGATCATCCTGCGTGTAGGCGCGGTGATGGCATTGGCCGCTGTTATCGGCAGCCAGTTGTTCCAACTCGGCGTCGATCTCCGGGGCGACTACCCGCAGTCTGGCCCCGGCTTTTTGCAGTAAGTTGGCTTTGCGCAGTGCCACGGCGCCGCCACCGACCACCAGACAGCATTTGTCCTTGAGGTCGGTAAACAGGGGCAAAAATTCCATAGTCCTATCCTAACTGGCTGGCAGCAATCTCGGTGATTCCACCCATATAGGGCCGCAACACCTCGGGCACGGTCACGCTGCCATCTGCCTGCTGGTAGTTTTCCAAAATTGCCACCAGGGTCCGCCCCACGGCCAGGCCTGAGCCATTGAGGGTGTGCAGCAATTCCGGCTTGCCGGTTTCCGGATTGCGCCAACGGGCCATCATGCGGCGGGCCTGATAGTCGCCAAAGTTACTGCAGGAGGAAATTTCCCGGTAGGTGTTCTGAGCTGGCAACCACACTTCCAGGTCGTAGGTTTTTTGTGCTGAGAAGCCCAAGTCGCCGCCGCAGAGAATCACTTTGCGGTACGGCAGCTCCAGCATCTTGAGGATCGCTTCAGCGTGACCGGTAAGCGACTCCAGGGCCGCATCTGAATCCTCTGGGCGTACAAACTGCACCAGCTCCACCTTTTCAAACTGGTGCTGGCGGATCATGCCGCGGGTATCCCGGCCGTAGCTGCCGGCTTCGCTGCGGAAGCAGGGAGTGTGACAGGTAAAACGCAGGCCATCGCCAAACTCACTGGCGTCGACAATGCGGTCCCGCATCAGATTGGTAACCGGCACCTCGGCGGTGGGAATCAGGTAATAGCCACTGTCGCCCTGCAGTTTGAACAGGTCTTCCTCAAACTTAGGGAGCTGGCCGGTGCCCTGGAGTGAGTCGGCATTGACGATATAGGGCACGTACACTTCCTGGTAACCGTGAACGCCGGTGTGGGTGTTCAGCATTAGCTGGATTAGCGCCCGGTGCAGTCGCGCCAGGGGGCCATGCATAACGGCAAAGCGGCTGCCGGTGATTTTGCTGGCCACTTCAAAGTCCAGGCCACCCAGCGCTTCGCCCAGGTCGACATGGTCTTTAATCTCAAAATCAAACTGGCGGGGTTGACCCCAGCGGCTGACTTCGATGTTGTCGTCTTCGCTGTCACCGGCGGGCACATCGGCAAGCGGCATATTGGGCACCGCCAGTAACAGGGTGTCCAAAGCGTCGTTGGCGTCTTTGGCTTCCTGGGTCAGTTGCTTTAGCTGTTCCTCGATTTTGGCCAGGGTCTCGTTAACCTGAGCCTTGGCGTCATCGACGCTGACACCGCTTTTGACCAGCTCGCCAATTTGCTTGGATGCCTGTTTGCGCTCGGCCAGCAACTGCTGGCTATCCATATCAGCCTGCTTGCGGCGGGCGTCCAGCGCCTGGAACTGGGCGATGTCGAAGGTGTAGCCCTTCTTCGCCAGTGCCTTGGCGACCTCCTCAACTTGCTGTCGCACAAGCTTAATGTCTAACATCTAAAATATACTCCAACTGCCTAAATTTTAACGAATTGATTGAATTCCAAGCCAGCATCCCAAGACGCAGGTGACCACTGTAATCAGCATATAACTGGCGGCGGTGATCAATTTTCCGCTCTCCAGCAGCGCGACGGTTTCCAGCGAAAAGGTGGAAAAGGTGGTAAACGCACCGAGAAAGCCGACAATCAGCACGTAGCGCCAATCGGGATGCCACGACGTCTTCTCGGTGATCACCACGTATATCGCACCGATCAGAAAGGAGCCAATCAGATTGACCGCAAAGGTCCCCACTGGCCAATGTTGAGGCCCTATCAGTGTCTGCACCAGCCGCGCCATGCCGTAGCGGGCCACTGCCCCGCCTGCGCCGCCAAGTGCTATAAGAAACAAAGGTTGCACGTTATGCCCCGGTGATCGCTTTTGGAAAGCGGGTGATTTTAGCAACTTAGGGCCTGTTCACACTAATCCTATTCGCCCCATCCAGCCTGCAAGAGGTGTTTTCGCCCTTTTTTGCCGGGTTCTGTCCGCTGAGGGCTAACGATAGCGTTTATAGGGACTGTCTGCGTCCCGCTGCCTAAGTTGTCGCAATTTCTCGGCAATTTTAATTTCCAGGCCCCGTTCAACCGGTTGGTAGAAGACCCGATCCGCCAGGGATTCTGGCAGATAACTCTCTCCGGCCGCATACGCATCGGGCTCATCATGGGCATAGCGATAGCCGTCGCCAAAGCCTTGCTCTTTCATCATGCCGGTGGGGGCATTGCGCAAGTGCATGGGCACATCTTCGCTGCCACCCTGGGACACCTCCCGGCGCACGGCGTTGTAGGCGTTGTAAACCGCATTGCTCTTTGGGGCGGCAGCGAGGTAGCAGATCGCCTGGGCCATCGCGAGCTCACCCTCGGGGCTGCCCAACCGGGTCTGTACATCCCAGGCATCAATGCAGATGCGCAGTGCCCGCGGGTCGGCATTGCCGATGTCCTCGCTGGCCATTCGCAGCAGGCGGCGGGCGATGTATAGAGGATCACAGCCGCCATCCAGCATCCTGGCAAACCAATAAAGGGCGCCGTCGGGGGAGCTCCCCCTTACGGCTTTATGCAAGGCGGAAATCTGCTCGTAAAAGAGGTCGCCGCCCTTGTCAAAGCGCCTGGGTTGATCGCTGACCGCCCGCTCCACTGCGGTGGCTGTAAGCTGTTTGCCGTCGCCGGTTTCCAGCCCTATGGCGGCTTCCAGCAAGTTGAGCGCCCGTCTGGCGTCACCGTCGGCCTGGGCAGCCAGGGTGTCCAGGCAGCCTTCGTCGCTATGCCAACCCTCATGGCAGAGGGCGTGCCCAAGGATGTCTTGGAGCTGCTCGTCACTCAGGGCGTGAAGCTGGTAGACCCGAGCCCGGGACAGCAAGGCGTTGTTGATTTCAAAGGAGGGGTTTTCCGTGGTGGCGCCAACAAAGACCACGGTGCCGTCCTCAACATAGGGCAGAAAGGCATCCTGCTGGGCCTTGTTGAAGCGGTGCACCTCGTCGATAAACAACACGGTTTGGCGACCGTATTGTTGCACCTGGCGGGCCTGCTCTATGGCAGTACGAATCTCTTTGACACCTGCCAGCACGGCAGAAATCGTCAAAAATTGGGCATCGCAGTGCTGGGCAATCAGGCGCGCCAAGGTGGTTTTGCCCACGCCCGGCGGACCCCAGAAGATCATAGAATGGATTTGGCCGGCGTCCAGGGCCAGCCGCAGGGCCTTGCCCTCCCCCAGTAAATGTTGCTGCCCTCTTACCTCCTCCAGTCGCGTTGGCCGCATGCGGGCGGCCAGTGGCGCACTGGTGGGGGGCTCGCCTAAGAGGTCCCCGGCCATTGGGACTTGTCAAAATAAAATAAAGCGTCCTTTAGCGACGGGTTGTACTGGGGCTCAATAAACTCGATATGGGTGTATTGCTCCAGGTTGTCTATCAGCTCCATGGCTGTGAGCTTGCCGCCTTCGAAGCGCAATACCAACTGCCGATACATCTGCTCGTCCTGGGGCTGGAGAATATAGTCACGGGTGCTGCCTCGCTGCTGCAGCTCGATATTGAACTGGGCATCCAGTTGCTCCCGGCTGGCGCTGAGAATCATGGCTGGCGCCTGTGCCAGCTGGGAGTCAAAGGGCTCTTCGTTAAGTTGCTCCAGGTCGGCGTCGTAGCGCCACAGCGTCTTGCCATCGGAGACCAGCAAATAGTGATAAGGGCTCTGGCTTTCCCAGCGCAGGCGATTGGGTCGCTGCAATGCCAGGGTGCCGGTGCTTTCCTGAACCAGTTCGCCGTCACTGTCCTTCACTTGCTGCTGAAATTGGGCCTCCAGGCTATTTAGGTCGGCCAGCTGCGTGTGCAGCTGTTCGGCAGCGCTGTCGGCGTGGGCCGACGTCAGAGCCAGCAAACTCAACAGGGTTGCGGCTATCATGCGATACATCGTGGTCATAAACCCCTACTCATTCCGCGGGAGGCGGTGCCAGTACTTCTCGGCTGCCATTGCTGGCCATTTCCGAGACGACACCGGCGGCTTCCATGGTTTCTATTAAACGGGCAGCACGGTTGTAACCAATGCGCAATTTGCGCTGCACCGACGAGATAGAAGCCCGCCGGCTTTCGGTGACGTAACGCACTGCCTCGTCGTAAAGGGCATCGGCTTCGCCGTCGTCATCGCCCTCCGGGGCCATCCCCGGCATGGCGTCGCTGCTGCCCTCCTCTAATAGACCATCGATATACTGTGGTTCTCCCCGACGCTTCCAATCTGCCACCACTCTGTGCACTTCGTCGTCCGACACAAAGGCACCGTGGACCCGCACCGGCAGCCCACTGCCCGGCGGTAAGTAGAGCATGTCACCGTGGCCCAGCAGTTGTTCTGCGCCGCCCTGATCGAGAATGGTACGAGAGTCGATTTTGGACGAAACCTGAAAAGCGATGCGGGTCGGAACGTTGGCTTTGATCAGGCCGGTGATGACGTCCACCGAGGGGCGCTGGGTAGCGAGAAGCAGGTGAATCCCCGCCGCCCGGGCTTTTTGCGCGATCCGCGCGATCAGCTCCTCGACCTTTTTGCCGACGATCATCATCATGTCGGCGAATTCGTCTACTACCACCACAATCGACGGCAGCACCTCGAGATCGGGGGCCTCCGCCTCTTCTTCACCGGCCTGGTAGTGCTCGTCCGGCTTCCACAGCGGGTCTTTAATGGGGTTGCCGTTGTTGATGGCTTCCCGAACCTTGCGGTTAAAGCCGGCAACGTTGCGCACCCCCATCGCCGACATGAGCTTGTAGCGCCGCTCCATCTCGCCGACACACCAGCGCAGACCGTTGGCGGCGTCCTTCATATCGGTAATCACCGGCGTCAGCAGGTGAGGAATGCCGTCGTACACCGACAGTTCCAGCATTTTGGGGTCCACCAGCAGCAGCCGCACGTCGTCTGGTGTGCACTTGTACAGCAGGCTGATCAGCATGGCGTTAACCCCCACCGACTTACCCGAACCGGTGGTCCCTGCCACCAGCAGGTGGGGCATTTTTGCCAGGTCGGCACAAACTGGTTCGCCGGCGATGTCGTGCCCCAGCGCCAGGGTGAGTGTGGACTTGGAGCCCTCAAAGGCCTCTGAGGAGAGCACCTCCCGGAAGTTGACGATTTCCCGGTCTTCATTGGGGATTTCTATGCCCACATAGGGTTTGCCGGGGATGACTTCCACGACCCGCACGCTGATTACCGCCAGAGAGCGAGCCAAATCTTTGACTAGGTTGCTGATCTTGCTGACTTTAACGCCGGCGTCGGGCTCCAGCTCAAAGCGGGTGATTACCGGGCCGGGGAACACCGCCACCACCTTGGCGGAGACGCCAAAGTCCAGCAGCTTGATCTCCAGCAGCCGAGACATGGCAGTAAGGGTTTCCTGGGAGTAGCCCCGCTTATTGTGGTGGTCTGCCGGGTCGAGCAGTGTCAGCGGCGGCAAGCTGCCGGTCACCGGGCCATCAAACAGCGGCTGCTGGCGCTCCTTCTCCGCGCGCTTTGAGCGCGGCGCCGGCTTAGGCTGGGGCGCGATTTCCGGGGCGGTGCGGGTTTTCTGGATTTCAGTTTTCTTGGCGACCGAGTCTTTGCGCTGCTTGTGAGCGATGCGGGCGTCCCGGCGCTCTTCCCGGCGGCGCTGAAGCTGCAGGTACCACTCCTGCAGGCGCTCCACCAGTTGTAAGGTCAAAGCACCGGTAGTGTCGATGAGTTTGATCCAGGACAGGTCGGTGAATACCGTCATGCCGAACAACAGGATGGCCAGTAGAATCAGCCGGCTGCCAAAGTGGTTAAAGGCATCCAGTACCGCGGTGCCCACGGCGTCGCCCAGTACACCGCCCGCACCGAAAGGTAGACTGCCACTGCTGCTTTGTTCATTGGCCACTAGTGCCGTACTGGCAATCATCACCAGCAGAAAGCCCACCACCCGCAGTGCAAACAACAGCGAGTCAAAGCCCACCGGCTCGCTGCGGGCCTGAAATAGCCGCCAGGCCCGAAATGCCAGCATGGCCGGAAACAGGTAAGCCATATAGCCAAACAGCGCGTAAAAGATATCTGCCATCCACGCACCTACCGGACCGCCGGCGTTGGCGACGCCATTGCCATCGCCAGTGCGGGACCAGCCGGGATCGCTGCTGCTGTAGGTCAACAAGGTGACAAAGATGAATACACAGACCGCCACCACGACAATCAATAGCCCCTCTCTGAGCCGAAGGTGCAGCATACCGCCGTGGTTATTGGGTGTTGCTTCGGGTTGGCGAGCCAAGAATCGCTATCCTTTTTAACTGGTTAACTGTACAGATGCGTGATGGCATTGCGGTTTTGCGGAAATCTCTTCCACTGCGCGCTTGAAGCCCGTTAAAGTGGCCCAATATTATCATCTACCGAGGCGGAATGTCCCAGCGAGCGCTTTTGCCGTTGCCGGGCATTTCCCCTATGATATCTGTCAATTTTCACCCACTTCGGATTGAAAGTTAGTCACATTGTTCAATCCCCCAGCACGGAATTATTGCCTCTCATGAGCGACAGCCAACACCACCGCTTAATCATCGTCGGATCCGGCCCGGCGGGCTACACCGCAGCGGTTTACGCCGCGCGCGCCAACCTCAACCCGGTTGTGATCACCGGCATGGAGCAAGGTGGTCAGCTGACCACGACCACCGATGTCGACAACTGGCCCGGTGATCAGGACGGCGTTCAGGGTCCCGAGCTGATGATGCGTATGCAGGCCCATGCCGAGCGTTTTGACACCCAGGTAGTCTTTGACCACATTGAATCCGTCGACCTGAGTCAGCGCCCTTTCACTCTCAAAGGCAACAACACCTACACCTGTGACGCGATGATAATTGCCACCGGCGCCTCAGCCCAGTACCTGGGACTGCCCTCAGAAGAAGCCTTTATGGGTAAAGGGGTCTCGGCCTGTGCCACCTGTGACGGTTTTTTCTACCGGGGCAAGAAAGTGGCGGTCATTGGCGGCGGCAACACCGCTGTGGAAGAGGCGCTGTACTTGTCCAATATCGCTTCCGAAGTTGTTCTGGTGCACCGCCGGGACCAGCTACGCTCTGAGAAAATACTCCAGGACAAGCTGTTTGAGCGGGCCGAAAACGGCAACATCACCCTGATGTGGAATCATACTCTGCAGGAAATTCTGGGTGATGACAGCGGCGTAACCGGGATGCGGATTGCCAGCACCAAGGACGACAGCACCCAGGATATCGATCTGGCCGGGGTCTTCATTGCCATTGGCCACAAGCCCAACACCGACATTTTTGCCGGTCAGCTGGATATGGCCAACGGCTATATCAAGATTCACAGTGGCACCGAAGGTGGTGCAACACAGACCTCTGTCCCCGGTGTGTTCGCCGCCGGGGATGTGGCTGACCACATTTACCGTCAGGCAGTAACCTCGGCCGGCTTTGGCTGTATGGCTGCCTTGGATGCCGAGAAATTCCTCGACGGCCTGGAATAAGCCCGCCTCGATGTCCACCATCCCCTGGCTTGACCCGGAGAGTCTGCATTTCCCGGATGTCAGCCAGGCTCTGGAAGACCCCAACGGCCTGTTGGCAGTGGGCGGTGACCTAAGCCCCGCCCGTCTGCTTGAGGCCTATCAACACGGTATCTTCCCCTGGTACGAATCACCGCAACCGATATTGTGGTGGTCTCCCAGCCCCCGTGCGGTGCTACTTCCCGACGGCGTCTACATCAATCGCAGCCTGCGTAAAACCCTTAAGCGTGGCGGGTATGCCGTTACGGCTGACCGCGCCTTTGACGACGTGGTATCGGCCTGCGCAGAACTCAGCCCCAAGCGGCCAGGCACCTGGATTACCCGGGATATGCGCCGCGCCTATCAACGTATGTTTGAACTGGGCTGGGCTCACTCCATCGAAGTTTGGTACGGTGATGAACTGGCAGGTGGGCTCTACGGCTTGGCCATAGGCCGGGTATTTTTTGGTGAGTCGATGTTTAGCCGGCGCCGGGACGGGTCGAAGATCGCACTGGTACATTTGTGCCAGCTGCTGCAGGCTCGGGGATTTGTTTTAATAGACTGCCAGGTGGGCAACGACTACCTGTACAGTATGGGAGCTCAGGATATGGAGCGAGATGAGTTTCAGGGCATTTTGCAGCGTCACGCCGTGGTGGCCGATACACCCCGGGAGGCCTGGCAGGATATTGCTCCCTATCCGATGAGCGAGCCGGAGTAATCGGTGGCTAACGATCAACGCATCAAACTCTACGCAACTTCCCCTCACCCCTGCAGTTACTTTGACGACCGGGATGCGAAAACCCTGTTTATTGATCCCGAATTGGAAATCAATCCTCGCCTCTACACCCACCTTTCTCAGCGTGGATTCCGGCGCAGCGGTCCCCACCTGTACAAGCCCTACTGTGAAGACTGTAAGCAGTGCGTCGCCAGCCGTATCCCGGTGGAGCTGTTCGCCCCCTCCCGCAACCAGCGCAAAGTGATTAACCGCAACTGTGATTTACGGGTGGTTTGCAAGCCGGAGATGGATGAGGCGGCCTATCCCCTTTACGAACGCTATATCAATACGCGCCACCAGGATGGCGACATGTATCCGGCGTCCCGAGAGCAGTTCGACAGTTTTTTGGTGGATTCCATGCCCTGCACCGAGTATGCCCACTTCTACGACGAGGATGGCTCGTTGGTGGCAGTGGCGGTGATGGATGCGCTGGATGACGGCCTGTCCGCCATCTATACGTTTTTTGACCCGGACCTCACCCGCCGCAGTCTGGGTAAATTTGCCATTCTCTGGCAAATACACGCCGCGGCAGAACGGCTGTTGCCCTATTTGTATCTGGGTTACTGGATAAAAAACTGCGACAAAATGCGCTACAAAACGGATTATCGGCCGATAGAGCTGCTGGCGGAAAAACGCTGGGTTCGCATCAACTAACGCCGCTGCGAGCGCCGATCGCGCTAAATTGCCTAATTCCATGATTTAGTGCAAAATGCGCGCGAGTTTCAGGGTGGTCGGGAATCGATGACGCCCTGCTTTGCAAGTCTACACCCTTTATCTCAACCCAAATTAATCGTATCTGAGGACAATTGCCGAATGGCGAAAGAAGACCAGATTGAAATGGAAGGCGAGGTGATCGACACCCTGCCCAACACCACGTTTCGTGTTCGACTGGAAAATGGCCACGTGGTAACGGCCCATATCTCGGGCAAAATGCGCAAACACTACATCCGCATTCTCACCGGCGACAAGGTCAAAGTCGAACTGACCCCTTACGACCTCACCAAAGGTCGCATTACCTTCCGGGGCCGTTAAGGCTGCCTGTCCAGCAGGGGCCGATCACGCAGGATCGGCCTCCGCCACTTTCTCCGCCGAGACTTTCAAGCCGTCGCCTTCGACGCTGACTTCCACTGTGCCACCGTCGTTCTCCAGCTCGCCAAAGAGTACCAACTCGGCCAGCGGTTTTTTGATGTGCTCCTGAATGACCCGGGCCATCGGGCGAGCGCCCATGGCTTTGTCGTAGCCCTTCTCCACCAGCCAGCGGCGGGCGTCGTCGTTGACGTGCAGCACCACCTTTTTGTCATCCAGTTGTGACTGCAATTCCACCAGGAATTTGTCTACCACGGTCAGTACCACCTCCTCGGGAAGCGGCCCAAAGTTGATCACACTGTCGAGGCGATTGCGGAATTCCGGCGTGAACAGTTTCTCGATGGCTTCCTGGGCATCGGTGTGGTGGTCCTGCTCGGTAAAACCAATAGAACGGCGGCTGATGTTCTCCGCGCCGGCATTGGTGGTCATTACCAAAATCACATTGCGGAAATCGGCTTTGCGACCGTTATTATCCGTCAGCGAGCCGTGGTCCATAACCTGAAGCAGCAGATTGAACAGATCCGGGTGAGCCTTTTCGATTTCGTCCAACAACACCACGGAATGAGGGTGTTTGGTGACGGCATCGGTCAACAGACCTCCCTGATCGAAGCCCACATAGCCTGGAGGCGCACCGATCAATCGTGACACGGTGTGCCGTTCCATGTATTCCGACATATCAAAGCGGATCAGCTCCAGCCCCAGTAGCTTGGCCAGCTGGCGGCATACCTCGGTCTTGCCCACCCCGGTGGGACCGGCCAGCAGGAAGGAGCCAATGGGCTTGTCGCCGGCGCGCAGGCCGGCTCGGGCCAACTTGATGGAGGCACTGAGCTCAGTGATGGCCTGGTCTTGACCGAAGACCACCATTCTGAGGTTGTCCTCCAGCTTGGCCAATGAAGCCTTGTCGTCGGAAGACACGCTTTTTGGCGGGATGCGGGCGATCTTGGCGACTACGGCCTCGATTTCCGGTACATCAATAGTGTCGACTCGATCTTCTGGTTTTTGCAGCCGTTGGTATGCACCGGCCTCATCGATCACATCGATGGCCTTGTCGGGCAGGAAGCGATCGGTGATGTGACGTGCCGACAGCTCCGCCGCAGTGCGCAGAGCGGCATCGGTGTATTTGAGATCGTGGTGCTCTTCAAACCGCGACTTCAAGCCCTTGAGAATCAGGAAGCTGTCTTCCACTGAGGGCTCGTTGACATCGACCTTTTGGAAACGGCGGCTCAACGCCCGGTCCTTGTCAAAAATGCCCCGGTACTCCTGGAAGGTCGTGGAGCCGATGCAGCGCATCTGACCGGAGCTTAGTAGCGGCTTGAGCAAATTGGAGGCGTCCATGACGCCACCGGAGGCGGCACCCGCGCCGATAATGGTGTGAATTTCGTCAATAAAGAGAATCGCGCCTTCCCGCTTTTTCAGATCGTTAAGCAGACCTTTGAGGCGCTTCTCAAAATCACCCCGGTATTTGGTGCCGGCCAGCAGTGCGCCCATATCCAGTGAATACACCACGCTTTTCAACAGCACTTCGGGCACATCTTCATCGACGATGCGTTTGGCCAGTCCCTCGGCGATGGCAGTTTTACCCACACCGGATTCACCCACCAAAAGCGGGTTGTTTTTGCGGCGACGGGTGAGGATTTGTGCGACCCTCTCGACCTCATCGGCACGGCCGATCAAGGGGTCAATCCGGCCCATACGGGCCTCTTCATTGAGATTGGTCGCAAAATTTTCCAGCGGCCGTTGTTCCGGATCTTCGCCGCCCATCTCTTGCTCGGCTTGCTGCTCGGGATCCATGCCCTCGGCGCCGGACACTTTGGAAATGCCGTGGGTGATGAAATTGACCACGTCCAGGCGATTCACGCTCTGGGACTTGAGGAAATAGACCGCTTGGCTTTCTTGTTCACTGAAGATCGCCACCAGTACATTGGCGCCGGTGACTTCTTCTTTCCCGGAGGACTGCACGTGGAACACGGCGCGTTGCAGAACGCGCTGAAATCCCAGAGTGGGCTGGGTATCCCGCTCCACGTCGTCGTCGGGTATGCGCGGGGTGGTCGCCTCCACAAATTCGCTGAGATCCCCTTTGAGCTGGGTGAGGTCAGCGCCACAGGCCAAAAGGACTTTGACTGCGGCCTCGTTGTCGGCGAGGGCGAGCAGCAAGTGCTCCACCGTCATAAATTCGTGTCGGCGGCTGCGGGCCGATTTGAATGCCTGGCTGAGGGTGGTTTCGAGATCTTTACTCAACATAGCCTGTCACGCCTATTTGCTGCTACTGCGGTTGCGGGAGTTACGCGTGGTAACGGGATCACTGCAATTTTCATGCACTAATCCGCATCTCCGCCCTCTTCGGTCTCTGCCAACAGCGGATGACCGTTATCCCGGGCATACTGGTTGACCATTGCCGCCTTGGTTTCGGCAATATCCCTGGTAAAAATGCCACATACGCCTTTTCCTTGGGTATGCACTGTCAACATTACTTGGGTGGCCTGCTGGCGATCCATATAAAAGAAATCCTCCAGCACCTCCACCACAAACTCCATAGGAGTATAGTCATCGTTCAAAAGCACCACCCTGAACATGGGCGGTTTTTTCAGAGTGGGTTCAGATTCTTGAACCGCGACACCGTGACCGATATCCGGGTCTGTGTCGTCACTCATGCTGTAAATCTCATACTGCATAATCTGTGTTTTACCTGAGCTTAGCACCACTAGTGGCGTCGACAATAGGGGTTATCACCGACCGGCGGGCTGCCGGATTGGCTGTTACTTGACGCGGCCACCTTACTGCTTAAAAATGAGGCCCGAGTCGCTGAATTACAAGGTGCGACCGTTAATAACTATAACGAGAAGTCAGGGTACAAAGCTATGCAAACCGGTGTTGTAAAGTGGTTCAATAACGCCAAGGGCTATGGGTTTATTCTTTCCGAAGGTGGTGGTGATGAGGTCTTCGCTCACTATTCCGCCATTTCTATGGAAGGCTATAAAACCCTGAAAGCCGGGCAAACGGTCAACTTTGACGCGGAAATGGGCCCCAAGGGCCTGCACGCTGTCACAATTGAAACCGACGACGCTACTCATACCTCAGATACGTAGCTCTCGATAGTTTCGATTCCTTCCCAATGGAGTTTGTTCCCGGTTTAGCCGGGTGCAGCAGGCTATTGCCACAACTCTGGCAGCAGATTTTTTTGCGCAGCGATCGCTGCAAACGGTTTCCGCTAAAACATTGGGCGTGGTGAATCTCGGCCTGTTGAACGCTGTGGCTGGATGACAGAGGCGCGGGATCAACTGAATGCGGGATCAAAAGGGAGGGAAGAAAATCGGCTACCCGCAAAAGCAGGTAGCCGGTGGGACCGCCTTACATATTCTTGATAATGGCGTCACCAAACTCAGAGCACTTCAGCAGGGTTGCCCCGTCCATCAAACGCTCAAAGTCATAGGTCACGGTTTTGGCCTGGATGGCGCCGTTCATACCGTTGATGATCAGATCAGCAGCCTCGTTCCAACCCAAGTGACGCAGCATCATTTCCGCAGACAGGATCAGTGAACCGGGGTTAACCTTGTCCTGACCGGTGTACTTCGGTGCGGTGCCGTGGGTGGCCTCAAACAGCGCCACGTTGTCGCTAAGGTTGGCGCCGGGGGCGATACCGATACCGCCGACCTGAGCCGCCAATGCGTCTGACAGGTAGTCACCGTTCAAGTTGAGGGTGGCGATAACGCTGTACTCATCCGGGCGCAGCAGCACTTGCTGCAGCATGGCGTCGGCGATCACATCTTTGATGATGATTTCTTTACCGGTGTTGGGGTTTTTCATTTTCACCCAGGGGCCGCCGTCCAGCAGCTCACCACCGAACTCTTCCATCGCCAATTCGTAGCCCCAGTTCTTAAAGGAGCCTTCGGTGAACTTCATGATGTTGCCTTTGTGCACCAGGGTCAGTGAAGGCAGGTCTTGGTCGATGGTGTATTGAATCGCTTTGCGAACCAGGCGCTTGGTGCCCTCTTCCGACACCGGCTTAACGCCGATACCACAATTCTGCGGGAAGCGGATTTTGGTGACACCCATTTCTTCCTGCATGAAATTGATCACTTTGTCAGCTTCCGGAGTGCCAGCTTGCCACTCGATGCCGGCGTAGATGTCCTCGGAGTTTTCGCGGAAGATCACCATGTTGGTTTTGCCGGGCTCTTTAACCGGCGATGGTACCCCTTCAAACCAGCGCACAGGGCGTTGGCAGACATACAGGTCCAATTCCTGACGCAGTGCAACGTTCAGCGAGCGGAAACCGCCGCCAACCGGTGTGGTCAGGGGGCCTTTGATGGCCACAGAATATTCTTTGATTGCGTCCAGCGTTTCGGCCGGGAACCAGTCGCCGTCGTAAAGCTCGGCGGCTTTTTCGCCAGTGTAGATCTCCATCCAGCTGATCGCTTTTTGGCCGGAGTACGCTTTTTCTACAGCAGCGTCGACGACTTTGATCATTACCGGAGAAATGTCGACCCCGATGCCATCACCTTCGATAAAAGGAATAATTGGCCGATCGGGTACATTCAGGGTGAGATCCGTATTAACGGTGATTTTCTCGCCCTCACCAGGTACCTTGATATGTTGGTATCCCATTTTTAACTCCATGGTTCATCGGATTAGAATCGGTGCGCAAGGCCGTTCAGGGGTACACGACGGCCGTGCCGCGCGGCATTATAGCATTTTATAATCGAATTTCTTCTATGAATGGTCACGTAGCCGGTGTCTGAGCTAATTCTTTTTAATAAACCCTTTCGAGTGATGAGCCAGTTCACCGACGATCAGGGCCGTGCCACTCTTGCCGATTACATCAAGATAAGCGGCATTTATCCAGCCGGTCGCCTGGACTATGACTCCGAGGGTCTGATGGCACTGACGGATGACGGCAAGCTGCAAAGCGCCATCAGTCACCCACAAGCCAAGCGATCCAAGACCTACTGGGTGCAGGTAGACGGCGATATCGACGAAGCCGCCCTCGCCCAGCTCCGCCGGGGCGTCGACCTAAAAGATGGCCCGACCTTGCCCGCCGAGGCGCAGCGTATTGAAGAGCCAAAGGACCTCTGGCCGCGACAGCCGCCGGTGCGCTATCGCGCCAATATTCCGACTTCCTGGTTGCAACTCACCATCACCGAAGGCCGCAATCGCCAGGTCCGTAGAATGACGGCGGCAGTGGGCTTCCCCACCCTGCGCCTGGTGCGCGCAGCCATTGGCGATTGGCAACTCGGTGATTTGCCGCCGGGACAATACCGTCGGGTGAGCCTGTCCAGCGATGAGCTGAAACAACTGATTCCCCCGCCCAGGCCAGCTTCCCGTCCAGGCCAGAAGCGCGGCGCTAAAAAACGCTACAGCTCTGGAGCCGGCAAGGGCCGTCCAGCGGCTGCGGGGCGGCGAGGACGTGTAGGAAAATAGCCGGGAGCTGCTACAATGCCGGGCTTTCGCCGAGGCGTGTTTAAGATCCGTTAAGACGTAACCGACCTGGCAAATTACAAGGCGCATTCACACTATTATGGATTGGGTACCCCACGTCACCGTTGCCACTATCGTGGAAAACGCAGGCAAGTTCCTCTTTGTTGAGGAAACCCGCGAAGGTAGGAAAGTCATCAATCAACCCGCTGGTCATCTTGAACAGGGCGAATCCCTCATCGAAGCCGCACTGCGGGAGACCCTGGAAGAGACTCAGTGGCAGGTAGAGATTCAAGGTGTGGTGAGCATTGGCCTTTACACCGCCGGCAGCAACGGCGTGACTTATCATCGCACCACCTTCTTTGCCCGGCCTGTGGCCTTTCGCCCCGAATCACCTTTGGATCCGGATATCGATCGGGCGCTATGGCTGGACCGGGACGAACTGCTGGCACAGCGCGCCGAGCTGCGCAGCCCCATGGTCCTGGACTGTCTGGATCGCTACCTCGATGGCCACCGCTATCCCCTGTCGATGGTGGACGGGGCTGGAGGACGAGGGCCCTAGTATGGATACCACTGCAACCATGGCAAAGGCCCCTGAAGACACCAAAGTGATTGTCGGCATGTCCGGCGGCGTCGACTCCTCAGTGGCCGCCCTCCTCCTTCAACAACAGGGTTACCAGGTTGAAGGCCTGTTTATGAAGAACTGGAACGAGGACGACGGTACCGAGTACTGCACAGCGATGGTGGATTTGGCCGACGCCGCAGCAGTGTGCAAAAAGCTGGATATTTATCTGCACACCGCCAATTTTGCTAACGAGTACTGGGACAACGTCTTCGAGCATTTCCTGTCCGAGTATCGCGCTGGCCGTACCCCTAACCCGGATATTCTCTGTAACAAAGAGATCAAATTCCGCGCTTTTCTCGATCACGCCGTGACCCTGGGAGGCGATTATATCGCCACCGGACACTACGCCCGACGCCGCGCCATAACCGAAAACAACGCTCAACTCCTCAAGGGACTGGACCCGGAAAAAGACCAGAGTTACTTCCTGCACGCGGTGTCCGGCCGGGAGCTGGCCCGCACCCTGTTTCCAGTGGGCGAGCTGGAAAAGCCGGCAGTGCGCGCCTTGGCCGAACAGCACGGTCTGGTCACCCACAACAAAAAGGACAGCACCGGTATTTGTTTTATCGGCGAGCGGCGCTTCAAAGACTTTTTGCAGCAATATCTCCCCGCTCAACCCGGCGATATCGAAACCCTGGAGGGCGAAATTCTGGGCCGCCACAGCGGCCTGATGTACCACACCATTGGCCAGCGCCAGGGCCTGGGTATTGGCGGTGTTAGAGATGCCGGCGACGCGCCCTGGTATGTGGTGGATAAGGATCTACAGCGCAACGTATTGCTGGTGGCCCAAGGCAAGCAGCACCCGCGGTTGTTTAAAGGGGCGCTGACCGCCAGCGAGCTGCATTGGGTCGAAGGCAGTGAGCCGGAACTGCCACTGCGCTGCATGGCCAAAACCCGCTACCGCCAGCCCGATCAAGCCTGCCGGCTGGAAAAAAGCGATGAAGGTTACACCGTGGTCTTCGATCAGCCTCAGCGCGCCGTTACCCCGGGCCAGTCGGTGGTGTTTTATCAGGACGATATTTGTTTGGGGGGTGGGATTATCGAGGGAGGCTTTAACCCGTGAATCAGCCCCACACCGATGTCCTGCGGGATCAAACACTAGGTTTAGCTGCCGTTGTCCAAAGCGTGCTGTTGGTGGACCAAATCGCCCGCACCGGGCAGGCCGAGCCAGAGGCCCTGGAGGCCAGCTTGAATAGCCTATTCAGCTTTTCCGCCGACAGCACCGAGGCGGCGCTGGGGGACTTACGGGATTTTAGCTTGGGCATTCGCGGCCTGCGGGACTTGCTTAGCGGCAACGACTACGGCGAACGCCGCAATGTGATGCGCTACTGCCTGGGCGTGCTGCATTTGCAACGACGCCTAAGTCGGGACAGCGAGGGCATGACGCTGCTCCGAAATCGCTTGGAGCACGCGGAAAAACAGCGGGAATTCGTCAGCAATATCAGTGGCATGAGCGATACCCTTGCATCAATTTATCAAGATACCCTGTCGCAGTATCGCTACCGTATCCAGGTCAACGGCAGCGCCCAACAGCTACAAAACCCCAACAATGCCGCCCGCATCCGCAGCCTGCTGCTGGCCGGTGTTCGCGGGGCATTTTTGTGGCGCCAGGCCGGCGGCAGCCGCTGGCGCTTAATCTTTCATCGCAATCGCTACTTTGAGTGCGCAAAATCGCTGTTGATGGCGCCCGAGTAATACCCCGGTAAGCACTGAAAAGCCCGCCGAGCTGGTGTATGATTGCGCGCCTGTCAAAACCTTCAGCAGGACCCCACTATGGATTTATCCGCCCTTACCGCTATTTCGCCGGTAGATGGCCGCTACGGCTCGAAAACCGCTTCCCTTCGCCCTGTGTTCAGTGAGTTTGGCCTGATCAAAAGCCGACTCATTGTAGAAGTGCGCTGGCTACAGGCGCTGGCGGCCAATAGTGCCATTGCGGAAGTCCCGGCACTGTCAGCGGAGGCGACCGCCAAGCTGGATGCGCTGATCGCCGGCTTCAGCGAAAGCCAGGGCCAGCGGGTCAAAGACATCGAGGCCACTACCAACCACGATGTGAAGGCCATTGAGTACTTCATTAAAGAGAGCATTAGCGACCACAGCGAACTGGCGACAGTCTCGGAGTTTGTCCACTTTGCCTGTACCTCCGAGGACATCAATAATCTGTCCCATGCCCTGATGCTGCGGGAAGGTCGCGCCGAACTGCTGCGCCACTGCGACGAGATTATCGACAAACTGGCCAGCCAGGCCCGGGAATTTGCCGAGGTGCCGATGCTGTCCCGCACCCATGGCCAAACCGCCAGCCCCACCACCATGGGCAAAGAGTTGGCCAACGTCGTAGCGCGTCTGCGCCGTCAACGCCAGAGCATTGCCGATGTGGCGCTGCTGGGCAAAATCAATGGCGCCGTGGGCAATTACAACGCCCACCTGTCCGCCTACCCGGAAGTGGACTGGGAACAACACGCTCAGCAATTCGTGACTTCGCTGGGATTGGAATGGAACCCCTACACCACTCAGATTGAGCCCCACGATTATATTGCCGAACTGTTCGATGGCGTCGCCCGTTTTAACACCATCCTGATCGACCTGGACCGGGATATCTGGGCCTATATCTCACTGGGCTACTTCAAGCAAAAAACCGTGGCCGGCGAAGTGGGCTCTTCCACCATGCCCCACAAGGTTAACCCCATCGATTTCGAGAACTCCGAAGGCAACCTGGGCATCGCCAATGCGGTGTTAAATCACTTGGCGGCCAAACTGCCGATTTCCCGCTGGCAACGGGACCTCACCGACTCCACGGTATTGCGCAACATGGGTGTGGGCTTCGCCTACAGCCTGATTGCCTACCAGGCCACCATGAAGGGCCTGGGCAAGTTGGAAATCAACCCGGCTCGCATTGCCGAGGATCTGGACGCCAGTTGGGAAGTGCTGGCCGAGCCCATCCAGACGGTAATGCGCCGCTACGGGGTCGAGTCGCCCTACGAAAAACTCAAGGCATTGACCCGGGGTCAGTCTATAAACCAGCAGACCCTGGCCACCTTTATCGACTCTCTGGAAATCCCCGAGGCCGCCAAAGCGGAACTGCGTGCCCTCACCCCGGCGAGCTACATCGGTAACGCAGCGGCCCAGGCCAAGCGCATTTAGGCCTTATATGGCGAATCAGGAGTTAGGCGGCGTCGATATTCAGCGCTTTCTGGATGACGATTGGCAACGCAATGTGCGGGTATTTCGCGCCGCCTTCCCCGCCTTAGACTGCCCAGTGGAGGGCGACGACCTGGCGGGACTGGCCTGCGAGGAGGGCGTAGACAGTCGCTTGGTCATGCAGGACGGTGATAGCTGGCTGCTGCGCAACGGTCCTTTCGGCGCCGAGGACTTTGCCGACTTGCCGGAGGCGAACTGGACTCTGTTGGTACAGGGGGTAGACCGCTGGATTCCCGGCGTAGCCGAACTGCTTAGAGTTTTTCGCTTTCTGCCGCGCTGGCGCACCGAAGATATTATGGTGAGCTACGCCACCGACGGCGGCAATGTCGGCCCCCACTACGACCATTACGATGTCTTTCTCATCCAGGGCAGCGGCCGCCGGCGCTGGAAAATCGGCCAGCGCTGTGACTCCCGCACGCCTCTGGCCGGCCACCCGCAAATGCGTTTGCTAAAGCGCTTTGATCAACTCGAAGAAGTCCTGTTGGAACCCGGCGATGTGCTTTATGTCCCCCCCGGTGTGGCCCATTGGGGGATTGCCGAAGGCGATGACTGCGTCACCTTGTCGGTGGGTTTCAGGGCCCCGGCAGAAGCCGATATTTTGCGGGATTGGACAGACCATGTTGCCGATCAGCTAAGCGACGATCGCCGCTACCGGGACGGGGCTCTCCGCGCGGTCGATCACAGTGCGTACATCCCCAGCGATGCCGTGGAGCGCGTTGCCGGCATTATCCAATCTCGGATGACCAGTACCGACGGATTGGCCCAAAGGTTTGGCCAAACCATGACTGCACCGTTAGACCCCGATGAACCGCTGCCTCCAGTGGTGGACGAAACCCGCTTTAGTCAGCAGCGGATAAGCGCTACTCTGGTACTCAGGCTCGGCGCCCGGTTGGCCTTTGATGATAACTATCTGTTTGCCGACGGCGCCGCCTGCCGCTATGCGCCTGAAGCGCGAGGGTTAATCGAGGCGCTGTGTACGCTGGAAGCCGGCGACCCGGTCCCCGATGAGCTGGATAACGCCCTGGCCTTCCTGCTGTACAGCCAGGGTACGCTGGAGTTTGAGGACGATGCTGACGATTGAAACTGTTCACTGGAGTGATGCGAGCGACACCCTAAGGGATCTCCGCTTTGCGGTATTTGTCGACGAGCAGCACGTCCCGGAGGACATGGAGATCGATCAGTACGACCCCGACGCCTTACATTTTCTTGCCACTCGCAGCGGCGAGCCAATAGCGACAGCGCGGCTGCTGGCAGATGGCACAATCGGCAGGATGGCGGTACTGGCGCCCTATCGGCACCAGGGTATTGGCACTGCACTGCTGGAACATAGCCTCAACGAAGCCGCTAATCAGGGCCTGACGGAAGTGTCCCTCGCCGCCCAAACCCATGCCATCCCCTTTTATGAAAAAGCCGGCTTTGAGCTGGAGGGGCCCATCTTTATGGATGCGGGCATTCCCCACCAGCGCATGACCAAAGCCATCGTTCCCCAGGGTAAGTTGGGTATCGACAGCGAGAAGTTTCGGGTTAAGGATATGCCCGCCACGGTGCTGGCGATGGCCAGACAGGCCCGTCGCAAACTGTATATCTTCAGCCGCTGCCTGGAGCCTGAGATCTACGGCGATCCGGCGCTGGCGGAATGCTGCTCGGAGTTGGCCAGGCGCCATCGCAACAGCGAGATCCGCCTGTTGATCTGCGACGACCGTCCCTTGCGGGAAATTCGTCACCCTATGGTGGACCTCAGCCAGCGCCTGAGCAGCTCTATCAGTTTGCGAGTGATCAAGCCGGAGCATACCCGGGACGTCACCGAGTATTTTCTGCTGGTGGACAAAGAAGGCATCATCGTTAGCAGCCGGGCTGGGCTAACCCTGGGTTGGGCCAGTTTTTACCAGCGCCCCGCCGTGCGGGAATACGGCGAGCAGTTCGATCGGCTGTGGAACCTGGGCAAGCCCTCTCCCTGGTTGCGTACTCTTTACTGAGCAGAGGCCGTACTGAGCGGGCGCCCTTAATCCAGCATCACGCCCACTTCGTTGCCCTGGTATACCAATTCATAGCGCCGCAAATCCCGACACGGCTCTTCGCTGTAATGCTTTACCTGGCCACTGCGCAGGTCGAAACAGTAGGCGTGTTTTGGACAGATCAGCACATGGCCTTGAATATCCGCCATGCTGAGGGGGTAGGCCCGGTGTGGACACAGGCTTTCGATAAGAAAGCGCTGGCCGTCCACCTGCAGCAACAGCAGGTGATGGCTGTCGATCTTAAAGGTCTTGCGATAGCCATCGCAAAGGTTGATCAATTTTTCCAGACTGTAGTAGTGCATAGCGCCGCCTGTGGGCCATAGACAAAAAGGGCTGCCAATGCAGCCCTGGGGTCTGTTACTACAAGTCTAGCGCGACTCGATAACAATCCCCTACTTTTTCAGTTTGTCAGCCAGGAACAACCAGGTTTCCAGTACCGAGTCGGGGTTGAGGGAGACGCTGTCGATACCCTGCTCCATCAACCACTGGGCAAAGTCCGGGTGATCTGAAGGCCCCTGGCCACAGATGCCGATGTACTTACCCTGGGCTTTACACGCCTGAATGGCGTTGGATAGCAGCACCTTGACCGCCTCATTGCGCTCATCAAACAGGTGGGCGATCAGCCCGGAATCCCGGTCTAGCCCCAGAGTAAGCTGGGTCAGGTCATTGGAGCCGATGGAAAAACCATCGAAATGCTCCAGGAACTGCTCGGCCAGCAGCGCGTTGGCGGGCAGCTCACACATCATAATGATGCGCAAACCATTTTCACCCCGCTTCAGGCCATTTTCCGCCAGCAGGTCGATCACCTGCTTGGCCTCACCCACGGTGCGCACAAAGGGCACCATGATTTCCACATTGCTGAGGTCCATCTCGTCCCGCACCCGCTTCAGTGCCCGGCATTCCAGATCGAAGCACTCCCGGAAGGAGTCAGAGATGTAGCGGGAAGCGCCCCGGAAACCCAGCATGGGGTTTTCCTCAGAGGGCTCGTAGAGGCTACCGCCAATCAGGTGGGCGTATTCGTTGGACTTAAAATCCGACATCCGCACGATGACTTTTTTAGGGTAAAAGGCGCTGGCGATGCTGGAGATTCCTTCCACCAGTTTGTCGACGTAAAAATCCACCGGGTTGGCGTAACCGGCGATACGGCGTTTCACTGCCTGGTGGACATCCCGGGGCAGATCGTCAAAGTTCAGCAGCGCCTTGGGGTGAACCCCAATCATACGGTTGATAATGAACTCCAGCCGCGCCAGGCCTACCCCGGCATTGGGGTAGCCCTGGAAGTCGAAGGCCCGATCGGGGTTGCCCACATTCATCATAATCTTGAAGGGCAAGTCGGGCATCGCGTCCAGCTCGTTGGTGCTGATATCGAAATCCAGCATTCCGGAATAGACCATGCCAGTGTCGCCTTCGGCGCAGGACACAGTCACGTCCACCCCGGTTTTTAGCAGTTCGGTGGCGTCGCCACAGCCCACCACGGCGGGGATACCCAGCTCCCGGGCGATGATGGCGGCGTGACAAGTGCGGCCACCGCGGTTAGTCACAATAGCGGAGGCCCGCTTCATCACCGGCTCCCAGTCAGGGTCGGTCATATCGGTAACCAGTACGTCACCCTTTTGTACCTGATCCATCTGCGCCAGATCGTCGATCACCCGCACCGGGCCGGCGCCGATGCGCTGACCAATGGCGCGGCCTTCACACAGCACATCGCCTTTTTCCTTGAGCAGGTAGCGCTCCATCAGGGTGGCAGACTCGCGGCTTTTTACGGTTTCAGGTCGGGCCTGAACGATATACAGCTTGCCGTCGTCGCCGTCTTTGGCCCACTCGATATCCATGGGGCGACCGTAGTGCTGCTCAATGATCAAGGCCTGCTTGGCCAGGGATTCCACTTCGGCATCGTTGATACAAAAGACATTGCGATCGTCTTCCGGGACGTCGATGGTCTCTACAGATTTACCCGCTGAGGCCTCGCTGCCGTAGACCATTTTGATTAACTTGCTACCCAGGTTACGGCGCAACACCGCAGGGCGCTGTTTTTCCAGGGTGGCTTTGTGAACATAAAATTCGTCGGGGTTGACGGCGCCCTGTACCACGGTTTCGCCCAAACCGTAGCTGGCGGTAATAAAGACCACGCCGTCAAAGCCGGACTCGGTATCCATGGAGAACATCACGCCGGCGGCGCCGGTTTCGGAGCGCACCATACGCTGAATACCGGCTGACAGTGCCACTTCCTCGTGGGCAAAGCCCTTGTGTACCCGGTAGGCAATGGCGCGGTCGTTGTACAGGGACGCAAAGACTTCTTTAATGGCGATCAGAATATTGTCGATGCCGCTAATGTTCAGGAAGGTTTCCTGCTGACCGGCAAAGGATGCGTCGGGGAGATCCTCCGCCGTGGCTGAGGAGCGCACCGCGCAGGCCAGTGTCGGGTTGTCGGCGGTCATGTCGGCAAAAGCGCTGGTGATGGCCTGGTTCAGTGGCGCCGGAAAGGGCGTATCCACAATCCACTGGCGGATTTGCTTGCCGGTCTCCGCCAGGGTTTTAACGTCGTCGATATCGAGGCCTTTGAGGGTGTCGGCAATGCGCTGGTTGAGTCCGCTTTGCTCGAGAAAATCACGGTAGGCATCGGCAGTGGTAGCAAAACCGTCCGGTACCGACACCCCGGCCTGCGAGAGCTGGCTGATCATTTCCCCCAGCGAGGCGTTCTTGCCGCCGACTCGCTCGACGTCGTTCATGCCGAGCTCGCTGAATTGGATCACGTACTGTTTATCGCTCATGCTACTCTCCCATCGATTATGCTGCGTAGCTGACGCACAAAATGCGCGCTTGGTTTGCAGTCCCTGTGGCTTACGGTTACTGCGGATAGCAGGCATACTAGAGCAGCGGGTTTGAAAATTCCCGTCGAAAACCGCGTCAATTTGGTAAAAAAACTACATGAACCGGCCAGTCTTTTTTATTTCTGATAGCACCGGCATTACTGCCGAGACCTTGGGCAGCAGCCTGCTTACCCAGTTTGAGCACATGGAGTTCGAGCACCACGTCGTACCCTATGTGGACACCGTAGAAAAAGCGCAGCTCGCGGTGGAGAAGATCAACCGTGCGGCGGACAACAGCCGTCTGCAACCGATTATCTTCGATACCCTGGTCAACCAGGACATTCGCGATGTCATTGCCACCAGTGACGGCCTTATCATTGACGTGCTGGGTACCTTCCTGAACAAGCTGGAAATGGCCTTGGGTGAGAAACCCTCCAGCACGGTGGGCCGCCTCAAAAATGCCGACCGGGACGCCAAATACAAACACCGTATCGATGCGGTGAACTTCGCCCTGGACAACGACGACGGCGCCCGAATCAACCGCTACGACAAAGCGGAGCTTATTCTTATTGGGGTGTCCCGCAGTGGCAAAACGCCGACTTGCCTCTACATCGCCATGCAAAATGGCATCTTTGTCGCCAACTATCCACTCACCGAAGACGACCTGGAGGATTTGCGGCTGCCAAAGGCTCTGGCACCTCACCGGGAGCGTTTGTTCGGGCTGACCATCGAAGCTGAGCGCCTGGCCGCCATCCGCAGCGAGCGCCGCCCCGATAGTCGCTATGCCTCACTGCGGCAATGTGAGGACGAAGTCCGCCAGGCTGAGGCGCTGTTTATGCGCTTTGGTATCCCGTATCTGGATACCACCCATGCCTCGGTAGAGGAGATTGCCACTCGAATCCTGGTGGATACGGGGCTGCGGGGGCAACGCCGGTGAATCGCCTGTGCCACTCCAATACCGGTTTGGTGCTGCCCGGTGGTGGCGCCCGGGCTGCCTATCAAGTCGGGGTGCTCAAGGCCCTGGCGGATATTCACGGCAATAACCCCAACAACCCCTTCCCCATTTTGGTGGGCACCTCAGCCGGCGCGATCAATGCCGTATCACTGGCAGCGGGGGCCCACGATTACACCGCGACCGTGAATACCCTTGAGAAACTGTGGGGGGATTTGAGCACTGGCAAAATTTACCGGGCCGATATGTTTGGCGTGATGCGCAACGCCTTTCGGCTGTTTATGTCGCTGTTCAATTCGGGCATTGCTGTGGGACGCCCTGTCGCCTTACTGGATAACTCGCCGCTACGGGAGTTGCTGGGCGAACATATCGACTTTGCGGCTATCGGTCGCAACATCTCCAGTCAGCACCTGGATGCGCTGTGCCTGACAGCGATGAATTACACCCAGGGTCTGTCGGAGAGTTTCTTCCAGGGCGGGCCTCAGCACGCCGGGTGGAAGCGCTGGCGCCGCCAGGGTTTAGCGACCCCCATCGAATTGCGGCACGTGATGGCCTCGTCGGCGATCCCCACGATCTTTCCGCCCACCAAGGTGGGGCGCTACTACTACGGCGACGGCGCCCTGCGGCAATTGACGCCGATCAGCCCGGCGATTCATCTCGGTGCCCATCGAGTGTTGATTATCCCCGCCAGTGGTCACCGCCGGGACTACTATCACACTCCCAAGCCCATCCACTCGCCGGCTTTTGGTCAGATTATCGGTCACCTGCTCAACAGCGCCTTTATCGACAGCATCGAGATCGATATCGAGCGCCTGGAGCGGATCAACGAATTGTTGCGCATTGTGCCGGAAGATCGGGCCGAATTTATGGGCCGGGAACTGCTGCCCATTGAACGCCTGGTCATCAGCCCCAGCGAAGACATCGACAGTATCGCCGATGACCATATCGGCGAATTACCCCGGGCATTGCGGGTGTTTTTACGTCGCACCGGCAGCTCCCGTGGCGGCAATGTCAGCATTGCCAGCTATCTGTTATTTACCAAAGAATACTGCGGCAAATTGATCGACCTGGGCTACCGGGACGGTATGGAACAGCGGGATGCTCTGGAGGCGTTTATCTACCGCCCCGACGATGAATGCCACGATCAGCGCGGTGACGAAGCACCAAGGTTAAATCCAGTATGACTGCACACACCCTGCCATCATTTTATGTCGTGGCCCGGGAGCCAGGCGCCGAGCACCCCTCTCTTCCAACCTGGGCCTGCGACGCTGCCAACCCGGCTCAGTTGGCGGCAGACCAAAAGCTTGATCCGGGCCTGCGCCGGGATATCGACGCCGTACCGGGGGCCTTTCAGCTGCTGAATGTGTTAAGCCCCACTGAATGCGAGGCCTTAATTAACCTGAGTGAGAAACTCGGCTATCTGCCCGATGCGGCGGTGTCCCTACCCCGGGATATCCGCCATAACGACAATGTGGTGTGGATAAGCGATGAATATACGGATCAGATTCTGTGGCGGCGCATTGCCGATGCCGTGTGCGCGGACCTAAGGCCCTATCATCCCCATCGTCCACTGGGGATCAACGCTCGTTTCCGTTTTTATCGTTACAACACCGGCGATTTTTTTAAGCCCCATACCGACGGCGCCTGGAGCGGCAGTCGAGTGGTTAACGGCGAGCTGCACAATAATGCCTACCCCGATCGCTTCAGTCAGATGACGCTGTTGCTCTTTTTGAATGACGATTTTGAGGGCGGCGCCACCCGGTTTTTAGTCAGGGATGCCTGCAATGGCGGCAAACGCATTGATGTTCGCACCCCCGCTGGCGGCGCACTGTGCTTCCCCCACGGTATGCATCCTTTGCACTGTGTGCACAGCTCCGAGCCGATCATTGAGGGCGTCAAGTACATTATCCGTAGTGATATTTTGTTCGATATATAGGACGCCACCAGTGACGGCCTCTCTGCGATATACACGCGATTACACCAGTCACTCGAAACGCCGACATTGCTGGCGGGCGGGCTTTATAGACTGGTTATCTGGACTGGCAGCGCTGTTGCTAAGCACAGCCCTACAAGCAGACACGGTCCATGTGGCTGTGGCAGCCAACTTCGCACCAGCTATGAAAGAGATCGCGGCAAGCTTTGGTCGGCACTCCGGTCATGAGGTGATTCTTTCCAGCGCGTCTTCAGGCAAGTTGGCGGCGCAAATTCAACACGGGGCGCCCTTCGATATTTTTCTATCTGCGGATCAGGCCAAGCCGCTTGCCCTGGCTAAAGCGGGCTATGCCGTTCCGGCAACCCGCTTTACCTATGCCATAGGCGCGTTGGTGTTGTGGAGTGCTAATGAGGCCATTCAAGGCAGCGAGCGCCAGCGCCTAGAGGCTGGAGACTACCAAAAGCTGGCGATTGCCAATCCCCGCTTGGCTCCCTACGGCAAGGCCGCACGGGAAACCCTGCAGGCGCTGGGTTTGGAGGCGGCCAGCCGGCGCCACTGGGTGACTGGCGAGAATATCGCCCAAACCTATCAATTCGTTGCCAGTGGCAATGCCGAACTGGGTTTTGTGGCGCTGTCGCAGCTACGGCTGCTGGGTCGAGCTCCGGACTCTGACAAAGCGAATCAACAGGCATTCGGGTGGCAGGTTCCCTCCTCCATGCATCGGGCTATTCGGCAGGATGCGATATTGCTGAGCAAGGCTGAATCCAATGAGGCTGCCAATCAGCTGTTGTCTTATCTCAAGGGCGAGGACGCGCGGGCAATTATGCGGGATTTTGGCTACGATAGCGCCGATGACGCGGCCAATGACACCGCTAATGATACGGCCAATAGCACTCACTAAGACCCCACTATGACACTGTCCCCCGCCGACCTCGACGCCATCTGGTTAACCCTGAAATTGGCCTTCACCACCACAGTGGTACTGTTGCTGATCGGCACACCGCTGGCGTGGTGGCTGGCGCGCACCGCGTCCCGCCTGAAAGGGCCTGTCGCGGCCTTGGTGGCACTACCCATGGTGTTGCCACCCACCGTATTGGGGTTTTACCTATTGGTGGCCTTGGGGCCCAATGGCCCGGTGGGTCAGGTCAGCGAGGCACTGGGTCTGGCTACCCTGCCCTTCACCTTCTGGGGGCTGGTGGTGGGCTCGGTGATTTATTCCCTGCCCTTTGTGGTTCAGCCGCTGCAAAATGCCATGATGGCCTTGGGAGAGCGTCCACTGGAGGTGGCTGCCACCTTGCGAGCCGGCCCCTGGGACCGTTTTTTTAGCGTGGTATTGCCCCTGGCCAAACCGGGCTTTGTCACTGCGGCGGTGCTCGGCTTTGCCCATACGGTGGGAGAGTTTGGTGTCGTACTGATGATTGGCGGCAATATCCCCGGCGAAACCCAGGTGGTATCGGTGCAGCTTTACGACCATGTAGAAGCGATGGACTACAGCCACGCCCATACCTTGGCCGGTATCCTAGTGGCGTTTTCCTTTGTGGTTTTGCTGGCTCTGTACCGATTCCAGCCCAACGCCACCTTATTTAGGTCGAGGTAAGGTATGGGCGAATTTGTAGCGCCTATTCTTGCGCGGGTAACCTTGCCGTTTAAGGACTCCGACTTTACGCTGGATGTGGACCTGGCCCTGCCCGGTAATGGCGTTACGGCTATTTTCGGTGCCTCGGGGTCGGGTAAAACTACCCTGCTTCGCTGTTTGGCGGGCCTGGAGCGCCCCGCGCAGGGGCTCGTGTCAGTCAAGGGGGATATCTGGCAGGACAGTACACAGTTTGTGCCGACCCACCAGCGGCCGCTGGGCTATGTGTTTCAGGAAGCCAGCTTGTTTCCCCACCTCAATGCCGAGGGTAACTTGCGCTACGCCCTTAAGCGGGCATCCTCTCCGGTATCGCCGGAAGACTATCAACGGGTACTAGATACGCTGGCTATCCGACCCCTGTTATCCCGACGCACCGACCAACTCTCCGGCGGTGAAAGACAGCGGGTTGCCATTGCCAGGGCCCTGCTTATCCAGCCCGGTATGCTGCTGATGGATGAACCCTTGGCCTCACTGGACGCGGCAAGAAAGCAGGAAATCCTACCTTACCTGGAAAAAATGCGCGCCAGTTTTAATATTCCGGTGGTGTACGTCAGTCACTCAGTGGACGAAGTGACCCGCCTAGCGGACGAAGTGGTGATACTGGACCAGGGTCGTGCTGTGGCACAGGGCAAGGTTACCGAGGTGTTCTCCCGTGCCGACCTGCCGCAAACCCAGGCAAAAGACGTGGGTGTAGTGTGGCAGGCCCAGGCCAAGGAGCGGGATGAGCGATGGCATCTGCTCAATGCCGCCTGCGATGGTGGCGATTTGTGGCTTCGGGATTCTGGCCAGGCCATCGGAGATCGGTTTCGGGTCCGAATACTGGCCAGGGATGTCAGCCTCGCCCTATCCTGTCACGCCGACACCAGCATCCTCAATCGGCTGCCGGTGGAGGTGCTTGAGCTGATACCGGATCAAGACAGCGCCATGGTGTTGGTTCAGTGCCGCGCCGGCAATGGGCGCCTGCTTGCCAGGGTGACCCGGCGTTCTGCCGTGCACTTGCAACTCCAGACCGGTCAATCGCTGTGGGCACAAGTGAAGTCGGTGGCGATAGTTCATTAGCAGCGCCACAGCTCCCTGGTCCCTGGTCCCTGGTCCCTGGTCCCTGGTCGATCTTACATCGTACACCCCGGCTCTACTCTTTGGGCCTTTTTCGACACCGCAACATTGGCTCACCGGCAACCCACAAATAGCGATACTGAACGATCTGAGCCAATTTGGCTCTAATTTCGCGAAGGATCTGATGGGAGTATCGAGCCATTTACGTCGACATGATCGCCAACAAGGCATACATGGGGCCTCGGCAGTCGCCCTCCAGTTCAACTGCGTGCCGTTTTAAGTCACAGGTCCGATGGTTGGCCATAGTACTGATGGCCTTGCTGACCTTGAGTGGCTGCGCCAGCTCCACGGCGGGCCCAAGCGATGAACCTACCGAGCAACAGCAGGCCTACGACAAAGCCAACATATTACCCGCCGATGAAGCCACGGTGGTGGCCTACCCGGAGCAAGAATACAACGACCCCCTGATCGGTTTTAACCGAGCTGTGTTTGCCTTCAATGACGTCAGTTATCGCTATGTGCTAATCCCTGTGGCCAAGGCCTATAAATTTGCCATTCCCGATCCGGTGAGAGGCAGTGTCGGCAATTTTTTCACCAACATTAAATCCCCAATATCCATCGTCAACCATTTGCTGCAAGGCGAAGGGAAACGCGCCGGCAATACCAGTCTGCGGTTTTTGATCAATACCACCATCGGCATTGTTGGCTTGTTTGACCCAGCCGCCAATTGGTGGGACCTGGAGCCAACGCCCACTGGCTTTGCCGATACTCTAGAGAAACACGGTTCGGGCAGGGGGACCTACATCGTGCTGCCCTTCTTGGGTCCCTCGGATTTGCGCGGCGGTGCAGGCGTGATTGCCGACTATTTTTTAAACCCGATCCCCTACCTCACTGAACAGCCGGATACCGCCATTATCACCGCCACCGATGCCACTCAGGATTTCGCCGACAAGGCAGATAAATACCCGACACTCCGTGACAACAGCGACGACCCTTACCTGTTCTTTCGCAATATGTACCTTCAGGGCGAGATGCGGGACAGCCAATTTCCCGACATTAGTGGACGCCAGGGCCAGCAAAGACGAAATCAACACCCACAGAGCTCAGACCAACCATCCCAACACGAGGCTGAATGAATGCCGGTACTGTACTCTCGGCCCTGGCTGGTTGTTGCAGCGGCGCTGATCATTACGCTGTTTTTTGCTGTTCAAAGCCGCCACTTCGAGATCAATGCTTCAGCAGACACGCTGGTTTCTGAGGGCAACGCGCTCTACATACAAAGCCAGAAAAACAATCAGGCCTTTTCGCCCGAAGAGTTTCTGATACTGGCCTACCAACCCAATGATGGCGATGTATTCTCTGCTGCCAGCCAGCAAGATATTGCGGAGATTTCCCAACGTCTTACCGAGATTCCACGGGTGGCATCGGTCCGTTCTATTCTATCGGTGCCCTTACTCCAGGCCGGGAGCGTCGATCTCAGTGCCGACGTTGATCCCACCGCACTGACTCAGCAGCGCCTGCAGCTTTCTCAGAAGGAACTCAAGCGAATTTTTCGCGACCATCCGATTTATGAAGGTTTGATCGTCAATGCCGAACAAACCGTCAGCGGCATTCAGATTCTTTTTAAAGAAAATACAACGTTGACGCAGCTAAATCGCGATGTGCTGGCCTTGCGGGAAAAGCGTCTGGATGACTCACTCAGCGACGACGAGCAAGCTCGATTGTCGTCACTGGAAGCCCAGCAGACAGCCCTGGAAAAGAAACTGAGAAAGACGCGTAACCGGGAAGTCGAACAAATCAGAACAATAATTGCCGAGTATCGCGATAGCGCCAGTATCTACCTGGGTGGGGGCCACGCCTTGGCCTACCAGCTTATCGACATAGTACATCAGGACCTCAAGGTCTTTGGTAGCGCCATCGCAGCGGCGATCGCTGTGCTGATGTTGGTCATTTTCCGACAGTGGCGTTGGCTGTTGATCGCCGGCCTCTGCTGTACGGCCTCAACCGTGATTAGTACCGGCGCCTTCGCCATGCTGGGTTTGAAGGCCACGGTTATTTCCGCCAATTTCATCGCGCTGCTGCTGATCATGACGCTGGCCATCGTGATCCACCTGATTGTGCAATACCGGGAGGAAGTCAGCGCCGCTCCCGATGCGAGCCAAAAAGAACTGGTGCAATTAACCATGGCCCACAAACGGGCACCGTGCTTCTTTGCCGGCCTGACCACCTCTATCGGCTTTGCATCGCTGATGCTCAGCGACATTAAGCCGGTGTGGTCCTTTGGCTTGATGATGGTAATGGCCATGATCATTACCCTAGCCGCAACGCTGCTGCTATTCCCCGCCCTTTTACTACTGTTTGATCGGGAATCGCCCCGCCTTCCGGGTAAACTTTTTCAGTGGCCACTCAAGGCCAGTATTCACCTCAGTCTCAGACGCGGAAGTGTAGTGATCGTTACCGGCTTGGTGATGCTGGTACTTACGGTCATCGGTGCGATGCGCCTGTCGGTGGAAAACAGCTTCATCAACTATTTTAATTCAGACACACAGGTTTACCGGGAGCTGGCCTTTATCGATCAGCACTTCGGTGGCTCGACACCGCTGGATATTATCTACACTCCCCAGACCCAAAACACCGAGGGGGGCGACCAGTCGCTGCCCTTGCGGGCAGTGAGTGTCCAGCAAACACACCGCATCCAGGATATGCTTGATCGACAACAGGCGATGGGTACCACTCTGTCGGTGGTGAACTTTACCCGTTTGGCGCGGGCCCTCAACAACGACAGGCCCATCACTGAATACGAGCTGGCCGCGGTATACTGGACTCTCGACGACGCTATCCGTAAAGATTTGTTGGGCAGCTTTTTTGTCGATGAGCCACCGCGCCTGCGAATTAATGCCCGGGTGCAAGACAGCACCGAAGGGCTCAACCGTGAACAGTTGTTGAAGGACATTCACAGCGGCATGGAGGAGCTGGGCATTCCCGACAGCCAGTATCAACTCAGCAACCTGTTTGTACTTTACCAGGCTATGTTGGAGCAGCTTTTCGAATCCCAGATACTGACCCTGGGCGCGGTACTAGTGGTGTTGACGCTGGTGTTCTGGGCGGTGTTTCGATCCCTGCGCCTGGCAATACTCGCCATGGTACCCAATGTCATCTCGACGCTTGCGGTACTGGGCGTGATGGGCTGGTTTAGCATTCCGTTGGACTTTATGACCATGACCATTGCCGCCATCGCCATGGGTATCGCCGTGGACGACACCATCCACCTTGTGCACCGCTTTTTATCCGAACGCCGCTCCGCAGCGGTAGACCAGGCAATAACACGGGCACTGAACAGTGTGGGTTATGCGCTGATCTATACATCGACGATTATTGCGCTGGGGTTTGTGCTCCTAGTGGGTTCCGACTTTGTGCCCAGTATGATGTTTGGATTGTTGACGGCCCTTGCCGTTATGATGGCACTTATCGTCAATCTCACTTTGCTGCCGGCGCTACTGAAACAGTTTATGGCTAAGCCAGAATATCTAAATGGATAATTTACCTTACAGCGATGGCATTCCCGATGTCAGAGACGGCCTAACCCGCAAGGAAAGGGCCATTCTATACTGCTTGCAGCAAACCCAGCAGGAGCTGGGAGGACGCAATGTGCCGACTATTATGCTGTACGGCCGGGTGCTGGAATTGGTAGACATCAGCAAGGACGAGTTTCAGAGTATTTTGTCCCGCTTTGCGGGGCTGACCCAAATGTCGAAAGATAAACAGTCTTAGGAAGTTACTAACCAGGAGCTTAGGGTATGGAGTTTGGGGGCTTGTTCGGTGTACTGGTATTGGTGGCGGATGTGTTCGCCATCATCAAGATTTGGCAGTCCAGTGCCACCGACGGTGAAAAAATCGTGTGGATTATATTTGTCGCCCTGTTACCGCTGATCGGTCTGATTGCCTGGTATTTTGTTGGTCCCGGTGACAAAGCCCTTAAGTGGTAGCGTGGGCACCTGTGGCGGACATGAAAAGCGATGTCCGCCCTACGCAATGCCCCAAACATCTCCCACACCGTAGGGCGTACATGGCCTTTTATGTACGCCGAAACCATGGCGGCAATGGCGGACACGGAAGCGGTGTCCGCCCTACGTTTTGGCCTGCTTGTCGGCAACCAGGGCGTAGAGCCCCTTAAAGCGGGCTGCGACACCACCGTTGATAATAACCTCGGAGCTCAGCGGAATTTTTGCTTTGCCGCGATCCTCGAAATCCGCGAAGAATTGCGTCCAATCCGCTTCGTCAGCGGCAACGCTTTGGGCGACGATATCGCCGTTTACCGGTGCGCTGTACTCTATCTCACCCTTGGCGACCACGATGTCGGGATCTATCCCGTATTCCACACAACGCAAATACACCATACCCCAACACGCCATGACAGCCACCACATAGATGGAACCGCCAAAGGCGGTCTGTTTGTCGTTGATGCTGGGGGCCAGCGGCGCAGTAAGGCGCAAGCTCTTACCGTCGTAGGCATCCACGGCAATCTGCATATGCACTGCTGTGGGTAGATAGGTTTGAACAAACTCGGTGAGTTTGTGGGCAACGGCCGGCAAATCAGTGCTCACAGTCTTACCTCAGCCGCGAAACAGCAGGTCGATAATAGTTTGCGCCGCCAAGTATGGCGTGGTTTCACCCCGGGTCACCTTGTCGCTGAGCAGCGGCATTTGCTTTCTCACCTCGGGGTTTTCCTGGAGTTTCATTTCCAGCATCTCGTGGAGCAGTTTGTTCATCCACTCCTTGGCCTGTCGAGCGCGTTTTTCCTGTAGCGCGCCGTTCTTGGTGGCGTCGATCTGGAAGTCCGAGATCATGCCCCACACGGCTTCGATATTCTCATTTTTCAGCGCCGAGCAAGTTAGCACCTGAGGTGTCCAGAAGCTGGTGTGGCGCAGCAAGTGCAGGGCATTTTGATAGTGCCGACGGGTCTGCTGGGCGTAGTTCAGGCTCTCACCATCGGCTTTGTTAATCACCAGCGCATCGGCGAGTTCCATGATGCCTTTTTTAATACCCTGCAGCTCGTCGCCGGCGTTAGGCAGCATCAGCACCATAAAGAAGTCCACCATACTGGCGACTTCGTACTCGGACTGCCCTACCCCAACGGTCTCCACCAGAATCACATCGTAACCCGCCGCTTCGCACAGCAGCATGGTTTCCCGGGTTTTAAGGGCAACGCCGCCCAGTGAACCCTCAGAGGGCGAAGGACGGATAAAGGCGTCGGGGCTGCGGGACAGCATTTCCATCCGCGTCTTGTCACCGAGGATGGAGCCGCCGGCAATCGGCGAGCTGGGGTCCACCGCCAGTACCGCAACCTTCTTGCCCTGGGATACCAAATAGAGGCCGAATGCCTCAATAAAAGTGGACTTGCCCACGCCGGGGATGCCGGTAATGCCTATTCGAATGCTGTTACCGGTCTTGGGCAGCACTTTTTCAAGAAGCGCCTGGGCCTCAGTGCGGTGATCCAGCTTTTTGCTTTCCACCAGCGTGATGGCCTTGGCCAGGGCGCGAGGCTGACCGGCTTGCAGGGCGTCGATATCAATCATGACTATGGCCTAAAGAAAAAGCGCTCTCCCGGCGCGGGCCGGTAGAGAGCGCTAATCGTCAAACGGTAAAACTTAACCGTTTTGGGCTTTGTTGATTTGATCCAGTACATCGCGGGCCGCGAGGGGGATCTTGGTGCCGGGGCCGAAGATGCCTTTTACACCGGCCTTGGTGAGGAAGTCGTAGTCCTGACGGGGAATGACACCGCCGGCCACCACGATAATGTCCTCGGCGCCGACCTTTTTCAGCTCTTCGATCAACTGGGGCACCAGCGTTTTGTGACCGGCCGCCTGGGAGGATACGCCAACGACGTGAACGTCGTTTTCCACCGCCTGTTTGGCCACCTCTTCCGGTGTGGAGAACATCGGGCTGAGGTCGATATCGAAACCGACGTCAGCGAAGGCGGTAGCGATGACCTTAGCGCCGCGGTCGTGACCGTCCTGGCCCATTTTGCACACCAGCATCCGTGGACGGCGGCCGTGTTGCTCGACAAATTTCTCGATATCACTGCTAATACCCTGCCAGCTTTCGTCGTCCTGGAAGGCACTGCCATAGACACCGGACACTGTTTGCGCCTGGGCGTTAAAGCGGCCGAACTCGCGCTCCATGGCAAAGGAGATCTCACCGACAGTAGCGCGCACCCGGGTTGCCTTCACACACAGGTCCAGCAGGTTGCCCTCACCGGAAACCGCACATTGGTAAATGGCTTCCAGTGCGTCTTCCACGGCCTTTTCGTCGCGATTGGCGCGGATACGCTCCAGGGCAGCGACCTGGGATTTGCGGACTTTCTCATTGTCGATGTCGAGAACGTCAACGTCCTGCTCTTCGTCCAGGACATACTTGTTTACACCGACGATGACATCGTCGCCGCGATCGATGCGGGCCTGCTTGCGGGCCGCAGATTCCTCGATGCGCAGTTTTGGCATGCCGGTCTCAATGGCCTTGGCCATGCCGCCTTTCTCTTCGATTTCCTGGATCAGTTCCCAGGCTTTGTCGGCAATTTCTTTGGTCAGCGCTTCCATCATGTAGGAACCGCCCCAGGGATCGGCAACCTTGGTAATGCCAGTTTCTTCCTGAATCACCAGCTGAGTATTGCGGGCAATGCGGGCAGAGAATTCAGTGGGCAGCGCGATGGCTTCGTCCAGCGCGTTGGTGTGCAGAGACTGGGTGCCACCAAAGACCGCCGCCATCGCTTCGATGGTGGTCCGCACTACGTTGTTGTAGGGGTCTTGCTCGGTCAGTGACCAGCCAGAGGTTTGGCTGTGAGTCCGCAGCATTTTGGAACGTGGGTTCTTGGGATTGAACTCGTCGACAATCTGCGCCCACAGCATCCGGGCGGCGCGCATTTTGGCGATCTCCATATAGAAGTTCATACCGATGCCCCAGAAGAAGGACAGACGGCCGGCAAATTTGTCGATATCCAGACCCGCTGCAATGGCGGTGCGGATGTATTCTTTACCGTCGGCCAGGGTGTAGGCCAATTCCAGCGCAGCATCGGCACCGGCTTCCTGGATGTGGTAGCCAGAGATGGAGATGGTGTTGAACTTGGGCATGTTCTCCGAGGCAAAGGCGATGATGTCGCCGATAATGCGCATCGAAGGCATGGGCGGGTAAATGTAGGTGTTGCGCACCATAAACTCTTTAAGGATGTCGTTCTGGATGGTGCCAGACAACTGATCCTGGCTGACGCCCTGCTCTTCTGCCGCCACAATGTAGCCCGCCAACACCGGCAACACGGCGCCGTTCATGGTCATGGAGACAGAGACTTTGTCCAGGGGGATGCCGTCAAACAGCACTTTCATGTCTTCGACTGAGTCGATGGCTACGCCGGCCTTGCCCACGTCACCGGTCACCCGGGGGTGATCGGAGTCGTAGCCCCGGTGGGTCGCCAAGTCAAAAGCGACCGACACGCCCTGCCCGCCTGCCGCCAGCGCCTTGCGATAGAAGGCGTTGGACTCTTCGGCGGTGGAGAAACCGGCATACTGGCGAATGGTCCAGGGGCGACCGGCATACATGGTGGGCTGGGGGCCGCGAATAAAGGGCTCAACCCCAGGGAAGGTGTTGGTATAAGGCAAGTCAGCAGTGTCTTCCGCCGTATACAGCGGCTTAACGTCGATCCCCTCCGGCGTGTGCCACACCAAATCGTCCAGGGTTTTGTTGCTGCGCTCCAGCGATTTGTTCGCCAGTTTTTTCCATTCTTCAACAGAGGTGTTGGGGGCTTTGTAATCGGCCATGGATCGTTACCTGTCAGTGGTCAGCAAGGTGGTGTGGTCGCCGTTGTCGGCGTTGCGACGGCGGCGCACACCCCGTTAAGAATTGAATTAGTGGTGGTCGTCGCCGGGCTGGCTCAGTTCAATCAACACACCGCCACAGGATTTGGGGTGAATAAAAATGACCTGACAACCGTGGGCGCCGGGACCGGGGGCGTCAGAGAGGAACTGATAGCCCTTCTCCTTGAGCATAGCGACATCGGCGTGGATATCGTCAGTGCGGAAGCACAGGTGGTGAATGCCACCGCCTTTTTTCTCGATATATTTGGCAATGGGGCCCTCACCGTCCGGTGAGGCCACCAGCTCGATTTGGGTTTCTGGCAGTGGGAAAAACGCTGTTGCGGTCTTTTGCGACTCCACATACTCCTGACCTTTGTAGGTCAGGCCGAAGTCCTCGAGAAAGCGCTTGATCGCTTCGTCCAGATCGGGAACAGCGATGGCAATATGGTCCAGGGCTGTAATCATAGGGAAATCCTCAGGTCGAAAATCTGTAAATCTTGCGCTGGCTCGCTAGAGCCAGCGCGGAAACCGGGGCCTTAGGCGAAGCTGGCCAGGAACTCGTCAGTTTTGCTGCGACGGGACGCTGCGATTTGCTCCGGTGTTTCCACCTCGATTTTTTCATCGGGGTTGATTTTGAACAGCGGCTGACCTTTTTTGATGATAACGCCATCGCCATCGATCAGCACTTTTTCGATAGTGCCGGCAAAGGGGGCCTTGACCTTGTTGAACATCTTCATGACTTCGACGATGTAGAGGGTATCGCCCGCCTCGAAGTGGTCGCCCTCGTTGACAAAGACATCCATGCCCGGCGCTTCACGGGGGTAGAACATACCGCCGCTGGCAGCGAGGATCTCGTCGGACTTGGCCGCCGGCGGCGGTACCAGGACCTTGGCCATGCGCTTCTGCAGGTCTTCGTCGGTCAGAACATCGGGAATAGTGATGCTCAGGTCCGGGTTAACCTTCAGCTCGCAGAAACCGGCTTTATCGGCGATGTGGGCCAGCACAGCGAGGATTTCGGTGCCGGCCATATAGCCGCTGTGGGCGCTGCGAGCGGCGCTCCACTCGTCGGCACTGAAGCCAGCCGGTGCAGAATCGCTGGCCAGCTTGCTTTGAATCTCGGCAAAGTCAGTGGTGCCCAGACGCTCTTCCAGGGTGTGGTAGAAGGCCACAGCCGCAGACAGAATGTCGTGGTCGTGATCCCAGATCATGTAGCGCGCCGGCTTGCCGACCTCAAAATCCATGTTGAGGTAGTGGTACAGGCTCTCCAGGTGAAGAATCGGATTTTTCTTCCAAACCAAAGACTTACCATCCACTTCTAATGTATCTTTGTTCATGCTGAGCCAGCCGGACATATAGTGCGGCTCAGTAAACAGGCGCTCCAGCGGACGAATCAGCAGCAGCTTCTTGGCATCCAGCGCCGCGGCCCACTCGCCAGCGTCGTCACCGGCCTCGGCCAGGTAGCGCTTGCGGATTTCGCTGTAGGCGTATTCCAGATCGATCTGGTTAGCCTGCTCTTTGAGCAATCCCACCAGCGTCAGGTAAGGTACGATAAAGCGCGTCGTCGGACGGGCATTGATACCGTTACCGATAAACCAGTGCACCAGGCCGTAGTGGAATTCCAGGTTGGTGGCCAGATCTTTGCCACGCAGCTCGGTGCGGCGCAGAATTTCTGCCATACGCTGGTAGCTGTCCATCCGGGTTTCACCGGTGGTCAACAGCAGTGCAATGTTGGAATCGTAGGCCCCGGCCAGATGATATTTCATAAATACATCGGTATCGGGGTTGTGGGTAGAAATGCCCTGGTCGTCGCGAATTTCGCCGGGAATGGCGTTGGACCAGTTTTCGATGATGCCGCCGGCGTGGGGCTGCAGCGCCTGGTTAGTGGCGTTCATCCGCGCCTCCACCGAGGTTTTTTCCCGCACCAAACGCTCTGGCTTGGGCAGTGCCTTGCCGTGGCGGGCAATCAGCGCCATCACTTCTACTAGGCTTTCTACGATGAAGTAGTCGCTGGGGTCCTCGGGGTTAGTGAACTTCAGCTTGTAGCACAGCTCGGTAACCCGGTGCTCCACCTGGATACGGGTGTTCATTTCCATGAAATAGTGGGATTCGCCGTCGACGATACACTCGAAGGTGCCCACTGAGTCCAATTTTACTGCCTGTCCAAATACCGCGCCCTCGTGCTCCATTTTTTGCAGGATCACCAGGTCTTTCTTGAGCTGCTCCGCTTCATCTTTGTTGCCGGCTTGTTCGGCTACGTCGATGGCGGCGACCAGTTCTTCTTCGGTCACGGAGACTTCCAGCAATTTCTGTTCGTGCATCTGCAAGGAACAGTCACGACCGCCCATGGTCATGCACCAGTCGCCGTTACCCACCACCTGGATTTCCTGGTGGCGGGTGGTTTCAATGTTCATCTCAATGAGAACGTTCTTGTTGTCACCGACACCGTTGGTTTTAAGCTCGATCAGACACTCCAGTACCAGTGAGGGTACGGGCTCAACGGCTTTTTCCACCTTTTCTTCCAGGGTGGCGCCCTCGTAGGAGTTGGCCGCCTGCAGAATCCGTTGACCTTTACCACCACCACCGGCGATGGCTTTCAGGCGGAAGCGGTTGTCGGGCTTCTCGGTGAGCATCTTGCGGGCTTCTTCTTGCAGCGCCGCGCCGATGTCCTTGGCGTCGATGATGTCGATGCCGGCATCGTAGGAGGCCGCCAGCAGCGCCAGGGCTTTTTCCTCGTCGTCTTTGCAGGCAGCAAAGTCGACTTCAAGATTGTTGTCCTTGGCACACTTCTCCAGGCCATCTTTGCCGTATTTGGCAAACAGCGCTAGGCTGGTGGCATTGTTAACACCGGGAGTGACCGAGACGCCAGTCTCCAGTGCGGTGCGCTTGGCCTGGTCTTTCATGCCAGCGGCGTTCTGGGTAAAGGAACAGGGGCCGATAAAGTTCAGGCCGGCCTCTTCCATGGCGCTGACCATCTCGGCATCTTCCGACATAAAACCGTAGCCGGCGAAAATCGCGTTGTAGCCATTGTCGTGGGCGATGCGGATGATCTGCTGGATGCGCTTGCCCCGCTCCTCTTTGGTGGCACCGGTGTAGTCAGGCACCCGGTGTACCCGGCTGGGGTCGGTCAGGGTGCGCAGCTCTGGTGCCAGAGCGTTGGTGTAGGTGATGGAGTCCTTTTCGGAAAGCAAAATACCAAAGCCGTCGATGCCCATTTCATGGAAGACATCCATGGCCTCTTTACGGATCGGGCCGCGGCAAATAATCAGCGGCTTGAGATCGGTACAAGAAAATTGGCGGACCCAGGGTGATGTCGCGTTCGCCAGGCGACGATCCTTGTGAATCAGCGGATTGTTCAGGTAGTAGTTGTTGCTGGTCTGCACGTTGATAACCTCGTAAGCAAATCGTCTAAAGTCGGTTGAAAATGTTGGCAACCGGCGTAATTAGTGGAACTCGCGCTGCACACCGCCCATCGGGCCAGGTTTGTAACCCTTGAGGTGCAGTTCAAGCTGTTCCCCCAGAACCTTGCGCAGTTCCGAGGGCATGACGATCTGGGATATCGATCCCAGGCTCAGTGCTTCGTTGGGGTTCATCAGTTCGCGCTCGTAGCGCTGTGTGAGGACCGCCTCTTCCGCTTTTTGCCACTCAGCCACAGCGGATTTTGCTGCCGCAGCGGCATCGGCTTCGCTCATACCCGCCTTGACGTTTTCGGCGGTGGCTTCGGCAATCCGGCTCTTCACAGAACCGCGGATTTTGCGGACTTCATCTTTGTAGACGTACTCCACACCGGCCGGTCCCATTACCGCCAGGCGGGTGGTGGGCAATGCGCAGACAAAGTCAGCGCCGGTGGGATAGTTGTTAAAGGCTGCGTAAGCACCACCGAAGGCGTTGCGGACAATCATCAGGAAGCGAGGTGTGCGCAGGTCGACGATAGCGTCCAGCATGGCTCGGCCGGCTTGAACAATACCGCCAGTCTCCTGCTCCCGTCCGGGCAGGAAGCCGGTGGTATCTTCCATAAAGATCACCGGAATGTTGTAGACATTACAGAAGCGGATAAAGCGAGCGTTTTTGTAGGCCGCGTCGATGTCAATCTGGCCAGAAGAGACCGCGGAGTTGTTGGCCACAAAGCCCACCACGTTACCGCCGATCCGGCCCAGTGCGCAGACGGTATTGCGGGCGCGCTCTGGCTGAATTTCGAAGTAGTCACCGTGATCACACATCTGCTGAATGATGATGCCGATTTCGAAGGGCGTGTTGAACCCGGTGGGGCTGTTAAACGCCTTCTTCAGTAGCAGGTCGATGTCCCAGGTGGGGCGCGACAGTGGATCAGAAGTAGGCTGGAATGGTGGCGCTACGCTGGCGTTGTCCGGCAGGTAGTTCAGCAATTCCTTCACCTTGCGCAGCGCGGCGACTTCGTCGGGCACGACAAAATCGGTGACGCCAGACTGGCTGTGTACGGCGGGGCCGCCCAGTTCATCGGCGGTGACATCTTCACCCAGTACCGATTTAACAACACCGGGGCCGGTCAGACCAAAGAATGTGTCGTTGGGCTGAATTACAAAGGAGCCCTGGCGTGGCAGGTAGGCGCCACCACCGGCGTTGTAGCCGAACATACACATAATGGAGGGCACCACGCCATTGATTTTACGCAGTGCAGTAAAGGCCTCAGCGTAGCCATCCAGGCCGCCGACACCGGCGGGGATGTAGGCGCCGGCGGAGTCGTTCATGCCCACCAGCGGAATACCCAGCTTGCCGGCCATTTCAAACAGGCGGGCCAGCTTGCTGCCGTTGGTGGCATCCATGGAGCCGGCACGCACGGTGAAATCGTGACCGTAAAGGGCGACATCACGGCCGTTAACCTTGACGATAGCGGTGACCAGAGAGGCACCGTCGAGGTTTTTACCCCAGTTTTGATAAAGAATTTTGGGCTCAGTACCGGCATCAGCCAGCACTTGAATACGCTCCCAAACGGTCATGCGCTTTTTTTCGTGCTGCTTTTGCACGTTTTTGACGCCTGCCGCCTTTTTGGGGCGTTGCAGTAGATCGTGACCACTTTGCAGTGCGGCTTCGTATAGGCCGGGTTCGTAGTCAATTTGGCCGGGGACGGTAAACTCCACCTCGGCATTTTGTTGGAAGGGGTTGTTCAGTGAGGGCGTTAATTTGTTCGTCATGCCTGTCCAGTCCCAGATGCATATTGTTGGTTTCCGCTACCCGTCAACGCGCCTCGACACAGAGCCGGGTGCGATTGTTAGGCTCATGGCTGCCCCAGCCTCTCGTGATTTGGGCTGTTAAGCGAAGCCATTGGCTTGTGAGTATCGGATGATTGAGAAAATGCCGTTTCTGTGTGCGTAATTCTCGCGTGTTGCTTATCGACGGCTTAGTGATTCTCAAAGCGGCGGCTAACATTACTGTTAACCGCTGCGGGTGTCAATTGAAAGACAGCTCGGGGGCCGGCGGCCAAGGAGCCAAAACAGTAGATTTTTCATAGACCTAACACATACAATCCGGGATCGCCTTCCCGCCTGAGTCCGATTTAAACTCGATTTATGAGCACCCTACTTCGCACCCCCCTGGGCTACTTTGCCGACACCAGCCGGTGGTTATTCGCGCTGGAGGGCGCCCCGCATCGGGTATTTTTGGATAGCGCTCACCCCCACTCCCAACGGGGTCGATACGATATAATCTGCGCCGACCCAATCGATATAATTAATGAAAATACAATCACATACGGGTCACTTGGAGAATTTACATTTAAAGTAAATTCTATTATCGAACAAGCACTAAACCAATTCGCGAGCAGCGATGAGCTGCCCTTTTGCGGCGGAGCGGTGGGGGTGCTGGGTTACGAGCTGGGCGAGACACTCAGCCTTGGCCGCGCCGCAAACTGCGATTCCACGCCACTATTTATCGGTATCTACGATTGGGCACTCATCATTGACCATCACACCAAGAGTGCCGAACTGGTCAGGCAGCCAGGGTGCCGCAGTGCCTACGCCCAGCAAATTGCGGCTAGCGCCGCGCCCGAGCCTTCGCTGTTGCCACCTCGACCCAACTTTGCGCTGACTAGCTCGCCCCATGCCAGCTTAGATCGGGCGGATTACCGCCGGGCCTTTAACCGCTTGCAAGACTATATCCAGGCCGGGGACTGCTATCAGGTCAACCTGACCCGCCAATTTGCCGCCAGCTATAAGGGCGACCCGGTGCATGCCTACCTGTCACTTCGCCAGGTGGCCGCGGCTCCCTACTCGGTATTTTTCGACTTGGGCACAGTGCAGTTGCTGTCACTGTCGCCCGAGCGTTTTATTTCGGTCAGCTCACAGGGCGAGATCCGCACCGAGCCGATCAAAGGCACCGCCCGGCGGGACCCCGACCCGATACAGGACCAGGCCTTGGCCACGGCGCTTCAACAAAGCGCCAAAAACCAAGCTGAGAACGTGATGATTGTCGACCTGCTTCGCAATGACCTCAGCAAGAGTTGCAAGCCGGGAAGCATTACCGCCAATCCGCTGATGGCGCTGCAAAGCTTCAACACCGTTCACCATTTGGTGAGTACAATCACAGGCCAGCTTCGCCCTGAAGTCACCCCTTTGACGGCGTTGTTGGATTGCTTTCCCGGCGGATCCATAACCGGCGCCCCCAAGCGGCGGGCGATGGAAATCATTGCCGAACTGGAGCCTCACCGGCGGGATTTGTACTGCGGTAGCGTGTTTTATCTCAGTGCCAACGGTCGCCTGGACAGCAATATCACTATTCGCAGTTTTGTCTGCCGTGACGGCGACATCCGCACCTGGGCCGGTGGCGGTATTGTGTCGGACTCCGACGCGGATGAAGAATTCCGGGAGACCCAGGACAAAATCGGCAAGTTGTTGGACAGCCTCCAAGCTCCTCATTAGCGCAGCTTAAGCCCGGGTGATTAAGTAGCAAAAAGCACACTGGCCTAAAGCTTGCTCGACTGCAGTGACGTCTTTACTACCGCTGAGGTCCCTCACCCGCGCTATGCCTGCATTCCGCGACATCCCCGGCTCAGCCCGGCTCCCCTGGCAACTGCTGATCGGGCACCTGCGCCATCGTCGGCGACCGCTCACCCTCACCCAGCGCTGGGCAGCCCTCCCCCTCAGCGGGGCCCCCACAAGTCTGCCTGTCAGCGTGCACTGGAATGCCCAGATGGTGCCCTTTATTGAGGCTGAAAACGATCGAGACCTGGCGGTGGGTCTGGGCATGGTCCACGGCCATTTGCGCCTGGCACAAATAGAATTTCTACGCCGGGTCAGTCAGGGCCGCCTCTGTGAGTGGCTCGGCCCCTTGGCCTGCGACCTGGATCATAGCTTGCGGACCATTGACCTCCCCCGCGCCACACCAGCCATGCTGGACTCGCTACCGGCTACCACCCGGGCCTGGCTGCAGGGCTTTGCCGGCGGCCTTAACCACATCGTCGATCATGTGTTAAAGGATCGGCGTCGGTGGCCGGAAGAAATGCGCATTCTCGACGTTGCGCCTGCGCCCTGGTCCGTCAGCGATTTACTGACACTGAGTCGACTTAACTGCGCCGATTTTACCTGGAGCGTTTGGCCCCGCCTGTTGCCGCTACGACAAGGAGAAAATTGGCCGCACATTTGGCAAACACTAATGCGACACAGTGGCGGTCCACCCATACCCGACGCAGAAACGCCGCCGCTCTCTGCCAATGGGCTGGCCATGTTAGGAGCGAGTTTTGGCAAGCCCGGGGGCTCCAATGCGCTTGCCATCGATGCCCGTCTTGGCGCTGGAGGCACCGCCAAACTCAGTGGCGATCCCCATTTGCCGGTGGTTTTACCGGGTTTTTGGCTATTGGCTGGCCTGCACTGCCCCAGTTTGCAGTCGGTGGGCTATATGCTTCCCGGCTTGCCGGCAGTGATGGTGGGACGCAACGCCTCCATCGCCTGGGGCGGAACCTCCCTGCACGCGGCCTCCAGTGACCTGTTTGATGTCAGCGATGAGCCGGACAGCGCCTTTCACCAACGTTCCGAGACCCTGCGACCGCGCTGGGCAAAACCCCGTAAAGTCGATAGCACTGAGAGTAAGTGGGGCCCGGTGATGACCGATACACCGGCATTGAGCAAGATGCTGGGTGTCGGTGAAGGCAAAGGCGGGCGTCTCGCCATGCGCTGGATGGGCCACGAACCCAGCGATGAAATATCGGCATTGCTGTCCGTGGCGCGATCGCAAAATTTTACCGAGTTTCAGCAATCCCTGGAGGATTTTGCCGTCGCCGGCCAGAATATGGTCTATGCCGATGTCGATGGCAATATCGGCCAGGTGATGGCGGCACGCTTGCCGGCCCGGGCACCCCAGCGACCCGACGATATGGTGCTGCCTGCCGACGCCATGCGGGACTGGGAGCACACTCTAAATATCAAGGACCTACCCAGCCACTACAATCCGCCGGAGGGCTTTGTCGCTTCAGCGAATAACCGCCCTAGCCCCGATTCAGACATCCTGGTCAGTTGTTTTTTCTCACCCTTTGACCGGGTAAACAGGTTGCGCCAGAGATTGGCTGAGGTGGACAGCGTCGACACCGCTCTGTTGAGGGAATTGCAGGGAGATGTCCACAGCGCTGGCGCCCTGCCACTTCGAGACCGGCTGTTGACCTTAATGGGCGACAAGGGCGAACACATTCAACAGATCCTGTCGGCCTGGAACGGCGACTACGACACCGATAGTGACGGCGCTCTGGTTTTTGAATTTTTGCTCTACCATTTTGCCTTGGGGCTATACGGCAAGGAGGGTTTGCCCATTCTCACCGCCAATTGGGACCCCCGGGGACTACTCAACGCCGATCTCCACACCCGCAGTGAGTCCGATTTGCAATGCGCCATGCAACGCGCCCTGCCGGCTTTAACAAAAGCCTTGAGAAAGCATCGATATTGGGGACAGGTTCACCGCCTGAGGATCAACCACCCTCTCTCCGCCCTACCCTTGCTGGGTCGCCGTTGGCGTTTTGGCGAGCGTGCCGTCGCCGGTGCCAACGAGACACTGATGAAATCGGCCCACGGCCTGTCCGGCAAGCGCCATTATGTGGGGATGAGTTCCACAGCGCGTTATTTATTTGACCTGGGGGATATCGACGACAACTGGTTTGTGATGCTGGGGGGCCAGGATGGAGAGCCCGGCTCGGCCGCGTTTTTTGACCAGCTGCCGTTGTGGGAGAAGAACGAGGCGATTCAAATACCGATGGACTTGCAACAGGTCCGGGCTTCATTCACCGCCCATACCAGTGTGATAGCGCCCGGAGCTGCCGCTCCGGGGGACTAACGGCTCGGCCCGATTTACAGAGTCAGGTTGCGATCCGAGGCCTTGATAAACTCCTGTTTCAGGGCCTGGTAGTCGTGAACGGCGGGGAACTGAGGGAACTCCTCAATCACATTGCTGGGGGCTTTGAACAGAATGCCGGCATCGGCCTCGGCCAGCATGGTGGTGTCGTTGTAGGAGTCACCCGCAGCGATAATCCGGTAGTAGAGGGTTTTCAAAGCCAATACCGCTTGGCGCTTGGGGTTGACCTGGCGAATTTTGTAATCAACCACCTTACCCTGGCTGTCGGTTTCCAGTCGGTGGCACAACAGGGTTGGCCAGCCCAGCTGTTTCATCAGCGGCGCCGCAAACTCATAAAAGGTATCGGAGAGAATCACCACCTGGAAGCGCTCCCGCAGCCAGTCGAGGAATTCCCGGGCGCCCTCCATGGGGCTCATGTCAGCGATAACGTCCTGAATATCGGGTAGACCCAGGCCATTGTCGTGGAGCAGGCGCAGGCGTTGTTGCATCAACACGTCATAGTCGGGAATATCCCGGGTGGTCGCCTTCAGCTCTTCAATGCCGGTGCGCTCGGCAAAATCAATCCAGATTTCCGGAATCAGCACCCCTTCCAGGTCGAGACAGGCGATTTCCACGTTGATTACTCCTCGTAATGGTCCAGGTCAAAATTGCGGCACAATCTAGCGGCTTGATGGTGAGAAAGCAATCGCCACGGGCCCGGGCGTCGCATTCAGCGGTCAGTAGATCGGCAGATCGATGCCGGCAAACAGCTCATCCAGCTCGGCCTTGCCGTGGCACTGATAGGCCCGGTCAACCAATTCCTGGGTCAGGTGGGGGGCAAACAGCTCGATAAAATCGTACATAAACTTGCGCATATAGGTGCCCCGGCGGAAGCCCACTTTGGTGACACTGGGTTCAAACAAGTGGCTGGCATCCAGTGCCAGCAGGTCGTGATCCGCCACCGGGTCGTGGGCCATATGGGCGACAATACCAATACCCAGCCCGAGCCGGACATAGGTCTTGATGACATCGGCATCGGTGGCAGTAAACACCACTTTGGGTTCCAGGCCCTTTTTACTAAAGGCATCATCAAGTTTGGAGCGGCCGGTAAAGCCGAATACATAAGTCACTATGGGATGAGCGGCAACGTCTTCGATACTGAGGCGATCCACCTGTGCCAAGGGGTGGTTTTTGGGCACCAGTATGGTCCTGTTCCAGCCGTAACAGGGCATCATAATGAGGTCGCTGTAGAGCTCCAGAGCCTCGGTGGCAATAGCGAAATCGACGCTGAAATTGGCCGCCATCTCTGAAATCTGCATGGGCGTACCCTGATGCATATGCAGGGAGACATCGGGGTAGCGCTCGATAAAGGCCTTGATGACCGGAGGCAGTGCATAGCGGGCCTGAGTGTGGGTGGTGGCGATGGACAGGCTGCCTTTGGTGGGGTTTTTAAACTCCTGGGCAATGTGGCGAATACTCTCGGTTTTATGAAGTATCTCGCCGGCGGTTTTAAGGATCGCCTCGCCAGCGGGAGTCACGCGGGTCAGGTGCTTGCCGTTGCGGGCGAAAATCTCTACCCCCAGTTCATCCTCCAGCATGCGAATCTGTTTGCTGATACCAGGCTGGGATGTGTACAGACTCTGGGCCGTGGCCGAGACATTCATGTCGTGGTGGGCCACTTCCCAGATATACCGCAACTGCTGCAACTTCATGGTATGTCCTCTATATCACCCCGGCACTGGGCCGCGGATTATTTGTTGTTTTGAGTTTGCTGGGCCGCAGCCTCGTCCGTCGACGAGGCAGTCACGTCGTCGCTGTTGGCATTGGCGATTCCGTGGGGAACATGGGCGGCCGAGACATGCTGGCTGGCAGACTCCACATGCCCTTGCTGGTCGTCAAAGAATACATCGGCACCGTAGGCCCGCAGAAACTCGGCCTTGTCCAGGCCGCCGAGAAACAGCGATTCATCGATACGGATATTCCACTCCCTCAGAGTGCGTATCACCCGTTTGTGGGCGGGTGCCGAGCGGGCAGTGACCAAAGCGGTACGGATCGGCGGATCGTCCGAGGAGAACTCGGATTGCAAAACATTCAGGGCCGCCAAAAAAGGCTTAAAGGGACCGCCACTGAGGGGCCGGTCGGCGGCAGCCGCTTCGCTGGCGGCAAAAGCCTGCAAGCCCTGCTGCTTGAACACCCGCTCGGCTTCGTCAGAAAACAGCACCGCATCGCCGTCGAAGGCAAAGCGCAGCTCACGCCGTTGGGAATGGTTGGATTTATTGGTCCGGGGCATCAGGGTTGCCGCGGCGACGCCGTTGTCCAGTGCCCGGCGCACATCCTCAGCGTGAGTCGAAAGAAACAGATGGCAGCCAAAGGCCGATACATAGCGGTAGGGACTCTCCCCTCCGCTAAAGGCCGCGCGACTAATACTCAGCCCGTAGTGCTCGATGGAGTTAAACACTCTCAAACCGGTGTCGGCAGAATTGCGCGACAGCAGGATGACCTCAACCCGCGCCCGATCCAGTAATTCATTGAGTTGTAACAGGCGCTCGACAATGCCAAAGGCCTCGCCGGGTTCAAGAATCTCGTCCTCGTGTTCAATCTGATACTGCTGATAGGCGTCCAGGCCATGGCTTTCAAAAACCCGATGGCTCTCGTCGAGGTTAAACAGCGCGCGGGACGATATAGCAACGACCAGTTTGTCCTCGAAGCCTGTAGGCATGCAGTTCCCTGTGTGTGAGAGGCGATGTCAGCAGCCACTATACAATAAGGCTGTGAGCAAGCAACACAGGGAGTTAGTTGGCAAGCTCCGATGTAGTGGCAACAGTGGGGCCGGCAATGGGGAATTCCACCAGGTAGCGGGGAGCGTCATCGGGAGACAACAGCCGCTTGATGTCACTGATGATGTCGTGATTGAAAGCGGCAAAGATTGCCGATTTGTGGGTGTCAGTAGACAGGTTGGCGGACAGCACACCGATCGCACTGCCCTGGGCGGGCCCGGTCCCCGCCCCCTCCTCCCTGGCCGTCATCAGCGACCCACTCTGCCCGACCGAAAAGGGACAGTTCATGGCGTACAAATCCATCAACTCCCCCTCACCCGGGCGAACCAAACCGGCCCGGCAATGATTGACCCACACTCCAGCGTTTGATTTATCTCGCGGGAAGCCACTGCTGCGAACCTGTATATCGGCGCGACCGGCCAGGGAGTCCAAGCTGCGAATAGGCGTGGTGGCCAACCCTTGAGCGACCCGTAAAACGGCGATATCGGAGCCACTGTAGGCGGCAAGCCGATTTGCCGCCAAATCCTGTCGCCGGTGGCGGCGATGAATCCAGGCGGACTCTACCTCGACCAATGCCGGCCTGTCGGCGCCGTGGCCAGCAAAGCGCAGCACTTCCAATTTGGACTGGCCCTTGCTTTGAATGTCTCTGTCGCTGGCAAACAAACAATGGGCGGCGGTAAGCAGCCAGCGGGGAGCAATCGCGGTTGCTGTACAACGGCTCTCTTTGTAGTCGCCATTGGCGAAACCAAAACCACTGTACAGCACACCTGAGGGGGACCGCCGATCCCAACGCTGCCAGCGCAGGGTGTCACTCGCTACCCCCTTGGGATAAAACATCTCCCGCTCGTCACCAGCGTTGTAGATTCTTGTAGTGGGCGGCAATCCCCCAGTCCCAAGCCAGCGCAAATCAGGCAGGCCGTTTTTATCGGCGAGGAGCACCATACTGGCCGATGGATTCACACTCAGTCCTTGGCTAGCGGGTGGCGCGGCTTGGGTGCGGCGGTGATCGTAAAACAATGACTGCCCCTCCAGACTGACCCGGGGCAAAAACACCTGCAATTGATTTAGTACCGCGTAGGCCTTGTCGCGTCGCAGCAGGTCTTCAGATTGCAGTTCCCGGTTGAAGCGCCGCAGAGCCTCGTCGGCAGACATATTGCGATTCAGACCCGCCAGAGAAAATGCCGCTGCCAAAACTCGCAGACGGCTGTGGAGCCGGCCGTCCCGCTTCGACAAGCTGGCAAAATACCAGGCCCGCTTGAGTTCTGGTTGTTCGCCACCGGCACCCCAAAAATACAACTGAGCCAGATCAGCGGCAAGCTCCCTGCAACGAGGCGCCAGGTGCCGGCTGGCCAACAGTTGTGAGGCGGTTTCGTCGCTGATATGCAGGCTGGGGGATGACAATACAGGATAGGCCGCCGCCGGGCACGAAGGCTGGGCGGTCGCCGCCGGCATCATCACGATCAGCACGGCAAGCAAGCAAACTGCAGCCAAGGGGGGACATAACCCTGTCGCCGCGCGCCACTGCCCGGTAGACTCTTGACGATATGACAGCCAGTGTCTGTTGTGACGGACCGTTTTTTTTGGAATCAGCACCTTGAACAACACCCCTACTCACGCCTCGTCGCCAACTTGTGCCACGACCGAGCGCGACGAAAACACCACGACTTGGGTGGAGTTTTCCAGCCAATCATTGCAACACAATGTCAGAGTGGTGCGCCGTCTGGGAAAAGACTGTCGCATATTAGCTATGGTCAAGGCCAATGGCTACGGTCATGGTGCCAATTGGGCTACCCGCGTATTGGCACCGTTTGTAGATGGCTTTGGTGTGGCGCGGCTGGCTGAGGCCCAATGTCTGCGGGCACAACTGCCCGAGGCCCGAATTGTGCTGATGGGCTCGCGGCTGGGTGAAGCTCAGTACCGGTGGTGTGCTGACAATGGCGTGGAGACCGTCGTTCACGATGAACATGTGGCGACACAGCTCGCTGCCATGTCACTACCACGGCCCTTGTCGGTTTGGCTTAAACTCAATGTGGGTATGAATCGGCTGGGCATGAGCCCTGAAGCCTTCTGCCGCTCGCATCCGCGGCTGGCGGCCGCACCGGGCATAGGCCATATTGTGCATATGAGCCATTTTAGCGACGCCGATGACCCCGACCCCAGCGAGACACGCAAGCAGGTCGCTCGCATGCGGCAGTGCAGCGGGCAATTCGGAGAGGTGCCGCTGTCCATGGCCAATTCCGCCGGTATTATTGCCCACCCCGACAGCCACGGCAGTTGGTTGCGCCCGGGCATCATGCTTTACGGGGACGACCCAACCAATACACTATCCGGCGACTTGGCGCTGAAACCAGTCATGACGTTTAAAAGCCGCATTGTCGCGATACGGGATATTGCGGCCGGCGAAGGCATTGGTTACAGCCGCCGCTACCGAGCCACCCAGCCCCGCCGCATTGCCACGGTCGGTGCCGGGTATGGCGACGGTTATCCCCGCCACGCACCGGATGGGACTCCCCTGCTGATTAAGGGGCAGCGGGCACCGTTGGCGGGCCGGGTATCGATGGATTTGTTAACCGTCGATATCAGCGATCTTGTGGATGTCAGCGTGGGTGATGAGGTAACCCTGTGGGGCGAAGGACTGCCCGCTGCCGAAGTCGGGCAGCACTGCGGCACCATCAGTTATGAGCTTTTCACCCGGGTCACCGAGCGAGTGGCCCGCTATCACCGCTGAGCACACCGTATTTTTTCCTGCCTTTTTCTGTCTTAGGTCAGCTACGGTCTCTACTCAGCGGTGTATTGCGGACAATCTCAGGCTCATCAGCCCGTCGCCTTGTCCTGCAGGCTTTGTTTAATCAGTGGCACACGCTCCCGGGTTAGCTTAAAGACTACCGGGCTGAGCAGCAGTAATGCGATCAGGTTGGGGATCGCCATAAGGGCGTTCAGAGTATCCGCCAGCAACCAGATAAAGCCGAGATTGGCCAGCGCCCCCAGGGGAATGGCCGCCACCCAGGCCAAGCGAAACAGCTTCACCGCATGGTTGCCAAAGAAATACACCACACAGCGCTCACTGTAGTAAGACCAGCCCAGCATAGTGGTAAAGGCAAACACCGCTAAACCCAGTGCCACGATAACGTGACCGCCGCCAATCAGTGCTTCAAAGGCATTGGAGGACAGCGCCGCCCCACTCTCTCCGGTTTGCCACTCACCCGACAGCAAAATCACAAAACCGGTGACAGTACACACCAATATGGTGTCGATAAAGGTGCCCAGCATGGCGATAATGCCCTGCTTGACCGAATTATTGGTGCGGGCGGCGGCGTGGGCAATGGGCGCACTGCCGAGCCCCGCTTCGTTGGAAAACACCCCCCGGGCAACACCAAAGCGAATGGCTGCCGCTACGCCAGCACCGGCAAAGCCGCCCACTGCGGCAGTGCCATTGAAGGCCGCGTCCACCACCAGCACGAACAGTGCAGGAATCTCGGTCACGTTCAGTGCCAGCACCAGTACGCCGAGACTGAGGTAGAGAATCGCCATCACCGGCACCAATACACCGGCGACCCGGGCGATGCGTTTTACACCGCCCAATACTACCAGACCAACCCCAACCATCAGCACCAGCCCCGTCAGCCAATCGGGTATACCAAAGGTGTTGTGCATGGCGTCGGCAACCGAGTTGGACTGCACGGTATTACCGATGCCGAAACCCGCGAAAGCACCGAAGAAGGCGAAGCAGCCACCCAGCCAATGCCACTTTTTGCTGAGGCCATTTTTAATGTAATACATTGGGCCGCCACTGAAGTTGCCCTCACTGTCGTGCTCCCGGTAATGCACCGCACACACTGCCTCGGCGTATTTGGTGGCCATACCCACAATCGCGGTGCACCACATCCAAAACAGCGCGCCGGGTCCACCCAGGGCAATGGCGGTGGCCACGCCGGCGATATTACCGGTGCCGATGGTGGCGGACAGCGAGGTCATCAGCGCTTGAAAAGCGCTGATCTCGCCCTCGCCCTGGGTGTCGGTGCGCCCCCGCAGCAATAGGCGAAAACCCAGGATGACATTGCGGGGCGGCATCAATCTCAGCCCCACCATCAACCAAATGCCGGTGCCGAGAATCAACACCAGCATCAGCGGCCCCCATACCACGCCATTTATGGCGGTTACCAATGCGCTGATCTGTTCCATAGTGCGTCCTAGTGTTTGTTGTCGTATTTTTTACTTTGCAAATCCGCTCCGTTGAGGGAAAACCCCAAATATGCCGCCGGTGTGGACAAAGACGATGTCGCCACTATCACCAAAGCGCCCGGCCTTGAGCTCCTCCAACATGCCGAAGAAGGCCTTGCCGGTGTATACCGGGTCCAACACCAGCCCCTCGCGGCGGGCCAGCTCAGCAATACAGTCAAAAATTGGCGCCTCGGCAATGGCGTAACCGGGTCCCACGTAGCCATCTATGACCCTCACAGACAGTGACGGCACATCTACATCCAACTGGTAGCGCTCCCGCCAGTCATGCAAATCCCGACCCACTTTGTTTAAAAACCAGGCCTCGTCGTCACAAACGTTGACTCCCCAAACCTGAGTGGAGGGCAAAAAACTGGCAGCGCCGGCGGTCAAACCTGCCTGGGTGCCGCCGGAACCGGTGGCGCAAACAATATGTTGGGGTTGAATGCCCACCCGCTGGCAGTCATCGGCTAACTCCCCAGCGGCGGAGAAGTAACCCCATACGCCTATGGCATCAGAGGCGCCGGTGGGAATCACAAACGCCCGGTGGCCGCGCCGCTGGTAGTCGTCCTGGCAGTCGGCCAACAGCTGCGGCAGATTTTGCTGAAACTCACGGGGCTCAAAGTAAGAAATCGACGCGCCGGCCAACTGGTCCAGTAGCAGGTTACCGTCGGCTTCCCCAGACGGTTTACCCCGCAACAGCAAGTGACAGCTCAAGCCCAGTTGGGCGCACAGCAAGGCGGTGGCGCGGCAATGATTGGATTGCAGGCCGCCGCAGGTTATGACCGTATCGCAGCCCTCTTCCAGGGCCTGGGCCAAACTGTACTCGAGTTTGCGAATCTTGTTGCCGCTCAGAGCGCAGCCGGTGAGGTCATCCCGTTTGATCCAGATTCTTGGACCGCCCAGCGAGGCGCTGAGCCGGTCGAGAGGCACCAGTGGGGTAGGAAGTTGCGCCAACATCAGGCGCGGTGGTCGACAATTCCGTGGATCGATCATTGTGGGCCCTTTGGGGTTTGGGACCATGCTCTTATCGCTATTCAGACAATCCTGGAAGACTGAGCTTGAATGAGCCGGGTCCCGCCTTAGACGATCGATACACTATGTCCGAGCTGCGCGCAGCTCGCAAGCCGGGCCACGCGCAGTAAGATACCAATGCCTTTAGATCGCCTTCAGCGTGCCTTTGGGCAGCACCGCTTGCACCGCGTTGCGCTGGAATTTCAGGTCGACATTCTCGGACACATTCAGTACCAAATAGTCGTCTTCCAGTTTGACGATCTTGCCGAGAATACCGCTGTGGGTCACGACTTCGTCACCCTTACTCAGTGCTGCCACCATAGCGGCATGCTCCTTTTGGCGCTTGCGCTGTGGGCGAATGGCAATAAAGTAAAATAGCCCGAACATCAGCACCAAAAAACCGATTTGAAACAGTTCGCCGCCGGGAGGGGCTCCGGCAGGCGCGCCGCCTTGAGCATGGGCCTGGGAAATGAAAAAGCTCATTGAGGGTCCTTAAATTGTCCAATGAAAGAGACGGCGATGAGGCACGGCGTCATCGCAGGCCCGCCATATTACAACAAGGAGCCGAGCCTTATCGAGCTATCCCCTAAGTTATCCTTTGTGTCCAGAAACTTGCCGAGAGCGGCTATTCGTCCATTTGAGGCATATGCCGGCCCGCCACAGCAATCGTAGACTGGCTTTTAAAGAACGGACAGGACAATAACAATGCACACAGACGCCAGTACTATTCTGCTCGAAGTGGAGGCCATCAAAAAGCTTAAATATGTCTACCTGCGGGCGGTGGATTGCCACGACTGGGAGCTGCTGGAAAGCACTCTGACCGAAGACTGCGTCGCTCGCTATGACGGTGGCAAATACAGCTTTGACGGCCGCCGCGCCCTGGTGGACGGCCTGCGCCAGCATATGGATAGCGCCCAGGTGCTCACTATGCACAACTGCCATCACCCGGAAATCGAGCTGCTGGACAACGACGCTGCCACGGGCACCTGGTATCTCCAGGATCTGGTGTTTAATCGGGAACAGAACTGGATGTTGTTCGGTACCGCGATCTATCAGGATCACTATCGCCTGGAACACGGCGATTGGAAAATCTGCCGCACCGAGTACAGCCGCATTATGGAGACCATCAATGCGCCGATACCGGAGACACTGAACTTTACCCACAATATGTTTGCCAATCAGTAAGTAGCGCGCATGGACCACAGTGATATCGTCTCCCGCCTGCGGGACGCCACCGTTCAGCTCACTGCAGCTGGTGCGCCCTTTGAAATTGTCACTGGCGCCGATGGGCTGAAGCGCTACCGCCAGGCTCCGGCCTCGATGCGGGAGCTTATCGACCAGGGCCGGCAGTTCGGCGACGCCGAGTTTCTTGTCTACGCCGGGCAACGCCGGTCCTTTGGAGAGTTTTTTCAGCGGGTCGATGCCCTCGCCCATCAATTAGTCCATACCCTAAATGTCACAGCTGGGGATCGGGTGGCCATCGCCATGCGCAACTACCCCGAGTGGATGGAAGTCTACGCGGCCGTGGTCTCACTGGGCGCCGTGGTGGTACCGCTGAACTCCTGGGGCAAGGCCAGGGAGCTACACTTTGGACTGGAAGACAGCGGCGCCGTGGTGGTGTTCTGCGATGGGGAGCGCTATCGCTATATCGCCGACGCCCTGCCCACTTTGGGCTGCCGAGCGGTGTTGGCCCGAATTGATGACAAGGCCGCGCCCGGCACTAACACCATAGAGTACGAGGCGCTGTTGGCACCGGCCCTGGGGCAGCCGATGCCGCCGTCCTTCAATGATGGCGGCGACCATCTTGTCCAAATTATGTACACCTCCGGCACCACCGGCACCCCCAAGGGGGCGATGTCCAGCCACGACAATATTACTCAGGCGATTGTGAATTTCGAGTTCCACGCCATCTGTTCTGCCATGGCCAATCCCGGCGCCGTCGAGGTCATGATGAGCTCCGGGCACCCTCCCAGCACGCTGCTGGCGGTGCCATTGTTCCATGTCTCGGGCTGCTACGCGGCGTTTCTGCTCAATCTCCGGGGCGGCCGCAAGCTGGTCATGATGCACAAGTGGGATCCGCAAAAAGCCATTGAGCTGATCGCCGATGAAAAGATCACAATATTTAGTGCCGCTCCCACCATGGTGGAATCTCTGCTGAAACACCCCAGTTTCCACAATGCAGATACCAGCAGTCTATTCTCGCTGGGCGGCGGTGGCGCCGCCTGCCCACCGGCATTCAAACAGGCCATAGAACAGCACCTGCCTCGCTCCTATGTAGGAACCGGTTACGGAATGACCGAAAGCAATGCCACATGCGCAAACTGCACTGGCGAGGCCTACCTTTACAAGCCCAATAGCGCCGGCACACTGTCGCCGATAGTGGATTTCCAAACTCGCAGTGAGGATGGTCGCATCCTGTCCGATGGCGAGAGCGGTGAAATCTGGCTGCGCAGCGCCACCAATATACAAGGTTACTGGCAGCGCACCCGAGCTAACGACGAACTGTTTGTCGACGGCTGGATGGATACTGGCGACATTGGCTATATCGACGATGAGGGTTTTGTCTTTGTGGAGGGTCGCAGTAAGGACCTGATAATCCGCGGTGGTGAGAATATTTACCCGGCCGAGATCGAAGCCTGTCTCAGTGAAATGACCGAGGTACAAGAGGCAGCCGTCATTGCCCTGAATGACCCGCACTACGGACAGGTCCCGGGCCTGGTAGTGAAACTACGCGACGGCGAGTCTCTGGCTGAAGGCGATATCAGTCACTTTCTCGGTGACCGATTAGCGGCCTTCAAACTGCCCAAGTACATCTGGTTGCGGGAGGCTCCCCTGCCCCGCAACCCCGCAGGCAAAGTTCTTAAAACTGAGTTACAGGCTACCTACAAAACCGCTTGAGGCCGCTGTGCCCGCTGCTAGAATCGGAGGATCACCCGGCGACGGCGAATCAAGCATGAAATTATTCTCTCAAAAGCGCGCCCAGCGCATTTTGGATGAAGGGGCGGAAAAAACCGACCAGCAAGCCCTGGAAGAGGCGCTCAACAAACGGGAGCGCATACTCGATAAAGTCGTTCACAGCGCGTCATTGGCACCCTATCTGGAGCAGGTCAAAACCCTGTTCGCGCTGATACAGGACTATGTTAAAGGCAGCTACCGAGAAATCCCCTGGTGGTCAATCGGCTCGGTGGCCACTGCCCTCCTTTACATTTTTATGCCGCTGGATGCGATTCCCGACTTTATTCCGGTAGCCGGTTTCCTGGATGACGCGGTGGTACTGAAGTTGTGCCTGGACCTGATTGGCAAGGATCTGGATAAATACCGGCAATACAAAACGACGACGCTGAAACCAGAAGAAGATGCAACGCCGCCAGACGCCTAGTTGCTGCCAGTTTGCGGTATCGCCCCCTACACCGCAAAAAAGACGTTTCTTTACGCGACTCTGACATCCAAATCGAGGTGGACGTCAGCATTGAGCGAGTTGCTCACCAAACAATGCTGTTCCGCCTTTTCCAGCAGCTTCAGGGCCTTGTCGCGCTGCCCCTCGTCGGCAATGGTCAAGCAAACCCGCTGATCAAAGCGGGTGAATTGCATGCTGCGCTCAACTTTATCCAGCACACCGGTAACCTCGCAGTCGAGTTTTTGCCATTCAAAGCGGGATGCCTGAGCAATGGCCTTAAAAGACAAAATAAAACAATTAACTACGGCTGCGCACAGCAGGCTTTCCGGCGACCATTGATCGCCGGGGCCGTCAAACTCCGCCGGCGCGGCCACAGTCAGGGGCGGCAGATTGGTGGCGGTATTAGCGACATTGGGGCCATTGTCTGCGGCAGCACTGACGCTGTAGTGATGGGGTAGATTCTGCATGGTGTACTCGCTAGCTCAGGCCTAATTCATCGATTAATGCCAATACATCGTCGTGATGGGTCTTGGTCTTGACCTTATCCATGACGTGCTTGAGGCGCCCGTCTTTGCCAATTATGAAGGTGGTGCGGAGGATGCCGTCGAACTCCTTGCCCATAAATTTTTTAGGCCCCCACGCGCCGTATTTGTCAGCGATGGCATGACCATCATCGGACAACAGCGTGAAGTTGAGAGGCGCTTCTTCTTTTTTGGGGTTTTCTTCGAATTTTTTGAGTTTATCGACCGGGTCGGGGCTAACACCCAATACCACGGTGTCTTTCTTTTCAAAGGCCTTGTAACTGTCGCGAATACCGCAAGCCTGAACGGTGCAACCCGGTGTTTTGGCCTTGGGGTAAAAGTACAAGACCACATTCTTTTTACCTTTGAAATCTTTCAGGCTCACTTTTTTACCGTTTTGATCCGGTAGCGTGAAAGCGGGAGCGAGGTTGCCAACTTTGGGGAATGCCACGGGTCTCTCCTTCTAGTTTGAAATCTTGTTCACTGACTGTGCAGCGAGTAGCAGTTACGACGTTTGATCGTCCTCATCAATATCCGACAGATCCGATTCCAGATCGGCGCGCTCTGCCAAGCGCTGGGGCAGTGTTTTTTTGACCTTGGCACCCAGTGCCTCGAGGCGCCCAACCCGGCCCACCAGGTTGCCGCGACCCCGAGTTAAGCGATCCAGGGTCTTTTCATAGGCGTCCCGGCTGCGGCCCAGGTGTTTGCCAATATCCTCTAGGGACTCGAGCACCAGGGCAAACTGATCGTGCAGGCCCCCGGCCTCCTTGGCGATTTTTTCGGCGTTCTGGTTTTGCCGCTCGTAGCGCCAGATGCTTTGTACTGTGCGCAGGGTCGCCAACAAGGTGGTGGGGCCGACCACAATGATATTCTGCTCATACGCTTGCCGAAACACATCTGGATCGTGTTCAAAGGCTGCCATAAAGGCCGCCTCCACCGGAATAAAAATAAACACAAAATCCAGTGAGCGGATTTCCTCTATATGCTGGTAGGCCTTGGTGCTCAAACCACTGACGTGATTTTTGATAGATTGGATGTGCTCCCGCAGCGCCAGCTGTCGGTCACTGTCCAGTTCGGCGCTGCAGTAACGCTCATAGGCCACCAGTGAGACCTTGGCGTCGATGACAATATCCTTGTTATCGGGCAGGCGTACAATCACGTCCGGTTGGCGACGGCGACCGCTGTCGTCGGTAAAGCTGACCTGAGTCTCGTACTCGTGGCCCTTTCTAAGACCGGATTCCTCAAGCACCCGCTCCAGTATCACCTCGCCCCAGTTGCCCTGGGCCTTATTGTCGCCCTTTAGCGCCCGGGTCAGGTTTTGCGCTTCCCGGCTGATGCTGTGATTCATCTCCTGCAGGCTTTTTAACTGCTCCCTGAGCTCGCCCCGCTGACGGTTCTCGGTGTCGTAAATGTGGTCCACCCGTTCCCGAAACGCTTTAAGCTGTTCTTTGAAGGGTTGCAGGGAGGTTTCCAGGGCACTGCGGCTGCTCTGTTGCAGGCGCTGGCTTTTCTCGTCAAAGATGCGATTGGCCAAGCTTTCGAATTGTTCGGTGAGCTGCTTTTTGGCATCGCTGAGCAGGGTAATTTGTTCGTCAGTGGACTTTTGAAGGTGGCGGTAATCGCTTTCCTGTCGCGCCAGCTGTTCCCGCAATGCTGAGAGCTTTTCGGCCGCGTCTTTCTCCTCTTCCCGGCTCCGGGCCAATGCCTCACTATCCTGTTGTTGCTGGGTTTGGGCGACCGCCAAGTCTCTCTGCTCGCGCTCCCGGAGTTGCTGAAGCTCAGTCAGTTGGGTATCCAGAGTCGCCTTTTCACGCTGCCATTCACGTTGGGACTGGCGATTCCAGCGCGCTTGAATAAGCACACCGACGACTAAGCCAAGCAATAGAAAAGCGCCCGCCAGAGCGGCGGGTAATAGTAGTTCTCCAGTCATTGAGGTTTGCGTATCTTCCCTTCAGCTACTACAACAGCGTCCCCGCCCACTTTAACTTCCAAAGGCGCGGTTTCGCTACGGGCAAATTCCACTTTCAGCAAACTTTGCCGGCGCTGCTGCATACCTCGCTCTACCCACAAGCTGTGGGTGCCTGTGGCCAATGTCTGGGTCTGGCACAGGTAGGCCGCAAAGGCCGGCACAGCGGCCCCCACGGGAGGATCGTCGTGATCTGCAATTTGGCCGCCGACTAATCGCAAGTGAAAGTCTGCCTGGGGATTTTCGGTCTCGCTGCAATAGACCAGTATTTCGTTGACCGGCACCGAGGAGGCGCTGCTCTGAGCCCAGGATTCAGCGTTGTACCGGGCGCGATACAACGCCGCCATACTGCGCAGCGGTACCACCAGATACGGGGTATCGCAGCTGACAAACAGGGGACGGGATTTCACTTGTTCAAGGTCCTGTTCCCCAAGGCCGAGAATACCCTGTAACTCGCTATAATCGGGCACATAGCGATCAATGCTGGGCTCCACAGAACGGGTCAGCTGAGTCTGCAGCCCGGTCTCGGTGTGCGCCAGTGTCACCGACAAAGTCTGCCCGTGCTGAAGAAAACTAACGTGGGTCGTATCAGTCTGAGGCAAGGCACCGATATGGGCCAGGGCATAGGCCGCCGCAACAGTGGTATGGCTGCCAATATCTTTTTCCGACAACGGCGAGAACACCTTCAACTCTGCGGCGCAGCCCTGGCTTCCCGGTAGCACAAATACCGTCTCACTCTGATTCATCTCCCGAGCCAGACTTTGCATCTGCCCTTCATCGAGCTCTCCGGCCCGAGGAAATACCGCGATTTGAGCGCCGCTAAAAGGTTGATGGGTAAATACGTCGACCAACAAAAATGCGCATTCCATGACAGACCCTCGTCGTTATTGTTGCCTTAATGCTAGTAGACCCGAGCCATTTTAGGTAGCCCGGATCAGCGCAGGGTCAGGAAACCGCTGCACAAGCTGGCAAAGCCTGATGAATCAGCACAGGTTCCCTAAATTTTTGACGGCTTGTGACCGGTGTGCTCCGCCCATAGGGGGCCAGGCTTGGTCACCCGAATCGGGTAGTGATGTTTTTGACGGTCTGCAAAGAAGTCCACCAAGACGTCGGTCACGATGGGAAACGCCAGCTCGCTCCAGGGAATCTCGTCTTCGGCAAAAAGCCGGGATTCCAGGCTCTCTGGCCCAATACCAAAATCACCGACCAAATCGGCGCGGTAAAACACATAGACCTGATTAATGTGGGGAATATCAAACAAGCGGTAGAGCTGCTCGTTCTCGACGGTCGCGGCGGCTTCTTCCCGGGTCTCCCGCAGCGCGCCCTCCAACATGGTTTCGCCGTTTTCCATATAGCCGGCGGGTATGGTCCAGAAACCGTGGCGGGGTTCGATGGCGCGGCGACACAGCAGCACCTTGTCGCCGGCTACCGGCAGGCAGCCAACGACAATGCGGGGGTTTTGGTAATGAATAACGTCGCACTGACGGCAAATATAGCGGTGGCGATCATCTCCAGCGGGTACTTCAAATACCACAGAGGCACCACATTCACTGCAAAACTTCATCGCCCGGGAGGACTCCTGTTGTTATCCGTGCGCCGGCGCACGGATATCCAACTCCGCTACCGCAACGCTTTGTAACGACCGCCCTGAAAAACCAAAGGCCTGCCGTTGGGTCGGCAGTCCATCTCCAGGACTTCGCCCACCAATATTATATGATCTCCGCCATCATAGCGCTGCCAGATATCGCATTCAAAACTGGTTAACGCCCCTCTCAATACGGGCACGCCGGTTTTACCGATGCGAAAGTGCTCGGGGTTGAGTTGGTGGTCGTCTTTCTTGGAGTATTGATTAGACAGGTGTTGCTGGTCTTCGCATAGCACATTGACCCCAAAGCGTTTGGCCGCAGCAAAGGCCTCGTAGCATTCCGAATCGTTGCGCAAGCTCCACAGCAGCAGCGCCGGGTCCAGAGACACCGAGGCAAAGGAGTTGACCGTCATTCCAAAGGGGGCGACGCCCGGTGGGTTGGCAGTAATCACACATACGCCGGTGGTGAATTGGCCCATGGCGTCGCGGAATGCTCGGGGATCAAAATTCATAACGGTCCTTTTTATGGCTTTGGTATTATCGCTTTGGTCATTGAGGCTTGTGTTTTGGCTTTTTGGGGTCGGTAGCCTCACCGCCGGTGATTGCCAGGCAATCGTTGGAACTGCGCCATTATACACCCGCGATTGGCGCAAAAGCCTGCCCCTCTCCTCGTCCTTCTGGGTGACAGATGGGCTAAAAACCGTGTTTCAGATCAAGGTGTGGACCAGCGTTCAAGAGCCTCAGCGTCACTGTGGCGGGCATCGACCCAGCGGCTGCTGCCGTCGGCCAGTAGCTCTTTCTTCCAAAACGTGGCTTGGGATTTCAGGTAATCCATAATGAAGTCACAGGCCTGAAAGGCGCTGTGGCGGTGTGAGGTACAGACACCGACAAAGACAATTTGCTGCTGGGGCAAAATCTCGCCGACCCGGTGCACTACCGTGGCGGCGATCAAACCGAAGCGCTGTCGAGCCTGCTCGAGGATTTCCTCGATGCAGCGCTCCGTCATACCGGGGTAGTGCTCGAGGGTCATGGCCCGAACGTCGCTCCCCTCGTTGGTGCTGCGCATGGTGCCGATAAAATGCACCATAGCGCCGATGTGATCGGAATTGGCCAACAGCGAGCGGCTTAGCTCACCGACATCAAAGTCGGCCTCCTGTACCCGCACCTCGAAGCTCATGGGCTCTAGCCTCCGGTCACCGGCGGGAAGAAGGCGACTTCGTCGCCAGGTTCGACCTGACGCTGGTCGTGGGCGACCCCTTGATTGACGGCACAGATCAAATTGTCCTGCTCCAAGGCTTCGCGCCATGCACCCTGGCTGTGGGTAATAAGCGCCTGCTTGAGCTCGGCAACCGTGCAGGCTGGTATATCCAGCTCCAGCCCGCTGCTACCCAGTTGCTCCCGCAGTTTGGCAAAGAACAAGACCTTCACGCTTTGGCCTCGGCTTGCCATTCACCGGAGCGGCCGCCGGATTTACTAAGCAGCCGAATGCCACCAATTTCCATGCCCTTATCCACGGCTTTACACATATCATAAATAGTCAGCGCCGCTACAGAGACGGCGGTCAGGGCCTCCATCTCCACGCCAGTCTGGGCGGCCAACTTGCAACGAGCGGCAATGCGAACTTGGTTATTAGACTCGTCGAGCTCAAAGTCCACCTTCACCGAAGACAGCATCAAAGGGTGGCAAAGGGGTATCAGATCGCTGCATTTTTTTGCCGCTTGAATACCGGCAATCCGCGCCACCGCCAACACGTCACCCTTTTTGTGATCGCCCCGGGCAATCAGCTCCAGAGTCTGGGGCAACATGGTCACCACGCCCTCGGCCTCGGCAATACGCTCGGTGACGGCTTTTTCCGTCACATCCACCATCCGGGCGTTGCCACCGGCATCGAAGTGGGTCAGTTGATCGCCTGTGCTACCCATAGCGACTGCCCACAAAAGGGTTAGTTTGTTTTTCCTGGCCAAAGGTGGAGGTTGGCCCGTGGCCGGGGATAAAAGTGATGTCGTCCCCCAGAGGCCAAAGCTTGTCTTTGATGGAGCTGATCAGCGCGCCGTGGTCGCTCATCGGAAAGTCAGTGCGGCCAATCGAGCCCTGGAACAGCACATCGCCGACGATGGCCAGTTTGCTGGGCTGGTGGTAAAACACCACGTGACCCGGGGTGTGCCCCGGGCAGTGAATCACCTGCAGGGTTTGCGCGCCCAACTGGACAGTATCGCCGTCCTCTAGCCATTGATCGGGGGTAAAGGGATCGGCGTGGGGAAAGCCCATCATCCGGCAGTTTTCAGGCAGCTGATCGATCCAGAACTTGTCGGCTTTTTCCGGACCGATAATTTTAACGCCGTATTTTTGCCGCATCACATCGGCAGCGGCGCAGTGGTCCATATGGCCGTGGGTGAGAAAAATCACCTCCAACTCGCCGCCCATCTGCTGCATGCCCGCTTCGATGCGATCCAAGTCACCGCCGGGATCCACCACAGCGAGTTTCTTGGTCTCTGCACACTGCAAGATGGAACAATTTTGTTGGAAGGCGGTGACCGGTACGACACCGCATTTCAAACCGCTTTCACTGGCTGTACTACTCAAAGCGCTATGCCCTTATCGACTAAATCAAAGTGTCTATGATAATGGACAAGGGCCGGTCCGGGATAGGCCAAAGGTGGCGAGGCGCCGGCAAGGAAAGGAATAAAGCTTTATTTATTAACCACTTGGCCGCGATACATCTGCTTTTTCACCGGTGAGTTCATATTGCCCGATCCGGCGCTGTGCTGGGGGGGCAGCGGTTTATCCCGGTAGATTTTGGTGCCCCGGTAGGTCATTTCCCTACCCTCACTATTTGAGGCTTGTTGACTTCCTGGCGCTTGCGCAGGAACACGTTGAGGCGCCTTGTCCTCTAACTTGTAGGGGATCTCCGCCATGTCCATCACTTTGACGATGGTCTTGCGGGTAAAAGGATCACGGCTCTTGTGCCCCATTTGCCCAAGGGAAGGCAATAAATCGGGGTCCACCAATCGTATCTTCACACCAAATTCAGCGTGGATGCGTGAACGCAGTTGTTGAAGTAATGCCACCATTTCCGGGGAATACACCATTGGGCATCCTTAAATATGTTGGAGATCAGACAACGCATCCGTGCGTACCAGTACCTCGCAAGCCCTCACTAAGGGCAATCCTAGGTCCGGTGAACAAAACCGAACACTTGCTATGTAATCTTGTTTACAGCAAAAGTTATTCCATCTATTTAGGGGCAATAAACCGGCATTAGCAGTCCTCCCACCACGCAACACTGTTGTACTGGCACTACAAACGAGCATGCGGATTTTATGCGCACCAAAAATCAGCAAGACTCGGATCGAAAGGCCCGACCTCCTCCAAAACTTGCAATTGCCATTGTGGAAAAACTTCGTTAGAGTAGCCGCCCTCTGAATCAGGGCCCAATGAGTTGCGCACTTACCCACGTGCCAAGACGGCCCCTGAAACCTTCTTCGGTGAGGTGTCTGAGTGGTCGAAAGAGCACGCCTGGAAAGTGTGTGTACGGCAACGTACCGAGGGTTCGAATCCCTCCCTCACCGCCATAAATAAAAAGCCCGGCTTCATGCCGGGTTTTTTGTTTATCGATGATGGGCTGGGTGAGAACCCTCGCCAGGGTTCGACAAAATGCGCTGCATTTTGGACGCCGAAGGCGCCCCGCAGGGGGCAAAGCAGGCCTTCGCCTGATTTGATCCATCCCTCCCTCACCGCCATAAATAAAAGACCCGGCTTCATGCCGGGTTTTTTATTTACCGATGACGGGCTGGGTGAGAACCCTCGCCAGGGGTCGACAAAATGCACGGCATTTTAGACGCCGACGGCGCCCTGCAGGGAGGCAAAGCCCCTGTCAGGCCGCCTGCTCCCCTTCACTCTCAGCCTCACCGCCAAACGCCTCCAGCACCGCTGGCAACAGGCGGGCTATCTCCGCGGTCATAATGCTGAAATCGGCGTCAAACTGCTCGGCGAAGGTGTCGCTGTGAATGTCATCGGCCTTATCGCGGATCATGTCGTCGAAATTGAGGCGCTTGATGGTCAATTGGTCGTCCACCACAAAGTCGATGCCGCCCTGCCAGTGCAGCGCCAGCTTGCTGACAAACATCCCCGACTCCAGGTGACTCTGGATTTGCTTGGAATGCAGGTCCTGATTCTTGGCGCGGATCACCGCCGACTCGTCGGCCCTGTCCTTTAACTCGCACTCACCACCGAATTCAAAGCCCGCGGGGGCGCTGTTTACCAGCCAGTCGGTCATCACGTGTTGGGCGGTGTTTTTGGCCTGAAGGGGAATCACCGGCAGGCTGCCCAGTGAATCGCGGAGCAGCACCATCAGGTCCTCTGCCCGTTTGTGGGAGGGGCTGTCGATCACCAGCAAATTGTCCCGGGTATCGATATAGGCATAGGTGCGACGGGAGCGGACAAAAGCTTTGGGCAGCAGATCAAACAGGATTTCATCCTTAAGCTGACTGCGCTCTTTGCGACCGGGCTTGCGGCCATCGTTGGCCTCAATCTCCTTCACCTTGTCCTCGAGGAATTCTTTTACCACAGCGGCGGGCAACACTTTTTCCTGCTGTTTCAGACACAGCATGATATAGCCGTTACAGGGATGGCAAAGCTCGCTGCCGGCATCACCCAGCGGTGTTGCCCAGCCCATTGAGAGCTGATCCTGAGAGCCACAGGGGGTAAAACTCATGGCGTCCAGCTTGTCGTTCAGCTCTTCCGCTGTCAGCTCGAAGGGGCGCGTAAATCGGTAAACGAGGAGATTTTTAAACCACATAACGGTCTCTGTCGGCACGGTTTTGGGCCGCGCATTGTAGCGACTCCCGCCAGCACTGAACACCGCGGCGCGGTCTGCGAGATTGGCTTTACTCCCCCGGAGCGACGTGCCATCTTTTACCCCACTTTCAAACGCTTGTTGGGGTTTTATGACGCTTTCACTTACCGCGATTCTGGTGGCCGGGATCTTTTGTCAGTGGCTGGCTTGGCGTTTTCGCTTGCCTGCCATCGTGCTGCTGGCCGCCGGGGGACTGATACTGGGCCCCTTCACCGGCTGGATACAACCCCAGCAGGACTTCGGCGCCGGCCTAAAGGCCGTCACCTCGCTGTTTGTGGCCATCATCTTGTTTGAAGGGGGGCTCAATCTTCAGTTCCACGAATTGCGGGAGACCGCCAAGGTTACCCGGCGGCTGACCTCCGTCGGTGTGGTGCTGGCTTGGGGCATCGGCACTGCGGTGGCCCACTATGTCGGCCAGTTGGACTGGGGTGTGGCCGCCCTCCTCGGCGCCATCATGGTGGTGACCGGGCCAACGGTAATTATGCCGCTGCTCAAGCACGCCAAACTCAATCGCCGCACAGCGTCGTATTTGAAATGGGAAGGCATTATCAACGACCCTATCGGCGTGCTGTTGGCGGTGCTGGTCTACCAATATCTGCTCTATTCCGGCGAGGGGCCGGCGCTGGGCCAGATAGCCACTAACCTGGGGCTAGCCATCGCCACCGCCTTTGCCCTGGGTGGCGGGATCGCCTATGGGCTGGGGCACAGTTTTCGCCGGGGTTGGATTCCCGAGTATCTGAAAGCCCCCTGCGTCATTGCCTGTGTATTGGCGGTCTATGCCTTGGCAGACTTGGTACAGCACGAATCCGGTCTGCTGGCGACCACTCTGATGGGCATCGTGATGGGCAATATGCGCCTGCGCAGCCTGGATGAGATGCGCCGCTTTAAGGAGTACCTCACCTTAATCCTGGTGTCATTCCTGTTTGTGGTACTGACCGCATCCCTGCAGATGGAGGACCTGCGCACTATCCACCTACCATTGATGCTGATGGTGTTGGCTTTCTTGTTTATCGTGCGACCGCTGGCGGTGTACTTGGCCACCCTGGGAGCCGGTTGCAACTGGCGTGACCGGATTTTAATCGGCTGGATTGCGCCCCGCGGGGTGGTGGCGGCGGCATCGGCCGGTGCCTTTGCTCCAGCACTGGTGGATGCCGGCTTCGACGATGCCCGTTACCTGGTGCCGGCGGTATTTATGGTGATCTTCACTACGGTTATCGCCCACGGCTTCTCGCTGGGGCCGCTGACCCGCCTGCTCAAGCTGGGCTCACCCGGTAAGGGTCGGGTACTGATCGTTGGCGCCTCACCCTGGGCCATCGAGCTGGGGCTGGCGCTAAAGAATATAAAACAAGACGTGATCATTGCCGACAGCGACTGGGGGCGACTGCAAAACGCCCGGCAGCAGGGCCTGGAAACCTGGTTTGGCGAAATACTCTCTGACATGGCCGAGGAAGCGATGGCGCTGGACAACATCTACACCGTGCTAGCGGCGACCGGCAACAACCACTACAACTCAATGGTCTGCAATCACTACGCGCCTCACTTGGGGCGTCACCGGGTGTTTCAGCCCTACGATAGTGGCAGCGAGGGGCTCAAACATATTGTACCGGAGACCCGCCGGGGCATTACCGCCTTCTCACAGCCGGTGTCCTACGCGGAAATGTGGACTCGTTTGATCCAGGGCTGGGTGATACGAAAAACCGGCATCACCGAGAGTTTTGATCAGGAGAAATTTCTACAGAGTTTGCCTGAAGGCGCGGTACGGCTGGCCGTGATTCCTGAGAACGGCAAGTTGGAATGGGCCAGTAAAGACGGCCGCCGTCTGCAGGAAGGCGACACCGTGATCAGCTTTGTACCGCCGGAGACCGCAAAGGAGACGCCAGAGCCTGCAAGTGCCTAGGGCCTGTTCACACTAATTGCATTGAGCCTGCTGGCGGTCATTTTTGCCTCCAGCTAGGCGGAGGAAGCGCAGTTTGGTCACTCCAAATAAGCGACCGAGAGCCTGCCCCATGAGCGCAGCGAGTGCTTTGGGTACAACAACGCTGGGGGCAAAAATGGCCCCAGCCCTTCGGGTTGTGGCTAAAAATCCACCACTCTTCGTTGTTAGTCATTCATTTGGAATGACCAAACCTCTCTCCTCACGTCCCGGCGGGGAACCGCTTGATTGGCGAATTTTTAGTCACAACAGGCACTATGCAATTAGTGTGAACAGGCCCTAGCTAACCGCTACAGGGCCATAAACTCCGGCGTGTTAAACACCCAGCTTTTAATCTCGCGGCGGCTGGCAATGCGCCAATCGCCATCCACCCGGCGGTAGCTGTCGACGTACCACAGCCCCAACATAAATACGTGGGGCTTGTCGTCGATTTGCATCTCCATCGGGTTAAAGCACATCACCCGGCCCTCGGCGCTGTCCCCCTGCACCTTAATCTGAATGTTGCCGTTAAGGTGTTGGGTATTAGAAAACGCCGGCATCGCCTCCTTTAGAAAGGCAATCGTGGTATCGACATCCCCCACTGAGCCACCAAAGGCGCTGTAATCGATCTGCGCGTCTTCAGTGAAAAGGGGCCGCAATTCTTCGGCGGCGCAGCGATCGATAATATCTGCATAGTGGAACAGCAGGTCCTGAATTTCGGCGCGGTCTGACAACTCCTGCACGCTGATAGCCATGGCTTACCCCCTGAGGCGGTCTGTTGTTATGGTTATTGATCCAGCTTGAAGACCCGAATGGCGTTTTCCCGTAAAAACTTGGGCCAGACTTCATCTTTAAAGGGCACGTTGGGCATATCCCGGAAAATACGATCCAGCGACAAGCCCATGGGGAAATAGCCCGCGTACATTACCTTGTCGCCACCTCGGGTGTTGGCGAAATTGACGATCTCTTCCGGGTAGTGCTTGGGCGCAAAGGCGCTGGTCATGTAGTACAGGTTGGGGTACTTCAGCATCAGCTTCCAGGCCAGTTTTTCCCAGGGCTCGGCGCCGTGACGCATCACCACTTTTAACTCGGGGAAGAACCAGCACACCTCGTCCAACAGCTCCACTTTCTGGGGCGCCATGGGAAGACGGGGGCCGGGCACACCCACGCAGGGGCAGAACGGGATATCCAGCTCCACCAGCTTGGCGTAAATCGGATACCATTTTTTGTCGTTGTAGGGGACCTGGGGGCAGAGGCCAGACGCGAAACCCGTGACGGCCTTGATACCAAACTCCTCGTGGAGCCGAACGATCTTGCGGACCTCGTCCATGCCATTGTTGGGGTTGGCCTCAAGGCTGCAAATAAAACGGTCGGGGTGGCGGCGCAAGGCCTCTTTGGCGACCTCGTTGTGGTCGTCGATGCCCAGCATGGCGATGCCGATGTTGTGCTTGTCCATCTGCTCGATGGTGTAAGCGATGTAGTCTTCTTTTTTGCCGGTATCAGGGATGTCCTTGAACATATACTGAGCCGGCATCTTGAACATCATGCGGCTCTCTTCGTCCATCAGCAGCGGCTTCATAAACTCGTACCACTGGCTATTGTCCTCGCCAGGGACACTAAGCATAAGATCGATCACCGAGATGTCAGTGGGCATAGGCATGATTGGCCTCCTTATTGGTATCGTTGATGGCCATTGTCGAGAGCAGTCCCGCCCCGCTCAATATCATAAAACGCCAGGGCATGGACAAAAGCGGTCACATCCCCCGGCGCAGTGCCTCCACCATGGCGTCCAGCTCCTCGGCGGGCGCGGGCTCGCGACCGTGAATCTTGGGCGGTTTGCCCTCAAAGGCGGGGATCAAATGCATGTGATAGTGAAATACCGTCTGCCCCGCCGCCGCGCCATTGAGCTGATGAACCCCGAGGCCGTCGGCGTCAGTGACTAACTTCACCACGGGCGCCATATAGCGGGCAAAGCGGGCTACTGCGGCCATTTCCTCGTCGCTCATGGTGAACATATCGACGTGGTGTCGCAGCGGCACGATCAAGGTGTGGCCCGGTTGCACCGGTGCGATATCGAGAAAGGCAATCAGGGTATCGTCCCGATACAATTCTCGACAGGGCGCGTTGCCAGCGATGATATTGCAGAAAATGCAATTGGGGTCGTGGCCGTGCGGATCATCAAATACAGCGTCCTGCATTACACCTCCATGGGCACGTCTTCATCGGTGAGGTCAGCCGGCGCATAGGGGCAGTGATCCGGGTCGACGCTGCGGTAGCGCAGCACCCCCTGCTCGTCCCGCTGTCGCTCCAGCCGGCCTTCCGCATACAGGTAGTGCAGGTGGGCAATGGACTCGCCCAGGGCGATGGCCAACTGATCTTTGCCGATCTCTCTGGCAAACAATACAGGAAACAGTTCTACCGCCGACTTTGGCTCCCGGCAGGCATCTTCAATCGCCGCCAAATGACCGCGATGGTGATCGATCAGTGCCTTCAAGCGGGTGTGAATACCGTAAAAGGGCGTATTGTGAGCGGGCATGACCAGGGTATCGGGGTGAGTTTGCTCAATGAAGTAGGCCAATGACTCCAACCACCGCTTGAGGGGATTGCCCTCGGGCTCTTGAGGCATAACGCTTACGTTAGATGTGATACGAGGAATGATCTGGTCCCCCGACAGAATCAGCTTGTCTTCATCGCTGTATAAACACACGTGCTCCGGAGAATGCCCGCTGCCTGTGATCACCCGCCACTGCCGACCACCAATGGCAAGGCTGTCACCGTCGGTCAAACGGGTATAGGAGCCGGGCATGGGCTCGACAATAGCGCCGAAGCCCCGGAATTTGCGTCCCATCTGCTGAACTTGCTCAAAGGGGACGCCGGCCGAGGTGAAGTGTTCTATTACCCGCCAGTCGGCCCCGGCGTGGTCTTCCTGAGTAAGCGCCCGCGCGGTGAAATACTCGCCAAAACTCATGTACAGCGCAGCGTTGTATTCCCGGCACAACCACCCCGCCTGACCGATATGATCGGGGTGCATGTGGGTGCAAACGACGCCTTTTAGCGGCTTGCCTGCCATGGGCCCCTCGATCAGCAGCTTCCAGCGCTCTTGAGTGTCCCCCCACTTCATGCCGGTATCGACGACCCACCAGCCGTCATCATCTTCTATGGCGTAGAGGTTGATGTGGTCCAGCGCCATCGGCAAGGCCATCTGCAACCAGTACACGCCCCGGGCCATCTCGATCCACTCACCTTTACCCGGTGGTTCCGGGTAGGGATAGGTCAGGCCCTTGATTGTTTGTGCGCTCATAAAATCAGCTATCTGTTAAAAACGTGCGGCTATTGTCGCACAAATGTCCCCTTTGCTGTTGAGCTGTTTAACTCAGGCGCAGCGGCAAACGGCGCAAACGCTGGCCGGTCGCGGCGTACACGGCATTGGCTACCGCTGGCGCGATGGGCGGCGTCGCCGGCTCCCCCACTCCACTTGGCGGTGCATCGCTGTCGAGGATCTGCACCTCGATGTCCGGAGATTCGTTCATACGCAAGGCGGCGTAATCGTGGAAGTTGCTTTGCTGAACAGCGCCCTCCTTCAGGGTGATCTCCCCTTTTAGCGCCGCCGTCAGGCCGTAGATGATGCTGCTCTGCATCTGGGTCACCACCACGTCGGGATTGACTGCCAGGCCGCAGTCCACCGCACAAAACACTTTTTTAACCTGAATCTGCTTGCCGTCGATGCGAACGTGGGCAACCTGCGCCACTACAGTACCAAAAGACTCGTGCACCGCAACGCCCTCATAGATACCGTCAGGAACCTGCCCCCACTGGGCTTGTTTCTTGACGGCGTCCAGTACCCGGGCATGGCGGCTATCGGGGCTAAGCAATGAGGCACGCAGCTCCAGCGGGTCCCGCTTCAGCTGCTGGGCCAGTTCATCGATAAAGCTTTCGATGAAAAACGCGTTTTGGGAATGCCCTACCGAGCGCCAATAACCAATCGGCAGCGATTTCTCTTGCAGTGCAAAATCCACCCGTTTGTAGGGCACCGCGTAGGGTGAGTGAATCAAGCCTTCGGTGGCTGCGGGGTCGTGACTGGCCGCCAATTCGCCAATCTTGCCGTGGGCGCCGTCAGGCAGCCATTTGGGCATCAGCGCATTGGTAATCCAGGGCAACATCACGGTGAACAAGCTGGGCACTGCTGTCTTGAATTGCAGGCTGGTGATCTCGCCGTTATCCAGGGTCGCGGCCAGTCGCGCGGTGGCATTGGGGCGATAGAGATCGTGACGGGTGTCGTCCTCCCGGCTCCACTGCAAACGGACGGGCTTGCCGATGGCTTTGGCGACACGCACAGCCTCGACGATGTAATCGGCGGTGGTACGGCGCCCAAACGCACCGCCCATCAATTGATTATGCAGATGGATGTTTTCCCGACTAACGCCGGTAACGTCGGAAATGGCGGCCAGAGCCAGCTCAGGCGACTGGGTACCCGCCCAGACTTCCACCTGGGTATCGCTCGCTGAGGCCACGGCGCTCAGTGGCTCCATCGCGGCGTGAGCCAGGTAGGGCACGTCGTAGATGGCCTCGATCCGCTCGCCGGTGGCGGCGGTCTCCTCGCCCTCCTCCTCGACGGTTTTGGCATCGTCGGCATCCAGCAGCGCCACGCGCTCTGCTCGCAGACTGCCGTCAGACAAAGCCGCGGTGGGGCCATCCTGCCAGGTGACTTTAACTTTTGCCGCCGCCTGGCGGGCCTGCCAATAGGTGTCGGCTACCACCGCGACGCTGCGGTGGGATTGGAATACGTCGTTAACGCCGGGCATAGTCAACGCGTCGGTGGCATCAAAGGACGCCACGTCGCCATCAAAATGAGGGCAGCGGACTAGCACCGCCGACAACGCCTCCGCCGGACCGGCATCAATGCCAAAGGTCGCTTTGCCCGTGACCTTGGCCAGAGCATCCACCCGGGGCTTGTACTTGCCGATGTACTTAAAATCCTCTGCCTTAACCAGCTCGCCGGATTCGGGCACTGGCAAGGTCTGGGCTATTGGCACCAAATCAGCAAAGCTGAGACTGGTGTCGCCCTGCCACACCTGACCCTCGGCGACCCTGAGTGACTCGGATGCTACCCCCCACTCCTTGGCGCCGGCGGCACGCAGCCAGGCTGCCATTTGCGCCGCGGCCTCCCGCAGAGGGATAAAGCTGGTGCGAATGGTCGAACTGCCCCCGGTCAGCATGATATGGAAGCCGGGGTCGCGGAAGTCGGGATGAAAGCGAGCGTGCTCAAGCTGGATATCTGCTGGCGACATCGCCAGCTCCTCTGCCACCAGCGTGGCCAGGCCGGTCATGGTGCCCTGCCCCATTTCGACTTTGTGCAGTTGCAGAATGACCTTACCGTTGGTATCGACCTGCAAGAATGCGTTGGGTTGGAGGGCATCGGCATCGCCGTGAGGCAGCGGGGCTTTGGCGCAACCGGGCAAATTCACTGCCAGTACCAGGCCGCCGGACACGGCACCGACGGATTTTAAAAATTGGCGACGCTGCATCATGATTGCGCCTCCATTGGCTCAGACTCGTTGGTCTGCTTGGGATCAAACTGCTGAACCGCATTGTCCGCGGTGTGGCGAATCGCCGCCCGTATTCTGGGATAGGTGCCACAGCGGCAGATATTGCCGGACATCGCCTCATCGATTTCCTGGTCGCTGGGCTGGGGGTTGTTCGCCAACAACGCGGCCGCCGACATCAGCTGGCCCGACTGGCAATAACCGCACTGGGGCACGTTAAATTCCAACCACGAGGATTGCAGCGGGTGCAGATCGTCGCCGTCGGACAGGCCCTCAATAGTGGTAATCTGGCGGCCTTGGGCAGCCTGAATAGGAAAACTGCAACTGCGTATCGGGCTGCCATCCAAATGCACAGTGCAGGCGCCGCACAGGCCCATACCACAGCCAAACTTGGTGCCCAATAAGCGCAACTGCTCCCGCAACACCCACAGTAACGGCGTATTGCCATCCACTGACAACTCCACGGCCTCACCATTGACGGTGATACTAAACTGCGACATAGCCCCCCCTTTAATTCGCTATAGACGCCGGAACTCCGCGTCTCGCAGTGAATCCCCGATTATCGACAGGAAGGGGCTATTTGGCCATTACCGCTTGGTAATAAACAACACGCTGTTGGATGGCAAATCGACGCAATACTAGAAATGCAGTACAAAATCCGCCGAGACACGATCCGCCGCAAACTCTACGCTGGCGTCATCCTCGAGGAAGTAGTACTCGTAGCCAATCTCAATGGCAGTATTGCGACCCACGGCAAAACGCAGCCCGCCGCCCAGATAAGGGTCGCTGCCCTCAACCGAGAAATCGCCGCGCTGCTGACTGTCCTCCAGGGTGCCGCTGAACTCCCAGGCCATCACACCCGCCCGGGCAAACAGCCCAAAGGGCTCATCCATAGGCGACTGTATCCGGGCACCGACAAAGGCGCCGTCGATATCCCCCTCCATAAACACCCGACCTGGGGCATAGCCGCCACTGAGTGCTTGCGAGCCATTGGAGGTGGCAATCGCCTCCAACTCGCCGAGATTGACGTAGCCCAGCTCCAGCGCCAACTCGGGCAAAAAGCTGATACCCAAGCCCACCCTGGCACCGGCGGAATCGTTGTCTACCTCGATGTTGGACAGCGAACCGTCACCAAAACTAAAGCGGTGATCTTCATCTTCGTAGTCAAAGGAGGTAATCCCCGCGCCGCCAAAAAGGTACATGCCGGGGCCGGATTGACTGCGGTAGGGATCGCGGCCGTAGTGTTCACTCCACGCGGGGCTGGAAGCTAAGGTAAGTATAGAGACTGCTGCAAGGGTAGAGACTTTCATCACCACGCTCCTGAAATTGGGATAGTGGAGGCATTATTGTGGGCTGGGGATTAACTGATGCTGAACCGGTGATAATCCGTCTGCAAGATCGCCCCATTGTGGCAATCGAAGGCGTACCTGCTGAGCAACAGTTGTAAACACTTAAAAAGCTACAAATATGGGGGGGTGGAATTACAGTATCGCCTGGCGTCGCGATAGCTATGAAATGGCCTTTGTAGCCGCTATGCCTTAACATTTCCGTTTAGCATCAGCCTGTTTTGATAACTATAACTCCGAGTTTACTTAATGCCCCACGAGATCACGGAAGAATCCATGCAGTCAGGCGCCATAGAAGAATTTATTGGCCGCTGGGAAAATGTCAGCGGTACGGAAAAAGCCAACTACCAACTCTTCTTAACGGAGCTTTGCACCCTGCTCGCCCTACCCCAGCCTGACCCTGCCAGCAACGACAACGAACAGAATGCCTACGTCTTCGAGCGTCGCGTCGATATCAGCAAGGCTGATGGTTCGGTAAACCGTGGGTTTATCGACCTCTATCGTCGTGGTGCCTTCGTGCTGGAGGCGAAGCAGACCGGCAAGGCGCTGGAAACTCAGGGGTGGGACAAGGCCATGCTGGCCGCCCAGAATCAGGCAGACCAATACGTCCGCGCCCTCCCTGGCGACGAAGGCCGTCCGCCGTTTATCGTAGTGACGGATGTGGGGCGCTCCCTGGAGCTCTATTCGGAATTCACCCGCTCGGGTGGCACCTACGTACCCTACCCCGACCCCAGCAGCCACCGTATTCGTGTTGAAGATCTGCGTGATCCTGACATCCGCGAACGCCTGCGCCAACTTTGGCTGGACCCGGACGCACTGGACCCCTCCAAGCGCGCGGCCAAAGTAACGCGCCAGATTAGCGATAAGCTGGCCCAATTGGCCCGTTCGCTGGAACAAAGTGGTTACGATGTAGAACGCGTCGCCCACTTCCTGAAACGTTGCCTGTTCACCATGTTCTGCGAGGATGTCGAGCTACTTCCCCAAGACAGCTTTACCAACCTGCTACAGCGTCTTGAGGGCACACCAGAGCACTTCCCAGACTCTATGCGTTCCCTCTGGAGCACGATGAACACTGGCGGTTTTGAAGGTCAACTCATGGCCAAGCTACAGCGCTTTAACGGCGGACTGTTTGCCTCGATTGATCCAATTCCTCTGACAAGTGACCAGATCGGCATGTTGGTAGAGGCAGCCAAGGCCGACTGGCGCTTTGTGGAACCGGCGATATTCGGCACCCTGCTGGAACGCGCCCTCGACCCCAGAGAGCGCCACAAACTGGGCGCCCACTACACTCCTCGGGCCTATGTTGAACGCCTGGTGATGCCCACCTTGATCGAGCCATTGCGGGAAGAATGGAGCACGGTACAGGTCGCCGCAGAAACCTGGATACAGCAGGACAAGACCGACAAAGCGCTGAAAGAGCTGCAGGCCTTTCACTACAAGCTGTGTCAGGTGCGCGTGCTCGACCCAGCCTGTGGCAGCGGGAACTTCCTTTATGTGGCGCTGGAGCATATGAAGCGGCTGGAAGGAGAAGTGCTAAATACCATCCGCGATCTCTCTGCCGGGCAGCAGGCGATGGATACCGAAGGTTTAACGGTAGACCCACACCAATTCCTGGGTATGGAGATCAATCCCCGCGCTGCTGCTATCGCCGAGGTAGTGCTATGGATAGGGTATCTACAATGGCACTACCGACTTTATGGCAAGCTTAATTTGCCTGAGCCGATACTGCGAGACTTTAAGAATATCGAGTGCCGAGATGCGCTTATCGAATACGATAGTCGAGAGCCGATGCTGGATGAAGATGGCCAACCCAAAACGATCTGGGATGGCATCAGTTTTAAGACAAGCGCAGCCACCGGTGAACTAGTACCAGACGACGCTGGTCGGACGCCCGTGTACCACTTCATCCGACCCAGAAAGACCAAGTGGCCAAAGGCGAATTATATCGTCGGCAATCCCCCCTTTATTGGGAAGTTAAAGATTAGGGATGCACTGGGAATTGGATACGTCGACGCATTGCGCGAGGCATACAAAGGGGAGGTTCCGGACTCTTGCGATCTCGTAATGTATTGGTGGCACATTGCAGCAGAAAACGTTCGCGTAGGTGTTTCTCAAAGATTCGGACTAATAACAACAAACAGCCTTCGTCAAGGATTTAATCGTAGAGTTTTAGAGTCCCACCTCAACAGAAAAAACAAACCGCTCATGCTTTCATTCGTCATACCTGACCACCCATGGGTAGATAGTAACGACGGCGCAGCCGTTCGGATTTCAATGTCTGTAACCAAAATCAGTAACAGCAATTCTGGCGAGTTATGCAAAGTAGTCTCAGAATCCCGTAGGGGCGAAGAAACCCGAGATATTACATTTTCGCGAACAATTGGACAGATCAACCCTGATTTAACGGTTGGAGCCAACATATCAACAGTCGCCACATTGCAGGCTAATTCTAAGGTCAGTACAACAGGTGTAATACCGCATGGGAAAGGCATGATTCTCAATACTGAACAAGCAAAAGCGCTTGGCGACAGCACATTAATAAAACCATATAGAAATGGTAAAGACCTAACCGCTCGCCCAAGAGGTGCGAAGGTTATCGACTGCTACGGTCTAGAAATTGACCAAGTTAGAACGAGACACCCAGCGGTTTATCAATGGTTACTTGATAGAGTGAAACCAGAAAGAGACGTAAATAAAGATAAAGATTTACGTGAAAAATGGTGGTTACACCGACGCAATAACGAAGACATGAGAACTTCACTCTCTGGACTGGAAAGGTATATTGCAACAGTGATGACCGCAAAACATCGACTATTCCAATTTTTAGATAGTGAAGTTCTGCCAGACCAAATGTTGGTCAGCATCGCTCTTCCAGACCCTTACCAATTAGGAATTTTATGCAGTCGTATTCATGTTGCATGGGCGCTCGCAGCTGGTGGGACTTTAGAAGACCGCCCCAGGTATAACAAGATCCGCTGTTTCGAGACCTTCCCTTTCCCGGAGTTGCCCGACGACCAAGCAAATACCATTGGCGAACTCGCCAGACAGATCGACAACCACCGCAAACGTCAGCAATCTGAGCACGAGAAACTAACCCTCACCGGAATGTACAACGTACTGGAGAAGCTGCGCGCCGAAGAACCGCTGACCTCCAAAGACAAAACCATCCACGAGCAAGGACTAATATCGGTGCTACGAGAACTGCATGACGAACTCGATACCGCCGTATTCGAAGCTTATGGCTGGAGCGACCTGGGCAAGATACTGGTAGGTCGCCCCGGTGCCACCACGCCCCTATCTGACAAGCCCGCTGAGCAAGCCGAAGCCGAGGAGGAGCTGTTGTGCCGTCTGGTCGCCCTCAATCACCAGCGTGCTGCAGAGGAAGCACAGGGCCATATTCGCTGGCTGCGTCCGGACTACCAGGCACCCGACAGCCAGCAATCTTCTGCCAAGCTCGATATCGCTGCCGATAAACCGGCTGAACAGAATAGCCAGGCAGGCAAGAAAGAAACCTGGCCCAAGGATATCCCCGCCCAGGTCGAAGCCGTTAGAAAGGCACTGGCTATTGGCCCACAAACCGACGCGGCAATCGCAGCACAATTCAAACGTATCCCGCTAAAAGGCGTAGGGCAGATTCTGGAGGCATTGGCGGCGTTGGGCCATGTCTCGAAGTCCGATGACATCTGGCAATTAGCGAACTGAACAACGGGCGAAAGGAACCAAATATGTCTCGGCAAGAAGCAATATAGAGGCAAAGCTACTATTAGCCGTTGCCGTGCAACCCGCTTTCAAAGTCCTCTCTGCAGCACTCTATGTCATTGATGACGACGTGGTGTTTTTTAGACCCCAGTTGCAGCAAATCGGCATAGGGCTTCAGACAGGAAGCCGGAGGATTCCGGATAACGTATTTCAGTAAAATCCTGCAAATTTCTCAAAAACATGCGTAAAAACTCACAAAATAGATAGAAAATCCCCTCTGGTTGCCTGACTTGTCATCCACAGTCGTAGAAATTATCAAAAATAATAGGTAATCTCCCTCACGCAAGGTCGAAAACCGCCCAATTGATGAGTTTAACGCACCAAAATCCAATATAGGTGTCAGACCTTATAACTAAACAAATAGCAGTCTGGTAATTTACTAACTGCGGTACATGTGTCCAGGGAGTGAAATAATGAACGTCGTCGTAGAGCGTGCAAATGAGCCACGCATGGACTTGCCTGAGCGCAAGCGGGACGACGTTATGCCGCCTCGCCCCACCACTGGTGACCACAAAAAAATCGTACGCGCAGCATGCGCGGAGGCTTTGGTGCGCAATCACGAAACCCTCAAAGAGCTGGCCAAAATCTAGCGTCTAAATGTCTACAACGGAATACTGTGATGGCAGCATTCGTTACCTGTCACCACAAGACATAGAAGATATCAATTCCTTTGTCATCCTTTCTATAACCCCTGAAGAACCTATCGGGGTTATAGAAAATTCTATCCTACACGGGGCTCAATCCCGCCCTAGCATGTACCGCTATTACGAGGAGACCAACGACATGGCGACGTTGGCGGCGGTCTTGTTAACTTCCACTATCAAAGCTCACGCGTTTTTAAATGGGAACAAACGAACAGCTTTTGTATCTGCTGTGGTTTTCTTGCGTATAAACGGTTACCGATTCGACCCGCCACTCAGTGAAACGCTAACATTCTGCAAAGGTATCGCCGAAGACCAAATCAATATGTCGCAAGTCGCATACTGGATTGCGACGCACTCACGCCCATCAGATTCTGCTGACTTGTTATCCGATTGTCTGCATATTGTGTTTTCAGAATACGAAGGCTTTAGAGCCTAGCACAGCCCTTTAGCCGAGTCTGAACCAGTTCTTCTCGGATAACGAACCAGTTTAGTTTTAGAGCGATGAAAATCGCTCATTTATTGGTGCCCGAGGCCGGAATCGAACCGGCACGATCGCAATGATCGGGAGATTTTAAGCGGTAGTCTGGCTTCCACTCCGGGGTACTCCCTGCTTGTATACGGCGCGATTCAGCTGGTTTTTCAAAGACTTAAAAAAAGGGATCATATGCCGGAGTTTGATGCTAATCGCTCTGGTTCGCTCTCCCGAGGCTCCTATTTGCTCCTTGGATAAGACCTGGAACCGGAGGTTTCAGGAGTCCAGAAATGCCGCGAGTAAAGCTCACAAAAACCATCGTTGCCGGTGCCCAACCGGGAGAAACCGACATTGAATTGAGGGATACCCTCGTACCCGGATTTTTCTGCAAAGTCACCCCAACTGGACGCAAGGTTTTCATGCTCCAGTATCGCACAAACAGTGGCAAGCGACGCAAGCCGTCACTTGGCCTGTTTGGCGAGCTGACTGTCGAACAGGCCCGCACCCTCGCTCAGGATTTGCTGGCGGATGTACGCCGGGGCAATGACCCTTCAGGCCAAAAAGCCAGGGATCGGCAAGCCCCGACGGTTAAAGATTTATGCAAACGCTTTATGGAAGATCACTGTATACCGCACAACAAACCACTTACCCAAAAGAAAAACCAGTACCATATCGATAAATATCTTCTCCCCTCTATGGGCACCTTGAAAGTCCACGAGGTAGAACGAGCCGATATTCTGGCTCTCATGAAGCGCCTGGAAAAAACACCCACCCAGGCTAACCGGATACTGGCTTGTGTTCGCAAAATGTTCAACCTGGCTGAACTGTGGGGGTACCGCCCGGATGGCACCAATCCTTGCCGCCACGTGACCAAGTTCCCAGAGAAAGGCAAAACTCGACTACTTACCGACAAGGAGATGATCCTCTTATTCAGGCAACTGGAGAAAACAGAAGAGGAGGAATTTGAACACCCTTCTCCGATTCTCGGCATTCGGCTCCAATTTGCCTTTGCCGCCAGAATGTCCGAAATCCTGGCGCTGCGATGGGAGTGGGTAGACCTGGTCGGTCGCCGAGTAGTCTGGCCCGACAGCAAAACCGGTGACATGTCCAAACCTATCAGCTCGGAAGCCTACGAACTGCTCTCTGATGCCGCAATCCACAGCAAATCGGAGTACGTCTGCCCTGCTCTGGAAGATCCCAACAAGCCGTTGACCCAAAACGCCTACTATGGCGCCTGGCGCCGCATACTGAAAAGGGCCGGCATCCCCCTTGTTGGCACACACGGCATCCGGCATCGCGCTGCCACCGACATCGCCAATTCCGGCATCCCGATCAAAGTGGGTATGGCACTGACCGCTCACAAAACCGTGACCATGTTCATGCGATACGTTCATGTCGAGGACGATCCGGTGCGGGAAGCAGCCGAACTGGTGGCAAATCGACGCCAGATTATCACCAGGCTGAAATCAAATAAGGCGGAACCCTAATGACCATTCTCCAAGAGTGGGGACAGACTGAACGCCAAACGGCTAAAAATACGTATTTTCTTTTATTATCACCATCGTAGGAAGCCTACACCGTACTACGCAATATGGCCTGAAATGGCATAGTTTGGCGATCAAATTGCCCCAGATTTTCCCTAAGAAATCGGCCGGTAACTTGGGGCATATCTCAGCGTATGCAGTAGTACTTTGCTGGGGTTGGAAGGAACTCCCACAGACACGTTGGCTGACAACACCGTGACTCACAGGACTCCCATGGTACTATCCGGCCCACACAAACAGGTGCCGAGTCCGGGTATCATCGTGGAAGAAGCCAAATGCGTAACAGCCTAGAACAATATCAGGTCTGGTTTTATCTGGTTGCCATCCTGGCCGGCATGGCCATCGGCTGGATGTCACCAGAGCAGACTCGTCATTGGGAAGCGCTGCTTTGGCCGGCCCTGGGTGTTCTCCTGTACACTACTTTCACTCAGGTACCACTGATACATCTCAGGTCGGCATTTCGTGATCGCCGCTTTCTGGCCGCTTTGCTGACGGGCAATTTTATCCTGATACCGGTGGTCGTTGGTCTTCTGTTGTGGCTGTTACCGGATGATCCCGCTATTCGTCTCGGCGTACTGCTGGTACTGCTGGTGCCCTGTACGGACTGGTTTATCAGTTTTACCCATCTCGGTGGTGGGGACGGTGCCAGGGCCATAGCGGCCGCGCCGATCCTTCTGCTGGTCCAGCTCATTTTGCTACCCATTTATATCTGGCTCTTCATGGGCAATATCGCCATTGAACTGGCGGTTGGCAGCCACTTGCTGCCGGCATTCTTCGGATTGATTGTCACCCCGCTGATCCTGGCCTGGATTACCGAACGGTTGACGGAAAAGCACCCGCGCGCGCAAACACTGGTGGACTGGCTTGGGTGGCTGCCCGTGCCGTTGCTGGCACTGGTGGTGTTTCTGATTGCCGGCTCCCAGGTCAGCCTGGTGATCGACAATGGCGCCCTGCTGTGGTCGGCGCTTGTGGTTTTTGTACTTTATCTGGTTGCCGCCGCTACCATCGGCAAGGGGCTCAGTGAGCTATTCGGGTTCACGCCCACTATCGGCCGCACCCTCACCTTCAGCTTTGGTACCCGCAACTCCTTCGTCATGCTGCCGCTGGCGCTGTCACTGCCGGAGCCCTGGCGTGCCGCCATCGTTGTCATCGTCTTCCAATCCCTGGTCGAGTTGTTCGGCATGGTCGCATATCTGCGCTGGCTGCCGCGCCTGATCAGGAATGCCGACTGAGCCGGGAACGCAGCCTTACCCGGCGCAACAGGACAATTGAGTCACATCCGTGGTAAAAGTCTGGGCGCAGAGCTTGAGCCCTTCCACCATGGTCAGGTAGGGAAACAGCTCTTCAGCCATTTCCTGCACGGTCATATTGGCCCGCATCACCATTACTGCCGTCTGGATCAGTTCTCCAGCCTCGGCGGCAACTGCCTGCACTCCCAGCAAGCGGCCTGAATCCTGTTCGGCCACCATTTTGATAAAGCCTTGGGTGTCGAAATTCACCAAGGCGCGCGGCACGCTGTCCAAACTGAGCACGCGAGTATCGACCTGCAACCCCTGCGTGGTCGCCTGTTCTTCCGTCAAGCCAACGGTCGCCACCTGTGGATCGGTAAAAATCACCGCCGGCATGGCGCTGAGGTCAAGCAGAGCGTCGCCGCCGCTCATGTTGACCCCGGCCCGGCTGCCCCCGGCGGCGGCCACATAGACGAACTGGGGGTGATCGGTGCAATCGCCCGCCGCATAGATGCCTGGCACGTTGGTTTGCATTCGCCCATCCACCTGAATCGCGCCACGCACTGTCTTCACGCCAATCTGTTCCAGACCCAACCGTTCGGTATTGGGTGTGCGTCCGGTGGCGATCAACAACTGCTCTGCTCGCAATTCCCCGGCATTGGTATCCAGTATGAACTCTCCATCGGCGTAATCGACCCGGCTGGCCTGGGTCCGCAGCAATACCCGAATGCCTTCCTGCTCAAATGCCTTCCGAATGGCATCGCCTACAGCCGGATCGTCACGGGAAAGCAGTCGGCTGCGCGCCAGGATGGTTACCTGACTGCCCAGCCGTGCAAAAGCCTGGGCAAGCTCCAATGCCACCGCTGACCCCCCGATCACCAACAGGCGCTTCGGGATGACGGGAAGCGACAAGGCGGAGGTGGAAGTCAGGTACGGCGTATCGGCCAACCCCGGAATGGGTGGGATCGCCGGTCGCGCACCCGTGCCGATAAATGCCCGATCAAATTTGATTCGCCGCACTCCGCCCTCCGGTGTGGTAACGGCGATCGCATTGGCCGCCACGAATTGCGCTGTTCCCTGGATCAGGGTAATGGCCGGGTTGTCACGTAGAATATGGGCATATTTAGCTTCGCGCAGCCCTTCTACCAATCCCTGCTGTTGTTCCAGCAGTCTGGCACGAGCTACGTGCGGTGCCCCGGCGCCGAGTCCATCGTCAAAGGGGCTATTTCGTCGAAGGTGAGCGATATGCGCCGCTCGGATCAGGATCTTCGACGGTACGCATCCGGTATTCACGCAGGTGCCACCAAGAGTGTCTCGCTCGATCACGGTTACCCGGGCGCCGCGTTCCGTCGCTTTCAGTGCCGCGGCCATGGCGGCACCGCCGGTACCGATAACAGCAATGTGTATCACTTGCGCTTCAATCATGACAGCGTCCTATCCGAAAATTATCCCACAAGCTCATTACTTCTGATCCGTCGCGCTTTGTTTGAGGGTAGATGGATAACCGACGTTGGCCGTGGCCTCAATCAACGTTGTGGCGGAGGTTTGCGTGTCCTCGAAGGTGACCCTGGCTTCGCGCCGCTCGAAGCTGACATTGACGTCCCTGACACCTTCAACCCGGTTGAGTGCGGTCTTGACGGTGATCGGACAGGCGGCGCAGGTCATACCGGGCACATCCAGTGTGACGGTCTGCTCCGCACCCCAGAGGGGCAGACTGAACAGGGCAATCAGTGAACTTGCAAGCAAGAACTTTTTCATTTCTGGTCTCTCAATAAAACAGGGGTAGGACATAGGGGAACACCGCGGCGATGACGATCAGCAACGCTACGAACCAGAAGGCGGCTTTGTAAGCGCCATGCACCCTGGGTGCAGCGCATACATCGCCGGGTTCACAAGCCCTGGTCGGCCGGTATATCTGGCGCCAGGCCAACACCATGGCCACCAGGGAAGCACCCAGAAACCAGGGACGATAGGGTTCCAATGCGGTTAAATTACCGATCCAGGCGCCGGAAAAACCCAGCACCACCAACACCAACGGTCCCAGGCAACAGGCAGAGGCCAGCAAGGCTGCGACACCCCCGGCAAGCAACGAACCGCGTCCCGTTTTGAATTCAGGCATGGGCAAACCTCCTGTTGTTTCATTCACCACTGTGGCAAGCTTATCTCCGTAGTCGACTACGGAGTCAAGCATCGTGTCCGGTTCCAAATCCACATCCATGACCATCGGCAGTCTGGCCAAGGCCGCAGAGATAAACGTCGAAACCATTCGCTACTACCAGCGGCTGGGGCTGATGACAGAGCCTGAGAAGCCCTTAGGCGGGATTCGCCGCTACGACGAGGACGCGCTGGCAAGGCTTCGATTCATCCGCAGGGCGCGATGGCTGGGATTCAGTCTGGAGGAGATCGGAGAACTGCTGAAACTCGAAGACGGCACCCATTGCGACGAGGCCAAAGCACTGGGCGAGCGCAAGCTGGGCAACGTGCGAGACAAGATCCGCAGTCTTCAGCAAATTGAAGGCGTGCTCGACCAACTCGTCGAGGAGTGCTGCACCCAGAAGGACAGTGTCACCTGCCCGCTGATCGCATCCCTCCACGAGGGGTTTGAAACAGTTGCTCAATGATGGAGATGCCGGGCAATCGATTACCAAAACTACTGGAATGGGATGTGCCAAGTCCAAAGACAGTAAAAAATGCGCTAGCCACCCAGTAAACGGCGCAAGTATATTTGGCCTGGGCGATTCAGCTCATCAGACTCTATGCCCGTAGCAGTTCACTCAAATTCTGGGAGGAACGCTGATCCTATTGATCCTATGGCGGTCCATCCAGAACTTCACAACCACAAGGCTCCCCAGCATCGTCAATACCAACCCTACCAGAGTCATTATTAATTGATAAACGATGCCGCCGACCTTGGCGGCGTGGACCGGGTAGACGAGATTATTCACCCGGACCCCCAGGGGCATTGTAAGCGCGTCCTTCGACTCGATGAGATCGCCGGTCTGCGGATCAAACCAGAGTAGCGTCCGTCCATTGGGCAGCCACTCTTCCGGCTGCTTCATTCTCAGCCCTACGAGATCACCGGTAGCCTGCGGTATCGAAATCAGGCGTAGGCTCGCGTCTGGAAACGCTTGTTGTGCCCGGGTGATAATGTTTGCCCAGTCAATGTCTGCGAAATCACTCCCGGAAACAGCTGGAGGCGCGACGGCGGCCTGCATTTCGTCAACGGAAGAAAACGGCGACAACACCCACAGCGCCACCGGGCGCCAGGCCATCATCAGGCCCGTGAGCATTACCACTATCAGTAACGGAGCAAACAGCGCGCCAAGGTTGCGGTGGTGTCTGGCCAGATCCCGCCGGGAAAACGACGTTGGCCACAGGCGCCAGGAAAAGTGCCGCCGGGTTCGCCACCAAAGGAAAAGTCCGCTCAAGGTAAAGAACAGGCCCAATAACGCCAGCAACCCACCGAGGGTTGTTCCGTTGGGCCCCAGCAAAAGATCGTGGTGTAAATCAAACAGCCACAACTCCAGTCGCTCCAGTCGGGATGCCCAGTGGGTTATGACATTGCCCAGGTTATCACTGTAAAAGCCGGTATGCCGTCCGGTGGAAACCAGATTGACAGCAAGCTCAGGACTGGAAAACACTATGTAGTTGGCTTCTCCGTTGCTCTCCTGCAGTGCCCGTTTAACGATACGGGTGAGGCTCTCCACTCCCCTCGCAGGAATCCCGGCTTCATCTGTCAGAGTCCAGCGCAACCACTGGTTTTTCCAAACCAGTAGTGCGCCGGAAAGCCCGAAGAGGGAGAGAGCCAGCCCGAATACAGCTCCAACCCATCGATGAAGGGTCAGCAACGTTCTCACTTAGAATGTTTTCTGCCACCCCAGACTGACGGCCCGCCCACGGCCGGCGAAATAGGTGCTGTTATTCACGTAGGTCAGGGTTTGCGAATAGTAGGTGATGTAATCCTCGTCGAGGAGGTTTTCGATGCCGAGGGTAAAGTTCCCCAGGCTTGCATCCCGGTATGAAACTACTGCATCCACTACGCTGTAACCGTCGAAATCGTGCTGAGGCAGGCCGCCGTCGAAATCCCGATCCAACAGTTTTGAGTATTGCAAACGGCCGTGCCAGTTGGCAGCGAGGGGGGCTTCAACATAGATATTGATACGATCCGGCGCGATATTGCGGCCATCCAGATCCTTGTCCACTGAACCGTCGCCGTCGCTGTCGAAACGGCCTTCCAACTTGCTGTAGGCGATTCCAGTGCTGACGCCTGAGTCGAAGTGGTAAGCGGCTGATACTTCGAGTCCCTCAATTTCGGTTTTTTGCCGGGTGATTTGACCGACACCGTCTACCACCAGGATGCGAGACCCCAGGTCTGAATCCGACCAGAAATAACTGGCCGCTATGTCCAACCCACCCCGGCGGTAATTGATGCCGGTTTCCAGGTTGTCAGCCACGACGGGTTGTAGGTCGACCAGTTCGTCAATGGTTTGCCCCGGGATATTTACACCCCGTAGGATCAACCCGGCGTCGGGCATGGTAAAACCTTCCGCGTAGGAGACAAAAACCGTCAGGTCTTCCGTCACGTCGAAAACGATGCCGGCATTGCCTAGCAGCTCTTCGAAGCTCGGCTCTCCGCCCTCAACAAACGTGTTGTTGGCCCCAGCGACGGTGGTGAAATCCGGTACTTCCAGTTCAACATTTTCGAAGCGACCACCGAATGACAGACGCAGGCGGTCGTCCACCAGGCGCTGCTCCAGCTGCACAAAGGGCGCCCAACCCTTGTAGATCATTTCCGGCACCCACAAACGGTCCGTTTGAGCCAGTTCCTGATAGGTCTTGTCGCGCAGATAATCGACACCCGCCGCCACTTGGAGCCCATCCCAGAAGGTGTTGTCGCGAACAAAGGTCAGCTTGGTGCCGTATTTCTCCGAACTGAGGGCGGACTGATCGAACAGAGTCCCCGCCAGAGCGATGGCCGGGTCCTGGAACGCGGGGAACGTGCCGCCGCCGTACAGGGCGTAGAAGTCATAGTAGAAACCCTGCAGGGTCAACTCTCCACCCAGCAGATTGCTGTGGCTGTAGGCTACAGACAGGTTCAGGGCCTCGTTGTAGGTGGGATCACCCTCACCCTTTCCGCTCTCGGAAGTCGCTGGAATACCGGCAAGTGCATTTCCATCAACCACGCGGTAGTCGCCGTCACCGTCCAGGTCAAAATAATTGCCTGTCATTTCAATGCGCTGGTATTCGTCCAGATCCAGGCCGGCCTTGGTAAAAATGTTCCAGGTTCGGCTATCCATAGTGTCACCCTGGATAGGGTCGACCGCTATGGGGTCACCATTGCCGTCGTAGTACAGGTCCTGGACATCGCGAGCCACACCAAAAACCACATCCATATTGTCGAACTTCTTGCCCAATAACCCGGATAGTTTGTAATGAAAGCCATCGCCTTCGAAGTTATCACTGGTCAGTCTCGTTGCTACCTTTTGAAGCAAATCACCACTTTCCGGCGCATCAACGGTCACGTAATTGATGACACCGCCGGTGGCGCCCACCCCCTGAATGGCATTGGCGCCGTAAATGACTTCGACGCGGTCGATAAAGGCAGGATCAATCGTAAAACCACTGCGCTCGCCGTTGCGCAGCGGTGTTGACTGCGGGATACCGTCGGCCATGTAAAGGGGTGTTCTGCCCCGCAACGTCACGCCATTACTGGTCATTTTCTGGTGTGCGGGCGTCAGGCTCGGGACAGCAAAGCTAAGCCCGTCAAGCAGGCTGGTGCTGGTGGCCAGCTGTGCCTCCAGGGCTTCCCGGTCAATCACTTTTACCGTGTTGGGTATGGCCGTAATGGGCTTATTGGTTCTGCTGGCGGATACGATCACTTCTTCCACTTTATTGACGTCGGCAAATACGCCGCTCGCAGCCAGTGTGTTGCATGCCGTAACAATATAGGCGGCAGGTTTTCTCCAATTCATGCGTGTTCCTGTTTTCTAAAGTCAGAATGTTTTGAGTCGACAGCCCGGGGAGTGACCGGGACGGATCGGCGCCATTATAAATGATATTAATTCTTATTTGCAATATGAATAAGAATTAATATCATTTGATCAGATGACTTTTCGGATAAAGGGAATAGAGTGGAATGGGAAATAGAAGTGCGAATTTGAGGTTGCAGAAGCACAAGGTGATACTTAACAGATCAGCTGCTAAAAGCAGCTTAACCCTCTACTTATCGGGCCCGTTATAAGTGGGGAGATTACCGCTAGATTTGTCTCAGATGTATTGAATCTGCACGACTAAGTTGACCGAACCTTGACTTATGGTAGACTTCGGCTCTCTTCACACAGGGGTCACTTGATAACCGAATGGCAAAAAACTGGACGCTAATACTGTTTGCGGTATTGATGGTAGTGCAGTCACTATCCATCGCCGCTGATGTATCGCCCATCCATTCGGATCACCAACCCCATGAGTTGGCGGATATGTCCGGGGGAGACGGTTCAACCCAAGCGACAGACCCGTCACCGGGATCAGACCACAACACACCGCTCGGCCATTGCCACTCATGCCATTGCCATGGCTCTCATATGCTGCTGTCCATGCAGCTGCCCACGCTGCCGACTGCCTCCTCCAACCAGGTCACACTACGCTATATCGTCGACCACCCGTCTCCCCTCATCGCTGCGATACTTCGACCGCCCATAGCCTAACCTCACTTTCCGGTCCTCGACCGGCGCCAGGATTTTTCAAAAATCTTTACGTGAGGTAATTCATGTTCATGCTATTCCGTTTGTCCCCGGATTCAGGCCGAAGCCTGATGATCCGGACAGCGCGCCTGCTAATTTGCGGCGCGCTGGTAAGCCTGCCCGGGCTTATCCAGGCCGCTGACCGCGACCCGGCAACACTGACGCTACCCGAGGCGTTCGCCCGGGTGCTCAGTGATAACCCCGAATTGGCGATGTATCCCTACGATATTCGCGCGGCCGAGGCGCGGGCTCTCCAGGCCGGGTTCCGACCCAATCCACAGGTCTCCCTCGACGTCGAGAATATCGCCGGTAGTGGTGAATTCTCGGGAACTGACGCCATGGAAACCACCCTGGCGCTCAGCCAGGTCATTGAGATGGGCGGCAAACGCCCCCTGCGCCGGGATGTTGGCCAATGGCGTCGCCAAACCCTCGAACGTGACTACGAACTGGCCCGCCTGGACGCACTGTCGGCGGCGGCCAGCCGCTACCTGGAAGTGGCGCAAACCCAGCGCCTGCTGGCCTTTGCCCGGGAAGTCGTGGAGTTTACAAGCACCGCAGAAAACGTCGCCCGAAGGCGGTTTAACGCTGGCAGCGCCAGCCGAGCCGAACTGAGCCGCGCCCGCACGGACTTGATGCAAGCCAAGCTGGCGTTGAGCAATCTCAGGGTGCGCCTGGGCAATGCCAAGCGGCGCCTGGCGAGTCTGTGGGGCGAAACCTCGGCGGATTTTGGTGATGTAGAGGCCGAACTCTTCGCGTTAGCGCCGACGCCTGAGTTTGCCAGCGTCCAGCGCCAACTGGAACAGGCCCCGCAGCTGCAACGGTTTATGACCCTGGAAAGACTGCGTAAGGCCGAACTGGACCTGGCCATTGCCCGGGGCCGACAGGACATCGAAGTCGGCGCGGGCATCAGACGGGTCGAAGGCACCGGCGATACGGGTGTGGTTTTTTCGTTTTCCATGCCTCTTGGCGTCTCTAACCGCAACCAGGGCGACATCAGGGCCGCGCGGGAGGATCTGGCGAAACTGGATCTCGAAGAGAAGACCACCCGAGTAAAGGTTTTCACGGAACTACGCAATGCCTTCGCCCAACTGGAACAGGCTCGCGAGCGGGTCACCCTGTTGCGTGAGCAGATACTGCCCGAGGCACAACAGGCACTGACGCTGATTCAGGAAGGCTACGGCGACGGACGCTTTTCCTATCTGGAACTGGTGGAAGCCCGGCGCCAGCTGCTGTCCTTCGAGACCGAGGCCGTTGCCGCCGCCACCGACTTTCACCAAACCCTTATCACCCTGGAGACCTTGACCGGCCAGCCGCTCACGGGGGACCGCCAGTCACTCTACCCCACAGACGCGGCCAATGATTTCCGGTCCGATCTGCGCCTGCCCACGCTGGACAGCATCGATGATGAAGCGTCTCTTTCGCCACAGGATGAATCACAATGAACAAGTTACTGAATTATTTAATGGGCGGCTTGCTGCTAGCCGCCATGGCATCTCAAAGCACAATCGCCGCCCCATCAGATCAAGCCGCTCACACTGAAGAAGGCGCTCAGCACGCAGATGAAAAGCAACACTCCGAAGAGGAACATGCCGGGGAAGATCACGCTGACGATGACGGCGACCATGCCAAAGAAGACGCGCATGAAGGTCATGAAGAGGAAGAACCTGATCTAACCTTTAGCGCCGATCTGCTACGCGATTTTGGCGGTGAAATCGCCACCGCCGAGGCCGGTGTGATTCGCCAACAGGTATCGCTGCCCGGCGAGGTGAAACTCAACGAGGAGGCCGTGGCTCATATCACGCCCCGCTTTGCGGCAAAGATCGTCGAGGTACAGGCAAAAACCGGTGACCGGGTTAAGGCCGGCGATGTGCTCGCCGTCGCCGAAAGTTCCGAGACACTGTCCCGCTTTCAGCTGAAATCCCTGATCGATGGCGTTGTCATCAAACGCCACGTCACCTTGGGGGAACACCTGGCACCCGATGATACCGCTTTCGTCGTCGCGAACCTGTCCACACTGTGGGTGGATATTGCTCTCTACCCCAAGCAAGTGCCGCTGGTAGAAGCCGGACAGCCGGTGCGGGTAACCACCAGCCACGGTCCCGCACCCGTGGAGACCAGGCTGGACTATGTGGCGCCGCTGGTAGACGAGGCCACCCGCACAGGCCTGGCGCGGGTCTTCCTGGCCAATCCTGACAATGATTGGAAACCGGGGATGTTCATTGAAGGCCAAATTACTCTAGGTGAATTTCCCGCCGCCGTCGTGGCACCCAGGACCGCCATTATCGACCTGGAGGGCCAACCCACAATATTCGTTGAGCACGACGACAGCTGGGAGCCTCGCCCGGTCAAACTGGGGCGCGGGGACAGCGACGCGGTGGAGATATTGGCGGGCCTCGACGCGGGTGAACGCTATGTGGCCAAAGGCGGATTCGTGCTCAAGGCCCAGCTGCAAAAAAGCGAATTCGAATCCGGTCACAACCACTAATCGCGGGAGAACAGTATGCAAACTCTTATTCGTTTTGCGCTGGAGAACCGACTGTTAGTGGTCGTGATCTCTCTGGCGATGCTTATCGGCGGTTACTTCGCCTATCGCACCCTGCCGGTTGACGCCTACCCGGATATTTCACCGGCGTTGGTGCAGGTCTTTGTGGAAACCGAAGGCCTGGCGCCGGAGGAAGTCGAGAAATACGTCACCTACCCCATCGAAAGTGCCATGAATGGCCTACCGCAACTGGATCACGTGCGGTCGATCTCCAACTTCGGCTTGTCGGTGGTCAATATCTACTTCGAGGATGGCACCGATATTTACTTTGCCCGCCAGCTGGTGGGGGAACGACTACAGGTGGCCCGGGAGGCTATTCCCGACGGTTTCGGCGAACCGGTGATGGGCCCCATCACGACAGGACTCGGCCAGATTCTGTTCTACGTGCTGGAGGATACCAGCGGGCAATACAGCAACATCGAGCTGCGGGAAATTCAGGACTGGATCGTCAAGTTCAACCTACAGACGGTAAAAGGCGTTACGGAAGTCCTCTCCATCGGCGGTGAGGTCAAGCAGTTCCAGGTGCGTATCGACCCCGACGCACTGATCCGCTACGACGTATCGCTGCCCGACATCAAGGAGCGCATCGAGGCCAACAATGCCAACGCCGGGGCGCAGTTCATCGTCAAAAACGATGAGGAGTACATCGTCCGCTCCGTGGGTCTGGCCACGGATCTTGAAGCCCTGCGCAATATCGTGGTGAAAACCATCGACGGCACACCCGTTTACCTGCACCAGCTGGGCGAGCTGGACATCGGCGGCGAAATCCGCCGCGGCCTCACCACCAAGGACGGCGAAGGTGAAGTGGTGGTGGGCATGGTATTGAAGCTGATCGGCAGCAATACCTCCCAGGTGATCGGCGCCGTTAAGCAGGAGCTGGCCACCATCAATGCCAACCTGCCCGAAGGCGTCGAGGTGCAGCCCTATTACGACCAGGCGACATTGGTCAAGGCAGCGGTGAGCACGGTGATCAACGCCCTGTTGCAGGGGATTATTCTGGTGGCCCTGGTGCTGTTGGCCTTTATGGGCGGCCTGCGGCCCAGCCTGGTGGTGGCGCTGTCGATTCCGTTCTCCGTCGGCTTCACCTTCCTCGCCATGAAATTCTTCGATATCTCCGCCAACCTGATGTCGCTGGGTGGGATTGCCATCGCCATCGGCATGATGGTGGATGGCGCGGTGGTCGTGGTGGAGAATATCGACCGGATGTTGCGGGAATCCTCCCCGGATGAATCGCGCCTGCACCTGGTGGCGCGGGCCTGTCAGTCGGTGGCGCGCCCGATTCTGTTTGCCATCAGTATAATCATCATTGTGTTCCTGCCGCTGTTCACCTTGCAGGGCGTGGAAGGGGCCACCTTCCGGCCACTGGCGTATACGGTGGCGGTGGCCATGCTCGGCTCCCTGTTCTTTGCCCTGATCGTGGCGCCTGTGGCCTCCTCCCTGTTGATGAAGCGCCCCGAGACAGACCCCGACAAACCTCGCAAGGACATTGTCAGTTTGCTGCTAAAAGGTTACCAACCTCTGGTGGAGGCCATGGTGGCACGCCGCTGGATTGCCGTGACCCTGGCGGCAGTGGTCCTGCTCATCGGCGTTGCTGTCGCCCCGCGGCTGGGCTCGGAATTTGTGCCGCGTTTCAATGAAGGGGATCTGCTGATCCGCGCCACCATGGCGCCGTCCATCTCGCTGGAAAAAGCCGAGACGACGATTGGCGTATTCGAGCGGCAATTGATGGCAGCGTTTCCGGAGGTTACCCAGGTGGTGTCGCGCATTGGTCGGGGTGAAGTCGGCGCCCACGCTGATCCGGTGAATAACGCGGAGATATTCGTCGCGCTCAAGCCCCAAGAGGAATGGCAAAGCGCGGAAACACTGGATGGCCTTTATGCGGCCATGAGCGAGAAGTTCGCCGATTTCCCCGGCGCGCAATTCAACTTCACCCAGCCCATTGCCGCCGCTGTGGATGAACTGCTCACCGGCACCAAGGCCGAACTGGCCGCCAAGCTGTTTGGCGATGACCTGGATGTGCTGGTGGAGAAAGCACAGGCTATAGAAAAGGTGATGCGCACCGTGCAGGGCGCCCAGGACGTGCAGCGCGACCAAATCGGCGGTACGCCGCAGCTGCGCATTTCGTTGAACCGGGAGGCCATTGCCCGTTACGGCCTCAATGTCAGCGATGTGCAACGCACCCTGAGCGTGGCCGTGGGCGGCAGGGAGGCCGGACAGGTGTTCGAGGGCATCCGCCGCTTTGATATCTATGTGCGCCTTGAAGAGCCCGCGCGCAACCGGGCCGATGTCATCGGGCAGCTCATTATCAAGAACGCCGCCGGGCAGCGCATTCCCCTGGAGGAACTGGCAACCATTGAGGAAGTGGTGGGGCCGCGCCAGATCACCCGGGAAAACAATCAGCGCTTTATCACCATCCAGACCAACGTTCGCGACCGGGACATCGGTTCTTTCGTGGCCGAGGCCGATGCCGCTATCAAGCAGCAAGTGGATTTGCCGCCGGGCTATTTTCTCAAATGGGGTGGGCAGTTCGAACTCCAACAGCAGGCCAACAAACGCCTAATGATCGTGGTGCCCATTACCCTGGCGCTGGTGTTCCTGATGTTGTTCGTCAATTTCAGATCCCTGCGCAACGCCCTGTTGATCATGCTCAATATTCCGCTGGCGCTGGTCGGCGGTATCGTCGCCCTGTGGCTGAGTGGCCAGAGCCTCTCGGTGCCGGCTTCGGTAGGGTTTATCGCCCTGTTTGGTATCGCTCTGGAAAATGGTCTGGTGCTGGTGAGTTACCTGAACGAACTGGTCAAGGACGGCGTATCCATTGCCGAAGCCAGCGTGCGGGCGGCCTGCGCAAGGCTGCGGGCGGTGATCATGACCGCCGTCACCACTGCCCTGGGGCTGTTCCCGCTGCTGTTCGCCACCGGCACCGGCAGCGAAGTGCAGCGGCCACTGGCCACCGTCGTGGTCGGCGGCCTGGTGACCGCCACCATCCTCACCCTATTGGTTATACCCGCCCTGTATCACTGGTTTGCCGACAAGCCCGCTGATATGAGTGAATCCCATTAACCCGGAGTGACTGTCATGCAAGAGATCAAAGCCTATATCAAACACCGCAAACTGGAAGCCGTGACCCTGGCCCTGCACCGCGTGCAGGGCGTCACCGGCATGAGTGTCGCCCACGTTGTCGGCTTCGGCCGTAGCAAAGTCAATACCAGCGCTGCCAACCCGATTGAGGGCGCGGGGGATTTTGTCAAGCACGTGAAAGTGGAGATCGTCTGTCACGATCAGTACGTGGACGAGGTCGTCCGGGTACTGAAAAGCGAGGCGCATACCGGACTGCGCGGCGATGGTCGCATTTTTATCAGCGATGTCAATCGTGCAATCCGGATCGAAGATGGTGCCGAGGACAGTACGGTTGTCTGAGAAAAGAACCCGCCCTCTTCAGGCGGGCGGGTTCCATTTCAGCTGTCGCTTCCTCTGCGCCTGATGATTCATCTCCAACAGGAGCTGTGGCTCATGACCTTGTACAGTCAGTTCAAGCCGTTTTGGATGGCTTTACCGTGCAGGGTTATGACGACAGGATAAGATTATGAGTGATCCATCCAAGCAACGAATAGATGACTTGAAAGAAGCCTCACCCTTTCGAACACATCGCATCCACGCCATCAACAGTGACTGGTATTTTTTAACCCGTGAAGGTCAAAATATCGGGCCATTCCCGAACAAAAAAGCGGCCGAAGACAGCCTTGCGGAATTCCTGAAAACTGTCAAAAAGGATGAGTAGCCAATGGCCCAAAATCCACAAAGTCGCCAAGGCACAGGCGACCAAGTACAGAGTAAGCCGAATACAGCAGATGCTTTTTTATACATAGACACCAAACGAGGTTAGTCCAATGAGCCACGACCATGTGCATATGGCCCCCGAGATCAAGGATAAACGCGTTGCCATCGCCATCTGGGCGAACGGGATCCTGACCCTGGCTCAGATTGGGGGAGGTATCGTTGCCGGCAGTCTCGCCCTTATCGCGGACGCCTTGCATAACTTCTCTGACATGGCCTCACTCGTCATCGCGTTCGCGGCGCAAAAAATTGCGCGCCGCCCGGCTGACGCAAGGATGACCTTTGGCTACGGACGCATTGAAATCGTTGCAGCCCTCATCAACTACACTACCTTGATCATTATCGGGATCTACCTGGTTTACGAAGGTGGCATGCGGATCATTGATCCTCCAGAGGTAAAGGGCTGGTGGGTCGTCTGGCTTGGTGGCATCGCCCTGGCCGTGGACGCATTGACAGCGTTGCTCACCTATTCGATGCAAAAAGACAGCGTCAACATCCGCGCACTGTTTCTTCACAATCTGTCGGATGCACTCGCGTCGGTCGCCGTGGTCATTGGCGGGACCCTTATTTTACTCTACGACATGCGCTGGGTTGATCCTGCCATCACCATCGGCATCGCGGGCTACATTCTCTACCTGGGTCTGACAGAAATCGGCGGAACCATCAGAATCCTCATGCTGGGCAGCCCGGTGGACATCGATACCGATGCCGTCATTGTTGCCCTGTCCAACATCAAAGGCGTTATCGATCTTCATCACGTGCATTTTTGGCAGATGGGCGAACACGATGCCTCGCTGGAGGCTCATGTGATTATCGAGGAAAGTGCATGGGATCAGCTTGAGAATATCAAGTACAGGATAAAACAGGCTCTGGCGCAGGAATTCAATATCAGTCATTCGACACTGGAATTCGAACACCCGGACCACGTGCACAAGGATGCCCACACCTATGGGCATGGTTGAGAGAGTGTTCTCCGCAAGCGTCGGCGAGAGTGGAGACTATTTCAATAGGCCGCCCAGGCGCGGAATTCTGCCGACATGAATCCGAGCAGCGAGAAAGGACCAGAGACTAATAGCGCAGTTGCAGAATACGCCGGGCGCCATTCAACACAATCAGCCCGATGATCAGACCAATGACCAGGTCAGGATAACGGGAACCCGTCCAGGCGACCAATACACCGGCGAGGATAACCCCCGAATTGGCGATGACATCGTTAGCGGAAAAGATCCAACTTGCTTTCATGTGCGCGCCGCCATGCCGGTTTCTTGCGATAAGCACCAGACACCAGACGTTGGCCGCCAGGGCCACAAAACCAAAACCCATCATTAACGCGGATACGGGTTCGCTGCCGAAGACAAATCGCCGCCCGACTTCAGCCAGGACCCCCAGCGCCAGAATCAACTGAAGCCAGCCTGACAAATGCGCCGCGCGCAGCTTCATCCGCACACTGTGTCCAACGGCATATAGTGCCACGCCGTAGACGGCGGCATCAGCAAACATGTCCAAAGAATCCGCGATCAAGCCAGTGGATTGCGCCAGCCAGCCTACTGTCAGTTCAACCACGAACATAACGCCGTTGATGGCCAGCAACCACTTCAGTATACCGGCTTCGACCTGGGCGGTTGCCTCTTCCTTCTCCCTGGCCAGGACTAGATCCTCTTCCCCCACCGGGGTGGTTTTTTCGAGCGTGGCACCCAGCCCCAGGGAGCGCATCCTTTCCTCGATGGTAGCCCCATTGTCACCATGGAAAACACGCACTTTCCGATTCGGTGTATCGAACTCCAGTAAAACGCGGGGCTCAATACTGTCCAGGGCCATGCGAATCATCCCCTCTTCCGACGGGCAGTCCATTTTTGGTACCCGGTAGTCACTGACATAGCCATGTTGAAAAGCCGTATCAGTATTCGCTATCCCAGAGGCGGGGACATTGGCAACCTTCGCACTCTGGCAGCCGTCATTGCACGGGTCAGACATTGAAAAAGCCCTTGTGGATGTACGGACGGTCACTATAAACTCTATAGCAACTATAGAGTCAATCGGAATATTGAGAGATGATGAAAATCGGCGAACTGTCGAAAGTGACTGGCTGCTCCGTGCAAACCATCCGGCATTATGAAAAGGAACAATTGATTGCCTCCGCAGAACGCAGTGAAGGCAATTTTCGCCTGTACGATGAAGCTGCCGTTGAGCAATTATTGTTTATCAAGCACTGCCGCAGCCTGGATCTCAGTTTGCCGGAAATCCGGCAGCTGTTGGCTTTAAACCGTTCGCCAGGTGCGCAATGTGATGATGTGAATCGGATGATGGATAGGCATATCGAGCAGGTGGAGGCCCGTATCCAGGAACTCACCAGGCTGAACGAGCAACTGAGAATGTTGCGCCGCAGCTGTTCAAACCGTCGGACAGTGGAGCAGTGCGGCATATTGCGGAATTTGTCGGCTACTCCGGTTTCGAGCGGGTGACACCCGGTTCCAAAAACTCTCCTGAACGTTCTGCAACAGGGGCATTTTTCCGCTGCCTTCTAGCCAGCCCCAGAAAGACCAGGAAAACCACCAGTACCGACAATTGCGCCAGGATCCCCTGCCAGGTGGATTTGACGCCGACCCAATCGAATTCAAAACTGACAGGCAATGGGGTAATACCGATAAGATCCGCTTCCTGAAGTGCCGACATCGCCTTACCCATGAGGATAAACGCCAGGGCCAGCAACAGGTAGGTGGTGACGGAAAAGAATCTGGCAATGGGTAATTTCACCGAGTAACGCACCAACACCCAGGCCAATACGGCCAAGAAAGCAGTACCGGCTACAAAGCCGCTGAATACGGATGAATATTGAGCGGCTGCAGCCTGGGTCAGCAGCGCCTGATAAAACAAGACCGTTTCAAAGACTTCACGATAAACCGCAATAAATGCCAGCAGCGCAAGACCCCACAGGGTACCCGCAGTCAGGTGGGAGTTGATGTGCTGCTGGATATAGGCCTGCCACTGGGCAGCATGGGTTTTACTGTGCATCCAGATGCCGACATAGAGCAACACGACCGCCGCCAAAAGGGCCGCAACCCCTTCCATGACTTCGCGGCTGGCGCCGCTGATACTCACCAGGGACTGCGCGGCAGCCCAGGTCGCAACACCGGCCACCAATGCCGTTACCCAACCCAAATGCACATACCGAAGTCCGTCACGCCGACCGGTTCGCACCAGCACAGTCACCAGGGCAATCACCACGAGCAGGGCTTCGAGCCCCTCCCGCAACAGAATAACCAAGCTGGCACTGAACAGGGTCGCATTGGACAAGGTAGATTCCGAAAGCAATCGATCCGCATCATCCAACCTTGCCAGCGTCCGGCTCACAGCGCTTTCCACCTCACCCGGGGACTGTGCCTGCTTCAATAATTGCCTTATCGCCATCATATCGGCTTCGAGCGTCTGGCGAAGTGCTTTATCCTGCGCATCCAGGCTGTTTTCGACCAATTCAAAGAAGCACTGACCGCCAGTGCTTGTGCTGTCTGATAATCGCCGCGCTGGTGCGCCTCTTGTGCTAGCAGCAGTTGGTCGCGGGTGATTTTCAGAGGATTGGTCGTTTCCTGGAATAACAGTTCTGGCTTTGCGCGCAACCGTTCGATCCCCTTCTGCGTCATCTCCGGATGTTCTGCAGCGAGTTGCGCCGGCGTGTGGTTAACCATCTGTGACAAGGTGACGCTGGGTGCCTCGCCTGTAACTTCAGAGCCGGATTGGAATGCCAATCCGCCGACATGGAACGCCAGCGACCAGCGTTCCTCTTCCGTCAGTTGGGTAAATGCCGGCATTGCGGTATCGTCTATGCCATTGGAGATGGCGTCGTACAGGCCCAGAAGTGACCGGTTCAAGGCTCGCTCTTTGCTGGTGAAATCGGTTGGAGCGGGCTCCAGCTGTTCGGCCATCACACCATCGCCCCCACCGGCTGCGCCATGGCAAGAAGCGCACTGGCTCTCATACAACCCTTTGACGGTCGCTTTCGACAACAGATGATCCGGCAGGGACGACTGCGGCATCAGTGCCAACAACGTACCCCGCAGGCTGCCGCTCATTTGCCGAATTGTTTCAATAGCCTGTTTGTTCTGGATGGCTTCCTGTAAAGCCTTGGCCGGATCTGTCAGGTCGCCAGCGTCGGCTGATTTATCCTGAATCTCAGAAATATTCGTCACAATGAGCTGGGAGAACTCCAGCATTTCCTGATATTCACCGTCATTGACCACATGGCCATCTTTGACGGCTTCCACGTAATCCACAGCAATGTATTCGGCCAGCTGTGCCAATTGACGCATCTGAGCCCAGCCGTCATCACTCATCTCGGCCTGACTAGTCGCTGGAAGCAAACACGATAAGCCCAGCAGCAGTACTGAGACATTCAAAACAAATTGCTTCGGGCTTATAAAACGGTATATCCAGTGCGCCTGCATTAACGAGATCTCTACTTGGCTTGTTGCTAATGATAATTAATCTCAATTCTAATGCCTATGGTAGCTATAGAGTCAAGTGTGTGACTGGTTTGTTGGCATTCCTGACAACACGGCTCCTGTCGGCACACGGGATATCCTTCTGCCTCCATTGAGCTGCTCTCATAACCAGTCGTACCCGCAGTCCGGGGCCGTGCAGAATGGCATTACGGTGCGTATCTTCTGTCGGAGCAACCTCACGCATCGCACTCCTCTTGCGTTTGTACACTGGACTGGTTGAGATACACCAGCATGATCATCCTGATCTTCACGGCGACCCCGGACAATGCGATTCTCTAGGCGCCAACAGATTATCGATTTCTTACAAAGTGGATCCTAGCTCTTGGGCTCATTTCATGAAGAAGACCCGCTTCAGAGTGGCTTTTGGGTTGGTGCGGTATCCTTAAGCTGGCTTTAGCGGCTGTTCGATAAGCCCGAGGCGTTCGTAATAACGAATAGTTTCGACACTGACCCGAGCTGCTTGTGCCAGTTTACCGATGGTCAATTGACTCATCACTTTCTCCCGTAGCACTCACCTCTACATCAGCCATGCTGGGTAAGCTGATCGTGAAACGCGTAACGTCGCGCTCGGAGATCACCTTGATATTCCCCTCATGAGCTTCGACTATGGACTTGACGATAGCCAGTCCCAAACCTGTACCTTCGCTTTGGCGTTGTCGGGAGGGATCGATCCGGTAAAACCGGTCGAAAATTCTGGGCAAATGCTCGGCTGGAATTTTCGGCCCCGGATTCTGTACGCTGAGTAATGCTCCACCCTCGCCCGATAATGCCAGCCCGACCAGCACACGCCCCCCTTCGGATGTATGACGTAGGGCATTGGACAGCAGATTGGACAATGCACGACGCAGCATGGCGCGGTCACCCTGTATAATCGGAGTCTTGCCTTCCGATACCAATTCGATTTGCTTTTCCTCCGCCAGCGCCTCAAAAAAATCGAACAGCTCGCGCACTTCACGAGCCAGATCCAGCGGTTCCCAGACGGGCTTGAGCAGACCGTGTTCGCTTTGGGCTAGCCAGAGCATGTCATTGACCATCTTGGTCAAGCGCTCCTGTTCTTCCAGGTTTGAATATAACAGTTCGCGATATTCTTCCAGGCTTCTGGATTTAGCCAAACCCACCTGGGTCTGGGTAATCAGGTTGGTCAGCGGCGTGCGCAATTCATGGGCGATATCAGCGGAGAAATGAGAAAGTCGAGCAAAGCTGTCCTCCAATCGACTGATCATATGGTTAAACGAATCAACCAGCGTTTTCAGCTCCCCCGGCACGGTGTCGGGATCGAGACGCACATGCAGCCGATCCGCCTGGACATTACCCATAGACTCACTGAGAGCACGTATTGGGGCATGCCCCTGATGCACGCCATACCCGGCCGCCAGAAGAGTTATCGCCCCTGCCGCCACCATGATCACCCACAAACTGCGACGAAAATTTTCCAGAAAGTGGATATGGAAATCCATATCGATGGCAGCAATGATGCGATAGTCCTGACCACCGATGCGAGTATCGGTGGCAGTGCCACGGTAGGTTTTGCCATCAGATTGCCAGGTGTAAAGATTGTCTACCTGGATGCGGTCCACAGGGGGATAGGTGTTCGCTTGTGGCAAAGATCCGGTGTCCACGGAACTATAGACCAAGCGTCCCGCATCGTCCCAAACTTGAAAATAGACGCCGTGATGACCAGAAACAGCTCGCGCAAGGGCGTCCTCCGGAGCCAATGCCTGATCCTTCGCCATTTGCAGAGCCTTCTCAACAGCACGAGTGATCACCACCAATTCGTCGGCATCCTGTTCAGCAAAATGGCGCTCTACCTCGTTTTGCACCAAATGGCCGATCATCAGCAAGCTCAAACCGATAGCGACCGCGACAAACAGCATCACACGGCTGTTGAGTGACAGTGGTCGCCTCCGGGCGAGGCTAACTTTCCTCATGGTCGTCCTCAACCTCCAGCTTGTAACCCATGCCACGCACGGTGTGAATCAGCTTGGGCTCAAAATCGTCATCGATTTTTGCCCTTAGGCGCCGTATGGCCACGTCAATGACATTGGTGTCGGAATCGAAGTTCATGTCCCACACCTGGGAGGCGATAAGGGAGCGCGGCAATACTTCGCCCTGTCGCCGGACCAACAGCTCCAGCAAGCAAAACTCCTTGTGGCTGAGATTGATCTTACGCCCAGCGCGCGTGGCCCGGTGACGCGGTAAATCCAGGGTGAGGTCGGCAACTTTGATCTGATCGGTCATCACCGGCACCGTACTGCGACGCAACAGAGTGCGCACCCGAGCCAGCAGCTCGGCAAAGGCGAAGGGCTTGACCAGGTAATCGTCAGCACCCAGCTCCAAGCCCTTTACGCGGTCATCCACGCTGTCGCGGGCGGTTAGGAACAGCACTGGCGTCTGACGGCCAGCCTCGCGCAGTGACTGCACGATTCGCCAGCCGTCGACGTCCGGCAGCATGACGTCCAGCACCAGTAAATCAAAGGTTTCTGTCATCGCCAAATGATGGCCGTCGAGGCCATTGCGCGCCAACGTGACCAGAAAGCCAGCCTCGGTCAGCCCCTGCTGTACATAATCGCCGGTCTTGATTTCGTCTTCGACCACCAATAGCCGCATCGTTGCCCTGCTCCGTATGTTCAGAATGGCGTGTCAGAATGGGTTTGGAAACAGCCTAACCCGGGCTAACCCACAAGAAGATGACACCCAGATTACAACTTTGTCATTTTGAAGTCATGCGGGTGACAGGCTCGGCTGGCTAGTATGCGGAATCAGAACGTGGAACCACCATCACTTATTCGAAAAGAGATTGACTCATGACCCATGGTTTCCCCCGACCCAAGCAGCCCTGGCAGCTTAGTCGCCGCCGCTTCGTGCAGGGCCTTGCAGCCGGTGGCGTGCTGGCCGCCACACCGTCCTGGTTGCAGGCCGCCGCAAAAGGCGCGACCGCGCTGGGCTCGGCACCGGTACTCAGCGGCCGTGAAATCGACCTGGTAATCGCCGCAACACCTGTCAATTTTACCGGTGTCACACGTATGGCGACCACCATCAACGGTTCCATTCCGGCACCGACGCTACGGCTGCGCGAGGGCGATGACGTCACCATCCGCGTCACCAACCGATTACCTGTTTCTACCTCTATTCACTGGCACGGCATCTTGCTGCCCTATCAAATGGATGGTGTGCCGGGGATCAGCTACCCAGGCATCGCACCGGGAGAAACCTTTGTTTACCGCTTTACCCTCCGCCAGAGCGGCACCTATTGGTACCACAGTCACTCCGGCTTTCAGGAGATGACCGGGATGTATGGCGCCCTGATTATTGAGCCGCGGGCAGGCGAAAGACACCGTGCCGACCAGGATTATGTGGTGCAGCTGTCCGACTGGACCGACGAAGATCCAATGCATACCTTCAGCAAGCTGAAAGTACAAAGCGATGTCTACAACTTCAATCAGCCCACCTTTTTCGATTTCACAGCCGATGTTTCAAAGATGGGCTTACAGGCAGCCCTGGAAAAGCGCCAGATGTGGAACCAGATGCGGATGAACCCGACCGATCTGGCGGACCTGTCGGCGGCCACCCTCACCTTCCTAATGAATGGCACCACCCCGGCGGGCAATTGGAGCGGGTTGTTCCAGCGCGGTGATCGCGTACGGCTTCGTTTTATTAATGCCGCCAGCAACAGCTTTTACGATATCCGCATTCCGGGTTTGAAGCTAACGGTGATCCAAGCGGATGGTCAGGATGTTGAACCTGTCACTGTGGATGAATTCCGTTTCGGCCCCGGAGAAACCTACGATGTCATGGTCGAACCGCGGGACGATGCTTACACCATCTTTGCCCAGAGCATGGAACGCAGCGGCTATGCCCGCGGCACCCTGACCGTGCGGCAAGGCTTAACCGCTCCAGTACCAGATCCTGACCCGGTTGAGTGGTTGACCATGGCTGACATGATGGGGGCTATGAGTCATGGCACTGGTCACGAAGGCATGAATCATAGCGGTATGGATCAGGGGTCCATGAGTATGGGTGCCATGGATCACAGCACCATGGATCATTCCCAGATGCACGGCGGCATGGCCATGGATCACAGTATGCACGGCGTGCAGCGGGCTTCTGATAACCCTCTTGCCAAACCCTCATCCACCATACGCCACGCCCGAACCGAATACGGCGCTTCGGTGGATATGCGAGTGGACATGCCACGCACCAATCTCGACGATCCGGGTATTGGCTTGCGCAACTTAAGCCAGCGTGGGTTGCGCCCACAGGGCCACCGAGTGCTGACGCTGGCCGACCTAAAATCCATCGATGGTGTGCTGGATGACCGCCGCCCGCCCGCGAGGGAGCTGGAACTACATCTTACCGGCAATATGGAACGCTATAGCTGGTCTTTCGACGGACTCGAATTCGGTAAAAGCACACCGGTCTCCCTGCGCCACAATGAACGCGTTAGAATTATTCTGCAAAACGACACCATGATGACCCACCCAATGCATTTACACGGCATGTGGAGCGAACTGGAAACCGATCAGGGTGAATTGCGGGCCCGCCGCCATACCATTCCCGTGCAACCAGCGCAGCGTATCAGTTACCTGACCACACCCCATGACTTGGGCCGCTGGGCCTGGCATTGCCATCTGCTGTTTCATATGGACGCGGGCATGTTCCGCGAAGTGGTAGTGTCATGAGGCTTAATACGGTGAAATATCTCACAACACTGGTTGTTATTGTCGGTGCCCTTCAAGTAAATACGGCCCTGGCGCAAATGGATCACGACGAGATGCAAATGCAGGGCGGCAGCGCTCCGGCCGATGCCCGCGATCCCCACGCTTATTCCGACGGTTACACCTTGACCGAAGGCCCCTATGCACAGCCGGGGCCGCGGCAACTGAAACTGGCGGACGAACACGCCTTCTGGTCCGTTCTGGGCGATCGCCTGGAGTATCACGAAGACAGCGAGAGCACGGTTTACGATATACAGGCCTGGTATGGCACCACCTACAACCGCTTTGTCATCAAAGCGGAAGGTGATATCGCAGACGGCACACTAGAAGAAAGTTCAACCGAGCTGTTGTGGGGCCATGCGCTCAACGCCTATTTCGACACCCAATTCGGCGTCCGACTCGACCAATATGACGAAGGCAAGAACCGTCAGTGGCTGGCAATTGGTATGCAAGGCCTGGCGCCCTACTGGTTTGAGCTGGATGTTACTGCGTATGTTGGCGACGACGGTCGGACCGCACTCTCTGCCGAGGCCGAGTACGAGTTGCTGCTGACACAGCGGCTCATTTTACAGCCCCGTGCGGAACTGAATCTGTATGGCAAGGATGACCCTGATAATAGTTTGGGGGCGGGCCTCTCGGATCTCGCGCTGGGCTTGCGCCTGCGTTACGAATTCAGCCGTCAATTTTCTCCCTACATCGGTGTGGAATGGACAGACACCTATGGCGACACAGCTGATTACCGCCGTGCGGCAGGCGAAGATACGTCAGGCACCCAATTCGTCGCAGGACTGCGATTCTGGTTTTAACAATAACCAAGTTGATACGGAAACTTTTCAAACACCTATGAGGAACACCTTATTACTATGAAAACACTAGCCACTGTCATCGTGCTCTCCACACTGGGCATCGCTTTATCTGCACAGGCCCATGATCCTAAAGAGCATATGAAAGACGCTGAAAAGCCGGATTGTGCAGCCATGACAAATATGGATCACAGCAAGATGGATATGAATGATCCCGTGATGCAAGCCATGATGAAACAATGCATGAATGACATGCATCATAACGACTCTAAAAAGGATCAAGCGCAGGCTGATCATCAGGACAACGAAAAAAGCTCAGGCGAGCAACATTCAGAACACCAACACTGATCAACCCAAGGAGTTTTCATGTCGGCGCTCACCACCTTTATCAAAAGTCTGGTCATTACCGCTGTCATCGCGCTGGTGGGTGGTGGGCTGTTTCTCTATTCAGGTCTCTACCCCATGGGAGCCGATGTACCACACAATCGGCCGACCTACTGGCTACTGGAAACCTTGCGTGAACGTTCAGTTGCACGTGCTGCCAGTGACATAAAGGTTCCTGGCGACCTAAACGCACCGGAGCGGTTACTGGCGGGTGGCGCCGACTACAATGATATGTGTGCAGGGTGCCATTTGAAGCCGGGTAAAACCGAAAGTGATTTCACCCTGGGGTTATATCCCACACCACCCAACCTAACTCTAGCGGGTGATGAACATGGACACGATCATACCGGTAACACCGAAAATGACGACGAGGCCAGTAAACGACAATTCTGGATTGTTAAACATGGCATCAAGGCCTCGGGCATGCCCGCCTGGGGACCGGGGCATGACGATGAACGTATCTGGAACATGGTGGCGTTCCTGAAGCAGTTGCCGGAACTGTCTCCCGACCAATACCAGATACTCACCGCACGTGGGCAAGACTCGGAAGGGCATGGTCACTGATATGGCACCTCATAATCCTTCGGCTTACTGCAAGCGGTTGTAAATAGCCGCCAGCAACCACCCGGCGATACCCGCTGACACTGACCAAGCCACCAGTCCCACAACAACGCCAGTGAATGTCAAATGCCAACCCATCTCATTCAGTTGCATATGCACCATTTCCCCAGACATGGATAACATCATGGCGGGCATTAACATCACCAACAGGCTGCAAGCCAGCCACAGTATCGCCGCGGTAATCGCGCTGGCTATCCCGAATTTGAACGCATTAAGTGTCATGACTATTCCTCCGTTTATGGTGGTGTATCTGCAATAAATTAGTGTCTCTACATATCCCCGAACCGGTTGGCAGACTGCACCATACGCATCATTTCGTGTTCCTCCAGCGACCGGAGTGATTCTATCAACTCCTTGGCAGAGGGGATATCCGCCCTTGAGGCGAGATAGCGATACAGCTCAATCACCTGCTGATGCTGATCGACAATCACCTCCATGATTTGCGCGGCATCAAGCTCGGCAAAAGGCGCGTCGCAATGTGCATGTCGGACGATAGGATGCTTTGCCACATATTCCATACACCAGGTGTTCAGCGCATGTTCATCGCCCGAGGTTTCGAAGCCATTGACAACTTTTGTGAGACTTTTTTCGTGATCGGACAGGTAAGCAAGAATCATCCGGGCCCGTTCATCCGTATTCTTGTCTGCGCAATGGGATAAGCACTGACTGAGATGTTGGTGAAATTCCCGGGTCCAGTGCAGCACATCTTTTAAGGTTTCAATTTGCATAATTTTTTCTCAGTTGTGGATTGACTCATCGATTAGAGTCTCAAAAAGTCACGATAGCTGCGCATACACACCACCAGTTCCTGGTGGGTGTCGATGCCCATATAGATCGCTTTAAGTGTGCTAACTTGATCCATTACCATTCTCCAAACAACAAAAGTTAACCACTAGAGTCCCGTTCTGTGCCTGGCAGGCTTCCTCCACATGATTTTTAATGATGATGTTCATGCGCCTGACTTTGGGACACAGCTTGCTTTCGTTTTTCAGATCCAAGGAATAGTTGCTCTCCGATCGCGATTAGCATCATTGTGACAACGGCCACACCCAACACAAATGGATCTGAATTCAACTTCACCCAAACGAACCCGCTTAGTGCAAGCGAATCTAATATAATCGCGGTAACGGGGACCCAGCTTTTGGCTTTAACATCGTCCAACAAGTAGCGCAGAACACCCCAGTGAATGGCGATATCCATCACCAGATAGAATATGATGCCAAGTGCTGCTATACGGGAAAGATCAAAGAACGCGGTGAGCACAAGTCCAAGAACCACGGTGTACACCAATGTATGTTTCTGAATGCTACCCGGCATACCGAAATGGCTATGGGGCACCAACTTCATTTCCGTTAGCATCGCCAGCATTCTGGAGACCGCAAAAATACTGGCAAGAATCCCTCCCGCCGTCGCCAGCATGGCAATCGCAACGGTGAACCACACGCCGTACTCACCGAGTGCAGGTCGAGCGGCCGCAGCCAGGGAATAATCTCGAGTTTGAATAATCTCCCTGAGTGAGAGGTTACTGGCCACCGCAAAACCAACCAATGTATAGATAACGACACAGGCAGCAATCGAAATAACAATGGCGCGACCAACATTGCGGTGTGGATCGATCACCTCGGAACCACTATTGGTAATAGTGGTAAAGCCTTTGAATGCCAGAATCCCCAGCGCTGTGGCGCCGAGGAAATTACTGGCTGAACCGGTCTCGCTTACATGGTCAAAGTCCACTGCCAGGCTATCAGCTAACCAGATGCCGACGAGACCAAAGATTAGAATTCCACCAATTTTCAGTAGGCCGATAAACCCTGCAACCCCTTGAATCAACCGATTACCCAACAGGTTCACAATGAACGCCGCCAGAATTAGGGAGACGCCGAGTATAGGAGTCATTTGCCCTGAAGGGTCACCGCCAAATAATTGCATGGTGTAAGAACCGAACGTACGCGCTAGAAAACTCTGCGCGATGACCATCGAAAAATACATAAGTAGTGCATTAAACGCAGTGGGCAACCGGTCGCCATAGGCCTTATGCAGATACATGCCGATCCCCCCTGCTGATGGGTAGGCATTGGATATTTTGATGTATGAGTAAGCACTGAAACCAACGATGATCGCGGCCGCGAGGAATGCCAATGGGAATAATGCACCAGTCATCTCTGCCATTTGCCCGGTTAGCGCAAATATTCCTGCGCCGATCATCACCCCAGTCCCGAGCATCACCGTACCTGACAGAGAGAGGCTACCCTCGTCATAATGTGTCGAACGATCGTCTTTTTCCTCCATTCATGCCCCCTTAATATAATGGTCAGCCCTCTTCCTGGGCATTCGTTGCAAGGTATACAGGATGCTTAAAACTGCATTTCTCAACAGACTGCTAGTCATATCGACAGGTTCCAACGTCAATTGGCCCCTCACCAGATTAATTTCCGAGACACCTAATCGATGTTCTTTGTTGCTCATTTTCTCTTTCATCTAATGAGGCGGCATCTTGTTGCAGCAGTGCGCCTCATGTTTAGCGTTATCCCCGATATTCTCATCGGTCTGCCGTTGCCAACTCAGCCTGGTTCGGGACCACCAGCTGTCTTTTATTGCCGCACCATGCTTTTCGACAATGGCGATCATTTCATCGATATTGTGATGAGAAGCGTCGTAGGCGATTTTTAAGGTTTTTCTACGTGCATCGAACTGAACGCTGTCAACACAGGGAAGTTCATCAATTTCCTCAACAATCGCTTTGGTATTGTTTTCATTGATCCCGCACAGGCTCAAGGTATGCTTGGTTAAAAAACCTGGATTGATACCCGATCGATGCTCACTCATAGTGTTTTTCCTCCAATCGACAGGTTGAGTAAGCAACCCATCTATTTTTTGTGTTTGTGGACAGGTGTTTTTTGGGATTCAGACTCATGATCCATCATTTTCCCCATCATCATCTGCATCATGCCCATTCGTTCTTCCATCATGTCCATGCGCTTTATCATATCCATGTCGTCCATTTTTGATGACTCACCTACTGTCATTTCCATTCCCATGCCATCACCCATTAATCGCATACCCTTCTGCATGACTCGCATATGTTCCTGCATCAGTTGCTGGCGTTTTTCCGGATCGGTTTCGGCTTTGATTTTTCCCATCATGTCGTGCATCTTTTGCATGTGCTCATGCATAGCCATCATTTGCTCATGGCCCATCATCATTCCGCCCATCGGCTGATCTTTACTGTCGCCATGTTCGTGCCCTTTTTCCGCAAAGACGGGCGAAGAAATCGCGGCGGCTATTACCAAAGTGGAGATTAGTTTTTTCATCGGAGTACCCTCATCAGTTGGAAACAGTTTTATCGACGTTAAATTTCGGAATCCATGCCGGCGTGACTTCCATATAGCGGCGATAGTCATCACCGAATTCCTTCAATGCCATGCGCTCCTCACGCTTAGCGAGTCGCACGTAAACCACTACCAGAACCGGAAACATAATCACGGTAAGGATCGTCGGCCACTGCAACAGAAATCCAAACATGATCAGGATAAATGCGATGTACTGCGGGTGGCGGCAACGGGCATACCAGCCGGTAGTCGCTAGCGAACGGGTCTGCTGCGCCTTGTGCAGAACACTCCACGCCGAGGCCAGTAAAAAGAAACCCAAAATGATCAGGACATTACTGGCGATATGCAGCGGATCAAAATGAGGGTTGCCTTCAAAACCGAAAAGGGTATGCAGAAGATGGCCGTTTTCGTGGGACAGAAAATCAATACCAGGATATTTTTCCGCCAACCAGCCGGAGAGAAAATAAATGGTTAATGGAAAGCCATACATCTCGGTAAATAGGGCAATAATAAACGCCGAGAAAGCGCCAAAGCTTCGCCAGTCAGTTTTGGTTTGCGGCTTGGTAAAGCTGAAGGCAAAGAAAATAAATATCGCCGAATTAAGTATCACCAGCGTCCAGAGGCCGTAAGCAGATTCACCGTGCATGCTTCTTCTCCTGTAATCTATTGGGTTAATGGTGATGACGGTTTTCGTTTTCCCGACGGCCTTCCTCCAGCCCCCGCTGATAGGCATCCTGCTCGGACTCGCCTTCATGCTGATCATGGCTACCATGACCACCGTGTCCGCCGTGCATAAACAGATGCATAAAGGGGCAGGCAAGGAAAATCAGGAACGGCAGAAATTGCCAGACGTGTTGCCGGTGCTCGACGAGCAGAAAATAGGTGACCGCGCCAATAAGTCCCAGTGCCGCCAGTCCTTTGGGTGTTAACCAGAATGATGTTTTTTGAGTCGCCATGTCACACCTCACCTGTGTAATTGAAAATCGTTGTCTGTTGCGCCGCGTTTATCGTGTATCCACAGACGCCCACGAACTAGATGCAAGGTAAAATCCTTCACCCCATGTCGAATCAAAGTTTCTTCCACGTTTTTCAGGCGAAACTCGTCAAAAATGGCCGTGACTTTGTTGATGTTCATTGGCCTCCTGCTTATTGCACCGTGATTTGTCCACGGTACATCTGCATCTGACAATGAAACGCATACTCGCCGGATGACATTGCTGGCAGCTGAATGGTCTTCAGTTTATTCAACGGTAAGGTGTCGCTGATTTGCAGTTCGGGGATCAATAAAGTTTCAGAACAGGGCGATTGATCTCTGCGCATAAATTTGATTTCTACCGGTTCTCCAGACGGCACTTTAATGCGCGAAGGCGAATAGGTACCGTTTTCCACAGTAATCACCAGATCGTTTTCACCCAGCTCGGCTTCTTTCGGCTTGTAGAGCCAGAACCACCACACAATCAGTGCAATTAGCGCTAAACCCGCAATATTAATAATCATCATCGCAACGCCCTCTTCCCGTCATTCTCATTAGTGCTCCTGCGCTTTAAAGAAGCGCAGCCTATTAGCATTGGTTACAACTGTCAGCGATGAAAACGCCATCGCCGCACCGGCAATCACCGGACTTAACAGCAAACCGAAAAATGGATACAACACCCCGGCTGCAAAAGGCACGCCGGCGACATTGTAAATAAAGGCGCCAAATAGATTTTGTTTGATATTTCGCAACGTAGCCTTGCTGACGGCAATGGCATCCGCCAGGCCATGTAACGAACCCCGCATCAGTGTTATGTCGGCACTCTCAATGGCCACATCCGTACCGGTGCCGATAGCAAAACCGACATTGGCGATAGCCAGGGCCGGCGCATCGTTAATACCGTCACCCGTCATGCCCACCACTTCGCCTTCCATTTGCAGCTTCTGCACTTTTTTGGATTTTTCTTCCGGCAGTACTTCAGCAAAGAATTCCTTGATACCGGCTTTTTCCGCTACCGCTTTGGCTGTGGCGCGGTTGTCGCCGGTGAGCATCACCACCCGAATACCGTTATGTTGCAAACGCTTGATGGCCGCTATGGAGTCTTTCTTAATCGGATCGGCCACAGCGATAATCGCTGCAAGTTGATTATCAATAGCGAAATACATCGGTGTTTTAGCCTCGGCGGCCAACGCCTGGGCCTTTTCGACAAAATCACCGAGCTCAATGGTGCGCTCGCGCATGAGCTTTTCATTGCCGAATAACAGTGTTTTTCCGTCCACCTCCGCCTGCACACCGTGGCCGGCAATGGCGTTAAAATTGGACACCTTGCCCATTTCGATCCCTCTTTCCTGAGCACTTTCAACAATAGCCATGGCCAACGGATGCTCAGAGCCGGATTCAAGCGTTGCTGCCAATCGCAACACCGCCTGCTCATCATACTCACCCGCCACCAGTACATCGGTGACCTTCGGTGCACCCAGGGTAATGGTGCCGGTTTTATCCAGAATCATCGCCGTTATCTTCGACGCGGTTTGCAGGGCTTCTCCGTTGCGAATCAGCACGCCCGCCTCTGCGGCCTTACCCACACCCACCATCACCGACATCGGCGTGGCCAGCCCCAGCGCACAGGGACAGGCGATAATCAATACAGTCGTGGCCGATACTATGGCAAATGCCACCGCCGGTTCCGGTCCAAAATTAAGCCAGGTCAAGGCACTCACCACAGCAATAATCATCACCACCGGTACAAAATATGCCGAGATGACATCAGCCAAACGACCAATCGGCGGCTTGGAGTTTTGTGCGCGCTTGACCATATTGATGATTTGCGCCAGCGCCGTGTCTTTACCAACGCGGGTAGCTTTAAACAAAATTGAGCCGGATTTATTGATGGTGCCCGCCGCTACGGTATTCCCAGTGGCTTTTTCAACCGGCATCGGCTCGCCGGTGAGCATGGATTCGTCAATCGCCGTATGCCCTTCAACCACTTCACCATCGACGGGAATTTTTTCACCTGGGCGCACGCGGACCACATCGTTCAGTAGAACCTGTTCGATAGCGATATCCAGTTCTTTGTCATCGCGAATAACCCGCGCCGTTTTCGCCTGCAATCCAATCAGGCGCTTAATAGCCTCAGAGGTACGACCGCGGGCTTTCAATTCCAGGGCAAGACCGAGATCGATTAAACCAATAATCATCGCGGTCGCCTCGAAATAAACATGGCGCGCCATTTCCGGCACCAAGTGAGGAACAAACACCACCACCATCGAATACACCCACGCCGTACCTGTGCCTAAAGCAATCAAGGTATCCATATTGGCCGAGTGATTTTTAAAGGATTGCCAGGCACCGACATAAAAGTGTTTGCCAGAGAACACCATCACCGCAAGTGTCAGTAATCCAACAGCCAACCAGGCAATGCGCCCACCAGTGCTTGTTACCGTCATTTCGCCGACTACGATGCTGTAAATCATCAGCGGCACGCCCAGACTGAGGGCGATGGTCATTTCCCGCATCAGTCGTTTGTAGTAAGCCCAATCAGCTTTTTCTTTTTCCTCCAATGCATCGTCTTCATTGTCAGCAAGGCTGATTTTGGCGTTATAACCGGCGCCCTCAACGGCTTTTATCAATTGCTCGGCAGGCGCCGAACCGAACACGCTAACGGTTCGCTGAGCGAAATTCATTTCCGCGTTTTCCACACCCGGTATCGCTTTTAGGGCGGATTCGATTTTTCCCACACAGCTGGCACAACCAGCGCCTTCGATCATCAGTTCCTGGCTTACTGCGCTGCCGCCATGAACATGATGGTGGTGATGCTGGCCAGTTTCCGTACGTTCATGACAGGATGGATTGCCAGATTCCGTGTTTGTTGAACTCATATCCATACTCCTGGTTTACTTGACAGCAACTAGCGAATGAGCGTTGCGGGAAAACCCACACGATCCAACGCATCGGTAAGGTTTTTTGGTTCAACCACACCAATGACTGAAGCGACGCCCGTTGCCAGGTCCATCGACACTTCGCTAACCCCTGCAACGGATTTCAACGTCTGCTCGATACTTTTCACGCAACCACCGCAGGTGGCACCCTGAACCTGTAAACGATGAAGAGGAAGAGACGTATCGCTAACGCTGCGGATATCTCGGGCTTCAGCAGAAACGGATGATTTGCCGGCGCAGCAACAACCACCTCGGTGTTGACCCGCACTTGGCGTTTTGTGTGTATTCATAACCTATCCTCCGCAGTGAATTCTTCGATCAGATGACAAAGCATATGGCCCGTTGGCGCCTTATCCGGCTTTTGACTCCACTCCAACACAGCCTGTTGCATGCGATCCCGCAATTTCAACGTTTCCCTAAGCTGTCGCTCGGTTTCATGCAGGCGCTGATCAATCAAGCGGCGCACCGTTGGGCAAGGAGACTTTTTCTTGTCCGCATGGGCGAGAATCTCCTGAATATCCTCTACCGAAAATCCCAACTGTCGGGCACTCAGCACGAACCGTAAGCGATTAACATCTTTATCACTGTATTCCCGGTAACCATTGGCCTTGCTTTTTGTGGGATTCAAAATCTTGATCCGGGTATAAAACCGCACCGTATCGGCCGTAACCCCTAAACGCCTGGCCATTTCGATAACTTTCACACAGCCCTCCTCGCAGCTCAGTCTGACTATCACAGGATTCAGATTAACCCCGAGGATCTGTTCCTTGCCTTGATATGAGTCAATCATCAGTTCTAAACCCGAGAGTAAATCCGAAGTATTTATCCGGCTTTTTGTCACCTTACACCTGTGTCCAAGACACAGGTCAAGCAATTTTTAACAGTCTTCCACTTTTGATTTTCAATATTTCAATCACCCTGAATCTGGCTGTATTTGTCTCGGTCGGTACCGATCAATTGTCTGTCCGCCAGCTTACGTATGAAAAAAAGCAAAGTGCCGATCATAGGAAAACATCCGGCCTATCCTAGGGCTGGGTACCTGACGGTAAGGTGACTCGTTCATTACATTGCTGTAATGGCCTTGTAAGTTCTTCGTCCAGCTATTCATCTACCTTGCCCTGCTTCCAAAGCAAATAAACCGCCGGCAATACCAACAATGTCAATACCAAAGCACTGAGCATGCCCCCCACCATAGGTGCAGCAATTCTGCTGACCACTTCCGCCCCTGTACCGGTACTGAACATGATCGGCAGTAAGCCGACAATAGTAGAGACTGTCGTCATCATCACCGGTCTAACACGTAAGCCTGCACCGTGAAGAACAGCTTCCCGTAATCCTTTCATACTCGGTGTGATGCCCCGCTCCTCACACTGAAGCAAGAAAAGCGTATGTGCCTGGTTGAGATAGACCAGCATAATGACGCCAATTTCTACCGCCACGCCCGCCAACGCGATAAAACCCACACCCACAGCAACGGAAAAGTTGTAACCAAGCAAATACATCAACCAGATGGACCCAATCATTGCCAGTGGTAAGGTGCCCATAATGATGGCGACCTCGGCAACACTGCGGAAATTTAAATAGAGCAGCACGATGATAATTGCCAGAGTCAGAGGCACCACGTAGGAGAGCTTCTCTTTGGCCCGCAACATGTATTCATACTGTCCCGACCAATTCAGGGAGTAGCTTGTTGGTAGTTCGACCTGATCGGCCACCACTTTCATAGCGTCTTCCACATAACTGCCGACATCCACTCCGTCGATATCGACAAAGGTCCAACCATTAAGACGGGCGTTTTCACTCTTGATGGCAGGCGGCCCGTCTTCAACATAAACACGAGCAACATCCCCCAATGCAATGCGCTGACCACTGGTCGTGACAATAGGCAGCAGAGCTAACTGCTCGGGAGAGTTGCGATAATCTTGTGGGTAACGCAGGTTGACGGGGTAACGTTCCAGCCCTTCGATAGTCTGCGCTACGTTCATACCGCCTATAGCGGTGGCAACCACTTGCTGCACATCGGCGATATTGAGGCCATAGCGTGCGGCTTTTTCTCGCTGAATATCCACCTTGATATAACGGCCACCCGCTACTCGCTCGGAATATACTGAGGCTGTGCCAGGTACATCTTTGAGCACCTGCTCCAAACGCTTGCCGATTTTTTCGATCTCCTTGAGGTCGGGGCCAGCCACCTTAATACCCACCGGGGTTTTTATACCGGTAGCCAGCATGTCGATGCGGGTTTTGATGGGCATCACCCAGGCATTGGTCAAGCCGGGAAACTTCACCAGCGCATCAAGCTCCTTCTTGAGTTTGTCGGTGGTCATGCCATCGCGCCACGCCTCTCTGGGTTTCAACTGAATAAAGGTTTCAATCATGGTTAGCGGCGCCGGATCTGTAGCAGTTTCAGCCCGTCCAATTTTGCCAAATACGGTTTCTACTTCCGGAACTGTGGCAATCAGCTTGTCAGTCTGTTGCAGGATTTCCCGCGCCTTGCCGATGGACAGGCCCGGATAGGTAGTGGGCATGTACATCAGGTCGCCTTCATCCAGATCGGGTATGAATTCGCTGCCAATCTTGTTAAGCGGCCAGATCCCAACAAGAAACACAACGCCAGCCATGGCGAGTGTGATTTTTGGAAAGCGCAAAACACCCTTGAGCAGCGGCATATAGCCTGCAATCAGCAACCTGTTGATGGGGTTTTTTCTCTCGGCGACCACCTTGCCCCTGATAAAATACCCCATCAACACCGGCACCACTGTCACTGCCAACGCGGCGCTGGCGGCCATGGCATAGGTTTTAGTGAAGGCTAGGGGACTAAACATTCGGCCTTCCTGAGCCTCCAGGGTAAATACCGGCACAAAGCTGACGGTGATAATCAGCAGACTGAAAAACAATGCCGGGCCGACTTCGCTGGCAGACTCTGCCACCACTTTCCAACGGTTCTCTGGCGTCAACGGCGTACGTTCCATATGCTTATGCATATTTTCAATCATCACAATCGCACCATCTATCATGGCACCGATGGCAATCGCGATTCCTCCAAGGGACATAATGTTTGCATTAATGCCTTGCCAGTACATCACAATAAAGGCCGTCAGGATTCCCAGCGGCAGGCTAACGACTGCCACCAGTGATGACCTGACATGAAATAAGAAAATGACACAGATCAACGCGACGATAGCAAGCTCTTCAACCAGACTTTTCCATAAACTGTCAATGGCGCTAGAGATCAATCGAGATCGGTCGTAAACCGTGACAATTTCTACGCCTTCCGGCAAACCCACCTTGAGTTTTTCCAACTTTGCTTTGACGCCATCAATGGTTTTCTGGGCATTCTCGCCAAAGCGCATGACGACAATCCCACCTACCACTTCTCCCTCACCATTAAGTTCAGCAATACCACGGCGCATTTGCGGACCCAGTTCAATATCGGCCACATCCTTTAATAACAGCGGTGTGCCATTCATATCCAAACCCAGAGGAATGGTTCTCAGATCGTCAATACCCTGGATATAGCCACTGGCACGCACCATATATTCCGCTTCACTCATCTCCACAACAGAAGCACCAACTTCCTGATTACCACGTTGGATGGCCATCTGGATATGAGAGAGAGGAATATTAAAAGCACGAAGCTTGTCCGGATTTACTTTGACCTGATACTGTTTGACCATACCGCCAAGCGCAGAGACTTCTGACACCCCCGGCACCGTTTGCAGTTCGTATTTCAAAAACCAATCCTGCAGGCTGCGCAACTGACTGATGTCGTGCTGACCAGTTCTATCTACCAACGCGTAGAGATAAACCCATCCCACGCCAGTCGCATCCGGTCCCAATTGTGGTCTGGCACTGGGTGGCAGCGTCGGCGCCACCTGCGACAGGTATTCCAATACCCGCGAGCGGGCCCAGTAAGCATCGGTATCTTCATCAAAAATGACATAGACATAGGAGTCGCCAAAAAACGAGTAGCCGCGTACGGTGACCGCACCCGGTACTGACAACATGGCAGTAGTCAGCGGATAGGTGACCTGATCTTCCACCACCTGCGGCGCCTGCCCCGGATAACTGGTTTTGATAATCACCTGCACGTCCGACAAATCGGGAATAGCATCTACCGGTGTATTTTTAAGGGACCAGCCACCAATTCCCACCAACATCAAAGTGGCCAGCAGCACAAAAAAACGGTTATGAACGGACCAGCGAATAATGGATTCAATCATGCTTTACTCCCCGTCACCTGAGTGCTGTTGCTGATTGGAGTGATCCATCTTTGAATGATCAACCGTGTTAGGTTCCTTACCATCCTGGTTCATTTGTGCATGATTCATCTGGCTGTGATCCATTTCGGAGTGATCCATCTCACCGTGATTCATCTGACTATGATCCAATTTCTCTTCGTCCTCCGAAGATATGTCCTCCTCACTCTCGCCACTCATAATATGTGTGCCAGTCATTTCATACTGCCCGTTATCGAGCTTGGTAATTTCCATGTGCAGCTGAGTACCAAGTGTTAACGCCTCAAAATTAACTTTTGGATTAACCTGAAAATCCATGGTCATTTCTGGCCATTCCCAAGCATCAATCGCTTCATGCTTGACTGTCACCATTCGATGATTCGGCATCACGCTCTTGATCGTGGCGGCAACCCAAACTGAGCTAGGCTGATCTTCGCCGTGGTGCATCCGCTTAAAGTCTGAGGTTTTGCTGGATTCGGAATCAATCAGGAACTGGGCAGACGTAACAATGCGCTCACCGTCTTTTAAACCAGAAAGGATTTCCACCTTATCTTCACCAATTCTGCCTACCTTCACTGCGATGGACTTAAAACGCCCTTCACCTTTTGCCAATACCACTCTTGATTGGCTACCGGTACGAATCAGTGCTTCACGGGGAATGAGTAAAGTCTCCCGCGAGGGCTTGGTAACTATTGTCATTTGCGCAAACATGCCCGGCCTCAGGAATCTATCCGAGCTGTCAAAATGCACCCTAACCTGAGCGGTACGCGTTTTGGCGTTCAGAGAGGGGTAAATATAATCAACATTTCCTTTCCACTCGCGACCGGGTAAATAATCCAGTCGCATGCGCACTGCATCACCCACTTGCACACTGGCCGCCTGCCGTTCAAATATTTCACCAATCACCCAGATATGCTCCAGTTGGCCTATGGCCATCATCTCCATACCCGGCTTAACAAACATCCCTTCCCGAGTGTTCAGATTATCCAATACCCCAGATTGAGGTGCGGTGATGGTAATGGTCTGACTAACCTTGCCGGATTTTTTTAGGCGATTGATTTCTGAATGAGGCACTTGCAAGGCCGATAGCCGCTCCATGGCAGCCGTTATTAGTGTTGGATTATTTCGTTTTAATGCCAGCAACAGTTCTTCCTGGGCATTGACCAAAGTCGGCGAATACAACGCATACAGCGGCTCACCCTGTATAACCGGATCACCCGCAGCTTTGACATGGAGCTTTTCGATCCAACCCTCCACCCGTGGATGAATGTGAACAAGGCGATCTTCATCGTATTGCACATAACCCACTGTACTGATGGTTAGATCCAAACGCCCCCGAGTGACAGGGGCTGTACGTACCCCCAGATTGTTAACTACATCCGGAGAGATGGTGACTGTGCCAATCTCCTGATCGCCGACCGCGTCTTTATACACAGGTATCAGATCCATCCCCATAGGAGATTTACCCGGATTATCGCGCTTATAGTTGGGGTCCATCGGCGCGACCCAGTAGAGTGGTTTTTTCTCGGCAGCAACGTCATCACTGCCTGTGGTCTCTTTCATACGCCATAGGGCCGAGTAGTGCGAAAGGGTCGCTGTCGCAATCAACAAGGCAACTGTAATGAAAAAAGATTTATTCAATTGAATCTTCATGGGGTTAATCCTTCAGCGTGTTCTCTGCTGGTGGCGGGAAACGGTTCTGAACCATTTTTGGACAAGAGGTAATTCAACTCGGCAATCATCTTCAGCCGATCAATCCTGATCGTTAAAAAGTCGATCTTGGCATTTAACTCAGCAATGCGGGCGCGCACCGCTTCGGCAAAGTCGCCGTCGTCGTTGTTGTAGGCGGCCAGGGCAGCTTCGGCCTGCTCTGACATTTGCGGCAATAACTGCCCGGCGTAGAGCGCGCGACGATCATTCAGGCGCTGTAGCTGTACCAAGGCCGTATCCAGTTCCGCCATCAGCTTTCGCGCCATCAGTAACTTGTCAGTTTTTATGGCCTCAGCCCGGGAAGTGGCCGCACTGACGTCTTTATCCTGTCGCTTGCCGGTGAAAAGCGGCAGGTCAAAGGTCACACCGACAGAAAAAAAATCAGCCCGGTCACGCCCCATGGGATCATCGTCCCTATAGCCATATTGGGCGGAAAGACCCCACTCAGGTTTATATTTCTGGCGCGCTAATTCGACCCCGGTCTCCATGGCATCAATACGCTGATCAAGCGCCCGCAAGAGTGGGTGCCGGTTGACCTGTTCATAGAGCCAACGATCACTATCCGGCTGACCTCCCACCGACGCCGGCTCATCACCGTACTGACTGGGCACAAGCTGCGCTAACGGCAGACTGGCAAGACCGCCGACCCACTCGGATAAACGCTGTTGGGCTGACTCCGACTGTTGCCGCAGCACCGTCAAACGATCATCCAACCGGGTAAGCTCCAATTGGGCCCGGATAATATCCTGCTGGCGAGCACCTCCCAGTGCCGACGAATAGCTCGCTTTGGTTGCATCCACCAAATGTTCAAATAGCGAGCGATCCTGCTCAATCAATCGAATGCTCTCCTGGGCCCTGAATGCGTCCAGCCACAACTGCGAGACAATAGCCGTTACCCTGGCCTGACGATTCTGCCTGAGCAACGGCTCCTGTTCCGCCAACTCCTGTTTCTGACGGCTGGACAGCGCCAGACTATCGCCGCGAGGGAACACCTGACTAACACCTACAGTGAGCTGCGTCATAGGCTCCTGGTTGATATCGAAGCTATCGGTAGGAAAGTTAGCCGCCATCAGGCTGACCTTGGGGTCTGGAAGCGTCGATGCTGAAATTGATTCGCTGGTCAAAGCATCTTCGCGATGCCGGCTACCGTTCAGCCAGGGATCCGTGGCAATGGCATGGGCGATGGCCTCATCCAGACTCAGCTTATTAGTCGGGCTCTGAGCAAACGCAGGAAACCCCACCAGCAAAAATAATAAAAATACCCATTGAATGTTCATCGTTATATGTCCTATTGCTGATCGCGACTATTCACAGATGCAAACACGTCAGCCGAACCGTCTTTTTTAAGCAGCCATACCTTATAAGCTGTAAACCTGTCACCCATCTCCATACCAGGGCTGCCTGCCGGCATGCCGGGCACACTAAGGCCGATGGCGTCATCGGGAGGGTTTTCCAGAAACTGCTGAACAAAGCGCGCCGGGATATGGCCTTCGAATACATAACCGTCGCTCGAAACTGCCGTATGGCAGGACTGGAATTCAGGTGTTATGCCATAGTCATTTTTAATGCGATTCAAGTCCGACGGATGGTGGGTTTCTGTGTCGAAACCAACATCTTCCATATGGTGAACCCATTGCTGGCAGCATTGACAGGTGCGGCTTTTATAAACATCCAACGAGGCAATCGTTGCGCTTTTAGTTGCGTGATTTTCGCTTTCGGAACAAGCGGCAAGAAATAACAGGAATAGGATCAGCGCCGGAAAGCGCAGATAGGTATGTAACGGCTTCATGATGACTCCCAATCAAGAGTTGCTGTGAACGCGCTCGTAGCGATGGCGCGTTTTAAACATACGTTATGGGAGTTTTGATCTCCCGCTTATCGAGTCGTCAGACGCCTGAATTTCAGGCGTACCAACCCTACTTCAGCGGGAAATGGGGGGGGCGAAACAGCGAGGAAGCTGCCTGGGAGAGGAAGGAAACCGAATACGCTGTATTGAGGGTTTGAGAAAACTGGACGGAAAACGACGACAGTGTACTCACCACCGCAACGCTTGCAGAGATGCAATCCAGCTGAGAGCAGTGATCCTGGCTGCAACAATCAGCGGCATCAGCCGTAAGGGCATTATTAATCTGGATATTGTTTGCCTTGGTATGGCTTCCATGATCCATTGCCCCCGTCATTACTGGAACATCGGGTTCGTGACTCATCTTGTGGCAGGGCAATTTCGCAGCAGCAAACGACTGGCTGGTGAAAGCCAGTAACGCGAAGATTGCCATGTAAAATCTGAATCTGCTAAGCCACATAATCTGCAAATGGTTATATTAACATTAGGAAGGATACCTTATTCTCTCGAAAGTTCAAACATAACGCCCTTGATGATTGACATAGATCAATCAACGGATACTTCCATTAAGCGCCAGAACTGCAAATATTGACGTGAGCTTGAGGTTCACCCCGCCAGGATTGACCTGCACTTCGAAGTACTTCATAGGCCGTGTGCAAAAAAACGACAGCAACGATACTAGCAACTATCAAGTCCGGCCAATAAGAATCGAGCCAAATAACCAGAACTCCTGAAATAATCACCCCGGTATTACTGATCACATCGTTGCGGGAACACAGCCACACAGAGCGCATATTCACGTCCTCGCCCCGATGCTTCATCAGCAGTCCGAAGCAAATCAGGTTGCCAATCAGCGCTACGCCTGCAACTGCCATCATCACCAACCCAATTGGCTGTGGTTCTCCCAGCAGACTGGCGATAATCGTGAGGATAAGGCCCAGCCCAAAGGTGAGCTGAATCAACCCTTTCATAAAGGCTGCCCCGGCACGCCAGCGCACACTGCGAGCAACCACGAAGAGGCTTATGGCATAGACCAGGCTGTCACCGAGATTATCGGCGGAATCCGCCATCAGCGCCTTGGAGTCCGCCCAGATGCCAGCGCCGAGTTCCGCGGCGAACATCAGGATATTGATCCACAGGACAACGTACAGGGTTTTACGGCGCCCCGCCGTGGCCAGTTGGTCAACCGTATCAACATCGCAGCAACCTGAACTCATTATCCTCTCCAAGCATTGTGTCTTCTCTGCTACCATAAAGTCTGTAACCGTTACAGAGTCAAGAGACACACCATGAAGATTGGCGAGGCATCACGACTGTCGGGCTGCCATATCGAAACCATTCGCTACTATGAACGGGTGGGCATTCTTTCACCTACTGCGCGTTCGGAAAGTGGCTACCGTTGTTACGCAGACCATCATATCCAGCAGCTACGCTTTATTCTTCATGCTCGTGAGCTGGGTTTTTCCTTGGACGATATCCGGGAACTGCTGTCGCTCAAAGAACAACCCGATCTTTCCTGTCAGGCGGTGGACAGTATTACCGACAAGCATCTGCACGGAATTCGCAACCGCATCAGGCACCTTGAATCTCTGGCCAGGGAGTTACGGCGTATATCTGCAAGCTGTTCAGGTGGTCACATTGCCGAATGCCGTATCTTGGAGGCCCTAGGCAAACACTAGTGATTAAACAGGTTCGAAGCCTTGAAAGCACCTTGTAGGTATTGCACCTAGTTACCCGAATTAAGATAGAGATTGAGTGCCACTAATTGATGGTTCCCTAGATCACCAGAAGCACCATCAAAGTTGAGAGTTCCCTATGGCGGAAAGTCCAATTCAAGTCACACTGGCTAACCGCGTCGACAACATATCGGCCTGCTCGGCAAATTTCTTCGCATTGGCTTTCCGCAATTTTGCCAGGTTGTGCAACTTCCAACGAATACCGGGCAAATGTTCAAGATGAGTGATACCCATTAGCGACCAATCGGGAGCACCGGCTACCAGCGATAGCAGAAATTGCCGTTCCTTGCCGTCGAGCCCTGACTGAAGTTCATCAATCATTCGATCACGTGTCGCCAGTAATGCTTCGAGCGCCACGGAGTCGGCTGTCATCCCTTCGAAGTTATGCTTGTAGTCATGGCCAATATCCCTCAGCTGTGGGAACAACACTTCATGTACCGGACGGTTATGACTGGCCAGGTACACAACGAAGGCCCGGCGAATGCCGGGCGTGATGCCCTCATGCTCAAACAGCTGCATCACGTCGAACAGATCACGGGGATGCTGACGGTCCAGTGCGGCGACCAGCTTGCCACCATAAAGGTCCTCCAGTGACGCCACGGGGATTTCCAAATCGGCCATCAGCACATCACTGGCGAGAGGTGTAATAGACGCCCGACGCACCGGCTTCACTGTTCCACGCAGAACGAAATTGGCTTCGATTTTGACTTCGGTTCCCCCACGGCGCACCAACAGCTTGGTCTCACCCGCCTCAGCGGCCAGCATGTGTGTCTGAAATCCATGTTTGTTCAGGCGCTCCGCCGCCTGCCGAATCGCGTCGTTAATCCGAGCCAGTGCCTGTTCACGCGGCAGGGAGTGGTCCGGGAATACCAGATCAAGATCCACCGACAGTCGCGGCATGTCGCGCACAAAGAGGTTGATGGCCGTACCACCTTTCAAGGCAAACGTGTCATCCACAAAGACCAGTGGTGCCACTTGTGTCAACAGGCGTGCGGTATCGAGATACGCCGTATTCATGGCTTTAGCACCAACAGGCCGTCGCTGGATTTGGATACCCAGGGCCGGTCACTGCCGGTCGGCAACGTGTCCGGATCAAGTTTCTCTGCCCATGGCAATCCACCCTCGCGACCCAGTTGGAGGCAAAGTCGCACCGTCTTGACACTGGTACAGTGCTGCAACAGTTCACGCAGCACGTTGACACGCAAATTGTAGGTACTTTCGACGAGTTCGCGGGCTTCCTGCAAAGGCTGGCGCACGCCGACTTCGCTGAGCAGTTCCAACAGTGCTCGTTCCGGCGACGAAACCTGCGGCGCCCCCTCCCGTCTCTCAAAAGGCATGGCATGCAACAAGTTGTCACAGTCCTCGTCGAACAGACGCTTGCGGTGATACTGGGCCGGAAAGCGGTCGGTGAACCAGTCCGGCAAATGACCGTCGGCCCAACCATAAAGAAGTAACGTCGATTGTTGCGATACGTACTGACGCACACCATACCAATCGAGCGCCGACTTGCCGCCGACGTGGAGTCCTGCAAGTTTGCGCTGCAACAGAAGGAGACAGGGATGCAGCTTTAATTCTTCGTTTGGCCGGCAGTAAACCCCTCTCGCCAACCGCATCAACCATCCGGCCCGCACGTAGTGAACCGCCAAGTCGGCAGAGATATCCAGGGCCGCCAGATCTTCCGACGTCAGCGGCGCCCCTGGCTCCAGCCTGGTATAGAGAATATTTAGTTTGCTCGTGTTTTTCGTAGCCATGCTACGATTTATACAGCTTTCCCAAATACTAGTCAATTTAATCAACCTATTTTAATCGTAGCTATACTACGATATTTTATATTTTTCTAAATAAGGAGGAGTAGTAGCGGTAGCCACTGATCGCAAATCATTATCCAAAATCCGCTCCATATGCGGATATTCAGGCATGATTATCCGATTACCTGTCTATCGGTCGCACGGACGGAGTGGCCTGAGAAGGACTGCGCGCCTTCTTTTACCCTTCCGCCCCCCCCTATACCGCGCCATAAAAGCCTCCAGCCAGCATCCCCACCCCGCCAGTCCCCTTCGGCCAGGAGCACAAAACCATTCTGGTTACATGATGTCAGAAACTAAGTTATACTTCTTACATCATGTAGAGGCACCACCAATGAAGACTTTGCCAGAAACCATCCTTCGACGTGCCCGCACCCTCCCCGAGGGTGGTGTGCTGTCGCCCAAAGAATTCCTGCACCTGGGAAGCCGGGCCGCCGTCGATCAGGCGTTCTCACGGCTGACCAAGGAAGGCAAACTGATGCGCGTGGCGCGTGGCACCTACGTTGCCCCGGTATCCAGCAGGTTTGGATCGCGCGCGCCCTCCCCTGAAAAAGTCATAAGCTCGCTGGCGAAGCGAAGTGGCGAAATTGTCGTTCGACACGGCGCAAATTCAGCCAACGCCCTGGGGCTGACTCAGCAGGTACCGATCAAAGAGGTCTACCTGACGTCCGGCCGCACCCGAAAGCTCAAGCTGGGTAAGGGGGAAATTTTGGTCAAGCACGCCCCCCGCTGGATGCTGGCTCTTGGAGCACGTCCTGCCGGCGAGGCTGTGCGGGCACTGGCCTGGATCGGATCGGCACACGCCGATGCATCCCTGTCATCGTTGCATCGCACCCTTCCCCCGGCTGAATGGAAAGCGCTGACCTCGGCTCGCGCTGCCCTGCCTTCCTGGATGGCACAGGCAATCGGGAAGGAAGCGGCACATGCCTGAAAGTTTTTTTGAGCTCAGCCAGAAAGACCAAAGGGAAGCGCTTGAATACGCGCGAGCGGAAACCGGACGTCCCGCCCATCTATTAGAAAAAGATATCTGGGTGGTATGGACACTTCGCACACTATTCGACGCGGCAATAGGCGCTGACCTAACCTTCAAGGGTGGCACATCCCTCTCCAAGGCCTACAAGGTCATTGACCGCTTTTCAGAAGATATCGACCTGACTTATGACATCCGCAAACTGATTCCCGACCTGACAGGTGAAAGCGGTGAGCTACCTCGCAGTCGAAGCCAGGCCGGCAAATGGACGAAAGCTGTGCGCCATCGGCTACCCGACTGGATCACGACACATATTCAACCTGTCATAGAAGCTGCACTGGCCAAAGAGGGAGTTCAGGCGCAACTTGAGCAGGGCGGCAAGGATAACGACAAACTGATGCTCCGCTACCCTGCCCTCACCAAAGGCACAGGGTACATTGCCCCGGTTGTCACACTGGAATTCGGCGGTAGAGCAACCGGTGAACCGCACGAAATACACTCCGTAGAATGCGACATTGCCGAACACCTGGCTGAGATCGAATTCCCCACGGCATCACCACAGGTCATGGGTATCGCCCGAACGTTCTGGGAAAAAGCGACGGATGCCCACGTATTCTGCGCTCAAGGTCGTCTCCGTGGAGAGCGATACGCTCGACATTGGCATGACTTGGCTGCGATCAGTCGGAGTCCGCATTACACCACGGTCATATCAGACCACACAGTCGCGTCAACTGTCGCGCAGCACAAGGCACACTTCTTCATCGAAAAAGACACGGAAGGCGAAGTCATTGACTATATCGCTGCGACGACAGGAAAGTTGAAAATTGTTCCAGACGGCGATGCGAAAACCGCCCTTGCCAAGGATTATGAAGCCATGCTGGCTGATGAAGTCATGGTTGGAGAAGCACTGCCGTTCGATGCACTTCTCGACGCCTGTGCCGCCATCGAAAAAGCCATCAACGAATCCACAACAGGTACAAAGTAGAGATAGGGGGCGCCGTGAGCAACATCCGATCCATTGACATGATGTTTCTCGATGACCTCTTCGAGATGGGAAGTGGTTACGTCCTGAATTTTTCGGATCGGACTCATCAACGAGGATCATAACCCATTGAAGGTAAAGGGTTTATAAAAGGCTGGTATTGGGTTTTACCGTCGCGTTTACCGTCAGAATCACGAGCTCTTTGTTTACGCGGGTGATGCAGTGATTTTTCCGGCGGCGGTATTTTGCACACCATTATCAACCAGCAAACATATTACCAGAGGTGGAAATGGGTGCGCGAGTACTTAAACCGTAGTCTGTCACACGAACGGCGGTTATGGGAGTGATTCATTAGCAGAAAACCTAATAGCACCGCAAACTACAGCTGCTGTACATTAACCACTCCCTGGACTTTCTTCGACTGCTCAACAACCCGAGAATGATGCGTGAACAGAATGACTTGTGTCCTCTCAGATAATTCAGCCAGCGCATGCAATGCGGCTTGTGAACGAGCGTCATCAAAGTCCACAAGTATGTCATCCACAATGAAAGGCATCGGTTCGGACGATTCCATGTATTTTTCCAAAGATGCGAGACGCAACGCCAGGTAGAGCTGGTCCCGCGTCCCTGAGCTCATGCCTTCCACAGTCACACGCTCTCTTCCTGGACGAATGCCAGCGAGGATGGGTTCATCTCTTTCATTAAAATCGGTCATGAGACCATCGAACGAACCAAGTGTCAGTGCCGAGAAATGTTCGCTGGCGCGTTTGACCAGCGGTCCCTGGTTTTCCTGGCGATAACGCTCAATCTGATCGCGCAATATCTTGCCAGCCAATTTCACCTGAATATAGCGCTCAGCATCTGAGCGGATACTGGCAAGTGTGGCCTGAGCCTGATCGGCGAGCATGGCTGCCTGATCACTGCCATCCATAAGTTCTAACTCCTTTTCTTCACGTCCCTTTGCCGATGCGAGCTCGGTACGTTTGGGTTCGAGCTCATCCTCGATCTTGTTTTTCAATTCTGTGATTCGCCCCGGCAAACTATCCGGATCGATACCCTCCGCTTGAGCTTCCAACTCGGCAATGGTGCTGCCCTCACCTGCATCCAGGATCTCCTGCTCTATCGAATCAATTGCTGTCTTAATTCGAAGGTAATCAGCCGAGCGGCGTTCCGCCGCCTCAAGTAGAGGGTGACCATCGCATTTTGCTTCCACACATAACGCATCCAGGCGATCAGTCATCGTCTGGATGGTAGCGTTCGAATCCTGTATCTCCTGCGTTGCCTGTTCGATCTGTTCTTCAATCTGATGCCGCTTTGTTTGTCTTGATCGGTTTTCAGATAGCAGTGAAATGAGGCGCACAACCGCATCATCGGCTGGCAACTCATCCAGTTCGGGGGCAATAGTGGCTACTATGGCCTCCACCTGGGTGCGGAATGCTGCGGCATCTTCGTCGATGGCACTGATTCTTATCCGCAATTTCTCCACTTCCCCCAGCTTCGAAAACAATGCTCTGAGGTTTTCAAAGAAATCATCAACTTCCGAGGGCAATGTCTCACTTAGTAAACCAATACTCAGCATCTGCGCTGCCCACTGTGCCCTCCATGCTTCGAGCGCCTCTGTTGCCAATCGATGCTCTTCATTCAATGATTCAACGTCAGATTCCCGATCCTTAACTTCCTTACTCAATGAATCCCGTTTGCGTTTGGCTTCATCAAGCTGACCGGCTAACGCCTCGCACTCCAGGAGTACGATTTCAAGCTCGTTTGATGTGGACGCAGCTCTTCCCAGTTGTATCAGTTGTGCATTAAGTCTCTGGAGGTGCGTGCTACGATTATGCTCAAGCTCAGTCTCTTTTTGGCGCAACAGGTTAAGCTGCGCCACCTGATCACGAAGCCTTTCAAAGGCATCCAGCCAGGCTCGCATCTCTCGCGGAGTGCGTGGAACAATCTGGCAAGGAGCCCACATTGCTTGCCAGTCAGCATCCAATTGAGCCTTCTCAGCGCTTGTTGTCTCAAGCTGTTCATCTAACTTCTGAGCTTGCTGTAGCCCTCCCTCCTGCTTGGCCTGAAGGCTTGCCAGCGCATGAACCCGGTCTGCTTCGCGGCGCAGCCGGTCGGACACCTCATCGGCGCTTGCAAGGCGGTTTTCGAAGGCTTCAGGCAATGTGCCTTCACTCTGGTATTCACTCGCTTCGACTGATACGTCTTCACTACCTATCCACTGGCGACGTAGCAACTGCCAGACTGTATCGCGTTCTGATCGAGCTTGGTTAAGCGAAGCCTCCGTCGGCACCTCCCCGACGCGCTCGATTTCATCGAGCCTCTGCGATGTATCCTGCAAAGCATCGATTAGCTCGTCCTTTTTCTCCTCAAGCCGCTGAATACGCTTTGAGAGATCAGCGTAGCTCTCTTCAAATTGATGGATGCTTTCCCGGTTTGGTAACGCCAAGCGGGGCATTTCATCCAACTCACCTTGCCAAAGCGTGAGTCTTGAAAGATCGGCAACACATTCTGCTTCCTGGCCTGCAAGTTGACTCTGAGTGGACTGGATCGATGCGTCCAACTCCCCTTGCTTCCTGGCGGCGGCAATTGCCCGGTGTAGTGCGTCCGTAGAACCTGATTTGGCGATTTCGTCACGTTCCTTGCGGGCGGCCTGCAGACGCTTTTCTGTTTCACGCAGACTGGTCTCTGCTTGTTCTGCCCGAGCATTCAGGACGGCTTCTTTATTGCCCAAACTGGCAATAGGCTGCCGTTTTGCCATTACGGGACGTAATTGCTCAATGTTCTTGAATTCGAGATCAGGGCGATTCTCTTTGAGTAAGGACTCGGCATCCGCCAATAACTGCTTAGATTCTGCTTCAAGGTGCGGTCGGTCTTGCTGCGCCTTTCGATGACCACCTAAGCGCGCATGAAGATCTTCAATATTCTCTGCCTGTTCCAGCAAGGCCTGATTGGTGGATAACCCAGCAAGTTGCTGTTGTAACCCTTCGAGGCGAGGGGTCGCCTTGCCCACGATGGCTTGAGCGGTCTCTAACGCATTGATTGCATTACGACGACGTCCAGAAAAATCGTCGTGAAGGATGGGCTATATCCGTCGGGGTCCTTGTCGATGATAGTATGGCAGGTCGGGCACAACAGGATAAGGTTTTCAAAGGAGTCAACCTCGAACTCTCCGGCGGGCCTTTCTTCGTAGCGCGGCCCCGTTTCTCCGTGCGAAATCACATGAGCCATTTCGGCTATATGCTTGTCTCCACCCATTTCTGCGGGGAAAAGAGGCTGGAGGCAATCGGGGCGTTGGCAATGACCTGCAGCCTCCGAAAACAGCCGCAGTTTTGTTTCCGTAGGTATATGTTTTCGATCTGCCATCGTTGGGAGCCTAAAATCCGACGCGACTAGGAAGTGGTATAGAAGGTCCAGCCCAAATAGATCAATAACGACACATGCTGACGACGAGAGCTGACGAAAAAAACATGCATCACCATTTTATAGGAGGCGACCATGGATCGAGCGGCCGCTTCTGACCGGAAGCAGATACTATCGCTTCAAAAATAAACTTCTGCTCTGAGGTGCAATCACCTAGTTTTGACGAAATCGTACTTTGCCTGCTAGATCAGATTTGAGTTAACGCGAATAAAAGATATGGTGCCCGAGGCCGGAATCGAACCGGCACGACCGTTTCCAGTCGAGGGATTTTCTTACCACTTCGACTTTCGCCGCCAGCATTCGATATAGATAGCTGTTCGTGGTCTGGAGCACGCCTTCACCCTAGCGCCACGTGTAACCGCTTTGCCTTAGGTGCCCGCCGTCTGCTCTCTACACCTTCCCCAAGAAACTACCTTAGGGCTTGGCTCGGCGTTGGCTCGGATTCAATACGAACCCAGGGCTTTCGCCGAGTTTGACGGGCTTCACCTTCAGGGTTTCCCCTGGAGGGCTCAAATTGTTTAAGTCCCTTGTGTCTACCAATTTCACCACTCGGGCGTGGTCTTACATTTGCCTGGTTTTACCAGGCTTGTTACATCTTCTTTGGTTCTAGTGGCCCCTATTTGACACCTAGCGAGCCATTTTCAAATTAACCGTAAAGCTTAAATCCTTCTGAAAGCCTTATGCTGCGTGGCCTTCAACCCTATTGCCACCTCCTAAAAATAGTTGACATTAGAGATTTTAAGTCTCCTGTGTCTACCAATTTCACCACCCGGGCAGGATGCGCGAAGGATTCGCTGAGAGGTGCTGTCGGTACCGACAGAGGCGCAGAAGTCTAAAGGCGAACCCGTAAAAAATCAACGGCTTGCGCGCGCCGGCGGCGAATCACCAGCGCGATCAGGACGCCACAGAGCAGAATTAGACTGGCATAGGGGTATTTGAGGCTGTATACCAAGGGGCTGAGACCCGCCCGTGTGACACTGCGAAGCGCCGGGGATGCGGCGATTTTATCGGCGATGGGCGGTGAATAGTGGTAATACATTGCCACCAGCTTCTGGCCAAAATCATAAGGCAGCAAGACGTGGTCGCGGAAGTCCCGGAGTACTTTCACATCCGGCGCCAAGTAGCTGCCATAAGCCGCGGTGGCGATAAAGCAGGCGCCCCCGCCTCCTCCACCGCCTGAGCCACCAGAATTGCTGGCCTGGTCACCCCCGGTATCGCCACTGTCGCCACTCCCACCACCGGAAGAGCCGCCGTCCGACGCGCCGCCATCTGTCGTGCCGTCTGAAGTACCACCGTCGGTGCTACCGGAATCCCCAGTACCGCCATCCGTGGTGCCACCATCACTAGCACCGCCGTCTGTTGCGCCTCCATCTGTGGCTCCACCGTCCGTTGTCCCGCCATCTGTGGTACCGCCATCGCTAGCGCCACCGTCTGTTGCTCCGCCGTCACCGGCACTGAGTCGTGTTGCCAGCAGGGCTGATGCCGCGGCGGCATCCATTAAACCGTGGCCACTGACGTCGTCGTAGCCGACCGCTGCCCGGCGACCGGTGACGTCGATAGCGCTGTCCTCTACCGCCTCTCGCAGTTGGTCTGGTGTCGCAGTGGGATGAACTTGGCGCAACAGCGCGTAGATACCGGCGGCATTGGCGGCGGCAGCGGATGTGCCGTAGAAGTTAAGGTAGTTGTCTGGCTCACCATCCTCGGGTGCTACAGAGAACGAAGGCGAACCCAATACGGTGTTGTTGCTGGCATCGACAGCGGCAAAGTGCGGCACGGTGCGCTGGGTGGGGGCGTAGTTGCCCTGGGTATCAAACTGGATGGTGTAGGTGCCACCCCGTGAAGAAAAGCTCTCCGGGTCGATTCGAGCTGAGTCGTAGCGATTGGGGAAGTATTCGGGGGATTCCCACCAGGCGACGGCGCCGACGGCAGCAACGCCGGTACCGTGGCCTCTGCCCCAGATGGAGGGCGCATTAAAGTCGTATTCTGTGTCGATTACATCGGCACCGGTAATCAGCAGGCGGAACTCGAGGGGCACGCCCGGCTGTTGGGGAATGCTCTCCTGGCTGCCGTTAAAGTGCTCGATCGCGATATGAAAGGTTTCGGCACTGGCACCAGTTTCCACCAATACAAATTCCACCGCATCACCCCGGGGCCGCCCGGTACGACCCTGTTGGTTGGTGCTGCTGCCGACATAGTCACTGCTCTGCTCATCCAGAGCCGCAGCCGTCGCGTCGCGGGTGACGTAGAGGTCCAGGTCGATTTGTGCACCGCGCCCGTCGCTGATGGAGTCGAAGGGCTGGTTCCACATCAACACCACGTAGACAGAACTGAAGCTGGGCAGCTGAAATGACAGGTAGCTGTCGGGAAAGCCCTGGGGCGAGAAATTGTGTAAGTCGTTACCGCTGGGGGCATTGCGGTTTTCGCCCGGTTCATCGATGCCGGGGGCACTATCGCTATAAACAAAGCGGTAGCTCTGGTCCCCTTCATTACCGGCGGCGGTAATATAAGGAACGCCGCGCTGGTAGCATTCGCTGGCCGCCTGGGAGGGGCTGTCATCCTGGTAGATGGCCTCGGTCAAAAACAGGATGTCGTCCACCACAATGCTACTGTTGTGGGTGGTGCACAAGGCGTCGATGGCGTCTGCCAGTTGAAAACGGTTCACACCAGCGGTGTGGAATAACAGGTCTGCGCCAGGGGCGATGTCGTGGATCAGTTCCGCCATGGCGGCACCTTCGTCCACACTCATGTCCTCTTCGCCCTCGGCGATCAGTTCTACCGCTAACGGCAGGTCACCCGAGTCTTGCGGGCGGCTGCCGGTCAGGATGCCGGACTGACCGCTGGCAGGTAAGGTATTGGCATCTCGCACCACCGGGGTCACGGCGAGGCTGTCAGAAATAATGCCGACCCTCTGCCCGCTGCCGTCGGCATCAGCGTCGCCCAGCGCAATGGGCGCCCGCATGGCCGTCGCGGCCCGGCTGGTAACAGAGCCCACCCGGGTGATGGCAGGCGGCTCATAGCGCAGGGATTCAATAGCGGGCGTGTTGGCCAGGGCATCCAGAGCGGATGGCGATGTCACCCGCAGGGTGGCCCAGCGACCATTGTCGGAAATCGAAATCAGCTTAGCGGCAGGAATCGACGCCAGCGCTTCTGGCAGGGCCTGCCGGCCTAGCGCGCCGAGTTCAGCGATGACGGGCAGGCCTCTATCGGCTTTGACTGACGTCGCTGAACGGGTTATCGGCCATACCGATGGTATGGCGGGTGTTTCGCTGCGCCATTGCTGGCGGAATTGCTGTAGATGACTGTCTAACTTGTCGCGGACGGCGCCAGTGTCTGTAGCATTGGCCGACGCCCACAACGGCATGGCCACCAGGGCCGCGCACATCGCCCACCGATAAACGCTAGTGGAAAACCTCATTATTCAGTCGACTCCTCGCCTCTATCGACGGATCGGTATTAAGTGACACGAAGGTGACACCCTCTATGCCGGCGACACTGCGCAGTTGCGCCGGATCTTTGACCCACACCAGAATCCGCTCGTAGGCCGGTCGAATGGAGTCGATAACGTAATTCAATTCCCGCAATGACGCCGCGACACTCTCTGACATACCCGCCTGGTGACGCAACTCCACCAGCAGTAGTGATTCGTCGCCTTCCGAGCGGGTGTATGCCCGCGACGCAGCTGGCCAAGTTTTACCCGGTGTTTTGGCCCAGTCTAGCAGAGGTTGGTCGAACATGATGGTGAGAGACAGCGGTTTCTCGCCGACCGGGGACGCGCTCTCCGATTGCAATCCACCAGAACTCAAAACCAACAATGCCCCTGAGCCTATGATTGCCAGGCCGGCGAAGATCACTATGGTGAATTTATTAACTGCCACCGTCGCTACACCCTGATAAATGCCGCGCGTATGTTTTATGTGACTGCATTGCTGTCCCACAAATATTCATAGCAAGCAGAGCTGCGGATGAATGGTGTTGTTAAGTTGCTCTGGAGGATCACCTCTCAGCAAAGGCAGCAACTCTCTGCGCTCAAATAAATTGAGCTGTAGGAGGCGAATCATTTGCTGCAGGCTGCGATCAATTTGGCTGCTGAACTTAATCCAGGCCAGCAGTAGATAGGCACACATAGCGATCCAAATCTGGGTCATGACGGCATTCTTGGAAGTGCCGACAAAGGATTTTATTTTCAGGTTTTGCTTGATGCATTTGAAGAACAATTCGATCTGCCAGCGGGATTTGTAGATATCGGCAATGGTCTTGGCGGCAAGGTGGAAGTTATTGGTCAGAAACGCATAGTGCTTACCGGTATCAGGATCACGGAAACCAATCCGGCGCAAAGGAACAGGGCAAGCCTTTGCCTTAGTGCCGGTGATGACAATGGTCTGATCACAGGTCAGGCCTTTGGATTTAATGATTTCGCGGCGTTCAATAATACGGTACGTGGCATTACGCTTTTGCCGGGTAACAAAGAAAATTCCTTTATCATTCAGGGCGTTAAACCATGAATAATCAGTATAGGCGCGATCCATGACCACAATGCTATCGGCAGGGAATTCAAGAACGCGACCGATAGTGACATCGTGCTTTTTCCCATCGGTAATGCTGACGAAGCTGGGAAGGAGCCCATCATGATCAAGGCCAATATGCACTTTTACCGCTCCTTTGGTGCGGCGGAATTTTGCCCAGGGAAACACGGAAAGGCACAGGTCAATAGTGGTGGAGTCGAGCGAATACAGCTTATTCCCGAAACGAAATCCATGCTTTGGTGCGACGCCGTGGCAGCGGGAAAGCAGCTTATGAAACAGCGCTTCGTAAAGCGTATAGGGCTGACTTTCGTTGACGCGGGAAAGGGTGCTTCTCGTCACATTGCCGGCGCCGAGGTGGTAAAGCCGGGCTGCTTGAGCAGACAGATTACTGACGATATCGCGCAAGCTGGATCGGCCAGAAAGTTGTGCCAAGCTCAGCGCAACGAACTGAGACCAGCGCGACATTCTGCGCAACTTTTGACCCTCGTGGTGCTGTTTGGCGAGGGTTTCAAATTCATGTCTCGATACCAGTTTCAACAATTGAGAAAATACCGTGTTATGATGTGCCAAGGCTTGAATCTCCCTGTTTTTACAGTGTTTGGTCGCACATCCATTGTAGCAACTTGTTGAGATTCAAGCCTTTTTTATGTCTGATTTATGGGACAGCAATGATGTGACTGTTATGTTAATTCGGTGGACTGGGTGAGGCTGTAGGGAATACCCACAATGCAAGCAGTGGGTAATAGCAACACAATGAGCGAAAAAGATGCGACTTGTGCCTCATTTTTGTCGGTTTTTTTCATTGCTAGCACTAGTCAAGTCAGTAACAATACCTACCACATACAAAAAACGTTAGACACTGCCATGATATTTTCTGACCTGAATTGCTTTGTTGATGTTAGCTGCTTTCGCGCTTGCCCCTTTTATAATCAAGCCGTTAAGCAAGTTGCTCCAGCCGAAATCGTCGCTGCCTTGGACTGGATCGAAATGATGGACGGCGTCGCCGCCCGCAAAGATGCCGTTCACCGCCTGCAAATCGCCGCTGAACAGGCGGTAGAGAGCGGCTGGGTCAGAGATGAAAGCCAGTTACTACCCCGGCAGCTGGAAACCATGACCGACGTCGCTTACCTGCTTAGCCGCTTTGAGCGGGGCGAGCGCGCTGCGATTCTGTTTGCCCTGTGCGAGGGCATGAGCCTGGGTGAGGTGGTCCACCTCAAGCGCCGGGATTTGGTGAACCACCACCTCAGCCCCGAGGCCGCTCAGGTGGCTAACCGTATCACGCCGCACCTCCACTCCGAGTGGTTGTTCTGGCGCAGCAAGGGCGGCCTACCCTTCCCCCTCAGCAATCTTGAACAGCGCTGGCAGGAGAAAATGCCCATGAGCTGGTCGATGTTTTGCCGCACCCACGCCCAGCGCAGCGCCAAACGCTACAGCAGCCTGGCCAGCTAAAAAAGCGAAGGTAAATCAGCAACTTTCCTTGACAGCAGCAAGCGAAACACTAGAATAGGCGCCTTCCTGAGTTACCGCCCTGTGCGGTACTCACCAAGCGGGAATAGCTCAGTTGGTAGAGCGCAACCTTGCCAAGGTTGAGGTCGCCGGTTCGAACCCGGTTTCCCGCTCCAAAAATCAAAGGCGCGGTGGCAAGCTGCTCATCCAGCAGACTGCAACTCCAGCGCCCGCGGCGAAATAGAAAGGAGCCGGTTAAGTCGAACCGGCGTACACCCTAGGTGTGCGACCAAAACGACCCAAAGGCGCGGTGGCAGAGTGGTTATGCAGCGGACTGCAACTCCAGCGCCCGCGGCGAAACAGACAAAGAGCCGGTTAAGTCGAACCGGCGTACACCCACGGTGTACGATTAAAACGACCCAAAGGCGCGGTGGCAGAGTGGTTATGCAGCGGACTGCAACTCCGTGTACGCCGGTTCGATTCCGACCCGCGCCTCCATTCCTCCCTAGGTTTACCTCAATCCAGTGACCAGCCACTCACCCGGTTTAGGCGCCCTCTCCGGCCTAAAACCATCTGATAATTAGTTGTTCTCACGCAATTCCGGCCAGGCCGCTTTCAGGTACATCACCATGGACCATAGCGTCAGAATCGCCGCCACATAGAGCAAAACTAGATTGAGCCCATCCAGCAGCGGATAACGACCCGGCGGCACCAGCAGCAAGCCGATTATGGCGACGATCTGGGCGGTGGTTTTGACCTTACCCAGCCAAGAAACTGCAACACTGGTGCGTTTGCCCAGTTCCGCCATCCACTCCCGCAACGCCGAAATAACAATCTCCCGGCCGATGATGATCACCGCCGGCAGGGTGAACCACCACACGTGGAAACGCTCAATCAGTACCGCCAGAGCTACCGCTACCATGAGTTTGTCGGCGACCGGGTCGAGAAAGGCCCCCAGCGCAGTGGTTTGTCCGAGGCGGCGCGCCAGGTAACCATCCAGCCAGTCGGTCAGGCCGGCAAGGCCAAACAGCGCTGCAGTGATCACATAACTTTGGGGAATGGGCAGATAAAACGCCACCGCAAAGATGGGGATCAGGATAATACGGAACAGCGTCAGCGCGTTGGGGACGGTCATAAGGCACTCATTGTTTTAACCAACGGCAATTTTAGAGGCTCTTTGCAGCTAACGATAGAGGCGATTGAGACGCTACTCACTGCGCAGGCCTTCGTAGATGTCTCTGGCCAATTTATCACTGATTCCCGGCACCCGGCTCAGGTCGCCTATACTGGCGGCCTTTACCCCTTGCAAACCACCAAAGTGACGCAACAACTCCCGACGGCGCTTGGCGCCAACACCGGGGATAGCCTCAAGGCCGGAGGTACGGCGCGCTTTGTCTCGCCGCGCTTTGTGGCCGGTTACGGCAAAGCGGTGAGACTCGTCGCGGATATGCTGTATTAAATGCAGAGCTGGGCTGTTGTCGGGTAGAGTCACTTCCCGGTCGTCGTCAGAGCGAATCAGTACCTCCAGGCCGGCGCGGCGGTCAGCGCCTTTGGCGACGCCCACCATCAAGAGATTATCGACGCCCAGTTCGGCCATAACTTCTTTGGCCTGGTTGAGCTGGCCTTTGCCACCGTCAATAAATAGCACATCCGGCATGGGGATCTCTCCTGCTGTCACTCGCTTGTAGCGCCGGGTGAGGGCTTGGCGCATGGCGGCATAATCATCGGCTGCCGCGATATCGTCGATGTTCAATCGGCGGTAGTCGGATTTTAAAGGCCCGTTACTGTCAAACACCACGCAGGAGGCCACGGTGGCTTCGCCGCTGCTGTGACTGATATCAAAGCACTCCAGGCGCTGGGGCGGCTCGTCCAGTTCCAAGGCATCCGCCAGAGCCTGGTAGCGGCCCAGCATACTTTCTGAAGCGGCCAGGCGATTGCGGAGATTCTGCTCAGCCGCGGTCACCGCCAGGTTGAGCCATTTGGCACGATGACTGCGCACCCGGTGAGAGACTGCCACCTGGCGGCCGGCACGCTCGCTGAGACCGCCCGCCAGCAGCGTGGCATCGGGTAATTCTACGTTTACGATCACTTCCCGGGGGATTTCCATGGCGCCGCTGCCGGTAAGGTAGTGCTGAGCCAAGAAGGCCTCGACATGGCTTTCTACGCCCTCTTCCAGCCGACTTTTGGGGAAGTAGCTGCGGCTGCCCAGCACCCGCCCTTTGCGAACATATAGCAGTTGGATACAGCACACACCTGCATTGAGCACACCGGCGACAATATCCAGGTCGCCACTCTCCCCTTCAATACACTGATTGGCCTGGACCTGTTGCAGGTAGGTGATGCGATCCCGCAGCTCGGCGGCTTTCTCAAATTCCAGGTTGGCGGCGTGGGCCTCCATATCGTCGGCCATTTCCGCCAGCAGGTCGCTGTTCTTGCCCTGCAGAAACAGCGCGGTGTGGTGAACGTCCCGCTGGTAGTCGTCGTCACTAACCATGTTGACGCAGGGGCCGGTGCAGCGGCCGATCTGATACTGCAAACACGGCCGGCTGCGGTTGCGGTAGTAGCTGTCTTCGCACTGGCGCACCTTAAAAACCTTTTGCAGCCAGTTCAGGCTTTCCCGCACCGCCGACGCGCTGGGGTAAGGACCAAAGTACTGCCCCTTACCCCGTTTGCTCCCCCGGTGCAGGCTCAGTCGCGGATGGCGATGATCGCTAAGGTAGATATAGGGGTAGGATTTATCGTCCCGCAGCAGAATGTTGTAAGGCGGCTTGTTTTCCTTGATCAGATTCTGCTCAAGGAGCAGGGCCTCGCCTTCGCTGGCGGTCACCGTCACCTCTATCTGGGCGATGCGGGACACCAAGGCCATGGTTTTACTGGTCAGTCCACTGGCGCGAAAATAACTGCTGAGGCGATTGCGAAGGTTCTTCGCCTTGCCCACGTAGAGCACCTCACCTGCGCTATCCAGCATAACGTAGACCCCGGTTTTGCGGGTAACATTGCTAAGGAAGCGCTTGGCGTCAAACTTGGGCAAGCCGTTTGTGGAGTGATCAGTCATTGCGAATGTGTCGGGGACAAGCCCAGCTCAATTGAGCGGTGAGTCGATCAAGCCGTGGCGTATGGCCAGCAAAGTCAGCTCTACATCGCCGTTGACATCGAGCTTTTCAAACACCCGATAGCGGTAGCTATTTACCGTTTTGGCAGAGATATTCAAACGCTCGGCAATATCCTGGACCTTGTGACAGGTAGCCACCATCATGCTGATCTGCATCTCCCGTTCGGAAAGGCTGTCAAAGGGCGTACCGTCGCCTCCAAAGCCCTGCAGTGCCATTGCCTGGGCTATGGCCGGACTGAGGTAGCGTTTACCCGCCGCCACTTGGCGAACGGCGGTGAGCATTTCCTGCTCAGACGCTCCTTTGGTGAGATAGGCTGCGGCGCCAGCCTTTATCAAGCGACTGGGTAAGGGCTCCTGATCACAGGCACTAAGGGCGATGATGTGAGTATCCGGGGCCACCTGCAGCAATTTACGCGTGGCTTCCAGGCCACCGATGCCAGGCATGCGCACATCCATAATGACCACGTCGGGATGATGCTTACGGCAGTAGCTGATCGCTTCCTCGCCGCTGCATACTTGATCCAGCACCGTGATATCGGCGGCATCGTCCAGCATGCGGACAATGCCTTCCCGCACCATGGCGTGATCGTCAGCAACGAGAACGGTGATCATAGATTTCCCCAACACATTAGCCAAAACAATAGCAATTTCGGCCTTTTCAGTCGATGATCCGACGGAAGGTAATATTTACCCGTTCCTTCCCTACCCCTGCACGCTTGGGCAGCGCGTGACGCCAGTATCGTTGAATCGGCGGCAACATCAGCAGCAATGACCCCGATGCCAAAGGCAGGGTCTGCGCCCGGCCGCCACGCTTGGGTTTTAGCGCGAAATCCCGCTCCGCCCCCAAACTGACCGAGGCCACGGTTGGGTTGTCGCCCAGCGCCGTTTCATCATCGCTGTGGTAACCCATGGTGTCGTTGCCGTCCCGGTAGTGATTGAGCAACGCGCAGTTAAAACGCTGCCCGCAATCCTCCTCAAGACGATCCCGCAGCGTCGCCAGCCCCGGGGGCCAACCCTCTGCCCGATGCAGGTGGCCGCTGTATCGGTACTGCACACCGGCATCGCCAACAAAATGTACTCGCCTGGGCGTCGCGTGGTACTTGCCAAAGACCTGAAGCTGGGGCTGATACCATCCGGGCACTGCCAACAGTGCCGTTTTCAGCGAATCGGGCTCCGCCACATAGTTGGGCAGGTAGACTAGCTCGCCACCGACCAAGGGGATGGTTTCTGCACCCGGTAGGGATTTAAGCCGCATGGCCTCGGTAAACCCTTGGCTCAATTTCCAATATCACACCATAGCGCTCCTGGACGTCGGCCTGAATGGCCGCCGCAAGGGATAACACCTCACTGCCATCGACGCTCTGGTAATTAACTAACACGATAGCTTGTTTGGGGTGAACTCCCACCCCACCCTGTCGATGGCCGCGCCAACCCGCCCGGTCTACCAGCCAAGCCGCCGCCAGTTTCACTCGGCCACCCGCCATGGGCCAGTGTGCCAATTCAGAGTGCTGAGACAACAGTCTTTTTGCAGTAGCGCTGTCCACTATAGGATTCTTAAAGAAGCTGCCAACATTGGGCTCGTGATCCACATCGGGCAATTTGGAACGGCGCACCGCTTCCACCGCCTCCGCGACCTGCTGCGGACTGGGCTGCTCCATCCCCTTCAATGCGTCCTGCAATGCCGGGTAGTTGCATTCAACCCGCGCCTGGGTTGATAGCCGCAAGCCCACCTCAGTGATAATAAAACGGTCCCGCAGCTCGCCTTTAAAGATACTATCCCGGTAGGCAAAGCGGCATTCTTCAGCTGTAAGCCTGCGGGCGCAGTCGTTGAGACGATCCCACCCACCGACCCAATCGATAAAACGGGCCACTTCCACGCCATAGGCGCCAATATTCTGTATGGGCGCGGCGCCCACCGAGCCGGGAATCGCGATAAGGTTTTCCAGGCCAAACCAGTTCTGACTCAATGAGTAGCGCACCAGTTGGTCCCAGTTTTCGCCGGCGGCGACCTGTAACACCCGGTCTTCGCCCTCAGCCTGACACTCCAAACCGGTCATGGTCAGAGCAATAACCAAACCGGGGTAATCACCGGCGAACACGGAGTTACTGCCGCCGCCTAAAATCGCTACATCGAGATCGCGCTGTTGCGCAAAGTCCAGGGCCTTGACCAGAGTATCTTGGCTGTCCGCCTCCACAAAAAACGCCGCTTTTGCGGGCGTCCCCAGGGTGTGACGCCCCAGCAGGCTGACATCGCGTTGTACGGTCAGGGCGACACTCACGACAATTCACCCAGCTCCTGCCGCAAGGTCTTCAGTAAGCCTTCGGCAGCGTCTTCCACCAGATCGATTACCTGGTAAAAGCCCGCTTCGCCGCCATAGTAAGGATCGGGGACTTCGCTGGTGTCAGCGGCTCTGGCATAGTCAAGAAGCAAGCGGGGCTCAGCGCCACCGGCGGGCTGTATGTCCCGGAGGTCAGCAAGGTTGCTGTTATCCATGGCGAGAATATGGTCAAAGTGGTGAAAGTCCTCGGCACTGACCTGCCGGGCCCGCAGCGGCGACAAGTCATAGCCGCGCTGCAACGCCGCCTCTTGCATCCGTGAATCCGGCGGACGGCCGACGTGCCAATCCCCGGTGCCGGCAGAATCGATGTGAATGCGCTCGCCTAAACCGGCCTCTTCCACACGTTGCTGGAAGATGCCGTGGGCAGTCGGCGAGCGGCAGATATTGCCCAGGCATACAAATAACACCCGTCTCATGTGCCCGCCTCCAGTATTTTCCGCACCGCGGCCAGATCGGCGCCGGTATCCACGCCTCCGGGAATCTCTACCGCTGCCGGGGCGACATGAATCCGGACGCCGTTTTCCAGCGCCCGCAGTTGTTCCAGGCGCTCCAGCCCTTCTAATTGTCCCATGGGCCAGCGCACAAACTGGTGGAGAAAGCCCACCCGATAGGCGTAGATTCCGATATGGCGCCAGTATTGGCTGCTGGCTGGTAGAGGTGCTTTCGCCGCCCAGTCGTCGCTAGACCATTCATCCCTACACCATTCATCTCGACACCAAGGCACTGGCGCCCGGCTGAAATACAGGGCGTAGCCCGATTGATCGAGGACTGCCTTGACCACATTAGGGTTTGTCACATTGGCCATATCGGTAATGGGTTCAACCAAGGTGGCGATACCGGCGTCCGGGTGGGCAGCGAGATTATCGGCCACCTGCTCGATAGCCTTGGCCGGAAGCAAGGGCTCGTCTCCCTGCACATTGACCACTATGTCGTTGTCGTCCAAGCCCAGTTTGGCCACCACCTCTTGCAGGCGATCGGTGCCGGATTCGTGGTCGGGGGAGGTCATACATACTTCGGCATCAAAGCCCTTACACGCTAGCTCTATCCGCTCATCGTCGGTGGCTATCACGACCCGCTGAGCCTGACTTTCCCCAGCCCGCCGCCATACATGCTGGATCATCGGCTGGCCGGCAATATCCAACAACGGCTTACCGGGCAGCCGGGTTGACGCGTAACGAGCGGGGATAATTACCGTGTAACTCATGGTTTAGCTCCAGATGTAGAGGCCCCCAAACGTGCCTCTACCTGTTGATAAAATTCCTTTGGAAGGCCGGCACTGACTGGTACCACCCAGGCATCGATATCTTTCCGTGACGCCAGCAATGGCCGCAGTTTAACGGCGTCTTTTTCAGTGATCAGTAGCGGCTTGTCACCCAGGCCACTTAGGTCTTCGACGCTGTAATCGTGGTGATCAGCAAAGGGGTGAGCTTCCACCGCCAAGCCGGCCTGATTCAGGCTATCAAAAAAACGTTGCGGATTGCCGATACCGGCCAGGGCGTGGACCCGGCGCTGATCTTGTGGCCAACCCGCCAGGGTGCGGCGCTGCTTTGATGCCAAATGGATGGCCTCCCCCCCGAGCAGATTCATGGTCAGGGCGTTGACGGCCAGGGGCGCTTGCAATTCGCCATTACTGACCAGGATATCGACACTACTGAGTCGGGATGGTGGCTCTCGCAATGGCCCTACCGGCAAGCAGTGACCATTACCCAGGCCCCGCCGACCGTCAATCACGGCAACTTCGATCTGGCGATTCAGGCGATAGTGCTGCATGCCGTCATCGCTGATCAGCAGGTCGCAGCCCTGCTCCACTAGACATTGCGCCGCTGCCGGTCGGTCAGGATCTACCGCCACCGGTACACCGCAGCGCTGGGCAATTAAGCAGGGTTCGTCGCCGGCCTGTTGTGGAGTGCTGGCGCCGGTGACTAAAAATGGCCGGTGAGGTGGCTGTGCCCCGTAGCCCCGACTGACAACGCCAGGATGCCAACCCAAGGCTTTAAAATGCTCCACCAAGGCGATAACCAGAGGTGTTTTACCGGCGCCCCCCACCGCGATGTTGCCCACCACGATCACTGGCACACCGCTGTGTTGGGGCTGCTGGCGGGTGCGGCGCAGGGCGCTGAGGCAGCGAAAGAGTCCTTCCAGAGGCAAGAGCCCGTAGAGCAGCCCCGGCCGGCCGTACCAGCGTTCAGTGAGCCAGGATTCCAGGCTCACTCGCCGTCCTCGCGTTGTTCGCCGGCCTCGCTATCGTCTTCAAAGTGTTTGGTATAAAGCTGGGCGTAACGTTGGTTGAGGGCCATCAGCTCAGTGTGGCTGCCCTGCTCAATGATGCGCCCCTCTTCCATCACTACAATACGGTCGGCGTTTTCGATGGTGCTGAGGCGGTGGGCGATCACGATGGTGGTGCGCCCCTTCATCACCTCTTCCATGGCCTGCTGGATATGGGATTCGGCGCGATTATCCAGGGCCGAGGTGGCCTCATCGAGAATTAAGATCGGCGCGTTTTTCAGCAGCGCCCGGGCAATCGCCAGACGCTGCCGCTGGCCGCCGGACAGCATAATGCCGTCCTCACCGATTACGGTGTCCAAGCCTTGGGGCAGGCGCTGGATAAACTCCTCGGCATGGGCCGCTTTGATAGCCGTCTCCACCTCGGCGCGGCTGGCACTGGCCATGCCGCCGTAGGCGATATTGTTGTAGACCGTATCGTTAAACAGCGTGACCTGCTGGGTTACTAAGGCGATATTGGCCCGCAGATTAGCGAGCTTATAATCAGTGACGTCGACACCATCCAGCAGCAGCTCACCACTGCTGTGGTCGTAAAAGCGCGATATCAAATTGACCAGGGTCGACTTACCCGAGCCTGAGAGCCCCACCAGGGCCAACGAGGTGCCGGCGGGCACACTGAGGTTGATGTCTTTCAGTACCGGTGGCTGGTCGGGCTCGTAGGCAAAGTTCAAGTGGCGAATATCGATATTGCCCTGAACGCGATCCACCTGATGCTGGCCGGTATCTTTCTCCTGCTCGGCATCCAGAAACGCAAAAATATCCTGGGATGCCGCCAGGCCTTTCTGAATCACGCTGTTCACCTCCGCCAGCTGGCGAATCGGCTTGGGCAAAAACAGCGCCGCTGACAAGTAGGCGACGAAAGACCCCGGTGACATTTCCCCGGTGAGGCCCAGGGCGATCCATATCAATACGCCGGTGGCCACCACCACTGGCAGCTGGATGACGGTGGGGCTGATGGCGTTGTAAAAGGCCATCTTTAGATTCTGGTTGCGATTCTTGCGGCTTGCCTGGGTAAAACGATCATTCTCGTAATCACCGCCACCGTAGAGGCGAATCTCCCGGAAGGCATTGATGCTGTCGTTGGTGACCTGATTGACCTCACCCATGGCGTTCTGAATACGGCGGCTGATTTTGCGAAAGCGCTTGCCCACCCAATACACCGTGAGCCCAATCAGCGGCAGCGCCACAAAAAACACCATGGTCAGCTTCCAGTTCATGTACAGCAGGTAGGCAATCAGCCCGATGGCAAAGGTGCCCTCCCGCAGTACTACCTTCATGGCATTGACCGCCGCGCCGGTGACCTGCTCGACGTTAAAGGTGATTTTGGAAATCATGGTGCCGCTGGAATTGCGGTCAAAATAGGCCGTGGGGACCACCAGCATTTTATCGAACAGCTGGCAGCGCAGCACATGGACCAGCCGGTGGGAGATTCCGGCGATAAAGTAGTTACCCAAAAAGAAACCCACGCCGCGCAGCACGCCCAGGGTAATTAGCGCCACCACAATCCAGCCCCGGGCGTTGGCAATATTAAAATCTTCGCCACCCAAGGCCCACATGATTTTGGCGCTGACACCGCCTTCACCGGGCCGGATGTTTTGGCCTATGTAATCGACGATCAGCTGCATCATGTCAGCCAGCAATACTTGCACACCAGAGTACAGGGCAAAACCCAGCACACTCATCACAAACAGAGGCCAGAAAGGAATAACGTACTTTAAAAGCCGCCCGTAAGTGACTATATCTCTCTCGTTTTTACTCATTAATTATTCACAAACAGGGCGTTTAGCCGTCCGGTTGACGGGCGGTGAGACTAAGGTGGACAAAACCCATCCGACCCGCGGCATCCATCGCTGTGATCACCGCCTGGTGGGGAGCCTTGGCGTCGCCGGTGATGACCACTGGCAACTCGGTATTGCCGCCGGAAGCGCGCTCCATGGCGGTCATCAAATCGCCGATGTCCGCTGAGGCCAGCGCCACTTCGTTAACCCGGTAGCGACCGTCCGCCGACACCACCACTTCAATATTGTCCCTGGCCTCGGCACCGGCTTCGCCCTCTGCTTGGGGCAAATCCAGTTTGATATGGGTTTCTTTGGTGAAGGTGGTGGACACCATAAAGAAAATAAGCAGCAAAAAAACCACGTCGATCAGGGGCGTTAGGTTAATGCCGCCCTCTTCCGGGCGCTGACGCTTAAAATTCACGACGCCGCCGGCTCCGAATTGGACGCTTTACCGCTGGGTTCAGCTCGGGTTCCACCACTGCGTTCAGTGGCCCCCTCGGCAATCTGGGCATCGCCGTGGACGGCATTGAGCAACTTGATGGCATCTTGCTCCATGGTCACCACAATGCTGTCGATACGGCGCAAAAAGTAGCGGTGCATAATCATCGCCGGGATCGCCACACACAGGCCAGCGGCAGTGGTGATCAAGGCCTCGGAGATGCCCCCCGCCAGCACTGCGGCGTTGCCGGTGCCCTGAATCATGATCTCGCTGAACACCTTGATCATCCCCACGACGGTGCCAAGCAAGCCCAACAGCGGCGCCACCGCAGCGATAGTGCCCAGGGCGTTCAAATAGCGCTCCAGGTCGTGCACCACATGACTGGCGGCATCTTCGATGCTTTCCTTCATGATCTCGCGGCCATACTTGGCGTTGCTAAGGCCGGCGGCAATGATGCGGCCCAGTGGTGAGCCCCGATGCAGCTGACGCATTCTTTCCGCATTGAGTTGCTTGTTCTGCAGCCAGCCCCACACTTGGTTGAGCAGGCCGCGGGGGGCCACTTTATCCGGGTTGAGCTCTAAAAAACGCTCTACACAAATGGCCACGGCAATAATGGAGGACACTATGATGGGCAGCATCAGCCAGCCGCCCGCTTTCACCAGTTCCAGCACGTCTTGATCCTATCTATTTTTGTGCAGTCATTATACGGAGTGAATCGCCTTAGAAGAAAGGCTTACGGTTCAGCCTTTGCGCATGGTGGGGAGCTTTTGGCCTCCCAGTAGTAACGGTGGCGCCGACTCCAATTTCTCACTCGGGCACCGCTATCCCCTAGCTCAAAGGTCACTGTGCCACTGTAGGCAGTATTAATCTGGCAGGCGTTGCGACGCTGATACCTTGCCACAACGGCTTCTGCCGGGTGGCCGTAGGCGTGTTTGTAGCCCGCAGAAAAGACCACCACACTGGGCGCCACGGCATCGATAAAGTCCTCAGTGGATGAGGTTTTACTGCCGTGGTGAGGGGCGATCAGCAGGTCACTGGCCAGATCTTGGCCATAGCGGGCAAGCAGCGCAGCTTCCCGGCTGGCTTCAATATCCCCAGGTATCAGCGCTGCACCCTGCCCAGTTTCGATATGCAGCACGCAAGAGCGATTATTGTTGCCACCATCAATGAGTGGGCTACCCAGAAAACGAAATACCACCCCATCCCATTGCCATACAGGTAAGTGGTAACAAGATACCCAAGGAAGGGTCTCGGGCTGCCCGGGCCAGGGCTCTCCCGCGACACCTCGCGCCACCGGGAGTGATGCCAACAATGCCTCACTATCGCCCCGGTGATCGGTATCCGCATGACTGATCACAAGCGTATCAAGCTGATCAATGCCGCCGCGGCGAATGGCCGGCACCACCACCGTATCCGCCGTATTAAACCCACTGTCATAGGCCGGTCCCAAATCAAACAGCAGATTATGGCGGGCGGTCTGCGCCCACACCGACAAGCCCTGCCCCACATCTAATACATGCAGCCATACCCGCCCCGGCGGCGGCCGCTCAGCGGGCCAATATAACAGGGCAACCACCATTGGCAGCGCCAACAGCCGGCCAGGCACCCCTCTAGGCATCAACAACAGGATTACCGCCACCACTGCGATCAGCATAGATAAACCAGTGACTGGGGCTTGCCAAACGCCACCGAATTCCGCGAGATACGATAACCATCGCTGCATAAGTCCCAAGGCCTGATCGGCCAACGTCCACACTGGAGCAGCACTGACTCCGGGGCATAATTCGGCAATGAGACCAATGATCAGCAGGGGCAAAATACACAGCGCCACAGCCGGAATCGCAATCAGGTTGGCGGGAATGGCCCACAGGCTAACGCCAAAGCCCCAGAGCGCCAGTACCGGCACCAGACCCAGTACCACTACTGTTTGTGCGCGCAGTCCTTGTTGCCAATGACCGCCCACCGTCCGCATTCCCTGCAGCCCGCCAATAAGACAGGCCACGGCAATAAAGGACATCCAAAAGCCCGCTTGATGAGCCGCCAGCGGTTGCCATATCAGCACCAACAACAAGGCGAGGGACCAGGCTGACCAGGGTGAGGCAAACCGGCGCTGAGCCAACAGCAGTAGCGCCGATCCCGCCATGATCAAGGCGCGCTGGGTGGGCAGCGTAAAGCCGGCCAACCAGGCGTAGCTGGTGGCACTCGCTGCCCCCAGGCCGAGGGTCAGCCACAGTCGCCAACGGGCATGGGGAACGAGCAAGCGCGTGAACCAGCCCAGTGCCAAGCCCCAACTCAGCACCATGCCAATGTGCATCCCTGAAATAGCCATAAGATGACTGGTACCGGTTGCAGAGAATTGCCGCCATTGCACCGGGCTGATGCCCTCCCGGTCAGCAAATAACAGCGCCCGCATCAGCCCTTGATTGGCGTAGGGTGCCAAAGCCCCTCTTAGCTGCTCTACCCACTGTTGCCGAAGCGAGGCGGCGCCGGCCCGGATTTGTCGCGGTGCCGGCGTATCTCGGAGATATCCCAGGCCGGAATAACCCCTGGCAAATAGCCATCGCCCGTAATCGAAGGCGCCCGGAGAGGCATAACCCCGGGGTTGACGAAGGCGAAGCTGGGCCTGCCAGTGACTACCCGGCTGGGGTGGCGTATCGGTGTACCAGTTCAGACGGAATTTGGGGCGCCCTGGGGGGCACACTTGATCGCCGTAACACTGGCCGGGCAGCAGCCTGGCATCAAAGCGATAGTAACCGCCGCTCGCCTCGCGACGCTCGGGCAGACTGACTATTTCAAACCGGAGGGATAGGTCTTGCTTCTCCAGCGCCGCTGGCAGTAATTGCGCCAGACGCCAATGGCCGTGGAGGGAGGCGTACAAGGCGCCGACACAGCACATCGTTGCCACGAGGTAGCAACGTGGAATATGTGCGCACAATTTAAGCAGTGTGAGCGCGACCAAGAGCGCCAGGTAAATCCACCATGGCGGCAAAGTCGGTAAAAAAGCCGTGGCCACAATCCCTGTGGCAGCGCCCGTCATCCCTAACAAGCTGGTCTCCCAAGTGTGTTACCGTGGCAGAACGGCAAGAAAACGACGTTTTATCTGCCCTTGCGGTTCATCGGTGACACGTTTACGTGCATAATACCGCCGCCCCAGAGAGCCGGAACCCGCCACGACGGATTTCGTCTCTGCCACTACCATTACAGAAGTTCGGATGGCTCGTAAACTCTTCAAACGCTGGCTTCCCGCTCCCGAACGCATGCGGGAGCACCCTTCTGTAAGGGTGTTTGGCAGTCTCCTACACGACGCCAACCTGTGGCACCTCAACCGCCGGTCCGTCACTCTGGCCTTTTTTATCGGCCTGTTTATCGCTTTTGTGCCGATACCCACACAGATGCTGCTGGCTGCCCTGGTGGCAATACTGTTTCGCGCCAATCTGCCACTGTCGGTGATGCTGGTGTGGTTGACTAACCCGGTCACCATGCCGGCGCTGTTTTATTTTAGTTACAAACTTGGCGCCATGGTCTTGGATGTGCCTCACTCCGCCTTTCAGTTTCAACTGAGTTGGGAGTGGATTCAAACCGAACTGATCAGTATGTGGAAACCTTTTTTGCTGGGCTGCCTGTTAATGGGGCTAGTGACCGGTCTGGTGGGCGCTGCCGCCATCCACACCCTGTGGCGAATCCACGTTGTCCACCGCTGGCGGAAACGCCAACAAGAACGCGCCCTGAGAGATAATACGGGCCGTTAGACCAACCCTCTCTTACTCCGCAACCTCTACAACCTTCACAACCGTGCCTTAGTGCTGATGAAGTGCCTCCGCCGGCGCCTGCCGGGATGCCCGCCAGGCCGGATACAATGTCGCCAGGACACTCATCAGATACGCGGTGGCGCAGACCATGATGACGTCACTGACCCGAATATCGGACGGCAGATAACTGATTGGATAGACGTCACTATGGAGAAATTGAATACCCAACAGTGACTCGAGCCCCGCCACCAAGTCGCCGACATAGTAAGCCAGGCCCACACCCAACAGCCCCCCTGCCAAAGTGCCCAGCGCAGCAATAATGGCACCGTAATACAGGAAGCTCAGCAGGATGTCGCCCCGGCTCGCGCCCTGGCTGCGCAGTATGGCGATATCGGCGCGTTTGTCGTTGACCACCATGACCAGGGTCGATACCACATTAAACACCGCCACCGCCACCACAGCCAGCAACATAATAGCCACCAAGCGCCGCGACATCTGAATGGCGTGATACATATTGCCAAACTGACGGCTCCAGTTGCTGATTTCAAAATCCCGACCGTGTACCGACAGCAATTCCCAGGCAATACGCGGCGCATCAAAGACGTCCCCCACCGATACCCGCAGTGCCGTCGCGGTATTGGGTAACACGCTTCGGGCATCATCGATATGCATTAGCACCAGCTGTTGATCCAGTTCAGTGCCCGTAGCGGCCAGACCACCCAGCGTAAAGCGCGCGAAGGTTACTGATTGTTGCCCTTGCTGCGGCACCCCCAGGCTCAGCCCGTCACCCACCGCCAGTCCCAGCTTTTCAGCCAGGCTCTGGCCCAGTATCACCGTGTTTCTTCCCGCCTGGAGATCGTCGATAGGGGCAAACTCCGACATACTGGAGACCTTATCCTCCAGCTCCGGGGCGATGCCAAAAAACACGATCGGCTCGACATGACGACGCTTGATCAACATCGCATTGCCCTGCACATAAGGCGCCACACTGACCACCTCGGGGTGCTGGCTGACGCTGTCTGCCAGAGAGGTCCAATGCTCAGCTTCGCCACTCCAGGGCTGCAGTGTCACGTGGGGGACCAAGGATAAAATACGCTCGCGCATTTCCCGGTCAAAGCCGTTCATCACCGACAGCACCACCACCAATAGCGCTACTCCCAGTACCAAGCCTGCCATTGAAAGTCGGGACAAAAAGCTCACCAGCTGATTACTGGAGCGGCCAGTGGCATAGCGGCGGGCAATGATCAGTGGCAAGCCACCCATTAGGCCTGCACCTCCAGCGCGCCGTTCCTCAGGGTCAATACTCGGTCCATGCGCTGCGCCAGCGCGGTGTCGTGGGTCACCACCACCAAGCTGATGGCAAACTCCCGATTGAGCTCATCCAGCAGCGATTGCACGCCCTGTGCAGTATCGGCATCGAGGTTGCCTGTGGGCTCGTCCAGCAACACACAAGCGGGGCGATTGATCAGTGCCCGGGCAATGGCCACCCGCTGGCGCTCGCCGCCAGACAACTGTGCAGGACGGTGCTTTAGGCGGTGACCGAGGCCGACTTTGTCGAGCATTTCCGCGGCGCTGGACAGGGCCTGCTTGCGGGATTTGCCGGCGATCAGCTGGGGCATGGCAGCGTTTTCCGCCGCGCTAAACTCACCCAGCAAATGGTGGAATTGATACACAAATCCCAATTCCCGGTTGCGCAGCGCGCTGCGGGCCTTGTCGTTCATTGCGGCCAGGTTGTGGCCGGCCAACTCCACCGCCCCTGAGGACGGCACATCCAGTCCACCCAGCATATGCAACAAGGTGGTTTTGCCGGCACCAGAGGGCCCCACTACTGCCACCCTCTCCCCACGGCCAATCGTCAAGTCCACCTGGCGGAGAATATCCAGTCGCTCGGGCCCCTGCTGGTAGTGCTTACAGAGATCGCGGCAGCGCAATACAACGTTGTTTTCGGTCATAACGGCTCGTTTGGAGTATTGTTTGCGCAGGGTATACGCGGAAATTTATTCATATCGCAGCGCCTCGGCCGGCTGTACCCGGGAGCCTCGCCAGGCGGGATACAGTGTCGCCAGCAAGCTCAACACCAGGCTGAATACGCTGATAAAGGCGATATCCTGCCAACGAATCAATGACGGGATCCGGGTAATGAAATAGACCTGCGGATCAAAGACATGCAGGCCCAGCAGGTTTTCCAGCAGGGCCACCACCTCACCGACATGGGTCGCCAATGGCAAGCCGATCAACAGGCCCAAGCCCAAGCCCAGCACACCAGTGGTCATCCCGTAAACGACGAAGATAGCCATAATGTTCATCGGTGTGGCCCCCATGGTACGCAACACCGCCACTGCACCCCGCTTGTTGGCCACGGCCATGCTGAGAATGGAGACGATATTGAAGGCGGCGATGAGTACTATAAACAGCAACAACAGCCGCACCATTTGTTTTTCCAGTTTCACTGCGCGGAATAAACTGCCTTGACTTTCAGTCCAGTCAACGCCGCTGGCCCCATCGGGAAGAATCGCCAACACATCAGACAACTTGGCGGGCGCCGCAAACATATCGTTGAACTGCACGCGCAAACCCTGCACGGCAGAGCCGGTTTGGTAGAGGCGCTGAGCATCCTCGAGACGGATAAACGCGGTGGTGCTGTCGGTTTGGGCACCGGCACTGAAAATGCCTACGATGGTAAAGGCTTTCTCCCGGGGAAAGAGACCAAAGGGGGTGACAGTGACTTTGGGGAGAATCACGGTGACGGTATCCCCCACCGAAAGCCGCAGACGCCGAGACAGAATATCTCCAAGCACTATGCCATAGGCAGGGCCACTCTCACTGAGATAGCTGCCACCGACAATATGCTCGCTGATCTTGGATACCTGCCGCTCGGCATCAGGGGCAATACCGTAAAGATTGACGCCCCGCATCTCACCACCGGCGCTCAACATCGCCTTACCGCCAATGTAGGGCGCCGAGGCATTGACACCGGGAAGCTCACTCAACTGCTGACGATAGTCCTGCCAATCCTCCAAAGCCTGGCCTGGACCATCTATATAGGCATGCGGCACCACCGACAACACCCGTTTTTGCAGCTCGGATTCGAAGCCGTTCATGACCGAGGTCACCACCACCAAAGCCACCACACCCAGCAACATACCCAGCAGTGAAAACCACGCAATCAGCGACAAAAAGCGGTCGTTGCCCGACCCACGACGAAAGTAGCGCAAACCAATGTAGAGAGGAAAAGCGGGTGACATGATTCCCGGTCATCGCGGAATGAAGCGCGTATACTATCATTACAGTATGCGTTTCGGCACGACTAAGGAATATGCGTTATGTTGTTGATTTTGCACCCCGATACCCAACCCGGCGACGCCGATTACAAAACCACACTCGCGCACCTGGAAGCACTGCCCGGCATCACTGTCCGGGAACACCGCGTTCAGGGTGAACAGCAGCAATTGATCGAAATTTACCTGCTGGGGGACACCCTCAGCTTAAGCAGTGAAGATATCGAAGCCCTACCCGCCGTGGAACGGGTGATTCGCATCTCTGAGGATTATCGCATTCTTGGTCGACACAAAGACCAGCAGCGGCGAACAGGCTTTCAGTACCAAGGCCTCACCTTCGATCAACATTCGCTGCATGTCTTTGCCGGGCTGTGCGCCGTGGATACGCCCAAGCACGTCGAGGAAATGATGCGGGCCCTGAAAGATCAGGGGCTGGAATGCACCCGCATGGGGGCTTATAAGCCCCGCACCAACCCCTACGCCTTCCAGGGCCACGGCGCCGACTGTTTGCCCTGGGTGTTTGAGCTGGCGGGCAAGTACGGCATTAAAGTGATAGCCATGGAGGTAACCCGGGAGGCCCACGTTGAGGAGATCGACAATGCCCTGGAAAAGGCCGGCCGTCCCTGCGGCGTAATTCTACAAATTGGCACCCGCAATACCCAGAATTTCGAGTTATTAAAAGCCATTGGCCGACAGCAAACCTACCCTGCACTGCTTAAGCGGGGTTTCGGTATTACCCTTAACGAATCCCTCAACGCAGCCGAATACCTCGCCAGTGAGGGCAATGAGAACGTGATTTTTTGCTTGCGAGGCATGAAAAGCGATTTTGGCGCTCCCCACCGCAACCTGGTGGATTTTGCCCAGGTACCTACCGTCAGGCGGCTGACCCGGATGCCGGTGTGCATCGACCCCTCCCACTCTGTCGGCAGTCGCGAACGGGCGCCGGACGGCGTATTGGAGCTGGTCCACGCCACTGCCCAAGGGGTAGCCAGCGGTGCCAATATGATACTGGTGGACTTTCACCCCAACCCTAAAACCGCCTTGGTAGACGGCCCGCAAGCCATGCTAATGAGCGAGCTGGAGCCATTCCTGAAAGATGTCGAAATCGCCAGGGACGCCTATCTGCGGCGCTGTGAACTGTGGAAATAAACGGGCAAGAACCTGTTGCCAGATAACCGCTGGCTAGAACTATCGGCAAAGGTGGTCGGCGGTGAGCGCCACCGCCGACGGAGAGAGAGGAATCAGTGACTCAACGGCCGGCGTCGTAAAAACTTGCCTTTTGCTTGGCGGCGTCGACATCCCCAGACTGCTCTTCACATTTATTGGGGTCATTACCGCAGATGTCACAGACATAATCCGGGTCGTTCAGCGCGTTACCAACGCCGCCGCAGGAGCCGGCGATGGGTTTGCGGCCAAAGATGACGCCAATAGACATGGCGGCAATCACCAGCCCCATAAAAATGGCCGTTGCAATAATCGTTGCCAACATGATCACCCCTCCTCTTCGCTTGCGCGGGTGCTGCTGAGATAAGGCTCAAAGGCGCTGCTGTGACGTCGCTGAAAGCCCTGCTCGGTTTTTTCGATAATGTAAATGGGGATATTCTGGGCCTCTGCCAGGGCCAGGGCCTTATCGCCCCCCATCACTGAAAAGGCCGTTGCCATAGCATCGGCAAATGCGCATGAACTGTCCAGTACTGTCACTGAAGCCAGGTTGTGGGTAATGGGCCGCCCGGTTCGAGGGTCGATGGTGTGGGAATAGCGCACCCCGTCCTCTTCAAAATAGTTCCGATAGTCCCCGGAGGTGGCGACAGCGATGTCACCAACCCGAACTGGCAGCACGTCCGGACTGCCGGGGTCAGGACTTTCGACGCCGATGCGCCAAGCATCACCCCGGGGGCTTTTTCCCGCGACGCGCATTTCGCCGCCGATTTCCACAAGGTAGTCAGTCACGCCCAGGGATCCCAACCAAACCGCAGCGGCGTCCACCGCATAGCCCTTGGCAATGGCCGACAAGTCCATCCGCAAGCTATGGGTCTTCATCACCCGTGGCGCCATCAGGTCCATTTGCAGAGCCTCATAACCCACCATCGTCATCACCCTGTCCAGGGCCGCCTGTTCCGGTGCACCCTCTGTTTTGACAGGGCCGAAGCCCCAAAGGTCCACCAACGGCGCAACGGTAATGTCAAAGGCACCCTGGCTAAGCCAACTCACCTCAGTGGCCAGAGACAGAATCGCGTAGAGAGGTTCACTGACATCGTGCCACTGACCTACCTCAGCGCGGTTGAGGGTCATCAGCTCGGAGTCATCGATATAGGTGGAGGCGATAGTATTGAAGTGGGCCAGTTGGTAGTCCAGCTGCTCCTTCAGAGTATCGCCGTCAAGGTCACCAGGGTTAACCAGGGTCACATGGTAGGTGGTACCCATGGTTTGCCCTTCCAGCTTTATGACCGGCTCGTGGCGCCCACAGGCACTGAGAAAAACGCTGGTAATAAACAACAAAAGCAGCCCTAAGGCTGCTTCTGTGCGGATCGCGGCAGGCTTAACCACCAAAGTCGTCCAGCATGATGTTTTCGGGCTCGACACCGAGGTCCTCCAACATTTTGATCACCGCCGCATTCATCATCGGCGGCCCACACATGTAGTACTCGCAGTCTTCAGGCGCTTCGTGATCCTTCAGATACTGCTCGTAGAGTACTTGGTGGATAAAACCTGTCAGCCCTTCCCAGTTATCTTCCGGCTGGGGGTCAGACAACGCCAAGTGCCACTCAAAGTTGTCGTTCTCTTCTGCCAGCATGTCGTACTCTTCGACATAGAAGGCTTCCCGCAATGAACGAGCACCGTACCAGAAAGAGATCTTGCGCTTGCTGTTGAGGCGTTTGAGCTGATCAAAAATGTGAGACCGCATTGGCGCCATACCGGCACCACCGCCGATAAACACCATTTCCGCATCGGTATCCTTAGCAAAGAACTCACCAAAGGGACCGTAGACCTTGACTTTGTCGCCGGGCTTCAGGTTAAAGACCCAAGAAGACATCTTGCCCGCGGGCAACGACAGGTTGTTGGGCGGCGGCGTGGCGGCACGGATGTTGAATTTGACGATGCCCTTCTCTTCGGGGTAGTTAGCCATGGAATAGGCGCGCACCACCGTCTCGTCGACTTTGGATTCCACATTGAAGAAGCCAAAGCGCTCCCAGTCACCGCGAAACTCTTCGGGAATATCAAAATCCGAGTACTTCACATGGTGAGGCGGGCACTCCAGCTGCACATAGCCGCCGGCGCGGAAGTCGACGTTTTCGCCCTCGGGCAGTTTCAGCGTCAGTTCCTTGATGAAGGTCGCCACATTGGGGTTGGACTCAACGGTACACTCCCATTGCTTGACCCCAAATACGTCCTCGGGGACTTCAATTTTCATGTCCTGCTTGACCGGAGTCTGGCAGGACAGGCGCCAGCCTTCTTTGGCTTCACGCGGAGTAAAGTGCGCCTCTTCGGTGGCCAGCATGGAGCCGCCACCCTCTTCCACGATGCATTTGCACTGGGCGCAGCTACCGCCGCCGCCACAGGCCGAAGCCAGGAAGATACCATTGTTAGACAGCGTGCCTAGCAGCTTGTCGCCGGCTGGAACACTGATGGTTTTTTCGCCATTGATTTCGATATTGACGTTACCGCTGCTCACCAGTCGCGAGCGGGCAAACAGGATGATTGCCACCAGCGACAGCACCACGGCGGTAAACATCGTCACACCGAGAATGACCACTGTATTCATTACAACTCCTCCAGTTTCGCTTCTCGGTTACAGATCGATACCGCCGAAAGACATAAAGCCCAACGACATCAATCCAACAGTAATAAAGGTGATACCCAAGCCACGCAGCCCCTCTGGGACATCGCTGTACTTCAACTTTTCTCGGATACCCGCCAGCGCCGTGATAGCCAGCGCCCAGCCGGTACCGGCACCGGCACCGTAAACCACCGATTCAGCAAAGTTGTAGTCCCGCTCCACCATAAACAGAGAACCACCCATGATGGCGCAGTTCACTGTAATCAGCGGCAGGAATACCCCCAGCGCGTTGTAGAGGGCCGGCACAAACTTATCCAGCACCATCTCCAAAATCTGTACGATGGCAGCGATCACTCCGATGTAGCTGAGCAGACCCAAAAAGCTCAGGTCCACTTCAGAAAAACCGGCCCAACTCAGGGCGCCTTCACGCAGCAGATTGTTGTAGATCAGGTTGTTGACCGGCACGGTGATAGCCAGTACTACTATTACCGCGATCCCCAGGCCGATAGCGGCCTGGATTTTTTTGGAGATGGCGATAAAGGTACACATGCCCAGGAAGAAAGCCAGGGCCATATTCTCGATAAAAACCGAGCGAACAAACAGGCTGATATAGTGTTCCATCAGAAGGCCTCCTTCACGCCGCGGCTGTTCTTGGTGATTTTAAATTCCTCTTCCTCTACCTGATCTTTCTTCCAGCTGCGCAGCGCCCAGATGAAGAAACCGATCAGGAAGAAAGCACTGGGTGGTAGCAGCAACAGGCCGTTGGGCACGTACCAACCGCCGTCAGTGACCACCGGCAGGATGGGATAGCCAAACAGTGAACCTGAGCCAAACAGCTCCCGTACAAAGGCTACTGCCAACAGCACTACACTGTAGCCGAGGCCATTGCCGATACCGTCGATGAAACTGGGCAGCGGCGGGTTTTTCATTGCATAGCCTTCGGCGCGGCCCATTACGATACAGTTGGTAATGATCAGGCCGACAAACACCGACAGCTGCTTGCTGATCGCATAGGCGTAGGCCTTGAGTACCTGGTCGACCACAATAACCAGCGAGGCAATAATGACCATCTGTACGATGATCCGGATGCTGCCGGGAATGTGGTTCCGGATCGCCGATACCGCCAAGCTGGAAAAGCCGGTAACCAGGATGACCGAGATACACATAACGATGGTGACCTTCATACTGGAGGTCACCGCCAACGCACTACAGATACCCAGAATCTGCAGGGCGATGGGGTTATTTTTAAATACTGGCGAGGTGAGTGCTTCTTTTAGCGATGCCATGACTTAAGCCTCCCCTGACTTGAGGTTGTTGAGAAAGGGCTTGTAGCCCATATCGCCCATCCAAAATTGAACGAGGTTGCTGACCCCTTTGCTGGTAAGGGTTGCACCACTTAGTCCGTCTACTTTGTGTTCGGCATTGGGGGTGGAGCTGTCGACACTGCCTTTTACCAACTCCAGGGCAACATCACCTTCGTTGTAGACTTCCTTACCAGGCCACAGCGCTTTCCAGTTGGGGTTATCGACTTCACCACCCAGCCCCGGGGTTTCACCGTGCTCGTAGAAGCCCAGACCGGCGACGGTGTTCATGTCGTCCTCCAGGGCCAAAAAGCCGTAGAGCGTGGACCACAGGCCATAGCCTCTCACTGGAAGAACGATCTTGTCGATGTCGCCGCTGTCATTCTTGATCAAGTAGACCACCGCGAAGTTCTCGCGACGCTTGATGTCGGCGGTGTCCTGGCCATCATCCAAATCGATGGACGTAGCCGGGTCCTTGGCCCGCTTCATCTGCTCGAACCCTTCGGGGTCGTATTCGTCAGTGAAGGTGCCACTGCGCAGATCCACGATCCGGGGTTCCACTTTCTCTGAGTAGAGTTCTTCAATGGTTTTTTCGCTGTCGGCCAGCCCCGCCGCTGCCAAGATATTGGACTTGCGGTCCAGGGCCTTATTGGTGACCTGCGCCGGCTTTAGCAGTACTGCGGCACTGGAAACAACCAGTGCACAGACAATACACAGCGTAAAGGCGACGATCAGCGTCTTCTTAATACTGTCGTTACTAGCCACGTGCCAACCTCCGCTTGATATTTGCCTGTACTACAAAGTGGTCGATCAGGGGCGCAAATAGATTGGCAAACAGAATCGCCAACATCATGCCTTCGGGGAAAGCCGGGTTAACTACCCGGATCAGCACCACCATGACACCGATCAACGCGCCAAAGATGAATTTGCCGGTATTGGTCATCGACGCCGACACCGGATCAGTCGCCATAAAGATCATACCGAAGGCAAAACCACCCAGAACAAAGTGCCAATACCAGGGCATGGCCATCATCGGGTTGTCACCGCCCAGGCTGTTAAACAGCAGGGAAAGGCCCACCATGCCGCCAAAGACCCCCAGCACGATCCGCCAGGAGGCGATGCCAGTCCACAGCAGAACGGCGCCGCCGATCAAGATCGCGATCGTAGAGACCTCACCCATGGAGCCGTGCATGTTGCCCATGAAGGCGTCCATCCAGGTGAGTTTGTCTTGCAGTGCCGCCATGCCGTCAGTCGCGGCAACAGACAGCGCAGTGGCGCCGGTGTAACCGTCTACAGCCGTCCACACCGCGTCGCCTGACAATTGTGCGGGATAGGCAAAAAACAAAAACGCCCGGCCGGTCAGTGCAGGGTTGAGGAAGTTTTTGCCGGTACCGCCAAACACTTCCTTACCGATGACCACACCAAAGCTGATACCCAGCGCCACCTGCCACAGGGGAATCGAGGGCGGGCAAATCAGGGCAAACAGAATAGAAGTTACAAAGAAGCCTTCGTTAACTTCGTGACCCCGCTTCATGGCAAACAGCACTTCCCAGAAGCCACCGACCACAAAGGTCACCGCGTAGACTGGGATAAAGTACCAGAAGCCGTGCCAGAAGTTGTCCCAAACGCTGGTGGGATCATAGCCGGCAAACATGCCAATCAGGGCGTGGCGCCAGCCTTCTCCAGCGGCGATGCCCATATCCGCCATGATGGTGTTGGCCTGAAAGCCAATATTCCACATACCGTAGAACATTGCCGGGAACACGCAGAACCACACTGTGATCATGATGCGTTTAAGGTCCACACCATCACGCACGTGTGCCGTGGTTTTGGTCACCGATGACGGTGAATAAAAGATGGTATCCACTGCCTCGTACAAGGCATACCATTTTTCGTAGCGGCCGCCTTTTTCAAAATGCGGCTCCATATCGTCGAGAACTTTTCTCAGCCCCATGACTTAACCCTCCTTCTCTATGCGGGTCAGGTTATCCCGCAGGATAGGCCCATATTCATACTTACCAGGGCATACGTAAGTGCACAGCGCCAGATCTTCTTCATCCAGCTCCAAAGCGCCCAATTTCTGCGCCATTTCGGTGTCACCGACGATCAGTGCACGCAGCAGCTGGGTTGGCAGAATGTCCAGCGGCATGATTTTTTCGTAGGCGCCTACTGGCACCATCGCCCGCTCACTGCCATTGGTATTGGTGGTGTAGTCCAGGCGCTTGTTGAAGAATTGCGACAGGTAAATCCGCAGCGATGAGTGCTTGTTGCTACCCGGCGACAGCCAACCCATGAAATCCCGGTGGTTACCTTCTTCCAGGACACTGACCTGATTGTGGTAGCGGCCCAGGAAGGCCAGTGCACCGCGACTGGTGCGACCGCCCAGGATAGAGCCAGAAACCAAGCGATTTTCCCCAGGTTTCATTTGGCCCGCAGTCAGCTCTTCCAAATTAGCGCCCAAACGGGTACGTATCAGCCGAGGCTTGTCGATCTGGGGGCCTGCCAGAGAAATAACCCGCTCTGTATTCAGCGTGCCGCTGGTAAACAGGCGACCAATGGCGATGACATCCTGATAGTTCAGGTACCACAGTACCTTGGATGCACTGGCGCCCTCCAGGAAGTGCATGTGGGTGCCCACCAAACCGGCTGGGTGCGCACCGGCAAAATCGCTGACGTGCAATTGATTGTTGTCCAGAGTCGGCAGGTTGGCACCCGGTGCCTTGCAAAGGTGGACTTTGCCATCAGTCAAGCGGCACAAAACCTCAAGGCCATTGCTAAAGTCCTGCTCTGCCTCAGCGATCACCACCGCCGGATCTGCCGCCAGTGGGTGAGTATCGATAGCAGTTACAAAGATTGCCGCCGGAGTCGACTCCGGCGAGGGCACTTTGCTGTAGGGACGCGTACGAAACGCCGTCCACAGGCCAGAAGCGACTAGGTTTTCCACAACCTGCTCTCTGGCAAGCCCGCCAAGCGCGCCGCTATCATAGCTGGCAAAGGTTTCGTGCTCATCGCTTTCAACGTCGATGACCACCGACTGCAGCACACGTTTCTCACCGCGGTTAATGGCCGCGATGGTTCCCGTAGCTGGCGCGGTGAAGCGCACTCCTTCGGTTTTCTTATCGGTGAAAAGCAGTTGGCCGGTTTTGACCCGGTCCCCCACTTTCACCGCCATGGTTGGCTTCATACCAACGTAGTCAAAGCCGAGCACCGCCACCGAGCGGACCGTAGGTCCCGCCTCAATGCGTTGCTCAGGCTCGCCGGTTATGGGCACATCTAGGCCCTTGGAGATTTTGATCATAAGGTTGCCTGACACTCTTATGGTTAAACGCGAAAATAAAAATCGGTTCGGAAAGCGCGCGTTGCCGCGAAGCACGGGGTATATAGGCGAGAGTGGCACACAAAGACCGGGCACAACTGCAGGTAACGCGCAGCAATGCCGAGCCTTAATTGCGCTCTAGGGCCTGCTCACAAGCCCTTCAACTGACACAATCGACGTATCTTGGATGCGCCCCGACTGCCGGCGCACTCCCCCGATTTTCCAAAAGCTGTCGATTATTCGGCCGGATAAACGGCGTATTCCACACCTGCCATCTGCTCGAGAATGCGGTGAACCTGGCAGCTGTAACCAAACTCATTGTCGTACCAACAATACAGAATCGCGGTATTGCCGTTGACGATGGTTGCTTCGCTGTCAAACACACAAGCGTGGCGAGAGCCGACAAAATCACTGGAAACGACTTCCGGTGAGTTCGAATAATCAATCTGTTTACGCAGCGGCGAGTGCAACGCCGTTACGCGCATATGTTCGTTGAGTTCCTCGACCGTGGTGTCCTGGTTGAGGTTGAGGGTCAGGATCGCCAGGGAGACGTTGGGTGTGGGCACACGGATAGCGTTGCCCGTCAGTTTACCCAGCATGGGAGGCAACACTTTGCCCACCGCTTTGGCGGCACCGGTCTCGGAGATAACCATGTTCAGCGGCGCACTGCGGCCGCGGCGGTCAGCTTTGTGATAGTTGTCGATCAGGTTCTGATCGTTGGTGTAGGAGTGAACGGTCTCGACATGACCGCTATTGACACCAAAACGATCATGCAGAACCTTCAGGGGCGGCGCAATGGCGTTGGTGGTACAGCTCGCCGCCGAGATGATGGTGTCAGTATCGAGGATTTCGTGGCTGTTCACACCGTGGACGATGTTCTTCATGTTGCCCTTGCCGGGCGCGGTGAGAATGACTTTTGATACGCCGGGGCAACGCAGGTGGATCGACAAGCCCTCCTCGTCCCGCCACTTACCGGTATTGTCCACCACGATAGCATCATTAATACCGTACTGGGTGTAATCCACCTCCTCCGGAGAGCTGGCGTAGATCACTTTGACCTCAACACCATTGGCAACGAAGGACTGACGCTCCTCATCAACACGGATGGTGCCTTCAAAGGGGCCGTGTACTGAATCCCGGCGCAGCAGGCTGGCGCGCTTGACCAGGTCGTTCTCGGCGCCACCGGGGCGCACGACCACCGCTTTCAGGCGCAAATTCTCGCCGCCACCGGTTTTTTCGATCAGCAGCCGGGCCATCAGACGGCCGATACGGCCAAAGCCATACAGAATGACATCCCGGGGCGGACGAGCCGGCTCTTTGTGACCGCCGATCAGATCGGCAACCTGCTCGCGAACGTACTCGTCCACGCTCTTGCCAGCGGGTTTGCCTTTTTCCTCGTAATCCACCGCGATACGACCGGCGTCGATGTGGGCGGTACCCAGGTCGAGGGCAGCGAGGGCTTGAATGATGGGGAAGGTTTCGAACTCAGACAGCTCGTTTTTTTCAACCTGGCGCACGAAACGGTGCGCTTGCATGATGTCCAGCACCGACAGGTTGACGAGATTTTTGCCGTAAATATAGGTCTTTACGTTGTTGCTGCGGTACAGCTTGCCGATCAGCGGGATCATACCCTCCGCTAGTGCTTCGCGCTCTTTCCAATCGGCGAAGTAGTCGTCGGGGCGTTCACGTCGGCGTTCTGTCACGGCTTGCTCTCACTGCTGGGGATTTGCGGAGCGCGTATTATCTTTATTCCAGGCCTACAGTTCAACTGTAGAAGCCCCCTTATTGGGCATGTTTTTACTACTACAAGGGGTTACAATTCGCCGCCAATTCGCCGAGGACGAGTCTGACAACGCTGTGATTGATTTGCCCGCCATTTCCCAGGCCCGCCCCGGCCACACCCTATACTGGTCGGGACTCCCCCGCTCGGGCTTCGCTCTGGCCGCCGCGGAGGTAGCCAAAAAACACCCTGGAATGCTGTTACTGGTGACTGCGGATACCGCCAGCGCCTATCAACTGGAGCGGGAATTGGGATTCTTTCTCACCGATCTGCCGCTGCGCATATTGCCAGACTGGGAAACCCTCCCCTACGACACGTTCTCACCCCACGAGGATATTGTCTCAGAGCGCTTGCGAGCGCTAGTCGAGGTCCCCCGCCAACAGCGTGGCATTTTGGTAGCCCCCATCACCACATTAATGCAGAGGTTGGCGCCGCCCAGTTATATCCAGGGCCACAGTCTCAGCCTGGAAGTGGGGCAGCAACTGGACCTGGCACAGTTCCGTCAACAATTGGAGAACAGCGGCTACCACCACGTGGCTAATGTTTATCAGCACGGCGAGTACACCCTGCGGGGCTCGGTGATGGATATCTACCCGATGGGTAGCACAGCCCCTTATCGGTTGGATCTACTGGACGACGAAATCGACACCCTGCGCCAGTTCGACCCCGAGACCCAGCGCGGCACCGGCACTGTGGAAAGAGTGGATTTGCTTCCAGGCCGGGAATTCCCGCTGGATGAGGACGGCATCGCCACCTTTCGCCGACACTGGCACGAACAGTTCAACGTCGATCACCGCCGCTGCCCGGTCTATCAGGATGTGAGTGACGGCCTGGCGCCGGCGGGCATCGAGTATTACCTGCCGCTGTTTTTTGAGGCCACCGGCACCCTATTCGATTATTTGCCCGACGACTTACTGTTACTGACCTTGCCGGGCCTGGAGGCCGCTGCCGACCACTACTGGCAGGATGTGCACCAGCGCTTTGAGCAGCGACAGGGCGACCTGCAACGCCCGGTCCTGCCCCCCAAGCAGCTTTTTCAGCCGGTACCGGAGTTGTTTGCCCAGCTCAAAACCCTGCCCCGGCTGGCGCTAAGTGAAACCCACGACGACTCGGACAGCGCGTATCGTTTCCCCTGCGAGCACGCCCCGGAGCTCGCCATTGATGGCAAGGCGGAGGACCCCATCAAAGCCTTGCGGGCCTTTTTGCTGGGCCGCCGGGTGCTGTTGTGCGCCGAGTCTGCCGGGCGACGGGAGGCATTGCTCGAGCTGCTGCATCGCCACAAATTGCATCCCGCCACCGTTGAGGGCTGGGCCGACTTTGCCAACGGAAACCAGGACCTGGCATTGACCGTGGCGCCATTGGACCAGGGGCTGGTGGTCAAGGAGCCTGCCTTTGCCCTGGTGGCTGAATCCCAATTGTTTGGCCAGCGGGTGGCCCAAAGCCGGCGCCGACGCAAAGCCACCACCAGTGCCGACAATGTGGTGCGCAATCTGGCCGAGCTGCGCATCGGCTCACCAGTAGTACATGCCGATCACGGTGTTGGCCGCTATCTGGGCCTGCAATCGCTGTCGGTGGATGGCCAGGACAACGAGTTTCTTACCCTTGAATACGCCGAGGGCTCCAAACTCTATGTGCCAGTGAGCCAGCTACAATTGATCAGCCGCTACAGCGGTGCCGACGACGAACTGGCGCCGCTGCACCGCCTTGGCAGTGACCAGTGGAGCCGCAGCAAACGCAAAGCGGCAGAGAAAATCCGCGATGTAGCCGCCGAACTTCTTGATATCTACGCCCGGCGGGAAGCCCGCAAAGGGCGAGCCTTCGATATCGTCAACGATTACGCCGCCTTCGCCGAGGCCTTTCCCTTTGAGGAAACCCCCGACCAGCAGACTGCCATTGAGTCCGTGATCGGCGATCTGGAATCGGACAAACCCATGGACCGCCTGGTCTGCGGCGATGTCGGCTTCGGCAAGACGGAAGTGGCGGTCCGTGCCGCCTTTGTGGCTGTACAGAACGGCTGCCAGGTGGCAATTTTGGTGCCCACCACCCTCCTCGCCCAACAGCACTTTGAATCATTCCGTGACCGCTTTGCCGATTGGCCGGTCAATGTTGAAGTTTTGTCACGCTTTAAGAGCGCCTCCGAGCAGGACGCTGTGATCCAGCAACTTCAGGACGGCAAGATCGATATCCTGATCGGCACCCACAAACTGCTCAACGGCTCAGTGCGCTACGCCAACCTGGGCTTGGTGATCATCGACGAGGAGCACCGCTTTGGAGTACGGCAAAAGGAGGCGCTGAAAAACCTTCGCGCCGAGGTGGACGTACTTACCCTGACCGCCACTCCCATCCCCCGTACCCTAAATATGTCGATGGCGGGGATTCGCGACCTATCCATCATCGCCACGCCCCCGGCCCGGCGCCTGTCGGTTAAAACCTTTGTCCGGGAGCGGGACCTCCCTCTTATAAAAGAGGCCATCCTGCGGGAAATTCTCCGGGGCGGTCAGGTTTACTACCTCCACAACGAGGTTAAAACCATCGAAAAAACCGCCAGAGAGCTTCAGGAGCTGCTACCGGAACTACGCATCGGCATCGGTCACGGCCAGATGCGGGAGCGGGAGCTGGAGCAGGTGATGTCTGACTTTTATCACAAGCACCACAATGTGCTGGTGTGCTCCACCATTATCGAGACCGGTATCGACGTCCCCAACGCCAACACCATTATCATCGACCGGGCCGACAAATTTGGCCTTGCGCAACTCCACCAGCTGCGGGGCCGGGTCGGCCGCTCCCACCACCAGGCCTACGCCTACCTGCTGACACCACCGCCAAAAGTACTGACTGCTGACGCCCAGAAACGCCTGACCGCGATATCCGAGGCTGACGATCTGGGAGCCGGATTTACCCTGGCCACCCACGATATGGAGATTCGCGGCGCCGGCGAGCTACTTGGCGAAGACCAGAGTGGCCAGATCAACTCCATCGGTTTTACCCTCTATATGGACATGCTGGACCGCGCTGTTAAAGCCATTCAACAGGGCAAGACCGTAGACCTGGAAAACAACGCCGAGGATCACATCGAAGTGAACCTGCGAATCCCGGCATTAATCCCCGATGACTACCTACCAGACGTGCAAGAACGCCTGGTATTGTACAAGCGCATTGCCAATGCGGATTCAGAGGACGCGATCCGAGAGCTGCAGGTTGAAATGATCGACCGCTTCGGCTTGCTTCCCGATGCCTGCAAAAACCTGTTCCGCTGCGCCCAGCTGAGACTAAAGGCCAGCCAAATGGGCCTGGCAAAAATAGAAGCCTCCAGCGCCGCCTGCCGGGTGGAATTTGCCGAGGATACCCAGGTGGAGCCCATGGCCATTGTTAAGCTGGTGCAGAGCAATGCGGTCAAATATCAGATGGACGGCGCCAATGCCTTGAAGGTGAAGCTGGACGATGGGGAGGCCGAGCAGCGCATCGCCGCGGTGGAGGACCTACTGGAAAAATTGGCAGCTTCGTCCAACAACTGAGATAGTAGGCCCTGATAAATTATGGGAAAAAACACAATGCTCCGGTCGTTTTTCACTTCAGTAGCCCTATTGTCGCTACTGCTTTTGTGCATTCCAGCAGCGTTTGCTGAGCGCGCATACCAGATTGATTTAATGGTTTTCGCTAACAACGACCCCAGCGAGGCGCAAAGTGAATCGTGGCCAACGCGATTGCACTTACGCTATCCCCCAAACTGGTTGAACTTGGACAGCAGCAGCCTAATTCCAGCCCCCGCTCCGGCAGAAGAGTTTCGCAAGGTTGCCGAATCAATGCGCCTGTCTTCCCGCTATCGCATCTTGCTAGCACGCAGCTGGATACAGTCACTGCAAAGTCGCAACCAGGCCCCGGCGCTAGTGGTTAAGGGGGGGCGGCAAGTCGGCGAGCACTTTGAACTGGAGGGATACATCCGCGTGGCGGTAGAGCGGTATTTGTACGTCGAAAGTAATCTGTGGTTTAGCCGCTTCGGCCCCGGCAATGGCGATTACTACCTGCCTAACCCGCCTCGCCGCAACGCCCCTGTTGAGGATACCTTTGTGGATGAAAGCTTTGAAAACAGTCCCGAGTATCAGGCTTTTTTGGCACAAAACCCTCAGCTTCGCGAAGACAATAGCAGTGCAGATACATTCACCACGACCCGCGCTCAGAATATCGATCGCATTGTGGTCATGGATCAGAGCCGTCGTATGCGCAGCGACGAGCTGCACTTTATAGACCATCCTCTTTTTGGGGCCCTGGTCTATATCAGCAAACCGGACCCCGAGGCGCTGAATACAGCGCCATCTGCGGATGCCCAAGCACCCGCAGATTCAGTGCCCACAGATACAATGGGCCAGCAGTGATTTAACCTGCAACATGCCGGTGTCGATAACCGCCTGAATATCCTCCATGGTAATCAGGCTGTCGCTTAATCCGGCGCCGGGGTTCACTACCAGGCACACAGACGCATAGTTAATACCCGCCTCCCGGGCTAGCGCTGCCTCTGGCATCGCAGTCATTCCCACCATGTCATTGCCGTCCCGGGCCAGCCGGCGGATCTCCGCCGCGGTTTCCAACCGGGGGCCCTGGGTCACGGCGTAAGTGCCATAGGGCTCAATATCAATCCCGCCCCGTTCCGCTGCTGCACACAGCCGCAAACGCAACTCTTCGCTAAAGGGATAGCTAAAGTCGATGTGCTGTACTTCGCCGCCGCAGCCGTCAAAGAAGGTGTGTTCACGCCCCCAGGTATAGTCATTGAGCTGCTCGGGTAAGGCGATCACGCCGGCAACAAACTGGTCGCTAATGCCGCCAACCGCATTGACCGCCAAGATGTCAGTGACTCCCGCCTGTCGCAGGCTGTCGATGTTAGCGCGGTAGTTGATCTTGTGGGGCGGAATGGAATGGCCGTTGCCATGACGCGCCAAGAACACAAACTCTGCGCCTTCGTACTCGATTTGCTGTAGTTCAGCGCTGGGCTCGCCGTAATCGCTGGAGGGCGAAATGGACTTTAATAACTTGGCGCCCGGCCACTCGCACAAGCCAGTGCCCCCGACTACTGCGATACATCGACTCATGCTGGCACTCCTGTTATTGGGGTTCAAAGACAGTGGGCGGCTCACCTCGCCCTGCTGATCCAGTGGACGAGGCATTCATCAATTCTACCGGGTCCATTTTGATGGTCTGAGTTGGGAAGGCAACGTCGGCGCCCAGCTCGTGAATGATGCCAAGTACTTTCAATAGCACGTCCTGTTTAATGGCGTGGTACTCCACCCACTTCGTGGTTTTGGTAAAGGTATATACGAAAAAGTCCAGCGACGAGGCATTGTACTTGTTGAAATTCACAATCAAGGTTTTGCCCAGGTCGATATCGGGATGCTTCTCCAACATATCTTTCACCCGATCGACGATATCCTGGAGCAAGTGGGCATCCTGATAGCGGACACCGATAGTTTCAAATATACGGCGGTTCAACATCCGTGACGGGTTCTCCACCGAGATTTGACTAAACGTGGCATTGGGCACGTAAAGGGGGCGCTGGTCGAAGGTTCGAATTCGCGTCTGACGCCAACCGATATTCTCCACCGTGCCCTCAATCTCTTTGTCCGGTGAACGTATCCAGTCCCCCACCGAAAACGGCCGGTCCAGGAACACCATCAAACCACCAAAAAAGTTGGCCAGCAGATCCTTTGCGGCAAAACCCACTGCAATCCCGCCGATACCGCCAAATGCCAACACACCAGATATGCTGTAACCCAGATTTTGCAGCACCATCAACGCGGCGATAATAATCACCGTTGATCGAACCAGCTTACCTAACGCCATAACCGTGGTGCGATCAACCGGCTCGTCCTTGATGCTGTAGTCCTCTGACAGCAAGCGCTGCTCTACTTGCCGCACCAGTGAGATTAAGAACCAGCCTAGAATCACCACTACGCCAACCGATCGAATCGGACTTAGCACTGAGAACAGTTCAGAATCAGTGCTGGCGGCAATGACCTCCACCACATGGCTGACACCCACAGCCCAAATCATTAAAATCAGCGGTCTGCGACAGGCCGCTAGCAGGGCGTCATCCCAGAGGTTGTGGGTTTTTTCAAAACGCGTGGCCAAGCGCGACAGCAGCATCGTTGCCAGTAGGTTCAAGGTCAATACTGTGAGCACGATAACCAGTGCTTCGTTCAACCAGGGGTAGTCCGAAAAACTAAACCCTGCCAGCCACTCGATATTCATGGTTCTTCCATTCCCACCGTCATCGGTATTTATATAAATTTCTCACTAACACCTTACGTTTTAGAATATGTAGCTCTAAAAAGATGTGTTTGTAAACGTTGGTGGAGTTTAACTGATGCGCCTAGCTTCTTGAATATAAAACGCTTTCAGCACCTTCAAACCGGGTTGTAGGTATAAGTCTGAGCTTTTTAGTACAAAACTACCTACTGGACACCCCCCCGCGAAATGATAGCGTAGGCCTACGGTGTATTCGGAGGTAATAAATATGGCTTCTATTCGACCCCAAGTAGGACGCTGGTATAAAGACCTTGAGCTGGGACAGGTTTTTGAAGTTGTCGCTATCGACGAAGACCTCGACGCTGTGGAGGTCCAGATGCTAGAGGGAGAGCTCTGCGAATACGACATGGAAACCTGGCGGGATTTAAATGTTGAAACGGTTGAAGAGCCCGAGGATTGGCGAGACGCCTTTGAGCTGAGCGACGATGATTATCGCCACTGGGGGGAAAGCTGGACCCCGGAATCCTGGACCAATCCCGTTTCTGAAATCGAATCCGACGTAATTAACGGTTTGCTGGACGATTACTGAGTCTTTGAACACACCGCGCTCTCACCACACCCCTCGTTGGTGAGAGCCCCTCCCCCAAAAAAATAACTACCGCTCCCCCGGGCACATACGCCCACCCGTCCAATGTAGGCATAGGCACGACATCTTGTGTAGCCCGCGAATCCTGCCCCAGTGTTAAGGGCTTTGAGATTCACTACAAATTCAACACCCTGGGACTTGCACTGTATACAATACTGTATATACTCACAGTTACTGTATAGATAAACAGATGCCAATCCTATGGAAAAGCTGACCGCAAGACAGAACCAGGTTCTAGAGCTGATCAAGAGCCACATCGAAGACACCGGGTATCCTCCCACGCGTGCAGATATCGCCAGGGAGCTGGGTTTTCGCTCTCCCAATGCAGCGGAGGAACATCTGAAAGCGCTGGCGCGAAAGGGCGCTATCGAGATTATTCCCGGCGCCTCACGAGGTATCCGCCTGCCGGAAAACCCGGGCTTGCCTATCATCGGCCGAGTCGCTGCGGGTAATCCTATTCTTGCCGAAGCCAATATTGAGGACTATTGCGATATCGCTCCCTCCCTGTTCAGTCCCGCTGCGGACTATTTTCTTCGGGTTCGGGGCGACAGCATGATTGAAGTTGGCATTTTTGAAGACGACCTGTTGGCCGTCCACCGGACCCAAGACGTGCGCAATGGCCAGATTGTGGTGGCGCGCATTGATGACGAAGTCACTGTAAAGCGCCTGCAACAGCAGCGCAGCAAATACCAAGTTTTGCTGCTGCCGGAGAACAAAGACTACGAACCTATAGAAGTTGATCTGCGACACCAGGACTTCGCCATTGAAGGTCTCAGTGTCGGCGTATTGCGCTGCGGGAGTTAAGACTATGTCATGTATAGAACAACAATCCCTGTTTGCTGTGCCCTCCTCGCCTCTTGCCGAGTTGCCTCAGACGGCGATAGACGGTGCGGCATTGGCGCCGGTAGAGGATTTTAGCCGCATCACCGAAGTGTCCTTGAGCAGTGCGGCCCATTTGTCCCGCTCGGTGCTGGTAGGTTTGATTGCAGAACTGAGCTGCAACAGTGACCAACGTTGGCTGTGCTGGGTCGCCGACCGACCACTCAAGCCGCTTATGACCACCTCAACCCAAGCGGATCCCAGGATTTTGCAAGTTGTTAATCGACCAGGAGAAGCCCAGCACCGTATCGCAGTACGAGCCCTTGAGAGCGGCCGCAGCCATACTGTAGCCGTACTGATGGACCGAACCATTAGCGAAGGCGACAAGGAATTGCTGGAGCGGGCCGCACAGGCGGGAAATGCCGAATGTCTGTTGATCTATCTGCAACACTGAGCCGCCTCGATGGCGCTCAGCAAGGATTTGGCTTTAAAAAAACTAGTGAAGGGTTTTGGGTAGGTCATCGTGCTCATCGTCGAGATCGTCGTCGACGTCGGTCGCAAATACTTCACCATCTCCCATTGCCGAAGCTGCTTCAATCCCCGCCTGCACCATGACCCGGGCCACTTCCAGGCAGGAAGAGCCGGAAAAATGCTCTCGGGTCTCATCAGAAAAGCGAATGACCACCAGCGGTTTATCGTCTCCCTCAGAGCGTTGCAACACGATATCGCCATTGGCGAGCTCGACTAATTCAAGATAAGACAGCACAAAAACTTCCTTTAACGACTACCGCCAACAGGGCGGATTGGTCTCAGTGTATCAATCCCCAATTGCTCACGCCAACCGTTGGCAAACCTCAATCCACTAGAATTCCATCAAGGTGGCCCGGTGGCGGTCGATTAGCGAGCTCAGCTCCGTCAAAATTGTTTCGCAGTCGCTAAAATCGCTGAAGTCGACACCACCTTGACTGGCGATCAATCCATCGCTGGGCGCTGCCACAGCCTGGGGATGAACGATAAAGTCGTGGGTAACCAATGACTTGAGCCACCCCTCTTCACCCTCTCTATCAGCCAACTCGTTGATCTCGGGAGGCAAATCTGCAGCGGGAAAACTGCGCGCCGTAAAGTGGCCCTGGGGAATCGGCTGGGCGAAGCGAGGCTGCTGATCCAGCATGTCTGCCATATGGGCCCGGTAGGCTAACAACAGCTGCCAGAGGATGCTGTCCTGACAGGCGCGATGGTAGTGCCCGCCCCAGGTACTATCGTCTCGCTCCCGAGCTTCCTTGAGGTATTGCTCGGCAAAGTACAAGTGGAGGTTGCATTGCCCCCGGTATGACTCACGCATCGTCGACTCCGCCGAATATCACGATTTTTTGGCGGCTTTTTTCTTTGCGGGACTTTTTCTGGCTGCCTTTTTCCGAGGCACCCAGGCACCGTTCTCGTAGAAAGCACTCCAGCCACTGGGTTTGCCGTCAACTTCGCTCTGCACGTACTGCTCTTGAGTTTTACGGCTATAGCGTATCACGGTATCCCGCCCCTTATCGTCCTCGGTAGGCGCCGAGAACAGGAAGGTATACTTGGGGTCGATTTCCTTCTGATGAGGCAATATCTCCTTCACCAGTGGCGCCCGGGTTTCCCGGTTGCGGGGGAAGCCGCTGGCTGCCAAAAACAGCCCGGAAGCGCCGTCCCTAAGCACATAGTGATCGTCGACCTTTTGGCAGGCCAACTCCGGCATGGGTACCGGGTCCATTTTTGGCGGCGCTGGTTCGCCGTTGCGCAGTAATTTGCGGGTGTTTTTGCAGTCTTCATTGGTGCAACCAAAGTACTTACCAAAGCGCCCGGTTTTAAGCTGCATTTCAGCGCCGCATTTGTCGCACTCAATAGTAGGGCCGTCGTAGCCCTTGACCTTGAAACTGCCGGTTTCTATTTCGTAGCCACTGCAGTCGGGGTTATTGCCGCAAATATGCAATTTGCGTGAGGTATCAATTAGGTAGCTTTCCATTGCCGTGTTGCAGAGTTTGCAGCGACGCTTGCTGCGCAACACTTTTGATTCCGCTTCATCGTCGTCGCTATCGATGCTGACAAATTCGTCACCGGGCACCAGGTTGATAGTTTGTTTACAGCGCTCCTTGGGAGGTAAGGCATAACCTGAGCAGCCCAGAAAAACCCCGGTGCTGGCTGTGCGAATCTGCATATGACGGCCGCACTTTGGACAGGGAATATCGGTATCCGTGGGCTGGTTGTTGCGCATACCGCCGTCCTGCGCCTCGGCTTTTTCCAGGGTGGCGCGGAAATCGGCGTAGAACTCGTCCAACAACTGTTGCCAGTTCTTGTCGCCGGAAGCGACCTCGTCCAAGCGCTCTTCCATGAAAGCGGTGAAACCGTAATCCAGCAGATTACTGAAGCTTTCCACCAGCCGGTCGGTGACAATGTCGCCCATTTTTTCGGCATAGAAACGCCGGTTCTCTACCTTGACGTAGCCCCGGTCCTGAATGGTGGAAATAATCGACGCGTAGGTAGAGGGCCGGCCTATGCCGCGCTTCTCCAGTTCTTTCACCAGCGCCGCTTCCGAGTAACGGGGCGGCGGCTTGGTAAAGTGCTGGCTGGGATCGACCTTCAACAGCTCCAGCACATCACCAACTGCCACATCAGGCAGTTCCTGATCTTCTTCCTTCTTACTGGCGGCAGGCGGTTGTACCCGCATAAAGCCGTCAAAACGCACCACACGGCCGCGGGTGCGCAGCTCGTAGTCGCCAGCCTCAACGGTGATGGAGGTACTGGTGAACTCTGCCGGTGTCATTTGGCAGGCGACGAATTGACGCCAAATGAGTGTGTACAGCCGCTCTGCATCCCGCTCCATGCCCGAGAGCTGGGTGGGCTGAACATTGACATCAGATGGGCGGATAGCTTCGTGAGCCTCCTGTGCACCCTCTTTGCTGCTGTAACGCTGGGGGGCGTCGGGCAGGTAGCGCTTGTCGTAGCTCTGCTCTATAAAATCCCGGCAGGCCGCCACAGCATCGTTACTGAGGTTGGTGGAGTCAGTCCGCATGTAGGTGATGTAGCCCGCTTCATAGAGGCGTTGAGCCAACATCATGGTTTTTTTCACGCCAAAACCGAGCCGGGTACTGGCGGCCTGTTGCAGCGTCGAGGTGATATACGGCGCGCCGGGCTTGGTTTGGGTGGGTTTATCTTCCCTCGCCGCGACCTTGTAACTGGCGCCTTGCAATGCGCTAACCGCCGCCATGGCGGTGTCTTCATTGCCGGGGCGGAAGTTTTCGCCGCGACACTTTTTGACCTCCAGGCGCAGCTGACCACTGTCCGCCCGATTGTCGGTGTGGATTTGCCAATACTCTTCCGGCACAAAAGCGCGGATTTCTTTTTCCCGTTCCACAATCAAGCGCACCGCAACTGACTGTACGCGGCCAGCGGACAATCCCCGGGCTATTTTTGACCACAACAGCGGGGACACCATATAGCCCACTACCCGATCCAGGAAACGGCGGGCCTGCTGGGCATTAACGCGGTTGATATCCAGGTCTGTGGGGTGGGCAAAAGCGTCCTGGATCGCTTTTTTGGTGATCTCGTTAAACACCACCCGCTTATAACGGCTCTCGTCGCCGCCAATAGACTCCCGCAAATGCCAGGCGATGGCCTCTCCTTCGCGGTCAAGGTCAGTGGCGAGGTACACGGTATCGGCGTTGTCAGCGAGCTTTTTCAGCTCATTAACCACCTTTTCTTTACCGGGCAGTATTTCGTATTTCGCTTTCCAACCGTTGTTGGGGTCAATACCCATCCGGGCAATAAGCTGTTCCTGGGCCTTTTTCTTCTTGTGGCGGGCTTTTTCCTCAGGTGACATCTTGCGGGTTTGCGCCGCCGCCTTGGCTCGAGCTTTGGCATCTACCCCCCCCGACTTGTTGCTGCCGCTGGTGGGCAAGTCGCGGATATGGCCCACGCTGGATTTCACCACAAAATCCGAACCCAGGTACTTGTTGATGGTTTTCGCCTTGGCCGGCGACTCCACAATAACCAGTGACTTGCCCATAGTATCCTTCTGATGACTACACATTCCTGCGCCGCGGGACCCCCGGCGAGGCGACATATATAAGTGTTCAACTGGTGCGGGTCAAGGGTAAGTCCGCCCGGTGACACTCTTGTTAGAGCGCGGGCGCCCCCTCTGGGTCGTCGTTAACCCAGGCAAAACGCGGGCGCCTTTTCCCTTCTATTTCAACATCTTCCATAAACATTTCCACGGGCCGAACCCACAGTTCCCGGTCACCGTAAAGGGGGCGGTAAACCACCAACTGTTGCTCGGTCTCGCTGTGGGTCGCACAACTGTATACCCAATACTCACCACCTTTGTAGTGCCGGTAGCGCCCCGGGCGCGGCTGCGCGGGCCCGGATTCGCCCAAATTTTGGTTTTGATCACCCTTGTTCAAGATGGAGCTCCTTCACCAGTTTAGCCATCATAGTGGCCAGATTTTCGACTTCGGGAATATCCGCCCCGCTCTCCTTCCAGTAAACGCCCAGTCCCCGTGGCGAGCCCTCGATCAGCACGGTGCCCTTTGGCCATTTGTCCCGCTCTCTTTGCAAGCGATCGGCAATGTCCGCCGGTGCGGTGGTGTCCTCGGGCTCCGACTGGACCAGCCAGTAGTGCCAATGATCCGCTCTGGCCGGCTTTTGGACTGGGTGTGTATAGCGCAATATTTGCCGCTCCGGTTCTCGTCGCGCGCGGGCGCGTCGGGTTTGCGGCAGTGTCGCCACCTTCACCTCCAGCCCCAACTGGCGAGCTCTCTCCCGCAGTCTGGCCTGGCGCTTTTGGCTGGGAGTGGGAACGATCCAGATAATGGGCGCCAGCATAAATGCCAACACCCCGATTGCAATCAATAAGTACATAGTGCTCCCTGACGCTGCATAGAAAGTGGCTCTACGCAGCACTGGACAGTAGAGCGGCTTTATACCTTAATACCAGAACCGATTGCGAATATTGGAGAGGGTTATATGGCTGGTTATCAACGTATTTTGGTGGCAATTGACCTGTCAGAGGAAGCGCTGCCGGTAATCGAGCGAGCCAAAAGTATCGCCACACAGTTTTCCGCGCAGTTGCATTTACTGCATGTGGTAGAGCCACTAAGCCTCGCCTATGGCGGCGATATCCCCATGGACTTCTCCTCCGTACAGGATCAACTTCAGGAGCAATCCGAAAAAACGCTGGGAGAATATCGGCAGCGCTTTGACATCGATGAAGCCAACTGCCATTTGCTGATGGGTCGCCCGGAAAGCAAAGTCCACGAACTCAGCGAAGAATTGGGCGTGGATTTAATCGTGGTGGGCAGCCACGGCCGCAAGGGACTCGCGCTATTGCTAGGCTCTACCGCCAACGGCGTGCTACACGGCGCAACCTGCGACGTCCTCGCTGTGCGAGTTGGCTAACTGGGCTAATTAGAGTTTCGGAAAAGTGATAGCGGCGCCGCAGCGCCGCTATTCAGATAACTCGATCCAGCGCTCCAGGCAGTGATCGAGTTCAGCCTGCTGCTCTGCCAGTTCGTTGAGCAAGGCCGTCACTGTGTCGCTGTCTCGCTGATAAAAATCAGGATCGGTGCTAATTTGCGTCAACTCCGCTATCCGCGTCTCCAATTCATCTATTTTATCCGGTAATTGATCCAGTTCCCGCTGGTCCTTGTAGGTCAATTTGCGCTGGCTTTTGGGCGCCTCCGGTTTGGCCGGCGCGGCGCTGGGCACCGCTGCGGCACTGCGCTGGGCCTTTGCCATTGCATCCCGACGGGTCAGGTACGCTGCCACATCTGAATAGCCGCCGACATGTTCGCTGATGCGACCATTGCCCTCGAACAGCAGGCAGCTGCTGGCCACACTGTCGACAAAGGCCCGGTCGTGGCTGACCAACAATACCGTCCCGTCGAAGTCCACCAACAGACTCTCCAGCAGTTCCAGGGTTTCCACATCGAGGTCGTTGGTGGGTTCGTCCATCACCAGCACATTGGCCGGTTGGCTAAACAGGCAGGCGAGCTGAACCCGGGCCCTCTCGCCGCCGGATAGCACCGACAGGTGGGAGCGAGCCCGCTCCGGGGTAAACAGAAAATCGCCGAGGTAACTCATGATGTGGCGATCCTTACCGCCCACAGTGACGCTTTCCCGTCCCTGGCCGACGATATCCACCACGCGCTGGTCCTCATCCAGGCGGTCCCGGAGCTGGTCAAAATAGGCCACCCGCAGATTACTGCCCTGTTTCAGGGTACCGCTGTCGGGAGTGAGCTCGCCGAGAATCAACCGCAGCAAGGTGGTTTTACCCACACCATTGGGGCCGATAAGCGCCAATTTGTCGCCCCGGCACAGCAGCAGAGAAAAGTCCTGGACCAACTTCTTGCCCGCGACCTGATAGCTGACCCCTTCCAGCTCGGCGACGACCTTGCCGCTGCGCTCTGCCGTATTGACTGCCAGAGAGGCCTGGCCTTGCTGCTCGCGGCGCTCCGAGCGCTCTCGACGCATGGCTTTCAGCGCGCGCACCCGGCCTTCGTTGCGGGTGCGCCGGGCCTTGATGCCCTGTCGAATCCACGCTTCCTCTTTAGCCAGACGCTTATCGAACAGCGCGTTTTGTTCAGCTTCGATTTCCAGCTCGTGTTCCCGGGTTGCCAGATAACGCTGGTAATCCTCGGGATAACTCTTCAGGGCGCCCCGATCCAATTCCACAATGCGGGTAGCCAGAGACTGTATCAATGCGCGATCGTGAGTGACAAAGAGTACGCAGCCGCTGTAATCCTTTACACACTGCTCCAACCAAAGGATGCCTTCCATATCCAAGTGGTTGGTGGGCTCATCCAACAGCAGGATATCCGGCTCCACCACCAGCGCCCTGGCCAGCGCCACCCGACGCAGCCAACCGCCAGACAGCTTACCCACGGGTGTGTCGGCGTCCAGTGCCAGCCGGGATAGCACGCTTTCGATGCGCTGCTGAAACAGCCAGCCGTCCTGGGCCTCGATACGGGTCTGCAGCGACTCCAATTGCGACAGATCAGCGTCGGCGGATTGGGTCAGCTGGTGAAAGCGGCGCAGCAAGGCGCCCAACTCTTCCAGGCCATCGGCCACGACGTCGTACACCGTCAGTGCGGCCACCTCGTCAGAGGAAAAATCTGGCATTTGTTCCATGCGGGCGATGCGGATATCCGGTTGTCGCCAAATTTCTCCGGCGTCGGGGCTGACGCTGCCTTCCACCATCTTTAACAGCGTCGATTTGCCACTGCCGTTGCGGCCCAGCAAACACACGCGCTCGCCGGAATCCAGCTGGAGTTCAGCGTTATCAAACACAATTTGCTCGCCAATGGTGTGCTGCAATTGAGAGGCGCGAAGTAAAGGCATATAGTGATCCAATGACACAGCGGGGCTGTACTGCCCCGAATGACGTAAATTAACAAGGTTCAACCCTGAGGGCTGCAAAAGTGGTGTTCGGCCGATTCCTGACATTGTTGCTGATCGCGTCCCTGCCGATCAGTGTACTGGGCAACGCACTAGCCAGCGACGCCGAGGTTCCCGCCGCGCTGGCTGAGGCGCGGCAAGTATACCGTGAAGCGCTGGAGGATATCAGTCGCGGTCAAGTAGATAGCGCCCAGGACAAGCTGCCCGCCCTACAAGACTATCCACTGCGCCCCTACCTGGAACTAGAACTGATCAAAGCCCAGATCGGCGATTACTCCAGCGCCGCTATTGACGCCCACCTAACCAAGTACCAGGACACCCTGGTGGGCAAGCGAGTTCGCATCGCCTGGTTACAACACCTGCTCCGTCAAAACGATTGGGGGCAGTTTGTACGCTACTACGAGGCCGATCCGCCATCGGGCTTTACCTGCGTCTATATCCGCGCGCTGCGCAAGCAGGATATGGATAAAAAAGCCGATCTGGAGACCGCCAAACTCTGGCAGACCCCCTATTCTTTGCCCAAGGCCTGCGATGGTGTACTCCGCCAGTGGAGCCAGCGCCTCAGTGATGAAGAACGGGCAGACTACTATTGGCAGCGCGCTGCCCTGGCCATGCGGGCGGAGCAATTTAGCCTGGCCGCCTACCTACTCGGCAAAATCCCGGGGCAGGATCAGTACCGCGAGCTGTTACAGCACCCCCACCGCCTCTACCGTGTCGGCACCAGCCTACCGGTGAACGAGCATTCCCGGATGGTCGCCAGCCATACCCTGCAGCGACTGGCGGCGCGGGATTTTGAGCGCGCCAACACCCTTTGGCACCAACTCCAGCAGCATCTCGGCTTCAGCGACTTACAAAACCATCAACTGAGGGACGCCCTGGCCAGGCAAATTATCGCCGGGGATGCGGAGTACGTTCGCGATTGGATCAATGCCAACGACCCCGAATTTGAAGACCCCTACCTGACCGAGTGGCGGGTGCGACTGGCGCTTCGAGATCGGGATTGGAAAGCTGTGCACCGCTTTATCGCCGCCCTGCCAGAAGATCGGCGCAAAGAGCCGGACTGGCAGTACTGGTGGGCCCGAGCCGATATTGAGATCCACCAGGAATTCACCCCCCACGCCCAACGCGTGCTGCGGCAAATGGCCACCGAGCGGGGCTACTACAGTTTTATGGCGGCAGACCTGCTTAACCAGGAGTACCGCTTGGGTGACCGTCGCACCCTAAACCCGGCTCTCATTCCCCAGGTCCAGCAAAATCCGGCAGTGCAGCGCGCTATAGAACTGCAATGGCACGGCGAGTCGTTGGCCTCTCGCTTGGAGTGGAACCAGGCACTGAACGGTTTTAGCCGCGATGAGCAGGTTGCCGCAGCCCAACTGGCGATGGATCTCGGTTGGGTCAACCAGGCCATTATGACCGCCATTCGCGCCGACGAATGGGACGACCTGACACTGCGCTTTCCGGTCGCTTACAAAGACAACTTCGACCGGGCAGTCAGTGCCGAAAACCTCGACTTGAAATGGGTCTACGCTATTGCTCGCCAGGAGAGCGCGTTCAATCCTTCCGCCCGGTCGCCAGTCGGAGCCCGAGGCTTGATGCAGTTAATGCCGGCTACGGCCCGCAGTTTGGCCCGGCAAATGGGGGATCGCGGCTTTCATTATCGGGATCTGACTAATCCCGATACCAATATCGCCATGGGCAGCTTTTATCTTGCCAAACTAATGGAGCGCTTCGGCGGCAACCGGATTCTCGCCACTGCCGCCTATAATGCCGGCCCACACCGAGTTGAGCGGGTACTGGAGCGACAGAGCAGCGATATTCCAGCGGATATCTGGATAGAGAATTTGCCCTACACCGAGACCCGCCACTACATCAAAAATGTACTGGCCTTCAGCGTGGTCTATGGCGAGAAACTTGCGGTATCACGGCCCATTCTGGCCCAGCACGAGCGAGAAATCTCACCGCTTTTGTTGGATGAGGATGCGGAATAACGCTGTAAAATCCCGCGGCTGTTTTCTGACAAGCTAACTCAGCACCGTCACGGGATCGCCTACCCTCACTTGCCCCTGCCCCCGGTGCAGCGCATTCTGACCAAAATGTACTTCTCGGCCATCGCTGCATAAGGCCCTCAGGGCGGTAAAGACATTCCGCTGGCGCTCGGCGGTCGCAGGATCAATGGTGGGAATCGCACAGCGCGCGCAGGGTTTTACCAAATCAAACTCCAGCTCGCCAATTCGCAATCCTCGCCAGTGGCGCTCAGCAAAGGCCTCCCCCCCTTCCACCACAATGTTGGGGCGAAAACGGGACATCGCCAAACGGTGGCCCACCGCCTCCTCAAGCTTCGATAGCGATGAGAGCTGACAGATCAGAAAGGGAAAGCCATCGGCAAAACTGACTCGCTCTCCCGGCTGGGCGTAATCGAGGTCGACTTGGCGAAAGGAAGAGTCGGGCATAAAACACAGGCGCACCGCCCTGCCCAAACGCTGACTCAGCCAGTCTGCGGCTTCATCACCAGCATCCCAGGCAGTACAGTCATCTCGCCATACCTTCACCGACACGACGTTCTCCCTCGGTATATCGACCCTGGCAGCCTCTTGAGGGTGATCGAGGTCTTGCAGGAGTAATTCAGCATCCCGCCAGCTTGCCTGGATACGGCACATAGCGGGTAGCTGCCGCTGGGTCACAAAGGCCCCGGCCTCATCCACCACCATCCACCGCCGATCGCCACTGGGGCCCCAGTCGTCCACGGTGACAGCACGACAGCTTGCCACAGCCAGCGACTTGACGGGAAAACAATAAAGACTGTGTACCCGTAGCACGATTATCTCCCAGGGCCCATGGCGGCCCACTGCAGGACTTGCTCCCGGCTAAAAGGCCAGCACAGTGGATCTGCGCCACTGTCGCCAAGCAAAACCGGAATACTGGTAGCGTAGCGAGCCAACAGGCTCTCGTCGTCGGCGATATCGATGAGTTCTATTTGCCAAGGCTGCCCCTCGGCCAACAGGCTCGCCAGCAGATCCTCAGCCAAATCACAGAGATGACAGCCACTGGTACCCAGTAACTTAAACTCCACTACAGCTGGCGCCATGCCTCCCCCTGATCATTTCCAAAAACAAAAAGGCCCGGCATTTGCCGGGCCTTACACATATATTAAAAAGCACAGGCTTGGATTGCCATGCTACTTCGCTCAGAGGTCGTAGCCCACCTCGTTGTGACCGGTAATGTCCAAGCCTTCCGATTCCTCGTCGGCAGTAACACGCAGCCCGACAAGCACATCGACCAGCTTGAGGATACCCCAGGTTACCACCGCCGTGTAGGCAAAGGTGGCGACGATGCCGATCAACTGTACTTTAAGCTGGCTGGCGATAGTCACTCCATCAGCCAAACCCTGGCCACTGAACAACCCCAGTTCACTGCTGGCAAAAATACCCGCCAGGAAGGTGCCCAGGATGCCGCCGACACCGTGTACCGGGAACACATCCAGAGAGTCGTCGATCTTTAACACTTGCTTTAGGGTGAGGGTGCAGTAGAAACAGATGATACCGGCACTAAAGCCGATCACTACCGCTCCCGCTGGCCCGACGTAACCAGAAGCCGGCGTGATGGTCCCCAAACCCGCAACCATACCGGTAATCGCGCCGAGAGCACTGGGTTTACCGAAGCGCTTCCACTCTACCAACGACCAAGTCAAACAGCCTGTGGCCGCCGATAAATGAGTCACCAGCATCGCCATACCCGCGTCGCCATTCGCTGCTAGAGCGCTGCCGGCGTTAAAGCCGAACCAGCCCACCCACAGCATACCGGCACCGGTGAAACTCATGGTCAAATTGTGCGGCGGCAATGCCATCTGGCCAAAGCCCTGACGCGGCCCCAATACCAGCGCAGCCACCAGTGCCGCTACCCCTGCAGTAATGTGGACCACGGTACCACCGGCAAAATCCAGCAGGCCCATTTCGGCCAACCAACCACCGCCCCATACCCAGTGGGTAATGGGCGCGTAGACCGCCAGAATCCAAATTGCCGAGAAAATCATCACCGCAGAGAAGCGCATGCGCTCGGCGAAACCGCCCACAATCAAGGCCGGCGTGATGATGGCGAAGGTCATCTGAAACATCAAAAATACCGTTTCCGGTATATCGCCACTGAGGCTCCCCTCGCTGACCTGCCCCAGAAACAGGTTGGATAAACCGCCCACAAAGGCGTTGCCCTCACTAAAGGCCATGCTGTAACCCGCTACCATCCACAGTAGAGAAGCCACACAGGTAATACTGAAGCACTGCATCAGCACACTGAGGATATTTTTGCTTCTCACCAACCCGCCATAGAACAGCGCCAGGCCAGGCAAAGTCATAAACAGCACCAGGGCCGTGGCAGTGATAATCCAGGCAGTATTGGCACCGTCCAGCGAATCCGCAAATACCAATTGTGGTGCACACAATAGCGCGCCAGCCCCACCCAGCGCCGCTAGGCGGCGATAACTTTGGTTAATCTTCATACAACTCTCCCCCAACTTCGGTGGAATGCACCATATCAAGTCTTATAAATTCAAAAAGCACCATCTTGGTGCTTTTATATGCGCCCACCCAGACCGGTTTTATTCTGCTTAAAAACCGCCGATTCCCGCCAAAAGCGTTCTATCTCCAGGTATTTAACGCAAACAACCATTGCCTGCTGGGCATTTGGAACCGTCGAGTTACACTTTTGTGCATACTTAAGCGGCTTCTGCACCAGCTAAAAGCAAAAACCGTGCCCAAAAATAGATCGCGCGCACCATATTAGAACGCGCATTCATGGCGGATTAGCTCTAGTGACCGGCCTGGTGATTCCCATAGACACAGATATAATGGCGCCAGCCACAGTCACCCTGTCACGGGGGCCACAGCTGCACTGTCCACCCAAAAGGAAACCCGCCTCACTGTGAACGACTATCAGGAGCGAAAAGCGTTTTATCAGACGCTACTGACAATCTATGGTCGCAAGCCCGTGCTGGAGGCGCTGCAGGACCAAGGTATACCGGTACACAAACTTCACTTGGCCCACAGCAATCGCCGCGGTGGGATCATTGCCGATATTGAAGCCTTGGCACTGCAGCGAGGTGTGGAGGTGCAATGGCACGATCGTCAGGCCCTGTCGAGGATCTCCCGCAATGGCAAACAGGACCAGGGGGTGGCAGCGGACCTCCAGCTCCCCAGTTATCGTCCTATCTCGCAGCTCTTTGATCAGGCGGATAATAGCTACACGCTGTTGGCGGTGGACCGGGTTACCAATCCTCAGAATCTGGGGATGATTATTCGCAGTGTGGCCGCCAGTGGAATCGATGGCTTGGTGTTGCCCCGTAAGGGCTGCGCAGCGTTGTCGCCGCTAGTGATCAAGGCCAGTGCCGGTACGCTGTTTAAAGCACCGATCTATCACTGTGAGCAGTTATCGAAGACCTTGCAGCAGTTTAAAGACGATGGCGCCGAACTCAGCAGTCTATCCTCCCATGCTCAGGACACCGTCTTTGACGAGGGGGGACGCGGCGGCAAGCGCATCTACGTGCTGGGTAATGAAACCGAGGGCGTTTCTGGGGACATCGAGGCGCTATGCCAACGCCGCTTGCGCATTCCCATGCACAACGGCGTAGAGTCATTAAATGTGGCTGTTACTGCGGCGCTGCTGGCCTTTGCCGTTAGCTAGGTGGCTATTTGGCCAGGTAGCCCATCGCCGCTTCCAGACCCGCCAGCGTCATCGGGTACATGTGGCCTTCCATCAGCTCCTCCACCATGCGTATGGAATGTGTCCAGCCCCACTCATCGGGAGGTACAGGATTGATCCAGGCGACCTTATCGTAGGTCTCCAGAATCTGACGCATGTAGAACTCCCCCGCCTCTTCATTCCAGTGCTCGACGCTGCCGCCGGGTTGAACGATTTCGTAGGGTGACATAGAGGCGTCGCCAACAAAGATGACTTTGTAATCGGCGCTGTACTTGTGGAGCACATCTAACAGACTGGTCCGCTCATTGTGACGGCGGATATTGTTCTTCCACACTGACTCGTAAACGAAGTTGTGGAAGTAGTAATACTCCAGGTGCTTAAACTCGGTGCGAGCCGCTGAAAAGAGTTCTTCACAGACTTTGATATGCGGATCCATGGAGCCACCGATATCAAAGAACAGCAGTACTTTTACTGCATTGTGGCGCTCTGGCACCATTTTCAGGTCCAGCAAACCGGCGTTTTTTGCTGTGGACGAGATGGTATCGTCGATATCCAGCTCGTCAGCGGCGCCGGTGCGGGCGAACTTGCGCAAGCGACGCAGCGCCACTTTGATGTTGCGGGTGCCCAGCTCAATGCTGTCATCCAAATCTTTGAAGTCGCGACGCTCCCACACCTTGGCCGCTTTTTTATTGCGGCTCTCGCCGCCAACTCGAATGCCCTCGGGGTGGTAGCCACTGTGCCCAAAGGGCGAGGTGCCACCAGTGCCAATCCATTTATTGCCGCCGGCGTGACGCTTTTTCTGCTCGTCGAGACGTTTTTTAAACTCCTCAATCAGCTTGTCCAGCCCCCCCAGGGATTCGATTTTGGCTTTTTCCTCTTCGCTGAGTTGCTTGAGGAATTCACTGCGCAGCCAATCGTCGGGGATCATTGCCTCAATAACGTCGTCCAGCGTAGCCAGATCGTTGAAGTAGGCTCCGAACGCTTTATCGAAGCGGTCGTAATATTTTTCGTCCTTGACCAGACAGACCCGTGCGAGTTGATAAAACTCGTCCACGTCCATAAAGGCCAGCCGCGCCTCTAGCCCGGAAAGCAGATCCATTAGCTCCCGGAGCGTGGCGGGAATGCCGGCATTTCGCAAGCCGAGAAAAAACTGTACCAACATAAGCGTCTATCTAATCAGGCGAATCAACTAGCGCATTTCGCGACGGTGCATAAAGGCCAGGCGTTCCAGCAACTGCACATCCTGCTCGTTTTTAAGCAGTGCGCCGTACAGCGGAGGGATCGCCTTGCTGTTGTCGCGATGCTTGAGAATTTCGTCGGGAATGTCGTCCGCCATCAGCAGTTTCAGCCAGTCAATCAGCTCGGAGGTAGACGGCTTTTTCTTCAGACCGGGGATCTGGCGAACTTCAAAAAAGACTTCCATGGCTTCCTGAACCAGGTTTTTCGCAATGCCGGGATAGTGCACCTCAACAATGCGCTGCATGGTTTCACGATCCGGGAAGTTGATAAAGTGGAAGAAACAGCGACGCAGGAAGGCATCGGGCAGCTCTTTTTCGTTGTTACTGGTGATCACGATAATGGGACGGTGCTTGGCTTTGATCACTTCGCCGGTTTCGTAGACGTGAAACTCCATGCGATCCAGCTCCACCAACAAGTCATTGGGGAACTCAATGTCAGCCTTGTCGATTTCGTCGATCAGCAGCACCACCTGCTCATCGGACTCAAACGCCTCCCACAGTTTGCCTTTCTTGATGTAGTTGGCAATGTCGTGGACCTTGTCGTCACCCAGCTGGGAATCCCGCAGACGGGACACCGCGTCATACTCGTAAAGGCCCTGCTGAGCCTTGGTGGTGGACTTGATATGCCACTGAATCAGGCGTTTACCCATGGCGCTGGCCACTTCTTCAGCCAGTAGGGTTTTGCCGGTGCCGGGTTCACCTTTAATCAGCAGCGGGCGCTGCAGGGTCACAGCGGCGTTGACTGCCATACTCAGATCGTCGGTGGCAACGTAGTTGTCCGTACCTGTAAATTTCATATTCTGTCCTGCTCGTCTCAATAGCGGTGGGCGTTGTGCAAGTGCACCCGCCTTTTCTACACTGGTCTACACTGGGTATTATCCGTTTGGTGGTCACACTACGCGGTGGGAAAAACACCCGCAATGGCCGCGCGGGCCAGCTACTATATCAAAAACAACCATTTCTCGTCGCGGTCGCCGATATACGCCTCTTTTCCAGGGAAATTTTAGCACCGCCCACAGGAGCAACAGCTATGCAGTACGATGATCTCAGCCTCAGTATCGGCCACACACCGCTGGTAAAAATCAACCGCATCAGCCCCCACAAAATTTTTGCCAAAATAGAGAGCCGCAACCCTGCCAATAGCGTGAAATGCCGCATAGGCGCCAATATGATCTGGCAGGCCGAGCAAGACGGCAGGCTGAAAGCCGGTATGGAAATCGTCGAGCCTACCAGCGGCAACACCGGTATCGCCCTGGCCTTTGTCGCTGCCGCCCGGGGTTACCCCATCACCCTGACCATGCCCCATACCATGAGCCTTGAGCGCCGCAAGGTACTGGTGGCCCTGGGCGCTAAATTGGTCCTCAGCGACGGCGCCAAGGGTATGAAAGGGGCTATTGCCGCCGCAGAGGACCTGGTGGCACAAAATCCCCAGCGCTACTTCATGCCCCAACAATTCCAGAACCCCGCCAACCCGGCCATCCACGAGCAAACCACCGGCCCGGAAATTTGGCAGGATACCGATGGCGAAATCGACATTCTGGTCAGCGGCGTCGGCACTGGTGGCACTATCAGCGGCATATCCCGCTACATCAAACAGACCAAGGGAAAAAGCATCACCTCGGTGGCGATCGAGCCGGCCTCCTCCACGGTAATACGCGCCGCCAAAGCCGGCGAGGAAGCCAGTCACGCACCCCATAAAATACAGGGCATCGGTGCCGGCTTTTTACCCGATACACTGGACCTCGACATGGTGGACCAGGTAGAAGCTGTTAGCGACGAGGAGGCGATGACCTGGGCCCACCGGCTGATGAAAGAGGAAGGGATTCTGGCGGGTATATCCAGCGGCGCCGCCATGGCGGTGGCTGACCGGGTCGCCAACCGCCCCGAAAATGCCGGTAAAACCGTGGTAGTGATACTGCCGGATTCAGCAGAGCGCTATTTGAGCTCGGCCTTGTTCGAAGGGGCCTTCACCGAAATTGAGTAAGCCCCTCTTGGATCAGACCGTCGAGGTCTGATCCACATCGCGATCTTGAGTCTGCCGGGCCATCCGCTCACTGACCAGCGCCGCGACGTATGGCTTGCGCATGATTAAAAACATCGCCGGCACAAACACCAACGACAATATGGTGGTAAACACCGTGCCGCCTGCCAAAACGATGGCAAAGGGCGGCCAAAACTGGCCCTTGGCGATAAGCAGAGGCACTAGCCCGGCAACGGTAGTTAGGGTGGTGGAAACAATGTGGCGGGTGCACTCTGCCACAGTTTCTACAATGTCCGCCCGGTTGCCCGCCATCGCCAATGGCGACGCCTTAAGTTCGGTAAGAATGACAATGGCGGCGTTCACCGCCAGCCCCATCAGCCCCATTAGCCCGACAATGGCGGTAAAACCAAAAGGGAAGTTCGCCAACCACAGGCTGAGCATCCCCAGGCCCGCCGACTGCCCCGCCACCATAAAGACAATGGCCGACAGCCGAAAGGAATTAAAGGCCATCACCACCGTGACCACCAGCAGCACGGCGACGATCCCAGCGCTACCCATTAACTTACCCACGGTGGTGCTGCGGTTTTCCGCCTCACCGCCTACCTCTAGCTCATAGCCGGCCGGAACGGCAAACCCCGCCTTTTCTATATTCTTCAGCAGCGCATCCAGCACTGTCGCCGACATCACCCCATCCTGTATATACACCTCCAGTTTGTTGATACGACGGCCATCCCGCCGGGTAATCTTGGCCTGTATCGGCTCCAGGTGAGCATCGGCGATGGCCGACAGGGGGCGAGGACCAGTGGGCAAGACCAGGGGGAAAGACATAAAGCGGTCCACCGATGTCCCTTTCACCGCGTAGCCCGACACCCGCACCGGAAGCTGCTCGCTGCCGTCCAGCAAGCTGCTGGTCACCACGCCATCGACGCTGGCCGCTAAGGAGCCGGCGATATCCCGCAGTCCCACCTGGCTGCGTTGCGCTTCGCTCTCTTCGATATTGACCACCAGCTTGGGGACAGTCTCACCCAGGGAAGTCCGCGCCTGGACCACGTGCTCTGTCTCCAGGGCAATGCGCCGCAACTCGTCGCCAAGGACAACCAGACGATCAATTTCGCTACCGTAGAGGCGCAGCTCTACTGGCGCCGGAGTGGGCGGTCCCTGCCCCAGCCGCCTCACGACGGTTTGATATTCGGGAAAGCGCTCATCCAGCTCCCGCTGCAATACAGACACCATTCTATTGGCGTCCGGCACACTGCGCACGGTGGTCATAGCCTGGGCGTAAAACGGCGCGCCATCCATGTTGTCGAAGATGTTGTAGTAGAAAGGTGGCGCGCTGCGCCCGACAAACCAGTGCAGGGATTCGATTTCCTGATGGCTATTGATGACCTCTGACATTCGCTCTGTGGCGCGCTGGGTATCAAAAATACTGCTCCCCGCCGGCAGGTAGACCTCAAGATTAATCATGTCCCGATCCGAGGGAGGGAAAAACTGCTCAGTCAGGGTCTGCGCCAGCATAAAGCCCGACAGTGGCAAAGCAAAACAGAGCATTGCACTTATTCTTGGGCGCTCTAACACTGCCGCTAAAAAACGTCGGTAGTGAATATTTAGCCACGGCCCTAACCGCCGCCCCGCCAACGCACTGGAGGCGCCCTTTTCGCCAGAGAGCCAGCGGCCGGCAATCGGCGCGATAATGAACAGTGAAATTATCCAGCTGCCGGCCAAAGCAAATATCACCGATTCAGCCAAGGGGCCAATAAACTCGCCGCCAGGACCAGGCATTAACACGATGGGCATAAAGGCCAACATAGTTGTCAGTGTTGACCCCAGCAGTGGCAGCCAGAGATGCCGGAAAGCCTTGGTGGCTGACGCTACAGGGGAAAAGCCCTGTCGCCGATAGCGCATCACCATATCGCTCATCACGATGGCGTTATCCACCATAATCCCCAGTGCCACAATCAGACCAGTGACCGACATTTGGTGAATGGGCATATGATTGAAGCGCATGCACCCCAGCGCAAACAGCATCGTCATCGGTAGAGATACCGCGACGATAACCGCCGAACGCCAGCCCAGGGTAAACAGCAAAATGATGAAGATCAGCAAAAAGCCGGTGCCAATATTGACGATCAATTCACTGAGGCGTGCGCTGGTATAGCCCTCCTGAGAAAACAGTTCCTCGACCTCAATCTCCGCCGGCAGGCTGGCCGAAAACTCGGCAATTTTCTCTCGCAGGCGGGCAGCCCAGAGGTCGCCCCGTTGGTCGGGTAACATTCGCACCGCAACAACAATGGCGCGCTCGCCCGATACCAAGGCCAGATCTTTGGGGGTAACCGGTTCACCCAGGTAAATCTCGGCCAAATCCTGGACTTGCAGAGATCCGCCCTCGTCCAATGTTAAAAGCGGCGTGCGGCGAATCCGCTCCAACTGCTCAAAGCCCCCTGCCAATTCTACCGGCAGACGAAACTCGCCGTTGACCAACTCGCCAGCGGCCGACTTAGCATCACTGTTCTGTAATTTGCTGGCGATGCTGTTGACGTCCAGCCCCACCGACGCCGCTTTAATGACATCGACTTTGACTTGAACTTCTTCATCCGGCGCGCCCCACAACTTCACCAAATCGGTGCCGTGCAAATTGCGCAAACGGCTGGCCAATTCCTCGGCGTAGCGCCCGGCCGTCAGCAAGTCGGCATCCTCGCCCTGCCAGCGCAGCGCACCTATCCAGGTAAAGGCGTAGCTTCGCTCGTGGTCCAGCTGAGGGGGGGAGGCACCGGCAGGCAGGGATTTGGCGGCCTTTTCCAGTTTATCCCTCACCTCTGACCACAGGCGATCGGTTTCTGAGGCTGGGACTTCATCCACAAAAACAATGCTGATGGCAGCAACACCGGACTTTGCAGTTGAGTTGATGTGTTTTATTTCCGGAATACTGCGCAGTTCTGACTCCAATGGCTCAATCACCAGGGTCTCGATTCTCTCCGCGCTGGCGCCGGGAAACTGCGTCAGTACAATGCCGTCCCGGTTGCCAAAATACGGATCTTCCAGACGCGGTAAGCTAGCCAGGGCGGCCAAGCCCGCCACCAGAATCAGCGCTATACCCAGCGCAATAAGGCGCGGATTATTGAGCATTGGCCGACTCCGCAGCCGGGCCACTGTGTACAGCGGCTGTTGGATCCCCTGCTGCCTTGACCTTGACTGCCTGCCCCGGTGCCAGGCGATGGGTACCAGCAGCGACGATGCGATCACCGGTTTTCAGTTCGGAGCTCACAAAAACCAGGCCATCGTGATGATAAATCGGTCGCACCGAGCGTTTAACGATCCTTGTATGTTCACCCTGATCTGTCACCTGATAGACCGCCCAGGTTCCTCTGACATCGCCAAGCAAAGCAGATTGGGATACCCAAAAACCTTTTTGCTGCCGAAATGCCGGCACCAACAGCTGGATTGTTTCACCGTCAACGTGGGGAATCCCCTCCGGCAAAGCCACTCGCACACTGCGGGTCTGGGTGCGCCAATCGAGGTTTTCCGATACCGCCAAGACTTGGGCCTGCCACTGGCCCAGTTTGCTGTAGACCGGCAGTGACTGCCCCAACACTAACTCTCGACCCAGCTCCCCGGGCACACCGAATATTGCTTCAATTTGGCCAGTCTCCACCAGTTGCATCACTGACTGCCCAGCCTTAACAATGACTCCCTCTTCAATGGAGACATTGGCTATCTCACCGCCAAAAATTGCAATCAAGCGGGCCTTGTCCAAGCGCACCGCCACGCCCCGGAGTTTCTCGTCGATCTGGTTGATTTGCGCCCGGGTAGCGCGCTGCTCACTCTCAAGCTGGTCGAGCTGACCCTGGGAGACATAGCCCTTTTCTGACAACGATCGGTAACGCTGTAAATCACGGCCGATTTGTTCAAGACGAGCGGTGACTTCTTCTTTGCTGGCCTGCAACTCCTTTTGTTCAATCAGCAGTGAAGTGGTATCCAGCTCCGCCAAAATATCCCCGCGACGCACGGATTGGCCATTCTCTACATTGAGCCTGACCACTTTGCCGGCAAATTCAAAACCAATGTCTGCCCGCTGACTGCCGACGACCCGGCCGGCAAACAGGCGTTCCACCTGATACGAGGGCTGGTTTTCTACTTTGACCACGGTAACGGGGTGCAAGTCACCAAAGGCAGCGTGACTGCCAATACAAAAGCACACTGCGACCAACGCGGTCCCCAGTGCCGTCCAGTTCCAGGACAGGTTGGGCAAAAACATGGCGATCCCCCATCGTGGTTACTAACCACTTTGAAACTTTTATTAGACTGCGTAGTCCAGAATATAAATACACCATACTGGACTGTCTAGTCTATTTTTATTACATTTCATTCAAGCACAGGTTGGGAATGGCTATATGGGCGGTCCCGACTCTTGTGCATACTTGCTACGGCCACGGTCAAACTTTGGGAACGTAATGTCAGGCACTGCTACAAATAAAACAGCCGCTGTGAGCCGCGGACGCGGCAAAAGCCAGGAAAAACGGCAGCTTATTGTCAAAGCGGCCAGTGAATTGTTCGTTGAGCAGGGCTATAGCAACACCAGTATGGACACCATCGCCCGGGAGGCCGGGGTCTCCAAACAGACGCTGTACAGCCACTTTGGCGGTAAGGAGCAGCTGTTCACCGCAGCCATTGACAGTAAATGCGACGAATACCAGCTGGACAGTACCCACCGCCAGGATATTCCTGATTGCCGCCACTACCTGGAAGACTTTGCCATCCATTTCGCTCGGCTATTGGTCAGTGAAGAAGCCATTGGCATTTACCGGGTGTGTGCCAGCGAGGCCGGCCGCAGTAATGTGGGCAAGCTCTTTTGGGAAGCGGGGCCTGCTAAAATCCGCAGCGGCTTAATCGACTATCTGCAAAGCCAGGTTGAGGCCGGAGTGCTGCATATCGAAGACACGGAGCTGGCGGCAACCCAACTCACCGCCATGTTGCACTCCAAGTATCACTCTCGCGCATTATACGGTGTCGATGAGTCGGTCACCCAAGAGGACCTGCAGTATTACGCCAGGTCCTGTGTTGACTTGTTTTTACGGGGCTACCAAGCCACATCACCGGGCTGATAGCCCCGCTGGCCTAACTACCCACCGCCATTGCCGGCTTGATATGCAAATCGGCAAACTTTGGGGATTTCTGAATACACAGGGGAATCCGCAGCTTGCGGACAATATCGCTGGCCGAGACCAGGCCGCGGATTTGCCCCTTGTCACGATCCACCACCAGACAGTGCTGGCGCTGGTAGTCCTGCAGAGACATCAGCAGGTCGCCAATCGTCATCCTGCGCAGGTCGTCGTAATCCAGCATATCCAACTCGCTGCGCTTGCGCATAAGGTCCGCGACTTTGAGCTCCTGGCGCGAGTAGCCCTCCGCCACTTTCTTAATCAGCTCGGCCTCCTGAATATCCTCCAGGGCCAGCACACCCAGGAAGGTTTGATCCCGGTTGATCACCAACTTCAGCCTCACATGGCTGTGCTTCATCATGGCTTCGGCCTCAAGGATCGGCGTTTCGCTTTCCACCACCAGGGCCTCCTGCACGCTGAAATCAGTAAAAACAGCCAGTGCGGGTGAGTTCAGATTGAGACTGCCGCGATCCGCCTGATCGTTTTCTGGCGACGCGATTTGGTCGACGCGCGCAGCGTCGATAAGTGCGATTGTGTTCATGTTACACCTCTGTATTAGCGATAAAGATTTAAAAATCGTTTACAGCGGTGTTGCGGGTGGCGAGCGATTGCGAAGATCGGGAAGGAAGGGATTGCAAGGGTTGGCAGCCAGGGCCGTAAGGGGATCATCCCCTGCCAATGCTACCGGCTGTAATGCAACAATGGGGCAGCCGCCGGGGTCGTCGCCATCGTCGTCATCAATCTGATAGTGAACATCCAGTGCACCATACAGGTCGGTGACCACACCCTCACTGGCTTTGCTCTGGCCAGCCAGTGCCCCGCAGCTCAGTACTGCCAGCAGCAGCGCCAATACCGCGATCAGTGCGGGGTGTTTAGTCGGCCTTTGGATGTCCATAGATTTAGCCTACGCCCAAACGGCGAAAAAGTAACCCGAAAAATTACCTATTCGGTGGTGACCGCTTGCTGTTCAACCGGGGCCGCCTCGGCACGGTTAGACGGTTGTTTTATCACCGCCCGCTGCAGCAGTGCGCTGTTGGGGTAAGTGATGGTGGCGCCGTCATCCAGGCGAATCAGGACATGAAAAGACGCTATCTCGATGATTTCGCCAATGACATCGGCGTCGGGATCCACCACCTTCACGCGATCTCCAACGCGGTAGGGAAAGGCAAAAAAGATGATCATACCGGCGGTGAGGTGACTGAGGATTGACCATTGGGCAAACAGCGCCACACCGATTACCGCCAGCACTGAGGACATAAAGATAAATACCCGGTCGTAGCTAAGGCCGAGAATAAAGCACATCACCAGAAAGGCGACAATCCACATCAGGATGTTGATCCCTTTGCTAACGGTATACAAGCGACGGGGGTTCACCTGCCTGGCGGCGCCAAACTCCCGCAGTAGTCGATTGAGAAACCGGCTCAACGATACAATGCCGACCAATGCCAGAACGGCGATAACCACTTTCCAAAACATATCTCTATACTCCGCTACTGATGCTGCTGGGCTGCCGGGACGCGCGGCGCAAGCTTTTTAGCTCGCGCAACAACACCGTTCGGCGCTCCTCCGATACTGCTCGATAATCCAATTCACTAAATAGCGCGGTAACCCGAGCCATCCACGGCGCCCACTCCGGCGCCAGTGTCTTCACTCGCTGCAAATACGCTTCCGGCGTTTCACCGGGGCGACGCGACACGCCCCGTCGAGCCATTGCCCGACAACACTGCAAGTAATACCGAGTGGCCGGATCGCGGCTCAGCGCAGGTGGCAGGCGAATCGCGCTTAACGCTACCAGCAACATGGGTAGGCCACCACATATGGCCAAGCCCAACAGCAGACGCTGGGGCGTCACCTCCCCCAACAACTTCAGCAGCGTTTGATACTGGCTCTGGCGGTCATAACTCAAGACCCACCGCGCCCACATATAGTTCAGGTTGTCGAAATACATGCGCATTCGTGTTGCCCAGGCAAAATGACGCAGAGATAAAGGGGAGCCGCTTAGAAAGGCTTCCTGCCCCCGCAATATCTGCTCCGCACCCCGCTCTATCCGCTCGGGCGCCACCACTGCGGTGGGATCGACCCGACGCCAGCCCTCTCCTTCCAACCACACCTCTGCCCAGGCGTGAGCATCGGATTGATGGACCAATAGATAGCGGTCGGCGCGGTTGTATTCGCCACCGAGATACCCCACCACCAGTCTGGCGGGCACACCGGCTGCACGCATTAAGAAGACAAAGCTCCCGGCAAAATGCTCGCAGAAGCCTTGTCGAGTATCAAAAATAAACTCATCGACGTTATTATCTCCCAGTGTCGGTGGACTGAGGGTATAAACAAATGGCGAACGGCGAAAAAAGGCCAGTGCCGCCGCCACCCGCTCTTCCCCACTTTCAAATTGATCCCGCCACTGTTCACCCAGCGCTCTGGCACGGGGATTAAATCGGCCTAGCAGGCGGGTGTTGAGAAAGGTTTGATATGCACTGGTTTCCGAACGCGACGCGTTGAGGTCACTGCTCACGCTGTATTGGAAACGTCCGGTCAAAGGAGCTCGCGGCATCCACTGGTAGTTACCCGCATAGCGCAGGTCGTCCCGGCTAATCGAGGCCACCGCGAGCGTGTAGAGCCAGTCGTGTACGCCGGGTTCAAGGGTAACAGTGTATTCCAGTGTTTCCGGGCCCTCATCGACATTCGGCGCTGTTCTGGCGGGGTTAAAATCACTGCGCTTCCAGCGGCGACCGTCAAAATGGTCCAACACCAGGCCACGCCAGTACAGCGACTGCACCGGCGGCAAGCTGCCATCTTCAAAGCTAACCCGAAACGCCCGCTCGCCCGATTGAATCAATTGGGCAATATCGCCAAATTCCAGGGAATCGGACATACCGGTGCGGGCATCTTTGCCGGGCAGCGGCATGGACCACAGTGGCCCAATACGCGGGAAAACCAGGAACAGAAACACCATCAAAGGTATTGCCTGTAGTGCCAACACCCCAGCCGTTTTAGCCATGGGCAGTGCCACAATATTCTGACGATTGAGGGACTGCTGAGCCATCAACAAGACCCAGACTTGCAACAAGGCTATCAGCAGACCGGTAATCTGTTGATCAAACAGAAAGCGGCAAGCCACAATAAAATAGCAAAGAATAAGAATGATCCAGTGGTCGCGACGCCCCTTGAGCTCCAGCAATTTAAGGGTCACCGCCAGAACCAATAGCGCCAACATCGGCTCAAGCCCCAGCAGCTGCCGGAATTGCAAATAGATGGCTGCCAGCGCACCCACCGTCAGCGAGACTTTTAGTAAGGCCGGGGGAAATGACCAGCCAGACTGGGCAATGCGCCAGTACCAAAACGCCACTGCGGCCCACACCCCAATCAGCCAGGCTGGCAAGACGGTAAGCAGTGGCGCGATAACCACCAGCTGAGCCACAAGCAGCCAGATAATTTGCCGCCGCAGCTGAAAAGCACCATCAGACATGAGTGCCCCCCTCTGGCGATTGATACAGTGCCAAAGCTCGCAACACCTCGGACAGATGTTGATGACCGTTGGCAACGGGGATTTTCTGGGCGGGTAAGTGCAAGCCGTAAAACAGGTTGCGCCGATCACACTCCAATGCCCAGGCACACAAAGTACTCAGGCGATCTTCAGTAGTCAGGTCCGGCAAACTGTCCCAACTCAGAATCAGTTCATCGGCTCGGGCCTGATCAAAGTGCTTGCTGATCAGCCCCTGCCCCTTCGCATAGGCCTTCCAGTAGATACGCCGGGGAGGCTCGCCGACCCGGTAGCGTTGAAAACCACTAAACTCGTCGCTGTCCATCCTGGCATTAAGATCGCTGCCTTCACTCCCCGCGGCACTGCTGACCATGGGGCGGAGCATTTTGGGTTCGGGGTACACCACGCACTGCCAGTCCAGCGCTGGCAAACTCCAGCACCGCAGTAAACCCAGGGGGAAGTCGGAACGCAGGTAGACACGAGCCGGCGATAGCAGACCCCGCCGGTCCGCCGGATAAGGCAGGCGCAACTCCTGCTTTTCATGAGGGGTAGTCAGCTCCACCGTGTTTACCGAGTGATTGCGAAAGCCCACCTGAAGCAAGCGGCGCGGGCGACGGCCACTGTCGATGTGCAAATGAAAATGGGCCTGCTGCCCGGCAAAGACCGGTTCCGCCGCGCCGGCACGCAAACGGATACCCGACAAGTTAGCAAAGGTGTGGAGAATGGTGACCAGGAACAGGCTAAACAACCAAAAGCACAGACCAAAGATCAGGTTGTTTTGATAATTGATCGCCAACAGCAACATGCCCAGCAGCATTGCCAGAAACCCGATACCTACCCTGGAGGGCATGATATAAATGTTGCGCTGTGTCAGCACAAGCTGTGGTCGCGGTGGATTGCGACGCGCTATCCAGGCATCCACCCGCTGGGATACGCGACGGCGCCATGACCACATCAGCCCAGGACCGGCACCTGTGCCAACAGATGTGCTACCAGGTCGCTGCCGTCACCGCGGTGCTCCGCCGAGGCCTGTAGTCGGTGCGCCGCGACCGGCTGCAACACCGCCTGCACATCGTCGGGCAATAAGTAATCCCGCCCCGATAGCATGGCCCAGGCCTTGGCACACTGAAGCAACGCCAGTGCGGCCCGGGTCGACAAGCCAAAGGCAAACTGGGCATCCTGGCGGGTAAAGGCAATTAAGCGCTGTAGATAGCTGATCACACTGCCTCGGGCCTCAACGTCTGACACCTCCGCTCGCAATGCCAGCAGTTTTTCGGTGTCCAGCAAGGGCCGCAGCGCCTGTAGGTGACGGCGGGGATCGCCCCCCTCCAACAGTTGCCGCTCGGAGCGTTCATCCGGATAGCCCAGAGAGATCCGCATTAAAAAGCGATCCAGCTGAGACTCAGGTAGTGGAAAGGTACCCGACTGAAACCAGGGGTTCTGAGTGGCCATAACAAAGAAAGGTTCCGGCAGCGGCCGGGTTTCCCCTTCAGTTGTCACCTGCCCTTCTGCCATCGCCTCCAACAGTGCACTCTGAGTTTTGGGGCTGGCTCGGTTGATTTCATCCACCAACAAAAACTGGGTAAAGATCGGCCCGGGGTGAAAGTGAAAGGCATTGGTGTTGCGATCGAAGACCGACACCCCTAGGACGTCTGCCGGCAGCAAGTCACTGGTGAACTGTACCCGCCGATAGTCAAGGCCGGTAACCCGGGCAAAGGCCTGGGACAAGGTGGTCTTACCCACGCCGGGCAAATCATCCACCAACAGGTGACCACCGGCCAGCAGGCAGCACAGCGCCTGCTTAATCTGCTGCTCCTTCCCCAGTACAACCTTCCCTATTTCATCGCTGAGCTGCTGAAGCAGCGACAAATTAGAGGGCATCGAGGCCTCGCTGCATATCCCGCTTAAGGTCTTCCACTGCTTCCAGACCCACAGCAACGCGAATCAAATTGTCGCCAATACCCGACTCGGCGCGCTGCTCAGGGGTGAGACGGCCGTGGGTGGTTGTACCCGGATGCACGATGGTGGTCTTGGCATCACCGAGATTGGCGGTTATGGAGACTAATCGGGTGGCATCAATAAACCGCCAGGCGGCGTCACGCCCCCCCGCAACCTCAAAGGACAGCACCCCGCCAAAGGCGCGTTGTTGCTGTTTGGCCAGCTGGTGACCCGGGTGCTCCGGTAAGCCGGCGTAATAGACCTTATCGATGCCCTTCTGTTCTGACAGCCACTGTGCCAGCGCCAAGGCATTGGCGCTATGGGCCTCCATACGCAAGCGCAGTGTCTCCAGGCCCTTGAGAAAGACCCAGGCATTAAATGGGCTCATGCTGGGGCCTGCACTGCGGATAAAGCCCAGTACCTCTTCCATCTGTTCGGCACGGCCCACAACAGCACCGCCCACGCAGCGCCCCTGACCATCGAGATACTTGGTGGCAGAGTGCACAACGATATCAGCACCCAAGGCCAAGGGAGTCTGAAGCGCTGGCGTACAGAAGCAGTTATCCACCACAAGATGGCTGCCCTGCTCCTTCGACATGGCCGCCAAACGCGCGATATCGACAATATCCGCCAGCGGATTTGAAGGCGTCTCCACTAACAGCAGTTTAGTCTCGGGACGCAACGCCGCATGCCAGCCTTCATAATCAGTGGGCGCAACAAAGGTGGTTTCCACCCCCAGCTTGGCCATAAATTTATTGAGCAACACCGTGGTGGTGCCAAATACACTGCGCGAGCAGACGATGTGATCGCCCGCAGAGAGCAGCGCCATACAGGTGCTTAGAATGGCGGCCATACCGGAGGATGTCGCCACCGCCATCTCCCCCCCTTCCAGGGCGGCGATGCGCTCTTCAAAGGTGCGCACCGTGGGGTTGGTATAGCGGGAATACACATTGCCCGCCTGTTCCCCGGAAAACCGCGCCGCCGCCTCAGCCGCCGAGGCGAATACATAGCTCGAGGTGGTGAAGATGGGCTCGGAGTGCTCTCCCTCAGCAGTGCGCACTTGACCAGCACGGACGGCTCGGGTGTCCAGTTCGGCCTCCGCCAATACCGCCAGGCGTTCGGCGAGGTAGTCGTCTTCGTTGCTCATAGCTCAGTTAGCGTTGTCGCTTGCGTAATCGTTAAAGTATGTAGCGCCAGTGAAGGGTCACAGTCCATCACGAGACATCCCTATCACGAAACATCTCTGTCACAAAACATCCCTATCACGAGACATCTCTATCACGAGACATCGTTATGCAGCCCAATCAGCGCGCCGTCACCAGCCGCCGCGTTTTTTGCGCTTTGGCTGGTGTCATTGCGGTCCGCTTCCAGGCGATCCAGGTAAGCCTGGTCAACATCACCGGTGGCGTAGTCACCGTTAAAGACCGCACATTCAAAGTCACTGATCTCGCTGTTGCCCTCGGCGGAGCAACTCAACAGGTCATCCAGGTCCTGATACAGCAACCAGTCTGCCCCGATCTCCTCCTGGATTTCTTCCACGCTGCGGTTGTTGGCTATTAACTCGTGGGCTGAAGGCATATCGATGCCGTAGACATTGGGGAAGCGCACCGGCGGCGACGCTGAGGCAAAGTACACTTTGCGGGCGCCCGCTTCTCGGGCCATCTCAATAATCTGCTGGCAGGTTGTACCCCGCACAATGGAGTCGTCCACCAGCATGACATTTTTATCGCGGAATTCCAGCTCAATGGCGTTAAGTTTCTGGCGCACGGATTTCTTGCGGGTATTTTGCCCCGGCATGATAAAGGTCCGGCCGATGTAACGGTTTTTGACCAAGCCTTCCCGGAACTTCACCCCCAGTCGCGACGCCATAGACTGGGCGGCTATGCGACTGGAATCCGGGATAGGGACAATCACGTCGATATCGTGATCGGGATAGTCCCGCAAAATCTTGTCCGCCAGTCGCTCCCCTTGACGCAGTCGCGCTTTATAGACTGACACGCCGTCCATAATTGAGTCAGGACGGGCAAAGTATACATGCTCAAAAATACAGGGGCGCAATTCAGTCTGCTGTGCACACTGACGCTTGTGTATCTGCCCCTGTAAATCGATATATACCGCCTCGCCCGGCGCCACGTCGCCAATCAGCTCGTAGCCGAGGGTATCCAGGGCCACACTCTCGGAGGCCAACATGTATTCCTTGCCATTGGCGTTTTCTCTAACACCGTATACCAGCGGCCGAATACCGTGGGGATCGCGAAAACCGATAACACCGTAGTTTGCAATCATCGCCACCACCGCATAGCCACCCCGGCAGCGGTTGTGTACTCCCGACACAGCCGCAAACAAATCATCAGAGCTGGGCACCAGTTTGCCCAGGCGCTGCAATTCGTGAGCAAACACATTGAGCAATACCTCGGAGTCCGACTCAGTATTCAAATGACGCAGGTCAGACTGGAACAGCTCTTTGGTAAGCTGGGCCGAGTTGGTCAGGTTGCCGTTGTGGGCCAGTGAGATGCCGTAGGGGGAGTTCACATAAAAAGGCTGAGCCAGTGCCGGGCTGGAGCTACCCGCCGTGGGGTAGCGCACGTGCCCGATGCCCATATTGCCGGTAAGGCGCTGCATATGGCGGGTGTGAAAGACGTCGCGAACCAAACCATTGCCCTTGCGCTGGTTGAGGCGGCCACCGTCGAAGGTCACGATCCCTGCGGCATCCTGCCCCCGGTGCTGTAACACCGTTAGCGCATCGTACAAATCCTGATTCACATTGCTTTTGGCAACTATGCCGGCAATACCACACATGCCATCTACCTCACTGGCGTTTGAATCTTTAAGCGAGTCACTAGGACCCGTTCCCTAACGGTGCGACGCCAGCAGCGACGACGCCCATTGCAGCAAATCATTGAAGGTTTGTTGCGACCAGTCGGTCATCAACAGAAACTCGGGTATCAACTGAGAGCTGCGCCACCACTCGTCCTGCTGTATACCGCTGAGCAGCGAGGGCAGCAAAATCACACTGGCCAATACCACGATAACACCCCGGGCCGTACCAAAAATCATGCCCAGCAAGCGGTCCGTACCACTGAGGCCAGTGCGCTTTACAATCATGGAAATCAAATACGTCGCCAAGCTACCCAGCACCAGTGTACCGGCAAAGAGGATGACATAGGCGAGAATATCCCGGACATAGGGTTTGCCGACCGAGGATTCCAACAGCGACACCATCGGTTGGTGGAAGGCCACCGCCACGAAAAAGGCCAGGGCCCAACTCAACAGGGACAGCGCTTCTTTGACAAACCCCCGCAGCAGACTGATCAGCGCCGATACGACAATGATCGCCACGATGACCCAGTCCGCCCAGTTAAAGCTCGTCAACACGGTTTTGGACTCCCTGCTGACCCGGCGCGCGGGTCGACTGATACGAAGGTCGGAATTCTATCAAGCCACGCCTCTCAGCCCAAGCCGCAGAGGCGGATATTCGGTGGGATAAGGCCTCAGGGCTTGGCCTCAAAACGGGTAACCAGCGACGAGACCCCAAAACGGGCGTCAATGTTTTTCTTCTCGGAGTCAGCGGTATTGCGGTTGAGCAAGGGGCCTACCAGCACCCGGTAGACCGGCTTGCTGCGATATTCCCGTTGATCGATATAGGCCTTGTGCCCCCCTTTCTGCAGACGCTCCTTAAGGGATGTGGCATTGGCCTCTTTGCTGAAACTGCCCACCTGAATCACCCAAGCTTCCGCCAGACCGTAGTCGTCGAGGCGACTGGACTCAGAGGCCGTCTCCTTCACCGCTTGGGGCTTGCTCTCTGGCTGAGGCTTGCTGGTCGGCTCCCCCTTAAGGTCAGCGGTATTACTGTTGTCTGGCTCCGGCTCATTGCGCGGAGCGTCGGTGGCGGCGCTTTTGTCGGGCTCGGCCTCAGCTTGCGGCTCGACATCTTTGGGCGCGAGTTGAGGCTGGGGGGCAACCAGGGGACGGTCAGCACTGGCGATCCCCCCCGGGCGCTCCGGGCTAATGCCCAATACCGGGTCTACGCGGGGTTCGGGGGGAATTTGGCTTTGCCGGTCTACCTTATATTCTGCCGGTCCGGTGAACAGCAAGGTCCATAAAATCACCCCACCGCAAAGCAGTACCAATGCCCCGACCAGACGCTGTCTCATCATGCCTGAATAGTCTCCTGACATGCCGGCAAACCCAATTCGGTCAGCGCGGTCATGGCTTCAGCAACAGTAAAAAACGATCCGAACACGACCACACGGTCGCCACTAGTGAGGGATGATACCGCGCCATGCAGGGCCTGCCCAAGGGATTCACCCTCAACTGAAACACAACCCCCGGCATTCGTCACAACCTTGGCAAGCTCATTCGGCGCCGCGGCGCGATCATTGTCGGTCAGTCTTGGCAATATCCACTCATCGATATGAGGGGCTATCAGCTCGACGATATCGGCGACGGCTTTATCTGCCATCACCGCAAACAGCGCCACAGTGCGCCCCGGCGCGGGCCGTCGACTCAGGTTGGCCGCAAGCAAGGCCACAGCCGCTGGATTGTGGGCGACATCCAGCACCACGTCGATCCCCCCCACATCAAAGTGCTGACAACGTCCCGCCAGCATCACCGTCGACAGGCCCTCTCGCACTGCTTGTTCGCTGAGCGGCAAATTCAGCAAATGCAGGGCCTGCAGGGCTGTGGCCAGGTTTTCCGGTGCCAGCCCCGGGTTGGGAAGGCATTCCATCGACAAGGTCTCGCCGGCCGCCGACAGCCCAAACCAACGCCAGGACTGGCCCTGGACCTCGGCGCCAAAATGCACATCGATCTGGTGCAACAGTGCTCCCTGCTGCTGACTGTAATCCAGCACCGATCGCGGCGGTTGCGGGTCGCCGCACACTGCCGGTTTGCCGGATCTAAGAATGCCTGCTTTCTCCCGACCGATAGTATCCCGGTCGTAACCCAGCCAGGCTTGGTGGTCCAGGTCTACTGAACTGATGACTGCCACGTCGGCATCGATGATATTGACCGCGTCCAGACGACCGCCTAGTCCGACTTCCAGCAGCACCACATCCAGCTCGGCCTGCTTAAACATCAGCAGCGCCGCGAGGGTGCCAAACTCGAAGTAAGTAAGTGACGTGCCCTGTCGGGCCTGATCTACCTGTTCAAAAACCGCACAGAGTGCATCGTCATTGGGGTAAACACCAGCGATACTGATGCGCTCGCGATAGTGCAGCAGGTGGGGCGAGGTATAGCAGCCGACCCGATAGCCCGCCGCGCCAAGCACGGCAGCCATGGTGGCAATACAGGAACCCTTGCCATTGGTGCCGGCAACGGTGACCACTGGGGTATCGAGCTGGATATTAAGGGCTTGGGCTACAGCGTTGATACGCTCCAGCCCGAGATCGATGTGTCGGGGGTGCTGACCTTCCATCCAAGTCAGCCAGTCCCCCAGTTGCGTAAACCGCATTCAGCGCCTAGTTCTGATAGTGGGTGAGATTTCCCAGTACCCGGTGCAAGGTATCGCGCATGTCTGCCCGGCGCACAATCATGTCGATGGCTCCGTGGGACAACAAAAACTCACTGCGCTGAAAGCCCGGTGGCAATTTTTGGCGAATCGTTTGTTCAATGATGTTAGGGCCAGCAAAACCCGCCCGGGCACCGGGCTCGGCAACATTGATATCGCCCAGCAGCGCCAGGCTGGCGGAGACACCGCCGTAGATCGGGTCGGTCAATACTGAAATATAAGGCACGCCATTTTGCTTGAGGCGCTCCAGCACGGCACTGGTCTTGGCCATTTGCATCAGTGAGATCAGCGCCTCCTGCATCCGCGCCCCACCGGAGGCCGAAAAACACACCAGCGGACAACGCTCCTGCAGGGCAACGTTAGCTGCCTGGGTGAATTTTTCCCCCACCGCTGAGCCCATCGACCCGCCGTGAAAGTTAAATTCAAAGGCCACCGCGACAACCGGAAGGGTTTTAACAGCGCCTTTGTAGGCAATCAGCGCGTCTTTTTCGCCGGTGGATTTTTGCGCGGCAGTCAGACGATCCCGGTATTTCTTCTTGTCTTTGAATTTAAGACGGTCCACCGGCTCAATGTCTTGCAGAATCTCTTCCCGTCCCTCCTCGTCGAGAAACAGTGCAAGCCGCCGGCGCGCACCGATGCGCATATGATGGTCACACTTGGGGCAAACGTCCTGGTTAGCCTCCAGCTCAGGACGGTAGAGAACGGCGTCACATTTAACGCACTTTTTCCACAGCCCTTCCGGCACCACGCCAGACTTGCTGCGCCGCTCGGAGGGATCCACCCGGCGTACACCAGTAGGAAGAATTTTGTCGACCCAACTCATTGTTTTCCACTTTCCTGTTCAGTGCTGAATTTTTTTGGTCTGCGCCGTTATTTTACTCGGCTATATTTTCTGGGTTATACCGCGTCGATAGCCTGGCGAATTTCGCCAATCAATCCCAGCGCTTCATCGATTTGCGGCCCAGTATCCTGGCTCACATCCACTTTGGCAAGCCGCTCGACCAGGGCACTGCCCACCACGACCCCTTCGCACAGCCCCGCCAAGGATGCCGCCGATTTGCCATCTTTGATGCCAAAGCCCACGGTCACCGGCAAATCGGTGTAGCTCTTGATTTTAGTCAGGTTGGCAGACACCGACTCCACGTCCAGATTGCCGGCGCCGGTCACGCCTTTTAGGGAAACGTAATAAAGATAGCCGGTGGCCAGCGAGGCGACTTTGGCAATGCGCTCGTCGCTGCTGGTCGGCGCCAGCAGGAAGATGCAGTCGATATCGTGGGCCTTCATAATGCGGCTGGGTTCTTCGGCCTCTTCCGGCGGCATATCCACCGTCAGTAATCCATCGATGCCGGCAGCCTTGGCCCGCTGGGCAAATACCTCGTAGCCCATATGCTCCACCGGGTTGGCATAGCCCATCAACACAATTGGGGTGCTGGAGTCTGTGTCCCGAAAACGGGCCACCATATCCAGGGCATTACTCAAACTGACGTGGTGGTGGAGCGCACGCTCATGGGCCAGCTGAATAACCGGCCCTTCGGCCATGGGGTCCGAAAAAGGAATGCCCAGCTCAATTATGTCGGCACCTTTGGCCACCAAGCAATGCATTAAATCGACGGTGACCTCAGGCTGGGGGTCGCCAGCTACAACATAGGGAACCAGAGCCTTGCGGCCCCGCTGCTTTAGCTGTTTAAAACACTCTGCAAGTCGACTCACTTCGACTCCTACTTCTGATTCGATGGTTTGTGGGTTGAACCAGTACAGCGATCAGTCGATGCCGATACCGTCCAAGCTCGCCACAGTATGAATATCCTTGTCGCCGCGGCCCGACAAATTCACCACTATGCTCTGCTCCGGAGACAGGGTAGCGGCGAGTTTTTCGGCGTAGGCAATCGCGTGGCTGGACTCCAGCGCCGGCATAATGCCCTCCACCAAGGTCAGTTTGCGGAATGCCGCCAGCGCTTCATCATCATTGATCGCGACATAATTAACTCGACCCACATCTTTCAACCAGGCGTGCTCTGGCCCCACGCCGGGGTAGTCCAAGCCTGCTGAAACCGAGTGGGTGTGCATGATCTGACCCGCCTCATCCTGCATCAGATAAGTGCGATTGCCATGCAGCACGCCGGGGGTACCGTCACTTAAGGGGGCGGCGTGCTCACCCGTTGCCACTCCGTGGCCGCCAGCCTCTACGCCGTACATAGCCACACTGGCGTCGTCCAGGAAGGGGTGGAACAAGCCAATGGCATTGGAACCGCCGCCCACGCAAGCGACCAGGGCATCGGGCAATGAACCGGTCATTTCCAGGCATTGGCGCCGGGCTTCCCGTCCGATCACCGACTGAAAATCCCGCACCAGCATCGGGTAGGGATGGGGCCCCGCCGCAGTGCCAATGATGTAAAAGGTGTCATCGACGTTGGTCACCCAATCCCGCATAGCCTCGTTCATGGCATCTTTGAGGGTTCGGGAGCCGGATTTAACCGAGATGACCTCGGCGCCCAACAGCTTCATCCGGTAAACATTGAGGGCCTGGCGGCGAATGTCCTCCTCACCCATGAACACCTGGCATTCCATGCCCAAGCGCGCGGCGATGGTGGCCGATGCCACACCGTGCTGGCCGGCGCCGGTTTCGGCGATCACCCGCTTCTTGCCCATATGCTTGGCCAGTAGCGCCTGCCCCACCGTGTTATTCACCTTGTGGGCACCGGTGTGGTTGAGGTCTTCTCGCTTGAGGTAGATCTGGGCACCGCCCACTTCCCGGGACCAACGCTCGGCGTGGTAGAGCGGTGAAGGCCGACCTACGTAGTGGGCGAGATCCCGATCCAGTTCGGCGACAAAATCAGGATCGTTGCTGAGCCGCTGGTAGGATGCAGCCAGCTCATCCAGGGCATAAATAAGTGTCTCTGACACGAAGCGCCCGCCGTAAGCACCGAAGTGCCCGCGTTCGTCGGGGAACTGTTGAAAATTGACCTGAGTGTTCTGTGTCACTGCTTTACTTCTCCACCTCTAAACTGCCTGGGTAAGATTGGTCCGCCTGAGCAACAGCTCGGATGAATTGGCGAACCGCCTCGGCATTTTTGCGTCCGGGACGCGCTTCGACGCCACCGCTGACATCGACCCCGTAGGGTTTCACCTGGGCAATGGCCCGGGCCACATTATCAGGCCTTAGCCCCCCTGCCAGCACCGTTTGCGCCGCCAACTGCGGCGGAATGCGCTGCCATTCAAAGGTCTCGCCAGTGCCGCCTGGCACGCCCGGCTTGTAGCTATCCAGCAACAGGCCTCTGGCAGCGGGGTAGCTTGCAGCCACCGCTGCCACGTCCGCGTCATCGCGCATACGTAGGGCCTTAATGTAGGGGCGTCCCAAAGACTGGCAAAATGCAGGTGTTTCCTTGCCGTGAAGCTGCAAAAGATCCAGGTGACAGCGCTCCGCGATCTTCATGATGTCGTCGCGCTCTGCATCGACAAACAGGCCAACGCAGGTCACAAAAGGAGGCAATTGCGCAACAATTTCCGCCGCCGCCTCAGGGCTTACCGCTCGCGGGCTGGGCGGATAGAACACAAAGCCCAAGGCGTCCGCGCCAGCGTCAGCGGCAATGAGCGCATCTTCGACGCAAGTAATGCCGCAAATTTTTACGCGGGTACGATGCACTCAGATTATTTCCGTCTACCAGCAGGGGCGCCGATTTTAGCAAATTCCCGCCATACTGTCTCGGAAAGGCGGCTATGCAGGCCCTTAAGTCTGCTCCCACCAGGACGGGCCTGGGGGAAGATTGGGCAGACCACACTCGGGAGGATAACTGACGTCCACCAGATACAAACCATCGGGGCGAGCAGTGACACCACCCTGGGTACGGTCGCGGCTATCGAGAACCTGCTGGGTCCAACCCGGCGCGGCCTGACCACTGCCTACCGCGGTCAATACGCCGACAATATTGCGCACCATGTGATGCAAAAAGGCATTGCCCTGAATATCCACCACCACCAAGCGGCCGCGCCGGGACACATTGATAAAGTGGATGTTGCGCATCGCAGTGCGGGACTGGCAGGACGCCGCCCGAAACGCGCTGAAGTCCCGCTCTCCCAGCAGACACTGGGCCTCCCGATGCATCAGCTCCTCATCAAGGGCTTGATCATACAGGGTTACTAGGCCGGAGAGGTGGGCAGAACGGCGGGCTTGATTGAGCAGGATATAGCGATAGCGCCGGGCCGTTGCAGAAAAACGAGCGTGGAAATCCGCCGCCATGGCGCCAGCCCAGATCACAGCCACCGAGCTGGGCAGCTTGGCATTTGCCCCAGCCACCCAGGCCTTGAGGGAGCGGCCGGTGGGCGCGTCAAAATGCACGACTTGATGGCTGGCGTGAACCCCGGCGTCGGTCCGCCCCGCACACAGCGTGGTTACCGGCGCCGCGGCCACCTCGCTGAGCGCGCGGTCCAATACCGATTGCACCGTGGCAACCTCGGGCTGGCCCTGACTTTGCCAGCCCCGGAAAGCGCTGCCGTTGTACTCTACAATAAGGGCAATGCGCTGCCCCGCCGCCAGCGGCTGATCGTTAAAACGTTGGAAGGACACTGACTTACAGCTGGTCGATCAGGCCCTGCGCTTCACTGCGCTGGGCGTCGTCGCCCTCTTCCAGCACCTCGTCGAGAATCTCCCGGGCGCCATCTTTGTCGCCCATGTCGACGTAGGCGCGAGCCAGATCCAGCTTGGTAGCCACCTCATCGGCATCACTGCCCAAAGAGAACTCACCGCCCTCCTCGGGGTCTGCGTCAAACTCGTCAAACACCAATTCCTCAACATCCAAATCACCGCTGTCGGTGGGAGCTGGGGTAGTGGCCTCCGGCGCGGCCACGGTGTCGTCCTGAGTTTGCATCAGTTCATCGGCGTAGTCGGCGCTTAGCTCACCATCCGCCTCGGCGTCGGCAGCCTCCATCAGGGCATTCAGCGTTTCTTCACTGCCATCGTCTTCAAAGTCGAACTCGCTGCTCGTGTCACCGGCGCCCGCCAAGCTATCAGCAGCGCTGCTTTCCGCTTCCTCGCTGGCTGGCTCACTGCTTTCAATACTGAGGTCATCACTGTCAAAGGTGGTAGCGGGCTGACTCTCTACTTGCCGGTCGTCCTCGATGTCAGCATCGGGGCTGTCCAGGCTATCGCCAAAGTCTGCCCCCAGATCTGAGCTCAGGTCACTTTCCAGATCGACTGAGAAATCGTCTTCCGCGTCTGATGACTCAGGTTCGTTGGCGGATGCTTCCTCGCCCGCTTCTGAGGTCGCGTCATCGGCATCGAAATTAAAGTCGGAGAGGTCCATGTCCAGCTCGGACAAGTCGCTTTCCCCAGGTTCTTCGGCTAGCGGTTCTTCGGCCAGCGGTTCTTCTGCTGGAGTCTCTTCAGCCGGTGTTTCTAAAGCCAGCGGCTCTTCAGCTGTGTCTATGTCTAACGTTTCAGCCCCGCCCAAACCCGCTTCAGGTGCCACAGGTTCCGGATCCAAGGTATCCAATTCAAACTCGGACAAATCCATATCCAGTTCGGGATCGTCTTCCTGTGCCGGCTCGGAGAAACTGGCCTCCTCACCAGCGGCAGAAAACTCACTGCCCTGCTCTTCCGTCTCCCCAATCGCTGCGTCCAGGTCTCCCAGATCGAAGTCAGTGTCGAAATCCAGATCACCCTCATCGGCATCGCGCTGGGCTTCTTCAAAGTCCAACTCAAAGTCACTGTTGCCCGCGACCTCAGTTTCGCTGTTATCCGATACCGATGGGCTTTCTTCCAGCTCGGCTTGAGTGACATCATCGGCCGGTGCTTCGAGTTCGCTGTCGCTGTCCAGGAAGGCCAGTTCGTCATCCAGTGCGTCCAGTGAAGCACTGTCGCTAGCCATGTCGCCACTCGCTGCGGCGCTGGGCTCATCCAACCAGTCGCTGACCCCCTCGATGGCAGACATCGATTCCTTGACCCTCGCTACGGCATCTTCGTCACCCATCTCACGAAGTTCGGCAAAGGCTTGCTGGAAGTTGTCCCGATCTCGGGTGTCCAGGTACAAGTCAATCAGTTTCACCCGCAGGGCACTGTTTTCCGGGTCCCGGGCGATGGCATTTTTCAGCAAACTGGAGGCCTGGTCATAGCGCCCATAGGCCACGTAAATCTCGGCTTCAGACATCACGTCGTCAGTCTGGGGCTGCACCGACTCGGCACCGCCTTCTGTGGCCGTTTCCCAAGCCGCGGACTGCTCCCAATCGGCACTGCCTTCGCTCAGGTCACTGTCTGAGGCCGGCTTGTCCAGATCCAGATCGTCGAGATCATCCAGGTCAAGGGAAGATGCCGCGGCAAAGGCGGTATCCTCACCGCTGCCCTCTTCGCCACCCTCGGCGCCGGGTTCTTCATTGAGCTGATCAAAATCCAAAGCGGTTTCAGCGGCGCCCGCCCCGTCAACAAACCCGGTGTTATCGTCGCCCTCAATAACGGGCTCATACTTGGGCTCGCCCTCGTCGCGATCTTTTGCTCGCTGCCGCAGGGCCAATATCAACAACACTATAATGACCAGGGCACCCAGAACCATTTGAACCATGCGGTTGCTGTACCAGGGCTCACTGCTGGATTGCGTGCTCTGCGCCGCAGGAGTTGGCTCAGACTCGCTGGCTTGCTTCGGTGTGGCGTCTTCCTGTTTGGCAGCGCCATCACTTTGTGCCGCCGCCTCATCTGCCGCATTGCTGTCTGCCACTACAGCGTCAGCCTGTCCCTCCGCTGCGCTTTCTTCTGTTGCTTCCGCGCTGCTGTCCTGCAAGTTTTGTTGATCCGTCTCGGCGAGATCGCTTTCACTGACGCCACTTTGCAGGGCCGCCAGCTGGCGGTTTTTCAGGGCAATCAGTTTTTGCAGTGTCTCGATCTGGGTCTCCATTTCCGTGACCCGGGACTGCATATTCTCGTTTTCAAGCTGCGCTCTCTCCAGCGCCTCCTTCTCTTCTTGCAGCTGACGCTCAAGGTCAGCGACATCACCGCTGCCAGCTTCACCTTCGCTGCCCGCACTCAGTGAAAAGCGCCCACCATCGCTGGATGCTGGCGCGGGACCCGTGGGCTCCGCTGATTTAGTGGCATCTACCTGTGGCGCAGTGGTCGCAGGCTCCGCTGCAGCGCTAGCGCTGGAGGCAGCCGGTTCGCCCCGCCAGCGGCGGTTTTGGTCGCGGATATCGGTAATTGCCTGATAGGGATCCACGGCCTGCACTTCAGATTCGCTGGGCAAACGCAGCACATAGCCGGATTTAATCTGGTTGATATTGTTGCCGATGAACGCGTCGGGGTTCTTGTTGTAAATCGCGATCATGGTCTGCTGGGTGGTCACCAGCGCACTGGGGCGGAAACGCTCCGCCAGGCGCCACATGGTATCTTTGTGCTGAATGCGATATTCGTCGGGATCTTCAGCGGGGGGTAGCACCGTTTGCTGAGCTTCTGGCCGCGCCTCAGGGGCCACCGGCGCCGCAGGTCCCCGGGCACCGCCCGGCTCAACCACTTCAGACTTTTTTACCGTATTGTCCGCAGCGTCCGAAGCATTGCTGGTGGTATCCGTCGGCGACGTCAACGCACTGCGCTGTGCGGCTTGCACCGGTGCGCTGTCACCACCGTATTGGGGAAGGTCCAGCAGCAGGGTATATTCCCGCAGCATGCGGCCATTGGGCCAGCGCAGCTCGACGATAAAATCGAGATAGGGTTCAACCACCGGGTCCTGAGTGGTCACCCGAATTTGGCTAAGCCCCGCTTCGTTGACCTCAACACTGAATTTAAGCTTGGACAAAAACTGAGTGCGGTCAATGCCAGACTCTTGGTAGGTCTGACGATCGGCCAGCTTGACGAGAATTTCCGCTTCGCTGAGTTCACCCACGTCCCGCAGTGGGATGCTGGCCTCGAGGGGCTGGTTCAGGGAGGATTTGAGCGAGATTTCACCCACGCCCAGCGCATGCACCAGACCACTTTGCAGGACCCCGGCGAGAAGTACCGCCTTGGCCAGCCTGTTACTCAACATATCGTCACCGTTCTCATTGCGGATGGTATAGGAGTCCGAATTGCCACCAGGGAGCTCATGACTATCGGCATACGCCTTATCATGGTGGCACCAGACCTAGAATTTATATCCGGTATTTTGCGTAAATATTAGCTAGCTGGCGTTTTTTATCAAGAATTGAAGCAAAGAGATGCAAGTATTTACCACACCGTGGCGCAGATAATCCCCGCTCAGAGCGAAGCGAAAGGCATTGGGATTGCGACGATCGGCAAAGAGAGCCCCGACCTGTATCCGCTCACTGTCGGCCAGTGCGACCGCCGATGGGGCCTCACCGGGCAGGTAGTCCAGCAAGCTATTACCGGCCCATCGTTCCCGCAACGACGGCAAATCGACACTCTGGTCGGTTTCTACCCGTACTTGGCAAAGATGGGCATGAAAAGCAGAAGCCATGCTGGCAAGACAGTTTACCTGAGGCGCAAAATTACCCACCGTCAAAAGGCGGGACAGGTTTTGCTCGATCTCGGCAGCGGAGGCATCAACCGCGACATTAAAAGCCAGGGGTTGGGAAAAAGACGACGCTGGTGGGGGCTGACCGTTGAGCATTCGCGCCGTTTCCGCCGCCAGCGTCTCCAAGCCAGGGCGACCGGCAACGGAGACTGGCAGCACAACGCTGAGATCGATACGGGCAATACCCTCCACACCGGCAAGAGCCAGAGCCACATTGTGGCTCACCACATCGGCAATCGCCCAACTGAGGCTACCTGCCTCGCCGGGCAGGTCCGCCCCGACCAGTAGACAATCATCCCGCTGGGCCAGGATGTCGGCGCAGTCCAGTAGTCGAATTCCCGCATCTTCGGCCCGACTTACCAGCTCGCTATCCGGAAGGCCCGGCAGGACCAACAATACCTCAATCGCCGACAGATCCAGCGCCGATAGCGTTGTTAGCGGCAGTGGCCGCCCTCGATACATGGGCGGCTCTGCGTCATCGCTGTAGCCGATGGCTAAGGGTGATGGCATATGGAGCTCACCCAGCTTGTCGAGCAGCGTCTCGCCGACCAGGGTATCCACCCCAGCCACCGCCACTTTATTCAGGTTTTCTAAGGTAGCCTCGGTGATGCTCATCTAGCCGATGTCACCCATTAAAATACGCAGCATCCGGCGCAGCGGCTCAGCCGCACCCCAGAGCAGCTGATCACCCACGGTGAAGGCATTCAGGAACTGGTCGCCCATGTTGGTTTTGCGCAAACGCCCCACCGGTACACCCAAGGTACCAGTGACCGCAGTAGGGGTCAGTTTTGCGAGGGTGGATTCCTTGTCATTGGGCACCACGGAGACCCAGTCGTTGGCTGAGGCGATGATCTCTTCCACAGACTCAATAGACACCGACTTATTTAGCTTGATGGTCAAGGCCTGGCTGTGGCAGCGCATGGCGCCGATACGCACACAGGTACCGTCAATCGGTACAGGGCTGGCGGAGCGACCGAGGATTTTGTTGGTTTCGGCCTGGGCTTTCCACTCTTCACGGCTCTGGCCATTTTCCAGGGCAGTATCGATCCAGGGCAACAAACTCCCCCCAAGGGCGTGGCCGAAGTTTTCTGTGGGGAAGGACTCGCCCCGCATGGCCTCAGCCACCTTGCGGTCGATGTCGAGGATATTACTGCGGGGGTCGGCCAGCTCGGTGGCGACACTGTCGCGGATGGCGCCCATCTGGTTGATCAGCTCCCGCATATTTTGCGCACCGGCGCCAGAGGCCGCCTGGTAAGTCTGGGCACTCACCCAGTCCACCAAGCCTTCCCGGAACAGGCCACCAATGCCCATCAGCATCAGGCTGACGGTGCAGTTGCCGCCAATGTAGTTTTTAACCCCTTTATCGAGGCCACCCTTGATCACATCCAGGTTGACTGGATCGAGGATGATAATGGCGTCGTCTTCCATGCGCAGTGAGGACGCCGCGTCGATCCAGTAGCCGTCCCAACCGCTGTCACGCAGGGGCTTGAATACTGATTTGGTGTAATCACCGCCCTGGCAGGAGATAATAATATCCATCGCTGCCAATTCGCCGATATCCGAGGCGTCTTTTAATGGCGGTATCTCGCGGCCAATAGCGGGACCCTCGCCCCCCACGTTGGAGGTGGTAAAGAAGATCGGCTCAATGCCGTCAAAGTCTTTCTCTTCCAACATGCGGCCCATCAATACTGAGCCAACCATGCCTCTCCAGCCTACAAATCCTACTTTTTTCATCATTCCTGTCCTCTAACTTTGAAGTCATTTCAACGCCGGGGTTTATTGGAATTCTTGGATTACAGCGTCACCCATTTCTGTGGTGCTCACAACTGCCTCGCCCTCTGCGGCAATATCCGCCGTGCGCAGGCCGCGGTCCAGCACCCGACTAACCGCATCTTCAATCGCCTGGGCCGCCTCCGCCTGATTAAGGGAATAGCGCAACATCATCGCCACTGACAGAATCGTCGCCAATGGATTGGCCTTGTTTTGGCCGGCGATATCCGGTGCGCTGCCGTGACAGGGCTCGTACATGCCCTTGCCGTTTACGTCCAGTGATGCCGAAGGCAGCATGCCGATGGAACCGGTCAACATCGCAGCCGCATCGGAGAGAATGTCACCAAACATGTTGCCGGTCACCATTACATCAAACTGCTTGGGAGCCCGTACCAGCTGCATGGCGGCGTTATCCACATACATGTGGCTCAGCTCTACGTCGGGGTAATCCTTGGCCATGTCCTGAATCACTTCCCGCCACAACATGGTGACTTCCAATACATTGGCCTTATCGACACTGCACAGCCGCCCACCGCGCTTGCGAGCCAATTCAAAGGCGACCTTGCCGATACGGCGAATTTCGGACTCACTGTAAACGTAGGTGTTGTAGCCCTGGCGCTCACCGCCCTCTAGCTCGCGGATGCCCCGGGGCTGACCAAAGTAAATGCCGCCGGTCAGCTCCCGCACAATCAGGATATCCAGCCCAGCCACCAGTTCGGGCTTCAGCGAGGACGCATCGGCCAACTGGGGGTACAACAGCGCCGGGCGCAGATTGCCAAACAGATCCAGCTTGGAGCGAATCGCCAGCAAACCGGCTTTCTCTGGCCGCTCTGCAGGGGGCAGGTTATCCCATTTCGGGCCACCCACCGCACCCAGCAAAATGGCATCCGCCTTTTCGCACAGGGCCATGGTTTCCGACGGCAGCGCCGTGCCTGTGGCGTCGATGGCGGCGCCACCAACCAGAGCCTCTTCCAATGCGAGGTTGAGCTGCCACTTTTCATTGACCAGGCTCAGAACCCGACTGGCCTGGGCCATGATTTCTGGACCGATGCCGTCGCCGGCGAGGATCGCGATGGTTTTTGCTGTGCTTGTCACGTTGGCAATTTCCTATCTAGGTAGCAGAGCGCGCGTGGCGCGTCTCACTCTAAGAGTCAAAATTCTGGATCAATCTAACTGGCTCTAAACAACCAGGGCGATTTTTGCTGCCATTTGGCTTCGAAGGCGCGAATGTCCTCGGCGTCCTCCAGAGTCAGGCCAATGTCGTCCAGACCGTTAATCAGGCAATGTTTGCGGAAGCTGTCCACCTCGAAGGGAATCTCGTCCCCGGATGGCGTGCGAATAGTTTGCGCCGGCAGATCGACCTCGAGGGCATAAGCCTCTTGATCGTACATTTCCTTAAAGAGCTTATCGACAATTTCTGCTTTTAAAACAATAGGAAGTATCCCATTTTTAAAGCAGTTATTGAAAAATATATCGGCAAAACTGGGGGCGATGACACAGCGAAACCCATAATCTTCCAGCGCCCAGGGCGCGTGCTCACGGCTGGAACCGCAGCCGAAATTTTCCCTGGCCAGCAAGATCGAGGCTCCCCGATAGCGCGCCTGGTTGAGAGGGAAATCCGGGTTTAATGGACGCTGACTGCAGTCCTGGCCGGGGCGCCCTTCATCCAGATAGCGCAGTTCATCAAACAGGTTGGGGCCAAAGCCACTGCGCTTGATGGACTTCAGAAACTGCTTGGGGATGATCATGTCGGTGTCGACATTGGCGCGATCCATCGGCGCGGCTATGCCTTTGAGAGTGGTAAAGGCTTTCATGCGGCATCCCCCTTCATAAAGTCTCGAACGTCAACAAAGTGACCGGCAATGGCTGCTGCGGCCGCCATAGCCGGGCTCACCAGGTGGGTGCGACCACCAAAGCCCTGACGCCCTTCAAAGTTGCGGTTAGAGGTGGACGCGCAGTGCTCGCCCTGCCCCAGTTTGTCGGCGTTCATCGCCAGACACATAGAACAGCCCGGCTCCCGCCACAACAAGCCCGCTTCGGTAAAGATCTTATCCAGGCCCTCCTGCTCGGCTTGTTGCTTGACCAAACCCGACCCGGGCACCACCAGCGCCTCTTTGACATTGGCGGCGACTTTTTTACCCTTGACCACGGCAGCTGCCTCACGCAGATCTTCGATGCGGGAGTTGGTGCAGGAACCGATAAAGATCTTGTCCAACTGAATGTCGGTAATGCTCTGATGGGCTTTTAGCCCCATGTAGTTCAACGCCGACTCACAGGCACTGCGCTTGACCGGATCGTCGAAATCCTCCGGTGCCGGCACCTGACCACCTACCGGGCCAACCATTTCCGGGCTGGTGCCCCAGGTCACTTGCGGCTGGATATCGGCGCCATCCAGAGTCACCACTGCGTCAAACTGTGCATCGTCATCACTGTGCAGGGTTTGCCAATAATCCACCGCCTGCTGCCACTGATCGCCGCTGGGTGCAAAGGGCCGCCCGGCCACATAGTCGATGGTGGTTTGATCCACCGCCACCATGCCCACCCGGGCACCGGCCTCGATGGCCATATTGCAGATGGTCATCCGCCCTTCCATCGACAGTTTGCGAATCACCTCGCCGCCGAACTCAATGGCATAACCGGTACCGCCGGCGGTACCGATTTTACCGATAACGGCCAGTACCACATCTTTGGCGGTTACCCCTGGGCCCAATTCGCCATCGACCCGCACCAGCATGTTTTTGCTTTTTTTCTGGATCAGACACTGGGTGGCCAGCACATGCTCTACTTCAGAAGTGCCAATACCGTGGGCCAGGGCCCCCAACGCGCCGTGGGTGGCGGTGTGGGAGTCACCACAAACCACCGTCATGCCCGGCAAGGTCGCGCCCTGCTCCGGGCCCACCACGTGCACAATACCTTGGCGCACATCGTTGATGGCAAACTCGGTGATACCGAATTCGTCACAGTTTTCATCCAGGGTACGTACCTGAATCCGCGAGACCTCGTCCTCGATACCGTCCACCCCGCCACTGCGCTGGGTCTTTTCAGTGGGCACGTTATGGTCCGGCGTTGCCAAATTGGCGTCGATACGCCAGGGCTTGCGACCCGCCAGCCTCAGCCCCTCAAAGGCCTGGGGCGAGGTCACTTCGTGAACCAGCTGCCGATCAATGTAAATCAAGGAAGTGCCGTCGTCCCGGGTTTTAACGACGTGGTCATCCCAAAGTTTGTCGTAGAGGGTTTTGCCCGCCATCACTGTCTCTTCCGTCGTAGTTAGATATGGCATGCATTTTAAGGACAGGCAGAAGATAACTCAAATTCATATTTTTTATTATTTGAATTCCACAATGGAATAGTTAAGCTAGACCGTATGGATACCCAGTCATTGAATGCTTTCTTGGCGGTGGCGGATGCCGGCTCCTTTTCTCAGGCCGCCGAGCAGCTTCACCTTACCCAGCCGGCCGTGTCAAAACGCATCGCCGCATTAGAGCGGCAATTAAACTGCCGGCTGTTCGACCGCATCGGCCGTCACGTTAATCTCACTGAGGCCGGCGCCGCCCTGCTACCCCGGGCCAAGCGGATTCTGCTAGATATTGATGAAGCCCAACGCAGTATCGATGATCTGCGGGGAGATGTGGCGGGACGGCTGAGCATGGGCATTAGCCACCATATCGGCCTGCACCGCTTGCCACCGGTACTGCGGGAGTTTACCCGCCGCCATCCCGGTGTACAGCTGGATATCGACTTTATGGATTCGGAGCGGGCCCACGATCGCATCCTCCACGGTGAAATGGATTTGGCGGTGATCACCCTGGCTCCCAGCAAAGAAGAACAGCTGAAAAGCATCGCGATTTGGGATGATCCCTTGATGGTGGCCGTGGCCCGAGACCACCCATTGGCCGACAGGGGAACGGTGACCGCCACCATGTTGAGCCGTTACACAGCCCTGCCACCCGGACTGAACACTTACACCGGGCAAATCATCAAGCAACTGTTTGACGAGCAGGGGCTGGCGATGAATGTGGGGATGTCCACCAACTACCTGGAAACCATCAAAGTCATGGTGAGCATTGGTTTAGGCTGGAGTATTTTGCCTCTCACCCTGCTGGATGATTCGGTAACGGCATTGAAGCTCGAGGGTCGATACCTCCATCGCCAGTTGGGCTGCGTGCACCACCGCAATCGCAGCCTGTCCAATGCCGCCCGCGCCTTTATCGGCCTGCTTGAGAAACACCGCATTCAAACCTAAGGACCTCACGGCGTCGGCGGGTCTAGCGACTTAACCACCTCTGCCAGCGCCGCCGGCGTGTCCACGTCCCGGTATATACCGGGGTCCGCCAACTCGAGGGGCAAAACACTGCCTGCCCGGTTTTGGCGAAGGGATTGAATCAAGCCTTTGGCGCCGCTATCTCCGGAGAGGGACAGCAGCTCGGGCCAAAATTGGCGGCCGATAGCCACTGGATGGCCGCGATGCCCCTGGCAAAAGGGCACGACCACCCGATCCCCCGCCGCCTTGGCCGCCACTTCTCGTATTGAATGGATTCGAATCAGAGGCAAGTCGGCGGGCATGACCAACATCGCCTCCCGGCTGCCATCGGGATCATCTGCCAACAGTTGCGCGACCGCTGCGGCCAGGCTGGCGCCCATGCCGGCTTCCGCGCCATCCACCAATATTGACGGCACCGGCAGTTGATCCGCCAGGGGATCCCCGCGACGCAGCACCGGTCGAACGTCCAGGCCCGCCTTGCCACCCCGCCGAATCATTGCTCGCAGCATCTCACCTCCCTTGGGGAGAGTAAGCCGCCGCTTGTCGATGTCGCCGAACCGGCGGCTGCTGCCCGCCGCCAGAATCAGCAGCGGCAGACTCATGACGATTGGCGCTCCGCTGCTGCCCGTTTGGCCTTGGCCCGGCACTGGGTCAACTCTGCCATTACCGCCACGGCTATTTCCATCGCCGATTTACTGCCGATGGGCAGTCCCACCGGGGCGTGCAGGCGGGCAATCTGCGACTCATTGAGCTCCAGTTGCAACAGCCGCTGGCGGCGCTTGTCGCTGGTGCGCTGAGATCCCAACGCCCCGACGTAAAACAATGTCGAGCTCTGCAAGGCTTCCATCAGGGCCATATCATCAATGCGGGGATCGTGGGTGAGGGTTATCACGATACTGTAGGGGTCGGTGGCGTGCTCCCTGACCGCATCGTCAGGCATCTGGCACACTGTGTCGGCGCCCAAGCAATGCCACTGTTGCAAACGCTCCTCCCTGGGGTCGCAGACCAGAACTCGGTAATCCATGGCCAAAGCCAACTCGGCAATGCAGCGCGCCAGCTCGTTGGCCCCCACCAGCAACAACTGGTAACGAGGACCAAAGTCTTGCTGTAAAAGGCTATCGCTAAGCTTCAGAGTCTCGCAGTGGTCGATATCATCGATCTGCCAGCCCCCCTGCTCGAGGTCAACAATGCGCCGCACTCCCCGCCTTCCGGCCAGCGCCCCCGCCAGGCACAACAAATCGACCTGCTGCTGCGAGCCCGGCATCAAACACTCCACCATGACTTGCATCCTGCCACCGCAGGGCAAACCAAAGCGCTCGTTTTCCTCTGGTGTGACACCGTACTCGATGATTTCTGGAGCATGGCTTGTCGGCTCGTTGCCAAGCAGACGCTCCAGCAGGTCATCTTCGATGCAGCCCCCAGACAAGGAGCCGGTGACTTCGCCATCATTGCCCAGAAAAAGCAGGGAACCCAATGGCCGCGGGGATGCCCCTACGGTAGAGACAATGGTACACAGGAAGCCGTAGTTGCCCTGTTCCAAATGGCTATATGCCGCCTCGAAGACCAGCTGATCAACTGTTTTCACCGCTGTTCCTAATTCGCCAAAACCCGAGCATTCTACTGTGTTGGGCAGATATAAAAAACGCCGCGTAAAAGCGGCGTTATCAAGGCGAGGAAACTTATACCGGTATCAGTACCAGCGATAGGTTCCCTGAATCGCAAAGCTGCGTGGTGGTTCTATAAAGCCATAGTGACCGATACTGCCGAAGATGTTGCTGGAGAGCGGCGTATCGTTGGAGTAGGAAATGACGGTTTCATCGGTGATGTTTTTACCCAGCAACGCCACTTCCCAGCCAGCGACCACATCGGCAATAGACAGGCGAATATTGGTCTTCACGTAAGCGTCTTGCTCCTGGCTCGGATCGAGGTTTTGCGAGGAGTTGTAGTCACCAGTGAAGACAAAGTCAGCACCACCGCGGAATTCCAAGTCATCGCTAACCATCGTGGTGTACACCAGGCCGACGTTACCAGAATAATCCGCTACGTACTGGTTGGTTTTGCCTTTGTAGTCACAAAACTCTACACCGTCTACCACCGTATCAGCGGGCTGCCCCTGGTAACACTGGCCGTTGTCGTAGTCAGTGAATTCGAAGTCCAGCAGCGCCAGTGCACCGGTCATCATCAAGTTCTCGGTCAGCGCGATACGGCCATCCAGTTCGATACCCATGGTGGTCGCCGCACCGGCGTTACCCACGTTAAAGCCAAGGGTACCGTCGAAGATACTGACCTGCAGATCGTCGTACTCGGTATAGAAGGCGGCGATATTCAGCTCAGCTGCACCATCCATCAAAGTGGTTTTAGCGCCCACTTCCAGACTGGTGGCCTCTTCTTCTTCGTACTCAAAGCTACCCACAAGTACCACGGGTTCGCCGTTATCCAGGTTCTGGATGGGGCGAATCTGGTTAGTATCAGGTGAGGCGTTAGAACGAGCATCGTAACCACCGGATTTAAAGCCGCGGCTTATAGTGGCGTAGAGCATCATGTCGTCGCTGTAGTCGTACTGCAGGTTCAGCGATGGCGACAAGGCGCTCTCGGTGCGACTGCCCTTCAAGTTATGGCGCTCTGCCGAGAAGTTCTTGGCGACCACAGTATCAATCTCGCCCTCGTCCGGACGTTCGCCCGTAGCTCGATTCACAAAATCGAGACTGCGGCTACCGTCTTTCTCTTCATAGGAGTAGCGCACACCGAAGGTGGCGCGGAACAGGTCGGTGATATTCCAAGTGGTTTGCAAGAAGACAGAGAACAGGTCCGAGTCACTGGAGAAATAGCGAGGCGTGCCCAGGTTACGAATGGCATCACCCGCGTCACCAATGCCCCCGAGGTCCAGGGCGTTCAACAGGCCAGCGTCGGCCAGCGGCGTCAGCAAGGCTTCCAGCGGAGTGCCCGCTAGGTTACTGAGCAATACATCATCAAGAGGACCACCTTGCAAGTCGGCAGGTGGGCGCTCGCCCCGGCCACCAAACTCCTGAATATCGGCGGCATTGAGCAGACCCGGCAGAATATCGCTGTCTACCCGAATGCTGTCGTAGAAATCCAACTCACTGTGATGCAGGTAGGCGCCACCAATAAATTCAAAAGTCTCCCCTACTGGCGAGACCCAGCGGAATTCCTGGCTAAACTGCTTGTACTCTTCTTCCGCCGCCACACTAAAGACCGGTGCACCGGTAAAGTCACAGTCACAAAGTTCATCGGTTTCATATCCGAGGATACCGGTGATAAAGGTAAACTGGTGACCGTCGCGGTAGTAATCAACGTTCAGGGTGAGGTTCTGGGTGTCGTTGTAACTGAAGTCACCGTTTGAAGAACGCTTAAAATCCTGGCGGTTATTCAGTACCGAAGAATCGGCATCAACTTGAGCCAGGACCAAAGGCCCTACCGCAACTTCGGTAAAATCGAGGATCTGGCCATAGGTTCTGCCGTTAAAGGCCCCAGTATCCGACGTGGAGGGCTGATCGTTGATGATCTCAATCTGGCGGCCATCAACATCGAACTTGCCGGCCTCCAACTTCAGTGCTGCAACCAGGTCGGGGTTAACATCCCACTCTAGCATCAGGCGGATGGTTTGCTCGTCTCGCTGGGGCTCGTCGCGATTCAAGGTCAGGTTTTCCAGGTGACCGTCAATGTCGCGCTTGCGCACTGCCAGTCGGGCGCCAATACTGTCGGTGAGGGGACCCGACAGAATCACGTCGAGAATCCGCTCATTAAAATCGGGCTCATAGGTGGCCGACACCGAGCCTTCAAACTCTTGACCAGGCTTGGCCGAAATCAGACTCAGTGCACCGGCGATACTATTTTTACCAAACAGGATGTTCTGAGGTCCGCGAAGTACCTCCACTCGCTCCAGATCAAGGAAGGGTGCACGAGTCAGCTGGGCACGCCCATAGCTCACGCCATCGAAATACATCCCTACAGACTGCTCAAAACCAGGGTTGATACCCGAGCCGATACCGCGAATGTAGATGTTGGTGCCGATACCGGTTTCCGACATGGTCAGATTGGGCACATAGGCCTGTAGATCTTCGATCTTGGCGATACCCGCCTCGGCCATTTTGTCGCCGGTTACAGCGTTTACCGAAACAGGAACATCCTGCAGACTTTCGGCCCGAATAGTGGCCGTAACGATGACCTCCTCGAGTACCGGTGCAGCCGATACGGGTAGCGATGCCAGCGATACTGCGGCAGCCAAAGCGGATGAATGGAATGGGGTGAACAGTTTTTTCAAGGCCATGTGACCTCCAGGTGCCATAAGATTAGTTATTAGAGTTCGAATGCTGCGGCGAGATTGGTAGCCCTCAGCCCTACACTCTGTGTTTCTACTTCGGTGTATCTACTTTCGGTGTATCTACTTCAGTTTATCTAGTTTTATTCTTTTGGCCGATATGAATCGGCCCCTATATGTTTTCAGCGCAAACATACATCATCATATTAATATTAGCAATGAAAACATGATATTAGTCTAACGTATTTAAGCCACACTGCCAGTGGCCTCCCTTGCCGACTTTAGTCGATGCCTAATAAACCCCCATCTGCAATCCGGTGGCAAAAGCCTCCCCAAGCTCCCGAGCCCATTGCAGGTGCTCTTTTGTGGGCGAGCCGTGACACAGAGTCGGTTCACAGACTTCCTTGAAAGGATAGGCCCTGGCGATGCGCTGCCACTGAGCTATGGCATTACTACCGTCATTGCCGGAACACAAAAACAGACCGTAGGGTCTGGTAATCCCGTGGTCGATACATGGGTACAAGGTACGATCAAAAAATTCCTTGATGCCGCCAGGTAAATAACCCGCATATTCCGGTGTAAAAAGCAGCAGCCCCTGACACCATTGCAAATCCCGGGTCCCGGCCTCCGCGGCCCGCCTCAGTCGCACCTGCGCCCCTGACTCCAGCCCACCTTCCCTGGCCCGGTAGGCTAGACGGGCGTTGCGGCCCGACTGGCTGTGATAAACGATCAGCAAATGTGCCTTGCTATCGGCCACAATAACTACTCCATACGGTGTATTGGTCTGGATCGATTGCGCCAGGGCAATTGAAAGTGTAGTTTTTCACAGCCTATCTACCCTCTTGCAGCAACAACGGATCAGTTTATGAAGTACTTGCACACCATGGTTCGGGTCAGCGACCTCGATGCCTCACTGCACTTTTATACCGACTTACTGGGCCTGAAGGAAATCAGGCGCTACGACAGCGAGCAGGGCCGCTTCACCTTGGTCTTTCTCGCCGCGCCAGAAGATGCTGAGAATGCGGAGGCCAACAACACACCCTGCGTGGAATTAACCTATAACTGGGATCCTGAAACCTACACCGGCGGTCGCAACTTCGGTCACCTGGCCTACGCAGTGGACGATATTTACGCTACCTGCCAACACCTGATGGATAACGGTGTAACCATTAACCGACCACCTCGAGACGGGCATATGGCCTTTATCCGTTCGCCAGACAATATTTCGGTTGAGCTGCTTCAAAAAGGTGACGCCAAACCGGCCATGGAGCCCTGGGCATCTATGGAAAACAGTGGTGAATGGTAAGGGGCTGGACAGACGCTACCCCTAATCCCAACACGCCGCCATCAAAACAGGCCGAAGAACCAGCCACCGCGCTGTAGGTCTTCTTCGCACATGGCCAACTGGCCAGCATAGGTGTGCGAGCGAGACGAGACTTTGCTGGCCACCCGCTTGAGCCAGGCTTTGTTGGCGTAAGTTCGCCGCTTAAAGCCGCCGTGACCCTCGTGGTAGGCCAAATACAGGCTGAACGTGTCGTCGCTGGGCAGCCCGATCGTTCGCACGCTCATATTGTTGTACCAGCCGATAAAATCGATGGCGTCGGCAAAGCTGCTGCGACTGGCCCAGCCATTGCCCGACTTTTCCCGATACCAGTCCCAGGTAGCGTCTTTAGCTTGGGCATAGCCATAGGCATCCGACATGCGGCCGGCGGGGATAAAGCCCAGCCAGAATTTCCGCGGCGGTTTGGCCTTGGCACGAAAGCGAGATTCCTGATGCATGATTGACATCATCACTGGGATCGGCGATTTCCAGCGCTTGGAGGCCTTGCGGGCATCGTCGTACCAGTCGTCTTTTTCCTTAAAGATCGAGCAAATATTGTCGGGATTGCGGGGCGGCGAGGTTGTACACGCCGAGACAGCAAACACCATGAGCAGCAACACCAGATATCGCCCCATCAGGACTCCCCCTGCAACAAGGCCAACAGCCCCTGCTCATCCACGACCTTCACCCCCAGCGACTGCGCCTTGGTCAGCTTTGAGCCGGCGTTGCTGCCAGCGGCAACACAGTCAGTTTTGGCCGAAACACTGCCAGTGACTTTAGCCCCCAACGCCTCAAGGCGCTCTTTGGCTTCACTGCGAGTCATCGCATCCAGGTTTCCAGTTAGCACCCAGGTTTGCCCGGCCAGAGGCTGCTCTCCGCCCTGCTCAGCCTTCACCTGGGGCCAGTTCACACCCACTGACTGCAATTGCTCGATCACCTCTCGGTTGTGATCGCTGCCAAAAAAGGCGTGAACATGACTGGCCACTATGGGGCCGACGTCCTCCACCTCCTCCAGTGCCTCCCGCTCGGCGGCCATAAGGGCCTCGAGAGTGCCGAAATGCTTGGCCAGATTGCGGGCGGTAGCCTCGCCCACTTCGCGGATGCCAAGGGCATACAGGAATCGGGGCAAGGTGGTTTGGCGCGCCTTTTTCAGGGCTGCAACCAAGTTCTCCGCCGATTTTTTACCCATCCGCTCCAGCTCAGCCAGAGTGTCGGCGCTGAGCGTAAACAGATCAGCGGCAGAATGGATCAATTCCCGCTCGACCAGTTGATCTACTAATTTGTCGCCGAGTCCATCGACATCCATGGCCTTGCGGGAGGCAAAGTGCTTGATGCCCTCCTTGCGCTGGGCGGCACAAATCAGCCCGCCCGTGCAACGCAACACCGCTTCACCCGGCGCTCTCTCCAACTCGCTGTCACAAATCGGGCAGCGACTGGGGGCGACTATAGCCCGAGTGGTATCAGAACGACGGGCCTCCACGACTTGAACAATCTGCGGAATCACATCCCCGGCCCGTCGCACCACCACCTGGTCGCCGATTTCTACTCCAAGGCGCTCAATCTCATCGAAATTGTGGAGGGTGGCATTACTCACTGTCACGCCCCCCACAAAGACCGGTTCCAACTTGGCCACCGGCGTAACGGCACCGGTTCGCCCGACCTGGAATTCCACATCCCGCAGTGTCGTCACTTCTTCCTGAGCGGGAAATTTGTAGGCGATGGCCCAGCGCGGCGCCCTGGACACAAAGCCCAGCTGGTCCTGTTTATCCAGCTCATTCACCTTGAAGACCACGCCATCGATGTCGTAGGGCAGCTGGTCTCGCTTACCAAGCAGCTGTTGGTGATAGTCGAGGCAGCCCTCGATATCCGCCACTACCGCCATTTCGGGATTGATCAAGAAGCCCCACTCTGCCAGCATTTGGAGGCCCTGACTGTGGCTTCCAAACTGTCGCTGCTCGCCGTCACCGGCAATGCCGTAGCAGCACATTTCAAGGGGGCGCTTTGCGGTGAGACGGCTGTCTAATTGGCGGAGACTGCCCGCGGCAGCATTGCGTGGATTCACGAAGGTTTTGGTGCCATTTTCTCTGGCATCGGCGTTAAGGCGCTCAAAGCCTGCCTTGGTCATATAAATCTCGCCGCGCACTTCCAACTCGGCGGGCCAATCGCTGCCGCGCAATTTTAGCGGTACCGACGCGACCGTTTTCACATTCTGGGTGATGTCCTCACCACTGCGGCCATCGCCCCGGGTGGCCCCTCGCACCAGAATGCCATCGACATAGAGTAGGCTGACCGCAATACCATCCAGCTTGGGCTCGCAGGCATAGTGATACGCGCTGTCTTCGCCCAGGCGCTGACGCACACGGCGGTCAAAGTCCCGCATCTCCTCCTCACTGAAGGCATTGTCCAGGGACAGCATCGGCGTTTCGTGGCGTACTTCTTTAAAGGCGGACAGTGGTTCAGCGCCCACACGTTGGCTCGGTGAGTCGTCGCTGCGCCATTCTGGATGGGCATTCTCGATCTCGATCAGCTCCCGAAACAGCCGATCGTATTCAGCATCTGGCAAAGAGGGTGCGTCGAGAACGTAGTATTCGTAATTGCAGCGGTGCAGCTGCTCCTTGATCTCGTTGAGGCGATCGCGGATGTTTTTATCTGACATTGATTCTTCTTGGGATCAAGTGGGCAGCCCCCGCTGTCCCCCTCCGGGGACAGTGCTGAGCTTTACATCAGTGTGAGCTGGCGGCGCTCAAAATCGCGGATGCGCTGCTTATAGTGTTCCAGCGTCTGCTTGGTCGCCACGCTGTGGGTCTGGTCACGCAGCTCACCGCCGAGGTTTTTAACCAGGCAGCGCGCGGTTTCCACCATGGCATCAAAGGCTTTCACACTGTCTTCGGGACCGGGCAGGTTCATAAAGAACAACAAACCCGGCGTGGTGAAATCATCCATCGCGTCCAGGTCAAAATAACCCGGCTCGACGAGGTTAGCCACGCTGAATTGCTCGGCGCCGGTGCCATCGGTCTTCTCATGGCGGTGAAAGATGTTCATACGGCCAAAGCGCACATCACAGGCCAACAATACTTGCAGCACATCGGGGCCACTGTAGGGCGTATCGTCGGGAGCCATAACATTGAGGACGATCAGTTCCTGTGGACCGTTGTCTGCGGTGGACTCTGGGCTGCGACCGCCCGTTTTATTACTACTGGCGGTGGAGCCTTGACCATAGGAGCTTTGACCATAGGAAGTTTGGCTACGGGAACTTTGCGAATGAGTACGCGATGCTGTGCTTGGCTCTACATCCCCCACCCGATCCTCTACTGAGGCTGTAATAGTGGCTCTGGAGTCCCCTTCATCATCTTCTAGGTCGGGGGCAACCGCGCGGTCTTGCCGGGCTCTGCGACCGTACTCCACCTCGGGATCCTGGAACAAAATATCGTCGTCAAGGGAGTCGGACACCGGTTGCTGACGGGGCTCTTGCTCGGTGGTCACCTGTTCTGTGGCGGATTCCTCGGAAAGGGCTTTGTCAGTCTCACGCGGCTCAACAGGGGGCTGCTCAGATTCGCCACGGGGCGAGGCGTGTTTCACATGGAGGCTGGGCTCCTCCCGCACAGCCACAACACGGGCGGCACCCGGCAGTTCGGGGTTAGTCAGTTCATCCTCGGCCTCGCGACGTCGCTTCGCGGCCAGTCGGATGGTATCGCCCCGCTCTTTGCGCATACGGCGGAACCCGTCCAGCAGCACTGCCACCGCCAGCAGTACGCCGATAATAATCATCCAATCTCTGACGCTGAGATCCATTAAATCGACCCTTTGTCTGCCGCCCCGTGCGGCCCATATTTTTGTTGAACCCCGGATCAGTATTTGTGGTCTAAATACGTTTGTCCGGCTTTATCTGTATGGGATTCGAGTGCGTTTTGCCCGTATTGTTCCACGCACCCCAGCAAATATCTACACCTGCCTTGCCGCTGAAAAGCGTTATGAGGCGGCCATCTCCGCCGCTTTTTCGAGATCCACAGACACCAGTCGAGAGGCCCCTGGCTCATGCATGGTGACCCCCATCAACTGATCTGCCATTTCCATGGTGATCTTGTTGTGGCTGATGAAGATAAACTGCACCTCTGACGACATCTCTTTAACCATGCGGGAGTAGCGGCCCACGTTGGCATCGTCCAGGGGCGCATCCACCTCGTCCAGCATACAAAACGGCGCCGGATTGAGACGGAAGATGGAAAATACCAAGGCAATGGCGGTCAGGGCTTTCTCGCCCCCTGAAAGCAGATGAATGGTGCTATTTCGCTTACCGGGCGGCCTCGCCATGATCGAAATACCGGTACTGAGCAGGTCATCACCGGTCATTTCCAGGTACGCGCTACCACCGCCGAATACCCGGGGAAACAGTTCCTGCAAACCGTTGTTCACCCGGTCAAAGGTTTCTTTAAAACGGTTACGGGTTTCCTTGTCGATACGCCGAATGGCCGCCTCCAGGGTCTCCAGTGCGTCTTCGAGATCGCTGTTTTGGGTGTCCAAATAGTTCTTGCGCTCAGACTGCTGCTTGTATTCCTCAATGGCCGCCAGGTTGATAGCGCCCAGGCGCTCAATCCGCCGGCTGACCTGCTGCAGCTGATCGTTCCAGGCGGACTCGTTGGCCTCACCGGGCAGTGATTCCAACACCGATTCCAGATCAAATTGTGCTTCGTGTAATTGGTCCTGAAGGCCCTTGCGACGCACTTGCAGGCCCTGACTGTCAACTCGGGCCTGCTCCAGTTTGCCTGCCACCGTTTGCAGGCGCTGTTCGATGCCGTGACGCTGCTGTTCGTGCTCTCGCAATTGCTGGTCGAGTGTTTCCAGGTGTTTCCTGGCCTCACCCAATTCTTCTTCCACCTTGAGGCGATCCGCCAACAAGGTTTCCAATTCCAGTTTGGTCTCTTCGATAGGCTCGTCGTTATCCCCCAGTGAATCCTTGAGTTGGGCCTGACGCTGGGCCATTTGCGTCATCTGGTCCTGGGTGCGGGCAATATTCTGTTGCGCAGCATCGCGCTGGGTTTGCAGGGATTGCAGGCGCATCGCCAGCTGGTGAGCGTGGTCTTTGCCCTGCCGGGCTTTTTGTCGGGCAGCATCCAGCACGCCGCGGCTGCCGTCGCGCTCACTGAGCAGTGTTTCCCGCTGCTCGGCGTCCTGTTCCATGGTTTCGATGGCTTCCTGCAGCACCATGCGGGATTCTGCCAGAGACTCCTGCTCAGTCTCGTACTGCTTACGCAGCTCCGCCATATCGTTGTCCAGGCTTTGCCGCCGCTCCCCGATCTGCTCGATCCGGGCCTGCTGTGCGCTCAATTTGGACTGCAATTCGCTGGATTGACGGTTGTACTGCTGCAACTCGCTCTGTAGCTCCTCGCGACGTTGCTCCTGCTGTTTTTGGCGGTCCCGCAAGTCCTGTAGTTGGGCCTGCCGGGCCTCAACCCGCTCTTCTAACTGGGCGATGCTGTCCCGCAACTGCTCCAGTTCTTCCTGGCGCTGCAGCACCCCGGCTTGGGCGGAATCGCCACGGCTGACCCGCAACCAGTTTCTACCCAACCAGATCCCGTCCGGAGTGACCACCGATTCATGACCGGCCAGCTGCCCCCGCATAGCCAGGGCGCTGGGTAGATCGTCAGCCACCCTGACGGTCTCCAGCACGGCGGTCAGGGCACTGTCGCCAGACACTTTGGCGGCCAGTGTCTGGGCCTGCGCTGCCGTGGCGGCTGAGCTGGGCTCAACAAAGTTGAGAGTCCCCTGCTCAAGCTCCGCCACCAGCGCCGACATGGCGGCCAGATCGTCCACACACAGGGCCTGAAGCTGCTCCCCCAGTACCGCTTCCACGGCCTGGCGCCAGCCCTCGTCTACCTGCAGGGTTTCTGCAGCCCGGCGCACCGACTGCAAGTTGTGTTGCTCCAACAGCTGGGACAACTGCTTGTCGCCTTCACCTAAGGCCGCTTGCTGCAGTGCCTCCAGTGACGCCATGCGTCCGCGCTGGCGCTGCAGTTCACTGCGGTCGGTATCCAGCTCATCGCTTTGCTCCCGCAATGTGTCCCGGGTTTCACTGATTTGCGCTTGAATTTCGTCCAGTTGGGCTTGCTGCGCTTCGAGTTGCAACTCCAGCTCGGCCGCCTGTTCCTGCAGCATGGCAATATCGTCATCCACGTCGCCTACGCTCAGGGCGCGACGCTCCTGATCCGCCTTTTGCAGGCGCTCTTGCAAACGCTGCATGCTCAATTCCAGATGCTGTATCCGGGACTGCTCCACCTCTGCTTTCTGGCGAGGTCCTGCGGCGCGCTGGTTAAACTCGTCCCACTTGGACTGCCAGTTTTGCATGCTCTCTTCCGCCACCATCAATGCTTCGGCGGCGCTTTCTTCTTCGGCATTGGCCAGCTCGGCCTCGGGTTCCAGCTCCAGTAGCTCTTCCTCCCACAACGCCACCTTCTCCCGATCTGCCTCCAGGTGATGCTGGGTGTCTCTGATAGATTCTTCCAACTGTTTCAGGTCGGCATCCAATTGGCGGCGCCGTTCTTGCTGGTGCTGGATGGCCTGCTCGGCCCGGGCGATATCGGCACCGATACTGTAGTAGCGGCCCTGCACTTCATTGAAGGTATCGTTGGCCTGGCTGTGTTGATCCCGAGCCTGCTCAACCCGAGTACCCAGGGAGACCTGCTCGGTTACCACTGCCTCCCGCTCCAATTCCAGCTCGGTAATAACCGATTGGCGGGCCTCGACCTGATCGCTCAGGGCCTTCCACTGCAATACTTGTAGTTGGGCTTTCAGCAGGCGCTCTTCTTTCTTGAGCTCGGTGTATTTCTCAGCGGCTGCCGCTTGGCGCTGCAAGTGTTGAAGTTGCCGTTCCAGCTCGTCACGCAGGTCGGTCAGGCGTTCGAGGTTTTCCAGGGTCCTGCGCATGCGGTTTTCGGTTTCCCGGCGCCGCTCCTTGTACTTGGAAATGCCCGCCGCTTCCTCGATAAAGATCCGCAGCTCTTCCGGCTTGGATTCTATCAAGCGGGAGATCATGCCCTGCTCGATAATGGCGTAGCTGCGGGGCCCCAGCCCGGTACCTAAAAAGATATCGGTGATATCCCGGCGGCGGCATTTGGTGCCGTTGAGGTAGTACTCCGACTGCCCTTCCCGGGTGACTTTGCGGCGCACGGCTATTTCAGTGAAGCGGGCATACTCGCCCCCCAGCTTGCCGGCGCTGTTGTCGAATACCAGCTCAATGGAGGCCTGACCCACCGGCTTGCGATTGACCGAGCCATTAAAGATGACGTCGGTCATCGACTCGCCACGCAAGTTCTTGGCGGAGCTTTCTCCCATTACCCAGCGCACAGCGTCGATAATATTGGACTTGCCGCAGCCGTTGGGGCCCACCACCGCAGTGAGGTTAGTGGGAAAATTGACCGTGGTGGGGTCGACAAAAGACTTGAACCCCGCCAGTTTAATGCTCTTCAGACGCATAATAGAAATAACCGATAACTGGCTGCCGCCAAAGGGTTTGTTAGACGATTAGCGCGAGTGAAAAGGCCTCGCGCCCCGGGGCGACAGCGTAAGCGCAAAGGCGGATTATAGCGCCCGAGGCCGCCACTGCCAGTAGCTGGGCGGAGAAATTAGTCGCCAGTGCGGTAACGGCGGTCCAGTTTGAGCTCTATAGCCCCATCGGGCGTGGCATTGGGGTCGATAGCGATCGCCTCAGAGGTCCAGTCACCGTCCTGGCGCATTGCCGTGCCAGCCCGGCTAATGTGGGCAGACAGGGTCAGCGACGAGAAGTCGGCCAGGCCCTGCCCTTGCCTGATAACATCCAAGTCTGTCAGCCAAAGATTCTGCGGCCAGTCTGGCTTGTTCAGGGGTTGTCGCAGCGCTGCCACCGGCATGGGGTTGCCGTCTGCCGATTTGGCCACCACAAACAGCACGCCTGCCGGCGCCTGCCCCAGTGAGGCATCCACCGAGACAGAAATGTTCAGCCCGGCCAAATCACCGGCGGCAATCGCCCGGGATTTGGCCTCTGCCATCCCTGAGGCAATCACACTCGCCTCCGCCGATTGGGGCGGCAATTGCCGGGACAGGCGGCTCCAAGAATCCAGCGCGGCCAGATAATCGCCGCGGGCAAAGGCATCGATACCGTAAACCCCCAGCGCGGTGCCCTGATTGGGGTCGATACCAAGCGCCCTATCCAGCAAATCGCGGATGTCTTTATTCAAGCGACGGTTATTGGCCAAATAGCGGGCCTGGGCTAGTTGGGCAATGACATTGGGATCCTTGGGATACAGATCCAACAGGCGCTCATAGTAGGGAATCGCCGCAGCGTAATCGCCCTGCTGACGGCGAATGCCCGCCATCATCACCAGCAACTCGGGATTGTCTGGCCGCTGAGCCAGGACACCATCCACGCGTTCCACCATTTCCGCCATCAGCGCCGGATCAAACTCACCGCGCTCAATCATGGTTTGCTGCAGGTCCTTCAGACCCAGTTCGCGATGGTAGCCAAGTTGCCAGTACAGTACGCCGGCAATCAGCGGAATCATCACAATAGCAAGCCAAATCAGCGCTGTGCCGCGACCACTGGCCTTGTTTTGCAAGTTCTGCGAGATTTTGGGCCCTCCCTCAGAGACCATCTGGTAATCCAGTTCCCGGCACAGCTCAAAAAACTGACTCTGATCCAGCACCCCGGCGTCCAGATCGCGTTGTAACTCAGCCCGGCGCAGTCGATAGAAATCCCGCTGAGCCTCACTGTAGGGCTCGCTGCCAGAATCCAGCACGGCTTCGCTGTTATTGGCTTTACGGGACAGCAGCGTCGTCAGCAAAATAGCCAACGCCATCAAAACCAGCATTCCCAGTCCTAAAAATAAGGGCATCACGGCTCTCCCCGTCCGGAACTGGCACCTTGGCTATCGTCACCATCGAGCAGTTCATTGAGCTGCCGCCGCTGAGCCGCATCCAGTTCTGGCGGCGCATTCCGGGCCCGGCGGTTTTTGGCCGCCATCCGCCACCACACCAGTACACCGATGGCTAACATTGCCACCGGTGCCAACCACAATGCCGCGGTGGCAGCCTGAAACCGGGGGCGATAGAGAATAAATTCACCGTAGCGGTCCACCATGTACTGGGTAATTTCGGTATCCGACTTACCGTCCATGATCATCCGATGCAGCTGTCGGCGCAGATCCTGGGCAATTGCCGAATCGGAGCCGGACAAATTCTGGTTCTGGCATTTGGGGCAGCGCAATTCCTCCACGTAATGGTGGTAGCGCTTGCGCTGCAATTCGGTGTCAAAATCGTAGGTTTCGATGACCGCCCACAGCGCGGGGGCCCACACCGACATTGCCATTATTAGGCTCCGTATCAACGCTGTCATTGCACCGCCCCCTTGGACTGATACTGGTTGTAGAGCTGGGCGAATTCACTTTCCCATACCTTGGCATCCAGTGCGCCCTGATAGCGGAAGCGCACTACGCCCTGGGCATCCACGAGGTAGGTCTCAGGCGCCCCGGTGACCCCGAGGTCCAGACCCAGCGTGCCCTCTGGATCAAAGATAGTCAGGGTGTAGGGGTCGCCCTTATCCTCCAGCCACTTTATCGCCGCCGGCTTTCCGTCTTTGTAATCAACGCCGACAATGTTGACGCCACGCTGTGCCAGCTCCACCAGAAACGGATGTTCATAGTGGCAGGTAGGACACCACGTCGCCCACACATTGAGCAGAAAAACATCTCCCAGCAGCTGGTCTTTGCGGATCGGCTCCCCTTTTAGCGTTGTCAGGGAGAACTCCGGCAAGGGGCGGTCAAGCAGTGCCGAGGGCAGCGCGGTCGGGCTGTAGTCCCCGGTTTGCACGCGGCGCTCCACCAGGAAAAACACCACCGCCAACACGGCGAAGATAATCAGAGGAATAAAGAGTTTAACCCGCTGCATGACTGGCCCCCTGTTTACTGTTGCTGCCTGTCCGCCGCCCGGCATTGGGGCGGTAGCGTTTGTCGCTCATGGCCAATAGGGCCCCCAGTGCCATCAGCGCTCCGCCTACCCACATCCAGCGCACAAAGGGTTTGATATGAATACGCACCGCCCAGGCCTCTTTGGCTACCGGCTCGCCGAGGGCAATATACACGTCGCGCCAGATTCCAGCGTCAATCGCAGCCTCTGTCATCACCTGGGCGCTGCGGGCGTGATAGCGACGTTTTTCCGGCTTCAATTCCGCGATGAGGCGATCGCCATCGTAGAGACTAAAGGAGCCCTGTTGGCCGCGGAAATTTGGGCCTTCAATGGCTGCGATACTATTGAAGCGTACCCGATAGCCAAACGCCGTGGTGGTTTCCTCACCGACGTTCATACGGAGGTCCCGTTCGTCGTTATAACTGCTCACCATCCCCACCGACAGAATGGCCATGGCCAGCCCAAGGTGGGCCAGTACCATGCCGTAGTAAGAAGGCGACAGCTTGCGCAAGCCAGCCACAAAGCTGGAAGCATTGCGGGTTTTATCCCTCAGGTTCACCAAGGTGGTATTGACGATCCAAAAGAACAGCACCGCCCCCAAACTGGCGGCGAAACGCCACTCACCGCCGAACAGGGCTGGCAGCACACCACCCAAAATAACACTGGCAACGAAGGCCACAATAACCGCCTTCAGCCAACGTTCAACCCGAGTTCGCTTCCACTGGCTGCTGGGGCCGATACCCACAATGAGCGCCAGAACCACGCAAAGCGGCACAAACAGCGCATTAAAATACGGCGGACCGACGGAGTATTTACCCAAGCCGGCAAAATCCATAATTAGCGGGAACAATGTGCCCAACAACACAGTAACCGCCGCGACCACCAAAATGATGTTGTTGGCCAGCAACAGTGCCTCGCGACTGAGCCACTGAAAGCCCTGGCCGCCCTCTTGTGCCGGCGCCTTAAACGCGTAGAGCGTCAGCGAACCGCCCACCACAATCACCAAAAAGGCGAGAATAAACATCCCCCTAGTCGGGTCGGCGGCAAAGGCATGCACCGAGGTCAGCACCCCGGAGCGCACCAGGAACGTCCCCAGCAAACTCAGAGAGAAGGCGAAAATCGCCAACAACAGCGTCCAGCTTTTAAGACTGCCCCGCTTTTCAGTCACCGCCAGGGAGTGGATAAGCGCCGTGCCCACTAACCAGGGCATAAAAGACGCGTTTTCCACCGGGTCCCAGAACCACCAGCCGCCCCAGCCCAATTCATAATAGGCCCACCAGCTCCCCAAGGTGATACCCAGGGTCAGGAACAGCCAAGCGGTATTTGTCCAAGGCCTGGACCAACGCGCCCAGCTGGCATCCATCCTGCCGCTAAGCAGAGCCGCGATGGCAAAAGCGAAGGCTACAGAGAAGCCCACATACCCCACATATAGCATGGGGGGGTGAATGACCATTCCCGGGTCTTGCAGCAGCGGATTGAGATCCTGGCCGTCGGCCGGTGTAGCCAGAACGTTGCGCTGGAAGGGATTGGACGTGAACAGGGAAAAACCAAAAAAGCCCACCGCCACCATGCCCATTACCGACAGCACACGAGCCAAAATATCCAAGGGCAATTGGCGTGAAAACAGCGCAACAGCCACCGTCCAGATGGCGAGAATCTCCACCCACAGTAACAGCGAGCCTTCGTGACCACCCCACAGCGCGCTGAACTTATACGCCGTGGGCAGCAGTGTATTGGACTGTATGGCGACAATGTTTACCGAGAAGTCATCGGTTAAAAACGCATAAAACAGCGCGCTGATAGACAGTGTGGTGAACAGCATCTGGCCGTAGGCTAGAGGCCGGCCCGCCGCCATCAGCCTGGTGTTGTTTTGCCACACCCCCACCATCGGCAACACCGCCAGAGCGAGGGCAAAGCACAGGCCCAGAATAAGCGCGAAATGGCCAAATTCAACAATCACTGTTCGCTCCCTGCCGACGCCGCGTTAGCCTCACCATAGGCGCCGGCCTTGGCCGATTTTTCAAGGGCGTCACTGACTTCCGGTGGCATATAGTTTTCGTCGTGTTTGGCCAGCACCTCGCTGGCGGCAAACACCCCGTCATCGCCCAGGCGACCGGAGACCACCACCCCCTCGCCCTCGGCAAACAAATCGGGAAGGATACCCTCGTAAACCACCGGCACGCTGGCCTGATAGTCGGTCACCACAAAACGTACCTTGAGGCTATCCGGGTCTCGCTGAACGCTGCCTTCCTGGACCATGCCGCCGGCGCGAATCTGCCGATCCAGCGGTGCTTTGCCAGCGGCTATCTCCGCCGGCGGATAGAACAGGTTGATATTTTCACGCAGGGCGTAACCCAACAACGCCGCTGCGGCAGCTGCCGCAACAAGTACGAATAACACAATATACAAACGCTGTTTACGCTGGGGATGCATTGCCATTGTTTTGCTACCTCCGGTCGCGGGTTGCTCTGCCGCGGCCGTGTTATCTAGACCTCAATTCGCGGCAAAAATTGCCGATGCTTAAACCTGTTAACCCTCACCTCGTAACCTTCAGTCATCCTTGCTGTTTGGCTTTTACGCGCGCTATCCCTACTCCGGGTCTGATTGCCGCCGTGCACTCGGGCGCCGTGCATTCGGGCGCCGTGCCAGAGACGCTATTTGTCGCTTTAAACCGCGCTGCCGCCGCAGTGGCGCTACCACCGCCACGCATAACACCAACAAGGTCACAGCGTAGCTAAACCAGACATAACTGCCGTGGCCGTCCATTACCAGCAGCGCTTGCAAACTCTCAAATTCCACTCGTCGTACTCTCTTTATCGCTACCCTTTATTGCTGGCGGGACCGCGCGGATCACTGCTTAAGACCAAGTCTTTTACCCAGCGGGTATTGCGCTCCCGATCGAGAATTTCTGCCCGGGTATACAGCAATACGGCCCAGCCCAAAAACAGATACATCCCGGTCAAAGTCGCCATCAGCGGCCGCAACATGCTGGAATGAATCGTCGACTCGCCGACAAATTTGATACTGGCGGGTTGGTGAAGGCTGTACCACCACTCCACCGAGTAATAGATGATGGGAATGTTGACTGCACCGACAATGGCCAGTACCGCGCAGGCTTTGGCCGCTGCGTCGCGATTGTCAAAAGCTTGGTGCAGAGCAATAACGCCCAGATAAAGGAAAAACAGAATCAATACAGAGGTTATGCGGGCATCCCAGACCCACCAGGTACCCCAGGTGGGCTTGCCCCACACTGCGCCAGTCAGCAGCGCAAGGAAAGTCAGCATGGCGCCCACCGGCGCGATGGACTTCATCACCATCGCCGCCAGCTTCATTCGCCAAATCAAGTGAATCGCGCCGGCAACGGCCATAATCATATAGGCGCCCATGGCCACCACAGCGGCTGGCACGTGGATATAAATGATCCGAAAGCTATTGCCCTGCTTGTAGTCCGGCGGCACAAAGGCAAGCCCCCAAACGCAGCCGCCCACCAACAGCAGCAATGCCGGCACCGCCAGCCACGGCAACAGGCGACCGCTAAACTGGTAGAACCAGCGCGGCGACCCCATTTTGTGAAACCACACCCAACTTGGCAAACCCGTCTCTCCGTTATTCTTTGTACTACTGATCGCAGCTGATACGCAGACCACCGGCGATAGCCAGCGGCGCAAACGCCACCGCCAACAGTAAAAACACTCCCAGCATCGCCAGTTGCGGCAATACCGCCACCCCTTCTACCGCTGATTGCACGGCGCTGCTGCCAAAAATAAGCACCGGGATATACAAGGGCAGCACGATCAGCGACATGAGTAAGCCACCTCGCCGCAGCCCTACGGTAAGCGCCGCCGCAATGGCACCAATAAAACTCAGCACCGCGCTGCCCAGCATCAGGCTCACCATCAGCGCCGGCATCCCAGTCGGGGGCAGTTGCAACAGTACGGCCAGCAGCGGCGACAAGATACTGAGCGGCACACCACTTAACAACCAGTGAGCCAGTGTTTTCGCCAACACATGGCCGTACAGCGGCAGCGGGCTGAGCAGCATATGCTCCAATGTGCCATCTTCAAAATCGCTGCGAAACAAACCCTCAGTCGCCATCATCGCTGCCAGCAGGGCCACCACCCAGAGTATGCCCGGTGCCAAATTGGCCAGCTGGCGAGGATCGGGACCCAGACCCAGTGGAAACAACGAGCACACCATGACAAAAAACAGCAGTGGGTTGGCCCATTCACTGCCCCGCCGGGACGCGACCAGTACTTCGCGGCGCAGCGTAGCAGCCATTGCTACCGGCAAAGAGGACAAGGGCGACATTACTGCGCCTCCAACGACAAAACCCGAGGCGGACGGGACAGCGACAAGCTGTGATGGGTCGTCAACAGCACCATTCCTCCGGACTCGGCGTGCTGATCTATCCAGCTTTCTATTTCAGCGACGCCAGCCAGATCAATGGCGGTGAATGGTTCGTCCAACACCCATAGCGAGGCCGGCGAGCAGAACAACCTGGCGAGACTAACCCGGCGCTGCTGGCCGGCCGACAAGGCATAACAGGGCTGGTGCTCGTAGCCCGCCAAGCCGACCTTTTCCAGCGCTGCAAAAATCGCATTGTCGTCAACAGGTGAACACAGAGCGCCGGTCCAGCGCAGGTTTTCCAGAGGCGTTAGCGCCGCTTTCACTCCGGCGTTATGGCCGAGGTAGAGGGTGTCGGCCAGAAATTCGACCCGCCCCTTCGGCATCGCCGTGCCGCGCCATGATATGTTGCCTTGATACTGGCTTGAGAGCCCCATCAAAATCCGCAGCAGTGTGGTCTTGCCGCTGCCATTTGGGCCGGCCAGTTGCACCACATCACCCGCCCCCATGGTCAGGGATAGTTCGGTAAACAGGGGCACGTCGTCCCGCTCGCTAGAGAGCCGATCCAGTACCAGTACAGCGTCAGCGGCCAAACCACCCCCCGTCAATCCCTACCGACCACGCTGTTGCTGCAGCGGGCCAAAAAAACGCGCACAAGTATATACGATTGCCGAGCAACACGCTGGTCATTTGTCAGCAGAGACTCAGTGGCGATCCAGCCACTCAGCCAGGTCTTCCAGTGCCGCCCTTAAGGCATCGCTATCTCGGTCTCGGTGTGCCTGAATCGCCGCACGGGAGAGTTGCCGCCAACGGGGTGGTGGCGAGCTGGAAACGGTCGACCGGGACAGCGCGGGCAAGGGTTTGATGGTTCCCGAACTGGCGGCTTTCAGAGGCCGCCAATCCTCACCAGCGTCAGCTGCCGCCGCGCCAAGTGACAGGGGCTGTGCAACCGGCTCAGACTGGCTGACAACGAGTGTGGGGTCGGAAGAACGCAGAGGCTGGCTGGTCGAATGGCTAGATGCAGGGCCTTGCGGCGAAGTTTGCAGTGCGGTCGATTCAGGCGGTGCTGCTGGCGATTCAAAAAATTGCTCCAGCGGGTCACCAACGCTGCCTTCAACGCTGGTTTCCGGCACCCGACTGCGGCCTTCTTCGATGCTTTCCAACAGCTGCTGCTGCAATGACTGGGTATCGCTTTTGATCGTGTTGCCTACCGCAAGGGCCTGCACCATATTTTCCAGCTCTCTGGCAGCGGCATCCAGCAGCGAGAACACCCTCGGCGTCATCGGCAAACGGCGTCGCCTGAGGCGCTCTATCACCCGTTCGCAACAGCCCGCCAACTCCGATAAGGGCGACAACTTCATGACCGCTGCCCCGCTTTGGATGGTATCAAAACTGCGGTGGAGGTCGTTTAACAAACGTTGGCCGTCTACCCCGTAGCGGAGCTCTGCCAGTTGCTCGTGCAGCAGCTCTAACAGCTCTTCGGCCTCGGCCAGAAATATGGTTAACAGCCCATCGTGCTCTGCTCCGTTCACGACGTCCCCTCCGTCTGCGGCGGCAGCCCCAGCGCTTCGCTGAGCTTTTGCTCCAGCACTGAGGGCTTATAGGGCCACACCAGCACACTGTTAACGCCAAGCTCGGCGGCCTGTCGTACCAGTACCGCACTGGCGCTGGACACCATCAACAACACCGGAACGGTGCTAAGCCGGCTGTCATTGCGCAGCGCCCGGGTCAATGACAAGCCGCTGAGCCCCGGGCTGTCTTGCGCCGCCAGGATGACGTCCAGGTGTCGATTTTGCAGCATGGTCAGTGCAGCGAGGCCGTCTTCCGCCTCAATAACCCGGTGCAGCCCCAACGCCATCAGTACCTCCCGGGTATTGCGACGGGCGGCGGCGTCCCCTTCTACCAGCAGTAAGCGCGCGTCGGCCAGGCAACTGGCCCGCCGGCGGCGCTCCTCGCCGGGCAAGGCATCGTCAAAGGGGTCGGGAGATTGCAAGCCTCGGCGCGACATCACGGAATCCTTATCCCTCTATTGGTCATCCGGCGAGCAGCTGGTCGACAAAAAATTCCAGCTGCCCCCTGGAGCGGGTCGCCACCGGCCACGTTGCCAGCGTTTCTGCGAGCTTGCGAATCGCCAGAGCAGAGGCGCTTCCCGGAGACTGCAACAGCACTGGCTGCTGTTGCCGGACCGCCTCTCGCAGTGCGTCATCCATTGGAACCGTACCTGCATAGAGCAGACTGACGGGCAAAAACTGCTGGCACACCGCATCCAGTTTGTCGACCAAATCCCGCCCTTCCTGCTCACTGGCAACCATGTTGGCCACCACTCGAAACCGCTGTCGGCCAAAATCCCGCCACAATACTTTTATCAGCGCATAGGCGTCGGCAAAGGACGAGGGATCATTGCACAGTACCACTAACACCTCGCGACTGGCGTTGGCGAAATTGACCACTTGGTCACCAATCCCCGCCGCTGTGTCCACCAGAAGTATATCCAGCTGGTCGGCAATGGCATCAAAGGCGCTCACCAGTGAACTGTGCTCCAGCTCGCTGAGCTTGGTTAACCGGCGAGTACCAGAGGCGCCAGGTATGACCCTTACCCCTGCGGGACCTAAACGCACAATATCCCGAAGCTCGGCGCGACCCTCCAGCACATCCTCGATTGTGGCACCCGGCGGCAGATCCAACATCACATCGACATTGGCAAGACCGAAATCGGCATCCAGTATCGCCACTCGCTGGCCAGTCTCCGCCAGGGCGATGGCGGTATTCACGGCCAGGGTGGTTTTGCCTACCCCGCCTTTGCCGCCGGTCACCGCCACAACCTGCACCGTCCGACTCACGACGCCCCCTTACCGCTTGGCAACAGCGGCGTCACTTGGAAACGCCCCCAGCTCCAGGGCTGCTCGGCAATCAGCACAGCATCAGCCATGGCCATCACCCGCTTTACCAATCGCTCATCCACGGGGGAGGACTCGATAAGAATGATAAATTCGCCGCTATCCCGCTGCGCCAAAAATGGCTTTAGCGCCGGGTTGTCCTGCATCAAGCCCAGCATGCCGCCCCACCAGGCGCCTGCAAACCACATCGTCAGTGGCAGCGCGTATAGTGTTGTGGCGCGCAGAGCGTCTGATTCCACCGGCCAACCTCCAAGAATGAACAAAGCGCTGATCACTCCCACCAGCAATCCCAGTAGTGAGCCCCGCAGCGCCCCGTCGCGCAGATCGCTGCGCTGCACAGGCCCAGCTGCGGTTAACCCCAGCGCTTCGACCCGCCCGTCCTGCTTGCTAAGCACACGGCTACGCCACCCTTGCAGGTGGGGTTGAATCAGCGTCTCGGCGACAGCCGCTAGTGCGTTGTCATCACAACTAAAAATGAGGCGTTTAAATGGCACGTCAGTATTGAGTCCCGTTCCCAGTTAATGTCAGCGCAGCGACTGCAGTCGCTCAGCGGCGCTGACGACTTCAGTCAAACGTACCCCCAGGCGGTCATCCACTACCACCACTTCGCCCCGGGCAATCAGTGTGCCGTTCACTTTAACGTCCAAGGGGTCGCCGGCCTGCTTCGCAAGCTCCACCACCGCCCCCTGCTGCAGCTCCAGCAGCTCTCGGATCGGCAGTTCGGTCCCCCCCACTTCCAGTGTCAGATTGACGGGGATATCCAGCACCCGGTCCAACTCCGGCGTCGAAGTAGAGCGTTCACGCAGTCGCTGATTGGCAATACCGTCGCCAGAGCGCGCTTGTTCGTTATCCTGCATAGTGTTGTCCGCCTGTGCTGTTTTGACCTTCGCCCAATTCAATGAGGGAGTGAACTTCCAGGGCGAGCTGCCCATCTTTAACGCCCAATTGCCCCCGCGCCACGGGGATGCCAGCGGCAGTCAGCAAGGATCGATCGCGGCTACCCAAGCTGATGACATCGCCAACGGCCAGCTCGGTCACCGCCCGCAGTGTTGTTTGACGCTCAGCCACTGTGCACCGGGTGGGTACTGCACTGTCCAGCACTCCCCGGCGCAGGGTTTCCGTCCATACCGGGTCGGCGTGGCGTTGCTGCGCGGCACCGCGCCGGGCCAGGCGTTCTCTAACCGGTTGCAGACTGGCCTCGGGAATCACCAGATGGCACTCGCTGTCACCGCTAACCACATCACTGCACAGGAAACGGCAGACCACCGCGGTCTCCCCCCGATCTGCGACTCTCACCATTGCCGGGTTGGTATGTTGATCGACGAAGTGGAAATGGCTCTGCATCACCGGCCGCCACGCGGCGTTCAAGGATTCGTTGAGGCGGGGCAGCAATTGCGCCACCAGTCGCTCCTCGGCTCGGCTAAAGCGCCGGCCCGGTTGACTGTCGTAGCGTCCGCCGCCACCAAAAAATCGTTCCAGCAAGCGAAACACCATGCGGGCATCCATGGCGACAATTGCACTGCCAGGCAATGGTGACAAGTCCATAACATTGAGACTAGTGGGAACATACAGGGAGTGTAGATATTCGCCAAAGGGAAGCGTTTGAATTTCCAGCAAACTCACTTCCACATGGGGCCCGACCAGGTTGTGCAACTGCTCGGTAAAGCCTTCGGCAAAGCGCCGACAGATATGCGCCAAGCCGGGCAAACCCTGCCTAGATGGACGCCGGCGCCGACTCAGGTCGTAGCGTTGGGGCGCGGCGACGGTTTGCTGCGCAGACAAAGACGATGCACCAGCGGGAGATTTCAGTTGCTGGAGTAAGGCATCTATTTCGTTTTGCGATAACAAGCTTTCAGTCATGGTCTTTGTGTGGCTGCGGCTCAGGCTAGGCTAGGTCACGCACAGCATCAGCGAATTCAGCCAGGGCCAACAGTTTGGATAAGGTGTAGCTAGTTACAGCACAGAGCGTGCCAGCATTTTTATTTTTTAATTTCAACAACTTAGACTATTGGCTCAGCGAGGTGTGTCAATTTTTTGACACCCTCTCGGAGGGTAAAGGGAGATTGATCGGCGTCATACACTGGGGCCAGTGCCTTAGTGCCGGCGCATCCAGTCTCTGAGCTGACCCAGGGTTTCGTCAAAGCTCCGCTTGGCATTTTCCAGCTCAACATCGATATCCCGGAAGCTGCTTTCTCGCCCTCGGAGTTCCAGCCCGCGAAAACGCCGCGATAAACCCACTGCACCCATGCCCATGGCGCCGCCCTTCATGGAGTGCGCAGTGGTGCGTAGAGATTCAGAGTCCTCCGCGGCAATCGCCTGTTCCAATAGACCAAAGCGGTGTCGAGTATCGCTTTCAAAAGCATCCACCAACTCGACAAATTCATCGTCCATCACGTCACGCAGTTCCTCTAACAGTGCGGTATCTATCACTAGCATTTCTTGACTTCCCTGTGTCGACACTACTTTGCCTCATCGCCGGTGGTTCATTAATTATTGCCAACAGAAGCAAACTAAAGTGTAGCGGAAGCCCCTTGATGAGACTAGTGAACCCTTACAGGGGCGCCGCCTATTAGTCGTCCTTAAAAGCTTTCTACTGGGCGGCTATCCAGGGCAATCTCCCCCGACTCCGCCATCCTTCTCGCCACCAGAACCAGTTCTTCTCTGGCGAGCTGGAGATCACTGGCCCTTGGCTTGTTCTTACTGAGCATGGCCCTAACGGCGGGACGACGCTCCACCAGCAAGGCATCGAGAATACGGCTGCTCACTGCGGCTGTCGCGCCACTGAGCGCTGTAGCCACCGTCTCATTGTTTACGGATTCCAGTATGCTGCGTAAATCACCGCGGGTCAGCTGCGCCAATTGATCAAAACCAAACAGGTGGTTTTCGACCTGTCCGGCACTGTCGGGGTGGCGGCTGCGCAAGCCCTGAAGCAGTGCCGCCTCATCGGCACTATCCAGTCGATTTAGCAGATTTGCCGCAAGCTGTTGGCCTTCTACCGGTTGTTTTACCGGCCGGTTGGTATTTTTCAGCTGCTCTCCAATCAGGGCATCCAGTTCCTCAAAGGCGGCGGTGGACAGGGACTGAAGATCGGCGAGCCTTGCCAGGACATCAACCCGGCGCTCTTCATCCAAGCCCAGCACCACCGCGCTGGCCTGCTCAGCTGGCAGTGCAGCAATCACCACCGTCTGAACCTGGGGGTGCTCTTCGGCAATGATATCCACCACGGCCGATGCCCCCAGCCATTTTAGCCGCTGAATATTGGGCAGCGGAGATTTTATGGCCAGACTTTGGTGAACCAACTTGGCCTGTTCTGGGCCGATGGCGGAAGACAACAGCTTAAAAATATCGATGTTGTCGCCGGACGCCACATCGCCAAAGACCTCCAAATCGTCGACAACTCTAGCAAGGATGCTGCGCAGTTCCGCACTCCCCGGTGTGGCGGTATCCACCATGCGGGCCGCCAGCGGTTGCACCAAACCCGGCGGTAATCGCTTGATCACATTGGCCGCGTCGGCCTCAGGCAGAGCCAATAGCAATTGACTCGCCTCCTCCGCGACCAGGGGGTCGATATCCATCTGCCGGGCCTCACTGCCCGCCTCAGCGCTAAGCCAGTGGCGCAGCACCGCCGCCAACCGCGCTGGTTGTTCGCTGGCAATGCCACGAACCTGTTGCAATTGTTGGTTAAAATCTGCGGCGCCTCCTCTAGGGCGGAGTGTTACAAAGCCCCAGCGCACCAGAACGGCAGCGGCACCGAGAAACCCCACAATTCCAACAAGCTGAGCCAGCAGAGCCGGTATCAATCTAACCAACTGACGGTTAAAAGGTGCAGCTATCACCTCCAGTGAATCGCCGCGCTCGGCGTTCAGCGCCAGCCCTTTCCACAGTGTTTGATAAAGCTGATCGGAATTCTGACCCTGTAACGTGGTCTCTTTTACCCGCACCAACACGTGCACAGAGGAATCCCGGTTGGTGTGAGCTTCGAGGATGACCGATACCGACAGATCCCGGGGCGCGATGGAATCGGCAAGCAGAGCCTTGGCTCGGGATTCCAAATGTAACTCGCGGCGGCTAGTGTCGTCGTCGGCGCGCATTTGACGGCCTGGGGATTCGATGGCCGCGAGCCCCCACAAAAGGGCAGCAAAGGACAGGGCCAATACCAGCAAACTCATTGCTGGCAGGGCCATGTACCTGGAGGTAGTCATGGCCGACACCGGGGGCCTCAATACCGCCCCGGAAGATGCAGACTCTGTCATATTACTGACACCACCAATCAAAACCCCAGCAAATTGTCATTTTATTGACAGAAAGGCGAAAGCAAATGGCGATATCCGGCAAATATCCGCCCTGTCGGACAACTCTTTGCAGATTTCGGACCACTAACTTGAGGGTGCTATCAAGGAGTGGTCCTGGGGGCTGGGGGCTGGGGGCTGGGCAACGGCCTTACAGGATGTGTTTGACCTCAATAAACTGGCTACTTGGGCCAGCATTGGCAGCGGGGCCGCCACGGTCCACCTGTTGGTGGGCATCAAACGGTGTAGCGGGTCGCTCGCCGTGGCGCTCTACGGCCAGATCCGCAAAATTGAACAGCGCGGGGTCCGCCATCTGGGACGGAGCGATATTCTGCATCGCGGTGAATATCTTCTCGATGCGGCTGGCGTCCTGCTTTTCCCAGCCCTGCAGCATTTGTTTTATGTTTTGACGCTGTAGGTTTTCCTGTGAGCCACACAGGTTACAGGGAATAATGGGAAACTCCTTGTAGGCCGCGAATTGCTCAATGTCTTTTTCCCGACAGTAAGCCAGAGGTCGGATGATCACGTTGCGGCCGTCATCAGACAACAGTTTAGGGGGCATGGCCGCCATGCGTGAGCCATAGAACATATTTAGAAACAGCGTCTGAACGATGTCGTCTTTGTGATGCCCCAAGGCAATCTTGTTGGCACCGATCTCCTCGGCAAAGCCGTACAAGGTTCCTCGTCGCAGGCGGGAGCACAGGCCGCAGGTGGTTTTCCCCTCGGGAATTTTCTCTTTAACTATGGAGTAGGTATCTTTGTTGACGATGTAGTACTCGATACCCAGAGTATCCAGGAAGTTCGGCAGCACCTCCACGGGAAAGCCCGGTTGCTTTTGGTCCATATTCACCGCCACCAGCTCAAAACGCACCGGTGCACTGCGCTGCAGATTCATCAGAATATCCAACATGGTATAGCTGTCCTTACCGCCGGACAGACATACCATGATGCGATCGCCCTCCTCGATCATCCGATAGTCCTCAATCGCCTGCCCGGTGTGGCGGCGAAGGCGCTTCTGCAACTTGTTGAATTCCAGTTTGGGCAGTGTGGACATAGGGATAGACGCTCGAAAATTCAGGCGGCGAAGTATAGCGAAATGGCGATCATTTTTCAGCCGCGGGCAGTATGACAAGCGCGATGAACCGGCGCGGGGTCAGTCATGGTGCGGCAACACGTCGCCGATAGCCCGTGATACTGGCAATCCGCCGCCCAGATGACTATCATTAGCCGCGCCAAAATTCCTGGCGCGAGGTGCTTTAGCACGGCCAGACCCCGGCACGGGTGCATGTCGGATCGTGCAATCCACGTCCGATCGCACCCGCTCACAAATTCGAATTCCATCAGCTAAGGGACTCATCTCATGAAACAACCAGTTCGCGTCACCGTCACCGGTGCGGCCGGCCAGATTGGCTACGCACTGCTTTTCCGTATCGCATCCGGCGCTATGTTGGGCGACGACCAGCCCGTTATCCTGCAACTACTGGATATCACTCCGGCTCTGGATGCCCTGCAGGGTGTCAAGATGGAACTGGAAGATTGTGCCTTCCCATTGCTGGCGGACGTTGTCTGCACCGACGATCCCAATGTCGGCTTTAAAGACAGTGACTATGCCCTGCTGGTTGGCGCGCGTCCCCGCGGTCCTGGCATGGAGCGCAAAGACTTGCTGGAAGCCAATGCGGCAATCTTCTCTGTTCAAGGCAAAGCCATTGATCAGCATGCCAGCAAAGACATCAAAGTATTGGTCGTGGGCAACCCCGCCAACACCAACGCATTGATTACCCAGCGCAACGCCCCCTCCATCAATCCCCGTAACTTCACGGCGATGACGCGTCTGGACCACAACCGTGCGATGACCCAAATTGCTCAGAAAACCGGCAAAACTGTCAACGACGTGACCAACATGACAATCTGGGGCAACCACTCTGCCACCCAATACCCTGACCTGTTCAACACCAAGGTTGACGGCAAAACCGCCTCTGACCTGGTTGACCAAGAGTGGTTGGAAAACGACTTCATCCCCACCGTGCAGCAGCGCGGCGCAGCCATCATCAAGGCACGGGGCGCCTCTTCAGCCGCCTCCGCAGCCAACGCGGCCATTGATCACGTGCGCAGCTGGGCGCTGGGCACCGAAGGTGACGACTGGGTATCCATGGGTGTCTATAGCGATGGCAGCTACGGCATCGAAGAAGGCTTGATCTACTCATTCCCCTGCCGCTGCAACAATGGCGACTGGGAAATCGTGCAGGGTCTGCCCGTTAACGATTTCAGCCGCGGCAAAATGGACGCCACTGCCCAAGAGCTGGCAGAAGAGCGCGACGGCGTTAAACACCTGCTGCCCTAAGGGTATCAGAGTGAGTGAAGGCGGCCATAGGCCGCCTTTTTTATGCCCAAAATTCGGCTCCGGTGGGCCGAATTGCGCCCAAATGTAAAAATTCACATCGAACACCCGGGGCGATTCCTAGTCACAGTTAGCGAAGCGGACGCAAATGTCCGTCAATACTCAAAACTGTACTTACTTATACAATGCATAGGGAGAGCATCCATGACTTTTGTTGACAAGATGTTACAGATTATCCGCCGCGCACCGCTGGTATTTTTGATTGCGGGCGCTTCTGTCCTGGTTACCGCCTGCGACAGCAATGATGGCGAGATGGAGCAAATGGGCGAAAAAATGGATGAGCAGTACGAAGCTGCCAAAGATAACTGGAATGAAGGTGTTGAAGAGGTTGAGGACGAGATCGACGACCACACCACCGAGTAATGTGAATGAGTTTAAACCAGATCTGGCGGGGGCGCGTTGGCGTCCCGCCGTTCTTTACCCCCGACATCACCCCGTCATCACCCGTGCAGACACACCGCTAGCGAACGCCGCTCAGAACAAACTCTTCATCGTCCCGCCATCCACCACCAGGGTGGAGCCAGTAATGTAACTGGCGGCGTCTGAAAGCAAAAACGCTCCCGCCTTGCCAAATTCCCGAGGCTCACCATAACGCCCCATGGGTATCGAGGACTCGGCATCGGCACGCTGTTGTTCGACAGGAATCTCTTTCAGTTGCGCCTGCAAACTATCAAGACTTTTAATGCGGTCTGTATATATTACACCCGGCACCAAGTTATTAACGCGAATACCGTCCGCTGCTAACTGGTGGCTCAAGCTTTTTGCCAAGCTGGTCACCCCTGCGCGCATCACATTGGAGAGCAACAAAAAATCGATAGGCTCCTTCACCGATGACGAAGTCAAGGTCAAAATCGCACCGCTCCTGGCGGCTTGCATGTCTGGCAACACCTCGCGAATCATCCTCACCGCGCTCATCAAAGTGAGCTCAAAAGCGTCCTGCCAATCGCCGTCGGTAAAGTTATTAAACTGCCCCGGCGGCGGTCCACCGGCGTTAACCAGTAAGCCATCGATTGTCCCAAAGCGTTGCCGCGCTGCCGCAACCCAACGGCTGATACTGGCAGCATCGGCAGCATTCAGTTCAGAGCCGTCCGAGACAACACCATACTGTTCGCTAAGCGTTTGCGCCGCTTGACTCACCGCGTCGGTGTCGCGGCTGCCCAAGTACACTTTTGCGCCATTAGCTGCCAACTCTTCAGCAATGGCATAGCCGAGTCCGCGGCTCGCCCCAGCCAGCAGAAACACCTTGTCTTCCACATTTAAATTCATATTGTTGGTCCGGTTATATACGCTGACAAATTCAAATTGTACTGCATTCATCGACTGACACCGGCATATTGGCCGCGAAGCCCTCCGGCGGATGCGATATTGTTAAAATGCGGGAAGCCCATGACGTAAATCCCGGGATCAGCTCTTGGCAGCTTAATATTCTGGCGTGATAGCATAAGTTCTGGCGGTGATGCCCCAACTTTTTGCATTTTTCCTCTTTAGTCTAGGCTTCGCACAGAATTTGCATCTGCTGGGGATGACAATGCAGCGGATCACTGTCAACATTGGCAAAATGTAATAATTAGCCCCCGAGTTTTTATATAACACTATGGCAAGCAACGGCTCCTCCAGTTACCACCACGGCAATCTCCGTCAGGAATTGATGGACTTGGCGGAAAAGCACCTCGTCGACACCGGGGTACACGATCTCAGCCTGCGGGCACTGGCCCGGGAAATTGGTGTATCCCAGACCGCGCCCTATCGGCACTTCAAAGACAAAAATGCCCTGCTGGCGGCACTGGCTACCGAGGGCTTCCGTCGCTTTTTTGATGTGTGCCGCCCCAGTGAAATGGAAGAACGCAGCGACCAAAGTATTTTGCTGTTCGGCTTGGCCTACGCTCGTTTTGCCCGGGAACACACCGCCATGTTCCACCTGATGTTCGGCCCGACCTTGCAGCCCCGGAATCAATACCCAGAGCTGTTTGCCGCCGGTCGGGAAGCCATCTACAAAGTTCGTGCCCGGGTGGAAAAAGGCTTACAGCGAGGCGAGCTGCGCCCGCTGGATGACATTGCCTCTATCGCCCACACAATTTGGGCTGCAGTGCACGGGGTGACGACGCTGATGTTGGACCACGCCGATACCTATGGGTATCACCGGGACATTGACCTGCAGGCAGAAAAGTCCATGCGTATGATGATAGCGGGACTCTGTGTCGACCCTTCTGGTATCGCGACGCTGCCAGAAACAGCCACCCACTACCCGCCTGTTCCTGCCTGAGAAGCCCCTAGCCCAATCAATCTTTACCTTTAAGAAAGGGCCCATTGGACGGACCCCGATGTCTGGCGTCGCCTAGGGTCTGGCGTCGCCTCAGGACGGCGCCTGCAAGGCCACCAGCGGGGAGACTTTCACTACCCGCCGTGCACCAAGCCAAGCCAGCAATCCGATGAGTATCGCCCCCAGCAGCGGTGTTGCCAGCAATGGAGCCCAGTGCCACTGCGGTGACATTTCCAACACCTGCCCCTGTATTCCAAAGAGACTGACATTGGCGCCCAACGCCGCGATCAGTCCAGCGATGGCGCCAATACCGGCAAACTCACTCAACAGCACGGCGCGAATCACTCCGGATGGCGCTCCCAGAGCCCTGAGCAGGGCGTTTTCTTTGCGGCGTAGATCCAGACTCACCTGAATATTGGCCAGTGTGACTAACAGGGCGCACACTGTGACCAGGGCCGCCACCACCGCTACCGCCCGACTCACCTTATCCACCACCGATTGCATTTGTGTCATCAGTGCAGCCACATCGATCACACTGACGGTGGGATAAGCCTGTATCAGGGTATTGATAAACCGGTCCTGTGCCGCCGGCAAATAAAAACTCGTTATATAACTGCTGGCGTAGTTATCCAGGCTATTCGGCGGGAACAAGAAAAAGAAATTGGGGCGCATACTGCTCCACTCCAGGCGCCGGAGACTGACAACCTCCGCCTGCAAGGACTGGCCGCCGATATTGAAGTCCAACCTGCTGCCAATTTCGAGATCTAACTGCGTCGCCAGATTCTCTTCTACCGATACCGGTATGCGGGAGCCGCTGGGGCGCTCGATGCCCGGCCACCACTGCCCTACAACCAAACTGTTGTCAGCCGGCAAATCAGCTGACCAGCTGAGGTTTGCCTCCCTATCCACCCCCGCCTCGTCGGCATTGATGGTGTCGATATCGGCGAGGGCTCGCCCGTCAATATGAGTAAGGCGGCCTCGCACCATGGGGTAAAAGCCGGCGTGATCCAGCTCTTCTGCCACCAATAGCTGCTTAAGGCCATCCACTTCCCCGGGGGCGATATTGATCAGGAAGTGATTGGGGGAATCCGGTGCCAGCTGCATCTGCCAGTCGCTGACCAGGGAAGTCCTCAGCACCAGCAAGGTCACCATGGCCATCAGCGCTAAACCAAAACACGCGACTTGAAAGGCATTGCCGTAGCGACGCCGATACATACTGGCAATAGCCAGCCGCTGCCAACCGGTGGCGGCTCGCCCTCCCCGGCGGCGTATTTGTGACAGCAGCAGCAGAACTGATGCGGCAGCCAACAACCCCAAACCACACACACCGGCCATCACGGCACCGGCCAATAGCCAGGAGCCGCTGAACCACAACATTAGCGCAGCAATCCCCGCCAAGCCCAGCACACCGCTGGTGACTAGCGACACCTCATCCATGCCACTGTCCCGGCGAATCACCCGCATGGGAGAGACCCGGCTCAATGCCAGCAGCGGCGGTAAGGCAAAGGCCAGCATACACACCGCAGTCGTCACCGCTGCCACCAACACCGGCTGCCAGCTGGCAGGTGGCAGCTCCCGTGATAGCAATTCCGCCACGCTGGACAACAACAGCCACTGCACCAAATGCCCCAGTAACACCCCTACTAAAAGGGACACTCCCCACAGGTAAGTCAGCTGCGCCACAAAATGCGTCAGCACTCGACGGCGACTGGCGCCCAGGGTTTTCATAATGGCCACGCTGTCGATATGGCGCTGGGCATAGCGCCGGGCCGACAGGGCAATAGCAACCCCCGCCAACGCCACCCCCAGGCTGGCCGCCAGCAGTAAAAAGCTCTCCGCGCGATTAAGCGTTTCGGCCATGGCAGGCTGACTGTCCTCGACACCCTGCCAGCGATGGCGCTGTTCCAGCTGGGGCGCTAACCAGTCGCCAAAATTCTGCAATACCTCAGCGTCACCGCTAAAGAGATAGCGATGCCGCACCAAACTGCCGGGCTGTACCACCCCAGTAGCCGGTACGTCGTCAATATGCATCAAGGCCTGGGGGCCAAAGCCCGCCATACCGCCATTGTGATCGGGAGTAGAGATCAGCGCTCTACTGGCCAGCAAGCGGGTATCCCCCACCGCGATACTGTCTCCAACCTCGACACCCAACAGCGCGAACAAGCGCGAGTCCAGCCAGATTTCACCCACCGCTGGGCTGGTGACATCGAGCATCACCTCCCCATACGGCTTCCCGGCGGTCTCAACCTGTCCCAGTAGCGGATAGCTGTCAGACACCGCCCGCAGACCGACCAGCTGCATGTTGTCGCCCCGGTAGAGCATGGTGCGGAAGGACAGCATACTGGCCCGGCGCAAGCCCATCTCATCGGCCCGATTCAACCACTGTTCATCCACCGGCAGGGGTGAACTCAGTACCCGGTCGGCGGCGAGGAAAACATGGCTCTCGGCTACCATGGCGCTTTGCAGGCGGTTGGTAAAACCGGCAACACCGCTCACCATCGCCGCAGCCAATACCAGCGACAGGGCCAACAGCCCCAGCTCGCCACCTCGCCAATCCCGGCGCAACTGCCGCCACGCTTGAATAAGCATCAGGCGGCCTTGGGCAGTATGTGCAGATTGCCGTTGTGCATTTCCAGCACCCGGTTGCAGCGCCGGGCCAGGGCCATCTCATGGGTAACCAGCACCAGTGTAGTACCGGCCTGCTCATTGAGTTGAAACAGCTGGTCGACAATGCGGGCGCCAGTCTGCTCGTCTAAATTTCCTGTGGGCTCATCGGCAAACAAAATCGCCGGCTGCACGGCAAAGGCCCGGGCCAGGGCAACCCGCTGCTGTTCCCCGCCCGACAGCTGGCGGGGATAGTGACTCAGCCGCTCCTTCAGGCCCACCTGGTCGAGGTATCGGCGGGCTTCCCTCTCGGCTTCCCGGCTACCATTGAGTTCCAGGGGCAACATGACATTCTCCAATGCTGTGAGCGCCGGCAGCAGTTGAAAAGACTGAAATACAAAGCCCACATGCTCGGCTCGAAGCGCTGCCCGCTGGTCTTCATTCAAGGCCTTAAGCGGCTGACCGCAAAGCGTGACATCTCCCTCTGAGGCCACATCCAAGCCCGCTAGCAGACCCAACAATGTGGTCTTGCCCGAGCCAGAGGGGCCGACGATGGCGACACTCTCGCCCCGCTTGATTTCCACATTGATCCCTTTCAATATCTCCAGGCGATCGCTGCCACTGGTGACACTTTTGCCCAGGTTCTCGGTCCGAATAAGACGTTCTAACTGCATAAGGTCCATTACCTTGGTGATGATTTCTGCCGCGCGACGCGCACTGTTTGTCGGCCTGCTCCTGCTGCCCCTGAGTCCCTCAAGCTGGGCCAATACGCTGTTGTTACTGGGGGACAGCCTCAGCGCCGCTTACAATATCCCGGTATCCAGCAGTTGGCCCGAGTTATTGCGTGAAAAACTCCCTCCCCACTGGGAGTTGGTTAATGCCAGCGTCAGTGGCGAAACCACAGGGGGGGGTGTCCAGCGGCTTCCCGCGCTACTGAAAGAGCACGAGCCCAGTCTGGTCGTTCTCGAGCTGGGGGGCAACGACGGCCTCAGAGGCTACCCGCTAACGAGGATACGTCAAAACCTGCAACAATTGATCAAATTGTCCACCGAAGCCGACGCCCAGGTGATGTTGATTGGCATGCAGATTCCGCCCAACTACGGCCAGCGCTACGCCCAGGGCTTTGCCGACCTTTTCCCCGCATTGGCCGAAAAGTTTGACCTTCCCTTGGTTTCCTTTCTGCTGGAGGGTATCGCCTTACAACCCGGCTTAATGCAAAGCGACGGTATCCATCCCACCGCCGCAGCCCAAAGTCGCATTCTGGACAACGTCCTGCCGACATTGGAACCCATGCTGGACTAGCTCCCGAGCCGCCATCGAGGCCATGCTTGCCAAAGGTGACCAGTATTACTGGAGGCGGCCAACCTTCTTGCCCGGCAATGTTAGAATGCCTTCTAGCCACGCGGAAACCCCAACGCGGAGAACTCAATGAGCCACACAGCACCCAGCTACCCTGAATCAGCCTACAACGACGTCGATACCGCAACCTGGCAGGCCTGGGACCGGGACCACATCTGGCATCCCTATTCCTCCATGCTCACCCAACCGGAAATATTTCCGGTGGCTTCGGCCAAGGGCGTTCGTCTGACGCTGGCGGATGGCCGCGAACTGGTCGACGGCATGTCCTCCTGGTGGTCGGCCATACACGGCTACAACCATCCGACGCTAAACGCCGCTGCGCAGCAGCAATTGGGGGACATGTCCCACGTTATGTTTGGCGGCCTGAGCCATCAACCGGCGGCGGCGCTAGGCAAGCGCCTGGTGGACCTGACCCCGGCGCCGCTGACTCGGGTCTTTATTTCCGACTCCGGCTCGGTGGCAGTGGAAGTCGCCATCAAGATGGCCATGCAATATTGGATATCACAGGGCAACAAAGATAAATCCCGATTGCTGGCACTGCGCAACGGCTATCACGGCGACACCTTTGCCACTATGGCTGTCTGCGACCCGGTGACCGGCATGCACCATATGTTCAGCGAGGTACTGGCTCAGCATATTTTTGCCCCGGCCCCCGCCCCGGCCTTTGATGCCGAGGCCACCGCCGAGGATATGGCGGACATTGCCGCGCTGCTCGAGCAACACCACAAACAACTGGCTGCAGTGATTATCGAACCCGTGGTGCAAGGCGCGGGGGGTATGCGCTTCTACTCACCGGATTATGTACGCCAATTGCGGGAGCTCTGCGATCACTATGACGTGCTGTTGATTCACGACGAGATCGCCACCGGCTTTGGCCGCACCGGCAAACTGTTTGCCTGCGACCACGCCGGTATCAGCCCCGACATTATGTGTGTTGGCAAGGCCCTGACCGGTGGCTACCTGTCGCTGGCTGCAACCTTGTGCACCGAGAAAATCGCCGAGGGCATCTGCCGCGGCGAGGCCGGCGTGTTTATGCACGGCCCGACTTTTATGGGCAATCCCTTGGCCTGCAGCATCGCCAACGCCAGTATCGACCTGCTAACCAGTCAGGATTGGCAGGGCAACCTGGCGCGCATTGAGCAAGGCCTGGCGCAGGGTCTGGCACCGGCCAAGGACATCCCGGGTGTCAGTGACGTGCGCTGGCTCGGCGGCATAGGGGTTATTGAACTCAACGAGCCTGTCGATATGGCTCAAATTCAACCGGACTTTGTCGATCACGGCGTGTGGATTCGCCCCTTTGGCAAATTGATCTATACCATGCCGCCCTATGTGATCTCCGATAAGGACCTAGCCTTCCTGTGTCGGCAAATGGTTGCAGTGGTGGCCAAACACGCGCCGGGGCAAGGCGGGCGCTGAGATGTCAGAAGAAACCCCACGTCAGCGCCTCAATCGGATTATTTTCGGCACCGCTCCGGGCGCCGGCCGCAACTTCGATATCATCCTGATTGTGATGATTGTCGCCAGTGTGGCCGCGCTCTTTATGGACTCGGTGGCCAGTATTCACCAGCAGTATGGCCATTGGCTCTACGCCGCAGAAATCGGCTTCACTCTGCTGTTCACCCTGGAGTATATCGCCCGGGTTTATTGCGCCCAGGATCGAAAACTTTACGTAACCAGCTTTTATGGCGTGGTGGATTTTCTCGCCATTTTGCCGACCTACCTGTCGCTAATCGTGCCCGGCGCCCAACACCTGCTGGTCATTCGCATCTTCCGAGTGCTGCGGATCTTCCGGGTGCTGAAACTGTTCCAGTACATGAGCGAAGCCAATGTCCTGGTGCGCTCGCTGATGGCGGCCAGGCGCAAAATCGCGGTATTTCTGGCCACTGTTGTCACCCTGGTCATCGTCTTCGGCGCGCTGATGTATTTGGTGGAAGGTCCCGAGCGAGGCTTTACCAGCCTGCCCCAGAGTATCTATTGGGCCATCGTGACCGTCACCACGGTGGGCTATGGCGATATCGTGCCACAAACCGCCCTGGGTCAGGCGGTGGCCGCTATGGCAATGATCACCAGCTACGCCATTATCGCCATCCCCACCGGCATCGTTAGCGCCGAACTGATTGTAGAAAACCAGCGCCGGGCCAGTCGCCGCCGCTGTGTATCCTGTAATCGTCTCGGCCACGATGGCGATGCCTATTATTGCAAACACTGTGGCGACATCCTGCCCGAGGAGTGGGACGGATGATCCGCACCTTGAGTATCCCCGTCCCCGGTCAGGGCCTTCACGGCATTACCGATGCAGTGCGTGCCGAGGTCGAACACAGCGCTCAGGGCGATGGCCTGTGCACCTTGTTTATTCAACATACCTCGGCCAGCCTGCTGATACAGGAAAACTACGACCCCTCCGCTCAACATGACCTGGAGCAGTGGCTCAACCGCCTGGTACCGGAAAACGATCCACTTTATACCCACACTCTGGAGGGCCCAGACGACATGCCGGCCCATATTAAAGCCAGCTTAACCGCCACCTCACTGTCGATTCCGGTTATCGACGGCAGCTTGGCCCTGGGTACATGGCAGGGTATTTACCTTTGGGAGCACCGCTATGCCGCGTCCCACCGCCGGGTCATTCTCCATCTAGGCAACTAAAGCCGATTCGCCACTGGGGCCCTATCGACTGAAATTGGCAATAAGGTTTAGCAAATCGGCCAATTTCACCCACCTGTGGCTATGCTACTTTGGCCCTATGCTAACAACGAATTAGGTCGGCCATGCCCTCTACCCAACGCTCTACAACAGTAATTCTCTCCAGCATCTTTGCCGCTTTTATCGCGCTGGTTATGACAACAAGCTCGGCCCTGGCACTGGAAGTCGACAGCACAGTTCCGGCGTTTAACATTAATAAGCCGGGGGAACTGATCATTGAGGGCGACAAGCTTAACAAAGCACCGTGGCAGTCCAGCGCCATTGGTGGTGGTCGGCCAGCACTGGTCTTCTACCTGCCAGCCCGGGCATCGTCAGAGGACGATATTGATCCCTTGCGGCAGAGGCTGGACAAAGAGGACTACGAACCCGGCAGCTTTCACTCCATCACCGTGGTCAATTTGGACGACGCCCTGTGGGGAACCAGCGGTTTTGTAGAGAGTCAGGTGGCAAAGAACAAACGCGCCCACCCAAGGGCCACCATGGTGCTCGATCAAAAAGGTAAGGGCCGCCAGGTACTCAAGTTACCCAAAAAGACCACCGTGGTATTTCTGGCGAACGCCGAGGGACAGGTTATCGACTACCGGGAAGGTGCACTAACAGAGCAAGCCGCCGACGAGGTCATCACCCTCCTCCACCAGCAAATTGGTCACCCCAAAGCTCCTTAAGCGGCGCGACTCTCCAGCAGGCGTTTAAAGCGGCCCAACATAGTCTTGACCCCAAAGCCCATCAGCGGGCTGAATACCGGCAGAAAATAGCGCCCCAGGCCTTTGGGGCGCATTGCCATGGTCCAGCGTACCCGACACTGATCGGCGCCCAGCGCCTCAATCTGATAGCGCTCGGCAAAGGCCTCAACATTGTTGCGGCTGCACTGGGTAAAGCAAAACGCCATTTCCCGTCCCGCCTCCCAGGCAATAAACTCCTCGTAACCGGTCATTCCCCCAATCATATACACTGTGCGGGTGGTACCGATGCCAAAGGGGCGCTCTGAGGTCCACTCAACCCGGCGGATGGGCGGCGCCCAGCGGGGCCAATCCTCTGCGCTTTCCAAAGAGGCAAATACCGTTTGCGCCGGCACGCTGAAAACACGCTCCGCCACATAGCGGTGGGGCGCGGACTCAAAAAAGGTCATGTCGACCGGCTTACAGGAAAAACGTTTTGCCACCAAATTCTCTCGCGCTTATCTATCGTTATAAATTGATGTGATATGGCTTTATTAGAAACCTAGAGAGAAGCTACCACCGCTCAAATTTGGCAAACAAGAACTGAAGGCGAATATGACAAACATTTCATCAAAGTCCACAGGATTGGACAGCGAACAGGGCGGAAATGGTCTGGAAGTACTCTATCTGGATGAGTATTTGGTGGCGATCAATAAACCCACTGGTTTGCTGGTCCACCGCAGCCCCATTGATCGCCATGAGACCCGCTTTGCCCTGCAACTGGTCAGGGACCAAATGGGCAAGAGGGTGTACCCCTTACACCGCCTCGACAAACCGACCTCAGGGGTGCTGGTGTTCGCCTTTTCACCGGAGGTTGCGGCACTGGCGCAGCAATCGATGGCGGCGCCCTCCTCACAGAAAGACTACCTCGCTGTGGTGCGGGGTTACTGCCCCGACACCAGTGTCGACCACCCCATCACTGAAGAGCACGATAGCCGGGTTCGCCGCAGCCCGGGCGCGGCCAAGGCCGCTCTCACCCATATCCACTGTCTGGCCACCATCGAGCTGGATATCGCCATTGAAACCTATCCCCAGTCCCGCTATTCCCTGATCCGAGCTCAACCGGTCACAGGGCGCCGACATCAGATTCGCCGCCACTTAAAACACATCGCCCACCCTATTATCGGCGATGCCAAACACGGCCGGGGTCGCCATAACCGCTACTTTGCGGAGCATTTTGACTGTGCTCGACTGCTGTTACACGCCCAGCACTTAAAGCTGGCGCACCCGGTCAGCGGTGACATATTGTCTATAACCGCGCCCTTGGACGCCGAGTTCAGTGCCCTGCTAAACCGCTTTGCTTGGCAGGATGCCGCTAACGTTGACGATAGGGAATCTGACAGTAATCAATGCCCCGTTCTGGACTGATGCCGTGTTTGAGCAGGCACATCTTCATCGAGTTCATCGACAAACTGATATTGGGGGTGGGGCCTAGGTAGATATGGTCCATGGCAATAGCGGGGTTATTGTTGTGAACCAGTGAAAACTGCATGTAGGGCACCAACATGGTCCGACCTTCGCGAAAATAAACGTTGGCCTCCCGATAGTTGGATATGACCGGTGACACCAACCTCCACTCCTGCTCCTCCTCAAAGGACGGGTGTTTGAGGATGGCGGCAATGCGCAGCAAATCGGTTTCCAGGTGCTCAAACACGCCAAAGTATTGTTCGGGCTCGCCGTCACTGTCGATAGAACCGGTTTGCACCGCCAGGGTATCCACCGCATCCACCACTTGCGCAATAAGCCGGCGCTGTTCCTGGCGATCGTAGACGCACTGCCCAAGTCGAAAATGTTGTTCTTTGGCGCACTGACGAACGTGATCGGCATTAAAGCCCAGGCTGGCGCCTTTGCCCACTGAGCTGTAACCCCGCCACTGGCTGAGCAAGTTGCCATTGGAACGAAAAGAGGCACCAAACAGAATGTGGCCATTGGTAATACGGTGGCGAACCCACTCGATAAAACTATTGAGCAGGCGCGGGTGATCGTGCCCCTGCCCCAGGCGCATTTCCACCTCGTCTTTGACCAGGTCGGCAGTGTGCCGCAACTCTGCGGAGTCGTTCATGTAGCGAATGTCGCTGGCCCACAGCACCCGGCTGCCGACGATACCCAGCACGCCGTTTAGGGAGGTGTAATGATACAGGGTATCCGTGGGCTGCTGAGCGTACAGGCTTTCCGTTATTGTACTGATCATCATGGCAGAACCCTCACGGCTTTGTTCAGCTTAGGCGGCTACGGCGTATCACCCTCGCAGGCCATCAAAAAGCCCCGCACCAGAGCGTTGAACTCTTCGGGGCGCTCGGCGTGCAGCCAATGCCCGGCGCCGGCAATGGTCTCCAAACGGGCGTCGGGGAACTGACGCATAATCGGCACCCTGTTCTCGTCGATGATGTAGCGGGATTTCTCGCCGCGGATAAAGAGGGTCGGCCCCGGATAAATCTCATTGCTGGGCGCCTCACGCAGCCGGTCGTAACTGTCGGCGATCACCGGCAAATTCATCCTCCACTTCCAACCGGACTGACCATCGCGAGCCAGGTTTTTAAGGAGAAACTGGCGAATGGCCAACTCGGGAACAGCGGGCTTAAGTTGGGCGTCGGCCTGCTCGCGATTGCGCAGTGCCTGCAGATCCAAGCCCAGTAAGCCGTCCAGTATTGCGTCGTGTCCACGACCGTAACTGACGGGGGCGATATCGGCGACAACCAGCCCCTTGACCTTGTCGCCCTGGGTGGCTGCCAGTTCCATAGCGACCTTGCCGCCCAGCGAGTGCCCCAACACGTAGGCCTGGGGAATCCCCATCTCCTCCATCGCCGCCGCAACATCGCCGGCCATACTAGGGATATCCATCACTTCGCTATGGGCAGACTTGCCATGGTTACGCAGGTCAAAACGCACCACCCGGAATGTGTCCTCAAGGCTGCGGGTTACGCCGATCAGGTTACTGGTGGAGCCAAATAGGCCGTGCAGCAGTACAACCGGTACCGAACCCTCACCGCTGACGTCACTGTGCAGGCTCACTGCCCCGGTTTTCAATTCACTTCTAATGCTCATAGTCGGTTGTTAGAATGCCCCGCCACTCAAAAAATAAGGTGTAAATGTGAGACTCCTGTTAAGCGCATTACTGGTCACCGTAGCGGTATTAGCGGCGGGCTGCAGCTCAGCGCGGTACAACCCGACAGCCTACGATTACTACATTGATCAGGAGGCCCTGGCTGCCACACCCATCAAAAAGGTGGTGTTGGCATCAGTGAATGTCAGTGGAGAACCCACCCGTTCGATGTTACGGGATAGCGTGGCAAAAATCGACGCTGAGGTTACAGACTACCTTCAGAAAAACGGCTATGTTATCGCGCCGGCTCATATTTTTAACAACGCCTGGCAGCAAGCATTGCTGACCTATGGCGATTTCTACGATCCGACTAGCGGCCGGGTCGACAAGCAGGGTTGGCAACAAGTCATGGCGGCCACCATGAAAGCCCTGCAAGGCAGCGATGTCGACGCCATTGTGTTTACTGACTTGATCGAACACGAAGTCCAGCACAGCGGCGGCCTCAACCACTACGCTCGCTGGTACGGCGTTACCCGGGAGCCCGCCACAGAGGGCAGCTCAGCATCTGTCGCCGCTGACTTCAACTGGAACCAGTTGATCAAAGCCGCCAGTTTAGTGGTCACAATCTATACCCCGGATGGCAAACCCCTGTTCACCAGTCGCGGGGGGCTCGATACCCTCTACGCCATCAACAGCCGCAAATCCAACTCGAGCTTTGTGCGCCGCAGCAAAGTACTCAGTCGAAATCAGTACATCGAGGAAGGTGTCGAGCTAGCCTTCCACCCGCTGATCGTGATGGATGACTACCCCGGCATACCAAAGGACCAAAAAGACGAGGCACAGCAATAGCGGCGTATTAAGGCGTGCTGGGCGTAACCCACACCGGTGACGTCCAGGCGCGCTCCATGATCACCGGCCGGTGTGCCTCGCTGCAGCAGGCTTCAAATCCCGGCGCGATAGTTTCGGGATTTTGACAATTCACTCCCGCCGCCAAGCAACGATGCTGGCTCCAGCGGCAGCTGGGCGACTCCAACACTCTGGCGTAGTAGTAGCTCCGAGCCTGCGGGTCAAAATCCGGATCGCGCCAATTCACACAAAACTGGGGTGCTCCTCGCCCTTCACCGCCACAGTCCGGTAAGTTGGTATCCGCTGCAAGCTCACCGGCTACAGTAAAAACCTGCTCGCTGCGCTGGCCCGACTCATCGACACTGCCCTTAATGATTTGAACGGCCTGAAGACCGCGGGGAGAAGCTTGCCCGGGGTCCATCGCGGCAAAGACGTTAAACACCGGAGAGCTCGACTCGCCGTCAGCCTCAAGATTGCCCCCCATTGGCACGCCATATCGATAGCCCTGTCGGGCGTAGTCTTCAGCTTGGCAAAGGTCGTCGGGCAATTCCCAGCCGGCATAGAAGCGCACAGGAATACGGGGGCCACTGGTGGCGTAAGCCTCCCGGCGACGCAAGGCCGCAAATATCGCATCGCGACTGTTGCTCTCTGCCCATACTGCCGCCAATCCACCGGGGTTGAATTCCAGATCGTCCGGTAGGCCAGCCGGGACACCTTCAGCTGCGGGTGCACCGGCGCCGCCGTGGCCCAGGAACTGCTTTTCATCCACCGCCCCCGGTGCACTGATATGCGTATCAGTACTGGCAATCACCCCAAATTGCAGCGGATTGAAGCCAGCCTGGCGCTCATAGTCCAACCCGTCCCGCCATACATCCCGCAAAAAACCGGCGCTGGCCGAGGGCGGATCAGACAGTGGTGGCAGCAGTTTGCCCAAAAACTTATCGGCAAAGGTGCCGTAGGGTAGCTGCTCAAACCCGCATAATTCGTCCGCGCTATTAAGGGGGTCGTAATAGCACTCTGAGCTCCCCTTGTGCTGCATGATTTCCACTAAGCGTTCCAGGCGCTGTCGCTGCCGAGCCCGACCGGCATCAGCGCCGGGGTCTGCCAATTGAAACATGTAGCCGTCGCTAAGGTTGGAGTTGTGGGGAATCACCAACACATCGCACTGCCCTTTGGCATCGGTGCAATGCTCGTCCAAGCCATCCCACAGCTGTGGCGCACTGGGGGCGTCAATAAAACTGAGCGGGTACTGAGGGACCTCCCCGTTGCGGAAAATCACGTTGCGGTGCAAATTGGCGAGGCTGTCTGATGCCCCGGTCCACTCATAGGCCACAAAGGTCGTGAATTTGCAGTCCTCACTGCGGTCGTAGGCACTCTCTGCAGCCTGTTGTATATCCTGCCAGGGCCCCAGCGCTGCCTTTCGGCACAAGGCCCCATCATCGCCACAAAAACCAAGGCGCTCGGCCATAGACGATGCGGTATTAAAGATAAAAAACGCCGCCCGGGGAAAACGCCGGTAAAGCCGGCACTGCCAGCTGCCATAACCCTCGAGCTGGGGAGATTGGCAAATTTCCACTTCCCCCAATAGCTCGGCATGATCGGTCACTGCCGCAAAGTCCAAAGGACGGGATAATTTTAACGAGCGCATCGCTGTGCCATCGGCACGCCAGGGCTGCACGCCCAGGGTCTCTCCCTGGGCAAACCAGTAGGCGTCAGCCGGTCCCGTTCGAGTGTCCTGGGTGCTGGCGTCCAGTGAGTAGCGGGTGTGAACGTGGAGATCGCCAAACAGCAACTGGCCTTCAGGTTGCACATCGCGACAGGGCTGGCGCTCCTCGGTGATAGTGACCGCCCTTCCTTCTTCAACACTACCTTCAGCACTGCCTTCAGTACGACTGTGGCCGGGCTGGGCGGCAAGGCTGAGCATTATCGCCAGAACAATGATGAGATAACGACCGAGAGACATATAACGCTGCTTTTATTGGCGGTTAGTGACGGTGTATGGATTGGAGCATGGTTGCCAACCCCGGCACCTCCCTCATTAAGCTTATATTCACGTCTGGGGAAATACTCTGGGAGCGTCAATCAGGAAGATAACACCGGGAGCGACGCCATGACTAAGGTCCACCTTCTCGCCGCCATCTTTATGGTTCTGGCGGCCAGCCAATCCTACGCGGGACACCCACAAGAGCGCCGTGTTAGCGGCGATTACAGCCATCAGCTGCGGGTTCACGCCGGCGGCAAACACTACTACCGGTCACCGCAGCGTCACTATTCGACGCAGTATCACACCAGAACCCACTGGCGGCACCATCCGCCGAAAAGACACTACTCCGGGCACCGTGGTTATCACCGGCACCACGGCTACGTACGCGATCACCGCTGGGACCGGCACAGCCGACACCATCGCCACGATCGCTACTGCGGACACGGTCGCCACCACACTAAAAGCGGGATCCGCGTTTACCTCGACCTGTGAGCGCTAAGAGCACGAACCGGGCGCTGACACAGGCAGTGCAGCGCCGGAAGGCGGGTGATTATTCGCCGAAGTGGGACTTCATAGTGGCCAGCCACGCCGTTAATGCCTGACATTCCTCCGGCACGGCGCGCTGAACCCAGCCGCAAAAACCCAGTGAGGCATAGAGGTCGATATCAGCCTGAGACAGCCGGTCCCCAACCAGGTAATCCTTCTCGGCCACCACTTTGTCCATGGCCTCAAAAAATGCGCCGATTCGAGCATTGCCACGCTCTGCCAGCTCGGGAATTTGCGGCAGCGGCACGGCACCGGGCAGCGCTCGCCCCTTGAACATCTCGCTTTTGTTGCGCAGCACTTCGGCCACCGCCCCAAGACCGTTTATATAAATCCGATGACACCAACCGACGATTTGCGCCTGCTCCAGTGGAGTTTGACCAAACAAAGGGGGCTCGGGATAGAGGCTTTCCAGATACAGGCAAATAGCAATCACATCGGTCAGCACGGTGCCATCGTCCAACACCAGGGTCGGCACAGTGCTGTCGGGATTGACATCAATCAACGGCGAGGAAAACTGCTCTCCTTTGCCCAAATCCACGGGTATCGTATCCAGAGACACCCCTTTTTCCTTAAGGAACAAACTCACTCGCCGAGGATTCGGGGCAATATCAAAAGTATAAAGTTTCACGCTTCTTCCTCATTCGATCGCGGAGTCAATGCAACAGGGTCAGTTCAGTTTCGGTTCATCCACACTGGCGTACATTTGAGGCTGACTTCATTGGATGTGGAGATCCCCATGAAACGGTATTGCATTGCTGTATTGTTATCAGTGACCTGCGGCGCTGCCAGCGCCGAGTATTTTGACAGCCGGACGCAGGTAGCCAAAGTAACCCATGTCGAACCCATTTACGAGCAAATATCCGTGCGTATCCCCGAGCAACATTGTTGGAATGAGACCGTGGCTATCGAACGCAGACGCAGTGCCACTGGCCCAATTCTCGGCGCCATTATTGGCGGTGCACTGGGCAATGAACTGGGCCACAAGAAGAGCAACAAACGGGTAGGCACAGTAGTAGGTGCAGCATTGGGTGCCTCACTGGGCAACGATATCGCCCGACAGCGTGGACATAATCAGCGTCATTATGAGACCGTGCAACGCTGCGAATCCCGTGACCGCTTTGAGCAGCGCCAGGAACTCATCGGTTACGATGTGGAATACCGCTATCACGGCGAGATTTACCACACCCGCATGCCCTATAATCCCGGTAGAGAAATGGAAATCGAAGTTCAAGTCCGCCCGCTGGGGTAAGTTAGACACACTATGATGTCACGTGCACTACTTTGCAGTTTACCGCTCGTTGTCGCTCTTGCCAGCGCCAGCGCCGCCGCCAACCCGCTGCTGAAAGACCTGGGTGGAGGGCTGCCCAAGCGCGGGCTAAGCTCGCCGCTGCACACCCCCGATTTAAGGTCGTCGCTCACAGCGCGGGAGGCCATCGATATCGCTGAGCGTCGCTACGGGGGCCGAGCGGTGGGGGCAACCCAAATCCAAACCGGATCTGGGGTGGCCTATCGGGTCCGCATCCTCAAGGACAACGGCAAAATCAAGCACGTCATCATTGATGGCAAGTAAGGCTTCGCGGATTCAAAAATAAGGAAAACGCTTATGCGAGTGCTCCTGGTGGAAGACGATTCGACGTTACTGGACCAACTCAAACAGTCCTTTAGCGACGCAGGCTTTGCCTGCGACACCGCCGCAGATGGGCGGGAAGCCCTCTATCTGGGCCAGGAATACCCCTACGACCTAGCGCTGGTGGACCTGGGCCTCCCCGAAGTTGACGGTATCAGTGTTATTGAGACCTGGCGCAAAGAAAACCGCAACTTTCCGGTGCTGATTCTCACCGCGCGGGGCCTGTGGCAAGACAAAGTCGCCGGCCTGGAAGCCGGCGCCGACGACTATGTGGCCAAGCCATTTCAAATCGAAGAGGTCCTGGCCCGCAGCAATGCCTTGATCAGGCGCTCCGCCGGCTTTGCCAGCCCTGTTCTGCGTTTTGGTGATCTGCAAATCGATACCCGAGCCAAGCACGCCCAGGTGGCCGAGCGAGCGCTGGATCTGACCGCTTTCGAATACAACGCGCTGGAGTTTCTGGCCATGCGCAGCGGCGAAGTGGTATCCAAGACCGACCTAACTGAACACCTCTACGACCAGGATTTCGACCGGGACAGCAACGTCATCGAAGTTTTTATCGCCCGGCTGCGTAAAAAACTCGATCCGGACAACACCCTAAAGCCGATAACGACGCTGAGGGGCCGGGGCTACCGTTTTGAACTCCGGGAATCCTCCGCCACTTGAGCCGCGCCAACCGCCCCTACTCCCTAAGCGGCCGCCTACTGGTCGCCATGCTGGTGGCGATGCCACTGCTGCTGGCCTTCACTGGCATCGCCATTGACCGCGCCCACACCAGCAGTCTGCTTAAAGCTGAGCAAGACCGCATGCGACTGCAGTTTTTTGGCCTTCTGGGCGCCATCGAGTGGCGGGACGGCGACCTGGAGATGGGCGAACGCTTACAGGAGCCGCGCTTCTGGCAGTTCCGCTCCGGCCTCTATGCCAGAATCACCATTCCCGGTGGCGAAACGCTCTGGCAGTCCCTGTCCAGTGACACCATCAACTTACCAACCGAGACCACGCCACCGGCTGCAGGGCAGGAGCGCTTCGATACCACAGTGGTCGACGGAACGCCGTCCTTCCGTTTTCTCTATCACGTGGTTTGGGAGGATGAGGATGGCAGTACAACGCCCCTGCTGTTCTCTTTGTATACCGACCAACAACCCTTAAATGCAGAGCAGCAGCAATTTCGCTGGCGACTGGTTCTGTGGATGAGTTTGGCACTGCTGCTGTTTCTGGTGATCTCAGGCGGCATTCTCATTTGGGGCCTCCGGCCCTTGCGACAGCTGGCGAGAGACTTACAGCAGCTGGAACAGGGCGCCACAGAGACCCTGGCGGATAATTACCCCCGGGAATTGCGCGGCATCACCGCTAATCTGAATCTGCTGCTGGACAAAGAACAACGCCAGCGGGAGCGCTATCGCAACACCCTCGCCGATCTGGCACACAGCCTGAAAACCCCCCTCGCCGTACTGCGGGGCACCAACGATTCAGCGGAGCGGGCGGAACAACTCGACCGCATGGATCGCATCATCAGCTATCAGCTAAAACGCGCTGTTTCCACTGGCCAGCAAGGCCTGAGACAGCGGACGGCGCTATCCCCCCTCTTCACTCGGCTGTGTCGCACCCTGGACAAGGTGTATCGGGACAAAGCCCCACAGATCACAATAGACATACCGGAAAATCTCACCGCACCGATCGATGAGCAAGACGCGATGGAGTTGTTTGGCAATGTTTTGGACAATGCCTGTAAAGCCTGCCGGTGCACCATCAGTCTGCATGCTTACCAGCAAGACACCGAGGTGGTGGTGACCATCGATGACGACGGCGATGGCATCAGCGAGGAACAAACCGAGCAGATTACCGCGCGGGGCAAGCGCGGCGATCAATATGGTCAGGGACAAGGCCTGGGGTTAGCGATAGTCAGGGATATCGTCGACAGCTACAAGGCCCGGCTGAGTTTTACTAAGAGCCCGCTTGGAGGCTGCCGGGTCACAGTGTGCTTTGCCAAGCCCAGCGCAGGCAAGCTTTGAGTCGACTCTGTATAAGAAGCCCCAGCATTTCAGGCTACTGACAAGCCTGGCCAATGGCAAAGCAAGTGGAAGAAAGGATTGCGGCCCTCACTTCTCTTACGGATTTACAGACGCCGCAGCTCGACACGGCGGTTGGTGGCTCGCGCTTTATCCAAGGCCTCGCCAGAAAGACCCGCGACGGGGATCTCGGGCTCGCTTTCGCCATAGCCCACCACCTTAAGGCGAGATGCTTTCACACCTTCCGCAATCAAATATTCAGCCACCGCTTGCGCGCGCTGCTTGGACAATTTGAGGTTGTAGTCCTCTGCACCCTGATCGTCAGTGTGGCCGGCCACCTCAACACGCAGTCCCGGCTCACTTTTTAGCAGCCAGGCGGCTTGTTTCAGCACAGTTGCCGACGACGCCGTAAGCAGTGCCGTGTCCAGCGCAAAGGTAACACCCTCCAGACGCAGCGGGCTTAAATCATCAAGGTGGCAGCCATTGGGCAAAACCAGCGCATTGCGGGGCGTATCCTTGCACTGATCGCGGCCATCGCAGACCCCATCGTGGTCGGCATCATTACAGGCACTGTCTTTTGCCAGGGAAGGCGTATCAGTATCGGGGTCATCTACGGCGCTTTGTCGACTGTCTGTTGCCTCTTCCGGGGCCGATGAGCCGCCGCCTGAGGGCAGTTCAATGGTCAGAACTTCGGGCATTAAAACACTGTCGAGATCACTGTCCTCGAGAAACTCCAGCACCGAGCTGTCACCAGAAATACCGTCGAGAATCGGCGCCAAGGGATCGCTGAGCAAATCGTCATTGCTGCCATTGCTGGGCGCACCCAGTAAAAGGATATCCTGGCCCGCTACGCCCACCCCTAGCAGGGTGTCGCCATTGAGAACGTCAACGCTAAGCACTGAGTCGTTACTGGCAAGAGATAAAGAATCGGTCACAGACAGAGACAGGCCCAAAGCGTTCACAGACAGCAGTTGAGCCGAGGCAGGCGACAGACATACCCCATAGGCCAGGCCGCACAACAGCGCTTGCCTGAACCTTTGAGTGACCAATGTCTTTATCACAAAAACAGGCCTCATACGTCCCGTACTTCATGTAGTTTCTTCAAGCTTGGCACAGCCATATTAAAATAGCGACCCGCATTTTCCGAACTCAGCTCACTGATTTTGGATATCTGTAGCCATAAAAAAGCCAGCCCCGTGGAGCTGGCTTTTCTTAAACAAACGGGCGGATAGCGCCGCCCGCTGCAAGGCCATTTAGACTGGCAGAGGTAGAGCATCCAAGCCGGGCAGACCTTCGGGTGGGAAGCCACCCTCGATGAAGCCAACCAGCAGCGCACCCAGGACAGGGATGCCTTCCAGAGCGTCTACACCAGGCATACCACCGGAACCGCCGTCCATGCCCGGCAACTCAGGTGGGAAACCACCGTCTACAAAACCCACCAGGATCGGACCCAATACGGGAATTGCTTCCAGGGCTGCTGCGGGGTTGTCACCACCGCCGCCACCGGGCAATTCAGGTGGGAAACCACCAGCCGCCGCATCGGCCAGAATGGGACCCAGGACGGGAATTGCTTCCAGGGCTGCTGCGGGGTTGTCACCGCCGCCACCGCCGGGCAATTCAGGTGGGAAACCACCAGCCGCCGCATCGGCCAAAATCGGGCCTAGAACAGGGATGGCTTCCAGAGCCGCAGCAGGGTTATCGCCGCCGGAACCTTCAGGGGCCAAGCCCATCAGGTTTTCTTGCAGGTGTTCAGCCAAAATCTGGATCGAATCAGCAACTTCCATCGCCTCGCCCTGAATCGTTTCAGGATCGGCACTGGGGAGCGCATCGATCACATCAGTCAGTGCATCAGTGACACTTTCACTGCCGCGAGGCGAACCGGCCAAATCGTCAGTCAATTGGTCTACGGTCGCAGTCAATGCGAACAGCGGCGCAGCCATGTCTTCAAAGCCACCGGCACCACCGCCGCCACCAGCCGCTGCGTCAGCCAGGATCGGACCCAGTACAGGAATCGCTTCCAAGGCTGCTGCGGGGTTATCACCACCGCCACCACCGGGCAGCTCAGGCGGGAAACCGCCGGCAGCCGCATCGGCGATAATTGGGCCGATAACAGGGATCACCGCCAGCGCTGCGGCGGGGTTGTCGCCACCGTCACCGCCGGGCATGGGGAGAGGCAGAGCATCCAGGCCAGGCAGACCGCCACCGTCGCCACCAGGCATGGGCAGAGGCAGAGCATCCAGACCGGGCAAACCGCCGCCGCCAGCGCCTGCCAGGGCGTCGTCGATCAACACCAGAGGAGCAATTAGTGCTTCCGCAGGGGTACCGGCAGTCGCGTCCTGAAGTGGCGCGATAATTACCGCCAACGGACCCGCCGCCATGCTGGCAGATGAGGCAGTTGCCACTGCACTAGCCAGAGCGAGATTTTTAAATGATTTAAACTTCACAGCATGTCCTCCAGACGTTTTCACGTGTTATTGCTTTTCAAACCGGGGCGTCTACGTCCCCGTGATCTATAGCGTCGAGAGGATGATACGCAAAACTACGTATTGATTATAGTGACAGGCGTCACATTTTGATGCAGCTCCTAACCTATCTCTTCTAGCCGCAGAGGTAGGTGAGCACAATCTTAGGGCGCACCTAGCACAGCAGGCATAAAGTAATACCCATAGATTGGACGGCCAACTTTACTTTTGCTGCGACGGTGTGGTTGAAAAAGTTAGATGAGTGTCGGCCCCTATTTATGGAGTAGAGCCCTGCAGAATATGGCTTGGGACGGCAGGATTGCATCGGAACAGGCTTGGGGCCTGTTCCGCCCCCTGCGGGGCTGCGCCGCTATCGCGGCTTGCGGCAAAAAGCTACCGCTTTTTGTGAACCTGGGTACGCTCGCGCCCAGCGCTCGCTAAAGAGCAAAACCAAACGGTTCCAGACGCACAAACAAAAAAGGCCACCCGAATTGGGTGGCCTTTTTTGTTTGTATGGTCGGGACGGCAGGATTTGAACCTACGACCACCACACCCCCAGTGTGGTGCGCTACCAGACTGCGCTACGCCCCGAAATGAGGGGCAGCATCATACCCCAAGAACATGACAGAGTGAACTACCTTTTTAGAACTTTTGCCAACTCTTCCAGTTCCGCCAACATTTGCTTAATTAACTGTTTGGATTGCATAGCGTCATCTTTGGCTGAGTCGCCGGAAAGCCGCTGCCGAGCCCCACCGATGGTATAGCCCTCTTCATAGAGTAAGCTGCGGATCTGGCGGATCATCAGCACGTCCTGGTGTTGGTAGTAGCGTCGATTACCCCGTCGCTTCACCGGCGCCAACTGGGGGAATTCCTGCTCCCAGTAGCGCAGCACGTGGGGTTTGACCAGGCACAAATCACTGACTTCACCAATAGTGAAGTAGCGCTTACCCGGGATCGGAGGTAACTCGTCGTTATGGCTTGGTTCCAGCATAGTCCTCTACCCGGGATTTCAGTTTTTGGCCGGGCCGAAAGGTCACAACCCTCCGCGCGGAGATGGGGATTTCCTCACCGGTCTTGGGGTTCCTGCCCGGACGCTGGCTTTTGTCCCGGAGATCGAAATTACCGAAGCCCGAGATCTTCACTTGCTCGTTATTTTCCAGACAGAGGCGAATCTGCTCAAAAAACAGCTCGACCAGTTCCTTCGCCTCACGCTTGTTCAGGCCCAGCTCCTCGTAGAGGCGCTCGGCCATCTCTGCCTTGGTGAGGGACGTCATGGATGTCAATTCCTTAAGTTTGCCCCGTAGCTGCTCTGCAGCGCTGCCACTACAGCATTCACGGCGCTATTAACCTCATCTTCGTTAAGAGTGCGCGATGAATGCCGGAAGGTCAAGCCTATGCCGACGCTTTTTCGTTCTGCATCAATACCTTTACCTTCATAAATATCAAAGAGCTTCAAGTTCACCAAGGCCTCCCCCGCTGCGGCTTCCACCGTATTGAGGAGGGCTTGGGCCTCGATATCCCGGCCTATCAGTATTGCCAGGTCGCGGCGCACTTCCGGGAATTTGGAGAGCGGCGTAAAGACAGGCACCTGCGCAGCGGCCAAGGCGTCCAGCTCTATCTCAAAATAGTAAAGCGCATGGGGCAAGTCCAGCGACTTTTGCAACTGAGGATGAACAGCACCAATCCGCCCGACTGAACGCCCGGCCACCACAATCTCGGCCGACTGGCCGGGATGCAGGGCGCGATACTGCTTGCGCGCAAAACTGACCTCCACGTTTGCCGCCAGCAGGGCTTCCAAGTCGCCTTTCAGATCAAAGTAATCCACCACCTCTGAGCTGGCTGTCCAGTTTTCCGGCTGGCGCCGCCCAGTGATCAGCGCGGCCAGGCAGGCAGTATGCACAATGGTGTCGCCATCAGCATTGAAACGCTGGCCAACTTCAAACAGGCGCAGCCGATCTTGCTGGCGCTTGCTGTTGTATTCTGCTGTTTTCAGTAAGCCAGCCAACAGTGACGTGCGCATGACAGACATATCGGCAGAAATCGGGTTAAGGAGATCGACCGCCTGCTCATCGTCGACCACCATTTGATGCAACTTGGGATCGATAAAGCTGTAACTGACCACCTCCTGGTAACCCCGAGACACCAATTGCTGACGCAGACCTGCCATGCTCCGGCGGGATTCAGGCCGAGGCTTAATATCCAGCGTTTCATGGACCGGGCTCACCGGCAGGCGGTTATAGCCGTATATGCGGGCCAGCTCCTCTAGCAAGTCCACTTCCAGGGCGATATCGAAGCGCCAGCTCGGCGGTGTAACTGACCAACCGCTGTCAGTCCGTTGGGCGTCCATCCCCAGACCCGTCAAAATAGCTTCAACATCGTGGGCCAGGATTTTGATTCCCAACAATTTTTCGATCCGCGATTCGCGTAATTCCACCGTCGGCCGGCTGGGTATATGGTCGCTGTCAACGGCGACCACCGGACCGGGCTGACCACCGCAAATGTCGACGATCAAGGCTGTAGCCCGCTCCATTGCCCTGCCCGCCAACTGGTAGTCCACGCCCCGCTCAAAGCGGTGCGACGAATCGGTGTGCAGGCCGTAAGAGCGCGCGCGACCGGCGATCAATTCCGGCGCGAAGAACGCCGCTTCTAGAAAGATGTCGACAGTGTCAGCCCCGACCGCACTGCCCTCACCCCCCATAATCCCTGCCATAGCCAGGGCTTTACTGCGATCCGCAATGACCAGGGTATCGTCGCGCAGTGCCACTAACTGGCCGTCTAGCAAGGTAAGCTCTTCGTCAGCACGGGCTTTACGCACCACTATGCCCCCGTCCAGCTTGGCCAGATCGAAAGCGTGCATCGGCTGCCCCAGCTCCAGCATCACCAGGTTAGTGACATCCACTACGGCATCGATACTGCGCAATCCGCAACGGCGAAGCTTTTCCTGCAGCCACAGGGGGCTCGGCACCGACACATCGATGCCTCGAACAACTCGACCGACGTAGCGCGGGCAGTCCTCTCCGGCTTCAATGTCGACGGGCAGCGTGTCGTCACAGGCCGGGGCAACACTATCGGTGACCGTTTCGGCAAAACTCATTTGGTTGAGCAGCGCCGCCTCTCGCGCTACGCCGTGGATACTCAAGCAGTCCGCGCGGTTTGGGGTCAAACCCAGCTCGACGACGTTGTCATTGAGATTCAGGTACTGGCGAAGATCACTACCCACGGGTGCATCCGCCGCCAGCTCCAGCAAGCCATCAGAGCTGTCTGACATCCCCAGCTCCTGTTCGGCGCAGAGCATGCCGAAGGACTCCACACCGCGAAGTTTGGCTTTTTTGATCTTTAGCCCGCCGGGCAGCACCGCCCCCACTTTGGCCAGCGCCACCTTGAGACCGGCGCGGGCATTGGGCGCGCCGCACACAATTTGCTGCTCGATTTGGCCATCGCTCACTCGGCAAACCTGTAACTTTTCGGCATCGGGGTGCCGCTCCGCAGACAGGATTTCCGCTACCACCACATCGCTAAATTCGCCGGCTACAGGCTCTACCGCATCCACTTCCAAACCGGCCATCGTCAACTGTTCGGCCAGATCGTCGATATCGACTGTCGGGTTCACCCACTCCCGCAACCACTGCTCGCTAAACTTCATAAATATTCCAGATTAAAGTTTTATCTATCTGTTTTATAACGATTTACTATCTAAACTGCGCCAGGAAATTGACGTCGTTTTCAAAGAACAAACGCAGATCATTAACCCCGTAGCGCAGCATGGCCAGGCGCTCGACACCCAGTCCAAAAGCAAAACCGGTATAGCGCTCGGCGTCGATGTTGGAGTATTCAAACACTTTGGGGTGGACCATCCCGCAGCCGAGAATTTCGATCCAGCCGGTATGACTGCAAACCCGGCAGCCGTCACCACCGCACATCACACATTGGATATCCACCTCAGCCGAGGGTTCGGTAAAGGGGAAATAAGACGGCCGAAAACGCACCGCCAAATCCTTTTCAAAAAAGGCCCGCAGGAAGGACTCCAGCATGCCTTTCAAATCGGCGAAACTGGCCTCCTCATTGACCAACAGGCCTTCGACCTGGTGGAACATCGGGGTATGGGTCAAATCGGAATCACAGCGGTAGACGCGACCTGGGCAAATCAACTTCAGCGGCGGCTCAGAGGTCTCCATCACCCTGACCTGTACCGGTGAGGTATGAGTTCGCAGCACGGTGCCCTCTTTGACATAAAAGGTGTCATGCATGGCGCGAGCCGGGTGGTGCTCGGGAATATTGAGGGCCTCAAAATTGTGATAGTCGTCCTCGATTTCCGGACCTTCGGCAACATCAAAACCAATGCCCTCAAAGAACGCCGTAATGCGCTCTATCGTCCGGGTCACCGGGTGCAGACCACCGGCCTGCTCACCCCGTCCGGGCAGTGTAACGTCGATGGTCTCTGCAGCCAGCTGGGCATCCAGGGCGGCCTTTTCCAGCTCTGCCTTGCGCAGGCCGATCTGTTCTGCCAAGTCTTGTTTGACCCGATTGATCTCAGCGCCGGCAGCAGGCCGCTCCTCGGCGGAGAGCGCCCCCAGGCCCTTAAGAAGCGCGGTGATATGGCCCTTTTTGCCCAAGTACTCGACGCGCACCTCATCCAGAGTTTTTACGTCCGTTGCCGCGCCAATTTTCTCAGCGGCTTCTGCCGCCAAGCCCTGCAAACTTTCCATCTTGCGCTCCCGATATTGCGCTGAGATTGAGCGGAGGCAATTTTCATCCTCCAGAAACAAAATAGGGAAAGAGCGGACGCCCTTTCCCTATCGATGCATCATACTGCGACCGCCAACAGCACGGCCTGGTGAAGCATTATGCCAAGGCGGCCTTCGCACGGTCGACGACCGCGGCAAACGCTGCTTTGTCATGCACAGCCAGATCGGCCAGGACGCGACGGTCCAGGGCGATATCAGCTTTCTTCAGACCGGCAATCAGGCGGCTGTAAGTCAGGCCGTTGGCACGAGACGCCGCGTTGATACGGGTAATCCACAGTGCGCGGAAGGTGCGCTTCTTAACCCGACGGTCGCGATAGGCGTACTGACCAGCTTTGATAACGGCTTGCTTGGCTACGCGGTATACCCGTGAACGAGCGCCGTAGTAACCTTTGGCCTGCTTGAGAATCTTCTTGTGACGACGGTGTGCAGTCACACCACGTTTTACGCGGGGCATAGTCTATTCCTCTTAACGTGTGATGACGGGATTAAATGGCGCGCAACATTCGATCGACCAGTACTTTGTCCGAAGGGTGGACTCCGCTGGTGCCGCGCAGCTGACGCTTCCGCTTGGTGGTCATCTTGGTCAAGATGTGGCTTTTGTAGGCGCTTTTACGCTTGTAACCGTTACCGGTCTTTTTGAAGCGTTTTGCCGCCCCGCTGTGTACTTTAACTTTTGGCATCGTTAGATACTCCGCATTTGTATCAATAATTCAAGCAGGCCCTATGAGCTCACTGCTTTTTCTTTTTGGGGGCGATCACCATGGTTAATTGACGGCCTTCCATTTTTGGAAACTGCTCTACAGCGCCGTATTCAGCGAGGTCTGCTTCCACTCGCTGCAACAACTGTAGACCCAGTTCCTGGTGGGCCATCTCTCGACCGCGGTAACGCAGGGTTACCTTGGCCTTGTCCCCGTGCTCAAGGAAACGTACCAGGTTGCGCAGTTTTACCTGATAATCCCCTTCATCCGTCCCGGGCCGGAATTTCATTTCCTTGACCTGGGTCCGAACCTGTTTTTTCTTAGCCGCAGCTTGCTGCTTTTTGGCCTCGAAAACATGTTTGCCGTAGTCCATGATTTTACAGACTATCGGGTCCGAGTCGGCGATCTGTACCAGATCGAGACTCGCTTCTTGCGCCGCACTCAGCGCCTCTTGCAGAGGCACGATGCCAACCTGTTCACCGTCGGCACCAATGAGCCGAACTTCGGCGGCTTCGATTTGATCGTTTGTTAGCGCTTTTTTGCTGCGCCCTTTTGACTTTTCTCGTTTAATTGCTAGCTCTCCAAAATTGCACGACTGCGCTGCGCCACACCACTGGCAAGGTGTTCTACCACGTCTTCTAGGGGAAGTGAGCCCAGGTCCTCACCACTTCGGGCGCGCACTGCGACAGTCTGGTTTTTCACTTCCTTATCACCAACGACAAGGACATAGGGAACCTTCTGAATAGTGTGCTCGCGGATTTTAAAGCCGATCTTCTCATTTCTCAAGTCCGATTCGACCCTAAACCCGTGTTTCGCCAAGGATTCTTGCACACTTTGCACATATTCGGCCTGAGCGTCGGTGATATTGCACACCACCGCCTGAACCGGCGCCAACCACAGCGGGAAGGCACCCTCGTAGTGTTCGATAAGAATACCGATAAAACGTTCAAAGGAACCCAAAATGGCCCGGTGCAGCATCACGGGTGTCTGGCGTTGCCCCCCCTCGTCCACATACTGGGCGCCCAGACGACCCGGCATGGAGAAATCCACCTGAATGGTGCCCAGCTGCCAAACCCGACCGATGCAGTCTTTCAGCGAAAATTCGATCTTGGGACCGTAGAAAGCGCCCTCACCCGGCAGCTCTTCCCAGGGCAGCGACTTGCTATCCAGCGCCAGGGCCAAAGCCTGCTCGGCGCGGTCCCAATCGGCATCACTACCCACCCGCTGCTCAGGGCGCGTGGAGAGACGGTAGATCACTTCGCCAAAGCCAAAGTCGGCGTAGACGTCGTGGAGGAAATCGATAAACAGCGCCACTTCTTCCTGGATCTGGGCGTCGGTACAGAAAATATGCGCATCGTCCTGGGTAAAGCCCCGCACCCGCATAATCCCGTGCAGCGAGCCCGAGGGCTCGTTGCGGTGGCAGGAACCAAACTCCGCCAGCCGCAGCGGCAAATCCCGGTAGCTGCGCAGGCCCTGATTAAAAACCTGAACGTGGCAGGGACAGTTCATCGGTTTAACGGCAAATTCCCGTTCGTCGGCACTGAGCCGGAACATGCCGTCGCTAAACTTATCCGCGTGGCCGGACTTTTCCCACAGTGAGATATCCACCACCTGAGGCGTTTTAATTTCCCGGTAGCCGTGCTCCCGCTGTTTGTTGCGCATGTATTGTTCAATGGCCTGATACAGCGACCAGCCTTTGGGGTGCCAAAATACCATGCCCGGGGCTTCTTCCTGCATGTGGAAGAGATCCAGCTTTTTGCCCACTTTGCGGTGGTCCCGCTTGGCGGCCTCTTCCATGACTCGCAGGTGGGCAGCGAGTTGTTTTTTGTCGGCAAAGGCGGTGCCGTAAATACGCTGCAACATTTTGTTGTCGGAATCGCCCCGCCAATAGGCGCCGCTCACCCGCAGCAATTTAAAGTGCTTGCAAAAGGTCATGTTGGGCACATGGGGCCCACGGCACATATCGATGTATTCTTCGTGGTGGTAGAGGCCGGGGCGGTCATCCCGAGCCACATCGCGGTCGAGAATCTCCATTTTGTAGGGCTCGCCCCGCTCTTCAAAGGTCGCCCGTGCCTCGTCCCAGCTGACCCGCTTTTTGATTACCTGGTAGCCGGTTTTTGCCAGCTCTTTCATGCGCTGCTCGAGCTTGTCCAGGTCTTCGTCGGTCAGGGTATGTTCGAGATCGATGTCGTAGTAAAAGCCGCTCTCGATAGTGGGGCCGATGGCCATCTTGGCATCGGGCCAAAGCTGCTTGAGGGCATGGCCCAACAGGTGGGCGCAGGAGTGGCGAATAATTTCCAGCCCGTCTTCGTCTTTGGCGGTAAACAGTGTCAGCTCGACGTCGCCGGTAATCAGCTCACAGGTATCCACCCGCTCACCGTTAATCCGACCGCCTACCGTGGCTTTGGCCAGGCCGGGGCCGATATCGGCGGCGACATCCGCAACAGTAATGGGCTTATCGTAATGACGTTGACTGGCGTCCGGTAAAGTAACGGTCGGCATTGCGCGCTCCTTTCAGTGGCGGCCCCTACCAAAGGCCGCGTGACCACATCTAGCGTTGGTAGAAAAATTTTGGGGTGGGGATTATCCCGGTTGCAGGGGACGGGGGCAAGAGGCAGGGCCGCAAGGTCTCGCCAAGCGGACACAAAAAAGCCCGCATAAAGCGGGCTTTTTTATATTTGGTAGGCACGATTGGATTCGAACCAACGACCCCCACCATGTCAAGGTGGTGCTCTAACCAACTGAGCTACGTGCCTGTAGAAAGGCGCGCATTATAGTCAGGTCTATTGCGCTTCGCAAGAGACTGTCAGCGTGAGATTTTTCCAGCTCTACGTCGGGCTAACTATCCGGCGACACAAAGGCATGCTGCTTGAGCTCTGCCAGTTTGTCCCGAACCTGCGCCGCGGCTTCAAACTCCAGGTTCTTGGCGTGCTCCTGCATCTCCTGCTCCAGTTTTTTCAGCAGCTTGGACAGCTCTGCCGGCGACATAGACTGGGCATCACTGAGATAGTCCTGGCTGGGCTCGGCCACCTTGCGGGAATCCCGCTTGCGCTTGGTGAGCTTGGCCCCCGGCACCGCACCGGCCTCCAGAATATCCTCCACCGATTTCTTCACCCCTTGAGGCGTAATACCGTGTTCTTCATTAAAGGCGATCTGCTTCTCCCGGCGCCGCTCGGTTTCATCCAACGCTCGCTGCATGGAGCCGGTGATTTTGTCTGCATAGAGAATGGCCTTGCCATTGAGGTTGCGAGCTGCGCGACCAATGGTCTGAATCAGCGAGCGGTCAGAGCGAAGGAAGCCCTCTTTGTCGGCATCCAGAATCGCCACCAGCGAGACTTCCGGCATATCCAAGCCCTCCCGCAGCAGGTTGATCCCCACCAGTACGTCGAATTTGCCCAGGCGCAGATCGCGGATAATCTCAACCCGTTCCACTGTATCGATATCTGAGTGCAGATAGCGCCCGCGAATACCGTGCTCGTCCAAATACTCGGATAAATCTTCTGCCATGCGCTTGGTCAGTGTGGTCACCAGCACCCGCTCCTCGGCCTCGACCCGCAGGCGGATTTCCGACAGCAAGTCGTCGACCTGCGTGGTCGCCGGGCGCACCTCCACCAGCGGGTCCACCAGCCCGGTGGGGCGCACCACCTGCTCGACGGTGCGGGCGGAGCGTTCCTGCTCATAGGGTCCCGGCGTGGCGGACACCATCACCAACTGGGGCACCAACCGTTCCCACTCCTCAAAGCGCATCGGCCGGTTGTCCAGTGCCGAGGGCAGACGAAAGCCGTACTGCACCAAGGTCTCCTTTCTGGAGCGGTCGCCCTTATACATGGCACCAATCTGGGGGATGGTCACATGGGATTCGTCAATCACCACCAGGGCATTTTCCGGCAGGTAGTCGAACAAGGTGGGCGGCGGCGCGCCAGGCTCCCGCCCAGACAGGTAGCGGGAGTAATTTTCAATGCCGTTGCAATAGCCCAGCTCGCGGATCATTTCCAGGTCGTAGCGGGTGCGCTGTTCCAATCGCTGAGCTTCCACTAGCAGGTTTTTCTCCCGCAAGTGCTCAAGCCGGTCCTTTAACTCTTCCTCTATTTGATCCACTGCCTTAAGCAACGTTTCCCTGGGGGTGACATAGTGGCTTTTGGGGTAAATAGTGATACGGGGGTACTGACCGTAGGATTCACCAGTGAGCGGATCAAAGCCGCTAATGGCCTCGATTTCGTCATCAAACAACTCCACCCGCACCGCATGCTTCTCGCTCTCGGCGGGAAAAATATCAATCACATCACCACGCACCCGATAGGTGCCCCGCTGGAATGCCACATCGTTGCGGGTGTACTGCAACTCTGCCAGCCGCCGAAGCAGGCTGCGCTGGTCGATGCGCTCGCCCCGCACCAGATGCAGCACCATCTTAAAATACAGCTCCGGGTCCCCCAAGCCGTAGATCGACGACACTGACGCCACAATAATGGCATCTTGCCTCTCCATCAGCGCCTTGGTAGCCGATAGCCGCATCTGCTCGATGTGGTCATTGATGGAGGCGTCTTTTTCAATAAAAGTATCGGAGGCCGGCACATAGGCCTCGGGTTGGTAGTAATCGTAGTAGGAGACAAAGTATTCCACCGCATTATTGGGGAAGAACTCCTTAAATTCCCCATACAGCTGAGCCGCCAGTGTTTTGTTGTGGGCCATCACAATGGTAGGGCGCTGCAGGGCTTCCACCACATTGGCAATGGTGAAGGTCTTTCCCGACCCCGTCACCCCCAGCAGCGTTTGCGCATGCAGCCCGGCATTCACCCCTTCCACCAGGGCGGCAATCGCCTCTGGCTGATCCCCCGCCGGTGCATACTTGGATACCACTTGAAACGCTTTACTCATGCTGGACTACCGCTCGCCACTGCTCGCAAAAGGACCCCCATTGTAACTGACCCCGCCACACCCTCAACGATTACAGTGACAACGCTAAGCAGCGGAAATTGCAGGAGAATTCAAGTTTAAAAAAACGGTAACCGGGGGTTGACGCCCCCCGGAAACGTCTTTAATATGCGCGACCTCAGCTGATGACGCTGTTCCGCCTTAGCTCAGTTGGTAGAGCAAATGACTGTTAATCATTGGGTCGCTGGTTCGAGCCCAGCAGGCGGAGCCATACAAGTGAAAGGGCTACATCGAAAGATGTAGCCCTTTTTTGTTACCTCTGTAATAAACAGTGGTGACTCATACCTTTACCGTCACGTAGTCTATCCCTTACAGATCTGACTCTGGGCCACTCCTCTATCCTGGATCTCACACCATTTTTCTGGGAGAAGCCAAGTGCCTGATGTAAACTGCCAATACAGCGTTTTCCCTAGGAATTAGCAATGCCGCGACTCAGCAACCTTGCCATCGCTGCCTTACTGCCGGCCGTGTTCTCGGCAACCCAAGCTGTGGCGGAGCCTGAGTTTTCCAGGGCCCACCAACAGCTCAAAACCTATTTCGAAGCTCGCCCCGTCGTCAGTAAGGCCATCTGGTCCAAGTACAATTACCTGGTACTGAGTACCACTGCCACAGGTGATGCCAAAGCATTGGCCAAAGCTGCGTGCCTGCACCTCAACGGCAACGGGTTTAAAACGCTGAACGCCGAAGTCTCGATTGTGGATCATCGACAACTCCGGCAGAACAATACCTGGAAAGAACTGGCGCACCGTCGCTGCGACTCCTGAGGCGCAGCGAAATGCCGCTTACAAGATGCCTGTCACAAGGGCCAGACCAGCGGCACCACAGCAATCGTGGTAAGGCCGACTAAAACTGTCAGCGGCAAGCCGATTTTGACAAAGTCCACAAAGCGGTAGTCCCCGGGGCCGTACACCATCAAGTTGGTCTGATAGCCAATCGGGGTCGCAAAACTGGCGGATGCCGCCATCATTACCGTTACAGCAAAAGGCAGCAGGCTGGCATCCAATTGTTGACTGGCCGCCAGCGCAATGGGGAAGACAATCACTGCCGCAGCGAGATTGGAAATCACTGCCGAAAAAACGGCCGTGACCACAAAGACCGCCGCCAAGGTTGCCAAGGCAGAACCCATTGAGGCACCAATAATCCCCTCGGCTATCACAGCGGCACCGCCGGTTTTTTCCAAAGCGCCGCCCAGGGCTATCGAAGCAGCAATCACCAGCAGCACCTGCCAGTCGACGCTGCGACGGGCGTTGGAAGCGCGAATGCAGCGAGTCAACACCATCAGTGCCGCCGCCGCAAAGGCGGCTTTCAACATAGACAGCCAACCCAGTGCCACCACGGCGACCATTGCCACCATGATCGCTGCCGCAATACCCCGGTGCTCATGCCGGACTGGACGGGAGTTTTCAATTTCGCTGACTAAGAGAAAGTCGCGGGAATAGCGCTGGGCGGCGACGAACTCATCGTGGGCTTCCAGCAATAGCGTATCCCCTGGCACCAACTCAATGTCGCCAATGCGGGATTTGATTTGTTCACCATTACGGGAAACGGCAATAACCGCTGCACCGTACTTGTTGCGAAAGCGCATTTCTTTAATAGAGCGCCCCAATTGGGGAAAGTTAGGCGCGATCACCACCTCCACCAAGCAGCGAGAGTGGTTGCCCTTGCCGATTTTAAAGGCCTGGTCTTCTGCTAATTTAAGTCCGTGAATGTTTTTCAGATCCACCACTGAACGAACGTCACCGGCAAAGACCAAGCGGTCATCGGCGCGCAGCACTTCCGACGGGGTTACCGCGGTCAGTATTTGTTCACCCCGGACAATTTCCACCAAAAACATCCCCGGCAATTGCCGCAAACCTGCGGATTCAATCGACTGTCCGACAACTGCTGTACCAGGCTCCACCAGCATCTCAACGATATACTGGCGGGTATCGCCAAAACGCTCGACGCTACCCTGATGGAAGGGCAATAACCATCGGCTGGTGAACAGGGTAAAGGCCATCACAATCGCGACACAGGGCAAGCCCACCCAGGCCAGATCGAACATACCCAGACTGCTATTCTCGTCGTAGCTCAGCAGCATGCCGTTGACCACCAGATTGGTGCTGGTACCGACCAGAGTGCAGGTACCGCCGATAATGGCCGCGTAACTCAAAGGTATCATCAGCTGCGAGGCCGGCAGACTGTTACGCTTGGCCCAATCCCGAACCGCGGGAACCATCATCGCCACAACCGGTGTGTTATTGAGAATACTGCTGAACGCCGCAACTGGCGCCATTAAGCGGAACTGAGCATTCACCACCGAATTGGGGCGGCCGAGGATATTCTGGGATATCCAGCTCACTACACCGGTCTCCGACAGCGCCTGGGCCACCACAAACAGCACACCCACAGTAATCATGCCCTCGTTGGACATGCCAACCAACGCTTCTTTGGGGGTGAGTACATCCAGCAGCAATAGGATAACTACCCCGCCACACAGCACCATATCCGCCGGCCGGCGGGTAAACATCAGCGCCCCTAAGCAGCCAGCGATGACGGCGAGGGTTATCCAGGCATCGAGAGTTAAGGCTGTCATTGAGACAGGTCGCGATAAAAAGCGCCAAAGTCGTCCACAAAGGTCGCCAGGTTTTCGCCGGGAAGATCATTAATACCGGCGGCTGCCGCACGACCGCCGCCAGTGGGAAAACGTCGGCAAAATTCGTCGGCGCCCTGCTTGTTATTTAAGGGCGCACGAATACTCACTAGATAGTTGCCGTTGTCTTTCTCGGTTAACACCGCATGAGCTCGATCGGGATGGGCGTTAGCCAAGTCGTTGCTGTAAACCCCGCTTACCCGACGCGCCCAGGCAGCATTGGGCAGCACAATAACCGCGGCGGTGGCATCGGCGTGGACGGGAGCGATGTCCGCTGCCGCCGCCATATCATTGTTGTAACCATCCTGCAGTTTAGAAAAGGTGGTGGCGCCGTCACTGATAAAGGCCTGGGGACGGGAAAAGGGTAACAATTCTGTAAATAGGGCCTCTGGATGGAAATGCAGATCTTCCACACTGGCACCATAACCGTTGTAGTTAAGATAAATGCCTAAATTCTCCAGTTGTTCTACGTCGCCCGCCGGCAGTTTGTGCTGCTGCGCCAAACTCAGAGCACTGTTGCGCAGGTTGTCGCCAAAGGCCCCCACTACCGCCCATTCGGCATAGGCGTTTTTAAGATAGCCGTTAATAAGGAGCGCGGTGCACACATCGGCGGCGGTATTGATATGGGCCTCCAAGGCGTGGTGTTGAGGAATGTCGCCGGCAAAGTGGTGATCCGCGTAAAACACCTTGGCACCATTGTCGAGTGCACGCTGAAGGCCATCGCGATTTTTATCCAGGGAAACATCCAGCACGGTCAGCTGATCACCTTCACCGGCCTCCACGCGATTGAGCAGAGCGATATCCCGCTTTACCCCACTGACCAGCTGACTGGCCACCGGGTTTGCCAACCGCAGTTGAAGAAGCGAACACAGCCCGTCCGCGTCACCATTAAAGACATCAATCTGACTCATAAACTTTTTCAGCCTTCCCGGTTGAAGATGGTCGCACCCAAGCCCTGAACACGACATAACACACTAAGTCTGTGATGCTAGAGGCTTAGTTTCAATAAGTAAAACGGGATATGAATATACTCAGTATCGGCATTTTCGATAGTAGAGGCTGCGCGAAGTGGCGATAGCCCTCAGGCCCAGCGCGCTCACCGTTGACCTGCGCGCCCACGGTTGAAAGGAAGGCTCCATCAATTTATGGGAAATTGAGACGTCAAACCTGACAATGCCTGCGCAAAAACAGGGTCACAAGCACGAGGGTTCAGGCTCACCGTTCGCCCTTATGGGGCGTACCGACTAGGCCGACTAGGACAGACTCTGGTTGATGGCTGCAAGCGCATCCATGGGCTTATCGCTGCGGGTAATCGGGCGGCCGACCACCAGATAGTGGCTGCCCATTTCAATGGCACGCGCCGGGGTAGCGATGCGCTTTTGATCCCCCGAGTCCGCTCCCTCGGGCCGGATACCCGGTGTCACCAGCACAAAATCCTCACCCCGCTGCAGTTTCAGCATCTCTACCTCCCAGGCTGAACAGACCACGCCATCAATGCCACTTTCTGCCGCCAATGCAGCTAGGCGCGAGACCTGCTCCTGGGCATCCGCCTGTACACCGATGTGCTTCAGCTCCTCTGAGCTCATTGAGGTCAGTACCGTGACCGCCGTGAGCAAAGGGGCGTCCTGCCCAAAAGGCAGTAGTGCTTTCCGAGCGGCAGCCATCATTTTAGCGCCACCACTGGCATGCACATTGACCATCCACACACCCAGATCGGCGGCGGCCGCGACAGCCGCTGCTACGGTATTAGGAATATCGTGGAATTTAAGATCCAAAAATATTTCGAAGCCCTGGCTCTGTAGACGACGGACAACATCAGGACCAAAGCGAGTAAACAGCTCCTTACCCACCTTGAGTCGACACTGGGCCGGATCAAGTTGCGCGACAAACTGCTCTACCGATGCGAGCTCGGGAAAATCCAACGCAATAATGACAGGAGAAGAAACGCTCATTGATGACTAATCGCCCAAGGTACCTCGAATAGGCGCAATGGTACCCCACTGCTCGCAGCTCGGACACAGCCAATGCAATTTACGTCCAGAAAAACCACAGTGCCGACAGCGGTATACCGGTCGCTCACGCTGGATATTTTCGATGGTGTTGGCCAGCACCGAAGGATTGCCCTGGGGTTGATAACGGGTCAGCCCGACCAGCAAGCCCAGCGTCGGTCGCGACTCACACTGGCGAGCGAGAAAGTCTGCGGCGGCTTGCCGGCCCTTCTCCTCTTCCAGTGCTCTGGCCACTTCCAGGATCAAGGCTGTGCTAGTGGATTGCTCCGCGATGGGTTGCAAGGCATTGATATAGGCGCGGCGATCCGCCACCTTGGCAAAGGCCTCCCGATACAATGGCAATATCTCGGCGGCATAGGGCCCCTGCTCCAAAGCGAGTTCGTGTAGCAAACGCAGCGCGTAATTGGGATCTCCCTGGGTCAAAGCAAGTTGGGCTGTAAGCAAGATTGCGCGGGGATTGTCAGAGCTATGACGTCGAGCCTTATGCAATATCCGTCTGGCTTCACGAAATTCAGCCTGGGCGATAGCGGCCTCCGCTTGCTCGCAGTAGTAGTGACTCAGGGAGCGCTCGATATTTTCCTCGCCGTTATTATTGCTGCTGCGCGCCTTGCGCAGCCAGCCTCTGCGGGGCAGACGTTGCAGCGCAACGGCCACGGCCCGGTCCCATTCCCGTTCCGACTGGTAAATATGCTGCAGCCGCTCCAGCGCCTCGAGTCGGTAACTGGCAGACTCGTCGGCCAGGTCCCGCAGCAGGCGTTCGGCGCGGTCCAATAGGCCCGCAGAGATATAGTCTTTGGCGAGTTCCAGGTGAACCTGGTGTAGTTTTTCCCGTGCCAAGGTAGGTCGGGACAACAAATTCTGGTGAATGCGAGTGGCCGATTCCAGCTCCCCCTTACTCCGCATCAAGTTGGCCAGCGCCAGATGGGTGGGAAGCGTCTCTTCATCGACCGGTAATTCTTCGATTACGGTATTAACCGCAGCACTGGGTTGCTCACTGAGTAAGAAGGCCAAACCCCGGTAGTAGTGGGCACTCTCCCGACGCGGGGCCGCTTTGACAGTTTTTTTCGACAAGCGCCCCAGCAGCCAGCCACATACAACAGCGGCCAGCAAAACAGAGAAATGCAGCGCCGTATCCATCGTGCCTAGTGAGAGCGAACTGATTTGCTGTCAGAGCGAGATTCCAGATTGCGCAGCCGACGTCGCAGCTGGATTTTACTGGCCTGAGCCCGCAACAGCGCTGCCGACGACGCCGCCACACCGGCCACACCACCGGCAAAAAAGGCGGCGATAATCCAGGTAGACAGGCGTTGGGGGGGCAATTCGGCAACCAGGATATTGAGTGAGATTACCGCGTCGTTTTCGACACTGAATAACAGACCCACAGCCAGCGCCAGTAGTACTGCAATAAGGATCAGTAAAGATTTCAACCAACGCATGGGCACGTTCCAGAGGGGCGATTTAGTGGCGCTAAGAGCTTGCTGCGCCATCGAACATATTTGCTGCTTATCTTATCTCAACTGTCTTTCAAGCTGTTATTCACGCGTTCGCGCAGTTCCTTACCCGGCTTGAAGTGAGGGACGTACTTACCCGGCAATTGGACAGTCTCACCGGTTTTGGGATTGCGGCCCATACGCGGTTCGCGGTAGTGAAGGGAAAAACTGCCAAACCCGCGAATTTCGATACGGTTGCCTGTCGCCAAGACCTGAGACATATGCTCAATCATCGTTTTAACAGAAAGCTCAATGTCCTTGTGGGACAGCTGCGGCTGACGTTCGGCGATTAGCTCAATTAGTTCGGATTTGGTCATTATCTGTTCCCGTGGTTATCAGCACTTCGCGTACCGAGACAGAGAACAAAACTGAGAGGTGCTGGCTCTGGCTCGGTCGCAGCCTGCTAACGGCGACCTTGTATAGCCTAGCCTAGCTTTTTTTTCCTGACAAGCCAAGGAGTTACGGACACCGCCGGGCGGCGGTGTCCGTTAAAACGCCGGACAATTAGTCTTTGCTGTCCATTTGCGCTTTGATCAGGTCACCGATAGTGGCAGGGGCTGCCGCTTCAGTTTCCTTCTCGCGGAGGGCTTTCACCGCTTCTTTCTCGTCGTCCATGTCTTTGGCTTTGACAGAAAGGTTCAGGCCGCGGTTTTTGCGATCGACGTTAATGATCTTAACTTCGATGCTGTCGCCTTCTTTCAGCACGTTGCGGGCGTCTTCAACGCGGTCGCGGCTGATTTCAGAGGCTTTCAACACGCCTTCAACTTCGTCGGCCAGGGTAATCACTGCACCTTTGGCATCCACCTCTTTGATGGTACCGGTAACAATGCTGCCCTTGTCGTTCAGAGACACATAGTTGGAGAACGGATCGTCTTCCAGCTGCTTGATGCCCAGAGAAATGCGCTCGCGCTCGGGGTCGATAGACAGGATGACAGTCTCAATCTCGTCGCCTTTCTTGAAGTCGCGAACGGCTTCTTCGCCGCTATCGTTCCAAGAAATGTCGGACAGGTGAACCAGGCCGTCGATGTTGCCTTCCAGGCCGATGAAGATACCGAAATCGGTGATCGACTTAATGGCGCCGGAAATCTTGTCGCCTTTAGAGTAACGAGAACCGAAGGCATCCCAAGGATTCTGCTGGCACTGTTTGATACCCAGAGAAATACGGCGACGCTCTTCGTCGATATCCAGGATCATCACCTCTACTTCGTCGCCAACCTGTACGACTTTGGAGGGGTGGATGTTTTTGTTGGTCCAATCCATTTCGGAGACGTGAACCAGACCTTCAACACCCTCTTCGATCTCGGCAAAGCAACCGTAGTCGGTAAGGTTGGTAACGGTCGCTTTAACGCGGCTGTTCTCGGGGTAACGGGTTTTGATGGCCACCCAGGGATCTTCACCCAGTTGCTTCAGACCCAGTGATACGCGGTTGCGCTCGCGGTCGAACTTGAGGATGCGAACGTCGATTTCATCGCCCACATTGACGATCTCGCTGGGATGCTTGATGCGCTTCCAAGCCATATCGGTGATGTGCAGCAGGCCGTCGATGCCGCCCAAGTCAACAAACGCACCGTAGTCGGTGAGGTTCTTGACGATACCTTTGACCACCATGCCTTCTTGCAGGGAAGCCAGCAGCGCTTCGCGCTCTTCGCTGTTGACGCTCTCCAGAACCGCGCGGCGAGATACCACCACGTTGTTGCGCTTCTGGTCCAGCTTGATAACTTTGAATTCCAGTTCTTTGTTCTCCAGGTGCGCAGTATCGCGAACCGGACGAACGTCGACCAATGAGCCGGGCAGGAAGGCACGGATGCTGTCGATGTCGACAGTGAAACCACCTTTGACCTTGCCGTTGATCATGCCAGTGACAGTCTCTTCGGCTTCGTACGCCGCTTCCAGAGTCTTCCACGCTTCGGCGCGCTTTGCTTTTTCACGTGACAGACGTGTCTCACCGAAGCCGTCTTCCACAGACTCCAATGCAACCTGGACTTCGTCACCCACTTGCAGCGAGAACTCGCCGCCTTCAGCGACAAACTGATCGCGGGGGATAACGCCCTCTGACTTCAGGCCCGCGTGAACGGTGACCCAGTCGCTGTCGATATCGATAACAACACCGGTCACGATAGAACCGGGTTTCATATCGATGGTTTTTAAACTTTCTTCAAATAGTTCAGCAAAGCTTTCGCTCATTAGTCATTTACCTAAAATGTGATGTGGCATGAGATTTAAAAAACGCCACAGTATCGCCGCACACCCAGCTTGCACGGGTCAGTTTTTAACGCTCCGGCGGTTGCCAGCTGGAATCACAACAACCAGAACACCTTACAAATTGTGTTTCGGAGATCACCGAATGCGGATCACCAACACGGGCCAGTGACCCCGGTGGCTCAAGACGCAACAAAGCGGGCTCTGGCTTCCGCCAGCACCCGTTGGTATACCTCTTCGATGCCGAGATCCGTGCTGTCCAGGATCAAAGCACCGTCGGCCGGCTTCAGGGGCGCTACTTCCCGTTGGGAATCGCGCGCGTCCCGCGCCTCTATCTCCTTTAAAAGGGCGCCGATTTTAACCTTTTCACCCTTGTCCTTCAACTGCTTGTAGCGTCGCTCGGCACGGGCCTCGGCGCTGGCGGTCAAAAACACTTTCAATCCCGCCTCCGGGAACACCACGGTGCCCATATCCCGGCCGTCGGCCACCAGGCCCGGCGATTGGGCAAAATCCCGCTGACGCTGCAACAGCGCATCCCGCACCGCCGGCACCACCGCCACTTGCGAAGCCAGGTGGCCGGTGTGTTCAGTGCGCAGGGTAACGCCTACGTCCTCCCCTTCCAACAGCACCCGGGTGGGCTGTCCCGCTTCGCCGGGAATAAATGCCACATCCAGAGCCAGCGCCAGATCTGCCAGGCCCGCGGCATAATCCAGGGCCACACCGTGCTTCTCCGCGGCCAAGCCCACCAAACGGTACAGAGCGCCGCTGTCCAGCAAATGCCAGCCCAACTCCCGGGACAGCGCCTGACACAAAGTGCCTTTGCCCGAGCCACTGGGCCCATCAATAGTGATAACCGGCGCGGTCACTCTGCGACCTCCAGGTTCATGCCGACTTTGGTAGCCAGTTCAACAAAATTGGGGAAGGAGGTCGCCACATTGTCGCAACCCTCAATGACAATGGGGCCCTTTGCTCGCAGCGACGCGACGGCAAAGGACATGGCGATGCGGTGATCGTGGTGGCTGTATACCGTGCCCTCTCCCAGCTCGCCGCCTTGAATGGCAATACCGTCCGGGGTGGGTTGGGCATCGATACCCAAGGTAGCCAGTCCCTCCGCCATCACCTGAATGCGGTCACTTTCCTTCACCCGCAACTCCTCGGCGCCGGTGAGTACCGTTTGCCCTGAGGCGCAGGACGCGGCGACAAACAGCACGGGAAACTCATCTATCGCCAGCGGCACCAGATGCTCGGGAATATCAATACCCTTCAGCGCAGCGTGGCGCACCCGGATATCCGCCACCGGCTCACCGCCCACCTCGCGGTGGTTGAGCAAGGTGATATCGGCCCCCATGGCCTTGAGAATATCGATTACCCCGGTACGGGTGGGGTTGACACCGACATGCTCCAGCGTCAGGTCGGCGCCGGGGGTAATGCTAGCCGCCACCATAAAAAAGGCGGCCGAGGAAATATCAGCGGGCACATCGATATGCACGCCCTGGAGCCTGCCACCGCCCTGCAGGCGGGCTGTGGCGCCCTTCACCTCAACCGGGTAACCAAAGCCTCGCAGCATTCGCTCGCTGTGATCCCGGGTTGGCGCTGGCTCGGTGGTGGAGGTCTCCCCCTCGGCATACAGTCCCGCCAGCAAGACACAGGATTTCACCTGGGCACTGGCCATGGGCAGATCGTAGTGAATGCCCTTGAGCTGTTGACCGCCCCGCAGGGTCAGCGGCGGCCGACCGCCCTCAGCGGTTTCCACCACGGCGCCCATCATTCGCAGCGGGGCCGCCACCCGCTCCATGGGGCGCTTAGTCAGGGACTCATCGCCAGTCATCGTCACATCGAAGGCTTGGCCGGCCAGCAGCCCCGCCAACAAGCGCATTGAGGTGCCCGAGTTACCTACGTAGATATCTTCGCTGGGAGCTTGCAAGCCGTCCCGCCCCACACCGTGGATCACCACCCGGCCATTTTCCGGGCCTTCAATCACCACACCCAGCGCACGAAAGGCCTTAAGGGTACACAGGGCATCCTCTCCTTCGAGAAAACCGTCTACCGTGGTCACACCATCGGCAATGGCCCCCAACATAATGGAGCGATGAGAGATGGATTTGTCGCCGGGAACCCGAACCTGGCCCTCGACCTGGCCGCCGGCCTTTGCAATAAATTTCACGTTGAAGTCTCAATTAATCAGGATTTGTCGTTGCGATTTGCTGGTCGGTACTGACCGAGAAAGTGTTGATCTCGGGCCGCTTTGGCGCGGGTAAATACGGTGGTAATCGCCTCGCTGTCGCCGTCGGCAATGGCAGCCCGCACTCCTGCCAGGTGGGCCGTAAAGTCATCAATGCCTTGTAAAATAGCATCGCGATTGGCCAGGGCAATATCGTGCCACATTTTCGGATCGCTGGAGGCAATACGGGTAAAGTCCCGGAAGCCCCCCGCCGCAAAACGAAATATCTCTGCGGCGTCGCCGTTGGCTGCAAGAGCATCGACCAGCGTGTAGGCCAGCACATGGGGCAAATGGCTGGTCGCCGCCAACACCACATCGTGGTGCTCCACCGACATGGCCACCACCTCAGCACCGGCGGTTTCCCACATTGCGCGAACTTTGTTTAGCGCGGCCTCAGAGGTTGAGGGCAGCGGCGTCAGGATCACCCGATGATCCCGAAACAAATCCACCTTTGCCGCCTCGACACCGCTCTGCTCAGACCCGGCTATGGGGTGCCCAAGCACGATGTTGGCAGGCACTTCGCCAAACACCCGCTCGGCGGCATCGCGGATATTACCTTTAACACTGGCCACATCCGTGACCACCATCTGCGGCTCCAGCAAGGGCGCCAAATCCGACAGCACCTGCTCAGCCACCAGTGTCGGCGTGGCCACCAGCACCATATCGGCACCTTTTACCGCCTCGGCCAGATCCAGTGTCCAGTGGTCAATGACCCCGAGGGCCTGGCCTTTTTCCAGGGAGGCGCTACGCCGACCGGTCGCCCAAACTTCGCCCACTGCCTGTTGCTGCTTGAGCGCCTGAGCGAGGGAGCCCCCCATCAGGCCCAGGCCGATAATGGTCAGCTTATTAATCATGAACGCGGCTCGTTTAACACTGCCGACAGCGCCTCCAGGCAACGGGCATTTTCCTGCTCCAGGCCCACGGTAATACGCAAATGCTTGGGCATCTCATAAACGCCCACTGGGCGGGCAATCACACCCTGCTCCAACAAGGCTTGGTAATACGGTCCCGCCCGGCCCGGCATCGCCACAGCGATAAAATTCCCCACCGAGGGGATCACATCCAGCCCCAGCTTGCTCAGCCCTTCACCCAACTGGATCATGCCCCGACGATTCACGTCGAGACTGCGAGCCAGGTAATCGCTATCGTTGAGGGCCGCTTCCGCCGCCGCCAGCGCCATACTGTTGACGTTGAATGGCGCTCTGACCCGGTTTAACAGATCGGCCACGTCGGGATGACTGATGGCATACCCCACCCGCAGACCAGCCAGCCCATACGCTTTAGAGAAGGTGCGGGTCACCACCAGATTGGGATAATCCGCCATTAACTCAACACCATCCGGGTAGTCGGCCTCCTCCACGTACTCAGCGTAGGCTTCATCCAGCACCACGATGACATTGTCCGGGACCTGCGCCAGAAAGTGTCGGACATCTTGCTCTGTCAGCCAGGTGCCGGTGGGGTTGTTGGGATTGGCGATAAAGACCAGACGGGTATCGCTGTCGATGGCCTCCGCCATGGCCTGGAGATCGTGGCCCCAGGATTGCGCCGGCGTCACGATCGCCCTTGCCCCCGCCGCCTGAACGGCAATGGGATAAACCACAAAGGCGTGCTGGGAGTAGACCGCTGATGAGTCACCGTCCAGGAATACCCTCGCCAGCAAATCCAGCACATCGTTGGAGCCATTGCCCAACGTCAGTTGTTCGGGCTGTACGCCCAGCTTGGCGGACAGGCTGGTCTTGAGTCGATAACCGCTGGCATCGGGATAGAGATGGAGGCCATTCATCGCCGCCCGGCAGGCGTCGAGAGCACTCTGCGGTGGACCCAGGGGATTTTCATTGCTGGCCAACTTGACCACATTGCTGAGACCCAGCTCCCGCTCCAGCTCCTCGATGGGTTTACCGGGCTGGTAGGGGCTCAGGCCCTGAATACCGCTGTTTGCCAGGTCGATAAAATCGCAGCTCAACTCACTGATTCCTCTGTTTTGCGCCCATATTTTTGCCTGCTTATTCCCGGTGACCCAAGAATTCTGGGTATCCAGGGGCGCGCTGCGCTACAACGCGGCCTTGGGGTAGGAGCCGAGAATCTTGCACATCACCGACCGGTCAGCCAGCTCTTTCAGAATGGCGGCTATCTCCGGGTCGTCGCGATGCCCCTCAAACTCGATAAAAAACACGTAGGTCCAGGTCTCGGTTCTGGACGGCCGGGTATCAATGCGGGTCAGCATCACATTGGCGCGCTGAAAGGGCTCAAGCAAATTAAACAATGCACCCGGGCGATTGTTGGCAGACACCACAATGGAGGTTTTATCCCGGCCACTGGCCTGGACCCCTTCTTTTCCGATGACTAAAAAACGCGTGGTGTTGTCGGGTCGATCTTCAATATCGCTGGCCACTTTGGCCAAGTTATATTGCTGGGCTGCCAAGTCACCGGCAATGGCTGCCGTGCCGCTTTCGCCGGCGGCAATACGAGCCGCCTCGCCATTACTGCTAACCGCCACCCGCTCGACGTTGGGGAAGTTGGCATCCAACCAAAGGCGGCTTTGCGCCAGCGCCTGCTGGTGGGCACAAATGCGCTTAATATCCTGGCTGTCACCACCGGCGACCAACAAGTGCAAGCGCACCCGCAGCTCCACCTCACCGCAAATTTGCAGCGACGAGTTCATAAAGGCATCCAGGGTGTGGCTAACCATGCCCTCGGTAGAGTTCTCTACCGGCACCACCCCGTAGTTACACTGCCCCGACTCCACCTGGGTAAACACCTGATCCACCGTCGTCTGGGGCACGCTGATAACGGCATGGCCAAAATGCTTGAGAGCCGCCGCCTGGGTAAAAGTCCCCTCGGGGCCCAGATAAGCGACTTCCATAGGCTTTTCCAGGGCCAGGCAAGCCGACATGATTTCCCGGAAAATAAAGGCCACGGTATCGTCCGACAAGGGCCCGGTATTGGCCGCCTTCACCCGTTCTAGCACCTGCGCCTCACGCTCCGGTCGGTAAAACAGCAACTGTTGGGCACTGCTGCTGTCGCTGCCAGTTTCAAAGCTCTGGGCCGCTTCAAACTCCCGGGTTTTGACCTCGGCCACTTGCTGAGCACACTGGGCCCGGCGATTCAAAAGAGCGTGAATCTGACTGTCGATGCTGTCGATATCGGCCCGCAGACTGTCTAACGTCACCGCCGACGAATCTTGTCCTGGGCCTGAATCTGAACCGGAGGCAGATTTAGACATGTTGCATCCCCCACTCAACCATGACGTTGGGCAAAGTCCTTCATGTAATCGATCAATGCGTCCACCGCCGCCTCGGGCACGGCGTTATAGATACTGGCCCGCATACCGCCAACAGAGCGGTGACCTTTTAAGTTGAGCAGGCCGGCTTCATCAGCGCCACTCAGGAAAGTTTTGTCCAGACTGCTGTCAGCCAGCACAAAGGGCACATTCATCAACGAGCGGCTGGGTTTCTCAACCGGGTTGCTGTAGAAGCCGCTGTCGTCGATATAGCCGTAGAGCTTGTCGGCCTTGCGACGGTTCAGGGTTTCCATGGCCGTCAAACCACCCTGCTCTTTTAACCACTTGAACACCAGACCGGCCAGATACCAGGAAAAAGTCGGCGGTGTGTTGTACATGGAGTCGTTATCGGCGGCGGTCTGGTAGTCCAACATCGTGGGCGTAATATCCCGCGACTGGCCCATCAGCTCCTTGCGCACAATCACAATGGTCAGGCCGGCGGGGCCAATATTCTTTTGCGCGCCGGCGTAGATCACACCGAATTTATTGACATCAATGGGGCGCGACAGAATCGTTGAGGACATATCCGCCACCAGTGGCGCGTTGCTATCCGGCGTCCAGAAAAACTCCACACCACCAATGGTTTCATTGGGGGTGTAGTGGAGATACTTGGCATTGTCGCTGAGCTGCCAGCTGTCGAAAGCCGGAATCGTCGAGAAGTTGCTGTCCTCTGAGCTGGCAACCACGTTAACCTGAGCAAAGCGCTTGGCTTCTTTGATGGCTTTTTTAGACCATTGCCCGGTATTGACGTAATCCACCACATCGCCCTGGGCACAGAGGTTCAAGGGCACCGCGGAGAATTGGCTGCTGGCGCCCCCCTGGACGAACAGCACGGCGTAGTCGTCGGAGATGCCCAACAACTCCCGCAGGTCGGCCTCGGCCGCGTTGGCGATACCCACCATTTCATCGGAGCGGTGACTCATCTCCATCACCGACAGGCCGCGCCCCTGCCAATCCAGCAAATCCTGTTGCGCTTGGCTCAGTACAGCCTCGGGCAGGGCCGCTGGCCCCGCGCAAAAATTAAACCGACGTGACATTGCTTTTAACTTCTCCAATAAATAGTAATAACAATATGTTAGCGCAGCATTCTTACATTAATCTTGAGGCTGATCTGGTGCGCCATCCTCGCCGCCGGCGGTATCGCCTTCGCTGCTGGGCGCGCCTTCAACGTCACTTTCAAGACCGCCTTCGACGCTGTCTCCGGCCAGTTCTTCCACCACCTCGTCGACATCGGATTCTGCCACCCGCTGCACGCCAACCAAGTGCTCTTCTTCCCGCAAGCGAATCACCCGTACACCCTGAGTATTGCGGCTAAGCAGGGAGACTTCGTCAGTGCGGGTACGGACCAAAGTGCCCTGATCGGTGATCAACATCAGATCGTCGCCCTCGAAAACCTGAACGGCGCCCACCAGCGCGCCGTTGCGCTCGCTGATCGCCATGGCGATAACACCGCGATTGCCCCGGCCTTTACAGGGGAACTCCTCGACCGGCGTGCGTTTACCGTAGCCATTCTCGGAGACCGTCAACACCCGGCCCTCTTCTTTGGGGATAATCATGGCGATAACCCGCTGCCCTTCGTCCATACGCACACCGCGAACACCCCGGGCGGTACGGCCCATGGCCCGCACGTCGCTCTCGGCAAAGCGAGCTGCCTTACCGCCGCTAGTGAGCAGCATCACGTCGTTGCTGCCGTGGGTGATGGCGGTACTGATCAGTACGTCGCCCTCGTCCAGGTCCAGCGCGATCAGCCCCACACTGCGGGGCCGTGAGAAGGCCTCCAACGGGGTCTTTTTGACCGTACCGTTAGCGGTGGCCATAAAGATAAAGTAACCCTCGGTGTACTCGTGCACCGGCAGAATCGAGGTAATGCGCTCGCCCTCGTCCAGCGGCAGCAGGTTGACCATGGGCCGGCCGCGGGAGTTTCGCCCCGCCACAGGGATTTGATAAACCTTGAGCCAGTAGACTTTGCCGATGTTACTGAAGCACAAAATCGTGTCGTGGGTATTGGCCACCAGCAGGTGTTCGACAAAATCCTCTTCTTTCACAGCGGTTGCCGACTTGCCCATTCCCCCCCGGCGCTGGGCCTGATAACTGTCCAGCGGCTGGGATTTGGCGTAACCGCCATTGGAGATGGTGACCACCCGCTCCTCTTCCGGAATCAGGTCTTCGTGGGTCAAATCCAACTGCGAGGCAACGATCTCAGTACGGCGGTCATCGCCGTAGTCGTTAACGACCGCTGCCAGCTCTTCACGGATAACGCCCAGCAACTGGTCGTAGTCGGAGAGAATTTCCAGGTAGCGGGCGATTTCCTGCAGTTTTTCCTGGTATTCGGCCAGCAGTTTTTCGTGCTCCAGGCCAGTCAGTTTTTGCAAGCGCAAATCCAGAATCGCCTGAACCTGGGCAGGGGACAGCCAGTAGGCTCCCTCACGCACACCGTATTGCTCTTCCAGCTCATCCGGGCGACAGGCATTTTCGCCAGCCCGCTCCAACATGGCACTGACGTCGCCAGCTTGCCAGCCCCGGGCCAGCAGGTTGTCCTTGGCTTCCTGGGTGGTCGCCGAGGCTTTGATCGTAGCGATGACCTCATCGATATTGGCAATGGCGACTGCCAGGCCTTCCAGCACATGGCCGCGCTCCCGGGCCTTACGCAACAGGTACACGGTACGACGGGTGACCACTTCCCGACGGTGGCGGATAAAGTATTCCAGCAGCTCTTTAAGATTGAGAATCCGTGGCTGGTTATCCACCAAGGCGACGATATTGATGCCAAACACGTTCTGCATCTGGGTTTGGGCGTAGAGGTTGTTCAGCACCACTTCGCCGCTTTCGCCCCGCTTGAGCTCAATGACGACGCGCAGCCCTTCTTTATCGGACTCATCGCGCAGCTCAGAAATACCTTCAATCTTCTTGTCTTTTACCAGTTCGGCGATTTTTTCGATCAATCGCGCCTTGTTCACCTGATAAGGCAATTCGGTGATGATGATGGTGTCTTTGTTGGTCTTGTCGTTCTCAATGACCTCGGCCCGGGCCCGCACGTAGATTCGGCCGCGACCGGTGCGGTAGGCGTCCACAATCCCCGCCCGACCATTGATAATGCCGGCAGTGGGAAAATCCGGCCCGGGAATATGCTCCATAAGCGCATCGACGTCGATATCCGGGTCGTCCAGCAGTGCCAGACAGCCATTGACCACTTCCGTCAGATTGTGAGGCGGGATATTGGTGGCCATCCCCACCGCGATGCCTGAGGAGCCGTTGATCAGCAGGTTGGGGACCTTGGTGGGCAGAACTGCGGGAATCTGCTCGGTGCCGTCGTAGTTGGGCACCCAGTCCACGGTTTCCTTATCCAGGTCCGCCAGTAGCTCGTGGGACAGCTTCTGCATGCGGATTTCGGTATAACGCATCGCCGCCGCGTTATCGCCGTCAATGGAGCCGAAGTTACCCTGACCGTCTACCAGCATGTAGCGCAGCGAAAACGGCTGAGCCATCCGTACAATGGTGTCGTAGACCGCAGAGTCGCCGTGGGGGTGGTATTTACCGATCACGTCCCCCACCACCCTGGCGGATTTTTTGTAGGCTTTGTTCCAGTCGTTGCTGAGCTCGTTCATCGCGAACAATACCCGGCGGTGTACTGGCTTGAGGCCATCGCGGACATCGGGCAGTGCCCGGCCGACGATAACGCTCATGGCATAGTCGAGGTAGGACTGTTTTAGCTCGTCCTCAATGTTTACCGGCAGGATTTCTTTTGCTAGTTCGGCCATTAACGGAGGGCTTCCTTATTGTGCTACGCGCCGCTGTCACAGCCTGTAACGACGCAAAAACCAATGCCATTGCCAGAGTCGGTCACAACGTTGGCGGGGCAAAGAAATAAAAGCGAAATAATATCACATCAGCGCCCCCCTGAGACAGTTTAAAATCGCCTTAAATCAAGCCACTACCCTGCCGCCACCCCCGCCAGCGCCGGCGGCCGACGCCGCCGTTTTAGCGCGAATCTTTACATCCATTCGCCACGTATTTACAGGTATACTTGCCGCTTTGTGAGCCAGTGAACACGCGTCAGGAGTCCCACTGCCCATGTCCGCACCAGACCGGGAGGCAACACACGCCAACCCTATCGACAGTATCGAGCAGCCTGTCGATACGCTGATCTTCGCCCGCTGGGTGCTGCCCGTGACGCCGGGCTGCCCGGTGCTGGATAACCACGCGGTTGCGGTCACCAATGGCACCATCGTGGCAGTGCTGCCCGCGGATCGGGCCACCAACATCGCCGCAGGCGAAGTGTTACAGCTCAACCACCAAGTACTGATGCCCGGGCTGATCAACGCCCACGGCCACGCCGCCATGACCCTATTTCGCGGCATGGCCGACGATTACCCTCTCCAAACCTGGTTGAACGAGCACATTTGGCCCGCCGAAGGAAAACACGTCAGCGAGGACTTCGTTCGCGATGGGGCTGGGCTGGCCATGGCGGAGATGATCCGCAGCGGCACCACCACCTTCAGCGATATGTATTTTTTCCCCGAAGTTACCGCCGAGGTCGCTCGCCAATGCGGCATGCGGGCGCAACTGGCGTTCCCGATATTCGACTTTCCCAGTGCCTGGGGTAGCGGCCCCGAGGATTACTTCCGCAAAGGTTTGGCGCTGCGTGACGAGCACAAGCACAGCGAATTGATCAATATCGCCTTTGGCCCCCACGCGCCCTACACAGTCGGCGACGAGGCGCTGAGTAAAGTGGTCACCCTGGCCGCCGAGTTGGACGCCCATATCCACATCCATTTACACGAGACCGACCACGAGGTGGAGGAAGCCCTGCGTCAAACCGGCGTGCGCCCCGTCCAGCGCCTGGCCAATCTCGGGCTGCTGGGCCCCAAAACCCAGTGCGTGCACGTATGCAGTCTGAATGACGAAGACATCGAAACCTTGGCCAGCCACAACAGCCACGTTGTGCACTGCCCGGAGTCCAATTTAAAGCTGGCCAGCGGCTTTACCCCAGTGGAAAAGCTCCGCGCTACCGGTATTAACCTGGCATTGGGCACGGACGGCGCTGCCAGCAACAATGACTTGGATATGTTCGGCGAGATGCGCACCGCGGCAATACTGGCCAAGGCGGTGGCCGCCAACGCCGCTGCCCTGCCGGATACCGCCGCGCTGGAGATGGCCACCCTGGGCGGCGCTCGGGCACTGGGCATCGACCACCTGGTGGGCAGTCTGGAAGCGGGGAAACAAGCCGATATCATCGCTGTGGATTTGTCCGGCATTGCCCACCAGCCGGTCTACACGCCGGTGTCACAGCTGGTTTACAGCCAGGTCAGCCACGCCGTGCGGCACAGCTGGATCAAGGGTCGCCGAGTGCTGGACAATGGCGAATTGACCAGCCTAGATAGTCGCGACCTCATCGAGCGGGCGGAGCACTGGCGCAGCGCTATTAACGGAGAGAATTAATGCAACAACAGAACGTCGACCCGGCGGAAATCGCCAAGTTTGAAGAGCTCGCCAGCCGCTGGTGGGATCGCAATAGTGAGTTCAAGCCACTGCACGAAATCAACCCGCTGCGGGTCAACTACATCGACCAGCGCTCCCCCCTGGCAGAGCAGCGGGTGCTGGATGTAGGCTGTGGCGGCGGCATTCTCTCCGAAGCCATGGCGCTGCGGGGCGCCAAGGTGACCGGCATCGACATGGGTGAAGCGCCACTGGGCGTTGCGCGCCTGCATCAGCTGGAAAGCGGTGCCAAGGTGGACTATTTCCAGACCACTGCAGAGGAACTGGCAGAGGATCAACCCGGCTTCTACGACGTGGTGACCTGCCTGGAGATGCTGGAACACGTTCCCAACCCCGCCTCGGTAATCCGCGCCTGCGCGACCCTGTGCAAGCCGGGTGGGGATTTGTATTTCTCCACCATCAACCGCAACCCCAAGTCCTTCGCCTTTGCCATCCTCGGCGCCGAATACGTGTTGCAACTCTTGCCCAAGGGCACCCACGAGTACCGCAAATTTATTCGCCCCTCGGAACTGAGCGGCTGGATTCGCGAGAATGACCTGCGACTGGAAGATATGACCGGACTGACCTACAACCCCATCACCCGGCAGTACCGCCTCAACGATCGGGATGTGGACGTCAACTACATGGTCCACGTCAAAAAGCCGGCCAGCTCATGATATTGAAAGCGGTACTTTTTGATCTGGACGGCACACTGCTGGATACCGCGGCGGACTTCACTACCGTGCTCAACACCCTGCTTCAGCAGCACGGTCGCCCGACCGTTGACTACCACCGGGTACGGCAGACCGTCTCAGACGGCGCCCGCGCCGTGGTGTCGATGGGCTTTGAGCAGGATATCGAGTCCCCCGGCTTTGACACTTTGCTGCAATCCTTCCTGGACGCCTACGCCCAGCATCTGGCGGTAGGCACTACCCTGTTTCCCGGTATGGCGGAGCAGCTGACCGAGATCGAAAACCGCGGCATGCAATGGGGCATCGTCACCAACAAGCCCGCGCGCTTCACCGAACCCTTGCTTGAAGCACTGGAATTAAAGCAGCGCTGCGCCACCGCCATTTGCCCCGATCACGTCAGCAATCGCAAGCCTCACCCCGAGCCAATTTACCTGGCCTGCCAGCAACTCGGTGTGCACCCCCGCAACGCCATTTACCTGGGTGACCACCGCCGGGATATCGACGCCGGTCGCAACGCCGGTATGCCCACCGTCGCCTGCCGCTACGGCTATATTCACGATGGTGACAACATCGAAGACTGGGGCGCAGATTACATTCTTAGTCACGCCGCCGACCTCACCCCACTAATGGATCAACTCACTACTCTGGAGACCACGACCCAGCCATGACCGAGCCCCTCACCGTACCCGCCGACTTTAGCCCCGCCGACGATTGCCTGAAGGACAAAGTCATTTTGGTCACCGGCGCCGGCGACGGCATTGGTCGCGCCGCCGCTCTGGCCTTTGCCAAGCGCGGCGCCACCGTGATTTTGCTGGGTCGAACCATAGAAAAGCTGGAGGCGGTCTACGATGAGATCGAAGCGTCGGGCGGGCCGACACCGGCCATCTACCCCTTGCACTTGCGAGGCGCTTGCGCCGAAGACTACCAACAGTTGGCGGCAACTCTGGAGCAGGAATTCGGCAAATTGGACGGCTTGCTGCACAACGCCAGTGAACTGGGCCAACGCCGCACCATCGCCCAGACCACACCCGACAGCTGGAACGAGGTGATTCAGGTTAATCTCACCGCGGGCTTCCTGCTTACCCAAGCCCTGCTGCCCCTACTAGCCCAGGCCGAGGCAGGCTCTATTGTTTTCACATCGTCGTCGGTGGGACGCAAAGGGCGAGCTTTTTGGGGCGCGTATTCGGTGTCCAAGTTTGGCACTGAAGGCCTGATGCAGATATTGGCCGATGAGGAATTCGACCTCAATGGCACTCGGGTCAACAGCATTAATCCCGGCGCCACCAACACCACCATGCGCCGCACCGCTTATCCCGGTGAAAACCCCAGTAGCAACCCCGACCCCGCCGACATCATGCCGGTATACCTCTACCTGATGAGCGATGCCAGCCGCGAGGTCAACGGCCAGGCCTTTAACGCCCAATCTTAAACTCGGTGGGCTACTTTGGTGGCATCGCCTTGATGGGGTAAACATCAAAGCGCAGTGCCTTCCCCGTGACCGCAAACTGCGGCGGCATCCCCGCCAGCCAGGGCGCCCTTGCCGGGCGTTTGACCACTACCCGATGCCGGGCCTCGGCCAGGGCCGCCGGCAGCAAACTATCGCTGTCATCATCGGGGCCCACCAGGTCGTGGAATATTTGCATGGCCTTTTTCACCTGCGCCGACTTTTTGCTCTCGGGGAACATCGGATCCAGGTAAATCAAATCGAAGGGTTTATCTTTGACGGTCGCCGAGGGCCACTCTCCTTCCAGAATCCGCATACGTGTTGCGATTTCCGCCACTGAGCTATCGCTCTTAGCCCTCTCCAGCCCATCTTTTAGCAGCGCGGCCACCACCGGATGACGCTCGCACAGGGTGACCTCCGCACCGTAAGACGCCAACAGTAAGCTATCCCGCCCCAGCCCCGCTGTTGCATCGAGAACAGACAGTCCAGGACGGCGACCACCAATCGCCTTTAGCAACATTTCTCTACCCGGCTGCCGTTGCTGCCACTGAGCGGCGAAGTCCACCGCCATGGGTTTCTCTCGGCGGCCATCGCCGCGGCCAATGACCAGCTGACCATCGTCGTAAAACAGATAGCAGCCAGCCGCTTCGCGCTGTTCAATACAGTCAATTTTTAACGCACGAGCCAAGGCCGCTGCACGGGAATCGCCATCGGGATTCCATACCTTTGGGCCATGCTCAGGGGGTGTAGGGGCCAACAAAAAAACGCCTCAGCTGACTAGCTTGAAGGCGTCATAGTAGTGGATCGGCCGACGTCTGACGAGACAAAAGCCGGCGCTTGCAGATCAGCCCGCGGCTTGGCGCGACATCACGGGCTGACCCTGAGCATACTGGGCCGGCGGAGTGTCGTCGCTGCCCAGCTCAAAGGTCGACACCATTTGGTTAAGCTCTTTGGCTTGGCCCGCCAGCTCTTCTGCAGCGCTGGAAGACTCCTCGGCATCCGCAGCGGAGCGCTGCACAACCTTATCCATTTCGGTCATTGCCAGGCTGATTTCGTCGATACCCACCGCCTGGGCTTCGCTGGCGGTGGTGATTTCGGCAACGATATCGTTCACCTTGCTCACCGCGCCGCGAATATCACTAAGGCGATCACTGACCTCACCGGAAAGCTCGCCGCCATCCTGGGCCGACTCGGCACTCTGGGCGATCAGGGTTTCGGTTTTGTTGGCGGCGTCTTTAGCCCGCTGTGCGAGATTGCGAACCTCTTCAGCCACTACTGCAAAGCTGCGCCCCGCCTCGCCGGCCCGAGCCGCTTCAACGGCCGCGTTCAGTGCCAGCAGGTTGGTTTGGAAGGCAATTTCGTTAATATCGCTGATGATCGCTTGGGCGTCTTTGGCGGCAGCTTTGATGCGGTCCATGGCCTCCAGCATTTTCTCCATGCTGCCACTGCCTTGCTCCGCCAGGCTCTGGGTATCCTCAGCAAGGGATTTCGCCTGCCGGGTATTGTCGACATTCTGCCGGGTCTGATCCCGCAACTGCTCCAAGGAGCGGCCAGTCTCCTCAATAGACGCGGCCTGTTGGGAAGCACCTACCGCGACGGAGTGGCTAGAGGATGCAATCAACCCCGCCGCGGCAGATACTTGTTCTGAGGCCTCAGAGACGTGAGACATGGATCGGTGTAGCTGGTCCACTGCGCTGTTTACATAGCCGCGCAGATCGCTAAAGCGACCGTGGTAATCCCCTTCAATGCGGCGGGTGAGCACATTGTCAGCCACTGCCTGCATCACATCCGCCACTTCGGCGATGGGCGCGGTAACTGCGTCCAGCATGGCGTTGATATTATCCAGCAGTAATCGGTTGTCGCCGCCGGTGCCCTCAACATTGGCTCGGCCGTCCAAGTGCCCCTGCTTGGCATCGGCAATCAGCCGCCCCACCTCAGAGACCGCTTGTTTGCGTTCGGTGATATCAGTGGCGTACTTCACCACTTTAAAGACTTTACCGTTGTAGTCTTTAATGGGCGTGTAGGAGGCCTGTATCCAGATTTCCCGGCCACCTTTGGCCAGGCGCTGGAACTCACCCTGCTGGGCCTCACCCCGGGCCAACGCTTGCCAGAAGTCTCGGTAGGCGGCTGACTCCCGGTACTGGGGATCGACAAACAAGCCGTGATGTTGGCCCTGAATTTCCTCCAATGAGTAGCCCATTGCCGCCAGGAAGTTGTTATTGGCGGTGACAATATGCCCGTCAGTTTTGAATTCGATCACCGCCTGAGTGGCGCCGATCGCCTCAATCTGACCCTGATAGTCGGCATTAGTGAGCTTTTGTTGGGTTATATCGGTGGCGTATTTAACCACCTTGAACACCCGGCCATTGAAGTCTTTGATCGGCGTGTAGGAGGCCTGTATCCAGATATCCTCGCCCCACTTGTTGACCCGGCGGAACTCGCCGGTCTGCGCTTCACCCCTGCCCAGCGCTTCCCAAAAGGCCCGGTACTGCGCTGACGCGGCGTAGTCTGCCGGCACAAATTTACGGTGGTGCTCACCGATGATTTCCTCACGGCGGTAACCCATGGCGTTGAGGAAGTTATCATTGGCATCGAGGATGATGCCGTCGACTTCAAAATGAATCACCGCCTGGGTGGCATTAATGCCGCTGATCTGGCCCCGGTAATCGGCTTCCTGCATCTTCTGATCGGTGATATCAGTGGCGTACTTGACCACTTTGACCACCTGACCATTGTCGTCGCAGATCGGCGTATAGGAGGCACTGATCCAAATATCCTCGCCACCCTTACGGATACGATGAAACTCACCTTGCTGCACGTCTCCGGCGGCAAGCTGCGCCCAAAACTGTTTGTACTGTGGTGAGCTTTTTAATTGGCTATCGACAAAGAGGCTGTGATGCTTGCCGACAATCTCTTCCCGGCTGTAACCCATGGCCGATAAAAAGTTATCGTTAGCGTCGATAATAGTGCCATCCGGTTTGAATTGGATCACTGCCTGGGTCGCGTTGATCGCTGCGATTTGCCCTTCGTAGTCGGTATTGCGACGCTTTTGCTCGGTGATATCACTGGCCACTTTGACCACTTTCACCACCTTACCCGCTTTGTCGAATACCGGGCTGTAGGACGCCTGTATCCAGAACACACTGCCATTTTTAGCAAAGCGCTGAAACTCCCCGGACTGGGAATGCCCCGACGCCAGGGATTGCCAAAACTGGCGATAGGCCGCTGATGACGCGTAGGCCTTATCGACAAAAATGCGATGATGGGCTCCCACCAGCTCTTCGGCGCTGTAGCCGGTGATGGCGAGAAAGTTATCGTTGGCCTGACGGATCGCACCGTCGGGCTCAAATTCTATGATGGCCTGGGACTCCCCAATAGCGGCTAGGGTGCGCTTTAATTGGTCCAGGCTAGGATTCTGTTGTGGCATAGCCAGCGTTCTCTTATCGCGACATAGAGATTGTTATCCCGCTGGGACCGAACATCATCCCTAACAGGTAAGGTTAGCCTGAAGAATCCATGCTGTGAGGGCTATAGGTAATATCCGAGTAGAAAAAGCACCGCCGGCAACGGCCGGCGGCAGGGAGGAGATCAATTAAAGCTGTCAATCGGGCACTAAAACTGTAAGCGCCAGGCCAGCTCAATACTGCGGCCGGGCTCCGGTGCATAGTCCCAAATAAAGGAGGTGCTGCGACGAATGGTCTCATCACTGAGGTTTTTACCCTGCAGAGACAATGTGTGAAGGACCTCTGCCACGGACAACTGCCAAGACACACCGGCATCGACCCGGGTGTAGCCATCGGTTTCCGACTCAAATTGCCCCGGCTCATCTTGCTCAGCGGCACGGATAACGGTGATATCCCCATACCAGTCGCCACTCTCCCAACTGGCAGTCAGGCCGATGCGCCGGGGTGGCATTCTCGGCACATTTTCACCGTCGTCCAGTTCACCCTCAATAGCATCGCCAAACAGCGTGAGACCCAAGTCCCCGCCCGCCACTGGCCGCACCAATCCCAGGCGGTATTCCAGGCCAACAAACTCAGCGTCCTGCTGGGCATACGCTAACACTGGTGACTCGTCCTGCACCTCGCCAGTATTGTCGAGATAAATAAAGTCCGCAAAGGCGTTGTAAAACAGATTGAGCTCGGCGCTCACTTGGGTGGCACCCCACTGGGAGACAAACTCTAAGCCGGCGTCCAGATTCCGAGATGTTTCCGTGTCCAGAGACTCGTCGCCCAACTCAATCGCACCGGTTGCGCCATGCACTACCCAGGACGCCTCGTCATTGAGCACGTTGGAATAGCGCTCCTCTGCCGTTGCCGCCCGACTGGATTGCGAGAGCGCCAGGGAAGCCGTCACACTGTCAGTCAGATCGACACGACCGGCAACGGAAGCGCTGAAGACAGTGTCATCGTGATTATCCAGCGAGCTGTCGTCAGCTTCGAGTTCGTTAAAATCCACCCGCAAACCCGACTCAATTTGCCAGCCATCGCCGTGGTAGTCTTCAACCCAAAACAAGCCCAGTGCCTGGGTGGTGTTGGCAGGTACAAACGCCTCCTCGCCGATTGCCGAAAAATCCGCCTGCTGGAACTGCAGCCCTAACACACCGTGCCAGGCTCCGCGGGGGGCATGGGCCCACTCGCCGCGCAGGGCAGTGGCTTCTTTTTCAAAACGGGTGCCGGCTTCACCACTGGGCTCGACCTCCACATGGGAGTAATCGCTGTACGCCGCCCGCCAGCGGAACAATTCCCAGAAGCCCTCAAGATGCAGATCGCCAGCCAAATCCCAACGGCTTTGCTCTACATCGAGGCTGATTCCACCCTCTTCCTCGTGTTCTTCATGCTCGTGCTCTTCTTCGGCATGCTCTTCTTCACCCTCATGTTCCTCCTCACCCTCATGCTCCTCGTCATGGTGGTGGGCGTGCACACCGCCGGGAATACCGTAGTCGTCCTGGTATTCGCTGTAACTCACACCGATATAACCGCGGTCAAAATGGAAGGCTGTACCCAGGGTAAAGCGGCGCGCTTCTCCATCGGCATTGGCAATAAAACCGTCGCTGTTTTCTTCGACCTCCTCGACCACCGATTCATCGATAGCCAAGCCGGGGATATCCGGCTCGTTCCAGTCCCGGTACAAACCGTCGAGATGGAATGCCCAGGGGCCATTGCCGGCGTCGATTCTCATAATGCCAGTACGGCCGTCGTCCACTGATGAGTGGCGCAGCTCCAGCCCGCCCTCAACACCCTGAACATGGGTGGCCGGCACCCGGTTGTCCAGCACATTCACCACCCCGCCGATAGCGCCGGAGCCGTACAGCAAAGTGGCGGGGCCGCGGATCACTTCCACACTGTCGGCCAGAAGCGGCTCTACGGAAACCGCGTGATCGGCACTGTTGGTAGACACATCAAAGCTGGGCAAGCTGTTTTGCAGCACCTGCACTCGGGGACCCTGCTGGCCGCGGATAACCGGCTGACCCACACCGGGGCCAAAGCTGGCCGATGACAGTCCCGGCTCCTGTTGCAAGGTGTCGCCCAGGGTCGACGCGGCGCGACGGCGCAGTTCCTCGCCCCGCAGCACCGTCACTGGCATTGCGGTTTGGGCATCTTTTTTGTGAGCCGGCATGGTCACCAGCACGTGTTCCAGAACATGGTCTTCATTGGCTACAGCCTGCATCGACCACAGTGCCGCCACCAATGAAAGTGGCGTAAACGTTTTGCGGATCATTACCAATCTCCTAGGATCGACCGCTCGCACGCGCAAGCCATTGCCGCCAAACAGGCAAACGGTCATACATCAACACCGCCTCACACAGGGGCGGTAAACGAGTTCGTTGAGGGTTAGGAGATCAGAGGTGGAGCGCGGGCCGGCGGCCGCAAACGTCGGGCCGGGCTGAGGGAATTAACAAGGGTGGGCGCCAGCAAGGTGGCGCTGGCCAACACCACCGCAACAACAAACACTGCCGCCGGGGCCGCCGCGCCGCCAAACTGGCAGACCAAACAGTGCTCGCTGACGGAGTGCTTGTCAGTAATGTGAAGGTGATCGCCCTGCAGCCACAGCGACGCCGACAATGACAGCAGCAGGACCGCTATCAGGCGAAGTTGATAGTGGCTAAAACGGGCGCGCATGGGGTCTAGCCTGGGTCTCGTCTAGCTTGGATCTCGGCGAGATTAGGCATCAAAGTCGATGCCCAGTCGGCGACCGACCAGTTCATAGGATTCCACCACGTTGCCCAAATCTTGGCGGAAGCGATCCTTGTCGAGTTTTTCCCGGGTGTCCTTGTCCCAGATCCGACACCCGTCGGGGGAGAACTCATCGCCCAGGTAAATCTCACCGTCGTTGTAGACGCCAAATTCCAGCTTGTAGTCCACCAGCAACATACCGGCGTCCAAGAACATCGCTTTGAGCACATCGTTAACCTGGTAAGTCAACGCCTTCATACGTGCCATCTGTTCGTCGGTGGCCCAGCCAAAACTGCGGATGTGAGACTCATTGATCATCGGATCGTGCAGGGCGTCATCCTTTAAGAAAGTCTCAAAAGTCGGCGGCGTCAGTGCCTGCCCTTCTGTTACGCCCAGGCGCTTGACCAGCGAACCGGCGGCATAATTGCGTACCACACACTCAATGGGCAGCATATCCAGACGCTTGACCACCGACTCGGTGTCTCCCAACAGGGACTCAAAATGGGTGGGTATCCCCGCTGCCTGCAGTTTGGCCATGATAAAGGCGTTGAACTTGTTGTTGACCATGCCCTTGCGATCAAGCTGCTCGACCTTGACCCCATCAAATGCCGAGGTGTCGTTGCGGAAGGCAAGTACATAGCGATCCGGATCATCGGTTTTGAATACCGATTTGGCCTTACCAGAATACAACTCTTCGCGTTTTTCCATGGTGTTTTCCATTCAAGGCGGGCGCACTGCCCGCGCAAACTTATTAGGCTATCTCGAGCCAGTCGAAACCGGCCTCCTGATCGGCGCTCAGCAAGGCCTCACTGCTTTGCATATGAGGCTCGATCGCAGAGCGCGCCAGCGCCGGTGTATTGTTTTGCTCACTGAGATGCGCCATCACCAAATGCTGAAGACGCTCGATCTCACAGCTACTCAGTAAACTCGCCGCTTGGCCATTATTCAAGTGGCCCCAGTCGCCACCGACTCGACGCTTCAGGGAAGGCGGATAGGGGCCGGCCTCTAGCATCGGTACATCGTGATTACACTCCAACACCAACGCGTCGCATTCGGCATAGTGCTGCCTGACCACTGGCGTCACGCTGCCCAGGTCGGTCAACAAACCCAGGCTGCGGGAACGATGGCGAAACACAAACTGGCAGGGTTCCCGGGCATCATGGGGCACCGGGACTGCCTGTATATCGATACCGGCAATTTCCTCACTGTCACCGGGTGACAGGCAGCGCCACCAGGGCGTGCTGCGCATTTCCCCGTACTCGGCGGTGCCAAAACTGGTAAACACCGGCAGCTCGTACTTCTTGGCCAGCGGCAGCACGCCTTTAATATGGTCACTGTGCTCGTGGGTAACCAGTATTGCCGACAGTTGTTCCGGCGCCACACCCAGCCGCTCCAGGCGGCGGCGGGTCTCTTTTAAGGTGAACCCGCAATCCACGAGCACGCAGCTGTCGGCGGTGGCAACGAGGGTACCGTTGCCTTTACTGCCACTTCCCAATGAGGCGAAGCGAAGGCTCAATGCAGATAACCCATGACCCGGTTGAGAATGTCCTGGCGTTTTTCCTCGGGCAGGCGACGGCCCTTCTGGAAGTTGAGGAAAATCAGGTGCTCACTATCACTGACCGGACGCATTTCCACCACATAGCGGGCGACATACTTGCGCTCAGCGCCAAATAGACGGCGCAAGAAACCGGGGCGGTTTTTTTCCGGGTCGAAGTAGCTGAGCCACAGTTTATTGACTGACTGGTGGGCCTCTTCAATTTCAAAGCCGGATTTTTCCAGGGCCAGTGCCAGTGCCGCCCAGGCACGGTCGTAAGACAGGTCCTTCAGGCGAATATAAGTTTGGTCACCCTCGCCTTCCAAGAAGATTTTGCCCAGCTCCCGGCCCTTGCGCTTGGCCAGTATCGACACGGTACCTGCCGCTTCTTCATTGGCCAGATACTGAGCCAACACTTTAACAACCTGGCGCTCACGGTCTTTGTCAGTGGAGTTTTGTGGCCAGGGCTTGCCGGCGGCGCCGGTCTGTACCAGGGTGTGAACTTCACTGGTGCCCACCTGCACCCCCTGCTCTAAACGAAAACGGAAGCGCTCCTGCCCTTGTACCTGCTCGGCATCCCGCCACTGGGTTTCGATAATGCCCTGTTCAACGTTGATATCAGCCACGTCGAGGCCCACCCGATCGAGAAACGCGCGAACCCGGGGCCACACTTGGTTGGGTGCACCGTCCAAGAGAATCCAGCGATTGTCGCCCAGCGATTGAATCCGCACTTCAGACTGGCCGACATTTTTGGCCAGTGGCTCAGGGCGCGGCGCGTTAAACTCGCCTTTCAAGCGCTGATGCCCGGCTATTCCCGGCACCGCGTACTCGTCGCCGAGGGCTTCAGATTGCATCTGCGGCGGCAGATCCAGTGGTTTACTCAGCTCTGCCCGCCGGTAATCGTCGGAGCGGTCACGAAATACGCCGCAGGCCGACAGAACCACGGCACTTAGCAGCACGACAAAACGGGTCACACTACGCTTACCCATAGAATCCTTCATTTATTTAAGCAACCCCGCATGCCGCAGTGCTTCGCGGACCTGAGGCTGGGCGCCTTCGCTCAAGGGGGTCATGGGCAAACGAATACCGTTTTCCATCATGCCCATTTCCGCCAGTGCCCATTTTACCGGGATGGGGTTGGCCTCTACGAAAAGCCGCTCGTGAAGCATCAGCAGTGGCGCATTGGCGGCCTCGGCGGCGGCGCGATCACCGGCAATGGCGGCATCGCACATGGCTTTCATCGCTGCCGGCGCCACGTTAGCGGTGACCGAAATATCGCCCTTGCCGCCGGCCAGCATCAGCTCCATGGCAGTGGCATCATCACCAGACAGTACAGCCAATTTGTCCCCAACGGCCTCAATCAGTTCCCGACCCCGGGCCACATCGCCAGTGGCATCCTTAATGGCGACGATATTGGGGTGCTCAGCCAGGCGCACCGTGGTGGCATTTTGCATATCGCAGGCAGTCCGACCGGGCACGTTGTACAGCACCTGGGGAATGTCCACCGCGTCGGCAATGGCCATAAAGTGTTGGTACAGACCTTCCTGGGTGGGCTTGTTGTAATAGGGGGTCACCAGCAGGCAGGCGTCGGCGTTGACCTCCCGGGCCACTTCGGTCAACTCGATGGCTTCAGAGGTGGAGTTGGCACCGGTGCCGGCAATCACGGTCATTCGACCCGCAGCCTGGTCGACGCAGGCCTTAATGAACATCTTGTGCTCATCCATGGCCAGTGTGGCGGATTCGCCTGTGGTGCCGACGGCGACGATGCCGTCACTGCCCTGCTCAACGTGCCAGTCGATGAGTCGCGACAGGGCTTCCCAATCGATGCTGCCGTCCGCGTGCATGGGCGTTACGATTGCGACGATGCTGCCCGAAATCATGCCGATGTCTCCAGAAATTTTGCAAGCCGCCAATGGTACTGGCCCGCGATGCCCAGCTCAAGAGACAATCGCCGCCATAGCGGCAGTCACCGCAACATTGGAGGCCCGCGACCACAACAATAGGAAACCCCGTCACTGCACCGGGGTCAAAGAAGATATAATCTTTCATTAGTGAAACGCGATGTTGTTCCCGGCCACGGAGGTCTAATCATGCGTATCAACCCGATAACGTCCATTCTGTGCCTGCTGTTGCTGACCTTGGGCCTGTCGGCCCACGCCCAGCAGTGGCGAGTAGATCCGATAACCCCCCTCGACCAGCAATTTATGGACAAGGCCAAGGACCAGCTCAACGACAATGCCAGGCGCTCACTGGGGCGCAGCTTTGGCCAGGGCCGGGACAGCGACCTGCAATTGATGCAAACCATGCTGGACCGCCACCTGATTGATAAGGACAACCTGACCCAACTGCAGGCCATGGGCATCATTATGGGGGAATACCTGCAGCGGGAGCACAGTCTGCGCTGGGTGGTCTACAGCGACAAAAAGGGCCGTAGCAGAGCACTGGAGGTGCCCACCAAGGATGAGTTTATTTTTCCGGTCACCCAGATCAGCAGCCGGGTCAGTGTCGGCGCCGAGGTCGATGTGAAGGCCATCTACGAAAAGCTGGAAAGCGAAATCGCCCGCATCAAGAAGATGATCATTATCCGCTGACCGGACTGGGTGGGTACCGCTTGTCCACCCTCCTGCTCCACACCTACTCAACCCCCAGATAAAGCAGCAAGGCGGGGATGGTGATAAAACTCAGCAGAGTGGACATCACCACAATCCCCGCCACGGTATCGGCCTCCCGCCGGTACTGAACCGCCAGCAGGTAGTTAAAGACGGCCGCCGGCATGGCCGACTGCAACAGCACCACCTGACGCAACACGCCTTCCAGCTCCAGCACCCACACCGTGGTCAGCCCCGCCAGCAAGCCCAGGCCCAGACGAGCAACGGCGTAGAGCAGCGACAGGCCCGCCGACGACACCCGCAAACTGCTCAGTGAAATCCCCAGCGTCAGCAGCATCAGAGGGATACACATGCTGCCGAGAATATCGGCAGTATTTTGTAAAAATGGCGGCAGTGACCAGTCCAGCATCAACATCGACGCCGCGACGACCCCCGAGTACAAAATCGGCGATTGCAGTAACGCCCGGCCAGCGGCTCGGCCATTGAGTATCGCCACCCCCAACGAGAAGTGGCACAGAGTGGTCACCAGAAATACCGCCAGCCCCAGCGCTAAGCCCGCCTCGCCAAAGGCAAACAAGCACAGCGGCAAGCCCATATTGCCGAAATTGCCAAAGGTCAGCGGCACCAGAAAACTCTGCAGCGACTGCCGGGTCAGCAGGCAAAACAGCGCCGCAAAGCTGCCGCCAAACAGCAGCAACACCACACTCGCCACCAGCGCCGAGCGCATCTCCGTCGCCGGCATGGTCATATCACTAAAGGTACCGACGATCAGCGCCGGCGCACTGACCCAGGTAACAATGCGGCGCACAAATTCCTGATCGAAAGGCTGGCGGAATCGCGCCCACAGTGCGCCCAGCATGGCACACAGCAACACCGGCAACATAACCGGCAGCAGAGGGGCAAGGAGTGCTTGCATGACTAAACCGTGATGATGACTAAGCGCGCATTATCCACGGTCTGGCCCTGGGCAACAAAACCGGCCCGCCAGATCGGGTAAAAGCCTAGCAGGTTGTTGATTTCCGTTTTCGAGGCAGCCAATGCAAGGCGAAAACGGGCGAAATGAGGGAGTTTATACACGATAAATGACCGATTTGAGCCCGTTATCAACGCCGCAGTGGCAACGCAGATAGGAAATCAACAACCTGCTAGATTGCGTCGGGCCTGAGCACGGCGTCATAACCACCGTCGACAAACAACACTGAGCCCGACATATAGGACGCGCCGGTGCTCAGTAGGAACAGCACCACATCGGCAATTTGCTGGGGCTGGGCCACCTTACCCAAAGGCACGCTGGCGGCAAAGTCCTTCATGGCCTGCCCCAGGTCGGGGTCACTCATTACGCTGTCGGTGAGGGGGGTTGCCACAATCCCCGGGGCAACGGCATTGATTCTGATGTTGCGGCGGGCCAGCTCCGGGCACTGCCGACGCATCCAGCCGCACAAGGCTAACTTGGAGCCTGCGTAGGCGCTGTAGGGATCAGCGGCATCGGCCAGCTCGCAGGCGGTCTGCTCGTCGCCGGCGATCAGCGCTTCAGTATAGGGGGAGCTCTGCACCATGGCGGCAGAATTGGAGGCAATCATCGCCACCACTCCGCCGTCCACCAGTACATCCGCCAAACCTTCGACCAGTGTTGTGGCGCCAAAGTAATTGACCCGGGCAATGAGCGAGGGCGACTTTACCGATGGCCCCAGGCCAGCGCAGGGAATGATCCCATCCAGCCCCTGTGCTGCAAGTGCTCTTACACCCTCTATTGCCTGCTGACAGCCCTCGTCTGTGGCCAGGTCGGCGCAGATATCGGCGTCGCGCAAATCGATGGAAATAACCCGGTCACCGCGCTGTTGCAGTTGTCCAGCGATCGCGGCGCCAATGCCAGTGGCGGCGCCACTGATTGCATAAACTGCCATAGTAATGGTCCTTACTTATTATTATCACAAGCTTAAGCGACTAGATTAAGCGACAAGGTTAAGCGAGAAGGGGGCAGCCAATAATTAGCGCGAAGTCAGTTGCTCAACCAGCTCGAGAACCGCCGTCGCCACCCGACGTTTTGCCGCCATATCCGTCATCATAGTGTCGGCCTCGGTAACGGCGACCCCCATCTGGATGATGTCCTCCGCCAGGCCACTGTCCTGTTGATCCAGCAAATAAGCGTCGATCAGGTCACCGTGGCGCTGCTGGTAGTAACGCACCACCTGACTGGCACTGGCAGGCATATCCAGCTCCGCCATCATTTTGCCCAGCGGCCCCTTCACGGCATTACCGGCAACGATGGGGGCCACCGCCACCACCGGAACACCGCTATCACTTAGAGCCTCGCGGAAGCCCGGCACCGACAGAATCGGGTCAACACTCAGGAAGGGGTTGGAGGGGCAAATCACCACGGCGGCCAACTCACTGTCAGCCAGGTAATCGGCAATCGCGGGATTCAAGCTGGCCTGCTCAATACCCCGAAAACGCAGCGACTGCACACTGGGCTGACAGCGCTCCCGCACAAAGTACTCCTGGAATTCCATGGTGCCCCGATCGGTAAGCACCTCGGTGGCCACCGGCTCCTCACACATTGGCAACAAGCGGTGTTCCACCCCCAGGTGCTGACACATATAGGCCGTGACCTCGGTCAGGCTCTTCCCGGCTCTCAACTCCATGGAACGATACAGGTGGGTGGCCAGGTCCTGGTCGCCCATCTGAAACCAGGTCTCGCCGCCCAAACGGCGCATCGCCACCATGGTTCGCCAGGTTTCATCCTCCATGCCCCAGCCGCGATCCTGATCATTCAGGGCCGCCAAGGCATACATGTTGGAGTCGAGATCGGGGCAGATGCGCAGATCCCAAAAGTCGAAGTCATCCGCCGTATTGACCACAGCAGTCAATTGCTCGGGCGGTAGCTCTTCGGCGAGCCCGTGAAGTAGCTTCGCGCCACCCACACCACCGCTTAGAGCCAGTATCTTGCCGTTAAACCCTGCCATTTATCTGAATAAGTCCCGCTGTCGATCGCGAATTAAGGATTGCGAACCGCAGTCCGCCTCACTGAGTTTGGCACCCCGCAGCAACACCACCGGTGCCGCTTCATCGGCCTGCCCCATCAAGAATGACGCCGCTGCAGCCAACTCATCTGCCACCGCCACCTCGGTCACCTCCAGAGGGCGACCGTAGAGATCGGTCTGGCCAATCCGGTTCTCCACCGGCGCAAAGCCAGCAGTGCCTAAAGCAAAGCCCATAGTGCCGTTGCGCCAGGCCCGCCCCGCCGAGTCATTGATAATGATGTAGGGCGCCACGGAGGTCAGCGCTTGCAGGTCCGCCCGTAAACGGCGGGCGCTGTCGTCCGGGTCTTCCGGCAACAGCAGCAGCCGGGGATTGTCCTCATCGCTGAGGATATTGGAGCGATCGATGCCCGCGTTGGCGTGCACATAGCCCAGGCGATGCTCAACAATCACCACGCCGGGTACCTGTCGTAGTACTTCCCGGGATTCCCGCAGCACCCACTCCATCTGCCGGGGGTCTTTGTCGCACTTGGCTGCCAAAGCCTTGGCCTCCTCGGAGGGTTCCACCTCATTGAGGTAGGCGTAGCGATTCTCCGCCTTGGAGATAATCTTTTGTGCCACTACCAGCACATCGCCGGGTTCCAGCCTGGCCTCTGCCGCAGACAAGGACGCCACGATCAACGCCGCGATATCGTCGCCTGGGGACACCAGCGGAAAGTCCGGCAGGGCCTGCAAATGTAACTGTGTAATCTGACTCATTCGGTTGCTGTTCCCGGAGCATCGGGCCTTATGTAAAGTGTAGACGCTATTTTGCGCTGTCGTGGCCACGAATGAAATGCGACTTTAGCCCTCCATATCGACTATTGAGCTTATTTGCCACCAACCGCTAAGCTCTCCAACAATTCATGTTGGCTTAGGCGCACTTCTCAATAAGCTTGGCAAAAAATCGCCGGGCTCGCTGGGCCAAGGGTCACAGAACTCAGAAGTCAGGGGCAGGAATAATAATGGGAAATAACGAAAGGCTGGATTTCACTGGCCAAGTCGCCATCGTCACCGGCGGCGGTAAAGGGGTTGGCCGGGGAATCAGCCAGCGCTTTCTCGAACACGGTGCCAAGGTAGTGATTTGCGGTCGCAGCGAGCCGGAGTCACTGCCCGCGGTCGGCGACAACGTGGCCGAGTTCCACGCGCTGGACGTTCGCGACCCAGAGGCCACTGAGCATTTTATCGAGCAAGTGGCCAAGGACTATGGCCGCATCGACATATTAGTCAACAACGCCGGCGGCGCCCCGGCTGCGGATGCCGCCACCGCCTCGCCCCGCTTCTCCGAGGCCATTATTCGCCTCAACCTGCTGGCGCCCCTCAACTTTGCCCAAGCCTGTAACAAGGTGATGCAACAACAAGACAGCGGTGGCGCGATTATTAATATCGCCTCAGTGAGCGCAGTGCGGCCCTCCCCCGGCACCGCTGCCTATGGGGCCGCCAAAGCGGGCCTGCTCAACCTCACCACCAGCCTGGCGGTAGAGTGGGCACCCAAGGTGCGGGTGAACAGCATTATTGGCGGGCTGATTCGCACCGAGCAATCCCACCTCCACTACGGCAATGAAGACGGCATTGCCGCGGTATCCGCCACCGTGCCGCTGGGCCGCATGGCGGTGCCAGAGGATATCGGCGATGCCTGTGTATTTTTGGCCAGTGACCTGGCCAGCTACATCAGCGGCGCCGAAATCAAACTCCACGGCGGCGGTGAGAAACCGGCCTTCCTGGGCGCGGCCAATGCGGAGCACGACAGCAACTCCGCCCGCTGAGCGGCTACCGCATTAAGGAACTCTAACGATCTTTAAAGAGTTGGTGTGATTATCCACACCAACTTGGTCGCCAAGAGTGACCAGAATTAAATCGCCCGTCTCGACCTGCCCCAGCTCTTTAATCTCGGCAACGCAGTCGTCAATCGCCGGATCGGCCGTGTGGGATGGCACCGCAAACACGCCGCGATACAAACTCACTCGATTGCAGGTCTCCGGGTGGCGACTAAAGGCGAAGATGGGAATGCCCGAGGTCAGCCGCGACATCAGCAGTACTGTGCGCCCGGTCTCGGTCATCGACACAATGGCCTTGACCCCCTTCTGGTGGTTGGCGGCGTAGACCGCGCTCATTGCCAGGGTCTCCTCCACCGACTCAAAGGTGCGCTCCAAACGGTAACTGGACTTGCGCGCCGAGGGATAGAGCTCCGCCCCTTCACAGTTGCGAGCCATGGCCTTGACCGTTTCCACCGGGTAATCCCCCGCCGCGGTCTCGGCGGACAGCATCACCGCATCGGTACCATCCAAAACCGCGTTGGCCACATCGAAGACCTCCGCCCGAGTGGGCAGCGGACTGGTGATCATCGACTCCATCATCTGCGTGGCGGTGATCACCGGCTTGTTGAGTACCCGTGCACGTTTGATGATGTGCTTTTGCAGGCCGATCAAACCGGCGTCGCCGATTTCTACGCCCAAATCGCCCCGAGCCACCATCACGCCGTCGCAGGCGCGGATCAGCTCGTCCAGGTGATCGTCCTCAGCTACCGCCTCAGCGCGTTCGATCTTGCCGATGATCTGGGCGTGACAGCCCGCCGCCTGCAATTTCTTGCGGGCATCGTGGATATCCTCGGCGCAGCTAGGAAAGGACACCGCAATAAAATCCAGGTCCATGGTGGCGGCGTGACGAATGTCATCCAGGTCTTTTTCAGTCAGCGCCGGCGCCGACAGCCCGCCGCCAAGGCGGTTAATGCCTTTTCGGGAGCGCAGCTTACCGCGACTCTCCGAACGGCAGCGCACCGCCTCACCGTCAACCGACAACACCGTCAACCGAAAGCGACCGTCGTCGATCAGCAGGGTATCGCCGGCGCTAACACTGCGGGCCAGGGGCTCGTGGTCCACCCCAAGGTGGGTGGCATCGCCCTCCCCGTCTGCCAAACGGGTATCCAGAATCAGCTCGTCGCCCTCACTCAGAGTGACCGGGTCTTCAGCCAACGTCCGCAGGCGGATCTTGGGGCCCTGCAAATCCCCCAACAGGCCGACGTAGCGCTCCTGCTCCGCCGCGAGCTCGCGAATCAAACTGGCCCGGGCGCGGTGCTCCTCGCCCTTACCGTGGGAAAAATTCAATCGAAATACATTAACACCAGCGGCGATCATCTCGCCCAGTCGCTCCCGGGAGTCACAAGCCGGACCCACGGTGGCCACAATCTTAGTACGGCGCATCATGGCTGGAACCTTACAACAGTGAGGATAGAAAGATTTGCCCTCTAGCGGGGCTTAGGGTCAATACTACACCGCTTCGCGATAGCATTCGACTGGGGGCTAGCTCGCTTGAGCCAGATCTAGCTGGTAGGAAGAAACGTTATCCTATCAACTTTCCTAAAAGGGGACGTCAATAGAATTTAATAGATAAAACGCTAGTTGCAAGCCCCTCCCCTCTTGCTGCTTCTTAATTTTAGCGCTCTGTTACGCGCATAGTTCAGCACTTATGCCTCACAAAGCCTAAGTACACATTCGTATTCCTCAGGCTACTACCGAGAAGTATCTTGCATGATCAATGGGCTCATTTAGATCTAACCGTAACTCCATACGCAAAAACTATAGTAGCAAGGATGCACTCAGATGAATCTGAACTACCTCAAGTATGCCGTCGCCGTCATGTCAGTCTGCACGCCATGCATTGCAGATCAATACGAAAGCAGCAAAATAAGGTTCACTACAGGTGCTAGCTTTTATACCCTTGAAATAGAAGATGATTCTGGCCAGGTTTACAGAGAACAAACCCACTTAGTACCCACATCCTTGACGTTTCAGTCTAAACAAGGGGTTTTCGGCGGAGCAGGTTACACTCTCGCGACACTCGATAAAATCGAGATGGACGACATAACTTTCGATGTCGAGGAAGACTTCTCGGTTTACTCGCTCTTGTTGGGTTATCGCACCCCAATGTCGTATTACGACCGGTATCGTTATTGGGGTGCCAGGCTGAGCTACTCCGAAAATAACGAAACATTCTCCAGCGCTTCAAATGCAGCGCTTTTTATAGAGAAAGATTCAGAACAACGCTTCGGCCGAATTTCGCTTAGTTATGAGCAGAGTACAGGGGCAATAATGTGGTCGTTGTCAGGCACTCACGTCTGGTTTTTTACTCGCCAATTTGGAGCTGGGGTTAATTGGGCACTTGGTAGAGGGATCTTCGACGATGCAGCATTTGATAAAGCAGACTCCACTGCCGCCTCATTCGGCATTACATTTGTTACCCGGGGAACACTTTAGTATCTGGAGGCCCAGACTTAAAAGCTTTTCCTCCAGATATCTCCGGTACAGAAGCAAAGATCAATGTCTATTTGCTAGTACAAACAGATATGGTAGAGCCGCGTAATTTCATACCCCGGCTCTAGCTCACCGCTCCTAAATCAATTACACAAAGAAATCGCCATTATCCATACCCAGCGTCACGCCACCCAAGTTACGGGCAAAGGCCGTGGGGTTATTGGCCACGTGAGCCCGGGCGGTGTGTACATCCCGGAAGCGCTGCTGGATTTCGCTGTTGTTAAACACTGACTGACCACCGGCCACTTCAAAGAGTGAGTCGATGATGTTGATACTCTTGGTGATCACCAGCGACGCATGGTGGCGATAGCGGATGCGGTCTTCCAGAGGAATTTCCTCGCCCCGCTCCAGTTGGCCCATCATCACGTCAAAGTTGCGGAACAGCAGTGACTCCATCTCGTCGATGCCGTTAAGGGCGCCGGCAATGCGCTCGACGACTTGAGTGTCGCCGGCCAGTTTGGTGGGGTCGCCACTGGCTTTGTTGAGCACCGCGTGCTTGTAAAGGTCTACGGCAGCTTTACAGGCGCCGATGGCGGGCGTGGAGACCACGCGGATAAAGCTCTGTGCCCAGGGCAGGCGGTACAGCGGCGCGTCGTTAACAGCCAGACCGGGGTTGGTGCCGGCAAAACCGTCGCTCTGCTTGTGGGTCATGTAGTCGGGGACGAACACGTCCTCTACCACGATGTCGTTACTGCCGGTGCCTTCCAGGCCCATGGACTGCCAGGTATCGATAATCTGGTAATCGCTGCGGGGGATCAGGAAGGTACGGTAGCCCTCTTCCGGCACAATGGCGCCCAAGAGAACCCAGGTGCAGTGATCACAACCGCTGGACCAGCCCCAGCGACCGCTCAGTTTAAAACCACCGTCGACCTTGGTGACTTTGCCCAGCGGCGCGTAAGAGGATGACACGCGAGTGTGGATGGAATCGCCCCACACCGCTTGTTGGGCGCGATCATCCATCATGGCGATTTGCACGGCGTGCACGGCGATAATGCCGCTGGCCCAGGCGGTGGACATGCAGGCTTCTGCCAGTGCGATCTGCATTTTGAAAAACTGCTGGGGAGTAAACTCATAGCCGCCGTAGCGCTTGGGTTGCAGAGTCAGGAAGAAGCCCAGATCCTGCAGCTCGTCGATGCTGGCTTGGGGCACTTTGCGAATCTCACGGGTCTCGGGGGCCCGCTCGCGCAGTTTGGGTTGCATGGCCTTGATGCCGGCCAGCATCTGCTCAAAGCTTGCGGTGTTTTGGGTGTCGGTTGCTACTGCGGCAGTCATTACAGCTCTCCTGTCGTTATTCTGTCAGCGATGACAATCGGTTACTCGGCATCGGGCATCGAAAACTTGTGGCCCCAAATGCTGGGCAGGGTTGTCACCGTTGGCGTGAAGTTGTCCCAATCTACTTGCAGGCCGCCGGTGCCAAATTCCAGCGCGAAGCCGGCGGGCGTGGCCATGTAGAAAGACAGCATGCGGTCGTTGGTGTGACGCCCCAGGCTGGAGACGATGGGGATCTCGGCCGCCTCGACCCGGTCCAGGCAATAACCCACCTCGTCAACGTCTTTAACCTCCACCATCAGATGGACGCAGCCCACCGGATTGGCCTGATCTTCATACAGCGCCAGGCTGTGGTGGCGCGGGTTGTTGACGTGCATAAAGTGCAGCCCTTGGCCGGGGTCGTCCGGGTCCGGGGAGAACTTAAAGTGCATATAATCGCTGTCGCCAAAGCCCAATAAGTCTTTGTAAAACGCGTGGGTCTCCGCCAGTTTTGTGGCGGGCAACACCGCGTGACCAAAGCCCATATCGCCGTTGAGGCCGGTTTCAAAACCGGAAATACCCTGGGGCGAAACAAACTTGGCAAAATCCAATTGGCCGCCCCAGTAAAGCTCGAGGGTGTTGCCTGATGGATCTTGCAGGCGCACCAGCTCTTTCACCCGGCGCGCATGTGCCACGTCGGCGGTCAGTTTTTCAAAGGCCACGCCCGCCTTGTCCAGATCCGCCAACGCAGCGTCAAAGTCGGCCTTGTCACGCAGCTCCCAGCCGCAGCACTGCAGGCGATCGGCGTCGCCCTTCACAATCGCAAAACGAAAGGGGCGCTCGTCCATTTTTAGGTATACGGCGTCATCGGGCATGCCGGATGCCACCATCAAGCCGAGAATATCAGTGCCGTATTCAAGCCACTTCTGTGGGTCGGTGGACTCAATCACTACGTAGCCGAGGCTGCGAACATCCATAGACGATCTCTTTTTATTGGTTCAGACGGTTGCCAGAGGCAGTTATGCGCTGCGCAAGTGATAGTCGACCACGTATTCTTTGCGCTCATCGAAGGTACTGGGCACTTCGTCCCGGTCGACAAAGAACTGCTTGTACCACTGGCGCAGCCGGTTTACCGGGCCATCGCCGTCGCACAGCACGGGGTTATCCACCCGGGTTTTGGTGTGCCAGATGTGCACGTCCTGAAAGAAGGCCTCGCGGTTTTGCTGGGTGTAGAGCTTGGCCATTTCGCGGTTTTCTTCATCGCTCATGCCGGCCATTTTCTTCACTGCCACCCCAAAACGCAGGTCAAAACTGTTGTGGGTCTTGGGCACATGGGTTACCAGCAACCGGGACTCCACAAACACGCCCTCAACCTGACCGGTCATGTAGGTGGTCATGTAGGCGGGGCCGTAATAGGTTGCCACCGAAGTCAGCTCGCCGTCTTCTGCCAGTCGCTCAGAGCCGCCCTTGAGTACTTGCTGATAGGTGTGCTTGTGAACGATGTTCTTAAACTCATTGATCGGCGCACCGTGTACCGGCGCAAAGTGAGCCACATCGGCCATGTTGTCGATCAATTCACGGGAGTTGGTGTTGATGGTCATCAAGTCCATCTGCCAGGTGGTCCACTCCGGAGAGAACAAGTCGTCGATGCGGGGTGGCCGCTGCTCTGCGATGGGCTCGCCGCCTTCGGGGTCGTACCACATAAACAACAGGTGGTTTTCTTCCAGCGTTGGGTAGGAGCGAATCACCGCCTTGGGGGGAATGCGCTTGGCGTAGGGGATGTCGTCGCAGACGCCGTCGGCGCCCCAACGCCAGCCGTGGAAGGGGCAGCGCACCGAGTTACCCTCGACGCAACCTTCGCTGAGATCCGCGCCCATGTGCGGGCAGTAGCCGTCCAGCACGTGGACTTCGCCGTCTTCACCCCGGTAGGCCACCAGGCGGGTGCCAAAGTAGTCGAGTTTTACCGGTTTTTCATCGTACTCGCTGGCCAGTCCCAGGCAGTACCAACCGCGACCGAAACGATCGGGCAGTTCTTCCGCTTGGATTATGTGGGGCTGACGCTTGACCTGTGCAAGCTCGGACATAATTATTCTCCTGCTGGATTCGTTCCCTGCCACTCCGCGCTGGGGCGCAGTGGCTCACGCTCATATTCACGCTCACAAGAGACAGTGCAGTGCGCGGGTTTGCGATGTTGGCAGTCTCACACAGGCCCCAAACCCTCGCCATACCTCATTTAGACGAATCATAGGAGCGCAATAACGCCCTGATTTTGCTCACTTTTGAGAAGACCGTGCACACTAGCAATGACGCTGAGAAGTGAGGGTGCGCGGCACCGCAAGATTCGGTTCGCCGCCGAGCTAAGATGCGGCGACAATAGCAGCTTCTGGGATTACTACGGGACCACACTGTGTCTGACTATCAACGCATGGCCAAAGCCATCGACTACCTGGTCCGCCATCGCCAGCGCCAGCCCAGTCTGGAGGACGTGGCGCAGTATGTACATTTAAGCCCCAGCCATTTTCAGCGCCAGTTTCAGCGCTGGGTCGGGGTGAGTCCCAAACGCTATCTTCAGGCTCTTACTGTGAGCGATGCCAAAGCCCTGTTGGCCCGCTCGACACCAACGCTGGCGGTAGCAGATCAATTGGGCTTAAGCAGCGCGTCCCGGCTCTACGATCACTTCATTCAGCTGGAGGCCATGACGCCGGGGGAATACCAGCGCGGAGGCGAAGGTCTGCACATCCAGTACAGCCTGCACGACACACCCTTTGGCCAGGCGCTGCTGGCCAGCACCCAGCGGGGTTTGTGTTGCTTCAATTTTATCGACAGTGATGATGAGGTTCCCCAGCAAACACTACAGGCCCAGTGGCCGAAGGCGGGTATCGTAGCTGGACTTGCCAACCACCAAGCTATTGTCGACGCCCTGTTCAGCACTGCGGGAAAGCCAGACTCTCCCCTCTCCCTCCATGTGCGGGGCACCAACTTTCAGATACAGGTTTGGCGGGCACTGCTGCGGATTCCCGCCGGCAGCTTGTCCACCTATCGTCAGGTGGCCCAGGCCATCAACCGCCCCACGGCTTCCCGAGCGGTGGGCCAGGCCATCGGCGCCAACCCGGTGGGCTTGTTGATCCCCTGCCACCGGGTGATTCGGGAAAGCGGCGAGCTGGGGGGCTACCGCTGGGGGCTTGAACGCAAGCAGGCCCTGCTGTGTTTAGAAGAAGCGCAGACTCAACCCGGCTAAAGCGCTTATTGATTTAAGCTAGTGTCGATAAGGGTCAGCAACTGCTCAATGCTGGGCCGTTCTGCGTAGTCGGCAGTGGCGTGGGAGGCCAACACCCTGCCCTGTTGATCGATGACAAATACCGATGCCACGGCAATGGTGTTGTGTTGCCGACCACTCCAGGCTGACAAGTCGATGCCATAGTCCCGATATTTCTTTAGTGTGTTTTGGTCAAGCTCCAGCAGCACATTAAATTGGCGGTGGGCCAGCAAATCGGGATCGCTAAGCACCGGAAAGGGTATCTCGTATTGCCGGCTCAATGCCGCCGCTTTATCGGGAGCATCGACACTGATTAGCACCGGTTGCACTCCGGCAGCTTTCAATTTGGGATAGTTGACCGCCAGCTCGCGAACCTGGCCGTTGCAATAGGGGCACCAGCCGCCCCGGTAAAAAACCACTAATGCCGGCCGCTCTGCCCAGGAAGAAGCCAGGGCGTAGTCCTCTCCATCAATAGTCTTTAAAGTCGCACCCTTTACTCTCTCTCCCTTTTGCAAGCCCTTACCCGCTTCGTTGCGACCCAATTTGGATTCGGGGAGGGTTTTGTACTGCGTGGGCTCAGCCAGTGTCGGTGTCGACTCGCCCTGGGCGGCACTGTAGCCAGTACCCAGCAGAGCAAAACCCAGCGCTATGGCAAGGGCAATTTTATGTAATTGGTTCATGCTTCAGTCCTCTAAAAACATCCTGTTTCCGTATACTTATAGTTAGACGATGCGCATCAATCAACGTTTCAGCTGGACGCTTTCGACATGACTCAACACCTGCCCCATACCCTTTTAGTACTGCTACGCCGAGTGTGCTTGGCAACCCTGGCCACCGTTTTGGTGGGCTGCCTGGGCATGCCCAAAGATGTCGAACCAGTGGATAATTTTGAGCTGCAGCGCTATCTGGGTAAATGGTACGAAATCGCCCGACTGGACCACTCCTTTGAGCGGGGGCTGCAGGCGGTTACCGCCGAGTATTCGCTGCGGGACGACGGTGGCGTGCGGGTCATTAATCGCGGCTACTCCTCCAGCCGTGGCATTTGGGAGCAGGCGGAGGGACGCGCCTACTTTGTTGATGGCAAAGACCGGGGCTATTTAAAAGTGTCATTTTTTGGCCCCTTCTATGGCTCCTATGTGATCTTCAATCTGGATAAGGACCACTATCAGTATGCCTTTGTCTCAGGGCCGGACAACGGCTATTTGTGGCTGCTGTCACGCACACCAACGGTCCCGGACGCACTGATTAAAGACTTTGTGGAGGCAGCTCAGCAACGCGGCTTCGACAGTGAAACGTTGATTTTTGTCGACCATTCACAAGCCACCAAAACCGAGCGGGAGTAGCCTCAGCGCATCAGGATTTGCCCGCCGTCGATGGGCAGCGTGTGGCCGGTAATGTAGGCGGCGTCCGGCCCGCACAGAAACGCCACTACCCTGCCGATGTCTTCTTCACACTGACCGACCCGGCCCATCGGCACCGAGCTGAGAAAGGCGTCGACATCGTCGCCGCCGCTCTCCACCCAGCGCGCCATTGCCGGCGAGTCTGCCAGCGGCATGATGCAGTTAACGCGGATACTGTCGGCGCCCCATTCACAGGCCGCCGCCCGACTCAGGGCGCGAATCGCCTCTTTGGCAGCGGCGTAGGCGCCGAAACCACCACTGTCGTGGCGCAGCGCCGCTGAGGTGGCCAGGTTGACCACCGCGCCATCGCCACGGAGGTAGGGATAGCAGGCTTTCATAAAGCGCAGCGTCGCCAGGGGGCCGGTGTCCATACCCTCTAGGAACTCGTCGTCGTCCACTTCAAGCAGATGGCCCAGGGCGACAAACTGGGCATTGTTGACCAGAATATCGATGCCACCAAACTCGTCCACCACCTCCTGCACCGCCGCTTCGATATCATCCAGCTCCGCGACATCACAGACAAAGGCTTCGGCAACGCCGCCGCGATGATGGATTTCAGCGCAGGTCGCTTCGAGGGTAGACAGTGTTCGCCCCAACACCGCAACGGTGGCACCTTCGGCTGCCAGGGCCAGAGCAATGCCCTGCCCCACCCCCTGTCCACCGCCTGTGATCAAGGCAACTTTATTTTGCAGAATGGCCATGGTGGGTCCTCCCCGCTATTGCGGAAACCGGGGCAGACCGTGGTCGGCGGGATCGCGGGTTGTCAGTCTGCCAATTGGGCGACGCTTTTCAGGATCAAGCGTACCAGTAGGGTCTGGCGGCTGACACCTGTTTTTGAAAAAATCGAGCGCAGATGCGTGCGGGCGGTATTGCGGCTCATGCCCAGCGCTTCCGAGGCTTCGTCGAGACTGAGGCCGTCGGCCAACAGCAGCGACAGTTGCGCCTCGGTAGGGGTAAAGCCAAACAGCTGAATGATGATATTGACTGGTGCTTCGGCACCGTACTCCGGATCGCTGATAAAAATCGCCACCGTCGGTACGGATTTGCCTTCGGACCATTCCCCGGTGGGCACGGGCCGGGCGATAACCCCCAGATCGGCAAAGTCGCCGTCCCGATGAACCCGCATCGCTTCCACGACTGAGGCTTCTCCGCTGCCCCGCTGGGCAAGGATATTGTCGATCAAATGCTGGAGTTTCTTGGTGGTGGCCTGATCACCCAGCATCAGGCAACCGCCCTCCACCCGCACTTCCGGCTCACGGGCAATAAGGTTTTCCGCCATGCGATTCATCGACAGGATGGAGCCCTTTTCGTCCAGCAGAATCGTCGCCAGGGACAGGCTTTCCACCGCGCCGGCGTACAGTGCCCGCTCGGATTCGATCTTGTTCATCCGCACATGCAGACGCAGCGAGCGCTCCAGGTGAGGGACAATGGCGTACATCAGGTCCCGGTCGGCCTGCTCGAAGGTCGGCGCCTCCTTACCCCGGGCGACGCGAAGGCCGGCGTCCATCTCGTCGGGGACGTGGATATCCACCCCGAGGGTATCGTAGAGGCCAGTGGGCTTCATGCACAGCTGATAAAGCTCGCTGTTTTCCCAGTCGTCGTCGGTGATTAATTCCTGCAGGGTTTTCACTTCCCCGGGCTTCAGGGAAAGAAACGGGTCCATGGCAAACAGGCGTTCCTGGTAGTTATCCAGGCCTTCGCTGGTGCGACCGCCCACTACCCGCAGCGCGCCGCGGCCCGTTTCTGATGGAGGATTCAGCACCAGGGTGACGGAAATCGCCTGCATTTGCTCACTGAGCTCAGTGAGAAACTGCTGCCACGGCTCTTCCTCCAATGGACCTTGATAAATGCTTGTGATCAGACGCTCGAAGGCGGGTTCGATATACATCGCGTAGCGCACCTGCGGTTATTATTTTCGTAGGGCCTAAAGGCCCTAAAGGTGCGTAAAGTATAACTGAGAAATTCGCAGAGAAAAGGGCGAGTTACAGCCCTGTAACAAAAGAATAATGAGCGCGGACTAGCGTTTTGCGTAATCCGCGCCTTGTTTTAGATCAAACCTCGTTCTTTGGCCATATCCAGGGCCAGGTCTTCGATCATGTCCTCTTGGCCGCCAACGGTTCTGCGACGGCCCAATTCCACCAGAATATCCCGGGAAGAGACGCCGTACTTCTGCTGGGCGCGCTTGGCAAACAGCAGGAAGGAGGAATATACCCCGGCGTAGCCCAGGGTCAGTGCATCCCGGTCAATGCGGATCAGCTGGTCCATAATCGGCACTACCCGATCTTCTGCCACGTCCATCATTTTGTAGAGGTCGGTGCCGTGGTCGGCGCCCATGCGGTCCAGCACCGCGACCAGCACTTCCAAAGGCGTATTGCCCGCCCCGGCGCCGAGCCCGGCTACCGAACCGTCGATCCGCCCCGCTCCCGCCTCAATGGCGATCAGCGAGTTCATTACCCCGAGGCTGAGATTGTGGTGGGCGTGAAAGCCGATTTCCGTTTCTGGCTTCAGCTCCCGGCGCAACAGGCCGATGCGGGACTGCACATGCTCCGGCAGCATATAGCCGGCGGAATCGGTGCAATAGATACAGTTGGCGCCGTAGGATTCCATCAGCTTGGCCTGCTCCAGCAGCTGCTCGGGCTCGATCATATGGGCCATCATCAAAAAGCCTACGGTATCCAGGCCCATTTCCGAGGCCATGCCGATATGCTGCTCGGACACGTCGGCCTCGGTACAGTGGGTCGCCACCCGAATGGTGGTCACACCCAGGTCTGCCGCCATCTTCAAATGGTCGACCGTGCCGATGCCGGGCAACAGCAAGGCGGACACCTTGGCCTGCTTGACCACGCCGACCACCGCTTTCAGGTAGTCTTCATCGCTGTGGGCGGGAAACCCGTAGTTGACCGAGGCGCCGCCCAGGCCATCGCCGTGGGTCACCTCGATCAGAGGCATACCGGCTTCATCCAGGCCGGCAGCAATGTGTTTCATTTCGTCGAGGGATATCTGATGCTGCTTGGCGTGCATACCATCCCGAAGACACATGTCGTGCAGGGTGACCTTTTTTCCACGTAAATCCATAGCGTCTTCCTCAAACTTTAACGGTGTAACGGCCGGCCAGCATTTCTTCGGCGACCATTTCGGCGGTGCGCAGTGCGGCGGCGGTCATAATGTCGAGATTGCCGGCGTAGTTGGGCAAAAAGTCCCCCAGCCCCTCGACCTCCATAAACATTGATACCCGATTGCCGTCGAACACCGGTCCGTTTTTCAGGCGATAGCCGGGCACGTATTTCTGCACCTCGGTCACCATCTCTTCCACCGAGCGGGTGATGGCATCGCGATCTGGCTCACCTTCGGTCAGGCAGTGGATGGTGTCCCGCATAATCAGCGGCGGCTCTGCCGGGTTGATGACAATGATGGCTTTACCCTGTTTGGCGCCGCCAATCTGCTCAACGCCCCGGGCCGTGGTACGGGTAAACTCGTCGATATTTTTGCGGGTTCCAGGCCCTACGGAACGGGAGCTCACCGTGGCGACAATTTCACCGTAACTCACCGGCTGTACCCGAGATACCGCTGCCACCATAGGAATGGTGGCCTGACCGCCACAGGTGACCATATTCACGTTATTGGCCTGAGCCTTTACCGCGTCTTCAAGATTGACCGGCGGTATACAGTAGGGGCCGATTGCCGCGGGAGTCAGGTCGATCATCATCGCACCCAGCTCGTTGACCTTGCGGGAATTCTCGGCGTGGACGTAAGCCGAGGTGGCGTCAAAACAGATTTGTACACCGTCCTCTTGCAGGGTCGGCAACATACCATCGACACCGTCGGCGGTGGTCTTTAGCCCCATGTCTTTGGCGCGGGCCAAACCGGGGGATTCCGGGTCTACCCCCACCATCCACACGGGCTCAATCAGATTGGAGCGCTTGGCTTTAATCAGCAAGTCGGTACCAATATTGCCGGGGCCGATGATCGCGGCCTTAATTTTTTGCGACATAAAAACTCCGCTGGGGATAGAGGTTAGGTAAAGCTCACACTGGCACGGCCAATACCGTGTAATTCCAGCTCAAAGTGATCGCCGGGGCTGGCGGGCTCCAGTGGCACCAAAGAACCGGAGAGAATAACTTCACCGGCTTTAAAGGGAATTCCAAAACGGCCCAATGTATTGGCCAGCCAGGCGACTGCTGTGAGCGGGTCACCCTGCACCGCACTGCCTTTGCCTTCGCTCAGTAGCTCGCCGTTTTTGTGAACGGTAATACTGAGATTGGGCAGGTCAAAGTCCTTGGGGTCCACTTCCGACTCGCCCAATACATAGACACCGCAGGAGGCATTGTCGGCGATGGTATCCTGAATCTTTATCTGCCAGTTATCGATACGGGAATCGACAATTTCAAAGCACGGCATAATACATTCGGTAGCGGCGAGCACATCGGCTTCCGTCACACCCGGCCCGATCAAATCTGATTTAAGACGAAAGCCAATTTCGGCCTCAGCCCGGGGTTGTATCAGCTGCCCCGCCACCGGCACTGCCGCGCCGTTGTCGTAGGTCATGGCGTCAGTGAGAAAACCAAAATCGGGTTGATGAACCCCCAACATGTCCTGAACGACTTTAGAGGTCACACCAATCTTTTTGCCCACTACTTTTTCGCCGTCAGCCAGGCGACGCTCCAGCATGCGCTGGGAGATGTAGTAGGCATCGTCGATAGTGATCTCGGTGTAACGGCTGGTTAGAGGGGCAATGGCCCGGCACTCCCGCAGCGCGTTGTACAGCTCATCGCCCAGTTGTTCTATTGTTGCCGTGTCCATTTTGCTCCCGGTGTACAGTCGCACCAATGGCAACTGTTGGTTATATGTAGGGGTTTTAGTGTTGTAAGAAATCCAGCACCGCGCGATTAAACATGTCCTGGTGCTCTACCATTACCCAGTGGCCACACTGGGATACCAGGGTGAGCCGAATATCGGCAATGCCCTTGGCCAGGGTCATAATGCCGGTCTCCGGCATCATCTGCTCGTTGACGCCCCAAAAGGCCTGAACTGGGCAAGATATTTCGCCCAGCCGCTCGGCCATATTGGGCACCGACATGGTGTTGATCACCTGGGTGTTTTGTTGCTGAAAAATTCCCCAGCGCTCGTCCACCAACTGCTGGTCCACCACCGCCTCGTCGTAGACCAGGCCGCGGCGGATAAACTCCTCCAGTCGCTGGGGCGACATGGGGCCGGCGGTGAAGACTTCCTTCATCACCTGCATGCCCGGCATATGAAAGTAATCGGGCTGGTTCTCGATACCGCCCGGTGCCATCAGCACCAATTTATCGACGCGATTGGGGTTATCCAGGGTAAATTTAATGGCGATGGCGCCACCCAGAGAGTTGCCAATCAAGGTCGCGCTGTCGATCTCAAGCGCTGTTAGCAGCTGGGCCACGTGGTCGACAAACAAATCCAGTGGATACTCGATGTCGTCGGGCTTATCGGAATAGCCATAGCCAATCAGATCCGGGACGATGACCCGGTAGCCCTGCTCCGCCAACCAGGGATAGTTGCCTTTGAAATTGCTGTGGCCGCTGGCGCCGCTGCCACTGCCGTGGAGAAAGACCACAGCCGGACCCTGGCCGTGCTCCAGGTAGTGTAAGCGGTGCCCTGACGCTGTCGTGAAGTAACGCCCTTCAGGCAGCCCCGCTACCAATGTCGCCATAACCCTGCCTCGTTATCCTGTGACAGGCACCTTGCCGGCACCCTGAATTCATCACGGCAGTGTAGCGGAGCCCCGCCCCAGGCCTAATCCCCCAAATGGAGGAAGAATCCGACTCAGCGGACTTCGGCATCGTTAAAGGTAGTGGGCTCACCCAGCATGACGCGGGGGGAGTGGCGCACTTCCCCGCCGGTATCCACCACCCCAAAGGCCTCGGCAAGTTCTGCGGCATAGTGCACCTGACCGCTGTAGTCCATGGCGCGACCGGATTGGTACAGCGCGTCGATGACCCGGCCGGGAAACTCCGGAGACTCCGCCATGGCGGCGGCCTCGGCATACAAGTCTGGATGAGCATCAAACACCCGCTGACTGCGCTCGGTGCTGAGCAGCCCCATCCACAGGGAGATCACCGCCACACCGTGGGGGCGGAAATCCACTGCCATATCGTGGGCCATCTTATCTACCCCGGCCTTACCGGCACCGTAGGCCGGGCCGTGCATATAGCAGCGCCCCCCGGCGGCCGAGGTATTCACCACCAGCGCATTTTTACTTTTCAGCAGCAGAGGCGCCGCATAGTAACTGGACACATAGGTGGAGCGCAGACCGACATCGAGAATGGACTGCAGAGACAGGGGCTTCTCCCAGAAGGCGCCGGGGGCCACTAGCTCATCGGGGACATGCAAGGCATTGTTGACCAGAATATCCAGCCGGCCCTGCTCCCGGGTTATTTGCTCAAACAGCGCCTGCACCTGGCTGTCGTCGGCGTGGTCGCAGACCACCGGCACAGCCTTGCCGCCTCGACGGGTGATTTCCTCGGCGGTGGCGAACACCGTACCGGGCAAGGGAGCATCCCCCTCTTGCTTACTGCGTCCAGTGATATAGACCGTTGTGCCCGGTGCGGCCAGGGCGAGAGCAATGCCCTTGCCTGCCCCTCGGCTGGCGCCCGTCACCAGCACTACACGTTGTTGATCCATGGTGTTGCCGCCCTTCAGGTTGTTGTTATGGGGTGAGCTTAGAGGCTTGGCAGGTGCTATCGCCATCCTCTGTTTGTAGTGCGGAGGCGCTACAGATAGAGACCGATAGAGATATAGATAGGGATAAAGAAAACGACCGGCAGAGAAGAGCGGCTATCTGCATTACAAGGTTTGGGATGAGCTTTAGCCGGGTTGCCTGAAAAACCGGCGAATGGTTGGAAGATTCTCTTTGTCAGCCTTGCCATGTGGATTCAAAGGGTCGCCGCATCAATTCTAGCCGACGACATTGACAAAAACTACAATGTAACTACAATGTAATTGATGAGCAATCTCAACTTTGAATGGGACCCCCGAAAAGATGCTTCCAACCAAAAGAAGCATGGAGTTTCATTCCGCGAAGCAAAAACAGTCTTCACGGACGAGTACGCTCGCTTGATCGCAGATCCAGATCACTCGGACGAGGAAGATCGCTTCATAATCCTTGGTGCGAGCATTGATTCTCGCTTGCTAGTTGTTTGTCATTGCATCAGAGGCGAAGAGGCGATTCGGATTATCTCCGCTCGCAAAGCTGATAAGCGGGAACGCGAAATTTATGAAGGGTACAGACATGCGTGATCACTATGACTTTTCCAAATCCGTCAAAAACCCATACGCCAAAAAGCTCAAGAAGCAAGTCACTATTAGGCTCGACGAAGATACTATCGAGTATTTTAAGAAACTTGCCGAGGAAAAAGATCTTCCCTATCAAAGCCTCATCAACCTCTATCTTAGGGATTGCGCTCAGTCGCACAAAGATCTCAAGATTGAGTGGCAATAAGCTAGTAGCAAGGCCAAGCATCGGGACTCGCATACTACGCGCCCTTGTTGGCGGCGTCATGTGATTCGCTATTTCTAGGGTATCTGTTATGTCATTAACTTCCGCATGGAGTAGCTGCCCCCACTGTGGAAAGGCATTATTCAAGGACGATTACGTTTGCAAAAGCTGCGATTATCAGCTATCCGAGGTAGAAAAAAAGCAAGCAGCCTTTGAGATCGATCGTAAGCATAAAATAGGAATAATTGCGGGGATTGAATCGCCACTAGTTCACTAGACGCTTTTCAGCCTCTTTTAAATACTGACGCTCATAATCTACAGGCGACAGCCCATTGTTGGAACCATGCTGTCGTTTTGTGTTGTAGAACATCTCGATGTAATCAAATATATCGCTCCTTGCTGCATCTCGTGTCGCGTATATTTTGCGCTTTATTCGTTCTCGCTTTAGTAACTGGAAGAAGCTTTCCGCAACCGCGTTGTCGTGGCAGTTGCCTCGGCGGCTCATGCTCCCCTCCAAGCCATGCTCTCTGAGAAACTCGCTCCAGTCATGGCTTGTGTATTGGCTGCCCTGATCCGAGTGAACCAGCACTCCCTTTATAGGTTTTCGACGCCAGACAGCCATTAGTAATGCATCCAGCACAAGCTCTTTGGTTATGCGAGACTGCATAGACCAACCAATGATACGGCGAGAGAAGAGATCCATCACCGCTGCGAGGTAAAGCCAGCCTTCATGGGTCTTGATGTACGTAATATCGGTAACCCAAGCCTGATTTGGCATGACCGGATCAAACTGCCGGTCTAGCACATTGGGTGTGATGACATGTCGTTCTCCACCGCGCTGTCTGGGCTTGCGGTACCCAACCTGAGCCTTAATGCCTTCAAGCTTCATCAAACGATGTACGCGATTTAGGCCACAACGCTCACCCGCGTCCCTTAGATCTCTATGAATCTTGCGATAGCCATAGACGCAGCCTGATTCAAGCCAATACTGCTTGATGAGACCAGTAAGACGCTCATCATCAATCTGTCGCTTGGATTTTGGATGTTTCTTCCAGGCGTAGTACCCGCTGGGTTGAACACCAAACAGCTGACATAACTGCCGTACAGAATGAGAGCTGTGGTGTTCAGCGATAAAGGCGTATCTTACTCGGGGTGGCTTGCGAAGTACGCCGCGGCTTTTTTTAACAGGTCACGCTCTTCAGTAACGCGCTTCAAGTCCTTCTGTAGACGTCGGATCTCCGCAGCATCATCGGACTCCTTGCGATGCGCTTCTGAGTTAGGGCCGTAACGCTTAATCCATGCGTAAAGGCTATGAGTTGTTGTGCCTAGCCGTTGGGCCACATCGGCTACGCTGTGACCCGATACCGTGACCTGCTTAACCGCTTCAATCTTGAACTCTTCTGGATAACGCTGCTTGCTCATAAACACCTCTCTTTGTGCCATTTTCTATGGCTAAAAGGTGTCTAGCAAACTGGGGGCGATTCAGATTATCGTTTTTGGATTGGCAGCCTTTTTGATCATTTTAATGATGCTTTGGTGAGGTTTGTCAGGATTGATTTTTTTCATATCACATAACAATACCCAGCAGTTGCCGCTGACTAACGCGGCGCGACAATCAAAACGCTCCGTGATGAACACCCATTACAACAAGCGTCATAGTGCTCCATGATCTCAACAGCTGCATTAGTTTTAATGACCATCATAGCGTTGCCGCTGGCGATCCTGAGTTTCCATAAGCAATACCTATGGTTTAAAGCATATTACGAGCTTTGGCCAGCTATCCAAAATCGCTACCCCGATGAGTTTCGCCACTTAAGTACTGCGAATTGGTGGTCGTCAAATATTCTCTTCTTTGGGGAGTTCGCCAACTATCTAATTACAAGGAAGTATCGAGAACTCCAAATTCCGAGTCTTAACGAGCTGGCAGACCCAATTGCAAAAGGGGTTGAGTTCCACTACCGATCTCAGTTTTGGACAGAGCCATATCGCTATTTCGCGACTTGGGTTGGCGGAGGTATTCTTTTTTTTGAGCTTCTCAGGAGTACACTATAACAAGCGCAAGCAGAGAGTGTTCCCCCTTAGCTCCCCTGCTTATTTCCAACCCTAGAATGCAGATAGCCAAAAAACAAAAGACTGACGCGTTAGCTGCTGCGCTCAACGTCGACAGCCACCGACAGTCTCTGGTCGCGACCACCGCCAAACACCACGCCCTTTAGCGGGGTCACGTCGGAGTAGTCCCGGCCCCAGGCGGTGGTGATGTGCTGATCGGCGGGCATCACGTCGTTGGTAGGGTCAAAGTCGTGCCAGTCGTCCCCCGGCACATAAACGGCAAACCAGGCGTGGGAGGCATCGGCACCTTTGAGTTTTTGCTGGCCCGGCGGTGGCAGGGTTTCCAGATAACCACTGACATAGCGGGCGGCGTAACCGAGGCTGCGCAGCACCGCGATCGCCAGATGGGCAAAATCCTGACAGACGCCTTTTTTGTTAGCCAACACATCGGCCAGGGGGGTGGCCACGGTGGAAAAGCCAGGGTCGTACTGAAACTCCCGGTAGATCTTGCCGTTCAGCTCACCAACCGCGTCGATGAAGGGCCGTTCCGGCGTGAACAGCGTCCGGGCGTAATTGGCCAGCTCGTCGCTAACGCCAATCATCGGTGAGGGCACCCGGTACTCAGAGGCGTCGATATCGGCGTGATTCATCGGCGACGACAAGGTCGACAGCACTTCGCCACAGGTAATGCCGCCACCCAATAGCGGCGACTCGCTGGGGGCGATCTCGATATCGCTCTCTACAGTGACTTCCAGCGACTTGTGGGGCCGCTCGACATTGAAATAGCAGACGGTGTTGCCAAAGTAATCGGCGCGCCGCACCTGGCTGCTGGGCGCCGGCGCAATGCGGATATTGCTCTGCAGCACCCGCTGCCCGCGGCAGTCCCGGGGAATCAGGTAGGCGACGTTGTAGCCCTGGCTCACCGGCGAGGAATAGCTGTAGCGCGTGGTGTGTTTGACCCGGTATTTCACAGCGTTTCCATACCTCCCATATCCACCGGCTGGGGGCCGGAAGTGTGGTCAAAATAGCGATCGGCCACCGACTGGGATACCGCTTTGAGGTCTTCCTCCAGCTCTTCCAGCCAGGTGGCCAAGGCGGTAAATTCCTCGGCGTCGGCGTCAAAGGTGGACAGCTCCTCCACCCGGGCCAGCAGCAGATGATTGAGGGTTTTCAGCACCGAGCGCATATCGTCAGTGACTCTGGCGCTGTGGGTCGCCTCGGCGATGGCCTCGAGGTGTTGGCGCAGAGCCTCCAGCTGAAAATTCACTGAGCGGGGGTTTTCCCGGTCAAATAGCAGCAGCTCCAGGCCTTTATCCAGCTGATAGCCACTGCGGTAGTAGCGCTTGTAGACAATTCGGGATTCCAAACTGCCCAGTACCGGCTTGAGCAGGGACACGGTGCCGCTCTCCGCCGCCCCGTAAACCAGGGTATGGCGCAGCAGCACCACCGTTTGTTGGGCCCGTTCCAGGCGCCGCCCCATTTCCATAAAGCGCCACGCCCTGCCCCGCACCATGCTTTCCTGAGACAGACCGGATAGCGCCAACAAGGTGGTGATCAGCGGGTCCAACAGCTCTTCCGGCGCCGCCTGCATATTGTCCGCCAGGTGGGTGTTGAGGTAGTCCATGCCGTCCCGAAGGTCGTTGGTCAGCCGCAGCATATCGGTGGAGAACAGCTCTTTCACGCCACCGGCAGCGTGCAGCACCGCCTCCAGGCTGTAGGCAATACTGCCAAAGCGCTGGCGGTTGGCCACCACATCCAGCAGCTCTTCCTCGGGAGCGGTAAATTTAGCCTTGTCTTTGGTAAAGCCCGGGAATGTTCCGGTGAGCTGAGTCACTGCCACCAGTAATATCTGCCGGAGGTCGTCGGGCAGCGGCTCGATACTGTTGAGCTCTTCAAAGACCGTGCGCACCAGCCGCAGCCCCGCTTCGGCCCGCTCGGCATAGCGCCCAAACCAAAACAGGTTCTCGATAACCCGACTGGGCAAACTGAAACTGCGGTCCGTGGCGCCGCGCAGCTTTTCATTTTCGATAATGGACAGCTGGGACTCGGGCTCAGACGCCAGTATCCAGGTGTCTTTGCTACCGCCGCCGTACTGACTGACGATGTGCTGGGTGTCCTGCTGTACGCCGACATGGGTCAGGCCACCGGGCATGACGCTGTAGGAGTTGCCCGCCGCCACGGTAAAGCCCCGCAGTACTAGCGGACGGCTGCTTAAGCCGCGCCCATCCAGGACCGGGGTTTGCGAGGGTTGCACGGCGTACTGAGCTACATAGTTGTAGGGCCGCAGCATCACAGTGTTGTAGAGTTCCTGGCGTTTCTGGGGGTCCAGCTCGCTGACAAAGACACTGTGGCCGCCCTGGGCCCGACAGGTGTGGCGGATCAGCATTTCGTCAAAGTTCTGTTTGACGTAATCCAGGTCCGCCGGGTCGCCACACCACCAGGTTTGCACCGAGTTCAGGCGCAGGTCCCGGCCCAAAAAGTGACGGGCAATGGCGGGCATGTACTTGGCCAGGGCCGGATTTTCCAGAATACCGCTGCCCAGCGGATTGGCGATCACCACATTGCCAGCCCGGGCCACTTCAGCCAGGCCCGGCACGCCGCCGCCGACACTGGAGCGAGCGATTACTGGATCAGCGGCGAGGTCATCGACCCGGCGCAGCACCACATCCACTCGGCGCAGGCCATCCAGAGATTTCAGCCACAACGCTCCCTTGCGCACGGTGAGGTCGCGGCTCTGCACCAGGGGGTAGCCCAAATAGTTAGCCAGGTAGGCATCTTCAAAGGAGCTTTCCTGGAAGGCCCCCTGGGTGAGATACACCACCAGTGGCGCATCGCCGGAGGGGCTCAGCTCCATGAGCTTCTTGCGCCATTGCAGGAAGAAGTTGGCCAGGCGGTGGACGTGGGCTTCCCGGAACAGCGAGGGCATCACCCGCCGCAGTACGGTGCGGTTTTCTAATGCGTAGCCGGTACCGGAGGGAGCCTGGGTGCGGTCGCCGATAACCAGCCAGCTGCCGTTGGTATTGCGCACCAAATCCGAGGCGTGAAAGATCAGTTGGTGCTCACCGGGCAGTTGCACGCCATCGCAGGCCCGCAAAAATCCGGGGTGGCCAAATACCAGCTCCGGTGGGATGACCCGGTTGTAGATCAGAGTGCGGGGGCCGTAGAGGTCGGCAAGAATCAGGTTGAGCAGTTCCGCCCGCTCCCGCAGGGCGTTTTCTACCCCTTCCCATTCTTTACTGGAGAGGATGAGGGGCAGCAGGTCGAGATTCCAGGTGTGGCTGACGTTGAGCTGGTCGCCGGGGCTGTAGCTGGCGCCGTCGTCCCGCAGGATACGCTTGGCGGTGCGCTGCCGCTCCAGCAGCGCGTCGGCGCCCATGGCACCCAGCACCTGCATGGGATAGTGCCAGTGCTCGCGGATCGCACCTTCGGCGGTCATGACCTCGTCGTACTGCTTGTGGTCTGGTGTATAGACCAAGCCGCCGCTAGTCATGGATTGACTTTGTGTTACCTGCGCCATTGTGCTGGGACTTCTTACCCGAAAAGGAGTGGGAGACTACCCCAAGTCGCCGAGAGCGGCAATCATGGGGCGGTGACAATCACCTGGCGGCAGCGCTTTAGCTGGGTTGGAACCAGGTTTCCATAATCCGCCCATTCACTACCCCGACCCGGCGTTGCAGGCCGTCTAAGTGGCTCAGCAGCTTCTCGGGCGTACCGTAATCACACCCCTTAGACACGGCGTTGACAATGGTCTTGAGATCGCCAGACACCGCCTCACCGCCGGGTAGCGACTTCACCGACTCGTCCATTCGCAGTAAACAGCAAGTCACCGCCCGCGGCAGTAGCTCGTCCTCCAGCAAAAATCGCGCGGCATCTTCGCCATTGAGGGCCACCCGCATGGTGCGCCGATAGGACATCATCGCATCCAGAGTGCGCAAAACGCTGCTCCACACGGCATCGGAGGCCTGATGAAAGTCGTCATCCACCAGCTCTGCCGCCATGCTGGCCCCCGCCTCCAGGGTACGCAGGCTCATATCGCCCCGCTCCAGATTGCGGCCCAGGCTAAGAAAATGCCAGGCGGCATCCCGGCGCATGGTATCGGCTACCAGGCCGTTAATTTGCTGGCAGGTGCGTATCACCTGATCGAGGAAGGTGTGCCGATTGCGGCGGTTAACCCCCTGCTGGACATTCTCTGCAACATAGTTGCGAAACTCATTGACCAGCTCCCAGGTTTCCGCTGGCACGACATCCCGCGTAGTGCGGATGTTCTCTCGCACCATACGCAGAGAGGAAATCAGTGAGCTGGGGTTGCTCATATCCTCGAGCAGAAATCTCACCACGCGCTTTTCATCCTTCACGGTAAAGCGTCGTTCGAACTCGCTGTGGCACCCGCTGGCATAAACCAGGTTGTGCCAGCTGATGCCGGTATCCTTGGGCAGGTCGGACAACAATTGCGAGTAGACCTGGATCAGCCGGGCCATGCTTTCCACCCGCTCCATATAGCGGCCAAACCAGTACATGCGCTCTGCAACACGGGATAACATTATTTGCTCTCCCCTTTGTCAGCCTGTTTCGCCACTTTCTTTTTAGCCGCCTTTTTCTTCGCTGCTTTCTTTTTGGTTTCGGGTACCGCCACGATCCAGGTGTCTTTACTGCCTCCCCCCTGAGAGGAATTCACCACCAGCGAGCCTTTGCGCAATGCCACTCGGGTCAAGCCACCCGTAGTGACGTCAATTTTCTGCCCCTGTAACACGAAGGGCCGCAGATCCAAATGACGGGGTTCAACTTCCCCAGGGCCAGTGATCACCGGCGTGGTGGACAAATTCAAGGTGGGCTGAGCGATATAGTTGCGGGGGTTTTCTCTGACCAGTTTGCGGAAGGTCTCGTGATCCTTTTTACTGGCGTGGGGCCCCACCATCATGCCGTAGCCACCGGATTCGTTGGCGGGTTTCACCACCAACTGTTCGATGTTGTCCAGCACGTACTGACGGTCTTCCTCCCGATCGCAAACGTAGGTTTTTACATTGGGTAAAATCGCCTTTTCACCCAGATAGTATTCGATCATCTTGGGCACATAGGCATAGACCACCTTGTCATCTGCCACACCGGCACCGGGGGCGTTGACCAGGGCGACGTTGCCTTTCTTCCAGGCCCGCATCAAACCCGGACACCCCAACACCGAGTCGGGGTTGAAGGCCTCGGGATCCAGGAACAGGTCGTCGATACGGCGGTAGATCACGTCGACCCGCTCCAGGCCGGCAATGGTCTTCATATAGACGCAGTCGTCACTGTCGACAAACAGGTCGCTTCCCTCTACCAGCTCGATACCCAGCTGCTGGGCCAGAAAAGCGTGCTCAAAATAGGCGGAGTTATAGATGCCGGGAGTGAGCAACACAATAACGGGTTGGCGTACCCGCCGGGGCGATACTGACGAAAGGGTTTCCAATAATTTGCCGGGGTAGTTGTCCACCGGCAGAATATTGTTGTTCTCAAAAAACTCCGGCAGTACCCGCTTGCTGACCTCACGGTTCTCCAGCATATAGGCCACGCCGGAGGGCACCCGCAGGTTATCCTCTAACACATAAAACTTGCCGTCACTGTCGCGGACCAAATCGCAACCGCAAATATGCGCCCAAACACCATGGGGCGGCTTAACGCCGACACACTCGGGGCGAAAGTTTTTGGAGTCGGCAATCAGGTAGGCCGGCACCACACCATCGGCGAAGATTTTCTGCTGGTGATAAACATCGTTAATGAAGCAATTTAGTGCGCGAACGCGCTGTTTTAGCCCCTTTGCAGTGCGCTCCCACTCCCGCGCCTCAATCACCCGGGGAATCAAATCAAAGGGCCAGACCCGGTCGATGTTTTCGCCGTCAGAATAAACCGTAAAACTGACCCCCATATCCCGCACTGTTTGCTCAGCGCCGACTCTGCGGCTTTCGAGCTCATCTCTGCTCAGACTGGAGAAGTGTTTGACGATTTCGCGACTGCCGCGACGGCCATGGCCTTTGGGGGTAATCATTTCGTCGTAGAACTGGTCCGCCTGATAGCGGCTCCAGTCGATACTGTCTTGCTCGTTGGTTTTCTTATCGATCATGCTATCCACACCATCCTTAAGGCGAATGCACTTGCACTACGGCAGCGCAACTCCCAAGCCAACATGCACCTATCGAGAGCAATGCAGCAAATACGAGCCGACCACCTTCTTAGGGGCAGCAGTGCAAGCGCCGGGCCAAGACAGCTCCCCGATTAAAAAGCCTAAACGAGGCAGCTCATTAATGCCGAATAACACTGCACCTGAGCCATCGCCGGGGTCGCACACCATTCCAGCATAGCGACCCCTTCACGACCAATCAATCAGTGCAGACAGGACCTAGAGTAGCAAACGACGGATATCGGCAAGGGCGGCACCGATAAATTGCATGAACTTACCGGCATCGGCGCCATTGATGGCCCGGTGGTCATAGGACAGCGACAGCGGCAGCATTTGTCGTGGCTGGAACTGCTCGCCATCCCACTGGGGCTTAACCGACAACTTGGAGACACCGAGAATGGCAAGCTCCGGCGCGTTGATAATGGGGGTAAAGCCAGTGCCACCGATATTTCCCAAACTGGAAATGGTAAAGCAGCCGCCCTGCATATCCGCCGGTTTCAGCTTACGATCCTTGGCCTTGGCCGCCAGCTCGGCGGTTTCTTCAGCCAGTTGCCACAGGGACTTCTTGTCGACGTCCCGCACTACTGGCACCACCAGACCGGCGGGAGTATCTACCGCCATGCCGATGTTGATGTATTTTTTGTAGACCACGCTCTCGCCGTCACTGGTCAGTGAGGCATTGAAGGCCGGGTTGGCAGCCAGCGCCGCAGCCGCCGCCTTTAGCAAAAACGGCAGCGGCGTCAGTTTCACACCCCGCTGCTCCGCCTCTTGTTTGAGGCCTTTGCGGAACAGCTCCAACTCGGTGATATCGACATCGTCGAAGTGGGTCACATGGGGCAAGTTCACCCAACTGCGATGCATATTGGTGGCGGTGAGCTTGTCGAGCTTGCTGCGGGGCTGAATATCAATCTCGCCGAATTGGCTGAAATCGATATCGGGGATGCTGGGCAAGCCCCCGCCGGCGGCCGCAGCGGGTTTGTTTTCAGTGAGCGCTTTAACGTAAGCGTGCAAATCTTCTTTGACAATCCGGCCCCGGGGGCCACTGCCTTTAACCTCAACCAGGGGAATGCCAAACTCCCGGGCCATCTTACGCACCGCCGGCCCGGCGTAGATATCCTCGCCGCGAGCGGTATTGGGATCGGCGCCCTGAGGGGCCGGCTGGGATTGCGGGGCTGCTTGCGGCGCGGGTGCGGGAGACGGTGACGATGCCTCGCTAGCGCTTGAAGTACTTTCGCCGTCGTCGCTGTGTGCTGAACTATCCTCTGCGCTGTCGGCGGCGCTTTGCGCCGGAGCCGCATCGTCGCCGGATACCGCCATCACCGCGATGTCAGTACCTTCGGCGGCGTTGTCGCCAACCTTGATCAACAGCGAGACCACTTTGCCGCCGTAGGGCGCCGGCACTTCCATGGAGGCCTTGTCGGACTCCAGCACGATCAGCGAATCACCCTCCTCGACCTCGTCGCCCTCGGCGACGCAGACCTCGATCACTTCAATGCCGTCAGCACCACCGACGTCGGGGACTTTGACGGTTTGTTCCTGGCTCTGGGCAGCCGGTGCCGGGCTACTGTCTTGGGCGGGCGCCGACTCGGTTTTTGCCTCTGTGTCTTTCTCTGAATCAGGCTCTGAATCAGGCTCTGGCTCAGCGCTCGCCTCAGCGTCGTCGGCCTCGGACGCATCGTCGCTGGCCTCTGCCTCACTATCGCCTTCAATTTCCAGCTCAAGGATGGCGTCACCTTCGCTGACCGAATCGCCAACCTTCAGGGCAATGCTTTTAACAGTGCCGGCCTTGGGCGCGGGCACTTCCATGGAGGCCTTGTCCGATTCCAATACCAGCAGGGAATCTTCCTGCTGGACGCTATCCCCCACCGATACGCAGACTTCGATAACCTCGACGTCGTCGCCACCGCCAAGATCGGGAATTTTGATTGTTTCTGTCGCCACAAAATGCTCCTTAACTTGGGACTAGCGATAAAGGGGGTTGGGTTTCTCGGGGTCGATGCCGTAGTTTTTCATCGCCTCTATCACCACTTTCGCGTCGATCTTACCCTCGTCGCTCAGGGCCTTCAGTGCTGCGACCACAACGTAGTAACGATCCACTTCAAAATGCGCTCGCAGTTTGGCCCGGGTGTCAGAGCGACCAAAGCCGTCAGTCCCCAGCACCACGTAACGACCGTTGATATAAGGACGCAGCTGCTCGCCATAGCCCTTGATGTAATCCGTGGCACAGACCACCGGCACACCACTGCCGTTTAACTGCTCGCTCACATAGGGCACCCGCGGTTTCTTGTCGGGGTGGAGCATATTCCAGCGTTCGCAATCCATGCCGTCGCGCTGGAGCTGGTTGATGCTGGTCGCGCTCCACACATCGGAATCCACCTTGTAATCCGCCTTGAGCAGTTCGGCGGCGGCTTCCACCTCCCGCAGAATACTGCCGCTGCCGATTAGCTGAACCTTGAGCTTGGCGCGCTTGTTCGACGCGGCCTTGAGCTTGTAGATCCCTTTGATAATACCCTCTTCGCTACCCTCGGGCATGGCCGGGTGGTGATAGTTTTCATTCATCACCGTGACGTAGTAAAAGACGTTTTCCTTGTCTTGGTACATGCGCTTCATGCCGTCCTGAATAATCACCGCCAGCTCGTAGGAATATGTGGGATCATAGGACACACAATTGGGGATCATGTTGGCCATCAGGTGGCTGTGGCCATCCTGGTGCTGCAGGCCTTCACCATTGAGCGTGGTGCGGCCTGAAGTCGCACCGATCAGGAAACCCCGGGCTTGGGAATCCCCTGCCGCCCAGGTCAAATCCATTACCCGCTGGAAGCCGAACATGGAGTAGAAAATATAGAAAGGCACCATCGGCGTGCGGTGGTTGGCATAGGACGTTGCCGCCGCCAGCCAGGCCGAGAAGGCGCCGGATTCGGTGATCCCCTCCTCCAGTATCTGACCGTCCTGGGACTCTTTATAGAACATGATCTGGTCGGCATCGTGCGGCGTGTAACGCTGGCCCTGGGAGGAATAAATCCCCAGTTGCCGGAACATCCCCTCCATGCCGAAGGTCCGCGCCTCATCGGGCACGATGGGTACCACTTGCTTGCCGATGCTCTTGTCCTTAACCAAGGTGGACAGGAAGCGGACAAAGGCCATGGTAGAGGAAATTTCCCGCTTGCCGGTGTCCTTGAGTTGGGCGTCAAATTTGCTCAGCTCGGGCACATCCAGGGCTTCAAAGTCGGACTGTCTGGCCGGCAAGTAACCGCCCAGCTCCTGCCGCCGCTTGTGCATGTACTGCATCTCGGGGCTGTCTTCCGGGGGACGGTAATACGGCACCTTGGCGAGATCGTCGTCGCTGATGGGCACGCCAAAGCGATCCCGGAAGCGCTTGAGCTCGTCCATATCCAGCTTTTTCACCGAGTGGGCTTCGTTCTGAGCCTCGCCACCGCTGCCCAGGCCGTAGCCTTTTACTGTCATCGCCAGCACTACGGTGGGACGATCTTTGGTCTCCACGGCGTCGGCATAAGCGGCGTAGACCTTGTAGGGGTCGTGGCCACCGCGATTGAGGTACATGATGTCGTCGTCGGAGAGGTCTTTGACCAGCTCCAGCAGCTCCGGGTATTTGCCAAAGAAATGTTCCCGGGTGTAGGCACCACCGTTAGCCTTGTAGTTTTGCAGTTCGCCGTCCACGACCTCGTTCATGCGGCGGCGCAGCAGGCCGGTTTTGTCCTTTTCTAACAGCTGGTCCCAGAGGCGACCCCAGACCACCTTGATGACATTCCAGCCGGCGCCGCGGAACACCCCTTCCAGTTCCTGAATGATTTTACCGTTGCCGCGAACCGGGCCGTCCAGGCGCTGCAGGTTACAGTTGACCACGTAGATCAGGTTGTCCAGGCGCTCCCGCCCGGCCAATGCAATGGCCCCCAGGGATTCCGGCTCGTCGCACTCGCCGTCTCCCATAAAGCACCACACCTTGCGATCGCCATGATCCACAAGACCGCGGCTTTGCTGGTACTTCATGACGTGGGCCTGATAGATGGCCTGAATGGGACCCAGCCCCATGCTCACCGTGGGGAACTGCCAGTAATCCGGCATCAGCCAGGGATGGGGATAGGACGACAGACCATTGCCGTCCACTTCCCGACGGAAGTTGTCCAAATCTTCTTCGCTTAGGCGCCCCTCCAGGAAGGAACGGGCGTACATCCCCGGCGAGCTGTGGCCCTGATAGTAAATTAGGTCGGCTTTTTCGCCACCGCGGAAAAAGTAGTTGAAACCGATGTCGTAGAGCGTGGCCGAGGACGAGAAGCTGGATATATGCCCCCCCAGCGCATCGCTGTTATCGTTGGCCCGCATCACCATGGCCAGCGCATTCCAGCGGATCAGCGAGCGAATCCGCCGTTCCATAAACAAGTCGCCGGGCATGCGCTTTTCATCTTTGGGCTCGATGGTATTGCGAAACGACGTCGTGATGGCTGCCGGCAAGCGCACACCCTGACGGGCGGCGTGCTTGGAGGCGCGGTTGACGATGTAGGCCGCCCGCTCAACCCCGCTGTGGGTGATCACCCCGTCCATGGCTTCGAGCCATTCCTGGGTTTCCTGTGGGTCGATGTCGTCGCGTAGATCCAGTTCTTGAGGCATGAGCACAGTCCTTACTTGATGTTATGGACGGACGACTCTGCGAGGGCGTGGCTACTACATAAAGCACGGGCATAGGGCACGGGCTTATGGCACGCCAGATCACAAAGGCGTCCCAGACCAGCAAGCATTGCGCTTGAATATTCCGCGATTCTAGGCGGCACCTTTGTTGCGGTCAGCAGCGGTGCATCTGTGCCTGTCAGTGACGGTTATCACCTGGCCTGGTGGATATCGCACCGGCCTTTTGGGCCGGGCATTACCCGAGTGTTTAGTCGTTTTTGACCCGCTTGGGGGTCAACGGTCTGCCCCGTCGGCTGGGTTATCAGCTTACAAGGCGAGACAGATTCTTACAGCTCACTCATTATAATTCAAGAAAATCTAACTATTTTTATAAAAAATACTTTGTTGCAGTAATATTAAAAACAAACACTTAGGGCCTGTTCACACAGTAATCTCTGGGGCTATTGAAAGCGATAGCTGCCCTCTGGCAGTGGCGCGGCTGCCTCCAGTGGCTCACCGCTGGGCACCGCCTCCGCCCACTGACCCAGATGATACACGCTCAGCACTCGCCGCTGTGACGGGTCCAGTGTCGCCTGCACCCGCTGCCACCATTCCTCGTAGGACAAGTCATGGAGGGCGGCGATCAGTTGCTCCCGACGATCAAAATCGGTGTAACCGTCCAGCAAATCATCCCAGTGCCGCTCCGCCGCCTCTGACAGGTTCTTGGGTGCTTCCCGCAATTTGGCCAGCAATGTCGCCTTGTGCTGTTTGTAGTCCGCTTCGCTAACCCCGGCGTCCAACCAGCGCTGGAGGTAGTTATTGACCTCCTGCTGCAAACCTGCGGCGTCCATCACCGGTGACTGGACCAAAAACATCAAACCGCCAATATCACGCTGGGGGTAAACTCCGGCGTTCACCACGTAACCCAGCTGCTTCTGGGTTCGCAATTGATAATAAAAGTCGGCACTCATCATCTGACCCGCCACACCCAGTGCAACCCGATCGCGCTTGCCCGGGTCAGCGGCCTGCACGTAGCTAGCCAAAGCCGCATCCTGGTGTGAGCTGGTGACACCCCGCCGCAGTGCCGCACCGGGAGCGAGGGCCCGCACAAACTGCTCGGGGGCAGCCTGCGCCCCAGGTGCCGGCAGTACATCGGCCACCACGGCGGCAAAGGTCTCCGCCTGCTGACGACTGTAATTGCCATCCACCAGCAGTTGGTAATTCATTGCAGACAGCACCCGCTTGGCGTGGGCTTTTATCGCCGGCAGGGTCGCGGCCTGGGTGGCCGCTATCATGGCGTCGAGATCCATTTGGTCGCTGCGCAACACCCTGGGCAACTCTGCCATCACCTGCTTGTAGGGGGCTTGCTCTCGACTGTTTTGCAGCGCTCGCAGCTTTCGGGCACGGAGACGTTCAAACCGAGTGACTCGCCACTCGGGGTCCACCAGGCCCTGGAGAACCTCCCTGGCCAGCAGCGCTTGTTTGTCGTCAAAACCGCTCACTGTGAAGTTAATGCCCCGCCAATTGGCGGAAAGGTTGTAGCTTAAGCCCGCCAAACGCGCCGGATAAGTGCGTTCATTGAGCTGGTCTTCAACCATGCTTACCCACAGCTGGCTGAGGGCCAGGCTCTCGGCAGTGTTCGCCGCAAGGGGCGATTCCAGCAGTGCGTAGGCGCGGCCTTTAGGGATATTAAAATGATCGTCATCCCGCCACCACAGCGATACACCGTGGTCGTTTTCAACAGCGCGGGGAATGGCGCGGCCACCGCTGCTCAGGGAAAAATCCTCAGCGATAAATTCGTTGCGAGCCGGCATCGCCAGTTCGGCTATCGCTCCGGTCTGCTGCCATTGCGCCACGGTGTTTTGATCCAGTTTCCGCTCGCCGTAGTCAACCTGGTAGCGAGCAATGCTCTGCTGAGTATCGACCTCCGGCGCCATGAGCGATATATAGGCCCGGTCCGGTGTCATCGCCGCGAGAAAACGGGATATTTGCTCGGCATCGAATTCGCTCATTTGGTAGTCACCGCGAATCACCTCCCTAAAGGGATAGCGGTGCAGGTTGGTTGCTAGCTGCACCACCTCGTTGATGGGTGCTGAGCGAGTGCGGTAAAGAAACTGCTGCCTGGCCAGTTGGCTCTGCTCGCGATAGCGCCACTCGGCAATGCCGCTGTCCCGTATCAAGGCCAGCTCTTCAAACAACAAATCGACGATGTCGTCGGTGCGCGCCATCCCCAAGGAGGTAAGGGTAACCTCCACGCCAAACAGGCTCTGGCCGTCAAAATTGAGACTTTGGCCCGCCGCCAAAGACTCGGCCCAGCCCCGCTCTTTAAGCACCGACAACAGACTTCCCGGGCCCTCGTGCCCGAGCAGGTTGCCGATATAGTTCAAAGGCTTGCTGCGCCACAGCGACCGGCTTTCGGGTACCGGAAACTGCACCGACAGGGCCCGCTCATTCTGCACCGGTTGAATGGTCACCCAGCGCGGCAGACGCGACTCATCAAACAGCGGTTCGGCAATCGGAGTGCGCTTGAGCTCCCGGTCTACCACTTTGCCAAAGCGCGATGCCACCATTTTTTCCAGGGCATTCAGCGAGTGGGCACCAATCACGGTCAAGCTCATGCGATTTGCGGAATAGTGGCGCTGGTAGAAGTCCAACAATTGCTCTCTTAAGGCCTCTTCTTTGTCGGACTGCAGCGTCTCCAGGTTGCCCACCGAGAAGGTGGCAAAGGGATGAGCGGGATTAAGTTGGGATTTAAACACCGCCAACTCTCGGCGTCGGTCATCGCGAATCCGCGCCCGGTACTCGGAGTCCACCGCGTTGACTTCCCTGTTTACATACTCGGCGTTGAACAGCGGAGCAATAAAGAATTGGGCAAAACGGTCCAACGCGGGCTCGAGCGCATCGGCGCGGATATCAAAAAAGTAATTGGTATGTTCAAAACTGGTAAAGGCATTGTGGCCACCGCCATTGGCGGAAATAAACCGCTGATACTCGCCCGCCTCGGGGTATTTTTCCGTGCCCAGAAACAGCATATGCTCGAGAAAATGAGCCAGCCCCTGGTAGTCCCGGGGATCGTCGCCGCTGCCGGCCTGCACATCCAGGGAGGCCGCGGCTTTGTCTGCACCGGGGTCAGAAACCAGCAAGACCTTTAAGCCATTATCCAGTTCAAGGTAGCGAAACTGGCGCTTGTCGGTCTCGGGCAAGTGAATGCCCTGCTCATTGCTGTTCAAGGACAGCCCGGTCATCGCCGTCAGCGGTCCGTTGCAGGCCGAAACCAATACAGAGACGATCAGTGCGGCCCATATCGCCGCTAGGGTTTTGCTACTACGCACACACTATCCTTTTCAATCGATACTTGTTGATTTGGTGCTTGTTGAGTTCGTGCTTGCCCGTTCAGTGCTAATCAATTAGTGCTGGGGTCAGACTGGGGCAACGGCTCGTCGCCACCCTCCTCTGGACCCGCCTCCCGTGCCTCTCCGGCTCGATAATTGTGCCGGGGCCAGGCGTAAAGGATGGCCTTAAACAGCGTCGCCAGGGGTATGGCAAAAAATATCCCCCAAAAGCCCCACAGACCACCAAATACCAATACCGCAACAATAATGGCCACCGGGTGCATATTCACCGCCTCAGAGAAAAGCAGCGGCACCAACACATTGCCATCCAGCGCCTGGATTACTCCATAGACAATGCAAACGGTAAAAAACTCACTGCCCCAGCCCCATTGCAGAAAAGCCACCAGCAATACCGGTACCGTGACCACGGCCGCACCGATATAGGGAATGAGTACCGAGAGCCCGACCGCCAGTGCCAGCAAGGCCGCGTAATTGAGCCCCATCACCGCAAAAGCGATGTAGGACACCACACCAACAATCACGATTTCTACGGCTTTGCCGCGCACGTAGTTCGCCACCTGATCGTTCATTTCTTCCCACACCGAGGTCAACAGTGGCCGGCGACTGGGCAGGAACCCCGCCAACCAGTCCAGAATCAGGGCTTTGTCCTTAAGGAAGAAAAATACCAGGATGGGAATGAGCACGACGTTGATCATCAATGCCAAGACATTGGGCAACTGTGCCAGTGAGAAGGACACCACATACTGCCCCACCGAAGCCACTTGGTTACTGGCCATGGCCATCCAGTCGCGGATTTGCGCCTCGGTGAACAACTCAGAGCGCTCAGGCAACACCAGCAAGAGTTGCTGCAACTTGCGCAGCATGGTCGGCAGCTCCTGAACCAGATTCACCGCCTGCTGCCATACCAGCGGCAGCAGCAGTATCAGAACGCCAAGAAACAGGGTCAAAAACACCAGATAGGCAATTAATACCGCCACCCAGCGGCTCGCCCCCATGGCCATAATTCGCGCCAGCAGGCCCTGCATCATAAAGGCCAGCACCACACTGGTGATAATGGGGATCAGCATATTGCCGACCACCACAAACAGCAGCAGCCCCATCAACATCATCAGCAGCAATACCACCGACTCTTCTTCGGCAAACAGCCGATCAAACCAGGATCGCAGTATTCTTAACATGATAGAAAATTCCCCGGTCCTTTTGGCATTCAGTCCGCGCGTTTCTCAATGATATAACGGTACTGCTGCGCATCGTGTTCAGAGAGATGGAGAATATTGCCGCTCTGTCGGCAGAAGGCGTCGAAGTCGCGCTGAGAGCCCGGGTCAGTGGCGACCACTTCCAGCCTCTCCCCCGACTGCATGCGATTGAGGGCTTGCTTGGCTTTTAATAATGGCAGTGGGCAATCCAAGCCACTCGCATCCAGTCGCTGGGCGATATCAGTCATAGTAGGATCGGCTTCCTCGCTGTGATGTGTTCTTAGCCATCGGGCTGACAGCGCAGTATAGCCCGGGGAAGGACGCCACCCAAGCTGGCACTTTTAGCGCCGGCATCGGTCCTAGTGTCAATACGCGCAGTGATAGCATTTTAGTTGGAGCTGGCCGGAGTCTGCTATCATCTGGACCATAAAGTAAAAAAGGATGCACCGTGTATCGACGCGCACTGATTGTACTTAGCGCCCTGCTGTTTCACATTGGCCCCGCGGCTGGCGGCGGCAATGGTGATGATCTACCCGACCTCGGCGACGTCAGCGCCTCCCCCTACTCGATGCAACAAGAGCACGAGCTCGGTCGCGCCTGGCTGATGATGTTCCGTGCCCAGGCCGATACCCTCCCCGACCCGCTGCTGCAGGACTATACCGAAAATCTGCTCTACCAACTGGCCGCCAACAGCGAGTTAAAAGACCGCCGACTGGAAACCGTGCTGGTGGACAACAGCACCATCAACGCCTTTGCAGTGCCCGGCGGTGTTATCGGCATTCATACCGGGCTGTTTCTCAACGCCGATAACGAGTCACAGTTTGCCGGCGTGTTGGCCCACGAACTAGCCCACCTCAGCCAACGCCATTTTACTCGCTCCCTGGACAAAGCCCGGGAAGCCACCCTGCCCACTCTGGCCGGGTTGCTGGCCGGTGTGATCTTGGCCGCCACCACCCATTCCGACGCCGGTATTGCCGCTATTACTGCCTCCCAGGCAGCGGCACTGGAAAACCGGCTGCGCTTTAGTCGTCAGCACGAGCAGGAGGCCGATCGCCTCGGCATGGATACCCTTGCCAAGAGCGATATGGACCCCAACGGCATTCCCTCCATGTTCGAGAATATGAACGAGCGAGTCCGCTACGCTCGCGCTAAACCGCCTGAATTTTTACTGACTCACCCGCTGACCGATAGCCGTATCAGCGACAGCAAAAACCGAGCGAGACAGTACCCCCGGCAGGTCTATACCGACAACCTCAACTTTCAGTTAATGCGGGCCCGGGCTGTGGTGCACCACAGTAACAAGCCCGAGGATTTGCTCAGCCGCTGGGAAGATACCCAAGGGCCCAACGGCGAAGCCCATCGCTATGGCCGCACCCTGGCGCTGCTTAAACTGGAGCGCTGGGACGACGCACGGCGAAGCCTCGAGGTCTTGTTGAATAAGGACCCCGGTCGCATTGCCTACCAGTGCGCCCAGGGCAGTTTGTTAATTGGGGAAAAGCGCTACCAGGAAGCAATAAGCTTCTTGCGCAGCCGGCTGGCTCTCAGCCCTGATAACTACCCGCTGACCATGCTGCTGGCCGATGCCCTGCAGCAGGATGGCCAGGTGGGGGCCGCCGATAAACTACTGACAGACTTCAGCGAAGTGCGTCCGAATGATCCGGCACTGTGGTATCAATTGGCGGAAGTGCGCGGCTTGGCACGCAATATCCTCGGCGTGCACCGCGCCCGGGCAGAGTATTTTATTCTGGTGGGTCAGTTCGAACGCGCCAGCGCCCAGCTCCGCTACGCCTACCGACTGGCAGGGGATAACAGCGTGCTTGAGGGGCGAATTCGTCAGCGACTACGAGACATCGACGAGCTGAAAAAACGCATTGAAGAACTGTAGAGCGGCGCTCCGCTCTACAGCATTGAAATGATGTTACCCAAGTGAAGTAGCGCTATGCACAAGCGCCGCCAGGCCTAGCGCCGGGCAGCGGCAAAATCCAGCATACGGGTCAGCGGCTTCATGGCCTTGGCACCCAGCTCAGGATCAACCTCAATTTCATTGCCCCCCTGCTCCAGCACCGTAACCAGGTTTTGCAGGCCATTCATGGCCATCCAGGGGCAGTTGGCACAGCTGCGGCAGGTAGCGCCGTTGCCGGCAGTGGGCGCGATAATCAGCTCCTTGTGGGGCACCAGCTGTTGAAGCTTGTAGAAAATCCCCTGATCCGTAGCCACGATCACCTGCTGGTTGGGCAAGTCCCGGGCAGCGTTAATAATCTGGGTGGTCGACCCCACCACATCCGCCAGCGCCACCACTGACGCCGGTGACTCGGGATGCACCAGTACTGCCGCCTCCGGATAGACCTTTTTCAGGTCGAGGATGCCCTGAGCCTTAAACTCCTCGTGAACGATGCAGGCACCGTCCCAAAGCAATACATCGGCACCGGTCTCCCGGGCGACATAATCGCCGAGGTGCTTATCCGGCGCCCACAGAATCTTTTCCCCCTGGCTGTCCAGGTAGTCCACCACATCCAGCGCAATGCTGGAGGTCACCACCCAATCCGCCCGGGCCTTCACGGCCGCTGAGGTATTGGCATAGACCACCACGGTGCGGTCGGGGTGCTGGTCACAAAAGGCGGCAAACTCATCCGCTGGGCAGCCAATGTCCAGGGAGCAAGTCGCCTCCAGGGTAGGCATCATGACCCGCTTTTCAGGCGACAGGATCTTGGCGGTTTCCCCCATAAACTTAACGCCGGCCACCACCAGCTGCGAGGCCGGGTGATCGCGGCCAAAGCGGGCCATTTCCAGGGAATCGGACACACAGCCGCCGGTCTCCTCGGCCAGCGCCTGGATTTCGGGGTCGGTGTAATAATGCGCCACCAAAACCGCGTCACGCTCCTTGAGTAGGGACTTAATGCGGTTGCGCAGGGCGTCTCTCTCGGACGGGGGCATGGGCGACGGTTCGTTCAAGCGCGCCAAGTGCTCCCGAACCAATTCTTGCGCGATAGCCTGTTCCGCCATACGACGTCTCTCCAAACTGCGGAATCTTAAAGCGGTATTTTAACAGATTGTGAGGTGATCACGGAATTTCGAGGTTATTTATTGAAGCTTGGCGGCGAATAGGCCGTTTTGCAGGGTGATTGGGTCTGCATCCCGATTCGCCAGGGCGTCTAATCGTCCCGGCTGCGCCAACGCCCTTCCAGGAATTGCTCCAGCAAGTTGGCGGTATCGCGATTTTTCAGCGAGCGGAGCCGCGTGCGCGGCAGTGCCGGAGCGCCATTTCCTTCAAGCCTGGTGAACACTTTTTTTCCTGCCTCACCATAGGCCGCCGACATGCTGGAAAAATCCCGTTGGGATATCGGCTTGTGGACGAGCTTGACGGTCTGGCGGCTGACTTTGTCGATGGACATGGTTTTATAGAGCCGGTCCACTTCCTGCTCCGGCCCCTCAATGACATGAAAAAGCCGACGCCCTTCGCACAGGCTCACTCCAGTCAGCGCTCCAGCGTCAACCTGTTGATAGTGGTCTTGCAGGTGCGCTTCCAGCTCCACCTCGTCCAGTGGCGCTTTTAGCTGCGCGGTATAGATGCAGTGCACCAGCTTTTGGTCTCGGTATCGCTGCTCGCGCTTTTGGTCGTCACTATCACGTTTACCCGACATGGGTCGCCGCCCCTACTCCAAGGTCACGGCAGGCAGTATAAGGCTAAATACGTATGTTAGAGCAACTTTATTGCGCGAAATGTGAACTAAATCACATTGGTATCGGGGTATGCACGATTGACTGTCCCGCTGCTCACCTCATCACTAGACTATTTTTTGTACAGCTCCGTCAGCATACTCAGGCAGCCCGAGCGATCGTCGCGCAGCGCCTGCATGGACGGCACCAGCCAACTCCCGCCTACACAGCTCACACACTCCAGGGCCAAAAAGTCGCGATAATTACTCTGCTTAATGCCCCCGGTCGGGCAAAATCGCACGTCGGCAAAGGGCGCCGCCAGGGCTTTGAGGAGGGGCACACCACCAATTGCCGACGCGGGGAAGAACTTCAAGACTCGGTGGTCGTCGGCCATCGCTGCCATCAGCTCAGTAGCAGTGGCAACGCCGGGGATATAGGTCGTCAGGGTTTTGCGGGCAATGGCCGACAACTCGGGTGAAAACCCAGGGCTGATAACAAAATCCGCTTCATCCACCGCCCGCAGCATCTGCGGCCTGTTGAGGACCGTACCCACCCCAACCAGCGCCTCTGGCATGGCGTCCCGAAATACTGCCACCATTTGCCAGGCATCCGGGTGGCGCAGGGTCACCTCAATGGCGGGCACGCCCGCCTCTGCAAAGAGCTCGGCGCAGGCCTTGGCGTGATCGAGGGATTCAAACTGCGCCACCGGCATTACCGGTGCGGCACTGGCTAATACGGTATTGGCATCTTTCATTGCGACTCCTGTTAAACGTGCTGGTTGTGGCCCAGACGGGCATGTTGAGGCATTTATAACGCGATAGGTAAAGCCTGCTAGACTAATTAAGGAAAATCGCCACCGCTTAATCGCTGGCAGCGGGCAACTCCCGCAACGGCAATGCCTCTATCACTGGATGTCCTCCATGCAAGAATCGACCTCACATCGACGTGTCACAGCCAATTTGCCCGCCGATCCGATCATTAACCGGGCTCTGGAGCTCGGCTGTCAACGGCTGGGGCTCAGCACAGGCATTCTCAGCCACGTGGTGGGCGACACCTATTATGTGGTCGATGTCAGTGCGGTAGATGATACCTTTCAGCGAGGTCAGCACTATCCCCTTAAGGACACCTACTGCCGGGATGTCGTCCACAACCGCAAAACGATTTCCATGTCTGGCAGCAGTGCCCTCAACCACATTCAGGCTCACCCCTTGTACCAAACCTTTCCCCTGCAAGCCTACATCAGCACACCGGTGTGGCATAAGGGGGCGGTATGGGGCACCCTAAACTACTCCAGCCTACTTGAGCAGCGCGAGCCCTTCACCGCCGAAGAAATCTATTTTTTAGAAAGCCAGGCCGCTATGATTGCACGACGTCTCTAGCAACGATCTTCGCCTCAGCTAATTCCGTCCCCTGGGGCCGGTCACCGACATGCTCAATATTTCCATTTCCAATTACTTTGTCCGAGCGGTGCTTCACCACGCCCCCGCCGCCGGTCTGGATCGCACCGAATTGCTCCGTCAAGCCGGCATTCCTCCTGAGCTCTATGACCAGCACTACGCGCGAATTTCGGCGGTACGCTTTGCCATGCTGCAAGCCAAGGCCGTGCAAGCCATGGGCGATGAGTTTCTCGGTTATGGACCCAGACGCCTGCTCCCCGGTACCTGGGCCAATATGTGCCACGCAGTCATTCACTGCCCGACACTGGGGGAAGCCCTGGATCGCTGCTGCAGCTTTTATCGCATGTTTGAGGACGGCCTACAGCCCAGCCTGGAGCGGCACGGGGAGCACCTGCGGATTACTATCGAGGCTGGGCGGTCCGATTTTGACTACACCCTCTACGCCTGGGAGCAAATGATGTACACCCTGCACCGCTTTGCCAGCTGGCTGGTGCGGCAACACGTGCCCCTGGTGTCAATTGACATGGCAGCCCCAGTGCCGGCCCATATCGACGACTACCGACATGTGTTTTTAGGGCAACCGGTGCAATTTGATCGGCCGCGATTTGCCCTCACGTTGTCATCGCAGGTGGCGGCCTTACCACTGGAGCAAAATGAACAATCCCTGCATCACTTCCTTCACCACCCTTTGCTGGTGCTTTTGGTGCAGCAATACAAACAGCAAAGTTGGTCCCAGCGGGTGCGCCAAGCGCTGAGCAAAAACCTCCACCTCAGCCCCACCATTGACGACATCGCCGCCGACCTGAAGCTTCACCAGCAGACTCTGCGCCGCCGGCTGGCCAGTGAGGGTGCCAGCTACAACGAGATCAAAAACCAGTGCCGACGGGATACCGCACTGTATTATCTCGGCAAGCCCCATCTGTCCATCGAACATATCGCGTTGCAGACCGGATTTTCCGAGACCAGCGCCTTTACCCGGGCCTTTAAACAGTGGACAGGGGTCGCGCCGCGCCTGTATCGGCGCCGTCAGTAAACCACCCCATCTACTGACAGGCTCAGGCACTGAGTAGACACAAAAAAGCGCGGCATGTTGCCATGCCGCGCCGCGTCAATGAGGCTTGTTGTTTTTTTGGAGGAGTTAGTCCGCGAAGGGTGTGGTGAGTCGCTCGGCGATCAGGGCCTTGGCCTCGCTCACCATGCGGTCCAGCAGCTCCTGACACGTCGGGATGTCATTGATCAGGCCAATCACCATACCTGCTGTCCAGATACCATCATCGGTATCGCCACCTTCCAGTACTTTTTCGCGACCCCGAGCACCAGCCACCAGGGGCTGTAGATCGGCAAAATCGGTATCGCCGTCCTTGCCTTCTATCTCCAACACTTGCTCGGCAATGGCATTGCGGAATACCCGGGCGGTGTTGTTCAAGGTACGGAAGATCAACGCCGTTTGACGCTCATCGCCCTGAACCATTGCCTGCTTGACGTTGTCGTGGATCGGGGCTTCCTGGGTGGCGCAGAAGCGAGTCCCCATATTGATCCCCTCTGCGCCCAGCGCAAAAGCCGCTACCATGCCCTGAGCATCGCCGATACCGCCTGAGGCGATCATCGGAATTTTCAGTTTGGCTTTCGCCGCCGGCAGCAGGATAAGGTTGGTGACGTCGTCTTCGCCGGGGTGACCGGCACACTCGAAGCCGTCGACACTGACCGCATCCACACCCACTTTCTCCGCTTTGAGAGAGTGGCGCACCGAGGTGCACTTGTGAATGACCTTAACCCCGTTCTCCTTGAAGTAAGGCATAAAAGGCTCCGGGCTGCGCCCGGCGGTTTCCACAATGCGGATACCGCCTTTTACTGCCGCTTCCGCATACTCATCGTAAGGTACCGGATTGATGGTAGGCAGGATGGTCAGGTTCACGCCAAAGGGCTTGTCGGTCATTTCCTTACAACGAAGAATCTCTTTGTACAGATCCTCCGGAGTCGGCTGCGTCAGAGCGGTAAGAATACCCAAGCCACCGGCATTGGATACGGCGGAGGCGAGCTCTGCTCGCCCTACCCACTGCATACCGCCCTGGATAATGGGATATTTAGTGCCCAGCAATTCAGTTACACGTGTTTTCATTGCTCAGGCTCCGCTTACATACGCTCGATAATAATGGCCGGCGCCATACCGCCCGCAGCGCACATGGTGATCAAACCGCGTTTCAGGTCGCGGCGCTCCAGCTCGTCCAGCACCGTGCCAATCAGAATGGAACCCGTGGCACCGATGGGGTGACCCAGCGCCATTGCACCACCATTGACGTTGACTTTGTCGCGGTCGAGGTTGAGGTCGCGGATAAATTTCTCGGCCACGACGGCAAAGGCCTCGTTGATTTCAAACAGGTCGATATCGTCCAAAGTCAGGCCGGCTTTGGCCAGTACTTTCTTGGTGGCGGGTACCGGGGCATTCAGCATCAAGGTGGGGGAATCACCCATATTGGCCATCGCCACAACCCGGCCGCGGGGCTTCAGGCCGTGCTTCTTGGCGTACTCGGGGGATGTCATCAGCAGTGCTGCGGCACCGTCCACGACACCCGAGGAGTTACCACCGTGGTGAACGTGCTTGATTTTCAGGTCGGGATACGCCTTGTTGACCAAGCCAGCGTAGGTGGTGCCGGCCTCGTCCAGAGGCAAATTGGCCAGCTTCTCAAAAGCAGGGTTTAGCTGAGAGAGCGCTTCCAGCGTGGTGCCGGGACGGGGGAATTCTTCTTTGTCCAGGGCCAACGTACCGTCTTGCTTATAAACCGGCACCAGGCTCTTGTCGAAATGGCCATTCTTGATAGCGTGATCGGCGCGCTCCTGGCTGACCACGGCCAACTGATCCAGGGCCTCACGTTCGATGCCTTCCAGTGTCGCAATCGCATCGGCACAGATACCTTGGTGGGGCTGGGGATGCATTTCCCGCAACACCAGGTTGCCGTTATCCAGGAACATGGAGGGGTTATTCTCCGCGTGCCCGTAGTTGGACATCATTTCAGTACCACCGGCGATGACCACGTCCTCAAAACCGGCTGAGATTGTCGCCGCCGCCAGGTTGACGGTGGTAATGCCCGAGCCACAAAAACGGTCCAGGGTCATGGCACTGCTTTTTACATCGTAGCCCGCTTCCAGAGCCGCCATACGGCCCAGGTCGCTGCCCTGCTCGCCGCGCTGGGAGCTGGTGCCCCAGATAATGTCATCTACATCGGCAGTGTTCAGGTTGTTGCGCTCGGCAATCGCCTTGAGCACGGTGGCTCCCAGGTGATGGGGGTGAATACCGGCCAGGGCGCCTTTGCCCGCTTTGCCAATACCGCGGGGGGTACGGCATGCATCAATAATCCACGCTTCAGTCATCGCTAAATCCTCTCAAGAATATTGGCTTACTTGCCCTTCCAATTGGGGGCACGTTTTTCAGCAAAGGCTTTTGAGCCTTCAATGGCGTCTTCACTGGAGAAAACCGGGTCGACAATGGCGGCCTGATTCTTCCACATTTCCTCTTCTGACCAGTTGCCAGATTCCACCACAACGCGTTTTGACGCCAGTACCGCCATGGGGCCATTAGCCGCGATGGTTTTCGCCATTTCCAGGGCACCTTCCAGAGCGCTACCCGCCGGCACGATGCGGTTGATCAGGCCCAGTTCATAGGCCCGTTGGGCGCTGATAAAGTCGCCTGTCAGTGCCATTTCCATGGCGATGCGGGGGGGAATTTGCTTGGGCAAACGCATCAGGCCACCGGCAGCAGCCGCCAAGCCGCGTTTTACTTCGGGGATGCCAAACTTAACGTTGTCGCCCACAACCAGCACGTCGCAGCTCAGGGCCAGTTCGCAACCACCGGCCAGGGCGAAACCTTCCACAGCACCAATCAAGGGTTTTTGCGGCAGTTTCTCGACCAGCCCAGCAAAACCGCGGCCCTTAATCATGGGCAGCTCGCCAGTCACGAAGGCTTTCAAATCCATACCGGCACAAAAGGTGTTGTCGGCACCGGTGAGAATGGCGGCGCGAATTGAGTCGTCGCTATCCAATTGATCCATTGCCGCCGCAATGCCTTTGGCGACGGCCAGATTGACGGAATTCTTTGCTTTCGGACGATTGATGGTCACCACCATCACGCCATCTTCTACATTTACTAAAACTGCATCTTCGCTCATCGCTTGACTCCTCCCCGTGGAAATCCAGTCGCGCTGCCACTATGTCCAATACCCATTGGTTTAGCCCGTCAGCGGCTTATACATCTGTCGCGTGAAAATAAAATGGGCCGGTTAACCGGCCCAAAATCAGCGCCCGCCTTAGCGAGGCTGCATGCGGATGGCACCATCCAGACGGATACATTCGCCATTCATGTACTCATTCTCTGCCATCATCACAGACAGGTGAGCGATCTCTTCAGGGCGACCCAGACGCTTGGGGTTAACCACGCTGTTTTCCAGCGACTTGTAGGCTGCCTCGGGCAGAGTTTCAAACAAGGGCGTGTGAATCAGGCCGGGTACGATAGTGTTAACGCGAATGCCGTAAGAGGCCAGATCGCGAGCCATCGGCAAGGTCATGCCCACAACGCCGCCTTTGGAAGAGCTGTAAGCCACCTGGCCAACTTGGCCTTCGTAAGCGGCAACAGAGGCAGTGTTGATGATTACACCGCGGGCGTTCACGCCGTCGTAAGGGTCATTTTTAGCCATTTGCTCAGCAGCCAAACGAGCAACATTGAAGGTACCGATCAGGTTCACTTCAATAACAGTTTTGTAGGCGTCCAGCGGGAAGGCGCCATCTTTACCCAGGGTTTTAATGGCGTTGCCGATGCCGGCGTAGTTGTTACAAATGTGCAGACCGCCCCATTTGGCAACAACGTCGTTGATTGAGCTTTGCACAGACTCTTCGTTAGTCACGTTGACGTTGTAGAAAGCAACGTTATCAGCACCCAGCTCGCTGATGATATTGTTGGCGCGCTCTTCGTTCATGTCGAAGATGGCAACCTTGGCCCCTTTGGCCACATAGGCGCGGACGGTGGCCTCACCGAGACCTGATGCGCCGCCAGTAACGATCGCTACTTTTCCTTGCAAATCCATGGTGATACTCCTCTAGCAGTGTGGGTTGTTTTAAGTAATACCGTCATTATTTATGAGGGACGGCCGGTCATCGCCTGCAGGTGCCCAGTTAAAACTTGTTAGAACATGGGATACGGCGCCGAGCAATAAACTGATCGCAGCAGCAATCACACCACGGTGCCCCCGCACAGTGGAGCGTTATTTTGTGCAAGAGCGGGTCGTGCGGCAATGGTCGCCGCCGACATTTTTATTGACATTTTGTTACACAGTTTTAGTAAACAGGATCCGCTCTCCCGCTGTCAGAATCTTGGGCCAAACGGCGTATTTAAGCCCGATTCGCCGATCAAAGCGGGCATCCTGCTTTTGCCGGTGGCGCCTTACCCTGTAACGATAACAACATTTCATGACATTCCTTGTGATGCCGACATCTATAAGCCCTTGCCTCACGCGCTAGGCCTTTCAACCCTAAGACAGGCTCTGGAAATATAAAATTGTCCTGTCCGGCAACATCCAAAGTTTGTTAATTAGCGACAGGATTTGGCCTGAGTGGGACGCACGGTATATGATTGGCGCCCTTCGGAGTCCCAGAACAACAATCACTATTATAGAGAGCCTCACACTATGAGCACTGAACATTGTGTCATCGTTGGCGGCAGCCACGCCGCCGCTTCCATCGCCGCGGCCCTTCGCCAGGAAGGTTGGGAAGGAAAAATTTCCATCGTCGGTGAAGAGCCCCACATGCCCTATCACCGTCCACCGCTTTCAAAGGCCTACTTCTGCGGCGAGAAAAACGAGCACGAGCTGCTGATTCGCCCCGAGAGTTTTTATGAGAAAAATGACATTGACCTGGTGCTGGGCTCACGGGTAGTTGGCATTGACCGGGAAGCCAAGAAACTGACTCTTCACGACGGCGGCGAAATCCCCTACACCAAACTGGCCCTGACCACCGGCGCCAAAGTTCGCAAAATCCCCTTCACTGGCCACGAGCTGCCCGGGGTGCATTACCTGCGGGACCTGGGTGACGTGGACGAAATCAAAAAATACGTGACTGAAGGTGCCTCTGCGGTGATCGTCGGCGGCGGCTATATCGGTCTGGAAACTGCGGCATCACTGCGCAAACTGGGTATGAAGGTCACCGTACTGGAGGCCATGTCTCGGGTGCTGCAGCGGGTCACTGCGCCGGAACTGTCGGCGTTTTACACCCGCATCCACACTGAAGAAGGGGTCGATATCCGCACCGATGTCACCCTGGAAGAAATCACTGGCGACGGCAAAGTCAACGGCGTGAGGCTGGCCGACGGCACGGTGATCGACTGCAAACTGGTAGTGATCGGCGTTGGTGTTATCCCCGAAACCGAGCTGGCCGAGCAGGCCGGTCTGGTAGTCAACAACGGTATCGTGGTGAACGAGTTTGCCCAAACCAACGATCCGGATATTGTCGCGGCGGGTGATTGCACCTTCCATCACAACCCCATCTACAACATGGATATCCGCCTTGAATCTGTGCAGAACGCCACCGATCAGGGCCGCATTGCCGCTAAAACTCTGTGTGGCAACCCCACCGCTTACAGCGCTCTGCCCTGGTTCTGGTCCGACCAGTATGATCTGAAACTGCAGATTGCCGGCTTGTCGCAAGGCTATGACCAGGTTGTGGTTCGCGGGGACACTACCAGCGGCCGCAGCTTTGCCGCCTTCTACTTTAAAGAAGGCCGCCTGCTGGCCGTCGATGCCGTCAATAGTCCCAAAGAGTTCATGATGTGTAAGAAAGCCTTGGCTGCTGGCCAAACGGCTGACCCCAACAAAGTCGCCGATCTCAGCATCGAGCTCAAAGACCTTTTCACCGCGCCATAGGCGCGGATCAACGACACGGAAACAGGAATCACCATGCCAACAATCAAGTTTGTCACCCACGACGGCAACGAGCAGGAAGTCGAGGCTGAATCCGGCACTACTGTGATGCAGGCAGCCATGGACAACGGCATTGACGCCATCCTCGCTGAGTGTGGCGGCGCTTGCAGCTGCGCTACCTGCCACTGCTACGTTGACGAAGCCTGGACTGACCGCATGCCAGAGGCCGATGAGATCGAAAAAGACATGCTGGACTGTGTGCTGGAGCCCCAGGACAACAGCCGCCTGAGCTGTCAGATCACCGTCACCGACGACCTGGATGGAATCGTCATCCGCCTGCCCGAATCTCAGTACTGATCTCTGTCTCCGTATCGCGCAGAGTGGCTAAGCCCAGAACGGCGTAAAATATCGGGCACAAAAAAACGGCGGGATATCCCGCCGTTTTTGTTTCTCCTCGCCAGGGCGATCATCCATCCCTTAGCGACTTTCCTCCACCAAGGCGATACCCAACTCCGCCAATGGCTTAGCCAGGGCGCCGTAGTCCATGGCTTTCTGGCTGGAGGCATTGCCATCCAGGGCGCGCTTGTAGACTCCCTGTAAAATGGCGCTGAGACGGAAAAAGGAAAACGCCAGGTAAAACTCCCAGTTGTCGATGCCGTCAATTCCCCGGCGCTCGCAGTAGCGGGCGACGTACTCTTCCTCGGTGGGAATGCCCAATGCTTTGCGATCGGTATTGCCCAGCCCGGGAATGGCGGCAGTACCTGGTATCCGCAACTGCATGCATTGGTAGGCCAGGTCGGCATAGGGGTGACCCAGTGTCGACAGCTCCCAGTCCAACAGTGCGATGACCTCAGTGCTATCCTTGGCCAGCATCATGTTGTCGAGCCGGAAGTCACCGTGGACCAGGCAGGCCTGACCGTCGTCCTCGGGCACGTTGGCTTGCAACCACACAATGAGCTTTTCCATCGCCTCGACGGTTTCCGTTTCACTGGCCCGATACTGTTTGGTCCAACGACTGAGCTGACGCTCAAAATAATTGCCCGGGCGGCCGTAGTCGCTCAAGCCCACCGCATCCACGTCAACGTTGTGCAGGTCTGCCAGGACCTTGTTCATGTTGTCGTAAATGGCGCTGCGCTCCTCGGCGCTTTGCTCAGGCAGAGAGGCGTCCCAAAATATGCGGCCGTCCAGAAAGTCCATCACGTAAAACATGGAACCAATGATGCTGTCGTCGTCGCACAGCACCCGCATGGCGGGTACCGGCACCGGGGTGTCGGCCAGTGCCGACATCACCCGGAACTCCCGGTCTACCGCGTGCGCGGATTTAAGCAGGTTGCCCGGCGGCTTGCGACGCAGCACATAGCGGCCGCTGGCGGCCTCGATCAGGTAAGTGGGGTTGGACTGACCACCGGCAAATTTTTCGGCGGTCAACGGCCCCTTAAAGCCGTCGATATTGGCTTCCAGATAACTGCACAGCTTGTCGGTATCCAGATCAAAGTTGGACATCACTCAATTTCCTCCGCAATTATTGACCTGAAAAACGCCCGATAACCTGCTTGCCTAGCGCCATCTGGTGAACCTGATCCGGACCATCAGCCTGGCGACACCAGCGCGCATAGTTAAAGCCCTCCGCCATCATATAGTCCTCGGTCAGGCCTCCGGCACCGTGCATTTGCATACAGCGGTCGATCACATTTTGCACCAACAGGGGCACGGTGGTCTTGGTGGCGGCGATCATATCTGTGGTTTGCAAAGGGCCCTGATCGTCGATCAATTTGCAGGTTTTCAGTACCAGCAGGCGAGCCATTTCTATTTCTGAAAAACTGCGGGAGATCTCTTCGCGAATGGATTGATGCTTGGCAAGTGGGCGGCCAAAGGTGCTGCGCTGAGTAACCCGCTGACAGGCCAGTTCCAAACTGCGCTGGGCGGTGCCGATCAGGCGCATGCAGTGGTGCATGCGACCCGGGGCCAATCGTCCCTGAGCGATCTCAAAACCACGGCCTTCACCCAACAGCACGTTTTCCATGGGTACCCGGACATTCTCAAACACCAGCTCGGCATGGCCAATCGGGGCGTCGTCGTAGCCCAAGGTGGTCAGGGGGCGGATGATCTTCAAACCCGGGGTACCCTGGGGCACCAATACCTGGGTTTGCTGCTTGTGGCGGCTGGGGTTATCCGGGTCAGATTTACCCATCACGATAAAGATTTTGGTGCGCTCATTCATGGCGCCAGTGATAAACCACTTGCGGCCGTTGAGTACCCATTCGTCGCCATCTTTCTCGATCAGTAGTTCGATATTGGTGGCGTCGCTGGAAGCCACCTGGGGTTCAGTCATCGCATAGGAGGAGCGAATGTCGCCGTTGAGCAGCGGTGTCAGCCATTTTTCGCGCTGGGCATCGGTGGCGTATTTCATGAACACTTCCATGTTGCCGGTGTCCGGGGCATTACAGTTGAACACCTCCGGTGACCAGATCACCCGGCCCATTTCCTCACACAAAGGCGCGTAGTCGAGAAAGCTTAAACCGCCGATATCGCTGTATTGGCCATATTCCTCGGGGACAAACAAATTCCACAGCCCTTCGGCCTTGGCCTTCTCCTTCAGCTCGTCCATCAGCGGCATAACGGCAAAGCGGTTCTCAGCATTGTGAACCTGCTCGGCATAGGCCTTTTCATTGGGGTAAATATGCTGATCCATAAACCCTTTGAGTTTGGTCAGCAATTCCTGCGCCTTGGGCGAGGGAGTCAAATTGAGGTCCATGATCGTTCTCCTATCGTGGGTAGCCGTCAGGTGTAAGTAATTATCAGGTGCAAATAACTATCAGGTGTAAGTGATTAGGTGCCGGTCCTGGGGTTTTTCCAGGTGTGGCACCCCGTTAAAGCTATTGAGTTTAAAGCGCTGTTTTTTGGCAAAATATCGACTGATGCCCGTGTTGCGTGCCTGTAAATTCAGTTCCACCATGGTGGCCACGTCCACGCCCAATACCCGGCGCAAAATAGCGCTGCTGGCGCCGCCCGATGTCACCACCAGTACTTTGCCACTGGGCTGTGAGATTGCTTCCATGGTGTCGATTACCCGGCCCTCAAACTGGGCCCAAGTCTCGCTGACGCCGTCGATCTCGTCCCGGTTCCAGGCAATGAGCACGTCCCGCAGGCAACGATAAAAGGCCCTGGGGTCGCTGCGGTCCACTTCCAGCCCCTGCTGCGGTACATAGAGGTCCAGCAAGGCGTGAAAGTCATATTCGTTGAGGCCCGGTAACTCCGTTGCTGAGGGCGTAGCGGGCAGGACATCCCGAACCCCCGCCAGTGTCTCCCGGTGCCGGCGCATGGTGCCGTTAAACGTGGCATCAAACTCCAGGCCGATACTGCGAAAGTACTCGCCTAAGAGGCGTGCCTGCTCCCAACCCACGTCGGTCAGCCGATCGTAATTATCGGTGCCAAACGCCGCCTGCCCGTGCCTTACTACATAAATTTCAGCCATCTTTACTCTGGTTCACTCCGGTTTGCTCCGGCGCTACTGCGGCGCTCTACCCTACTGACGCCAGTCTAGCCCCAGGCCTGGAATTAGTTAAATTTATTTTTGTTATGTAAAATCATCAATGAAATTTATACTTCCTTTTGGCCCGAGGGCGTACCGTGAATCTGTCCCGTATCGATCTCAATCTGTTTGTGGTGTTCGACGCCATCTACAGCCAGCAAAGCCTGACCCGGGCCGCAGAAGTACTCAGTGTGACCCAGCCCGCCGTGAGCAACGCCTTGGGGCGCTTGCGTCAACACCTGGGAGATCCCTTGTTTATTCGCAGCGGCAAGGGTATGAGCCCCACCCCTCTGGCCCGGCAGCTTATTGAGCCGGTGCGGGAAGCCCTCAATGGCCTGGAAACCTGCGTACAGGAACGCCAGCAGTTTGATCCAGCCAGCGCCCGGCAGACACTGCGCCTTCACGCCACCGAACACGCGGAAATCTCCATGCTGCCAAGGCTGCTGCGGCGCCTAAGCTTGGCGGCGCCGCATATTGATCTGGAGGTCGTCTTTCACCGCCGGCGGGACATTCCATTGGAGCTGGCCAGCGGTCGCTTGCAACTGGCGGTGGACGCACCGCTGATCAACAGCCAGGATTTAGTGGAGAAGCCATTGCACCAGGACCACTACGTGTGTGTGATGGCCGCCGACAATCCCCTTGCCGACAGCGAATTCACACTGGAGCAATTTCTCACCGCCCGCCATATCCATATATCCAGTCGCTCCCGGGGCTCTGGACACGTGGATCTGGCGCTGCGGGCCATCGGTCACCAACGGCGCATCGCGCTGCGCCTACAACACTATGCCGCCCTGCCCGCGCTGGTGGCCAACAGCGACGCCATCGCCGCGGTGCCGCTCAGTCTGGCTCAGCATTGGCCCCAGCTATGCCAGCGGGATTTGCCCTTTACCACCTCACCCATGGAGCTGAGGATGTTCTGGCACAAGAGCAGCGACCACGACCCAGTGATCAGCTGGTTGGGGGATCAGGTCGCCGCGGCTGCTACCGGCGCGGACTGAGCCTGTGGCAGTGCCTCTACGGTGACCGGCACCCCGGACATAAAGGCCTGGTTGCTGAGCTTGTCAAAACTGCCAAGTCCGCTGGGCAACAGGCGGTTTACATTGACTCCGGGATAGCGGCTGGCCACCCGCATGCCGGGGGCGCCGGCGTTACCCCAACCGTGACTCATCGCCACGGCTCCGCTGACCAAGCTGTCATCGATTCTCACCGTCGCTTCAATCTCACCGTGGCGGTTGTGGACCCGCACAGTTTGCTCGTCCACCAGCCCCAAACGCTGTGCATCTGCCGGCGACATATGCAGGGGGTTGTCCCGCTGCTTGGGCCGCTTCAGTTTTTCCATGTTGTGCAGCCAGCTGTTGTGCATGTAGTTGCTGCGCAAATTAATCAGACGCAGTTCTCCACCGGCCTGGGTATCCTCAGCCAGTTGCTGACGTGCCGCTGCCAGAGCCTCGTCAAACAGGGGTGGGCAGCAGTCGACACGGCCATCGGCAAACTGCACGGCGCTCTTTAACAGCGCTTCAGGCTCCAGTTCAGGCATCAGCGCGGCGCCGCCAGGTTGCTGTTGCAATACATCCCGGGACAGCTCTGCACCGGCCAACAGCGCGTCGATTTTGGCCATAGCCTTGGACTCCCAGGCCGATACATCGGTGATGTCCCGATTTGGATCGCTGTCAAAGAGGGAGCGCTGCCCCATCGCTTTGGCCAGGCGGGCCAGAATCCACCACTCCGGGCGACGCTCGCCCAGCGGCGGCACCACCGCATCGCTATAGTGAACAAAGGGCACCGCCTGCATTCCTACACCGGTCAAATTCACGTCTGGTCGCTCCAACCAATCCACCGCCGGCAACACGTAGTCGGCCAGCTCCGCCGTGGCAGTGCGGTACAGATCGATCACCACAATCAACTCAAGCTGCTTAAAGCTCTCCCGCATTCGCTCCTCGCCGCCAACCGAAAGCAGCGGGTTGCCCGCAATCACAATCAGCGCGCGAATCGGCGTGTCCCCAGCCTCGATAAAATCAGGTAGCAGGTTGCCCGGCAGGGTGCCGCCCACTTCCCGGAGCGGGCCAAACTCGCTGTCCTGCCAATTTGATATGTCTTCACTGCGCTGCTTGGCCCCCAGCGGGGCCGAGTCGTAAAACCCCCGTGGATAGATATTGCCGCCGCGACGACCGAGGTTGCCGGTGACGAAGCTCAACATCTGCACCAGCCAGTAACACAGGGTGCCCTGGCGGCCCATATTGACGCCGGTAGACATGTGCACGCTGGCAGCATCAGCGCTTAGCCACTCGCTGGCCAGTTGTCTGATCTGATCGGCATCGATCCCGCAAACGGGGGCCACAACATCGGGACTGAAATCGGCGATAAAAGCCCTGAGTTCCGCCACCCGTTTGCCGTGGCGGGCAAGGACCTCTTCGTCAAAGCCACCCTGACTATCAATGGCGTTGAGCAGTGCAGCCAGAAAATACAGGTCGGTGTCGGGGCGAATCGGCTGCCAATCGCCAGTGGCCGGCGACACCGCTTCAATGCGACGAGGATTCACATAGCGCACTTTGCCGCCGCGGCTAACAATACTCCGCATCAGCGCCATGGGCTCGGCCACCGAGTAAAAGCTCATATGGGAGACTTTGGGGTTTTCTCCCAGGCAGAGAAAGTAATCGGTATGAGCCAGGTCGGGCACCGGGTGCAGATTGCTACTGCCAAACACCGCCTCACTGCCGGCCAGCTTATTGGCGCAGTCTTGGGTCAGTGAACTAAAAAAGCGCCCGCCCAGGCGACGAAAAAAGCTCGGCACCTCGAGTTGAGCCAAGCTGTTAAAGGCCGTGGGGTTACCCATAAAACCGGCTATGGCGCCGTCGCCATAGCGCTCTCGGATGCCGTTGAGGCGCTCGCCAATCTGCTCAATGGCGCTCTCCCAGTCCAGGCTCTCAAAGCTGTTAGCCACCGCCGACTCGGCACGCTGACGGCGCAGCGGTACATTGACCCGATCGGGATCGACGTGAACATCGTTAAAGGCCAGGCCTTTGTGACAGGCGAAGCCTTTGGTGGCGGGGTGTTCTTTGTTGGGTCGCAAGCGGGTGACCTGCTGCCCTTCTACCTCGGCGATAAAGCCACAGGAGGGCTCGCAAATACGACAAAAGGTGGACACTGTGCGGGTTTGTGTTGCGTGCGAGTCAGTCATTGGCCTCTCCCAAGTATATTGTTATCTATGCTCGACAATCGATGGCTAAGTTTTTGTCTGCTTGCTGATTGGGGCTAGCCCATTACAGAAGCCTTTTAGTGTGGCGTCAAATCCCAGCGGGCAATATGGCTGCGACCGACAGTCGCTGTCAGTGGACGCCGTAAATCCACCAGCATGCCTGGCTTCGTAAAGCAGGTATTCTAGAAAGGGATAGCGATAATGGCCTCAACAAGCAAATTTGCAACATCGGAATCCGCAACCGCCGGTTCTACCACCAAGCCAAGCAAAACCTCGCCTGCCGCCACGGTGCGCCGCCTGCTGTGCTGCTGTGCGTTTTATTTGGTGGGCTGCAGTCAACAACCCGCCATCGACACCGTCGACTATGTCGACTTGGAGCGGTTTATGGGGGATTGGTATGTGATTGGCTTTATCCCCCTGCCCCCGGAGCGGGACGCCCACAACGGTATCGAGTCCTATTCATTAGAAGATAACGGCCGCATTTCGACCACCTACCGCTTTCGCGAAGGTGGGTTTGATGGTGAGCTCAAACGCTATCAGCCCAATGCCAAAGTCCGGGAGGGCACCGGCAATGCCGAGTGGGGAATGCAGTTTATCTGGCCGTTCCGGGCGGAGTTTCTGATCGCCTACTTGGACAGCGATTACCAGACCACAATCATTGCCCGCAATGCCCGGGACTTTGTGTGGCTAATGGCACGCCAGCCCGATATGCCAGATGAGGCCTTCGCTAAGTTCAAGGCTTTGATCGGTGATATGGGCTACGACACCAGCGAGTTTGTCCGACAGCCCCAGCGCTGGCCGGAGCCTTAATCCCGCTGGAAGAGCCTTCAGCGGCTTGGAAAACCAGCCCTCAGCGGCTTAAGAAAGAGCCTTCAGCGGCGTAACAAACGAGCCTTCAGCGGGGTGACTAACAATGCCTCAGCGGGGAAAAGATATGCCCCAGGCGCTACGCCCCCAGCCCTAAACAAATAACACTTAAAGCCGAATCTGGAAATCCTTGCCGTTGCTGGGGCGACCCAGAAACTGGGTCAAACTTTGGTACAGTGCCGAGCCCTGGGGTGGCGAGATGGTCACCTGGCCAGTGCTGCGGCCGTTAAACCACAGGTTCACGGTGCCGCGCACCCGCATCGGGTTGTCCTCGTCGATAACGATGCGCAAGCCCCGATTCTGACAGCTGACTGTCGCATCCACGGCGCCCAGGTCGGCAAGGCCATCGATGTCGCCGCTGAGGCGCGCCAGGTGGAGGCTGCCGGCAAATTCGCTACAGCCTTGAGGCGAGATCACCGCGGACGACATTTCCGCCCGGTAGTCGCCATTGAAGCCCATACTGGGAAGCGCCACCGCCTCCAGCAGCGCTGCGATCCTGCCTTCCAAATTCACATCGTAGAGTTTTAGTTGCTGGCCCTCAGGCAGACCCAATTCCGCCTGCAGCGACAGGGGCGACTCCACCGCCACCGCCAATGGCCGCCCCGACAGTGCCGCCAGGGGCTGCAATCGCCAGCTGACCCCTTCCAGGGCCAAACCGTCGTAATTCACCTGATCCAGGCGGCCGCGCCACAGCCGGCCGTCGCTGGCGCCCAGCGCCAGCCCCGGAACCTGTCCGTCCAGCTGGTCCAGCAGCACCCAGGCCGGTGCCCGCCAGGCCACAAACAGTAATAAAACTAGCAGTGCCAAAAAGCCCAACAATATCCGCTTCACGACGCGCCCCCGACCACGACCCGCAACGACACGGTACCCGGCTGATCGAGCAGGTTGATATTGACCGCCTCAATACTGAGGCCGGCCCGGGCCAGCACATCCACAAATCGCACTGCGTTGTTATAGTCGCTGCGGGCGATCCACACGCTGTAACCGCCGGCGTTTTGCGGCTCAATGCGGCTTAATTTGATGTCCAGTTGGCGGGCGGCGCCGGTAATTTGCTGCTGCGGCGACCCCGATAGCGCCGGGCTGGAGGCGCTGCCACCGGCAGCCTTGATCTGCGCCGCGGCTTGCTGCATCCACACATAGCCCTGCTGGCGCTGCTCCAACCGCGCTTCGGCTTGGGCGTGGGCCTTGAGCAGGGGCTGAATCCCTGCCAACCAAACAATTAATACCACTGCCAGCACAGCGCCGCCGATCAGGATAACTCGCTCTCGCTCGCTGCGGCCTTCAAGTAGGGCCTCTAGTTGCTGCTTCATTGACCTTCTCCCCGCAGTGTCACCTGGCCACTGACACCGCCGCCATCCTGCTGCCCAAAGGCGCCGCGACTGACGTCAAAGCCCTGCCCCGAAAGTGCCGCCACCCACTGCTCCACCGCGTCGTAGCTGTCCCCTTTCACGGACAGTTTGATCACTGCAGGATCAGACTCAAAGCTGAGCTGCAGCAGGATAATAGACTCCCGGCCGCGACTGGCGGTGGCGATGCGGTCCAACCAGGGTAAAAACTGGGACTCACTGCCACCCTGACTCAAGGCATTTAACTGACTGCGCATCTGGCTGCGGGCGTTGACGACCCGGGCACCGGGGAAGGTCTGGCGGTACAGATCATTCATGGCCTGGTCCAGCGCCTCGGCCCGGCGATTCATATCCACTGTGGCCAGGATAAAATTCGCCACCAGCGCCAGCAGCAGGGTCACTGCAACCGCAGCTGGCCAGCGCAGGCGCTTGATCGCCTGGCGCTGTTTATCCTGGAGGGCGAACTCCCCACTCAGCAAAGAACATGACCAGGGCTGGAAGCACTGGGCCAACATCGCCAGGCGATCGTTAAAGAAATCGGTGGGCTGGTAATCACCCAGCGCGTCGCTGCCACGCAGTGTGTCTGCGCAGTAGAACTGGGCTTCGGGCTTGCCGGCCAGCTGCCACCACACCGGGAAGTTGGCGCTTTGCAATGCCGCCGCGCCTTTTTCCAGATGGGCCGTAGCGCGCTGCTCATCCAAGAGCACCACGTTTTCGGGGATCACTGCGTAGTCTGGCAGCATGCCGCGAATCCGCAGCCCACAGTCGCGGATTTGCTGAAACCAACCCTGCATCAACGCCCGCTCTACGATCAACACATCGGTGGGCTGATTAGCTTTGATAGGTGCGTGGGCGATATGAACGCCGTCCAGATCACTGCACAGCCGATCTTCCAATTGAAACGGCAGCGCGCTCAAACCCACTCTCCCCGCCTTGGGTAGCACCACCTGGTGCCAGCTGACCGCTTCACCGGGAACAATGGCGTAGCAGGCGGCATCGCTGTGATGGGCGGCCAGTGCCGACAAGCCATCCTCAACCGCCAGTTCACCGCGGTCTTTAACCCGGCCGGCCGCACTGTCCCAGCGCAACCAGCGCACAGTGTCAGTGCGGTGGACCGGCAGCTCCAGTAAAAGCAAATCGCTCAAAAAACTTCTCCATATTCACGGGCATAGGCTACAGCCTTGCCGTTTTTTATCACAAATCGACTGTATACGCGCATTTGTCGCTGTTCGTAAAAGACATCCGCCAGGCCGAGGAAATAGTTGGAATCCACCCCCAGCGTTTGCAGTTGCTCGCCGGTAAGGGTTTGCCCGCCGGGCAGCCCCAGCACTGACACAAAATCGGCAATGTCCTGCCAGCCGTCCTCCGGCCGGGCTTCGATAAGGGCTTCAATTTGCTCAACCGGCAGAATATTACCGGTAAAGGCCGCCAACAAGGGCGCGTCCTCCACGGTCAGCGTGTTTACGTTCAACGCGGTATCCGACTCCGGTAAGGCACATAAAAACGGTTTTATTTTTTCTGCCTCGTCCTCTTCAAACTCGGCAAACAGATCCAACTCGGTAATGGAGTCTATAGGCCGGTTGGGCGGCATATAGGGATAGTCCAGGCCGGTGTAGGACAAATCCTCGGCGCCGTATATGCCCTCCGGGGAAAAGTCCTCATCGATCCAGTCCCGCAGGCGGCCAATGATAAACTCCGCCCGTTGCGGAGAGATTTCCAGGTTCTCAAGCAGCGCGATAAAGCCCTGCTCAGCCGCCGTGGGCGGCGGATCGACACCCGGTTCCACATCCGGCTGATACAGGTTGTTGACGTTAAAACAGGCCTGCTGATCCACAATCAAACCGGCGACAGAGCCGCCATCGATGGGAAAGACAATATCCTTGCGGGCCCAGGGTTGCCCCAGTGTCACCACCGCTTCACTGGCGATGTCTTCCAAGGCAAATGCGGCAATACGCTCACCGCCCAAGGCATACCAAAACGCCTGATCCATAAAGCGCTGATTGAGCAAGCGCTGGCTGTTGTAGCGCACGCCGTCCACCAGCGCCACCGACAACACCAACATGATAGCTACCATCATCAGCACCATCAGCAGCGCGGCGCCCCGCTGGCCCGAGGGTGGCCGCGCCGCCAGGCGCGCGCGTTGGTGTCGAGAATATGCCGCTGCCCTAAACATTACGGCAACTCCGGCAGAACAACATCGAGGCGAATTCCCGGCCACGGCGACACGTCCATTTCGATGCGCACACCCTGAGGTTGGATGGCATTGAGCTGGGTGCTGGGGGGCCAGAAAGTGGTCCACCGCTCGCCGTCGTAGTAGCTGACCGTGAAGTTCTCCACCTTGTCCAGCAGCACTTGGCGATGCCAATCGGTGTTGTCTGTGGGGTCGGCTACCGCCGCGCTATAGCGCACCAGTGCCTCGTCCTCGCTGAGGTAGCGGACTCGCTCCAAGGCACTGCCCAGACTCTGCCCCGGTAATATTCGCCGGCCACCGTGAACAAATTCGACTTCGCTATCGGCGTCGACCTGTTCGCCAACAATGCGGGATTGCAGCGGGTCTCCGGCGCGGTCCCGGGCGATGCGGGGAGTCAGTTGCTCCAGATCCCGGCGCAGAATCTGCAAAGCCAAGGCCACTCTTTCCAGTTTCTGCTGGCGGGCTTCGATGCGTTGTTTATTGTCGATAGCGCCGTTGAGCATAGCAGCTGCCGCCGCACCTAACAGCGCCATTATGCCGATAGCAATCAATAGCTCCACCAAGGTAAAGCCCTTATCGGTATTAGCTTGGCGAAACGACGTGGTCATTTGCGGAGGTAGGCGGTGCGGCTGGCCAGGATGTCACCGCTACCGGCCATTCGCACGGTAATGTCGACACGGCTAATGGCCGGATGCGGGGTATCGCTGACTTCCCGTTTCCATTGATAGTCAAAGCCCGCCAGGGTTTCCCGGCCGCTGGTGCGGTTTTCGTAGCCTTCCCGGAGAATGCCCACCAGGTGATTTTGGGCCACTAAATCGGCAAACTGACGCTGTTCCAGCGCGCCGGTGCTGGAAGCACTTTCAGTGAGACTCTTGCTGAGGGCCACAGCTGCGGTAGCAAAGATCATCAACGCCACCATGATCTCCAGCAAGGTAAAACCGCGCACTGCCCGCATCACTGCTCCTCCGAATCCGGATCGGCGTCCACATCGAGACGGCTATCAAAGCTCACCGACTCCGCACCGGCGGTGGACAACCGCCACTCAAAGGGCGACACCTGGCCATCACCTAAAAACCACAGCTGTGGCGTCATAAGGCGATCGTCACTGTCGTCTTCAGGGTATTTGATGGGTTCGCCATCCAGAGTGATTTCCGAGCGGACTCGCTCGTCGGTGGTCACTGGCTTGGCCAGCACGCCTGTGGTTACCGGTACCCAGCCTTCGGCGGTCCGGGTATGAAAGCGGCCTTTGTTACCGGTCCACAACAGCCCCAAACTTCGACCGCTGAACACCGCCTCAGCCCGGGCGGTGCGCAGGGCACCGATAAGCTGGTAGCGCTGCTCAAGCAACAAGCCCTGGCCACTTTTGTCCGGCAGTGTCAGCACCGCCACGCCACTCATTAAGCCGATGATAAAAATAACAACCATCAGCTCCAGCAGTGAAAAGCCGCGCTCACTCCTGCCAGTTGACAATATCACTGGCCAGCTCCTCGCCGCCCTCTTCACCATCGGCACCGGTGGAGTACAGGTCGTAGGGCCCGTGCTCACCCGGCTGAATGTACAGATAGGGGTTGCCCCAGGGATCTTCCGGCAGGCGCTTGATGTAACCATTGCTGCGGTAGGCTTTTGGCTGCGGGCCTGTCTCGGGCTCTTTAACCAGAGCTTGCAAGCCTTGATCAGTAGTCGGGTAGACATGATTATCCAGCTTGTACATATCCAGCGCCTGCTCCAGCGCGGCAATATCAGCCCGGGCTTTTTCCACCATGGCACGATCCTGATTCTGCAGCACGTTGGGGGCAACGACTGCCACCAACAGACCCAAAATCACAATCACCACCATGATCTCCAGCAGTGTGAAGCCCTGCTGACGGCGAAGTTTTACAAGATTGGGCACGGAGACCTCCTGAATAGGCATTAACTTGTTACTTAAAATTAGAACTGCGTCAGGTTGTTCAGTTGCAGTATGGGCAGCAGGATTGCCAGAACGATGGACAACACTACCAAGCCCAAGACCACAATCAACAAAGGCTCGAACAAGCTGACAAACATCTGCACCCGGGCCTGAAGCTCCCGCTCCAGGTTGACTGACGCGCGGCTGACCATCTCCTCCAGCTCGCCGCTGGATTCACCGCTGGCAATCATATACACCGCCAGTGGCGGCAGCTCGGCTTCGTCCTGAAGGCAGCGACTAAAACTCTTACCTTCCCGTACCTCTTCCCGAACCCGGGTCATACTTTTCTTAAGGTGCTCATTGCTCAGAGTGTCGCAAGAGACCTTAAGGGTTTCCAAAAACGGCACGCCGGAGGACAGCAAGATTGCTAGGGTCCGCAACATCCGTGCGGCGTCCAGCTCCAGCATCAACTGCCCCCACAGTGGCAATTTCAATATCCAGCGGTGCGCTTTGAGTTTTCGATCGGGATCTCGCAGCCACCATTTGATAGCGGCAAAGATCGCCACCATCCCTACCACCAGCCAGTACCAGTGCGCCGCCAAGCCGTCACTCAAGGTAATCAAAATCCGCGTCAACAAAGGTAGCGCCTGGTCATAGTGTTCAAACTGGGCGGTAACTTTGGGCACCACGTAGGTCATCAGTGCGGCGATAACCGCGATGGCCACCACACACAGCACAATAGGATACAGCGCTGCCTGGACAATGACCCCGCGCAGTTTCTGACTGTCTTCGGTGTACTCCGCCAGCTGGTTGAGGACCAATGCCAGATCGCCGGATTTCTCGCCGCTGCTGACCAGAGCCCGGAACACCGGATTGAAGGTGCTGGGATGATCGTTAAGGCCGTCGGCCAGACTGTGCCCTTCCAGCACTCGGGAGCGCAGGTCAAGAATAATGCGTTTAAGTTGGTTGTGGCGGGTGTGCTTTGCGGTGGCCGCCAGGGATTCTTCCACAGGGATGCCGGACTGGATCAGGGTCGCCAAATGGCGAACGAACAGGGCCAAATCGGCGATACCTACCCGCCCTTTTAACAGTGAGCCAGCACCGCCACCGCGCTTTTCCCGAGTCTGTTTAACCTCGACCGGGAACAATTGATCGTCGCGGAGCTTCTGCCGGGCCAAGCGCCCGGAGTCGGCCTCGATAATACCGCGTTTGGTGGCACCGCTGCGGTCCAGGGCCCGGTACTCAAACGCCGGCATCGCCACCCTCTCGCACGCTGCGCAGCAGCTCGTCGACACTGGTTTGCCCTTCCAGCACCAGCCTGCGGCCCTCGGACATTAGCGACTTCATGCGGCCGCCGGCCTGGCGCAGAATGTCCTGCTCACCCGCGCGATTGTGGACCAACTCGGCGGTTTCCCGGTCGATCACCAGTAATTCGTATACGCCCTGCCGGCCACGGTAGCCGGTGTGCTGGCAGGACTCGCAACCCGAGGCAATATAGGCGCGCTGCCCTTCAACCGTCGGGTCACCCAAGAGTCGCGCTTCGGTTTCGTCCAGCTCGACGGGCTCCCGGCATTCCTGGCAGAGCTTGCGCACCAGTCTCTGGGCCAACACGCCTTTAAGGCTGGAGGCAATCAAATAGGGTTCTACACCGATATCCACCAAGCGGGTAATGGCGCCCACTGCGGTATTGGTGTGCAGGGTAGACAGCACCAGGTGGCCGGTCAGCGAGGCCTGGACGGCAATTTCTGCGGTCTCCTGGTCGCGGATCTCCCCCACCATCACCACATCGGGGTCCTGACGCAAAATGGCCCGCAGGCCCCGGGCAAAGGTCATCCCCACCTTGGCGTGAACCTGGGTCTGGCCAATGCCCTCGATGTCGTACTCCACCGGGTCTTCCACGGTGAGAATATTGCGTTTGCGATCATTGAGGGCCATCAGCCCGGCATACAGTGTGGTAGTTTTACCTGAGCCAGTGGGCCCCGTTACCAGAATAATGCCGTTGGGCTGGTGCAGGAGTTCCTTGAGGGTATACAGGGTTTTTTCCGGCATACCCAATTGGTCGATATCGATCCTGGCCGCCTGCTTGTCCAACAGACGCATCACCACCCGCTCGCCGTAGTTAGAGGGGATGGTGGAGACCCGCACATCTACCGAGCGACCGGCAATGCGCAGTGACACCCGACCATCCTGAGGCACGCGCTTCTCGGCGATATCCAGCCGGGACATCACCTTGATCCGGGATACCAGCAGCGGTGCCAGGCGGCGGTGCGGGGTGAGGACTTCTTGCAGAATGCCGTCGACCCGCAGCCGCACCGACATGCTCTTTTCGTAGGTTTCGATATGGATATCCGAGGCGTCCCGCTTCAGCGCCTCGCCAAACAGCGCGTTGATCAGGCGGATCACCGGTGCGTCGTCTTGCGCATCCAGCAAATCCTGGGATTCGGGAATTTCCTCGGCCAGGCGGTCCAGGTCGACTTCGTTGGAGATATCTCCCATCGCCGACATGGCGTCGCCCTGCTGGCGCTGGAAAGCGGCATTGATCCGCTCCTGCAAATCCGCTTCATCGCACAGCTGCAGGGCAAAAGGTGCGTCCAGCACCCGCTGTACTTCTGCCACCGCATCGGGCGGCGTGGTGTCACAACACAAGAGATGCACCGCGCCATCGTCGCTCTCTTCAATCAGCACCCGGTTGTTGCGGGCGAAGGCATAGCTGAGGCTGCGAATCATACTGCTACTCGTCAACCCCTTGGGGACGGGGGGCCTCTCGCTCAGTCTCTGGCGCTTTGGCACTGTCGGACAGGGTATCGCAGATATCCGGCCGGGGCTGACCCTCGTCGAGATTGTCACAGGCGTCCCGGACTTTCTGCTCTACCTGAGTCTCCGCCGGCGACATCGGTGGCGGCACTGGCTCGCTGGGGAGCACATCAGCTGGTGACGGGTCCATCCCCGTCCAGGGCGGCAGCACAGCCAATTCAGTGAAAGGAAACAGGTTGATACCGGCTTCGGCTTTGGCCAACTGCTCGGCGCGAATGTAGTTGTACTTGCGGCCACTCAACTCCGCCAGGGTTTGGCCATCGCGTATAATAGTGGGCCGAATAAACACCATCAGATTGCGCTTGACGGTTTCCGTACTGTCGGCACGGAACAAGCGACCGAGGATGGGGATATCCCCCAGTAACGGCACCTTGGCGCTGCCCTCGTTGACCTGGTCGTCAATCAGACCGCCCAGCACAATAGTCGCGCCATCGTTGACCAACACCGTGGTTTTGATGGTGCGCTTGTTGGTGATGACGTCGGCTGCCGATGTCGATGGGCTCAATGACGACACCTCCTGTTCAATCGCCAGTTGCACCGCGTCGCCATCGTTAATCTGGGGGGTCAGCAATAGCTTGGTACCCACTTCCTGACGTTCGATGGTCTGAAAGGGGTTGGTGTTGGTGGAGCTGGCAGTGGAGCCCGTAATCACCGGCACTTCCTGGCCCACCAAAATGGAGGCCTCTTCGTTATCCAGGGTCAACAAGCTCGGCGTAGACAGGATATTGGACTGGGAATCGCTGGCCAGTGCCGTCACCAAGGTCGCAAAGCTGAAGCCGTCTTCAACCACTTTGCCCAGGCCAAAGGCCGCACCGCGAAGTCCACTCAGCGCGGTGGCAGCGGCTTCCTCGCCCCCCAGCAAGCTGATGACACCGGGCGAGGAGTTGGTGCCGTTGGCGCCGCCGCCAAAGTTGATTCCACCAACCGGCACATTTCCATCGTTCTCGCCCTTAAACAACCACTGGACACCCAGCTCTTTGGCCTTGTTGGCGGAGACATCAATGATGATGGCCTCCACCAGCACCTGGGCGCGGCGGATATCCAAGTCGTGTATCACCTTGCGCAGATCGGCAATGATGTGGGGGCTGCCAGACAATACAATGGAGTTGGTCTGCTCGTGAGCCTCTATATTGATAGAGCTGCTCTTACCCGCACCGGCGGCCCGCCCTGCGGCTTCATCTCCCTCAACAATGGTTTCACTGATGCTTTTCAGCACCGGCGCCAGCTCGGCGGCCTTGGCATACTTAAGGTATTCCACCCGGATGTTGGACTGGTTGCTGACCTCGCTGTCCAGATCCTGGACCAGGCGGCGCAGGTAACTCCGCGACTCGTCATCGCCAAATAGAATCAAGGTATTGGTGCGGGCATCCGCCGCCACTACCGGCTTGGCGGAACCGCGTTTGCGGGTCTGCTGAGAGAGGATTTTGTTGACCACCCGCTCAACTTCCTCGGCGGAGGAATTCTCCAATACCACCGTTTCCATCAGCTGGGAATCCACCGAATTCACCGAATCCACAATGGCCATCAAGCGGCGCACGTTGGACTCCCGATCGGTGATCAAAATGATATTGGACTCGGAGTAGCTGGTGATGACCCCGACTTTGTTATCCACCAGCGGCCGCAGGGACTTCACCAGTTCATCGGCGTCGGCATTTTTAACCTGGGCGATGCGGGTCACAATGGATTCACTGCGCCCCAGGGGTTTGTTGGTGCCTTGAACCTCGATACCCTCGATTTTTGCCGCCTGGTTGGGAATCACCTTGAGGATGCCGTCTCCGGCTTCCACTACCGAGTAGCCTTCGACACCCAACTGCAACAGAAACAACTGATACAGCTCGTCGGCATCCAGCTTGCGCTGGCTTTGGATGGTGATTTTGCCCTTGACCCGGCTGTCCACCACAATGGTTTTGCCGGTGAGCTTGGCGACGGTGTCGATAAACTCGCTAATATCGACATTCTGCATATCCAGCTCAAAGCGCTCCGCCCAGGCCGGCGCGGCCAGAATCAGCAGAGCACAGAGTGCCAGTCGGGTAATGATTGCCTTCATAGTTCCATTCTTCTGGTCAGAATTTCGTCGCTGCGTTTGATCATAATTTCGTAGGAGGTGGTGTTTTCCACCATCCTCAGTAGTTCCTGGGTGGTCACATCCGACAACGACTGCCCGTTGATGGAGAGCAGGATATCTCCCTCCCGCAATTCCAGTTGCTCAAACAGGCGGGGGTCTCGCCCCGGTTTGATGCGGTAGCCGGTTACCTGACCATTCTCGGTCACCGGACTGGCTGCGAAAAAACGCGCCAGTCGCAATGGACTGTTTTGTAGAGTGTCCCGGGGATCCCCCACCAGCGCGCGTATTTCTGGCGTATTCACGTTGACCACTTCAGCGCCACGGGAGGTTCGCTCCTTAGAGGCCGTTATGCCACTAACCGCGGTTTTTTTGTCGAGCTCGATTTTCTCCCGGCGGCGATTATTTTCTATGACAATATGATCGCCGTTGACCGCCTGCAAAGTGACCGTGCCTGGCACTTCAATTTGCTCGCCCACTTTGTAGGCTCGGGTTTTGCGACCGTACTGCAACACCGCCACGCCGGTTTCCACTGAGCCGGCCACGACACCCAGAACTTTGATTTTGAGCTGACTTTCCCGCAAAGGTTCGTTGTTTTGACCTGTGGACGCCCCGCCGGTCTTTGGTGCCACCCCAAAAAGAGGAACGCCCAGCAGTGCCTGGACATTGTACTGAGGGCCAGAAGAAGATTGTGCGGTCGCCACAGTGCGGCCTGCGTCCGGCAGACGCACCTCTCTGAAAAGCGCCGCCACCTGCCAGGTAGTTCCGGACAGAACCCACAGTAAAAGCGCCACTAACACGATGGTAAGCAGCTTGAGAGCCCGGGAGCTTGTCAATATCGCCATCAGCGCTGGCCGATCTACCACTAATACCTCGCTCGCCATAGCTTCACCGCCCCTTCATCTGGGGCGGCATACTATGAAAATAATGTGACAATTGTCTTACTGACCGTGTCTTACTGACCGTGTCTTGCCCACTGCGGGGCTGACTGTTTAAGCGCCCGCATTGAAATAACGGCAATGATTAACACACTGACAGCCACGGCCCTATTTAAAGACACAGCTCTTGCCGTATTCCATGGTCTCGTTGGCTGTCCAGTCGCCCTTGGGCTTTTCTTTCATGGCTGCGCACCATGCCTCTGAGCCCACTTCGGGCGCGCATGCCGCCACCAGCAGTGAAATAGCAATAGCCGACACGATTTTGTTGATTTTCATTTTGTACCCCCGAACTACACGTAACCGCTCCCGACAGCGAGGGCGGCGTTAATTGGAGGCACAGACTACCTTAAGACTGGCAGATAGGGAACTGAGAAGGCGGCAGATTGTGCTCGCCGCCTCAGGGCAGGAAGGGGCCTACAGGCCCCGGCAAAGCATTGCGCAGATGGGTAGAACCCAACGTCTTCCTAGACTTCCACCATGTCAAAATCAAACTTGCTGATACCACAATCGGGACACTCCCAGTCTTCCGGTACATCCTCCCATTTGGTACCAGGCTCGATGCCATCGTCAGGCCAACCCTCGGCCTCATCGTAGACGAAACCGCAAATCACACATTCCCACTTTTTAAAGTCACTCATAGCGCGCTATCTCTCCTGCTGCATACACCCCGCACTGCGGGCGCCGCTATTGTTATTGGACCCTTGTCCCGACCTATGCCGAGCCGGAGCGAGTCCCCATCGTAGACACCAAGCTGGTCAGCCCGTGACCGGCTCAGCATGGTGCCACTGTAGGCCGGGGGGGACAACTTAACTATACCTCTTACGTACTAGGGAACCTCTGCAGGTCATTCACGCTGCCTGGATCAGATCGGCGTTTCCATAATGCCGCCATCTACCGCCAGGGTAGTACCGTTCATATAACTGCTGGCGTCACTGGCCAGCAATAGCAGTGGCACAGTCAAGTCCTCGTACTCCCCCAGTCGCTTGGCGGGAATTCGGCTTACGTAACGCTGGCCGGATTCGCTGGCAAAATAGTCGCTGTTAATTTCGGTGCGGAACCAACCGGGGCAAAGCGCATTGACGCGAATCCCCAGGCGATTCAATTCCATGGCCATAGACTTGGTCATCTGCACAACCGCCGCCTTGGAAGCGTTGTAAGCCACCTTCATCACCCCGGTGCGCAAACCGTAGATCGACGCGATATTGATGATGACACCGCCATTGCCGGCCTCTTTCATCTGCAAGGTCGCACCGCGGGCTACCCGCCAGGCGCCAGTCAGGTTGGTATCCACTACCCAGTTCCAGTCATCTTCCTGGGTATCCACAAAGCTCAGCGGGTCCGACGCCACACCGGCATTGTTGACCAGAATATCTACCGGGCCGACCTGGGCTTTGATGGCGGCAAAGGCACTATCGACACTGTCGGGGCTGGTGACATCCAGCGACACCGCCATAGCTTTGGCCCCGGATTCTTCCAGGGCTTTAACGTTGGCATCCAGTTTTTCCTTGCGCCGAGCCGCCAGCACTACTGTCGCCCCCTCTGCAGCCAGCACCTTGGCAAAATGCACGCCGAGACCGCTGGACGCGCCAGTTACCAGCGCTACCTTGCCCTGCAGTTGAAAGTAATCGCGACTCATAAAAGCTCCTTTAAACAGCAAACACTAAAAACAATGATTAATTGGCCAGGCCCCGAATTTACAAGCCCAGCAATACCACCAAATCCTGATTTCCCCGGCGCAGGGTGACGGTTAAATGATCTGCCTCATCTAAACGCTGATACAGATCGGTAAAAGACTGAGTCGATGACAAAGCCACCCCATTTACTGCAACCACCTGATCGCCTCCTTCCAAGGGCAGTTGGTCGAATATCGCCGTATCCTCCCCCGGCCATACAAAGTAAGCGCGACGACCGTCGTCTTGTTCACCCACCTTGACGTCCACCTTGCCACGCAGCGACAGCGGGCGCTGGTACAAACGCTGTCGATACTCCCGCAGTAAGGCGGTGGCCGTGGGGTCATCCCGGTAGTCGAGAATACCCGCCAATTCGCCATCAGCTCCCACGCCCAACGTAGCGGGATCCACCACCAAGCGCGCGGCCTCAGCACTGACCGCCTGGGCACCGACAGCCTCCTCGCCCAGAGCCTCATCCACACCAGACTCCGGCCGCCGCCACAACAGGTGATAACTGCCGCAAACATCAACCAACGCCGCCTTTTCCGGTAGAGCCGAAAGCCGGACACAGGGAGGATAGAAGGTATCCCCTATTCTGACTTTTTGCGCATCACCATCGATGCTGATCTCGGCGTATTTGCCCTCGGCATCCTGTCCTCGTGCCTGAAGCACAAACTCCACATCGAAACCCGGCTCTTCGCCAAAAAACTGGGCGTCGTCGGCGTTAAAAATGCGGGCCTCCTGGCGCTGGGCCACTGTCGGCGGATTGAGGCGATCACTGGCCTCCATCAGCCAGAGCACTCCAGCGGTCAGGCCGGCGCACAAGGCAGCACCGCCAAGTTGGGCAAGTTGTTTGGTCGTCATCTCTGCAGCACCCTGCGTTGTTGGCCACCCTGAGTACGGTTTTGTCGCGTCACAACAGGGCTGAGCCGGGAAAAGCATTGTACAATACCGACCTTTTGACAGCGCAGCGCCATGAAAATCCATCTTGCGCCCATGGAGGGCGTCGTTAACGCCAGAATGCGTGCCCTGCTCACCACGGTGGGGGGCATAGATCGCTGCGTGACCGAGTTTGTCCGGGTCACCGACCGATTGCTGCCCGCCAAGGTGTTCCACCGCCTGTGCCCGGAGCTACTGGACGGCGGCACCACCCCAAGTGGCACCCCGGTTTACCTGCAATTGCTGGGCAGCGAACCCGGCGCGATGGGCGACAATGCCGGCCGCGCAGCAGAATTGGGCGCGCCGGGGGTAGACACTAATTTCGGCTGCCCTGCCAAGTGCGTCAACCGCCATCGAGGCGGCTCTATTCTCCTCGACGAGCCCGATTTGATCCACGCCATCGTTGTCGCCATGCGCCAGTCTATGCCCAGCGAGGTGCCACTGACTGTAAAAATTCGCTTGGGCTACCAGGACCACAGCCGCTTACTGGAAAACATCGACGCTATTGCTTCGGCCGGCGCGGCAGAAATCACTATCCACGCCCGCACCCGGGACGACGGCTACAAGCCACCCGCCTTCTGGGACAAAATCGCTGCCGTCCACCGGCGCCAGCTCAATGGCGCCAATATCATCGCCAACGGTGAAGTCTGGACTCCGGAGCACTACTGGCAGTGTCGCCAGGACAGTCACTGCGACGATGTGATGCTGGGTCGCGGCCTGCTGGCCCGCCCTGACCTGGCCCGGCACATCAAGGCGCAGCAAGCCGGCGACCACTATCAGCCCATGCCCTGGGAGGACGCCCTCGATCTGGTGGACAGTTTGTTCGAAAACAGCTTACTCACCTGCGCGCCCCGACACGTAGGCGGTCCACTGAAGCAATGGCTGGGCTACCTCCGCCGCCACTATCAAGAAGCGGATCAATTATTTGCCGCTATCAAACGTCTGACTCAGCCGGAGGATCTGCACACCGCCCTGGCGCAACATCGCCGCCAGGGTTTTGACAGACCTCGCGCCGCCTGATTGGTCCCAGCGCCCAACAAGAATAAGCACACAACAACCAGCGAAAGGAGGAGCCAATGAGCAAACTCACTTTGGGATACCGGATTGGTCAACACTTGGGGCTGGTTGGGGACAGCGGCACCGAGGGTAAGCACCCGGCGCCGACGCGCAATGCCCCGTCGCCCTTAACTACCTTTCCCGCCTTTATCCGCCAACGTCGCCTGCGACGCCAGCGGCGTTTGTCAGCCTTGAATCCCCCCCATGAGCTGCCCCAAGGCAATACCTTCACGCTGAGAGCTGACGGCCAATGGCTGGACACCGGTCTGGTATTGGGCGCGGGGGATAATCTCAGTTTGTCGGCCCGGGGCAGGCTGTTTTTATCCAAGGGTTTGGAGGTCAGCATCAGCCCCCGCACCTGTGTGTGGTATCGCATTGGCGACGGCGAAGTCGCGCGCTTGCCCGCCGAGCACGCCGCCATTCACGCTACCACCGCCGGGACGCTACTGCTGCAGGTCGCCCTGCCCGGCAGTTTTGACAGCCCTGCCGGTGACATCAGTACCGACAACCCACCGCCCGCCATGAGCGGCGCAGTGGAGGTGACAGTGTCTCAAGCCCCGGGGCCGGCAACACCCAAGCTGCCCCCCGGCTGGCATTATCACTGGAAGCTTGGCAAGGGCTCGCTGTTTACCCAGTGTGAGCAAGGCGAGGGGCTGTGCTGCGACACCCAAGGTGATGTGGGCATTATTCAATACCCGGTGGATATTCCGCTCAGCGATAAATTGCAGATGGACTGGTGTTGGCGGGCAGACACCCTGCCCTCAGAACTTGCGGAGCATTTGCAGCCGACCCATGACTACCTGTCGATTGCCGTGGAGTTTGATAACGGCCTGGATCTCACCTACATGTGGAGCAGCCGCTTGGCTGTGGATACGATTTTTCAGTGTCCCCTGCCCTGGTGGGATCAGCGGGAAACCCACTGGGTACTGCGCACACCTCAGGACGGTCTGGGCCTGTGGCTGAACGAATCCCGCCCACTGCGCGCCGACTACATCCGCGCGATCGGCGGTGAGCCACCGAAAAAAGTCGTCGCTGTCTGGTTGATTGCCAATTCGGCCTTTCAGGGCGGTGTCGGTCGATGCCGCTATCGCGAGATTAATCTACGCGATAGCGATCAGACCGTGCGGGTTTTCTAGTACTTCAGCGCCCCTTACCCAGAGAAACCACATTGGATTCGCCGGTATTAAACAGCGAATTGACCTGCTCGCCTTTATCTTTAACCTTGGAGACGCCTGTCGATTGACCGGCACTGGCTCTCGCCTTCTTTGCCCGAGGCTTGGGACGAGCCGTGCTCTGGGTGGCTTTGCTGGCAGTCTTGCCGTCGGCTTTCCCCGCAGCAGCTGTTGCGCTTTTTTTTGCCTTGCCAGTGGGCGTGTTTGCCTTGCGAGTGGGCGAGGATTTGGCTGTCGCGCTGCGAGCCTTGCTGGCGGCGGCCCCACTCTTCTCGCTCGACGCCTGTAATTGTTTGGCGGCCTCGTGGAGCTCGGCAAAAGCGTCCTCCACGCATTCCCGGTAAAAGGCCGGGTCCGGCATGCTGCTTCGATCGCCCAGTATTGATAGCGTCACTACCCCCACCGAACTGTAGACCAAATGGAAAATCCCCACCCCTGGTGTCAACAAACCCAGCCCGTAGTAGCGGCATAACTTGGCGCCGGCACAATAGAGGGGGAACGGCGGACCGGCTACATTGGACACCACCGAACTAATCCCCAATGGCAGGTGCTGGGTGAGCTGGTTGTCGATATAGGTTTTCACCAGTGGACGGGTCAAGGCCGGCGGCATTACCCCAGCTAGCCTCAGCGCATCCACCAGGGGGGATTGCTCGCCAAAAGACTTGGCCTCGCCCGCGCTTTTGTGAATCGCCGCCAGGCGTTCCATGGGATCGTCCAGATTGGTCGCCAACGACATAAACACGGATCCAACCTGGTTATTGTCGTCGTTCTCCCCTTTGCGGGTACGCATATTCAGCGGCACGGTGACAGCCAGGCTCTCCTCCGGCAGTTCCTCATGATGCTGCAAATAGCGCCGCAAGGCACCGGATACGATTGCCAACATGACATCGTTGACCTTGGTCCCGGTGACATTCTTGATCATCTTGATGTCTTCGAGGTCAAACTCCGCCGCTTCAAATACCCGATAGGGGCTCACCGGATTATTGAAACGAGTTCTGGGCGGCGAAATTGGCGGCATCGGAATCGATTTGTTGGCAATGCCCAGGGCCATTTTGCCAAACCCTTTTAAGGTGCCCATCGTGCTGGTGGCCAACTTGGCGGCATTCTTGACATGGTTAATGACCGTCGACGTGCCCAGCTGCAGCGCGTTGGGTAAGGTATCCACCTCAATGGTTTCGGGTTCTTCAATCTTGCCCTCCGGATCGGGCTCCAGATCGTGGATCACCGCCATAATGTTGGAACCGCCCGCGCCATCCACCAGGGCGTGGTGAATTTTGGTGTAGATGGCAAAGCCACCCTCGGGCACACCGGGGATATTGTCTAGCCCTTCGATAATGTAGGCCTCCCACAGCGGGCGCGCCATATCCAGCGGGCGAGCGTGTAGCCGCGACACCAGAATACAGAGCTGGCGCCAGTCCCCGGGTTTGGGCAAGGCCAAATGGCGAATGTGAAATTCAACGTCGAAATTGGCGTCTTTGACCCAATAGGGTCGATCAAAATTGGCGGGGGTTTTAACCAGCCGGGAGCGGAATATGGAATGCTTCTGCAAGCGCCGTTCAAAGCTGGCGATCACCCCCTTGAAGCGCACAAAGCCCTCCGGGGCGGTCGACGGGTCGTAGATACCCAAACCGCCAATATGTTGCGGGGTGTTGGGGTGCTCAAGGTTAACGAATGCGCTGTCCAGCACGCCGAGTTGCTTCATGGTTTGATGCTCCAATTCATTATCTTTTACTGCTTCCGTACTGAGCTGCTCACTAACTGCATAAGCTGCTGGAGTATCAACCACTGGGACACAGTCCCATGACACACGTTACAAATACGTTGTAAAAATTTTGCTCTCAAGCGGCGCCCTGCACAGCGCCTTACTGCCTGATTATTAATCAATGCAGCACTTTGTGACAATCGCCCGGATGGCGTAGCCAGCGCTGCTCAGCCGCCTGTTAGCCTTTATCGGCGGCCCGCTTGTTTAGGCGCTGTCGTGCAGGTGGCGGCGCGCCGACATGGGCAACCTGCCTTTGCCGCGCCAACTCTACTTGTTTTTGACGCTCCCGAAAGCGCTGGCGCTGATCGTCACTCAAGGTATCGTGGCAGGCCGGGCAGCTGACTCCCTCCTCGTAGTGGGGACTGGCCTTGTCGCTGTCGTCGATGGGTCGCCGGCAGCCGTGGCAAAGTTCATAATGCCCCTTCTCCAGGCCGTGGGTCACGGCAACCCGGTTGTCAAAGACAAAGCACTCCCCCTGCCAGAGGCTCTCCGCCTCGTCCACTTCCTCAAGGTATTTAAGGATGCCTCCCTCCAGGTGGTACACCTCTTCAAAACCCGCCTGCTTCATATAGGCTGAGGCCTTCTCGCAGCGGATACCGCCGGTGCAGAACATCGCCACTTTTTTGTGGCGCTGGGGGTCATAGTGCTCACTGACATAGTCGGGAAACTCCCGAAAAGTGTCGGTCTTGGGGTCGACCGCTCCTTTAAAGGAACCGATCTCCACCTCGTAATCGTTGCGGGTATCCAGCAGCAACACCTCTGGATCGGAAATCAGCGCATTCCAGTCACGGGGCTTCACGTAGGTCCCCACCACCTTGTTGGGGTCGATACCTTCGACCCCCATGGTGACGATCTCGCGTTTGAGCTTCACCTTCATCCGGTAGAATGGCTGTTTTTCGTCGTATGACTCCTTGTGCTGCAAGTCAGCCAGACGGGGGTCCGTGCGCAGATAGTCCAGTACCGTATCGATGCCGGCCCGGGACCCCGCGATGGTGCCGTTGATGCCCTCTTCAGCCAGCAGCAAAGTGCCCTTCACCTCAGCGTCCAAACAGCACTGCAACAGTGGCTCCCGCATCTCCCGATAGTCCGGCAGAGAGACAAACTTGTACAGGGCAGCCACCACGAACTCATTCACAATATCACGCTCCGTTGTTGGCAATACGGTCGGCTTTGCTGCCGCCCTTACAGTCTGGAGAGGCGGGCACGCTGCCCTCTCTGGCCTGCCACTCCTGGGGCGAATACAGGTGCAAGGCCAGCGCGTGGACCGGGCCGGCCAGGTCCTCCGCCAACACTTTGTAGACTGACTGGTGCCGGGCGACTTTACGCTGGCCCTCAAAGGCTGAGGCCACCAGCACCAATTTAAAGTGGGTTTCAGAATTGGCCGGCACGCTGTGCATATGGCTCTCATTCACTAGCTCGATATGCTCAGGGGAAAAGGCCTGGCGAATTTTTTCTTCGATACCCTGTTGTACTTGCATGATTAGCTACACTGTCGCAGAAAAACCGGGGGCCAGATTATACACCTCCAGCGGGCCTTTTTGTGCGCCGACCCGCGCCGGCGGCGGCGCGCCGAGCCGCAGCATAGGCCCGGTTCGCCCAATCGACAAGGGCATCGCTGTCGTCCAGGCACTGTTCAGGCGCCTGGTAGTAGGAGAGATTGATCATTTTGCCGGCACGGGGATATTGAAATGCGGGCAGCCCCAGAGCCTCGAAATCCGCCACAGAGCTCGCATCCACCTTGAAGTAAAGCACCCGGTCACTGACCAGAGCAAACATCACACCGTCGAGAAACAGCCCCGCACCGCCAAACATGCGACGTGCCACCACTGGGCCCATCAACTGTAAGGGGTCCAGTAAGAACGCGATAAATTCATCGTCTTGGGCCACCACTGAGCTCCCGTATTGCCGTATCGCTAGGCCGCTGCCCAGCCACGCCGGGCCAGGGCCGCCACTCGCTGGGCCAGCAGTGTCTCATCGGCAGCCAGCCCCCACCGCAAGTAAGCCATGTCTCCCCGCGAGTATAAACGCAACCACAGGCCGAGGTCTGCGGCCTCACGATACAGCCGCTGCGCCGTATCCAGCGGCAATACCAGGGTGGTGAATAAAGGGTTGTAGTGTATCTCGGCACACGCTCCTTGGAAGTACTCCCGCAGTAACGCGCCCTGTTCTGCGGCGGCCCGCTGCAAATGCTCTCGCGTCTCGGCCTGCCAGACGCGATCCGCCAGGGCCAATTTACCCAGGTGCAGAGCTGGGCCACTGACCGGCCAGGGCCCCAGCTCCCGACTCAGCGCTTGAAGTAAGCGCTCCTCGCCCAATACAAAACCCAGGCGCAAACCCGGCAGGCCAAAGAACTTGCCCAAGGAGCGCAAAATCACCACACCGGGCTCACCACACAGGGCAGATACGTCACTGCCCTGGGAGGCATCGGCAAAGGCCTGATCGACCACCAGCAAACCGCCCTCTGGCAACGCCTGCCGCCACTGGCTAAGCCGCTCTAGGGGCACAACGGATGCCGCCGGATTGTTGGGGGATACCACCACCAAGTGGCGAATCTTGTCCTCCCGTATCCGGCTGGCCAGGCTCTCTTCTTCATCGCGACTAAAGCAACAAACCTCAAAGCCTGCCTGGGACCAACGGTAACGGTGTTCCTCGTAGGCCACATCCTGCATCAATACCCTGCCCGGACTCGCCAGCCGGGGCAGTATCTGAATAGCCCATTGGCTGCCCCCGGTGGCCAGTAATTCAGTTGGCGGCACCCGGTAGTAGGCCGCGGCCATGGCGTAGAAATCGGCGTCGGGCTGGGGGAGTAAAGTTAGCGCCTCGGCCGGCAGTGCCGGCGCCGGCCAGGGCCAGGGATTGATACCGGTAGACAGGTCGATGCTGCCGTCACTGGCGCAGTGGCCGGGCGCGCCGCCGCGCCGACCCGGGTCACCGCCGTGTTGAGGAGTATTCTCGTGCTGATTTACCATTAAATTTGCCGTCTACACTGCCACCATCGCGGCCGCTATTAAAATTAGGGTCGGCATGGCCAACACCAACAGCCAGGCGCCAAGCGAGCGCCGCACCAACCGGCGGACCCGGGCCAAATCCCCAGGCGCCACAGCCCGCCCCCAGCCCAGCGGCGGCCGCACAACGCTCTGCCCCCGGTAGCAGGCCGGGCCACCCAGGACCACTCCAAGTGCAGCAGCGCCAGACGCCATCACCGCCCCGGCGTTAAAGCTCTTCCAGCGCCAGCCCTGAGTGAAGATGCAGTGCCATGTTTTGGCGGGGTAAGGGGATACAAGCGCAAAGGTAAGGGCCAGTAATTGGGCCGGCAGCAGATTTAGCGCATCGTCCATCCGCGCAGCGCAGCGGCCAAAGGCATGATAACGGGGGCTGCGATAGCCCCACATGGCATCCAGGGTATTGGCCAGACGGTGCGCCACCACACCAGCAGGGCCGGCAACAACATACCAAAACAGCGAAGCAAACAGGGCATCGGCACTGTTTTCCAGTGTCGTCTCCACCGTAGCCCCCAGTAGCGCCGGGGCATCCATCGCCGCCGTGTCGCGACTGACGATCATCGCCAGGGCCGCTCTGGCCTGCGGCAGATCAATGGTATCCGGCCTTGCGAGAGCCGCCTCAATCGGCGCCACATGCTGCCCCATGCTCCGCCAGCCGATGGCTAGATACAGTAGCACTACATCGTCGACGTAGCCCGGCCAGCCCCAACGGGCAGACCGACCATCAAGATATAAGACCAGCAGGACAACAGGCACAATCAGTAGCAACCAGCAGGCCGTACCCTTGAGCACCCGCCTGTTGCCGCTGTTAAAGCGACGCTCCAACACTTCGGCAGCGCGTCCAAAGCCAACCAGGGGATGGGCCCGCCGGGGTTCGCCCAGCAGAAAATCCAGAAGCAGGGCCAGCGCGATCACAATGGCTACAGCCCCATCCCAGCCTGGCATTGCCGCTCCTGTTAATTCATTTCGTTTAGTAAGAAAAGTGCCGGGGTGAGTTGGTACGGTGAGTGGCTTAGTGCCACTCAGCACACACCCCATTGCAGAGGAGAGGCACTGTAATGAAGGCTCGCGGGGGGCGCAAGCACACTCACTCCATCAAAAGGCTCGCCCTTAAACTTCCAGGCGATAAAACTCCCGGCCATTTTCCCACAGCACCTTGCGGGCGCCGGCATCCCCCAGGGCATTACCGATAATCTCGATATCGACGGCATTGAAGGGTCGTGGGGAGCGGGTGGAGGGCAAGTCGGTACCGAACATCAGTGCATCGGGATTGATATCGTAGACCCGTTTAACCACCTGGCTTACGGCAAAATCCACCCGCCCAAAGCCGGTGGCTTTGACTCGCACGCCCTTCTCAACCAATTTGTACAGCAGCGGGAGCCCGGCTTTGCTGAGGCCGAGATGGTCGATACTGACGGCGGGAAGCTGGCACACAGCCGCCTGCATGTGTTCCAGGGCCTCACAATCGGCATACAGTTCAACATGCCAGCCCACCAGCTCGTGAACGCGTTCGGCAAACGCCTGGAGATTGTCCAGCGAGTCGGAGACCCCCCTTCGAATATTAAACCGCAGCGCCCGCACTCGGTGGCCGTCCAGTTCGATCAGCTCATCATCACTGACACTGACAGGCAGCTGTGTCACACCGACAAAACTCGGCCCAAGGTTGTCCAGTGCGGTGATCAGGTAACTCTGGTCGTAGGCCTGAAACGATCCTGATACCACCGCGCCACCGGCGACACCCAGCTCGGCGGTGCAGCCCACATAGTCATCAACGGTAAAGGCCGGTGGCATATAGCCTTCATTGGCAACCAGCGGAAAGGCGGGGTCGATGATATGCAAATGTGAGTCAAAGATCATTTGGTCCATACCACCCATTCTCCTGTTCTGAGTCATCGCCCGTGCTGGGAAATCAATAGACATTGGGCGATTCTGAGCGGCAACACATAAAGCGTACTTTATTTGCGTTACTTGCCGTGCTTACACAGCGAGCCCTGTCTGAGCGCGGCTCGGTGCTTCAAGGCCGCAGTACATTTGTTATTGTTAGTCTTCCAACCATGGGAACAGCCGGCATTCACAACTGTCCCACCGATCTGCAAAACTGGCAGAATCCCCCCACAATTGCAATCTCAGTCAACTTTATCACCGCGCTACTGCCCAGCATCACTGCGTTGTGAAGGGGCGAGGCAAAAATAGAATCGTCGACACGCCAGCCGGCTTACTTCACTGTTGAGCCTGGGAACGGCTCTTGGCCTCAATCCATTGAGAAAAATACTGGTGGCTGCGCAGAGAATGGTGGCGCAGCATCCGGCCGGTAAAATTACTCTGGCGATGGGCGTCCAAGCCCGCGCGCAAAGCACTGATAGTGCGATCAAACTCCGCCTTATACCGGGCCTTTTCAAACCCCTTGCTCACGATCCCTTCTGTTCGATCCGCAGCGCTTTGCCAGGCGGATTGATCGCGATATAGGTGCAGGATTGCCTCGGCGAAGGCCCTGGGCTCATCGGCCACTTTGCCCGGCCAGTCGAGTGCCTCGGCCATCCCCTCCGCGCCCACCGAGGTGGTCACTGACGGTGTCGCCCATTCCATTGCCTCGAGGAGCTTGCCTTTTTGACCGGCACCGAAGCGCAGCGGCGCCAACGACAATCGTGCCGAGGCCGTGACAGCCGCCGCGTCGGGCGCCCAGCCCTGTACCAGAAGGCCGGCCTTTTCACTGTGCAGAGCCTGGGCTTTGGGTGGCGGATAGGCGCCGTAGATATGACAGCGGATATCCGGCGCCAAACGCCGTACCTGGGGCCAGATCTCCCGCGCCAGCCACTGCAGACCGTCCCAATTGGGCCGGTGGCGAAAGTTGCCCACCACTACGCAGTGTTGGCGCTGGTTATAGTCCATTGGCGACAAGGTTAGCCCTTTAGTGAACAGGGGAAGGTACAGCAATTGACGCTTTGTGATGCCAAAGCGGCTTTGTAGCAGCGCAATTTCTGCCCTGGAGATCATCAGCGTCAGATCACTGCGCCAGATGGACGCCACCTCCCTAAGGCTGACATCGCCCTGCCAATCATCTTCTTCCGTGACCCCAATGGCGCGGCCGGCTACTATCGCGCGGCGACGGGCCTCCCGCAGACAGTGCAGGTCCTGAGTATCCAGTATTCGCAGCGCATTGGGGCAGACCTTTTCCACCCGCCAGGAGTACTGCTCCTCAGTCATAAAGCGATCAAAGATCACCACATCGGGCTCAAGCTCGGCAATGTAGCGATCAAAGCTACTGCAGTTGAGGGCAATTTCTGTGGGGGTGATCGCCAGTTCAGCGGGGAACTCGGCCAGCTCAGACAGGGCTGCCGCGCAGGCAAGGTGAAGCTCGGCACCTAAGTCAGCGAACAGGTCCAACACCGAGAGGGTGCGGCGCCCCGCCGCCGATGAGCGGGGCTCTGGCCAAACGTGGCCAATCAGCAATACACGCATCGCAGCAGGGAGCCATTAGGAGCGAAACAGGGCGGCGTTTTTTTCACTGATTTGACGGTTGAGGGTCCAATAATCGTAGATCACGCCCAGCAGCAACACACCGCCAGTGAGCAGATAGAGGATGCCGGTTACCCACTTACCCATATAAAAACGGTGTAGACCGAACACACCCAAGAATGTCAGCAGTATCCACGCCACGGTGTAGTCGGTGGCACCGGACACATAGCTTCGATCCGCGCTGCGGTCCATACCGGGTATCAAGAAAAGGTCGACAATCCAGCCGATCAGAAACAGGCCTAGAGTAAAAAAGTACAGCGTCCCGGTGATAGGTCGACCGTAGTAAAACCGGTGCGCTCCCATAAACCCGAACACCCACAGGATATAGCCCACCACCTTGCTGTGTGTATTGTTCACATCCCGACCCCACTTAAAGTTGTTGTTCAATACTTTTAACTAAGCCACTGGTGCTACAGCTTATGGCATTCTGCTCATCAACTAAAGGGGCAGGACGGCTAAAGCACAGTAGGCTGTGGCTCCGCGATCAACACCATCGACAGAGGCCGCCGGGTTTGCGGGTCCAGGGGTTCGCGAAGTGCCAGCAGGCGAAGCCCGCAACCCCCCAGCAGTGCCAGCCAGCTTCCCAGAGGGCGAAAATACCAGGGTGCCGGGTTGCGAAAGCGCTGATCAAAGCCCTGCCAACTCCCCTCTCGCCAGCCTTCTGTGTAGCCGTCATCGGGGCAGGCAAAGGCCGGGTGAAGGGTCTGAATCACGCAGCGGCCGCCCGGGTGGAGGGCCCGACCCGCGGCCGTCAGCACGGCGTCGATCTCCTCACCCAGCAGTGAAAAATTAAACACCACGGCATCCACCAACTGGGGCCAGCCTGCCTGGGCAAACTCGCTGTAGCTAAGCTGCTGAAACTCTCCACCGCCGCTTTCCCGGGCCAGGCGGATCAACTCCGCCGTTGCATCAAGGCCGGTGCAGTCGACACCTCGCTGTGCCAGGGCCCGTACCAGCCAGCCTTCGCCACAGCCCATATCCAGGGCCGATAGAGGTGTGCCCGTCATCACGGCCTCCAATACCGCCTTGTTGGTCACCGACTCCCGGCTGGCGATCGCCCCCTCTCGAATGGCGCCGGTCCAGGCAGCGGCATTGTCCTGCCAGGAACTCAGAACACGCTGTTCCCAATGCTGGGTTGTGGCTTCGCGCTCTGCGGGCGGAGTCCCTGGATTACCGTTGTCTTTCACCGTCAGCTCCGTAAACTAGATTCGTCTTTTTATGCCGTATAGCCGGTTTCAGCCCTGGCGCTAACTTTGGGCGTGCAGTGGGCGTGTGTTTACCCTGCAAAACCCGTCTGCGACCGTATTCTATGTAGTAGCCAACGAGAAGTAGTATGTCCAGCCCAGCGCTTCACGTCGTATTTGATGGTCAATTGTTTCCCCTCGCGCCCGGCGATAGCGTGCTGGACGCTTTGCTCAGAGGTGGCGTAGCCATTCCCTATGGCTGCCGCGCTGGAGCGTGCCACAGCTGCCTGCTGCGCACCGATGACCGGCCTCTGCCCGCAAACAGCCAACGGGAGCTCACCCCCAGGCAGGTTGAGCTGGGTTGCTTTCTGAGTTGCCAGCTGCGCCCCCAAACGTCCTTGTCGGCCCAGCGCTTGGCTGAAGCCGATTTTGCCACCCCGGCAGAAGTCGTCGGTCTGGAGCATCTTAGCCCAGGGGTATTGAAATTATCACTGGCTGCCCGGACCCGCTGGCAAGCAGGACAATATTTCACGGTGCTGCTGAACGACGATACTGCCCGCTGTTATTCACCGGTTGCCTCATCCCGCCACAGCGAACTGCTTGAATTTCACATTCGCTATCGCCAACACGGTGGCTTTAGTGGCCGCCTGCCCGATATCGCCTACCCGGGCGCGACACTGCGCCTGCAAGGTCCGTTTGGTCACTTCACTCTGCGGGACCCGCACTCTGACAAACCTACGGTATTCATCGCCCAAGGGACAGGCCTAAGCCCGATTCTCGCCCTGCTTGAGGAATGGCAGCTCAGCCAGCACAATGCCAATGGGTTTCTTCTGGCCGAGGGTATCGAAGGAGAGCAGGCGCACTATCTCGGTAGTCGGCTGGCAACACTGGGGCAACAGAACGAAGCTTTGACGCTGGACCTGCGCCCTTCAGGTAGCGATTGGATTGCGGACTCCCTGACTAAACTGCCGGAGTTACAAGGTGCGGCAGTCTATATTTGTGGCGACGGCCAGTTTGTCGCCAAGGCCCGAAAGGCCTGTTTTATGCGGGGCGCGTCTCCAAGGCAGATTCACTGCGAAATTTATCTAGATTTCAGCCCTCAGTAGCGCGATATGTTGCGCCGAACAGGCTCTCAAATCGGGCCTTTCCGGTTTTCATAAAGGTCTCAAAATCCCAGGGCTCGTCACCCAGCAGATGGTAAAACTGGGGACGAAATACATAGCAATAGGCTTGCAGTGTGCCCTCCGGCGGGGTGAATACCGACACGCCTTGGCGACGGTAATACACCCCCTCAAAGGCGTCGAGCCTCGCTAAAGCCGCACCACTAATGCCCCGGTAGAGTATGCCCGACACCTCGCTCCCTGGCCGCGGAATCATACCCGGATACACCTCTCCCGTGACGCTCAAGCGACGAAAACCATCGACCATCGACGGCTCGCCAACCAGCGGGTAGCCGCAGACCGCAGACATAATCTCTGCGCACATCAGGCTGCCATAGGTAAATACTGTGTTAGACATAATCTTTGAGAGTTTTGTAGCCTGGCGTCATCTGCCGGCAAGCGGGCCTTAAACTTCCAACTCCGCTAATTGTTGGTCGCTGAAGTAACTGAAATCGGCAAACAGAATACGGTTGTCGCTGACCATGACCCCCAGCGTTTGGCACAACTGCCCACTGGCGATATCCCGATAGATACTGGAGCGGACCGGACTCATCTGGGGTTTAATGCGGGCTAGAACCTGGTGGAAATAAGGCCGGGAACAACGGTTATGACCGATGGTACTGGGGTCGACCCGCCAGGTATCTTCTGCCTTTGCACCAACGCCCTCTCCTCCCCCAGCACCGACACCACTGCGGGGTTCGTAGTTTGGCGACTCCTGAAAGCCATCGGTCCGACATATATAGAATCGAATCAAACCTTGCGGAGTTGTCGGGAGCGCACCCAGCGCTATCCGGCCCTCCTCTATAAGGCTACACAACGCGATCAGATACTGTTCTACGCCTTCAGTGAATCGCTGTCTTACCCGTTCGACATGCACTTTGTCGTCCATATATTGGCGTAAAAATGGATTGAGTCGCGCCGCTGGCTCATCAGCATCAATCAACTCCGCCTGGGGCTGCCAAAGGTAGTAACCCTGAAGAAAACGGGCGCCGTGATCCAAGGCAAAGCGCAGCTCCTCCTCATTTTCCACCCCTTCACAAAGTAAGTCACAGCCGTTGCGCTGAGCCAGCTGGGATATGCTGTGAAGCACATCCTGTAAAACCCCTCCGGCCATAGCCCGCTTCAGCAGCATCATATCCAGTTTGATGATGTCCGGTTCCAGGGCGACCAGGCGACGCATATCAGAGTGGCCGGCGCCAAAATCATCAATGGCTATCCGCATGCCTTCCTGACGATAGCGATCCAACAGCCGTTGCATTGACGTGTGGTCACCTGAGCTTTCCACAATCTCGATCACGATCCGCTGTGGATCTAGGCCGGCCTCCCGCACCATTTCGATGGTGGGTACCGCATCGCCGACGCCAACATAGTGCATCCACTCGGGAGAGATATTCAGACTTAGGAAAGTGTCGTCAGAACAGGCCGAGAGCCTCTCTATCGCCTGCCGGCGAATACTGCGGTCGATCTCTCGGAGAGTATTGCGATCGATGGACGGATCGCTGAATACCGGCCCCAGACTGATCACCGCGCCGTCGTCATCACGGCTGCGTGCCAAGGCCTCGTACCCCGCGACCGTGAGCCGACTCACGTCCACGATAGGTTGAAAAAACGGAAAAGGCTCACCCTTCATGTCGACAATACCGCCCAGTTCAAAGCAATCGGTGTTGATAGCACAATCCCCGATGGTATCCAAATCGGGGAACTACCTAACCGCGCGCCTCAAGTCCAGTGCGATACGTGTCCAACGCAAACCGTATCCGACAAAGTACTGTCCATCCCGGTGCAAGGTTAGCAGCGCGGCTCAGCGCCGGGGACGCCGACAAAAGGCCCCCAGTGATCTCGACATTGCGTCGCAATAATCTACAGGGTCTGGCCGCGCCGCGCCACTTTTTACAGGAAGGACTCTCCCGTTTCGGCGCGGTTCGCCAACAGCGCCGGCACCGCGAAAACGTCGCCGTAGCGTTCCTGCAACTCTTTTGCTCGGGCGACAAAGGCCTTTAGCCCATAGGCGTTGATAGCCTGGAATACCCCGCCGGTTTGAGCCGGGAAGCCGATGCCCATTATCGAGCCAATATTGCCGTCACCGATATTGTCGATAACGCCCTCTTCCATAGCCCGCACCGCCTCCAGACACTGGCACATCCACAGACGGTCCTTGATGTCCTGATAGGGAATATCCGCATAGCCCTGTGGCGCAAACGCCGCTTTTAGGCCGGGCCAAATGTGTTTGCTCGCCCCTTCGGGGTAGTCGTAATAGCCACCGCCGTGAACTTTGCCCAGCCGTCCAAACTCATTGACCATACGATCCAATACCCTGGACGCCGCATTTTCCTGCCAGGTTTGACCTTGGGCTTCGGCATCAGCTTTGGCCTGGAGGCCATTTTTGTAGGCTGTTTGCTGGCTGATTTCATCGATCGCCGCCAGTGGCCCGACTGGCGAGCCGTTATCCCGAGCGGCGGATTCGATCAACACGGGATTAACGCCACTTTCCAACATCTCGGCGCCTTGAGATACCGTTGTGGCAATCACCCGAGTGGTAAAAAAGCCAGGGGCATCATTGACGACGATGGGTGTTTTGCCCAGTTGCTGGGCCAAATCAAAGGCTTTTGCCAGGGTGGCATCAGCCGTATCCTTGCCGCGAATAATCTCGACCAGCGGCATTTTTTCAGCCGGGGAAAAGAAGTGCATGCCGATGTAGTTCTGGGGCCGGCAGCTGGCCTCGGCTAACTCTGAAATCGGCAGTGCCGAGGTGTTAGAAGCCAGCACCGCGCTTTCATTGAGTACCGCTTCACATTCCTCGGTCACCTTAGCCTTCACACCGCGATCTTCGAACACGGCCTCGATCACCAGGTCGCAGTGGGCCAGGTCGGCATAGTTTTCAGTGGCCACGATCCGGTCTAAGTAGGCTTGGGCTTTGGTTTCGTCCAGCTTCCCCTTGCTGATCCCTTTCTGATAAAAGGCATTCGCATAGGCTTTGCCCTGCTCGGCACGATCCAGGCTGACGTCTTTTAACACCACCTTAATGCCCTTTTGCGCGGCTACGGTGGCGATGCCTGCCCCCATCTGTCCGGCTCCGAGAATACCTAAAGTTTTGCAGCTACTGGGCTCAATGCCTTGCGGGCGACTGGCACCCTTGTTGAGCGCCTCCATCTGCACAAAGAAGGCCGTCATCATATTGCGGGCCGTCTGATCCAGTAGCAGGCTGAGGAAATATCGGCCTTCGATTTTCTGCGCGGTATCAAAATCCACCCGGGCACAATCCACCACACAGGCAAAGATCGCATTCTGGGCTGGCATCAGATTTTTAGTCTGCCCCATGACGTTGGCGGGGCCAAAAAATATCAAGCCTTGGTTAGCGTCGTCATCCGGCAGACCACCGGGCATACTGTATCCGGCCCTGTCCCAAATCTGTTGTACCGGCTCGTCCTCACCGGCACGCGCCTTGATCCAGGCTTTAGCTTTGCTGGCCAGTTCTTCTTCAGAGTCGGCCAACTCGTCAATCAGGCCTTTCTCCAGGGCTTTTTCACTTGGCAGACGCTTGCCTTGGCTGATAAGGCCTATCGCTTCCTGCATCCCCAGCAGGTAGGTCATACGCACCACACCACCGGCGCCGGGCATCAAGCCGATCATTGCCTCGGGCAATCCCACTTGCACACCTTTAAGGGCAACCCGGTGATGACAGGCCAGGGCTATCTCAAAACCGCCCCCCAAGGCCGGCCCATTAATTCCCACGGCGACCGGGACGCCGAGGGTTTCCAGAGTACGCAACGGTGCTTTGGTGGCCATAACGCCGTCGTACATCCGAGCTTTTTCCTCCGCGGGCGGGTTCAGGTCCATCGCCAGCATTTCATCGACATCGCCACCGGCAAAAAACTGCCCAGGCTTACCGCTGCGCACGTAAATGCCCGTCACACCACCGGCATCGACCCGTTCGCTCAATTCCCGAATACAGGCCTGCATGGCCTCGTCGTATTCCCGCCCCATGGTATTGACGGTTTTGCCGGGCTGATCAAAGATTAATTCGATGATGCCATCGGCGTCTTGCTGTAACTGTATGTAGCTCATATCTGTTGTCTCCGGTTCCCGCGTGGCCGACTCAAACCCGTTCGATGATGGTGGCAATGCCGATCCCACCGCCGGCACATAAACTCACCAAGCCCCGCTTCAGATTGCGGCGCTCCAGCTCATCCAGCACGGTGCCCAACAGCATCGCACCGGTAGCACCGATGGGATGCCCCATCGCTATCGCGCCACCGTTGACGTTGATCTTTTCGTCAGGGATATCGAGCGCCGCCTGATATCGCAACACCACCGAGGCAAAGGCCTCGTTCAGTTCAAATAGGTCAATATCGGCAACAGACAAACCGGCCTTGGCCAGGGCTTTCTCGGTGGCCGGTGCCGGTCCGGTTAGCATGATGGTGGGCTCGCTGCCGGTTACCGCACAGCTGACAATCCGCGCCCTGGGCGTGAGTTGATTGTCTTTGCCGGCCTGTTCACTGCCCACCAGCACCAAGCTGGCGCCATCGACAATGCCGGAGGAGTTACCCGGGGTGTGGACGCAGTGGATATCCTCCAGCTGCGGGTAGCGCAATTTAGCAACGCCACCGTGACCAAAGTCGTTAAACATTTTGAATGCGGGCTTGAGGGTGGCCAGCGCATCCAGAGAGGTCTCGCGGATCAGCTCGTCCCTATCCAGAATGCTGACACCGTTCATGTCCACCACCGGCACCATCGATTTAAAGTAGCCGGCATCCCGGGCAGCAGCAGCGCGCTGTTGGGAGCGCAGCGCATAGCTATCGACATCCTCGCGGCTAAAACCATCGAGGGTCGCTATCATGTCGGCGCCGAGCCCTTGGGAGATAAAGTAGGATTTCATGGCCACCCAGGGGTCGCCGGTTGCACCACCACTGGCGCCGATACCCAGCCGCGACATGGATTCAACACCACCCGCTGCAACCAAATCCTCAAAGCCCGCCGACACCTTCGCCGCCGCCATATTGACCGCATCGAGGCCGCCCGCGCAGAAGCGGTGCAATTGCGCCCCCACTGCTTGATCGCTCCAGCCGGCATAGATCAACGCCGCCTTGGCGATGTTCTGCCCCTGTTCCTTGACCGGCTCACCACAGGCCAGTATCAGGTCTTCGACTTGAGAGGTGTCCAGGTCGTGACGCTGCTGCATGGCGTGCAGTAGGTTGCTGACCAGATCAATGGGTTTGACCTCGTAGAGGGCACCGCCGGGCTTACCTTTGCCTCGGGGCGTGCGGATTGCATCGTAGATAAATGCGTCTGCCATGGGATGTGCTCACTGATTGCTACCAATGGCGCCCCACTCTACCCAGCGGGCGTCAGTGAACAATGACATTAGGGGTCAAGGAGATAACAAAAACCGATGACCAGCTGAGCGCTTCACAGCCAGTTTGCAGACATAAGCCCCAGTTGAGGCGTGTTGTGCTATTGCGCCCCTTCTCCGGCGTCGCGCTCCTGTTGCCGGTACTCACCGGGCGTCATCCCGGTCCATTTCTTAAAACAGCGGTGAAAGGCCGATGGGTCGGTGAACCCCATCAATGCCGCGATGGCATTGATGGACAGTTCGGAGTTGCTGAGATAGGCCACGGCGGCATCGCGACGACACTCGTCTTTAAGCTGCTGAAAGGTGGTGCCCTCTTTTTTCAGACGCCGCCGCAAGGTCGGCGCCGACATATTCAACGACTCGGTAATACGCTCAAAACTGGGAAAGCCCTGGGAAAAATCCTGGCCGATCATTGCTCTCACCCGCGCCACAATACTGCCGTCATCCCGGTTGTGCTGCATGACCATTAACGGATAGGGCGCGGCGCGGAGAAACTCCTTTAAGCTGCGCTCATTCTGTACCAGGGGATAAGACAAATAGCGGTTTTCGAACACAAATTCGTCCCGCAGTTGGCCAAAATATACCGGGCAATCAAACAGAGCCTGGTACTTGGCAATACGGCCCCGACCCTCGGGGGCCTGTCCAGCAAACCGGACTTCCTTGAGGTCGATACTGCCCCCCACTAACCAGCAGAAAAAGCGGTGCCAAATGCACAGGCCGTAGACATCGGCCAGATCCACTTTGTCGCCAGCAAAGCCCTTTTTGACGCTGCCGTAGCCCACTATCGCATTGTCTTTGCGGGTATCCAGGTGGATATGGGCATCGGAGTTAAAAAAGATGCGGAAAAATTCGCAGGCCCGGCGAATCGCCTTACCCAGGTTCTCGCAGCCCAGCAGGCAGTAGCACATCATCCGGAACGCCCCCGGAGACACGCTGTGCCCCAGCATCAGCCCAAAGGCCTGGTCCTGCAACAGGCTGAGTACCTGCTGGTACAAGCGGGTGTACTGCATGGCGGATATGCTGGCCTGGTAATCCGCGCCCCGGGGATTGAAAGGGTTGAAGGAGATACCTGCCGATTTGAGAATACCGTTGTGGTCGTATCCCCGCTCGGTGGCCAAGCTTAACAGCGATTTTGCGTAGCGGGTGGGGACCGCTTCCATATCGAGATTACTCAGTGTCCGCTCCGTTTATTGCTGGTTATTGCGAAATGGGTTGTGGAATAGTAACACTCGCTGATTTAGTCTGGTAAGTTATTAGAACGAATGCCACGGGAGCAGCCATTACGTGATGGCAATCCAGGACAATGACAGACGCGCGATATGACCTTTATCTAAGCGGAGAACTGGCGCTCGGTTGCGACCGAGAGGCCGCCTTGCGCCAGCTGTCAGCGCTCTTTAAGCGTCCCCCGGAGCAAGTGCAGAAATTGCTCGCAGGGAAAGCCACCCGCATTCGCAAAGCCCTGAGTGAAGACGAGTTAAATCGCTACCAACAGGGTTTTGACAAGCTGGGCATATTAACCGAGGCCCGACTCTGCGAGCCTGAGAAGACCCAGGACAGGACCGCCGCCGCGATTGCCGAGCACGCGGCCGCAGCCAGCAGTGAGCCCCTGGCACTGACCCCGGTCGGCACCCCCGTTCTCCGACAGCAAGAGCGCCCCGCTCAAGCCAAGGCAAATATTGACGTCCCCGATCTCAGTCTTTCCAGCGTGGGCAGCCAACTTTCAGAGTCCAGACCCACCACAGCCATTGCACCTGACACCAGCCACCTTAGCGTCGCAGAGGCCGGCGCCGATCTAGGCGGACAACACCAGTCAGTGGAGCGTGACCTGGATGCCATGACCGCCAAACTCAGCGTTGCCGAAGTCGGCACCCCCCTCCGCGAGGCCAAGGCCCCGGCGCCGGTGTCGGCGCCGAATACCAGCCATCTGGCCCTAAAGGACGGCTAACGCCGGCTCTGCAGCCCGGGCCGTTCGCGGCAGGCGTACCACAACTCTGAGTCCCGGATGGTTGTCCTCCAACAAAATTTCACCGTCGTGGAGTTTTACCACTGCCAGCACCAGGCTGAGCCCCAGACCATTGCCGGGATGGCGCCCCCGGCTGCTTTCAACCCGGAAAAAGCGCTGAAAGACCTTATCGCGATCGGCCCGGGGAATGCCCTCGCCGCTGTCCGCCACCGCGATGCGGTAATAGTCCGGCTCGACCGATAGGCCCACATGAATGGTGCCACCGTGGGGCGTATATTTAATGGCGTTGTCCACCAGATTGGCGACCGCCTGAAACAGCAGATTGCGATCGCCGTTGATGCTACCCACCCGGGCCAACGCGGTTTGGAAGTGCTGATCCTTGTCGGCAGCCAGGGGCTCGTAGAGGTCCACGACGTCGGTAACCAGGGTGCACAATTCCACGGCTCCAAAACCAGAGCGGCGATTACCAGACTCCACCTGGGCAATCCGAAGTAGTGCACCAAAGGTCCCCAGCAGGCCGTCCGCCTCTTCCAACAGTCCGGCAATCCGATCACGCAACTCGGGAGAGTCACACTCGGTATGGAGCTCGCTTAACTGATTGCGAAGCCGAGTCAGCGGTGTACGCAAATCGTGGGCAATATTGTCCGAGACTTGCCTGACACCATTCATCAACACTTCGATCCGGTCCAGCATCTTGTTGACGTTTTCCGCCAAGTGTTTCATGTCGCCGCGGGCGTGGGACGAGTCCACCCGCTCGGAGAAATCCCCCATCATGATGCGGCGCAAACTGGTATTGAAGTTCTCAATCTGGCGAAGGGTGAGGGCCGCGGTGATTGCACCGCCGATGGTGCCAACAAAGATGGTGGCCACCATGCTGCGGATCAACGCCCCCGCCACCAACTTGGTGCTGTTCAGCACATCAGCATAATGGCGGGCCACCATAACGTGCTCGCCACTCTCCAACTGAATCGACCGGGCAATAAACTCAGTGCCTACCGGATCGGTAATACTGGTCAGTGTCTCTAAATCAAAGCCCTGCCAGCCGCTGCGGTATTCAGTGGTATCGGGCCAGCGATCCAAATTGCCAGCTATTTTCTGTTTGTTCTCGTCGCCGACAAAATAGAAAAAACGGATCAGGCGCTTGGGTCCGCCGTGTTCAGCGACAAAACTGTCCACAGCCGGCACCCCGCCTTGCTGGTAGGCGGTAGTGAGCTGACTGAGCTCGTCGTTGACGGACTGGTGGACCTCTTTGAAGAAGTCGTAGGCAATGAAGGCGTAAATGGTGGTTAACACCAGAAACACCGATACACTCAGCCAGGCAACATAGCCCACCAGAAAGCGAAAAGTGAAACTGCTGAAAATCTTAGTCAGCAGCATCGAGCATGTATCCCGCGCCGCGTACGGTATTCAACAACTGCCGGTCAAAGCCCTTGTCGATCTTTTGCCGCAAACGGCTGATATGGACATCAATAACATTGGTCTGGGGATCGAAATGGTAGTCCCAGACATTCTCCAACAGCATGGTCCGGGTCACCACCTGCCCGGCATGGCGCATCAGATACTCCAACAGCTTATATTCCCGGGGCTGTAGATTGAGGACCTGACCTGAGCGGGTCACCTTGTGGGCCAATAGGTCCATCTCCAGGTCGGCCACTTTCAATCGGGTCACCGTTGAGCCGGTTTCCTGGCGTCTTAGGATCACTTCTATGCGAGCCAGCAACTCGGCAAAGGCAAAGGGTTTGACCAGATAATCATCGCCGCCGGCCTTGAGGCCTTTCACCCTGTCGTCAACTTCACCCAGTGCGCTGAGTATGAGTACCGGGGTATTGTCGTTTGAGGCCCGCAGCGTCTGAATAATGGTCAAACCGTCCACGTTGGGCAGCATTCTGTCCACAATCAGCGCATCGTAGGTCTCTGCCGTCGCCTTCACCAAGCCGGTCTTGCCATCGTCGACATGATCGATCTGGTAGCCGCTTTCCCGCAGCCCCTTGACGATGTATTCGGCCACGCTGGCGTCGTCTTCTATCAATAAAATGCGCATTACTTCACATTCCTGTTATTCGGGCGGTTGTTGTTGTTTTGCCTTATCACCAGGCAGTTTGCCGGCTGGCGCCAGGCACGTCCGTAGCCTTCCCCAATGACGGCTGTACATTTACTTATTCCGACTCCAGGGCGCGATCACTAGTCTGAGCATATTGACGGGTCACAGAATAAATTACGGAAAATGGTCGCGCCAATGAAACCGCGAAATTCAAGCAGTGACAAGTGCACACCCCGCCTAAGGATTGGCTATATCACCGCCGCCCTTGCCCTGTTGTTGTCCAACTCAGCCTGTTTTGCCGATTCCCGCTGGTCCGGCGACGCCGGCAGCCTGACCCTGCCCCGCAACCACCAACCGGGATACCAGCCCACCATACGCTTTTGCATTGAATTAGATAAGGAATCTGGCCGCTACAATGCCCACAATGACATCCAGGCGCGATTTAATCGCATTTGGATGAACCAGCATAAAGCCAAGACCAACAACGACGCCCAAGCAGAGCTGCTAAAGCTTGCCGTTAAAGCCCTGTACAAATCCTTCTATCAGCGCAGTGCCGGAGCCCAGCGTTTCCTGCCCGACCAGGACGGCCGGATAAAAATACAGCGGGTGAGTCGCTACCAACTGGATTACAACGTCAGAGCCAATAGCGACGCCCTTCAACTCGGTGTAGATCTCAGTTTTTAGCTGAGCCTAGTCCAAGTCCGCCTACGTTTTTTACAACAGTGACGGTACACTGTCGTCCGCTAAACTGGACGAAACAAATGACCGAGAACAACATTCAAATGCTCCCCGCCGGTGTCTGGCGCCGCTTTGCCGCCATGGTGTACGACGGCTTTTTACTTTTTGCGGCGCTGTTTGTCGCTACCCTGATTCCCGAGCTTATCCTCAATGCCGATAATCTGGGCAGTACCCCGGCCAACGACTCGGTGGTCCACCAAATCAACCAGCCGTTTCACGGCCTGCTCTACCAGCTTTACTTGCTGGCGGTGATCGTGGTGTTCTACGGCTATTTCTGGCGCAAGGGCGGCCAGACCCTGGGCATGCAGGCCTGGCGGCTGCGTTTGCGGGATATTGATGGCGGGGCTCCCAGTTGGGGGCAGTGCCTGATTCGCATTTTGGTGGGCAGCCTGTCGCTGCTGCTGGGGGGACTGGGCTATTTTTGGGTCTGGATCGACAAAGAGGGCCGCGCCTGGCACGACATCGCCTCCCGCACTCGCCTTGACCGGCTGCCAAAGGACTAGCCGGCCACCAAACCATTCCATCAACTCACTAAATTCATCAACTTAGTCCTTAGGCGCGCCGCATCATCAGCAGTGTACCGATCACGAAACAAATGGCGATGGGGGTAAGGCTGGCATAGATTGGGTCAAAGCCATAAACCATGCTAGAAGGCCCGAGAATATCTTGCAGGGTGCGGAACACTATGCCCACCATCACCCCGACAAAGACGCGAAAACCCATGGTGACATTGCGCAGCGGACCAAAAATAAACGATATCGCCACAAAGACCATACCCAGTATCGTTATCGGTTGAAGCAGTTTATTCCAGAACGCCAGCTGATAATCCCCCGCATTGAGGCCCTGCTGGCGCAGGTAGTCGGCGTACTGCCACAAACCGCTGATCGACAGATCATCGGGCTCCAGCACCAGGATATTGAGCAGCTCCGGGCTCAGCCCAGTCTCCCACTGCAGCTCAGGGTATAGCTGCTGCACCGCGCCCTCTTCACCCAGGGACACCTTCCTCACATCCTCCAGCGACCACAGCCCGCCGAGGTAACTGGCCCGCTCGGCAAAAGTACTGCCCACCAGTTGCCGCTGGTCGTCAAAGTGATAGATGCTGACCCCGTAGAGCACGCCGTTGGGCTGCACCGCATTGAAGTGCATAAATTCGTTGCTTTCCCGGTGCCACATACCATGACGAGAGTGAATGGCCGCGCTTTTTTGCAATGCCAGCGCCCGCTGACTCTCGGCGATCTGCTGGGTCGCCGGGGCGATGTATTCCGCTGTCACCAAACCGATCAGGGTGAGCAACAAGGTGGGGCGGATTACCGCCACCACCAGACGCAGGGTCGACACCCCGGCCGCTCGCATCACCACCAGCTCGCTGCTGCTGGCCAACATTCCCAGGCCGGCCAGACACCCCACCAGCGAGGCAAAAGGCAGGTATTGGTAGATACTGCCCGGCGCCACCAATGCGACATATTTAAGCACTTCGACAAAGTTGTAGTCGCCGCGGATTTCTTTCAGTTCATCGATCAACTCTGAAAGCAGATCGATACCCACAATCACCATCAGCACCAACAGAATGGCGCCGGTGACGGTACGACCGATGTAGCGATTAAGAATCAGCATAGCGAGCCCGTCTAAACCGCAACCAAATGTGTCGGCGTATACTGTCCCAATACAGCAGTAACAACCCCGTCACCAAAAACAGCAGGTGGACGGCCCCCATACCCGGAAAAACCGGCCACTGCCCCTTGGCAATAGCATCCCTTACGGCATTGAGCCCCACCAAATAAAACATGTAGAGAATAAAGGCGGGAAACATCTTGCTATAACGTCCACTGCGGTGATTGGTTTTGCTCAGCGCTACCGCGATTAAGGTGGCGATCGGCACCAGCAAGGCCAGTGATACCCGCCACTGCAGTGCGGCGATATCTTCCAGGTCGCCAGAACCCCACAGGTCCCGGGTGTCTTTGCCGTCCAATTCCTGTCGGTAGGTCTTGATCTCCGGGTCCCGTAACAACTGGCTCAGATGCTCAAAGCGGGTCACCTGAAAATCCATATGCCCCGGCACTCCCACATAGCGCACGCCAGAGTCCAAAATCAGATGGCGAAGACCGCTGTCCTCATCGATATTAAAGCGGCCGCGATCGGCGGTTATCACCGACACCAAGGGTCTCTCATCCTCGGCCACCGGCTCAGGTTGGGCAATAAAGACGCCGCTCATGCTCTGGTCGCTGCGCTGAGTGCTCTCGATATAAGTGACCCGACCACTGTCTTTATCCACCCGAAAGCGCCCTTCCACTGCGGCCTTCACACCAATTTCGGCGCGACTCTCCGCCAGCTTTTGGGCGTAAGCCTGAATGCCCGCCGGGGTTACCACCATACTGATATAGGCAACCACAGCGGCCACCATCAACGCCGGCAGTTGGGTCATAAACAGCAGCCGGCGCCGACTCATGCCACAGGCACTCATCACCGTCATTTCGCTGTCGACATAAAGGCGACCGCAGGCCAGTAATACACTGATAAACAGCCCCAGAGGCAGCACCACCTCCAGGAAGCCAGGCAAGCGGTAAAACATGATCAAAAACAAAACGTCCGGCGCAAAGTCCCCCGCCGCCACCTGGGCCAGGTACTTGACGAAGCGGCCACTCATAATGATCGCCAACAAGGTCAGCGTGACAGCGAATACCGACTTCAGTATTTCCGTTGCCAGATAGCGGAATAAGATCAAAGCCTTCTCCAGAGGCGGGTACACCGGTTCCAAGCGCCGATGATACCCTTTACACTATTTTGGTTGTAACCGCCCGAGATTATTGCGTTTCTACTACATACCTGCGTGTATACTCGAGCGCGGCGACTAGGGCAGTTAGGGCGATAGCACCGCCACGATAGCGCGGCATTATCGCCAATATGAACATACTCTGCGAGAGAATAGATGCAAATAACTCTGAAACCGATTACCGATCTGACTGGCCAGACAGGCGACTGCCTGGCGGTATTTTGCGATAGCGGCCTGCGGGACGCCGCGGTAAAGAAAATCGATACCGCGCTGAATGGCCAGCTTAGCGCACTGGTTAAAAGCGGCGACTTCCACGGCAAATTGGGTGAGACCCTACTGCTACCGGCCCCGGCGGGCATCAAAGCGAAGCGTCTGCTGCTGGTGGGACGGGGCAAAGACAGCGCCGTCAGCGCCCAGCAGTTCGACAAACTGATCAATGCCTGCCTGAAAAAACCGGTGACCAGCCTGTGCCGGGACCTGAGCATCGCCTTTACCGACCTCACCGTCAGTGATCGGGACGCCTCCTGGCCGCTTCAGCGCGCCGCCCAGCTGATCGAAGTAGCAGGCTATCGCTACACCGCCACGGTCAGCAAGCCCAAGGCCGCCAGCAGCCTGCGCAAGGTCACGCTGCAGGCCGCTAACACCGCCGCCAACCGCGCCGCTGTGAACACCGGCCGCGGTATCGGTCTCGGGGTCAACACCGCCCGTGAGCTGGGCAACCTGCCAGGCAATATCTGCACCCCCAGCCACCTGGCCAAAGAGGCCCGCAAACTGGGCCGTCGCTTCGACAACGTTAAAGTGAGTGTGCTGGAAGAAGCCAAGATGAAACAGTTGGGCATGGGCTCACTGCTGTCCGTCACCGCCGGCACCGATCAACCTGCCAAACTGATCGTCATTGAATACCAGGGCGGCAAGAAAACCGACGCGCCACATGTACTGGTGGGCAAAGGCATTACCTTTGATACCGGCGGCATCAGCCTCAAGCCCGGCGCCAAAATGGACGAGATGAAGTTCGATATGTGCGGCGCGGCCAGCGTTGTCGGCACCCTGGAGGCCTGTGCGGAAATGGGTGCCAAAGTCAATGTGGTAGGCATCATCGCCGCCGCCGAGAACATGCCCAGTGGCGGCGCCACCAAACCCGGAGACGTGGTCACCAGCATGTCGGGCCAGACTATTGAAGTACTCAATACCGACGCAGAAGGCCGCCTGGTACTCTGTGACGCCCTGACCTATGCGGGCCGCTACAAGCCCGCCTCGGTGATAGATATCGCCACCCTCACCGGCGCCTGTGTGGTTGCCCTGGGCAAACACGCCATTGGCCTGTACAGCAACCAGGACGACTTCGCCAGCGAGTTAATGGACTGTGGCCAGCGGGCCCAGGATCGCGCCTGGCAAATGCCGCTGTGGGATGACTACCAACGCCAGCTGGACAGTAACTTTGCCGATATCGCCAATATAGGTGGTCCGGAAGCCGGCAGTATTACCGCCGCCTGCTTTTTATCGCGATTCTGCAAAGACTATCGCTGGGCCCATTTGGATATCGCCGGCGCCGCCTGGCTCTCCGGCGGGCAAAAAGGGGCCACCGGCCGCCCTGTCGGCCTGCTCTGCGAATACTTGCTCAGTAAAGCGGGCAAGTAACAACCATGACTCGGGTGGATTTTTACATCCTCCAGCAGGGCGGCCGGCAGGCCGCCCTGAACTACGCCTGTCGTCTGGCGGAGAAAGCGTTTTTGAAGGGCCACCGCTGCTATATCTGCGTGGATGAGCCCGATATGACGACAGTGGACGAATTGCTGTGGCAGTTTCGCGCCGATAGCTTTGTACCCCACGCGCTGGCGGGGCAGGATGATGCTCATATCGCCATCGGCACCGAGCACCACACCGGTGAACACTGCGACGTGATGATAAACCTGACCACGGCGGTGCCCAGCACCTTCAGCCGCTTTAAACGACTCGCCGAGATCGTCAGTCAGGACGAGCCGTGGTTATCGGCCTCCCGGGGCCGTTACAGCCACTATCGCCAGGCCGGCTATCCCTTACACAATCACCCTATTGCGGCGGGATGACACTGATGACCGACGATTCCCAGCCCCCACGTGACAATCGCACTGCGCCACTACTCAGCGAGCTGGAGGCCCTAAAGGATTCTCTGGATCACCCGTCAGATATCGATCCCCAAGCCATCCCGGTTCTGGACGACATCATCGAGCCATCGCCCCATTTGCAACCCCCAGAAACGGTGCAACGCCAGCGCCCTGGCAGCGAAGAGACGGGTCACGAACGAGAAGTGTTTATCCAATCTCTTATCGACGACATGATGCCGGAGCTGGAGGCCGCCCTGCGGCGTCGACTACTGGAGCTGGATAAACCCGAGCTGGAGCGACTCTACCGGCAAAGTCAGCAAGAGGATTAACGCTGAACTCGGCCGGTGCGAGCAAGCGGAGCCGGCTCTCGAACGCCCACCATCCAAGCGAACAAGGTTGACCAAGCTGCTGCCGGCGAACTGTTGCAGCTGGGCCGTTACAGGTAGCAATTTTTGCTTCACTGAATAAAAAATCAGTATACTTACCGGCTTTTCTCGGCAAAACGCCGCATTCCTGCCAGCTCTACTATACGGACGATCATGGACAAAACCTTTCAACCCGGCGACATCGAAAACAAGTGGTACCAGCACTGGGAAAGCCAGGGCTATTTCGCGCCCCAGGGTAGCGGCATGCCCTACTCCATCATGATTCCGCCGCCTAATGTCACCGGCAGCCTGCATATGGGGCACGCCTTTCAGGACGCCATCATGGATGCCCTGACCCGCTACCAGCGGATGAAGGGTGCCAATGCCCTGTGGCAGGTCGGCACCGACCACGCCGGTATCGCCACCCAAATGGTAGTGGAGCGCAAGCTTGCCGCCGAGCACAACCAAAGCCGTCACGATTTGGGCCGCGATGCCTTTATCGATAAGGTCTGGGAATGGAAGGAAGAGTCCGGCGGTACCATCACCCGCCAGTTGCGCCGCCTGGGCGCCTCGGTGGACTGGGACCACGAGCGCTTCACCATGGACGACGGCTTTTACAAAGCGGTGCAGGAAGTGTTTGTCCGCCTGTATGACGATGGCCTGATCTACCGCGGCAAGCGCCTGGTTAACTGGGACCCCAAACTCCACACCGCCATCTCTGATCTGGAGGTGGAAAACAAAGATGAGAAGGGCCACATGTGGCACTTCCGCTACCCGCTGGCCGACGGCGCCACCACGGCGGACGGCAAGGACTACTTGGTCGTCGCCACCACCCGACCGGAAACCATGCTGGGCGATACCGCCGTTGCGGTAAACCCCGCCGACGAGCGCTACCAGTCCCTGGTGGGCAAGTTTGTCGAATTACCTTTGGTGAAGCGCCGCATCCCCATTGTTGCCGACGACTATGTCGACCGGGAGTTTGGTACCGGCTGCGTCAAGATTACCCCGGCCCACGATTTCAACGACTACGCGGTTGGCCAGCGCCACAGCTTGCCGATGATCAATGTGATGGACCAGGACGCCGCCATCCGCGCTGAGGCGGAAGTGTTCAATAGCGACAGCAGCGCCAATACCGACCTGGACGGCACGCTGCCAGCCAGCTACGCCGGCCTGGATCGCTACGACGCTCGCAAGGCCATCGTCGCCGACCTGGACAGCCAGGGTTTGCTGGAAGCGGTTGAAGACCACGGTCTGAAAGTGCCCCGGGGAGACCGCTCCGGATTGGTTATCGAGCCCATGCTTACCGACCAGTGGTTTGTGGCCACTGCCGAGTTAGCCAAGCCCGCCATTGAGGCGGTGGAAGACGGCCGTATACAGTTTGTCCCCAAACAGTACGAGAACATGTACTTCAGCTGGATGCGGGACCTGCAGGACTGGTGTATTTCCCGGCAACTGTGGTGGGGCCACCGCATCCCCGCCTGGTATGACGATGCCGGCAATATCTACGTGGCCCGTAGCGAAGACGAGGCCCGGGAAAAGTACCAGCTCGACGCCACCGTGGCGTTGAAACAGGACGACGACGTGCTGGATACCTGGTTCAGCTCCGGCTTGTGGACCTTTGCCACCCTGGGCTGGCCGGAACAAACCGAACGCCTGAAGACCTTCCACCCCACTGACGTTCTGGTCACCGGTTTTGACATCATCTTTTTCTGGGTCGCCCGGATGATTATGATGACCATGTACTTCATGAAAAACGACGACGGCAGTCCACAAGTCCCCTTCAAGACCGTCTACGTCACCGGCCTGATCCGCGACGAGCAGGGTCAAAAAATGTCCAAGTCCAAGGGCAATGTCCTCGACCCGCTGGATATGATTGACGGCATCAGCCTCGACGATTTGCTGGCCAAACGCACCGGCAACTTGATGCAGCCGCAGTTGGCAGAGAAAATCGCCAAGGCGACCCGCAAAACCTTCCCCGAAGGCATCGGCGCCCACGGCACTGACGCCCTGCGCTTTACCCTCTACTCACTGGCCTCCACCGGCCGGGATATCAACTGGGATATGAAGCGCCTGGAAGGTTACCGCAACTTCTGCAACAAAATCTGGAACGCCGCCCGCTACGTGCTGATGAACACCGAGGGTGAGGACTGTGGCGTTAACAATGAAGCTGTGGAACTAAGCCTGGCAGACCGCTGGATCATTGCTCGCCTGCAACAAGCCGAAGCCAATGTCGCCAAGGCCATGGACAACTACCGCCTCGATCATGCCGCCCAGGAAATCTACGAGTTTATCTGGAACGAATACTGCGACTGGTATTTGGAACTCTCCAAGCCAGTATTGTGGGACGACAATGCCTCTGCGGAGGCCAAGCGCGGCACTCGCCGGACCCTGATCCGGGTATTGGAAGCCACACTGCGTCTCGCTCACCCCTTTATGCCCTTCATCACCGAAGAAATCTGGCAGCGGGTGGCTCCGATTGCCGGCGTTGTTGGCAGTGAGGCCGCAGCCGATACCATTATGCTGCAAGCCTATCCCCAGGCCGACAGCCGCGCACAAGACGACGATGCCGTCGCCGACGCCGAGTGGCTTAAGGCCATGATTGTGGCGGTACGCAATATTCGCGGCGAGATGAATGTGCCCCCCGGCAAGGCGTTGGACGTCACCCTTAAAAATGCCTCTGCGGTCGATCAGCGTCGCCTGACCGACAACCGCGCCTTTCTGACCAAGCTGGCCAAACTGGACACGGTTAGCGTGTTGGCAGCTGGCGACACGCCCCCGCCCTCGGTCACGCAGCTGGTGGGCGATATGGAGGTGCTGGTCCCCATGGCGGGGCTGGTGGACAAAGACGCCGAGCTGGCGCGCCTGGATAAAGAGATTCAAAAGCTGGACAAAGATATCCAGCGTCTGAGCGGTAAGCTTTCCAATCCCGGTTTTACCGACAAGGCCCCAGCAGCCGTGGTTGAAAAAGAGCGGGACAAGCTCAGCCAACAGCAATCGGCCCTGAGCAAGCTACAGCAGCAGCGCGAAACCATCGCCGCGCTGTAATTGTTTGCGCAGCGCGCGGCAGCCCTGCCGCGCGCTTTAACCGCTCTCCAGCAGACGCTTAAAGCCTGACTCGATTTCCTTAAAACCGCAGATAAACCATAGACAAAACCGCTTCAGTCGCTATAGTAATGGCCTAATCGAGGCCATAGAAAGCTGCGTTGTGACTATCCCTCACGACCCAATAATGCTGCGCAGAGCAGTCAGCGTTACCCGTTTGCCAAAGCGGGCGAGGCATTGTTGGCTGTCCTCCTCCATAGCAAGTCGAAGGCATTACCCCTTTCAATACACCGCGCTTCGCCTCCCCACCCTGTTTCACCGCAGTAAATTTTTCCACACTTTCCCTTATTACCCCACCACACCGCTATCGCCTTAGAGGAACAGTAATGAGTGATCGAGTTACCGGGACCGTCAAGTGGTTCAATAACGCCAAAGGATTTGGCTTCATCACCCGCAATGAGGGCGACGATGTTTTCGTCCATTTTCGCTCAATACGCGGTGACGGCTACAAAACCCTGGACGAGGGACAATTGGTAGAATTTAACTTAGTGGAAGGCCCCAAGGGCTGGCAGGCCGAAGACGTACTGAAAGTCTAGTCAGTCTATGCACGACCTGATAACACCTCAGTAAAGTCGTTGGCTTTTACAAGCCAGGTCCTTTGCGATTCCGATGTAAAGATCACGGCGGGTTGCGCAGAGATGTCAGCGCGGTCCGGCGGACTTAGCTTTGCTTCACGACCCTGGCCAGCGCCGAAGGCAATAGCGGATCGACAAACACCTGTTGCTGAGCGACCACATCCCCTCCCGTCCCGGCCAGGGGGCGGGGCACCAGACGGATTAGCTCTGCACCGTAACGCTGGCACAACTCGGTCACTTGGCGGCTACTCTCGTCGATCAGCACCTGTCGTGTCACGCCCTCCTTGCTGAGCCGACCACCGGCTAAATTATTGGCCAGCGCTGTGGCGTCGAGGCAGTATTTGGCCTCAATGCCGTGGAGTCGCAGTGCGCTCTCCACCTCGCCGCGACGCCGCGGGTTTTCAATCAACACATACAGGGGCGTACCTTCACTATTGGGCGCGGGCAGCTCCCGGGCTTGACTCTCATGTAGCGGTACAGCCAATTTAAAACAGGTGGATTCACCGGATGAGCTTTCCAGGGTCACTTCACCCCCCATCAATTCCGCCACCCTTGCCGCCAGCGCCAGTCCCAGACCGGTACCGGAAAAACGCCGAGCGCGACTTGTATCCGCCTGGAAGAAGGGCTGAAACAACTTCTCACGGATTTCTGTAGACACACCAATACCATTGTCCCGGACCCGGCAAACCAAGCGCTCTGACGCCCCCTCCCCATCGCGCTCGGCATCAACCAACAGCTCCACCTGGCCACGGGGCGAAGCATAAACCGCAAACTTAAAGGCATTGTCTAGCAACTGCCGCAAACTTTGTCGCAGACGCAGGGGGTCCACCGTCGCCTGGGCAGGAACAGAAGGTGTTATAAGCAGACTGAAGCTCTCGCCATTGCGAGCTGCGGTCATTGCAAAGTCATCCGCCACGCCTTCGATCAGCTCAAGCAGCTGCGTGGGCTGGGGATCGAGTTGAAGTCGACCGGATTCCAGCGCTGCATAATCGAGAATATTGTCCATCGTCCCCAGCAAGCTGACAGACGAGCGCTGGATCGTGCTCAACATCATTTTCTGCTCACGATCCAAGGGCGTCTTGGCCAACAGCTCAGTCATCCCGACGACCCCGTTCATCGGGGTGCGCACTTCGTGCCCCATCGCCGCAAGGAAGGTGGACTTGGCCCGATTGGCCGCCTCGGCACTGGTCACGGCCTCTTCAAGCTGAAGAGTCCGGAGACGAACCTGATCCTCCAGGTTTCGGCACAGGCGGGCATGTTCCCGTTCAGTCTGACGACGGTCGGTGATATCTGTGTACACACCCACCATAGCCAGAACGCGACCGGAATCATCCCGCTGAACCACAGCGCTGCAAGCGACTTCTTTACACTGCCCCTCTGTGGTATTGAATCGATGCTCAATGGAAAAATCCCGCCCGCGGCTGCGCAGAAAGTTGCGGAATGACTCTGAAACCCGGTCCCGGTCCTTTGGGTGCACCTGGTCAAAGAATTTACGGGGGGAAACCGTCTCACTATCACCGTCGGTGCCTAACCACTGATGCAACAGTTCATTGCCCCGTACTTCGTCGCGCAATGCATCCCATTCCCACATCACGCCGGGCACCGCCCGGGTCAACATATCGCAACGGGTCCGGAAGCGATCGCAGCGATGGGCCAATTCGTGCTCAGTGCTCAGGTCCCTCAACAGCACTAGTAGCGCATCGCCCTCCCTCATTCTGAATCGCCCCGCCTCAATGGACACCGGATGGCTGCGCCCCCAGCTGTCCTCCAGGTAGAGTTCCATGGGGTCGGGTCGCCGCCCCTCATCGAGATTGCGCAGGTAACGCTTGAATTGCTCCCGGTGCAGCTGGGGCAATAAGCCATCGATACGGGTGCCACGCAGCTCGTCAGCTGAGTTAATCAGCCAGTCTGCCAAACTGCGGCTGGCATAGAGGATGCTGCCATCCAGGGACAGCGCCAGCCAATGACCCGGCAAATCCGCCAACAATCGCTCGAAGTGAAATTCCAGGTTATCGATATGGGCGGCCTGGTGGCGAATACGACGGGACTGATCCCGTAAAACCAGAACAGAAAAAACTAAACCGATCGCTGCCACCGCCGATAACACGTAGTGGGTCACCAACCAGCGCTGTTTGTGGGCGGCACTGGTCAAGGCTTGGCTGGTGACCAGCCTGTGTCGACTCTCTAGCCCCTGTAGGGCCGCAACGACAATATCCCGGTCGCTGGGCAAGTTGAGGGGGGGAAGAGCAGCATTGTCGCGACCCTGCGTCCCAATTCTCAAGTACAGTGACAAGAGGTCACTGAGGTCGCTGGTGAATTGCTCCGAAAGCAGTTGCAGGTCGCCATCGAAAAGCAGGCTCTGAGCGCTGGACAAATGGCGCTGGGTTTCCGTTAGCCCATAGATATCACCGCTGTCCAACGCGTGGTGGACCTGCTCAATGGCCTGCCCTCCGGCCAACAACTGATCGAGTTTCTGCAACTGCTCGCCCTGGCGCTGAAGCTGCAAAATGTGCTGCTGTTGGCTGTGCAGGGAGTAAGGCGGTAAGGCCACGGTCAACGCGATCATGCCCAGCACCAGCAGTACGGCTCCCCACCAGGGGCGGAGGCGGCGTGGGGATGGCGCGCCGGGTTCCCGGCTGGACCACACGACCGCCCAGTCGCGAAAAGACATTACTGCTCTCCAGGGAAGAAAATACACTACTAAATGCCGCTATCATCGTTGATAGATCGGTAAATCAACATTCGTAGTTTCCGTATACACACTGCGGCAGTGCCCCCGGAGCGACGCGGCGCGCCGCAACTGCTATACTCGCGCCCGCGCTGTGGCCGTTATTGCCACAGATTGAGACAAGCACGGAGAAGATAAGTCTAGTTACCTATGTTAGTGATTCTAAATTTACTATTTGCCGCCGCTTTGAGCGCCCTGACAATATGGTCTCTTCACGGTTTGGGTTTGGCAGTGCTGCAAGCTGTCCCCACTGCCATTATTGTCGCGTCGATACTGGCCGCATTAATCGTCAGCCCCCGACTGCCGGGCCTGGCAGCAAGTTTCAGTCGCCAAAAAGAGCGTGGCACGGTTAAGTGGTTTAATGTCAGTAAAGGCTACGGTTTTATCACCCGCGAGACAGGGGATGACATTTTCGTCCATTTCCGCGCCATCAAAGGTCGCGGTAAAGGCCGCAAGAGCCTCAATGAAGGCCAGGTTGTGCAATTTGTCATCATCGAGGGCGACAAAGGCCCGCAAGCTGACGAAGTGGTTATTGTGGAGCAGGCCAAGCAGGCCTAAGGGACAGCGGCCGCTGCGCAAAGGTGCTCGGGCCAGGCAATGCGTGTACCACCCATCTACAGCCCATGCCAGCCGCCACGCCGGTATTCATGCCGGTACTCAGGTTTCTGTTAAGAGCTTCAATAATGAGGTGGCTTTTCCTCCGGGGTGGCCGCCCCGCCGGCTGAGGCACCGGATTCCACACTGACCTGCAATTGCTCCACCAGCAAACGCAGCGACTGAATGGTGGTCTCCATTTCCCGGATATACCGATCCTGCTTGGCCACCCGGTCATCCAGCGCGGTCAACAGGTCCTCCTGGAAAGCGAGCTGAGTTTGCAGATCGATAAGTTGTTGTTCCATGGCCTCTGTCATCTCAAGTAACGCGGAGCGTGATTATAACCGCTACGATGACAATTCTCAGGAGCGGGGCCCAGGCCCTGCTTTGACTAAGGGAGCCTATACACCATGTCACGACTGGTTTACTCCACCGATCAAGGCCGATTGTGCCCGGACTGTGGCCAGCCCAAGTCCGATTGCCAATGCAAGCAGATCTCTGAGCCCCCCAGCGGCGATGGGATTGTACGCATTCGCCGCGAAACCAAAGGCCGCAAAGGCAAAGGCGTTAGCATCGTCAGTGGTCTGCCCCTAAGCGGTGATGAACTGAAACCATTGGCCAAGCGACTCAAGGCCAAACTCAGCACTGGCGGCGCAATCAAGGGCACAGATTTGGAGTTTCAAGGCGACCACCGGCAGACATTAAAAGCGCTGCTGGAAGCCGAGGGATTCACGGTCAAACTGGCCGGCGGTTGATCTCACTTAAGCGTTGCCCAGACAAGGCCTACCCCTCACCGATTTGCGCGATGGGCCACCTGCCCCACCCCTGCTAATGTCGCACTTTTTGCCGGGGGACTCTGCTCATGCCTACCACCTTGCTTAGCGACAGCATCGAAGTCGGTATCGTGACCGACAACATCGAACAAATGCGGCATTTTTACGGCGAGGTACTCGACCTTGAGTATGAAGGAGAGCTCCCCTTTACCGGCGGCACAATGCACCGTTACAAACTGGGCACCAACATCATCAAGCTGGTGAGCTATCAGACAATGCCAACCAAAAGCCTGCCCGGCGGCGGCGAGGCCGGTTTAGGCATTCGCTACTTTAGCTTTGGGGTTGCCGATCTGGATGCGGCGGTGGCCGGCTGGCAATCCGGGGGAGCAGAACTCACCGTAGACATCACCCCCTTTGGCGGCGGGGTCGGTTTTTGTTTTATGGCCGACCCGGATGGCAACTGGATTGAAGTCTTTGGGATGACCACGGCCGAATAACACTGCTGCCATTACGGCGCGGCGATCGCCAATTTGCGCATTTTTTCAATCAGTGTGGTGCGCCGCACTCCCAGCCTTCTGGCCGCAGCACTGACATTGCCCTCGCACTGAGTCAGGGCCTGCTCAATCCACCCTCGCTCCACGGTCTGCAACGCGGTTTTCATACCCACGTCTGGGTCGGGCAGCGGCAGCCACGCGGGGCTTGGGGTATCCCCCCCTGCCGCTGTCGATACACCGCCCACCGCAGTATTTTGAGGCTTGCTGTTTGGATCGAGACCAGCAGACAGATAGGGCTCGGGCAGCTGGTCTGGCTCCACAAGCTGATTGGGATACATAATACACAGGCGTTCCAGCAGGTTGGCCAGTTCCCGCACATTGCCTGGCCACTGCCAGGCCTGTAAGGCCGCTACCGCGCGAGCCGAGAGGCTCACCTGCCCGACGCCCTCGGCGGCCAGTTGCCTCAGTACATCGTCGACGAGTTGCGGCAGATCCTCGGTACGCTGGGCCAGCGGCGGTACTGTAAGGGGGAAGACATTCAGGCGGTAGTACAAATCCTCCCTGAACCGCCCCTCTTCAATCAGCACCGGCAAGTCGCGGTGAGTCGCTGCCACAATGCGCACATTGGCGTTGCGGGTGCGGGCTGAGCCCACCCTCTCAAAACACCGCTCTTGGATTACTCGCAGGATTTTGACCTGCATATCCAGAGGCATATCGCCAATTTCATCCAAAAACAGCGTGCCGCCCTCGGCCAATTCAAAACGACCAGCCCGGGCGGCAATAGCACCGGTAAAAGCCCCCTTCTCGTGACCAAAGAGTTCACTTTCCAACAGGTCCTTGGGGATGGCCCCGCAGTTTACCGGCACGAAGGGCCCCTTGGCCCGATCTGAAAGACGATGGATCTCTCTTGCCACCACCTCCTTGCCGGCGCCCGATGGGCCGAGAATCAACACCGTGACGGTCTTGTCCGCCACCTGGTGCAGCTGGTCCTTCAGCGCCCGCATTGCCGGGCCAAGTGCCACTAATCCACCCTCAGTCATACCGCGTTTCCATTGTGCTCCAAGCTAATGTGTCTCAACCTCTTGTGCCTCAACCCCAATTTTCTATTCGCTGCCTTGTTGGTGTCGATTTTTTGACTATACCTAGAGTCACCCTCCATCGCCAGCTAACTATGTCTGTTATTTGACACCCCTATCCCACCGCGCCATCGAATTCCCGGCACCATCAACGCCAAAGCAGCACCTCACAATCGAACGCTTGCAAGCGCCCCTTTGCTGACGGAGGACTTAACAGAGATGACACTTGCGCGAGATAATCGCCATCATCGACAATGCCGCCCGCACACCATTGATCACAGGACTACCCCAATGACTGATACCGCCCCGGTGTACTACTTGAGCTGGGAAGAACTGCACCGCGATACCCGAAACCTGGCTCGAAAACTGGTAGACACACCGTGGAAGGGGGTCATCAGCATCGCCCGGGGCGGGCTGGTGCCCGGCGCCATTCTCGCCAGAGAACTGAACTTGCGGGTGGTGGACACACTGTGTATCGCCAGCTACGACCACGACCGCCAGGGCGAGCTGAACGTGCTCAAGGCTGTTGAGGGGGACGGCGACGGCTACCTGTTGGTGGATGACTTGGTCGATACCGGCGTCACCGCCCGCGCCGCAATGCAGCTGTTACCCAAAGCCACCTTTGTGGCGATCTATGCCAAGCCTGCGGCTATCGAGCTTACCACTCACCATGTTCGAGAGTTTGCTCAGGAAACCTGGATTCACTTTCCCTGGGACATCACCCATGTCTACAGCGAGCCGTTGATCAAATAGAGCTGGCCTTTGCCAGCCCTGTTGATTACCGCTAAAATCACCGCACTTTTTATGGGCACAGCCCAACACCCTGCCCCGGTGGCACAGCTGGATAGCGCGGCCCCCTCCTAAGGGGCAGGTCACAGGTTCGAATCCTGTCCGGGGCACCATTTCCATCCCCGCTCACACCCGGTCTACACAGTCTCCCGCTTTTATCCTAAACGTTGGAGCGCTTCCCCGAATCTGCGGAGGTTGCTAAAGTATTTGTCTGCTCTATTGGACGTAATGCCAAAACGTGTGGAGAGGCCAAACAGCATGGAGCAACATTGGCTTGCAGATGAGCCGATCGCCCCGAATCATCTGGCGGCCCTACTCGGCGACGACTTTTGTGGCGACTGGGAGCCCCCCGCCGAAACCCGCATCGAAGTGCTGGACACCTTTGGTTGGTCGATCTGGCACAGCGGCGCGTTGTTGTGCCGATCTAGCAACAAGACGCTGACACTGTACAGCCACAATGGCAGTGTTCAGGCTTGGACCGAGGCGCCGCGTTCGGCACGCTTCTGGTGGCAACTTCCTGAGGGGGAATTGCGCGATACTCTCAAACCCGTCACAGAATTGTGGTCCTTTAATCCGGTGGCATCTTTTTATCAACGCCGCCAAACCGTCAATATCCGCAATGAGGATGGCAAAACCGTCGCCCGCCTGCAGCACACCACCTGTTCCACCAGTCACAAGGCCCACTGTTCTCTGGTGGCCCTGCAGGGCTACAAGCACAGCTTTTCACGGATCAGCCGCCGCCTGGCCGAGGCCGAGACTATTGCCGTTTCACCACTGGCTGAGCATGCGTGGCTGACCGCCTGCGCTACACCCAGAAAAATCGACAAGCTGCCCCACTTCGGCATTGACGCTCAGCAGAGCGCAGAATCGGCAGTGCGGCAAATGATCCGGGCCATGTTGGAGCAAGCCAGGCTGTTCGAGCCGGGGATACTGGAAGACACGGATACCGAATTTCTCCACCAGTATCGCGTCAGTATTCGCAAGGCTCGTTCACTGGTTACGCTGATGGGCAAGGTGTTGAGCCTGGATGCCAAAACCACCTTAAAACAGTGCTTCAAACAGCTGGTGGGTCCAACCGGCGAGCTGCGCGATATGGATGTGTTTCTTTTGGCCAAAGACCACTACACAGCGCTCTTGCCAGGCGGCTTTGAAGCGGGCCTGGACGAACTGTTTGCCGAAGCAAGCAAAGATCGCCGCCGCGCATTGAAAAGAGTGCGCAAATGGATGCGTTCAGAGCGTTATCAACAGGTCATCAACGATCTGGATACGACACTGAGCAGCCCCGCGCAGCTGCAAAGCAAGAAGGCGGCTAAGCCGGTGGCAACGCTGCTGGAGAAAAATGCCCACAAGAGTTTTCAGCGTATTAAAAGCCTGGGCTCGTCCATAGACAAATACACCCCCGACAATGAGATACACGCACTGAGAATAGAATGTAAAAAAATGCGCTATTTGATGGAGTACTTTATCGAGATACTGCCCGAAAAGCCGACTATGAAATTTGTGAAGTCCCTGAAAAAACTGCAAGACGTTTTGGGAGATTTCAACGACTACGCCGTACAACAGAACTTTTTGCGGCAGTACACCGACAGCCACACCAGCTCGGCTGCCTTGAGTGCCGCCACAGGGGGAATGATCGCCGTGTTGCACCAGCTTCATTTACAAGCGAGACAGCAGGTAGAAGCTGCCTTTGCCGGCTTTAACTCGGCAGAGGTCGAATCGACGTTCAGTGCTATTTTTGCCGGGGAAACACGGGGGCAGGAAAAATAAAGGGCTCAGGAGAAACACAGAAATGAAGGTGCTGTCATGCTACAGCTTGAAAGGCGGCGTCGGCAAAACCGCCGCCGCGGTTAATATTGCCGACCTCGCCGCCCGCAGGGACATCAAAACGCTGCTTGTGGACCTCGATCCCCAGGGCGCGTCGGCGTTTTACTTCCGCGTTAAACCGGCCAAGGCCAAGCTGGGGAAAACCCTGCTCAGCGCTGCCAATAGCAGCGTCCGGGATCATATTCGGGAGAGCGACTATCCCAACCTGGATATTCTGCCGGCCCACCAGAATTTTCGTAAATTTGAGGCCTTGCTCGCCGACCACAACAAAGGCGGCAAACGCCTGCGCCGTATCCTCGACATTCTGGGCAAGGATTACCAGCTACTGGTATTGGATTGTCCGCCGGGGCTGGGCTATTTGTCGGAGGCCGTTCTCCACGCCAGCGACATTGTCGTGGCCCCCATTATTCCCACAACCTTGTCGGAACGCGCCTTTGACCAACTGATGGATTTCATCAAGCAAAAAGGGATTTCCAAGAAAAAAATTCGCCCGTTTTTTTCGATGGTGCAAGCGCAAAAATCCTTGCACCGGCGCACGATCCCACGGATGCTAACTCATTATCCGCAGTTTTTACGCACCCCTATCCCCTTCTCCAAGGACGTGGAGAACATGGGGGAGCGACGCGCCCCTCTGAGCCGGTTTGCCGCTACCCGGCCAGCCACCCGGGCGTTTTCCATGTTGTTTGATGAGTTGTTCCCATAGCAGCTCCCCCTACACACGAACAGGACAGGCAGGGAATATGTCACTGGAAATTGAACGCCGCTTCGTACTGGATGAGTTACCCGAAGACTGGCGACAGCAGGCCAAAGCAATCGCCATCAAGCAGGGCTATTTAATTATTGAAGAGCGCCGCGAGCTTCGGCTGCGCAAAAAAGGCACGCGCCACTTAATGACCGTCAAGTATGGCACCGGATTGATGCGGGACGAGCAAGAGCAGGAAATCGATGCCGGCCTGTTCGAGATGCTTTGGCCACTGACTGAAGGCAAGCGACTGGAAAAGACCCGCTACAGTATGTGGGTGGGCGATGACCTCTACGAGGCCGATGTCTTTGAGGGGGGGCTGGCCCCTTTACTCATGCTGGAAGTCGAGTTCGCCACCGAAGCCGACGCCAATCGATTTACACCACCGGATTTTGGCTGCCGCGACGTTACCGACGATCCACGTTACAAAAATGCATCACTGGCGAAACACGGTCGCCCAGAGGATTAGAACCGCTTCCCGGCTCGATACAAAAAAGCCCCGGCTGTCGCCAGCCGGGGCCAATACGGAGAGACAAATCCGCAACGGTGGGTGTGTCAGGGGGGGGGGAGAAACGCCACACCGCCGCGCGATTCATGTAAACGATAATTCATATCATTTACAATTGCAACAACCGCATCCCATTTTTTGTCTTTTAAGGGCAGCCACCCTCACTTCAGCGAGGGTCGATCACCAGCGCCCATCGCAATGACGGCGCACGAAGTGCTATAGCGCCTCTATCTCGATCAATACCTCACCCGGTGTGACCCGGTCACCTTTACTGACGTAAATTTCCGTCACCGTACCGGCAATGGGTGCTTGCACCTCGGTCTCCATCTTCATGGCTTCCGCCACCAACAGTGCCTGGCCTTCTTTGACCTCGTCGCCCTCGGCGACCAGTACCTCGACAATGTTGCCGGGCATATTGGTGGTAACATGCCCCGGTGCACTGGCTTGTTTGCGACCGCTGCCACCCTCGGCCTTGAACTCGTTGAGGGCCTCGAAAACCACCTCTTCAGGCATGCCATCCAGGGTCATGTAAAGGTGGCGCTTGCCACTGCCCTTCATACCGACACCGGTAATGGCAACCTGATAACTCTCGCCGTGGACGTCAACGATAAACTCGGTGGGCACACCGCCCTCAGTCACCGGCCGCTCGCTGCCGCCTATCGGCTCCAATACTTCTGGCACCAGTGTTCCGTCCCGCCGCTGCTGGAGGAACTCGCGTCCCAGATCAGGGAACATGGCAAAGGTGAGAACGTCCTCCTCGCCCTCTGCCAAATCGCCAATATCGGCGCGCAGCTTATTTAGTTCAGGGGGTAGCAAATCGGCGGGGCGTACATCAATCACATCCTCAGAGCCGATCGCCTTGGCCCGCAACTCCTCGTTCACCTGGCCCAAGGCGGCACCGTAGTGACCTTGCAGATAGCGCTTCACTTCATTGGTAATGGTGGCGTAACGCTTATCGGCCAACACATTCATCACCGCCTGAGTGCCGACAATTTGCGAGGTGGGCGTGACCAGCGGCGGATACCCGAGGTCTTTGCGCACAGCGGGAATTTCGGCAAACACGTCGTCGATACGGTTCAATGCGCCCTGCTCTTTGAGCTGATTGGCCAGATTGGACATCATGCCGCCGGGCACCTGGTTGATCTGCACGCCAACGTCTTCCCGGGTAAATTCGCTTTCAAACTGGTGGTATTTTTTGCGCACCTCCCACAACTGCCTGGCAATGCTCTGCAACTTGGGCAGTTCCAGACCGGTATCCTGGGGAGTGTCTTTCAGTGCCGCCACCATGGTTTCGGTGGCGGGGTGACTGGTGCCATTGGCAAAGGCGGACATTGCCGTGTCGATAATGTCGACGCCAGCATCGATCGCCTGCTGCTGACACAGCCCTGCCAGCCCAGAGGTCATATGAGAGTGCAATGCCAGCGGCAGATCAAATTCCGCTTTCAGCGCCGCTACCAATTCGGCGGTAGCGGTGGGCGTTAACAGGCCGGCCATATCTTTGATGGCGATGGAATCGATGCCCATGTTCACCATATCCCGGGCCTGCTGAACAAAGGTCTCAGTGGTATGCACCGGGCTGGTTGTGTAACAGATGGTGCCTTGGGCGTGCTTACCAGACTTTTTCACCGCCGCAATAGCGGTTTCAAGATTGCGGACGTCATTCATGGCATCAAAGATACGGAATATATCCATGCCGTTATCGGCGGACTTTTGCACAAAGGCCTCCACCACATCGTCGGCATAGTGGCGGTAGCCCAGCAGGTTCTGGCCCCGCAGCAACATTTGCAGCTGAGTATTGGGCAAGGCCTCCCGCAGCTGCCGCAGCCGCTGCCAGGGGTCTTCCTTGAGAAAACGCACACAGGCGTCGAAGGTAGCGCCGCCCCACACTTCCAGCGACCAAAAACCAATAGCGTCCAACTCCGGGCACACCGGCAACATGTCGTCGGTACGCAGCCGGGTGGCGATCAGTGATTGGTGGCCGTCTCGCAAGGCCACGTCGGTAATTTTGATGGGCTTGGCTTTACTCATGATAGTACTCGCTTTTCTCTGATTCCTGGCATCGGCCGGGGCCGCCTGCAATTACAATCCGGCGTGGGCGGCGATGGCCGCGGCCACCGCCAGTGCCACTTCTTCCGGCCGGCTTTTATCCGAATATTGAGTCAGCTCCGGGTGCTGCTCGACAAAGCTGGTGTCGAAATGGCCGGCGCGAAAATCGGGATGCTTGAGAATTTGCTGGTAGTACGAGGCCGTGGTGCGCACACCCTGCACTCGCATGTCGTTCAACGCCCGGGCGCCCCGGTTGAGGGTTTCCTCCCAGGTGAGCCCCCACACAATCAGCTTGAGGCACATGGAATCAAAATACGGCGGGATGTTGTAACCGGTGTAAATTGCGGTATCGGTGCGCACACCCGGTCCACCGGGGGCGTAGTAGCGACTGATCTTGCCGAAACTGGGCAGAAAGTCGTTTTTGGGGTCTTCAGCATTGACCCGAAACTGCAGGGCGTAACCCCGGTAGGAGATATCTTCTTGACGATAGCCAAGCGGCAAACCAGCCGCTATGCGGATCTGCTCCCGGACAATGTCCACCCCGGTAATCTGTTCGGTGATGGTGTGCTCTACCTGCACCCGGGTATTCATTTCCATAAAGTAGATCTGGTTATCCGCCAGCAAAAACTCCACAGTGCCGGCATTTTCATAGCCCACTGCCTCGGCAGCGCGGACAGACAACTCACCAATATAGTCCCGTTGCTCCGGGGTAAGTTGGGGCGACGGCGCGATTTCGATCAACTTTTGATTGCGGCGCTGAATCGAGCAATCCCGCTCAAACAGGTGGATCACATTGCCCTGGCTGTCCGCCAGAATCTGGGCCTCGATATGCCGGGGGTTGACGATGCACTTCTCCAGGAAAACATCGGCGCGACCAAAGGCCTTACTGGCTTCGGATACCACCCGGGAGAATTGCCGGCGCAGATCGGCCTCGTCGTCGCAGCGCCGAATCCCCCGGCCGCCACCACCAGAGGTCGCCTTAAGCATTACCGGGTAGCCCACTTCTGCAGCGACCGTGGCGGCTTCGTCCTCGTCGGCCAAGTTATCCTCCGTGCCCGGAGTCACCGGCACGTTGGCGGCAATCATCGCCTTGCGAGCTTCGGTTTTGTCCCCCATGCGTCGGATTACCTCCGCACTGGGGCCGATAAAGACGATGCCGCGTTGAGCACAGATATCTGCCAGTTCGGCATTTTCCGACAGGAAGCCATAGCCAGGATGCAGGGCGTCACAGCCCGTCTCCACAGCCAGGGCTACCAGCTTACGGGGGTTGAGATAGCCCTCCAGTGGATCGCTGCCGACATTGTAGGCCTCGTCGGCGCGTTTCACATGGAGAGAGAAGCGATCGGGTTCGGTATAGACGGCGGCCGAGCGAATACCCATCTCGGCACAGGCCCTAACAATCCGCACCGCAATTTCGCCACGGTTGGCAATGAGGATTTTCTTCAGCATTGAGGCCCCTCCCAAATGGCCGTCACGCAAAGCAACACTGGCCGCCCCCTATCAATAGCGGGGTCCAAGACCAAAAAAAGTGCTGCAAGGACTATTCCGCCACATTAGCGAATCATCACACTCAAAAAAAATTAATATTTGTTTTTGTATCTATAAACTATTGCTTATAGTGCGAGAGTTCGCCGCCACAATATTGACCCTAAAGACCCCTTTATACCCAAGGGCCGCTGTTATGCAGACCAGTTTTCTTAGCCGCCTCACCCTGCGCCAAATCGATGTGTTTCTTGCTGTTTGCCAGCAGCGCAGCTATTCCAAAGCTGCACAGCAACTGGCGCTGACGCAGCCCGCGGTGAGCGCACAAATTCGCAGCCTGGAAAGTGTGGTCGGGCAGGCGCTGTTTGATTACCTGGGCAAACAGCTCTATCTCACCCCCGCTGGAGAGGTGCTACTCAGGGCCGGGCGGGAGTTTAAACAGCGCTTGGTTCACCTGGAAATCGAACTGACCGAGCTCCACGGCAGTTTGCATGGCACCCTTAACCTGGCGATAGAAACCAGCGCCGACACGGTACTACCCGACTTGGTGAATCAGTTTTTGGCCCAGCACAGCGGGGCCGATATCATCGTGCATGTCGCCAACCACCAGGGTTTACTGGCCCGACTTGAAGACAATCTCGACGACTTGGCCATCATGGCCAGAGTGCCCGGGGACCGGGACCTAAGCTTCACCCCATTTACAGAGCACCGACTGCTGGCCGTTGCCGCCAATGACCACGAACTGGCTAACCGCAACTCGTCAATTCCTCTGCTGGAGCTCTTGGACTATCCGATGCTACTGCGGGAACCCGGCTCAGGCACCCGCCGAGTGTTTGAAGATCACTGCCAGCAACGCAGTTGCGTGGTGCGTCACAGCCGCCAACTGGGCAGTAATCAGGCCATTGCCTCAGCACTGCCCCGCAGTGGCGCCGTCGCCATTTTGCCCGAGCCCCTGGTGTCCACCCTGGCACCAAGCCAGAAACTGGTCGCGCTACCGGTGGAGGACTTCCCGATTCGGCGCAGTTGGTGCACGGCTTATCCCAAGGGCAAGCACCTCAATCCACTGGCCGCGGCCTTTCTGAATTTTTTGCATAATCAGGCCTAGAGCTTTTTATATAAACAGGCTTAAATCCCTTTATCCAACCAAGCTCATGGCTGCCTAATACAACCAGGCTCAAGGCTGTCTCATACAACCAAGCTCAAGGCTATCTCATACAACCAGGCTCAAAGCTGCCTCGCTTCGGCAATACCGCGATAAAGATTCACTCGGGAAAACTCTTCTGATTCAGCCAGGTCGGGCACGGTATCGGCACGGTAGAGACCAAGATGACGATAACCGGGAAAGTTAAAGTCCTTCACCCGGGAGTCCGCCACCAACACTTCATCCGCCCGCTCCAAAAATTGCGCCAGCAATGGCAGGTTAGCCCGGTCATAAAGCACATCGGCAACTAAAATCACATCGTAGTGCTGTTGGTCGGCAAAAAAGTCCTCACTGTAGTCGAGCACCACACCGTTGCCCTGCGCGTTAATGCGACTGGCCAGCAGCGCATCGCGGTCGAGGTCACAGGCCACAACCTGCTTGGCGCCGGCCCGCGCCGCGGCGATCGCCGCTATTCCAGAGCCACAGCCAAAGTCCAACACTCGCCGCCCTGCCACCACATCGGGATTATCGAGAAGATAACGTGCCAACACCTGGCCGCTGGCCCAGCAAAAACACCAATAGGCAGGGTATTGCATAATGCGCAGGGATTGCTCCGGCGTTAGAGTGTGTTGGGGGTAGTCCTGGTTAAGTAACAGCAGACCAAGCTCGGGCACCTCCGGCAATGGCAGCCACTCCAGGCGGGCCTCCGGCAAAATAGCCCGCAGTGGCGCCAGCAGTTTGTCGGAATCTAGCCGGTTTTCGGGACCCAGGGCCGGCGACTGAAATCCAAGTTCCATCAACATCCTTAAAATAAGTTTTAGGTAAGGGCGAACAAACCGCCACAATCAACTGGGAGGCTGCAATGCCCGACTCTGCAATGGCGAACGAGCTGCATAAAGTGCTGGATAGCGTCAGCGCTGTGGAACCCAGCGAGCTGATCCGCTGCAGCCTCTGCCAACACCCAGTCAGCGCTGCGCAATTCCGTATCCGAATCAACGGCGACTATCAGCACCGTTTTAGTAACCCCAGCCAGCAAGTCTTTGATGTGGTTTGCCTGCAGATGGCTCCAGGTGTCGCCATTCGTGGCGAGGCTACCAGCGAGCACACGTGGTTTCAGGGTTTCACCTGGCAGTTTGGCCACTGTGAACAATGCGGTGAACATCTGGGCTGGTATTATCAGGGCAGTTCAACGGCGCCGTCGACCACAACACCGTCTTTTTTTGCGCTGATTAGCGCCAGACTCAAAGAGGCTCGATAGCGGCCAGCCGGGCGCCGATGCGCTATTATGCAGCCGTCAACCTGTGACCCAAGCACCCCGTATGTACCATGTCAGACGCCACAACCACGCCCTTTATTAATCCACCCTGCGAGGACGTGGTGCAAATCCACTTTGCCGACCCACACCTGTTACTGGTGGACAAGCCCGCCGGACTGCTGTCGGTGCCGGGCCGTCACCCCGACAACCAGGATTGTTTGATCAGCCGATTGCAGGAGGATTACCGTGACGCCCTTATCGTTCACCGCCTGGACATGGCCACCTCTGGCCTGATGGTCGTCGCTCGGGGCAAGGCAAGCCATCGCCATCTCAGCAAGCAATTTCAACAACGTCAGGTCGAGAAAGAGTATCGGGCCAGGCTGTTTGGCGAAGTCGCCGCGGAGCAAGGCTATATCGATCTGCCACTGGCCTGCGATTGGCCCCGTCGCCCCCGCCAGCACATTAACTTTAGCGATGGCAAGGCGGCGCAAACCCACTTTCGCCGCCTGGCCATACAGGATGGCTGCAGCGACGTGTTGTTAATGCCCCACACCGGCCGCTCACACCAGCTTCGGGTTCACGCCGCCGCCATCGGTCACCCTATTTTGGGCTGTGAATTCTACGCCCACCCCCAGGCTCGTCGACTCAGCGACCGCCTGCTGCTGCACAGCAGCCGCCTGTGCTTCATTCACCCCGACAGCGGCGAGATGCTGGACTTCCACTCGCCACCGCCTTTTAGCGCTGCCGGTTCGATTGGATGAGCAGCCGCGCTCCGGGGCAAGTCAACAGGATCGTGCTAGACTTTCACTGCATGCGTCGCGCAGAGGCATTAGCAAATGGTTGAAATCGGAACAGACGGGCAGCACGCCCAAATTATTATCCGCCCCAACTGCTCTTCCAGCTGGCAGAGCAACCGACGCATTATTGCCGCAATATTCTCCGTTAACGCGCTCTTCGCCAGCGGTTTTATCGCCTCTGGAGCTTGGCTGGTGCTGCCCTTTATGGGCTTTGAATTAACCGCCCTGTGGCTGGTGTTGCGCCGGGTTTTCCAGCGCTTACAGATTCAGCAAGTGGTGCGGCTCAATGGCCAGGAATTAAGGATTGAAAGCGGCTACTTTCGCGCCGAGCGCAGTTGGCGTTGGCCCCAGCAAGCCAGCAGTGTGCTGGTTACCCAATGCCCCCACCCCTGGGACCCCCTGCGCATCAGCCTCAGCCACAGCGGTGAGTACGTTGTCATCGGCCAGTTTCTCAATCGCGATGACAGCCGCCGACTACTGGACGCCCTGCGGGACTCCGGCCTGCCGATTCGCCAGTTTGGCAGTGACGGCACCCTGGCGGCCTAGCTCACTCTAATCGGACAGGTAATACTCCACGGTAGACACAACCCGTACTTTTTTGATGTGGGGGTTATTGCGGTCTCGGTCACCGATCGAAAACTGCCCCTGAGAGGCGCGGCGAATTTTGCCCAGCCGACTGTCCGAGTCCTCCGCAAACTTCTGTGCCACTTCCCGGGCCTTGCGGGTGGCCTCCTCTATCATCGCCGGCTTGACGTCGTTGAGACGGGTAAACAGGTACTCCGCCTGGGACTGGTAACCGCCGGTAAAAACGATGCCCTGCTTGCCCAACTCGGACAGCATCTCCATCACCTTGCGCACCAGCTCCACATCGGAGGAGTACACCGTGACTATCTGTGAGGCGGTATAGCGAAATTCCGCGCGGCCATTATTGCCATATTGCTGGGCGGACTTGTCGGTGATGGAGGGCGATGTAATACTGACCTCGTCGGCCTTCACCCCCTTGGCTATCAGAAACTGGCGAATTTTATCGGTACTGGTCTCGATATCACTGTAGAGCTTGCCCAGGTCGTTGCCAGCCTCGGTAAACTGGATCGGCCAGATTACGATATCGGCGGGATACTCCCGCTCCGACAAGCCTTTCACTGTGACGCTGCGCTCGTACTCTTTAAAGGTGATTGCCGAGTTGCCCAGTAGATAGCCCAGCACCGCCGCACTGAGCACCAGAAACACCCCGAATATCGCCGCATTGGTTTTATCCGACCCTGACATAGGCCTCTCTCCAGGCGTGTTAGAACGATGGGGTTAAGATTCGCAGTGGGCGCCGTTAGTTCCGCGAGTCTGCCGTCGCCGCCGCAGCTACGTCTACCTCAAGCTCGTCCAGCCCGTCGACCACCAGGCGATAGCGCCCCGCTTGTAAGGGATGCATGCCATCCAAAGCGCCAGTCAACAACCATTGATCGGGATAAAGGGTCCACCCAGCTGCCACCAGGGTGTTGATAAGGCTCAACAGTGCCTGCCACTGGCCACCTATCACCGCACTGGCGCGGCTTGTGGATACCCGCTGTTCATCTCGAAAAAGGCGAGCAGTCAACTCATTGGGCTCAAGCTCAACCAGCTCGGTCGCAGCCCCCACCACGGCCCTGTGGGCCGCCACATTGCCCCGCACAATGGCCAATACCGATTCGGGCTTAGCTCCCAACAAAGCCAAATCGGGAAACTCCAGCGCAGGCGCCACCCTGGCCACTTTGGCGCGCAGCGCCGCCTCACTGGCCACCGGCTCACTAACCGGCTCGGCGAGCTGATAGGCCAGCTCCATTTCTACCCTGCCCTTGCCGAAATTACCCAGGCTAAGCGCGCTCCCGCTTCGACTGCCCTGCCGCAATACCCCAGCTACCGAGCGGTCGCTGCCAAAGGCCTCCCGGCTGGCCAGAGAGGTCAAACCCGCTTTGAAACCAAAGGGCGGCTCCCCGGCCAGCAACTGCAATTGCTTTGCCCGTTGATCGCGATACGCCTGGTCGAAATTGTCCGGCTCCGCCGCCGACGCAAGTCCCGCCAGACAGAGAAAAATGCTCACTGCCAAGCATCGACTCGCTATCTGCCAACTCGACTTTGACATCAACGCCGCCCCTCCCCCGGCTTGTCCATCGTTTCTAGCACTCCCTATCATCCCAACCGTTTTTACATCAACGCCTATACCAACAACCAACGGGCGGCGATAAACCCTACACTGATCGCCAGCCCCACCGCCGGCACCCACAGCGGGTAACAGCGCACCCCCTCCACCAGGGGCTGTCGGCGTTTGATGCGCAGCAGCGCCCCATTGACCATGACAAAAATCAGCAACACCAGCAGGCTGGTTAATTCCGCCAATCGCTCGAGGGGCATGGCAAGGGCAAACACCAGGGTTAATACCACCACCAAGACAGTAGCGATAACCGGTGTCGCCGTGGGTTGCCAGACCTGGCCAAGCACACTGGGCAACCAGCCCTGGCGGGCCATGCCATACAACATTCTCGCCCCCATAATAATTTGTATCAGCGCGCCGTTAACCACCGCAAAAAGGCTGATTGCCACAATCGGCAAGGGTGATGCGCCAGTGCTGCGCTCGTAAATTAAAGCCAGCGGTGCATCGCTGGCAGCCAGTTCCGCCGGGCTAATTACCGACGTGGCAACCACACTGACCAAGGCGTATAAAACGGTCGCAATTAACAGGGCCAATAGCGCGGCCAGGGGCAAGTTCCGTTCGGGACGCTTGACCTCCTCGGCGATATTGACCATGTCTTCAAACCCGATAAAGGCATAAAAGGCCAGAAATGCGCCGACCACTACCCCACTTAAGCCCGGTGAAGTTGGCAGTGCCTGGATCAGTGGTTCGACAGTGATCGCGTAGTGTCCTCCGAACATGACAATCAGCACCAGCCCCCCCGCCTCCGCCACAGTGAGCAGGGCCACGACCTTCACCGACTCGCTGATCCCCCAAATCGCGATACCGCCCAGAACAACGATCAACCCGCATATCAGCGGCACCGTTGGCAGGTCCCAGAACACTTGAACGTAGCCCACAAAGCCGTGACTGATGGTCGCTGCAGAGGTAATGCCAGATACCATTACCAGCAAACCAACAAACAAGGACAACCAAGGGCGGTTAAAGGCCTGATACAAATAGACCGCCACACCGGCGCTAACGGGATAACGGGCCGCCAACTCAGCATAACTGAATACCGTGAAAGCCACGCCGGCGGAGGCCAGTACGAACGCCCAGGCGGTGGCACCACCTGCCACTCCTGCGACCTTGCCCACCAGCACATAGATGCCCGCACCCAGAATATTTCCCAGGCCGTACAGCAACAACAGCCACAGCCCAACCCGCCGCTTGAGGGGCGCCGAGGGAGTGGTGGTTTCCGGGAAGTTACTCAAGTTCGTGCTGCAGCCCTTTATTTACCTAACAACTGCGCAATGCGGCGGGTGTCGTGGTGAGACTGAAGAGCGATATGCAGCACCATGGTGAGGGGCACCGCCAAAAAGATACCCACGGGCCCCAACACCCATCCCCACACGATCAAGGACGAGAACACCACCAGCGGTGACAAACCCATATTGTGGCCCATCACCCTGGGCTCAATCACATTGCCCACCAGTGTATTGGCAAAGATGAAGATAACGGCGGTTTGTAAGGTCAACCACCAGCCCCCGGTTGCCAGCGCGACGGCGACCGCCGGCAAGGCGGCCAAAAATGAACCAATGCTGGGAACGAAATTGAGGAAAAACGCCAACAGTCCCCACAGCAGCGGGTAATCCAAACCGATGCCCCACACCATCAGACCAATCATGATCCCGGTAGCCAGGGAGATCCAGGCCTTGATCACCAGATAGCGCTTTACGTTGGTGGCAAAACGGGCCAGGTAACCCGGAGCATCGGGGCTGCCAAAGGCCCGCTCAAACTTGGCCGGCATGGTATGGGCTTCCAGCAGTGCAAATGCCACCACAAAAATGATGAGAATAAAGTTGACCAGGATTTTGCGCAGCCCGGTGAAGAGGTCTCCCAGCCACGCCAGCGCCGAGCTGGGCTCAAGATACATCATCAGGTTCTGATCGACGGCCAGACCAGCGCTATTCAGGTACTGCACCAGCTGATTGAGAATCGCCTTAAATTTGTCCCGGTAGGCGGGAATGTTATCCGCCAGTTCGGCAGTGGAGGCCCCCAGCAGCGATAGCGACACCATAAACAGGCCCAACAACAGCAGCACAATAATCAGCACCGCCAGCCAAGCCGGTACCCGGTGGCGGGTCATGGCGCCCATTAGCGGTGCGCAGGCAATGGTGATAAAGCCCGCCAGCAGAAAGGGCACCAACAGCGTGGAGGCGGCCTTCATGCCAGCGATAATGATCACCAGACAGGTGAGGGCCAACATCACCCGCAAAATCTGATAGTTTTGCATTGCTCCGACCAATCACAAAGACGCCGTTCACACTACTATGTGACGACTCGCGTCGCCAACAGAATAAATTGGCAAACTTTAGCGGCCCGCAGTGACAGCGCCGTGACGGCTTATCGTCGCCCCTTCTGGCAGGGTATAATGCGCTGTTAGCTTACCCACAGAGATTTCAGTTATGACGGATACCCCTCCGACAAGAAAGGTCGGCATGGTCAGCTTGGGCTGCCCCAAGGCCCTGGTGGACTCGGAGCGCATCCTCACCCAGTTGCGTTTGGACGGTTACGAGATTGTGCCCAGTTACGATGACGCCGACGTAGTTGTGGTTAATACCTGCGGCTTTATCGATAGTGCCAAGCAGGAGTCTCTGGACGCCATTGGCGAAGCACTTAAGGAGAACGGCAAAGTGATCGTCACCGGCTGCCTGGGAGACGATGCCAAGATCCGCGCCACCCATCCCGATGTACTGGCAGTCAGCGGCCCGGCGGCCTATGAGCAAGTGGTGGGTTCAGTCCACGAGTGGGCGCCGGTAGAGAAGGCCCACGACCCCTTTGTGGATTTGCTTCCGCCCCAGGGCGTCAAACTCACCCCGCGCCACTACGCCTACTTGAAAATCTCCGAGGGCTGCAACCACCGCTGCAGTTTCTGCATCATTCCCAGTATGCGGGGCGACCTGGTCAGCCGGCCCATCGGCGATGTCATGGAAGAGGCACAGCGCCTAGTCAACGCCGGGGTCCGTGAGTTGTTGGTCATCTCCCAGGACACCAGCGCCTATGGCGTCGACATCAAGTACCGCACCGGTTTCTGGAACGGACAGCCCATTAAATCGCGGATGCTGGAATTGTGTGAAGCACTGGGCGAGCTGGGAGTGTGGGTAAGGCTGCACTACGTCTACCCCTACCCACACGTCGACAATGTGATTCCGCTGATGGCGGAGGGCAAAATCCTGCCCTATTTGGATATTCCCTTTCAGCACGCCAGCCCCCGGGTGCTCAAACTGATGAAGCGCCCCGCCCACCAGGAAAAAACCCTGGAACGCATCAAGGCTTGGCGAGAGCAATGCCCCGATCTGGTAATTCGCTCCACCTTTATCGTCGGCTTCCCCGGTGAGACCGAGGAAGACTTCCAGATGCTGCTGGACTGGCTGCGAGAGGCGCAACTGGACCGGGTGGGCTGCTTTGAGTACTCCCCGGTAGAGGGTGCTACCGCCAACGATCTCCCCGACCCAGTGCCGGACGACATTAAAAAAGACCGCTGGGAACGCTTTATGGCAGTCGCCCAGGAAATCTCCGCCGATCGTCTACAACAGCGCATAGGCGGCCAAGAGGAAATTCTGATTGACCACGTCGACGAAGAGGGTGCCATCGGACGCAGTATCGCCGATGCCCCGGAGATCGACGGCAAGGTCTATCTCGATGGCGTCACCGGCGTACAGCCTGGGGATGCGCTGCTGGTCAATATTATCGGCGCAGACGACTACGACCTCTGGGCCGAGCCGGCGGGATGAATCGCGTACTTTTTAACGCGCAAGACTTTGTCACTTCTGACCGAGTCAGGCTCTGCGATTACCGAGCAGATCACATACGTAGGATCTTGAGGGCAGCGCCAGGCGATTGTCTGAAGGTCGGGCTAATCAACGACCGCTGTGGCAGTGGCGAAGTCCTGGAGATCAACCAAAGCAGCGTCACGCTGAGAGTGACACTGGACCAAGCACCGCCCCCAAAGCGTCCTGTCACTCTTCTTCTGGCCTTGCCCCGCCCCAAAATGGCTCGCCGTATTGTCCACGCCGCTACCGAGCTGGGGGTTAAGAAAATCATCTTACTTAACAGTTACCGGGTAGAGAAAAGCTTCTGGCAAAGCCCGCTGGTGGACGACACTCACTTATTCTCGGCAATGGTAGAGGGCCTAGCCCAATGCGGTGACACCATCCTGCCAACCCTACAACGAGCCAGGCTATTTAAACCTTTCGTAGAAGATGAGCTACCGACACTACTGAGCCAACGCACAGGATTGGTGGCACACCCCTATGCCTCGTCGGCTTTTACAAAGCCCTCAGGTGAGACAGTGCTCGCCATCGGGCCGGAGGGCGGTTTTATCCCCTATGAAGTGGAAAAACTACTGGAGGCTGGGATGCAAGGATTTACCCTGGGCCCCCGCATTTTGAAAGTAGAAACCGCCGTTCCCGCGATTCTTGGGCAGTTTTGCTAATCGATTACGCACTCTTATTCTGCTCTGCGTCCTCGTCGCCAAAATCTGTGTTGTTCTCCCCCTCTCCCAATTCGTACACGCTGTGCTAGGGTAAAGTAATATCTGCTGGGGCGCCTCCTGCATTAACAGGGGCAACAGCGGCTGACAGAATCGAGGAGAAACTGAGGAATCATGATGAAATCCACAGAGCACCTGATCTCGGAACTGAGTTGCGGCGATCGCCGTTACCGTTATTACGATCTCTCAAAGCTAGACGCCACCAACATTGATCGCCTGCCCAAGTCCCTCAAGATTCTGCTGGAAAACCAACTGCGCCATTTTGACGGTGAAAATGTTGGCGAGGGCATTGTTGACGCCATCAGTAACTGGGCTGACTCTCCCCAGGGCGGCGGCGACATGAACTTCTCCCCAGCTCGGGTATTAATGCAGGACTTTACCGGGGTACCGGCAATCGTCGATCTTGCCGCCATGCGCGATGCGGTGGCCAAAAATGGCGGCGACGTGTCGGTTATTAACCCTCAAATCCCCGTCGACCTGGTTATCGACCACTCGGTCACTGTTGACCAGTTTGGTTCTGAGCAGGCCTTCAAAGAAAACGTTGCCCTGGAGATGGAGCGCAATTACGAGCGTTATCGCTTTCTGAAGTGGGGGCAGTCCGCCTTCCAGAATTTTAACGTAGTCCCCCCCGGCACCGGCATCTGCCACCAAGTCAATCTGGAATACCTGGCGCAAGTGGTCTGGCAAAAAGACACCGACGACGGCACCCTGGTCTATCCCGACACGGTACTGGGCACCGACAGTCACACCCCCATGGTCAACGGCCTGGGCGTGCTGGGCTGGGGCGTGGGCGGCATCGAAGCGGAAGCCGCACTACTGGGGCAACCCTACTCGATGATTCTGCCCGAGGTGGTGGGCTTCAAGCTTAACGGCCGCCTCAATGAGGGGGTCACCGCCACCGACCTTGTGCTCACGGTGGTTGAGATTCTCCGCCGCCAGGGTGTGGTGGGCAAGTTTGTGGAATTTTATGGCGACGGTCTTGCCGACCTCACGGTGGCCGACCGCGCCACCATCGCCAATATGGCACCCGAGTACGGCGCCACCTGCGGCTATTTCCCGGTGGACGAGGCGACCCTGGCCTACCTCAAGCTCACTGGACGCAGCGGAGAAACCGTGGCCCTGACCGAGGCCTACTGCAAAGCCCAGGGCTTGTGGCGCCACCCCGGTGACCAGCCGGTATTCAGCGATGTGGTGGAACTGGACCTTGCCAGCGTGGAGCCCAGCCTAGCAGGCCCATCGCGCCCCCAAGACCGAGTTGGTTTATCCCGGCTGGGACAGGCCATCGATGAGTTTATCGAGCTCAAGGGCAAGGATGTTGATGAAAGTGCCACCATTCCCGACATGGGGGAAAAGCTCCATCACGGTGACGTGGTGATTGCCGCCATTACCAGCTGTACCAACACCTCCAACCCCGATGTGATGATCGCGGCCGGCATTGTGGCCCGCAAGGCCCGGGAGCGCGGTCTGCGGGTGAAACCCTGGGTTAAAACCTCCCTGGCACCGGGCTCTAAAGTGGTCAGTCAGTATCTGGCCGACAGCGGTCTACAAGACGACCTCGACTCACTGGGCTTCGACTTAGTAGGCTACGGATGTACCACCTGTATCGGCAACTCGGGGCCACTGCCGCCACCTGTTGCCGACGCCATCGACAGCAAAGACCTGGTGGTCTCTGCATTGCTTTCCGGCAACCGCAACTTTGAGGGGCGCATTCACCCCCAAGTCAAAGCCAGCTGGCTGGCTTCGCCGCCGCTAGTAGTCGCCTTCGCCCTGGCCGGCACCACTCGCATCAACCTGCAGGAAGAGGCACTGGCCACGGATAAAAATGGCAAGCCCGTGTATCTCAAGGACCTGTGGCCCAGCACAGAAGATATCCAGGACATTCGCAAAACCGTCAGCGGATCGATGTACCGCAATGCCTATGCGGATGTGTTTCACGGTACCGAGGAATGGCGGGCGCTGGAGGTGGAAAGCAGCGATACCTACCAGTGGCAGGACGAGTCCACCTATATTCGTTTGCCCAGCTTCTTTGACGACCTCAAATCTCCCAGTGACACCTGCCCCCCGATAAAAAGCGCCCGTTTGCTGGGAGTGTTCGGCGACTCGATTACCACCGACCATATTTCTCCCGCCGGCAAAATCGCCGAGGACAGCCCCGCCGGGCACTATCTGCAAAGCCTGGATATCAAGCCAGCAGACTTTAATTCCTACGGCTCACGCCGCGGCAACCACGAGGTTATGCTGCGGGGTACCTTTGCCAATGTGCGCCTCAACAACAACATGGTGGACCGGGAAGGTGGTTTTACCCTGGGACCCGACGGCAAACAGGTAATGAGCGTGTTTGACGCGGCAATGAAATACCAGCAAAAAGATACGCCGCTGGTGGTGATTGCCGGTAAGCAATACGGCACCGGCTCCAGCCGGGACTGGGCCGCCAAAGGCACATTGCTGTTGGGAATTCGCGCTGTTATTGCCGAGAGTTTCGAGCGCATTCACCGCTCCAACCTGATCGGCATGGGGGTGATGCCCATTGAGCTCGACGAAGAAGTGACGATGGATATGCTGGACCTGCAGGGTAACGAGCAAGTCGACGTGATGCCCTGCGACGAAACCCTGGCTCCCAAGCAGACTCTGCGCATTGTTATTTCCCGGGACGACGGCAGTCGCCATGAAGTGCTGGGCCGCTCGCGAATCGACACTGCCCAAGAAGCCACGTACTTCAAGTATGGCGGCATCCTTCAGTACGTCCTCAGCAAGCTGCAGCGCACGGAGTAATTGACCGCCCCCGCTCTCCCCCAACACAACGAGAGGTAGCAAGAGTGAAAATCAACCTGGAAGTCGAACTAAGCCCGGAAGAGCTGCGCCGTCTGGTGGGACTCCCCGATATGCAGCCCTTTTGGGACGGCGTTCAGGATCGCATCATGGAAGGCGATACCGAAATGGTGCAGCAACTGGCTAAAACGGCCCTGTCTGAGGGAATGAAAACGATCGACCTGTCGACCCGCATCCTTAAAAACTTAAGCGGCTTTGTCAGACGGGGCGACCAGGATCAGGACAGCGGCCAAGACGACACCGCAAATACCCGCAAAACCACTAGCACTCGGCGCCGAAGCAGCGCAAAATCCACCCGCAGCAAGTCCACAACTAAAAGTTAAACTTCATGGCTTCAGACAACTCGGGCGGCCAAGAGGGCGGTGGCAATATCACGTCGGCCAACAAAGTCTTACGGGTGCGCAATGCCCAGCGCAAAGATATCCCCGGTATCGCCCGGCTGTCCAAGCGGGTCTATGCCGATACCGGTATCGCCCCCTACACCAACGCCGAGCTTCGCGGCCATCTCAACCATTTCCCCGAAGGTAAATTTGTCGTCACCCTGGATGACGACGTGGTCGGCTACTGCGCCACCTTTCGAATCAGCGGCAAAATATGCCTTGCTAACCATAGCTGGGAGTCAATCACGGCCAATGGCTATGGCTCCCGCCACGACCCCGATGGCGAGTGGCTATACGGCATGGAGGTCTGTGTCGACAAGACCGTGCGCGGCTACCGCATTGGCCAACGTCTCTACAACGCCCGTAAAAAACTCTGCGAGTCGCTGGGGCTCAAAGGCATTGTTTTTGTCGGACGCTTCCCGTCGCTTTCCAAGCGCATCAAAAAATACGGTTCGGCCGAGGCCTACCTGGAAGCAGTCATCAATCAACAGGCCCGGGACCCGGTACTGTCTTTTCAGTTGCGCAACGGCTTTGAACCGCTGCGCCTGATGCCCGGCTACTTACGGGAAGACACGGCCTCCATGGGCTACGGCGTACTGCTGCAATGGCTGAACCCCAAAATCGACACCCAAGCCAGCGACGCCCATGAAAAACGCTACGGCAGTCATCCGCCGGATACAGTCAGGGTGGGCACGGTGCAATATATGCAGCGCCGGGTGCTATCGTTCCGGGAATTTATCTCGCTGGTGGAGTACTTCGTCGATGTGGTGGCGGATTACAAAGCCGACTTTGTGGTGTTCCCAGAGCTAATCACTCTGCAGCTGCTCTCCATTGAGGATCAGGAACTTAGCCCCATTGAAGCCATTGAGGCCCTCACCAAGTACACGCCTCGCTACTGTGAGGCCATGAGCGATCTGGCGGTGCGTTACAACATCAATATCATTGGCGGCTCTCATCCGACCCGGGTCGCCAATGGTCGGGTGGAAAATATTTCCTACGTTTTTCACCGCGACGGTCGCATCGACGAGCAAGCCAAAATCCACCCCACCCCCAATGAGGTGTACTGGTGGAACATTGAGGGCGGCGACAGCCTCAACGTAATCGACACCGACTGCGGTCCGATTGGAGTGCTGATTTGCTACGACTCTGAGTTCCCGGAACTGGCCCGTCACCTGGTCAACCAAGGCGCCGAAATTCTCTTTGTGCCCTTCTGCACCGACGAGCGCCAGGGATATCTCCGGGTTCGCTACTGCAGCCAAGCCAGGGCGGTGGAAAACCAGGTCTATGTGGTGATGTCAGGGAATGTCGGCAACCTGCCCAACGTGGCGAATATGGATATTCAGTACGCCCAGAGCTGTATTCTCACACCCTGTGATTTCAGCTTTGCCCGGGACGGCATCGCCGCCGATACCACCCCCAACGTCGAAACCGTTGCCATCGCCGACCTGCGTCCCGAGGCCCTACGCGTCGCCCGCAACAGTGGCACAGTGCAAAACCTCCGGGATCGTCGTCACGACCTGTATCAAGTGCGCTGGCGGGGTGGCTAAGCCTTGGGGGGTTTAACTGGGGCAGCTCACCCCAGTGCCACCCAGGCCACAGTAGCCACCGGGATTCTTGTCCAGGTATTGCTGGTGATACGCCTCGGCGTAGTAAAACGGCCCGGCCGGGCAAATCTCGGTGGTCAGCCCCCCCAATCCATTTTCAGCGAGCGCTTCTTGATAGCGGGCGGCAGAGCTTTCGGCAACCTCCCGCTGGGCATCACTGGTGTAGTAGATGCCCGACCGGTATTGGGTACCCACATCGTTGCCCTGGCGCATGCCCTGAGTGGGATCGTGACTCTCCCAGAAGCTTGTCAGTATCTGTGAAAGACTGATGACGGCGGGGTCATAGACCACCAAGACCACCTCATTGTGGCCAGTCATTCCCGAGCAGACTTCCTCGTAAATGGGGTTTGGTGTGTGTCCAGCGCTGTATCCGACGGCGGTGGTATAAACACCAGGCAGTTGCCAAAACTTCCGCTCTGCCCCCCAAAAACACCCCATCCCCAGAATGATCGTCTCGGTCCCCTCCGGAAACGGACCCACCAGTGGTGTGCCCAGCACAGTGTGTCGATCTGGCACCTGCATGGCCTGATCTCGCCCAGGCAGAGCCTGATCGGCAGATGGAATAACCAGTGGCTTGCGATAACGATCCAGGATATTCATATTGACTCCTCAAGGGCACACAGTCTCTTGCAACAGAGTATGCCTTTTTTACCACTTTAGTGGCCAGTTACCACAGGTCCAACGCCCCACCAAAGCAGCGCCGCACAAGCGTCATTAACACAATGAAAACTCTGTAAAATTCCCTACCTTAATAGACAAAAAAATAGGTTGCTATTTAGGATCAAAACCGTTTAAATCGCCGCTCCTTTCACCCTTGCGGAGGATTTATGCTAAATGAAAAGCTTGGATCTACTGCCCTCTTCGGAGGCTTGTGCAGCTAACGTCAATCCGATTAGCTCATCGGACGAAAATCACGATCACCTTATTGTCCGCGATGGCGTGGCCTACGCTGGCACACATCTGATTATCGACCTTTGGGGTGCATCCCACCTCGATGATATCCCCCGCATGGAAAAGGCCTTCCTCGACTGCGTTCGAGAGTGCGGCGCTACCCTGCTCCATATCCACATGCACCACTTCACCCCCAATGGCGGTGTCTCCGGTGTAGCCGTGCTGGCTGAGTCTCATATCAGCGTTCACACCTGGCCGGAGCGGGATTACGCCGCTTTCGACGTGTTTATGTGTGGCGACGCCAAGCCGGAACTGGCCGTGGGCATTCTGCAAAAAGCCTTCTCCCCATCTCGAATAGAAGTGGGCGAAAACCTGCGCGGAAGAATGGACGATGTCGATGTGGTTTGATGAAACCCTTCACGACGGGTATCACCAGGGCTTCCAGATCAAGGAAGTCCTGTTTGAGAACAAAACCGACCACCAGCACCTGGTGATTTTTGAATCCACCACCTTTGGCAGGGTTATGGCGCTCGACGGCATAATCCAGACCACCGAGCGGGATGAATTCATCTATCACGAGATGCTGGCGCACGTCCCACTGTTTAGTCACGGTGACCCCAAAGATGTATTGATCATCGGCGGCGGTGACGGCGGATTGCTGCGGGAGGTACTCAAGCACCCTCAGGTAAAAAAGGCCGTGCAGGTTGAAATCGACCAGGCCGTCATCGACATGTGCCGCCAGTACCTGCCCAATCACTCGGCAGGTGCCTTTGACGACAAACGTGCCGAAATCGTTATCGGCGATGGCATCGACTACGTCACCAACAGCGATCGTCAGTTCGACGTAATCCTCTCCGACAGCACCGACCCTATCGGCCCCGGTGAAGTCCTGTTCACCTCGCCTTTTTACCAAGGCGTTAAACGCTGCCTCAAACCCGGCGGTATTTTTGCCGCGCAAAATGGTGTGGCGTTTATGCAGCCCGACGAGGTCAGCACGACCTACCGGCGGCTAAGCCCTTTGTTCGAGGATTGTAGTTTTTTCACCGCAGCGGTCCCCACCTATGTCGGCGGTATTATGACCTTTGCTTGGGCCTGCAACGATAGCGGTCCGAGAGCAAGTTCCCTGGAAGTTTTGCAGCGTCGCTTTGGCCAAAGCGATATCGACACTCGATATTACACGCCGGAAGTACATGCCGGCGCCTTTGCCCTGCCTCGCTACATCCTGAATTCCATCAATTAAGCTCGCACACGGCGCCCCGTCCTGGGGGTGCCAAATCTGTGACCTCCATCACATTTCGCCCTAATCACTTTCAATCAGTGGCATTTGTCACATAAGCATTTCGAGAATTTTGATACAACTGCTTTACAATACGTATTTTCCCCTATCAGCTTGATCCTGCTTAGAAAGCACCAGGAACTCACAAAGATTAGGGAGTACGGATCTTCTCTATGTTAGTTAGACACGGATATGCCTTATGAAAATGCGACACCCCACGTTTGCCCGCACGCTAATGGCCACGGCAGTGGCTTCACAGCTGGCCCTGGCGCCGATTACCGCTAACGCTGCTTCATCGCTCAAACTCCTGGGTATCACGCTTTTCGTACTGCCCGAGTCGAACGCCAAAAACCCCTCCATACTCTCTCCCATCACCGACCCTCTCGGCCAATCTCTATCGCCTCTGGTAGATATGCTGGATGAGAACCTAAACGTAGTTACCGACGCCGTCGATGATCAACTCGGTGTCCCTTTGCTCGACGCGCTGTCCCCTATCACCGAGCCGCTGACAACCGCCATTGAACCCATCACTGACCCGGTTGATGGTATTGTTCATGAAGTCACCGGTGGCGAGGTCTCCGACGCACTGACCAACAGCGATGACAACACTAAAGACGGCGACGGCATTGTTAACGACATCCTCGGTGACACCGCGGCCGAATCTCGCGGCGGTGAAGACGGCATCGAAATCTCCCCGCTGGCTCCCATTACCGGTCCATTGGGCGAATCACTAAAACCCCTTGTAGACGCCATCGACTTGGGCCTCGACCCACTTACGGATGTAGTCGATGACCAGCTGGTTGAACCCATACTCGACGCAGTCGCTCCTCTCACTGACCCAGTGCTAGAAGCGATTGAACCCCTGACCAACCCTGTAGATGGCCTGGTTGCCGACCTGACCGGCGGCAGTCTGGAAGACTCACTGACCAACATCGATGACAACACCAAAGATGGTAACGGCCTCGTCAATGACCTGTTGGGCGGCGAGACCGCAAACAACGACAGTGGCCTGGAGTCCGGCGAAACCTCCGCACTTGAGCCCATCACCAAGCCCCTGGGCGAAGGCTTGGCACCGCTGGTGGACTGGCTCGACACCGAGCTCGACCCCATTACGGACGCCATCGACGATCAAGTGGGTGAAACCCTGCTCGGCGGCCTTGAGCCCGTACTCTTCCCTGTGCTTAATGAGCTGTCTCCGGTGACTGACCCCATCGACGGTATTGTTGAGGATGTCACCGGCGGCAGTCTGGAAGACGCTCTTACAAACGACGACGACAACACCAAAGATGGTGACGGCATCGTCAACGACTTGCTGGGTGGCGACCAGGTAGCCGATAGCGGCACTGAAGATGGCGAGATGTCACCCCTGCCCCTGATCACCGAGCCACTGGGTGAGGCCCTGGAAGAATTGGTTGACGCCGTCGATACCGGCCTCGACCCACTCACTGACGTGGTAGACGACGAACTGGTAGAGCCGATCCTGGACGGTGTTGAACCCGTTCTTGATCCAGCACTGGCTGCGCTCGAGGGTGTTACTGATCCAGTAGACGGTATCGTTGAAGACCTCACTGGCGGCAGCCTGGAAGACGCGCTGACCAACAACGACGACAACGTCGATGACGGCAACGGCCTGGTTAATGACCTGCTGGGTGGTGGTGACGAAGAAAACCTGGCCAGCGGTACCGAAGAAGGGGAAAGCTCAGCACTTGAGCCTATTACTGCGCAACTGGGCGACAGTATTGCCCCGCTCATTGATGCTGTAGACGAAACGCTTGACCCCGTCACCGACGCTATCGATGACGAAATTGGCGAAACCCTGATCAGTGGCCTGGATCCCGTACTGAACCCCGTATTAGAGGCCGCAGAACCAGTCACCGACCCGGTAGACGGCATCCTTGCCGACGTCACTGGTGGCAGCCTGGAAGATGCCCTTAGCAACGATGATGATAACACCGCCGATGGCGACGGCATCGTCAACGACCTGCTGGGCGCTGATCAGGTCGCCGGCAGTGGCACCGAAGCGGGCGAAACCTCGCCCCTGGGTGGCTTGACCGACCCGCTGGGTGAAGCGGTCGCCCCCCTTATCGACTCCGTAGATGACGGCGCTGCACCGCTCACTGACGCGGCAGATGCCGGTGTTGAGCAGGTCCTCGCCGCAGCAGAGCCCGTGGTAGGTCCCATCACCAATGCGGTGGAGCCTGTGACCGACCCCGTAGATGGGCTGATCAGTGATGTCACCGGCGGCAGCTTGGAAGATGCCCTGACCACTAACGACGACAATGCAGCCGATGGCAGCGGTCTGGTCAACGACGTACTGGGCGGAGGCAATGGCGGCCTGCAATTGGCCTTTAACAACGGCAGCGACAACCCGGCGCTGATCGCCCTCCTAGACCCCAACCTTGCCGCTGAAGGCCGCTGCGAAGACAGCGACGGTGATGGCGTCTGCAACAGCCAGGATAGCTGCGCCGATACCCCGGTTGGCAAAGCCGTGCTGCCCAATGGATGCCACCTGGGTACAATCCAGCCGCTGCGACTGGAAGGCGTGTTCTTTGAGTTCGATAGCGCGACACTAACCCCCAATGCCGAGCGTATACTGGACCAAGTGAGCTTGATGATTCAGCAATCGACGGTGGCTCGTTTTGAGATTGCCGGTCACACCGACGCGAAGGGCGAAGAGACTTACAATCAGTCCCTGTCTCAGCAACGCTCCGAATCCGTTAAACGTTACCTCAGCGAAAAAGGCATTGCTGCAGAGCGCTTGCAGGCAAAAGGCTACGGCGAATCAATGCCGTTGGCTGACAACGACACCGACGCTGGCCGGGCAGAAAACCGCCGCGTCGAGCTAAAAGTCATCGAACAATAAGGTTAAACTGGCGCCCGAAAAACCGGGCGCAGCACAATATTTATTAATGTAGGGAGAAAACAATGGCGATTGATTTGCCACCAGTACTACCCCCCGTACTGGCCGATCAAGCTCAAGTTGAGGCGCTGCAGAGCAATAGCGGGCAGCCCATTATCGAAAGTGTGGCCGACACGCCGCTGAAAATTTTTGGCAACCGCCACCTCAGTGAAGAGGACGTGCGCACTATTGTCTCCGGCGCCGCCACCCCCTCAGACGCGATTATCTCGCTGACCCGCCGTTACTATGAGAGCGGCAACCTGCTGATGAAGGTCCACTACATCCGCTCCATCGACGCTATTCTGGTGTTTGTCGACCAGCTCACCTTGACCGAAGTGAAGGGCGACCCCCAGGCAGCCGCTCACTTTCGCGACCTTGAAGGCGATAACGATCTGACCATCTCCGAGTTCGACCGCGAGCGGGTGCTGGCCGACCTCCAGGCCACCCGAGCCGGCTACGAATACAGCATCAGCTATGAAGAAGGCGCCAATAACAACGTGGCGATGGTGTTTAATCGCAGCGACAAAGCCGATGCCAAGCTGACCGAGTTTGTGGTGGAAGCCAACAACAAAGGCAGCCGCTTCCTGGGCCGCTACTTTGGCCTGGCTGGCGTCAACCACAGTTTTAAAGACGGCACCAAAGTGGCCGCCGCCTACCAGACCGCATTTACCGATCTGGGTGAATCACGGGATGGCGAGGAGCTGAACCAGTACAGCCTGTCAGTGGACAAGCCCTTTACCACGGGCCTCTATGGTGTAGACCTTGGCTATATCGAGTATGAGCGCAAACTGAAGGTTAACTCCCAAAACTCAACGAGTGGCGCCGGTCTCACCGATCTGCTGGGCGATTTGCCCTTATTGGGCGACGTATGTGGCCTGCTGGGTCTGTGCGGCGGCACCGGTAACCCTGAATCTCTCGGCCTGGATGCCGAAATCACCCAGTTCGCTCTCCGCGGGGAGCAGGTATTGTTCAGTACTCCTTGGCAACGCATCACCTTGAACCAACGCTTAGAGTTAGTCGATTCAACCATTGAGGTACAAGGTGCGTCGGACAAACTGCTCGAAGAGGAGTATCAGGTCGCGGAGCTTGGCGCCAAGTATTCTCGCACTAGCTATCAGGATCAGGACTCCGCACCGTCCCAGTTCTCGGCGAGCTTGAAACTCCGCGCCGGTTTTGGCGATGGCGGCACTCTCGATGATTACCCGGCCTTCCGCGCGGCCTACCAAGCGCAATTCCCGGGTGAACCGGTCCCAGAGGTGGTAGCTCAGGCCCGCACCGCGGAGTTTATTGCTCTGCGCCCAGAGGCAAACTATCAGCTGAAAGTCGCAGACAACCTCGCTTGGGTATCCACTGCCAAGGCGCAATTTGCCGACGAGCAGGTCCCCCAGCAGCAACAGTTTATTCTGGGCGGCATGGATACGCTGAGCGCCTACCTGCCAGGCATTTTGGTGGGGGATGAAGGTTACTTTGCCGACACCCGCTTGGAGTCTCGCTACACCTGGAACGACTTTATTGTGGTGCCTTCCGTGTTTGTCGAGTATGGCGGCGCCTGGTACAACAATGCGGGCTCCCCCCAAGGCGACGAGCAAACCATTGGTGACGCAGGGTTGCGCCTGAAAGTGAATTACAAGTCCTTCCTGTACACGGAAATCGTCGCAGCGCGCCCCGTCTACGACGATGTCGCCGACGATGACCGTCTCGATGATCTGGAAGCCGACTTCTACTGGCGTATTCGCGCCACGTTCTAGATCGCCCAAAGACAGGTGAGAAAACAAAAAGACCGGCTCAAAAGGCCGGTCTTTTTTTGTATGAACTTTGACAGTGAGAGCTGCGATTTCGCCGTTCTACAGATCGCCTTCCTCGCCAATCACATAAGACTGCAACGGCGGAAAGCCGTTAAACTCAATGGAACTGTAGCTGGTGGTATAGGCCCCGGTAGACAACCAGTAGAGTCTGTCGCCCTCTTGCAGCGTATCGGGCAGAGCATAACGATGGTCCTGGTACATAATGTCGAGGCTGTCGCAGGTCGGACCGGCGATGATCACGTCTTCCACGCCCTCGCCTTCCCGGTCCCAGGCCAAGGGGTACTTGATTGCCTCCCCAAGGGTCTCGATCATGCCGCCAAACAGGCCTACGTCCAGATAAACCCAACGATCCAGGGCATCCTGGGATTTCCGCGATACCTGCACCACCTCACTGACCAATACGCCGGCCTCGCCCACCAAGGAGCGCCCTGGCTCAATCAGCACCTGGGGCACCGCGTCGCCAAAGTCCTCGTCGAGAAAGCGCCGAATGGCCGTGCCATAGGCCGCCAGATCGTGCTGTCGCGGCGCGTAGTTGGCGGGCATACCGCCCCCCATATTGATCATCTCAAGGGAGATTCCAGATTCCGCCAACCGATCAAAAATAAACCGCACCTTGGCGATGGCCGCATCCCAAGTGGCAATATCCCGCTGCTGGGAGCCAACGTGAAAGGAAATACCGTGAGGCTCCAAGCCCAGCTCCTGAGCCAACAGGATCAGCTCTATCGCCATATCCGCCTGGCAACCAAACTTGCGGGATAAGGGCCAGTCGGCGGTTTCCGAGCCCTCGGTGAGCACCCGGATATAAACCTGACTCCCTGGCGCATATTTTGCTAGATTACGAATATCGGACTCGCAGTCACTGGCAAACAAGGTAATGCCCTGTTGATGCGCGAACTCGATATCGGCGGATTTTTTAATGGTGTTGCCGTAACTCATCCGCGCCGGACTGATGCCCAAAGACAATAACTTGCGCAACTCATAGACAGAAGCGATGTCAAAGCTTGCGCCCAGCTCGTCGAGGCAACGGATAATGGCCGCATCCGGGTTGGCCTTCACCGCGTAGTAAATTCCGGCATAGGGAAAGGCATCCGCCATATCGCGATAGCGCTGGCGGATGGTGTCCAGGTCAATCACCACAAAGGGTGTTGCCTTGTCTTTGGCGAATTCTCGAATCCGCTGCCAGCGGTCGGGACGAAGTACAGTCTGCTGCATAGTGGTCTTTGCCCCTGTAGAGCCAATTGACGAGACAGAGAATGTCGATGGGCGCAAAAGCCGCGCAGTCTACCTTGAGACGCGGGAAAAGAAAAATTCATATTTCCCATTGCTTGGTGTCACAAGGCTGAAACCTGGCCCACCAATAATCGATCGGGCCCAACAAAGAAAAGAACAGTTTACGGCACAGTGTTACGTGCCGAAGGAGTTAACAAGAATGGACAGTCAAAATCAGGAAATCAACGTAAAAAACCTCTGCAGCCGCAAGCTTTGGGAGCTGCTGAAAAATGCCGAGTGGCAAGACAACGCCGAGCGCTTCGCTATCGAACGCGAGCTATCGGGCCGTCGCCACTATTTGGAAGAGCTCAAACAGCTCAGCGCCAGAGAAACCATGCATTAATCAATACAAGATAAGCAACATAACCCAGTAGTAAGGCGCCCGGCACAGCCCGGGTCCAAAATCTCAGATTACTCTCACAATTGTCGTGCATGGCCAGCCCCAGTTGAGCGGGAACCTCACTGGCGCTGACCCCAGTTGGCATTGCCTCAAACCTGACGCCCTCCAGCACCCCCTCTGCCATCAGCGCCGCTGACAGTGGCTTACCACCCTCTACCGCTTTCGACACCTTGAAATAGCGCACCTTCACTGGACTATCCGGCATTCGCCGCGCCGCTTGGGTCAGCGCCTGTTTTAGCGAAAACCCCGCCGCGACGCAGTCCGCCAGATGGTTGATGTAATGGTAGTTTTGGTATTGACGCAGCGCTGCGCCCACGCCTGGCAAGCCAAACAACCCCGAGCTGAACCAGTGGCGAAGGCTGCGCCGCTGCCTGATTAAGGGTAACAGCACAGCAACGGCCAGCAGTGGCGCCAGTCCAAAGCCAATAGCCGCTACCCCGAGCTCGTCAGCAGACCCGGTGGCGCCCCGGGATAACACTGGCAGTAGTGCCGCCAGTACCAACCCGACAGTCGCTGACAGCCAAAGGCCCCGTCGCAATCGTCGACTGCATTCCACCTGCAAGCGGTAGTGCTCCGCCAAACGCAAATAGACACGCCCCAGGTTGCCCACAGCCAGTCCCAAGCGCATAAACTGCAACTCCCACTCCCTGAACAGCCCCCCTTCTCGCAGCTCATCCAGCACTACCTGCTGGCCATCGGCAAATTGCTGTGCCAGCGAGTCGAGCTTGGCACGCTGGGCGGTTTGCTCCCCACGGCTGAGTAGGGCCACCACCTGATCCCAATCGTGGTCTTTAGATTGGCTGACATCGTAGAGAGATTGAAAAAGTACGTAGCGCTGTGCAGCGCGGGCGGCGAAGGGCATGTAAAATCCGTTAGCAATTGAAAATGCACCAGCAAGGCGCCATTTACTGTAGCATAGTGCCGGCGTTGTGCCCGACGAGTCTCGCCAATTTGCGCTACTCGGCAAACGGCACCTGTCATCGAACTACGGACCGATAAATGATCTTCAGACTGATTATTGCCGCGGCGGTACTGTATTTACTGTACCGTTTCGTTAAATACGTGCAGAACAAACCGAGTAAAGATCGGCGCTCTTACTACATCACCCTGCTAGTTGGCTTGGCGGCTGCCGGGCTGGTGCTTATGTCGGTGACTGGGCGAGTACACTGGATTGCCGGTTTAGTCGGCGGCGCCCTGCCCTTTGTCCGGCAGTTTTTGCTTAACCATGTTTACAACAAGATCAGTCAGTCCTCTCAAAATAACACCGGCGAACAGCAATCCGGGGCCGAGCCGAGTCACCGGGGAAATATGACCGAAGCCGAAGCCCTGAAAGTTCTGGGCCTGGAACCCGGCGCCAGTGAGGACGACATCATTCGCGCCCACCGCCAGCTGATTCAGAAACTTCACCCCGACCGGGGTGGCAATGATTACCTGGCCAGCCAACTCAATGACGCCAAAGCCTGTTTGCTTAAGCGCTACAGTTAGGGCTCTCTCTCACATCGGACTCAAACCAAACGCAACACTAGATACAAGTATTCCATGGGTACAATTTTCGTTATTCAAAACCAGTACGGACACTATCTCAGCAAGCAATCAGAGTGGGTGGACGGCCGCGACAAGCGCATTCTCTACCGGACGGTTCACCGGGATGAAGCCGTCAACACGGTGTTCGAGCTGAGCAGCAAAGACGTGGCACTGCGTGCCGCGCCACTGGAGTGCGAGGTGGATGAGAACAACCACCCCAAAGTGGAACACGCTCCGGCCATGTTCACACCCAGTGAACGGGCTGGGGGAGAGGGCACGGTGGACAACAGCGCTGAAGAAGAAACGCAAGCGGCAAGCGCCGGTGGGAACAAATCTGAAAATTTGTAATCCATTTGTCATCCTGCAGAGCTTTAAAAACCCTCTGGGATACCCCATTTCCATATAGTATTTTACGGCTTCGTCACTAGAGGATTTGCGCCGCCATGATGCGTATTGTGTTGTTCCTTGCCACCAACCTGGCCATTATTGCCGTTGCCAGTGTCACACTCAGCCTGCTGGGTGTGGAAACCTATATGGCCAACAACGGCGTCGACCTTAACCTCGGCGCCTTGCTGATATTCTGCGGGGTATTTGGCATGAGCGGCGCCATAGTCTCGCTGCTTATCTCCAAATGGATGGCCAAGCGATCCACCCGTACTCAAGTCATCGAGCAACCCCGCAATAGCCAAGAACGCTGGCTGATGGAAACGGTGGCCGAGCTGTCGCAGCAAGCCGGTATCGGCATGCCCGAAGTCGGGATCTTTCCCTCCCCCCAACCCAACGCCTTTGCCACCGGCTGGAACAAAAATGCCGCGCTGGTCGCGGTCTCTGAGGGTTTGCTGCGGCAAATGAAACCCAATGAAGTGCGGGCGGTACTGGGCCACGAGATCGGTCACGTTGCCAACGGCGATATGATTACTCTGACCCTCATACAGGGCGTCGTGAATACCTTTGTCATGTTCTTTGCCCGCATTATTGGCCACACCGTTGACCGCGCCGTATTCAAAACCGAGCGAGGCCACGGCATCGGTTTCTATATCACGACCTTCATCGCAGAAATGGTGCTGGGCATCTTGGCCTCCATGATAGTCATGTGGTTCTCCCGCTGGCGGGAATTCCGCGCCGACGATGCCGGCGCACGTCTGGCGGGCCGACAAGACATGATTGCCGCGCTACAGCGTCTACAAGCGCAGCAGGAGCTGCCCAGCGACTTGCCAGGCGAAATGACGGCACTGGGCATCAGCAGCAGCAAGCGGGACTTCGCCGCCCTGTTCAGCTCCCACCCACCGTTAGAAAAACGCATCCAGGCGCTTCGGGATGGCGCCTGATTACAGCGCCGATAAAGCCTCATTGCTAGCCGCCCTGCACGGCATGGCGGCCGCTGGACTGAGTCCCGGCGCCAGCGGTAACGCCTCCCTGCGGGGCGATGGCGGTATGTGGATCAGTGCCAGCGGTCTGGTGGCTGCCGATGCCACCCCTGACGACCTAGTCTGGGTTGACGATCGTGGGCACTGGCAGGGAGGCATAAAGCCCTCCAGTGAATGGCAAATGCACCAGGCAATCTATCGCGACCGCTCTCAGGCCGCCGCCGTACTGCACTGTCACTCTCGCCACGCCACCGCCCTCTCCTGTCAGCGTCGCGGTATTCCCCCCTATCACTACATGGTCGCCGCCGCTGGCAGCGATCATATTCCCTGTGCCGACTACGCTCTGTTTGGAACAGAGGCACTGGCCGAAAACGTGGCCAAGGCAATGCACCAAAGTAAAGCATGCCTGATTGCAAACCACGGCCAAATCACCTTTGCCGACTCCCCCCGCCAAGCTTTGGAATTGGCAGAGGTAGTGGAAGAGCTGGCTGCCGGCTTTTTACTCAGCCATCTTAACGGCTCACCCACATTGTTAACAAACGATGATATGCAGCTGGTTTTAAAGCAGTTTAATCACTACGGCCAGTCACAATAGTTCCTCGCAAGTATCATTTTTTTTGCACGTAATTTTCACACTCTTCTGTTCTACTCAATTGATCAGGTTGTGTTAGCCTGCTTCTGCATTCGCACCATATTTGTGCGGCACGCAGTAACAAGCGCACCGCTTGATAACATTTCAAGGAACGACTCCAAGGGGGAGACATGAAAAAAACGATACTCGCTACCGCCGTACTCACTGCCAGCTGCATGAGCTACGCTGACTACCAGTTTGAAGTCGCCGGCGTGATTGGCCAGGGAGAAATTGAAGCCGGCAATAACAGCGTGGATACCGATAGCTACGGCATTGGCGGTGAGTTTCACTTCCAACAGGTCGACACCAGCAAAGGCCCGCTGGCCGAAGCGGCATTTCTGGATAAGTCATCTTTTGTCGACTTTCTCTACACCAGCACCGAGCTGGACTTGCCTGGTGCCGATGATACCGACACCTTTGGCTTCGGCGGCCGCTTCGTTACCGCGACCAACCTGATCATTGAGGCGGACTACAGCGAAGCTGACGACGGCACCAACGATGCAGACTCCGTGCGTGTCGGCATCGGTACTTACCTCAACGACACCACCGACGTGGTCGTGTCCTACCAGGCCGATAGCGAAGATGGCGGCGACGACGTCGACACTCTGAACGCCGCTGTGCACGGGGTTAACGCCCTGATGCAAGGCGCATCACTGGCCTATGACGCGTCATTGAGCTACATCGACACCGACGACGATGACGGCTTCGGTATCGACGTGGGCGCCACTTACTACTTCAACAATGCCCTGGGCATCGGCGTGACCGCCGGCGTTGCAGAAATCGGCGACATCGAGACAGACTCCTTCACCGTGGAAGGTAGCTTCTTCCCCATGCCGGAGCTGGAACTGGCCGCTTGGTACTTCAACGACAATACTGACGACGGGAATGTTGACTTTGAAAGCGACGGTTTTATGTTTGGCGCGGCCTTCCGCTTCTAAACAACGATCGCTTTACCGCTTTCTCACGGCCGCTACTGCGGCCGTTTTTATTTCTGCGCCATTCAATTATTCAGGTGACGTTTGGTTTTGGCTGTAGCCACTGCTGTTAAAGGATCATCCGGCCAGGGGTGCTTGGGATAGCGCCCGCGCATTTCCTTTTTAACGCTGTCGTAGCCATTGCGCCAAAACGCCGCCAAATCCTGAGTGACCTGCAAGGGGCGCCCCGCCGGCGACAGCAAATGGATCAGCAGGGGCTGCTTGCCTTCCGCGACCCGGGGCGTGCTCTGAACTCCGAACATTTCCTGGAGCTTTACCGCCAGCACAGGCGGCACATTGCTGTAGTCTATTTTGGCGCTATTGCCCGAGGCCACTGGCAATCGCTCTGGTGCATTGGCAGCCAGCGCCTGTTGCTGTTCCCAGCTGAGCTGAGCCAGCAGCGTGTCTTTCAGCTCTAGGCGCTGTAGGGCCTTGAGGCTGTTGATGTCGTTCAAAAAAGGCAGTAACCACTGTTCCAGCGTCGCCATCAGGCCGGTGTCGCTCCAATCTGGCCACGCCCCTGGAGAGCAGTCGTGCGCTCTGACAAGCGCCACTCTGGCCCGCAGTTGGGAGCACTGTTCCAACTGCGGTAGCACCGATAGCCCCCGGCGGCGGATCATGCTCAGTATTGCCTGCTGCCGGAGTTCACTGTCGACAGTGGGCTCATTCCGGCTGGCCAGTACCAAGTGACCCAGGCGAGACTGGCGCTCCGCCACAAAGCGCTGTCGTTCATCGTCCCAGTCGGCCACCAGTTGATCTGTGGTCAAAAAAGACAGTGCCCCTGAGAACACCTCCTCATCCAGCGGTGCGGCCAGACGGATGACGTCCCGTGCGTCACCGACCTGCCCGCTCAGCTCCGCCACCGCCAACCAGGGTGTGCCAGCCAGGCTGGAATCCGGAAGGAGCGCAGCGCGGCCATTACTAAGCAAGTAGTCCTGCGCTTTGTCCTTGGACTGGCTCTCTCTACAGCGGGCGATGCGGTCGGGAAAGGCCACCGCCAACAGCAGGCTCACTGTTGCCAAATCTACAGCTCCGCCGCTGACACCTTCGCCGTTATTGTCCCCCAACAGTCGCGCAAACTGCTTGGCCTGTCCCCATAAACGCCGGGCACTACCTTGCCGCGTCAACACCTGCTGCCAATAGTCACTGATATCCACTGGACTGCCGCCCCGCCTATCCTCCGCCAATAGTGCCGCGAGGGCGCAGGCCTCTTTCGTCAGGCCATTCTGCTGCGCCCATATCAACATGCGGGCAATGCGCGGATGAGCTGGCAGAGAGGCCATGGCCCGCCCCTGGGCACTCAGGGATACCTTTCCCTCCACTGGCTCCGCCGCACCCAAGGCAATTAACAAATCCAGGGCCTGGGATAATGCGCCGGGGGGCGGTGGATCGAGCCAAGGCAAGGTGGCGGGGTCATTACTGCCCCAGTCCAGCACCTGCAGCGCCAACGGCGCCAAATCTGCCACCGCAATATCGGGGACGGAAAACGCTGCCAGGGTGCCGTGCTCTTCCTCGCTCCACAGGCGATAGCAGGTGCCAGGCTGCAGTCGCCCGGCCCGACCGGCACGCTGCTCGGCGGAAGCTCTGGAAATTCGTGCAGTGGACAATCGGGTCATACCGGTGCGAGGGTCAAAGGCAGCCCGGCGCTCCATGCCGCTATCCACCACCACGCTCACGCCCTCAATGGTTAGACTGCTCTCGGCAATGTTGGTGGCCAGAACAACCTTGCGCTCACCCTCGGCGGCAGGCGCTACCGCCTGCCGTTGGGACGCCAAATCCAAACTACCGTACAGGGGCGCAATGTGAATTCCCGCAGCCACCCGCTCCCTGAGCCGTTCCGCCAGTTTATGAATTTCCGACTGGCCCGGCAGAAACACCAGCACACTGCCATCAGTAGAGTCCAGAGCGCTAATCACCGTGTTGAACACATGGTTTAACAGGGCATCTCTGGGCGCATTGGCCCGCCGCGCTAAGGGGGTGTAGTGAACACTCACAGGAAACTGCCGACCGTCACTGCGCACCACCGGTGCGCCATCGAGAAAGGCGGCCAAACGATCCCCTTCCAGCGTTGCCGACATAACCAGCAGTTTTAAAGGTGCTTCCCGAAGGTCGGCAAACAAGCGGCGCCCTTCCAGGCACAGGGCCAGACCGATATCGGCGTCCACACTGCGCTCGTGAAATTCATCAAAGATCAGCAGGCCGACCTCCTCCAAACTGGGGTCGTCCTGCAACATGCGGGTCAGAATGCCTTCGGTAATTACCTCTATGCGGGTCTGGCTGCTCACTTTGGATTCCATCCGCACCCGATACCCCACCCGCTTACCCACCGATTCACCCAAGTGCTGGGCCATGCGTTCAGCCGCGCCTCTGGCGGCCAGGCGCCGGGGTTCCAACATCAGAATTTTTTTACCGGCCAGCCAAGGCTCCGACATCAACTCCAGCGGCACCACGGTGGTTTTACCGGCACCCGGTGGGGCTTCAACCACGACCTCGTTGTGGTCTGCCAATGCAGACTTTAGCCGCGGCAGGACATCGTGGATTGGTAACTTTTTCATAGTGGGGGCAACACAACTGGACTCGGCTTAAAGCGAGGCACAATATAGCAGAGTGTGCTGTAATCAACAGAATCGCCCGGTGCCTGATATTGCAGTTCAGCGTGAGAGGGATAGAGATCAGGGGCAAGCCAGTTGGACACCATCGGCTTGGTCCAAACTTTTGTCACGGAGGAAGACATGTACAGCAAGGCCATCGCGGCGGCGTACCTATTGGGAATGCTGCTAGTCAGCAATGCAGCTCTCGCTTGTCGCTGCAGCGAGCAAACACTGCAGCAGTACTTTGACAATAGCGACATGGTCTTTGTCGCCACGCTGACCAGTGCGGAATTACCCAGCCATGAGTTATCCGCAGACAGTGCGCCCCCCGGTCAGCAAATACTGCGGTTCAGTGCCGTTAACCGCTACCTTAAAGCCCCTGCCGAACTGACAGGGAACCCAGCAGCGACACCGCGTTTTGTGACCGCCACGACCTCTGCCCAGTGCGGACTGGCACCCCATCTCGGCGCACGCTATGTCGTCTTTGCTCAGATTGATTCCCGCCACCCCGGCACCGCTATTATCGACAGCTGTAATGGCTCCCGCCCCATCGCGGGGGAATTTGCCCAGAGCTTTATCGATACCCCAGCCGCGAACGTCACTCAGCAGTTGGATGCTTTAGCGGCTGCCGACATACTGGCCAAGATTAGCCAGAGACAGCCCTCATCCAGCAACCCCCTCAATGAAACCCTGGTGGGTCTACTGACGCTGGAATCGCTGGAACAAGGCGGGTCCATTAAAACGTTTCAGCGGCCCGATAGCAGCGAAGACATACCCGCTGAAGATCCGCGCATCGTGCATTACAGCGATGAACTGATCAGTCGTGAAATCAGCGCCGAAACCCCGGCCGCAGAGGTCTATGCACAGCTGGACGGGTGGTTGAAAGTACACCGCCAGGGGCTGGGTTTTCGCTGGGTCCAAGAGGCCGAAGCCGGTCCCTTCTGGCCCTACGACACGCTGCCGATTCGTCGGCTGAGTTATCTCAATACAGAGTGGGACGGCTATATCTGGCCGGACCCCGGCGCCGGCCTACCGTGGTATGCAAAGGCCGGTGACCACAGCGAACACGCCATCGTCGTCCACGATAGCCAGCGCATTGGCGGCAGTTTATGGTTTAAAGTTGAGCTGCTATCTGAAAGCCCCTGCGAGGGTATCGACCCGCCCCGCTCCTTGGCGGCCGGTTGGATTCCCGCCTATGGCAGCTCTGGTAAACCCGCCGTATGGTTTTACTCCAGAGGTTGCTGAAGCTCGCGGTCTGCGCCGCCGCTGGTATGGTGTTGGCAGGCTGCGGCCAACCGGTGGGTACAGCCTGCAGCATCGAGGGTAGTGGCTTTACCGCCCGTCACCCCTGTGCCAGCAAATGCCTATCGCGATGGAACGTCCGCTGCCCCAATGGCGATGTCATTCAACCTCAGCTTTGCGCGGGCAAACCAGACTGCCAACCGGGTAGCTGTCCCGCCGGTCAGGTCTGTTATCACTTCGAGGATCCCTTTGATGCCGTGAGTTATTGCTTGCCAGACACAGTCTGTGGGTCAGCCTTAACTCAGCAGCAAGCGCGGGACTGGGAGCGGCACGCTAAAGAAAGGGCGAGCCAATTGCAGCAGCGCAGGCAACAGCACACGGCCCCGGCAAAAACTACCGTTCCGGCTCCGACCTCAACTGACGTCTCACCTGACTAGCTCGCCGCAATAGTCACTTTCTTATCCCTCTGCTTTCCCTCAACTCTGGGAACTCGACATTGAGTTCTAGAACCACCACTTGCCCGTGACCCGAAGCGTTCTCGGCTCCAGAGGATGGAAGTGAATATCCTCGACGCCCCCGGCGGGCTCACCCGCCAGACGCGAGGCATAGAAATAGTCAATATCGTGATCATCGCTGTCGAGTACGTTGAGGACTTCCAAGGACACGTCCAAGTGCGGCCAGCGGTAGCCCAGCTTGCCATTCACCAGCGTCGTAGGATCGGACTGCATATCGTTAAAACTGTCCAGGCTGCGCTCACCAAAATGGCGTACTCGCACACTGCCGTACCAGGCATCGTCGTCACTGTAGGACAGACCGGCGCTGACTACTTCCGGCAACGCACCCTCTATGTAATCCCCCTCACCCGCGGCGTTTTCCGAAAACCGCGCCCGGGTGTAGGCGTACTCAAGGTCTGCCGTCCAGTTAGGAGCGATGGGATAGTACAGGGTCACTTCTACCCCGCGCCGCTCTGAGGCCCGACTGGCCTCGGTGTTGCCCGCATCGCCGACAAACAGCAGTTCGGAATCGATATCCAGTGTCCACAGGGCCAGCGACGCGCTGACACCGCCACTGGCAAAGAAGCGCAGACCCATTTCACCGCCGTGACTGCGCACTAAAGGATCGACACTGTCGACCGCGCTGCCATCCACCGGGTCGACGCGAATTGTGGTTCCCCTGGCGTCATTGGAGTGGAAGCTCTGTCCGTAACCGACATAGCTCTCCAGGTTGGCATTAATGCGATAGGCCACGGTCAGTTTTGCACTGCCAATACCGTCGCTCTCGGAGCCAGAATTGGCGGGCCGATCACTGTCGACATCAAAGTCGTAATAGTCATAGCGCAAGCCCGCCGTTGCGGTGAGCTTCTCCGTCAGCGCCACATCGCCCTGCCAAAACAGCCCCACCGAGCCTTCCTTGATGCTGTCTTCTCGCACGGTGGAAAGGCGTTGTCGATTGGCGCTGCGGTAAAGGCCCACCTCGTCAATATCGTCGTAACGCCACTGCACACCGAACTGCTGTTGCAGCGGCCCGGTTGCGGGCAACAGGTGACGCCACTCGCCGCCCAGTATTCGGCGCGAGTCGTACTGTTCAAACTCATCGCCATTAACGGGATCATCCAGCAAGTAAGTGAAGTTAGAGAACAACTCCAGCTCATACTCGATCACGTAGAGGTTGACGGAGTTGCGCTGATTCTTCCACTGCGCAGACAGACTATAGCGACTGGATTCACCGCCCACATCGGTATCGAGACTGCCGTACTGGTCGATCAAGCCCTGAGATACTGCCCTCTGCGGAATCTGGTCGGCGGCGTTCCAGCTGTTGTCGTAAGCCATGGCCGACATCGACAACTCACCGCCCCACATTTCCTTGGTATAGCGCAGCACAGCGTTGAGCTTTTCAATATCCTCGTCGATATCAGTCCAGGGCCCATCGTAGTACTGGTTCTCTAGCGCAAACAGCAGATTCCCGCCGGCCAGCGCGCTATCACCCATTGCCAATAACCGCTGGTAGTTGTCCTCACCCAGTGTCAGTGCAACACCCGAACGTGACAGGCGCCGCTGACTATTGATCGACGCGTTGCCGACCCCAGAGAAATCCCCCACATCGGCATAATAGGGGCCCTTCTTAAAGCTGATAGAGTGAACCAACTCTGGAATAACAAAATTTAAGTCGGTATAGCCCTGCCCGTGACCATGGCTGCGCATGTTGACCGGCATACCGTCAACGAAAGTGCTGAAATCGGTACCGTGATCCAGGTTGGTACCACGCAGAAAGTATTGATTGGCCTTGCCGCTGCCACTGTGCTGGGTTACCACCATGCCCGGCACCAGTTCCAGAACCTCACCAGTGCGCTGCAGTGGTCTTACCTCGATATCCTTAGCGCCCACTACCCCCTCTGACGCGGACACCGACTGGCCCAATAAATTGTGCTGGCGGCCAAATACGTTGACCTCTTCCACCGCGCTGTCGAGCAACCCAGGCTGACGATCAACGGATAAATCTGCGGAAGCTGACTCATCACCCGCTGGCTGCGCTACCACGATACCGCTGCACAGCCACAGCCCTCCCCACAAAAAGGTCAGCCCCACACTTCGTTTTATCATCCCCACTCCTCGTCGTATTGTAATTTTTTACCCAGTCATCGCTCCCTGTGCCGGGCGCGTACACTAAAGTCACACGACATCTTCCCCAAGCGGCGGGAATTCGCTAGTGTTATTGGCTTGGATAGCCGACAGCGGCTGAAAGAAAAATAATATTTACTTTTTATTTCATGCACTTACAGAGATTACAGTGACGGATACGCAAACCAAATTAAAGGACCAGAAAACCGTGTCGGAATCGGTTTTTAACGACAACGCCCCGGGGCGACCGCAATGAGTGGTGAGCGCCGCTCCAGCCACAACACCCTGCCTCAGCTCGGCGAGCTGGAGCTGGCGCTATTGGAGTTGCTATGGCAACACCCGAGTAGCAGCGCCAAACAGTTGCAGCGGTATTTGCCGGCCCATTTTTCCGCCGGTCTCAGCACTGTCCAATCCACCCTGGAGCGGCTCCATAAAAAACAGCTGGTCACTCGGGTTAAACAGCGCCACGCTTACCGCTATGCACCCAGCTATAGTCGTAGCGAGCTAATGGGGCGACTGATCGGCGGTGTGATTGAGAAACTCCACGACGGCCCCGCCGAAACGATTCTGAGTAGTTTTGTCAGCGCCGCTGCCTCCCTCGACGCCCGTTCACTGGACCGCCTGCAAGAGTTGATCGACCGCCACCGTCAGCAACAGGAGTCGCGGGATGATTGAGCTTATTCTCAGTGCCAATGCGGCATTTCTTATACTGTGGTGCTTACTCAACATTGCGGCGCTACTCGGCTGGCCATTGATACGGCGCCTGGAACAGTATTTACACCCGGACCAATTCAGCCAGCTGCTGCTGATCTGGTTTGCGCTGCCTCTGGGGCTTGCATTGCTGCTGTGTCTACTGCTTTACAGCCCGCTGGGCAGTACTTGGCTAGTAGCCTCCCACTGCCATGGCACTCAGTGCGGAGAACATGTGCCGCTGGGCATCGTTCCGGGCCTGGGCACGGCGGCAATAATACTCACTTTGGCAGTGGTGCTTTTTTTGGCCGGCAAGACCTATCGGGCCTTGCGGCAAAATCGTCGTTTATTGGACCTGTTGGAGGCCGGAGCTCGGCGCGGCCGAGATTACTGGACCCTTGGAATCGACCAGGCAAGTGCTTTTACGGTGGGTTTTTGGCGCCCCACTGTGGTCGTCAGTCAAGGCCTGTTGGCCGCCAGTGAGCAGCGAGATATCGATATTCTATTGGCCCATGAGTGCGCTCACCGCCGCCGCAAAGATAACTTGCGACTGCTGTTGATGAGCTTATTTACCCTGCCCATACCAGGGCCATACCGAAGCAATATCCGAGATCACTTTCGGCTAACGCTGGAAAAAAGCTGCGACCTCAGCGCTGCACACCACCATTCAAAACTGGAGGTGGCCAACGCCATCGTCAACATCGCCAGGCTGTGCCATATTCGCGCCGAAGCCATCACATCGGCCTTTGCAAACCACCATGTGGAAAGCCGGGTGCATTTTCTCCTCAAGCCGACCCCGCCCCGGGCTGGCAAGCCCCTCTGGTTTGCTCTACTGGCGGTGTTAACAATAGGCACGCTGTTGCTTGTCACACCTTTGCATCACGAGCTGGAGCAAGTGCTACGTTTGCTTGCAATGTAACTCGCGGCTCACCAGCAGCTCCCAGATCAATACGTCGGGAACTGGCGGGGCTTGCCTATCGAGCCCCTCGCATTGTTTACAGCGAATACATACAATAGCTCCGCCTACTGACCTGGAGAGCGCCGTGCAGACATTTTCCACTATCCTCGATTCCCTTCAAGCGATCGACGACGATCACTATAACGTCAGCTATGACGACAGCTGGCTCCAGGGCCGCACCGCTTTTGGTGGACTGAGCGCGTCGCTGGTAGTCGCGGCCATGGCCCAAACCGTTCCCGAGGATCGTGCTTTGCGCGCGCTGTCAGTCTCCTTTGTTGGGCCTGCGACGCCAGGGCAGCACAGCATTCGCCTGCGGCGCCTACGGGAAGGCGGCTCGGTCTCTCACTTGCAGGGGGAGCTTGTATGCGATGGCGAAGTGGCAACGTCGGTCAGTGCCGCCTTTGGCAGCGGCCGCAGCAGTTCTTACTTACAGTCAGCGCCGCCTCGCCCCGATTGCAAAAAGCCCGAAGAGTGCGAGCGACTGCCCTTTATCCAAGGGCTAACACCCGACTTTACCCAGCACTTCGAAATGAGGCTAACACACGGCGCCCTACCCGGGGCCAAAGCTGACTCTGCCGACTATGGCCTGTGGCTGCGTTTTGTTGAGCCTACGCCCACGTCGATCGCCAGCCTTATCGCCCTGGCCGATGTACCACCCATGCCCGGCCTGAACGTGGTCCAGGCCATGAAGGCAGGCAGCTCACTGAGTTGGTATCTGGAGTTTCCCGCCGGTCTCGACGGCAGCGATATGAACGATTGGTGGTATTACGACTACCGCTGCCAGTCAGCGGCGGACGGCTATTTTAATAACACCGCCACCATCTGGGACCCCAGTGGTCGCCCGGCCATGTTCAGCCGTCAAGTGGCGGTGGTCTTCGAGCACTCGTAGCCCCATCAGTTATCCGCAAAAGGCCTCGCCAGCAGCAATGCGTTTGCCCAGTGCGGCGAGGTTGGCGGCGGAGCTGCCCATCATCATTTCGTTAGAGCGCAGCCAGGTGCAGTAGCGCCACAATGGGTAATCCCGGTCGATGCCAGTACCGCCGTGCAAGTGCTGTGCAGCGTAGCTCACCCGGTGGCCCACATCCCCCGCCCAGACCTTGGCGATATACACTTCGTTAGTGGCGTCGACGCCGCTATCCAGCCGGCTGATCGCTTGATAGGTATTGAGGCGCAGGCACTCCACGTCGATAAAGCAGTTGGCGGCGCGATGCCCCACTGCCTGGAAGGTGGCGATCGGCACGCCGAACTGCTGGCGCTCAGCCGTGTAGGACGCGGTCATGCGCATCGCCTTATCGCTGGCTCCAAGCTGGTGGGCACACAGGGCTGCGGTGGTGTGCTGGCTGATCCAGTCCATCACTTTGGCACCCTCACTCTCCGTCGCCAGGATATCCCCGGCTGAAATCCGCACCTTGTTCAGGTCGATATGGTATTGGGGTTCGTAGTGGGTCGCCTCTACCTTGGTCAGGGTCACCCCGGCGGCACCGGGGTCCAGCAGCACCACGGCAACACCATTACCCAGGCGCACTGACAACAGTATCCGTTGGGCCCGGTCGGCAAAGGGCACACACCACTTACCGCCACTCACTACCAGGTCATCCCCGTCCTGTTCGGCATGGGTATGGAGTGGTGCGCGGGGGTCTTCGTTGCCCGCTTCCATCAGTGCTGCACTGAGGATGACGTCACCGCTTACCACCCCCGGTAACCATTGCGCTTTTTGTGCGCTGCTACCAAATTGCTGCAGCGGCATGGCCGCCGATACCAGATTGGCGATCAGAGGCAGCGGCGCAATACTGCGCCCCGCTTCCTCCACCAGTAGTGCCAGTTCAAAAAAGCCAAAGCCCATGCCACCGTGCGCTTCGTCAACGGCCACCCCCAGCAATCCAGCCTGAGCAGTTTGTTGCCACAGTTCGGTGTCAAACCGGGGCGCCTTATACTGATCAAAACGCGCCAGCTTTTCTGGCGTTACGTTGTCATCGAATAACTGGCGCGCCAGATTTTGTACATCGCGTTGTTGCTCTGATAGTGCAAAGTCCATAGTGATATCTCCTAGCGCGCCGCCCGGGGCATCCACAGCCCCGCCGCAGAAATAATGTCTCGTTGAATCTCATTGGTGCCGCCACCAAATGTGATGATAGAGGCGGTCCGATACAAACGCTCAAGGCGCGAGGCAATGGGGTCGGCGCCTTCGGTGCGGCGGTTGATCACCGAGGCCTGGCCAATCACTTCACCCAACAGCCGATAGGCCTCAATAAAGAACTCCGAGCCGTACACTTTGGCAGCGGAGGCATCCGCCATATCCAGCTGCCCCTCTGTCATCGCCCAGGCCTGCTTGTAACACACCAACTTCAGGGCCTCGACGCCGACACGGACCTTGGCCAGGTTGAACTGAATCCAGGGCTCATCGATAACCCGACCGCCGCTGGCAGACGGGGTCTCTGTGGCCCAGCGCACCACGGCGTTAAACAGCTCTGCGGTGGGGCCGAAGTTCACCAGACTCAGACGCTCCCGATTGAGTTGGCTGGTGATCAGCTTCCAGCCCTTGTTCAACTCTCCCACCAAGGCATCGTCGCCAACGCGGATATTGTCGTAGTAAGTCGCGTTGGTGCGAACACCACCCAACGTCACCACTGGGCTACAACTCCAGCCCGGGTCACTGGTGGGCACCAGAAACATCGAGATGCCCTTGTGAGGTTTGGCGGCATCTGGATCGGTGCGGCAGGCCAGCCACACGTAGTCGGAGAAGTGCGCCAGGCTGGTCCACATCTTTTGGCCATTGATCACCCAGCCATCGCTGTCGCGAACCGCTGAGGTTTTAAGACTTGCCAGGTCGGTGCCGGCACTGGGTTCCGAATAGCCAATCGCAATCAGGCAGTCACCGGACAGAATCTTGGGAACGATCTCGCGTTTTTGCCATTCGTTGCCGTGCTCCGCCAATTGCGGTCCGACCGACTCAGTGGTCAGAAACGGGAAGGGATAGCCGGCCCGCATCACTTCCTCGACAAAAATAAACTGCTCCAGCGGGCTCATGCCTCGACCGCCTAGCTCGGTGGGCCAACCCACGCCAATCCAGCCGTCCCGGCCCATTTGCCGCAGCGCCTCCCGCCACAGCGGGCCACCGCCCTCGCCCAGGTTTTCGTCGCACTCGGCCTTGAGTTCTGGGGTCATCATGGCCGCAAAGTACTCACGCAATTCCTTGCGCAGTGCATCCTGTTGCGGGGTAAACTCGACTTTCATTCGCTGCCTCTCGCGTTTTGCCGTTGGCTGTTATTGCCCCTCATCTTAGAGGGACCCCGATGGCCCACAATTGCAAAACTCGTCACCCGGATGACATTAGCAGTCAGCCAATGTCCACCCCGCTCCCTCATATAGACGATTGGCTCAAACCGGCGCCGCTGCGATCATGCAAGCTACTGATGTTATGGAGAATAACAATGACTGAAGGCACCGCTGCGCCCGGTCAACAGGGCGATGTCCAGGCCGCGATCGACGGCTGGTATACCCTGGACCACAGCCAACCGCAATTGCTGGGGAGCCGCTGCACCGAATGCGGCAGCTATTACTTCCCCAAGACCCTGAGCTACTGCCGCAACCCGCAATGCGACAGCAGTGATTTTGAAGAGGTCCCACTCAGTCGCCACGGCAAAATTTGGTCTTATACCAATGCCTGCTACAAACCGCCTGAGCCCTTTGTAGCGGACGACCCTTTCGAGCCTTTTGCTATCGCCGCAGTGGAGCTGGAAAAAGAACAAATGATCGTGATGGGACAGGTAGTTAAAGGTATCGATACCGATCAGCTCAAAGTGGGCCAGGATGTCGAACTGGTCCTGGAGACACTCCACCAGGAAGACGGCGTCGATAAAGTGATTTGGAAGTGGCAGCCAGTCAACACCAACCCAGCGGAGGCGGCATCATGAGTAACGACATCGCCATTCTGGGAGTCGGCATGCACCCCTGGGGGAAGTGGGGCCACAACTTTGTAGAATACGGCGTTCACGCCGCTCGAGCCGCATTAAAGGATGCCGAAGTGCCCTGGCAGGACGTGCAGTTTGTCTCCGGTGCCGCCACCATGCGCTGCGGTTACCCCGGCTATGTTGCCGGCGCGACCTTTGCCCAGGCCCTGGGCTGGCAAGGTGCCCAGGTGAATACCTCCTACGCCGCCTGCGCGTCCGGCTCTCAGGCTTTGGCTGCAGCCCGAGCCAAAATACTGGCTGGTGAATGTGAAGTAGCACTGGTGGTGGGCGCCGATACCACACCCAAAGGCTTTCTGGCCCCGGCCAAAGGTTATCGCCCCGAAGACCCGGATTGGGTGCGCTTTTACCTGGGTATCACCAACCCCAGCTACTTTGCCCTCTACGCCCGCCGCCGTATGGACCTGTACGGCGACACCGAGGAGGACTTCAGCCAGGTCAAGGTGAAGAATGCCCAGCACGGCTTTGCCAACCCCAATGCCCGCTACCGCAAAAAATTCAGCATGGAAGACGTGATGAACTCGGCCATGGTGGCTGACCCACTGCGGCTGTTTCAGATCTGCGCCACCTCGGACGGCGGTGCGGCGATGATCGTCTCGAGCATGGATTACGCCAAGCGCATGGGCCGGGGCGACGCGGTGCGGGTGGCAGGCATCTCCACCAGTACCCCCACTTACGCCAGCGCCGTCGTGGAAATGCCAGACATCGCCACCGACTCGGCCGCAGCCGCCGGAATCACCGCCCACAGCTTCCGCTCGGAACTGCCCAAGGCCGCCTACGAGCAGGCCGGCATCGGGCCCGAGGACATCGATCTGGCGGAAGTGTACGACCTGTCCTCCGCCCTGGAGCTGGACTGGATTGAGGACCTGGGCCTATGCCCCCGGGGTGAGGCGGCGCAAATGCTGCGCGCCGGCGATACCACACTGGGCGGCAAGTTGCCGGTCAACCCCTCTGGCGGTCTGGCATGCTTTGGCGAGGCTGTCCCCGCCCAGGCATTGGCGCAAGTATGCGAGTTAACCTGGCAGCTGCGCGGCCAGGCCGACGGACGCCAGGTGGATAACGCCAAGGTGGGCATCACTGCCAACCAGGGGCTGTTTGGTCACGGATCCTCTGTGATCGTCAAACGCTGACAGCAGTCGCAAACTTGTTACACTGACGCCCTCGTTTCACCTTTTACGTTTGGATGGGGGCGTCATGGCCAATTTGCTCACAATCTTAGCCGTACTATTTGTGGCCCTGCTGGTTATTGTCCCGATGGTGGAGCGCTTCGCTCCCCGCCCTACTCCCGAGCAGACGCAGCGCATGAGCCGCTGGATTCTGCCGCTGGTGGGGCTCTCCCTGGTCATCGCTCTGATCAAGCAACTAATGGAGTAGATCGAGAAGCGTCGATAGCAACATCCGCGCTATCGGAGAGTCGCAGGGTGCGAGTCTCTAAGCGCTGCCACAGCCGCTCATGGAAATAGAAGGCCACGGTATTCACCGCCGGCTCGACCAGCGCCACCAGCCCACCGACAACCACACTGCCAGTTAGGATGTAGGCCACACCAAAAGCGACGCTGAAGTGCATAAGGGCAAAGCTGAAGGTTTTTTTCATGGATCCTGCTCCTGTTTCGGCACCATGCCGACATATGCATTAATGATAATGCTTATCATTTAATTAAAAAGTAGAATCTTCCGATGTGCTTGATCGGCGGAAGCTATTATTCGGCTCTCACTCTAAGGGCGCTTTACAAGGCCTCCCACCCCAATGGCTCCCTGCACTACTGACGGGCACACCGCCGCACCATTAATTGGCACGCCGTCATCGGGCGACCTCCATGTAGCGACTTCAAAAGCCTGCCGATCCTCCAATCATGGGGCCAAGGGGCGTCTTTTACGGCTACCCACTCCTGCACACCAGGGCAGCACAAGTGCTCTGGCACAACAGTTGCTCTGCATGCCATAAGCAAAGGATTGCCGATAGTTTGCCCCGATATGCATGGAATCGCGGCATAAACGCAATGAAAAAGGCATTGCGGGCAAAACCAACGCTGCTGGTGCGGCGCGCTATTGGAGACCCTATGAAAATCACCTACTTCGCTGTTGCTTTGTTGCTGCTGCCCGCAACAGCTATGGCAGACACTACTCCCCAGGCCGCCAGCGATATGGTTTGGCTGGCTGCCGCCAGCGCGCTGGTATTTCTTATGCAGGCAGGTTTTGCCCTGTTGGAATCGGGAATGTCCCGCAGTAAAAACGCCCTCAATGTGGTGATGAAAAACTACATGGATGTGTGCATCGGCACCCTGGTGTTTTGGGCCATTGGTTACGGCTTGATGTTCGGCACCAACCCCAGCGGCTGGTTTGGCACCGACTTGTTTATGCCCGGTGCCGAAGAGCCCAGCCTCTACGGCAGTTTATTATTCCAGACCATGTTTGCCGCTACCGCGGTCACCATTGCCAGTGGCGCTATGGCGGAACGCACCCGCTTTGATGCCTACCTGATTGGCGCCATTGTGGTCACCGCGGCAATTTATCCGATTTTCGGCAGCTGGGTGTGGAACAGTGGCGGCTGGCTGGCCAAGATGGGCTTTATCGATTTTGCCGGTTCTACCGTAGTCCACTCTGTGGGGGCCTGGACGGCGCTGGCCGGTATTGTGGTGCTGGGCCCGCGTTTAGGACGCTTTGACCCGGATGGCAAGCCCCGGGAAATTCGTGGTCACAACCTCACTCTGGTGGCACTGGGGGGCTTTATCCTGTGGTTTGGCTGGTTCGGTTTTAACGGCGGCTCCACCCTCGCCGCCTCGGAAGACATTGGCCTGATCAACCTCAACACCCAACTTGCTGCCGCGGCCGGTGCCGCCGGTAGCATGTTGCTGGCCATTGCCATGCGCAAACCCATCCTGCTAACTGAAACCGTCAACGGCAGCATTGCCGGCCTGGTGGCGATTACTGCTGGCTGCGCCTCAATGCTCCCGGCCTACGCCCTCTTGACGGGTTTTATCGGCGGCATTGTCTGCAGCCTGGGCGCTCGCGCCATGCTGCGATTCCGTCTCGACGATGTGGTGGGCGCGGTGGCGGCCCACGGCATTGCCGGTGCCTGGGGCACGCTGGCGGCGGGGATATTTGTCACTGGCAATATGTTTGATAGCCAGCAAATCATTGTTCAGTTGATCGGCATCGGCGCCTGTTTCGCCTGGACGTTTACCACGGCGCTACTGATGTACTTTATTATCGACATGGCACTGGGCCTGCGGGCGCCCAGCCAGCACGAGCAGCGCGGTCTCGATCTTAGTGAACACGCCGAAATCGGCTATCCGGAATTCCCCACCAGTAACACCGCCTACACCGCTGACCGGGTGAGCAATATGGACCTCGGCCGATGAGTAGCATGAGTCTCAGTCATCGACGCCGGGCGATTTACACCGGGCTCAAGCCCTTCCTATCCGACGATCGCCTACAGCTGGCCATTCGTCATTGGGAGGCCCAATACGCCGACCAGCCCAGCCTCGCCCTGCAGCGTTTTGTCGCCGATATCTGTCGCGACGCCGAACTCAAGACCAAGCGCAGCACCATATTGCGCCAGCTGTTGCAGACCATGGCCCAACCCGAGCAGGAACTACTGGCCGACCCGGGCTCATCGCTACCAAATAACAAGCCCGGCCCCGCTGCCGAGGCCGACCACGCTTACAGCGTGGCCTTTGGCGCACTGCTCTCGGCAATGATGGCGCTGCTGCCCGATGGCCAACAGCACAAACAGCGGTTGGAGTTTTTCTCGGCCCTTCGCAAAAGCGATATGCCCGCCCGAATCACTGAGAGTCTGCAACACTGGCTGAGCCAGCCCAGTGCCCCGCTGCTACTGTACGATGCACCCAAATCGATGCTGCGCAAGGTGTTGAACCAGTTTTACGTGGTGCTGTGTGAAGCGGTAGGGCCGGTATCAGCCGACAGAATTCTGGCGACTGCGGCAAAACAGGTGGGGGCTGAGCGGCCCGAACTCGGCAAGCAGTTGGACGCATTGCTATAGCCTTGCGGCGCAAAGCCTAATGACGCTGAGACAGGACTGCTCCCTGACTTAAAGGATTTCATCCAGGGGGTGCTGCTCCCAGGGCGCCACAAACAGCGCCTGAATTTCCTGATCAGGCACCTCGCCAATACTGCGGTAGCACCAGTTGGGGGCCCGGTGTTTGTCGATCAATCGCGCCCTCACGCCCTCGGCAAATTCAGGATCTCGAAGCCGATTGGCGGCCAACACCAGCTCCAAGCGGAACACTTCCTTTAGCCCCAGTGCCTCGACGTTTTGCAGTTGCGCCACGATCAGCTTGGCACTGCTTGCCGCTCCCCTGCCCATACTCTCCAGCGCCGCACTTGCCCAAGGGCTGCGCTGCGCGCTGCGCTGTAACTGTCTGGCGATGGTTCCTGCATCCAGCGATGTACTGCTGTCGTCAATCCACGCCCGATGCATCTTAAGCTGGGCGGCATCCAAACAAATGCCGTGCTCGGCTTCCAGGTCGGTCAAATGGTCAGTCAAGCGCTCGCCATTTTCCTGCGGACAGTCGCCCCAGGGCAAACCAATGAGGCTTCTCAGGACCGCCCCGCGACTGTCGTCAGCCAGGCAGTAATCCGCCAGCCCGGCGTAGAGGGCATCGGCGGCGTCCAGGGGAGCCGCGGTGAGAGCGCTAAACAGACCGGTCTTGCCCGGCATTTGCGCTAGATACCAACTGGCACCAGCATTGGGCAGAAAGCCAATCGTAATTTCGGGCATGGACAGGCGGCTGCTCTCGGTGACGATGCGGTGACTGGCCCCGGCCATCAATCCGACCCCCGCGCCCATCACCAAACCATGCCCCCATACCACCACCGGTTTGGGAAAGGAGTGAATCAAATGAAAACAGGCGTATTCCCGGGCCAGGAAAGCCTCGGCCTCCACTGCGGCACCACCGGGGTTGGCCATAGCAGAGGCCAGCATCCGCCGGGCATCCGCGCCAGTGCAAAAGGCTCTGTGCCCGGCACCTTCCAAAAAAACCGCAACCGCTTCCGGATCGTCCCGCAACTGACAGAGATGCAGATACAGCATCTCCACCATCTCTGGCGTCAGCGCATTGAGCTGTTTGGGGAGATTCAGCGTTAACTGGGCCACGTAGCCCCCTGCCGGGGCCGGGTGACGCTGAAGGCACAATGAGAAATCTACCTGCATGACTGACGCGCTTCCCAAAACTGGCATTACAGCCCTCAGTATCCCCCTACACCTGCCTCGGCTCAAGTAAACCGCGACATCTGCCGCATTGGCTCACGCGTCATCGTCGATTTCTTGGCTGGGCCAATTCGCCGCTGTGCGGAATTCTCTATGCTCCATCTTGCTTATTCAAAGCCCAGGGACCGAATACCATGACTCAATACACTGCACCGCGCCGCGATATCGACTTTGTTACCAACGAGCTGTTGGATTACGCCGGCCACTACCGCAGCTTGCCCTGCGGAGAAGACGCCACCCCGGATATGGTGGATGCCATCATCGGCGAAGCCGCAAAGTTTGCCGAAGAGGTGCTCTCGCCCTTAAACCAGAGCGGCGACCAACAGGGTTGCACATGGCAAGACGGCGAGGTCACCACTCCCGATGGCTTTAAAGAAGCCTACAAAATGTGGGTGGAAGGGGGTTGGCAGGGTTTGTCACACCCCGCTGAGTACGGCGGCCAAGGTTTGCCCATGTCGCTGGGCCTGATTAAGTCCGAGCTGGTGGGCACTGCCAACTGGGCCTGGGGCATGTACCCCGGCCTGAGCCTCGGCGCCATGAACACCCTCTACGTGCACGGCGACGAGGAGCAGAAACAGACTTACCTGGGCAAACTGTGCAGCGGCGAATGGACCGGCACCATGTGCCTGACCGAGGCCCACTGCGGCAGCGACCTGGGCCAGATGAAAACCCGCGCCGAGTTGCAGGACGACGGCAGCTATCGCCTTAACGGCACCAAGATCTTTATCTCTGCTGGCGAGCACGATCTCACCGACAACATCGTCCACATCGTATTGGCCAGAACCCCCGATGCCCCCGAGGGCACCAAAGGTATCTCGCTGTTTATTGTGCCCAAGTTCCTGCCGGGCGAGGACGGCGAAATCGGCTCCCGCAATGGCGTAAGCTGCGGCAGCATCGAACACAAGATGGGGATCCACGCCAACGCGACCTGCGTCATTAACTTCGACAATGCCACCGGCTACATGCTGGGTGAGAAGAACGAAGGCCTGGCGGCGATGTTCACCTTTATGAATACCGCCCGAGTGGGCACCGCCATCCAAGGTTTGGCAGCTTCCGAGCTGGCCTACCAAAATGCCTGGCCTTACGCCATGGAGCGCTACTCCATGCGGGCGCTGTCTGGCACCAAGAACCGCGATAAAGCGGGCGATGCCATTATCCACCACGCCGATGTACGGCGCATGCTGCTTACCGCCCGGGCCTTTGCCGAGGGCGGTCGGGCGATGATCTACGACGCCGCCATCTACGCCGACCACATGCTGTTTGCGCCCACTGAGGCCGAGCGCGACGCCGCGGAAAACGAACTGGGCTTTTTAACCCCGATTCTCAAGGCCTTTCTCACAGAGACGGGTCTGGAATCCGCCAGCAACGCCATGCAGGTATTTGGCGGTCACGGTTACATTGCCGAGCACGGTATGGAACAGATCTACCGGGATGCGCGGATCGCCACCATGTACGAAGGCACCACCGGCATTCAGGCACTGGATTTGATCGGCCGCAAGGTGGTGCTGGACGGCTTTAAACTCTACGCCGCCTTCAGCAAAAAACTGTACGCCCAGGGGCTTCGCTCACTGTTTAAAGGTAAGCGCCGCGGCTATGGCGCCTCACTGCTGTGCTATACCTTGGGCTGGAACTGGAAAACCGTGAAGATGCTGGCCCGTGCCTCCCGCAACCGGGACGCCGTTAGCGCGGCTTCCTACGATTTCTTGATGATTAGCGGTTACCTGTCCATGGCCTACTACTGGTCGCGGATGGCGGAAGTCGCCGCCGAAGCACTGGAGAAAAACCCCAGCGACAGCGACTTCTATCGCGCCAAGCTGGAAACGGCGGATTTCTACTTCCGCCGTTTGTTGCCCCGGACCCGAGGCCATGCCAGCGCCATGGACAGCAGTACCGATAGCGTGATGGGTATGCCGCCAGAGCGCTTTCCGCTGCGCTAATACGTAGTTTTAATACGCCATAGTATTAATAGGAAATACGGGAGATGTGGTAGGACCACTCGTCGGACATGTTACAGGGGTTGGCCACTTCCTCTGTGCGTCCCGGTCCTACCGCAAAGGCCTGCACGGTCATTACCGCTTCCCGCTCCAGGTTTTCGCGAAAATAGGTAAACACACCGCTAACCCGGGTGGGACAGTGGTTCTTCACTACAAAGCGGGTAGAAACCTTATCGTGCTTATACCAAGGACAGCCTGAACGGTTGGCATGGGCGGGCAGTGTTTCCACATCCCACTCAAGACACTCCACCGCGCCCTCTTCCACGATGATATCTTCGTTGGCATATGCGGCGCTCAGGGTAAAAGCCATTGCCATCGAGATTGAGGCAAGGGTTGAGGCCATTAACAAAACGTTTTTCATTATCGCTGCTCCTCCATTGCGCCACAGTTGGCCGCAATGTCGTCTACAGCTTTAGAGACTATCCACAAAGATAGCGAGATGGGCAGTGGTAATTACCCTGATACAGGTGTTAGCGTCCCGGCTGGCCCTAAGGAGACCAATACACCGACACCGGAGTCTGAGATTGCCGCAATACCGCACGCACTGGCATTTCCCGCGCGTCTGGACCCGACAAGGCCTGGCGGTAGACCGCCAGCTTCTCATCACCGGTGATCAATAGCACAATGTGGCGACAGGCCAGTATCGCCGCCACTGACAAGGTCATGCGCTCGGTATGCGGCCCGGTCACCTCACTTTGCTGAGCGGTGATGGCAACACAGCGATCTGCCCCTGCGGCCAGTCCACTGTCCAGGCCGCTGGCATGGGGGAACAAGGACGCAGTATGACCGTCCAGCCCCATACCTAGCACACATAGATCGGGCTGCAGTGGCAAAGCGCCATAGCGGGCCAGACACTCCGGTAAACCCAGCACCGCCGTCGCTGCAGAGGTCTTCATGGCAACAAACTTGGCTGCCGCAGCCCCCTCAATCAGTAGATTCTCACGGATAAACTGTTCGTTGCTGGCGGGGTGATCGGCATCGACCCAGCGCTCGTCTACCAGGGCCACAGTGACCTTACTCCAGTCCAGTGGCCGGGATGCCAGCGCCCGATATACCGGCTTGGGAGTGCTGCCGCCCGAAACCAACAGGCAGGCCTCACCGCGATCGGCTATCGCCTTTTCCAGCACCGCCGCCAGCTCATCTGACAGCGCGGTCACCAGGCATTCCCGGTCTTGATAAAATTGTTCCCGGACCGCACTCATTGGTGCTCACCCGAGTTGTACCAGCGAAAGCCATCCTCCGCCAACAATTCATCGGATTCTGGAGGCCCCCAGGTCCCGGCTCGATAAAGATGGGGAGACTGATCAGCGGCCTGCCAGGCTTCAATAATGGGGTCGATCCAAGCCCAGGCGTGCTCCACCTCATCGCGGTGAATAAACAGGCTGTGGTTGGCTGCCACAACGTCTAGAATCAAACGTTTGTAGGCGTCACTTTTAACCCGGCTAGCCGACTCCGAAAAATTGAGGTTTAACGTTGCCGGCTGTAACTCCATATCCAGGGTATTAAGGTCCTTGGACATCATCACCAGCTGGATACTCTCGTCCGGTTGCAGGCGGATAATCAAACGGTTTGGCGTCAGCGGCCCGGCCTCCGCGCCGTAGACTCGGTGTGACACACACTTGTACTGAATAACGATTTCCGCGCTGCGCTGCTTCATTCGCTTGCCGGTGCGCAAATAAAATGGCACTCGCGCCCAGCGCCAGTTATCAATATAGGCCCGCAGCGCCACAAAGGTCTCGGTGTGGCTGCCCGCCTGCTCCAGTTCCTCGAGATAGCCCGCTACCAGTTTGCCATCCTGATTGCCCGCCACATACTGCCCCCGCACTGTATTGGCGGCCACGTCGCCACCCGACATGGGGCGCAGCGCCTCCAATACTTTGACCTTCTCGGCGCGAATGCTATTGGCGCGCATTTTATGGGGCGATTCCATCGCCACCAGACACAACAATTGCAGCAGGTGGTTTTGTACCATATCTCGCAGCGCACCAGCCTCGTTATAAAATCCGGCTCGCCCTTCCAAACCGACGGTTTCGGAGATACTGATCTGCACATGATCAATGGATTTGGCATCCCAAAGATGCTCGAATATCACGTTGGTAAACCGCAGCGCCATCAGATTCTGGACGGTCTCTTTACCCAGATAGTGGTCAATGCGGTAGATGGCCGACTCATCAAAATATTGGGCGATTTCATCGTTGATCGCCTGGGCCGAGGCGGCGTCGTAACCCAGCGGTTTTTCCACCACAACGCGGCTTTGCGGGCTGATCAGCCCGCTTTCATTGAGCCGCTGACAACAGGCGCCGAAGATGGTGGGTGGAATCGCCAAGTAATAAACCCGCACCCGCTCCGCCTCGCTATTTATCAATGCGGCAAGCTCTGTCCAGTGTGTACCGGGAGCGCTGATATCCACCTCCATTGGCATAATGCAAGTGCCGAAGTCCAGCGCGACGTCCTGATCGTACTCGGCGCCTGAGAGGTGGGTTTGCAGTCCTGCCAGTGCCTGTTGATGGTAGCTGCCGACGTCTTTTGGGTTGCGGCAGCACGGCACAATCCTGGAGCCCTGGGGCAATTTGTCCTCGCGAAATGCCCGATACAAGGCCGGTAGTATTTTTCTAAATGCCAGGTCTCCGGCACCGCCGAAGATCACAATATCAAATGGCTCGGACATACAATTTAACCCTTAGTCTCGTTTCGCTGCCGGTTTACCAATCGATATCTGCGCTAGCTGCCCAGTACCGATGCGCCCTCTTCTGCACTGTTCACCAGCTGACGAAAACCTGCAAACAGTTCTCGTCCCATCCCCGACTGGTGGCCGCCGGCATAGTTGGCCACCGGCCGATCCAGCACCGACTCGTCTTCTATCCGCAGCACCCCTTCGGGCGCATTGAGCTCAATCATGTCGCCATCGCGGAGCTTAGCGATGGGGCCGCCGTCCAACGCCTCCGGTGTCAGATGAATCGCCGCGGGAACTTTGCCGGATGCCCCGGACATCCGGCCATCGGTGACTAACGCCACCTTAAAGCCGCGATCCTGAAGCACACCAAGCACCGGCGTCAGCTTGTGCAGCTCCGGCATGCCGTTGGCTTTAGGCCCCTGGAAGCGCACCACCGCTATAAAATCCCGATCCAGCTCACCGGCATCAAAACGCGCCTTAACCTCATTTTGGTCTTCAAAAATCACCGCCGGCGCTCGCACCACGCGGTGCTCGGGCTTGACTGCAGAGGTCTTGATCACGGCCCGGCCCAGATTGCCAGTTAAAAGGTTGAGGCCGCCATGGGCACTGAAAGGCGCCGCTTTAGCTGCCAATACCTCAGGGTCCAGGCTTTTATCCGGCCCCGGCCGCCAATCGATGTCGCGTCCCTCAAGAAAGGGTTCCTCACAGTAGCGCGCCAGGCCACCCTCACCGGCTACCGTCGCCACGTCATCGTGGAGCAGCCCGGCATCGAGCAATTCACGGATTAGCAGCGCCATGCCGCCGGCGGCTTGGAAGTGATTCACATCGGCAGAGCCGTTGGGATAGATTCGGCACAACAATGGCACCACTTCTGACAGTTCCGCCATATCCTGCCAGTTAATGATCACTCCAGCGGCCCGGGCAATGGCAATCAGATGAATGGTGTGGTTGGTGGAGCCGCCAGTAGCCAGCAGGCCGACAATGCCATTGATAATGCTTTTTTCGTTGATCATCTCCCCCATCGGCAGAAAATCTCCAGACAAGGGGGATATGGCGTTAAGCCGCGCCACCGCGGCCTCGGTCAAGGCCTCACGCAGCGGTGTACCGGGGTTAACGAAGGAGCTACCGGGCAACTGCAGGCCCATGATCTCCATCAGCATCTGATTACTGTTGGCCGTACCGTAAAACGTACAGGTGCCGGGGCTGTGATAGGACTGGCTCTCTGCCTCCAGCAACTCTTTGCGGCCCACTTTACCCTCGGCATACAGCTGGCGGATGCGGCCTTTCTCGGCATTGGGCAAGCCCGACTCCATGGGCCCCGCCGGCACAAATACACAGGGAAGATGCCCAAAGGCCAGGGCGCCAATGGCCAAGCCCGGCACGATTTTGTCGCACACTCCCAGGCACAACATGCCATCGAACATATCGTGGGACAGCGCTACCGCCGTCGCCATAGCGATAGTGTCGCGACTGAACAAGGATAATTCCATCCCCTCGCGGCCCTGGGTGACACCATCACACATGGCGGGTACGCCGCCGGCAAACTGCGCCACGGCGCCCAATTGCCGAGCTGCCCGCTTGATCTGGTCTGGGTAGCCTTTGAAAGGCTGATGAGCCGAGAGCATGTCATTATAGGCCGAGACAATGGCAAAATTAGCGGCCCTGTCCACCGCCAGGGTGGCTTTTTCATCGGCATCAGAGGCGGCAAAACCGTGGGCCAGATTGCCGCAGGAAAGATGGCTGCGAGACACCCCCGGTCGGTGGGCACCGCGAATTTTCTCCAAATAGGCCTGTCGAGTGGTTTCGCTGCGTGCCACCACGCGGGCGGTCACTTCCTCCAGTTTGGCGTGTGTCACCACTGTCCCCCTCTCGAAATCGATGAAATGCGCCGCGAGCACGCCGGCTTGCCTCTTACGCTATCACTTTCTGACAGCGCTCACATCGGCCGTGTATGGATACCTAAGACGCCTCAACTTTCTTGCATAATTTGAAGCAATTAGCATACCCGCCCGCTAAAAGCCCCATGACAGGGGCCGCTGGGTGGAGAGACGAATGCACTGAAAACTCGGGGCGACGATGCGCCCCGAGATCGGGAGGGAGAGCCTGAACCGGGGTCCTGAGCGGTGACGAGAGGGCCGAGGGCCCCGCATGGCTTAGACTTTGGGGATAAAGATCGTTTTTGGCTGGGTGAACTCCATCAGTCCATCGCGGCCGTTTTCTACACCAATACCAGAGTGTTTGTGCCCACCCAGAGGGGTGTTGGGCGTGGTTTGCAGGTTTTGATTAATCCACACAGTACCGGTATCAAGGCGCTTGGCCACGGCCATGGCCTTGTCGATATCGGAGGACCACACTGCGCCGGCAAGGCCGTACTCGCTGTTGTTGGCCCGTTCGATGACCTCATCCACATCACTGTAGCGCAGCAGAGGAAGCAAGGGACCAAAGGCCTCTTCCACCACGACCGGATCGTCCTCGGGGGGATTGTCTACCAAGGTCAGTGGCAAAAAGTAACCACGGTCTGGCACGGGACCGCCTTCCAGTAGAGTCAGCCCTCTGTCTTTGGCGCCAGCCATCATCGCTTTGACCCGCTCAAACTGTGGCTTGTTCTGGAGGGGGCCGAAGATACTGTCGGCCTCGGCGCCGTTACCCACCTTCATCACCTGAGCCAAGCCGTGCAGTTTTTCTTTCAGTTCATCGTAAATGCTGTCGTGGATATAGAGCCGCTTGGTTGCCACACACACCTGCGCGGTGTTGAAGAAGGCACCCATAAACAACTTCTGCGCTACCTCATCAACATTGACATCTGGCAGCACGATACAGGCGTCGTTACCGCCCAGCTCCAGGGTGATACGCTTCAGGTCCTTGGCGGCTGCCTCCATGATGCGCTTGCCGGTTGCGGTGGACCCAGTGAAGGAAATTTTGGCAAAGCCTGGGTGAGCGGTCATCATTGGCCCCAGCTCGTCTCCGCCGGAGATCACGTTGAGGACACCCTCGGGCAACACCTTGTTGAGGATCTGGCCAACGCGAAGACTGGTCAGCGGCGTATAGGGCGAGGGCTTAAGGACCATGGTATTGCCGGCCAACAGCGCGTGAGACATCTTCCAAGAGGCCAACAGCACCGGAAAATTCCACGGCACAATGCCACACACTACTCCGATGGGCTCTCTGTGCACTTCTACCCGGCGCTCATCGGTGTCTTCTACCACCTCGGCTGGCATGGAAAATTGTGCCATCCCCTTAAACCACATACCGGCGCCGAGAATTTCCTCTTTGGCCAGGGTCAGAGGACGACCCTGCTCGGCGGTGAACAGCTCGGTCAGCTCTTCGGCATTGGCCAGAATCGCGTCACCCGCTTTCAGCATCAACGCGGCGCGCTCTTCATAGGGGACAGCCCGCCACTTCGGAAAGGCCTGCTGTGCCGCCGCCACTGCTGCGTCTAGATCGGCCTGGGTGGCTCTGGGCGCCTGGGCAAAGACATCGCCCGTGGCGGGATTGACCACGTCCATCATTTGCTCGGCCTGGTGCGCGCGACCATTGATTGTCATGGAGAATGTTTGGGCCATGGATTTACCTCAGTTGAAGTGGTTTTCGATTATTTGTGCTTGAGTCTATGTATTGGTCGACTGTTCACGTTATAGGCTGTCTTCGACCTTCGATCATCCTACAATTGTAGTAAGGCACTCCCCAGCCGTAACTGGCGGCGCGCGTCATCTGTTGTCGATAGCCACGGGCTATTTTAGTTAACTATTCAATTAAATAACAATATCCACTACACTTCGCGCTGCATTATTGCCCCGAATTAGCCCCTTTGGGAGACCATAACACCATGAATTCAAGCACCTCCAGCACCCCGGAAACCACTCCTGTTATTGCTGCGATTGGCGAATACACCGACCGCCCCGCCGAGCCGGCTCATGCCCTGGAGCCCGCGGCATCAATGGCCCGAGCCCTGGAGGCGGCCAATGCTGATGGCGGCGGCAAGCTGCTGGAGCAGATCGACACTATCGACCTGATCGCCTTGATCAGTTGGCCCTACGAAAATCCCGTGGGCCGAGTCTGTGAAATGCTCAATATCAGCCCCGCCTGCCAGCGCAACACCAGTTACGGGGGGGAAACGCCACTGCGACTTATCCACGAAGCCGCACTGGCGATCACTCGGGGCGAAATCAAGGCGGCGGCCGTCATTGGCGGCGAATCCATGAACGCCGTCGGCAAGGCGATGAAAGCTAAGACGCCCCTGGACTGGACACCACCGGCCCCCAAGGACAAGGCCTATCGCTTTGCCAACGATCGCATCGACCTCAGCCAGGTGGTCCGCAATATTGGCGTACGGGACCCGTCTCACCTCTATCCGCTCTACGAAACCGCGTTACAGGGCCGGCGGGGGCAGAACCCGGTACAGGCCAATCAGCAATCCGCTGAACTCTGGGCCGAGTTTGCCGATGTCGCTGCCGACAACCCCTATGCCTGGCTGCGCCACCGCCCCTCAGCCGAGGACATCGGCACCGTGACCGAGAGCAACCGCATTATTTCCTGGCCCTATCCCAAGTTGATGGTGGCCAACCCCTCGGTCAACCAGTCTGCCACGGTAATAGTCACCAGCTTGGCAACGGCGCGGGCCGCCGGGGTGCCTGAAGAACAGTTGATCTATCTCCACGGCGGAGCTGCCGCAGCCGAAGCTGACAATTTCTTATACCGTGACCGCTACGATCGCAGTACCGCGCAGGCGGCGGTGCTGAACAAAGCGGTGGAGATAGCTGGTGGCGATGCCAAGCGCTTCCGACACATGGAGCTCTACAGCTGCTTTCCCGTGGTGCCTAAAATGGCCCAGGAGGTGCTTGGTAACCCCGACATCAAGCCCACCGTCGCCGGCGGCCTCACCTTCTTTGGCGGCCCCCTCAACAACTATATGAGCCATGCGACTTGCGCCATGGTGCGCGCCCTGCGCGCTGAGCCCGGCGAACTGGGCCTGCTCTACGGTCAGGGCGGGTTTGTCACCAAGCACCACACGCTGGTGCTCAGCACACGCCCCGGGACATCCCCATTGGATGAGGACTACTCGGTCCAAGCTCAAACCGACGCTGCAGCGGCACCGCTGCCCGAGGTCAACACTGATTACCAGGGGCCGGCAATCGTCGAGGCTTACACGATCCAGTTTGAGCGCGACGGCAGCCCCAGCCAGGGCATCGTGGTATTGCGCAGCCCAGATAACTCGCAAAGAACCTTCGCCCGGGTAGAAGCCAGTGACAGTGCCAGCCTGAACACCCTGCTGAATGAGGACCGCTCAGCCATTGGTGTGGAGGGCTCAGTGAGTTTAGGGGCCGACGGCCTACCGACTTGGACCGTAAAAGAATAAGCCCTAGGCTGATTGCAGCCACAATTTGCGAATCAGGCCTCTCAAGGCGGCGGGTTTAACAGGCTTGGGTAAAAAGCGATAGCCCAGATTCTGAACCCGCTGCCGCAGCTCATCGCCATTGTCGGCACTGATCACCACCGCCGGAAGAGGTTTACCCCAGTGGTAAGTCAAGGCTTGAAGCACGTCCAGTCCGGTCTCACCATTGTCCAGGTGGTAATCAACCAGCACCACATCCGGTGCTGGCCGCTCCTTCCAACGGGACAGCGCATCCCCGAGAGATGCGGCGGAAACCACATCGCATTGCCATTCCCCCAGCAAGGCCAGCGCATACCCGCTCGAATCGCCGCCTCGTTGTCGATGCAAAGCACCCGCATACCGGCGAGATCAGATTGCAGCGGATCGTCATTTTCAGCTAATGGCTTCACTGCCGCTGGTACCACTGGCACAGTGACGCTGAACACGCTGCCGGCCCCCAACGTAGAGGCCACAGACACCTCGTGACCCAACAAACTGCCAATACGCTGAACGATAGACAGCCCCAGGCCCAAACCATTCTCGCCGCCCTCTTCAGCAGCGCTGCTGCCCCGCTCAAATTCGGCAAAGATGCGCTCCCGATCCTTTTCTGCGATACCGGGGCCGTTGTCCCACACCTGAATCTGCAACACCGAGCCTCGCCGCCGGCAGCCCAGCACTACCTTGCCCTGCCGGGTATAGCGAAGCACATTGCCAAGCAGGTTTTGCAGAATCCGCCGCAGTAGCTGGGGGTCACTGTTCACCCACAGCGAACAGGGTACTAAGCGCAGCACCACATCGCTGCGATCCACCTCGGCCTGAAACTCCTTAACCACGGCCTGCAAGAGTGGCTGCAATGCAAAGTTCTCGCGATTGACCTGCATTTTGCCGGAGTCCAGCCGGGCAATTTCACGCAGTGACGTGATCAAACTCTCCGCGCCGGAAAGCGCGTTGTCGATATGACTGACATCGCTGGCTAAGGGGCTGTCTGCCACCCGGCTCGCTAGTGCCGCGGTAAAGAGTCTCGCCGCGTTGATAGGCTGCAAAAGGTCGTGGCTGGCGGTGGCGAGAAAGCGGCTCTTGCTGTTGTACACCAGCTGCAGTTCACGCTCTATCTTTGCCCTTGCCCGATTCTCTTCTTCCAGAGATTGATTCGCTGCCGCCAGGCTTGCAGTGCGCTCGGCAACCCGCTCTTCCAACTGCGCCTTGGCGTTTTCCAGTTCATCCAACATCTGCCGCATATCAGATATATCGGTGTAGGTTGTGACGTAGCCGCCGCGGGCAAGAGGAATGCCGCAGATCTCGATGACCCGACCATTGGGCAGGGCCCGCTCCAGCCGATAGGGCATAGCGTCCTGTAATAACTTAAGCCGTTTATCGATGGCTGCGTCCACATCGTTAGAGGCATCCTGCAGATAACCTCGCTCAGCGTTGTATTGGTATATCCGCGCTATCGGGCAGCCGACATACAACAGGCGCTCTGGAAAATCGAACAACTCGCTGTAGCGCTGATTCCAGGCCACCAAGTTGAGCTCTGCATCCACCACGCTAATACCCTGGGGAACCGTTTCCAAAGTCACTTGCAGTAAGTCGTGACTGAATTGGATATCCCGGGAAGTGTTGCCCAGCAGACCAACAAACTCTTCCAATTGCAGGGGTTTTTTGCGACGCAGCAGTTCTATGGTGCGGTGAGCCGAGACCGCGCCGACGATGGATGCCAATGCCTCCTCCGCTTCTTTTACTGCAAACCGAGGCATCAGATCGTTATACAGCAAACGGTGGCCCAGGCGGCGCTCAAACCGTTGCCACAAGCTGTGCAGGCGACTTTCCCCCAGCAGGGGCTCCAATAAGCGCCGCAGTTGCCAGGCCTCCACGTTGACCGTTTCCAGATCTCCGCGGCGGGCCGCATGTTGCCAGTTTAACTGGGTGAATCTTCGCGCCTGGCGCAAATCGATGGCACGGAAGCGACTTGCGGAGCTAAACAGGATCAAGGCCAGAGTGTTGGCAGACAGACTCCAAAATACGCCGTGACTCAAGGAGTCAGCAAAGGAAAGGCCAAACAACTGTTCCGGAGCAAGCCAGGACAGCCCAAAGGGCCCGTCAATCAACAAGTGGTGCCCATCGGGCAACAGTGCCGGCAACAACAAACAGTAAAACCACAGCGCTCCGCCGATGGTCAGCCCGGCCAGAACACCCCGGGCGTGGGCACGTCGCCAATAGACCGCCGCCACCACAGCGGGCATCAATTGGGCAGCGGCGGCAAATGACAGCAGCCCCAAAGACGCCAAACCGCCCTGGCCGGTGAGCTGCCGCTCCAGCAACCAGCCAGTCAGCAGGACCGCGAGAATGGCACCTCGCCGCACCCGTTGCAGCCAGGCGGCGTTGATACTGTTTTCCCGCCGAAAACGCTGCCACAGCGGCACCATCCACTCATTACACACCATGATCGACAGGGTCAGACAGGCGACGATCACCATGCCGGTGGCCGCCGACAGACCACCCAACACGGCAATCACCGCCAGCGGCTCAAGACCAGATTGCGCCGGCAGCGAGACCACAAACATGTCTGCGTTAGACAGTTGCTGGGGGAACACACTCTGACCCAGCATGGTGATTGGAACAATGAAGGCGCAGAACAGCAGTAGATACAGAGGAAACAGCCAACGTGCCATTCGCAGCCCGCGGCGGTTGTGATGTTCCACGTTCATCACGTGAAATTGCCGCGGCAAACACACGATCGCCGCCGCCGCCAACACCATTTGTGTGATAAAACTGACGGGCTCAGGCGCCTCCAGTAATCTGCCCATCTCGATGGCCAGCCCCTGCTGACTGCGCGCCCAAAGGGCCCACAAGGCAAATCCCCCCACCAAGACAAAGGCCATGAGTTTTATCACCGACTCCACCGCAATGGCCGACATCAAGCCTTTGTTGCGATGGCGCTCCTCTGCAACCCGTGTACCAAAAGCGATGGTGAATACCACCAGTATCAAGGCGGCAAAAAAGCTGCTGTAGCCCTGACTGGACTCGACCGGCTCCCCCCACATGGCCTGGGCGCTCATCCAGGCCTGGGCAATTGCCTTGAGTTGCAGAGCGATATAGGGAAGTGTGCCAATTACGGCGAGTGCAGTGACCAGGGCGGCCAGCAATTGGCTCTTGCCAAAGCGGGAGCCGATAAAATCGGCAATGGAGGTCACCCGGTTGCGGGCGACGACCACCGACAAGCGTCGCAAAAATGGCCAGGCCAGCACGAATACGGCAATGGGGCCGGCGTAAATCGCAATGTAGGACCAGCCCTCATTGGCCGCCCGTCCCACCGCACCAAAGAAGGTCCAGGAGCTGCAATATACCGCCAAGGACAAACTGAAAATCAACGGCTGCCAGGGCGACCATGCGCCGCGACGACGATCGCCCCACCAGGCTATCGCAAACAATAGCCCGACGTAGATAAATGCGATCAATACCAGCCACTGTGAAGTGGGCATTGCCGACCCCAAACGCTAAACCGGCGGTCAGTTTAGCTCAGTCTCACCCCCACCGCATGCGACCTTGGTCGAAGGCCGCTTTCCCTCCTTACTCACAGCTTGCACAGGCAGGGAAATCGAGCAAGACGCTCGACTTCAGTGTGCTTGGCCTCAGGCTTCCCGGTCTAACTGCCAAGCACAGGCCGAGGCCCGGCTGTACTGTTGTTGTACCGCTTTGTTCACCTGCAATTGCTTTTTCTCTGCCCGGCGAAACACCCCCACAGTGAAGCAAATACCGCCAAATATCAGCACATGTGCGCCCCACACGTAATGGAAGTGAAAGACAGACAGAAACGCCAGAGAAAACACCATACTCCACATCCATGCCAGAACCTGCATGACGTAGTGTTGCGAAGCGAGGTCCAGATGCCTCAGTGGGTTCTTGCGGGAGTCCATGACTACGTTGTAGCTCTCTACAATAAATCGCTGCATTGCTCTTCTCTCCACACTGGGTGTTTAAAAACGTTACGCTTGCTATCGCCGCGCAGATCAATGGCTAATTTGCAGCATGGGCGGGTTTGTCATGTTAAGGAGCCTTGTATTGAGCTAAGATGCGCACCTTACGACGCCCTTACCACTCCGCGCACAGAGAGTTTGTGTTTTAGTCGCTATGTCGAACACCTACATTCCCGGCCAACGCTGGATCAGCAATCCCGAGCCCGACCTGGGCCTCGGCATCATTCTCGAAGCTAAAAACCGCCGCGTACAAATTGCCTTCCCGGCCGCCGAAGAAGAGCGCACCTACGCCGCTGACTCCGCGCCCCTGTCGCGGGTACAGTTTCAGGTAGGCGACGAAATTGACGTCCCCGACCAACCAGCTCTCACAGTCCGCAGTATCGAAGAACACGGCGGCTGTCTGGTGTACATGGCCGAGTCGGCAGCGGGCGAGCAGCATCCGGTCCCAGAGCAAATCCTGAGCAGTGTTATCAGCCTGCACACCGCCAAAGAGCGCCTTCTCGCTGGGCAGCTGGACCATCACCGGCGCTACGCACTGCGTGTGGCGTCTCTGGAGTCTCACAACCGTGCTGTCGCCAGTGAGCACTTCGGCCTGATTGGCCCCCGTGTACAGCTCCTGCCCCACCAGTTTTATATTGCCGAACAGGCCTGTAAGCGAGAACACCCCCGGCTGCTGTTGGCGGACGAAGTGGGCCTGGGTAAAACCATCGAAGCAGGCTTGATTCTGCATCGTCTGACCCTGCAAGAACGGGTACAACGCGCCTTGATTGTGGTGCCTGACAGTCTGGTCCACCAATGGCTGGTAGAGATGCGCCGGCGCTTCAACCTGCATTTTTCAGTCTTTGACGAAGAGCGCTGCGCCGAATTGGAAGTGGACGGGGACAACCCCTTTGTCACCACCCAGTTACTGATCTGCCCGCTCAGTTGGCTGTTAGATGAAGACCGCCGTCGCAAACAGTTGCTGGACGCCGGCTGGGATATGCTGATTGTCGATGAGGCCCACCACTATCACTGGCAGGAAGACGGCGAACCCGACCCCGCCTATGGTTTTCTTGAGTCTCTGTGCGAAGCCATCAACAGCGTCTTACTGCTTACCGCCACCCCCGAGAATACCGGTATCGAAGGCCACTTTGCCCGCCTGCGCTTGCTGGATCCCGCCCGCTATCCCAGTCTCCAGCAGTTTCGGGATGAACAACAGGATTATGCCGCGATCAGTGAGCTGATCAGCGAATTACAACAGCTCGAAGGTGCGCCCTCCTCGTCACTTGAGAAATCGCTGCAAGCCTACCTCGACGATGACACTGTCAATGAGCTGCGCAGTGGCGATGAGAGCGCCAAACAGAGTGCCATCAACGCCCTGCTGGATCGCTTTGGCACTGGGCGCAACTTGTTCCGTAACAGCCGCCACTCGGTGGGCGGTTTTCCGCAACGGCAGCTCCACGAACACCCGCTGGATACCCCTGCCCAGTACCGTCTGCTGTCAACGGAGCTGGACGCCGATCAGCTACTGATGCCGGAAACGGTACTGGGTGAGGATTGGCTGGCCGAAGACCCCCGCGTGGAGTGGCTGGAAAAATGGCTGCTGCAAAATAGTGACGAAAAAGTCCTGCTGATTTGTCATCACGCCGACACCGCCCGGGACCTGGAACTCTACCTGCGCCTGCGGCGGGGTTTTGCCAGCAGTGTATTCCACGAGGAAATGACCCTGCTGGAGCGGGACCGAGCCGCCGCCTACTTTGCCGACTGGGAAGACGGCGCACAGATTCTGCTTTGTTCGGAAATCGGCAGCGAAGGTCGCAACTTCCAGTTTGCCCAGCACCTGGTTCTGTTTGACCTGCCGCTGGACGCCGATTTGCTGGAACAGCGTATCGGCCGCCTGGACCGCATCGGTCAAGACGGCGACGTCAACATCCACGTTCCCTACTATACCGGTACTGCCATGGCGGGCATGCTGGCCTGGTACCGGGACGCACTGGGTTTATTCAATGCGCCCTGCCCGGTCGCGTCCGCGGTGGTTCAGCAATTTCGCTCGTCACTGCTGGATACCCTAAAGAATCCTGAAGGCGATGGTTTTGCCAGCTTACTGGACGCTGCCCGAGAGCAGACCCAGGCCCTGGAGCAATCCCTGAGGGACGGCCGCAATCAACTGCTGGAGCTCAACTCCTGTCGACCGGAAGCCGCTGAGCAAATCGCCGAATTAACCACGCCCTCCCAGGCTGACACACTTCCCGATTACCTGGAGATGCTGGCCGACCAGCTGGGGCTGGACCACGAGGACCACAGCGAGGCCGCGATTATTTTACGCCCCGGCGAGCACATGGTGGGCGACCTGCTCCGACACCTACCCGAAGAGGGCATTACCGGCACCTTTGATCGCCAACGCGCCCTCAGCCGGGAGGATATGGCCTTTTTCACCTGGGAGCACCCACTGGTGCGGGAAGCCCTGGAGCTGATTCTCAGCAGCGATTTCGGCAGTGCGTCAATTTGCACCATGCAGGTTAAAGGCCTGCCCGCCGGTACCCTATTGCTGGAGGCCTTTTTCAATCCCTCGACCCAGGCACCGGCGAGCCTGCAGTTACAGCGCTACGTACCGGGCCAATCCCTGCGTCTGCTGATCGACAACAAGGGTCGGGATATCGCCGCCAAAGTCCCCCACGCCAAGCTCAACCCACTTTGCCATCACGTTAAAAAGAAGATGGTACCGCCGCTGATGCGGGAGGTTCGGGCTCCCCTGGCAAAAATGGTGAAAATGGCGGAGCAGCTGGCCGCAGAGAGGCTCGACGAGTGGCGGCAGCGGGCTAGCGAAAACCTGGAGGCTGAACGCTCCCTGGAGCGGCAGCGACTGGCAGCCCTGGTGGAACGCAATCCCGCCGTCGACGATGAGGCCCTGGCAGAGTTTGATCGTTATAGCGAATTGGGGCGCGATGCCTTGGCCAGGCTACAGCTGGATATGGTGGCACTGCGCCTGGCTATCGTCAGTTAAACCCGGCAGCCAAGCGATTTAGCCAAGTTCGCCCGAAGCAGAGCTTCCGCCAGGGCGAGCCGCTGAACTGAGTGCAGACCGGGACGCCGTTATGCGTCTGGCGCGGCGCTTGCGCCACCAGATCACAATGCCGGTGACACTCAGCATCGCCACCACAAGCCCCATCACCGAGATCAGAATACGCCCCGGAAGACCGAGAATACGCCCCGAGTGCATGGGAAATTGCGCCTGTACAAACAGGTCCGCCGCCGTGCCCTGCCAAGGCAGCCAGTCACCCAAGACTTCACCGCTACTGGCATCCAGATACACCGCCTTGTGACCCACGCCGCCGCTGCCGTGGCCCTCTTCGGCCGAGAAAAACTCCAGGCGGTACACATCGTACTCCCGGGCGTGCCACAAACTATTCACCGGCTGATTCCAGCCCCGCTCCAGGCCAGCTTGCCGGGCCAGCGCAATAGCCCGCTCAAAGCCGTAATCCGCTTCAATGGGTGCATGGTGACCAGAGGGTGTACGGCTGTCGATTGGCGTCGGTGTGACTTCGGACACACTGCTCATGAGTGGATAAAACACTTCCCGGTAGAGGTTTAGAGAAAAACCGGTAAAGGCGATAACGAATAATAGCCCCCAGGTCCACAAGCCAAAGGCCCGGTGCAGATCAAAATTCAACTTGTGACTGCCACCCCGCCAGCGCACTTTCCAGGCAGGCTGCCAACGCCGCCAAAAGCTGCCGCTATCTCGCTTGCTGCGGCGACGACGACGGGGCAAGGTTAGGTAAAAGCCGATAAAACAGTCCAGGGTCCAGGTCAGTGCCACAATGCCCAGTAACCAAATACCCCAGTGATCAATCCCCGCCACCTCGGGAATATGTAAACTGAAGTGAAGTTTGTAGAGGAAGGAAATAAAGTTTTCTGTTGTGATGGGCCACACTGCCCCCCACTCACGGGTGCCCAGTACCTCGCCGCTAACCGGGTCGACATAGACTTGATTGAAGCCGGGCTGGTAGAGCTTTCCGGTATCCGGGTTCACCCGTGGACTTACCCAGTAGTAATAGCTGTGGCCAGGTTCATGGGCCATTTCATAGTAAGTTACCTGAACCTCGGGATAGCGCCGCTCCACCTCTCGGGCCAGCTCGGTGGCGCTGCGAGGCGTGCCCTCGCCGGTCGCCGATAGCAGGTGCGGGTTCAGCCACTCATCCAGTTCATGGTCCCAGGAAATTACCGCGCCAGTGAGGCCGGTGACAATAAGAAAGCCGGCGATCGCAAGACCAAAGTAACGATGAAGAAGAGTGAAAAACGCGCGCATAAAGGGAAAACCGGACGGCCACAAAGTCAGTGCGACTTCTGTAAAAGTGAGCGTGAATTATGTCGTCACAGCCTCTCTAACGCAAGTGCTTCTCATTTATATTATTCTTTACTACGGCTTCGATACCCATAAAAAAAGGGCCAACCAGGCCCTTTATCGAGATAGAGCGGCACCGCTATAGGTTAAGTACCTTCTCGCCCCGGGCAATGCCGGATACACCGCTGCGCACCACTTCCATAATAGCGGCATCGCCCACCGCCTCAAGGAAGGAGTCCAGCTTATCCGCTGCCCCGGTCACCTGAATGGTGTAAACGCTGGGGCCGACATCGACAATCTGACCGCGAAAGATGTCAGTGCAACGCTTGATCTCGGCGCGCTGGGCACCGGTCGCACGGACCTTCACCAGCATCAACTCCCTTTCGATGTGGGCACCTTCCGAGAGATCCACCAGCTTCACCACGTCCACCAGGCGATTGAGATGCTTGGTAATCTGCTCAATCTTGTGGTCGTCGCCGACCGTGGTCAACGTCAGACGCGACAGAGTCGGATCTTCCGTGGGCGCCACATTGAGAGTCTCAATGTTGTAGCCACGCTGAGAGAAAAGCCCCACAACCCGCGACAGCGCACCTGGTTCGTTCTCCATCAATACTGAAATAATTCTCCGCATCAGGTCCGCTCCGTCTTGCTCAGCCACATATCCCGCATGCTGCCGTTGGGGGCAATTTGCATCGGGTACACATGCTCGTGGGGGTCCACGTGAATATCCATAAACACCAACTCATCCTTGCGGGCAAAGGCCTCTTTCATCGCCTCTTCCAGGTCGGACAACTGGGTTACCTTGATACCGACGTGGTGGTAGGCCTCGGTGAGTTTGATGAAGTCCGGCAGTGAGTTCTCGTAGACACTTTGTGAATAGCGCCCCTCGTACTGCATGTCCTGCCACTGTTTGACCATGCCCAGGTAACCGTTGTAAAGATTGAGGATCTTCACCGGAATGTTGTATTGGGAGCAGGTCGACAGCTCCTGAATGTTCATCTGGATACTGCCCTCACCGGTCACACAGGCCACATCGGCATCCGGGAAGGCCAGTTTGACCCCCATGGCGGCAGGCAGACCAAAGCCCATGGTGCCGAGGCCACCGGAGTTGATCCACTGGCGGGGTTTGTCGTACTTGTAATACTGGGCAGCAAACATCTGGTGCTGGCCAACGTCAGAGGTCACATAGGCCTCACCGCGGGTAACTTTGTAGAGGGTCTCGATAACCTGCTGAGGTTTAATCAGCCCCGAGCTGGTGTCGTAACGGGGCGCCGTCCACAAACCGTGGGCATCCCGCCACTCGTCGATTTGGCTCCACCAGTGGCTCAGTGCATCCTGATCCGGCAACCCCGGCTCTTGGGCCTGCAGCTCCTTAAGCACCGCAATCAAATCGGTCAGTACCGTATCTACCGGCCCCACGATGGGCACATCGGCACCGACGGTTTTGGAAATAGACGCCGGGTCGATATCGACGTGAATGATCTTGGCACCGGGGCAGAATTTGCTGGTGGTATTGGTGACACGGTCGTCAAAGCGAGCGCCCACCGCCAGGATCACGTCGCTGTGGTGCATGGCGTTATTGGCCTCGTAGAAGCCGTGCATCCCCAACATCCCTAGGAACTGGCGGTCGCTGCCGGGATAGGCACCCAGCCCCATCAGGGTATTGGTGACCGGGAAGTTGAGCATCTTCGCCAACTCCGTGAGCTGCTCTGAGGCGTTGCCCTGCACCACACCACCGCCGGAGTAGATCACCGGACGCTTAGCTGCCAACAGCAGGCTGGCCGCTTTTTTGATCTGGCCGCTGTGCCCCCGGCTCGCCGGCGTATAGGAGCGCATCTTGACCTTTTTGGGGTAGTTGTACTCGTACTTGTCGTGGGGGTTGGTCAAATCCTTAGGCAGATCAATCACCACCGGGCCGGGACGGCCAGTGCTGGCAATATAAAACGCTTTTTTGATGACTTCGGGGATATCCTCGGTCCGGGTGACCTGAAAACTGTGTTTAACGATCGGCCGGGAGATACCCAGCATATCGGTTTCCTGGAAGGCATCTTCGCCCACCAGATGGCTCATCACCTGGCCGGACAACACCACCATGGGGATGGAGTCCATGTAAGCGGTTGCAATACCAGTAATGGCATTGGTGGCACCGGGGCCGGACGTCACCAGCACCACACCGGGCTTGCCGGTAGCGCGGGCGTAACCGTCCGCGGCGTGGGTGGCCGCCTGCTCGTGGCGCACCAGAATGTGCGGCACGTCACAGGAGTATAGGGCATCGTAAATATGCAGAACTGCGCCGCCGGGGTAGCCGAAGATAAACTCGACCCCTTCGTCTTCCAGGGCGCGGGCGATCATTTCGCCGCCAGATAACAACTCCACTTAATCATCCTCGTTTCAATCTGAAAACCAATAAACCCGAAGCCGCCTTCCGGGAGCATGCCGGGGCTGGTCGGGCGCAAACTATTTACTTGCGAGCGTTGGATGTCTAAAACACATTACCACCGGAATCCCTTGCGGCCATTCCGGGCGAAACGCCAAAATGCTGCTAAAGCAGCGTTTTCTAGGCTTCGCCGGATAACGCGAAGCGGGCAATCTCGCAACACAGGTCGTGTGTTTGCAGAGTGAATGGAACTACGTGTGTAGCAGCGCGACAGGATTAGCCGTGCTCTGTATAAGGCCGCAGGGTAAGCAGCGCGGAAAACAGCCATCTCGCCCCTACTGGGACGACCCCATATTTTTTAGTTTTGGCGCTGTAAAGTCAATACATACAGCTCCTAACTCGGAGGTTTTTCTTTAAAAAACCACGGTTTGTCGTCATTCGAGGGCGATAAGCGTTTCTCAGATGTGGCAACAATCTGCCATAATCCAGATATTATTATTTATTCAGCTGTTGACTCGCCCATGCCGATAATGAAAACAACACTGTCCTGCCTCGCTATCGCCTCGACATTGATCCTGTTCGCCGGCTCCGCCGTCGCCGCCAAAGACGGCTACTACCGATGGCAAGATGATGAGGGGGAATACCATTTCACTCAGCAACCCCCATTGGGGCGCAGCTACGAGTTCGTTGAATCCCGCAGTGGCACCTCGTTTTCCCGGCAAAGCGACGACAACGACGGCGCAACAGAAGCCGATGAGCAAGGCGGTGAAAGCAGTACGGAACCGACCAACCCGCAGCCGGCCAAGATGGAAGTATTACCGCCCAAGGACCCGGCCATTTGCGCTCAGGCCAAGTCCAACCTCCAGTCCATGCAAAACAATGCGGCGCGGATTCGCATGACCGATGAAAACGGTAATACCCGCTTCCTGACTCCGGAAGAAAAAGAAGAGCAGAAAGCCCGAGCTCAAGAAGCGATTCGCATCCACTGCAACTGATTGGTCGCTGAACGCTGCGACAGCGACCTCAAACCCTCAACCAGGCCCAATACAAGCCCACCACCGCAATAGCGGTGGAGGTCATCGGTGACGCGATATTGAAGAAGGTCCGGTAATTGCGCAGCGCGTAGAGTATCGGCACCAGCACAGCGACCAACAACAACTGGGCCAGCTCTATCCCCACATTGAAGCTCAGTAGGGCGACAGCCTTGCCGGCAGTCGCGTCCAGCAGGCCAGCCAACATGCCGGCAAATCCCAAGCCGTGAATCAAGCCGAAACCAAAGGCCAGAGCCATTTGATAATGGTAGTGCAGAGGCGACAGTGCCAGTAGCGCGGCGGCGGTTACCGACAGCGCGATAGCGACCTCCACCGGCGCCGAGGGCAGGGAGACGTAGCCCAAGGTCGCCAGGGCCAGAGTCACGCTGTGGGCCGCGGTAAACATGGTCACGATCCACACTGTTTCTCGAACGACCGTCGACAAACGACGCTCCCCGGATTGCTCCCGCAGCACAGGCAACAGCAGCGCCAGCAAAAACAACAAATGGTCGTAGCCGGTCACCAGGTGAATCACACCTTGAACGAAAAAGGCCTTGGCAGTGCTCCAGTAGCCCATTTCAGCCCAGCTCACCCTATTGGATTGGGGCGACAGCACGCCAAAATGCGCTTCACCACCGTCGCGCTGCAAGCGGTACAGCCCTCGGTGCAGTGGGTCCTGCTTGAATAACAGGTCATAGCTCAAGCTCAAATCGCCGCCCTGCGTTAGACACGGCGACTCGATCTGCCACGCACTGTAGGGACCGTCGCTATGGCGGCTAATACCCGCCAGCGTAGCGGCAACATTACACGGCGATTGCCCCAGGCGCAGGGAGATACCACCCGTGATAGCCGTTGCCAAACGACCTTCGGCAGCGAGGAGCTCCCCCCAGATCACTCGGCCGTCGCCATTGTGATCCAGGGGCGCGCCCCCTACCCCATCCAATCTCAACAGGTCCTCTATGGCCAGGTCGAGCCGCACACTGTGATCAGTGAGATAGAGAAAGCTGTCGCTGACTTTATGGGCCTGGACCAGGCCAGGTGTGAGCAAAAGCAGGCCAACAAGCAATAGCGCTTTGATATTTGTCCATATGGCTTTCCCCACCGGGCTCATGGCTGTTTCCCTATAGCTCATGGACGTTTCCCTATAGCTCAAGGCTGTTTCCCTGTAGCTCATGGCTGTTCTCCACTAGCGCGCTCGGCGGCCAGCAGCAGCTGGCGATCGGGCCATTCGCGCTGGCTCTGCCAATTGTCACGGGCGACTTGCAGCGCTTCAGCCGGGCGATCCGCCACGTACAACAGGTACTCCGCGAGGGTGCGTTTGTGCAGCACCTCTCCGCGCCACTTGGCCTCGTCAAAGCGTTGTTGGAGCTGGGCGGCAAGCTCTTGGCCCCGATTTTGGCGCGCCAATGCCCGAGCACGGCACACTACCAAGGTGTCGAGATCGTTGCGGCCTTGGGTAAGGGTCAATACAGCGTCGGTGGCGTTATCCTGATTGAGCAGGTTATTGCAGAGACGACCAGTGGCGTAGCGATCCCCTGGTCGCAAACGCATGGCGAGCCGCCATAATTGCGCAGCCTGGGCATCGTCGCCCGCCCGCTCGGCGATATCAGCGGCTGTGGTGAGCGCCCAGTGCCTGGCTTGACTGTCCTGGCTCAGAAGGGCCTGTGCCATAGCCTGCTTTATCGCTGTCAGCGCCCCATCGGCAGCGCCGCCCACGGCATCGAGATGGGCACGGCAACTCACCGCGTAAAGGTCGTCCCGAAGCGCAGCCAGCTGTCCGCAGTAACGGCGTGCCGATTGGTAATTGCCCCTAACCAGCTCGCCATTGAATGCAAGCAGCAGTGCCTGATGGCGCCATTCAGAAGTCTTTAACGCGCGTTTCAGGTCCACCATCGCGTCGTCGAACTGGTGCAGGCTTTGCCGCAGGCGAGCGCGGTATATGTAAAAACGGCCGTCCCTGGCCGCCGGTCCGAGTGAATCGAGAAGACGCTGCACATCACCGAGCAGTCGCGGATTGCCCTGCTCATCGAAGCGCTTCAGAAGCGCTTCAACCCTGTCCAAAGGGGCCTGGGCTGTCGTAGAGCGCGCCTTAAGCGCGGCTGTGCCAGCGGGGAGCTGATAAACGATGACGTCACCGCCATTGGGCACCACGATCTCCGGCGCCGCTGCAAGAGCCGAAGCGCTCCAGGCCAGTGTCACAGATACTGCCCAGAGCGCGCTACGCGACTTGAGTACAGCGCGAAGGGAATCCAGCATTGGCTAGTTGAGCTGATCGTCGAAGCCTGGATCATCGTCGACGATATCCAGATCATTCACGGTGATGGGCTCATCATTGGGGCCTTGACCGAACACTTGAGAGACCAGTGCACCAAAGCCCACGGGCCCTTCGTCACCACCGCCGTTCATGCCCCCCTTGCGGTTGTTGTCATCGTCGTCAAAACACCCGCCAAGAGCGAGTGCGCCGCATAACGCGGCGGCTATCTTTAATGTGGTCTGCATGGCATCCCCCTACTACTGGGCCGACAGCGATGTCGCTGCCAGCGATGACTCGTTGGGTGAACCTGGAATCGGATCTGCCAGGTAGGGAAAGCTCAGCGGATAGTCATTTAAATCTGGCAACGCGCCGTCATTAACCACTACGCCTTCGTTCACCACCGTGGGTGAAGGGCCACTGAGATCGCATGTTTGCACACCGTTGACACCCAATAGCGCGCCCTCGGCAACGGTCAGGGCAATATCGACAACGTCGTCAGTCACCCGGCGCCCGTTGGGGAAGCCCGCCAGGTCACAGCCCAAAAAGCCCAGATCACTGTAGCCTGGATTACCGGGAACGACCGGGTCGATAGCCGTGTTCAGACGCAGCATTTCGCCAGGCTGGCTTTGGTTGGCCGGTGCCGTGAATTTAAAGTTGGCCGGGGTATCGTTGGGCCCAGTAGTCACACCGGTAACGAATACTGCCAGAAGGTCAGTACGACCACCTTCAGGTTTTGGCGCAGGCACCTGGAAGAGCACTTCAACCAGAGTAGGCAGCGTTGGGTAAAGCACGTAGTCGGCGAAGTTGGCGACATCGTCTTTGGGCTCGCTGGCATTGAACTGGTCTTTGTCGGTAATGCCAATAACAACTTCATTCACCAGCGGATTGCCCAGTCTGGAGACCTGTGCCCAGGCACCGCCCTCGACGCTGGGCCCTCTGCCATTAGCATTGTCGCTGGCGCCAGAGGGGTCCGGATTCAACACCCGACCCTGGGGCTTGCTGGCAGTTGTCCAGGCGCCGATCACCGGGTCGTCACCGCTGGTCAGGCACGAGATCGGAACCTCCAAGGCCATGGTGGTCACGTTTTTATCGCCGATGGTATTAGTCCGGGAATCCCGAGCACCCAGCGGATTGAGGTTAACCTGGTCGAATACTTCGCCAAGGTTAACGACAAACCCTTCCCGGCGCTGGCCCACAAACAGGCGGGACCCGGAGGCGTTACAGCCCGGTATCGCCACATCGTAGACAAACTGCTGGGCGTAGCCGGGATAATTCGGAATGGTTTTTTCACCCATATTGTCCACCGGCTTGGTGAAGGTGCTACTACCGGTGCCGGCGCTGGTCACAGACGCACTGCTGCCGCTGCGGCGATCACCGCTAACAACGTCTACCGTGAATGTCTCCACGACATTCAGCAGCCCTGGACTAGTACCAGAGCCACCGCCTACCGCAGCCAGAGGCACTTGCACGGGTCCATTGGGAGAGCCGGTATCCACCGCACCATCGGTGATCAAACCGCTGGCGTTGGCCTGCCCGTAGGCGTTATCAAACTGGAACTGGAAGGTGATGTCCTCAACAGCGTCGCCATTGTTGTCGATATGAATTTCGTAGAGAGCCTTGGGGTCGAGGGTGAAGTAATTTGGGCCGCCGTAGGCATCCTGCAGAGGCTGGTAGTTCGCAATTAGCGTGACAAAGTCTTCTCTGCCGCTTTCATAGCTGCGGAACATATAAAAATCGGTGCCGTCGACTTTAGGCGCGCCGGCAATGAATGGCGCCTCCCGGTGACTGGACGCCATAACCGAGCCGCTTAGCACGGTGGAGGCGCAAACAGCGGCCGCCATAGCCGATTTCAGGAAACGAGTGCGCATAGTGAACCCCTTGTTGTATAGATTTCCGCCGCCCGCAGCAGACGAGCGGCCGGTATTTTTATAGTGTGCCGATGGAGTACGGGCGACGATGGCTGGGCAGATCACCGATGCCATAAATAAAAAAACCGCTGCCGTAGGAATGACGACAGCGGTTTTAGAAGTTTGAGAACGGCAGGGTAAGCCGTGCTCAGCGCGGGAAGCCTGTTCGTTTATTGCAAAGTCGCGGCCTTAAACACCAATTTATCGGCCTCCACCTCGGCGCTGATAACACTGCCGGGTTCAAACTCCCCTTTTAGCAGAGCCTGAGCCAGTGGGTTTTCCACCTGCTGTTGGATGGCCCGTTTAAGGGGGCGAGCACCGAATACTGGGTCAAAGCCCACTTCAGCCAGCTTGCTCATCGCCGCCTCGCTGACCTCCAGGCGCATCTCCCGCTCCGCCAAACGGCGGTTGAGGATGTCCAGTTGGATTCCAGCGATGGAGCGCACTGCATCCTTATCTAAGGGCTCGAAGACCACCAATTCATCAATACGGTTAACGAACTCCGGCCGGAAGTGGCTACCCACCACCTCCAGGACCGCCTCGCGAATCTGCCCGTAGGTCGCGCCACCGCGAGTTTGCTCCTGAATAATGTCGGAGCCCAGGTTGGAGGTCATCACAATCACCGTATTGCGGAAGTCCACGGTACGCCCCTGACCATCGGTGAGGCGACCGTCATCCAACACCTGCAACAGGATGTTAAACACATCGGGATGAGCCTTTTCCACCTCATCCAGCAGCAACAGCGAGTAGGGACGGCGACGCACTGCTTCGGTCAGATATCCGCCCTCCTCATAGCCCACATAGCCGGGGGGGGCACCGATCAGACGAGCCACGGAGTGCTTCTCCATAAACTCCGACATATCGATGCGCACCATGGCTTCTTCACTGTCGTAAAGGAAGGTTGCCAGGGCCTTGCACAGCTCGGTTTTACCCACCCCGGTAGGACCGAGGAAGAGGAAGGAGCCATTGGGTCGGTTGGGATCACTGAGCCCAGCCCGGCTGCGACGCACGGCGTTGGAGACGGCATCCACCGCTTCGTTTTGGCCAATCACCCGCTTGTGCAGCTCATCCTCCATGCGCAGCAATTTGTCTTTCTCCCCTTCCAGCATTTTGCTGATGGGGATGCCAGTCCAGCGGGACACAACCTCAGCCACTTCTTCTTCAGACACCTTGTTGCGCAGCAGCTGCATGTCGACGTGGTCGGCAGCGTCAGCGGAGGCCAGGTTTTTCTCCAGGCCGGGGATGACCCCGTACTGCAACTCCGACATACGGCTTAGATCGCCGGCGCGGCGGGCCGCTTCCAGCTCCAGCTTGGCCTGCTCGAGATCGGCTTTAATCTGGGCACTGCCTTGCAGGGTCGCCTTCTCGGCCTTCCAGATTTCCTCCAGATCGGCGTATTCTTTCGCCGCCTTGTCGATATCGGCATTCAGAATGTCCAGCTGCTTTTTAGCGGCGACGTCGTCATCTTTTTTCACCGCTTCGCGCTGGATTTTCAGCTGGATCAAACGGCGTTCCAGTTTATCCATGGCCTCCGGCTTGGAGTCGATTTCCATACGAATACGGCTGGCGGCTTCGTCGATCAAATCGATGGCTTTGTCGGGCAGCTGCCGGTCGGTGATATAGCGCTGGGACAGCTTTGCCGCCGCAATAATCGCCGAGTCAGTGATACTCACTGAGTGGTGAACTTCGTACTTTTCCTTGAGGCCCCGCAAAATAGCGATGGTATCCTCTTCAGAGGGTTCGTCCACCAACACCTTCTGGAAGCGGCGCTCCAGGGCGGCATCTTTTTCGATGTATTGGCGGTATTCGTCAAGGGTGGTAGCGCCCACGCAGTGCAGCTCACCCCGGGCCAGAGCCGGCTTGAGCATGTTGCCAGCATCCATTGCGCCCTCTGCTTTACCGGCGCCCACCATGGTGTGGAGTTCGTCGATAAACAGAATAACCCGCCCCTCTTCTTTGGCTAACTCGTTAAGTACGGATTTGAGCCGCTCTTCGAAATCACCGCGGAATTTGGCACCGGCCAGCAGCGCCCCCAGATCCAGGGACAGCACGCGCTTGTCCTTTAGACCCTCCGGCACTTCGCCGTTGATAATACGCTGGGCCAGGCCCTCGACGATGGCGGTTTTACCCACGCCGGGCTCACCGATCAGCACCGGGTTATTTTTAGTGCGGCGCTGCAATACTTGAATGGTGCGGCGGATTTCATCATCACGGCCAATAACCGGGTCAAGCTTGCCGGATTCGGCCCGCTCGGTGAGGTCGATGGTGTATTTGTCCAATGCCTGACGGTTTTCTTCGGCACCTGCGTCGTTCACATTTTGTCCCCCGCGCACTTTTTCGATAGCGGCATTCAGGGCCGCTTTGTCCACCCCGGCGTCGCTGAGCAGCTTGCCAATATCGCCACCCACTTCAAGCATCGCCAGCAATACCACCTCGCTGGAGATGTAGCTGTCTTGACGTTGTTGAGATAGCTTGTCAGCAACGTTAAATACCCGCCCCAAGTTTTGCGATACGTGCACGTCCCCGGCTGCGCCCTGCACGGTAGGCAGTCGCTCCAGAGCGTTATTGAGGCCCTGTTCCAGGTTGGAGACATTGGCTCCGGCTTGGCTCAGTAACGGCCGCGCTCCGCCCCCCTGCTGGGCCAGGAGCGCGCTGAGCAGGTGCTGTGGCTCGATATACTGGTGGTCCTTCCCCACAGCCAGCGACTGGGCATCGGCCAGCGCGGTTTGCAGGGAATTTGTGAAACGGTCGATACGCATTCTCGCTCTCCATTCCGTTTATTCGTCATCTGTTCAAATATGACGCCGCGGTGATGCCTTCTTCTTCCAGAGCCAACAGTCCTTTGAGACAACCAGAGTCATCAGCCCTGTGTGGCAACGCGACGCCATCATTCATCTTGTTATGTAAATAGGGTCGCACGGCGACTTTACAAGCGCCTGAGCCTAAATATAGGGGAATCTACGGAAGGGGGATTTGACCTAAATCAGATAAATCAGTGAGGCCTGGCGACCGGTCACACCGTCTCGACGGAAGGAAAAAAAGTGATCGGCTTCGGCAAAGGTGCAGCGCTCGCCACCAAAAACGCCGCCGACGCCCAAGTCAGTCAATTGAATCCGCGCCAGCTGATAAAGATCGCCAAAGTATTTTTCTGAACGTGTGGGATGAGGGCTAAAGGCTTGCTGGATGGCGGGGTGATTGCGGGCCGGCCAACTTGCCAAAAACGCGCCCAGCACTTCTGCACCCACCTCGAAGTGACGCGCCGAGATGGCGGGCCCCATCCAGGCAACAAGGTCGTCTCTTGGGCAGTCAAAGGCTGCCACAGTAGCCGCCAGAACCCCCTCACACAGGCCCCGCCATCCTGCGTGCGCAGCCGCCACCTGGCGCCCCTGCCGGTCACAGAAAAGCACCGGCAGGCAATCGGCGGTCATAATGGCGCAGGCCACGCCGGAGGAGCCGCTTAAGGCTGCATCAGCGTCGACTGGCAGCGCCTGCCCGACAGCCTCGTCGGCAGAAACGATCGCCGTACCGTGGATTTGATTGAGCCAGGCGATCTCTCGCAGCCCCTTGCAGCGCTGGCGCAACTTAGCCCGGTTGGCCTCAACTGCACTGGGGTCATCGCCGACATGTTGGCCGAGGTTAAAATTGCGAAAAGCTCCCTTACTCTGGCCCCCCTCCTCCAGCCGGCAGGTGGATAAGGCCACCACCGACGCTGGCGCCGGCCAATCCGGCAAAATCACGATTGGCGGGCCTCTTCGGCATCCAGCGCGGCGAGCAGCTGCTTAATGTCCTCGGGTAGGTCGACCTCCCAGACCATGGTGTCACCGCTGGCGGGGTGCTCCAGCTCCAAGCGCCGGGCGTGGAGGGCCTGCCGGGGAAAACCGCGCAGCACCTCAACCAGATCGGCGCTGGCGCCCTTGGGCAAACGGGGCCGGCCAGCGTAGGTGGTATCGCCCACCAGGGGGTGCTTGAGATGGGCCATATGGACACGGATTTGGTGGGTGCGGCCGGTCTCCAGAAAGCAGCGAATGTGGCAATGATCCCGGTAGCGCTTATGCAGCCGGTAGTGGGTCACCGCCTCTTTGCCGCCAATTTGCACCACCGCCATTTTGGTCCGGGCCTGGGGGTGGCGACCAATAGGCTCATCCACGGTGCCGCCACCGGTAAGCGGACCAAACACCACCGCATCGTATTCGCGGTGAACCTGCCGGGACTGCAATTGATCGACCAGATCGGCGTGGGCCATCAGGGTCTTGGCCACGACCATCAAACCGGTGGTATCCCGATCCAGGCGGTGAACAATGCCGGCCCGGGGCACCACATCGATGCCCGGGCAGTGGTTAAGCAGCGCGTTGAGCAGGGTACCGGTGGGGTTTCCCGCTCCGGGGTGCACTACCAAGCCGGCGGGCTTGTTCACCACCAGCAACTCGCTGTCTTCGTAGACAATGTCCAAGGTGATCTCTTCCGGCTGCCAGCGCCCTTCCGGCTCCACCTGCGCCCGCAGCACCAGGGTTTCCCCTTCCTCTACGGGGTCTCGGGGACGGCGGGTGGCGCCGTTGACAGTAAGTTCGCCGGATTTGATCCAACTTTGCAGCCTGGAGCGGGAAAAGTCGGGGAACAGGCGGCTGGCGGCCTGGTCCAAACGTGACCCGGTCAGATCCGGGGTGACATCGCGTTGCTGATCTATGGTCTCAGTCATGGTTGATTCTTTATACCACTGTCTGCGTGTGGTTAAATACGTGCCCTCTTTGCGGCGGACGCCGCCCCGGAATACGTGACATACATATCATGAAAAAGCTCGTCCCATTGTTGATGCTCGCCGCTTTGATCTTGAGCGGGTGTAATACTCCTCCGGAGCAGAAAGAGCTCACTGAACGGAAGATATACGAAACCGCGCAAGACTACCTGAATAGCAAAAACTATTCACTGGCGGTGCAAAACTTCCAGTTACTGGAGAGCCGCTTCCCCTTTGGCCCCTATGCCGAGCAGGCACAGCTGGAGATCATTTACGCCCACTACCGCGCCGGTGACAACGAGGCTGCGGTCGCATCGGCCGACCGCTTTATCCGCCTGCACCCCCAGCACGAGAAAGTGGATTACGCCTACTACATGCGCGGCCTGGCCAACTACACCGAGGGCGAGGGCCTGTTTGAGCGCTTTCTCCCCACCGATATGACCCAGCGGGATCCCGGTTCGGCGATCCAGTCCTTTGAGGATTTTCGCCTGCTGCTGCAACGCTTCCCCGAGAGTCCCTATGCCGAAGATGCCCGGGCGCGAATGATTTACCTCCGCAACCGGCTGGCCCGCTACGAAATCAACGTCGCCAACTACTACTTCAAGCGCAAAGCCTACCTGGCTGCCGCCAATCGTGGCCGCTATGTGATTGAAAACCTGCCCCAGACCCCTGCTGTGCCAGACGCCCTGGCAGTAATGACCCAGGCTTACCTGCTGCTGGGCATGGAGGACCTCGCCAACCAATCACTGGAAGTACTGCGCAAGAACTACCCCGACCACCCCTCGCTTGATGAAAATGGCAACTTTGAAAGCCAGGTGGGTGTGGATCAGGACCGCTCCCTTCTAAACAAAGCCACCTTTGGTTTGTTTGACCGCTACGATCCGCCCAAATTTGATAACCGGGTCAAAGGTCAGGAATAAAAGCGTCAGGAATACACTGTAAGCTGCGCCGGCTTGGCCGGCGCAGCTCCCCTCTCACGATCTCCCTGGCACAGCTTTTTTGCAGATTGGCGTCTAATCAGTCGCCAATGGGCCATTTCTGGGTAATGGGATAACGTCGGTCGCGGCCGAAGCTGCGCTCTGTGATGCGGGTGCCTATCGGCGCTTGGCGGCGTTTGTATTCGTTGAGGTCCACCAGTCGCAGAATCCGGTACACGATATCCCGATCGTAGCCCGCTTCGATGATGGTCTCGGCACTCTCGTCCAGCTCGATATAGCGCTCCAGAATCCGATCCAGGACCACATAGGGCGGCAGGCTGTCCTCATCCTTCTGCCCCGGTGCCAACTCGGCGGAAGGTGGCCGGTCGATTACCCGCTGGGGAATCGCCTCAGACAGAGTATTGCGGTAGCGAGCCAACTCAAAGACCCGGGTTTTAGCCACATCCTTGAGAACATCAAAGCCCCCTGCCATATCGCCATAGAGAGTTGAGTAGCCTACCGCCACCTCACTTTTGTTGCCTGTGGTCAGTACCAGGTAACCTTTCTTGTTGGAGATCGCCATCAGTAACACACCCCGGCAGCGGGCCTGCAGGTTCTCTTCGGTCTTATCCACCGTTGTACCGTCAAACTCATCCGCCAGGGCAGCCATAAAGCTGTCGTAAATCGCCTCAATGGACATGACCTGGTAATTGACACCCAGCAGCTCGGCTTGGGCCTGGGCATCCTCCAGGCTCATTGACGAGGTGTAGCGAAACGGCATCATAACGGCGTGAACCCGCTCTGGCCCCAGAGCATCCACGGCAATCGCCAGACTCAGCCCCGAATCTATGCCTCCCGACAAGCCCAGCACCACGCCATTGAAGCCATTCTTATTGACGTAGTCCCGTACTCCCAGCACCAGGGTCTGGTAGATGTCCTCAAGTACCGGTTGAAGATCGGTCACATCGCCGGGCAACAGATTGAGATTGCCGCCATCCCAGTGGGCGTCGACATAACTCAAATGCTCTCGATAGGCCGGGCTGCGGGCAATCAATTCCCCATCGGCCGACACCGCCATGGAGGCACCGTCGAACACCAGTTCGTCCTGCCCGCCCACCAGGTTGCAGTACACCACCGGCATACCGCCTTGCCAGGCCCGCTGGGCCAGTAGCGCTTCCCTTTCCACCTGCTTACCCGCGTGAAAGGGCGAGGCGCTGAGGTTGAGCATCAGCTTGGCCCCTTTGGCCTTGGCAGCAGACATGGGGCCGTTTTCCCACACGTCTTCACAAATACTTACCGCCGTTGGCACGCCAAACATATCCAGCACCAGACTGTGCTGGCCTTCTTTAAAATAGCGCTTTTCGTCGAATACACGGTAGTTGGGCAGGCATTGCTTGAAGTACTCGTTGATCAGTTTGCCCTGATAAAAGACCCCAGCCGCGTTGTAGAGGGCGCCATCTAGGTAGCGCGGGTAGCCCACAATGACAAAGGCATCACCCACTGCATCGGCAATACGCTTGATCGCCCGTTCGACACGACGGGCGATGCTGCTGCGCAGAAGCAGATCCTCCGGCGGATAGCCGGTTACCACCAATTCCGGAAACAGAACCACTTGGGGGCTAGACTCCGCGGTGCACTTGCGCACTGTGGCGATGATTTTGTCGGTGTTGCCATCGATATCACCCACCACGGGATTAATCTGAGCAAGAGCTATTCGCAGTTTCTTCATGGTTTCCGGCTTTCCGCTGATACATCTGATAGGCGCACCGCGCCAAGCGGCATTTTAGGGCCTGTTCGCTTGAATTGCATTAGGACCTGTTCCACTAATTGCCATGGCCCCGACACAGCAAGATATCGCAGTGTGCATCGGCGCCCTGCAACGTTAAACTGAGCGCTGCTCGCAACTGGAAATAAAGCACACCGATGCCCCATCGCCAGGACTTTTCACAAATACGCGCCGTAATGCGTATCTACAGCACATATCGCTTGGTATTGGTGGCGATACTGGTGGCGACCTATGTGCTGGGCACAGTACAGTCGGTGCTGGGGAAATCCCAACCCCAACTCTTCGCCGTCGTCTCTGCCGCTTATTTGGCATTTTCCGCCATCGCCTTGCTCCGTCATATGACCCTGACAAGGCCCTATAGCGACACACAGCTGTTTAGCGAGTTTTTTATCGATATCGGCTGCCTGATGCTGATGAGCTACGCTTCCAGCAACTCTGGTTTGGCGTTGCTATTAGTGGTTTGTATCAGCGCCGCCAGCATGACTCTGCCAGGACAGCTCAGCCTGCTGATTGCCTCGCTGTCCACCATCGCCGAGCTGGGGGAAGTAGCCGCCAATATTGCCGCAGAGCGAGCCGACGTGAGTCAGTTTATACAGGCCGGCACCATGGGCATGGCCTATTTTACCGCGGCCTTGGCTATCCGCTACCTCAGCCAGAGAATATCCACCACCCAACACTTGGCAGAGCGCCGGCGAGAGGATATCGAGCGGCTGTCACAAATCAACCAGCTGATCGTACAGCGAATGCAAACTGGGGTCGTGGTGATGTCTCACAACGGCGAAATCAAACTACTCAACAACGCTGCGGCTGAGCTTCTAGATTACCCCGATGTGGTCATCTCCCCGGGAAGTAAAGCACCGACAGAGCTTGTCTCAATGGCGGCCAACCCCGACAACAACTCCCAGCTTCTAACCCTCGGCAGGGGCAAAGTTGAAGTCCAGGTAAACATGGCTCATTTGGACAGCACCGAAAATGGGGATTGCCTTTTCTATTTGGAGAACTCTAGCAAGATTGCCCAGCGCGCACAAAACCTCAAACTGGCTTCGTTGGGACGATTTAGTGCCAGTATCGCCCACGAAATTCGCAACCCTTTGGCGGCAATCAGCTATGCCGCGCAACTACTCAGCGAGAACCCCGAGCTTGAGGAAACCGATCGCAAATTCACCCGCATCATCCAGAACCATGCCAATCGCATGAACGATATTATCCAGAATATTCTGGAGCTCTCCCGGGGCCGCCCCCCAAAACCGGAACGTTTCGAACTGGAGTCCTGGTTGCGGGATTTCGCCAATGATTGGCAGACTCACAACCCCAATGCCGCCGAACTCAAAGTTCACGCCAGCGCCTCCGGGATTATCGTCAAAGTCGACCCGAGCCAACTGCGGCAAATTGTCAGCAACATCACTGAAAATGGTATACGTCACAGCACCACGGAGAAAGAAAGAGGCCAAGTCAGTTTCGAGCTTACCACCTCGCCCCTGTCCGGCGGCGCGGTATTGGATATTATCGACAACGGCCCTGGTATTGCGGTCGAAGACGAGGACGCCATCTTCGAACCCTTTTTCACAACGCAGGTACAGGGCAGCGGATTGGGTTTGTATCTGTCCAGAGAGCTTTGTCTGGCTAATCAAATGAGCATCGTCTACCAACGTACTGAATCGGGACAAAGCTGCTTTCGGTTACAATTCAGCCATCCCAATCGTGGCACCCTGACCTAAAAGATTTTTTATGAATACCAACACCGTACTCATTGTCGATGACGAGCCCGATATCCGCGAGCTACTGGATATCACCCTAACCCGCATGGGGCTCAATACGCTGTCAGTCGGGTCGGTTCAGGAAGCCTTGGACGCTTTGGCAGAACAACCCCATATTCAGCTTTGCCTGACTGATATCCGACTGCCAGACGGCTCCGGTATCGATATCGTCAAGCATATACAGCGCAGCTACGACACTGTTGCCACTGCGGTATTAACGGCCTATGGCAGTACAGAGCTTGCTGTCGAGGCGCTCAAAGCCGGGGCCTTTGATTTCATCAACAAGCCGGTTTCGGTAGAACAGCTTCGCAACCTGGTTAAATCCGCGCTGCGCCTGGAGAGCGAAAGCCGCATCGATAGCAGCCAACATTCGCGGCTGCTGGGCGAAACACCCGGCATCATCAAGCTCAGAGAGCAGATTAAAAAACTGGCGCGCAGCCAGGCGCCGGTCTATATCAGCGGTGAGTCCGGCAGCGGTAAAGAGGTGGTGGCGCGCCTGATCCACGCCAACGGCCCGAGAGCCAACGCCGCCTTTGTGCCGGTGAACTGCGGCGCTATACCCAGTGAGCTGGTAGAGAGCGAATTTTTTGGTCACATCAAAGGCAGCTTCACTGGCGCCTTTGAAGACAAAGAAGGCCTGTTTGAGGCCGCCAATGGTGGCACCCTTTTCCTGGATGAAGTCGCCGATCTGCCACTAAACATGCAAGTCAAACTGCTGCGGGCCATTCAGGAGAAAGCGGTGCGCCGGGTGGGATCAAACCGGGAGATTCCCGTGGATGTACGGATTCTCAGTGCTACTCACCGCGACCTGGCCAAGGAAGTCGCCGCAGAACATTTTCGCAGCGACTTGTACTACCGTATCAACGTGATTGAGATACAGGTCCCTAGTCTGAGGGAGCGCGCCCAGGATATCCCCCTGCTGGCAGACTTTATCCTGCAGAAGATTGCTAAAGACTGGTCAGTGGCCAAACCCACTTTAAGCCCAGACGCTCTGGATGCATTGCGCAGCTATCCCTTCCCCGGCAATGTTCGGGAACTGGAAAATATTATCGAGCGCGCGGCTACGTTGTGCGAAAACGATTGCATCACGCCGCGAGATCTCAGCCTGCCAACCCACACGCCTTCCGATCACAATACCGCGGCCAATGTCGATCACCTTACTGCCGCCAGAGGCCAGTTTGAGAATTACATCGAGAATATAGAGAAAGCTGTTATGTTGGCAGCTCTGGAGGAAACCCAATGGAAGAAAACCGAAGCAGCCAACGTGCTAGGCCTGACCTTCAGACAATTTCGCTATAAGTTGAAGAAGTATCAGCTGGACGAATAAACGCCCCGGAGGGCGCTTATCGACGTGCTATTTAAAGTACCAGAAGGTACGTTCGCGGCGATTGTCCGCCGGCATCTCCGGCATGCTAGGATCAAAGGGAGATGGCCCAGCACCGCCAATAATAAAAGGCACGGTTTTGCCATCAATGGTTACCAGACCCGCGATCGGTGATGGTGGCAAACCACCACCTGAGAAGATATTGCGCTGCGTCTCGCCCGTAAATAGATCTATAACGTAGGCTCCTGCATTGCCAAGATTTGCAGTACACGAGCCTTCAGCCGGGACATCCGGTTGGTTCGTCCCAAAGTAAACTTTACCACCCACCGTAAGAGGCGCATTGACTCCCTTTTCGCCCACCATCAAATTAATATAGTAACCGGCATAGGAATCCGACAAGCCATCGAAAAACAATGAGGTGGCACCTGCAGTATCACAACTAACCACATTCTCGTCGGCATCGAGACACTGAAGTGAACTCTGATTAACGAGATCTGCGGTATCGATGGGATCGGGGGCCGGGCTCGAAATCGCTTTACCGAGATTTTTATCCATAATCACGTAAAAACGATTCTGGACGTTGTAAGCCCGACCGGCCGTGTTGTCGTCAGTGTAGAGTGGGTGCTCCCGGTCGCCGGATACGGCCACCACAGCATCAAAGTTGTTAGTCGGCACCACATCGGGGCCAAACAAAAACTTCCTGGCATTATTGCCGCTACCACCGAGCTCCGCCAACTTACTGATCTGGAACTGGGAGAACGCGGTATCTGCTGGATCCTGAGTTTCCAGATCAATTCGCCAGATATTGCCGCCAACATCGGCGGCGTAAAGACGATCGGTAAAACCATCGAAGTCCCGATCCACCAAAGTAATATCCGCAGGAATCGCGCGGGTCAAGGACGCGGTCGCTTGGCAGTGCCCTCCGGCTGCGAGGGTAACGCCTGCGCAACTGGGCACTGCCGTCCATAAGATTTTACCGCTAACTGAGTCAACAATGACAATGCCTCGACCCATCGTATTGGTGCCAGATGCGGGGTCGGCGTCCTCTGCTGGGTCATAGCCCGCACCAAATACCAGAACAGGATTGTCGTAGCCCTTAATCTGGGTCACTTTGGGTTGCGACCAGGTTTGCCCCAATTCTGGAAGATCAGACGTGGTCAACCGCCACAAATACCGGGGACTAGTGGGGGTGGTAACGTCCATAGCATATATGAAACGGCCACCACGTCGTGCCGATAGGTAGATATATGCTTTGCCAGAGGTACTTGTTCCCTCGCGTTGATCCTGCAAGACCGTGGTTGTACCGTCGAAGAAATAATCCCGCCCTTCCGCATCAGGATCAATACTGGTGGGATACTTCACAGCCGGGTTGTTGTTATAGAGTCTCTTAAGCTGGTCGAAAAATTCAGGGGCAACAAAACTCCACAACTCCCCCCCTGGCTGAACGTCACCAATGTTGGCCGTCTGATTACCGTTTATCGCACGGAAGTGCCCATCGTTGGAGCCATAGAACACCACAACCCCAGTGTTGCCACCGTAATTAATGACCGCCGGCCGAGAGTGCAACACGTCGCCGTGAATTGAGCCCCTAACACTGACTGGGCATTCGGCATCTCTGCTATTTGGGGGGCAAGGCCCGCGCTTGACTTCGTTACCGACGATATCATCGCCACGCATCCATTGGATAAGGTTGTCCGCAGTCAAAGTCACAGCGCTAGTACCACAGGTTACGTTCGCAGTCTCGGCAAGCACATAATCCTGCAACGTCAGTTGATAGGTATCGTCATCGATAATTGCAGCCACGCTGCCCAAGACCGTACCTTCCAGTTCATCAATATTGTAGGTGTTGGTATTGTTTCCAACCGTGCAATTTTCCAGTTCAATTTGATCTCCCACCAATAGCCCATGGCCAGTTTGGGAAACCGTGGCAAGCCTGCTCACATCGACGATAACAGCATTATTATATGAACCGTTATTTGGTATATCTTTGCTGGTCACATCAAAGGTGGAATCCGTAACACCTGATATAGAGCATGGCGCATCGAAGGTGCACACTTGCTTGTTCGCCGGCAGAACACTATTCCAGCCCCCGACAATCACCACCCTGTCGGTATTGGCATCTAGGTCGGTACCGCCAGAATTATCGTGGGTGACAGTACATTTTCGATTATTGCCGTTACCGCTACAGGAGGTAGAAATAGTTTCATTGGTATCATAACGCCCCACCGTAATCGAGGCACCGCCACCTGCCTGGGCTGCACCCAGTATCCCTTCCAATTTACTAACCAGTGTGGCGTTGTCACCGTCGAAATCCGGTAAGGCTGACCCTGTTGGGCAGGCACCGGTATCATTACAAGTATAGACAATGCGTCCATCAGAGCTGGTCAGATTTTGAATACGCTGAACCAGGCCAACACCGCCCTTTTCGACAAGGTCGCCATCAGGGGCATCATAGGTAAAGGCATCGCCCTCGGGGCTATTAATCCAGAAGCCCCCTGCTGGCCAATTAGCGACGGCAACCCCATTGCCATCAGTCGGTGAATTGGTTGTCCAAAAACTGGTTGCGGTGCTGGCAATTGCCCCGGTCACCGGATTGGTTACAGACGTCACCGCGCCAGATACATCCTGGGTCGCGTCAGTAAGGACTATATTGCCACCGGCATCAAAACCCAATTGATACTGTTTAACATTGCCATTCCAACGCGGTCCTGCAGTGGCATCGGGGCGGAACATGGCGATGTAAACCTGGTTTAAGAAGGTACCCTGAGTATTGGCGCTTACCGGCAACGTCGCCGAAGAGAACACACTATTGACATCCTGAACCTCGTTGAAGATCTGGATTAATATTTCCTGTAGTCCAGCGTGATTATCTGCGGTGACTTTAAATGCTTTACCGCCGCCCTCTGTGGCCATATCAGCAAGGAAGTTAATTTCACCGGCCAGCTTTTCTTCCAGGTCGGGTGCATACACCGCAATGGAATAGGTCGTGATATTTCTGTCCGATTGGGCGCTGTCCCCAACGTCGACCAGATTCATAAACCGCGTCCACTCATCGCCCCAGTATTTGTTGTTGGCCGAGCCCGAGTTATTAAGTAGAGTCACCGCCCGGGGAGTACTAAAAAACTCATATTTGGATGAGCCTTCCGCATAGCCAAAAGCACTGCTTAGCTGACTTAACAAGAGAGTGTCTGGGTTACCTGTGCCATCAGCGACGCTAGAATTTTCTTTAGTGGCATTTCCTATATAAACCAAGACAGCATCTCGACACTCTGTTGCCACTTCCGCGAGGCCAGAGTAGTCAACGCCAGAACAGGATGTACTAAGGCCATTTAACATAGCCCAACTTTCCGCCACCAAATCCCCAAGGCGCGACTGGTTCGCCAAGTCGTTCTTGTCAAACGCCTTGAGTTTGGAGACAAAACTGTTTATTGCTGGTTCTGTCATTAAAGCGGGACTTGAATACAGATAGCCGCAACGATTATTACCATTGCCTAAATCAGAGTCCCCACTAAAACCATTCTCATTAAATACCATCAAACCAACTTTGACCGCACCGAGAAGGTCACTGTTCGCATTTTTTAGCGACAGCATGGTATTCACCAAGGCACACTGCTCCATCCCTCCAACCGTGTCCCCCAGCTCCGGCGCTTGATTGGTGTCGCTGTAGACACAGCCATGAACCACATTGGCGTTAGAGTTGGCCGTGCTGTGCCAGCCCAACAGGACCGTCGGCGGGTTACCACCGCTAGGATTAATCCCAGAAAACAGATCGATATCTTCGGCAACGACGCCTACCGATAAAACCGACATCGCTAGTAAAAAGCAACCAGCGCCTGCAATTAACTTGAACATTCTCATTGCGAAAACCTCGCCATAAGCTTGGTAGTGTGGGCTTCGATTAGTTCAAACATGGCGTACCAACATAAGCCCGAATATATATACCCTGATGCATCGTTAAATTTGCACCTGTCTCAGTATCTGAGACGGCAGCACTTACATCCCAAGTCATTTTGGTGCATATAGAGTTCCCACTTGACACACCATCGTCGGACAACAAACCTGTATTTTGTTGACCTCCTCCGCTAACACAGAATTTGTCGTTATTCGATCGTTTAGGTTCTAACTCGGTAATTTTTACCGGAGCCACTCTGATACACTTAGGTGGAGGGACTGTAGCCAACATTTCATTGACCCCGTCACCATCAAAATCTGCTCCAAACGTAGCGTCAGTTTCTGGTAGAGGTAGCGCGAAGTTTGCCGCATTACTTATATATGCCTCAATCCCATTCCTCGCCGCTGACTTGGCCTCCATCCGATACTGCTGATTGCCCGCGATCTTAAAATTGATGTTACTGCCACTCACCATGCTGAACACTATCACGCTAAATACTGCCAACATGATTAGCACCACAATCAGTACTACACCGGATTGCCGGCGGGAAGGGCCCGGTGCTGAGGGATATCGCTGATGTCTCACTCTCGCGCTCCTGCCACATTGGGCACCATTACCACAGTGCTGAATACCCGCCGCTGGTAGCCGTCATCCGGCGCGGTGATGCGCTGGGCCCGACCCAAATCGTAGCTGCGGGTATCGGATTTATCGGTTGCGGCGCCTCCCCGTACCAGCAAAGCGATATTCACTGCCACCACATCCTCCCAGTTCTCCGCAGGCGTCGCCGACCAGTCTGCCGACGCGCACCCGGTAGTGGCGGTACTGGCTGCGGGGTTATCAGAATAGCAGTCCGGCGCGCCATCACCACTCAAATCCAGGCCGTAGGAGAAATGCATGTCTTCTACGCCAGATACCAAGGGGCGGATACTGGCGGCGTTGTTGATAAATTCCCGGACTTTAAGCGTGGGAATACCGTCGCCGTCGCCACTACAGTCTTCACAACTGGAGAGAAAATAGGTTCGGGATACAAATGGCCACACTGGTACGATTGTCGCGCCAGCCACCGGAGGGTTGAGACAGTCATTATCCCTTAACACAAAATCAGCGGGTGTTTTGCTAAACACAAATGGATTACTGTCGATCTCACAGTTCGATATTTGCAAATAAGCCACGCCCGAAACCGCACTGGCGGCGGCGACAGAATCAGTCGCCACTCGTCGAATTACCAACGCCTCTGAACCCGATACGGCGTGGCCTTCGCCTGCATCTGTGCCGGCAATACAGTCCGGCAACGTCGCACCGGCAGCATAGCCTTGCACCGGGGCGGGCATGCTTGGCGTCGCGTTACTGAACCCAAAATCAGCGATGGCGGTATTTTCATCCATGCACGGGTCTGGGAGGGTGTAGGTGGCCACATTGGGCCCTGGGTGGTATTGGCCATAGAACCCCGCTAGCGCGATCTCTTCTTGGAACAGAAACGACGCGTAGCGGCCATTTTCGATTTGATCGGAGGTTTCCGCCAATTCAAAACGTGTTTTACTAACCGAAGACACCAAAGCAATAATCCCCAACAGCATAAAGGCACCTAGCCCCAGGGATATCATTAGCTCGATTAGGGATACGCCCCGCTGGCAAGAGGCTTGGAATTGGAATCGGCGACGGGCCCAAGAATAAGACATTAGGTCAGATCCCCTATTCTGACAATCGCCGCTACCACCCGGCGGCGCTTCTCATCACCGTATTGGTCTTTGCCACAGAGGTTGTCTGCGGGAGGCGCTGCCGAGTCTGACATGCCCTGCCACGCCACAGTCACTCGGTAAAGCTGCTCTGCGGCGTTTACTTGTGTCACACACCCTCGCGCGCCGATCATGGCGCCAATGCTGTCATCGTCCTCGTTTTGAACACTGGAACCCAGTAACAGTTGGTGCCAGGCGGTCAAATCCTCGTCGGCGCGATCATTCAGGGATTGAGTACTGGCCGAAGCGCAGCCATCAACGCCCTCCTCGTAGTTTCCAGCCAGTGTCGCCCCGGCGCCCAGGTTGATACCGTTGGCGCCATTGGAATAACAATCCACGACTAGGCGATTAGCCTGCATGCGATCGACCATATTCTGCACCAAATCCAAAGCCTGCAAACGTTGGTACGCCTCGACCTCCTGCTGCACGGTTCTCACCAATAGGCCGGCCGCCCCCATCATGCCCACTAGCATAACCACAAGCGCCACGAGGAGCTCGATCAGGGTAAAGCCTCGCTGCTTACTTTGTTCGACCTTCAACACTCTCCCTCCCGCACTCGCGGCTTTCCGCTTAGAGAGACAGAAACACACCGACTGCGACTCGCCTCACCGGAGTCCGGCACCACATCAAACTCAACGGTAGCGTTAGATCGACCATCTGGAGTGTAATTGAGGCTATTGGCACTGCCTGTGATGGAGATCCCATTCACACCATCTTCAGACCGCAGAACCGTTGCCGTCCCATCAATAGAGACAGTCCAACCCGCAGACCAACCTGCCGCCGCCTTCTCCAGCTTGATGGTTGCATTGCGCGTGACGGACTCGCTGCGGGCCAAATTAAGGGAATTGACCAGCGTATTACTGGCGCTTCTGACCCGCTGGGTCTCTATCAAGTTGTTGAAGGCAGGCGCAGCCAGGGTGGCCAATATGGCTACGATCGCCAGGGTGACCAACAGTTCAAGGAGGGTGTATCCACGCATGGGCTGACTCACTCCCAGCATCGAGTCGCCCCCGCCGCGTGTCCTTTCACTCCAGTGGAGCTAAGCGTCAGAGTCCCGCAATCGTCGCCGCTCTGAGAACCTTTCGGCGCCGCAGAAATCGAATAGGTAGGTGGCGTAGCGGCGTTATTGGCACTGGTCGTAAACGTGTAAAAATCGGTGATTTCGTTAGGGACTGTGGCACCCAGAGTCGCCATATCAGCCGCGTAGGCACGGTTATCCAGGAAAAAGCGCTCCTGAAGATTGGCAAGCTCCATAATAAAGCTGCTTGCGGCAGAGCGGCGACTGCGTTCTATGTATCCGTTGTAGGAAGGGATGGCCAAGGTGGCAATGATGCCGATAATGGCCACTGTGATCATCAGCTCTATCAGCGTGAAACCCGCTGTATTCTTGTTTTTGACACTCACAGACTGTCTCTAATTAGTTTTCCGGGTCACCTCCGCCAACAATCAGACAAGGATTTGGAGGAGCCGCCCGGTTTATTAACGATGGCGACCTGTCCGACCTCATCAAGCGTGAAGTCACCACAGGGGTCGTCAGCCATCAACCCAGTGCGCTGTGCCCGCAGTGTAAAACTATTCGCGGTCGGTGTTCCAGTCGGAGCGACAGTATAATAGGCGCTGCCGTTTTCCGGCACCTGCGAGGGATACACAGCAGGCAAGGTACTGCCGCCGGCCGTGGTGGTGTAGCGACCATTGGCCGAATAGTACCGCTCCAGCGCTTGCGCCCCGGTTAGCAGAGCATTGGTTGCCTCGTTGCGCCGGGACTTGGCGACGTACTCCTGATACGACGGATAGGCGAGCGCCGCCAATATGCCCACAATAGCAACGGTTATCATCAATTCAATCAGCGTAAACCCGGATTGACCTTGGTGAACTCTCACTGCAGCTGCCTCCAGGACTGACGACCCAATTCCTGATCTCCATCGCCAGTTTCTGTAACCACACCAATAGAACCGCTGCTGCCAGATGTGTATTTATACTCTAGATCGCCAGCGCCGATGATCCCTGGCGTTTTGATCAGTTCTTCGCTGCCAATGCCGCTGACCGGGTAGTAGACACCCTTGTACAGTACTTTATCCAAGTCGTCTATTTTGCCATCACCATTAATATCCAGTACTGGATCGGCGAAAAGTCCACCGTTAAGAGCATCCAATTCCATCAGCCAGCTTCGCCCCCCAAAACCACACAAGTTCTCGTTGGGTATAATCGTGGCGAAGATGATCCGACCATTTCGCAGCACTGGCCGTGAAACCGAGCGCTCCGCTTCCGCGCCATTTTCTGGCGATAGCAGTTCCAGTCTCCAACCATACTCGGGGAGATTGTCGGCGCTATTTGAGCTAACAATACGAACCTGAAAGTCTGTTGTAGTGTTGTCAGACAGGCTGCCCACTGCCTCGTAGACAATGGTTTGTTCAACAAGATCATCGCGATCGACAACCGATCCGCTGTCTCTAATACCATAGAAGGCCTGAATCTGTGGAGACTCAGGGACCAACCCATCTGTCGTTTTAAAGTACTGCCCGGTTCCCACATAAACCATGTAGCCGCCGTCGGGATGACGACCTACAGTTGGGCGACTAGTGATCGGCTGAGGATTATCGTCATCATCTACTGCCTTGAACATTGGTGCTGGTGATGAACCAGACTTATGAGATACAGCCCATTTACTGGAGCTGTTACCAGTAAGATCAAACTTCCAAAGATTGCCAGCCAAATCACCAGCATAAACATAATCTGTAATGCGATCACCGTCGACATCTACCGGTACCGGCGTTGCTAGACCATTGCCCGCCCCACTTAATTCCGTGTCGATGGCCTTTATTAAATCACCCGTCGCCAAATCCACGACGAAGAGTTTTAGAGTGTCCCCGGATTTGTAGCCGTTACCAAACACTGCCACCCACTTGTCACCTGCATCCACTCTGGCAATGGCGGGAGCACTCATAGCTACGCCCAGTTTATCGTCTGCATCATCAGCGGTGGTAAATTCCCACATCAAATCCCCCGCGGCCATCGAGTCTGGCGTGCCCACATCAATGGCATAGACGGCTCGGCCACCCGCACCCGTGGCACCAACCAATACTGTCGTCCAAGCGCCGTTGATATAGGCATCCAAAGCACGGGGTGAACCGTCAACAAAGTATTGGTGGTCGTAATCCACATCAGCCAAATCTGCAAAATCGCTGTAGAGCGAACTGAGAACCACGGCAAAGCTCTCTTTACCAGTCTCTGCATCGAAGCCGTGCAGCATGCCATCATTCGCGCCGACATATATCATTGGGCTACGAGCAGCTTTTGCCTGCAGGTACGCAGAATACTTCGTGCCTTCGTCACCACCTAGCACGCTGTATCCATAATCCTCGCTAGTTCCTACAAAGAATGGGTCCGAATTAACGATGTCTCCCAGCAGGCCCTCTCGGGTACGAAAAGACGTACCCTCTTTACTCTTGTCACCGCGCAACCAATTGAGCAAGTCCTTACCATCGTCGTCGCTGCCGCCGTCATTCAGCGATGAACGTTGCCCGGCGGACAAACTCTTCCAGTTACCGGTGGTAAAGGCGACGCCTTGCTTAGAAGTGCTTCCCGGATCGCCCACAAAAGTAAAGATAGACCGTGAACCATGGGCGGGTATACCACCTTTATTGGTGTCCCAGAAAACTTTATCCAGCGCACCGTTATCGGCTAGCGTGTAGGCAATGAGCCTACCTGTCCACTCCAAGCTGTTGAAGCTCGCTTGATAAACCAAAGTGCCAGAGTCCAAACGCGTCGAGTTTGCCGCAATTGCAGAGGCTGATGACTTACTTTCATTGGCAATGGTGTCCAGCACACCGGATAGTTCTGCGGCAAACTGGTCAGGATTCGCCGCGCTGAAAAAGCCACCGCGACTGTTGACGCCAGCATGTAGTAAGTCATCAATTTTATTGATCTCCGCATCACCGGGATCTGGCCAGTTGATTTGCGCGCCTGTCGAGATTGCAGCAAACGCATCATCAGGATTGACGGTACCACTGACACCGAAGCCGACACCAAATGTGACCATGTGCTGCCAGAAAGCCGGATTTTTTTTGGTCACGAAAACCTGGTTATCGAGGTCATCTCGCAGATCGTTCTTCCAGTAATACATGGCGACATCCGCCAGGGTATCGTCTTCATTATCCTTAAACGGTGATGCCGCCTTGTAAGTATAGGACTGCCCTGCAGGACCCGTATGACTTGGCTTGTCAGTGCCATCATTGTTGTCACCGGGACCACCGCTTACGTTGCTACCTGACCAATAGCCATCCGTCATCAACACAGTATAGTTACGTCGACATATCAAGTGATCCTCATCGACGTCGCTACCCGGCTCTTCGCCCCAGGGACCCCGGTTATCTTTGCGAGAATAGTATTCACCCACTTCGTTTAGTGCGGACCTGAGAGGAGTCCCCGCATTGGGTATATCACGCTTGTACAAGGAATCGTAGAAATTTTTTCTATCTTCGCCAGTAAACTTTCTTACGCCGTCCACAATCGCCGAATGATCTTTACCATCGACATCGTGCTCACCTTGATTGATGCTGCCAAAGCCGACGCGCAAATCTCCGCTTTGGGTAGAAAACGCGTAGCCACTACCTGCTCTGGCAGTTAAAACCCTGGAGCGGTAATAGGTGTACCAGTTAGCGAAATTCTGCAACTCCTCTTCATAGCTGCATGTGCTATTGTCGGCGTCTTCGCAATCGTCCCGATTTTCCCTGCCGTGACCTTTGTATGATGACTGAGTAATTTTTATCTCTACTTCATCAAAGTTATCCCAGTCCCAGCTGCTGCCACCGGTATGCCAGAAATACTTAGCGGGCCAGAATTTCTTGTTAGAGGTGCTATATGAGCATGAGCCGCTACTGTCGCAGTCGTACCAACGATTACTATTGAAACGCTCATTGGTGGTGGTCAGATTTCGACAATAGGCCTCGGAGCTACCCCCCGTGCGTTCCGGGTTATGGTAAGCGCACTTTGGATCAGCGTTAGGATAAAAGTTGCCATCATGCTTTATCCATGGGTCATAAGTTACCCCTGGATCATAATATACCGTGTTGATCTGAGGTGACCTGGTTCGAGCATTATAAGCAGACTTATCATCTACTGTAGGCACATAATTGGAATAATCGCCGCTACCATAAACGTCGTCGGCACGCGGGAAGATATAGCGTGTATTGGCAAGCAAAATTTCGCCAGGCATCAACTCGAAGTGCATAGAACCGGAATCATCCAGCATATACATAACATTCGGCGACGCACTTTGGGTCAAAAACAAGGGCTTTTGGGCGATATCACTACTTACCGGAACATCTGACTCACAGTCCGCCTTTACGCCGATAACGGTAAACTTTGCCTGGCAATATTTTTCCTTTTTACCCAAATCCGAATTATCTACCCGCAAGATATTGCCCGATGTGGAATAGGTTTTGGGAGGGCAAGCATGTTTTTTACTATTTTTCAGATCTACTTCAGCGATGCTATCTATCGAATCAAGGGAATCAAATACATAAGTGCGGACCTTGTTCTTTTTCCCGACGTAGGAATCGCTCTCCACTTTCACGGTGCAATCTTCAGCGTGAACGTACAGTGTCGTACATGCGCAACAAAAAACGACAAAGAGACGCAACAAACTAGCCATCACTTTCTGAGCATATTTTTCCAGCAACATAGCCACCTCAATACTTAGTCTGCACGTCTGTACGTTGTGCTTAATACCACCATGCTCCGCTCACTCGCACCATACCCCCTGGCCGTAACCCGATAGAAGCTGTCAGTGGGGATGGCACGGTCCGAGTCAAGAACTTCATTGGCGCCAACGACTTTCGTCATTTCCTCGATGATATACTCAGGTTGACGGGCAACATGGTCGATATTGTCCGTTAATACAAACCATCCCTTAGAGGCTTTATCTGTCCAATTCGGTTTGCTACAGGCTTTACGGTCATCGTCAGGATCAGGGCACGAAAGATAGAGCCCCTTACTTCCGTTAAAAGGCCCCACGGACACTTGGCTCAATACGGCCTCAGCCTCACGCAACCCTGCCTCCGCAGCCTGAAAAGCCACATTAACGTCCTTGGTGTTACCGGCCATCCGCTCTTGCAATGTCGCACTCTGCATTGACGCGACACTGATAACAGTAAGAATAAGAGTAAATACCAGCGCAACGATAAGAACGGCGCCGCCCTGCCCTTTCTGAGACCGGTATGCTGATCTGTAGCTCATGGCAGTTTATTCCTTACCGCGAATACACTGGTAAACACCTGGCGGAAGCGGCCATCCTGGTTGACGATCACATTGCCATCAGCATCCACTGTGCTCTGCGCCTGCGTGCTGCCGCTCGTGCCCACCACATTGGTGGAATTGGAAACTAATACCAACTCCACCCGCACACTCAAGGCTGCCTCCCAGTCCACTACGCTGGCGGCATCGCGATATACATCTACTGAACGATCTCCGTCAGTGTCTTCACCGTAGGTCAACTGCAGGTCTTCAACGCCCTCCACCAGTTCTATCGCTGACGACATACTGCCACTGGAACCCACCGTTCGGCGCTCGACATACAGGCTATTTATCGGATCACCCGCAGACGTATCTCTGCCACTGTCGCGAACAAAAAAACGAATAGTTTCAAAAGCGAGAATTTCCGCATCCGCCCCGTAGACTTTACTCAGGCGGTTATCTGAGTTCATTTGCCCCTTAGAGTGAGTAAAGGTTGCTTTGCCCTCGCCCGGCCCCTTCGGCTGGTTAACGATGCGAAAAATATCGGCATTGAGGCAGTCGGTGATTAATACGTAATCCCCCTTCACCAAGCCGATGGAATTGTCCTCAATCTGAACATTGGCATTATTGGGAGCGAGATTACCGGTAATTCGCATAAACTCATCCGAGCCGCGCTTGATCTCCAGGGTATCGGTACCAACAACGGCACTGAGGGCATTATTTTTGTCGACATCATTGCCTCCCACTAATGCAGTCGCCATGCTGAAATCAACGTTAGCAGCTGGGAGTGCGATGTTATTGACAGGAATATTGCCCAGCGAGCTACAGCCCGCATACCCCGCCATGCGAATTTCCTGCCCCAGAAAACGCATGGCAAAGCGGGCGTTTTCTTGGACCTGCGCCTGGGCATCCTGTATACGTGCGCTGGAGCTGGTACCGAGGAAAACCTGAATTATCGCCGCACTCAAGAACAGGCCCAGAGTGATGGATATCATCAGCTCGACCAGACCAAAGCCCTGCTGCCTGTGCAATTGCCTCATTCCTAAAGCTCCGTCACAAACACAAAGGTTTGGTTATTATCTTGCTCTTCACCCTCGTCAGCGGGCTCGCGGGTTTCCGCTAAGCGCCCCTCATCCCACTGCAAGGTAATGGTGAACTGATTATCGCTACGGGCGACGCTCGCATCGCCGCCGGGGAGTCGACGACTTATCTCGAGCAACCATTCCTGTAGGTCAATCTGGTGGATGGCACTACCCTTTGGAGCATCGGCATCCATGGACAAATCATAACTGCCCGCCAGTGCCGCTGCGCGGTTGGCCCGCAACCTATCCGTGATATCGTTAGCTAAAAAAACGGCCGCAGAACGCGAAGTGGAAACTTGATTGAATTTTACCGCATTGAGCTGCATTGCTGCGGCCCCCAGTACCCCGGTGGCGGTAATGAGAATGGCGACCAAAACTTCAATGAGCGTAGAACCCACTTCCCTGTGTTTCATGAACATGCCCTTTCGGTTACCGTGACCTGACCGGTCGCACTCAACCTTACATCCCTGTCTCTCGAGCATTTTGCCGGCTTCTGCGTACGGTAAGTAAAGGCGACGACTTCGGCAGGGCTGCTAAAGCCCTCGGCATCGAAGGCAATCGACGTCACCGCCGAACCGTTTCGGGCCGATGTCAGCTCGGCGCCGCCTTCCAGGCTACTAGCCTGCCTAATTAGCTCACCGACGTCAAAGCTGTCATTGTCATTGCTGTCAATCCAGGTCCGCCAGCCTCTGTCCCAAGAACCTCCTACTGCAGTGACCCGCACGGTTTCACCTCGGGCTACCGCCTCTGATCTGGCGTTCATCAGTGAGCGAGTCAGTGTCTGCACATCGGCACTGGCCCGGGCAGAGGCCAGAAAGGAGGCGAAATTGGGCGCGGCAACACCCAATAAAATAGCAACCACCGATAGGGTGACCATCAGCTCTATCAAGGTGTAGCCATGTACGTGCTGCGATTCCATCATTACGCCTGCTTACCAATCCCTCTTGGAGGCTAAGTATCAATGAAAATTATATTCATTACCAACTGACCAAACATTACAGCGTTAAACGTACAGCTTTATTTTAACTTCCACAATACGCACTTTTTGCTACACTGCAACGGCAAAAACCAGACATCTTCGCAACACCATCGGGAAAGGACTCCGCGATGCAGACCAAAGGAACGACTCTGATTGAGTTGGTGGTCACTCTGGCTATCGTTGCCATCCTGGCGATGACGGCCGTGCCCGCCTTTACCACGCTCATTAAACAACATGCCATCCACAGTGCCGGGCGAGACTTGCATCGCGCCTTCAACACCACCAGAGCCACAGCAATCATGCGACAGCGCCCGGTTGCCCTCTCCAACCTGGACGGCAATTGGTCCAACGGCATGGCAATTTTCCTAGACGACAATAGTAACGGTAGCCTCGACAAAGGCGAGGAGGTACTGCGCCGCTTCAATGGGCTGGGTAGGGTATCTGCGACGGGGAATTACTGGGTCAGCGACTACGCCTTGTTCCACTCAGACGGCAGCGCCAAAGCCGCCAGCGGCGCATTTCAAGCCGGCACCGTGTCGGTGTGCAAAACCAATGTGGAAAACGGTTACAAGCTGGTACTGAGTATCGGCGGCCGGGTGCGCCTGGAAAAGACACATTTTGGATCGTGTCCAGGTAAATAGTCTGGGTAAGAGATAGTATCGCTAGGATGCTTCGACCCAGCGCAGCTCTTTGGGGAGGGAAAAGGTAATGTTTTCTTCCCTGCCAGCCAGCTCCTTAGGAGAGCGAGCACCCAACTGGCAAAGTCGATCGATCACTGCCTTAACCAGCACCTCGGGTGCCGATGCGCCTGCGGTAATACCGATCCGAGGACTACCCTTCAGCCATGCCGGGTCTATATCCTGGTCATTATCGATGAGATAGGCCCGGCAGCCTCGCCGTTCCGCCAACTCCCGCAGGCGGTTGGAATTAGAACTGTTTGGCGATCCCACCACCAAAACCACGTCGACTTCACCAGCCAGCTCTTTAACGGCATCCTGGCGATTCTGAGTGGCGTAGCAAATGTCGTCTTTTCGCGGCCCCTGTATGGCCGGGAATTTCTGGCGCAGAGCATCGATGACGTTGGCGGTGTCGTCCATGGATAAAGTGGTCTGTGTGACGTAGGCCAAATGCTCCGGGTCCTTCACTTGCAGTGCCAAAGCCTGCTCAACATCCTCCACCAGGTAGATCTGTCCGCCCATTGCGCTATCGTACTGGCCCATAGTGCCTTCCACCTCAGGGTGACCGGCATGACCAATCAGCACGCACTCTTTGCCGTCGCGGCTATAATTGACCACCTCCACATGCACCTTGGTCACCAGCGGGCAGGTGGCATCAAACACCTTCAATCCGCGACGCTCGGCCTCTTTGCGCACCGCCTGGGACACGCCGTGGGCACTGAATATGACAATGGTATCGTCGGGCACTTCATCCAGTTCATCGACGAAGATGGCGCCGCGATCCCGCAAGTTTTCCACCACAAACTTGTTGTGTACCACTTCGTGGCGAACGTAAATCGGCGCGCCGAACACGTCTAGCGCGCGGTTGACGATTTCGATAGCGCGGTCCACGCCTGCGCAAAAACCGCGGGGGTTGGCCAGCGTTATGGACATATTGGTGGAATCTGTACTCATGGGCTCTCGTTTAGCCTCCACTACCGGGCTTGGCCACTTCACCCTGCACCTTCACATCGATAATTTCAACGACGAAATCCAATTCGCGCCCCGCCAAAGGGTGATTAAAATCCACCTCGACATGCTCGGCATCGAATGATGCAACCACGCCCGGCAGCTCAGATTGGGCGGCATCGGCAAAGGACAGCATTAGCCCCTCTTCCAGCTCCAGATCGGCGGCAAAGTCACTGCGGGCAAAACGCTGAATGTTGTTGGGGTTGCGCTGGCCGAAAGCGTCCTCTGGCATTAACCGCAAGGTGGCTTTAGCACCGGGCGTCATCCCCACCAGCTTGGCTTCAACGCCGGGTAGCAAACTGCCATCACCAAAGCTAAAGGTTGCCGGGGCCCGGGAGAAGGTGGAATCCACTTCGCTGCCGTCATCCAGCTTTAGCGCGAAATGTAACGTAATTTGAGTATCGGGTCCGATAGCGCAATCAGTCATTTGCCATCCTCTTTGGGTTTGCCCGCTTTTACGTGCTCTGGCGTGGGATGGAGCCAGGTGTCCAGCACCAACAGTACGGCGCCCACCGATATGGCCGCATCGGCAACATTGAAGGTGGGGAAATAGGACGCGCCCCAGTGTACCGAGATAAAATCGACCACATGGCCCAGATGCAAGCGGTCGATCAGGTTACCCAGAGCGCCGCCCACGATCATGGCCAGCGACATCGACAGCAACCACTGCTCGCGACGCAGGCGCATTAGCCACACCAACAGATAGACACTCACCCCCACCGCTATGGCGGTAAACAACCACCGTTGCCATCCACCGGCGTCGCTTAACATGCTGAACGCCGCACCGGTGTTGTAGTGCAGTGTCATGTTCAGCACCGGCAGTATTTCAACGGGCCGGGCATAGCTGAGCATGCTCTCAGCCAGATATTTGCTCAGCTGATCCAGGCCGATCACTACGCCGATCATCACCAACCACAGCAGACGACTGCGGCGTTGAGACGCGCGCTCAGCCGCCGATTGCGACTCACCTAAAGATTCGGTAGATGTCGAGTTAGAGCCTGCATTTACTTTAGGCATAAAAGCGCTGCTCACCGTGGCCTTCGACATTCTCGATACAGCGGAAGCAAAGCTCGGGGTGCTCGGCAGACTGCCCCACATCGGCCCGATAGTGCCAGCAGCGCACGCACTTCATGCCCTCACTTGACGCCACCCGGACCTGCAAGCCGGGCAGGTCCGTTTCCACCGCCTCATTAGCGGTAGAGAGCGGCGCCAGCATCACGGCGGAGGTGATCAACACAAAGCGCAGCTCATCCCCTAAAGCCGTCAGCGTTTCCATCAACGCTTCGTCGCAGTAGAGGGTGAGTTCGGCTTCCAGTGAGCCACCGACGATGCCCTCTTTGCGGCACTGTTCCAGCACTTTGTTGACCGCGTGCTTGACCTCTTGCACCGATTGCCAGTAGGCATCGCCCATCGCGGCATCAGCAGGGAACCGGGTCAAACCGTCGTACCACTCGGCCGCGAATACCGGCCCCTGATGCTCGCCCGGCAGTTGCTGCCACAGCTCGTCGGCAGTAAAGCTCAAAATCGGCGCCACCCAGCGGGTCAGGGCCTCGGCGATCCGGTACAGCGCCGTTTGCGCCGAGCGGCGGGCCAGACTGTTTTCCGGTGTGGTGTACTGGCGATCTTTGATGATATCCAGGTAAAAGCCGCCCAGGTCCAATACGCAGAAATTGTGAAGCTTCTGGTAGACCTGGTGGAACTGGTAACTGTTATAGGCGGCCACGATTTCGTCTTGCAACGCGGCGCTGCGATGCACCATCCAGCGGTCCAGAGCCAGCATATCGTCATCCGCCACAGCGTGCTCGGCGGGCTCAAAGCCAGTCATATTGGCCAACAGGAAGCGGGCGGTATTACGGATACGCCGGTAGGAATCGGCGGTACGCTTGAAGATCTCGTCGGATACCGCGATCTCATTGCGGTAATCGGTGGTAGAGACCCACAGGCGCAGAATATCGGCACCCAGGTTGTTCATCACTTTTTGCGGCGCAATGGTATTGCCGATGGACTTAGACATCTTGCGGCCCTGGGCATCCACGGTAAAACCGTGGGTCAGCACCGACTTATAGGGCGCGGTGCCCTGGGTCGCAACCGCCGTCAGCATCGACGACTGGAACCAGCCGCGATGCTGATCCGAGCCTTCCAGGTAGAGGTCAGCGGGATAAGCCAGCGCCTCGCGCTGGGCCAGCACGGAGTAATGGGTCACGCCGGAGTCAAACCAGACATCCAGGGTGTCGGTAACCTTGTCGTAGTACTGGGCTTCGTCCCCCAACAACTCGGCGGCATCGAGATCGAACCAAGCTTGAATGCCCTGCTCTTCAACCTTTTTGGCCACCTGCTCAATCAACTCCGCACTGCGGGGGTGAAGCTCGGAGGTCTCCTTGTGGACGAATAGCGCAATGGGCACACCCCAGGTGCGCTGACGAGAGATACACCAATCCGGGCGCTCGCTCATCATCGACTCGATACGGGCACGCCCCCAAGAGGGCATCCAGGACACCCCGTCCACCGCCTTCATGGCGCTGTCGAGCAAGCCATTTTGCTTCATGCTGACAAACCACTGGGGCGTAGCGCGAAAAATGATCGGGGTTTTATGGCGCCAGCAATGGGGATAGCTGTGCTCAAAATTGTGCTGATGCAAGAGCCGGCCATGCTTGTCCAGCACCGCCAGAATATCGTCATTGGCCTTGAACACGTGTTGCCCGGCAAACAGCTCGGTGTCTTCCACGTAGACGCCATTGCCCGCCACCGGGTTGTAGACTTCAATGCCGTATTTCTGCCCCACCACAAAGTCATCCTGACCGTGGGCGGGGGCCGTGTGGACAGCGCCGGTACCGGCATCGGTCGTGACGTGGTCACCCAAAATCACCGGCACCCGGCGGTCGTAAAAAGGATGCTGCAGCGCGAGATGCTCCAGGGCTTCGCCTTTGCAGCGCCCCACCACCGCAAAGTCATCAATGCCATAGCGTTTCATCGCCGTCTCATGGAGGGCCTCAGCCACCAACAGCACCATGGACTCACCGCTGCGCTCAAATTGCAGCCACACGTAATCCAGTTCCGGATTTAGCGATACCGCCATATTGGCGGGCAGGGTCCAGGGCGTGGTGGTCCAGATCACCAGATTCAACTCGCCCTGCAGGTCAGCGGGCAAACCGCTGCGCTGCTTGGCATCCTGGGGGTCGACCACGGCAAAGGCCACATCGATGGCCGGTGAAGTCTTATCCTGGTATTCCACCTCGGCCTCGGCCAGAGCAGAGCCACAGTCCAGACACCAGTGCACGGGCTTAAAGCCTTTGTGCAGGTGACCATTTTCCGCGATTTTACCCAGCGCGCGGATGATATTGGCCTCAACGTCATAACTCATGGTCAGGTAGGGATTGTCCCAGTCGCCCAACACGCCCAAGCGTTTAAAATCCTGACGCTGACCGTCGACTTGCTTGTAGGCGTATTCCCGGCATTTCTCTCGGAATGTCGCCGCGTCCACCTTTCTGCCCGGTTTGCCGACTTTCTTCTCAACATTGAGCTCGATGGGCAGGCCGTGGCAATCCCAACCAGGCACGTAAGGCGCGTCAAAGCCATTTAAAGTTTGGGACTTGACGATAATGTCCTTGAGGATTTTGTTTACCGCGTGACCGATATGAATCTCGCCATTGGCGTAGGGAGGTCCATCGTGAAGAATGTATTTTTCACGTCCGGCCCGGGCCGCGCGAATCTGGCCGTAGTAGTCCTCTTCCTCCCAGCGCTTGAGCATATCCGGCTCCCGCTGAGACAGATTGGCCTTCATGGGAAAGCCGGTATTGGGCAAGTTGAGAGTGTGTTTGTAATCGCTCATAGAATTCCAAATCTCGCGGTACGGGCTGTCATGTACCTTTTTGTTTCGTCACGTTATTTAGTTGCGTTGGTGTCGTACCGTTAGGGGGCGGTGAGTCGTGCCAAGTTAATCCTGTTGAAAACTAATCTGGTTGAAAAAAGCGCCGGGCGGTATCGATATCGCGATTGATTTGCTCCCGCAGCGCATCAATACCGTCGAACTTGATCTCGTTACGAATCTTTTTGCGGAATATCACCCGCAAGTTGCGACGGTAAAGATCCTCGCTGAAATCCAGCAAGTGCACTTCCAGTATCGCCGTGGACAGATCGCCAATAGTGGGGCGCACGCCCACATTGGCCACCCCTGGACGAAGCCGCTCTCCGGCCCCCTCCACTTCCACTGCGAACACCCCGGACAGCGGCGAACGCAAGCGGCGCAATTGCAGGTTCGCGGTGGGCGCGCCAATGGTACGTCCCAGTTGCTGCCCCATCATCACCCGGCCGGAAATGCTGTAGGGCCGACCCAACAGGCGTTCTGCCAACTCGAAGTCCCCCTGCCCCAGTACCTCGCGAATGCGCGTACTGCTGACACGTTCACCCTGAATTTCCAACGTGGAGGTATCCATGACTTCAAAGCCATCGCGGACGCCAAAACGACGCAACAGGGCAAAATCACCGCTGCGATCCCGGCCAAAGCGCAGGTCGTCCCCCACCACGATAAACTTGGCCCCCAAGCTCTCTACAAACAGCGAGGTGATAAACTCATCGGCGCTCATATTGCGCAGCCGCGGCGTAAAGCAAATCCGCACCACGCGATCGATGCCCAAGTCGGCTATGGCCTCAAACTTCTCCCGGAAGCTCATCAGCCGCGGCGGCGCGTTCTCCGGAGAAAAATATTCCCTGGGCAGAGGCTCAAACAGCACCACCGTGGAGGGCAGCCCCATTTCCCGGCCCTTGTCCACCAGTTGCTTCAGTACCGCCTGGTGGCCGAGATGCACGCCATCAAAGGCCCCGATGGTCGCAACGCAACCTCGGTGACGGGGTCGAAAATTGTGGAAACCGCGGATTAGCTCCATGCCAGCCATCTGCCATCGACAAAGCGCGTGATTATAGCTTAGTCAACTAGCTGACAAAAATGCTTGTTGGCCACTAAGACGCAATTGCGGGCCAATTGCCTAGGATAGACCACGGAAATCCCGCAATCTCACGCCCATCATCACCAGCACGCCACCGTAGACCACAGCACCGGCGGCGCACAGCATCAGCAGGCGCCAGGCCCGGTGCCAGGCCGTCAACGCGCTGAGATCGCCCAACCACAGGGTACCGGCCACCAGCAGCAGCACCATGGCCGAGACCGCAACTAAAGCCCGCAGCCAGAATAGTCCCCAACCGGGTTGAAACGAATAGGCCTCCCGCTGCAACAAACCCCGCAGCAGCAACATAGCATTCAGCCACGCCGAGCCCGAGGTCGCCAGGGCCAGCCCCACATGCCCCAGCTGGTAGTAGTGATGCAGGGGCAGCACAAAGGCCAGGTTAAGGACCATATTGGCCACCATGGCGATGATGCCAATCTTAACCGGCGTGCGGGTATCCTGACGGGCAAAGAAGCCCGGTGCCAACACTTTGATCAACATAAAAGCCACCAGCCCTAGGCTGTAGGCCTGTAGGCTGTAGACCGACATCCCCACATCGTCAGCCTTAAGCTCGCCGTACTGAAACAGCGTCACCAGGATGGGCTGAGCCAACACCATCAACGCGGCGGCCGCTGGTAGCGCCAGCAACAGTACGCTGCGCAGCCCCCAATCCAAAGTTCGGGCAAAGGCCTGCTGATCTGACCCAGCTTTGTGGCGAGACAAGCTGGGCAGAATCACCGTGCCGATGGCCACCGCAAACACCCCCAGTGGCAGCTCCATCAAACGGTCGGAGTAATACAGCCAGGAAATACTGCCGGTGGGCAAAAAGGACGCCAGTACCGTGTCCAGCAGCAGGTTAATCTGGCTGACCGACACCCCAAACAGCGCAGGGATCATCAATGTAAGGATGCGTTTTACACCTTCGTCCTGCCAATCCCAGCGCGGTCTGGGTAGCAAGTGCAGACGCTGAAGAAACGGCAAGGGGAACAGGAACTGCACCACCCCGGCCATCAGCACGCCCCAGGCCAGGGCCATTGCCGGCTCATCAAAGTACGGCGAGAAAAACACCGCCGCGCTGATCAAGCAGAGGTTGAGCAGCACCGGTGTCAGCGCGGGGATGGCAAAGCGGCCGTAGCTGTTGAGAATAGCGCCGGCAAAGCCGGTCAGGGAGATCAACATTAAATAGGGAAAGGTGATGCGGATCATCTCCACGGTCAGCCCGTATTTCAATGGATCGCCGTGAAAGCCCGGGGCGAACAGCAAGGTAATCACTGGCGCACCCACCACCGCCAGCGCCGTTACCAATATCAATACACCGCCCAGCGCCCCCGCTACCCGATCCAGTAGCGCTCGCACCGCGGCGTGACTGCCCTTCTCCCGGTACTCGGACAGCACCGGCACAAAGGCCTGGGAAAAGGCCCCTTCGGCAAACAGACGACGGAGAAAATTGGGAATTTTAAAGGCGACAAAAAAGCAGTCGGCATTGCTGGTGGCACCAAGGAAAAAGGCGATCACCACATCCCGTACCAGCCCCAACACCCGGGACAACATGGTCAGGCTGCTTACCACCAGACTGGAGCGCAGCAGCCCACCGGCGGCGGCTTTAAGGGTAGGCTCCCCCGCTTGTTTCTCGACCTCAGTCACTCCACTGCTGCCTGATGCGGTGGCGATTGGACCGCAACCACTGCAGTGCAATCACGGTGTGGGCGTTGTCGATATGGCCCTCATTCAGCAAGGATTCGGCCTGCTGGAAGGAAAACACCCGGGCGCGGATATCCTCCCCCTCCTCCGGCAAACCGTACAGACCACCGGCGCCTTCCAGCGAGGCATGGCCCAAGTAAAGGTAGAAGTATTCGTCGCTGGCGCCGGGTGATGAGTAGTACTGGGCGATGTTCTCCAGCTCGCCAATATGGATACCCGCTTCCTCCAGAGCCTCCCGGCGGGCCACGGATTCAGGTGACTCGTCCTTGTCGATCAACCCTGCCACCAGCTCCGTCAGCCAGGGGCCGTCGGTGCGGGCCAGGGCTCCAATCCGAAACTGCTCCACCAACAAAACTGCATCCAAGCCCGGATCGTAGGGCAGCACACCTACCGCCGGCGGGCGCACAAACAACTCCCGATTGATCTGCTTGCCCCAACCGCCGGCGAACAACTTGTGGCGCAATGACAGAGCTCGCAGTTTGAAAAAGCCCCGCCATACCGTACGGTCGTCATCGACTTCCACGTCGTCCCGACTAAACAGTCCCATCAGAAGCGTCTCTCGGTATACCAGTTGACGTCCCGGGCGGATTTATCAATCTGCTCCACCACATCCAGAGTCAGTGCGAACAGCGCCATCCGCACCAGCACGCCGTTATCAGCTTGGCGGAAGATTGCCAAGTTGGGGTTGTCGTTCAGATCGTTGTCCAGCTCGTTGGCCTCCTGCCTGGAGTCCCTGGGCAAAGGGTGCATAATCACCGTATTGGGCTCGCAAAAGCGGGTGTAGATCGACTGATTCAGGCGATAGCGGCCTCGGTACAGATCGGCGTCAGCCTTGCTGGAAAAACGCTCCTCCTGAATGCGGGTGGAATAGGCGATATCGACGTTGGAAATACTGGTTTCCATGCTTTCTGACTCCACCACCACATGCCCGGCCTCACAGAGCTGCTCGACGATACCTTCCGGCATTTTCAGCTCCGCTGGCGAAATCAGCGCCACCGTCACGTTGCGATACTGGCACAGCAGTTTGCACAGGGAGTGCACGGTGCGGCCGTATTTCAGGTCGCCAATCATGGCGATGCGCAGGCCATCGATATCGCTGCGCCCCTGATGCTGCAGTTCTTTTTTGATGGTGTACAAATCCAGCAGTGCCTGGCTGGGGTGCTCATTGGCGCCGTCACCGCCGTTCATCACCGGCACTCGGCTGGCGGCGGCAAACTCCGCCACCGAGCCGGAGGCCGGGTGGCGCATCACAATCACATCGCTGTAGCCACTCAGCACCCGGGCGGTATCGTAGAGCGACTCGCCCTTGGCGATGGCAGAGCTTTCAAAACCGGTGGTTTCCCGCACCTCGCCACCCAGTAAATTAAAGGCGCAACCAAAGCTGACCCGAGTCCGGGTGGAGGGTTCGAAGAACATATTGCCGAGAATGGCACCGTCCAGCACCTTGGTAACCCGCTGGCGGTGGGCATAGGGAATCATGCGATCCGCGACCGAAAAAATCGTCTCGATATCGCCCCGCTCAAACTGCTCGATAGACAGAATATGGCTGCCGGCAAATTTCATTGTGCTATCTCACTATCAATCGCTTGCCCGTCAACGGGTGCGCCATCATCAAATTGTAGACTTGCCCACCTCGCATAGAGCGGCGATGACTGTAAAAGTTCGCTGTGGCGGCCCTGGGCGACCAGTTGGCCGCGATCCAGTACCGCAATTTTATCCACATTGACCACGGTGGCCAGCCGGTGGGCAATAACCAGACTGGTGCGCCCGGCCATCAACCGCTCCAGCGCTTTCTGCACCTGGTACTCACTCTCGGCATCCAGGGCGCTGGTTGCCTCATCCAACAGCAGTATGCGGGGGTCTGCCAGTATCGCCCGGGCAATGGCAATACGCTGGCGCTGACCGCCGGACAAGCGGATACCGCCCTCCCCGACAAAGCTGTGGTAGCCCTCTGGCAGTTGGCTAATAAAGTCATCGGCAAAGGCCGCCACCGCCGCTCGGCGGATCGCTTCATCAGAGGCCTGAGGGTCGCCGTAACGAATATTGTCTGCCACAGTGCCGGTAAACAGCACCGGTTGTTGGGGGACCACGGCGATCTGCTGCCGCAGAGACGCCAACGACAGTGCACGGATATCGACACCATCCAGGCATATTTGCCCGTCCTGAACATCGTAAAAGCGCAGCAACAGATCAAACAGGGTCGATTTGCCGGCACCGGAACTCCCCACCAGGGCAACGCTGGTGCCCGGCTCTGCCACCAGTGACAGGCCATCGATGGCCGGGTGCTCGGGGCGAGACGGGTAACAAAAACGCACCCGATCGAAGCTCAGTCGCCCTGTCACGGGTTCGCTCAGTTCAGTGGGCACATCGGGATCGGTGACCAGATTATCCGCGGTCAGCAGCTCCAGCAGCCGCTCGGTAGCACCGGCGGCGCGCTGAAGGTCGCCGTAGACTTCGGAAATAGCCCCGACTGAGGCCGCCACCATCACCGCGTAAAAAACAAAGGCCGCCAGCTCGCCACCGCTGATGCGTCCCGCCAGCACATCGTGGCCACCCACCCACAGCATGGCGGTCACCGCCCCCAGCACCAGTACAATGACTGCTGTCGACAGCCAGGCGCGCTGGTTAATTCGACCAATGGCCACATCGAAGGCCGACTCGACGTGGCGATCAAAGGCCTCCCGATCGAGCTGCTGGTGATTGAAAGCCTGCACCATTTTGATGTTCTTCACCGCCTCGCCAACAAAACTGCCAACACTGGCCAGCTTGTCCTGACTCGTGCGGGACAGACGCCGCACCCGGCGGCCAAAAAACAATATCGGCACTACCACCAGCGGCACGCTGAGCATCACCATCGCGGTGAGTTTGGGGTTAGTGACAAACAGCAGAATCACGCCACCCACAAACATCAGCAGATTGCGAAGGGCAATAGAGACCGAGGAACCGATCACGGTTTGCAGCAAGGTGGTATCAGTGGTGATCCGCGACTGAATATCGCCGCTGAGGTTGGTCTCAAAAAAGCCGGGGTGAAGATCCACCACGTGGGCAAATACCGCTTTGCGCAGATCCGCACTGACGCGCTCGCCGATCCAGGACACCAGATAAAAACGGGTAAAGGTGCCGATGGCCAGCAGCAGGATCATTACCGCAAACAGCAGCAAAGACTGGTTAAGCATTTGTGGATTGGCGCCGCTGGCAAAACCGCGATCCACCAGCAGCCGCAGGCCCTGACCTATGGACAGGGTAATCCCCGCCGTGAGCACCAGCGCGATACTGGCACCCAAGACCTGCAGGCGATAGGGGCGAAGGAAGTCCAGCATGGCCCGCAGCACACCGAGATTGCGGCTCTTTGCCGGAGCCGCCGGCGGGGTGTTGTCCCGCTCAGAATCTATATCACTTGCCGGATGTGCCTGCGTCATAATGCCCTCAAATTGCTGGGCGCATTATGGCGCCTCTGACCACCCAATCAAACTGGCTGACGACGATTTTGCTGGGCAATTAATTGCATTTTTTCTGTGCGCCGCAGTTTTTTTATCGCCGCCTCCCGGCGCGATGCCGCCGAGCGATCCGCCGCGGCTTCAATAAACACAATGGCGACGGGCGGATCACCGCGAAAAAAACGCGCCCCTCGACCACCTTCGCCGCTGTGCTCACGCAGACGCCGCTCGGGGTCGGTGCTGATGCCAGTGTACAGGCGGCCACTTTGGCTCTGCACCATGTACACCCACCAGGATGGGCTCACAAGCCTTCCTGCTCCAGCGCGTCGGCGTAGTTGGCCAGGTCCTGGAGCAGTTGCAATCGCCCTTCCCGGGTTTCTTCTTCCGCCAGCGCCATAATCCGTTCACGAAAGCTGGCAAAGCCCAGTGAGCCCGGCGGCGGCTGGCGCAGACGCTGGCGGCAGAAACGCAACCAGCGCTGGCGCTCCTCGTCGTTCAAACTGGTGGGGTAGTTTCGCGCCCGGTAGCGCCACAGCAGCTCCGGCAGGCGTTCGTCGTCAAAGCGAAAGTGTTTGGCAGCCAACTCCTCCGGACCACTGCGACGCACCGCGTCGATCTGTTTGCGGTCGGCGTCGCCAAAAAACCCGTCGTAAAGCATAACGTCGGGGTCGTCTTTGGCCTCAAAACTGCGCTGGCTGTAGAGGGTGGCCAGTTTGTCGGCCAGCCCCGGCGCGTCCCGCAGCTGCCGCCAGTGGCGACGACAACGGTCCATATCGATCTGCAAGCGCTCCGCCGCTCCGCCCTCCAACAATTTAGCAGTCGCCACCATGGGCGAGCGATTGAGATGAATTTCCTTAAGGGGAATGCGCTCAACCCCTTCGGGCAAATCGGCGCTGGCGGTAAACAAGCGCGCCGCCACGTCTTCGGCGCTCAGTTCAATCAAGGGCGTCGGATCGACACTCAGGTCGTAAACTACCACGCTGTTTTTATTGCTGGGGTGCGGTGCCAACGGCATCATCAGCGCCGAACAAAACCGTGACGCCGGCAGGCGGCCGGAGACGTGCAATACCGGCACCTGACTCTGGGTATCCAGCAATTGGGCAACCCGGCGCTTGTCCCGCAGCTCCAGCGCATAGTCGAATAATTTGGGCTGCTTATCCCGAATCAAACGAGCCAGGTCGATAGTGGCATACACATCCGACAGGGCATCGTGGGCGGCCTCGTGGCTGAGGCCATTGGCGGCGGTCAGCTCTTCCAGCTTAAAGCTGGGGGTGCCGTCCTCCCGCTGAGGCCAGGTGATTCCCTCGGGGCGCAGGGCATGGCACAGCCGCACCACATCGATAAGATCCCACCGGGAGTTACCATTGCGCCACTCTCGGGCATAGGGATCAAAGAAGTTGCGGTAGAGCGTGTAGCGGGTGACTTCATCGTCAAAACGGATGCTGTTATAGCCGGCACCGCAAGTTCCCGGCTGGGACAGCTCGGCGTGTATCGCAGCGATAAACTCCGCTTCCGGCAGGCCGTCCATCAGTGCCTGTTGCGGGGTGATACTGGTGATCAGGCAAGCCTCGGGATGAGGCAAAAAATCCGGCGTGGGACGACTGAAGATCACCAGCGGTTCGCCAATCACATTCAGCTCGGCATCGGTGCGGATGCCGGCAAATTGCGCGGGGCGATCCACCGCCGGGTTGGCGCCCCAGGTTTCGTAGTCGTGCCAGTAAAAACTCTGCATAAAGGATTGGGCCGGGCGCTTGCATGGCGCGCCGGCCCCAGGCTGCCTTAGGCGACGTCGATCGCCTGCTCTTCAATTTTGGCCTGCCAGATCTGCGGGCCGATTTTGTGGACTGACTCACCATCGGTGTCCACCGCCACCGTTACCGGCATATCTTCGACGGTGAACTCGTAGATGGCCTCCATGCCCAACTCGGGGAAGGCCACAACTTCGGCTTTTTTGATGGCCTGAGCCACCAGATACGCTGCACCGCCAGTGGCCATCAGGTAAACCGCTTCAAACTCTTTGATGGCCTCAATCGCGGCGTCGCCCCGCTCCGATTTGCCGATCATGCCCATCAGGCCGGTCTCAGCCAGCATGGTGCGGGTGAACTTGTCCATCCGGGTGGCGGTGGTGGGGCCAGCCGGACCCACCACCTCATCCCGGACCGGATCAACCGGCCCAACGTAATAAATAAAGCGCCCCTTGAGGTCCACCGGCAGGGTCTCGCCCTTGGCCAGCATATCCACCATTTTCTTGTGGGCGGCGTCGCGGCCAGTCAGCATTTTGCCGTTGAGCAGCAGCGTGTCGCCGGGCTTCCAGGTTTTGATCTCGTCAGCGGTAACGGTGTCCAAATTAACACGTTTGACGTTGCCGCCGACTTCCCGGGTCACCTCGGGCCACTCCTCCAGCGAGGGCGGTTTGAGGGCGGCCGGGCCACTGCCATCCAGCGTGAAGTGAGCGTGGCGAGTCGCCGCACAGTTGGGGATCAGGGCCACGGCTTTGTTGGCGGCGTGGGAGGGATAGTCTTTCACTTTGACGTCCAGGACTGTGGTCAGACCACCCAGGCCCTGTGCACCGATGCCCAGTTTGTTGACCTTTTCGTGCAGCTCCAGGCGCAGCTCTTCAGCGCGATTTTCGGCACCTTTCTTTTGCAGGTCGTGGATATCAATGGGATCCAGCAGTGCCTCTTTGGCCAACATCATGGCCTTCTCTGCCGTGCCGCCAATACCGATGCCCAGCATGCCCGGCGGGCACCAACCGGCGCCCATGGTGGGTACCATTTTCAATACCCAGTCCACCACCGAGTCGGAGGGGTTGAGCATGGCGAATTTGGATTTGGCCTCACTGCCACCGCCCTTGGCGGCAACGTGCACTTCCACTTCGTCACCGGGCACGATTTCGTAGTGAATCACCGCCGGGGTATTGTCTTTGGTATTGCTGCGGGCACCGTCGGGGTCGGCCAGTATAGACGCACGCAGCACGTTGTCCGGCAGGTTGTAAGCGCGGCGCACCCCTTCATTGACCATGTCGGTGACCGACATCTGCGCATCCCACTGGATATTCATGCCCACTTTCAAAAATACCGTCACAATGCCGGTGTCCTGGCAGATGGGACGATGGCCCTCGGCACACATCCGCGAGTTAATCAGGATTTGCGCCATGGCGTCTTTGGCTGCGGGGTTTTGCTCTTTTTGGTAGGCCTCGTCCACCGCCTTAATAAAGTCGACAGGGTGGTAGTAAGAGATATATTGCAGGGCGTCGGCGACGCTTTGAATCAGATCATCTTGCCGAATAACGGTCATGGGCCTCTCCTGGAAGCAATGCTGCGATGCACACCGGGCAGTGCGCATCACGAAAGAAACGGGGGGCGGTGGGTTTGGGCTCTGTCGGTCCGTGCACTCAGTCACCCTGAGAAGACTATTCTCCCCGGGAAGAATGCCGAACGGGCCCATTAGCCGCCGACTCGGCGCGCAAGTATACCTCAGCGCGCCGGGGCCGGGCCACTCGTCAGCACTAATGTCCTATCAGGGCGCGGGGCTGCCGCTGTGGTATTGGGTGACGGTTTGTCGCAGCGCTTCCAGCTCGCGATTGACCTGGCGGCGGAAGGCGTTGACCGAATCCAGCCACTCCTCGCTCTGCGCCATGCGGGTTTCCAGTTCTTTGACCCGGGCATCCAGACTGCCGCCGGCAGTCAGCTGTTTGTTCACATCCAGCAGGGTTTTGCGGTTGACCTCGGCCTGGGCGATAACCCGATCCAGCTTGCCAGACATCGACTCCCGACTCTCGCTGTCTTTCTTGAACTGTTGCAGTGCCGCGCTGAGTTGTTTGTCGTTGCTACTGGCCTTGCTCTCCAAAGACGACAGGCGCTTGCCGTATTTGTCCAGCTCCGTGTCGTGCTCAGCCAACTCGGCTTTCTGCTTTTTCCAAACGTTGTCCCACAGCTTGCGGATTTCGCTGTCCAGTTCCTTCAACTTGACCTGGGTCGTCACACTATTTTCTTCCAGGCTATCATCCGCCGCCGATAAGCGCTGCTCCAACGCCTCCAGTCGATCCTGGCTACTCAGCAATTGGGCTTGTGCCATCGTGAGTTGTTGATAGAGGTAGTAGCAGGCACCGCCCAGACCGATGACCAACACGGCCAGCAGGAACAAGGCCGTTCCCCCGCCACCACTGCTATTTGGATTTGCCTTAACCGGTGGGCTGTTTTTTTCTTTACCACGCTGAGCAATCTCATCGTCATCCAGGGACAGGGAGATTTTCGGTTCCTCTCTCTCTTTACTCACAGCAATCCTTCCAGTCAATTGAACAATGGGGAAATATAACGGGGCGCGCGGCATTATGACAGTGCCGCGTAATCATGCCTGTTGGCACTACCGTACAGAGACAGCAGAGCAGGCGGCAAGTGCCCCACCCTGCTATACTCTTTCGGCGCGCCAACCAGCCTGCCCGCGAGCCTAGACGGCAAGACCTGGTGGCGTCAGAGCAACATACACAACCAACTACAAGCTACACTTTGAGGGGGACTTGCCCATGGATGCCTATATCTCACTGGACCTGCTGTTTCGCTGGCTACACGTTTTGTTTGGCGTGACCTGGATCGGCCTGCTGTACTACTTTAACTTTGTGCAAACTGAATACTTCAAAGAAGCCGAGCCCAGCGCCAAGGCTGACGCGGTGCAAAAGCTCGCCCCCCGGGCATTGTGGTGGTTCCGCTGGGGTGCCATGTTCACCTTTATTACCGGCCTTGCCCTGCTGCACTTCACCATGCAGCGCGGCCTCAACGGCTACATCATTATCGGCGCCGTGATGGGCACCCTGATGTTCCTCAATGTGTGGCTGATTATCTGGCCCAACCAAAAGATCGTTTGCGGCATCAAGCCCGGTGACGCCGCCAAGGCGGCGCCCAAAGCCGGCTTGGCATCCCGCACCAACACCCTGTTCTCTGCCCCGATGTTGATCGGCATGATCGGCTCTTACCACGGTTCAGGCAATGCCGCAGCAGCCGAGCTGGGCGGTGCGGCCGCCGGTGGCTTCAGCTTTAGCCTGGGCCTATGGATTTGCCTCGGTCTCATTGCCCTGTTGGAACTCAACGCCATATTTGGCAAGACCGGCCCCATGACTACGGTAGTTGGCGTGGTACACAGCAGCATTGCCCTGGCGGCAGTAATGTTGGGCCTACTGCAGTTCGTGTAATAGATCGAAGTACGCGCTACAAGAAACGAAAAAGGGAGCCATTGGCTCCCTTTTTTATACCAGTTGTTTTTCCGACAACTTTATTCCACAACTTTATTCGGCAAGGCTTCTACCACGCTAAAACTGATCGGTGCGCAGCAGCACCAAGGTACAAGCCTCTTCAATGTCGATACCCGCCTCTTCCAATGCCGGGTAGGCCGCTGGCGCCTCTGCCCCAGGATTAAAAATCACCCGGCGCGGCGCCAGCTTCACCAGGTGGCCAATAAGAGGCAGTAGATGTGATTCCCGCATATACACGGTAACGGTATCGGCCGGTACAGTTATCTCGTCGACATCTTTTACGCAGTCGATGCCGTCAATCTGGGCGTGGTAGGGATTGACCGGGACCACCTTGTGGCCATACTCCCCAAGCATTTTGATGGCCTTATGGGAATAGCGGTCCACCTTGGGGCTGGCGCCCAGCACCACAACCGTTTCCGACATATCAATACGCCTCGCAAATGGTCCAAAAAAAACAGGGCGCCTAACTGGGAAAGCGCCCCGCTTCGACAGTCACCTTTTTAACACAGCAATGTTTATTGCCGGGTTAATAGATGATTAATTATCGCGCTGTCCCATCCAGCGGCGCAAGGTCGAGGCCAGTTCTTGGGCATCATAGGCCTCGGCATCATCCGGCATGGGGTCGTTGCCCAATTTGATTTCGATGGATGACTGATAGGAGGTGCGGGTTGTGGAGGAGGCCACGCCACCGGACAGTCGCGTCGGTGAGTCGTAGACCACGGTATCACAGCTCAACAGGCCACAGCGCTGGTACACCCGAGTACCACCAAAATCATTCACCCCTGAGATGGAGGTGCTGGTCCGGCTTTTGGACTCGTTATCCCGGGCAACCAAGCGGAACCAATCGTAGCCTTCCTGCAGGGTCAGTTCAGCGGCGCGCAACAGCGCATAATCACTCACCGTCTCTTTGTCGGTCACCGAGTTACCGGTAAATGTAATGCGGTAGCGATCCTTGCCCAGTTGCGTTTCGGTATAGCCATATCCACCGCGTTTTTCTGCGGCTTGGTACTGGGTGGCGCTGCTGCAAGCCACCAGAACCCCGCTCAATAACAAGGTTAAGATTGTCGATACTCTCATCATTCTCATGGTCGTCTCCTCTGAGTTGGCTCAGAATGTAAGTAGTTTTACGTACTACCTATGCTACGGATCAGAGCTGAACTCAAACTTAACGACGCACCACATTAGGGCCGGCAGACATTAGTGCCCGCCGACAGCGGGGTCACACCACAAGGCCACGCCCCTTGTCAGACACCGACATAAGCGCCTCCCAGCGGTGGCCTGGTGCCAAGGTCTGGGCGTCATCAAAGGCAATGCCGCGCTCCAGACAAACAAACTCACTAAAGTGACTGCCGACATCGGCAAGGCTATCATTACCGGGATTCCAGATAATGGCGGTATCACAGCCACGCCCCGCCACGTATCTCGGCGCGAGCTTGTCGGTCAGTCGCTGTTCGCCACCCAAGCCCGGAAAGACCTTGTCCACCTCCTTGCCGAACACCAGTGCCTCGCGCTGATGCCCCCGCTGCAAATCGCGGGTATTGTCCAGATACTCGGCCTGGTCGATGCCCTCGATACGGGTATTGGCCAGGGAGTTCACCGCAAAGTAGCTGTGCATGGCAAAGCTCAGCGGCATGGGCGTCTCATCGAGATTTTCGATACTGAGTTCCAAAACAAGATTGTTCGACAAGCGATACTGAATCTCGGCCCTAAAGCGCCAGGGAAACAGCACCAGATCCGCCTCCGTCGACGCGTATTCAAAGCGCAGGCACACCGCCTGATCGATCCTGTCGACGACCACCAGATCCCAATCGCGCAGTCGACAGAACCCGTGTTTGGGCAGACTGTCCCCCGATTGATGGCGACCGAACCAGGGCAGACACAGCGGAATACCTCCGCGAATGGCACTACCCGATGCAAACTGAGCCAGCGGGCTGAGCCACAGCCATTCTTCACCGCCCTGGGGCTGGAAAGACAGCAATTGCGCACCCTGATGCGACACCACAGCACGACACAGATCCGTGGTCACCGCGGTGCAGGGCAGCGCCGTATCGCCGCCGAATACCTCTCCGCTTGTCGTGGACTGAACCTCCTTGCCGCTGAAATCCGACGGCATGGCGAAACCCCGCTCTATTTGATGAGACGCAGCATTTCGGTTGCGCCCTTTTGGAATTGGTAGGGAACCTTGGCCATCTCTGCATTGATGCCCGCATCGGCCAATGTTCGCATGACCACCGGCAGGTGACTGGAGACCTTCCCGTCCTCTGCAAGCAGCGGATAGACCCTGACCTCAGTGGCGACTCGGCTTAGCTCCAACAGCGCTGCGATATGTTGGTCGACCCCAACCTGCTCGCTGTAGGCAAACAGAAGATGGGAGCACACCGCTAGATCAAACTCATCGTCATCAAAAGGCAGCGAGGGCAGACTGGCATCGATGTAGCGGCCCGCGTCTCTGCCAGCGTCAAAGTCCTCCAAAAAGGCATTCATCGCCGACATGCGGATTGACCCCAAATGGCTGGGGTTCTTGAAGGTCGTCCACTGGTAATTGCCGGGCTTTTGCGCCACCTGGGCCAGCAAGCCGGGATAGACGCGCTGCACCCGGCTGCGAATCGCCGAAGCGGAGAACTGGTACATGGGGTCCACCGATACCACCCGCCCGCCGTGGCGGCTGAGTTCGGCATTAAAGCTGGCCGGGCCGTCCCCGGCACCGAGGATACGACGCTCCAGGTCGCTGTCGGCCAGGGCGAACATGGCCCGATACTCAGCAAGAGAACGGCCCCATGGGACGACGGAAGAGATTTCCATATTGCCCCCGTGAATCGTAACTGCGCAAGGCCGGCAGTATATCGCCTGCCCGGCTCTGTCGGCTACCGCTTAGGGCAAACGCTGTATCGCCAGCTCCGGGCTGCGCTCAAATTGGGGCTGCCCATCACTGCCCACCGCATACAGAGGCAAGCGCACCTGAGCGCTGAGATTGACCGCTGGCAATGACACATCCCGGGAGAAAGACGTCAGGTACTGGGGGTGGAAACCACTGACCCACAAACCCAGCTGGTCCCCGGCGGTCAGGCGCTCCGCCACACCCACCAAGTCGGTGGCGGGGTGCTCGCCGAGCCCTCGCACTGGCGTCATTTGGTCATCCAGTACTTGCCAATCGCCCTCGCCGCGTTTCACCGCCAAACCGACCAGCAAAATACTGTCACAGCCGGTGCGCAGTGTCGGCAAGGTCGCACTGTCACAAACGATATCGTTAATCTGCTGTGGTGTAGTTACGGTGGCATCGACCTGGGGAATGCCGGCAACGATGAGCCCGTTGTTGTCCTGCACCTCAAGCAGCGGTGCTATCATCGCCGCCTGACCGGCCAGGTGGGCCACTTCTGCTTCCGCGCCGTGAACAATGGCATCAAGTTGGATGCCGTCAAAAGCTGATAGCGCAGGGCCGGGTTGAACGCCCTCTCCCCGGGCGGCCTTAAACTCTGACTCGGGAATCCTCACCGCATCATCGTCAGCCAGTGACAGGCACAAACTGTCGTCCGCCAGTGCCGGCAGCGCCGGGCGGCCCCGGAGCTTCTCATCAAACCACGCCAGTTGGGCTTGGCGCTGATCCAGATCACCACATGCAAACTTGCCGCCCGGAGCCTGAAAATACAGGGGGTCCGGCGTCTCGCCGATAAATCCAGAGATGATATGGCCCGATTCATGGGTGATCAGCCTAACCTCAGCATCGGAACCGGCAGCGCGCTGACTCAGGCATTGGTAGTTCCACCAGGCATCATTGAAATTAAACAAGGTATCGCGGATGCCTTGGGTCAACAGGATATCCACCCCCGGCTGGCCGGTGTAGGTATTGCTGCCAGGCATCTCCACAAAGCCGGTCACAGTCGTATTGAGATCACTGGGCGCAGCCTCGTAGGGCATGGTGGCCTGTCCATTTAACTCACACCAATAGCTGGGGCTATGGTAGGTGAACCAGTCCAGCGCATCCCGCGGAATTTCATTGAGAGCCAGGCCCCGCGCCAGGGTTTCGACCAGATAGGGGTCTAGGCCCCGGGACAACGGAGAATCGGCGTTTTCAAAACCTGGGGGATAGCTGCCGCCCTGCCCCCCTGCCGTCAACAGCAGTACCCAAGTCGCCTTAATAACGTCACCGGGGTTGAGGCTGTAAGGCAAATGGTGCCAGGTTATATCCGGCACCATGGCATCCAGGCGCTGTTTCTCGTCAACGCCGTGCAGTAAGAGCTGATAGCCACCACCGTAACTGGAACCAATACTGCCGGTCAGCAGATTTACCCCACCGGGACTACTTTCGCCGCTGGCAGGGCGCGGGGCAAAATCACCACTGGATTCATCCCGCCAAGCTAGGTAATCGAGGTTCTGCTCGGCCCAGTCCAGAATCTGCAGCAAGTCCAGACCCTCAAAATCCGGGTCCATCACCCGCACCGTGCCACTGCTGTCACCAAAGCCACGCTGATCAATACTGATCACGGTGTAATTGGAAGCAACTAGGTCCGCGATCCCAGTACTTTGGTATTCGCCTCCAGTATCGCTGACCCTGGCGCCACCAAAACCGTGGCCCTGCAGCACCAAGGGATGTGCCCCTTGCTCTCGCTGACCACACTGAATGACCGCTGGCTCAAATACTTCAAAGCTGATGCGCTCGCCACTGGCCGACTGTAACTCAACCTGATAGTGCTCGCCGGCCACCCGGCTTGCCGAGCTGGCGCCGCAGGCGGCATTTAATTCATTGGGGCCACAGCCTTGTTCGTCGACCTCCGCACCCGGCTCTGAGGCCGCACAACGATCCTCGCCATCAACAATGCCATCGCCATCGCTGTCCCGGGTTACGGCGGGGCCATCATTATTACCGCCATTGCCGTTGTTACTGCTGGAGCTACTTGATGAAGAGCCACCGCAGGCTGCCAGTGCAGTCACAGTGAGTAAAAGAAGCAGGCACTTGAGTGCGCCACGCCGGATCGGAAAGGTATTCATAACGGCCTACCTGATAGCATTTATTATTTGTGGCGGTGGTGCTGACCTTTACCCGAGGTCAGTACCACCATCCTCGCCATCGAATACGTCGTAGGGGGCGTAATCGATGTGCAATACAGCTTTAATGTTTTCAACTACAACATTAAAGCCCGTCTATTGCAATACCGCGCCCGGGGGAGGCTATTCCGTGATGGTTTCTTCTTTTTGGACCAAGCCAAACTGCTCCAAGTAAGTCATAAATGGCGGCGTCACCCCTTGTTTCTCTAGGTGAGATACCGGCGCCGGCATGGCCGTGGGCTGAAAATCTGGATTGGCCTGCAACTGAGCGGGAAAATCGTGATCAACGATCGCGGCCCGGCCTAAGAAGACAAAGTCGGCACCCAGTGCCAGGCACTTCTCTGCCTCTTCAGCACTGCGGACCTTGCCCGCTGCACCAATACGGGTACCGTGTCTGGGCAGCGCGGCGAATTGCTCCAACATGGTGGGCCCGCTGTCTTGACCGTGGGGACGCTTGAAAACATCCCACAAGGACAGGTCAATGTAGTCCAGCTTTTGCGAGGCAAACAGAGCTTTTACCAACGCTATTGTCTCGTCGAATTTTATGCCAAAACGCTCCGCCGACAGCCGTAAGCCCAGCTGAAACTGATCGCCACAGCGCTCCCGAATACCGTCGATAATCTGCCACAACATGCGCGCCCGATTTTCCGCTGAGCCCCCATACTGGTCAGTACGCTGATTTACTTCCGGGCTCAAGAACTGGCCAATCAAGTAACCGTGGGCACCGTGCAGTTCCACGCCGTCAAACCCTGCCCGTTCGGCGCGCTCTGCGGCGGTAACAAAATCCTCTATGGCCGCGTCCACCTCATCTGCGGTCATCGCTACAGCGCCAAATTCCTCATTGTCAGAGGGACATACCGGCGCTTGTCCAATCAACTCTGCTGGTGCCCGCATACCCGCGTGATGAAGCTGCACCACCGCCCGGCTGTCATACTCCGTGATGCCACTGGCCAATCGAGTCAGGCCCGGCAAGTGATCGTCGGAGAAAATCCCCAGTTGCCCGGGGAAACCCTGGCCACAGGCCTGCACATGGGCGGCACAGGTCATGGTTAGGGCAAAGCCGCCCTTGGCGCGCAGGGTCAGCCAGTGGTACTCGGCGTCGCTGAGGGTGCCATCGGCGTTGCTCTGACCATTAGTCAGTGGCGCCAGTGCAATACGGTGGGGCATGGCTTTGCCCCGGGGCAGGCTCAGGGGCTCAAACAGGTGTGACATAAGCGTCTCTCGTCTCTAACAACAATCCGTAATCGGTATTGGCAGTGGGAGTCATCCGGGCAGAGTTGGGATTCTACCGGCATTTTTGATGGAGCAAAAAAAAACCCGCACTTGAGGTGCGGGGTTTTCTGGCTAAGGCCTGGGTGGGAGCAGCTTACATCATGCCGCCCATACCGCCCATGCCGCCCATGCCGCCCATGTCTGGCATGCCGGCGCCGCCTTCGTCGTCCTTCGGCGCGTCGGCGATCATGCACTCGGTGGTGATGATCAGACCAGCCACAGAACCGGCCGCCTGCAGAGCAGTACGAGTCACTTTGGCGGGATCCAGGATGCCCATTTCCATCATGTCGCCGTATTCGCCGTTGCCAGCGTTGTAACCGAAGTTACCTTCACCGGAGCGGACTTTGTCCAGTACCACAGAGGCTTCGTCACCGGCGTTGGTCACGATCTGGCGCATGGGAGATTCCAGCGCGCGCAGCGCGGCGTTGATGCCGGCCAGTTGGTCCTCGTTGTCACCTTCGACGGCGCCCATGTTGGCAATTGCGCGAACCAGCGCCACACCACCACCGGGAACCACGCCCTCTTCAACCGCAGCGCGAGTCGCGTGCAGGGCGTCTTCAACCCGGGCCTTCTTCTCTTTCATTTCGATTTCAGTGGCTGCGCCAACTTTGATGACGGCAACACCGCCAGCCAGTTTGGCTACGCGCTCTTGCAGTTTTTCGCGGTCGTAGTCAGAGCTGGTGTTCTCGATCTGAGTGCGGATCTCGCCAACCCGGGCTTCGATGGCTGCACCTTCGCCAGCACCGTCAACAATCACGGTGTTCTCTTTGTCCATGGTGACGCGCTTGGCCGTACCCAGGTGATCCAGAGTGGCTTGCTCCAGATCCAGACCCACTTCCTCAGAGATCACGGTACCGCCAGTCAGGATAGCGATGTCCTGCAGCATGGCTTTGCGGCGATCACCGAAGCCAGGTGCTTTACAGGCGGCGACTTTAACGATGCCGCGCATAGTGTTAACCACCAAGGTTGCCAGTGCTTCGCCTTCCACGTCTTCAGCCACAATTACCAGCGGACGGCTGGCCTTAGCCACGTTTTCCAGCAGCGGCAGCAGCTCGCGGATGTTGGAGATTTTCTTATCAACCAACAGGATGAAGGGGTTGTCGTGCTCAACACTCATGTTGTCAGAGTTGTTGATGAAGTAGGGAGACAGGTAGCCGCGGTCAAACTGCATACCCTCAACCACGTCCAGCTCGTTCTCCAGACCTTGGCCTTCCTCAACGGTGATAACACCTTCTTTACCGACTTTTTCCATCGCTTCGGCGATGATTTGGCCGACGTGACTGTCGCTGTTGGCAGAGATAGTGCCGACTTGAGAAATCATTTTGCTGTCTTCACAGGGGATAGACAGTTTTTTCACTTCTTCCACAGCGGCGGCAACGGCTTTGTCGATACCGCGCTTGATATCCATGGGGTTCATACCCGCGGCAACGGCTTTCAGGCCCTCGTTAACAATGGACTGGGCCAGAACGGTTGCTGTGGTGGTACCGTCACCGGCGTCGTCAGAGGCTTTAGAGGCAACCTCTTTCACCATCTGGGCGCCCATGTTCTCCAGCTTGTCTTCCAGCTCGATTTCCTTGGCCACAGACACACCGTCTTTAGTGACGGTGGGGGCACCGAAGGACTTGTCCAGAACCACATTGCGGCCCTTGGGACCCAGAGTCACTTTTACGGCGTTCGCCAAGGTGTTAACGCCAGCTACCATACGCTGACGGGCTTCGTTGCCAAATACTACGTCTTTTGCTGCCATGATCTTTTAACCCTTTATTTGTTCGTTGATTCAGAAAACTGATTCGAGGCGGCTTAGCCTTCGACGACACCGAAAATTTCGGACTCGTTCAAAATGATCACCTCTTCACCGTCCAACTTGACGGAGTTACCGGAGTACTGACCAAAGATCACGTTGTCGCCAACTTTTACGCCAACCGGGCGCAGCTCACCGTTTTCCAGCAATTTGCCATCGCCCACAGCCAACACTTCACCCTGGTTCGGCTTCTCTTTGGCGGAACCGGGCAGCACGATACCCCCTGCGGTCGTTTGCTCTTCTTCGTTGCGACGAACCACAACGCGGTCGTATAAGGGACGAATCTTCATTTCCATCAATCTCCATTAAATCAATGACTTGGATTGTTATTTGGCCGGCAATTCCGGCGCGATCAGGCGGCAAAGCCACCGACCAAACCCCGTTCCGCGGAGAAGGCGCGCCGCGGGTGCGGTGCGGGTTCCCTGGATTGGGATACATTGCAATCCCACGGTCACGGCACAAACCGATGTGACCCGCCGTGGGCTGCTCCTGTAGATGGGGCTGGGGAAAAGCTTTTCAAGAGAAAAAATGAAAATTTATTCTTCTTTTTTGTACTCGCCTTCAATGGTGACGTGCTCGCCCCCATCTCCGGGCTGTCCACCCCGGGGCCGTCCACCCGGGGGCTGTCCACCTCGAGGGGGACGGGTGTGGCCCTGCATCGTGGAGAATCCCGCTCCGCCCACTTGCACCACGCCACTGCGCAGTACCTGTGCTGCCATGGCCTTGCGGGTAAAGGGCAGCAGACAGCAGAAACCAATGACATCGGTGATAAAACCGGGGGTCAGCAGCAGCGCCCCGCCCACCGCCAGCATCAGGCCTTCCAGTATTTCGCTAGCCGGCACCTGGCCGCTGTCCAGGCGGGCCTGAGCTCTGGTTAGCGTCGACAAGCCCTGCTGTTTGAGCAGGGCCGCACCAATAACCGCCGTCAACAGCACCAAACCCACAGTGGGCAAAGCACCGATGACCGACCCGACCTCAATGAGAACCCACATCTCGAGAACGGGGAGGATAATGAACAGGGAGAACAACAAACGCATAAGCTACTCTGGCCGGCTTTAAACAATATCTTGGGGCTAGGACCATAAAATCAATGCGGCGCTCCGCAAATCGGGGCGAACTAGGCTAAAATCGGCCGCCGAGTCGTCACTCTACCCACAGAACCCGCAAACTATGGAGACCGCCAACGTGCCAATTCGCCAATTGCTCATCGCGTTTTGTGCGTTGTTTAGCCTTGTGGCCAGGGCTGCCGACTCCGTCGCCATGGCCGAGTGCCTCAGCTTGGCGGCTCAATCGGCGGATGACAAGACCACTGTTGGCGAACTCCGGAGTCACTGCGAGCGCCGCCTGACAGAAGCCCAAGCCAACGCGGCGATAACGAACGGGGCCGAAATTGGCCCCGGGGTAGTCGTTGAGCGCTCCAGCTTGGAGCGCTATGCCGAAGACAACCCGTTTGTCCTCACCCCCCACCGCACCAACTACGTGCTACCCATATCCTACCGGGATCACATTTCGGACTTTGGCGATAATCTGGCAGGGAAATCCGAGGAGATCGATCATTTCGAGTTGGAGTTCCAGCTCAGCATCAAGGTCAAGGCCTGGGATCACATCTTCCGAGAGGGCAATCATCTCAGTATCGCCTATACCAATCGCTCTTTCTGGCAGGCCTACAACGACGACGCCTCCAAGCCCTTCCGGGAAACCAATCACGAGCCAGAGATCATCTTCAATGTTGCCAGCGACTGGAAGATCGGCCAGCTCAGCAACGTCGCCAATCAGCTGATTATCAACCACCAGTCCAATGGTCGCAGCGACCCTGAATCCCGCAGTTGGAACCGTATAATGCTCAACATGGTGTTCGAGCGAGGTCGCTGGGCGATGTCTTTTAAGCCCTGGTATCGCCTTCCTGAAGAAGCAAACGATGACGACAACCGGGATATAGAGCACTATATGGGCAACTTTGAGTGGATGAGCATCTACTCCTGGCGCCAGCGCACCCTGAGCATTCTGCTGCGCAACAACTTGCGCAGCGACAACAAAGGTGCCGTGGAGTTGGGCTGGAGCTTCCCGATAAACAAGCGGGTCAAAGCTTACGTAAAGTATTTTAACGGTTACGGCGAAAGCCTGATCGAATACAACAAGGCCGTCGAAAGTATCGGCATCGGTGTGCTGATCAGCGACTGGCTATAACCCTCACTGAGATAAAGAAAGGAGACCCCACATGATAACGGCTCAAGAAGCCCTGGCGCGCCTCAAAGAAGGCAATCAGCGTTTTGTTGAAAAACTCACCACCAAAGAAGCCCCAATCGTCGCCAAGCCGGAACTGGTAGAGATCCAAAACCCCATGGCGATTGTGCTGGGCTGCTCAGACGCCCGGGTACCTGCGGAAATCGTCTTCGACCAAACCCTGGGCGACCTGTTTGTGATTCGTGTGGCAGGGAATGTCGTCGCGCCATCGGGCATCGGCAGTGTGGAGTTCGCCGCGATGAACTTTGGTACACCGCTGGTGGTGGTACTGGGGCACTCCAACTGTGGCGCCGTTAAGGCCACCGTCGATGTACTGACCGGCAACAATAGGGTGCCCTCGGAAAACCTGCATTCCATCGTCAAGCGGGTCCGCCCCGCAGTTGAAACCCTGCTGGACACTGAGCTGAAGAATGACCCTGACAAACTGGTCGCCCAGTCGGTGCGCGCCAACGTGCGCAGCTCGGTAGAACATCTCAGCAGCGGCTCGCCGATACTGGAAAGCCTGATCAGCGAGGGCAAACTCATGGTAGTGGGCGCGGAATACTCCCTGGAAACCGGCAAGGTGGACTTCTTCTACGAAGATTACTGGGAACGCACCCGCAATATGGAGCAATAAACACACGCCATGAGCGACGCCGAGCGCGTCTATCAAGTGCTGGCCAGCATCCCCGCTGGCCGGCTCTGCAGCTACGGCGAAGTAGCCAGATTGGCCGGTCTTCCCGGCCGGGCACGCTGGATCGGGCGGGTATTAGGCCAGCTGCCCAAAGACAGCACTTTGCCCTGGTACCGGGTTATCAACAATCAGGGCAAAATCAGCTTTCCGGAAGGCAGTGCAGCTTATCGCCGGCAGCTCCAACACCTGATCGATGAAGGCAGCGCCTCGCCCCAGGGAAAAATAGACTGGCGGCAATGCCGTTGGCCATGATCAGCTTATTATCTCCACCAGCAACCAGCCAGCGGTAACGGTCAGACCCAACCAGAGCATAAACCCCGCCCACAGCCCCATGATGCCAAGCAAAACACCGGGCAAAACCATCAAGATCGCCAACAGACGCCGCGCGCCCACCGGCCAAGGCTGCGCCTCAACCCGGCCGATAGCGCCAACCCGAAAGAGCTTTTGCCGAAACCGTAGCCGTTTAGGGTCGTGCAGCGCGGCAAGACCCAGTGCGACAACACTCACCAAGGTACACAGCAGCCACATCAGGAATGCTCCGCCTCAAGTTGGGCCACAGCTTGGTCAGTATGGGCGGATTGCCGCCCCCGGCGATACTGGCGCAGGATCAACCACACCCCGGCACCAATAAAGACGATATCCAGCCCCCACACCGCCACCAGCCCTTGAGAAAAGGCCTCGCCCCAACCGGGGCCGCCGGTGGCAAGTCGCACCAGCGGCAGCAACACCAGAGACACGGCCAATGCCTGTGACAATAACACCGCCACCCGCCCAGGTTGACGCACGCCCCAGGCCAGCCCAGCAGACAATGCCAATACTGTGGCAAAAGTCTGGAACATACGGGGTTCCACCAGGCCCGGTAAAATCAAGGCCTGGTGCAATAAGTAAGCATAGCTCGCCGCCACCATCGCCAGGGGCAGGCCCCAGGCACTCCATTGGGTAAGCCGCAGCAAGTGCTGCCAGCGCGGGTTGTCGTTGCGCCGCCGCACCCACAGCACCATCCCCGAAATACACACATAGGCGCCGGCAAAGCCCAGCGCAAACCACACTACCTTAGAGGCCAAGCCGGCGAAATTGCCAAAGTGCAGCGGCGCCATCAAGGCCACCAGATCGCCGCCAATAGAGGGCGCCTGACCGATGGTGGGTTTAAGCCCAAGCTTCTCGCCGGTCAGGGGGTCAAATTCATAGCCCTTGGGCAGTAGCTCACCCTCGGCCTGCCAGGGAAATATCGACAGGGCCGCATCTCTGCGGCCCCAGTGATTGATCACCATAAAACGCGGCTCACCCCCGGTGGCGCGAACCTCCGCCAGCATGCGGTCGACGTTGACCATCTCAGCCGGCCGCGGGTCGTCGGCCGCCGGCACGCCCTGCACGGTTTCAATCAGTTTGTCCTGATCGCCACCAAAGGCCACCATCGCAATGGCGGGAATCGCAAACGCACTGGCCAGGCTATAAAAACTGCCGGTAAAGGCGAGGATGAAGGCAAAGGGCAGGTTCCAGGTACTGGCCGCCACATGGGCATCTTTGGCAGTCAACAAGTCGTCACCTCGCTTGCGCCGCAAAAAGGCATCGCGAATCAAATGCCGATGAACGGCAAAGCCGGTAATGCAGGCCGACAACAAGGCCAGCCCCAAGATCCCGGTCAATATCAACCCCCAAGGTTGAGGCAGGTGCAGCTGAACGTGCCAGTCGACAAAAAAATGACCGAGTTTGCCAAGACTGCTCTGGGCCTCGATTTCTTCTCGCGTGCCCTGGGTCCGGCTGAGTAGCTCACCGCTGTTCGGGTCAAACACAAACAGCTCCCCCGCTTCGCTGTGGGAGCCGTCCTCGTGTTCGACATGGGTATGGAAAAAGGCCCGCAAGCGCCCACCGGAGGTGCCAAACAAGATGATCTCATCGAGATAGCTGGGGTCTACTTGCGCGGCAGCCTGACGCAACATGGCATCGGTGCCCTGAGGCATGACCTGCTCTACGGGCTGTGACAGGGGCGACGCCCAGTCGTTGATCTCGTCGGAAAACACCGCCACCGTGCCGGTAAATATCACCCAGTAGAGCAACACGCCCAACAACACGGCGCCCCAACCGTGAATGCTCAACAGGGTTTTGGTGGTCTGCTGTTTCAGATTCAACATGATTTCAACCCAACGCTACAACGACGCCATCATGTGCTGGCCAATCATTGCGCCATTGATGCCAAGCAGGATTAGAATCACCGCCGATGCCCGGCCCAGACGATCCAAACAGCTGTAAAAAAACAACACCGCCCAGATCGCTGGTAACAACACCACCGGAATCACAAAGTGATTCACCTGGGCGTCTCCCTCTGGCAGCCAAAGCGAGCCGGCAGCCATCACCACAATCGTTGCCAACAGGGTTAAGGGCCCCGCCAAAAGGATGCGCCAAATCCGCGCCCAAAGTTGCTTGCCTTCCATAATGCACTACGCCCACCCACTCGCAGACGAACTCCACTCCCAAATGTTAATGAGAATGATACCTTATATTATCTATAGATTGGCAAGAGAATTAAAAAGAGTGGAAAAGCGGCACCGTGAAGTTAATAGGGCCGAGACAGTTTGCGCGATAGGATTGCGATAAGAATCACCACTGGTAGCCCCAACAAGCTGGCCAGAAGGAAAAAGGGGCCGTAACCCAGGGCCTCCACCATCGACCCAGAATAACCGCCAAGCAGCTTGGGAAAGAGGGTCATCAGCGAACTGAACACCGCGTACTGGGTGGCGGTAAAGGACACATTAGTCAAACTGGACAGCCAGGCCACAAACGCCGCCACCGCCAAACCGCCACTGAGGTTGTCCGCGGCAATCACCACCGTCAGCGCCATCAGGCTGGGCTCGGTGGAGGCCAGCCACATAAACAACAGGTTGGTCAGCGACACCAGCACCGCCCCCAGCATCAGCACCCGCATCACCCCCAGCTTCAGGGTCATAAAACCGCCGACAAAGCTGCCAACGATGGTCATGATGACGCCGAAGACTTTGGTAACGCTGGCGATCTCGTCCTTGCTGTAGCCCATGTCCTGGTAGAAGACATTGGCGATCACTCCCAGCACGATATCCGACACCCGGTAAAAACCGATCAGCAGCAGTACCCACAGCGCCAGGCTGCGATAACGCTGGATAAAATCCGCGATGGGTTGGGTATAGCTTTCCCGCAGCAGGTCGCGGTTCACCATGCCAGCGGCCAACAAGCCCCGAAACACCAACAGGGCTACCGCGGCGCCCAGGACAAGGGACAGGGCGTTGTAGACAAAAGCGAAGACATGTTGGCCGGGGTTGTCCAATAAGGCGGGAGCCGAGGGCGTATTGAGCAGTACGATGACAAAAGCCGCCATCGCCACCAAAAACGACAGGAAAAAACGCAGGTAGGCATGAGTGGAATAGGGATACACCGCCTTGCCCCGGGCGGTGGGCTCCCGGGTCAGCAAGGTGGTCAGCAGCCCCACCCCCATTACCGCCACCATGCACAGGTAAGTACTGCGCCAGGCGGTGTAGCTGTATTCGTCGGTGGTGCTGCCGAAGCCCTGGGCCAGATACAGTGCCCCCGCGCCAGCGGCGATCATGCCAATCCGGTATCCGGCGATATAGGTGGAGGACAACAACGCCTGCAAGCGCTCATCGGCAGATTCAATGCGATAGGCGTCGATCACCACATCCTGGGTAGCGGCAGAAAAGCCCAACAGCACAGCGGCCAGCGCCATCAACTGAAGGTTGTCCCGAGGATCGGTCAGCGCCATCAGCGCAATAGACGCCATGACCGCCAACTGCGCCATTAGCAACCAGCCCCGGCGGCGCCCCAGCAGACGACTCAACACCGGCAGCGGCAGTTTGTCCACCAGCGGCGCCCACACAAATTTGAAGGAATAGCCCAGTGCTGCCCAGCTAAAATAGGTCACATCGGTTTTGCTGACCCCGGCTTCCCGAAGCCACAGCGACAGGCTGGAAAAAATCAGCAGCAGTGGCACCCCGGCGGAAAAGCCCAGAAAGAGCATGATCCACACCGGTTTTTGCCGCCACCAGATCAGTGGCGCCTCTTCCTCGCTGCCGGCGGCTGGACCCTGCTCGGCTTCCGCGACATCCCGCACCCGATCAATCCCGGAAATTATTGAATTGCAGCGGCTGCTCCAGGTCGGCTTCCCGGAGCAGTGCCATCACCTGTTGCAAGTCGTCGCGTTTTTTACCGGTGACCCTGACCTGATCCCCCTGGATCTGAGACTGCACCTTGAGCTTGCTGTCCTTGATCATCTTGACGATCTTTCTGGCCAGGTCAGACTCCAGGCCGTTCTTCATCGTCACCCGCTGTTTGACCTGCTTGCCAGCGGTCTCCACATCCCCCAGCTCCATGGCCTTGGGATCAATTTTGTTCTTCACCAGATTGCTACGCAGCATGTCCTCCATCTGCGTCAGTTGGAACTCCGCCTCCGCAAAAATGGTGGCATTGAGGCCGTCCCGTTCAAACTGGGCATCGACTCCTTTGAAATCAAAGCGGGTCTCGATCACCCGGTTGGACTGATCCAGGGCATTGGTAAAGGTGTGAAGATCCACTTCGGAAACAATGTCGAAAGACGGCATAGTAAAGAATCTCAGTATTGGTGTTCGCGCAGCAGTTTATCACCGCCTCCAGCGGCATACGAGGTGGTGATGGCACGCTGGCCTCCCCCGGCAATATACCCTACCCTGCGCAGCTATGAGTCCACTTCCAGATACCCAGCATTGGCATATTCTCGGCGCCGGCGCCATCGGCAGCTTGTGGGCAGCCTATGCCTACAAAGCCGGGCGCCCCGCCACTTTAATTATGCGGGACAGCGCTACCCTGGCCGCCTACCAACAAACCGGCGGCTTCACGACACAACTGCGCTCCGGCACTGAGGTGCTCCCACTACCGGCCGCCTGCCCCGAGCAGATCATTCAAGCCTCCACCGGTGCGGCAAGCACTGGTGAGACCATCTCCGCTCTGCTTATCACCACCAAGGCTCAGCACACCCTCGACGCGCTGAATGCCGTGGCATCAGCACTCGCGGACTCGCCGCTACTGGTGCTATTGCAAAACGGCATGGGTGTCGCTGAGAAAGTGCAGCAACTCTACCCCCAAGCGACACTGCTACAGGCCTCCACCACGGAAGGCGCGTATCGAAAGGGCCCTTTCTCCGTAGTACATGCCGGGCAGGGCCAGACGCTGCTGGGGCAGCCTCAGGCGGCGACGCCAACCCGAACACACCACTATCTGGATGCCGCCAGTCAAAAACAGATAGCTCATTCCCTGAGTGCTGCACCTCTAAAGGTCTTGGTGAGCGACAACATCGAGGCGGTACTGTGGCGCAAACTGGCGGTGAACAGCGCCATCAACCCCCTTACAGTTAAATACCACTGTCGCAATGGCGAACTTTTGGACAATCCGGTTGCCGCGCAGGACATGGCCGACCTCGTTGAGGAAATTGTGCAACTTAGCCAATTGCTCGGCCGAGAGGGCTGGGTTGAGGATTTGCTGCCCCAGGTGCGACAGGTGGCCGCAGACACAGCACTAAACCGGTCGTCAATGCTGCAGGACATCGAAGCGGGGCGCGCCACCGAAATCGACTACATTACAGGTTATCTATGTCGCCTGGGAGAATCACTGGGCCTACAGCTAAAGCACAATATGGCTCTGCTTGAGATCGTGCGCCACCACCACCCAGGATAAGCGCTCTACACGAGCTTACTTGGGATACTGACTTGGTGGCACCCCAAACCAGCGCTTAAAGGCTCGGTTAAACGAACTCTGCTCCGAATAGCCCAACAAACCCGCCACCTGTGACATTGGCATATCGGAATTATTCAACAACAGCTCCACTTCTCTGCGCCTGACCTCGTCGAGCAAACTCTCGTAAGTGTAGCCAAGTGGCTTTAGCCTGCGATGCAAGGAGCGCTCATGGATATTCAATTGCTCCGCCACAACCCGTCGGCAAAGCCCACCTGTGGGCATCAATTTTTTGATGATGCGTTTAACAACACTGCCAAATTCTTCTTCCTCTATCTCCGTGTGCGCGGGCATTTCCTCGTCGCTGCGAAAGCGAAAATAGTCCACGACCAGCTTGTACAACTCGTTGTTAGAGGAAGGGATTTTTTTATCCAAGGCACCCGGCACTAACACTGAGCCACTGAAGCCTTTGTTGAACTCCACCGGCACATCAAAATCCGCTTTATAGATTGACGCCTTGGAAAGAGCCGAGTGTCGGAACCAAATCCGCTCCACTACCTTATCGGAGCCCATCATCAATTTGATGATGTTATAGCAGGCCGCAACCATGTGTTCGGTAGCCTGGGGAAACTGATCGCCCTGTCTGTCGCGAATTTCCATAGATGCTAGATTGACACCAAAGAGATCTTCGATGGACAAACTGATTGCCGGGGTAAAATGATGCAAGTAACGGCTCACAGTCTCGATTGCTTGGCCGACCGTTTCCGCAGACATCACGATGAATGCGACCGGGCCGAGAATGTTGTGGTCCTGACGCTTGGCAAGGCGGATACCAAAATCGCGACAATTCAAGCGCTCAGCACTTAGCTCAAGCAATTCGCAAAAACTGCGATAGGGAAACAAGTACTCTTCGCTATCTATCTGACTGATATCGATATCGCAACTTGCTAACAAATACTCTGTATTGCCACCGAGCTCCGCCACAAGCTCAGGAAAGCCACTAAGGCAGCTGGAGCGCACAAAATTCATGTTTAATCCGCCGGCTTTTTGATTATAAGATTTAGTTTAACCAATCGATTAGCCAGAAGGAATAGCACAAAAGCCCCCTTCATCCTGTTCACGCGAATCTTTCTCTATACGCCAATACAAAACCAAAACACCGTTGTTGCTCACGCAGCGACAAAATCCTCCTTCGGCGCCGAGCATTCCAGACAACACCAATCTTCAGGAAGATCCTCAAACTTGGTGCCAGGCGGAATGCCGTCCTCCGGGCACCCCAATGCCTCATCGTAGATATAACCGCAGGTGCTGCACTCATACTGCGCCATAACACTAGTCTCCGCTGCCTTCAGTGGATGCTATAGGTACAAAATCCGGCTTTTCTCTAACAAAGCAATCGGGACAGGGAAAATCCTCGGGCAGGTCTGCCCACTTCGTTCCCGCCGGGTAACCCTCTCGCGGACAACCGCTCTGCTCGTCGTATTGGTAACCGCAGTCGGGACAAACATAAATACTCATACAAAACACCTAAAAAAAGCTGCCAGGCACCAATTCGGTGCCGGACAGCAAATGGGTGGATCAAATGGATAATCGCAGGTTTAAATCCTTTGCGGATTCATTGCCTCAAATTTTTTGCGCTTTGAGGGGGCCACATTGATTTTTGACAAATCGCCGCCCGCCCAGGCGATTACCCGGGGATTCATAATTGCAAACCACAAAGGAGGCACCATCGCCAGCGCAAACATACCCGGATAACCAAACGGCAGTGTCGGAACATCCTCATAATCGCGAAGCACTTGATAGGGGCGTGTGGGATGGGCGTGGTGATCCGAGTGGCGCTGCAGATGCAGCAGCAACAGGTTGGAAGCCTTTGAATTGCTGTTCCAGGAATGATGGGGCTGACAGCGCTCATACCGGCCTGACTCCGTTTTTTGGCGCAGCAAACCGTAGTGCTCCGTGTAGTTCGCGCAAGTCAGCTGCCACCAGCCGTAGGCCGCTGAGACGATCAAGAACGGCACCATCAACCAGCCAAACAGTGCAATGATAGCCGCGTAGGCAAGCAGCGTTACCGCGGCGGGTTGGAGAATTTCATTGCTGAAGGACCAAGTGGCTTTACCCAACCTGTTGAGACGCTCCTTTTCGAGAATCCAGGCCCGCTTGGCCGCACCGGGAATTTCCCGAAGAACGAAGCTGTAGATATTTTCACCCAATCTCGATGAGGCGGGATCCTCTGGCGTAGCCACATCTTTGTGGTGCCCCTTGTTGTGCTCTATAGAGAAATGGCCATAGCCACAGCAGGCCAGAATCAGCTTGGCCGCCGTCATTTGACGACGGTCTTTGATCTTGTGCCCCATTTCGTGACCCGCGGTCAACGCGAGGCCATTGGCAACGCCCAAGGACAATGCGGCGCCCAGAATATTAAACCAGCCCCAATCCAGCCCACGGCTGGCTACCGCATAGGCCGAATAGAATACGGCGACCCAGTGCAACGCGGTGGACAGATACATTAGCCGCGCATAATAGCGCTCACTGGCCAGCGCCTCGGTCAGCGATTCATCGGGATTGGCCGGGTCCTCACCCATAAGGTAATCGGCGAAGGGAAACAGAAAATAAACAAATATAACCAGCGACCAAAACCACAAGCCATTCCCCGTCTCCATCGCCAAACCACCCGCCGCAATGGGAATCAGCGGTATAACAAGCGACAGCAGATACAGGTATTTTTTGCTAGAAATCCACGCCATATTGGCGAGAGAAAGCTTAGTGCCGCCATTACTATCTGAAGCAGACACACTGTGTAAATTACTCATGAAACCTCCAAACACTTCAGTTCTCTGATGGCGGTTAAACGCCTTTATTTCTAGAAGCCATAAGACACGTCAATACCAAAAGTCATTGGCTGCCCCGGTTGAAAATAGTCATAACCAAACCCCGCTTGCAGATTGATGGCATAGCTGTCGTACTCTTCCTGGGTCAGGTTCTTGCCCCAAATAGAGATCGAGTAATCCTTTAGGTTGCCGCGCCAAGTGAGCCGTGAATTGATCAGCGCGTACGCGTCCTGCTTGATATTCTCGTATCCACCGTCGTCGTTGTAAGCGCTATACCACTGCAAATCCTGGTAGTTCGCATTGACATTGAGACTTAGATAACCGGCATCCACATTGAGCAGGTCCCAATCGATGGATATATTCCCACTAAACTCAGGTGCAGAAATAAGCTGATTTCCGGACAAATCCAGTTCATCGCCAGAGTTATTGAGGGTCTCAGTATCGGAGAGCGACAGCTCGGTGTACTCGGTATCGAGGTAGCCAAAGCCGCCGGAAACAATCAGGGATTCGGTGACGGCAAACATCATTTCAGCCTCTAAACCCGCTATTTGAGAGCCGCCGGCGTTTTCGAGAAAGTTGGACACACCCACGACATTTATAAACTGCTGATCTTTGTAATCGTAGAAAAACAACGCGCTGTTTATTCTTGCCCGCTGATTAAAGAAGTCAGACTTGAAGCCGATCTCATAGGCGTCTATGTATTCAGGGCGCGCATAGGCGTCGTCGAAATCGCGCTCGCGGTAGTACACCCCACTGTTATATGAGCCTGCCCGGTAGCCTTTGCTGTAACTCGCATACACCATCAAACTGTCGTTAAACCGGTAGTCTGCGCCTATTTTTCCAGTCCATTCTTTTTCCTTTGCCGGCGGCAGGTAAAAAGAGTCTGTGGTATACGGCCCGGTGGTGTATCCCACGTTGATGGTTTTGAGGATGTCATCCAGGGTAATTTCTCCCGCCAGCAACTGAGTTAGAAAGTAATCGAACTCAATTATGCCGGCGTCACCGGCAAGATTTAGTGGTACAAAAGGCTCATCATAGGGCGATGTATTGCCCGGCAACCACGTCCCTCTTGGGTTACCATCATAGTCTTGGCGGGAAATATTAAAGTAAGGCAGCTTTATCTTATCGATCGTATAACGCAGACCGATATCGATTCCCAGGCGGGCACTTACATCGATACGAAGTTGGGAGTACGCCGCATAACTTTTTTTATCGGTAATCATTTTTTGTTGACCACCGCCGAAATCCAGCAAATATGGATAAAACCCAGTGGTGCCGGGGGACGCTATCGCATCCCTCAAATCCGGCGGTGTACCGAAAATTTCAAATATATTGTTCATATCCATTTCTTCTTCGGCGTAATACAGCCCGGCGATAAAATTCACCGGCCCTCCAAACTCCGAAGCGACCCTCAAATCCTGGCTAAATGCGTCGGTTTCTACCGACCAAATAACCTCAAGCAACTCCTCGGGAGAGCCATCGGTATTCTGCTTCTGGTAGTAATCAGACTGGGACAGGGTAGTCACGCTGGTAAAGGTGAGACTATCGCCAACCCACTCCAGTTTGTTTACTAGCATGTCTGAGTTCACGATAAGTGGGCCAGTAAAATTATCCTCGACCTCATAAGTGTCTAGATTTCTGGAAGAGCGCGAATAGCCTGTATAGTCGATAAACCCGCTGGAGTCATCCAAATATATGAGCCCCCCGAGCAACTCCGATACGCCACCAACAATACCGCCGACAAGACCGGTGCCCCGCAAATCGGCTCTGGGTTCATTTCGGCTGGCGTTGGCCAGGGAGTCATTTTCACCGCGGGTCAGCTTTAAGACGTTGTTCCAACGGTTGTTGATATCCCAGTTCAACGTCAGCCGCGCCCCCTGGAAGTCAACGGAGGAGAGATTGGGCCCGCCAAGCTTATTCTCCATATAGCCATCATTGCGCGAGAAAGAATACGCCAGCCGGGCAGCGAGGCGCTGTTCGATCAGGGTACCTTCCATACTCAGGTCGCCTTTTGTCGACCCGTAGTTACCCATCCCCAACTTAATCTTTGCGTGAAAGCCGTCGTCAATTTCCGGGGTTTTGGTAATAATGTTGATTGCACCACCGGTAGTATTTTTGCCGTACAAGGTGCCCTGGGGTCCGCGCAGCACCTCCAAACGCTCAACGTCGAAGAAGTTCATACCGTGGGTGTACACTGCCCCCATATAGGCCTCATCCGAGTACACGCCTATCGGGCTGGCCTGAATGGAGCTGTAGTCAGACATACTGACGCCGCGAATGGAGAATATAGGCTGCACGTCGCCGTAGGGGCCACTGACCTGCATATTCGGTACTTGCGCGGAAATATCATTGGCATTGGCAAATCCGAATTTTTCCAACGAATCAGCTGTCATACCGGTAATTGCCACTGGCGTATCCTGGGTGCTCTCTGATCGCTTCTGGGCCGTAACCAACACCTCTTCCAATTGAGGTGCTGCCACAGCGTATCCATGCGCCGCCATGGTCATTAAAATAAGCAAAGACCGTTGTAACGATCTGGGTGGCTTTTTCGCCATAACTCATCCCGTTTTATGAACTTATTAGTGGAATGCTTATGCTAAGGCCGAAGCCAACTGGCTTCTTGTCGTTCCGGGACAACAATTTGTTGAATTGGGACACGGTGGCATGAATTGACCGCAAGCGCTAAAAGTGCGATTATTCGCGCCCTGAAGGCTCCCTGAGGATACCAACCCAAAGGGATTAAAAGGGAATCGCGGTGCGTTCTGCTCCCCGCAGACACAATGCCGCAGCTGCCCCCGCAACTGTAATTACCTGCGCTTTTCCCCCGCCACTGGCTAACGCCGGGAAGGCATAAAGCGCGACAGGTAAGAGCCAGGAGACCTGCCTTCACGATGCGCGACGTTACCAACGCGCATCGCCACTGAGTCCGTCGACGGGGTGTGCGACGATGAATGTACGCGATTCTGGATACTCGCTTTGAAAACGTCTCAATGGGCTGCGGCTGCCTATTGCCTGTGCATTGCCGGTGGTCTTCACGCTGTGGAAAAGAGTGAACCACAGGATCCTCATCACACCGATGTGGAGCATATGCTGGTGTCTGACCAGCAACGGGAGCAGCGCCGCAGCATCACCGATATCGATCTGGCCAGCTTTACCGGCTTTGTGCATCTCATTGATCGCAGTGAATTCGACCACCGCTTTGTCGACTTCAGCGATTTACTGGATACCCTGCCTGGCATTCAAGTCAGCCAGAGCGGCGGCACCGGCACCTTCAGCTCGGTCTCGGTGCGGGGTTCCTCCGGCAAGCAGGTTAATATTTTTTTGGATGGTCTGTTGCTAAACAGCCCAAACTCCGGCTCTGCCAGCGTCAGTCAAATTCCCAGTATTTTAATCGAGCGAATTGAGGCCTATCCAGACTTCACTCCAGCTCAGCTTGGCAATGCCAACCTTGCCGGTGCCATCAACTTTAAAAGCCGCGATCTCAGCAGCGCTCAACCCGGTGCCAAACTCAGCCTCGCCAAAGGGTCATTCGGACTGGAGAATGCCGAGCTCAGCGCCTGGGGAAAGCTGTCGAATTGGGAAGTCATCGGCGGTGGCAGCACCCTCACTACTGACAATGACTTCCCGGTTGATCACGACATTTTTACTACAACCGCTAAGCGCCGACGCAATGATGGCTATGCCCAGGACAGCGTTTTTCTCAAGCTAGGACGACGCTGGAAAAGTGGTCAATTCAATACCCTTTTTCAAAGTAGCGATACCGAAAAAGAACTGCCCACTACGCTCAATCAACGGCGCGACAACGCCACCCTTAACAACCAGAGCTGGCGCCTGCAGACCGTATTGGATTATCAACTCGGCAAGATTGATATTGGCCATCGCGCCTTTATCGCGGCAGAAAAGGATATCTACCGCGACCCCGACAGTACAGTGGGACTTGGCGAGGATCATATCGAGACCGAGCTGGATGGCACTGGCCTGTTTAATACTGCCCAATATATTTGGGGTGAACACGCCTGGGTGCTGAGCCTGGAGCTTCGCCAAGACGACATCACCCAGCGCGACAAGTTAGACAGCGAAGATATTATCGACGCTCAGCGCAACACCGCCATACTGGCACTGGCCGACAGCTGGTGCCTCAATGACCAGTGGCTACTCACCGCCACCGTGAGGCAGTACTGGGTAGAGGACGAGGTAGCCTTTAGTCTCAGAGACTTTGCCGCCAGCGACGATATCGACGAGTCCGCCGCCAACCTCGGTGCACAGTGGAGCCCTTCTTCCCACCTTGCGGTGAAATCCAATATCGGTCTATTGGTGCGGATTCCCACCCTGTCTGAAAAATTCGGTTCGCGCGGATTATTTGAGGGCAATGCCGACCTGCAAGCGGAACAAGCCCTCAGCATTGATGCAGGCTTTGCGCTTAGTTGGCCACATTTCAGTTTAGATACCAGTGTTTTTTACCGGCAGACTGACGATGGCATCGTCACCCTGTTTGACAGTCGTGGCGTCGGCCAGCCCCAGAACATTGCCCAATCAGACGTGGTGGGCATTGAGTCTGAGTTCACTTATCAACTTACCGACTGGCTGGCAGTTGACGGCAACGCCACCCTGCTGGATACCGACAATCAATCGGATATCCGCGCCGCCAAGGGCAAGAAGCTACCCGGCATCTACCACCAAAGTGCCGGAATCGGGCTCGTTGCCACAACGGGAGTCGCCCGTGTCGAAGTGCACTATCAACACCACGACGAACTCTATTATGAGACCGCCAACGCGGTTGAAGCTGACGCCAAGAAGGAGCTAAACGCCAGTGTCACCACCAGTTGGCGAGCCGTGACCTTGGACTTCAGTGCCCGCAATCTGCGGGACGAGAACTTTCTCGACATGAACCGTTTTCCCACGCCCGGGCGTTCCTACGTGCTGACCATCAGCGTGGAAATCTAGTAGCAAAACAAACAACCGAACGAGATGGTATTAAAGAGGAGATAGATAATGGACATGCTGACTGGCGATAGAACAAGGATTCAGCTCATCACAAAACTTAGCGCCCTATCACTGGCTCTGTTAGTGAGCGCGTGCGGCGGCGGCAGTAGCAGTGGCGGCAGTGGCCCGGTAGCGGGCCAAAACACCGCCGTTGTCTCCACAAAAGCAGCCGACTTTTCGGGCAGCGATATTCAATTGATAGATTTAGGCTCTGACTACACAGCCATGTCCGGTGTCGCACCCTCAGACCAATCTGACACGACGGTCGCCAGGTACGGTGAATTTTTTTACCGTTTGGGCCGCAACAACATCGATACACTGACCAAGTACAGTTTCGAGTCTCCATCTACACCAATCTACGAGCACTCCACACTGAACAACCCCGAAGATGCTTCATCCAACCCCTACACCGTGGTATTTGTTAACGATCAGAAAGCGTACGTGATTCAGTATGCTGAAAATGAAGTATTGATCATCAACCCCAGTGCCCAAACTCAGGGGGAGTTCATTATTGGCGGCATCGACCTCAGTGACTACGCCGACGCCGATGCCAGTGGTGCGGCTGAAGCGGCCGACGCCGTCATCGTCGACGATAAATTATTTGTGGTGATGCAAAGGCTGGTGGGCTTCTCCCCAGCAGAAGAAGACGTCAACGCCTATATCGCTGTATTTGATACCAACACCGATCAGGAGATCGATACCGACCCCAATGATGACCCCAGCAATCGCAAAGGCATTGAGCTGGACACCCGCAACCCTGGAAAATTGGTTTATCACAGCGATGCGGGACTCTTCCTACAAGCCACAGGCGATGCGTTTTATTCTTTTGCCGGCCGCGACCCCGGCTACACCGGTGGCATTACACGCATCGATACCGATGACTATAGTACTGAGCTAGTTGTCGATGACGGCGATGCCGACGACCACCCCTATGGCTTTGTCTATGATTTGGCAATCGTTGATAGCGAAAACGGTTACTTTGTCGGTTATCAGAGCTACCAAAACACTAATCTTTATCACTTTAACCCCACCACGGGTGCGGCGACGGCCATAGAGAGCTATTCCGGACTGGACATCACTAATTTGGTTGTTGGACCACAAGACAACTTGTGGATCGGCATTGGCGACGCCGCCCAGCCTCGAATTGAGCTGTTTGACGGCCAAAGCACCGTCGAATCCATCGGGCTGATTCAAAACCCCGGTGCGATTCTGTTCGCCGAATAAGATAGAATCCCCCCGTAGGGCGGACATCGCTTTTCATGTCCGCCAACCCCACCAACGCTAACTAATCAATATGACCACAGATCGCAACCAACGCCACAAAAGCGCCATGCAACGCCGCAAGGCTTTAGTGGATGAAAAAATTGCCCAAGCTAATGAAGAGCGCGGCATTGTTATCGTGCTGACCGGCAATGGCAAAGGTAAATCCAGCTCCGGCTTTGGCTCGGTAATCCGCTGCCTGGGTCACGGTTACAAGGCCGGCATCGTGCAGTTCATCAAAGGCACTTGGGACTGCGGCGAGCGCAATTTTATCGAGCAGCGCTGCCCGGAAGTCCCCTACCACGTCATGGGCAGCGGTTTTACCTGGGAAACCCAAGACCGGGAGCGGGATATCGCCGCCGCCGAGCAGGCGTGGGAGCAAGCGGAAAAGCTCCTGCAAGACGACAGCCTGCATCTGGTGTTGCTGGACGAGCTGACCTATGTACTGAAGTACGGCTGGATCGAGCAGCAGCGTATTTTTGATGCCATACAACAGCGACCCGCAGACATGAGTGTGATCGTCACCGGGCGCGCCGCCTCCAAAGCACTGCGAGAAATCGCAGACACTGTCGCTGAAGTGGGTGACGAGAAGCACGCCTTTCGTGCCGGTATCAAAGCACGCCGGGGCATCGACTGGTGATGCGAGGCTTGCTTAGCTTACTGGCTTATTGGGCCCTGTCTGCCGGTGCGACAGTGTGCGTAGTCGACGATCGCCAGCGAGAAGTCTGCCTTGAGCAGCCAGCACAGCGCATTATTGCCCTGTCGCCTGGCATCACGGAGCAGACTTATGCCGCTGGCGCCGGCGGCAAGCTGGTGGCGGCGGTCAGTTTCAGCGACTACCCCGAAGCCGCTCAGTCCCTGCCCCGCATTGGCGGCTACGATCGCTTCGACCAGGAGGCCATCGTCGCCATGCGCCCAGACTTGCTGATTGGCTGGAGTGAGGGCAATCCCGCCGAGCAATTGGCGCAGCTGGAATCCCTGGGGCTGACTATCTACTACAGCGAACCCTTTGAGTTTGCCGATATCGCCAGCACCATTCGCCGAATAGGGTCCTTGGCCGGCACCGATACACAGGCAAACGCCACCGCCGACCGTTTTATATCCGGCATCGAGGAGCTCCAGCAGCGCTATGCAAGCGCACCGCCAGTACGAGTCTTTCAGCAAATCTGGAAGAACCCTTTGATGACAGTCAATGACGAGCATCTGATCAGCAAGGCTACCCGCCTATGTGGCGGCGTTAATATCTTTGCCGACTTATCACAACTGTCGCCCCGTATTGATTTGGAGGCTGTACTAGCCGCCGATCCGGAGGTGATCGTCGCTGGCGGTATGGGAGAGGAAAACCGCGACTGGCTGGAAGATTGGAAGCGTTTTGATGGTCTGACGGCAGTACGCCGAGACAACCTGTTTTTTGTGCCCCCCTCCACCCTGCAGCGGCCCACGCCGCGATTACTGGAAGGGGCCCGCTTGCTCTGCCAACACCTGGACACAGCCCGTGACCGACGCTAGCGCCGCCCGGCAAATACGCTTGCACCCACTGCGACCCATGCCGCTGCTGGTATTGGCAGCGCTGTCCTTGCTGTCACTGCTCATTGCTATTCGCATCGGCAGTGTCGATATTGGCCTGGGCGAGCTTTGGCAGGTACTGACCGGCGGCGGCTCACCACTGCATCAGACCCTGATCCTGGAATTGCGGGTGCCCCGGGCGCTGGCCGCCTTCGCCACCGGTGGGCTGCTGGCAGTAGCCGGGGCATTGATGCAGGTGCTGTTGCGCAACCCCCTGGCCGATCCCTACGTACTGGGTCTTTCCAGCGGCTCTTCGGTGGGCGCGTTACTGGCAATGCTGCTGGGCCTTGGCGGGCTGGTAGTTTCCGGTGCCGCCTTTGTCGGCGCCTTGATTTCCGCCACGCTGGTTTTCACCCTGGCCAACGGCGGTGGCAGCTGGACGCCGACCCGATTACTACTAACCGGGGTGATTATCTCTGCCGGCTGGACGGCGCTGGTGACCTTTATGTTGGCGGTGAGCCCCAGCGATAAGCTACCCGGCATGTTGTACTGGCTAATGGGCGACCTGGCCTATGCCCGCTCGCCCTGGCCAGCGCTGCTGGTGTTGCTCTCTATTTGCCTGCTGTTGCTGCCCTTGGGCCGCAGTCTCAATGTACTGGCTCGGGGCCCCATGCAGGCGGCGGCGCTGGGCATTGCCGTGAAGCGAATGGAGTGGAGTATTTATATTCTGTCGAGTTTGCTTACCGCCTTTGCGGTGACCACGGCGGGGGCCATCGGCTTTGTCGGTCTTATCGTGCCTCATATGTTGCGGCTGATTGTGGGCAATGATCAGCGCCTCATTCTGCCGGCATCGGCCTTGGCCGGAGGCAGCCTGCTCACCCTGGCAGATACCCTGGCCCGTAGTATTATCGCGCCGCAGCAGCTTCCCGCCGGTGTGATCACCGCGATGTTAGGCGTGCCGACCTTTCTCTACTTGTTGCACCGGAGTCGCTAATGACGACGTTGCGTGCAGAGGATGTGGTGATCGATATACCCGGCCGCGCCCCGGGCACGCCACTGAGCTTTAGCGTTACGCCCGGCGAAATATGGGGCATTCTGGGCCCCAACGGCGCCGGTAAAACCACCCTGCTGCACACGCTGTCTGGCCTACGGCCGCCGCGCTCGGGCGATGTCCACCTCAACCAGCGCAGTCTTACCAAACTGCGCCGTCGGCAGATCGCCCAGCAGCTTGCGATGGTATTTCAGGAACGCAATGACGGCTTTCCCGGCACGGTACTGGAGACCGTAATGATCGGGCGCCACCCTTTCTTGTCACCCTGGGATGTGGAAACCGTAGAAGACCTGGACCTTGCACAACAGGCACTGCACGAGGTTGAGCTGGCCGGTATGGAACACCGCCTGGTCAACACCCTCTCCGGCGGCGAGCGCCAGCGACTCGCCATTGCCACCGCTCTGTGTCAAACGCCCCAAGTACTATTAGCCGACGAGCCCAGCAATCACCTGGACCTTCACCACCAGGTTAAAGTGATGGACATACTGCGCCAGCAAGCTGCCAATGGCTGCGCCATTGTGCTATGCCTCCACGATCTCAATTTAGCGGCGCGTTGCTGTGACAAGCTGCTACTACTCTACCCCAGCGGCGAGGCTTGCTGGGGCGATGCCGCGACCATGCTGGTCCCCAACGCGCTGGAAAAACTCTACAACACCCCCTTGATTGCCGCCGAGGTGGATGGCCAGCCGGTATTTTTACCCCGTGATATCAATACGCTTACAAAGTAGGGCGGACATCGCCTTTTATGTCCGCCATTGCAACCGCCGTGCCCTTTCCCGGTGGACACATGAAATCGTGTCCACCCTACGCCACGCAAAACGTAGGGCGGACACCATTTCACCTGTCTTCCTATGCCAGGTTCTAATATGACTACGCCCGATCACAACACATTACCGCCGTCTAGCGACGCTTTCAGCGACGCAGAGAAACACGCGATCTATCGAGTTATTGCCGAACGCCGGGATATGCGCCACTTTTGCGATGGCACAGTCCCGACCGAAGTATTGCAACGCCTGCTCCGCGCTGCGCATCAGGCCCCCAGTGTTGGACTGATGCAGCCCTGGCGTTTTATTCGCATCGGGAAGCCCTCCCTGCGGGAAGCGCTTTATCAAGCCGTGCAAAAAGAGCGTGCGAAAACCGGCGAAGCATTGGGAGAGCGCGACCGGGAATTCTTGCGCCTAAAAGTCGAAGGTATCCGCGATTGCGCAGAGTTGTTGGTGGTGGCCCTGATGGATAATCGCGATCATCATGTCTTTGGCCGCCGTACGCTCCCCGAGATGGACTTGGCATCAGCTTCCTGTGCGATACAAAACCTGTGGTTGACCGCCCGAGCCGAGGGCTTGGGTATGGGCTGGGTATCCTTGTTTGAGCCTGAAGAGATGAAGTCTCTACTAAAGATGCCGCCGGGAAGTCACCCCATTGCCATACTGTGCCTGGGGCCTGTTGATGAGTTTTACCCACGGCCGATGCTGGAAATCGAGGATTGGGCGCAGCGGCAGCCTCTGGAGGAAATGATAATGGAAGATATCTGGCAGACCGAATCGGTGGACAGGTAAAGCGCTGTCCACCCTACCGTAGGGCGGACAGCGCTTTACCTGTCCGCCATGAAAACTCCACCCGAAAAGCTTATGACCAAAACACTGATGATCCAAGGCTGCACCTCCGATGCCGGCAAAAGCGTCGCCGTTGCCGGGCTGTGCCGGGTGCTGGCCCGCAAAGGAATCAAGGTCGCGCCCTTTAAGCCACAGAATATGGCCCTTAACAGCGCTGTCACTGCAGAGGGTGGCGAAATTGGTCGCGCCCAAGCTGTCCAAGCCCGGGCCTGCGGGCTAGCACCCCGCACCGACTTCAACCCAGTTTTGCTTAAGCCCAACAGCGACACCGGTGCCCAAGTCATCATCCACGGTAAGGCGCTGAACAACATGGAGGCGGCTGACTACCACGACTACAAACGCCGCGCCATGAATGCGGTGTTGGCCTCCCACCAAAGACTTGTCGATGAGTTTGACGCCGTAGTGGTGGAAGGCGCCGGCAGTCCGGCAGAGATCAACTTGCGGGAAAACGACATCGCCAACATGGGCTTTGCCGAGGCGGTGGATTGCCCGGTGATTCTCATTGCCGACATCGACCGCGGCGGCGTATTTGCCCACTTGGTGGGGACACTGGCGCTGCTATCTACCAGCGAGCAAGCCCGGGTTCGCGGCTTTATCATCAACCGTTTTCGCGGGGATATTTCCCTACTCCAATCCGGCCTCGACTGGCTGGAAGAGCACACCGGCAAGCCGGTACTCGGCGTACTACCCTACCTTCAGGATTTTCACCTGGAGGCAGAAGACGCCATTAGCTCACAGCAACATGTACAGGACTGTGCACTCAATGTTGCTGTACCAGTGCTGTCTCGTATCAGCAACCATACCGACTTTGATGCACTGCGACTCCATCCCCAGGTGAACTTGCAGTTTGTTGGCCCCGGGCGGCCAATACCCTCCAGTGATTTGGTTATCCTCCCCGGCAGCAAAAATACTCGGCGCGATCTGGATTTTTTGCGCAGCAATGGCTGGGACAAGGACATTCAACGCCACCTGCGCTACGGTGGAAAATTAATGGGCATCTGTGGCGGCTTTCAAATGCTGGGTAACGTGGTCCATGACCCACAGGGTATTGAGGGCGAGGCAGGCAGTACGCCAGGGCTCGGTTACCTGGATTTTGAAACTACGCTGAAAGACAAAAAACGATTGCAACAAGTGCGAGGTCAGTTATTCAACAGCGGCAGTACCGTAACCGGCTATGAGATTCATGCCGGCATCAGCGAAGGTCCTGCACTGCAATCGCCACTGGTAAAAATGGATAGTCGTGTTGATGGCGCGCAGAGTGCTGATGGACAAATTATCGGCAGCTATTTACACGGTATTTTTGATCACAACGATGCCCGGCAGTCACTGCTGAGCTGGGCGGGCTTATCCAAGGGAAAGCGCTTCGATTACGACGCGCTGATAGAGCGCAATATTGATCGCTTGGCCGACTGTTTTGAAGAGCAGCTGGATATCGAGGCAATGCTGTCCTGGCTGTGAATGTTAAGCTGCAGCTCCCCGGTCGCGGAGATACCAACGCTCATGGATCGCCAAGATCTCATCGATGCGTTGTTCAAATATTTTCACTAGCCTTGGATCAAACTGTTTGCCGGACTCGCCAGAAACATAGGCCAAAACCTCTTCCATAGGCCAGGCTTTCTTGTAAACCCGGTCGGTGCTCAGCGCATCAAATACATCGGCCAATGCGGTAATCCGACCAAACAGAGGGATATCCGTGCCAGCAGCACCCTTGGGGTAGCCCCCACCATCCCAGCGCTCATGGTGGCTACCCACAGTTAAACCCGCCGTTGCCAGCAGTTCACCGGTTTGCTCACTTAAAATAGCCACACCGCGTTCGACATGCGTTTTCATCCGTGTGCGCTCTTCATCGGTGAGCCGGCCCGGCTTATTGAGAATTTCATCGGGGATGGCGATCTTACCAATGTCATGCATGGCAGCAGACATTCTCAGCATATCCAACTCGTGCTCATTCAGCCCCAGCCCCTGCCCTATGATACTCGCGTACTCGGAAACCCGGCGCACATGATTATGCAGTTCCTTAGAGCGCTCCTCCACCGTCGCACTCAAAAGCATTACCAGCTTGCGCTGACTTTCCACAATTTCCCGATACATCACTTGGTTTTCAAAGGCAATGCCGACATTTCGACAAAACAATTCGATCAAGCTGCGATCCGCCGATGAAAAAGGCTCATCACTACAAAGATAGATCACACTCTGATGGCCACTGCGGGAGGGAAAGTGCGCCGCAAAATAGCCATCGCCAAAACAGGGCTTCCCGTTTTTCATAGCACTTCGAATATGACCCACTGCCTCAACTGACAATACATTTTCAATCGCCTGCCCTTCGACATCCCGGTCCTCTCCTGAGGTCGCCGTCACAATCAGATGGGCCGGATCGTCATCATTGAAGGCGTCATCACTGACACCGGCGGCCAAGCCCTTAACAATAACTGCCTCGTGAGAAGCATAAAGCAGCGCCGCCAGTTGCGTGAGTACCCCCCGAGCAAAATGGTTAAGGGACTGACTTTCAAAAATACTTGCCGAGGCATCAATCACCTTCTCCAGCCCCATGCGGTTTTGCTTTAAGGCCATCAGTTCGCGATAGTGGTTGAGGCTGGTATGCATCAAGGTATGCATTTTTTTTGTGGTGAGTTCGGTTTTTTCCTTGTAATCGTTAATATCGTAGCGGGTCACTACTTCCTGTTCCGGCGCCTGCCCCGGCTGACCAGTGCGCAGAATCAAGCGCACATCGTGGTTTTTGAGCTCGTCTCGAATACGCTCCACCGCTTTCAAGCCGGCGTGTTCGTCCTCCATCACCACGTCCATGAGCACCAGCGCAATATCCGGCTGATTCCGCATGATCTCCACAGACTCCCGGCCGGTATAGGCATGCAGCAGTTCAATAGGACGACTGTGTACCACCATGTTACCAAGGGAGAGTTTGGTAACCCGATGAATCTCTTCCTCGTCATCGACGATCAAAACTTTCCAGGGTTTGGTTTCCGATTTCGAGCTGTTGTTTTGTTCATCGGCAAACAGCAAGTCGTCGTCTTTATCAAACATGATCCTGTCCTCTTTCACCCTCGGTTGCTGTATGTTCAGCTTTTTCTTTGATTGAGCGGGGTAATCGGATGGTAAATTTGGTCCCGGTATCAGGCGAACTGTGCACAGAAATATGGCCGCCCAGAGTTTGATGCACGAGACTAAAGACAATGTGCAGCCCCAAGCCACTGCCGCCTTGTCCACGTTTAGTGGTAAAGAAAGGATCAAAAATCTTGGAGAGATACTGCTCGGGAATGCCCTGCCCATCGTCGCTGTAGGTCAGTGTAATGCCGTCGGCATCCTGGTCGGCGGCAATGGTCATAGTGCCATTATCACCCTCTAAAAAGGCGTGGGTCAGGGAGTTCACAATCAGATTGGTCAGTACTTGGGACAGCGCACCAGGCACTGTGTCCATCTCAATACTGTCGTCGCAGTCCACCTCAATGCGATGACCGGTATGCTTATACTTGGGCCGGAGGCTGGTCAGCAGCTCTTCAATATACCCCGCCAAACCAATTTTGCGATGCTCATCACTGGACTGATCCACGGCCACTTTTTTAAAGCTTTGTACCAAGTCTGCCGCGCGCTGCAGGTTGTTAAGCAGAATGTCGGAGGACTCCTGACAGTGCTCCAAAAAGCTGTTAAAGCGGCTCTTGGTCAAGGTTCCGGCTTCGATGTCTTTCTGGATAGTATCGACTTGGTCGCTTAGAAAGGATGCCGCCGTAACACCCACCCCGATGGGGGTATTCACCTCGTGGGCAATCCCCGCCACCAGGCCGCCTAAAGAGGCCAATCGTTCACTCTGCACCAGTTGCGCCTGGGTATCCCGCAGCCGTTGCAGCGCCTGCTGGGTCTCCTCGATTTGCGCCTGCAACTGCGCCTCGGCTTTTTTACGCTCGGTAATATCGCGGATAATACCGGTGTATTTTCGCTGGCCAGCTATGCGCATTTCGCTGACCGCCAACTCAATAGGGAAAACACTGCCGTCTTTACGCAGGGCCTCGGCGACGCGGCCAATACCGATAATTTTTCTTTCACCGGTACGCCGGTAGTTCTCCAGATAACCGTCGTGGGCGCTGCGGTGAGGCTCTGGCATCAGCATGGCAATATTCTGCCCACACAGTTCTTCGGATTTATAACCAAATAGATCTTCGGTAGCCGGGTTTACCGTCTCGATGGTGCCGACCGGGTCGATCACGATAATACTGTCTACTGCGGTTTCGACGATGGCGCGAATCCGTGCCGCCTGATCGTGCAGCGCCGACTCCTGACGTTTGCGCTCACTGATATCGATAATGGAGGCAATGACGTAGATGCCGCTGTCAGTTTTGATGGGGTTGAGCCCGACTTCCAAGGGGATTTTTCGGCCGTCGCTGGTTTGGCCGTAGAGATCGCGCCCGGCCCCCATTGCCCGGGTACCGGGAGAGTTCATAAACGCGGCCCGCATTTGCGGGTGGCGCTCTCGTACTTCGTCGGGAAGCAGCATTTCGATAGATTGCCCCAGCAGAAACTGCCGGGGGTAATCGAACAGGCTCTCGGTGCGGGCATTGACGTAAATCATACGGCCCTCGGCATCCACCACGATCATGGCCTGAGGAGCCGCCTCCACCATTAGCCGGTAACGATCCTCTTCGGAGACTGGTGCTTCCAGCGCCTTCATAGCGTTCAATCCGTTAAGTCAATGGGCATAGCTAAACCACGCTGCCGTTGTTAATTCACACTTGTCGACATTCTGTACCGAATATTGTTTGCCTCTACCCACCGTATTGACATCCGCACATGTTCGTATACTGTATATATAAACAGTATTTGATATTTTACCCCTATGTCATCAAGCCCCCTGCAAACATTGCTGGACCGACACCAGCTCTGGCGTGCCGGCCTGACCTCAGCCCCCGACAAATCCGGTCTACACACCGGTTTTGCCGCGCTGGATGCCGCCCTGCACCTGGGGGGCTGGCCGCCGGATGGCTCCACAGAATTGCTCTGTGATCAGTTGGGCATAGGCGAACTGTGGCTGCTGATGCCAAGCTTGGTGGAACGCAGCCAACACGGCCCCATTGCCTGGATCAATCCACCCTGTACCCCCAATATCGCCGCCTGGGAGCATCACGGACTCGCCGCCCACCGGCAATTGCTGCTCAGCCCCAAACTGCTGGCCGACCAGTTATGGGCGGCGGAGGAGATACTGCGCAGTGGCGTGTTCAGCGCCGTGTTGAGCTGGTTTTCCTGCCGCGAGTTGCAAGACCGTCAGTTGCGGCGGCTGCACGTGGCCGCCAAGGAAGGGCAGTGCTGGCACCTACACTTTCGCTCCGGTCACTGCGCCCAGCAGGTCTCCCCCGCTCCGCTGCGTCTGCAATTAGCGGCGGAGACAGACAGCCTGCTGCTGCGTGTTATCAAACAGCCCGGTGGACCGGCAGCACCGGAGTTACTGTTGGCCCGCCCCAAGGAGCTATACCATCGGCAGCGGCCAGTTAAGGACTGGCCCAGCTTCACCAGTGTCGACCTGGCACAGCACGGCACCAGCCGGCGGCGCCTGCGGCTTATACCCGCCCTTCAACCGGCGCGGCCCACTCCCATCCGCACGGACCAGCGCGGTGTACAGTGATGCTGTGGTTGTGTCTGCGCCTACCCCGGCTGCCGCTGGAGTGCCTCCCCCCCGGTCCGGAAAACACCGCCCTCGCCGTGATCGAGGACGACGGTGTGATGATGGCCAATCCTCTCGCTGCCCAATCGGGGGTCGCCCCAGGCCAATCCATCCAGACCGCCCGCAGCCTGTGCGGCCAACTGCACTGTCTGCAGCGAGACCCCGCATTAGAGCAGGCACAGCTGCGGCGCATTGCTCTGTGGGCTTACCGCTTTAGTGGCACGGTCAATATCGCTGCCCCCGACGCGGTGGTCATGGAGCTGGCCAGTTCACTGCGCCTGTTCCGCAATCTGGCCCGGTTGTACCGGCGCCTGATCCGCGCATTTCGGCAGCGGCAATTGACGGTCTACAGCGCGGTGGCCGACACGCCTCTGGCCGCCGAGTGGCTAAGCCTTAGTAACCCAAGCCTGAAAAACCTGGTCAACGCCGAGGGCGAGCTGCAGCGACCGGCGCTGGCGCAAGCACTGGCGGCCCTGCCCGTCGCTCGACTGCCCTTTGCCCCCGCCACCCAGGAAATGTTGCACAACCTGGGCTTGACCACCCTGGGTCAACTTCAAGCTCTGCCGCTGGCGTCGTTAAACCAGCGCCTGGGCCCGGAGCTGGGCCGGGACTTACAGCGTCTACGGGGAGACTTGCCCGACCCCAGAGAGCCCTTTTTGCCCGCCGAGACCTTCTCGGCACAGCGTCACTTTGAAGGCGGTTTGAACAGTACCGAGCAGCTGCGCTTTCCGGTCGCCTCGCTGCTGGACGAGCTCAAGCTGTATTTGCAGTGCCGCCAGTGTCTGAATCGGGACCTGCACTGGCAGTTCGACTTTCTCGATGGCGGCCGGGATGCCCTGACCCTGGAGTTGAGTCACCGCCACTTTAATAAGGCCGATGTGCTGGAGCTGACCATGCTGCGGCTGGAAAGCCTGGTACTCCCGGGCCCGGTGGAAACTCTGACCCTGTCCTGCGAGCATTTCTTTGCGCTGCAAGCACCGCCCCGGGGCTTGTTTGACAGCGCCGCGACCCGCCAGCAGGATCGACTGCCAGCCTTGCTGGATAAGCTGCGCTTACGTCTAAGCGCAGAGGCTGTGGCTCAATACCTTCCCGTCGATGCGCACCTGCCAGAGCTGGGCTGGCAATCGGCAGCGGCCTCTCCGGGCGCTCTACTGCAAACACTCGCTCCTTCAAATGCATCATCATCTCAGCAAAGCCTCCGCCCCGGCTGGCTAGTGCACCCTCCTCAGGCAATCACTCAACGCGGCGGGCAGTTGTACTGGCGCGGCGCGCTGCAATTACTGCAGGGCCCGGAGCGACTGGACAGCCACTGGTGGCAGCAACGCCAGGCCCGGGACTACTACATTGCCCGCCACGACGATGGCCGCCTGTGCTGGCTGTACCGGGACGGTCTTACCCGCGCCTGGTACTTGCACGGCTTTTTCGCCTAGCGCGGTTCAAACACCCTGATGACTTACGCCGAACTGCACTGCCTGAGCAACTTCAGTTTTCTACGGGGCGCCTCCCACCCCGGTGAACTGGTGGCCCGGGCCGATGAACTGGGCTACCGCGCCATTGCCATTACCGACGAGTGCTCACTGGCGGGCATTGTGCGGGCCTGGAATGAGGCCCGGGAGCGGGATATAAAACTGATCTGCGGTGCCGAGTTTTATCTTGAGGAGGGCTTTCACCTGGTATTACTGGCGCCGGATCGCCGCGCCTATGCTGAACTCTGCGCGTTGATTAGCCAGGCCCGCCTGCACAGTGCCAAGGGCGAGTACCGCCTCGACCTTCGACAGCTGCGGCTGGGCTGCCAGCGCTGCCTGGCGATCTGGCGGGCCGATGCCCGGCAGCTAGTCAGCGAGGACTGCGACTCACTACTGGCGCAGTTTAGCGATCGTTTATGGCTGGGCTTTAGCGTCCACCACCAACAGCGGGTAGAAGACCACTACCTGCATCTCTACGACTTTGCCCACCAACACCGACTGCCGATGGTGGCTTGCGGTGGCGTTTTGATGCACGAGCGCCACCGCAAGCCACTTCAGGATGTGCTCACTGCAATACGACTAAAATCAACCGTTAGCAAATTGGGTACACAACTTTTATGTAATAGCGAAGCCTTTTTAAAGCCCATAGAAGAGCTCCAACAGCGCTACCCTCTCGCGCTACTGGAAGAGAGCTGCCGCATCGCCGATCGCTGCCATTTCCAACTGGACGAGCTGAGCTACCAGTACCCCGAAGAGGCCCTCCCACAGGGGCAGAACCCCACCAGCTTTCTACGCAGGCTGACCTACGACGGCGCCCGACAGCGCTGGCCCAAAGGCACCCCGGATAAAGTCCGGGAGCAAATAGAACGGGAACTGGCGCTGATAGCGGAGCTGGAGTACGAACACTACTTTCTCACCGTACACGATATTGTTCAGTTTGCCCGCCAGCAGCATATCCTCTGTCAGGGGCGGGGCTCTGCAGCCAACTCGGCGGTGTGTTATTGCCTGTTTATCACCGAGGTAGACCCAGAGCGCAGCCAGCTGTTGTTTGAGCGCTTCATTTCCCGGGAGCGCAAGGAGCGTCCCGATATCGATGTCGACTTTGAGCACGAGCGACGCGAGGAAGTCATCCAATATATTTACCGCAAGTACGGCCGTCGCCACGCCGCCCTCTCCGCCACCGTGATTACCTACCGCCTGCGCAGTGCCATCCGCGACGTGGGCAAGGCTATGGGACTGGATCAAGACTTTATCAATCGGCTGATGGAAAACCTGGCCTGGTGGGACAAACCCAAGGATCTGGAACAGCGTCTGCAAAGTGGCAGCCTCGATATCGGCAGTCGCATTGCTCGGGACTTTATGACCTTGGTGGTGACGCTGATGGGCTTTCCCCGTCACCTGTCTCAGCATGTGGGCGGCTTTGTCATCGCCAAGGAGCCCATCGCCACCCTGGTGCCCCAGGAAAACGCCGCCATGGCTGAGCGCACAATTATTCAGTGGGACAAGGACGATCTGGAATCCCTGGGCATGATGAAGATCGATATTCTCGCCCTGGGCATGCTCAGCGCCCTGCGCAAGAGCCTCGACTATATCAGCGACAGCCTCGGCGCCCCTTTTAGTCTGCAGGACATCCCCGGCCGGGATCCGGCCACCTATCAGATGCTGTCCCGAGCCGACAGCATCGGCGTCTTCCAGGTGGAATCCCGGGCCCAGATGACCATGCTGCCCCGCCTACAACCCCGCCACTTTTACGACCTGGTAATCCAGATCGCCATTATCCGCCCCGGTCCCATCCAGGGCGGCATGGTGCACCCCTTTCTGCGCCGCCGTCAGGGCCTGGAGCCGGTGGTCTACGAAAACGACGAGCTCAAAGGCGTGCTGGAGCGCACGCTGGGCATTCCCATTTTCCAGGAGCAGGTGATTCAACTGGCCATGGTGGCCGCCAACTTTAGCGGTGGCGAGGCTGACCAGCTGCGCCGGGCCATGGCCAGTTGGGGCAAAAACGGCAATCTGCTGAGCTTTCGCGACAAGCTGGTCGACGGCATGGTGGCCAATGGCTACGACGCCGAGTTTGCCGAGCGGCTGTTTAGCCAGATGAAGGGCTTTGGCGCCTACGGCTTTCCGGAATCCCACTCCGCCAGCTTCGCCCTGCTGGCCTACGCTTCGGCCTGGATCAAGCGCCACTATCCCGCTGAGTTTTTTTGCGGCCTGCTCAACAGTCTGCCGATGGGCTTCTACGCCCCCGCTCAACTGATACAGGACGCCAAACGTCACGGCGTAGAGATTCGCGCCATCTGCATCAACCACAGCCACTGGAATCACCAGCTGGAGTACGGCGCCAGCCAGCCGGCCCTGCGCCTGGGCCTGCGGCTGGCCAAAGGCCTGCAACAGGACAGCGCCGAGCGACTGTGTGCCGAGCGGCAGCGGGGACTGTTTACCTCCCCCGAAGACTTCACTGCCCGGGTGCCCCTAAACAAGGCCCAGCGCCAATGCCTGATCCGCGCCGACGCCCTGCACGGCTTTGAGCTGCACCGCTACCAAAGCCTGTGGCGGGTAGCCGCCATGGACAACACGCCGTCACTGACGCCGCCCCGCCAAAACCCTTTTGACGCCATTGAGCTGCCCGGCCCCGGCGAGTTCGAAGATATCCGCCACGACTACCGCTACACCGGCGTTAGCCTGCGCCGCCACCCCATGAAGGTGCTGCGCCGTCACCCGGCCTTTGGGGACTGTATCTGCGCCGAGCAATTGCCCGCACAGCGGGACGACAGCGCCGTCGGTATTGCCGGCCTGGTCACCTGCCGGCAGCGACCGGGCACTGCCTCCGGGGTATTGTTCCTGACCCTTGAGGACGAAACCGGCAACACTAACGTGGTGGTCTGGGCAGATTTGCAACAGCGCTTTCGGCGGGAGATTCTCACCGGCCAGCTGCTCAAGGTTCGCGGGCAGATGCAGAAAACCGCCAATCCCAGCCCCGGCGCGGTGCCGGTCATTCACGTGGTAGCCCGGCATATCAGCGAGTACAATGCCCTGCTGGAAATTGACGTGGCCTCCCACGACTTTCACTAGGGCCTATTCACACAAACCCGCCAGCGCACGGATGTCCATGACCCACAGCAGCCAGATGCCAGCCTCCACCAGCGACGCCCTGACGATCCTTCAGGACGTGTTTGGCTACGACGCCTTTCGCCATCACCAGGCCGCCATCGTTGACCATGTTAGCAGCGGCGGCGACGCCCTGGTGCTGATGCCCACTGGCGGCGGCAAATCCCTCTGCTATCAAATTCCGGCCATGCTGCGTGAAGGTACGGCCATTGTGGTATCGCCGCTGATCGCGCTGATGCAGGATCAGGTCGACGCCCTTAGCCAAAACGGCGTGCGAGCCGCCTGCCTCAACTCGGCAATGGGTTTTGAACACAGCGCCGCCACCGAGGCCGCACTGCGTCGGGGTGAACTGGACCTGCTCTATATGGCGCCGGAGCGGCTGTTGTTAGACCGCACTCTGGACCTGCTGGATAACTGCCAGATTGCCCTGTTTGCCATCGACGAGGCCCACTGCGTGTCCCAGTGGGGCCACGATTTCCGCCCCGAATATATCCAGCTGTCGGTGCTGCATCAGCGCTACCCCGATGTGCCCCGGGTCGCCCTGACCGCCACCGCCGACGGCCCCACCCGCCGGGAAATCATTCGCCGCCTGGAGCTGGACCGGGCGCGCATTTTCGAGAGCAGCTTCGACCGCCCCAACATCCGCTACCATATTGGTGAAAACACCGGCAACGGCCGTCAGCAGCTGTTGCGGTTTTTGCGCAGCGAGCACCCCGGCGACGCCGGCATCGTTTACTGCCTGTCCCGCAAGCGGGTGGACGACATCGCCGCCTGGTTGCAGCAGCAGGGGCTCAAGGCCCTGCCCTACCACGCCGGCCTCAGCAAGGAGGAGCGCAGTGCCAACCAGCAGCGCTTTCTGCGCGAAGACGGCATTATCATTGTCGCCACCATCGCCTTTGGCATGGGTATCGATAAACCTGACGTGCGCTTTGTGGCGCATTTGAACCTGCCCAAGAGCATCGAGGCCTACTACCAGGAAACTGGCCGCGCCGGTCGCGACGGCCTGGCTGCCAACGCCTGGATGCTCTACGGTCTGCAAGACGTAATTACCCTGCGGCAAATGCAAGCTGGCTCTCAGGCCGGCGAAGACCACAAACGCATCGAGCGCCACAAGCTCGACGCCATGTTGGGCCTTTGCGAGCTGACCGACTGCCGCCGCCAGGCGCTGCTTCGTTACTTTGACGAGGACGCGCCCGAGCCTTGCGGCAACTGCGACAACTGCCTGCAACCGCCAAAAACCTGGGACGCTAGCGTCGCCGCACAAAAGGCCCTGTCCTGCGTCTACCGCACCGGCCAGCGCTTTGGTGTCAATTATTTGATCGATGTACTACTGGGTAAAGACAACGAGCGTATCCGCCAGTTTAAGCACGACACCCTGTCCACCTACGGCATCGGTAGCGAACACAACGCCAATGCCTGGCGCGGAGTATTCCGCCAACTGATAGCCCGCGGCGTTCTGGAAGTCGACGTAGAGGGCCACGGCAGCCTCCATCTCACCGAAGCGGCACGCCCCATCCTGCGCGGCGAAGAGACCGTAAATCTGCGGGTGCAACCCAAGCCAAGCCGCCAACGTCGCGATCGGGACAGCGCCGTCGATCCAGCCTACAGCGCCCTGTGGGAGGCACTGCGGGAACACCGCAAAGCCTTGGCAGAGGAACAGGGTGTGCCCGCCTACGTCATCTTCCACGATGCAACCCTGATGGAAATGGCCGAACGACAGCCGCAAACCATGGAAGAGCTGGGCCACATCTCCGGTGTCGGACAGCGCAAGCTGGATCGTTATGGCGAGGGCTTTTTGGCAGTGATCCAAGACAATGCCGGACAAGCTGGCGTCAGCAATACCGTGGCGGAAACCCTGCGCCTGCTGGCAAACCACAGCCCCGACGCCATCGCCCAGCAACGCCAGCTAACCCCCTCCACCGTCTACGGCCACCTGGCGGAGGGGATAGAGAATGGCTTGCTCACACTGGAACAAGCCTTGCCACTACCGCAAGACGAACTAGACACCATACGACAGGCCATCAGTACCAGTGAGCAACGGCGGCTTAAACCCGCCTTTGATGCACTGGGTGGTCAGTACGATTACGGAGTATTGGCCTGCGTCCGCGCCGCTATGCCGTAGCTTGGGTTGCTAAACCCAACACTTAAAGCTGCGTAACGTCGGCCATTGTTGGGTTTTATGCTTCAACCCAACCTACATGCTACGGACTTCGGCCCTGGTTTCTTTTCCATTAGCTCATTACCGTCCATAGCCGTAATCCGTAAGTTGGGTTGCTAAACCCAACGATTGCCGACTCTATACCGCCCCGATTGTTGGGTTTAGCAACCCAACTTACAAGCTCCACCACCGGAAGCCAAACGAGGTGGGTATACAAAGCTGTGTCCACCCTACTCCTTGACCAAAAACTGGGCGCGGGCGGTAGCAATAGGTTTGGATTCATCGTCCTGCCAGGCGGTAATACCCACATTGATCATACGTCGACCAAGAAAGTGCAGCTGGCAACGGGCATAGGAGTCGGCAAATTTTCCGGAGCGCAGGTAGTCGACGCTGATATCAACGATCTTGGGAACCGACCTTGCTCCACTGTGGTGTATCACCGAGACGGTTGCGGCCATCTCCATAAAGCCGGCGATCAGGCCGCCGTGTAGAGCCGGTAACAAGGGGTTGCCGATATTGCTCTTGCGGCCGGGGAGCCTAAAACAATCGACCTCTTCTCCCGGCTCGATGCCGATCAAGCGGGCATAGGGGATTTGTTGTAATTGCTCGCGGATGGTTTGCTGACGATTAAATTTCACTGTTGGTATCTCCCCGCTTTTTCCGTCTCAGCGCCGAGGGAATGCCTTTACCCGCCCGAAAATGCGCCTGGAGATCGCTAAAGTGGTCATCCTTCATGCGGAAGAAATTGCCCACCGCTGTAGCAATGGGCCGATCTATATCACCGTGGTGAGCCCAGGCTCTGGCGAATAACACGTATTCGGTGCGGCGATAGATTTCAGCGTCGGCGTAGACGACCTCACCCGGCGTCGCTGGGCCCATGTAGTCGATACGCAGGTCAATGGTGGGGCACGCTCCCAGGCTCTCCAGGGCGGCGGCAGCGGCAAAACCACAGCAGGAATCCAATAGTGTCGAAATGGGGCCACCGTGAAGCACACCAGTCTCAGGATCCCCCACTAACTCTGGCTTCCAGGGCATTTTCATCGTGGCTCGGCCGTCGCCTACATTCAATAGCTCGAGCCCAAGAGCGGCAAAATGCCCCTCTGGCTCGGCATTAATAAAGGCCCGCAAAAAGGCCAAGAGCTCTTGTTGATCCGCTGCCATATTCATCCTCTTCCCAATCTACCGCCAAGTTTACCATTAGCGGCAAATGGACAGTTTTTTGATTTGCCTCAAGGTCATCACACGTGATCCGACTACACTCTTTATCAAGCCACATCGATGACAGACTTCATCGATAAGCACAGGAGAGTGACCATGAGCCTGCTACCGAGACATCCGCTGTTCCATTTTGATCGTCTGTTCGACGATTTTTGGTCGGCGAGAGGTGACAATGCCGAATCTCCGGATATGGCTTTTGTGCCTCGGGTCGACGTGACTGAAAAGCAGGACGGTATCGAAATTACCGCCGAATTACCCGGAGTAAAAAAAGAGGATATCAACATCAGTCTGGAGGACGGCATTCTAACGTTATCCGCCGAAAGTCATCAGCTTGATAAGGAAGAAAAAGACGGCAAAGTTATCCGCCAGGAAAGACGTTACGGACGATTTCTGCGTCGCTTTGAAGTGGGTAAAACCGTTTCAGAGGACGACATTAATGCCAAGTTTGAGGACGGCGTACTGACACTCAGCGCGCCCAAAGTTCGGGAAATCTCGCCACAGAGCAAACGCATTCCCGTCCAGTAATACCCACCCCGCGTATTCTCGCGACCTTGCCCTCCTTAAGTCTCCGCGGAGGGCTTTTTTATTTCTATGACTCACTGTGTCACAGCTAACCTCGCCGCGATGCGATGGCCAGATACAATTCTGCCGTTGCAATAGCATCGTTGAGTGCGTGATGTGCCGGATAGTCCGGCAGCCCATAGCGCCGTCGGCACGTGGCCAAGCGCAGCGCCCCGGTCTCCAAGCTGTCCTGATGCCGGGTTAGCTTGGTCTTTTCCAACTCCAAGGTATCAATAGCTGGCAACAGAAGCGGTGCGTTAAACAGACGACGGCTCGCCGAATTGAGAAAGTCCCTGTCAAGGGCACCACCGTGAAAAAGCAGACGACGCCCGTCCGCCGCCTCCAGAAAACTGGACATAACCTGCTCCAGCGTTGCCCCCCCGCCGCGGTCGCAGTCTCGGATACCGTGAAACTGGGCGCTTTGCCCCACACTGCGATTGGGTCTCAGCACCGAGTGACGGGCGCTGCTTAACACCACTTCTTGCCCATCAATGGCAACCCAGGCTGCGCTGACGATATCGCCATCGTCAGACGACAGTGAGGATGTTTCCAAGTCTACGGCTAGCAGGGCATCGCTGGTGAGAGGTTTCCGCCACAGTGTTACCAAGCGCGGATCAGCACGCCGGCGAAACCAAAATCGCTGCACGGCGAGGAGCACTATAACCCCGGCCGATAACGCATACGCGCCGAGGTTTGCGCGTCATTCACTACCGCAAAGGCATCTTTGAGATAGCCCCGCTGCAATTTGCCCAAGGATTTGGGGTCGAGGTAGTTGGAGGGTGCGTCTCCAGCTAGCAATTGCTCAACCTGGGCTTCCAGGCGAATTTGGGTAATCAACGTCAGGGCGTCCTCAAGGTTGCGACTGTCTGCCAGTGCCATAACCCCGGCCTTGGTCAGCGCCTGTAAGCGTTGATGGGTATTGACCGCGTCGATGCCGTGGGCCAGCGCGTGAAGCCGCGCCAATTCGACAATTGGCAGCACGCCGCGTTTTTTCAGGTTGAGGGTATCGTGGTGATCGCCGCTGCGCTCGAGAATAAAGCGCCGCAGTACACCCAGCGGTGGCCGGCTGGCCAGGGCATTTTCAGCCAACGCCGCCAGAAAAATACTGTTGTTCTGGGTCGAGGCCAGCATGTGGGCCTGGAGCTTTTGACATAGCGATGCACTGCCGTGAATTGCCCGCAGGTCAAAAAAGATACTGACCCGCATAACGGCGTCTGGCGTCGGCGCCTTCAGCCAGGCATCCACGGTCTGACACCAGCTTGACAGGCGCTGACACCACTCCGGCGATGTGGCCATCACGCCGCCGGGGCAATATATATAGCCGCAGGCATCGAGGCCATCGGAAACATATTTCGCCAGTTTGGCAAACCACGGCAGTGCCTCGTCTACCACACTGTCCGCGATCAGCAAGCCATTATCCTGATCGCCACCGAGCAGCTGTTCGCCCCGGGCCTGGGAACCAAATCCCAGCCAACAGTACTCCCCGGGAGCCGGTCCCAATTCCGCCTCGGCCAACGCGATCAAACGCCGCGCTACCGCGTCGCTCACTGCGGTGGTCAGTTGTGTCACCTGAGTGGCGGGCATTTCGGCACCGACCCAGGCGGCGACCAGTGCCGGTAATTTTTTGAGGTGGGCCTGCATGGCGGCAACATCGGGCATGCGCATCAGTCGCTGCACAAAGTAGACCGGGTCGTTCTCCCGGGCGACATTAATGTCGGAGGTGGTCAACATCCCCACCGCCTGTCCCGTCTCGTCAGTCACCGGTAGGTGATGGATGCCGGACTGCGTCATGGTGAGCACCGCATCAAACAGGGAGTCGTCCGGCGACAAACTGACGATACTGGATGACATACAGGACCATATCGTCGCACGACCATCCAGTTCCGCCGCGAGAATGCGGCTGCGAAAGTCCCGATCGGTGACGATGCCTATCAGTGTATTGCCTTGGGCAACCAGGGCCGAGGATACCCGTCTTTCTGTCATCGCCTGGGCGACCCGGCACACGCTGTCTTCCGGCAGTACCACAAGCGGGTCTCTGGACATCGCCGACGATACCGGCCCCAGCAGATAACTGGGCTGCTCGCTGTGCCTTGCCGCCTGTCGCAAACGCCGACGGCTTTGCGCACGGAAGAAACGATCGATATGCCGGTGGCTGCCACACAGCGCCTGATAGGCCGGATAGTCCAGCCGATAGACCAGCACGTCTTCGGCACTGCGGTAACGAGAATCCTTGGGTCGCTCGGCCTGAGGCCGCAATAAAAAACTGTCGCCCTCTTCCAAATGCTCGAGCCGGTTCCCTTCCAGGTCCACCCGATCTACCGCGCCAGAGCGCAGCACATACAAGCCGTCGGGGGCATCGTCGCCCTCAAAAACGCGATTGGCGGGGTAGTAACGCACACCCATCTCGCCGGCGCACTGGCGGCGTTGCTCGTCGGATAAGCTGTCGAAGGGAAGGCAATCGGCCAGGAATGCCTCGATCAAATCCAGCTCCGGATTGACTTCAGTCGTCTGCGCCATTTTCACGGAAATCCTTACCAAAACTGGTTTGGTACTCGGTAAAGGTCAACCCTGTATCACCGTAGTAAATGCTGCCTTCGGCCACCACCACCAAACGCAACTCCGGCGCCTCACCCTGGGGCAACGATGTTTGCAAAGTCCAGCTGCGTTGATCGCTGCTGTCGGCATCCATATCCACCGGCGGGTAGGACGCGCTGGCATTGGGGGCAATGGCCACCTTGGCGCCTTCCAAAGGAAATTCGGACTGCAGTTGAAGTTTCAATACTCGCTCTGAGCGAAATGCTGGCACTAACTCAACTTTAAAGTTGCCATTTTTCAGGGTGCAACGGCCACTTTTGTAACGGCAATTGGAGGCTGCCACCAACTCGTAGCTCTGCCCTTCTACCGCTTTGACCGGTGGTTCTGATACCGCGCTATCAACCGCAAAATACGCCAGGATGGCCAGTATCGGAGCGATAATCATCGCCACGACAACGTGCTTGTTAGTCAGAAACGATCCCGCCATTATCGATTTATCTCTATTTTAGAATGAAAAAAGGCAGGGAATTCCCTGCCTTATTGGTTGTATCACAGATCATCGGTCGATGCCGTCAATCAGTGGTCGCTGGCCGCATTTACGCCAGTGGGCACACGGATGTCTTCCACCAGCTCCTGGATGTGCTCCGGCGGCGCCTTGGTCATACCGGAGACCACATAGGCCACAGCAAAGTTGACCACCGCGCCCACTGCACCGAAGGCGTTGGGCTCAATGCCCAGGAACCAGTTTTCTGGCATATCACCCAGGAAGGAGGTGCTGGCCACAAACATAATGCCTTTGTGCTGGAACACGTACAGCAGGGTTACGGTGATACCGCCCACCATGCCGGCGATGGCGCCTTCTTTATTAATGCGGGGGCTGAAGATACCCATCATCAGTGCCGGGAAGATCGACGAGGCTGCCAGACCAAATGCCAGGGCCACCGTCCCTGCGGCAAAATCCGGCGGATTGAAGCCCAGATAGCCAGCCAGCGCAATGGCACCGGCCATAGCGACCCGCCCCGCTCTCAGCTCGGCCTTCTCCGATATCTCCGGCATAAATACCCCTTTAAGCAAGTCGTGGGATATCGATGAGGAGATCGCCAACAGCAGACCCGCCGCAGTCGACAGTGCCGCCGCCAAACCACCGGCAGCCACCAGGGCGATAACCCAGTTGGGCAGCTTGGCGATTTCGGGGTTGGCCAAGACCATAATGTCGCGGTCTACTTTCACCATTTCATTGGTCGTTGCATCGGCGGTGTACTGGATACGGCCGTCGCCATTTTTATCTTCAAACTCCAGCAGGCCGGTTTGCTCCCAGTTTTTAAACCACTGAGGACGCTCCTCGTAAGCGAGGTTCTGCTCAGCGTTGGGCGGCGTGATGGTGTTGTGGATATTGAGGCGAGCCATAGCGGCAACAGCCGGTGCAGTGGTGTAAAGAATAGCGATAAACACCAGCGCCCAACCGGCAGAGGTCCGCGCATCTTTTACCTTAGGTACAGTGAAGAAGCGGATGATAACGTGAGGCAGGCCCGCCGTACCGATCATCAGCGACAGGGTGTACACAAACATGTTGAGCGTACTGCCCCGCACATTGTTGGTGTAATCGGCAAAGCCCAGCTCCGTTATTACCTGGTCTAGCCGATCCAGCAGATACACATCCGTGCCCGTCAGGGTACTGCCCAACCCCAGCTGAGGCAGAGGGTTACCGGTCAGGTGCAGAGAAATGAAAATAGCGGGAATGGTATAGGCCAGAATCAGTACACAGTACTGGGCAATCTGGGTGTAGGTAATCCCCTTCATGCCGCCGACAACCGCGTAGACGAAAACGATGGCCATACCCACCAGCAAGCCCACCTCGTAGCTTACCTGCAGGAAGCGGGAGAACGCCACGCCGACACCTTTCATCTGCCCGATAACATAAGTTGTCGAGATAATGATCAGGCACACCACTGCCACTATACGGGCAGTGCGGCTATAGAAGCGGTCACCGATAAATTCCGGCACGGTAAACTTGCCGTATTTGCGCAAGTAAGGCGCCAGGAACATCGCCAATAGCACGAAGCCACCGGTCCAGCCCATCAGAAAGACCGAGCCACCGTAGCCCATGTAGGCGATCAGGCCGGCCATGGAGATAAATGACGCCGCACTCATCCAGTCCGCAGCGGTCGCCATACCGTTGGCAACAGGGTGTACCCCACCGCCTGCGACATAAAAGTCTTTGGTCGAACCGGCGCGGCTCCAGATCGCGATGCCAATGTAAATCGCGAAAGTAAAGCCGACGACGATATAAGTCAGTGTTTGCAGTTCCATGGTAAAGCCCTCAAACGTCGTCTACGCCGTATTTACGGTCGAGTTGCCCCATCTTGCGGGAGTAAACAAAGATCAACACCACGAAGGTGTAAATCGACCCCTGCTGGGCAAACCAGAAGCCCAACCTGTAACCGCCAATCTGGATATTGTTGAGCAGGTCGAACAGCAAAATACCGCAGCCGTAGGACACCACAAACCAGATGATCGACAGGATTAACATGAGCCGGAGGTTTTCTCTCCAATAGGCCTGGGCCTGCTCTTTGCTTTTAAACGCCATCATTATTCTCCTTACTGGTACAGTTTTATTCGCGCGTTTCGCGCAAAGCGGCGAGTGAAGCTTGATAATGAACCAGGTCAACCTTCACTCGCTATTGGACTTTAGTCAGGGGGCTAGAAAACGTATTTGACGCTGAACTGCAGACGATCCAGCTCACCGCTGTCGTCGCCGTTGACGTCACCTTCAATCGTTTTTTCGCCGTGAATCAGCTCGGCACCCAAGGTCAAAGCCGCCACCGGCGAGTACAGCAAGTTGGCGTGCACGCTCTGATAGCTCTTGGGTGTGGTCGCAGCCACAGTATCGGGGTTGTCGGCTGAACTGGCTGACAGCACCAAGCTGCTGCGCCACTTCGGCGACCAGGGGTGGCGATAGGCGATATAGCCACCCATCTGGTCGATCAACTCAATATCGCCGTTATCCTCGATCACGCCATCCCGGAAGCTTTGCAGCCCCATGTAACGGCCCAGGGCGTTACCGGCGTTGAGTTGGAATCGGATATCGTCCTGGCCCAGCTTCCAGGTACCAGCCAGAGCAAGTCCGTAGCCGATGGTGCTTTCGTCGCCTTCAACTGTCGCGCTGTTGCTGTCGGTGAAGGTTTGCTTGTAAGCAATTTCACGGGCCACCACCGACGCACTGTAAGACAAGTCGCCAGCGCTGCCGTTGTAGCGCAAGACCACGTCGGGCATGGCATTGTTGTCAAAGTTGCTGCCGCCGGCAGAGCTCCCCGCCTGACCATATAAACCGGTCGAGGGGTTCTCCAATGCCAACATGAAGGAATTACCGCCAGCCAAGCCATGGGTCCAACGCAATTGCGGCTGGCGCTCAAAGATAGTGCCCACCGGGCCCACGAAGTCGATGATATCTGGCAGCGTGCCGACGTTAAAAAATGTGCTCCAGCTCTGCCCCGCCAGCAGCGAGCTATTTTCATCGTACTGCCATTTGATGAAGGCATGGCGAAGCCGGTTGGCGGCTGAGTTGGAAATGCGTTCGTCGCCAGCCTGGTTTACACCAAAGTCCATCTCCAGGTGGGTAGAGATGGTGCCGGCATCAGTTTGAGTGCTGGTTTTAAACCAGATACGGGAGTGTTTGGCATGAACGTCGGTGTAAACGTCGCCGGAGTCACCGCCGATGGGGATTGTCGAGGGTACAAAGAAGTCATCCCCCACTCCGGCAGTGGCGCGGTCGCCGCCGCTGTAGTCGCTGGCGATGACGTCCAGCTTAATGTAGCCACCAAAACTGTAGTCCGTAGCACTTTGTTTAGCTTCTTTCTCTTCAGCCAGCGCCGCTTCCAGCCGGGCCACCCGCTCTTCAAGGGTTTCCGCCGCTGCCTGCAGGGGCGACATTGAAGCCAGCGCCACAGCGGCAGCCATAGGCAGGAGTGCCGCCAAGCGAGACTGATGAGTTTGTTTAGAATTATTGTCTTGCATCGTTATTATCTCCGGGTTGATGGGGATTCCCGGACTTTATAGTGCGATCTGGCGACGAGGCGTATTAGCCTTTAGTCAAAACTCGACCAAAGTCGACACCATTTTGTTCCCGGCGGGCCGTCTAGACCATGGTCTAATGGTCGCCGATCTTCAGCGCTGGCAAGATTTCTCCATCGTCAGTCAGTGACTGATGACAGCACCCCCCTATATCGACCATTCCTATGGGTCTGTTGCCTCGCGCTGCGGGGCTTTTTTATACTTATGGAGTGTGGCAAGCTCCCTAGTGCCCTAGACAACACTACAATAACCTTACGGCCATCAACTATGTCGTACCCCTGCTTCGTCATAGCCGACGATCACCCGCTGTTTCGTGCCGCATTGCGCCAGGCCCTCACTCACCAGTGGCCCGATGCCGATATCGCGGAAGTAGGTAACATTGATACCCTGCTGAGCCAAATCACCAGCCAACCCGATATCGATTTGCTATTGCTTGACCTGCAAATGCCAGGCGCACAGGGGTTTAGCGCGCTGATTCACCTGCAAAGTCAGCACCCCGAGATTCCTGTATTAATCGTATCGGCTTCAGAAACACCGGAAATCATGTGCCGGGCCATCGATCACGGCGCCAGTGGTTTTCTCCCCAAAAGCAGTTCCAGCGAGCAAATCAGCAACGCGGTCCAACAGGTCCTGTACGGCAAACGCTGGCTACCGGAAAATGTCCGCTACCAGGCGCAGCCCAAAGGCGAGGAACATAATGTCGCTAACGTCATCGCCAGCCTGACACCGCAACAATTCCGGGTGGCCAGTTACCTGGTACAGGGACTGCTCAACAAACAAATCGCCTGGGAGCTTCAGGTGACGGAAGCCACTATTAAGGCCCACATCACCGAAATTTTCCGCAAGTTAGGGGTCCATTCCCGTACCCAAGCCGTGCTGATGCTGAGCCAGTTGGACGTGCAAACCAGCCAGGCCTCCTAGTGCCCCACCGTGGCGGCTGCAATCCGCCACCAAATTTCCTATTCCCGCCCCCCGCACCTCGCAGCCATCGCCAACATTTGCTAAATTCGACTCTCTCACCATGGAAGTCGGCCTCGCTACCGACTTGCCGTAGCCAAATTGCCGTATTTACAGGGAGTTGCATGCATGACCAAGCCAGCCATCGTCGCCGGGCCTACCACCGATAGCCTTTTAGCCGATTACGCTGAAAACCTGCCTTTCCCGAATCTCGACAAGGTCGAATTGTCCACCATGCTGGTCGCAGACCTGGGTAATGGCGAAGCAGCCTACCTTGAACTCCGCGAAGAAGAGAAAGAGCGCATCATTCAGGAGCCCTATCAAGGCGGCGGAGTATCGCTGGGCGCCAGTAATTTCACCGATAGCGTAGTTTCACTACTGACCTACGGCATTGTCGGTGGCGCTATTTACTATGCCACCGACGACGATGATGACGAGTCAGATAGCGGATTCAGAGCGGTTAACGACAGTGTCGACTTACTTGAAGGTGGCGACCCGGTTGTGGTCAACGTACTGGAAAATGACCGCGCCGGACCCAATGGCGGAGAGCTGCAAATTATCGCTGCCGATACCAGCACCGGCAATGGCATTGCAATTACCGATTTGGGTAACGGCGAATTCAGTCTCGATATCGGCGACGACTATCAACAACTGCTGCCCGGCGACAAAATCAAAGATGCTTTTACCTATACCATTGAAAACGAGGCTGGCGAGCAGAGCACCGGCACCGTCAATGTCACCATCAACGGCGACATCGACAGCGCCCCGGAAGTAACGGCGCCTTCATCCGCCAGCACAGAAGAAAGCACCAGCGTCACCCTGGCCGGCATTCAAGTCAGTGACATCGACATTGGCAACCGCAATCTAGAAGTCGTCCTAAGTGCCGGTAACGGTACCCTGGAAGCTAGCGACCAAGGCGTGAACATCCGCGGCAACGGCAGCGATGAACTGACCCTAAGGGGTGAAATAGACGATATCAACAGTGTCCTACAGTCAATCGCTTATACCCCAGATGAGAGCTTCAGCGGCGAAGATACCATTGCAATTAAGGTCTCTGACGATACCTCGACCGTGCCCGCCTCTATCGCCATTACTGTCACCCCAAGTTCCAACCCGTCGATAAACGCCGAGGACGACACCGCCACGGTTGAAGAAGGCGGTGATCCGCTTACGGTGAATGTGCTAGATAACGACAGTTTTGAGGGCGACGTAACGGTGACAGTGGCGGCAACCACCGCTAACGGCATCGCCGTCACCAACAATAACGACGGCACCCTCACATTGGATATTGGCGACGGTTTCGCCCAACTACTGCCAAGCGACACAGCGACAGATACCCTCACCTACACCATCGAAGATGAGCTTGGCCAACAAAGTAGTGCCACTATCGACATTACTGTTGAGGGCACCACCAATGATGAACCCATCAATACCACGCCGAGCTCACTGACCACCAGTACCAACACCTCTTTGGCCATTACCGGCCTCTCGGTGAGCGATGTCGACACCGATATCCTCGACCTAGAGCTCGATGTCGACGATGGTAGCCTCAGCGTGGTTGAAGGTGACGCCGAAGTATCCGGTAACAACTCCGACAGCTTAACGCTATCGGGGTCTCAGTCTGCGATCCATGCCGCACTGCAAACCCTGTCCTATACGCCCGATGATGACTTTGAGGGCGACGATGTCCTGGCAGTGCAAACCTCTGACGGTGAGTCTACCATCGATTCCTCCATCGACATCGACGTTCAAGCCAATGCGGCGACGCTCACGGCCGAGGATGACAGCGTAGATTTGGAAGAAGCTGGCGATCCCATTACAGTCGATCTCCTTGCCAACGACACCTTTGGCGGTGAGCGCAGTAATATTTCCCTGACCATTTCCGACACCACGCCCAATGGCGTCACCCTTATCAATAACGGTGACGGTACTGTCAGTTTTGACCCGGGCGCCAACTTCGCCACCTTGCTGCCGGGTGAGTCGGTGCAGGAAACCCTGAGCTACCAGCTTACTGATCAGAACAACGCCACAAGCTCGGCCTCGGTTTCGATTACCGTCACTGGTGCAGTCAATGATGCTCCCGAGCATGTACTCCCCAACACACCTACCGGGGATACCAACAGCGACGTTGACCTGAGCGCATTGCAAGTTACCGATATTGATGCCGGCGACGAAATTCTCACCACCACTGTAGCCGTTGATCAAGGCACGCTGTCGGTAAACGATAGCGGTACCGGTGTCAGCGGCAATATGACAGCTACGTTGACGCTGAGTGGCGAGCTACAACAAATCAATGCTCTATTGCAGAGCCTGGCCTTCACCCCCGAAGCGGACTTTAGCGGCGACGCTCAACTCAGCGTCAGCACGGATGATGGCGACAACACCACATCAGACCAACTCACCATTACCGTTAACTCGATCAATGCTGTCCCTCAGGCTGAAAACGATACTGTGTCTAATGCTCAAGACAGCGTGACCACAAGCTATTCTGCTGCCGATCTTCTTGCCAATGACAGTGATGACGACGAGCAAGACACCCTACAAGTCGTCGATGTCAGCGGAGTGAGCACCTTGGGCGCAGCCGTAGTACTCGATCCAGTCAGCGGCGATATCCTTTACGACCCCACCACGTCCGACACGCTTGCCTCTGCCGATGATGATTTGGTCGACCTGTTTGAATACATCATCAGCGATGGGAATGGTGGATTTGCATCGGCATCGGTCCAACTTACCGCTACTGATAGCGACACACCCAACCAGAAAGTAAACGAGTACTTTGTTGCGGCGCCTGTTAGCAATAGCGCCGACACAGAAACGAACGGCTTGTACAGTTTTTTGGAGTTTGATGGCAACAGTGACAACGGCAGTGGTCAGAGCTGGATTAATTTGGACGCACTATTCGACAGCCTTGGTTTCAGCAATGCGGATCGCGCCGGTGGCGAAGGCTTCCAGGTGATTGGCAGCAGTCTTTTTGTGGATTTGGATAACGACAACAGCACCGGTGACAACGGCGGCTTCGAATACGAAATCGCCACCATCGCCGACGCGGCGACAGTATCGGGAACCTTCGACAATGCCGATGTCATTGCTGGCACTGATTTCGTGGTTTGAGATGTGAGAAGTGACCTTGCGGAGAGAGGCGTGACGACTGACTCAGCTTAAGAAAAGCCATTGCAGATAACCCGCGACCAGTCCAAGCGCTGCGCCAACGGCAACCAGCTTCCATTGGTCTTCTGCGATTACCGGATGCAGCAAGCCGAAAAACTCATCAGGTGGCATTTTCCCCAATCGTTCGCCCAGTGTATTGGCAATATCCAGCGATTCGTCAATACACTGATAATAGCGGGGATCAGGGTTTCGCAGCTCCTCCATGACAATACCGGCCACAACTTCTTTGGACTTGGCGTATTCTTCAGGACCAATGCTGGCGACCACTAAAGGCCTGACCAGGTTGGGAAATTTAGCGTAGGCCTCGCTAATTGAACGGTAAACCAGCTCCTGGATTTTATCGACGCTGCCCGGCTCCCGCAGAAGGTCCTTGGATAATAACTCAGCATTCAGTAGCTCCTTGGCAAACACTTGGCCGAGATAAACCGAAATTTCCTTCTGGCGTTTAACAAACAGCCCCTGCAAAGTCATGCCTAAAACCCGCTTGGGCTTTAACGGCTTTTGGACCATATAAATGGCCAATTCATTAGTCAGGTAGCCCACCAACAATCCAAAAGCGGGTAATAGCCACCACACAGGATAGAAGTGCCAGGCGAACATCACCGGAATACCCAGTGGGAAGCCAAAGTAAAAGCCGCTGCGAGCCAGGAAGGTAAATTCGCGCCCGGCTGCTCCCAGAAAAATATCGATCAAGAGCCGTTTTTTGGTTTGTAGACGCTCTATCACCGATTCATTGATGTTGCCCAACACCTCAAAATCCCGACGGAAGTCCTCACTGATGCTATCCATAATCTCTGGCAACTGGGCGCGAACCTTGGCATAGATATCCTGTTTTAATTTCTCAGGCGCCGATAACCACATAAAGCGCGACAGTGAGAATCGGCCCCAAAGCTGGGCCGACTCAACAACTTCATCTACAGTTTTCTGGACCAAAGTATCCATTCGATGGTGCATCGTCTCTGCCAATTCTCTGGCATCTACCCGATCAACAAGCTCCTGTTGACTGATGACCTTGCCCAAACTCTGTTCGACCAAAATACGAGACATCTTGGTGGCACTGGCGGGCACGACCCCCTGCCAACCCAGCACTCCCAAGCCACTAAACTCCACTGGGTACATCATCATCTTCACCGCCAACCAGTTGGTGCCGAACCCCACCACAGCACTCACTATCGGTATGCTCAGATAAATTGCGTAGTCAGCGATCCATGAAAAAATCTCAGACATGTACTAGGCCTCGTTAAGCGGTGTAAACACTGGAAGCTGCCCACCTGCAATCCGATCGACGATGGCGCGCTCATGCTTTAAAAAAAGGGAGAGCACATCATCCAGATCCGGACAATGTTTTAATACCTTCAAACCCGATGTTATCAGGCGATGAAAATCACCAAAGCCATACAGCTGGGCTGGGACTTTTGCGAGCTTAAGGCCTATTTGCATTTTGCGACTGGATAATAAGCCGGTCATCTCGGCGAAGAAAAACTGTAGCAAGATGATTTGACGAGCCATTTTTGGCCACACATCTTCGCGCCTGCAGGCCTTGGAGAATATGTCTTCAGTGAGGTATGCCGCCTCTGAATCGAGATTCAAGGAAACCGCAAGGGACTCGTTTATCTCAGCCGCCAAGGCGGAGTATTCCAGTGCAGCTTGCAGCAAGGCAGTATCTTCAAACAGACGATCGACCGCGTTGACCGCACTATCGATATTGCCAACATCAGCTAAATCGATACCGCAGAAAATATTCCGCAGGTAATACTCAAGCAGGGCACGTTGCGGCGGCACCTCGACAAGCTGGCTATAGCACTGCGCTAGCTTTTCGACCCGCCAGCTATGCAGCATAGATACCCGGTGCGCGATTCGTTTATCCCGGTGGTAACGCAAAGCATTAATCCGGCTTAGACTGGCGGCAACCGGCTCAGGCCTGGCATCTGCGCTCGCATCATGGGGCTCCGCTGCAGAAGGGGCCGCCCTCGTCACCATCACTGGCGCCTTAGCGGATCGGTAAGGCGCCAGTGATGACGTCCAGCCCTGGTACACCGTCCAGGCCTGGCAGTTCACCCAATATGGGCAGGCCCTCGAGCAGAGGCAAGTTCTCTAGACCTAACAAGGTATCGGGGTTAGCAAGAAAGCTAAAGCCGAGAAGACTGGATAAACCCAGCTGTTGATCGACCTCAGACAATACTGGTAATTTGCCAATCACACCTACCGGCAAATCACTGATCACCGGCAATTGATTTACGATGGGCAAGTGAATCTGCGCCGAGACAGTACCGCTCATGGCGGCGCCTAAGGTCACAGCCAAAGTGAGCATCCGAGTATTATTTTTTAGTGTCATTGTGTCGCTCCAATTGTGTAGTACGAAAAAGTACGGTGTGGTTAAAAAAGCACTGCCAGTCGTCGAAAAATTAGACGCGGTGATCAAGCGCCGTTGCAGACTCCGCACTGCTGGCAGCGCCGAGATAAATAGACTGATAACGGTCAACGGCACTGCCCAGTGCCACGGCCATTTGCTGCATATGGGGAAGGCTGTCCCGGCAAGCGGTTAAACCAAAATTCAGGTAACCGTCGTAACTGAAGCAGGTAAAGTTAATCGCAGAGCCATGCAGGGGAATGCTAACCGGATAGAGGTTGACCAGACGGGCGCCATACAGATACTGGGTCTCTTTAGGCCCAGGTACATTGGAGACTATGACGTTAAATGCAGGCTTTACCCTGCCTGCCAGTACGGACAACACCGAGAGCGCCTGGGGCGCCAGCACCAAATTACCAAATAGCCCCTGGCTGCCTTCGGGTAAATTCCGTAGCTGTTCTTTGGCCATTGACGTAGATTCACTAATCTTTTCCAAGCGGATTCTGTCATCGGCGATATTGGTGCCTAAGGTGGCGAGAATAAGAGCAATGTCATTCTTAATCGCTTTCGCTCCCGGCTTGTGCAGAGATACCGGAATATTCACCGTCAGGCTTTTCTCCGGCAGTGCATCGTGGTCCAGGAGATACTCTCTCAATACTGTTCCACACATCGCCAATACCAGGTCATTCAAAGAACAATTGGCGGCACTGGCAATACGCTTTAAGCGCTCCATGGATTCTGAGTGGGTGGCAAAACGGCGCTGGCCATCAATGCGGTCATTAAGAATAGTCATCGGTGCGCTGCGCATCGATACTGCATCGCCTCGTCCCAGCCAGGATCGTGTCACTTCTCGGGCAAAGCGCATTGAGCCGCGGACGCCAGGCAGCTTGGGAACTGCTTTTACCTGCCTAGGTTTGCCCGATCGGTTTATGCTACCTGCAGCCCAAAATGGCAATTGCATATCGTCGCTGGGATCGACCGACAGCCCCGCCATCAGCAGCTTTGTTGCCGATATGCCGTCAGCCAGAGCGTGATGAATTTTGACATAGACCGCAAAACGTCGCGGCTCCAGGCCCTCAATGACATGGACTTCCCACAGCGGCTTTCGGAAGTCCAAGCGCTGGCTATGAACCCGGGAGATCAACTGACCCAGTTCACGCTCACCACCCGGATAAGGTAGAGCGTGATGGCGGATGTGATACTCCATATCCACATCAAAGGTTTCTTTGAGAACCGGACGAAACTGGAAACGGCTGGGACGCTGCAGCCGATAGTTCCAAGGGTTATTAAATACGCGACACCCCCGGAACCGACTAACCAGCTCTCCGACAAAAAGCCGGTCTTTATCCTCGGGCAGTTCAAACATCATCAAGCCGCCAACATGCATTGGCGTTGACGCCGATTCAAGTTGAAGAAAACTGGTATCTAATATCGATAAACGCCGCTCACCCATGCTTGAGTTCCTTTACTGTTATTGATCGTGTCCACAGTGCGCTCTCTGATGAACGACGCACCGAATGCATGGAACGGAACAGCCCAATGTCCCTATACTGTGTATGCTCCTAGAGCATTACCGTGACTGCGACTTGGGATGTGAGGCAGTATAGGGAGCGTGATGTCGATTAACTTCTCACAATGTGCAAAGGTGTTACCCCATCGCGCAAGCTATCAATCCAGAACACCGGCGCTCCGAAGAACACCACCACCCCTCCTCACTCAACCTTCCCACGGGGTACGAATTCTAGGATGATGGGTATCAAATAATCGGAGAATTCAAAGTATGCGGCAGACCTTACGGCGCAAAGCATTTAGTAAACTAATACGCTATGGTGTGCGCCCATTCCTTGGCGGGCGAATGCCTTATGGCGTCCAACGAGCCACGGCACTGGCAGCCACTAACCTCTGTATAGCCCCTGCTGGAATGCAGTACAGAGCCATTGAGCTGGGTGGTGTTGCTGGTGAGGCCGTCAGTGTTGGCAACACTGATGACGGCACCCTGCTTTGGTTTCATGGCGGTGGATACTGTGTGGGTTCAAGCCAAACCGATCGGGCACCCGCAGGGCAGTTCTCAAAAGCCAGCGCTACCCGAGTTATTTTGCCCGACTACCGCCTTGCACCTGAACATCCACACCCAGCGGCACTGGAGGATGCATTATCGGTATATCGTGCATTAATTGATCAACAGCAGGACCCGAGTAAGCTTGTTATCGGTGGCGATTCTGCTGGCGGCGGTCTGGCATTGGCGCTGGCCATCACACTTCGGGAGCAAGGGCTACCGCTGCCAGCCGGTATGGCCTTGTTCTCCCCTTGGGTAGATCTTCGCAATGTGCTGGATAGCCATCGCAGCCGCGCAGCCGCTGACCCGTGGTTAACCAGCAAGATGCTCAACAACTGGGCAGCCGCTTACTGCGGGAATCAACCTGTCGACCTTCCCACCTGCTCTCCCCTGCTCGCCGATCTTCACGACTTGCCTGCTACACTGATCCAGGTTGGCGAGTGCGAGATACTGCTGGATGATTCCGTCGAGCTGGATAAAAAATTACGGGCCAGCGGTGTCAATAGCGAACTGCAAATCTTTGACGATATGTGGCATGTATTCTTTTTACAGGCAGGGCTTTTGTCCCAAGCCGATAATGCCGTAGCAGCGATGGGCGCATTCATCCGTCAACAGATCGATGGCGAGAGAGAGGCCATTAACAACTGAGCTGATCGGCTTCGTATTAGCTAAGTAATAAGCGCAACTCAGCGCTATTGAGGTACGCGATGAAAGATTACTACCCTAACCTTACCATCGGTGTAGACGGGCCAATACTGACCGTTTGCATAGCCCGACCCGAGGTAAGAAACGCGGTAGACGGAGCCACCGCCGCTGCCCTCGCCGAGGTATTTAGGGATTTTGACGCAGATAACAACTTATCCGTTGCGATTCTTAGTGGTGGCGACGAGGTGTTCTGCGCAGGCGCAGATTTAAAAGCATTTTCTGGCGACCCGGCTGGGGCCAATCCCCTTAATACCAGTGGCGACGCCCCCATGGGACCCAGCCGCCTGCAACTCGGCAAACCGGTGATTGCGGCCATTGCCGGCCACTGCGTCGCCGGCGGTTTAGAGCTGGCCTGCTGGTGCGATATGCGGGTGGCCGATACCACCGCCGTGTTTGGCGTTTTTTGCCGGCGCTTTGGCGTTCCCCTGATTGATGGTGGCACCGTGCGCCTGCCGAGACTCATCGGCATGAGTCGCGCCATGGATATGATTCTTACCGGTCGCGCCGTCGCCGCCGAGGAAGCCCAGCACATCGGTTTGGTCAATCGCCTTGTTGAAGCCGGTCAGGCACTGTATGCGGCCAAAGAGCTGGCAGAACAACTCGCCAAACTACCCCAGACTTGTATGCGTAATGACCGGCTCAGTGCCTATCAACAGTGGGGATTAAACGAGACCAGCGCAATCCAGAATGAATTTAAGCTGGGGCTAGAAACCCTGGCATCCGGTGAGACCCTCGACGGTGCCAAGCGCTTTAGCCAGGGCAGTGGCCGCCATGGGCAAGCGGAGTAAGGGGAAGGCCGCTCAGCAGTTAGTAAAGACAGTTTTACTCGTATTCTAGGGGACAGGGTTGGAAAATCTCACAGTGGACCAACAATTAATGCAAGCTATTAACAATAATAATTTAAGCCTTGTGAAGGCATGTTTGGAAAACGGGGCAGACCCTGACTATCGCTCTGAGGACGACGATGAAGAGTACCCAACGTCTGATCTTCAACCTGATACACCACTAAAAATGGTGGTGTTTCGCATCTCTGATTCTTTTTTAACGGAAGAGGATTTGACAAGCTTCTGCGCAATTACCGAACTGCTGCTAGACTACGGCGCCGATCCGGGACCTGCTTTGAAAATGGCAGAAAAGCGATATGGAAAGTATGATCCCAATCTACCTGACAATCCATTTATGGACATCTATCACGTGATTGTGAAAGCCTATTCTCAGCGTGGCTAAATAGTAAACCAAGCCCACGGCTGCCTCTCTTTTAACGACTCTACCCTTGATTCGAACGAGAGCACGCGCAAAAGTCCGCAATCATCACCCCCAATAAAAAACATGCGTAAATCATAAAAAAACCCCGTCGATTCGGCTTTACACCGACTCGTTCGGGGTTTCGTCAATAGCGATTTTATTCGTTTATTAACCCTTCAGCTTGGTCATCATATTCAAGATTTTATCGGGCAGCCCACCGTAAGGCGGGCGAAGCAAAGACATCGGGGTCACACTGGCCTGTTGGAAAATCGGCCGCATTTTTGAAAAGGTTTGGAAACCTTCATAGCCGTGGTAGTGCCCCATACCACTGGGACCCACACCGCCGAAAGGCAAATCGTGTTGCGCCACATGTAACAAGGCATCGTTAACCGTCACCCCACCCGACATGATGTGGTCGATATACAGCTGGGTTTTCTTGCTGTCGTTGGAGAAGGGATAGAACGCCAGAGGGCGATCCTGGCCGTGGACGTAATTGATCACTTCCTCGGGCTTGTCATAGGTCATCACCATCAAAAACGGACCGAAGGTTTCCCGGTTGCGAATGGTCATCTCCTCGCTGGTGTCCAGCACCAAGTGCAGCGGCATCTTGCGGGCAGCAACGTTTGGCTCCTGGCCCTCATTGAGGTTAATTACCCGTGCTCCCTTACTGCGCGCATCCTCTAGGGTGTCTTGCAAGCGCTTGAATGAGCGGTCATCGATAATCGAGGAATAGTCATCGGCATTAATATCAGGTACGTGCTTTTTGACCCAGGCCTTTGCCTGGGTGACGAAGTCGTCTAATTGACTCTGGTGTACAAAAAGGTAATCGACGTTGATACAAATTTGCCCGGAGTTAAATTGCTTGACGAAAAGAATACGATCCACCGCCTTTTCCAGCGGGAAGCTGGGGTCGATCACGGCGGGTGATTTGCCGCCCAGCTCAAGCACCACAGGGGTCAGGTTTTTGGCCGCAGAGGCCATGACCTTTTTGCCGGTTTCCCCCGAGCCAGTAAACAGCAGCAGATCAAAGGGGATTTTGGAAAACTCGATACCAACGGTGCCGGTTTCTTCAAAGTACACCAGCTTGTCTTCGGAAAAGTAATCTTTGCTAATCTTGATCAGCAAACGGCTCAGGTGGCGAGAATTCTCCGACATCTTCACCATGGCCCGGTTGCCGGCGGCAAAGGCACTGATCAGTGGACCAAAGCTGAGGTGATTGGGGAAGTTCCAAGGCACAATCACGCCCACGCAGCCCAGGGGCTGGGGTATGACCCGGTTTTTAGCGCCGGGATAGGTGGTCCAATCGGTGTGGCGACGCTGGGGCTTGGCCCACTTTTTCACATGCTTGATGGCGTGATTGATGGAATCCGTTACTGAGATGATTTCTGCGAACAAGGTCTCCTGTCGAGCCCGATTGCCGTAGTCCTGATTGATAGCGGCGATAATGTCTTCGCGGTGGTCATTTACCATCGCCTTCAGCTGGCGCAGGTGTTCCCGGCGCTCGTCGATGCTGGGTGTTGGTGCCTTCAGGTAAGCTTGCTTCTGTAACTGAAAGGCGGCGTTTAACATGGCAGCATCACTGCTCTCGGCAGGCATTTCTGTATTGTGTGCTGTCAAGTTTGGCTCTACGGCGTTCATCTCTCGCTCCCCACTATTAATCTATTGAATGACGTTATTCCCAAATCACGGCTTTTCCCTGCTGATACCACTTGTCCAGATGATCGCTATAATGCGCCTCGATGACGTTCCTTTTCAACTTTAAGGTGGGAGTCAACATGCCGTTGACGACTGACCAGGGCTCAGCGACCAGCACGGCAAAGGCCAAACGTTCGTGGGGATCGAGACCGGCGTTGACGTTTTCAATCTGCTGAGCGATTTCCGCTTCTAGCTGATTTTTATCGAATTTATCCCCCAGCTCCTCAATTGCCGCGCCATTGGGCACCATCATCACGCAGGGTTGAGTCTGGTTGGCGCCACTCACACACAGCGACTCAATAAGGGGGTGCCCCAGCTGGTTTTCGATCGGCGCCGGGGCCACGTATTTGCCCTTGCTGGTCTTGAAAAGCTCTTTAAGACGACCGCTAATGCGCAGCCGCCCATGGTCATCAAACTCACCCAAATCCCCGGTCCGGAACCAGCCATCATCCGTGAAGGACTCGCGAGTCACGTCGTCGTTAAGGTAGTAGCCGGCCATTTTTCCCGGGCTGCGTATCTGTATTTCACCTTCTTCGGATATACGCGACTCAACTCCCGGCAATGGGCGCCCCACATAGCCAACGCGGACTTCGCCGGGCCGGGTAATGTGGGAATAGGCAAAATCTTCGGTCATCCCATACCCTTCCAACAGCTCCAGGCCCAGATCCCGGTACCATTGAATGACCGAGCCGGCCAAGGGAGCTGATCCACTGAGGGCGATCCGGGTGTCCTGTAGTCCCAACTGTTGCAACACCTGCAGGCGAGTGGGCTCAGCAGTATCCGGGTCAGCTAGCAGCGACTGTAGCTTTTCCTCCGATAGCTTGTTTTGAACCGCCTGTTGAAATTTTATCCACAACCGGGGTACGGAATGGAAAATCGTTGGGCTCGCGCGGCGCAGATCGGCGGGGAATGTCGCCAAGCCCTCACTGAAGAACACTTGGCAGCCGACTCGAAGGCTGCTGTTGTGCACGAAGGCACTCTCGAAAGCATGAGCGAAGGGCAGGTAGGATATCAAGCGATCGGCCTGTGTGGCGTTGGATATTTCCACCAAGGCATCTTTGGCGGCATCCATCGCCGCAAAGGGGACGACGACGCCTTTGGGTTTACCGGTACTGCCTGAGGTATAGATTAGACGCGCCGTGTCCTCCGGCCTCGGTTGTGCCACATCCTCGAGAGGCTGAGCGGCTGCAACCACGTCCACCAACGATTGATACTCCTGGGACAGGTTTTCAAATGGCGCGCCTGGAAAGCGAATCACCGGTACGCTTTTTGGTACGCCGTGCTGCATATCGCCCCAGTCTTCTACGGCGCCGAGAAACAGGCACTGAGTGTCGCTGTGATCAAGTATGTAGCGGAGCGTATCGGCATTGAGGGACGGGTAGATCTGTACACTGATGTGACCCGCCATCCAGACCGCCAAATCGGTAATCAAAGATTCGGCGCAATTTCGGGAGATGATGGCGATGCGACTGCCTGGCGGATAAGCCTGTTGTGTCAAAAAGCCCGCCAGCCGGCGTGCCTGGTTACAGGTCTGCCGCCAGGTATATTCGGTTACTTTACCGTCCCGGGGCTGCACCAAAAACCGGTCGTCCGGCCGTTGTGAGGCCCAATCCAGCAGTGCTTTTACTGGTGTCCAGTTATTCGACATCACAGCTTGTCTCCACATAAACAAGAAAAAAATGGGGCGATGCCGCCCCTAAGCAGGAGGGAAGAAGCCTGGCAAGCCTCTTCCCTCGGAGGGTTTGCGCTAAACCCGGGGGTTCGTTGCATCAAAAGTTGTAGGACGCTTCGATGCCGTACATCATCGGATCTCCGGTCATGTAGTAATCCAAACCGAAGCTCGCTTGTAAGTTGATGCTGTAGGTTTTGTATTCTTCATCGGTAATGTTTTTGCCCCACAGCGCGATTTGGTAGCGTCCGTCGTTGGAATACCAACCCAATCGAGCGTTGTAGATTGTGTAGGCCTCTTCACGGCCCTGGTCGTAACCAACAGCATCGTTGTAGGCGCTGAACCACTGCTCATCCTGGTAGTTGGCGTTAACGTTGAGGGACAAGTACCCCGTCTCACCGACATACAAATCGTAGTCTGCCGACACACTGACATTGAGCGGTGGCGCTGATATCAGCTCGTTACCACTAAGTTCTACGGTGTCGTCGAGGTCGGCCAGGGTACTGGTATCGCGCAACTCCAGCTCGGTGTACTCGGTCTCCAGCAAGCCCACACCCAGCTGCAGGGTCAGGCGTTCGCTGGCACGCCACCAGATCTCTGCCTCGACACCGAGAATCTCGGAGGCACCGGCGTTCTCCAGGAAGTTTGAAATACCCACCACGTTGATAAATTGCTGATCGGTGTACTCGTAATAGAAGGCCGCGGCATTAATCCGCAGACTGTTATCCAGCAAGTCCGCTTTAAAACCCACCTCATAGGCATCGATATATTCAGGATTGGCATAGGCGGTATCCAGTGGTCTCGACTCGTAGTAAATACCACTGTTGAAGGCACCGGCCCGGTAACCCATGCTGTAGCTGGCATACACCATCCACTCGTTACTCAAGCGGTAATCCACACCCAGCTTACCGGTCCACTCGCGCTCGGTAGATTCCAGCTTGGGACCACTGTCCAGAGTATAGGGCCCTTCGGTGAAACCGGGCAGGCCGTACTGGGTCAAGTTATTTAGATACGGCAGGGGGTTGGCGAGGAAGCTGAGAATATCGTCGGGGTTACCACTGAGTACCGGCGGCAAGAAAACCGGCACAAAGGCCTGGTCGTAGCCAGTGGTGTTACCCGGCACAAAGGTGCCTCGGGGCGCTCCATCCAAGCCAACTCGAGATACATTGATATAGGTCTGACGGTTGGTGTCCTGAGTATAGCGGAGCCCTAAGTCAACACCGAGATTCGCGGTCACGTCCCAGCGCATTTGGGTATACGCCGCCAGACTTTCCTTCTCGGTGTTCTGCCGCTGATCGACTGCGCCAAAATCCAGCACAAACGGCGCCTGGCCAGCCAGATCAGGCTTAGCGATAGCGGCCCGGGGGTCGAGCAAATCGCCAAACAGTTCGTAGATATTGTGCATCTCCAGCTCTTCCAGTCCGTAGTACAAACCACCGATTATTTGGAAGTTGCCATCAAAGTTGGATGCAAAGCGAATATCCTGAGAGAAAGACTCACTGGCCGTATACCAATCAATTTCCAACAAACGCGTAGGCGAACCGTCATCGTTGGTGAATTTATCTAACTGGGTATCGTAATAAGAGGTCACCGAGGTAATGGAGTAGTAATCCGACTCGTAATTTAGCGTAGCGATAAACAAATCCATGTCGAAATCATTGCGATTTCGCTTACCGGTGTTGTCTTCTACGTCGTGAAAACCGAGGCCACGGGTGCTGCGATCGTAGCCGGTGTAGTCGATAAAGCCATTAGTTTCGTAGGGGTGGGTCAGCACCAGGCCTTCAATGCCACGAACATCGGTACGGCCCTCGGCGATCGGCACCTTCATATTACCGCGATTAGTGGCGTGGGTGTATTTAAATACCGCATTCAGATCATCGGTGATCTGCCAGTTAAGTGCCAAGCGGGCGGCACTGAAATCCAGCAAACCGCGATCGTCACCTACCCCTTTGTTTTCCTGCACGCCGTCGTTCTCTTTGATTTTAAAGGCCAAACGCGCCGCTAATTTATCCTCAATCAAAGTGTTGCCGACCGCGCCCTCGAGGTTGCGCATACCGAAGTTACCGATACCTGCTTTGATTTTGCCTTGCAGTGGATCGTTAATCATCGGCGTTTTGGTGATGACATTGATTGCGCCGCCGGTGGTGTTCTTACCATAGAGAGTACCCTGAGGGCCGCGCAGCACCTCAAGCCGCTCCACGTCAAAAAAGCTGGTGCCATGAGTAAATACCGCGCCCAGATAAGCCTCATCAACATACACACCAATGGGGCTGGCTTGGTTAGAGCTGTAGTCGGACATACTCACCCCGCGGATGGCGAAAATCGGCTGCACTTCGCCATAGGGGCCGCTCACCTGCATGTTGGGTACTTGGGCAGATATATCATTGGCGCTCTCAAACCCCAGCTTATCCAGCGCATCGTCGGCCAAGCCGGTAATGGCCACCGGTGTATCCTGCACACTTTCAGCGCGCCGCTGGGCCGTGACGACAACTTCTTCTAGCGCTGCAGCTACCACATCGTGCGAATACACACAGGCAATCGATAGCGCCAGCGCTGCTTTTTTCAGGTTTTTTCCAGGGTTTAAGATTGTCATCATTTTTGCTCCGGGTACCTATTTTTATACACGTATGGGCGTTATCGCCCTTGTTATAAGCTCAATAAACTGTTTATTCGGTGTTAAGGATCATATCTGCCGCCTTCTCGGCGATCATAATGGTCGGGGCATTGGTATTACCGCCCACCACCTTGGGCATGATTGACGCGTCAACCACCCGCAGCCCCTCTATGCCGTGTACTCGCAACTGGCTATCTACCACCGCCATGGGATCAGTCTCGGGCGCCATTTTGCAGGTCCCAACCGGGTGGTACTGGGTATCGGCGCGGTTGCGAATATCCGCTTCGATGGATTTGTCGTCGCTCCAGTCGACGGGATAAATCAATTCCGGTTGGTATTTGGCAAAGGGCTCCGACTCGAGAATACTGGCTTGAATTTTTGCGCCCTTCACCAACAGGTCGATGTCCTCCTGCTCGCTCAAAAAGCGCGGATCAATGCGCGGCGCATCCATGGGGTTTGCCGAGTTCAGCCTTACTTCGCCAGAGCTTTTAGGCCGCAGCACTTCGATATGGCAACTGTAGCCATGCCCGGCATGGAGCTTGCGCCCGTGGTCATCCACTACCGCTACAACGAAGACCATTTGCAGGTCGGGGACTTCTATATCCGGCGAAGAGCGAACAAAGGCACCGGATTCCGCGAAGGTAGAGGTAAAGATACCCTGTCGCGTTGCCGCCCACTGAGCGCCTGCCGCTGCGACCCTTGCAATACCCCGAGCAGAGAAGCCGAAGGTCGCCGTGTTATAGGGAGTCCGATAGGGGACGATATAGTCGATGTGGTCCTGTAGGTTCTTACCTACACCGGGTAGCGCATGGACAACACTAATGCCGTGCTGCTGCAGTTCATTGGCCGGCCCCACTCCGGATAGCATTAGCATCTGCGGTGAACCGAAGGCGCCACCACTGATGATGACCTCCCGCCGCGCGCGAATGGTCTTGGGTAGCCCTCCAAACAAGTAGCTCACACCAACAGCGCGCTTGCCTTCAAATATCAGCTTATTGAAAGGCGCGTCGGTGAGAACCTTAACATTGGGGCGTGCCATGGCGGGCTTGAGGTATGCCGCATTCGCGCCCCAGCGCTCGCCATCTTTTTGCGTAATCTGATAGTAAAAACAGCCATACTGCTCGGCGCCGTTATAATCCGGATTCAAGGGTAGGCCTTGTTGTTGCGCCGCCTCAATAAAGTCGTCGTTTATTGGGCTGGCACTGCGGGGATTGGCGACATTGAGAGGGCCCTCTCCACCGTGAAATTGCTCATCATCGGCAAACACTTCGTTTGACTCAGAGCGCTTAAAGTAAGGTAGTACATCCTCATAACCCCAGCCGCTATTGCCTTGCGCTGCCCAGCCATCGTAATCGCTGCGATGGCCACGGACGTAGAGCATGGCGTTGATGGCACTGGAGCCACCCAGGCATTTGCCTCGCGGCTGATAACCGCGCCGGCCATTAAGTCCAGGCTGAGGCACCGTTTCATAGGCCCAATTGTTGATACGAGAGCGCATCATTGCGATAACGCCCGCTGGTGCTCTGACTACCCAGTCGTTGCCCTTGCCTCCGGCTTCAATAGCGCAGACCGAGTACTGACCGCTCTCGCTCAGGCGGTTAGCCAGCACACAGCCAGCCGATCCGGCACCTACCACGATGTAATCAAAGGTCTGTTCAGACACAGAATTCGACTCCTGAATTATTATTGATCGACACGGTCCGGGTCGGGATACCGTATCTAAGTGCGCTGACGCACATTTCTGGAGAGGATATTAGGGAATACAGCGGCCATTGATTTTCCGCCACACGCAGACCTGTTATCATTTTGCGCAAACAATGATAAATCACGCACTGGGGCTTGAATGACCAATCCGTTGCTTCCCGGCACCTTGACCACCACAGGGGCCTGGACTCGCGTCATCAGCGAGTGTCTTAAGGATGCTGGCGTCGATCCGCGCCCGTTATTTGAGCAAGCCGGTATCGACCACGACGAGGCGACTCAGCCCGACAGTCGTATCCCCGACAGCAAACTTCGCCACCTCTACCCTCTCGCTATCCAGGCCACCGGCGATGACGCCTTCGCAATGCGCCTTGGCGCTTACGTAAAAGCTCACAGCTTTCACGCGCTAGGGCTGTCGATAATGGTAAGCAGTACCGTTGAGGATGCACTGCAACGCTTTAAACGCCATAGCGCCATTATTTCTGATTCCGGTCATATCGAGATGATTTATGCTGCAGACCGCTGCCGCTTCGAAGTCTCTGTCGAAAAAGACGCCCACGGTGAACGGCTGCTGCCTCCGATTGCCATAGACACCTTTATGTTTGGCGTGGTGACCTTAATGCGGGAAATCACTGAGGACGACTCATTGAGCCCCATTTTGGTCAAGTGCTGTTCCTCTTCCCCCTCTGATACATCGGCGTTTCCCGAGGCATTTGGGTGCCCCATTGAGTTTGATCAGAACAAGGAGGTCTTGGTCTACCATGTGGATGACTTGGCGACACCCGTTCGCTATGCCAATGAGAGCTTGGCCAAGCTTCACGATGATATTACTGAGGGCTTTATCAAAAACATGTCGCCGGAGTTCGAGGATGAGCTCTACCGACAAATTCTCAAGGAGCTCCCCAATGGTGAGCTCAGCGCCGAGAAGCTCGCTTCCCGCCTTAATATGAGTTTGCGAAAGCTGCAGGGTAAACCTCAGCAGCAAAATACCAGTTATCAGCAATTACTGGACAAGGCTCGCAAAGAACTGGCCAGCAAATATCTGAGCAATACCCGCTACAGCATTACCGAAGTAACCTTTCTGCTGGGTTTTGCCAGCAGCGCCAGTTTCTGCCGGGCGTTCAAGCGCTGGTTTGATATGTCGCCATCAGAGTATCGGCAACAACTCTAACTACTGGCGTTTAGGATACTGCCTTCCAGACTGTCCTAAATTAACAATTTCCTGTCACTCCACAACAATGGCATACGCCGACCGGCTCGCTATGCTATGAAGCTCTAATAACACTATTCTGGAAATCAGCAATGCCGACTCCCCAACAGGCACAAGTGTGGGTTATCGATCATTACCTGGAAGACGGTCTTGATGGCTCAGAGCTCCGTTTAGAGCGTCGCCCTCTGCCCGAACTCAGCGAAGGCGATGTGCTGATAAAGACTCGCCTACTGTCCCTCGATGCCTCTAATTTACTGTGGCTGAGCCCCAAAAAAGACTATCTGGAACAACTGCAAATAGGCGATCCGATGCGGGGCCAGATTATTGGCCGCATCGAAGCGTCCCGGCACCCCGACTGGGCCGAGGGTGATCATGTCTTCAGCCTGCAGACCTGGGCTGATTACGTGGTATGCAGTGGCGATGCCCTGAACAACGACGCCATCAGTTTTAAGCTTTCGCCCCATCCGGAAATACCGCTGGATGCCTACGTGGGCACCCTGGGAGTGACGGGCTGGTCGGCCTATGTCGGGCTGCATCATATCGGCAAGATTGGATCCGGAAAGCGGGTGCTCATCAGCGGTGCTGCCGGTGCCACCGGCATCATGGCTGCTCAAATCGCCAAAGCCGCTGGCGCCAAAGTCTACGGATTGGCCGGCGGTGAGAAGAAATGCCAGCTGCTGATGGATAAACTGAAACTCGACGGCGCCATTGACTACAAGGCGACCACTGACCTTAAAGGCGAGATTGAGCGTGTCATCCCCGACGGGGTAGAGATTTTCTTCGACAATGTCGGTGGTGAGATTCTGGACGCCGTTCTGCCCACCATGTCCATCGGCGGTTGTATCGTTGCCTCGGGTAGCGTCTCCCAATACGGCAAGGGCGAGCAATACGGTATTAAAAACCTTCCCCTGGTGACCACCCGGCGCCTGCGGATGGAGGGCTTCTTGATCCTAGATTATCTGGACCAGGTACCAACAATATTGCAAGAAATGGAAACGTGGTTTTTGGAGGGCAAGCTCATCAATCAGAACCAGCTGATCCACGGGCTGGAAAAAGCCCAGTCGGCATTATCTATATTAGCGACCGGTGGCAATACGGGTAAGTTGGCCGTCTATATCGACGGGGATAGCTAAACTAGTGCTACTCACCAACAACGACGTCAACCTACATACCTCACAGCAGGGCTCCACCTAGCCGATGCTCTCCGTGTCTGTCGCTCGCTGCCTCAAAAGAGGTCGCCACTAATAATAAATGTTAGAACGCGGAAGGCTCACATAAAAATTGGACTAACAATTGATTGAGCTCCTGGGCTTTCTCCAGCGGTATCCAATGGCCGCCATCTAACACCTGATACGTCCAATCCGAGTTGACCCAGCGTTCAGAGTTGCGCATTTGCGATTCCACCAGGTACTTGTCGCCCCGGCTGTAAATACCCAGAGTTGGGCTACTGACTGCCGGCTGGGTGTCGACCAAGACTGTTTTTAAGCTGGCGCGATAGATCCTCAAGGCGGCCCTCAGTCGCCCTGGTGCAGACAACCGGGCCATAACCTCATCGGGATGGGGATGAGTGCCAAACACCCGACGCAAACTTAAGCGTCCCTTTCCTGCAAGTAAGCGTTCTGCAAAACCACCGAGACAGAAAAAAGCGATATACCAGCCGGCCAACTTTTGATCGAGCCCGGCCCGGGCATAGGCGCCCGGGTGCCCCACCGACATGACTACCAGATGGTTTACCCGCTGTGGATAATGCCCGGCCACAAGCCAGGCTAGGATGGCGCCCCAGTCATGCCCCACCACATCGACCCCTTCTAGCCCCAAGTGATCCAGCAAAGCGACCTTATCTTGCACAATCATACAGGCGTTGTAGTCACGCAATTTAGGGGCAATCTGTGAATGGCCAGAGCCTACGGTATCGGGAGCAATGCAGCGATAACCCTGTTCGTGTAAACACGCTATCTGCTGAGTCCACATATCGGCGGTATCAGGAAAGCCATGGAGAAACATAACCACCGGTCGGTCATGATCATCGGGACAGGAATCCAGGTAGGACAGGGTGAGTCCGCGGTGAGTGAAGCTGTTTCGGGTCAACGATAGTTCAATCATAACTCAACCATAACTACGTTTCGGTGGTAGTAATCTTGCCTGCCAGCGTGCGGCGCAGCTTGCGAATGTGATGCGCCATCACAGCGTGAAATGTCTCAGGAAGCAGGCGCGATAGCAGCACCATCCCTTTGGCACGCCGTCCGGGAATAATCATCCACGTCCCCTTATCTAGCCCGGCCACAATTTTATCGCAGGCATAATCCGCACTGAGGCATCCACCCAGTGCTTTAATCCCCAAGGCAACGGGGTCGCCCTGCTCTCTCTCCTTGAATACCAGCGGGGTTTCTACCTCGGGCGGACACACGCAGGTGATGCCGATACCAGAATCGCTGTACTCGTAGCGCAGTGTTTTGGCCAATCCGATAACGCCAAACTTTGAGGCGCCGTAGGCCGAATAGGCGTAATTGCTGGTAAATCCGGCAACAGAGGCGATCAAGGCCAACCTCGACCCCGGCAGCAAATGCGGCAAGACGGCATGAACAAAATAGAAACTGCCGTTTAGGTTGATATCCACAACGAGCGCAAACTCTTCCCCCTTCATCGCACTGATAGTTTTGTTCAGTACAATTCCGGCACAATTCAACGCGAGCCCCGGCGGACCGAACAGGGCAATAGCTTCGGCAACGGCAGACTGGACGTTGGCCTCATCACGGATATCCATTTCCACGCTGTGCCATTTAGCTTGCCCCTGCAACGCGGCCTCATTTAAGCTGGCGCGCGCGGTCGGCGGGACAACTAAATCCAGCACGCTGACATTTTCACCCCGCCGCAATAGGCGACAGGCAATACCCAAACCCAACCCACTGCCGGCTCCGGTAATAAGATTGTGCTTTAGCTGGGACATCCTAAATCTCCCCCGTTTCCCTCAGCCACGCCTCTGACCGCGCCATCCCTTCAGATAGTTTAATCATCGGTTCAAAACCGAGAGATTGACGGGCCTTGGCGATACTGTATCCACCAGTGCGGTTAAACATACGCATCGTATCCGGCGTGACCTCGCCTGCGCGCCCCAGGCGCTGATTCATGCGCCAAATAGCTGTTGTCAGGGTTTTGGCTAACGCAAAAGGCAGGCTGGGTGGAGCACCGCTGCGACCGGCCCAGCGCCAATGGTGCTGAAAAAACTCCCGACATGTGACGGCCTCGTCACCCCACAGGATAAATATCTGCCCGCGGCCCTCAGGCAGCCCTGCAGCTAATTGGATACCATCCAGCAGGTCATCGATATACACCGGCGTAAAGCGGCCTCGGCCGCGGTTGGGCAATATCAGCTGTCCAGCTATCGCCATTCTCAGCGGTTCCAGTAACCACGCGCGGGATCCCGGCCCGTAGACGTCACCAGGGCGGATGATGGTGCAATCAATCTCGCCGGCGGCATGGGCCGCCAGAACCACCTGTTCGCTGGCGCCCTTGGCCGCCCCGTAACGATAGTGCTCGCCAATAACAACCGGGTGTGTCTCATCTGCGCCATCGGGGTAGTCATCCCCCATTGCCGCCACCGACGAGAGTTGCACAAAGCGCTTGGCTCCCCCGGCGATAGCCACGTCTAGGGCATGGCGAACCCCGACGACGGAGATGCGCCGATAGACCTGCCAATCAGCCGCCAACGACACTACCGCCGCGGTGTTGATAAACAAGTCACAGCCCCGGGCGTGAGCACGCCAGGTATCAGGCTCAGTGAGGTCCCCCGCCACGACCTTGGCCTCGGGGTCGGCATGCAGATCCATACCGCGAACGTCGCAGCCCGCTTGCTGATAACGCCGCAACAGCGCACGACCGAGAAAGCCATTGGCACCGGTGATAAAAACCGATTGGGGGACAGAGGGGCTCTGACCTGCCGCCCCTACCGGTATACAGGTAGCACTCATAATACAATCCAACGATGTTGTTATTTGAAGGTTGGACGATTTAGTCAGTGGTGTAGCGATGGGCCGATGGCGTGATGTACTTAGCCGGTTCCATGCCTCGCTCTTTGACCAGGGTGTCAAACAATTGCATAAACCAGGTGGTGTCCATGATGCCCACAAAGTTGTTGTCTTCGTCGAAATTGATATTGGCGCCGGTGACCACCATGACCGTATCTGTGTCCTCGGTGTTGTCCGCAGGCGTCATAAAGGTGTGAATTGACCCGCCCGGCTCGTAGAGGTAGCTACCCGCCGTCTGGGGTTGATCCGGGTATTCGACGTAATTCCACTTTCCCGACAAGGTGAAAAGATGCACCGTGCCGGTGTGGTAATGCTTGGGCAAAACAACGCCCGGCTTAAAGATGGCGCGAATCACCCAGACATTTTCATGGGGATCGAGAAACAGCGGCTGGGCGTCCACCCCGGGCAGCGCATCCTCAAAGATGGGCAGCTCATTGGTATTGAGGGTTAGCAGGCTTTTATGGTCAAAAATAGGTGTTGGAATCATCGTGCTCTCCGCTATCGGCTATGATTATGTTTTTGCAGCGGTACTTAGATTACGTGTCCTCCCAGGCCGATACTTGATATATTACGAATAATAATTTGATAAATTGCGAATGCCGGCTTGTTTAAGCTGACCGGCTTTTGCCTCCCGCCTTAAAGGTGCTTATGGATTATTTTGTTCGCAGCGGCGGGCTCACCGGCTTTTCGGAACTTGTCCGCGAACTGGGCTACAGCCCCGGTGCACTGCTACGGCAAATGGGCCTGGGGACCGCTGTGCTCCAAAACCCCGACCTCTACATACCCTATTCAACATTGGCGGAACTGTTGTTGCTGGCGGCCCGCGAATGCCATTGCCCGGATTTTGGCGTGCGACTGGGCGGCAGACAGGGGCTGCATGTGGTGGGTGCCCTGGGCTCGCTCATGTGCCTGCAAAGCACCCTGCCCGGTGCCCTCACCATGATGCAGCGCAACCTGGATTTTCACGCACGCGGCGTGCAGGTGGATGTGGATACCCAGGGGGACACTCTAGAGACACGTCTGTCTTTCGCCTTTGAAAACCAGCTCGACTGCAGCCAATTGACGGCATTGAGCCTCGCTCTGCTGTTCCGCAGTATTTCGCAGCTCCATCAAAGCCCCCTGCGGCTCACCGATGTTCACCTGCGCATTCCACGGCCCGCATCACCGGAGCACTATCAGGATATTTTCGAAGCGCCCATCTTCTTTGACGCCGCAGAAAATAGCCTGCGCTACCCAATAGCGCTCTTGAACACCCCGGTGGACCCCTCGCCGGCTTTGCGCCAGGCATTGAGTAATCAGTGGCGTGGGACAGTGCCCTCCTCCCGCAGTGATAGCCTGCCCCAGCATATAGAACAGGTAGTGACGGCGTTATTACCCACGGGGGAGTGCAACCTAAATATGGTGGCCAAGGTCACTGAGATGAATCCCCGCAGCTTGCAGCTGCGCCTGCAGGCGATGGGAAGCGGCTTCACGCAAATCCAACAGCGAGTGCGATTGCGCTTGGCCTGCCACTATCTCAAAAATAGCGACATCGACCTTACCCCACTGGCATTAAACCTGGGCTTTGCTGAGCTGTCGGTGTTCAGCCGGGCGTTTAAAAAGTGGACGGGGAAATCACCACGCCAATGGCGAAATCAAGCGCGCCAGGCATCGTGAATGAGGTTGTGAGAAAGCCTGTAGCTATCATCGCGATCAAACAGTATTCTTGCCAGCAATCAGAGCAACAGCACGTGTTGCTGGCCAACGCGCAGGCAAAGGAGATCGCAATGCCTCACCTTTCTAAGATCATCGCTATCAAACCGGTCACTCTACTACTGAGTTTGGGTGCAATCGCACTGGCCCTGTCTGGCTGCGCTAGTGCGCCAGAAGGGCGCCCGGGGCCCAACGGCCTGTGGCTGGAGAAACCCGCCTTGCTCAGTGCCGCCAATCCCGCGTTGATCGCGCAATACAACGTGAGCTTTGTGTTGGCCGAACAGGCCAGTCTCCCCAACCGCGACAATAGCCCCACCTCTCCGCCTCTGCGCGTGACCGTGCAGGGAATAAGCAGTGACGATATGACTGCCATTGCCGAAGCGGCTTATGCCGACTTTGTACAGCAGTTAAAAGATCGGGGCTTTGCCATGTCCACCCGCAGTTTGGATGAACAGCTATCACCCTTTGCCATTCGCCAGTTGTCTAAAAACACCCTTCAAGGGCCCGGCAAAAACGTCGCCCTGTTTCGCCAACACAGTGACAACCGCATCGATACCCTCACCGTCGGTCCCGAAGCACTGCCGGTAGTACGCCCCGACCAACACCTCGCAATCGGCATTGCGGCGGGTGAGAACGGCACCCGCCCCATCACGGTGGACTACACGCTACGATTGGCCCGGCTCAATCCCCCAGGCCCGGGGCAAAGCCAAATAGGGGACACCGGCATTGCCTTTGTTCCTGGTGTGGAGTTAATAGAAGGGTCGCACCTAGCGCTCTATCACAACCCCAAGAAAGTCGCCAAGGTCACCCTCCGTGGCCCGATTAGCTACGACCGGGGCGGCCGGTCGTCAGAGCTCCGAGCCGGAGAGTCGAGTGATGAGGCAAAGATTTACCACTACCAGGTAGATGCTGCACAGTTTAAATCCGCTGCATTGGCCATCCTCAAACAAGCCAATAGCAGAATGATTTCAGCGCTGCGCTGAGCGAAGGAAAGACAAAGCTTGCCCCCAAGGCGAGAGATCTGGGGGCTAGTGCTGAAGGGAGACAGCTCTGAGGCCAATAAAAATGAGCAAAGGCTTTTGGTGAGAGGGCTTAGCGCCGAAACTGCTTAAAGTCGGGCTCGCGCTTCTCCATAAACGCCACCACTGCCTCGATATTTTCCGGCTTGCCGGCCAGTTGCTCCATGCCCGCCGCCTCCATATCCATGACCTTATGTAGGGTCTCCCGGTGAACGTCCCGCATCAGCTTTTTGGTGGCCACCAGCGAGGTCACCGGCCACTGGGCTATTTCCCTGGCCTTGGACAGGGCTTTATCCAGAAGTTGATCATCGGCGACCCGCTCTGTGGCGATACCGTAGTCCACCGCGCTCTGGGCATCCAGCCACTGGGCGGTATACATCAATTCGGCAGCGCGACGGGCACCAATAATGGCTTGCAGCTGGTAACTACTGCCCCACTCTGGAACCAAGCCCAAATTGGCAAAGGGAAAACGCATGCGCAGGCTGTCGCCAACATAGACCACATCGGTATGCAGCAATAAGGTTGCTCCACCACCTATGGCAACCCCCTTGGCCGCACTGACCACCGGTTTATTAAAATCCACCAGCGCGCGGGCGCTGACATCAAAGGGATGCTCTTCCCCTTCCTTTACATCGGCAAACGAATTCAGATCGACACCGGCGGAAAAATCCTGACCGGCACCGGTAATGACAACACAGGCCACACTGGCATCGTCTTGCGCCGACTCCAGCGCTGACTTCAGAGCCAGCCACTGCGCATTGTTAAATGCGTTCTTTTTCTCCGGGCGGTTCAGTGTCACCAATAGCACTCCGTGCTCGTCCAGCTGTGTGAGTACTGTTTCAGTCATGGCGTGTATATCCCATTGTGATGAATGTCGCTGAACCGCCTTCAGCGCTTAACTGTGAAAGCTTACCGCCTCTGTTACCGCGGCCCGGTCTGTCCAGCATTTGTTGGCAGAGTTGTTGGTGTCTTCGTAGCCAAAGGAAATACCAAACAACAGTTTATTGTGCTCGCCGATGCCCAGTTCCCGGCGAACCAAATCAGCCATAAAGCTCAAGGCAGTCTGCGGACAAGAGGCCAAGCCATGTGCGGTCATGCTAAGCATCAGGTTCTGGGCGTACATACCCAGGTCCGCCGCTTCGCGAATACCAAAAGGCTCCGGCAGAAACAAAAATGCGACGTGGGGGGCATCAAAAAACTCGAAGTTTTTCATAAACTGCGCCTGGCGCAGCGCTTTGTCCTCACGGCCAATTCCCATGGCCCCATACAGTTCAGCGGCAGCGCCATGTTGCCGCTCTTTGTAAACACCCTCGTACTTACCGTCATAGGGGAAGTCCATGGTCCACTGACCCGCAGCGAAAGCCTCGGGGATAAGTTTGCGAAGCCGCTCTATCGCATTGCCACTGGCAACCGCCACCTCCCAGGGTTGGGTATTGCAGTTTGATGGCGCCCGCTGAGCGGTGGCAAACACCGAGTGCAGGGTGGACTCAGACACTGGCTCTGGCAGGAATGCCCGCACGCTGCGACGGTTATTGACGATATTTTTAAAGGTTTCTGTGGCTTCCATTCTGTGTTCCTAAGTGCGGTTTACAAGGTCAGCCACTGCCAATCAAGAGGGCTCTGGGTCAGTGGCTTTAACCGCCCCATTCTCGCACAACTCGGCAATACGATCTTCGCCCACACCCAGCTCCCCCAGTATGGCCCGAGTATCGGCACCCACCGCAACAGACTGGATACCAACCTGGCCCGGCGTTCTGGAAAAACGCGGCGCAACCGCCGCCTGTAAAACACCACCCTGGCGCACAAAGGTCTCTCGCGCCTGATTATGGGGATGGCGCTCGGCCTCTTCCAATCCGACCACTGGCGCCACGCAGGCATCGCTGCCCTCGAAGATAGCCAACCACTCATCCAGTGTTTTCTCACTGACGCGCTGGGCCACTTTGCGGGTTTGCTCTGGCCAGGCGGCCTTGTCCATTTGCACCGCGTAGTCGGTACCGCCGAGATCCAGATTCAGGCGCTCCAACCATTGCTGGTAGAACTGCGGCTCGATACCGCCAAAACTGATGTAACGTCCGTCGGCACATTCGTAGCAACGATAAAATGGCGCACCGCCATCGAGGATATTGCTCTGCCGTTCCCGCTCCCAAAAGCCCAGCCCCATCAAACCGTGGATGGTGCTCAGCAAAGAGGCGGTGCCGTCACTGATGGCAGCATCGATAACCTGCCCCTGCCCGGACTGGCTGCGCTCCACCAATGCAGCCAGCACACCACTGAGTAGAAACATCGCGCCGCCACCAAGATCGCCGACCACATTCAAGGGTGTGGGGGGAGAACGGTCGCTATCGCCAAAAGCCGACAGCATGCCGCTAATGGCGATGTAGTTAATATCGTGACCGGCGGTTTTGGCCAGTGGCCCGTCCTGCCCCCAGCCGGTCATCCGTCCGTAAATGAGTTTGGGATTGCGCTGCAGGCAGATATCGGGACCAAGGCCTAACTTTTCCATGACCCCGGGACGAAAGCCTTCGATCAATACGTCGGCGGTCTCCACCAGGGACAAGAGCAGCGACACCCCTTCCGGAGATTTAAGATTGAGGGCCAGGGAGCGACGCCCACGACCGGTTACATCAGCAGGGAGCCCCTCCATACCAGTGCCACCGGTGTGGCGATCTATGCGGATGACCTCCGCGCCCATATCCGCCAACAGCATACAGGCGTAGGGACCGGGGCCGATGCCGGCCATTTCCAATATGCGAATGCCTACCAGGGGCCCGGTTTTATTATTGTCTTGGGCGCTCACGTTTACTCGCCGGTGAACACTGCAGGGCGCTTCTCTTTGAAGGCTTTCATGCCCTCTTTGGCATCCTTTGAAGCAAACACCGGCCCGGCCAGCTCATCCGACTTCAGCATCGCCTCGTCTTCACTCATGTGCTCGGTATGCTCCCGCAATGAGCGGGTCACCGCCTTCACTGCCAAGGGGCCATTGGCGCAAATTTTCTCGGCCAGTTTCTTCGCTTCGTTAAGAGTTTCGCCCTTGGGAACTACCCGATTCACCAAGCCGATCTCCAGTGCGCGCTGGGCGGACAAGTGCTCACCAAGCAATAGTATTTCGGCGGCAATGCAGTAGGGAATCTGCTTGCGCAGGCGAATTGTAGAACCCGACATGGGATACAGGCCCCGCGCCACTTCGGTCACGCCAAAAATCGCGTCTTCGGCGGCAACACGGATGTCGGTGCCCTGCAGAATTTCAGTACCACCTGCCAAGGCGTAGCCTTCTACCGCCAGAATCAGCGGCTTACAGGGACGGTTGTCCCGCAGCAACGCCTGCCAATGGATGTTGGGGACCTTGCCCATCAGCTCCATAAATTCCTCGGTACTGCCATTGTCGCCATCAGGACCGGCTTTTAAGTCCATGCCGGCGCTGAAGGTGTCGCCATTGGCCGTGAGGATGGCGCAGTACAGAGAGTCATCTTCGTCCAGTAGTCGCCAGGCTTTGTACATGCCCAGCAGCATTTCAGAGTTGAAGGCATTTTTTGCCTCGGGACGATTAAGGGTCACGATCAGAACATTGCCCTCTTGCTGGACAATGCAGGTTTTGGTGCTGATCGGTAATTCTGTTGCCATCAGTCTTGTCTCCGTCTGATTGGGTCGGGCTGTCTAGCCCACTCGGCCTTCGCCGCTTTCGGCGTAGGCTTTGGCTGTTTTGTAATCCGGCTTACCACTGGGTGCACGGGGCACTTCACCGATCAGGTGAATTTCTCGCGGTACTTTGTAGCCGGCGATGTGATTGCGGCAGTGATCCTGAACGCTGTCCAGGGTTAAAGAGGCGCCATCCCGGGCCTGAATAATGGCACTGACGCGGCTACCCCAGCGCTCGTCGGGCACGCCCACTACCAAGGCATCGAAAATACCGTCGTGGGCCTTCAGCGCATCTTCCACTTCTTCGGGGAAGATTTTTTCGCCGCCACTGTTAATACAGTTGGAGCCGCGCCCGTAAACAGTGATGGTATTGTCCTCTTCCAACTTGGCGGCATCACCGGTCAACAGCCAGGTCTTGCCGTCCACCTCGACAAAGGTCTTGGCAGTTTTTTCTGGATCGTTGTAGTAGCCCTTGGGGATGTAACCTGAACGGGCAAAGATACCGGTTTCACCCAGTTCGGCGTGGCGGCGGGGCTGGCCCTCTTCGTCGATGATGACATCCATATAGTCATTGCGTTCGACGTTACCCAAACCGGTCTGATTGCGGCGGCTGCCGTTGTCCATGCCCATTTGGCCGCCTTCCGACGAACCAAAGCTATTAGTGATAAAAGCGTTGGGGAAATGCTTGATAAAAGCCGCTTGCTTGGCATCGGAGAAGATCGCCCCCCCGGAGCCGATATTAAACACTGAGGACAAATCCCAACGATCGGGGTTGGCATCCAGCGCATCCAACAGCGGAATGGCCATCGCGTCGCCGACGATTTGCACGGCGTTAACCTTTTCATCGGCCACAATCTGCCACACTTGCTCACCCTTGAGGGAGCGGTTGTGGTTGAGTACCAGCTTATTGCCGGCCAACAACTGGATACAAGCAAACCACCAGGATGCGCCGTGCATCAGCGGTGCCAATGCGATGCCGCACATCGGGTGTTCGGTGACCCGATCGACAATATCTTCCGGCTTTTCACAGGCGCCATTCGGGGAGAAATGACCGCCGCCACCCATTGCCGCAAAGAATACGTTTTTGTGAGGCCACATTACGCCCTTGGGCATGCCGGTGGTACCGCCGGTGTAGAGAATGAAATAGTCGTCTTCCGAACGCTCTTCAAAATCCCGCTCGTTGCTCTGATCCTGCTGGGCGGCCTGATAATCCACTGCACTGATTTTGCTGAGATCTTCGCCGCTATCGTCATCAACGGAGATAAAGGTATTGAGTTGGGGCGCAGCACTGCGCACTTCGTCGATGTGGGGAATAAATTCCCGGTGGTGGACACAGGCCACCATATCGGCATTGTTAAAGATATAGAGCAGTTCGTCTTTAACATAGCGATAGTTCACATTGATGGGTACAGCGCGGATTTTAAAGCACGCCAGCATGGCTTCCATGTACTCCATGCAGTTGTACATGTACAAACCGACGTGATCCCCGGATTTAACCCCCTGCTGTTTCAGGTAGTGGGCAATCCGGTTAGCTCCCTGATCGAGATCCCGGTAACGGCTGCGGGACGAACCACATACGATCGCCTCACGCTCTGGTACGGCATCGGCTACCGCTTCGAAAAGATCCGCCAAATTGAAGTGCATAGTCATCCCCTGCGACATTATGTGGTTTATCAGAGTTATCACGGTAATGTAGCGGTGATGGCCACTGACGACCATCACCCCAAAAGACGAAACTAGCCTTTTTCGCTACTGACTACCCACATGGCAAAGAATTGTGCACCACCACCATACGCGTGGCCCATGGCAGTCTTGGCACCGTCCACCTGATGAGCACCGGCCTGACCGCGCACCTGTTGCGCTACCTCGGCAAAACGGATCATACCTGAGGCACCGATGGGGTTGGAGGACAGTACCCCACCGGAGCAGTTCCAGGGGATATCGCCACCTTCATCCATTGAGGTCGCGCCACTCATGGTCAGTTCCCAGCCTTTGTTCTTCTCAGCAAAGCCCAGGTTCTCCAGCCACATCGGCTCGTACCAGGAGAAGGGAACATAGACTTCGGCCATATCCAGGTCCTTGCGGGGATCTTTAATGCCGGCCTGTGCATAGACGTCTTTGGCGCAATCCCGACCGGCGACCGGGTCAACCTGCTCCCGACCCGCGTACATCGTCGGCTCAGAGCGCATGGCACAGCCGCGAATCCAGGCCGGTTTACCGGGAGATTGCTTGGCCAGGTCTTCGTTGGCGATCACCATGGCGCAGGCACCGTCCGATGACGGACAGGCCTCGAGGAAGCGCAGCGGCTCCCACAGCATCGGGCTGTCTTCCACCTCTTTCATGGTAATTTCCGGCAACTGCAAGTGTGCCAGCGGGTTTTTTGCGCCGTGCAGACGATCTTTCACCGCCACCTTGATACCGGCGTCGTAGGGCGCGCCGCTGCGACGCACATACTCGCGGATAATGGGTGCAAAATAGCCACCGGCACCGGCGTTCAAGTGAGGCGAGAAAGGCTGCGGGTTGGACAGTGCCCACATCGCGTTGGACTCTGACTGCTTCTCAAAGGAGACCGTCAAAATCCGTTTAAACACGCCGCTCTGCACATAGCTGGCGGCGACAATGGCGGTTGAGCCGCCCACCGAGCCGGCGGTGTGAACCCGCAACATCGGCTTGCCATTACAGCCCAGCGCATCGGTAAGATACAGCTCAGGCATGATGACGCCTTCAAACATATCCGGCGCTTTGCCGAGAATCACCGCATCGATATCATTCCAGGTCAGCTCGGCGTTATCCAATGCATTCTGAGCGGCTTCACGCACCAGACCGGCAATGGAGACATCCTTGCGTTTGGTTTTGTATTGGGTCTGACCGACGCCCACTACTGCTGCCAATTGTGCCATTACTGTGCCTCCAGAACGGTTACCAGATTTTGTTGCAAGCAGGGACCGGATGTCGCATGGGCAACACCTCGCTTCCCTTCACCAGCGATCAAGCGCATTGCCACCTCGCCGATCCGGGACAGACCGGACGCCATCATCAAGTTGCCGGCCAACACCCCGCCCGACGGGTTGATAGTGGTGTCATCACCCAGTTTCAGAGCTTGTTTGAGAATAATTTCCTGATGGCTAAAAGGTGCGTAGAGTTCCGCGATATCCACCGCGCCATTAGCGACGCCAGCGGCCTCGGCAGCCTGCTCAGTTGATACCGAGCGAGTCAAATCCCGAGAACCGATGTGGTGAGTTTCAATGCGGTGGTCGATACCTTTAATGACCGCGTAGGGCTTACCCCATTCTTTGGCTTTTTCAACGGTGCAGATCACCATGGCGCAGGCACCATCAGAGATGGGGCAGCAATCGTGGCGACGCAGCGGAGATTCATACTGGGGCTCTGCTAACAGCTGATCTACCGAGAATTCACCACTGAGCTGGGCGTGGGGATTACTCAGGGCATTGCGACGAGAGCGAGCCACTACTTCTGCCATATCAGCTTCACTGATCAAGCCCTGCTCCAGCATCACCCGGGCCTGCATGGCGGCAAAAGCAATGGTGTCCACCCACAGCGGCGCAAGATAATAAGGGTCGAGCTGCTGAGACAGTACGATAGGCAGTTCACCGGGAGACGACTTACCGAAGCCGTACAACAGTGCCGACTCCGCCTCGCCAGCCTGAATCTTCAGCCAGGATTCGTACAGAGCCCAAGCGGCATCCATCTCAACGTGGGATTCTTTAATGGGCGGCACTGCACCCAAGGCATCCACACCGGCAACAAAGGCGAACGCGGCCCCCTGCTGGTAATCACAACTCCCCGAGCAGGTGAAATCAACATCCTGGGCACTTTCTATTCCGGCCTGCTTATAGACCTCGCCGAGCACCGGCATAATGAGTTCGACCTCATTGCGTGCACCGGCATCGCGAACGCAATGGGACTGAGCAAAAGCTACTATTGCGACGTCACGCATCTTATTTCCCCTCAATATCCAGTTTGCCAATTTTTTCTACCGGGACATCCGCTTCATCAATTGGCTTGAAGTACTGGATGTTTTCCATGGCGTGTATCCATTCCGACTCAGGCTTCCATACCGCCTCGACCCGCATACCGATACGCACGTCCTCGTTTTTGCACTCGCTGAGCAGGTGCAGGAAACTCAGATTGGCGCCATCGAGAATCAGGTTGGCAATAACGTAGGGCGGCTTTATCGGATTGTTAGGAATGGGAATATGAACAATAGTGAAGGATTCCACAGTGGCCTTATGGCTCAGTTCAACCTCTTCCTCGGTGGGCACACCGCAGGCCGCGCAAGAACCCCGTGGCGGGATATAGACCTGGCTACAAGAGGGACAACGCTGTCCTACCAGGCGACCTTTTTTCAGTTCCGTCAGATAGCGCGCGGTGGCATGACCCGCTGTAAAGTTGTAGGTCATGTAACTGGGAGCATCGATTCCAGTGACTGGCTCTTCCTGCTCGTTGTCTTTGTAGTCGATGTTCAGCTCAACATCTTCTGGAACAAAGCCATTGATATCGTGGATGGTACCGGTGGTCTCGGCTGCCCAGCGCACTTTGACCCGCATACCGGTCGACATTGCGGACTCCTCGCCAGCATCCACCCAGTGCAGCATCGGTGTATCGGTACCGTCCAATTGGATCAGTGCCCAGGCGAAGGGGGAATCACTGGGGTGAGATTTGCGGGGCTGGCTCACCCAGCTCCAGGTCTTGACCACGCCGCTATCAGCGACATCGACAAATTCGCTGAGGGCTTCGGCACTGACCGGATCGTACTCAACCGGCGGCATCAACACCCGGCCATCACTGGCCTTGATGCCCTGCATTTTGCGTTGGCGCAATCCGGTAAAGAATTGCCCCACCACCGGGCCGGTGGTTCGGGTATAGGTATAACCCAAGGTAAAAGCTTGACTGAGAACTTCGGCCGAAGCGGACATGGACTGTCTCCCCTTGTTGTTGTGGCGCGACGTTTTGGCGAAAGATGGCACAACTGCCCTTCCACCCCGCGAGCAAACGCTTGCAAGGAGTATCTTCAGGGGGGGAAAATCCAACAATGTCGGCGAAGATCAATGCCGCTGACAAATTCGATCAGCGAACAGATTGGGATTGTGACTGCCCAAGGGCCAGGGGTGAACAATACCACCCTGTATAAGGGAATACGCCGACTGCCGGCGGAGAGGCGCTTTTGATAATGTTTACGGTACCTAAGACCTATCGCCCAGGGCCCCAAAGCAATGGAACTCACAGCGGTTAGAATGAAGACCCCGTACGAGCACAGCAACCCTGTTATACGCTACAGTCTGTTCGCAGCGGGCTGGGTATTTTTTGTGCTGGCCATTATTGGCGCCATATTGCCGGTCATGCCCACCTCAGTATTTCTTATCCTCAGTGCCGCCTGCTTTTTGCGCTCATCCCCCCGCTTTTATCGCTGGTTGACCGAGCATCGACTATTTGGGCAACCGCTGAGGGATTATCTGAATGGTCACGGGATTTCGGCACGCAGCAAAGTCCTGATCCTGGCGTCGCTGTGGGTGGCCATTCTGATCAGCGTATTTGTGTTTTTGGGTAAACACTGGGGCTCGGGGGTAATGCTCTCCATCGCCGCCCTGGTCAGTGTCTATATACTCTGGCAACCCACTCCCCCGCGTTCCGATGAGCGCCCGTAGGGCGGACACCGCTCTTGTGTCCGCCGCGTCCATCCTAGCGCCGGCACCACAACCGAGATCAAACCCGGTGGACATAAAAAGCGATGTCCCCCCTACGCGGCGAAGCGTCGCCGATATTCCCTTGGCGAAACCTGACAATAACGCTTAAACAACCGCCTGAACGCGCTCTCATCGCTGTAGCCGCAGCGGGTTACAATATCGCCGAAGCGCATCTGGGTGGTCTCCAACAGAATCTTACTTTTCTCGATGCGCAGTTTTTGGGTAAAACTCTGGGGCGACTCCCCCAGCGCCTTTTGAAATCGGCGAATCAATGTCCGCGGGCTGACATGCAGCTCGGACGCCAATTCCTCAATGCGAAAGTCCCGCCCCAGGTTGCGGCGAATCCACCGCTCAGCCCGCTCCACCAGGTCGTCACTGGCCTGGTGCTGTCCCAATATGGCGTAGGGAGCCTGGGAGCGACGCTGATTGTCCAACATCATATACTTTGACAGCAGCCGCGCCAGATGCGCCCCGCCGTGCTGTTCGATCACCGCCAGGGTGACGTCAAAGCACGAGGTAGTGGCCGAACCAGTCATCATATTGCCAGAGAGAACGCAGACCGCCTCGCGCTCCACATCCACCTTTGGGTGACGGGACGCCATCAGGTCGTGCAGCCACCAGGCCGTGGTGGCGCGATGCCCCGATAGCACCCCTGCCTCGGCCAGCAGCATACTGCCACTGCAGTTGGTCACAATTAGTCGCTGCTGTGCCGCAATAGAACGAATAAAAGCCATAGCCTCCTGCCACTGTGGCAGGTGATGCTCTAGTTCACTCTGATCAGCAATCATATAGGCTGGCAGGATCAAAATGTCATCCGCATGCAGGTCAGACCAGCGCCCCTGGGCAGAGAGACTTATGCCATCCTCACAGCGCACCGGCTGACCGTGCTGAGACAGTACCCGCAAATCAAATAAGGGCTGTGCATTCTCTCCCTGGCCCGCCACCCGACCGGCAATACGATTGGCCACGTTAAATAAATCCCGGCTGGCGAGCACATTGCTGGCCATGATGTCGTCCATACCTAGATAGCTGATAGTTTGGCTCATTGTCCGTCTACCCCGCTGGCAACCCGACATATTTTGTCTTTTATAACATATAAAATGCTATAAAAGACAAAATAAAACTGACGCCGCAATATGTCTTAAATAGCACTATAAATGTCATATACGACACTGCAAGTATTCAGGCTACCTCCCTACACTGTCAGGGTGTGTCAAATAAGGGAGGCGAAAACGCCATGGACCGTCAACGACGTCAGCTAAATCGCGGAATTTTCTCCTTATTTTTGATAGCTGGTTTGCCGCTGGCCAGCACAGCTTGCTCGCAGTTTGAAGCCAAGCCCTTTAAAACCGGCTCAGTGGTGTCGCCACCCCTGGGCTGCACTGAGCTATTGGCCAGGGATAGCCGGGGGGATTGCTAATGTACCCGATCAAGGAACAACTCAAAGCAGTGCACGGCACGGTGCGCCGCCGTTTTGTACAAACCGACGACCGGGGCGAACGCTGGGATATGCCACCACCGGGCTACGACGGCGAACAGGTACTGCGGGACGACTGTGACGGCTTTTGCCTGGCCTGTCGGACCCTGTTGCGTCAGCGGGGCATTCCAAGTCGCTTGGTCTATTGCGAGATCAATGGCGGCGGGCATCTGGTGGTGGAGGTAGAGGGCTGGATTCTAGACTTGCGCCAAGTCTCGGTAGTACCAAACTCCTTCCTGACGGACTACCACTGGCGGCGCATTTCCGGTTACCAACCGGGCGATCCCTGGCGGGAAATTGTCGGCTTCTAGGGCCCGTTTAGGGCGCGGTGCATATTGTCGGCAATTGTGGCGGCAATCCGCTTGGCGCGCTCGGCGTAGGGGCCAGCAAATTTCTCGTCCATGGTTTGGGTAAAGTAACTCAACCACAAGTCAAAGTCGGCACGGGTCAGGGGCCGTTTGTGATACAGTGCCCGATGAATATTCATGGTGTGGCGATGGTAGTCCTGGCCACCCATCAGCAGTTTTTCCCAGTAGGCCTGGATGCGGGGAAAGTGCTCGTGAATATCGATGGCGGCGACATCCAGAAAGATCGGCGCCAGAGTCTCATCCTTCAGTAGACGCTCGTAGAAGGCCTCCACAAAATGGCCAATACGCTCCGGACTATCGAGATCGGGCTTGTCTGGGTTGTGCTGATCAGCGTACATAAAAACCGGCCGTGAACGACGCTTACTTCCCTTTTTTGCGTTTCTTGTCCTGCTTTTTGACAAACTTCACCAGCCGGCGCTTGCGGTCTACCTGGCGCTTGGTCAATTTGTTTTTCTTGCCTTCATAGGGGTTGTCGGCGGTTTTGTACTCGATGCGCACCGGCGTGCCCACCATTTTTAACTCCCGACGGAAGATCTTTTCCAGGTAGCGGGTATAGCTGGCTGGCACCTTGTCGGTCTGGTTGCCGTGAATCACGATAATGGGTGGGTTTTGGCCGCCCGGGTGGGCATAGCGCAGTTTGATACGCCGGCCATTGATCATCGGCGGCGCGTGGTCGTACACCGCCCCTTCCAGAATCGTGGTGAGGTGGCGGGTTTGCAGTGACTGGGTGGCCGATGCGTAGGCCTTTTCGATGGACTCGTAGAGGTGCCCGACCCCAGTGCCGTGCAATGCCGATATAAAGTGCACCTCGGCAAAATCAATAAACCGCAGCCTGCGGTCCAGCTCGGTTTTAATGCGGTTTTTCTGGTCGCTGCTGAGGCCATCCCATTTATTGAGAGCCACCACCACCGCCCGTCCGGAATCGATCACCTGGCCCAGCAAGTGCAAATCCTGTTCAACAATGTTTTCCCTGGCGTCCATCACCAGCACGACAACATTGGCATCGTCCACCGCTTTCAGGGTTTTAACGATGGAGAACTTTTCCACCGTCTCGCGAATGCTGCGGCGCTTTCGCACCCCGGCCGTATCGATAAGGGTATAGGGCTCGCCGTCCCGTTCGTAGTTGATATAGATACTGTCTCGGGTGGTACCAGGCTGGTCGTAGACCACCACCCGTTCCTCCCCCAACATACGGTTGACCAGGGTGGACTTGCCCACATTGGGACGCCCGACAATAGCAATCTTTTTACCGTGGGCCTGGTCCTGCCCCTCGCCGGCCGCATCTGCATCCGGAAATAGATCCAGCACGTCTCCCACCAGCTGCCGCACGCCCTTGCCGTGGGTCGCAGTTAGCGGATAGATCTGCTTGGCGCCGGTTTGGTAAAACTCCGCCATGGCGATATTGGGGTCGGTGCCATCAATTTTGTTGGCCACGTAAAACACCGGCTTGGAGCAACCCCGCAGATGGTCGATCAGGCCGTGATCCGCCGCCATCAGCCCCGCCTTGGCGTCCAGCAGCAATACCACCGCGTCCGCCTCATCGATGGCCAGCAGCGACTGTTGCGCCATCGCCTCGTCGATGCCCTCTTCATCGCCGGTGATACCGCCGGTGTCGATCAACATAAAGCGCCGACCTTCCAGCACCGCATCGCCGTACTGGCGGTCCCGGGTCAGACCGGGAAAGTTGGCCACCAGGGCATCGCGACTGCGGGTGAGTCGATTGAACAGGGTCGATTTGCCCACATTGGGGCGTCCAACCAAAGCGATTACAGGGATCATGTCGTTTACTTCTCGCGGGCGTTGCCGGCTGATTTGTCTATTATACCGACAACATAGCGGCAGCGCAGAGACGTTATGGAGAATGGTATGGGCGGCGCGATTCTGCGCCGCCAAATGATGTCACGATGAACTAGCGGTCTTGTATCTTGTACGCCACTAGCTCGCCATCGTTACTGTAAACGTAGAGCAGTTTTCCAGATACCGCCATGGGCGCGCGCAGACCGTCGCTATCCACCCGGGTACGGGCCTGCAGGCTGCCGTCTACCTGGGACAACAAATGGAGGTAACCCTCCAGGTCTCCCACCGCAATGCCGCCGCCAATCGCCGCCGGCTCAGTGAGCTCACGGCGGGCCAGCACTGTTTGCGTCCAGCTGGCACCCTGACCACTGGCATCAATGGCACTCACGCCACCCTCGGCGTCCACCACGTAGATATAGCCCAGTGCACTGGCTGCCCCCACGTAGCTGGAGGTATCCTTGGCCCAAAGCATGCGGCCAGTGGCTACATCCACCGCCGCCACTTGGCCCTGGTAGCCGGTAGCCACCACTACAGCGCCGCCTTCCAAGCTCAGTAAACGGCCATCTACGTCCACCAGACGCTCGATTTCGGTACTGCCCTGGGGCACGGCAATACGCTGCTCCCAGCGCACACTGCCGGACTCGATATCCATGCCGATCAGGCGGCCATTGGCGAGGCCGAACATCACCGTATCGCGAACGATCAGCGGCGTCGACGTGCCGCGCAAGGTCAGCCGAGGCACCTGCGCCGTGTAGGTCCACAGATGCTTGCCGGTGTCGGCCTCAAAGCCACTGAGCTGGCCGCTGTAGGTTTGCACCACGGCAATACGCCCGTTGCTTTGCGGCGCACCCAAAACTTCACCCTTTACGGTAACGCGCCAGGCAATATCGCCATTGCTGCGATTTAAGGCCACTAACTCACCGTCGGCGGTACCGATAAACAACCGCTGGTCATCAAGCCCGACGCCACCAGATATGGCGAGGTCGTAGGACTCTTTCCAACGGCGCTTACCGGTTTTCTTATCCAGCAGCGCCACCTTGCCGTCGGCAGAGGCAATGGCGATATCCTCGCCATCCACAGCCGGTGCTATGCGCTGATAGGCGCCGCCCTGGCCATCTCCCAGCGAATAGTCCCACACTTCCTTAAACCGCTTGCTGGCATCAAAGTCGGTCAATTCCGCGGGTTCCCGGGCATCGGGTGTCGACGAACAGGCCGCGGTGGCGGCAATGGCGAGAACAGCACACAGACGAGATAAACGCATTATTTAGGCCCCCTGCTGGTCGGCGTCGGGACTGCCCGAACGCTGAGTGCGCAGGTCGTTAATTTTCATTTCCAGCACCGGGTTGTCGGTGGGTATTTCCGATTCCGCCGACAGGCGCCGCGCTTCGGTATAGGCTTCCAGCGCCCCGGCACTGTCGCCCTGGGCGAGCTTGATATCACCGCGAATTTCCGCCGCCTGAGGGGCGTAGCCACCTTCTTCAAGCCCCTGCAAGTGAGTCAGAGCCTGGTCGTATTGTTGCTGGGCCACACTCAGCTGCGCCAGACGAACTTTCACTTGCTGGGCCACCGCTTGATTGGGCGCATCGTCCAGGACACTTTGCAGCAGGGTTTCCGCCTCACCAAAATTGCCATCCTGAGCCGCATACTTGGCCTTCATCAGGGTCGCAAAGTGAGCGTAGCTGTGACCGGCAAAATCGTCCCGCAGGGTGTCAGCCAGCTCCAAGGCAGCGAGTTTTCGGGTGCCGTCGCGCTGGTAGGCCGCATCCGCCTCCAGCAGTTGCTGAAATACTGCTGAGGCCTCGGCGGCGCGATTTTGTTGATGATCCTGCCAGCCCCGCCAACCAAACACAGCGCCCAGGGCAAGTACAACCCCCACTGCGGTACTGATACCGTTTTCCCGCCACCACCGTTTGATGGCATCCAACTGTTCTTCTTCGGTACGAAACGTATTCACTGATGTCCTCTTCAGCCTGTTGTTCAGCTGTTGTTTTCACTGACTTGTAAGGCAGCCGCCAGTGTATCTGTCAGCCCTGCCAAGGCCACGCTTTGTTGTTCAGCGCCAGCCTCGCGGAGGGGTTTTAGAGCAACTTCACCCCGGCTGAGTTCATCCTCGCCTATCACCACGGCATAGCGAGCACCGCTGCGATCAGCCTTTTTAAACTGACTTTTGAAACTGCCGCCGCCACAATTCAGCACTACCCGAAGCGCGGGCAGCGCCTCTCTTAGCTGCTCGGCCACCGTCAAGCCAGCCACTTCGGCCTCTTCACCGGTGGCGACAATATACACGTCGGCGGTGGCCGAATCGACCGGCGCGGCCTCCAGGGTCTCCAGCAGCAAACACAGACGCTCGACACCCATGGCAAAACCTACCGCTGGCGTTGCCTTGCCACCCAGTTGCTCCACCAGGCCGTCGTAGCGTCCACCGGCACACACCGTACCCTGGGCACCCAGAGCCTGGGTGGTCCATTCAAACACTGTCAAACCGTAGTAATCCAGGCCGCGAACCAGGCGCGGATTGAGCTTATATTCCACACCCGCCGCATCGAGCCGGCGCTGTAGACCCTCAAAATGGCTCCGCGAGGTCTCGTCCAGGTAGTCCTGCAATACCGGTGCCTCTGTCAGCAGTGCCTGGGTCTCGGGCACCTTACTGTCGAGAATCCGCAGCGGGTTAGTGTGCAGGCGGCGCTTACTGTCGGCATCCAGCTGGTCTTCAAATTGACGGAGGTAGTCGATCAGCGCCTGGCGGTAGTTGGCTCGGGATTCACTGTTGCCAATGCTGTTCAGCTCCAGGGTCAGGTGCTGGGCAATGCCCAGCTCTTTCCAGATTCGGGCGGTCAGCAGTATTAATTCGGCATCGACATCCGGCCCAACCATGCCAAAGGTTTCGACACCGATCTGGTGAAACTGGCGCAGCCGCCCTTTTTGCGGCCGCTCGTGACGAAACATGGGGCCGGCGTACCACAGGCGTTGTACCTGATTGTGCAGCAAGCCGTTTTGCTCACAGGCGCGAACACAGCTGGCAGTGCCCTCCGGGCGCAGAGTCAGGCTGTCACCATTGCGATCGTCAAAGGTGTACATTTCCTTTTCGACGATATCAGTCACCTCACCGATGGAACGCTTAAACAATTCAGTGTGTTCCAAAATCGGAAAGCGGATTTCCTGATAGCCGTAACGCCGCAGCAAACCGGCTACGGTGTTTTCAAGGTACTGCCACAACGGTGAGTCCGCGGGCAGTAAATCATTCATCCCGCGGATGGATTGTATTCTTGCCAAGAGTCTGTCCTGTGAATAGTCTGTTGCCGGCGCAGGCAAAGCATTACCGCGCCTAACTTCTGGCGATCAGATTCTGATCCTGTTGTTCTTTTTCCGCCACTCGCTGGCGAATCAGCTGTTCGAGGTGGTCCACCAGCTCGGCATTCTGGACTTTGTGATCCTTTTGACCGTCCACATAGACCAGGTTGTTGGGGGTGCCGCCAGTGATGCCCACTTCAACTTCCTTGGCCTCACCGGGGCCGTTGACGAAGCAACCAATCACCGCCACATCCAAAGGTGTATTGACGTCCTCCAGCCGGGACTCGAGCTCATTCATTGTGCCGATAACATCAAAGTTCTGCCGCGAACAGCTTGGGCAGGCGATAAAGTTAATGCCCTTGCTGCGCAGCTTGAGGCTTTTCAGGATTTCGTAGCCTACTTTAATTTCTTCGACCGGGTCAGCGGCCAAAGAAATACGAATCGTATCGCCAATGCCGTCCATCAACAGCATGCCCAGGCCCACTGAGGACTTAACGGTACCGCCCCGCAAACCACCGGCCTCGGTAATCCCGAGGTGCAGTGGCTGCTCGATCTGCTCGGCGATTTGCCGATAGGCCGCCACCGCCATAAAGACATCGGAAGCCTTCACGCTGAGCTTGAAGTCGGGAAAGTTGAGACGATCGAGAATATCGACATGGCGCATCGCCGACTCTACCAGCGCCTCCGGGGTCGGCTCCCCGTATTTGCGCTGCAGGTCTTTCTCCAGCGAGCCGGCATTCACACCGATACGAATGGGGATGCCGTGGTGTTTGGCGGCGTCGATCACTGCTCTCACCCGATCTTCGCGGCCGATATTGCCGGGGTTGATACGCAGGCAATCCACGCCGTACTCCGCCACTTTGAGGGCGATCTTGTAGTCAAAGTGGATATCCGCCACCAGCGGTACATCCACCTGCCGGCGGATCTCCCGGAAAGCTTCTGCCGCCTCCATGCTGGGCACGGACACCCGCACGATATCTGCACAGGCTTCTTCCAAGCGTTTGATCTGCGCCACCGTGGCGGCGACATCACAGGTGTCGGTGTTGGTCATACTTTGCACCGATATTGGTGCACCACCACCCACCGGCACATTGCCAACATGGATCTGACGGGACTGGCGCCGAGTGATCGGCGAAGCCATTTTCATAATTCACCTATCCGAACGCGCAGCGCGTTACTGGGTAATGGACTGGGCAACTCGACTGCCTGTCCGTTGTATTGAGTTTTCAGAGCCGGCCAATAGGCCGCTGCCAGTTCAATGGGGCCCTGGGTATCGAAATGCCGCACCGTACCACCGGCCTGGGTGCCACTAAACAGTACCTCACCACGCACATTGCGTAACTCAAACCACACGTCGTCTTCAGCCCGCAGGCGCAAACGCACATCGTGGCTATCTGCCTGCCCTGGATGCTGGGCGCTGATGATTCCGCCGTCGCCGTCATCCCGCCCCCGCAACAGAGACTCACCCAAGGCAGTCGAACTGCGGAGGGAACGGGGTGCGTTGTAGCGTTGCTCGAGAATATGAACGGCCAGTTCTTTTTGCACTGGCCCGCTAAGCAATACATAGCAAATCGACCAGATAAACGCTGCCATGATCAAGGCGACGATGACCCGGGCATTACCCGGCGCCTTGGCACGCCCCTGGGGCTTGCTGCGTTGGAACTGCTCGTCGTCGCGCCGGCAGATGCGGTCGCAATCTTTCAGCAGCGGGTCCACATCCAAGCCCATATAGCGAGCGTAACTCTTAATATATCCCCGGGCGAACAATGGCGAATTGAAACGGCTGTAGTCGTTTTGCTCCAGCGCTTCAACGTAAGTGCGCAGCAGGTTCAGTGCCTCGGCGGTTTCCGTAATCGATTTACCCGCGCTTTCCCTCGCCTCGCGAAGGACCGATCCCGGCGGGCCTGCCACTGACGATTTAGACTGTGTCATCGGCTTGTCCTAAGACTAGTCGCACTATTGACTCCGGTTTTCCTGCAGCGCTTTGAGCTTGAGGAACTCTTCAGACTTGGGATAGAGATTCTTCAAGGCCAGGGCGTAGCTGGCAAAGGCATCCTCATCATCAAAGGCATCGGCTAGGCGAATTCCCAACCACAGACCAGCAGCTGACTGACGTTGCACTTTATCTCGGTACGCGTCGTAGTAGCGCTGTGCCTCGGCAATGCGCTCCAGGCGGTATACCGCCTCGGCCATGGACAGTAGGGCCGAGCCATTATTGTTGTCCATCAGCAGAGAGCGACGAAAGGCGTTTTCGGCCTTTTCCAACTTGTCGAGCTGCAAATAACAGCGGCCCAAACTGATGAATGCCTCGGCGCGGCGCTCGTACAGCAGGTCTTCAACCACAACCTCTAACTGCTCCGCCGCCTCGGCGTAGCGCTGTTGAGCAAACAGAAAACCCGCGTAGTTGTTGCGGATACGGACCCGGTCCGGCACCTGTTTGATAGCCCGCTTGTAGTAACTCTCAGCCGTTTCCAACTCACCGGTATTCTGAAAGACCAGCGCCAGGGCTTCAAGGGTGTCGGGGTTGTTGTCATCGACGGATTCAGCAAATTGCAGGTGGCGTTTGGCCTGATCCCAATTGCTCTGGGCAATATAGTTGCGCGCCAGTTGCAAGGAAGTCTCAAAGGCTTTTTTCTGATCCGTTTTATCAGTGTAACCACCACGCTTGGTGGTGACACAACCGGACACCAGCAGGGCAATGCACAACACCCATACCGCAGATAGACGGAACCGAACCAAGTGCGCGGCCATCGGCCTCCCCTTATCCAAGGTTAAACCAGGCGTACCGCCTGGGTTTCTTCAAATTTGCGCCGGTGGCGCTCGCTGCGGCGGGTGCGGTCTTGCACCTGCCCCGCCAACTGGCCACAGGCGGCGTCGATGTCGTCACCCCGGGTGGTGCGCACGGTGGTAACGTAGCCGGCATCGGTCATGATTTGCCAAAAGCGCGACACGGCGTTGTTGCTGGGGCGCTGGTAATCCGACAGCGAAAACGGATTAAAGGGAATCAAATTGACCTTGCAGGGCAAGCTCCGCAACACACTCGCCAGTTCTCTGGCGTGCTCGGGCTGATCGTTTACACCGGCGATCAAGGTATACTCGACGGTAACTACCCGGTGTTTATCGGGCTGTTTATCCAGGTAGCGGCGGCAAGCCGCCAACAGCTCGGCAATGGGGTAACGGCGGTTGATGGGGACCAGCTCATCCCGCAGTGCATCGTTGGGGGCGTGGAGTGACACCGCCAGCGACACCTCGGAGACATCGCCCAGCTTATCCAGCATGGGCACCACCCCAGAAGTACTGAGGGTCACCCGACGCTTGGACAGGCCGTAGCCGAAGTCGTCCATCATCAGGCTGGTGGCATCCACCACGTTATCGAAGTTGAGCAGAGGTTCACCCATGCCCATCATCACCACATTGGTGACCACGCGATTGTTGGTGGACGGAAAGGCGTCGTAGGATTTGAGTGCCAGCCAAACCTGGCCGATGATTTCCGCTGCGGTGAGGTCCCGCATAAAACCCTGCTTGCCGGTGGAGCAGAAGCTGCAATCCAGACTGCATCCGACCTGGGATGACACACACAGGGTGCCCCGTTTGCCATCGGGAATCAGCACCGTCTCCACCAGGTTGTTGCCGCCCACCTCAACGGCCCATTTGCGGGTACCGTCTTTGGAATCGAGTTGGCGAACCACACCCGGGGGGCGAATCTCGGCGCACTCGGCCAGTTTGGCCCGCAGCGCTTTACCGAGATTGGTCATCTGCTCAAAGTCGTCGACACCGCTGTGGTGAATCCACTTGAGTATTTGCTGGGCACGGAAAGGCTTCTCGCCAATGGAGACCAGAAAGGCCTCCATTTTGGCGCGCGGCAAGCCCAGCAGGTTGACCCGCTCTACTGGCTTGACCTCGGCGGAATCCATATCCCGTGCTCCCGGCGCCCTAGGCGCGCTCGCAGATTTCGCTGGCAGCGAAGAAGAAACCGATCTCGCGAACCGCAGACTGCTCGGAATCCGAACCGTGAACGGCGTTGGCATCGATGGACTCAGCGAAATCCGCGCGAATCGTGCCCGGCTCCGCTTCTTTGGGGTTAGTAGCGCCCATCAGCTCGCGGTTTTTAAGGATCGCGCCCTCACCTTCCAGCACTTGAACAGTGACCGGACCGGAGGTCATGAAATCTACCAGCGCAGGGAAGAAAGGACGGCCTTTGTGTTCGGCGTAGAAGCCTTCGGCCTGCTCGCGGCTCAGGCGCAGCATTTTAGCGGCAACGATTTTCAGGCCGGCTTTTTCAAAGCGGCTGTAAATGTCACCGATCGCGTTTTTGGCAACAGCGTCAGGCTTGACGATGGATAGAGTGCGCTCCACGGCCATGTTTTATAATCTCCAATAAAATCAAAATCTTGTAAGAAGGCCAACCACGTTCAGTGGCGGGCCGGCAAAAGCACGCAATTATAAGCGCATTGGCGGCAAATGCCTATGTCGGCACGCCTTTATCCGGTTTTCTGCTGCCCGCCACGGAGCTGGCCAACGGCGGCCACCACCTGCTCTGCAGCCTGAGCCAGCTCCTCAGCGCTGGTATAGCGGCCAAAACTAAAGCGCACCGAGCTCAGCGCCAAGATGTCGCTGCAGCCAATGGCTCTGAGTACGTAGGAGGGCTCCAGCGTTGCCGAGGCACAGGCCGAGCCGGTAGACACCGCCAGGTCTTTCAGCGCCATCAGCAAAGACTCGCCATCAACGTCGGCAAAACTGACATTGGCAATCCCCGGCCAGCCGCCGTCGCGGCCATTAACCACCACCCCATCCAACTGAAGGATGGGAGTCAAAAATTGGCGGCGAAGTTCCGTCAGTCGCGCCCGCTCGGCCTCAAGGCCGCCAGCCGCCAGTTGGCAGGCGGCGCCAAAGCCAACGATTTGGTGGGTGGCCAGGGTCCCTGAGCGCATTCCCCGCTCGTGGCCACCGCCGTGCATCTGCGCCGCCAGTTGGCAGCGGCTGCGGCGCCGGACATACAGCGCACCGATGCCCTTGGGGCCATAGCATTTGTGGGCAGACAGGGACATTAAATCCACCTTCAACGCCGCCATATCCAGAGGCAATTTGCCGACACTCTGGGCGGCATCCACGTGGAAGAAGGCCTGATGATCGGCCAGCGCTTCGCCCAGCGCCGCGATATCATTGATCGAACCCAACTCGTTGTTAACGTGCATCAGGCTGACCAAAATAGTGTCGTCCCGCAGCGCCTTGTTCAAAGCATCGACGCTGATCACACCGCCGTCGTCGGGCACCAGGTAGGTCACCTCGAAACCTTTGGTTTCGAGATAGGCGCAAGTATCCAGCACCGCCTTGTGCTCAATTTGTGAGGTGACGATATGCCGACCGCGATCAGCATAGGCCTCGGCCACGCCCTTGATAGCCAGGTTGTCGGCTTCGGTGGCACCGGAAGTCCAAACAATCTCTCTGGGGTCGGCACCGATTAGATCGGCAACCTGTCGGCGCCCCTCTTCCACCGCCGCTTCCGCCTTCCACCCCAGCAGGTGAGAGCGGGACGCCGGATTGGCGAAGTTGCCGTGCCGGGTCAGGCACTGGGCCATTTGTTCGGCAACCTCGTCAGCCACCGGTGTGGTGGCGGCGTAATCCAGATATATCGGGTCTGCCATTCCCATCTCAATCTACCATCTCAATCCACCATGGTCATGGCGATGTGCTCGCTTTCCCGGTGGTTCTGCCGGGTGGCGATTTGCTGAATTTCCTGGCGCTCCATCAGGCTGGCCAGACTGATGCCACTCAGAAAGGTATGAATCTGATCGCTCAGGTCACTCCACAGGTGGTGAGTCAGGCAGACTTCTCCCTCCTGACAGTTAGCCTCTCCTGAACAATTGGTGGCATCGACACTCTCGTCCACCGCATCGATAATCTCCGCCACATAAATGTCGGCAATAGAGCGATCCAGGCAGTAACCGCCGCCGGGACCGCGGATACTTTTGACCAGCCCCCGACGCCGCAGCTTGGCAAACAACTGCTCAAGATAAGACAGTGAAATGTGCTGCCGCTCGGAGATCGCCGACAGGTTCACCGGCCCCTGCTCACTGTGCAGAACCAGGTCCAGCATGGCGGTCACCGCGTAGCGACCCTTGGTGGTTAAACGCATGGTCTCGGCCACCTCCCGTTGGGAATCGTGTTATTGCGATTGTCGTTCCTGTTAGCCATCAGCCTCGCTCACTCCTTCCGGAAGATCGGCAGTAGCATCCTTTCCCTGGCGTATCTGATACTGGGTAGCGGTCAGGATACCTCTGAGAATATTGACTTCCATTTCATCGGGACGGGCCCGGGTATAGAGCCGGCGCAAGCGCGTCATCAATTGTTTGGGGGCCTTGGGGTTGAGAAAACCCATCTCAACCAGGGTCTCTTCCAGGTGCACAAAATAACGCTGCAGAGCGTCGGCGGTGGCCGGTGGCATATCCCAATCCGCCATGGGATTGTCGCTGAGTTGCCCCTCGACACCGGACAAGTGGGTCATGCGCAGTTCATAACACAACACCTGAACCGCCATGGCCAGATTGAGAGAGCTGTACTCTTCGTTGGCGGGGATATTGACGTGAAGATTACACAACTGCAGCTCGTCGTTAGTGAGACCGCGATCTTCTCGCCCGAACACCAGTGCCACTTTGTGTTGGCCCGCTTCGGCATAGGCCCTCTCGGCACAGTGGCGGGGATCCAACAGCGGCCAGGGAATGGTGCGTCCCCGAGCACTGGTGCCCACCACCAGACTACAATCGGCAATGGCCTCTTCCAGAGTGTCGTAGACGGTGGCGCTATCCAACACATCGGCGGCGTTAGAGGCCCGCCAAGTCGCCTCGTCGTGGGGGTATTTGCGGGGTGCAACTAAAGCCAAGTCGCTGACCGCCATATTTTTCATCGCTCTGGCCACCGCACCAATATTGCCCGGGTGGGAAGTGTTAACCAGCACAATGCGAATATTGTCCAGTTGAGAGCGCTCAGTCATGACCATCACTCTCCGGCAATCTCGCGGATACGCTGCACCATGGCGCGCAGGCCATTGCCACGAGTTGGACTGAGGTGGCGCATCAGGTCCAGCTCATCAAAGTAGCTGTCGATATCAAAATCGAGTATCTCACCGGCGCGCTTGTGATTGTAGGCACTGAGTATCACCCCCAGCAGCCCCTTGACGATAAACGCGTCGCTGTCGGCCTGGAATTCAAAATAGCCGTCCTGCTCCGAGGGCTCCAGCCACACCTGACTCTGACAGCCACGTATCAAACGGTCTTCGGTTTTGAGTTCGTCTGGCATCGCGGGCAGCTCTTTGCCCAAGTCGATAATGTACTTGTAGCGGTCTTCCCAGCTATCAAAAAAACCGAGGGTATCGACAATATCCTCGGTAGTGATGCTGCGTCCAAAGGGGTTTTCGCTTACCGCACTTGCCATCGCTCACTCAATCTCACTGAAGTCGCCAAGCCCATTCGCTCAGCTTAAAAAAACAGGCCGGTTTCCAATTGTGCTTCTTCCGACATCATGTCCCGGCTCCAGGGCGGATCGAACACCAGATCGACCTGAACCGCCTCCACATTGGGCACCTGGGCGACCCGGTACTCGACGTCGCCCACCAACACCGGCCCCATGCCACAACCCGGGGCTGTTAAGGTCATTTCGATGCTGACCCGCTTTGCGGCCTGATCCAGCTCTACCTTGTAGATCAAACCGAGGTTGACCAGATCCACCGGTATCTCAGGGTCATAGACGGTCTCCAGCGCTTGCCAGACCTGATCTTCCAGGATGTCATCCCCGTCCGGTGCTTCAAACTCCAGGACTTCGGGCTCCAGCCCCAGCGCCGCTGCATCGGTTCCATCCACCCGAACCATGTTGCCGTTGTAGGTCACGGTATAGTTGCCCCCCAAGGATTGGGTAATGGTGACAAAGTTATCCTTGGGGATGGTGATGGGTGTGCCTACTGGTACCAATCGCCCGGGGCAGTCGGTGACCGTAGCCACCATTCTTCTTTCCATGTTACTTCCTCAATCGAGCGGCTTAACCGACGTTAAAGCTTTCGCCACACCCGCACTCGTCTGAGACATTGGGGTTGTTAAACTTCAGCATCTGGTTCAAACCCTCGCGGGTATAATCGATCTCGGTACCACGCACCATACCCATGGCGTCAGAGGCCACCAGCAAGGTCAGACCGTTGTCCAGCTTGAGAGCAACATCGCCCTCCTGCCCCTGCTCAACAATATCGATGACGTATTTGTAGCCGGTGCAGCCGCTGGATTTGACCGACAGGCGCACAGCGCCGCTGGGCTTCTCAGCCAACTGCTTTTGAAAATGTGCTTGGGCCGCGTCGGTAACCGTGACAGCCTGTTCGGGTGCAAAGGTTTCAACACTCATGTCTCGCTCCAAATAGGGGCCACCCTAAAGTTAGTCCGTATAAAACTGTTAGACTGCATCAAAGTAAAAATGTTTTGGCTTTTTCCAGACCGGCAAACAGTCGGTCGACCTCATCCATGGTGTTGTACACGGCAAAGGACGCCCGGGCTGTACCCGGAACACCAAACTGCTTCATAATCGGCTGGGCGCAATGGTCGCCAGTGCGTACGGCAATCCCCTGTTGGTCCAGCAACATACCAACATCGGCGGGGTGGGTGCCTTCCAGCAAGAAGGAAAACGCCCCGGCTACCTGCTTGGCACAACCGATGCGCCGCAAGCCCTCGCAGCTTTCGGCTTTGCTGTGGGCGTAGCGCATCAGGCCCGCCTCGTGATCCGCCATTGCGCGACGATCGATGGATTGCAAAAAGTCCACCGCCGCACCGAGCCCCACAGCACCACCAATATTGGGCGTACCGGCCTCAAACTTAAACGGCAATTCGTTGTAAGTGGTGCCGTCAAAGCTCACGGTCTTAATCATTTCACCGCCGCCGTGATAGGGCGGCATCCGCTCCAGCAGAGCCTCTTTGCCGTAGAGCGCGCCTATGCCGGTGGGGCCATACATTTTGTGGCCGGAGAAGGCATAGAAGTCACAGTCCAGCGCTTGTACATCCACCTCGAAGTGGGGCACACCCTGGGCGCCGTCGATCAGCACCTTGGCGCCGGCACTGTGGCTGAGGCGAATAATGTCTTCGATCGGGTTCACGGTACCCAGCGCATTGGACACATGCCCCACTGCCACCAGCTTGACCCGTTCGTCCAACAGCCCTTCAAAGGCCGACATATCCAGCTCACCGTCATTGGTGACCGGCACTGGCACGACGTCCGCCTGACATTCAGCCGCTACCATCTGCCAGGGTACGATATTGGCGTGGTGCTCCATGGCCGATACCACAATGCGGTCGCCGGGCTTGAGTATCGGCTTGGCGTAGCTCTGGGCAACCAGGTTGATCGCCTCAGTGGTGCCCCGAGTCCAGATAAGCTCGCGGTTACTGGCCGCATTAATTAGTGCAACTACTTTGTTGCGGGCAGCCTCAAAATCCGCTGTTGCCCGGTCACTCAAGGTGTGGGCACCGCGGTGGACATTGGCGTTATCGCAGCGGTAATAGTCGGCAATGGCATCGATCACCGACTGGGGCTTCTGGGTGGTTGCCGCATTGTCCAGATAGACCAGTGCTTGACCATTGACCTGTTGATGGAGAATGGGGAACTGGGCACGCAGTGCTGCCACATCAAAGTCATTGTGCTGCTCAGCTACCGCCGCCGTCATGCCGCACTCCTCCCCCGGGCAAACTTGCGTTCAAACAGCTCCTCCACCAGCGGAGTCAGGTAGTTACGTACCGGCTGGTGAGGCAATTGCTCCAGAAGCTCGTTGATAAAACCAAAGCTCAGCATCATTTCCGCCCGCTCTCGGTCGAGACCGCGACTCTGAAGGTAGTACAGGGCTTTTTCCTCAAGCTGAGCAACGGTGGCGCCGTGACTACACTTCACGTCGTCGGCGTAAATTTCCAGCTCAGGCTTGGTGTCCACCTCGGCGTTGTGACTGGTCAGCAGGTTTTTGTTGCTGAGATCCGCCACGGTTTTCTGGGCATCCGGGTGAATATGAATACGGCCATTAAACACCGCCTTGCCATGGTCACCGATAATGCCCCGGAACACTTCGCTGGTGGTGCAATGGGGAACGGCATGCTCAATGCAGGTGTGGAAATCCACCAGATGCTTGTGATTGGGCAGATAGATACCGTTCAAGCCGCAGTGCGCACCTTCACCGCGGTGGTTTACCACCACATCGGTGCGCTGCAAGGTGGCGCCGAGACTGGCCATAAAGCTGTCCAGGGTGGCGTCCCGCTCCAGATTGACGTGCACGCCGCCGATATGCAGGGCGTGCTCTTCTTCTAAATGGAGGTGGTAGTGGGTCAGTCGCGCATTGGCGTCCAACTGCAACTCGGTGACCGAATTGCTGAAACTGTTTTGAGGCGCCTCGGTGCTGCTGAAGTGCTCCACCACGGTGGCGTCGGCACCGCTTTCAACATGCACCAACAGACGCTGGTTAACCGAATAGGCTTGCGCCTCGGGCACGGTGATGTGGTGAATGTAAATCGGCGTCTTAACCTGGGTGTTTTTGCTGAAGCGCAGATACACGCCCTCGCCCAGCCAGCTATCATTGAGCGCGGCAAACAGGTGTTTTTCGCTGTCGGCAATGGTGCCGAGACGCTCGAGGATAGTCTGCTGCTGACTGGCATCCGCCTCACTAAAGCGCACGCATTCCACCCCTTCCGGCAGGGTATCGCAGGACAACTCAGCGTTGAAGGCGCCGTTAACGAACACCAGACCGCAGGCTTCCAGGCCGTGGATGGCGTCCACCTGCTCGCTCAACTGGGAGGACTGAGCGGCGGGCCAACTCAGATAACTGCCGTCGGCCAATGCCTGCAAGCTGGTGTACTTCCAGTTCTCGGTTTTGCGGCTGGGAAAGGGAGTCACTTTCCACTGCTCGCGACCGCGCTGATTGAGCTCCTTCAGCCAGGGCAAACCCTGGGGCTGAAGCTCGGCGGCTTGTTGGGTAAACGCTGCCATCAGGCCACCTCTTTGGTAATCCAACCGTAGCCCTTCTCTTCCAGCTCCAGGGCCAGAGTACGGTCACCGGATTTGATGATCTTGCCGCCAGACAGAACGTGCACAAAGTCGGGCTGAATGTAGTCCAGTAAGCGCTGATAGTGCGTCACCATCACAAAGGCCCGGTCAGGCGAACGCATGGCGTTGACGCCATCTGCCACCACCTGCAGGGCATCGATATCCAGACCGGAGTCCGTTTCATCGAGGATGCACAGCTTGGGCTCCAGCAGCATCATTTGCATCAGCTCGTTGCGCTTTTTCTCGCCGCCGGAAAAGCCTTCATTCACGCCGCGCTTGAGAAACTGATCACTGAGGTTGACCGCTTTGCATTTTTCCCGGGCGAGTTTCATAAACTGTACGGAGTCGATGGGCTCTTCGCCGCGGTGCTCCCGCACTGCATCCACCGCCGTTTTCAAAAACTCCATATTGGAAACGCCAGGGATCTCTACCGGATATTGAAAGGCCAGAAACAGCCCTTCCCGAGCGCGCTCTTCGGTCTCCATGTCCAGCAGATTTTTGCCGGCAAACTCTACCGACCCGCCAGTAGCCTCATAGCCCTGCCGTCCCGCCAGGACATGACCCAGAGTACTTTTACCCGAGCCGTTGGGACCCATAATGGCGTGGATCTCGCCAGCCTTGACCTCGAGATTGAGGCCTTTGAGAATTTCTTTATCGCCTACGTTCGCGCGCAGATCTTTAATGGATAACATAGTCTTACTTCTCTCCGAATTGGGGTGGTGTACAGGATGGGATCGAGCCCTAGCCCACCGACCCTTCTAGACTGACTTCCAGTAGCTTGCCGGCCTCAACCGCAAACTCCATGGGGAGTTCTTTAAATACTTCTTTACAGAAACCGTTAACAATCAGCGACACCGCCTTCTCGGCGTCGAGTCCCCGCTGCTGGCAGAGATAGAGCTGGTCGTCACTGACCTTGGAAGTGGTGGCCTCGTGCTCCACTACCGCCGAGGGGTTGCGGCTTTCGATATAGGGGAAAGTGTGGGCACCGCAGCGGTCGCCAATCAACAGCGAGTCACACTGGGTGTAATTACGCGCCCCCTCGGCACGCTGGCTCATGCGCACCAGGCCGCGGTAGGCGTTCTGGCTACGGCCGGCGGAGATGCCCTTGGAGATGATGGTAGAACGGGTGTTGTTGCCCATATGGATCATCTTGGTACCGGTGTCGGCCTGCTGGTAGTTGTTGGTCAGCGCCACTGAATAAAACTCACCGACACTGTTATCGCCCCGCAGCACCACGCTGGGGTATTTCCAAGTCACTGCAGAACCGGTCTCCACCTGCGTCCAGGAGATTTTGGCATTGTCGTGGCACACGCCGCGCTTGGTAACAAAGTTATAGATGCCGCCCTTGCCTTCGCTGTCGCCGGGATACCAGTTCTGTACGGTGGAGTACTTGATCTGGGCGTCGCCCAAAGCCACCAGCTCCACTACTGCGGCGTGCAGCTGGTTCTCGTCCCGCATGGGTGCGGTGCAGCCTTCCAGGTAGCTCACATGACTGCCTTCATCGGCGATGATCAGGGTGCGCTCAAACTGGCCGGTCTTGGCCTCGTTGATACGGAAATAGGTAGACAGCTCCATGGGGCAGCGCACGCCCTTGGGGATGTAGACAAAAGAACCGTCGCTAAACACCGCACTGTTGAGCGCGGCGAAGAAGTTGTCCCGGCGGGGCACGACTGAGCCCAGGTATTTTTTGATCAGCTCAGGGTACTCGTGCACGGCCTCGGAGATGGAGCAAAAAATCACCCCGGCGTCCTTAAGCTTTTCCCGGAATGTGGTGGCCACCGATACCGAATCGAACACGGCGTCTACCGCGACACCGGCCAGCATTTCCTGCTCGTGAAGGGGGATGCCCAGCTTTTCATAAGTGCGCAGCAGCTCGGGGTCCACCTCGTCCAGGCTCTTGGGTTTATCCGCCATGCTCTTGGGGGCGGAGAAATAGGACAGTGCCTGAAAGTCCACCGGCGGATAGTGAACATGGGCCCAGTTGGGCTCGTCCATTTCCAGCCAGCCGCGATAGGCTTCCAGTCGCCACTCCAGCATCCACTCCGGCTCACCCTTCTTGGTGGAGATAAAGCGAATGACATCTTCATCCAGGCCGGGCGGCAAGGTGTCGGACTCCACCGCGGTATAAAACCCGGCTTCGTAGTCATTCTGCAGCAGCGTATCGATTTGGGCCTGTTCGCTCTGTGACATAGTATTCGACTCAAATTCTCAATTAAATCAGGTTACTAGCCGACAGCGCCGACCTTGAGTAGGCACTGCAGACTCGATAAACCCGGAATCCCTTCCCCGACAGGGAGAGGCGAAAAAGCAGCGCACTGGCGCCGTTGTTGCCGTTATTGTGACAAACCTTAGTAAATTACTCAACTATTTACCCAGCAGGTGGCGGGCGCCGCGAGGACGTGTGAGAGGTCAGCAGCGAGAGATCACGGCGCCGTATTATACCCACTACTCACTCTGATGGCTGCCAGTCGATACGCCGCCCGGATAGCGCATCCTCGAAACCGTGACACAGCCACAGGTCGGCAACTGCGGCCAGCTCCCCGTCGAGGTATAGCAGGGGCAGACGCTCCCGCCGCCAGGGTGGCAGCTGCACTTCTTGCAACAGCTTCTTCAAGCGCTGGGACTGCCCGCGGCCCGAGGGGCGACAGCGCTCACCGCCGGTCCGAAAGCGCACCTCCAGGTCCAAGGGCCCTGCATTGGGCTCGCGATCCGCAGACAAGGTCCCCGCCCCTGGCAAGGTCAGCACCGACTGGGCATCCCACCGGTAACGATGCCGAGGATCAAAGTCGCTCAGGGCGGTTAGATACAAACGCTGCTGATAGCGACGGACCTGCCAATCGCCGATGGCCATGACCGGCAGGCTGTCTTTGGCGGACCACAGCATCACTCGCTGCAATTCCTGCAATTGCGCCGCGCTGGGAACAAGCTGGTAGTGGCCCAGCCAACGCCTAAGAGCCGCATTGCGCTGACCGTCATCCATGCCCCGCAGCGCAGCCAGCTCCACGACCCGGCGCTCGCTGTCCGGACAAAAGCCACTGATGTCGACTGATTCCAGGCGGCTTCCGGCAGCCAGCTCGGCGAAGCGCCCCAGACTTTTCCGGTAGCCGGGCCAGCGCTCGGCCACCGCAGGCAACACCCGATGGCGAAGGTAGTTGCGATCCATCGCCGGGTCGGCGTTGCTGGGGTCCTCGACCCACCCCAGTTGATGGTGGCGGGCGTAGTCCTCCAACGCGGCCCGGGGCAGCGTCAGCAAGGGCCGCATAATCGTGGCGGCGCTGCCGTCGTCCAACACCAACGGCCGCTGTCGGGGAATGCCTTGCAGACCATCCGGCCCGGTACCGCGAAACAGTCGCAGCAACAGGGTTTCGGCCTGATCGTCGAGGTGGTGGGCCTGCAGCAGCAGATCGCTGTCAGCCAGGAATTGTGCAAAGGCCCGATAGCGGGCATCCCGGGCCGCCGCCTCCAGGCCCTCACCCGTATCGACGGTTACCCGAGCACTCGCGAATGTGACACCGAGGGAGTCGGCAAAGGCGCGACAATGCCGCTGCCAGTCATCCGCCTGGGACTGAAGCCCGTGATGGACATGCACAGCGTGAATAGCCGGTCGCGACGCCAACTGGCAAAGGCCGTGGAGCAGTACCGTGGAATCCAGCCCACCACTGTAGGCCACCACCCAACGCCGCCCGCGCTCGGTGTGAAGCTGGCGGTCGAGGGTTTGCAGAACGGTGTGCATGGTAGAAGGGGCACCGCCATCGCAGGCGGTGCCGGGGAGATTAGAGTTTGCCGTAAGACATCAGGCGCTGATAGCGGGTATCCAGCAGCTCGTCCTTGGGCATTTGCTGCAAGCGGTCCAATTGCGCAATCAGGTGCCGGCGAACCCGCTGGGCGCTATCGTCAATATCCCGGTGAGCGCCACCCTGGGGTTCTTCGATAGTGGCATCGACGATACCCAGCTCCTGCAGCACCGAGGAGGTGACCCCCATGGCTTCCGCCGCGTCGGGGGCGAACTCACTGCTCTTCCAGATAATGTTGGCGCAGCCTTCTGGAGAGATAACAAAATACGTGGAGTACTGCAGCATGGCGATATGGTCACCCACGCCAATACCCAAAGCCCCACCGGAGCTACCCTCGCCGATCACCACACAGATCATCGGCGTTTTCAGGCGGGACATCACCGCCAGGTTTTGGGCGATAGCCTCACTGATGCCCCGCTCTTCACTGTCGATACCGGGATAGGCCCCCGGGGTGTCGATCAGCGTAATCACGGGCAGGCCAAAACGCTCGGCCAGCTCCATCAGTCGCAGGGCCTTGCGGTAGCCCTCGGGTTTGGGCATGCCGAAGTTGCGCTTTACTTTTTCGTTCACGCCACGGCCTTTTTCCTGGCCAATAACCATCACCGGGCGCCCATCCAGCTTACCGATGCCGCCGACGATAGCCGAGTCATCGCCAAAGCGGCGGTCGCCGTGCAGCTCGTCGAAGTCGGTGATAATGCGGTTGATGTAGTCCAGCGAATAGGGGCGCATAGGATGCCGGGCGATTTTAACCACATCCCAGGCGGTCAGCTGAGAGAAAATCTTCTCCGTCAGCTTGGTGCTCTTTTCCCGGAGCTTGGCGATTTCTTCGCTGATGTTGATATCGTTGTCGTTGCCCACCAACTGGAGTTCTTCAATTTTGGCCTCCAGTTCAGCAATCGGCTGCTCGAAATCAAGATAGTTTGGATTCATCGCGCTGGATACTTCCTCGTTTGTGCCAGTGAACTGGGCTCGAGTGTATGTTACCTCTCGCCTCTTGTAATGTTATGTCAGCGTCCGCTGGCAGGTGCGTGTCATTGCCGGCAGAGTCAAGACCGGGATTATACGTTAATCGTAATTGATCACCACGTTATTTGCGCCATAGTCTTGCTTTAGGCGAAATATCAAATCGTCCTGGGGCAGGATTCGCCAGCTATCCCCCAAACGAATGCGGGCCTCGCCTTCCTCCCGCCGGTAGCGTATCACTACCGGGCAAGCTCCGCCCCGCGCCGAAGACAGCGCCGACTTGAGGTTTTCCACCTGGGCGGGTTGAACCTGCTCCGCCGACAGCGACAGCTGCAACTCCCGGGCCTTTTGCTGACGCGCCTCGGCCAGGGTGCGCAGGGATTTCACCCGCATCTTCTTGCCGCCACTGTACTCATCGTGACTACAGATGCCCTCCACAACCAATACCGCATCCTTGACCAGCTTTTCCCGGCAGGCCTCAAAGGCATCACTGAATATCGCCACCTCGATACGGGCACTGCGGTCATCCAGGGTGACAAAGGCCATATTGTCGCCGCGCTTGTTCTTCATGGTGCGCATATTCACCGCCAGTCCGGCTACCGTCTGGGGCTGCTTGTCGGGGTTGAGGTCGACAATTTTCTTGGGCACAAAACGGCGTAGGTCGGCCTCATAGTCATCGATCGGGTGGCCGGTAACATACAGGCCCAGTGTGTCTTTCTCGCCCTGCAGCCGTTCCCGGGTGCTCCAGGGCCGGGCATTGCGAAAACTCTCGTAGACGTCCCGGTTGTCCACCGCCAGCGCCTCACCAAACAGGTCGGTCATGCCGGCCTCACTGTTGCGGGCGGACTGCTCAGCGACCTGCACTGCCTCATTGATGGCGGCCATCAACACTTCCCGGCCCTCGCCCAGGTCGTCAAAGGCACCGGCGCGAATCAACGCCTCAATGGCACGTTTGTTCACTTTGCGAGGGTCGGTGCGCTCGCAGAAATCAAACAGATTCTTGAAGGGGCCACCGGCCTCCCGGGCGGCAATGATATTTTCCACCGGGCCCTCACCGAGACCCTTGATGGCGCCCAAGCCATAGACGATCTGGCCCCGGTCATTAACGGTGAACATGTATTCACCTTCGTTCACCGAGGGCAGCTTGTAATCCAGGCCCATGGCCCGACACTCTTCGATAAACACCACGATCTTGTCGGTGTTATCCAGTTCCGAGCTCATCACCGCCGCCATAAAGGGTGCGGGATAGTGGGTCTTGAGCCAGGCGGTTTGATACGACACCAAGGCATAGGCCGCCGAGTGCGACTTGTTAAAGCCGTAGCCGGCGAATTTCTCCATCAGGTCGAAGATATTGGAGGCCAAGTTCTTGTCGTAGCCCAGGCCTTGCGCACCCTCCATAAAGATGGCGCGCTGCTTCTCCATCTCCTCGGCTTTTTTCTTACCCATCGCCCGGCGCAACAGGTCGGCGCCGCCCAGAGTGTAGCCCCCCATCACCTGGGCGATCTGCATGACCTGCTCCTGGTAGAGGATGATGCCGTAGGTAGGCTGCAAGACCGGCCGCAGACACTCGTGTTGATACTGGGGGTGGGGAAAGGCCAGCTCGGCGCGGCCGTGCTTACGATTGATAAAGTCGTCCACCATCCCCGACTGCAGGGGACCGGGGCGGAACAGTGCCACCAGTGCGATGATGTCTTCAAAGCAGTCTGGCAACAGGCGCTTGATAAGATCCTTCATGCCCCGGGATTCCAACTGGAATACCGCGGTGGTCTCGGCCCGCTTGAGGAGGTCGAAACTGGCCCGGTCATCCAGCGGAATCGCCATGATATCGAGCGCGTCTTCCCCCACCTTCTTGCGCTGTTCATTGATGATGGCCAGCGCCCAATCGATAATGGTGAGGGTACGCAAGCCCAAAAAGTCGAACTTCACTAGCCCGGCGTCTTCGACGTCGTTCTTGTCGAACTGGGTGACCAGTCCACTGCCGGTTTCGTCACAGAACAAGGGGGCAAAATCGGTGAGCTTGGAGGGGGCGATGACCACCCCACCGGCGTGCTTGCCGACACCTCTCACCACCCCTTCCAGTTGTTTGGCCATGTCCCAGATTTCCTGGGCCTGCTCGTCGACCTCGAGAAATTCCCGAAGCGCCTCCTCCTGCTCCAGAGCCTTGTCCAGAGTCATGCCCACTTCAAAGGGGATCAGCTTCGACAGTTTGTCAGCCAGGCCGTAGGACTTACCCTGCACCCGGGCGACGTCCCGCACCACCGCCTTGGCGGCCATGGTGCCAAAGGTAATGATCTGGCTGACTGCATCGCGGCCGTAGTTGTCGGCCACGTACTGGATGACCCGGTCACGCCCCTCCATACAGAAGTCGACGTCAAAGTCGGGCATCGACACCCGCTCGGGATTGAGAAAACGCTCGAACAGCAGATCGTATTGCAGCGGGTCCAGGTCAGTAATTTTCAGCGCGTAGGCCACCAGCGAGCCGGCACCGGAGCCCCGACCCGGCCCCACCGGAATATCGTGATCCTTGGCCCACTGGATAAAGTCCATCACGATCAGAAAGTAGCCGGGGAAGCCCATCTGCAGGATGATATCCAGCTCGAAGTCCAGCCGCTCCCGATAGCGTTTGTCGGTCTCGGCAAAGTCTGGCGCACTGCGATCGAAGAGAAAGTCCAGGCGCTCAGTGAGGCCATCGTGACTCAGCTTGCGGAAGAAGTCGTCCTGGGTCATGCCCTCCGGAATCGGGTATTCCGGCAGGTAGTAGGTCCCCAGTTCAATGGTCAAATTGCAACGCCGGGCAATTTCCACACTGTTTTCCAAGGCCTCGGGGATATCGGCAAACAGCTCGACCATTTCTTCGGCACTGCGCAGGTACTGCTGATCGCTGTAGCGGCGCGGCCGGCGGGGATCGTCCAGCACCCGGCTGTCGCGGATACACACCCGGGCCTCGTGGGCCTCGAAATCCTCACTGTTGAGAAAGCGGACATCGTTGGTGGCCACCACCGGGCACTGTTGTTCCGATGCCAGAACTACCGCGGCGTGGAGGTAATCGTCCTCGTTTTCACGACCGGTACGCTGCAACTCCAGGTAGTAACGCTGGGGGAAAAACTGCTGCCAGCGCTGCAAGCGATCCCGAGCGAGATCGGCTTTGCCGTTAAGCAACAGCTGCCCCACGTCCCCTTCGCGGCCACCCGACAGGGCAATCAGGCCTTCGTTGGCCTCCTCGACCCAACTGCAGTAGACGTAGGCCTTACCCTGGTACTGGCCGTCCAAATAAGCCCGAGAGATCAATTCGGTGAGATTGCGATAGCCCCGGTCATTTTGGGCCAGCAAACACAGAGTGCTGATTTGGTCGGGGTCGTCATCGTCCCGCACCAATAAATCACTGCCATAGATGGGCTTAATACCGGCGCCGTGAGCCGCCTTCTGAAACTTGATCAGGGCATAGAAATTACACAGGTCGGTCAGCGCCACGGCAGGCATACCGTCGCTGGCGACCCGCTTGCACAAATCCTTGACCCGCAGGGTGCTGTCCACCAGGGAATACTCGGAATGTACGCGCAGGTGGACAAATTGTTCGTTGAGCATAGTCGGGCCCGGACAGAATTCGTTATGGCAATTTATTTATCTGGCTGTATCTTGGCCGCCGCCTCGGCAAGCAGCGCCTGTACCGGAGCGTAACTGCGCCGGTGTATCGCTGTCACCCCCAATCGTTTGAGGGCATCCAGATGGGCCGCGGTCGGGTAGCCCTTGTGGCCGGCAAGACCGTATCCGGGATACTGCGTGTCCAGGGCCTTCATCTCTCGGTCCCGGGTGACTTTGGCCAGAATCGACGCCGCGGCGATGGCTTCGACCCGGCTATCCCCCTTTACTACGGCCTCGCTGCGATAGTCCCAGCGTGGCAGGCGATTGCCGTCCACCAGCACCAGCTCGGGCTGAATGGGCAGCCCCTCCACAGCGCGCTTCATGGCCAATAAGCTGGCCTGCAGAATATTGAGTTGGTCGATTTCTTGGACACTGGCCCGGGCGATACAAAAACTCAGCGCCCGCTCCCGAATCAGGTCAAACAGGGCATCCCGGCGCTTTTCGGTCAGTTTCTTGGAGTCATTCAAGCCCTCTATTGGCCGCTTCGGGTCCAGAATCACTGCGGCGGTAACCACATCGCCACACAGCGGGCCGCGCCCCACCTCATCGACACCGGCGGTCAGTGCCGGCCAGTCGTCATCGGCAAATAAATCCAGCGACTGCACTACTTACCTCCGTGGCTATATTTATCTCCCTGACCCTCACCCAGCGCCAACCCAAGCACTACGTCGGCAGCGGCTTCGCTGGCATTGCGAGACAATTGGCGATGAATCTCACGGAAATCTTCCAGTAGGGCTTCCCGGTGATTCTCATTGGACAGCTGTTCCAATACCAACGGGCCCATTACCTCGGCGCAGACCTCTTCCTGAAGCAGCTCCGGCACCAGGGCCCGCCCGGCCAAGAGGTTGGGTAGCGAGAAATACGGTGTTTTCACCAGCCGCGATAACAGAGCAAAAGACCATTTGCCAAAGCGGTAGGCGACGATCATCGGGCGCTGTAACAACAGCGCTTCCAAGCTGGAGGTCCCCGAGGCCATCAACACCGCATCGGCGGCAGCCATCACTTCCCGTGACTGCCCCAACAGTACCCGCACCGGCAAATCCACCGAGCGATCCGCCACTTGCTGAAGGATTTGTGCTTGCCGCTCTTTATTGACTGCCGGTATCAAAAATTCAATGGTGGGAAGCTTGCGACGCAGCCACTCAGCAGTATCGAGAAATGGCCCTATCAATTGCCCCACTTCGCTGCTGCGACTACCGGGTAACAGTGCTACCACAGGATGACCTGGCTGCACGTCCAACAACTGACGGCAGCTCGCCCCCTGGTCGTGGAGTTCAATCTGATCCGCCAGGGGGTGGCCCACACAGGTCACTGGCACACCGTGATCCCGATAAAACTCTGCCTCGAAGGGGAACAAGGTCAGCATATGGTCCACCGCTTTGGCGATGGTTTTGATCCGCCCCCGTCGCCACGCCCACACTGAGGGGCTGACGTAATGCATGGTGGTGATGCCCCGGGCCCGCAAATACGCTTCGATATTGAGGGTGAAGTCCGGGGAGTCGATGCCGATGACTAAATGCGGCTGCCACTGAACAAAGTGGGATTTGAGATGGCGGCGAATCCGCAGCAGTTCCGGCAGCCGCTTTAAAGGTTCGACCAGGCCCATCACCGATAAGCGATCCATATCGCAGAGGCTGTGCATGCCCTCTGCCAACATCAGTGGCCCACCGACCCCTTCAAATTCAACATCGGGGTGGCGACGTCGCAGGGCGCGTATCAAGTCAGCCCCGAGAATATCCCCCGAGGCCTCACCGGCAACAATACCGATCCGCAGTGTGGTCATAGAGTTTGCGCCTGTTCACACTCGTTGGAATAGCGTTGGGTACCGCCGCCTTTGGCGGCGGTGTTAGCGAACGATGCCGCGGGTAGACTGGGTCAGGGAGTCGACGAACAACTGCAGCTCCGGCTGCGCCTCCACCTCATCCTGAATACGCTTGACCGCCTCATCCAGGGTCAGCCCCTGCCGATACACCACTTTGTAGGCCCGGCGAATGGCAGCAATGGCCTCAGCACTAAAGCCCCGGCGCTTGAGCCCCTCAGAATTAATGGTCTTGGCCTCAGCCGGCGAGCCGCTAACCGTCACGTAGGCCGGCACATCTTTGCTGATGCCGCAACCAAAGCCGGTAAAGGCGTGGGCGCCGATATGACAGAACTGGTGAATCAGCGTGTAACCACTCAGGATCGCCCAATCACCAACAATAACGTGGCCAGCCAGGGAGGCATTGTTGACCAGAATGCAGTGATCCCCAACCACCGAATCGTGACCGATATGGGCGTAGGCCATAATCAAATTGTGGCTGCCAATAACGGTCTCACCACGATCCTGAACCGTACCCCGGTGAATCGTCACGCCCTCGCGGACGATATTGTCGTCGCCCATGATCAATCGAGTGGGCTCGCCGTTGTACTTCAGGTCCGGCGTGTCTTCGCCCACCGACGAAAACTGGTAGATAGTATTGTTCTTGCCAATTTGGGTCGGACCTTTCAGTACCACGTGGGAGCGAATATCGCAGCCCTCGCCCAGCTCTACGTCGGGGCCGATAATAGTCCAGGGCCCAACTTTGCAACCAGGCCCAATGGTGGCGCTGGGGTCGACAATGGCGCGGGGATCTACCTCTGCGGTAGGGTCAATACCTGCGAGCACTTACTTCTTCCTGTCGATACAAAGAATGGTGGCGGAACAAGCCAGCTTGTCGTCGACAAAGGACTGGCAATCGAATTTCCACAAACCCTTTTTGTCGGACACGTACTGTGCCTTGAGGATCAGCTGATCCCCCGGCACGACTTGCCGCTTAAAGCGGGCGTTATCGACGCCGGCAAACATGTAGATGGAGCCGTCGGCGGGTTTTTTGTCCAGGGTTTTAAAGCCCAGAATCCCCGCCGCCTGGGCCATGGCCTCGATAATCAGCACGCCGGGCATAATGGGCAGGCCGGGGAAATGGCCGTTAAAGTGGTTCTCGTTGCCGGTGACGTTTTTGACCGCGACGATTGACTCTCCCAAGTTCAACTCGATAACGCGGTCAACCAGTAGAAACGGGTAGCGATGGGGCAGGTATTCCTGCACCTCATTAATGTCCATGATCATGGGCTTTAGCCATCTTCCTGTTGTTGATTTTTTACTTGCCTTTCCAACGCTACGACCCGCCTGTGCAGTTCGTCGAGTTTGGAGAATCTTGCGGCGCTTTTGCGCCACTGGCCGCTGTCCATCATCGGCGTCCCGGACGAGTAGCTACCGGGCACTTTGATGGATCGCGTCACCATTGTGCGAGCGGTCACATGGACCCCATCACAAATTGTAATATGCCCCACTACCCCGACATTGCCGGCCAGAGTACAGCGCTTGCCAATCACCGCGCTGCCCGCCACTTGGCAGCAACCCGCCATCGCCGTGCCGGCGCCGACCACAACGTTGTGGGCGATCATAATTTGGTCATCCATGATCACGCCGTCTTCGATCACGGTGTCATCCAAAGCGCCCCGGTCGATACAGCAATTGGCCCCAATCTCAACCCGGTTGCCAATGCGAACGCCGCCAAGTTGGTGGATTTTAACCCAACCGTCAGCGCTGGGGGCAAAACCAAAGCCATCGCCACCGATAACCGTACCGGAATGGATATTCACCTCATCGCCCAGCACAACGCCGTGGTAGAGGGTTACATTGGCGTGCAGGTAACAATTGCAACCGATTCGGCTATCCGCCCCCACCACCGTGCCCGGTGCCAAAACCGTACCCTCGCCAATAACGGCGCCCGTCTCCACAACACAATTGGCGCCGATGCTGGCCGAGGGGTGGATGTCATCGGACATTACCACTGCCGAGGGATGAATGCCCGCACGGGGGCGTTCCAGAGGGTCAAATAGCGCAGAAGCCCGCGCAAACATCAAATAAGGATCATCTGAGAACAGGCAGTAACCTTGAAAGTCATCTGCAAGAGAGGGTGGCAGGATAACGGCCGAGGCTTCACTACTGGCCAGCGCAGCGGCGTACTTGCGGTTGGCAAGGAAACTCAGCTGCCCGGGCCCGGCAGAGCTCAGTGGCGCAATGCCACTGAGTAGACAACTGCCATCACCGCGATAGTCCACGCCCAAGGCGCGGGCCACCTCGACAAGGCTGAGTTGTTTTGTTGTTGCCATTATTGCTGATTAAGCTTATCCGCCACTTTAGCGGTGATATTATACCCGGCTGCCGCGTGCATAACGGCTTTTGCTGGCAGCAACAGGCCGATATTCTCGCTTTCGATGATTTCCGGCAGTAGCTTTTGCAGCTTGGGACCAATTTCCTGCATGATGGCTTGCAGCTCTTGTTGCTCGAGAGCTTTCAACTTGCGGGCCAGGTGCTCGGCATCGGCGCGCTTGGAGTCAATTTTGCTTTTCTTCAGCTGGCGCTGCTCGGCACTGAGAATATCCAGATCCTTCTGGAACTGCTCTACCAGCTTCTCGTACTCATTCTTCACTTTTTCCAGCTCGGCCACGCTCTCTTTGAAGTCGCGCTGGTTTTGCAACGCTTCAATGCGCTGCTTGGCTACCTCGGTGTTAAGTACGGCAGCTTCGAGATCAAACACAGCGATACGGCCTTGGGCCATTGCCGCCGTGCCCCACAGCGCGGTGATAAATACCAGCGCAAATTTAAACATTTTCATGAAACACTCCTGATACTTCCGTCAAATATTACGATTATTGTGAATGGTGTTGTCGGTTGTGGTTACGAGTTAATTAGCTCGCTAGAACGTCCGCCCCAAAGAGAACTGGAAGATTTCTTCTTCATCAATTTTCTCAGCATTAAGCGCACGGCCCAGGCTGAAGGTCAGTGGCCCGAAACCGGTGATCCAAGTTACACCAAAGCCAGCTGAGTAACGCAGCTCACTGGTGTCGGGTTCGTAACAGTTAACCTGGGTGGTGCTACAGCTGGTGCTAAAGACATTACCCGCATCAAAGAACAAACCGCTGCGTACGGAACGCTGGTCTTTAACAAAGGGCAGTGGGAACAGCAATTCAATGCTGCCCTCAATCAAGACGTTGCCGCCAAAGGGGTCAGCCTCGTCGCCGATGGCCGCCGCAGTATCCACAACGAGCTGTCCTGTTTCAGGGTCGAGCACATAGGCCCCTTCTGCAGACAAGGCTCGAGCATTGCCGTTTTCGTCAATCGCGGTCGCCGCTCGGGTTATCCGATAGACATCCGCTGGCGAACTGCGCGGGCCCAGCGTATTGGCGCGATAACCCCGCACGGAGTTAAAACCACCGGCATAGAAATGCTCGAAGAACGGCAACTGATCCAATTCACCGTAGCCATCGCCATAGCCCAGCTCGGTTTTAAAACGCAGAGTAAAGGCACTGGTTAATGGAACGTAAAGCTGCCCATTGTAGGACAGCTTGTAGTACTCCAAGTCAGAGCCGGGAACTGACACTTCCAGCCCCACTGACTGTGACGCACCCCGGGTAGCCAAAAGACCGCGGTTCAAGGTCGACTGGCGCCAGGAAATACCAGCGGTAAAGTTGTCAAACTCGTCGCCGTAGACGTTGAGGAAACCGGGCTCGGAGACCTCAGTCAGCGCACCGGCTGGCAACTCTTCGATATCCTGCAGCACTTCTGCCGCCTCGTAGCGGCCGGTTTCAGGGTCTCGGGTGGAAACAAAAAAGTTGTCGATGGATTCAAAAATCCTCGGGCTGGTAGCGATCTCCTTAACCGCCCGCACACCCGCGTCGATGGAAGTTCGGCTCACACCCAATTCGAAGCCCAGGCGCTGGGTCTCCGCTATCGGATAGCCAAAATTCAGACTGCTACCAAAAGTATCTGTAGTGTAGCTGGCAACGTTAACCTCTTCAAAATCGGTGGCCCGATAAAATAACGAGAAGCCGCGACTAACACCGTCTTCAGTAAAGTAGGGGTTCACGTAGTTGAAACTGGCACTGGTCAAGAAGTCACTGCGCGATACCGCAAAACCCACCTGCTTACCGGTACCAAGGAAGTTGTTTTGCTGGATGTTGGCACTCAACAACAGGCCGCTGTCCTGGGAGAAACCAACGCTGGCACCCAAGCTACCGGAGCTTTGCTCCTCTACGGCGTATTGCAGATCGATTAAGTCATCGGTACCCGGTACTTCGCGGGTTTCCACCGTGGCCTCTTTGAAGTAACCCAGACGTTGCAGGCGCACCCGCGACAACTCGATTTTGTCCGCAGAGGCCGGCGCGCCCTCCATCTGGCGCATCTCCCGGCGCAGCACTTCGTCAGCCGTGCGGGAGTTTCCTTCAAAACTAATGCGGCGAACGTAAGTGCGTTTGCCGGGGTCGATAAAGAACTTCAGTGCGACTTTCTTGTTTTCTTCATCGACATCGGGAATCCCTCTCACCTTGGCGAAGTTGTAGCCCTCGTTACTGAGTCGCTTAGTGAGAAACTCTTCCGTACTGGTGACCAGTGCCTGGGAGAAAACTTGCCCTTCCCTCACCAAAATAAAGCGTTTCAAGTCCTCCTCTGGCAGCACCAGATCCCCCGACAGCTCGGCACCGCTGACGGTGTAGCGCTCACCTTCAGTCACATTGATGGTGATATACACAGACTTGCGGTTGGGGCTGATGGCCACCTGGGTGGAGTCCACGTTGAAGAGCAAATAACCGCGATCCAGGTAGTAGGAGTTCAGGGTTTCTAAGTCGCCCCGTAGTTTCTCACGGGAGTACTTGTCTTTACTGGAGAAGAAAGAGAAAAAGCCCGCCGGGCTTAACTCGAACAGGTCGGTGAGGGTTTCTTCATCGTAGACCTCGTTACCGACGATATTAATGTGCTTGATCGACGCAGTGCTGCCCTCGTCGATAGTAATGGAGATGGCAACGCGATTGCGGGGTTCTGCCACCACGTCCGTTTCAATGCTGGCATCGTAGCGCCCCTGAGAAACGTACTGGCGGGTCAGCTCCTGGCTCATGCTTTCCAGGGTGGAGCGCTTAAACACCTGTCCCTCGGCCAGGCCAGCGCCCTTCAAGCCATCCATCAGGGCTTCGGTTTGCAGCGCTTTGTTCCCCTCAATGGTGATGCCACTGATCGCCGGGCGCTCTTTGACACGTACTACCAGAATATCGCCGTCGACACCAATCTGGATATCGTCAAAGTTGCCCGTAGCAAATAGCGCCCTGGAAGCGGTGGCGACTGCATCCTGGGTCACGGGGTCACCGACCCCCAGAGGCAGGGCAGAGAACACGGTTTCGGCCGCGATTCTTTGCAGGCCCTCCACACGGACGTCACTGATGGTGGGGCGTTGTTGAGCCTGTAGCAACGGGCTCAACAGGCACAAGAAAACTGAAATTGCGAAAATGCGTTTCATCAAAAATTACAAACCAAGGCTCTGGGCCTGCCCCTAGGCACTGCCACGTTATCGATGTACTTGTTAAATGCGGCCGTTCCGATTTTTACAGCGGCTTACGGCTCTAGAGGCGCAAAACGTCGTTGTATAAAGCGAACACCATCACGGATACCACCAAGGCAAGACCCACCTGATTAGCCCAGGCCTGTACCTGTTCGGTCACGGGTCTCCCCGTTGCCCATTCAATCAGCGCGTAAACAATGTGCCCGCCATCCAATATTGGAATGGGCAGTAGGTTAAGCACCGCAAGGCTGACACTCAACAGCCCCAGAAAACTCAACCAGGCGACCACCCCGTACTGGGCCGAAGAGCTGGCCACTTTAGCAATGGTTATCGGGCCGCTCAAGTTTTTCGGAGACAGGAGCCCCATAAGCATTTTTTTAATGGATTCAAGGGTAAAGCTGGTCATCTGCCAAGTGCGCTGTCCGGCGGCCACCGCGGCACCTACTACGCCGTAGTGCTGAGTGCGCTGCATCGCCTCCGGCCACTGTGGCGGCGCCACACTGACACCGACAAAACCGGTCGCCACACCATCCTCGTCAACCCGGCGCTCTGGGGTCAGCTCCAGGGACATCAGCTCGCCGCCGCGATTTACCGTCATGGTCATTGCCACCTCTGGGCTGGCGCGGACGACCTCCACCCACTGCTGCCAGGAGGTCATGGTCTCGCCATCCACCGCTACGACCAGATCTCCGGCCTGCAGGCCGGCCCGCTCTGCGGCACTGCCCGCCACAACATCGGCCACTTTGGGGACAATTTTTGGTGTATACAGGGTCACGCCCAGTTCCTGCACCGGATTGGGTTCTTCAGCGCCCTGCATCCAGCGGTCCAACTCCACTCGCCGCTGGGCGACGATATCCGAACCGTCATTTTTTACGCCAAGGGTCAGCAGGCCACTTTCACCGATGCGCTCCAGCAGCTGCAACTGCAGCGCCTCCCAAGTGGGGGTTGCCTCACCGTCGACGGTGACAATTTCCTGACCAACCTCTAGGCCGGCGCGCTCGGCCAGCGAGCCCGCCTCGATCTCTTCAATAATCGGCGCCACACCGTTGACGCCGTTGAGAAACACCAGCCAGTACACCAGTATCGCCAGGGCAAAGTTGGCCAGCGGCCCGGCAGCGGCAATGGCAATACGGGCCTTGGGAGAGGCGCGATTAAAGGCCATGTGCTGTTCCTCGGCTGCCACCGGCGCTTCCCGCTCGTCCAGCATTTTGACGTAGCCCCCAAGCGGAATACCGGCGATAACGTACTCCACGCCGTCTTTACCGTGCCAGGTATACAGGGGTTTGCCGAAACCGACTGAAAAGCGCAGCACCTTGACACCGCAGCGCCGCGCCACCCAGAAATGACCGTACTCGTGCACCGACACCAGCACACCGAGGGTGAATACAGTAATGACTACAGTTTGAAGAATATCCAACACCTTACTGCCTCTCTGTTGCCGGCAAGCGGCCCGGTGTCGCCAGTATGTCTTGGGCTACACGGCGCGCCTGCGCATCCGCAGCTTGGACCGCCTCCAGGGTCTCAGGTTCAACACTCTCAACCCGGGACATCACCGCCTCAAGAAGCCTGGGAATCTCCACAAAGGCCAATTGCTCATCCAGGAAGGCCGCCACCGCGACCTCGTTGGCCGCGTTCAACACCGCGCTGGCGCAGCCCCCGGCCTCAGCGGCCTCCCGGGCCAGCCGCAGGCAGGGAAAGCGCTGCGGGTCCGGGGCCTCAAAATCAAGTCGCCCCTGGGCAATAAGATCGAGACTGCCGACCCCGGAATCAATGCGCTCCGGCCAGGCCAGGGCATGGGCGATGGGGGTACGCATATCGGGGTTGCCCAACTGCGCCAGTACCGAGCCATCCACATATTCCACCATGGAGTGCACCACGCTTTGCGGGTGGACAACCACCTCGACCAGGGCGGGCGGTGTATCAAACAGCCAACAGGCTTCTATAAGCTCGAGGCCCTTGTTCATCATGGTGGCGGAATCCACCGAGATTTTTCGGCCCATAGACCAGTTGGGGTGGGCGCAGGCTTCATCCGGCGTCACCGCGGCCAGACTGGCCAGGGATCGGTTGCGAAACGGCCCACCGGAGGCGGTGAGCAAGATACGTCGCACCCCCTGCTCCCTAACGCCACCACCATTATCGGTGGGAAGGCACTGAAAAATGGCATTGTGCTCACTGTCGATCGGCAGTAGCGTTGCACCGCTGCGGGCCACGGCCTGCATAAACAAGCCCCCGGCCATAACCAACGCTTCCTTGTTGGCCAACAGGACTTTGCGCCCCGCCTCTACCGCCGCCAAGGTGGGCAACAGGCCGGCGGCGCCCACAATGGCCGCCATGGTGATATCGGCGGCTGCCGCCACCTGACACAAGCCCTCTTCACCACTGAGCACCTGTGTCGCCAAGCCCTCACGGCACAGCGCATTCTCGAGCTGCTGGGCGGCATCGGCGTCGCGCATTACCGCAAACTGTGGCTGAAACTGAATGACCTGCTGTAACAGCAGAGCGACCTGACTGTTGGCGGTGAGAGCCAGCACTTGGTAGCGCTCGGGGTGACGCGCCAATACATCCAGGGTGCTTTTGCCTATGGACCCGGTTGAGCCCAGTACGGTAACCGACTGCATTACACCCACCCCACCGACATCAGCCCCAGCGTGAATACCGGCGTTGCGGCAGTAAGGCTATCGATGCGATCCATGATCCCGCCGTGACCGGGCAACAGATCGCCGCTGTCTTTAATACCGCGATGGCGCTTAACCATACTCTCCAGCAAATCCCCCAATACGGAGGCCAGCACAGTGGCCACCGCCACTACCAACATTGCCACCAAGCCCGCAGACATACCACCTGGCCACAGCGCCCACAGCAGCGCCATTAGCGCCACGCTGCACGCCACGCCGCCCCAGAAGCCCGCCCAGGATTTACCGGGGCTCACATTGGGCGCCAATTTGGCGCGACCAAACGCGCGGCCACAAAAATAGGCACCGATATCCGCTGCGGCAACCAGCGCAATCACTAACAATATCAGCCATACCCCGGCCGGCAGCGTGCGCAAAAAGCACAGTGACAGCCACGCTGGCGCCAATGTCATCAGCCCCATTGCACAGCGAAGTGCTGGCGAGCCCCACAAACTAGCGCTGGCCGGATAACCTTTAACCCAAAGCAGTGCTACCGCCCACCAAATACACGCAGCAACCAAGACCTCTCGCATCGCCAGCAGGTCGGGGGCGCTGAACAGGCCCACCCACCACGCCAGCGCGGCCATGAGTCCGCCGCACAACGCCACAAAGCCCAGCCGCGCGGCAGCGCCGCTCAGACCACTAAGGTCAGACCACTCCCAGGCTGCCAGCAACACCAGCGCCGCAAACAACAGCGCCAAATAATGGCTTGGCAACAGCGCCAGCGCCGCAAACAGCGCTGCCACTATCAATATGGCGGTGATTACCCGCTGTTTAAGCATCGTAAAACTGTCTCTCTAGCCGTTTCATTATCATTTTTCCGGCTGCCCGGCGTCCCGGCGGCTGCCAAAGCGACGGTCCCGCTGGGCATAGGCCTGAAGCGCCGCCGTCATTTCTGCCTCGCCAAAATCGGGCCATAAGCAGGGGCTAAAATAAAGTTCGCTGTAAGCCAGCTGCCACAGCATAAAATTGCTGATGCGCTGCTCACCCGCCGTCCGGATACATAAATCCGGGTTCGGCAGGTCCGACAGGGACAGGGCCTCGCTAAACCGGGGAATATCGATTTGCTCTGCCGTCAATTCACCGCGCTGAACTTGAGCAGCCAGCTGTCGAGCAGCGTGGACGATATCCCACTGACCACCGTAGTCCACGGCGATCACCAATTGAGTGTTGGTATTGTTGCGGGTCAACGCTTCGCTGCGGGCCATGCGTTCTTGCAGCGCCGCAGACAATTGCTCGCGTTGCCCCATAAAGCGAACGCGCACCCCGTCCTTGTGCAGCTGTTGCACTTCACTGTCGAGATAGTGGGAGAACAAACGCATTAGCGCCCGCACTTCCATGCTGGGGCGCTGCCAATTTTCGCTGGAGAAGGCAAAGACCGTCACCACTTCCACGCCACTGTCACGACACACTCTGAGCACCGGACGGATTGCCTCTACCCCCGCGCGATGGCCGCTGGAAGAGCGCAAGCCGCGCTTTTTAGCCCACCGGTTGTTGCCATCCATAATAATGGCAACATGCCGCGGTACCGACGGTACCGAAGCGGCTTGCGGTGTCGAATCAGACATGGTGAACCCGATCAGATTTCCATCAGGTCGGTTTCTTTAGCGGCCAGTGCTTTATCGACTTCGGCAATAAACTGGTCGGTAATTTTCTGGATATCGTCCTGGGCACGACGCTCTTCGTCTTCGCTGATCTCTTTTTCTTTGAGCAGCTCTTTGACATCGCTCAGGACGTCCCGGCGGGCGTTACGGATAGAAATCCGCGCACTTTCAGCTTCCTGACGGGCCTGCTTGATATAGCCCTTGCGGGTTTCCTCGGTGAGGGGCGGCATAGGAATACGAATCACCGCACCGGCGGTACTGGGGTTCAACCCCAGGTCCGATTTCATGATGGCCTTTTCAATTTCCGGCACCATGTTTTTTTCCCAAGGGGTAACGCTCAGAGTACGGGCGTCTTCGACACCGATATTGGCGACCTGCGACAAGGGAGTTTCCGAGCCGTAGTAGGAGACCCGCAGCCCGTCCAGCAAACTGGGGTGAGCCCGCCCGGTGCGGATCTTGTTAAAATTGCTGCCCAGCGCTTCGATGGATTTGGTCATGCGCTCTTTGGCATCTTGTTTGAGTTCGTCGATCATCACCGATTCTCCTAGGGCTGTTCCGCCGCCACCAGCGTACCGTCGCTGCCGCCGACTACAATATTCAATAGCGCGCCCTGATGCTCCATCGCAAACACCCGCACAGGCATATTGTGATCGCGGCACAGGCAGATCGCGGTGAGGTCCATGACCTCCAACTTACGATCCAGCACTTCGTCAAAACTGAGAAAATCAAATTTTACCGCGTCTGGGTCCACCATGGGATCAGCGCTGTACACACCATCCACCTTGGTGGCTTTCAGCACCAGATCGGCTTCCACTTCAATCCCCCGCAGGCAGGCAGCGGAATCCGTGGTAAAGAAGGGGTTGCCGGTACCGGCCGCAAAGATTACCACTTCGCCCCGCCGCAGCGCGCGAATCGCCTTGCGGCGATCGTAGTGATCAACCACCCCGCTCATGGGAATGGCCGACATCACGGTGGATTTAATATTGCTGCGTTCCAGGGCATCACGCAATGCCAGAGCATTCATCAGCGTCGCCAACATGCCCATATGGTCGCCAGTGACCCGGTCGAGACCGGCCTGTTGCAGGGCGGCACCACGGAACAGATTGCCGCCGCCGACCACCAGGCCGACCTGCACACCGATGCCGACCAACTGCCCCACTTCCAGGGCCATGCGATCCAGCACCTTGGGGTCGATTCCAAAGCCCAAGTTGCCCATCAGCGCTTCGCCGCTGAGTTTTAGCAGTATTCTTTTGTACTTTTTGTCCCGGCCCTGGCTCGACATGCTTCAACCCCAATCAGCAAAAGTGACGGGAGCGCGAGCACCGCCTCCCGGGAAGCCACGCCGGGCGCGTCGTCCCGGCGGGCTGCGAAAATACTGCGTGTTTGCTATCAGCCCTTGAGCTGAGCGGCCACTTCTGCAGCAAAATCGACGTCTTCCTTCTCGATACCCTCGCCCACTTCATAGCGAATATAGCTCTGAATATCGGCGCCGCCGTTTTTCAGCAGCTTGCCCACAGTCAGATCGGGGTCTTTGACAAAGGCTTGGTCGACAAGTGCATTTTCAGACAGGAATTTGCGAATCCGGCCTTGAATCATTTTTTCAATGATTTCAGCCGGCTTGCCGCTTTCCTGAGCCTGAGCAGTGAATATTTCTTTCTCCTTGGCCACGACCTCTTCAGGCATGTCCTCGGGGCGAGCCACACGGGGGTTGACCGCCGCAACATGCATAGCAACGTCACGTGCCAGCTCCGCATCGCCACCTTTCAGCGCAACCAGTACACCAATGCGGTTGTTGGAGTGTACGTAGCTGTCAACAACGCCGCCCTCGGCAGCCAGCACTTCGGCGCGGCGAACGGTGATGTTTTCACCGATCTTTTGCACCAATGCCTCGCGAGCCGCTTCCAGGTCACCCGCCATCAGCGAAGCAACGTCACTGTTTTTGCTGGCAAAGGCTTGATCGGCCACTTGACCGACGAAAGCCAGAAAGCCTTCGTCCCGGGCCACAAAGTCAGTTTCGCTGTTCACTTCCACCAGTACGCCGTAACTGCCGTCTTCAGCAATACGGGTCGCAACAACGCCATCTGCCGCGGTGCGACCAGCTTTCTTGGCGGCTTTCATGCCACTGGACTTGCGCAGCTCTTCAATGGCCAGCTCAATGTCTCCGTTTGCTTCATTCAGTGCTTTCTTGCACTCCATCATGCCCAGGCCGGTGCGCTCGCGAAGCTCTTTCACCATTGCTGCTGATACAGCCATCCTTAAATTCCTCTCGTTTAGACTAGATTCGTCCCGGCCTTGCCGGGCCTGCGAATTTCCCACTCACTTGCTACAAACAAGTGACAATCCAAAAAAAGGGGGCCTTGCCCCCTTCGTTAACTGCCTAAAGGGCACCGCTTACTCAGCTGCGGCGTCGCCCTCGCCCTCCGGGCTCACTTCCACAAACTCGTCGGCGGCCACATTGGCGGTTGCGGTGGCGTTGATCACAGTCTCAGCCACAGCGTTCACATAGAGTTTGATGGCACGGATGGCGTCATCGTTGCCGGGAATCACGTAGTCGATACCGTCGGGGTTGCTGTTGGTATCAACCACACCGATAACAGGAATACCCAGCTTGTTGGCTTCCTGGATGGCAATGCGCTCGTGATCGACGTCGATAACAAACAGCGCGTCGGGAAGACCAGCCATATCCTTGATACCGCCGATGCTGCGCTCCAGCTTTTCCATATCGCGGCGGCGCATCAGAGCTTCTTTCTTGGTCAATTTGTCGAAGGTGCCGTCCTGCTCCTGGGCTTCCAGGTCGCGCAGGCGACGCACTGACTGACGAATGGTTTTGTAGTTGGTGAGCATGCCGCCCAACCAGCGGTGGCTAACGTAGGGCATCCCCGCGCGGGTAGCCTGCTCAGCAACAATTTTGCTCGCAGCACGCTTGGTACCAACAAAGAGGATTTTGCTCTTGTTGGCGGCCAGCTTTTCGATGGCGCTGAGCGCCTCGTTCATGGCCGGCACGCTGTGCTCGAGGTTGATGATGTGAATCTTGTTGCGGGCACCAAAAATGAAGGGCGCCATTTTGGGGTTCCAGAAACGGGTCTGGTGACCGAAGTGAACCCCGGCCTGCAGCATATCGCGCATGCTTACTTGTGACATGATTTTTCCTTAAATATCATCGGGTTAGGAACTTGCATCCACCCCACAACCCAACCACAGTCTAGCTGCAGCACCCGGGATTGTGTGCCGGTGAACACGCGTCGTTAAGTGTCCCAGAACGGAGCGCTCCGCTCGGGGCGCGTATTTATACCACAGAGCCCCGCGGCAATAAAGCTGGAATTGGCGCCAAATGGCCGACTAGCGGGCACGAAGGCCGCCCTGCCCCAGCCTTTGATCGTCGACAAGCGGCTGATGGTTTACAATGCGCCCTTTTGTGCTCCGGGATCACTCATCCGCCGGAGCAGAACTGCCGGAAATCTGTTTTATGAATGTCAGCATCAAAAGCCCCGAAGACATCGCCGCCATGCGCGTCGCGGGGCGCCTCGCTGCCGAGGTTCTGGATATGATCGCCCCCTATGTCAAACCTGGGGTGACCACTGGCGAGTTGGATAAGATCTGCCACGACTATATCACCCAGCACCAACAGGCGATCCCCGCCCCCCTTAACTACAACGGCTTTCCCAAGTCGATCTGTACTTCAGTCAACGAGGTCATCTGCCACGGCATCCCCTCGGACAAGAAGGTGTTAAAAGACGGCGACATCCTCAATATCGATGTCACCGTAATAAAGGATGGCTGGCACGGCGACACCAATCGCATGTATTACGTGGGGGACGTCCCCGAGCACGCCAAACGCCTGTGCGCGGTTACCCAGGAGTGCCTCTACAAGGCCATTGAGCTGGTGCGGCCGGGCTGTTATCTCAGCGACATCGGCAAGGTGATAGCCAAACACGCCCGGGCCAATCACTACTCGGTCGTCGAAGAGTATTGTGGGCACGGCATCGGCCGGGGCTTCCATGAGGACCCGCAGGTGCTGCACTACGGCGAGGGTTACAACCGCCGCAACGACCTGGAATTAAAAGAGGGCATGACCTTCACCATTGAACCGATGATCAACGCCGGTAAAAAACAGACCAAGCTCAATATGAAAGATGGCTGGACCGTGACTACTAAAGATCGTCGACTGTCCGCGCAGTGGGAGCACACCATGGCAGTGACCGCCACGGGTGTGGAAGTTCTGACTGCTCGCCCCGACGAGCCGTTTTTCCGAGGAGATGTATGAGCGCAGAGCAACCGCTAAGCCAGTCCGCTGTCGATACCGAGGCCCTGCAGGCAATGCTGTCCCAAGCGGGGAACGACATCGGCGCCTATCGACAGTATTTAAGCGACCTTCAAGAGGAACTGCGCCAGCGATTCTACGATGAACAGCCGGTCAGTGAGCTGGTTGCTTTGCGCTCTGCCCGTATCGATGCGCTGCTGCGGTGTATCTGGGACCAGTTCGAGTGGGGCGACGACATCGCCCTGGTCGCGGTGGGCGGCTATGGGCGCGGCGAGCTCCACCCTTATTCGGATATCGACCTGCTCATCCTGACCGCCAGTGATGAGCATTCGTATCAGGACAATATCGAGCGGCTGATTACCCTGCTTTGGGATATCAACCTGGATATTGGCCACAGTGTGCGCAGCATTGAGGAATGCCGGCAGGCCGCCATCGACGACATCACCATTGTCACCAACTTGATGGAGTCCCGCACTCTCGCCGGCAATCCCGCCCTGCATCAGCAACTGATGGCCAAAGTTGGCCCGGATAAGATCTGGCCCAGCGCGGAGTTTTTCCGAGCCAAGTGGGACGAGCAAATTCGTCGCCACCGCAAATTTGCCAACACTGAGTACAATCTGGAACCCAACATCAAGAGTTCGCCCGGCGGGTTGCGGGATATTCAGATGATCGGCTGGGTGGTTAAACGCCACTTCGGCGCCCAGTCCATCGACGAGCTTCGGGATCGCCATTTCCTCAGTCAGGAGGAATTGGACACCATCAAAGATGGACAGGATTTTTTGTGGCGGCTGCGTTTTGCGCTACATCTGATTGCCGGACGGGAAGAAGACCGCTTGCTGTTTGACCACCAGCGCACCTTGGCCCGCCAATTCGGCTTTGAGGACGACGATAACAAACTCGCCGTCGAGCGCTTTATGCAGAAGTACTATCGCTGGGTCCAACAGCTGGGGGCGCTTAACGATGTGCTGATGCAACACTTCGATGAAACCATTCTCCGCGCCTGCGAAGCCGAGACCATTCTGGATATCAACCCGCGCTTTCGCATCCGCAACGGGCATATCGAAGTCACCAACGACAAGGTCTTTGAAAAAACCCCCTCGGCGCTGATGGAAATTTTTGTGTTGATGGCCCACATGGAAGCCATCGACGGGGTGCGGGCCAGCACCATCCGCCTGATCCGCAACTCCCGGCATCTGATCGACGACGAGTTTCGCGCCGACCCCCGCAACAAAAATTACTTCCTGCGCCTGCTTCAGGCCCCCTCCCGGGTCGCCCTCAACCTGCGCCGCATGAAGCGTTTTGGCGTATTGGCCAAATTCATCCCCGCCTTCGGCAAAATTGTCGGGCAAATGCAGCACGACCTGTTCCATATTTATTCGGTGGACGCCCACACCCTGGAGCTGATCAAAAATATCAGCCGCTTCCGTTACCCCGACATGGTCAAGGTCTACCCCATGGCCTGCCGCATTATGCAGCGGGTGCCCAAGCCCGAGCTGCTGTTCCTAGCGGGACTGTTTCACGATATCGGCAAGGGCCGAGGTGGCGACCACTCCACCCTGGGCGCAGTCGATGCCCGGGAGTTTTGCGAGTATCTGGGCCTGCCCAAGCGCGATACCAACCTGGTCGCCTGGTTAGTAGAAAAACACCTGGAGATGTCCTCTGTCGCCCAGCGTAAGGATATTCAGGACCCCGATGTGATCCGCGATTTCGCCCTCACCGTCGGCGACCAGCAGCACTTGGATTACCTGTTCTGCCTGACGATTGCCGACATCAATGCCACCAACCCCAGCCTGTGGACCTCCTGGCGGGCGTCGCTAATGCGCCAACTCTACGCTGAAACACGGCGCGCACTGCGGCGCGGTCTGGAAAATCCGGTCGACAAGCAAGAGTGGATTGCAGAAACCCAAATGGCGGCGATTGAGCGCCTGGAAGACTACGGTTTTACCGAGACCGAAATTCGCGAGACCTGGGCGGAAACCGGCGAGGACTACTTTATCCGCGAGCAGGTCGACGACATTGTCTGGCACTGCCGCGCCATTGCCCAGCGCACCCGGCCGGGCGACTCGGTGGTACTGGTTAAAGAAGGTGGACTTCTGGACCACGAGGGCGCGACTCAGATTTTCGTCCACACCCGGGGCCGGGTGGGGCTGTTTGCCCTGCTGGCCGCAGCTCTGGAACAACTGGACTTGAACGTGCAGGACGCCCGCATCTATAACAGCGGCACCGGCTATACCCTAGATACCTTCTACGTTCTCGACGCCAATGGCGAGTCCATTGGCGACAATCAGGACCGGATCAATCAGATCGTCGCCTACCTGAAAGAACAGCTGGCCGATCCCAACAACAGCGCCGAGCTAATTAGCCGCCGCACCCCTCGTCAGATGCGGCTGTTCTCCACACCCACCCGCACCAGCATGGCCACCGATCTCAATAAGGGCCACACCGTGCTGGAGGTCATTACGCCGGACCGTCCGGGGCTGCTGGCGCGGATTGCACAGATATTCAACAAATACCGGGTACGCATCCTCAATGCCAAAATCGCCACCCTGGGTGAGCGGGTCGAGGACGTGTTCTTTTTATCCGATGAGAACAACCGCCCCATTGAAGATCCGCAATTGTGTGAAGACATTCAGCGAGCGATCTGTCGGGAGCTGGACGAACAAGCGAGCAAATCACCACAATGAACCCCCGCTTACAGGCACTACAGGCCTACCCCTTTGAAAAGCTGCGCGCCCTACTGGGGGAGTCCAGCGAGTCCTCGCTGCCAGCAATACCACTTTCTATTGGCGAGCCTCGGCACCCGGCACCAGGTTTTGTCACCGATGTGCTCAGCACCGAGCGCCAACGGGTGAGCAACTACCCCACCACCAAGGGCCTGCCGGAACTTCGCAGCGCGGCGGCGGACTGGGCGGTACGACGCTTTGGGCTGGACGGCCTGGACCCCGACAGCCAGATTTTGCCGGTCAATGGCACCCGCGAGGCACTGTTTGCCTTTGCTCAAGCTGTAGTGGACCCCAGCAGCGACGCCTTGGTGTGCAGCCCCAACCCCTTTTATCAAATTTACGAAGGCGCCGCGTTGCTGGCCGGCGCCCAGCCCTACTTCCTGCCCTGCACCGCAGACAACGGTTTTATCCCCGATCTGGATAGCGTGCCGGAGGAGGTCTGGCAGCGCTGCCAATTGATCTACTTGTGCACGCCGGGCAATCCCAGTGGCGCCGTCATGTCTCAGGATTATCTGGGCTCGCTGATCCAACTGGCGGACCGTTACGACTTCGTGATCGCCAGCGACGAGTGCTACTCAGAACTGTACTTCGACGAGGACAGTCCACCCACCGGGCTTCTGCAGGCCTGTGCCGCACTGGGTCGTCACGATTTTCGGCGCTGCGTGGTCTTTCACAGCCTGTCTAAACGCTCCAACCTGCCCGGACTGCGCTCCGGTTTCGTCGCCGGCGATGCCGATATCCTCAAGGGCTTTCTGCTCTACCGCACCTACCACGGCTGTGCCATGCCCATTCAAACCCAGTTGGCCAGTATCGCCGCCTGGCAGGACGAGGCCCACGTGTTGGCCAACCGGGAGCTGTATCGACAGAAGTTCGATCAGGTCTTGGACGTACTCGATGGCTGCCTGGCGGTAGCCCGGCCCCAGGCATCGTTCTATCTGTGGGCACCGACCCCTATCGCCGATACCGAGTTTGCCGCCGGCCTGTTCCATCAGCAAAACGTCACCGTCTTGCCAGGCAGCTTTTTGTCTAGAGAGGTAGACGGCCAAACCCCGGGCGCGAACTACGTGCGCATGGCCCTGGTCGCCGAGCCGGAAAAATGTGTCGAGGCGGCTCAGCGCATCCGCCAGTATGTGGAAAGCCTGTAATAGCGATGCTTAAAAAAGATCGAGTCGCCTTTATTTTGCGGCGCCTGAATGAGCTCTACCCGCAACCGCCGATCCCGTTGGACCATAAAGACCCCTATACCTTGCTGGTGGCAGTGCTGCTGTCGGCGCAGTGTACCGACGAGCGGGTCAACCAGGTGACCCCGGCGCTGTTCACCTTAGCCGACAACCCCTTCGATATGGCCAAGCGGGACGTTGAGACCATTCGCGAAATCATCCGCCCCTGCGGCCTGTCGCCACAAAAATCCAAAGCCATAAAACGCCTGTCGGAAATACTGGTGGAAGATTACAACGGTGAAGTGCCTGCCGATATCGATGCGCTGGAGACCCTGCCTGGAGTGGGCCACAAAACCGCCAGCGTGGTGATGTCCCAAGCCTTTGGTGAGCCGGCGTTCCCGGTGGACACCCATATCCACCGCCTCGCCCAGCGCTGGGGATTGAGCAGCGGCAAAAATGTCGCGCAAACCGAGAAGGATTTGAAGCGCTTGTTCCCCAAGGATTCCTGGAACGCCCTGCACCTGCAGATTATCTATTACGGGCGGGAGTTCTGCTCAGCCAGGGGCTGCGACGGCACGGTGTGCGACATTTGCCGCACCTGCTACCCGGATCGCAAAGCCCCAAAGAAAACCCGCAAAGCCTGATACACGCCGGGGCGACCAGGGCAAACATCACACTATATGTCCGCTCTACCCCAATCATAAAGTCCCCGAGTGCGTGTAGGTTGGGTTGCCAAACCCAACACCAAGGCCCCAGCAGAGCCGACAAGCGTTGGGTTTCGTACCTCAACCCAACCTACATGTATCATCGGTAGATTGGGTTAGTGAACCCAACATCCGCGACTTATTGAAGCCTAACAGAAAGCAGCCCTACGCCGACTTCGCCTTGGCGACCTTCTTGTGACTGCGGGCCGTCACTTTGCGGCGAGCTGCCGCTTTTTTAGCAGGGGCTTTATTGGCGGCGGTGGTACGCGACGGCGCCGCATCGGCCTGCTTGCTCTGATCCGAGCTGGCGGCACTCTTTTTCGCCACCGCCTTTTTGCGCTGGTTCGAGGTTTTCTTGGCGGTGTTGGCATTACCACTGTCTACCACCGATAGCGTCGAGGTGTGCTGCTTGGCGGCCACTTCGAGATCGGTGAGGGCCTCCTCGAGGTAATCCAGCAAACGCTGCATATGGGGCACCGACTTACGGCATGCGATCAAGCCAAAATCGACCGAGTCGTGGCGAGTAATCAGGGTAATATTAAGAGCATTGCCATCCAGCAACAGCGACAGTGGGTACAGCCCCGACAGCCTCGCTCCCTGCCAGTACATGTCCTGCTGGGGCCCCGGCACATTGGATACCACCACCCCACCAATCATGCAGTCCGGCGCGAATTTGAACACCGAATTCAGCACACCGGGCATCATCTTAATCGCGGAGTAAGCGCCAAACTGTCCGGGGGACAGCTTACTCATGTGTTTCTTGTTGTCATCCATACAACGTTTGATAGCCAGCATCCGCTCACCGGCATCGACAATATTGGTGCCCAGGTGTGCGGCGGTAAAGGACACCTCATTGCCAAAATCGGAACCGGGTTTGCGAATAGAAATCGGTACCCCGGCCATTATGGGCCGCTCCGGCAAATCGTTCAGCTCCTGCAAATAGCGGCGTATGGCCCCACCACACATGGCCAGTACCACATCGTTGGTGGTGGCCTCAAAGGCTTTACCCACCGCTTTGATTCTGCTCCGGGAATAAGACTGGGCGGCAAAACGACGGGTGGAGGAAATGGGCTGAACCAGCGCGCAACGCGGGCTCATACCGATCACTACATCTTCCTTGTGATTACGATAATCAGTAATGGTGGTGCGCAGCTCCTTGAGCAAGGGCAAGGGCGAGTACAGCGACTTGATCCCTTCCCTGGCAAGGGAACGCAGCGCCGTAATGCCGCCAATACTGGTCTGGGGTACCGGGCTGGCTTGGGCTCCGCTGCGGGGTGCAGTGACTTCCCACATGGCCGGCAAGGTCATCGACTCCTCCGGGTCAGCGGACATCGCATTCATCACCGCCCGCATACCGGCCACGCCGTCGACCAGGGCGTGGTGTACTTTCATGTAGACCGCGATGCGGCCATCTTCCAGGCCCTCGATAAAGTACATACGCCACAGCGGGTAATTTCTATCCAGGTGTGCACAGTGCACTCGAGAGATCAGTTCAAACAGCTCTCGAATACGCCCGGGCTGGGGCAGCGCGGTGTGTACAAAGTGCTGCCCCAGGTCGAAATCTTCATCCTCTTTCCAGTAATGCATACCGCGTTTGCGAACCAGCAACCGGTTGAATGGCTCTGCAGCGTGATTGGAGCGGCTGAGCTTCTTAAACAGCTTGGCGGCAAAGTCCGCTGGCGCATCTTCCGGCGGCTCAAACAACATCAGCATGCCAATATGTAACGGTGTACTGCGGCTCTCCAAGCGCAGAAAGGCATCGTCGGTTAAGGATAGTTTTTTCATCGGTAACTCCGGTTTGCACCCCGCCGGGGATTGTTATCTTGTAATGTGTCGTTAGCGGCGAATAGTAAGCGTGGCACGGTTTCGGGCCTGCCGCCAACATGATTTTTGCGATCTGTTGATACTGATCAGTATTTTCGCCCCAACCCGAGTCAAATGTCCGTACTAATGGACAGACAGGTCACGAGCGGCAATGTTCACCCTCCATGTCGCAATGCGGCAATTAAGCGCCGATTAATCCAACCGTATGGTAAGCAAAAATCGGACCTGAAGGGGTCTGTGAATTTTGTTATTATGCCGGCCCTTTATTTCAGCTTGATCGCAAACCATGAGCACCACTCTTTACGGCATAAAAAACTGCGACACCGTCCGCGCCGCCCGGCGCTGGCTGGACAGTCACAATATCGACTACGTGTTCAGCGACGTACGAGAGCAAGCCCTCAGCCCCGAACAGCTGCGTGCCTGGCTGCAGGAGCTGGGCCTGGCCCTGGTCAATAAGCGCAGTACCACCTGGAAGCAATTGAGCCAGAGCGAGCGCGACAACCTGGATGCAGAGACCGCGGTAGCACTGCTCAGTCAGCACCCGACATTGATGAAACGGCCGCTACTGGATACCGGCCGCGAACGTCACCTGGGCTTTAAAGCAGAGGACTATCAGCGCCTGTTTGCCCATCACACATTGTAAGGCCCGTACCATTCACTCATTTTCTACAGGTAAAGAGACCCCAATACTATGAGCAATTCACTATTCGCCCTGGGCATCGGCCTCGGCGCCCAAAACAGTAAAGGCGATTGGCTGGACAGCCTGTTCCCGCTGCCGCGCCTGAACCCTGACGCCGCCGTCTGTGAGGCGGTGGCCGGTGTACTCTCCTTTACCGGTGGCAACCGCGCCATTGCAGTCAATGCCGAGCAGATGTCGCAAGTCGCCGAAGCGCTCAAAGGTGCCGGTGACAGCGAATTGGCCGACGTAGCCGCACAACTGGCCAGCAGTCAGCAGGCCCTGGTCGTCACCCTGCTTAGCAGCGACGACGCCCCTAGCTCCGTCCCCGAAGGCTATCTCAAGCTGCACCTGCTTTCCCATCGTTTGGTTCGCCCCCACCAGATCAACCTGAGCGGCCTGTTTGGTGCGCTGCCCAATGTCGCCTGGACCAACCAGGGCGCCGTGGATCTGGCAGAACTGCCCCAGCGCCAGTTGCAGGCGCGGATGAAGGGCGAGCTGCTGGAGGTCATGTCGGTGGATAAATTCCCCAAGATGACCAACTATGTGGTCCCCACCGGGGTTCGCATCGCCCATACCGCCCGGGTTCGTCTGGGTGCTTACCTGGGCGAAGGCACCACGGTCATGCACGAGGGTTTTGTCAATTTCAACGCTGGCACCGAAGGCCCGGGCATGATCGAAGGTCGCATTTCGGCAGGCGTGATGATCGGCGCCGGCTCAGACCTCGGCGGCGGCTGCTCCACCATGGGCACCCTGTCCGGCGGCAACGATGTGGTGATTTCAGTCGGTAAAGAATGCCTGGTGGGCGCCAATGCCGGTGTCGGCATCCCTCTTGGCGACCGCTGCACCATTGAAGCCGGCCTGTATATCACCGCTGGCTCGGTGGTCACCATGATCGACGATCAGGGTGAGGTAGCCGGCAACGCCAAGGCTCGGGACCTGGCCGGCAAATCCGACCTGCTGTTCCGCCGCAACTCCAAAAATGGCGCCATTGAAGTGCTGACCAATAAGTCGGCCATCGCCCTGAATGAGATGTTGCACGCCCACAACTAAGTGCCTGTTTAGTGCTTTTTTAGCGCTTTTATACGGCTGTTAGATCAGGGCCCGGGTTAGCGGACGCGCACCCGGGCTTTTTTTGGCCTGTTAAAACTGGCCGGAGATCTCTCCCGGCAGTGTATTTCCCCCTGCCCAGCTTAACTGCGGATTTCTATCACCACTTTGCCCCGACAACGACCGCTGCGGTTGCGGGCGTAAGCAGCGTCACTGTCGACCAGAGAATACACACTGTCGATAACCGGATGGAGAGCACCCAGTTCGACCAACTCCGTTAAATAGCCCAGGTCCTCACGGTAAGATTCCACCACCACACTGTTGGCCTTTTTACCCAGCAGGCGATACAGCGGTGTGGCCACCATAGAGAGCCCCTGCCCACCCGTGGAAATGAAATGACCGTTTTCACCGAGCAAAACCTTACAAGTGAGGGGCGTTTCGTAGGACGTCACGTCATACACGATATCGAACGCACCGGCAGATTTGCGGTAATCGCCCTGGGTGTAATCAATCACGGCGTCGGCACCCAACTGTTTGACAAACTCCAGGTTACGGGTGCTGCACACGCCGGTTACCTGCATACCCAGGTATTTAGCAATCTGCACGGCCAGAGAGCCCACCCCGCCGGAAGCCCCGATAATCAGCACTGTCTTGCCCTGTTCAGCGCCGCCCTTGCGCAAACCCTGTAGCGCCGTCAGCGCCGCCAAAGGCAAGGATGCCGCCTCGGTAAAACTGAGACTTTTGGGTTTCTTTGCCACGCGCTGTTGATTGATCACCGCCTGCTCGGCCAAAGATGCGGTGCGCAGGCGCATATCCATACCATAGACTTCATCGCCGACATCCAAACCCTGTACTCTCGTCCCTTTATCGACTACGACACCGGCCAAATCATCTCCGAACAAGGGGGGTAGACGCCGGGTACCCAGCGGGGTAGCGGCCATCGCTAGATGGTAGTTGAGCTTCCAATCTTTGGGGTTTACCGAGGCTGCATGCACCTCCACCAACACGTCTTCATCCCCCAACGAGAACGGCGCGGGCATCTCGCTAAGAACCAGCTTTGTTTTAGGTCCCCAGCCTGCGGTGGCAATGGCTTTCATGGCGTTACTCCCTGTTGGTTGAGGCAATTGCAGCCACGTTATACAAGTCGAGCCCTCGTCCCCTGACTAGGCAACAAGATTGGATATGGACGCACGCTCGTCGGTAACCGCGAACCGCCCTTTCTGGTCGCGGACCACCCGCCCTATCGCCACGTCGGGGTCATGGGTAAAAAACAGCCGGCCACCACGGGATTCCAGGTCGTCCAGTAGCGCGCGTTTCTCGTCAATTAAGGCCTCGGGGTAGCGGTCGTAGCCCATGGTGATGGGCAGATGCACCCAGGGCACCCCCGGAATGAGATCCGCGGCGAACACCACTGGCTCCGACGGCATAAGAATTTCGGTCAGTAACATACCGGGGGTATGCCCACGGCTGGTATGGAAAACGTAGTCTTTCCCCAGCAGCTCGCTATGCCCGCCCGACAGCACCTGTAAGCGCCCCGATGCCGACAGTAACTCGGGCAACTCCGGGATGAAGGACGCCCGGTCCCTTGGGTGAGGCTGTTTGGCACGGGTCCAGGCGTCTTCACTCACCACTATCTGCGCATTGGGGAACAGTAACTCGGGCACATAGCCCTCGCGCCACGGCTGCAACAGGCCGCCGGCATGGTCAAAGTGCAAATGCGAGAGCACGATCAGGTCGATATCTGTGTGCGACAAACCCTGCCCAGCCAACTCGTTCAATAGTCGGTGTTCCCTTTCAACCAAGCCGTAACGCTGAGCCAAATCCGGGGCGAAAAAAGCGCCCACGCCCACCTCCAGCAAAATATTTCGCCGCTCTTCACGAATGAGCAAACACCGGCACGCCAGAGGGATGTGGTTGTCCGCGTCGACTTCGACCCAACGGGACCACACCGCCTTGGGCGCATTGCCAAACATCGCGCCGCCGTCCAAGCGCTGCGAATTTCCCAAAAGACTAGTGAGCGCTTTCACGCGACTTTGCTCCCATCGTTATTCACAACAACCTCTTTCGATTACCTGCTCCGACATCTCTGCCGGTATTGCAGAGCCCACGCGAGGGCCGCTATACGCTTGCCTCGGCATTGGATTTTATCAAAGAACGCGGAGCCAAACGGCTGCATCAACAGCATGGTGAACTCATCGCCAGTGCTTTACTCTATGGCAGTCGTTCACTTCACTCACACAAGGCGCCTCACAAACTATGGATTCTGCTCCCCGCCGCCAAAACTGGGCGCTTATTTTACTGGCGATTTTGGCGGTGCTGTACACCTTGCGCATTGCCCGGGATGTACTGCTGCCCATCACTCTGGCCCTGATTTTTGCCCTGCTAATGGCGCCCCTGGTGACCAAGCTGCAGCGCTTTAAACTGCCCCGCAGCCTTGGTGCGGTGCTGGTCATGGCCGTGTGTTTTGGCAGCGTTGGCGGCATACTTTACGGCATTGCCAGCCCAGCGAGTACCTGGTTGCAAAAGGCACCAGAAGCGGTGGATGTCATTCGCCACCATTGGCATGACGTGAACAGCAATAACCGCGACGACGTCGACGCCGCGACCCGCAGCCTGGACTCCCTGGCCAAGGAGCTGGCGCCACCAGAAGACCCCAAGGTTCGCAAAGTGGTGATTGCCGAACCGGGCTGGCGAGGCGAAATGTGGGAGATCGGCCGTAACTTTGGTGTCTACGGTACCCTCAGCATTATTCTGCTGTTTTTTCTGCTGACCTCGGGTGATGCGCTGCTGCGGCGATTTATCCATACCCTGCCAACCCAGCGAGACAAGGCCACAGTGATCTCCCTCAGCGAGCGGGCGTCGCTACAGATGTCCCGCTATCTGATTACCATTACCGCGGTCAATGTGGTGGTGGGCATCATGACAACACTGGCGCTGTGGTTACTGGGCCTGCCAGACCCGGTGTTGTGGGGGGCTCTGGCCGCGGTGCTGCGCTATATTCCCTATCTCGGCGTAGTGATAACAGTGACCCTGCTGGCCATTGTCAGCGCCGTCAGTTTTGGCGATGGGCTAATCGTGATCGCCGCGCCGCTGGGCTATGCCCTGTTTACCGCCGTGGTGGGCCAATTCGTCGATCCATTCGTACACGGTATTCGCTTCAAGCTAAATCCGATTGTGGTGTTTTTATGGATCTTTTTCTGGGGCTGGCTGTGGGGCGCACCCGGGGTTCTGCTGGCCGTCCCCCTACTAACTTTATTCCAAGTTGTCTGCCAACATGTAGACCGACTCGGCCCTGTCGCCAGCATTATTGGAGATGCCAATGACTGATATGCGTCACTACCGAAAATCCCTGTGGCCTCTGCCGCCTATTATGGAGTCCGAGGCCGGCAAAGAACGGCGAGTCGGTGTGGAAATCGAGTTCACCGGCCTCGACATGGACCCCATCGCCGACATTATCATCGACCATATCGGTGGCTCGGTAAGCAAAAAATCCGATTTTGACTATCGCATCAAGGACACGGCCCTGGGCGATTTTGTCGTGGAGCTGGACTCCGCCTATATCAAGCGCATGAGCCAGGAGCGCTATGAAGCCGAGGAAAGCAACGAGCTGGAAGAGTTTGCCGAGGCCATTGTCGGCCTGGTGGCAAAACAGCTGGTGCCCTTCGAGGTAGTGAGCCCCCCTATCGCCGTGAGCGACCTGTGGCAGCTGGAGGACCTTTTTGTGGCTTTGCGCCTGGCCGGCGCCAAGGGTACCGAGGCCTCCACCAAGAACGCCTTCGGCCTGCACTTAAACCCCGAGGTGCCCAGCTGTGACGCCACCACTGTACGGCGCTATATTCAGGCATTTCTGTGTCTTTACGAGTGGATTAAAGTCCGCAGCAACGTTGCCATCAGCCGCCGCATCACTCCCTACATCGACCCCTTTAAACGGGACTATGTGAAGCACGCCCTGGCGGATGATTACCAGCCGGACATGGACCAGCTGATCGACGACTATATTCACTTTAATCCCACCCGCAACCGGGCGCTGGACATGCTGCCGCTGTTTGCCCATATCGATGAGCCCCGACTGCGGGCCAAAATTGACGACCCCCGGGTCAACGCCCGGCCCACCCTGCATTACCGGCTGCCCAACAGCCAAATCGACAACACCCAGTGGGCCCTGGTTCACGCCTGGCGGGACTACCTGCAGGTAGACGCCCTGGCCAACGATCCGGAGCGCCTGGAGCGAGTTCGTCGGGCCTATTGCGCCTACCTGGACAAAACCACCAACTTGCTATTTGGCGACTGGCCAGAAGATGTCAGCCGCTGGCTGCTGCCGGAACTGCTTTAGGGTAGTTAACCATGAGCACTGGCAAACGCCCGCTGATCGGTGTCACCGGCGCAGACAAACGCTTTCCCGTCTCCTGGTGGTTTATTCGCTGGGCGCTGAGCCGGGTCGGTGCCGATGCCGTCTACATGACACCCCGGCGGAGCCATATTCCCCAGCACCTGGACGGCGTCATCATCAGCGGTGGTGACGACATCGACCCCGGCCTCTACCTTCCCGATCACGACGATACCGCGCCACTGGACCGTTCCAGGGACGAATTTGAAATCCGTGTACTCGAACAGATTATGCCCACCCGCAAGCCGGTGCTGGGCATTTGTCGGGGGGCGCAATTGATGAATGTGGTGCTGGGCGGCACCCTCTATACCGACCTGCGCCCATTCCGCCGGCTGACCTCCAACCGCCGGATGTTGTTGCCGCGCAAACATCTGCAGGTCGACGCGGGGACCCTGCTGGAAAGTATCCTGCAAGCCCAACATTGCCGCATCAATTCGCTACACCACCAGGCAATTCGCGACCTGGGGCAAGGACTAAAAATCAGTGGGCGGGATCGCGACGCTATCGTACAAGCGGTGGAAAACCCCGATCACCCCTTTCGGGTTGGCGTGCAATGGCACCCTGAATATTTGCCGCAACAACGTCCCCAGCTGCGACTGTTCCAACAGCTGGTAGACACCGCCAAAGCACTATGACCCCGTATCTGATTCTGTTTGCCTCGGCCTTTGGCGCCGCGACCCTGCTGCCCTTCTATTCCGAGCTACTGTTGTTGGCCCAGCTCAACGAGGGCCTGTCGCCCCTCTGGTTGTGGATCGCCGCCAGCAGCGGCAATACTCTGGGTTCCGGGGTAAATTGGTGGATGGGCAAACGCATCAGTGATTTTGTCGGCCGGCGCTGGTTCCCGGTTAAGGAGCAGGATCTGATTCGCGCTCAAAACTGGTTCAACCGCTACGGCAAGTGGTCACTGTTAATGGCGTGGTTACCCATTGGCGGCGACGCCCTCACCGTGGTCGGCGGCATCATGCACATTCCAGCCCCAGTATTTTTCACTCTGGTCGCCATTGGTAAAAGTCTGCGCTACGCTCTGGTCATCCTCGGCTACCAGCTAGCCTGATTTACCGCAGTCACAAGGAATTGCCTTAATGGCACTCTCAGCTACGATTTTTAAAGCGCGCTTGCAGATCAGCGATTTGCGCCGCCACTACTACGCCGAGCACAGTCTGACTGTAGCCCGGCACCCCTCTGAAACTGACGAGAGAATGATACTGCGCCTGCTGGCTTTTGCTCTCTACGCCGACGATGCATTGCAGCTGACCCGTGGGCTCAGTACCGACGAGGAACCCGAGCTTTGGCAGCGCAATTTGCAGGGCGAAATTGAGCTGTGGATAGAATTGGGCCAGCCGACTGAAAAACGCCTGCGTCAGGCCCGGGGCCAAGCGCGCCACGTGGTGGTGCTGAGCTACGGCGGCCGCCCTGCCACTCAATGGTGGCAAGCCAATGGTGCGGCGCTAGCCAAACTGGGCTCAGTCTCTGTCTACGAGCTGGCGCCGGCCGACAGCCAGGCCCTGGCCGCGCTGGCACAGCGCAACATGGATCTGCAATTCACCCTCGATGAAGACAGCATCTGGGTATCCAGCAATGACCACAACATCGCTTTGTCACTGACCACTCACTGCGAGGCGAACTCATGATCACCATCACCAAACTCGACCACGTGGTACTGCGCTGCCGCGACTTTGATGCCATGCTGAGCTTTTACCGCGATCTGCTGGGCTGCCCCTTGGAGCGGTCAGAACCCGACCTGGGTCTGTATCAACTCCGCGCTGGGGACGCGCTGATTGATCTGGTGCCGGTAAACAGCCAGTTGGGGCAGGAAGGTGGCCGTGCCCCCGACCGCGATGCTCACAACGTCGATCATATTTGCGTGCGGGTATCCCCTTTTGACGGCCAGGCCATCCTGGACTGGTTGGATCGACAAGGCATTGGCCATGGCGGCATTGAACGACGCAACGGTGCTGAGGGCTTTGGGCCGTCGATCTACATCGATGATCCGGATGGCAACCGCCTGGAATTGAAAGGCCCCGCAGAATAAGCTAAACCAAGAAACACACTACTGCCGCTGATAAGCGACGCCACCTGGAGCAGCAGCCATGAATGGCGAGGGATCAATCACCAGCCGTATTGAAGCCGCGCTGGCGCAAATCAATCGGGAGGATTTTATACAAAACCATCAGGAGGGCTTGATTGCAGGGCGCAGTATTCCACCAGAGGACACTGTCCGGCAGATACTGGCAATCTGCGATATATGGCCCGGCGCCAAGGTGCTGCATATTGGCGCCGGCTCGGGTTATCTGACCGCGGTACTGAGCGTTCTCAGCCAGCACGTCACAGCGATAGAGAAACTACCCTCGCTAGTCACCTATGCCAGAGAAAGACTGACCGAACTGGGGTTAGAGAATACCCAAGTTCGCGAGGGAGACGGTGTCCAGGGCGCCAGCGACAGCGGACCGTTTGATCTCATTCTTATCTCCACCCCAAAAATTGCCGTCCATCCCGCACTCCTTGAGCAGTTGGCACCACGGGGTCAATTAGTGTGCATCGAGCCCGGTGAGGCATCCCGGCACATACTGGTGAAGTACGTCAACCGAGGCAATCATAAGGCGGCGCGGACAGAGCACGGCTTTATCGACTTTGTTTCCAGTGGCGACGATATTTTGGTGGAGCTGGGCTTTGTCACCCCGGATGTACTAAAAGAGGCCCGCAGCAAAGCCGAGGCCAACAAATCCCTGATCATCGACGAGATCATGAAGCTGCAGAACCTCGACGATCTCAAAGTCTACCGCTCACTGGCCAAGCAATACGGTTTGCCGCTAAGCAATGCCGACACCCTGCTCCGCCATGTCGACCCCAGTATTTTCGCCAGCTTCTCCAAGGCCTACTTGGATCACCAACATATTATTCCGCTGTATGTGAAGGGTTCCAGCCTGGTCGTCGCCTGCACCAGCCCCAACAGCCGGATGGACGAAATTCAACAGGTCTTCCCCGGCAAGACCATTGAACTCCAACTCATTACTCCCACTGACTTCCGCCGAGTGTGGTCCTCCATCGACCGACAGCTGCGGGGTAAAGATCATCCGGTTGCCACAGAAAAAGATATTCACTCTCCCGGCTACGACGAAGACTTGCTGGAAAAAGAACCCACCACCATCGACGCCCGTCTGGTTGCCCTTTACGAAGCCCTACTGCTGGATGCCGTCGCCGACCGCGCCAGTGATATCCACCTGGAGCTGTACCGGGATCGGGTCAGAGTGCGGCTGCGGGTCGACGGCGAACTGCTGGACCTCAGCCACTACCAAGTCAGCCCCGCCGAGTATCGCGGCCTGATCAATGTGATTAAGCTGCGGGCCGACCTCAACATTGCCGAGCGACGACTGCCACAGGGGGGCCGCGCCCAGGTGCGGGTAGGCGGCAGTCGCTTCGATTTGCGGGTGCAGGTGCAACCGTCGCTGCACGGTGAACACGTGGTGATTCGCCTGCTGGCGCAGAATTCTTCGCTAATCAGTATCGACGAGCTGGGGATGCCGCCACAGATCGCCAGCCACTACCGCCGTCTGCTTCACAACCCCGCAGGACTGGTGTTAGTGGTGGGGCCAACCGGCTCCGGTAAAACCACCACCCTCAATGCCGGGCTGCAGTTACTGGCCCAGGACAGCACCCGCAAAGTCATCACCGTGGAGGATCCCATCGAATACTCCATCGACGATATTCAGCAAACCCGAGTGCGGCCAGAAATCGGTTTTAGCTTTGCCGATGCCATGCGCTCCTTTGTGCGCCAGGATCCCGACGTGATTCTGGTAGGGGAAATTCGCGATCACGAGACGGCGCTGGAAGCACTGCGGGCGTCCCAAACGGGTCATATTGTGTTGTCCACACTGCACTGCAACGATGCCGTCGACGCCGTGCAGCGGCTTTTCGATTTAAACGTTCACCCCAATTCATTGGCTTCCGAACTGCTGGCGGTCATGGCACAGCGCTTGGCCAAGCGTATATGCCCCCACTGTAAAACCGAGGCCGAAACCGACCCGGAAATTCTTGCCGAACTGTTCCCGACCGGGGTACCGGACGGTTTTCAATGCTTTGCCGGCACCGGCTGCGACCACTGTGGCGGCACTGGCACTCGAGGGCGACTGGGGGTAATTGAATACTTACAGCTCAATGGCGAATTGCGGGATGCGATTTCCAGACATACCCCAGTGGGCGAACTGCGATCGCTGGCATTGGACTCCGGCCTGATCACCATGCGCGACAGCGCCCTGGATCACGTGATCAACGGTCTCATCCCCATTACCGAGCTGCCCCGCATACTGCCCCAGGAGCGCATGGCACCGGAAAAACGCGGTCAATGGCAACCCTCTTAAGGCTTGGAGAACAGCGATGAGTGACAAACACATACAGAGACCGGTTGCTGAAGATCTGTTCGCCAGCGAGTTGGAAAAATTAAAACAGTGGGACCCGGGCCCAGTGCCACCGGGCTGGCAACTCTCTCCCTTTGCCGTCGAACGCTTTATTCTCGGCGACAAGGAGCTGGGTATAGAGCGCAAATTCGTGGCCCCGAGGGAGCTGGTTAACCGGGTCATTGTATCGCTGCTCACCGAGCGTGGTGTGATGCTGATCGGCGAGCCCGGCACAGCCAAATCCTGGCTCTCGGAGCTGCTGGCCAGCAGCATTTCCGGCCACTCCCAGTTCACCATTCAGGGTGGCGCCATCTCCAACTATCGGCAGTTACTCTACGACTGGAATGTGGCGCTGCTGCAGCGCCATGGCCCCAGCCGGGAAGCCCTGATTCCCGGGCCGGTCTACCAGGGTATGGCCGAGGGGCAACTGGTCCGCTTTGAGGAACTGTCTCGTTGCCCCCAGTCAGTACAGGACGCCATTTTATCGATCCTGTCGGAGCGTCAAATTGTCATCCCCGAATTGGGTAACGAGGTGGTGTTCGCCCGGGAAGGGTTTAACATCATCGCCACCTCCAACTCCCTGGACCGCGGCTTGTTTGATATGAGCGCCGCGCTTAAACGGCGGCTCAACTTTGAGACCATTCCGCCGATCAGCAATCTTCAGGATGAGATGGCGATAGTGCAGCGGGAGTCGGGGCGACTGATACAGCGCTCTGGTGTGGATACGCAGGTACCGCCTGAAATGGTGGAAGCCCTAGTGACGATCTTTCACGAATTGCGCAACGGCCAAACCTTGAGCGGCCGCAGTACCGATCGCCTGTCAGCCGCGGTTATGTCCACCGCCGAAGCGGTCTCAGTAGCCCACGCCATCGGCATCTACGCCTACTACTATCGACGCGGCGCCTCCCAGCCTGAGGACATCGTCAATTTCCTGGTGGGCACGGTCTTAAAGGACAACCCTCGAGATCGTCGCCGGGTCCGCCACTACTTTGATACCGAGGTTAGCAACAAAAAAGGCGCTGTGTGGCAGACCCTGTATGAACAGCGAAATCTGCTCTAGGGCCTGGCCAAGCTGGCTAATTCAGAATGTCGATGATTTCCAGGGTTTCAGCTAACAACCGCAAGCGGCGATCTTCGATCTGAACGGTGACGATATCCCGATCACGACTGGTATGAATCACCTGGGCGTGATGGTAAACATCCCGGTCCAGCCGATGGCCTACCGCCAGTTTCTTCTGCCAACCCGGGGGCAGATCGCCGCGAGCCGCCTTTTTCTCCAGGCCCGGTGGCAGAGAGTGGGGAGGCGCAGCGAAGGTCGGCGCCACCAAAAAGCCTGCGGCAAGCACGGCCAAAGTCCAACGTGCGATCGACATAACATACTCCTGATTACAAACACACTAACTATAAACCCTAACGAATAAACGCTAACGAATAGACGCTAACGTTGTCATCAAGACTAAGACTAGTAGTCGCGATGCAAGGTTTCCCGGAGCAGTGGGCCAATCCGCATTATTTACTTTTTATCAGTGGCCGCCCCGCAGGGCGGCGAACACCGTGGCGGCAATCACAGTACGTCGGCCGTCACAGCACGTCAGTCAGTACCGCGCTGTTGATGCGAACGCTGCGATGCGGTTGAAATTGAGGACCGGACAGCTGCTCGATCTTGCCACCCTTTTTGAGAAACTCGTCGACCTGTCGGGAAATTTCTGCCCGCACAGACTGCTGGTGCATATTGGAGTGTAAGGCCTGCTGCTTATAGTAACGATTCATGTCACAACCCTTATTTCTCATCCTGTGAACAGTATGCCGGGGCCGATCTGCCGCCGGCACTACAGGATGCTAAGGGTATGGGATGACAGGAAAACGATGCTTTTATGACAGGCACAAAACAAAAACGGGGCGCCTGAAGCGCCCCGCTGCGGTGACAAAACGACTGTCGATCAATCGATGGCAGGCATCTCGTCGGCCATTTCCCGCAGCTTGTTCTTGGCCACTTTCTCCAAGGTCGCGCGAGGGAACTCATCGACGATATACACCGCCCGAGGCACCTTAAAGTCCGCCAGGTTAGCTTTGCAGTGATCGATAATGGCCTGGGCAAAGGCCTCATCGTCCTCCGGCGCACCCCAACCTTTGATCACAAAGGCCACCGGCACCATATCCAGCATGTCGTGGGATTTGGCGACAATGGCGATTTCACCGATGCCGCCGCCGGGCACCTGCATACACACTTCTTCAACCTGTCTGGCAGAAACGTTCTCGCCACCCACTTTCAAGGCGTCTTTGTCGCGGTCGGTAAAGTAGAAATGGCCTTCGTCGCCAACGTGAACCATGTCGCCGGTTTTAAACCACCCGTTGGGAGTAAAGGACTTGGCCATCGCCTCCGGGTTTTTGTAGTACTCAAGGAAGATATTCACGCCGGGCACACCGTGCACCCACAGCTCGCCGATTTCGCCTTTCTGACAGGGTTCGCCGGTTTCCGGGTTGACCACCGCCAGGTGGTAACCGGGGGTCGGCTTGCCGATACTGCCCTGGGGCCAATCGTGGACAAAATCCGAACGGGTGGCATGGGTGACGGTCTCGGTCATCCCCCAACTGGCGAAGGGCTCAGCTTTGAGCCAACCTGAGATTTCCTTCCAGATAATCCCCATAGGCATCACTTTGAGGCTGTGGGACTCCGGCACCGGCTCCATGGCGATGGCCTTGAACACAAAGGGAATCATCGAGCAGTGAGTGACCTGGTACTTGTCGATCACTGACCAAAACTTAGAGGCCGAGAATTTGGGCATCAGCACCGCAGTGCCACCTACCCCCAGCGACCCCCAGAAACACCAGCTCTGGCAGTTAACGTGGAAGAAGGGCAGGAAGCCAAGGTAAACACTATCGCTGTCCATATTCATACTTTGGCTACCCATGGTGCCGGACCACAGCGCATTGGCATGGGTGTGTACCACTGCCTTGGGCAGCGAGGTAGTGCCCGAAGTGAACATAATCCCCGCCGGCAGCATCGGCTCGGCAGGACGCTCGGGGACAGAAGCAGGGTCGCCAAACAGGCTGTCAAAGCTGGGGTAATCGCCCTTGACTGGAGACTCCGGGGCTTCGCCTGAGTTATCGCCGGTCACCACAATCCAGCCGACATTCTTGGCATTGGCGGCAATCTCGTCGACAAATTTGGGCTGGGTAATCGCCCCCACCGCTTCGGTATGGGCGGCAAAGTACTCGATCTCCCCCCCCACACAGCGGGTATTGGTGGTCACCCCTACCGCCCCCAAGCGGGCACAGGCATACCAGGCCAAAACCATCTCCGGGCAGTTTTCAGCATGGATAAGAACCTTGTCATGCTTTTTTACGCCCAGGCCATGCAGCCCAGCCGCAACCTGATTGACCGCGTGCTCAAACTCTTTGTAGGTCCAGCGACGCTCATTCCCCGAACGCGGCTCCCAAATCATAAAAGGGTGATCGGGACGGTGCTCTGCCCAGTGGCGCAGGCGCTGGGGAATATCCTGGTCGGCAAAATCAAACTGTGCGGCGGCGCTTGCGAGTTCCAGATCGGCGGTCATGGTCTTCCCCTGTTTATTGGTTGTGGTCACGAACTGTTTGCATCGGCGGCCAAGCAACGGCCACCAAAAAGTATGGACAAAATAGTAGGCAGCCCGGCCCGCCGTCTCTATGACCAAACCGTTCACTCTTCAACCGGCTGAGTGATTCGGTCACTCGGCACGCTATCCAGGCAGCAAACCTGCTAAAATGCTGGGTTTAACACGACGATCCGGCTTTATATGACCCAACTCAGCCCCACCCTCCAACTCGCCTGCGAACTGATTGAACGCCCCTCGGTCACCCCCGAGGATGCCGGTTGCCAGCAACAGATGATGGCACGGCTGTCCGACATCGGCTTCGATTGCCAATCGCTGCGTTTTGGTGAGGTCGATAATTTCTGGGCAGTTCGCGGCGACAGTGGCCCGCTGCTGTGCTTTGCCGGCCACACCGATGTGGTGCCAACCGGCCCCGAGTCCCAGTGGCAGACACCGCCCTTTAAAGCCACCATCAGCGAGGGCATGCTGCGGGGCCGTGGTGCGGCGGATATGAAAGGTAGTCTGGCGGCAATGGTGACCGCCTGCGAACGCTTTGTCGCCGTCCATCCCAATCACAGCGGGCGCATTGCCTTTTTGATCACCAGCGACGAAGAAGGTCCCGCCGCCGATGGCACGGTGAAAGTGGTGCAGTGGCTGGAAGATCAGGGCAGCAAGATCGACTGGTGCGTAGTGGGGGAACCCTCCTCCACCGAACAAGTGGGCGACGTGATCAAGAATGGCCGTCGCGGCTCGTTAGGTGCGGTTCTGACCGCCAGGGGCATTCAGGGCCATGTTGCCTACCCACACCTGGCCCGCAACCCCATCCACGAGGTGGCCCCCGCCCTGACCGAATTGGCGGCGGAGCAATGGGATCAGGGCAATGACTTTTTCCCGGCGACCTCGTTCCAGATTTCCAACATCAACGGTGGCACCGGCGCCACCAATGTGATTCCCGGCGAAGTGGAAGTGGTGTTTAACTTCCGTTTTTCCACTGAGGTGACGGCGGAGCAATTGAAGGCCCGTTGTGAAGCCATTTTGCAGCGCCATAAACTCGATTACAGCATCGACTGGCACCTCAGTGGACAGCCCTTTCTCACCTCTGAGGGCCCCTTGGTAGAGGCCGCCCAAAAAGCCATTCAGGATGCCACCGGCCGCCCGACCGAGCTGTCGACTGCAGGCGGCACCTCTGACGGCCGCTTTATCGCCCCCACCGGCGCTCAGGTAGTGGAGTTGGGGCCAGTCAATGCGACCATTCACAAGGTCGATGAGTGTGTCCGGGCCGAAGACCTGGACACCCTCTCCACGATGTACGAGGGGATTCTGCGAGAGCTGCTAGCCTAGGGCTTGGCCGAAGGCGTTTGGCGGGGCTTCAGTCCCCTGCCTTGCCCGGTGTCATCAGGTAGTGGCCGACAAACCACTCCTGGCCGCCGTTGTAGGCAAACAGCTCGGCACAGGCCATCAAAAACATTCGCCAGCGCTGCAACTGCAAGCGCGGCTGGGGATGCTCGGCCAAGATCGCCAGGGCTGGTTTTCTGAAAGCGTCCAGTTTATCCAACCAAGCCTCCAGGGTTTTGGCGTAGTGCTCGCCATTAAGCCGCCAACTGTCGACGATGCGCATATGCTCAGAAAAATGCATCAGCGTATCAAAGGCTGGCATCTGCCCACCGCTAAAGAAGTGATCCGTCATCCAACCGCCGTCGAAGGGATAGTGCAGGAAAGCGTGGCAGAAAATATGCACAAACAGAAAGCCGTCCGGCTCCAGCCACTGGGAGATATTGGCCAGCATGTCCCGGTAGTTGCGCACATGCTCCAGCATTTCGACGGTGACCACTCGGTCGAAGGTCTCAGCCAGCTCGAGCTGACCCACGTCACAGGTAATCACCCTCAGGTTGGTCAAGCCCCGCGCAGCCGCCTGCGCTTCGATAAACTCTCGCTGGCCGTGGGAGTTTGATACGGCGGTAACCTCTGAATCGGGATACTGTTGGGCCGCCCATAGGCAGAAGCTCCCCCAACCACAGCCCAGTTCGAGAATTTTCTGGCCGTTTTCCAGCTTGGCGCGCTCCGCCATTAACTGAAGCATGGCGTCTTCGGCCTGGGCCAGGGAGTCGCAACCCTCTGGCCAGTAACAGCTGCTGTACTTGAGCTTGGGGCCCAGCATAAGTTCGAATAGCCCTGCGGGGACCTCGTAATGCTGGTCGTTGGCGTCGTCAGTATTGATGGCAATGGCAGAGTGGCGCAGCGCCTCTCGAAACTGCCGGCGACGGCTTTCACTGGCATCGACATCACTGCCGTGTTCTTGCTCCAGTCGCTGGGCAAGCTGGCGGCGGATGCCTTTTCTTAACAGAGAATCAGGTACCAGGCCTTTTTCGGCCAAGGCGATGGGGTCGAGGCGCATTGACGGTCTCCCTACACGAGTAATTAGACTCTGTATACGCGCCACGATCCCAGCTGGATTGCGGAGTGTTTAGCCCTGCGATCAGGTCAACACGCCATCACTGCGCAGCGCCGCCAATTCGTCGGCACTGAAGCCCGCTGCCTCAGTCAACACCGCATCAGTGTCGCTGCCAGGCCGCGGCGCGGCGTTCGGAGTAGCGGGCGCACTGCGGCTGAACTTCGGCGCCGGCGCCGGTTGCACATGCCCACCAACCTCAATGAAGGAATTGCGCGCGACATTGTGGGGGTGCTTGGGCGCTTCGGTCATGCTCAGTATCGGCGCTACGCAGGCGTCGGTGCCGTCAAACACTTCAGTCCACTCGGCACGGGTGCGGGTTTTAAACACCGCCGCCAATTTTTCTTTAAGTTCAGGCCAGCGGGACGCATCATACTGGGCGCCAAAATCTTCCTCGCTGAGATCCATTTTCTCTTTCAGAATGGCGTAAAACTGCGGTTCAATAGGTCCAACTGACATATAGCCGCCGTCGCTGGTCTCATACACTTCGTAGAAATGCGCGCCGGTATCGAGGATGTTCACACCTCGCTCGTCACGCCAGCCAAACGTGCTGTTGTTAAGGAAGCTGTACATCATGTGCATCAGCGCCGCCGAGCCCTCGACCATGGAAACATCCACCACCTGCCCCTGACCGCTGCGACTGCACTCCAGCATGGCCGACACCACACCGAAAGCCAGGAACATACCGCCCCCGCCAAAGTCGCCGACCAGGTTCAGGGGCGGCATGGGACGCTCACCGGCACGGCCGATGGAACCCAGGGCGCCGGACAGGGAAATGTAGTTGATATCGTGGCCCGCCATCTGCGACATAGGACCCGTTTGGCCCCAACCCGTCATGCGGCCGTAAACCAGTTTGGGATTGCGGCCCATGCAATCTTCCGGGCCAATACCGAGTTTTTCCGCTACGCCCGGGCGAAAGCCCTCAATCAGTGCATCGGCGTTCTCGCACAGTTTGAGCACAGCCTCCACACCGCGGGGGTCTTTAAGGTTCAGGGCGATGGATTTTTTGCCTCGCTCGCTGATGGTGTTCTCAACGGGCTTGCCTTCCGGTGTGGACTTGCGGGTGATGGAGATCACCTCAGCCCCCATATCGGCCAGCATCATGCCGGCAAAGGGTGCTGGGCCGAGCCCTTCCAATTCAATTATGCGAAATCCTGATAGTGGTCCCATGAAAGCGTAATTCCCCAGTTGATTGTGACGCGATGATTAGTCCGCCCACCGTCGAGCTGACAGGCCATTATTGTCCTGTATGGGGACAGTCCAAACAACTGCTCGGCGCGCCACCACTGTTCGCGGACGCCGGCTTACTCAGCCTCCGGCGGGATATAGATCACGGGATCGCCCACCGCGATGCGCCCGGATTCCAGGATGCGGGCACAAAGCCCACCGTAGCCCAACATCGCCACCAGGGCACCAGGACCCAGCGCCGTCTCCATCCGCGAACAGGGCTGGCACAGGGCATTGGTTTCCACCACGACCTCACCGATGCGAATACGCTGGTGCCGCAGCGCATTGAGATTGACACCGGAGACGACCAAATTCCGCCTCAGCAGTGCCGGATCAATGGCGGCCACACCCAATTGCCGGGCTACCATGTCGATAAACTCTCGGCTGGTTATCGTCACCTGACGCCCCGAACCAACCCGTCCCTGCATACGCCGGTCGCCCTGCAGGCCCATACCGGCCTCGGCCCGGGCCTCGTTCACGACCGTCATCGGCGCTTTGCGCTGGGGACGCAGGCCGATCCACTCTACGCGGCCCTCTGGCATTCCATTGAGATAGCGAGCGATAAGACGGGTCTGTGACTTCACCTTTTGCACCTTCTTTTCCACCGTGAGCAGCATGCTGCTTTGCACGCATGCCTTTGCATTTTATGTGGGCCGGTCAGATCAACATGCACAGCCCTGTTGATGCTATAGATAAGCGGCGACGGCTTGCTCGATGGCCTCAGCACCCTGCCGCGACACCCAGACAACGATGGCTGTCTGCGCCTGCTGCTTGTCGGGTCGAGCTGGCAGCGCTGCAGTACCCGTAAAATAAGCGGGCTGTTTTTCTATTGCCATAGCATGTCGTTGATGTGAATCGACAACAAAATCGTGGCACAACTGTCTGCCACGATTTTCACCGGCACCAATCTCACTGCATACCCCCATCAGCAGATAGGCGACATGCAGGGTCCACTGCATCTGGCTGGAATCCGCCGGACGATACTGATAGCGAATACGGCCCGCGCTGGCATCAGTATCAACATTAACCTGCAAACGACCCGCTTTCTGGGAGGTGTGTCGAGGCAAGCGTTGCCCTGCAAAGAAGCCCCGCCATTCACGGTTATCCACCACAAACCCGGGGGTATACACACGCTCCAAATTCCCCTCCTGATGATGGCGGCGCTGACGCTGGGAATATTCCCTGGACGCAAAGGAGTCCCGCCACCCCAAGCGATCCCAGTAGTCGACGTGAAATGCCATGGGAATCAGGGTATCAAACAGGCCCGGCGCCGCCTTTAGCCTCGACAACCACTGGTCTGCGGGCGGGCAACTGCTGCAGCCCTCGGAGGTAAACAACTCCACCGTTGTGGCGCGCTGCGTGCCACTGTCCAGAGTCAAGGCCTGGGCGCTTGTCGCCAGAAACAGAGTTATCAAAAGTAGCGCTTTCATCTCGCTCGTCCGCCCTTGTGAAATCCTTACTACTATGACGGATGGCGGCGGCGCCTGTTACATATCCCAGGGTGTCACAAAGACCAGTGCTGTGTGGCCGGGCCAAGCTCAACAGCCAAACCCCAAAATAAAAAGCCCGGCACAGACCGGGCTCTATTTGGCTTTAAGCGGCATAGCGCTAGGGGTTTACGCTATTGGTTGATCGCGCGCAGCATCCAGGCGGTTTTCTCGTGGATACGCATACGGTCTGACACCAAGGCAGTGGTGGATTCGTCATCAGCCTCTTGGGCCATTTTCAAAACTTCTCGGCTGGTTCGCACCACTTGTTCATGTCCAGCCCGAAGAATGTCCACCATCTCCTCCGCCGACGGTACACCGTCCACTTCTTTCACTGCACTGAGCTTGGCAAAGGCGGAATACGTCCCCGGTGCCGCGACGCCCAGAGTACGGATGCGCTCGGCAATGTCATCCACAGCTGTCGCCAGCTCGGTGTAGTGTTCTTCAAACATCAGGTGTAGGTCCCGGAAACGTGGACCGGTAACGTTCCAGTGGAAGTTGTGTGTCTGAAGGTACAGCGTGTAGGAGTCGGCGAGAAGGCGGCTCAGGCCTTCAGCGACTTGCTGACGATCACTTTCGTTAATACCTATATCAATCTTCTTCATCTCTCACTCCTTTTGCTGAGACCAATGGCCCTCGGTGGACATAAAAAGCGATGTCCACCCTACGGGTTCAGATGCGTCATTTGCTGTGTTGTTCCACACACCTACCTAACAGTAGGGCGGACACCGCTTCTCTGTCCGCCACAGACACCGTTACGCGCAAAACCGCAAATCCGTTTTTTTCGCAACTTATCGATAATCCCAATCTGTGATACAAGGATAAGTTGAAGCAGTGGATATGACCAATCGTTTGCAAGCATGACAACAATAGGCGCTACCCATTGCGCCGTCATAAGGAAGGTTTCCATGAGCCAAACCGCAAACCTGCGTATAGCCGCTATCGCGCTGACTGCGCTGCTGTCGGCCTGCTCCGCGTTAAAGGATTCAGATGAGGGGAATACCGGTTTTTTCCAGTGCAAGTCACCTCGCCCAGAGATGTGCACCCGGGAATATCGGCCGGTATGTGGTCATATCGACACCCGTATCGAAAGTAAGGTCCGCTGCGTGACCGAGCCCTGCCCTAGCGGCAAGCATCAGACCTTTGGCAATAGCTGCAGCGCCTGCGCCAATCCCGCCGTGATGGGCTATGAAGAAGGCAGTTGCGAGAGCTACGGCAAGTAAGCCGGGTTCACAGTCAGCGCCTTAAGGCCGCTCCATGATAGCGGTCACACCTTGACCGCCAGCCGCACAAATGGAGATCAGACCGCGGCCGCCACCATTTTGCTCCAGCATTTTGGCCAAGGTAGCGACGATACGACCACCAGTCGCGGCAAAGGGGTGGCCGGTGGCCAAGGAGCTGCCATTGACGTTTAGCTTGCTGCGATCTATCGACCCCAGCACCTCGCGCCCCAGGCGATCTCTACAGAAGGTCTCGTCCTCCCAGGCCTTGAGTGTCGCCAACACCTGGGCGGCAAACGCCTCGTGGATTTCATAAAAATCGAAGTCCTGCAGTGTCAGCCCCGCTTTATCCAGCATTTGTGGCACGGCGTAAGCCGGCGCCATCAGTAGGCCCTCACTGTTGTCGCCGGGGCGGAAGTCCACCGCCGCCACCTGCACAAAGCTCAAGTAGGCCAGTACTGGCAGCCCCTGGGCCTGGGCCCACTCTTCTGATGCCAATAACACCGCCGAGGCGCCGTCCGTAAGGGTTGAGGAGTTCCCCGCCGTCAACGTGCCCTGGCCACTTTTTTTGTCAAAGGCGGGCTTGAGCGTGGCGAGTTTTTCTACCGTGGTATCGGGACGCAGGATATTGTCCTGTTTGACACCTGCGTAGGGGCTGACCAGATCGTTAAAGAATCCCGCTTGATAAGCCGCAGCCAGGTTGCGGTGGCTGTCACAGGCCAGTGCATCCTGGTCCTCGCGGCTAATCTGCCAATGCTTGGCCGTCAGCTCGGTGTGTCCGCCCATGGACAAGCCGGTGCGGGGCTCGGCATTCTGCGGAATTTCGATACCAATATCTCGGGGGCGCAATTTCAGTAGGGCTTTTACCCGGTCGCCCATGGTGCGTCCGCGGTTGGCTTCCAGCAACACATTGCGAAGACCATCGGAGACGGCAATAGGCGCATCGCTGGTGGTGTCGACACCGCCGGCGATGCCCGAGTCGATCTGGCCCAAGGCGATTTTATTGGCCACCGTAATCACCGCCTGCAAGCCAGTGCCGCAGGCAAGCTGCAAATCGCAACAGGGGGTACAGGGATCCAGGCTGGTGCTCAACAGGGATTCCCGAGTGAGATTAAAGTCCCGGCTGTGTTTCATCACCGCGCCGGCCACGACTTCGCCCAGGCGCGCTCCCTGCAACTTATAACGCTGTGCCAGCCCCTCGATGGCTGCAGTCAGCATCTGCTGATTGCTGTGGCCGACATAGGCGGTGTTGGAGCGGGCAAATGGAATCCGGTTGCCGCCCACTATGGCGACACGCTTAGGCAAAGCAGTCATGATGGTAGTCCTCTAATTGACGATGGCGAGTGTAACAAGCCCGGCGCCGGCGGCATTGGCTGTGGCGACGGTGCCGCAGGTCAGTTTCGTCAACGCCCGGCCACCGGGATGACGCTAGAATGCTCACAATATCGGCAATCATTGCCACAACACCCGTTCCATAAACCAGTATTCTCTACATACGCAGGAGACCACGAGGATGAGTGACCGTCTAGAGAGCCTGATCAACTCCGCCCCCGGCAAGGCCATTTTGGGTGCGCTGGGGGTCAACCCTCCCCCTGAACTGCGACGCTACACGGCAGACCAGGCAACCACGCCAGTTCTGGTGGACCTCGGTGGTAACGCAAGCAGCGCGGTATTCCAGGCTGTGCAATCGGTGTTGACCGGCATGCCGGCAAGCCATACCGACGCCACCACCCAGCGCTGTGATGCGCTGATCTTTGACGCCAGCCATATTCAAAATCCGACCCAGTTAGACGAGGCTTACCGCTACTTCCACGCCCGCATACGCCAGCTGGGCGCCAATGGTCGCATCGTTATTTTCGGTCGCCCCCACATGGCCTGCCAAACCTTGTCCGCAGCCACCGCCCAGCGGGCGCTGGAGGGCCTGAGCCGCTCTCTGGGCAAGGAAGTCGGCCGCAAGGGTTCCACAGCCCAGCTGGTGACTGTCGCAGAGGGCATGGAATCCCACATCGCCAGTAGCCTGCGCTTTCTGCTGTCAGCCAAATCCGCTTATATCAGCGGCCAGGTACTAAAGGTCGCCAATACCGCGGCAGAACACCCGGGGAGCTTGGATTGGCAGCGCCCCTTGGCCGGCAAAACAGCCCTGGTGACCGGTGCGTCCCGGGGCATTGGCGCCGCCATTGCCACCGTTCTAAGTCGCGATGGTGCTCAAGTGCTGGGGGTGGATGTCGCGCCCATGGAGAGTGAACTTCGCAGCACCATGGAGAGCATCGGTGGCACCAGCTTAGTGGCAGATATCACCGCCGAGGACACACCACAGCGACTCAGCGAGTTGTTTGCCGCCCAGGGCGGCGTCGATATCGTGGTTCACAACGCCGGCGTGACCCGGGACAAGACCCTGGCCAACATGACTGAAGACCAGTGGCAGATGGTGTTGAACATCAACCTGACGGCTGCACAGCGTATCACCGATGAGCTGTTGGCAAGCGGCGCCCTCAACGACGGCGGCAGCATTGTCGGCGTATCGTCGATGAACGGGATTGCCGGCCAGCGGGGGCAAACCAACTATGCGGCATCCAAAGCCGGGGTGATTGGCTACGTTGACTATATGACAGCCGACGACGCCCTGCGGCAGCGGGGTATTACCGTCAACGCTGTAGCACCGGGCTTTATCGAAACCGCTATGACCGCCGCCATCCCCTTTATGACTCGCCAGTTTGGGCGCCGGTTGAACTCCCTGTCTCAGGGTGGACTGCCAGTGGATGTGGCCGAGGCCATCGCCTACTTTGCCAACCCGGCGTCCCGGGCGGTGCAGGGCAATGTGATGAGGGTGTGCGGCCAGGCGCTGATTGGCGCCTAGTGGACCTTATCGATGAAACTAACTTGATAAGCTTTGCAAAAGCGGGCCCCACTATTGGGGCTCACCATCCGCCATTTTCTGTTGGCGGTATTCCACTGGGGTGAGGCCGGTCCAGCGTTTGAAGGCACGGTAGAAGGTGCTGGGCTCGGAAAAACCAGTTAGGTAGACCACATCGGCAATGCTTTCATCGGTGCGGGCCAACAGACGTTTGGCGAGGATACACCGGTAGTCCGCCAGCACCTGGTTAAAACTGGTGCCGGCTTCGGTCAGCCGCGAGCGCAGCACTCGCTCGTTCATATCCAGGCGCGCGGCCACTCCCTCCAGGGTGGGCTGTCCCAGCTCCAACACTTCAGCGATGACCCGTTTTACGTCCCCCACCACATCCTGGCGGGACAGTTTTTCCAGTTGCTTGCTGGCCAGGCGCTCGTGGAGTTTTAGCAGCTCCGGTTCGGCGTGAGTTGAGGGGGTATCCAACACGTCGGTGGCAAAAACCAGGGCCTGCCGAGGGCTGTCGAACTCTACCGGACAACCAAAGGCCCGCTCGTATTCATCCACCGCAGCACCGGGAGAGTGAGGCAGGTTAACCCGCAATGCTCGAAAGGCGCCATCGGTTAAGGCATCGAAATAACGCAGTAAAAATCGCGCAAAGCAGTCATTGCGATGGCGCAGCGACGGCGCCGAGTCGCCGGCAAAATCCAGTACCAAGCGGGATTCCTCAGCACCGACCTCCAACTCAAACTGCATGGCGTCGGTCACCAGGCGCTGGTAGTTTTGCGCCCGCCGCAGCCCCTCACCAAAGTTAGGGCTGCTGAGAAACAGATATTCCAGCACCTGCCCCCGATAAACCGGCACCACCTCGGCGATATGCAGACCGATTAAGGGATCTCCACTGACCTCTTCCAACACCCGCCAAAACTGTACCTGCGCGGCATGGGGAAAGCGCGCGGTGCGATCCGTCAGCAGGTTACTGGAGATTTTACACTCCTCCACGACCCGCTCGACATCCAAACCCATTTCCAACATGGCGGGGTAGACCAATTGCACCAGAAAGCTGGAATCGCTCAGCTCTGAAAAGGATTTCCCACCCGCTTCAGTCATTGTCCTCTATCTCACTTGTGCCTGGCCCATCTGGGCTTCGGAATAATCCCCGACTTGACCCCGCCGCGGGGCGGGAACATAAACAGGGCGAATTTGTCAGCGTGGCTATTTGGTTATACTGGCTTACTTATACTGGCCGTACTGTAAACATGGGTAGATTAGCATGACCGCCGCTATGGAACGAAAATTAGATAAGCTCCCTGCACTTTTACCGTTGTTGGCCCGCGCCGCGATCGCCAGAGGCAACGGTGACGCCGAGCCCAGCTTCCCCGACCAGCTCATCACCCTGGGCCAGGTCGATATTGATCGGCGCGCTGTGGCTCGCTATGCCCAGGTCTGCGGATTTCAGCACGATAATCGCACCCTGCCACCCAGTTACCTCCACACACTGGCGTTTCGCCTGCAAATGCAGTTGATGTTGGACAAGGCCTTTCCGGTGGCGCCAATGGGCTGTGTCCACCTCAGCAACCGCATCGTGCAATATCGTGCCGCCAGGCTCGACGACACCCTGTCGATGACCTGCCGAGTCGCCGGTCACCAATTGACCCCGCGGGGTGTCGAGTTCGATTTTGTCTGCGAGGCCCACAGCGGCGACGAACTGCTGTGGCAGGACTTCAGCAGTTATCTGTCGCGCCGCAAAACTGGCGCCAGTGGCGGCAAGCGAGAACGCCCCGCTCCGCGAGTCTACCCTGAACAGCTGGCACTGCATCTGCAGCGCCAAACCGCGCGACAGTACGCCCGCGCCTCGGGAGACTTCAACCCGATTCACCTTCACGACCTCAGCGCTAAAGCCCTGGGTTTTAAGCGTATGGTGATACACGGAATGTGGAGCAAGGCCGCCTGTATGGCCGCGCTGATAGGCCGCTACCCCGATTTTGGCGAGGCGCTATCCTGCCACGTAGAATTTAAAACACCGGTGTTTTTACCGGCAACCACGCAACTTTGCTTTGATCCGGGCGAGCAGAAAATCGACTTTGAGTTACGGGACGAAGCAGGCCGCAAACCGCATTTGATCGGTTCTCTCAATCGCCTGTGAAGCGCCCTTGGGGGCCACCACAGCGGCCCCTCACTTTCGAAACCCGGATATTAGAAACTTGGAGATTAGAGGTAGCTGCGCAACTGCCGCAACCACTCTTGTAGGGCCAGCATGTTTTCCTGCCCCAGACGCCACATCCACTTGCTTAGCGGGTCGGCATTTTCCAGCACCGGGTCGGCGTATTCGTAAAATACCTTGGGCTGCTTCAGCGGCGTATCGTCGGGGATAGGCTCCACCACCAGCAGGTGTTCGATCGTGCTACGCAGCTGAGTGTCGAAGGATTGGGGATTGCCCAGTTCGTTGTAGGCCTTTTCTAGAAAGGGTGACCATTTTTTGTAGTAAACCGCCAGATTCTTGGGATCCAAAGACGTCACAGCGTTGATCAGCGGGTCCCAGCGGTCAAAATTGGCCGGGTCGTTCACCAATTGCCCGCTGTCGTTTTTAATAACCTGAAACGAATCTTTGTTGTACACCACCGGCAAGTGCTTGCTGGGCAAGCGATACTCGGCCATCTGGTCGATCAGAGACACCCACTTGCGCACTTGCTCATCGGGGCTGAGGTAGGAGCCCAGGGGCTCTGACAAATCCCCCGCTGCGGCGCGAACCTGGTCGTCGCTACCCGCAATAGAATCCGGCGGCTCAATAGCCTTCTTCGCTTTTTCCTGATAGTCCTCCTCGGACTCCACCGCGAGGGTTTCCTTCACGGTTTTCCGGGGACGGTCGTCGCTGCCGTCTTCGGCGCTGGAATCAGCTGGCGTCAGTTGACGATTAAAGTCGCTGCCCGCTGATTGGTCGACCACATACCAAACGAAACTCGCCACCCCTGCCAGGGCAATCACGGCGACAATAGCTTTCCAATTCATCCCTTTTCCCCACTGTGGCATCCCCCCAACTATTATCAAACTCTACAGGGGACCGACCACATGGTATATCTGGTACCGGTAATGGGCAATAAAGTATTGGACCGCGGGCGCAGGGGACACGGGGGTGGAGTGCGGGCAGACCTGATTCAACGAGGACGTCACAGCGCTTCCTGCGGCCGTTAACGTCACCGCTTACAAATCGAAGTCGTCCAGCAGATCGAGTTCTTCCATCAAGCGCTTGCGCTCAAGACGTTCCTCGATCTTGCGACGGATACTGTTGTCCCGCCCGCCGTTAACAGCTTGCTCTTCGAAGCTACTGCTGTCGTCAAAAAAACCGTCTTCCATATCTTCGGAATCGGAGTCGGTATCCGCCAATTCTTTTGCCATTTTGCTCTCCAGCACAAAGTCAGACAAAAAAACGAATAGCTTTTCAAACGCTGGGTTTTACTGCGCTCTCAAGGGCACTATTTAGGGCCAAGAGCACTTTGTGTCAATTAAAATTTGTACGTATTGGCGACTTTTTTTGGATGACAAAGGCCGGCTTTCAAAGTCGGTTTAAACCATTGAGGGCCGCAGTGCGGTAGGCCTCTGCCATGGTCGGGTAGTTAAAGGTCGTGCTGACAAAGTAGCGGAGGGTATTGCCGCCGTTTTTTTGCTTCATGATGGCTTGACCGATATGGATGATTTCCGCCGCTTCGGCGCCAAAGCAATGGATGCCCAGTATCTCCAGTGTATCGACACGAAACAGCAATTTGAGCATGCCCACTGTCTCGCCACTAATTTGCCCCCGGGCGGTATCTTTGAAGAAGGCCCGACCCACCTCATAGGGGATACGGGCCTCGGTTAATTCGCGCTCTGTTTTACCCACTGAGCTAATTTCCGGGATGGTGTAGATCCCGGTGGGGACATCATCGACGAAACGGCACTGTTCCTTACCTCGGGCCGACGCCGCCGCGGCGCGCCCCTGGTCGTAGGCTGCACTGGCCAGGCTGGGCCAGCCAATCACGTCGCCGGCGCCAAAGATATTGTCGACGGTAGATTGATAGTGGTCGTCCACCACAATCTGGCCGCGATGATCCACCTCAAGCCCCACCGCGCCCAGGTTCAGGTCCTCGGTATTGCCGCTGCGCCCGTTACACCACAGCAGTGCGTCGGCCTGTAAGCGCTTGCCAGATTGCAGCTGCAAGGTAACGCCGGCGTCATCGGCCTCAACGCTCTTGTAGATTTCCCGGTGGCGAATCATGACCCCGAGGTGGCGCAAGTGATAGCTCAGGGCATCGGAAATTTCGTCGTCCAGGAATTCCAGCAGTCGATCCCGTGTATTGACCAACTCCACTTTGATGCCAATGCCCGAGAAGATCGACGCGTACTCACAACCGATCACCCCGGCTCCGTAAACAATTAGCTTGCGGGGGGTATTGGTCATATCCAGGATGGTGTCGCTGTCGTAAACCCGCGGATGATCAAAGTCGATGTCGGCGGGCCGATAGGGCCTGGAGCCAGTAGCGATTACCACCCGGTCGGCGGTGACGGTATCCACCTGACCGTCTTCGTTGACCACTGCAATGCTGTGGGCGTCCTCAAAGCGGCCGCGGCCGTTGATCACCCTAATGCCATTGCGATAGTAAAAGCGGCTGCGCATGGACACCTGCCGGGAGATCACGTCCTTGGCGTGGCTGAGTAGCTTGGGATAGGTCAGTGTGCGGGGGTCGCCAATTTCGCGAAATATCGGCATTTCATTGAAGCGGATTGCCTGACGCACCATATGCCGAAGGGCCTTGGAGGGAATGGTGCCGCGATGGGTACAGGCACCGCCCACCAAGGGCAGCGACTCGACAATGGCCACTGACTGGCCGTGTTTGGCGGCGTTGAGTGCCGCGCTCTCCCCCGCTGGACCACTGCCCAAGACCAACATATCGTAATCGTATTTACTCACGTCACCGTCCTTTTACACCGTTAAAGCCGGGGAAGCTCTGCACAACCTGGCAAAGCCTCAAGCATCAGCAGGTTGTGAAGAGATTCCCAAGCCCTATACTACCTAACCCCGCCCACCTTTAGCATTGGACGTTTGGCGAGACCTACTGTGCCCCATTCAAGCCCCCACCTCCGGCAGTACTATGGCATCAATTACCCGCTGGCGGGCCACCCGGTGCGGCGCCGACTCAAGCGAGACCACCCTGCCACCACGCTGCACGGCCATAAAGTCTGGGGTTCGGCACTGTTGATGATGGACTGGTTAAGCCGCGAACCACTGCCGCCGGGAAGCCGAGTTGTGGAAGTGGGCTGTGGCTGGGGATTACTCAGCACTTACTGTGCCAAACAGCAGGCGTGTGAGGTGACCGCCTCCGATATCGACCCCGCCGTGCGGCCCTATATCAATGCCTTGGCAGGGCTTAACGACGTCGAGCTGGCCTGGCGGCAAGCCGAGTTTGCCGACTGGGACGCCGCCTTACTCAGCGAGATCGACGTATTGATTGCCAGCGATATCTGTTTTTGGGATCAGCTGGCGGAGCCGGTATGGCAGTTAATCAATCGCGGTATCGACAGCGGCGTATCGCAAATTTTGATCACAGACCCACTGAGGCCGCCTTTTATCGAGGTGGCCGAGGCCTGTATTGAGGATTTTCACGCCGAGCTGCTGCCACTGACCATCGATACGCCCAGACGGCATCGCGGCGCGCTATTGCGCATAGAAAACCGCTAAAACCCCGCCCCTGCACTGTCGCAAATCTGCAACAGTATTGTCACGCAACCGCAAAGCCCAGAGCGTACTGTTTGACTGTGAGGATCAAACTATGCGCTTAATACAGTCGATCAATCAGTTTGATGTCAGGATGTTTATGGCCTGCGTCAACACCCGCTTCCAGCGCCCCTTGGTGCGCGTGGCTCGCAGTGTATCAAAAACCGGCGATGGCTATGCGCAACTGGGGCTGCCGACACTGGTTTACCTCAGCGGTACACACCTGGGTGCCTCGTATTTTGCCGCCACCGCGCTGGCCTTTGTGATCTGGCTGCCGCTCTACTGGGTACTGAAAAACACCTGCCGGCGTCGCCGTCCGCCCGCCGCCATTCCCGCATTCAGCGCTGAAATCATCGCCTCTGACGAATTCAGCTTTCCCTCCGGCCACACCGCTGCGGCGTTTTTACTGGCCACCATGACGGTATTATTTTACGGCGTTATCGGTGCACCGCTGTTTATCTGGGCACTGGCTGTCGCCGCGTCTCGGGTCATCCTCGGCGTGCACTTCCCCACCGACACCGTCGCTGGCGCGGGCCTTGGCATTGGCATCGCCCACCTGAGCTACAGTCTGATACTAATTTGATCAGCAGACACCGCAAGCCAATCAAGAGCGTGACGTGACGCGCTATATGTTCCGTGAACCGCGAGTACAACTATGAAAATTCTCTACGGCGTCCAGGGCACCGGTAACGGCCATATCGCCCGCGCCCGGATGATGGCCAAGCACTTTCAAACCCGATCAGCCGATGTGCAGTTCCTGTTCTCAGGGCGAGATGCCAGTGCTTATTTTGATATGGAAGTGTTTGGTGACTACGAACACCGCCAGGGACTGACTTTTGCCACTACCAACGGCAAGATTGATACACTTAAAACGCTGCGTGAAGCGCGCCCCTTGCAGTTCATTCGCGACGTAAAACACCTGGATCTGTCAGGCTATGACCTTATCGTCACCGACTTTGAACCGGTCACCGCATGGGCCGGGCGCATCCACAAAAAGCCGGTAGTGGGGGTGGGTCACCAATACGCCTTTGGTTACCCCGACGTTCCCGAAGAGGGCGTGGATTTCATCAACAGCACGATCATGCGCAACTTTGCACCGACTCGCTATCGCCTGGGTCTGCACTGGCATCACTTTAACGCCCCGATTGTGCCGCCCATTATCAACCCGGATGAAAAGCCAGCAAAAACACCGGGCCAACATATCGTGGTCTACCTGCCCTTTGAAAATCAGCTGCGGGTCACTCAGACGCTGCAACAATTAGAAGGCTACGAATTCCGTCAGTACTCCCCGGATCTAAGTGACGGCAGCGATGGCAACGTTCAGCTGCGCAAGACCAACCTGCATGGATTCAAGGCGGACTTATGCAGCGCCGCCGGCGTGATCTGTAATGCCGGTTTCGAATTAATCAGCGAGTGTCTGCATATGGGCATTCCCGCCCTGGCCAAGCCGGTGGCAGGACAGTCGGAACAGCTTGGTAATGCCGCGGCGCTGCGGCAATTGGGTTGCGCCTCCGTTATGGAGGATTTTTCAGTCGCGGCGATTCGCGACTGGCTGGCCAGCCAACCCCAACACTCTCCTCGCCACTACCCCGATGTGGCGGCCGCGATTTGCGACTGGCTGCTTAAAGGCCAGTGGCACGACAGTGCCGGACTGGTAGAAAGTCTCTGGCAACGTACTGACCGTGCGCCACTCACGCTGGCCAAAACAGGCTAGCCTCTGTCTGCTGTGGTATGAGTAGCGAGCTGGGACAGTCAATCACTGAACACGCAGATGGCGCCGTAGGCCCCCACCTTCCACCACTGAGTGAGGTGCTGGATCAGTGCCGGGGCCGCCTATACCGACGCCTGTCGGAATTAATTTCCCTGGAGCAGCTGTGTCGGCAGGCCGGTGACTGGGTGAGCACCCGCACTGAGGCCTTGATCGACGTGGATGATTACCGCCTGCCAGTGGTCTCTATCTGTATCGGTGAGCCCACCAAGGCGCGCTGCTGCCTGCTGCTCACCGGCGGCATCCACGGCGTGGAACGCATCGGCACTCAGGTATTGCTGGCGTGGCTGGAGTCGGTGATCGAGCGCTGCCGATGGGATAGTCACTGGCGCCAACAGTTTCAAGAAGACGTCGCCATTGTCGCCCTGCCCATCGTCAACCCAGGCGGCATGCTCAAAGACTGGCGCAGCAATCCCCGTCATGTCGATCTCAACCGCCACGCCCCCATCAATGCCGAGGACAAAGTACCCTTTCTGGTGGGTGGGCAGCGCCTGTGGCGAAAACTGCCCTGGCACCGGGGCCACTTCGAACAGGAGGTCGAGGCCGAGTTCCTCGCTCTGCAAAATGTCATAGACCGCTACAGCTCGCCCCAGCGGCCCATGCTGGCAGTAGACCTCCACTCGGGCTTTGGCTTTCGGGATCACCTGTGGATTCCCTACGCCTATCGGCGGGAGCCCATCGAAGATATCGGCAGCTATATGGCCCTCAAGCTACTGTGGGAGCGCAACTTTCCCCATCACAACTACGCCTTTGGCCCCCAGTCGATGCACTACCTCAGCCACGGCGATATGTGGGATTACTTCCACCGCCGCGGCACGCAGCAAGGCCACACCTTACTACCACTGACTTTGGAAATGGGCTCGTGGCTGTGGGTAAAAAAGCACCCGCGGCAGTTGTTCAGCTTTGCCGGGCTGTTTAACCCCACTGTGCCCCATCGCCATGCCCGAGTGCTGCGCAGCCACTTGGTATTGCTGGACTTCCTGCTGGCGGCCATACGCAACCCAGACAGCTGGATTGTTAGTGGCGAACGCGATCGGCACATGCAACAGATAGCACAAACCCTGTGGTATCGGAATCTGCCGTGACAGAGGAAAAGATACACCACTGGCTATTTTTGCGGGGACTATCCCGGGAACAGGCTCACTGGGGAGAGTTTGCGCGAGGCTGCAGGGAACAACTGGGCTGGCAATGCCACTTTCTCGACCTGCCCGGCTTTGGCGACCAACATCCCCTCAACTCACCGCTGACCATCCCCGCAATACGACAGCAGGTCGCAGAGCGCTTTAGTGGCGAGCACACAAGGCCAATGGGCATCGTTGCACTGTCACTGGGGGGCATGGTGGCACTGGACTGGTTGGCGGCAGATCCGCAACGCTTTCACGCTGCCGTACTCATCAATAGCAGCAGTCGCTTAAGTCCGTGGTATCAGCGACTGCAAGTCAGTCAGGTGCGGCATGTGGCAAAAGCCCTGCTCTCAACAAAGCCTGTGGATCAGGAGCGGGCCATTTTAAACATGGTCAGCAATCGCGACTGGGGCAGTGGCGCAAAACAAGACGATCTCGTATTGGAGCAATGGCTAAACATTCGTCACTGTCACCCCATCACCAAAGCCAATACCTTGCGCCAACTATTTGCCGCTAGCCGCTTTCGGCCGCCGGCGACTCTGCCTTTATCACCGCTGTTTATCACCAGCTATGGCGATCGTATGGTGTCCTGGAAATGCAGCGCCGAATTGGCCAAACACTATGGTGGCCAGCTGATCGCACACCCCGATGCAGGGCACGATCTTCCTCTGGACGATCCAGGCTGGCTGATTGATTGCTTAAGGCAGCGCTTGAGCTAACGCAGCTTATTATTTGCTTTTCAGGCCGCGTGGCTATCCGTATCACTCGCTGACTGCGGCCCGGCTGATTGCAGCCCGGCTGACCGCAGCCCGGAACTATCAATATAACGCTTGTAACGGGCTGGCTTCATTTGTTCAATATCGACCATCACCAAACCGTCGATACAGTCGGCAAAATCCGGGTCGATATTAAAGTCGGCAAAGCTAACGCCACCAGGCTCACAGAGTTCGGTGTACTGTTTATACAACGTGGGCACTGCACAATCCATAGCGCTCAACTGAGCTTTAAGGCGCGCGAACTCCTCATTGTAATTCTCACCGGTAAAGGGCGATGGCTGATGCTCGGAGCGGTAAGGGAGCTTGGCACTAGCCCATTGCTCAGGTGCGACAAAATGCGCTTGGTAGAACTGCACAATCAGATCTTTGGCTGCTTTGGGCATACTGTCGCTCAGACTGACCGGACCAAACAAATAGCGCACATCCCGGTGGCGACGAAGGTAGGTCCCTACCCCTTGCCACAGGTAGTCCAGAGCGCTGCGGCCCCAGTAGCGGGGCTGAACGAAACTGCGGCCCAGCTCTGCACCCTGCTCAAATATTGGCCCGCTCAACCCAGGGTCGTAGTCAAACAAGGTTGCGCTGTAAAACTGCTGATCACCTTCCAGGCTCGCACCACGTTTCAATCGGTAGGCGCCCACCAGCTCCAATTGATTTTCATCCCACAGCACAATGTGGTCATAGTAAGCGTCGTAAGTATCCACATCCCTGCGGTGGCCAGTGCCTTCCCCCACCGCCCTGAAGCTGATTTCCCGGAGGCGGCCGATCTCCCGCATGATCACGCAATCACCGCTGTACTGGTAGCAGTAGATCTCCATACCGTCCCGCGTTGTGCCCAGCTTTTCGCACTGGCGGATCGCCCGGCGCAGTAGCTGACGGTCCTCGGGATGGGCAACCGGCTGTGCTTCCGGCATAAAACAGGGCTCGCCGCGGCGACGACGCTTACCCAGCTTGTAAATATGCTTTTTAAACAGACGCACTTTAGCCTGAGCAGTCAGCGGCAAATTGCGGTGCAAGTCGGTCTCGATAGCGGGACCGATAGTGACCCTCACCGTGCGATTGTTCTGCTTAAACATTTCCCGAATCAGCCACAACGTAGACAGCGGCTTGGCCAGCATCGACAGGGCGTAAAAGAACACCGAATTGCGGGCATTGATATGTACCGGCAGAATCGGCGCATTGGTTTTTTCGGCAAATTTGATAAAACCGTTGTGCCAGCGACCGTCGCGAATACCGGCAGGGCTAAACCGGGAGACCTCCCCGGCCGGAAAGATAATCACAGCGCCTTCACCTTTAAGGTGATCCTGAATCGCCTTTAAATTCTCTTTGCGGTTGGCTTTGCCGCTCATATTATCCACCGGCAGCAGCATACTGCGCAGAGGTTTAATGGCGTAGAGCACATCGTTGGCCACCACTTTGACGTCGCCGCGAACCTCCGACACCAACTTCAGTAGCGCCAAGCCGTCCAAACTGCCGATGGGATGGTTGGAGATAATCACCACCCGCCCAGACACCGGAATGCGCTCCTTATCCAGGGCGCTGACAGCATAGCCAAAATCAAAGAAATCCAAGACCTGCTCGACAAAATCCAGGCCCTGTAGATGCGGATAGTCCTTTTCAAACTGCTTGAATTCGGCCTCGTGAAACAGGTACTGCAGCAAAGCCGCGAGGGTCTTGCGAATATGGGGATTACCTGTTGCCAAGCGGGGAAAGCGTTCTTCAATAACGGCATCGACGGAAATCATATTGTCTCCTCAACCGGCGCGGCGCAGTGGCAGGATATCGGCGCTGGCCGGTTCACCATCGTGATGCAGGCTGTCTAACAAGGTCTGGCGCTCGGTCCAGTTAAGCAATTCCATTTTGCCTTCGGCGGTTTCACCCAGCACCGTGCAGTTCTCAATCCAATCGCCGTCATTGCAGTACAACAGGCCGTCGATTTCTTTCAGTGCCGGCTGGTGGATGTGGCCACAGATCACACCGTCCAGGCCCCGGCGCTTGGCTTCACGCACCGCTGCTTCCTCAAAGACATCGATAACCTGACGAGCGTTGGGAATACGCTGCTTGATGTAAGTAGCCAGTGACCAGTAGTGACGACCGAAGCGGCGACGGAAAAAGTTGGCCCAACGGTTCAAGAACAACAGCAAATCGTAGGCGGCATCACCAATCAGGTCTTCCCACTTACTCAATTGGATATGCTCGTCGAGAATATCGCCGTGGAACATCAGCAGACGCTTGCCAGTCACGGTGGTGTAAATCGCTTCCCGTTTTACTTCGATGGGGCCAAACAGATTATCGGTGTAGTCCCGGAAAGGTTCGTCGTGGTTGCCGGGGATGTAGACCACGCGGGTGCCGCTATTGGCCATGTGGAACAGGCGTCGAACCACGTCATAGTGAGATGGCGGCCAGAACAGCGTGCGCTTCATGGCCCACAGGTCGACCACATCGCCAACCAGGTAGATCGTGTCGCACTCGACACGGGAGAGAAAATCCAACAGATACTCGGCGCGGCAATCCTTAAAACCCAGGTGGATGTCCGACAGCCAAATGGTTTTGTATTTGAGTTTTTCTGTCACCGTGATGCACCCTCGCTATGCATTTGGCGACATGCTATCGATGACAAGTGACAGAAAAGGGACTCTTTGGCGACATATTTATGACAAGTCACCACGTTTGTAACAGAGGCGAGACAAGACCGTAGGGCGGACACGGTGTTTTGTTTCCACCACATCCACTTCGATGTGGGCACCATCTCGGGAGCGATTCGGTGGACACAAAGGGCGATGTCCACCCTACAGGTGAAGGGTATCCAACGTACGAACAAGGCCGTAGGGCGGACACCGGTTTTGTGTCCGCCGCGTCACCCTCGATGTGGGCACCAGCGTGGCTTCGATCCGGTGGACATAAAAGGCGATGTCCACCCTACAGGTGAAGGGTATCCAGCGTACGAACAAGGCCGTAGGGCGGACACCGGTTTTGTGTCCGCCGCGTCACCCTCTATGTGGGCACCGGCGTGGTTTCGATTCGGTGGACATAAAAGGCGATGTCCACCCTACAGGTGAAGGGTATCCAGCGTACGAACAAGGCCGTAGGGCGGACACCGGTTTTGTGTCCGCCGCGTCACCCTCGATGTGGGCACCGGCGTGGCTTCGATCCGGTGGACATAAAAGACGCTGTCCACCCTACAGGTAGAGGATATCCAACTCTAAGAGCTGCGCCAGAAGGGCTTTGCCATGCTCGATAATTGCGGCCGGCTCCCCACCGATCTCTTCCGCGATACGCTGCAGTGCGGCAGCCGGCGTCGGTGCATCGGCGTCGAGCAATTCCAATAACCGCAGTGTCACTGGGTTGCTCTCCAGAAACGCCACTTCATCGCTGCGGTTGCGATACACCACGATACAGGTTGGCGCGTCACTGGCTTTGGCAGGTTGAAATTGGGAACTGATTAAATGGACGGGAAATGAAAAGGCCAAGGGCCAGGCCAAGGGCGACACCTGCAATGGAGCATTCAGCAAATCATCGGGCAGGTCTTGGGCGGGAGGCAGGTCTTCTTCTGCCACATCCAACGCCAACTCCACCCACTCATAATAGGCCAGTTCCCGCAAAAATACGGGATCAGAGGCGCACTGGCGTTCGTGGTTCAGGTAGTCGAGAAACTCCTCGGCGAGGTCGACAAAATAGGGGCTCTGACAGCGGTGCCGACGCATAAAGTCCCGCACCATTTGCAGCCAAGTCTCATCGTTGAAGATGCTTCTCAATACCGGGAAGCTATTGCTTAAAGAGCCCTCGATGTTTTTAAACAATAGATCTCGATAGATACCCAGCCGACGGGATTCAATACCCGCCGGCCCGGCGTTTTCGAGCGGATCTCTGACAAACTCGGTCAGCGATTTTTGCACGCGCTGAAAATCTTGCACTCAGCCCGCCCTCACCTGCTTTGCACGGGTAGGTGCTGATGCCACACGGGCCTGGGCAACGCGGATCTGCGCCACCTCCGCCAACAACTCGCTCATCGGTGGAAAATTAAAATCCCGCTCCAGTAAGGTGGGGACAGGCCCGCAGCGCTGGTAAACCTCATCCAACAAGGTCCACACCGGATCGATCACATCGCTACCGTGGGTGTCGACCCGCAAGTCTTCCGCTTCTTCGTAGTGACCGGCAATATGCAGGTAGCTCACCCGCTCCAGCGGTAAGCCGTCGATAAAGCCCAATGGATCGTAACGGTGATTAATGCTGTTGACGTAGACATTGTTAACATCCAACAGCAAGCCGCAGTCTGACTCCCTGGCCACCGCCGCGATAAAGTCGCTCTCGCTCATTTGCTGTCCCGGTGCGGCGTAGTAGGAGGCGTTTTCCAGCAACATGGGGCGGCCGAGAATATCCTGCACCTGCTTGACCCGCTCGGCCACGTGGCGCACTGCCTCTTCGGTAAAGGGGATCGGCATCAGGTCGTAAAGGTGCCCCTCATCGCCGCAGTAGGTCAGGTGCTCGCTGTAAAGGGGGCACTGATAGCGGTCTATAAAATCCCGCACCGCCGTTACCAAGTCGGTATCCAGCGGCGCAAAGCCGCCGATATTAAGGGATAAACCGTGAAGGGTTACCGGATAGCGTTCGGCAATCTCGTCAAAGTCCCGGCGAAAACGCCCGCCCAGTTTGAGCCAGTTTTCCGGGGCCACCTCGACAAAATCCAGCTCATCGCCAGATAGAGACTGAAACGCGCCCATCAGGGCGCGCCGCAGTCCAAGACCGGCAGATGCCGGTTTAAGGGAGTTGGGCATTAGCTGCCGCATTTAGCCTCGCCACATTTGCCTTCGGAGGCTTTCTTGTCACCACCGCACTTGGCCTCGCCGCATTTACCTTCCCGGGCTTTATCTTCACCGCATTTGGCTTCACCACACTTTCCTTCCATGGCTTTCTTTTCGCCGCACTTGGCCTCGCCGCATTTGCCTTCATGGGCTTTCTTTTCACCGCATTTAGCTTCGCCGCATTTGCCTTCCCCGGTTTTGCCATGGGCGTCGGCGAGCTGATAACCCGCACTCAACTGAGTGGCGGCAAACGGATTACTATCAGCCATCGCTGGGGAGATTGCGGTTGCCAGAAGTGCCGCACCAAAAGCAGAGGCAACAGGTTTCTTACTAAAGGATTTTTTCATTGAAGCCATAGGTCGTACTCCTCGTAGGCGTGTCCCGCCTGATTATAAAAATGATCGCGGTTGCCGCGCCAGCCGGTTTAGCATAGCTCAAAAATTTGGATTAGACCGGCCTTATTCCCCACTACGTGAAGAACGGGCAACCCGTTTTCATGGATTAGACGCCAGCTTCAGGTGATTGTTACAGCCTCTTGCAGTTCTTTCCAAAGAATTTTCAATCGCTTCTCTGATACCGGTGCCTGGGTACCCAATTCCTGGGCAAACAAAGACACCCGGAACTCCTCCAGCTGCCAGCGGTACTGCTCCACCAGCGGGTGCCTGGCAATCCCCTCGCCCTTGCGCTCAATCAGCGCCTGCAACTGGGCCTGAAGCGGCTCCAGAGTCAAGGTGCACTGACGGTCCCGGGTGAAATGGCCCCGCAACTTGTCGATACGTTGCTGCACCGCCTTTAAATAACGGGGGTACTGCTGTAAGCGCTCGCTATCGACCGCAAGAATAAACTCTCCTTCAAACAAGGCACTAAGCTGATTGTTAATATCCGCCACACTGTGGGCCCAGCTCAGGTTGTTGGCTTTTTTCAGGGTCCGGCGAACGCCGGCATAGAGGGCCAGCACTTCCTTCATCAAGGCCTCGTAGGCCTCCAGTGTGGCGACAAATTCACTGCGCCCCTGCTCCCAGACGGCATCAAATTCCTCGGCACGCCGGGGCAGACTACCGGCGCTGATGGCGAAGGCATCTCTGGCAGCCGCCAGCAGCATCATCTCCACCCAGCGGTGGCGATCACCGCCAATCGTGGCGAACTGCAACTGGTGTTCGTTGCCCCGCAGCACCTTGCCCCGGGCCTGCTTGACCTGCTGGGGCAGGCGCAGCAATAACAGCCGCAGCACACCGCGCTCGCTGAGACGATTGGCTTCGGCCTCGGACTCCGCCAAGCCCAGTTCGGCGGCATCGCCCTTGTCTCGCAAGCAGGGATACGCCGTCAGGGTGGCACCACTTTGTTTGAAGCGGTGTTGGTCGGCCATTTTGCCAAAGTCCCACTCAGTCACCGCCCGGGTCTCGAACTGATTGCCGGTTTCCTGACTGATACTTTTTTGCACCCGGTCCGCCAGTTGTGAGCGCAGCCGAGCTATATCGCGGCCGGCGGCGAGCTTTTTACCGGCATCGTCCAACACCCGGATATTCATTCGGTAGTAGTCTTCCAGCTCCGCCACCGGCCAATCCGTCAAAGCGATATCGACATTGCTAATCTGCTGCAGGGCCTCGGCCAGGGCCGGCAACAAGGGCTGGTCTCCCACCTGCATGCGCTGTAAAGCCCGGTCCACATAATCCGGTACCGGCACCAGCTGTTTGCGCTGGGCCTTGGGCAGCATTTTTACCAGGGCAATGCACTTGTCCCGGAGAATCCCCGGCACCATCCAGTCGAGCCGCCCCTCGGGGAGGGTCGCCAGCTGCCCCAGGGGCACAGACACAGTCACCCCATCGGCAGGGTGGCCCGGCTCAAAGTGATAGCTGAGCGGATAACTGACGCCCCCGGCGGTCAATTGGTCGGGGAACTCGGCACCGGCGTCGTCCTGGTGACGCATCACATCGCCCCGGGTCATCTTTAGGGCTTCGGCGCCGGCGGATTTCTTCAGCCAACTCTCAAGATGCTTGGCGGTAGTGATGCCCTCCGGCAAGCGCTGGTCGTAAAAACGGAACAATTCCTCGTCGGAGACCAGAATATCTCGCCGCCGGGTTTTGTCCTCCAGCCGGGTCACCTCGGCGATCAGCGCGCGGTTGTGCTTAAAGAACTTGGCCGGCCCTCGATAACGCCCCTCCACCAGGCCCTGGCGGATAAGAATTTCCCGGGACAGCACCGGGTCGATTGGGCCGTAGTGCACACGATGGCGATCGCGGATGGTGAGGCCGTGCAGCAGGGTTTGCTCGTAGGCCATGACCCGGCCAGTCTTGGCCTGCCAATGGGGCTCGTAGTAGTTGCGCTTGAGCAGGGAGTCGTTGATACCAAATACCCAGTCAGGCTCAATTCTGGCCACACAGCGAGCATAGAGCTGGGTGGTCTCCGCCAGCTCTGCCGCTACAATCCACTTGGGGCTTTTCTTAAACTGGGAGGAGCCGGGGAAGATGCGCAGTTTGCGGTTGCGGGCCCCCAGGTATTCCCGGTCGTCCCCTTTGACCGCCAACTGGCTGAGAAAACCCGGCAACAGCGCCTGGTGAAGACTGTCGTAGTCCGCTGGCTGCGGGTTTTGTTTGAGTTTGAGCTGACGGCACATGACCGCCAGCTGGTAGTGCACTTCCCGCCACTCCCGCATCCGGGTCCAGGATAAGAACTCCTTCTGACACAGTTTGCGCCATTGGTTGTTAGACAATGCCTGACGCTGCTCCTCGGCGTAGTCCCACAGCGCCACAAAAGCGAGAAAATCTGACTCGGGATGCCAGAAGCGGCGATGTTTTTCGTCGGCAGCCTGCTGTTTGTCGGCGGGACGCTCCCGGGGGTCCTGAATACTCAGGGCACTGGCGATAATCAGCATCTCCCGCAGGCAGCTTTTCTCTGCCGCCGCCAGCAGCAGCCGACCGATGCGTGGGTCCACCGGGAATTTGCCCAGCGCCTTGCCCCGCTCGGTAAGCTTGCCCTGCTGACCTTTTTTGCCGCTGTGGACCGCACCCAGCTCTTCCAACAGGCCAAAGCCGTCGCGGATCAGGCGGTGGTCCGGCGGATCGACAAAGGGAAATTTGCGGATATCCCCCAGGCCCAGCTGCAACATCTGCAAAATCACCGCCGCCAGGTTAGTGCGCTGAATCTCCGGCTCGGTAAATGCCGGGCGGCGATCAAAATCCTCTTCGCTATAAAGACGGTAGGCGATACCCGGCGCCACCCGGCCACAGCGACCGGCACGCTGGTTGGCACTGGCCTGGGACACCGGCTCAATGGGCAGCCGCTGCACTTTGCTGCGTATGCTGTAGCGACTGACCCGGGCGGTGCCGGCATCGATAACATAGCGAATGCCCGGCACGGTAAGAGAGGTTTCCGCTACGTTAGTGGCCAACACCACCCGCCAGCCACGCCGCCCCCGCAGATCGAAAATCCGCTGTTGTTCGGCATTGCTGAGCCGAGCATAGAGGGGCAGCACCTCGGCGCCGGGCAAGTCGATGCGACGCAGGTGTTTGGCCACCTCGCGGATATCCCGCTCGCCACTGAGAAAAACCAGGGTGTCACCCTGGCGCTGGGCGCCCTCGGCGATCAGCTCCCGCAACACCTCCTCTACACCCTGGGACAGGTCGTTATCGTCGCTGAGGTCTTCCAGGGGCCGGTAGCGGTACTCCACCGGGTAACTGCGGCCCGAGACTTCTACCACTGGGGCGTCATCAAAGTGCTTGGAAAAACGCTCCACGTCGATGGTGGCCGAGGTAATAATCACCTTGAGATCGGGGCGCTTGGGCAGCAGGGTCTTCAGGTAACCCAGCAGAAAATCGATATTGAGGCTGCGCTCGTGGGCCTCGTCGATAATGAGGGTGTCGTACTGGTTGAGAAAGCGGTCCTGCTGGATCGACGCCAGCAAAATACCGTCGGTCATCAGCTTGATATAGGAGTTGGGGGAGCTGACATCCTGAAAGCGCACCTGATAGGCCACTCCCTCACCCAGGGGCGTATCCAGCTCCTCCGCCAGGCGCTGGGCCACGGTGCGGGCCGCCAAGCGCCGGGGCTGGGTGTGGGCAATCATGCCGTCGATGCCCCGGCCCATTTCCAGGCACAGTTTGGGAATCTGTGTGGTCTTACCAGAGCCGGTTTCCCCTGCTACCACCACCACCTGATGGCTCTCAATGGCTTTGCGGATATCCGACAGCCGCTGGCTGACCGGCAGTTCCTCGGGGTAGCGAATGGCCGGGCGGCGCTCAACGCGATCCTGACGCCGCTGGACGGAGCGCTGTAGCCGCTGGACAAACTGCGCAACCCGCTGTTGCTGTTTGTCGGTGCCATCGTCGCGTTCACCATCGCGCTGCAATTGCTGCAACTTGCGACGCAGTGGAAAGCGGTCGGCGCCGTAGCACTGGTCAATTTGGCGCCGCAGGGAGGGCCAGTCGATATCGGGCATGGGGTCTCAAATACTCGTTTGGCGAGAACCATAAAAAAAGGCGCCGTCGTGGCGCCTTTTCTATTGCTATGTGGATCGGGATCAGGCGGATTCGCTCCGCTTGGCCAGTTCCTCGTCGCGTAGGGTGCGGCGCAGCACCTTGCCGACATTGGTCTTGGGCAACTCGTCCCGGACTTCAATATAGCGCGGCATTTTATAGCCCGTCAGGCGCTCACGCAAAAACCCCTTGAGCTCATTTTCGTCGATGCTGCCTTCTTTAGGCGCCACAAAGATCTTCACTACTTCACCGGATTTTTCGTCCGGCACGCCTATTGCCGCACATTCAGCAATATTGGGATGGTCGCTGAGGACATCTTCAATCTCGTTGGGATAGACATTAAAGCCGGACACCAGAATCATGTCCTTCTTGCGGTCAACTATTTTCAGGTAACCGTCCTCCTGCACCACCGCCACATCGCCAGTGTGCAACCAGCCGTCCTTGATGGTCTTCTCGGTTTCATCGGGACGCTGCCAATAGCCCATCATCACCTGGGGGCCCCGCACGCAGAGTTCGCCCCGCTCGCCCAACTCCACTTCGTTGCCGTCGTCGTCCACCAGTTTCACCTCGGTGCCCGGCAGCGGCAGACCAATGGTGCCAATCTGGTTGTGGCCGCCTGGGTTGATGGAGACCACTGGCGAGGTTTCGGTTAGGCCGTAGCCCTCGTAGACCTCGGCGCCGGTGATTTCCTTCCACTGTTTGGCGGCACCGGCGGTGAGGGCCATCCCGCCGGACAGGGTGACTTTGACCTTAGAGAAATCCAGATCCCGGAAGCCGGGATGCTTACACAGCTGCACAAACAGGGTGTTGATGCCGCTCATGCCGGTCCAGGACCATTTACCCATGGCCTTGACCAAAGAGTCCAGGTCCCGGGGGTTGGGAATCAACACCGAGTGGTTGCCTTGCAGCATCACCACGAAAGCCAGCATAAAGGAGTAAATATGGTAGAGCGGCAGGGGCGCGATAAAGGTCTCCTCCCCCATTTTCAGGCCGTAGCTCTCAAACAACGACTTGCTTTGCAGCACGTTGGCCATCAGGTTGCGGTGGCTGATCATCGCGCCTTTGGAGACGCCAGTGGTGCCGCCAGTGTACTGCAGCAAAGCCAGGGCCTCGGCATCTGGCGCCGCGGCGGTGAATTGCCCACTGCTGCCTTTACTCAGGGCCTGACGCAGTGACAGCACATTGTCAAAGGAGGTCTTAGGCACTTCCTTCCTGATATGCTTGAGCACCGTGTTGATCAGTGTCCGCTTAACCGGCGAATGCAGGTCGGCGACTTCGGTGACAATCACGGTTTCCACCCCAGTCTCGGGAATCACCGCTTCCGCTGTTTTGGCGATGTTAGCCAGCACCACCATCGCCTTGGCGCCGGAGTCATTGAGCTGGTGCTTGAGTTCGCGCTCGCTGTACAGCGGGTTGGTATTCACCACAATCAAGCCCGCGCGCATGGCACCAAACAGCACCACGGGGTACTGCAGTATGTTGGGCAGCTGAATGGCGATGCGATCGCCGGACTTCAGGTCGGTGTGATTTTGCAGGAAGCTGGCGAATTGACCCGACAGCTTCTCTAATTCGCCGTAGCTCAGGGTGTGCCCCAGGCAAGACGTGGCCGGTTTGTCGGCAAAGGTATTGACGCAGTGGTCGAACATCGACACCAGGTTGGCAAACTGCCCCAGGTCTACCTCAGTGGGTATCCCCACCTTCTGCTGCCCCTGCGCTATGCGTTCTGAAAGTAGCTGTGACAAAACCGACCCCCTAGATTTATTGTGTGCTGAATTGCCGCGTTGTTTGTACGTATTATCGATAATAGTAGTTGTACGCCTGACTGGCACAAGTACCAAGCCTGCCGACACAAAGCGAGCAAGCTATCGGCAATTGTTTTCACTGTCAACACAGTGGACATTTTTTAAGAATTAGAGCTCGAGGTTTAGGGTTCAAGGATTGCATCCTAACAATCGGCAGCCTCAACCACCCTCAGCCGATGGCAGGCCACCTCGGTGCCTGCCTTGGACAGCTGCAACCAGGGCGGTGCCCGCCGGCAGCCGGTATCCACAAAAGGGCAACGCGGCGCAAAGCGGCAGCCACGATCGCCGCTCAGGGGCAAAGCCCGGGCGGCAGGGGCAGCGACGGTATCCAAGGCGGCACTGGAGCCCGGTTCAGGCTCCAGATGGGCGGCCAGCAACTGCCGGGTATAGGGATGAGTCGGCACCGAAAATAGCGCCGGGCTGTCACCCAGCTCGACAATCTCGCCCAGGTACATCACCGCGGTTCGCGCCGCCAGGTAGCGCACCACCGCCAGATCGTGGGCGATAAACAGCATGGCGGTGCCCTGCTCTCGCTGAATATCCCGCAGCAGTTGAATAATCTGCGCCTGCACCGACACATCCAGCGCCGATACCGGCTCGTCGCAAACCACCAGCTTGGGTTTGCTGATAAAGGCCCGGGCGATGCCCACCCGCTGCCGCTGCCCGCCGGACATCTCATGGGGGTAACGCTCAGCGGCCTCCGCCGGCAGCCCCACCCGGGTCAGCCAGTATTCCACTGCCTGCTCGATCTCCGCCCTCCGCGCGCCCTGAATCATCAGCGGTTCACCGAGGCTCTCGCCAATAGTGAGCCGGGGGTTGAGGGAGGCATAGCTGTCTTGAAAGACCATCTGCACCGGGTGACCAGTGCGGGCCCGGCGCCGAAAATCGCCACTGCGGCTGTGCTGGGGCAGCGCTACGCCATCCACCCAGACTTCGCCGGCGCTGCGGGGTAAGAGGCCGGCAATAATCCGGCCCAGGGTGGATTTACCGGAGCCACTCTCCCCCACCAAGCCCAGCACTTCGCCGGGCTGCAGGGTTAAGCTGACGTTGTCCACCGCGCTGAGATACTGATCGCCCTGGCGAAACAGCCGGCGCAGAGCACGGACTTCCAACGCTGGATGGGTCATGGCTGAAAGTCTCCCTGGTCCCCAGCAGCTTCTACCGCTGGCGATGGGGGTCGCCGCACATAACCGGGGCCGGGGTGATCGGGGTGCAGCAACCAACAACGGCTGAGATGGTGGTCACCCCCTTCTCCTTGTCTCATACCGCCAGCCAGATGTGGCGGCATCTCATCGCAAATGGCCATGCGCCGGTCGCAACGCGGCGCAAAAGGGCAACCACCAATTTCCCCGCGCAAATCCGGCGGCGTGCCGGCTATCGGCCGCAACAGCCGCTGGCTCTGCAAGCTGGGCACTGCCGAACGCAGAGCCTGGGTGTAGGGGTGGGCAGTATCGGTAAAAATCGATTCTACCGGGCCCGATTCCACCGTGTGCCCGGCGTACATCACCGACACGCTGTCGGCAATATTGGCCACCACCCCCAGGTCGTGGGTGATAAATAACAGCGCCGTGCCCTGCTCCCGTTGCAACTCTCTGAGCAGCGCCAGCACTTCGGTTTGCACCGTCACATCCAAGGCGGTAGTGGGCTCATCAGCAATCAGTAACTGGGGTTCGCAAGCGATGGCCATGGCGATCATGGCCCGTTGTAACATGCCGCCAGAAAACTCAAAGGGGTACTGTCGGGCGCGCTGTTCTGCGTTAGGGATGGCCAAACGCTCCAACAAAGCGATCGCCCGATGCCGGGCTTCTCTACGCCCCATGCCTTTGTGCTCCCGCAGCGGCTCAGCAATCTGCTGGCCAATCTGCTGGGTGGGGTCCAGGGCGGTCATGGGGTTTTGAAAGATCATGGCAATGCGGTTGCCCCGCAGTTGCCGCCAGGCCTTGCTGCCCAGGGCCGGCAGCGGCTCACCGTCGAACAGGCGCCGCTCGGCGTCCACCGAGGCTGCGGGCGGTAATAACCCCAGCAGGCTCATCGCCGTCACGGACTTACCACAGCCGGACTCCCCCACCAGCGCCCGACACTCTCCCCGGCGCAAATGCAGTGAAGCATCCCGTACCGGGTGGACCTCGCCGATGCGCACCGACTGAGCCCGGACATCCACCAGGGTGTCGGTTTTGCGGGTGGCCATGGGGCGGGTTTTGGCTCGCTTGGCGCTAAAACTCATTGCGGTACCCCACCACTGCGCTTGTCGGTGAGATCCCGCAGCGCGTCGCCGAGGATATTAAAGGCCAGCACCGAAATACTGATCATCAAGGCCGGCAGCAATAATTGTCGGGGGTGAGACAGCAGGGTTTTTATACCGTCATTACACAGTGCACCCCAGGAGGTGGTGGGCGGCGCCACCCCCATACCGATAAATGACAAAAACGCTTCGGTAAAAATCGCCTGGGGAATGGCAAAACTAAAGGCCACCAGAATCAAGGGCAGCACATTGGGGAACACATGGCGGAAGATAATATGCAGATTACTGAGGCCAGCCAGACGCGCCGCCTCGACAAAAGGCTGCTGGCGCAAACTTAACACCTGACCGCGAATCAGCCGCGCCGTGCCCGGCCAACTGAGGATCAGCATGGCGATAATCAGCGGGAAAATGCCGTTTTCCCCCGGGCCAATGCCAAAGGCCACCCGCAGCAAAATCATAAATAACAGAAAGGGTAAGGCGATAACAAAATCCACCAGCCGCATGGTGGCCTGATCCACCCAACCACCGGCAAAACCCGCCACCGCGCCCAGCAGGCAACCAAAACTGATATACAGCAGCGGCGCCACCACACCGACAAACAGCGAGGTCTGCCCGCCGGCCATCAGCCGGGCCAGAATATCCCGGCCCAGCGCATCGGTGCCCAGCGGGTGCCCGGGCAACTCTACATAGCTGGGATAGCTGTCCCCCACTGACACCGGCACCAGGCCTTGGAGCTGGGCCTCAAACAGCGAGATCGCCACCTTGGGGCGAACATCCAGGGCAAACAGTTGCAGCCCGCGGTCAGCATCCACCACCGTATAACGGTAGATTTGTCGTCGCAGCTGCAGCACATCTTCGTAGTGCCCCTTAGCGGTGGTCCCCAGCGGCAGACCGATGCCGGGTTCATCCGCCGGCCCCCGGTAAATCTGGTAGCGCTCCACATCGGGCAGGACTGGCCATTGCAGGCGCACATATTCAGTATTGGCGGCCCGCACTGTCAGGTGTTTGACCTTGCGCCGCGGCTGCCACTGACCGTGGTCATCCACCACCATCGCCCACTGGCTGGGCAGCGGCCCCTGGGAAGTCAACGACAGCCACTGCTGGGCTGGGTCCTGCCGCCACAGCTGCGGCCCGAGGGTGACAAACACCACCAATAACACCACTGCCGCACCGGCGATCACCACCGTCGGCGACGACCACAATGAGGGCTTGGGGCGGCGATAAAATACGTCCGGCTGCTGCATCTGCGCCGGCTGCCAGGGCAAGAAGCGAAACGGGGAAAGACTCATGAATCTGCCCCCCGGTACTGACGAATACGGGGATCAATCAGTCCATAACTGATATCCACCAGCACCACCACCAACACCAGGAAGGCACCGTAAAACACCGTGGTGCCCATGATCACGGTGTAGTCCAGCTGCTGCACTGCCTGAACAAAGTATCGGCCCAGGCCGGGGATAGCGAAGATCAGCTCCACCACAAAACCACCGGTGGTAATAGCGGCAATGGTGGGCCCCAATTCGGTCACCACCGGCAGCACCGCATTGCGTATCTGGTGTCGCCAGAACAGCCGAAAACCACCTAAGCCCTTGGCCCGGGCGGCGGTGATGTAATCGGCGCTGAGCACCTCCAACATTGAGGCTCGCATTAGCCGGCTCAGGTAGGCCATGGTACCCAGGCCCAATACCAGCGCCGGCACCCACACATGGGACAGGCCGCCCCAGCCCGCCACCGGGATCAGTGAGCTATCGCTCCATTGATTAAGCTGCACAATCACCAGTTGCGCCAGAGCGGCAATAACAAAACCCGGCACCGAGATGGCGGCGATCACCCCCAGCATGACCAGCCGATCCGGCCAGCGGTTGCGGTAGATTGCAGCCACTGTCCCCGCCGCCACCGCGCCCACCAGGGCGATCAGAATGGCGGCAATACCCAGCACTGCCGACACCGGAAAATGTTCGCGGATGATGTCGTTAACCTGGCGGTTTTCCTGGGTAAACGAAATGCCAAAATCCCCCCTCAGCATACTGGTGATATACAGCCAGTACTGCTGAGCCAGGGGTTTGTCCAAGCCATAGCGAGCTTCCAGCTGAGCCCGGACCGCCGGCGACATGGCCTTTTCCTGAGTCAACGGATCACCGGGCACCGCGTGCATGGCAAAAAACGTGGCAGTGGCGATAAACCACACCGTCAGCAGCCCCCAGCCCAGTCGACGCAGGATAAAGGCCGCCATCAGTCGGCAATCCAGGCGTAGCGGAAGTTGGGGTCACCGCCGAATACCGCCCGGCGCACACCGCGCAGCCGAGGGTGCTGCACATACAGCGCGCCGTTCTCGTAGGTGGGCAAGATCGGCACATCCTCAACCACGATCTGCTGAATACCGGCCATGGCCTTAAAACGCCGGCGGGGATCGCTGGTCTGCTGGGCGACCCGGATCAGGCGGTCGTATTCAGCGTTGTGGTAGCGGCCCCGGTTATTGTCGTTCCAGGACGCGAACAGATCCGCAAAGGTCATAATATCGTCGTAATCCGGACCCCAAGCGGCGGCGACAATATCAAAATCGCCCCGGCGCATCTTCTCCAAACGCTGCTTAAAAACCTGCTGATCGATGCGAAGCTCAATACCCAGCCCGGTACGAAATAGATACTGGTAGTACTCGGCCTCTTGGGTGGCCCGAGGGCTGTCCCCGGCCAGTAGCATCAGCGGCGGAATCTCCTCCAGCCCCAGTTCCTCTTTGGCCAGGCGCAGGTAGCGCCGGGCGGCTGCGATATCCGGCTTCACCCTAGGGGCGGGATATTCCTGACGAAAGCTGCCCTTTAGCCCTTTGACGGTGACCGGAAACAGCGAATAGGCCGGCTTGATGCCCGGCAGGCCGATCACTTTGTTCACCAACATGGCGGGGTCCAGCAGGTGTTGAATCGCCTTGCGAAAGGCCCAGTTGCCGGTAATCCGCCCTTCGCGAAAGTTAAACTCCAGAAAGAACAGCGAGCCGGTATGGAAGTCGTGAATCTCGTAACCGCGGCTCACCGCCTCGCCCATCAAACCGGTATCCAGCGCCGCCAAGGCAATGCGACCATCCCGAAACAAATTAAATTGGGCGCTGGGATCGCTGGTGATATACGGCATATCGATTTCCTCGATACGCACCTGCCCGGCATTCCAATAATAGGGGTTTTTGCGCAACCGCAAATGAGCACCGTGGACCCAGGTCTCCAGACTAAAGGGCCCGTTAAAGACCATCTTGTCGGCATCCGCCGCGTAGCGCCGCCCCCACTGATCGACAATATCCTCCCGCAGCGGCATAAAGGTCATAAACGCGGTCAGACTGAGAAAATAGGGGCAGGGCTGCTTAAACCTTACCTGCAATTGATAGTCGCCCACCGCCTGCACCCCCAGAGCCTCCGGCGGTAGCTCCCCATTATTGACCTGCTCAGCATTAGCGATGGGATAGAAGATAAAAGCGTATTGGGAGGCGGTGGCGGGCTTGAGCGCATGGCGCCAGGCAAACACAAAGTCGTGGGCGGTGACCGGCTTGCCGTCGCTCCAACGGGCATCCCGGCGCAGCCAAAAAGTGGCGCCCTGCTCAGTCAGCTGCCAGTGCTCGGCAATGCCCGGCACCAGCTCTCCCTCTGGGCCATAGGCTGCCAAGCCCTCCATTAGGTGAGAGAGCACAAAGTTGGCTATGGTATCGGTGGCTACGGCGCTATTGAGGGTGGGGGGCTCGGTGGCCAATGACAAGGTCACCGCCTGGCGCTGGGCATCTACCGCCTTGGCATGGGCCGGTGCCGCCAGCAAGGCGGTCAATAGTGTAGCTATCAAAGCGGCATACAATGCGGCATGGCCCGGCAGATGATGCATTAGCTGCCACCCGGCAACTGAATGACGCTCAGGTCGGCAACCGCTGCGGCCGTCAGTGAAGCAAAGAGAAACACAGTAACTAGAGACTCGGTTAAACACTGTTACAATAGCGCTCCGCCGGTCATCACCCTGCATACAGCTCTGTGGAACACTCCCCAAATCCTTATCATCTGACTCCCGCCGAAATCCAATGGGACGACGACCATACCCCCGTCGCTGCGCCCTTCGGCGATGTGTACTTTTCCCGCGACAATGGTCTGGAGGAAAGCCGTTACGTCTTTCTCGATCACAATGCCCTAGCCCAGCGCTGGTCCGAGCTGGCACCGGCCGGTGGACGTTTTACCATTGTGGAAACCGGTTTTGGTACCGGTTTGAATTTTTTGCTGGCCTGGCAGCTGTGGCAACAATTGGCCCCGCCTGGCTGGACGCTGCACTACTTGTCGGTAGAGAAACACCCGCTGCGACCGGCGGACCTGGCCCGGGCTCAGCAATACTGGCCCGAGGCGCTGCGCGACCTGAGCCTCATACTACAGCACAATTATCCAAGTCTGATACCCGGCCATCACCGCAGAATGTTGAATAAGTCACAAGTCTGCCTGGATCTGTGTTTTGGTGATGTAGGCAACATCTTGCCCCACCTTGCCGAGCCGGGCGGACTACCCTGCGTGGACGCCTGGTTCCTGGATGGTTTTGCCCCCGCCAGCAATCCCGGCATGTGGACGCCAGAACTGTTCCAGTCGATGGCCCGGCTCAGCGCCCAAGGCGCCACCTTCGCCACATTTACCGCTGCCGGCGCGGTGAAGCGCGGGCTGCGGGAGGTCGGCTTTGCAGTGGAAAAAGTGAAAGGCTATGGCCGCAAACGGGAAATGCTAAGGGGCCATTGGCCCGACTCACCCAGCGCTGAGCAGCCGCCCGAGTGCCCGCCGAGCACACCCTCTCTGCACACAGCAGACAAGTCGCGGTCACAGCAACTACCCTGGCACCAACCCGCCGCCCAGCATCCGGTCAGTTCCGTTGCAGTTATCGGCGCTGGGCTGGCGGGTTGCAGCACCGCCGCGGCCCTTACCAAACGCGGCCTTAGGGTCACCGTCATCGAGCGGGAGGCCAAAGTCGCCAGCGGCGCCTCGGGCAATCCACAGGGCGTTTTGTACACCAAATTGTCACCCCAACCGGGGCCCCTCAATCAGTTCACCCTGAGCAGCTTTCTCTATGCCTGCCAGCACTATCAACCCTTGGTAAATAGCGGCGCCATCGATGGCGAGCTGTGCGGGGTGCTGCAGACCGCCAACACGCCCCGTGAACGGGAGCACTGGCAACGGCTACAACAGCAGTTAAGCAACCCCCAAGACGAGGCCGATTGGCTGCGCTTTGTCGATGCCGCCGACACCGAAAGATACTGCGGCCTGGCCATCGACCGCCCCGCGCTGTTTTACCCCAATGCTGGCTGGCTGGTGCCGGGCAGCGTCTGTCAGGCGGCGCTGAGGGACAGCAATATCGACGTGATCACTCACAGCGAGGCCATCGATCTGCAATGGCAGACCGACGGCAATCAATGGCGGGTAATGGATGCCCGCAACCAGGAATTGTGTCGGGCCGACGCGGTGGTGATCGCCAATAGCCATGACGCCACCACGTTGCCCCACTGCGGCGAGCTGCCCCTGCGGCGTATTCGCGGCCAGCTCACCTATCTGCCGGAGAGTGACCTTGCCCAGCGCCCCAGCTCAGTGATCTGCCACGAGGGCTACCTGGCACCGCCGGTGGAGGGTCAAGTTTGCCTGGGGGCCAGTTTTGACCTTCACGCCGACTCGCTGGCCATTACCGACGACGACCACCAGCACAACCTGGCCCAGCTCGACGATATCGCGCCGGGGCTGGTGGCCGCGCCCCATATCCTTGGCGGTCGAACCGCCTGGCGCTGCGCCAGCCCGGATTACCTGCCTATCGTCGGCGCAGTACCGGATATTGCCGCCTTTGAAGAGGACTATGCCCCGCTGCGCAAAGATGCTCGCCAAAATATCGACCGCCCCGGCCGCTACCTGCCCAACCTCTACGTCAACGTCGCCCACGGCTCCCGGGGGCTAACCTCCACCCCGCTGTGCGCCGAGTTGCTGGCCAGTTACCTGTGCCGAGAATTGCGTCCCCTGCCATTTTCACTGTGTGAGCACCTGTCACCGGCGCGATTTGTGATCCGCGACCTGATGCGAAACCGGCGATAAGCGGTATCATGGCCGCTATGACCGCCAGTCCTCCATACCGCTCCTGCGCCCCAGGCCCTAGCTCAAGGGGTTGTTGGGCCATGCTGCATGTTGTTTTTGTGGCAATGGTGGCGCTGCTTCCCCTGTCCGGCTTTGCCCAAGCGGCAACGAGTCCGACCCTTACCCAGGCGCCAAAGCTGGATTATCACGTTGTGGCCCGCTACCCCCACAATCCGGCCTTCTTTACTCAGGGCCTGGAGTTGTACAAGGGGCGTCTGTTCGAGACCAGTGGGCTCTACGGTCGCTCCCGGGTGTTGTCCTACCCGTTTCCTCCGCCGGAGAGCACGCCGGCCTTTGGTCTTAAAGGGGTGGCATTGCCGGAAAGGCTGTTTGCCGAGGGCCTCACCCTCTACCGGGATCGACTCTACGTGCTCACCTGGCGGGCCGGCCTGGGCCTGGTGCTGGACGCCGAAAGCTTCGCACTGCTGTCGCGATTCCGCTACGCCGGCGAGGGCTGGGGCCTGTGTTATAACTCGAGCCTGGGAGAGGGCGGCAGCATGGTTATGAGCAATGGCACTGCCACGCTGCAATGGTTAGCCCCAGACGACCTGAAGGTAAAGCGCAAAATCGTTGTAAGGGATGGCGGCCAGCCAGTGGATAAGCTGAATGAACTGGAGTGTCTGGGCGATGTCATTTTGGCAAATCGCTGGCAGCACAACGACATCGTCATCATTCATAGCCGCAGTGGCCAAGTGCTGGCGCGGCTGGACCTCAGTGAACTGGTCCCAGAGGGCCTCAACCCCCAGGCGGTACTTAACGGCATCGCCTATGATCACGATAGCGACAATTGGCTTGTGACCGGCAAACTTTGGCCCCATATTTACCGTATACAATTTCAACTACCAGTGACGGAAACCCCCGTCGCCGGCGTAAACGCGCCTACAACCACACCATCGCAAGGAGTGTTATGAACCAGCTCGCCACCCCCACCCGCACCGACAGCTTCGAGTTATTGAGCCGGGAGGAGATCGCCGCTCTGGGTCTGGAACTCAGCGAATACCGCCACAAAAAAACCGGCGCGGTACACTACCACCTGGCCAGCGACAACCCGGAAAACGTCTTTCTGGTGGCCCTGCGCACCGTGCCCCACGACAATACCGGCGTGGCACACATCCTTGAGCACACTGCCCTGTGCGGCAGTGAGAAGTACCCGGTTCGCGACCCCTTCTTTATGATGATCCGGCGTTCGCTAAACAGCTTTATGAACGCCATGACCAGCTCCGACTGGACCGCCTACCCCTTTGCCAGCAGTAACCGCAAAGACTTTGACAACCTGTTGCAGGTCTATCTGGATGCGGTATTTTTCTCCCGCCTGGACCCGCTGGACTTTGCCCAGGAAGGCCACCGCCTGGAGTTTGCCGAGCCCACTAACCCCAAGTCCGAGCTGCAATTCAAGGGCGTCGTGTTCAACGAAATGAAAGGGGCAATGAGCTCCATCAACAGCCAGCTGTGGCAAACCTTGTCCAAATACCTCTTCCCCACCGTGACCTACCACTACAACAGTGGCGGCGACCCGGAGGCGATTCCCGATCTCAGCTACGACGAGCTTAAAGCCTTCTACGAGAGCCACTACCACCCCAGTAACGCCATTTTTATGACCTTTGGGGATATTCCTGCCGAGGAACATCAGGCGCGCTTTGAAGAGCTGGCGCTGCATCGCTTTGACGCGCTGGAAAGGCATATTCACGTCCCCGATGAAAAGCGCTACCACTCACCGATTCGCGCCGAAGAGGGCTACCCCCTCCCCGCCGATGAGGATCCCAAAGACAAGACCCATATTGTGATGGCCTGGCTGCTGGGCACCAGCACCGACCTAAAAACCCAATTGGAAGCCCAATTGCTGGCCGGCATCCTGCTGGACAACAGCGCCAGTCCCCTGCTCCACGCCCTGGAAACCACCGAACTGGGCAAGGCGCCATCCCCCATGTGCGGACTGGAAGACTCCATGCGGGAGATGGTCTTTGCCTGCGGCGTGGAGGGCAGCAATCCGGAACAGCGGGACGCGGTAGAGAAACTGATTCTGGATACCATCGCCAAGGTCGCAGAGAACGGTGCCGACCAAGACACGGTGGAATCCGTGCTCCACCAACTGGAACTGCAGCACCGGGAAATCGGCGGCGATAGCTATCCCTACGGTCTGCAATTGACCCTTAACGCCCTGGGCAGCGCCACTCACCGCGGCAACCCCCGGGATGTGCTGGACCTGGATCCGGCGCTGGCCACCCTGCGGGAAAATATCCAGCACAGCGACTACATACCCAAGCTGGCCCAAGAGTTATTGGACAACCCCCACCGCGTGACCCTGGTGTTGCGCCCGGACCAGCAATACCACGACCGCGCCGAAGCCGCCGAGATACAGCGCCTGGAGCGTATCAAGGCCGGCCTCAGTGACGACGATATTCAACAAATTATCAAACGCTCCCAGGACCTGGCCGAGCGCCAGGCCCTGAAAGAAGACGAAAGCATTCTGCCCAAGGTCACACTGGACGACGTACCAGTGGATATTCCGGTATTGGAGTGGCAGGCGGCCGAGTTTGGCTCACTACCTGTGGAGCAATACGGACGCGGTACCAACGGCTTGGTTTACCAGCAAATCTTAATCAACCTGCCCGAGCTGTCCGACGAGGAGTTGGCGATTCTGCCCATCTACACCCAGGCCCTAACCGAGCTGGGGCTGGGGGATCAGGACTACCTGCAAATCCAGGCCCGCCAGGCCCGAGTGTGTGGTGGCATCAGCGCCTACAGCAGCATGCGCGGCGGCATCGATGATGAACAGCAACTGCAAGCGTATTTAGTCCTCAGCTCCAAAGCCCTGCTGCGCAACGCGTCTGAGCAGGCGCAGCTAATGCGGGATACCTTAGAGTCGGTTCGATTCGATGAGCACAAGCGCCTGATTGACATCGTTATGCAACTGCGGGCGCGGCGCGAATCCGCGATTACCGGCAATGGCCACGGTCTGGCCATGGCCGCCGCCAGCGCTGGCATGAGCCCGGTGGCCCAGCTCAACAACGCGCTGGTGGGCCTACCCGGCATTCGCGATCTCAAACAGCTGGCTAAAAATCTCGCCGACGCGGACCAAAGCGCAGCAGCGGCCACTGACCTGGCTCAGCGACTCAAGCGGCTACACCAGAAAATGCTGGCCAATCCCCGCCGTATGCTGCTGATTGCCGAGCCCGAGCACTTGGGCGACTTGGAGCAAACCCTCGCGCCGATATGGACCGACTTTAACGCCAGTGGTGCGTCGGCACTTGACCGGGGCAAGATCCGGGAAGGCCGCAAAGCTTTCTGGTCCGCCAACAGCCAGGTCAACTTCTGCGCCGCGGCCTATCCCACGGTGACATCCAACCACCCCGACGCCGCCGCCCTTACCGTGTTGGCGGTCTACTTGCGCAACGGCCATCTGCACAGTGCCATCCGCGAGAAAGGCGGCGCCTACGGTGGCGGCGCCTCGCAAGACTCCAACATCGCCGCGTTCCGCTTCTTCTCTTATCGGGACCCACGCTTAAAAGACACGCTGGCTGACTTCAAAGCCTCCATTGACTGGATGCTGGACACCCCCGTCGACGATGATGCCCTGGAGCAGGCCGTATTGGGCGTAGTCAGCAGTATCGACAAACCCGGCTCCCCTGCCGGCGAAGCCAAGCAGGACTACCACAACCGCGTCTTTGGCCGCACCCCCGAACAGCGCAAACTGTTCCGGGAGCGGGTGATCAAGGTTAGCGGTGAAGACTTATTGCGGGTCACCCAGACCTACCTCAAAGACGTGGAGCCCAGCATCGCGGTGATCAGCAACGACAGCCAAGCCGGTAAACTCGGCGATTGGATTAAGGAGAATGGCTTTACCTTAGAGAAAATGTAGAGCCAGCGCCGGTTCGTGGCGGACATAAAAAACGATGTCCGCCCTACCTTTATGGACCCTGTAGGGTGGACATCGCTTTTTATGTCCGTCCTTCATCTACAGGCACAAACTACGCGCACAAAAAAAGGTGGCCGAAGCCACCTTTCATCGCTGTCGCAATGCTGTCTGTCATCAACCTGCTTTGCGTTCCTCGGCGCTCTTGGCGTGGTGGGCAAACATCTTCATCAAATCGCCAGATACGATGCGGCGTTTTTCCTCACCGGCGGCCAGGGGCGCATCACCACCGTAAGACTGGGGCGACGTGTCGACACCGTCGGCAGCGGCTTTGGCGCGCAGCGCACCTACGGTGACTTCTTCGCGCTTGAAGTGAGAGAACAAGTCAAAGTTGAAGTAGCGCATCGCGTTGCGATGGGTCACCTTCTCGATCTGTTCTTCAGTCAGCTCCTTAACGCTTTCCCACAGGTGCTCGGGTACTTCCGGCCACAGGGTGTCGGAGTGCGGGTAGTCACACTCATAGGCCACCATGTTCTCGTCGAAGGCGTCCAGGTTTTTCAAGCCGAACGCATCGTCGATAAAGCAGCTCATGAAGTGGCGACGGAAAATGTCGCTGGGCTTCATGCCGCCGAAACCGGAATTGGTCCAGGCTTTGTGACGCTCGTGGCTGAAGTCGGCCCGCTCCATGAAGTAAGGAATCCAGCCGATGCCGGACTCGGACAGGGCGATCTTCATGCTGGGGTAGCGCAGCAGCGCGTCCAGGTTCAGCCAGTCAGCGGCACCGGTAGAGACCGACATCGGCATGGTGGTAATCCAGGCTTCGATGGGGGTTTCCATTGAGGCGTGGGGCGCGGGGTTACCGGCACCGATGTGCAGGCAGGTCACCATGTCGTGGTCAACCAGTGCCTTCCACATGGGCTCCCAGTACTCGTTATGGATGCTGGGCAGACCCTGTACGGTGGGGTTTTCGTTCAGCGAAACAGCGGTAACGCCCTTTTTGGCCAGACGCTCGATTTCAGCAACGGTGGCTTTCATGTCCCAGGTCGGCAGAATGCCGCAGGGGATGAAGCGACCGGGGTGTGAGCCACACCACTCGTCGACGTGCCAATCGTTGTAGGCGCGCAAATGGATTTTGGCCAGCTCTTTGTCTTCCGCTTTATGGAAGCGACCGCCGTCAAAACCAACCGCGGTACCGAAGTTCAGCGACGCGGCAATACCGTTGGCATTCATGTCGTCAACACGGGCATCGACGTCGTAAACGCCTTTGCGCATTTCTTCCAGCGAGGTGGGCTCCATGCCGTACTCTTCTGGCGGGCGACCCACGACGGCGTTCAGGCCCACGGAAGGCATAAACATCCCCTGGTAGGTCCAGTAGCTCTTGCCGTTCTCGTCGGTGCAGAATTTAGGGGCGGTTTTCAGATCGTCGCCAGACAGGTGCTTGTCAAACATGTCCGGCGGCTCAGTGATGTGGTCATCCACACTGATGATCACCATATCGTCTTTTTGCATATCGTCCTCCTATCGGCGACTGTTATTGTGCCGGTTGCTAATACCGTGTAATCCGGGCCAAACGCTAAGCCCGGCGAACACTTGGGGGAAGCGCCGGCTCGACGTTGTCGAGGGGTCGTGCGCTCCCGTGACTGAAATCAATAATTTCACCCACCCGGCGGGCGCGCCGAGCGCGCTCCGGCTGGAAGGTGTAGCAGTTGGATGGCATTTTGCTAGCATCCGACTGGTCGGCGAGGGGGATCGTCCGACCGTGGGCCAGCATCATGCCCCACTGCAGCAGACGGGCGGCCTCTTGGGTCGCCTCATCCTGCCTGTCTATCCACTGGCGCAGTTTGTCCAGTCGTTGACCCGCTATGGCCTCAGGCCAGGTCAACACAAAGGCCTTGTCCTTCCAGTGCAAGACCAACTCGCCATTGCGCCGTATCTCGGCGCTTCGCTCTCCCGCTAGCGGGTCGCTGACCACGATGTCGTAGATCAACGTGTCACTGTCCGCCGCATGGGCCGCCGCCAGCACTGCCAGGTCGAACAAGTGGGTGCAGTTCTGGCGCTTTTGTCCTGCTCGCTCTGTAAATTTTGACAGTGGCAGATCCCGAAAGGTCTGCGTCAATGTCGCCTCTGCCCCGGGGCAGGTTGTCCAGGGCGCCCGGTGTATTGTCGGTTCGACGCTTTGCGCAACGCCGCCATCGTGATGCACCGTCACTGACATGCAATGAAAGTCATCTTCCAACTGGCTGCACACCGCCAGCTTCGTCGGTGTTACCCGCAGCCGCCGCCAAAACCCGGTTGCGGTTTCACAATGGCTATCCACGGTAAGCCTCAAGCGTCCCGCGCCAGCAGCAGGGCTGTGGCCAGAGGGCCACCACCTGAGGTGGCAACCGCCACCTTGGGATCGCCGGGAATTTGCCGCTCACCGCCATTACCGCGCAGCTGCAGTACGGATTCGTGGGCAAAACCAAAGCCGTGGAAACGCCCAGCGCCGATCTGCCCGCCAAAGGTATTCATCGGCAGTTCGCCGTCCAGGGCAATACGCTGACCGCCCTCAACAAACTTGCCGCTCTCGCCTACCTCGCAAAAGCCCAGCGCTTCCAGCCAGGTCAGCGCGAGAAAACTAAAACCGTCGTAGAGCTGCACGGTATCGACATCGTCGGGGCGATAATCGCAGCGCTTCCACAGGTCTCGTCCAGTGGCATACGACGCCATCCACTCGGCCTGGTCCCAGCTGTGCCGGTCGACACTGCCGGCCATGGCCGCGATGCGTATAGGCGTGCACTTGATCTCGTCCAGGGCGTCGCCTGCCGATACGATCAACACCGTGGAAGCATCGGTATACTGGTCACAATCGAATAAACACAGCGGGTCACTGACCATCCGAGCGCTGAGGTACTCATCCATGGACAGGGGCTTGCCATACATCAAGGCCTTGGGATTGCGCAGCGCATTGGCGCGGTCATTCAAAGCCACCTGAGCCAGTTGCTCCCGGGTCAAACCGTACTTTTTGACATGGCGCATGGCGTACTGAGCTACCCAAACCGCCGCCGACAGCGCGTTAAAGGGCGCGGTCCACTGGCTCATGCCGTCTACCCGATCCCGGCGCGGCATCGGATACTCGTCAGGTTTAGCCATGGCACCGGCCTCGTACACGGTGCGATAGCAGATCACATGGCGGGCCTGGCCGGATTTAATGGCCCCTACGGCGGCCACAATAGCGCCCAGCTGGGAGGTGATTTCGCCACCGCCGGCATACCAGGTAGCCTTGATGCCGAGGGCGTCGATCAGCTCGTCGGCGCCCACTGGGGAGAAGCCCAGCATTTGCGGCACTCGTCCCGGATAGGTAGATACGCCGTCGATCTGTTCAATACTCAGGCCGGCCTCGGCCAGGGCTTCCCGCACGGCATCCACCGTCAATAACAGCGGGTGGCGCTCCAGGCGCTTGCCCACTTCTGACTGACCGATACCGGTGATAAATGCGTCGCTACTCACCCTTACTTCACCTTCTCAAAAAGCGGAATGTAGACGTCGTCCTGGTGTTCGAAGGTGACCGCCACGCGATCGCCGATATCCACCTCATTGACCTCGCAGCCGATGACATTACTGGTGAGTATTACCCCTGGTGCATCCTCCAGAGCGATACGCGCCACCACAAAGGGCACCTCCATGGCCGGGTGCCACTTTTGGTAATTGACCGTGTAGGTGTCGACAACGCCGTATCCCGACACCGCTTTGGGTGCCACGTTGTCAGACAAGCAGTGCCGACATACAGGACGCGGCGGATGGATATAACCCTGACAATCATTGCAGTGCATGATGCGCAACTCGCCCTGCTCGCCGCCGGTCCAAAAATCTCGGTTAAAAGAGTCCAATCGCGGTAGTGGTCTCATGGCGTTTAGGCCTCCCAAACCAGATGAAGAGAGTCCACGCCAATCACATTGCCGCAGTGAAAGGTGGGGGGCTTATTGGGATCGACACTGAACATCGGCAAGGCCGCCAGTAACTCTTCGTAGAGCACCTGTAATTCAACCCGCGCCAGATGCGACCCCAGGCAGCGGTGCGGCCCGGCATTAAAGGCAATATGGGGATTGCTGCGGTCCAGCATGTAGGTCTCGGGATCGGCGTACTCCCGTGCATCCAGGTCGGCGCCCGGCAGGTACATCACCGCGCGCTCGTCTTTCTTCATGGTCACCCCCTGGAACTCCACATCCTTGGCGACCCGGCGCGGCGGCACGGTAAAGGTGTAGCGACGCAGCAGCTCCTCGGCGGCATCCTTAATCAGCTCTGGCTTGTCACGCAGTTTGGCCTGCAACTCATGGTCACGAGCCAAATGGCGAACACCGTGGCCAATGCCCTGCATCACGGTATCCAGGCCGGCGATAAACAGCAGTACACCGTAGTTTTCCAGGTCTTCCTGGGTGGTGGGGCGACCGTCCACTTCGACCTGCCACAGCATGCTGAGAATATCGTCTTGGGGATTATCTCGGCGCTCGATAATGGTGTCCCGCATCGCAGCGGCCACGTCCTGCATTGAGCGCAAACTGTCCAGCGGGTCTTCCGAACCGATGGCATCCAGGTGCTCCCGGGTCAGGCGGCGATACTCCGCCAGCTTTTCCAGGGGCAGGCCCAGCATTTTTAAAAACACCTGAACCGGCAGCGGCTCGGCCACTTCACTCATCAACTCGCAGTGACCCCGGTCGGCAAACTCGGCAATCAGCTCTTTGGCTAATTGCCGGATGCTGTCTTGCAAGCCAGCGATGGTCTTGGGAGAGAACACCCGCTGCAAGGGCTGGCGATACTTGGTGTGCATCGGTGGGTCGAGGTTGATGGGAAAAGCCTCGGGAATGCGCCCCATCTGCTTTTCCAACTCGGCAAATATCTCCACCATTTGCTCGCGGGGATAAATCTCGTTGGAAAAGGCCTCCACATCTCGGGCCGCTTCAAAGTTGGCACTGTGGCTTAACAATACCCAGTGCCCGCCATTGCGGGGAGTCCAGAATATCGGCGGCGCATTGTGCAGCAGATCCACCACCCGACGGTGGGGATCGGCATTGAGCTCGGGGTCCCGAAACATATCAAAGTCATAGCTCAATGACTCGGGAATATGCCCGGGACGACTGACGGCTTCGCTAAGTTGAACTGCTTCTGACATAGACTCTGTCCGTTACCACTGAAGTGCATCGGGACGCATCAAGCGCGCCCCGGCGTCTTCTCTTTAGCCGCCCATCATCGCCGCCAAGGCAGACAGATCCACCTGACCAGTCATCATGCCCGCCATAAAGCCGCCATCAACCGGCAGCGCAAGGCCGTTCAGGTAGCTGGCCGGTGCACTGTTCAAAAAGATGAGCGCTGCCGCTTGCTCTTCCGGTGTGGAACGACGACCAATAGGCTGGATAAAGGTGTTGAGGACTTTGTCGTCGGTGGCTTCTTCAAAGTGACTCATCATTGGCGTCTGGGTCGGACCAGGCAGGGTGCAGTTGATGCGGATGCCCTGTTTGATCAACTTGGGTGCCATCATCAGCGTCCAGACACAGACCGCTTCTTTGGAGAAGGAATAGCCCTCTTTGACGTGCTCTTCTTTATGCTCTTCACACCACTTAACAGCAGCGTCGTAGCCTTCGTTAGCCAGGAACTGACCGTGCAACTCCATCTTGCGGGGATAGCCCATACCGCCGTTGGAGGAGATGGTCACAATGCAGCTGCCTTCGCTCATCAGGGGCAGCACTTTCTCGGTGAGGTGACGCATGCCGATGAAGTTCACTTTCATTACGTCCATCGGCGGCGCAGTTTGCGGCAAGCCGGCGCAGTTAAATAGCGCATCGACCTTGCCACCGATTTTTTCGATGGCGGCGTCGATAGTCGCCGGGTCGCGCAAATCGACTTGGTGGAACGAGGCGAGGTCCAGGCTGGATTCTTTGAAATCCAGGCCATGCACTTCCGCACCCAGCTCCAGCAATTGCCGGGCAGTCGCCTCCCCCATACCGGAGTAACAACCGCTAACAATGACACGTTTATTCTCATAACCGAGAAAGCTCATTTCTTATCCTCTTTATTCGCTATGTTGCCGTGGCAATGAGGGCATCAGGACCGCCCGACCAAGGCCGAAAGATTAAATTTCGATTACAACTAGTCTTCATCATCGATAATGTGGATGACTCGCTCGGGGCAGGCCCGGGCACCACGGCGGGCTAGCTGCTCCATACCCTCCGGCACATCCACCTCGACAACACTGATATAGCCATCGTCGTCCAGTGGGAATAATTCTTCAGACACATTGGCACATCGGGCATTGCCTACACAGGCGTCTTTATCGATCCGAATCTTCATTAAGTCCTCCCCGATTTTGCAGCTGGCGCTGCCTTCGTTTTTTGCGTTAGTATACATCAGTGCTGTTCAATAGCAACATAACAGAACGCGCGACAGACCGCACCATCAACACCGCTGAAATGCGCTCATTTCGCGTACTCGGACGGTCAAAGTCGCCCTAACAGGACAATAAGATGACGCTTTATACAACGGTGCACTTTCACAATGTGACGGCGGGACGGGAGCTGGAATACGCCACCTGGTTTGACGGCGCCCACCGGGAGGAACTGGCCAAACTGCGGGGCTTTAAAGGCGCTGAGCGCTATGAGGTCGCCGAGCAGCAAATCATGCCGGACATCCTGCAACCCTGGCGCTACGTCAGCGTTTACGACTTCGAGACCGACACTCCGGAAATCGACATTCCCGCCCTGGGGCCACTGCTGGCCAATGTCCGAGATAAAGGGCTCATCGCCGACGATAGCGCCGAGCGTATATACAGCTATCAGCTATTTGGCGACTGGAAATACAGCCCCAACTATCAGCCGGATCAGCCGCTGTCCGGCGTCAGCATCATTCTCGGTAACTACGTGGCAGGGCACTATGAGGAATATCAGAAGTGGTATGAAGAAGTGCACAGTGTGGAGGTCATCAATGTCCCCGGCCATGTCGGTATGAAGCGCGGCGAACTCAGCAATTACCAGGTTGAGCCCCGCCACTACTGCCCCGGTGACCAGCTGGTGCTCTGCGCTCAGCAAACCGATGACCTGCTGTTTACCCTGCGGGACTTCAGCGCCCGGGCCCGTGGTGTTAGCCCCAGTGGTATTGCTATGGAGCCACGCTCCCAAACCGGTTCTTTCGCCCGTACAGTGCACTACTTCAACAAGATTAGCGGCGATAAATTCTGGCCCGGCGGTATCGCCTATGGCGGCGATCTGTCGGCCTACCAGCAAAGCGACGATGAATAACAATAGGCTGTAGAGACCTTCTTATTTATGACAAAGACAATGGTAATTACCGGCGCTGGTGTAGGCCTCGGTCGCGCGCTGGCAAAACGCTTCGCCCAGGATGGTGATCAGGTGGTTTTGCTGGGCCGCACCAAATCCAAACTCGACGCGGTTGTCGATAGCATCGGCGACAGGGCCACCGCTCTGGCCTGCGATGTCAGCTCTGCCGATTCAGTGCGGGAGACCTTTGCCGCAATAAAATCTCAGTTCGGCAAGGTCGATGTACTGATCAATAACGCCGCTGTGTTCGAGCCCTACAAGATTGTCGACGCTAAAGATGAGCAGATCATCAGCGCGGTGATGACCAACCTCGCCGGTGCCATGTTCTGCGCCCGGGCAGCCATCCCACTGATGGAAAAAGGCAGCCATATCATTAATGTCACCAGCGAGTCGGTGGGCATGCCCTTTCCCCACTTATCGGTGTACCGCTCTAGCAAAGCCGGGCTGGAGCAGTTTACCGGCGCACTGGCCCAAGAGCTGGAACCGGAGGGCATACGGGTGACCAATGTCCGCGCTGGACAGATGTACGAGGAAGGTAAGTCCTGGGACGTGGACCCCGAGGCCCGGGCCGCCTTTGGCAAAGCCGCTATCGCCGCCGGTATCAATCTGTTGGAACGACCGCTGTCACAATTTGAGTCGGTGACTCAAGTGTTCCGCAATGTCATCGACCTGCCCGCGGACCTCCATATCGGCAGCGTCGGCCTCGGTGCCCGGCATCCCTAATCTTACCCACTGCGGAGACACTAATGTTATGAAGCAGAACGTAGACTTTATCGTAGTGGGCAGCGGCGCCGGCTCGATGTGCGCCGCGCTTAAACTGCGCTCGGCGGGCAAGTCGGTGATGGTGCTGGAAAAAACTGACTTACTGGGGGGCACCACCGCCACCTCTGGCGGGGTAATGTGGATTCCCAACAACCGCTATATGAAAGAGGCTGGCGTTCCCGACAGCCGGGATGACGCCATTGCCTACCTGGCGGCTACTGCAGGCGCCGATGACGACGCCCCAGGTGCCAATGCCGAACGGCGAGCCACCTATGTTGATCAAGCGCCGGCGATGCTGGAGTTTCTTATTTCCAAAGGCCTGCGCTTTCGCCGCATTCCCAGTTGGCCCGACTACTACGAGGCCCCCGGGGAGTCGGAGCTGGGCCGCACCGTGGTCTCGGAGCTATTCGATCTCAACACCCTTGGCAAAGAGTGGAAAGCCAAGCTGCGGCCGGGCTTTATTCCCCTGCCGGCCTATCTCGAAGAGGCCATGCAACTGCCCAATATGAAGCGCTCCAAAGCCGCCAAGAAAACCCTGTTCCGCATTCTGGGCCGGACGCTGAAAACCCGGCTGACCGGCAAGCACCTGGTTACCGCCGGCCACGCATTGCAGGGCCAATTGCTGCGGGCCGCGCTGGATGAGGGTGTCGACATCCATGTTAACGCCGCCGTGAAAAAGCTCCTTACCCACGGCGACCGGGTCTCCGGCGTCCTGGCCAACATCAACGGCAAGGATATGGAGATCAATGCCAGCGCCGGCGTGCTGATCAATGCCGGCGGCTTTGCCCGCAACCAGGCCATGCTGGATCAGTATATTCCCGGCGCCAAGTCGGAGTGGACCAATGCCAACCCCGGCGACACCGGTGAAATGATTCAGGAAGCCATGGCCCTCGGTGCCGCGGTGGCGCAAATGAACGAGCGGATGGGCTCTCCCACCACCCTGCCCCCCAACAACCCCGACATGAAGCCCGCCATGCAGGGCGACCTGGCCAAACCTCACAGTATTGTGGTGGACCAAAGCGGCCAGCGCTTTATGCGGGAGTCGGCGTCCTATATGGCGCTTTCCAAGGCCATTCTGGAACGCCAGGCGCAGTCACCGTCGATTCCCAGTTGGATGATTCTCGACAGCCAGTACATCGACAAATATTGGCTGGTAGGCGGCGGCGTTAACAAGAAAAAGTTGCAGACCTGGCTCGACGCCGACTTTATCAAACAGGGCGACAGCCTTGAGGCACTGGCCCAAGCCTGTGACATTGATCCCGCCACGTTGTCCAACACAGTGACCCGCTTCAACGGTTTTGTAGACGCCGGCGAAGATAGCGACTTTGGTCGCGGCGGCCATATTTACGACCGCTGGCTGGGTGACGACCTGCACAAACCCAATGAAACACTGGGCAAAATCGACAGCGGACCGTTTTATGCACTGCGGGTTTACCCCGGCGATCTGGGTACCTTTGGCGGCCTGCTCACCGACGAGCACGCCCGAGTACTGCGGGAAGACGGCAGCGTGATGGAGGGGCTCTACGCCACCGGCACCTCCACAGCTTCAGTAATGGGGCGAATTACCCCCGGCGCCGGCGGCAGCATAGGGCCCTCCATCACTTGGGCTTACGTTGCGGCTTGCCACGCCGCCGGTGACAGTAGTTAGCCAAAGACAGTACTTGAACAGCAACATAAACATAAACGCGACTAACAGCGCCCATAGGGCGCCAATCTTAGAGGAAAACACCATGACCATGCTCGCTGATGCCAATCTCTATATTGATGGCGTTATCCGCCCCTCGGCGAACGGCAACACTTTTGATGTCATCAACCCCTGGACCGCGAAGCCCTGCGGTAAAGCAGCGGATGCCACTGAAGCCGATGTCGAGGAAGCCATCGCCGCCGCCCGGCGCGCCTTTGATGAAACCGACTGGTCGGTCAATCACGATCTGCGCTATGAGTTAGTGACCAAGTTCGTCGATGAAATGTTCGCGCGAAAAGACGAACTCACGCTGATCGCTCGGGTAGAGGCCGGCTCTGCTATCGGCGCTGCTAGCCGCGCTCAGATCGACGGCGCCCTGAATGGCGGTCGCGACCTGCTGGAGTGCTTTAAGAAAGTGACCTGGGAAGAAGACCGTGGCCGCAAAAACGATATGGGCATCGAGTCTGACCGTATAGTGATCCACCAACCGCTGGGTGTCGTGGGCGCCATTACCCCGTGGAACGTGCCCCTTTACGTCAATGTGGGTAAGGTGGTGGCCGCGCTACTGGCTGGCTGCACGGTGATTCTAAAGCCAGCGCCCGACACCCCCCGTATGGGCTCTATCATGGGTGAGATCGCCGACAAGGTTGGATTGCCCAAGGGCGTATTTAACGTTATCACTTCTGCCGACCCGGCTATGGCGGGAGAAATGCTGACCAAAGACAAGCGGGTGGATGTCATTTCCTTTACCGGCTCGACGGTTGTGGGCAAGCGCATTATGGCCAATGGCGCCGAGTCCCTGAAGCGCATCTTCCTGGAGCTGGGAGGCAAGTCGGTGAATATTATTTTGGAAGACGCCCCCGACTTCCAAATCTGTTGCATGATGGGTATGGCGGTCTTCCACGCTGGCCAGGGTTGCGCGATGCCCACCCGGATGCTGGTCCCCAGAAGCCGCTATGACGAAGCGATCGAAGCGCTAAAAATTTCCTACGGTAGCTTCTCGCAAAAATGGGGTGAGTTCGACAACCCCGAACATATCATGGGCCCGGTGATTTCCCAGAAGCAGTACGAGCGGGTGTTGGAATACATCGAGATCGGTAAAAAAGAAGGCGCCGAGGTCATTGCCGGTGGTGGTCCCGCCAAAGAAAAAGGCGATGGCTACTTTATCCAGCCCACTTGCTTTGCCAACGTCACCAACGACATGCGCATCGCCCGGGAGGAGATCTTTGGTCCGGTACTGGTGGTCATTCCCTTTGATGATGACGAAGACGCCATTCGCATTGCCAATGATAACGACTACGCCCTGGGTGGCGCGGTAATGTCCGCCGACAAGGAGCGTGCCACCAAGATTGCCCGACGCATCAATGCCGGCGCAGTGAGTGTTAACGGCGGCATGAGCATTACCGGCGACCTGCCCTTTGGTGGTTTTAAAGGCAGCGGTATGGGCCGGGAATGGGGCGTGGAAGGCATCGAGGAATTCCTCGACACCAAGGCCATAGCTTTCAAAGCAGAGTAGTAGCTGAAGCAGCTGCGGTGGCCCGCAAGGGTCACCGCCTGTACATTCCATCCCGGTAGACGCGCTTACAAACTACAACCTTGCGGACAGCGGCGGTGCCATGACCTTCTTACAACAGTACGGACCCTGGGCTATTATTGCCGGTGCATCCGAGGGCGTCGGTCAACACTTTGCTGAGGTCTTGGCCGAGCGCGGGCTTAACCTGGTTCTGGTAGCCAGACGCCAAGCGCCGCTGGACAGCCTTGCTGCAGATCTCCAACAGCGCTTCGGTATTGAGACCCGGGCCGTAACCATGGACCTGTCGGCGCCGGACGCCAGTGCAAGACTGCTGGCACAGCTTGAGGATATCGACGTCGGACTGCTGGTGTATTGCGCCGGTGCAGATGCCAATTACCGAGGTTTTCTGGATGCCCCCCTCACCGAAGCTGAATCCATAGTGCAACGCAATTGCCTGGTTCCCATGCAACTGTGCCATCACCTGGGCCGATCGATGGCCGACCGCGGTCGCGGCGGCATTATCCTGTTCGGTTCAGGGGCCGGCCTGGCTGGCGCCCGCAACATGGTGGCCTACGGTGCATCCAAGGCCTTTGACATGGTCTTTGCCGAAGCGCTGTGGTGCGAACTTAAACCCTTGGGGGTCAATGTACTGGGGCTGATGCTGGGCGAAACCGACACACCGGCGTTGCGTCGCCTGCGCTTTCAGCGGGGTTTAAGTAAAAGCCCTAACCAGCCCGTTAAAGGCGCCGAATCGGTGGATTATGTGGTGCGGGATGCCCTCGCCAATCTCGGCAAAGGCCCTACCCGCCTGGCCAATCGAAAAATGCGCCTGGGACTGAGGCTGTTATTCCCACTCTCCCGCAATACCCTGGTGGCCATCATGGCCAAGGGCAATGAAAAGGTGATGGGTAAGTAGGCCTTATCTTAGGCCAGACTCTGGACGCTATGCCCTGATTCAGCAGCACCAAAAGCTGATGCTGTTAGGGGCCAAAGCTCCGGGAAAGGGGATTGCTTCAAAGTGCGCTAATTTTACCCTGCCCTTTTTAAAGCGCAGCTTTTTGCCATTTAGCCTCACCTTGCGGCTGGTAAGCGACTTTGCTGTGAGCTCATATCCCCCGGTGATACGATCGCCAATCTCCGGTGGCAGCACCACCTCCACACGACGAGCCGTAAGATTAATCAGCAACAATACTCGGCCCTCTTCCTTGGCCGAGTGCAGATAACAGCGAATATAGGGCGTATTGCTGTCGATAGCGTACACGCGCTGCCCCATCAACTGCCCCCACAGCCAGCTCACCCAGTAATCCGGCCGAGGTTTTAAGGTAAGGCGGCTTATCATGCCGTAGTCACCGCCAATCAGCGATTGCCTAACCATCACCCCTTGTCCCTGCCGAGCCCCCATGCCCAGTTGATCGGCCCACCAAAAGCTCGATACCCAGCGGTCGGATAGCTCAGGCTGTCCGCCGCACTGGGCCGAGCCCGTTTCCCCGGTCCACAACATGGCATTGGGTTGATAGCGATCACGCAATACCCGCAGCCGTTGACTATAGCTGCGGAAATACTCAAAGGACTTGGGGTCAAGCAAATGACGGATACGGGCCCGCCGGGTGCGAACCGGACTGCGATCGCTTTGAAAGGGATAGTAATGCCAGTCGACTATATCCAGATCAAAGCCCAAGTGAGATAAAAATTTGGGGGTAATATTGGAGATAGGCCGCACGGTCTCCCCCAGCCTAGGCCAAAAGGCGCTGCCAGGGCCGGAGATCTTCGCCCCGGGATAGTACGAGAGCACACTCTGCCGAAATTGACTGTAGTCCCTGGCGAGATTGACCGCCCTGGGCTGGGACATTAAGCCGTGGAAGGCCCAATAGGCGTTCAGCTCATTACCCAACTCAAAGACGTCGATATGGTAACCCCGATCCCGGCTGTAATTTAGCAAGGCCTCAAGTTCAGTGCCCAGCCATCGCCCGTGGTGCTCGCGCTTAAAGAGGCCATATTTGCAGGTAAATACCAGCTTTAAGTCATTGCGATCCAGAAAGGCATGCAGGTCATCCCACTGCTCCCGGGTCAACACCAGAGCATTGGCATCGCCGGCGGGTCTTTCAAAGTAGTGAATTTTATCCGCCTCGGACCCACCAACCCGCAGATAGGCCGGACCCAATAACTGCACCAGCCGATCCAGCTTCTCGGAGTCGAGAGCCAGCGGAGGTGTACGCAGGGTGCCCAGACCCCGGCGGGTATTCAGGGCGCCCTCCCACCAAAAGCCACCGGCAAGCACCGAGATATCAACGGAGAAAGACAAATAGCGCCGATCGATTTCAGCCACTATATTGTTGCCAGGCAGGGTCAAGTTGGCGCGGGTGAGAGGCGGCGCTGACGGAGCCCAGCACACAGCCACTAACTGGCGTAAAAGCCGCCCGCAATAAGTGTAAACGAGCCACACATTGCGTTTCAGCTGTATCGCGTTAATACCGTCTCTCCTGTTTGGGCCACCCATGTATCCAACAATGTCGTGTTTACAGGCATGTTACAGCTGCGGTGTCAGGCTAGACTTTCTACACTGCTGCCCTGCCAAAATAAAAAGGGTGTCAACCACAGGTGAGTGTTCGGCGCTAGGGATGGGCACGCAAAAACGCCGTCCACAATGGGCTATGATAGGTGTTTATTGCTGATCGCAAGACCGGGCTTTGGTTCTACAAGGGGACTGTGAGAGGGCGCTGTGAGGAGACGATATGCGTGACAAAGACCAAATAACTGCAGTGCTGACTAATTATGCCACGGGGATTGATCAGCGGGACTGGACGTTATTTCGCAGCTGCTTCACCGAGGACTGTCAGTGCGACTACAGCGAAATGGGTGCCTGGCGAGATAGAGAAAGCATTACCCGCTATATGATCCACGCCCACTCAGGCCCATCCTTGCACCGCTTAAGCAATGCCAGCATTCACATTGAGGGCGATAGCGCCAACTCACGGGTTTATGTCGATGCCCTGGTCACCGGCCCCAAGGGCATTGGAGGAGCCCAGACACTGGGATACTACGAGGATACCTGGCAGCGCCGAGATGAGGGCTGGAAGATCAGCGCACGACGTTTTGTACCAGTGCGCCTAAAATTCCTCGGCCTGCTGGGGCTTATTCCCTCTTTTCTAGCTCTACCTATCGCCGCTCTGGCATCACGGCGGGTGAATGCCGCCCTCAATACCAAAAACCAGAATACCAAAAACCAGAATGCCAAAAACCAAAATACCAACCACTAAGCACTCACGGCATCGGCCACTTCGGCGGACTCGTATTCGGCAATTTTTTGTCCCAGGTATTCAGCATCTCTGGCTACCCCGGAGAAGCGCCCGGAACCCCAGGTATGCAGCCAGGGCAGACCGATAAAGTACAAGCCCGGCTGGGGCGATACGCCGCGACGGTGTTTGGGTTGCCCCATGCCATTGAACACCGGCGCATCCAACCAGCCAAAGTCGGGTTTAAAGCCGATGCACCAGATAATGCTGGCAATGCCTGCTTCTGCAAGCTTCAAGCGAGTCCGCTCCTGTTGAGGTGCCCACACCGGTGTATAGGGCTCTGCTGGCGGCGCATCGATACCGGCCTTGGCAATATAGTCATCGATACGGGCATTGATATTGCGATAGGTGTCATCGGCCTGATCCAGGTTAGATGTCAGGTTATCGCGAAATAACAGCTCGCCGTCCTCAAAGTCCTCCAGTGCGCCAAACAGCTCCATTCCCTCAAGGGCAAAGCGCCGCAGGTCGATCTCCCGGCCGCCATCGCGACCGGTAACATAGTGGTTGGTATTGTCCCGAACGCCCTCTCTTAAGGGGTGGTCCTCCACCGAGATATCGTAATAACCCATCTCATGCAGCCACTCCACCACATCTTTGCCACGATACTGACGGGCTACTCGTGGCGCGTTTCCGGTAGCCAGATAAACCTGTCGACCCGCCAAATGCAAATCCTCGGCTATCTGCGCGCCGGACTGTCCCGAGCCCACCACCAGCACCGGCCCTTCCGGCAGCTGTTGTGGATTTTTGTACTGGGCAGAATGCATTTGAAATGTCTGTGCCGGCAGCTTCTCCGCCATGCGGGGAATAATAGGGCTGTGGTATCCCCCGGAGGCTACCACCACCTGCTGACAGCGGTAGTTGCCCTCAGACGTTTGGACGGTATAGCCGCCGTCATCGTCGATACTCACTTGCTCCACCGCCACCCCCTCCCGGATGGGTGCTTGGACTTTATCGGCAAAACGCTGCAAGTAATCGAGAATCTCCTCCCGGCGCATAAAGCCAAAGGGGTCATCACCATCGTAGGGATGGCCGGGCAGCTCGCACTGCCAGTTGGGAGTCACCAGGGTAAAGGAATCCCAGCGTTGGCTGGCCCAGCTGTGCATCTTGGTGCGGCGTTCAAACACCAGGTGCTCAATGCCCCGCTGTTTCAAGTAGTAACTTACGGACAGCCCTGCCTGTCCACCGCCGACAATAATCACAGGGATTTGCTTTGACACAGTCATAACCGTATTTCCTTGCACTGATCAGTAAAGCAGCGCCCCAGGCACTGCCTCTAAAGTTGAATCAATTAGCGGATCTCGAGGATTTCCACTTTCCTGTCTGGGCTGCTTAAAAAGCGCTGAGCCTTGTGTTCAATTTGCGCCAGTTGATCTATGGCGCTACTGCAGTAATAGCCGTACTTTTTTTGCACCCTCTCACTGGCCTCGTTCAGGGCCAATCGGGCCTGCTGAACAAATTCCTCCAGGTCGTAGCTTTGTTTTTCCTGCAAGTGCTCGTGCAACACGGTGGAGGGGGAGTAACAATTGTCGACGCTGCCGTCGGGCCAGCGCACGGTAAAATTTAAAGCGGGCATGGGTAAGCATCCTCTAAAGTCTGTATGGCTGTATAAGGGCTATAACCTTCGGCTTGGGAACGGGACTTGACTTGGAACTTGGCTTGAGACTTGCCACCAAGGCCCATCAGGGGCTGCTCGAGCAAATCCCAGAACAGGTCCTCCTCTAACCCCTCTCTGACGGTGAGCTGCAAACTAGTGTTGAGGGTACCGATGGGTGCTGCATCGATGCCCCGCGCTGCAAATAACGACAGCAGTGTCGGCAGATAGCGGCTGTCACAACTCAGCACATAGCCAAAGCTGGGGAAGCTGCACAGCCAATCGCTGTGGCTAATACCCGCCGGACGTGGAATGGCCGCCAGATCCACATCGGCGCCAAGCTGAGAACACTCCAGAAGCATGAGCAGTGTGCCCAGCAATCCGGCCTGGCTAATGTCTTTGGCGGCACTGGCCAGGCCCCGCTCCGCGATGTGTGGCAGCAGTTCGATATCACCCCGCAAGCGCGCCGGCTCGGCACCGGTGGCCGCATTCCAATTGAGGTAGGGCCGCCGATACTCGCCCCGCAGATCAATAGCGGCCACCAGTGTCTGCCCGTCTTTGGCGGCAAAGCTGCTCAATAAGGCCTCGGCCTGTCCAACAATGGCCACTGCCAATTGGGGCCCGCTGGCGTGAAGGTTGGTATGCCCCCCCACCACCGGAACATTGAAGGTCCGGGCGGCGTCGGCCATGCCCTGCATCATCAACTTGGCGCTGTCATGACCCTGGTCCCAGATGGCATTCACCACGGCTGTGGGGCGCCCACCCATCGCGGCAATATCGCTGACATTGACCATGACCCCACACCAACCGGCAAACCACGGATCGCTTTCGACGAACTCCGTGATAAAGCCCTCCATAGCCAGCAGGGTCCAACCCTGGCCGCCGGGAATCACTGACGCATCATCACCGTTGCGACAAAAGCCCTTGGGCAGCTCCGGCATCAGCGGCGCCAGATCGGCAATGTCCCGCTTGTGGTCAATACCTGCATAACGACGAACGCTACTAACGAGATCAGCAAGGCTCATTTGCCGCCCTCCCCGTGCACGGCCAGCAAGCTGGGGAACAGCTCTCCGGCAGCCCGGCGTGACGGCCGCCGATTGCACACCATAAAGCCCTGATAGGGTTTATCGATGGGTGGATAGCGGCGCAAATCCGCTTGCATCAACGCGTGCTCCTGCCCACATACCCAGTTGCTGCCAATCCGCCGCCAATGCAGACGACGAAACAGCGGCTCGTTGCGCAACTGGACATTGGCAAGAAAACACTCGCAGCCCAGCGCGTGGGCGCTGGATACCGCCAGCTTGATCAGGCTGGCTCCCAGCTGGCCCTGCCGTCGATAGGCACTATCGACAGCCAGCCGGGAGCCATACCAGGTTCCCGGCGCTTCCTGGTGGATACGCACCGTAGCCACCACTTCCTGTGGGCAGCCACAGACACTGCCCAGCGCTACCAAGACCTGTGCCTGTCGGTCTACCGCATCAATATCGTCATCGACAAACAGACCCTGCTCGCCGCAAAAAACCCGGCGGCGCAGATCATGGGCGGCGTCCACCTCCCAGGGCGCGCTTGCCCATTTAATGGTGTAACCGGTGTAGGGCAGCTCGCCCGTAGTCCGTCCGATCTCACTTCGCGGCGCCTCTGGCAATGGCATCGACATTAGCGGCTCCTCACACTTCGTATTTAGATTGACTGGAGCAGGCACCGCAGCGCCCACAGCCGGCTTTGATATCGGTGGAGCGCAAATTACCCGCCTTTAGCAGTGCGCCAACGCCCCGCAGTAACCCATCCATAAACTCGCTGCTGGGTGCCGGATGGTCCTCCAGGGGCGTACCCCGAATAGGTACGAAGGGCACGACAAAGGGGTAAACCCCCAGCTCCACCAGCTCTTTGCAACAGTTCACAATCGCCTCGTGGCTGTCCCCCAGTCCAGCGAGGATATAGGTGCTGACTTGCCCGCGACCAAACACCGACACGGCATCGGCAAAAGCCTGCATGTAAACCGGCACTGGCAATTCCGACTTACCGGGCATCAATTCGTCTCGCAGCGACGGCGTCACGACCTCGAGGTGCATACCCAGTGCATCGATACCGGCGTCTTTCATACGCTGATACCAAATGGGATCTCGCGGCGGCTCGCACTGCCCCTGAATGGGAATATCGACGGCAGCTTTAACCGCTTTGGCGCTATCACACAGGACCGACGCCCCCCGGTCAGCGCTCGCCGGCGTGCCGGTGGTCATCACCATGTGCTTGATGCCATCCAACTTCACCGCCGCGGCGGCAACTTCCGCCAACTGCTCGGGGGTTTTGTGGGCAATGGTTCGACCGGCCCGAAGCGACTGGCCGATTGAGCAAAACTTGCAGGCTTTGCGGCGGCTCTCGTAGCGAATGCAGGTTTGCAGCACCGTCGTCGCCAACACATCGGCGCTGTGCAAGGTGGCGATATGTGAATACGGCACGCCGTCGGCGGTGCTCAGGTCATAGAAGCTGGGCGTATGCACAAAGGTGATATCGGCGACCGGGATACCATCCTTATGTAGCGCCGGACCGCTGTCTTCGTCGCCAATGGAATAGGGGGACTGCCAGGCCTCATCGCTGTAGATGGGCACCATCACCGTGCTGTCGCCCACTTGCACTGCCTGGTGATCGCTGGGACCAGCGCCGCCGCGCCGCGTTAGGTGATCACCGCGCTTGCCATTAAGCCGTAGGCCCCGGGTCTGCAGATCAGTGATCAGCTGCTGTGTCGGCACGTTCGCATTCATCGCTGTATTCTCCTGTGGGCATGTCCGGCGCGCGGCCGGCCATGGTGTGGCTGCAGTGACTGGGCTGGTCGTTGATGGCCAGGCTCAGCAGTTCCGGCCGGGCGTAATGGCCCACGCTGTCCATCATGCGTTTTCGTTTGGTAATCAGGCGCATATCGAGGTCGGCTACCACTAGCCCCTCTCCCTCCCGCAGTGGCTCGGCAAGATTGACGCCCTCCGGTGAGACAATCGCGGTGTGGCAGCCACTGCGCAGGCCTTTCTGCAGGGCCGGGTCCGAGGTAATAGAGGCGATCTGCTCGTCGCTGAGCCAGCCGGTGGCATTCACCACAAAGCAGCCGGACTCCAGTGCGTGGTGACGTATGGTCACATCGATCTGCTCGGCAAAGATCGGCCCCACCATTGAGCCGGGAAACTGGCTACAGTGGATTTGCTCGTGCTGGGTCATCAGCGCGTAGCGGGCCAGGGGGTTGTAGTGCTCCCAACAGGCCAGAGCACCAATTCGCCCTACCCGGCTGTCCACCACTTTCAAACCCGAGGCATCACCCTGCCCCCACACCATGCGTTCGTGAAAGGTGGGGGTGATTTTGCGACGCTTCAGCAGCAGTTCTCCGTCGGCGTCAAAGATCAATTGAGCGTTATAGAGACTGCCGTGATCGCGCTCATTGACCCCCAGCACCACGACAATGCCTCGGGCCCGGGCGCGCTCAGCCACTGCCGCTGTGACTGGCCCCGGCACTACCACCGCCTCTTCATAAAGGCGCATATGCTCGGCACCGCTGGCCACCGGGGGAGTAACAAAGGAATAGTATGGGTAGTAAGGCAACAGGGTTTCCGGAAACACGATCAGCGCCGCCCCGCCGGCAGCAGCCTGATCGATAGTTGCCAGCACCTTGGCCAGCGTCCCCTCACCACTACTCAGATCGGGGGCGATCTGAGCAGCGGCAACGCGGATGGTTTGAGAGTCAGACATCACCGCCTCTCACACCGTCCAGGTATCAACAATAATGGCATTGTCTTTGATATGCAGTAGCTTAAGGTCCAGCACATCTAGGGGGTTAATGGGACGAATCCCTTCCACCAGCGAGGGCTCACCGTGACCGTAAAGGGCTTGCAATGCGAAGCGACAGGCATAGACCTTGCCGCCCTCAGCCATAAACTTGGTCAGCTGATTGTTGAAATTTAAATGACCTGGGAAGGCCTCATCGCCGATGGTGGGAAAGCCCCGCATCAAACCCAGAGTCACACCGGGGCCATACAAGAGAATCGACGTTTCAAAGCCTTTGCGAAGCAGGCGGGTCGCCTGAAGCATATTGACCAGTCCGATAGATCCCTCAAAGGCGACGGTATGAAAGGTCACCAGTGCTTTTTGGCCGGGCTCCGCCTTAACGTCCTCAAAAACTTTCTCTTCATAATCAACAAAGTAGTCACCAGCTTTGTGTTGGGCATGGGTTACGCTTGGCATGGTTTGTCTCCATAAGTATGGCTAAAAATGTTGTGTTGCCATACGAATAGAGCAATCAATATGCCATCTAACTTGTCATTGATTGCAATCAATATGCGATCAAGCACGTCGCTCTAAATAAAATTTTTATTGCCGCTCAACTTCCCGTAAAACACCACAAATAACGCACTTCGCCTATCAAATAGGTTTATGCACAGCGCTTGTGCGACAAAATGGAGAATGCAAAGAAATGGAGCACGAGAGTCATCGATCAATTTTACATGCAATCAATTTTCTGGTTATATGCAATCAATTGCTGGTTATAAAACTATCAACCCAATAGCATGACCCAAGACGTCATACACCCAGAGCCACAGCAGACGGAGTCGAAATCCCGAGTGCGTCGACCTCGCCGTAATGGAACAACTGCATGAATCAAGTAGAGTTAAAACGCTGGGCCAAAACCCTGGCGCAAGAAACGGGGCGCCCGGCCTATTTGTTGATCGCCGACCTTATTGCCGAAGACGTGGAATCGGGCCGACTCCAGGCCCGGGACCGCCTGCCTACCCTTCGCGATCTCGCCGCCGCAGTAAATATCAATTACACCACGGCCGCACGGGCCTACAGCGAGGCCAAGCGCCGCGGCTTGATTGAATCCCACCCCGGTTCCGGTAGCTATGTGAAGGGCAAGCCGGTCTCCCTCGGCCCGGTTGCCGGCGGCTACGAAATGACAATGAACCTGATGATCGAGCCGGCCATCCCGACCCTGGTCGAGTCGATACGAGACAGCGCCATCGCGGTACTCGCTCAGCAGGATATTTACGCCCTGCTGCGCTACCAGTCATTTGGTGGCAGCCAGCACGACAAAGAGGCAGCGCTGCTGTGGCTGGATCGACGTCTCCGTCACGCCAGCCTGGAGCAAACACTGATTTGCCCCGGCATTCACAGCACCCTGGTTGGCTTGCTGAGCCTGCTGGCGCCCAAAGGCAAAGCTATCGCGGTGGAAAGTTTGGTTTACCCGGGTATCAAGGCCATCGCCGCGCAGCTTGGTCTGACCCTTCACGCACTGGAGCGGGATATGTACGGCCCACTCCCCCACGCCTTTGAAGAGGCCTGCAAAAGCGGCAAGATCGCCGCGTTTTATATCAACCCCACCATCGCCAACCCCACCGCCGCCACGATTCCCTACAAGCGCCGCGAAAACTTGGCCGATATCGCCCTGCGCTACAGCATTCCCATTATTGAGGACGATGCTTACACCATGCTCTGCACCGACGACATTACGCCCTTTGCAGAGCTGGCCCCGGAGCTGACCTACTATATCACCGGCACCGCCAAGTGCTTTGGCCCGGGGCTGCGCTCGGCCTTTTTACATGCGCCATCAAAACGCCAGGCCCAGCGCGCCGCCGGTGCAATGCGCGCGCTCTCAGTGATGTCCAGCCCCTTGACCGATGCCCTGGTCAGCGCCTGGATTTTGGATGGCACTGCCGACGCTATGCTTAAGGCCATCCGCAACGAGGGCAATGCGCGCCTTAAACTGGCCGAACAGCACCTGGGGAGAACTTTGATAACGGGCGCAAATGGCGCCTTCCATCTTTGGCTTAAATTGCCCAAAGCCTCCAACTGGAATCCATCTGAATTGGCAGTGGAGTTGCGCTCACAAGGGGTTAGCGCCGTGGCCAGTGCGGTCTTTAGCACCGACAACAATCCACCAGACGGACTGCGGCTATGTTACGGTGGTCCAATCTCCCGGGGTAATTGGGAACAGAGCCTGCAACAGGTCGCGGACATTATCGAACAGCCGGCGTTTTTATCCTCCAACGCCCATTGATTAATGTAACTTCCCTTAACGCTTACAGTCATTGATGCCGAGATCACCGGTGAATAGCGCGCATTGCGTAATGCATCAAGGATGTTTGCTCGATTCGTTTTGTACCTTCATCCAAATTTAGTTAAAGTGCCGCTTCGTCAGCGCCATAATTGCTACCTGCGGATCTTCCGCTAACGGTTGGTAACAGGGTTTCTATGAATTCATGCCAAAACCTTCTGTAAAATCATCTCCTGCACCACTAAGAGGCCGAGGCCGGCCGAGTTCCAAAGTCGCTGCCGAACTCGAAGAGCATATTCTCAATGTAGCACTCAATGAGTTTCTTCAACACGGTTACGGTGGTTCGTCGTTGAGTAACATCATCTCATCGGCGGGCATCTCCAAAACCACCCTCTATTCCCGCTTTGCATCAAAGAGCGAGCTTTTCTCCGCCGTCTTACAGCTTCAGATTGATAGTCTCGCCCCAGAGGCTATACTCCCGGTCAAAGCCAGAAGTTATTCTATTGAGAAAGGGTTAACGGCCTACGCCGAGCACATGCTGCGCCGCAGTTTACAACCCGACATGGTGGGCATAAACCGTTTGATGCAGAGTGAAGCGGCACGTTTTCCCGAGTTGGGTATCGCCGCGTCTGACCGGACACAGCGCGGGATCAAGCGCATTGCTGAGTTTATAGAGCAATGCGCTACCGCCGATAGTCTGCCATGCCGAAATCCAGAGAGCGTCGCCGAAGTATTTATTTATATGATTCGCGGCTGGTACATGAATATTCTACTCACCGGTAGAAAAGTCAGCCCCGCTGCCCGAAAAAAATGGATTAAACAATCAATCCATGTTTTATTGTCGTCTCGCGACGAATGGTAATAACTAGCCCGACTCTGCCAGCAAAGTTTCGGTCGCGAGTTCCCGTAATTCCGACGTTTTAACTTTTGCAGAAGACGTCATTCCCAAATCTTCAGCACTAAAGAAGAGTACGCGACGCGGCACTTTGTAGCTGGCCAGGCTTTGCTTGGCAAACTGTCTGACCTCATCCTCACTGAGCTTCGCGTCACTCAGTGGCACAATACAGGCCACCACCACTTCGCCAAGCAGTTCATCCGGCACACCGACAGTCTGCGATACCTTTACCCCCGGGCAGCGTGCCAGAACGGAGTCAACCTCCACAGGTGACACGTTGGCACCGCCGGTCTTGATGATGTCATTCAATCGCCCGGTCCAGAACAGACGCCCCTCTTCATCCACATATCCGCCATCGCCAGTGGCGAAGAAACCCTGGCTATCCAGCACCTCATCCAGCGGAATACCCACATAACCCAACATCAAAGTCGGTCCCTTGACGGCGATTTCGCCATGCTCACCCAGAGGCACAATGTCGCCGGAAAGCGGGTCGACAATCTTGATGGTATTGCCTGCAAGCGGCTTGCCGTGGCTGCCTACGCTGACATCTTCAGGAGTGTAGGCGGGATACACACTGCTCAAGGTGAAAGTCTCGGTGTTGCCGTAGGCATGGGTCGGCTCGACATAATCGGTATTTACGGTCGGATGAGACGCAATGGGGGATTTCACATCAATGTAGTAAAGTGAAGACAGGTCGACATTCAACCAATTCGTCGCATCCGTCAATTGCTTCCATTGATGGGGCCAGGCAAAGAGGTAGGAGACCCGCTCTTTTTCCATCAGCGACAACGCTTCTTCCGCCTGGAAGGTCTGTTGCAACACCAACGTCCCCCCCGCAGAAAGGGCGCCGCCGATCCCGATGGCGAAATTCCCTGACCAGAAAAAGCCATTTGCCGACCAACTGCGAACGCCCTCCTCCAAGGCCAGCCATTTTCTCCAGCGCCACAATTGCAGGCAGACACCACGGTGGGCACTGAGTATTCCCTTGGGCTTACCGGTGGAGCCCGATGAGAAAAACAACACACCGGGATCGGCAGGTGCCACGGCCTCATGGGTTTGTGCCACCAATGCCGGGGCTATTGACTCACCGCGGGCGATAAACCGGCGCCAGCTTTCGATGGCACCATTTTCAGCATCGTTGTCTACAACTGCTAGGTATCGCAGGAAGGGAAAGACAGTGGAATGCAAAGCCCCTGCAGACGCTTCAGTAATACGAGGCTCGAGAGACACCAGCAATTCACTGAAATTTTTCTTCAGAATCTCGCTCTCAAACAGCAGCAGGCTGCAGCAGGATTGCTTCAGTATTTGACCCAGTTCGTCCGCTGTAGAGAAGGTGCTGATCGTGGTTGCCACCCCCCCGGCCAGCGCGATGCCAAACACACTGGAGAGAAATTCGGGACGATTGGTCATCATCACGCCAACCCGTGTCCCCTTACCCACACCCAGCGCCAGCAGTGAACGAGCGACGTCATTGGCCTGCTCCCAAAGGTGCTGGTAGCTCCACCGCTCCACATTACCATCCGGGTAGTGGATCACTGCCGCTTCGTTAGCCCCGTAGCGCTGGCACACCTCCTCGAGGTAGCTGCCCAGCGTCAAGGACCCAATCCCCTCCTCACTGTCGAGCGCGGGCCCATGGATGATAGAGGGTATGCCATTGATCATTATTTAGCCTCAGAATTCCAAAACAGATTTATGGGTACTATCAAGTATTAATTCAAAATAACTGAAATCAATCTACACCACCGGAGCGGTGCTCCTGACGTCATAATTTACTGGATATAACAAGCTGATAAATCGGTATGGATGACGATACCAACAGATTGAGCAGAGACAACCGCTTGCAAATTAATAGTACCCACATGTACTATTAATTTCAATTTTTGCAGGCACAATATCGAAATATCGATTTCATCAACGAGTTACTCATCATGACCTTCGAAGCCATCCCCCTCAAGGAAGACATCGGTTCCCAGATCCACGCCAGCGTCGATGCCATTCTTAGCCCTGAAAACGGCGCGGAACTGCGCCAGCTCCTGATAGAACGCGGCGTTTTAGTCTTTCGTGAGCTCAACCCGAACGACGACCAGCAACTGACCCTGGCCGGCCATATAGGCACCGTGCGCATGGAAGGAGGCAGGGGAATTTACAAGATCACACTTGATAAAAACTTGAATGAAAACGCGGACTATTTGAAGGGGTCCTGGCTATGGCACCTTGATGGCACCCACGACAAGGTTCCCCCTTTTGCCACCATGCTGAGTGGCAAGGTACTGTCCAAATCCGGCGGCCAAACCGAGTTCGCCAACTCCTACGCTGCCTACGAAAGCCTCTCTGAAGACATGAAAGCACGCATTGAGAACATGGAGGTCGTTCACAGCGTGGAAACCTCCATGCGCCGCGCGGGTATTGAAGCCACCGAACGCAACCTCGCTATCTGGCGTTCCAATCCCGACACCACCCACCGCCTGGTATGGCAGCATGCAAACGGTCGCAAGTCTCTAGTGATCGGTTGTCACGCCGATCATATCGTGGGCCTGGAGCGCGCTGAAAGCGACGCGTTACTAAAGGAACTGATCGACTGGGCCACCCAGCCGCGTTTTGTGTATCGTCACGAGTGGAAGGTCGGCGACTTGCTGATATGGGATAACACCGGCGTACTGCACCGCGCCGAACCCTACCCGCTGGACAGTGGCCGCGTTATGCATCGCTGCACATTGGTCGGCGAGGAAGCCTTTAGCTAGCTAAAGAGCACTCAGCCATATACAGAGCAAAACCATAATTTAATCTGGGTGCACTTAAGCCCCTAAACAATTTTCTGTTTTTGAGGTATCGACAAATGATAAAAACACCACCGACAAAATGGGATATGGAAGCAGACGTCGTTTGTATCGGCTCCGGTGCCAGCGGGCTGGGTGCAGCAATAACCGCTCACGATCACGGCGCCAGCGCACTGGTATTGGAAAAATCCGACCAGGTTGGCGGCGTCACCGCCTTCTCCATGGGCGAAGTGTGGATACCGGGCAACCATTACGAAAAAGAACTGGGCCTGGACGATTCCATCGAAAAAGGCATTGAGTACATCACCAATCTGGCAATGGGCTACAGCGAGGCCTGGGCCGTGCAGAATCAGGCTATCCACGCCCCGGTGGCACTGGAATACTTCGAAAAAACCATTGGCCTGAAAATGATTCTGGTGCGTCACCTGCCGGATTATTACTACCCTTACATCGAAGGCAGCACGCCGGAAGGCCGTTGTCTGGAAGCCGAACCCTTCCCCGCTGAAACCCTGGGGGAGTGGCAGCATAAAACCCGCGTCTCGCCCCACGTGCCCTACTCCATGACCCACGACGATATCTTCAGCAACGGCGGCATGGCCAATATGGTGAATTGGGATTACAGCGTGATGGGTGAGCGTATGGCCAAGGACGAGCGCTGCGCTGGTCCCGGTCTGGCCGCTTATTTTGTGAAAGGTGCGCTGGATCGCAATATCCCCCTGCACACCAATACCTCCGCTGAAGAACTGGTAATGGATGGCGACACGGTGGTTGGTCTGCGCGCCATTCAGAACGGAAAGGACATTTTCGTCAAAGCCAATCGCGGCGTTGTGCTGGGTGTCAGCAGTTTTGAACGCAAAAAGGAATTGAGCCGTCGTATCGGCACGATGCTCGACCCGGTATCGATGGTAATGGATTCGATCCAGGGCATGCACCTGCGCATGGCCGGTGAAGCCGGCGCACAGATAGCACGGGTCCCCGATGTCAGCATGCTGGGCTTTCACGTACCCGGGGAAGAACAGGAAGAAGGCGTGCCACTGTGGCGTGGCGCCCTGCCCTTTATGGGCCTACCCCGTTCACTGGTGGTGAATAATGCCGGCAAGCGCTTTGCCAATGAAGCTTTTTATCGCTCGGTGTACTTCGGCCTGGAAGAAATCGACGCCATGACCCAGACCTATAAAAACTATCCCTGCTGGGTGGTAATGGACAATCAGTGCCGCCAAAAATATCCCTTCGGTTCCGTGATGCCCGGCGAAGCCATGCCCGCCGAGTTGGGTGTAACCGCCGACACGCTGGAAAAACTGGCCGAAAAAACCGGCATCGATGCCGCCGGCTTGAAGGAAACTATCAACACCTACAACGGCTATTGCGAAACCGGCGAAGACCCGGACTTCAAACGCGGCACATTTCCCTGGGGCGCGATGATGGCGGGTGACCCCAATAACAAACCCAATCCGAATATGGGGCCACTCAATCAGGGCCCTTACTACGCGGTGCGCTTGCATCGCATGGCCGGTGGCGGCATTACCGGTAGCGGCATACTGGCCGATCAGCACTGCCGCGCCATGGGGTGGGACAATCAGCCGATTAAAGGCCTGTACGTCACCGGCAACTCACAAGTACGTATCGATAATGGCGCCCTGATGCAAAGCGGCATCACCAACGCCCGCGGCATTACCCACGGTTACCTCGCTGGCCTGCACGCGGCAGGGAAACCCAGCAATTTGCTGCAAAATGCGATAGAAGGTGGAGCGTTCAAATGATCGATGCCCAACACAGCATCTGCATTGATGCCTCCATCAACGCCGTCTGGAACTATGTAAAAGACATTGAAAAATGGGCCAACCTGTTTCCCGGCTGCCAGGATTGTCAAGTCATTAGTGACAATGAATCCCAATGGGTGATCAAGGTCGGCGCTGGTGGCATGGTCAAAACCGTGAACGTGATGGTGGATGTCACCGAGTGGGCCGGACCGGAGGTGGTGAACTTCTCCTTCAAACTGCAAAACGAGCCCGTCACCGGCACCGGTCGGTACCGCGCCAGCAAAGTCAGTGCAGGACAGACCGAAATCACTCTGGAGGTTGAAGTCACCGGCAGCGGTTCCATGGCGCCGATGTGGGAGGCGATGAGCAAACCCCTGCTGCCGCAACTGGCAAAATCATTTGCTTCCAGCCTGAAAGCGGAAATCGAACAAACCGCCGCCGTCACACCGCAATTGAGCCTGACCGAAAAAATGCTCAATTATCTGCATACCCTGTGGCTGGCCCTGCGCGGCATCAGCAAAACCGAGGAGCAACACACGATGTTGGATGAAAACAAAGCACTGGTTTTAAAATTTATTAAAGCCATGGGCGCAGGCGACCGCGACACCGCTGCCGTCTGTCTGAACAGCGATGCCATCACTGTTGCCAAGGGCTATGGCAATTTCTCCGGGGTACGTGAGTACGACACCATCGTCGGGACCATTGAGGCCTTCACCCAGATCTTCCCGGAGGGACTGCAACCTGAAATTCAGACGGTGACGGCGGAAGGAGAACGCGTAATCGTCGAATTTGACGGCAAGGGCAAGACCTTTAACGGCGACGATTATCACAATCAGTATTGCATGGTGTTCACCCTCAGAAACGGCAAGATTTCCCAGGTCAACGAATACTTCTGCAACAAGCTTGCCGATGAAGTGCTTTGGCCTTTGATCGCCAATGCCAGCTCAGAGCAAACGTCATAACTCACGAATACGGGAAAAAGCCATGAGTAGCACCGAGCTGGATTGTTCCGATCTCGACAATTACCTAGGCAAACTCATGCACGCCCCGGCGCGCATGAAAGAGCCCTTGCACAACAACGATTTCCGGCGCTGGGTGCAGGCCATGCACTACCCCAATCTGCTGCACTACGACCACGATTTTGCCGCCAAGGGTCGCTACGGCCGACTGGTCGCCCCGCAATCCTTCGCCATTGCAACCGATAACGGTCACGGAGCATGGCCCGCCAGTGCCGGATTTATCCCCGACTCCCACTTGATATTTGGCGGCGACGAGTGGTGGTTCTACGGCCCACGTATTTTTGCCGGCGATGATATCTGTAACGAGCAGATTCCCTACGACTACACCATCAAGGAAACGGGTTTTGCCGGCCCCACTTGCTTTCAAAGGGGCGATAACAACTACTACAACCAGCACGGCGACTTTGTCGCCAAACAGCGCTCCACCGCGATCCGCTATCGTCGCGATGCCGCCATTGAAAAAGGCGCCATGGAAGCCAGCGAGGCCCCGGCGTGGAGTGAGACGGAAATTGCAGAATTGCAGGAGCGCAAATACGACTACATCAAGATGATGCACGAGTTGGGTCACGGCAAACGCTACTGGGACGATGTAAACATCGGCGACGCACTGCCCGGCCGCGTTATCGGCCCCCACAGCGTGGCCAGCTTGACCACCGAATGGCGCGCCTACCTGTTCAGCATTTGGGGCAGCACCCATCGCCCCGGTGTAGATATGGAATCCATGGGCTATACCAAGGAGTTTGCCGGTCACGAAAATGATCCGGTGATGGAACGCGACAACCCGGAGTTGACCGACGGCGCCTACTTCGGTCCATCCCGTGGTCACCTGTTCGGCGACTGGGCACGCCGGATAGGCATGCCCCGCGAATACGGCTACGGCGCTTCCATGGGCGCCTGGATTCTCGACTATCTAGCTGGCTGGGCTGGAGAATGGGGGCAAGTCGTGCACTCAAAGGCCAACTATCGCGCGCCAGCCCTGGTGGGCGATATCACTCTCTTCAAAGCTACCGTGGTCGACAAGCTGAAGGACGATGAAGGCCGCCACCTGATTCAGGTCGACCTCAAAATGAACAATCAACTCGGGGCGGTTATGGCTACCGCGAAGGCGGAAATCGAGTTGCCCACTAAAGTCACTAACTAGCCTGGACTGACCGCGATGAAATCGTTGCTTAAGGGCAAAGTTGCCATCATCACCGGCGCAGCCGGCGGCTTGGGCAGCGCGACGGCGAGGCGCTTTATCGACGAAGGCGCTCAAGTCGTGGTTGCCGACATCAATGACCAGGTCGGTGAGGAATTAACATCCGAGCTAGGTGCTAACGCCCGCTACAAGCGAACCGACGTATCAATTGAAGCGCAAATGCGTGAACTGGTGGACTATGCGGTCGACGAGTTTGGCCAACTGGACATCATGTTCAACAACGCTGGCTTTTCCGGTGCCGTCCACCCGCGCCTATTCGATGATGATTTTGCCGATTTCGACAAGGTCATGTCGGTCAATTTATTCAGTGTTATGACTGGAAGCCGCTATGCAGCGATGGCGATGAAAAAGCAGGGGGCCGGTTCAATCATTAACACTACTTCCCTGGGTGCACTGAACCCGGGCCCGCCCATATTGACTTACCGCGCCGCCAAGGCCGGGATAATCCAGTTTAGTCAATCCATTGCTCGTGATGTCGCTGAGTACGGTATTCGTGTCAACTGTATCGCTCCAGGTCGAATCCCCGCCGGTATGACCTTCTACGACATGTCTGCGGCTATTGCTAAACACCAACCGCTTCAGCGCCAAGGTACCCCAGTTGACGTTGCCTGGGCAGCACTGTATCTGGCCAGCGATATGTCGTTACAAGTCACCGGGCTAGTTATCCCAGTCGATGGTGGTGCCAACCTAGGCGGCGTGCTGGATAACACAAACAGAAAGGTTTAAGCAGCCAATCATGACTGCTCTAAGCCCTCCGAAGACACGCATTCCCATAAGCTAACGCCTGTGATTACCGAGAGGTTTACAGTCTATGTTCAATTTGTCTTCTTTGATAAATCATTACCTCACCGGTAAGCCTGCAGCCCTTCTTTTTTATTGCACAGTGCTGTTTAATAGTCAGTCGCCTGCAGCCTCAGAGTCAGATGTCGACAATTACGGAATAGAGCCAATGTCAGCGGAAATTACCCCAACAATCGCCCCCATTCCACCGCAAGCATGGACCGAGGAGATTCTCGACGCTCTGGGCGCCTTTCCCTCCAGCCTGAATTTTGTATACAGCAAGTGGCAAGAAAACAGTGATGACCATCGAGGTCGCGCTATTCTTGGTTTTCTTGCCCACTACCCAGAGCTGGCAAAAGCGTTTTTAACGCTTAATAAACATGTCGCCATCGACACCTTGCTGTCCACTCGAGACAAAGAACTCATCATTCTTCGCACCACCTGGTTAAGGCGCGCTGACAACGAGTTTGCTCAGCATATTATTTTAGGCAAACGGGCGGGGCTTGTCAGCGAGGACATCGAGCGAGTTACACAGGGCCCTGAAGCCCCAGGTTGGCAACACAACGACGCCGCACTGGTGCAGGCCGTAGACGACATTGTAGAAAAAGACCGTGTCTGCCCAAGCACAATGGCGGCGCTCGCTGAGTCTTACAGCAACAAAGAAATCATGGATATGATTTTTCTGGTGGGTAACTACAGCGTACTGGGTTCAGCGGTAAACAGTTTTGATATCCCACTGGACCCGGGCCTGGAAGCCCACGATCCCCAGATCAGCGAGTTTCTGAATCACTGGCGGCACCAGCGACACTAAGCGTTACTGCGGCGCTGCACCCAGCGCCTCTTGGGCAGCGATATATCCCCAGGTCAAAGACGGCCCCACACTGGCTCCCGCTCCCGGGTAACACCGCCCCATCATAGAGGCGGTAGACACGCCGCAGGCATAAAGTCCCTCGATAACCGAGCCATCGCCACGCAGCACTCTGGCTTTGTCGTCGGTAACCACACCGCCATAGGTACTGACGTCCCCTGGATACACCGCCACAGCGTAGAACGGCCCCTGCTCTATTTTACCCAGCGCCGGGTTTGGCTGTTGCAGGGGGTCCCCCAGCCAGCGATCGTAAGCCCTGGCACCGCGACCAAAATCAGCGTCGTGATTGGCATCGACAAAGCCGTTGAAGCGCTCCACAGAGGCTCGCAAGGTATCGGGATCGATATCGATCATCGCTGCCAAGTCGCCAATGGACTCTGCCTTTTTGAGGAAGCCCGATTCAAACCAGTGGTCGGGCTTTTTCTTGCCGGGCATGGTCCCGGCCAACATATATTTGGCCAAGAACTGGCTGTCCATAATGGCCCAGCTCGGCACCGCCGGCGTTTCGGCATGGTGGCGCAGCATGTTTTTGCAGTAGGCCATATAGGAGCCACCCTCGTTCATGTAACGACGGCCTGATTGGTCCACTAATATGGCGTGTGGCTTGGCGGTAATCCCCTGGGCACCAAATTGGATTTCTCCCTCTTGGCTATCGGGAGACAGCACACACTGGTTGCCCACCATCTCTTCCATCTGAGCGATTGCGGCACCGCAGCGCTGCATCTCCACAATCATTTCACCGGTATCGCTGGGCAGAGCGCTGGACCAACGGGTTGAGGTGCCCGGCTGGTATCGATCCCGCATGGCCTGGTTATGGGAGAAGCCACCTGCTCCAACCAATACACCCTGGGCAGCAGCAATCCGCCAGGGCTGGCCATTTTGCTCAGTGACCACGCCAACAATCTTATCGCCTTCCACCATCAGTTCTTTTACCGGGCTGGAGGTGCGGATATCGGCACCGGCTTCCAGCGCCGCCAACAGCATCCGTCCCTGCAGGGCCTTCCCGGCTGAAACATAACGCTTACCCGTCAGTCGCGACCATATTGTTCTGGCAACCACTTTAAACAGCGTTTTACGAGCCTTGGACCAGCGCTTGAAATAGGGAATCACCAGCGCCTCTTCCAGGGTCGCCGGCATTTCCAGAAAGCCTGGACGCATGCGCTCTCTCCAGGGTCCGAGTTGATTAATATTAAACGGGGCGGCAACCAAACAACGGCCCTGCTCCAAAGCGCCGGGCCGTTCGTCGTAGTAATCCGGCCAGTAGCTAACCCGGTCCAACTGGATGCCCTGTTGGGTCAGATAATCCACCATCGCCGGCGCTTCCCGCAGGTAACGGTCACGGCGCGCAGGTGTTGATCCCGGCGCATCGGATTCATCGGCCACCAACGAATCGAGATAGCGCCGCGCCTTTTCAAGACTGTCTTCAATGCCATCCCTGGCCAAAAAGGGATTGTTTGGAATCCACATCACGCCACCGGAGCGGGCGGTGGTGCCGCCGACAAACTCGGTTTTTTCCAATACTACGACTCGCTTCCCCGCCGCCGCCATCACCAGCGCGGCGCACAGTGAACCGCCGCCGCTACCCGCCACAACAAAGTCCACCTGTTCATCAAACTGGCTCATGGGATTCTCTCGTTTATTATTTCGGGCCGTGCTCTCTTGAAGATTTGTTTACCATCGGCACCGTATTAGTTGTCGACTAGGACTGTTGGCTCATCAGCTTCTGCATCAGTGGCGCCACTTTTTCCGCCACCACATACTGGTTCATAAATTCCCTGACTTCAGCGATCCGCCCTTGCCGCAGGGTGAACAAAAAAACATGCTGATTTTCCAGACTACTGCCGTCGATCAGAGTGCCTTCGGAACTCACTTCGGCGACCAGTCTATCTCCGTCAACAATCAGGGAGTCTAGGTGATAAACAATACTGTTATTGGCAACCTGAGCCAGCAGTGCAATACCCTGCTTAAAGCGGGCTTTTTCGGATTGTCCAGAGTTGACGCTCCAAAACACCATATCGTCACTCAGCAGAGCATCATCCACTGTGCCCTCGGACAGACCCGCCAAAAACTGTTCAACCAATTGGCTGTTAGTCATATCTCATGCCTTATCGTTTTTTCTTTTTATCGCAAATCAAGCAGCTTCAGATTAGAAAACCCCGTTGCTAATGACCCGACGAATCCAGTATGGATTCATTGGCCTGATACCAGGCCACGGCATCCTTGACGGTCTGTGCGACCGGGCGCGGGTGCCAATCCAGATCCCGGGTGGCCTTACTGTGATCCATCTCGCGAAACACTTCGGACAAATACACCGCGTCCTTGCGCACCAGGTAGTCTTTTTTCCGCAGCAACTTCAAGATGCTTTCAATTACCGTCGCGGCGATATAGCCCACCCACATTGGGATAATTTTTGGCGGTGGCTGACCGCCCTCTGCAGCCGCCAAGGTGTAAAAGTCTCGATTGCTGATGTATTCATTGGCAATAATGTATCGCTCGCCGAGCCGCCCCTTTTCCTCAGCGGCGACCGCCGCTTCCGCCACATCCCGAATGTCCACTGTTGGAGCACCGGCATCCAGCGCGGCTTTGACCCGGCCACAAGACATATCCCACACCATTTTGCCGTGGGGGGTGGGCTGATAATCCTGAGGGCCATAGGTATTGGCTACACACAGTGCCACGCCGGGCAGTTTCTTTTCAGCACAATACTTGAGGAAGACATTTTCCGCTTCCAGTCGGGCACGGATGTAAGGGGGCGCCTTGTCCAACCAGTTAAAGGGGATATCTTCCGTGACAGGGCCGTTGGGATTTACCCCCAAGGTGCCCATGGTACTGGTGAAGATAAAGCGCTCGACACCCAGCTCCAAGGCAACGTCCATGGCGTTGACCAGGCCATCGACATTATTGCGATACAGGGGCTTGGTATCGGTGAGCCAAAAGCGCGGATCGACAACGCTGTAAAAGACAGTGGCGCAGCCCCCCATGGCGTCGCGCAGGGATTGCGGGTCAAGAACGTCGCCGTAATGAATATCCACCGGAAGCCCATCCAGAGCACGAGTATTACTGGACTTACGCAACAGTACCCGCACCTTGCGCCCCTGCTCGGTAAGCAAGCGGGCCGTGTGACTACCAACAAATCCGCTGGCGCCGGTGACCAGCACCGGCTTGGTTTTGTCGACAGCGTGCTTAGACTCCTGGTCACTCATTATTTTCTCCTTGTGTTGACGCAATCATGGGCGCTATCGCCACCTAAGTTTTATGGTGTTTTTACCTTGGGGCTAAACAACCGCAGCTAAACTTCAAGCCGCGCTTGAGCCATTTTTTTCAGTTCCGGGCGCTGAATCTTGTTGCTGCCGGTCATGGGTAACTCTTCCTCATCGAAGAACAACACTTCCCTGGGCACTTTGTAACTGGCGAGGTATTGCTTGGCATAGGCACGCAGCTCGTCAACTTCCAGTGTTTTGCCATCCCTCACCAGCACACAAGACACAACGATTTCACCGAGAGTGTCGTGGGGCACACCGACGGTGAAGGTACTTTGCACAGCAGGATGTTTGCACAGCACCGCGTCGATTTCGGTGGGGGAGACATTGGCGCCACCCGTTTTGATGGTATCGCTCAGGCGCCCTTCCCAAACCAAAAAGCCGTCCTCAGTGAAGTGGCCGCAGTCACCACTGCGCATAAAACCGTCTTCATCAAAGGTGGTTTCCGGAGCAATCTTCAAGTAACCGGGAGACAGGGTCGGTCCCTTCACCGTAATTTCACCGGACTGCCCCACCGGCAGCAGCTCGCCGCTGTCCGGGTTAATGATCCGCACGGTGTTACCGGGTAATACCGGGCCATGGGTGCCCGCCGGCACACGGTCGCCACAATCGCCGACAATGAAGGTAAAGGTTTCAGTCATGCCGTAACCATTGGGTTGACGCCAGCTGGACTTAATCGCGGGATGGGTCGCCAAAACCAGATTGGCGTCGACATATTTCATCGCCGACAGGTCGGCATCATTCCAGGCAGGGCACTCTGTCAAACGCGCTTCCTGGTGGGGCCAGGCAATGGGTAGCGATACCTTCTCATCGACAAATAACTGCACTGCTTCATCGGGATCGAAGAAGCGCTGCAATACCAAACACCCACCCACAGTCAGCGTGCTGCCAAAGGCCATGGCAAAGTTGCCCGACCAGAAAAAGCCGTTGGCGCTCCAGGTGCGCACGTCTTTATCAACGCCGTACCATTGGCCAAAGCGCCAGCACTGCATCATCGCCGCACGCTGAGTTTGCTGAATTGCTTTGGGTAAGGCCGTCGACCCGGAAGAAAAGAAAATCAATCCTCGATCCAGGGCATCGGCGGCCTGACTGGCGGCATCCACCAGTTCGTCGCCAAGCCCGTCGCCGCCATTGAGAAACTGGGACCAGGCCTGGATGCCCTCCCGAGCTTGATCATCGTCTATGCAAACCACTCTGCGTAAAAACGGATAGTCAGGATTACTATAGCGCCCATCCCCACCCGGCAAACCGGGACAGAGACTGAGTACGTCGCCAATAAAGTCTTTGGAGGCCACGCCGGCTTCGATAATCAAAAACTCAATATCGGCGTGTTGCAGCTGATACTGCAGCTCAGACTGTGTAGAGAAGGTATTCATCGCCACACAGGTGGCCCCCGCCATGGCGGCACCGAAAGCTGAGAACAGCCATTCGGGGCGATTACTCACCAGCACACCAACCCGACTGCCGCGACCGCAACCCGCCGCGATCAGGGCCTTGGCAACTTTACGGCACTGGGCATGCATGTCCGCGTAGCTCCAGCGTTGCACCTGCCCCTGCAAGTCACGCCAGCACAGCGCTTCCCGTTCCCCGAAACGCTCGGCAATCTCAGTCATAAAACCGGGCAAAGTCAACGATCCCAGGCCCTGCTCCGTTTCCAACGCCGGGCCCTGCAGGCTCGACAACCCCGAGGGAAATATCGCTGTCTCAGACATAGATCAACCCAACCTGTTTACAGTGTAAATTATTGTTTTGCACCAACACCTTTAGCGCCAGCACCATGGTGGCGTGGCGCCGTGAGGGTGACTTTGCGATTAGTTAAAGTAGCGGCCGCCATTAACGCTCAAGGTGTGCCCGGTGATATAGCCCGCTTTGTCCGAGGCCAAAAAAGCCACTGCCGCAGCCATATCCTCAGGCTGACCTATACGTTTAACCGGGTTGCGGGCAGCAATGGCCTCCACGCCGCCGGGCAGACCACCCTTCGCTTCCAGATCCCGCAGCATTGGCGTATCCACCGATCCCGGGGGAACGTTATTGACGGTGATACCCTTGCCGCCCAGCTCCACAGCTAAGGCCTTGGTAAAACCAATCACGCCGGCTTTGGAGGCGACGTAGTGAGACATATTGGGTGAACCCGTCTGGGTGCTAGAGGAAGAGATATTAATAATCCGCCCCCAATTGGCAGCAACCATGTCTGGAACCAAAACCTGGGTGCAGATAAAGGTGCCATTGAGGTTTATATTAATGACCCGATTCCACTCTTCGTCGCTCAAATCCAGCAGCGCGCCAGTGGCGTGAACACCGGCACTGTTAACCAATACCGTCACCGGACCCAAGGTATTCCGGGCTTGTTCGGCGGCCGCCTCAACAGAAGCGCGATCAGCCACGTTGACCTTGCTGCAAACCACCCGGCGCCCCAATGCTTCCAAGTCGGCAGCCACATTGGTCATGGCTGCTTCGTTGAGATCCCAAATGGCGATATCCATGCCGTCCTCGGCAAGCGCGCGGCAAATGGCCGCCCCTATTCCGGACGCACCACCAGTGACTACCGCGACTTTGTTTTGACTGGTCATCGTATTTTTCCTCACAACGCAATTATCGTTATTAAATGCAGCTTGCCGACAATGCAGATCGCCCGACATCGCGCACACAGCGTGTACAGCAACAGCTGATTTCTCATTCTCTGTTTATCAACAATGTTGTATACTATACTGCCATTGATTTGAGATTCCCAGACACCGGGGAGCAGAAAATGCGCTGCAGTGGCACCGGGGCCCGCAAGCACTGATGCAATGCCGATCGGATCACAAATCTGACATAGCTGTAATGTTGGCGACTTGACACCAAACCCAGCACTTACCTATTGTGAACCACGATATTTCATAAAAACCCCTTGGGGACATACACACAACGGTGAGCAACATGACAACAGACCCACTCTACTGGGACCCCTATCGCCCAGATCTCAATCAAAACCCCTATCCCTACTACAAGCGGATGCGGGAAGAAGCGCCGCTTTACTACAACAAAGAGTACGATTTCTACGCGCTGAGCCGTTACGATGACATCGACAAGCTGTTTGGGGACACCAGCACTTTCAGCTCTGCCCGCAGCGATATCATGGAGTTTATCCGGGAAGATATTGAAGTTCCGGATGGCATGTTTATCTGGCACGATCCCCCGATGCACACCGCTTACCGCTCCGTGGTCGCGCGTGTGTTTACGCCCCGCCGCATGAATCAGCTGGAGCAGCAGATTCGCGACTACACGGCGAAGTGCCTGGACGAAAAGATTGGCGCCGAGAAGTTCGACTTCATCGAAGACCTGGGTGACAAACTGCCCGGCGGCGTGATTGGCATGCTGTTGGGGATTCCCGACGAGGATCGGGACGAAGTTCGCGAGCGCATCGACGCCTCACTGCGTACCGAAGAAGGCAAGCCGATGTCCCACGACCAAGCGTCCTATACTGGCGAGGGCTTCGAGGACTATATCGACTGGCGGGAAAACAACCCCTCCGACGACCTGATGACTGAGCTGCTGAATGTCGAGTTCACCGACCCCACCGGTACCAAGCGCAAGCTCACGAAAGACGAAATTCTAATCTTTGTGAACGTTATTGCCGGTGCGGGTAACGAAACCACAGCCAAATTGATTGGCTGGACCGGAAAGCTGCTAGGCGACAATCCCGATCAGCGCCGTGCGCTGGCCAAGGACCCCAGCCTGACTTCCGCTGCCATTGAAGAAATCCTGCGCTGCGAACCCCCCGGTCCATCGGTGGCGCGCCACGTCACCAAAGACGTCGAGATTCACGGCCAGATCGTCCCTGCCGGCGCCGTAATGCTGTTCCTACTGGCCTCGGCCAACCGCGACGAAGCTCGCTTTGAAAACGGGGAGAAGTTCGACATCCTGCGCGGCCACCCTCCCCACATCACCTTTGGCCGCGGCGTGCACGCCTGTCTGGGCGCTGCACTGGCGCGGGTTGAGGGCCGCGTAGCCCTGGAGGAAATCATGAAGCGCTTCCCCGACTGGACCATTGACGCAGAGAATGCAGAACTGGCCTCTTCCTCCACCACCCGCGGTTGGGAGACCTTGCCAGCCTTTATCGGCTGAGCAGAGAAGGGCTGACAATATTTAGGTATTATGCCCCGCCCGACCGGCGGTCGGGCAACGTTTGATTAAGTAGAGATTGAGTTATGGCAACCATTAAATACATTGAGCACAACGGCGAAGAGCACGACGTGGAAGTCGCGTCTGGTACCACCGTGATGCAGGCCGCGATGGACAACAACATCCGCGGCATCGTCGCCGACTGCGGCGGCTCCTGCTCCTGCGCCACCTGCCACGTCTACGTTGACGAAAGCTGGCTGGGCAAGCTGGAAGAGCAGAATGACATGGAAGAAGTGCTGCTGGAGGAGGTTTTCGACCCCCAGGACAACAGCCGCCTGTCCTGCCAAATCATCGTCACTGACGATCTCGACGGCATGGTCATCCGTATCCCGGAGCGCCAGTTCTAAGTACGGCAACAGCCGGGGAAGCTGCAGGATAGGCCGCCGCCCAGCTCGCCTTTCCTGGTAATCCGGGTATAAACCACCCGGATTTTTTACTGGCCCCAAGTTGACGTTTACGTAAAGGTCATTTAGCGTATAGGCACATGCGGGTTATTGAGGAAAGCCACGTGGCTCCAACTAAAGCGGTAAAAGCGAACAAACCGGCTGGCAAAAGCGGGACGGCAAAGGCAGCGGTGTCTTACTCCATCTCCGAACTGGCGGCAGAGTTTGATATCACCACCCGCACCATCCGCTTTTATGAAGAGAAAGGCTTGCTCAAGCCGACCCGTCAGGGTCAAAGCCGTGTGTACAGTGCCGCCGATCGCACCCGCCTGAAGCTGATTCTGCGGGGCAAGCGGTTAGGGCTGTCACTGGAAGAGAGCCGGGACATCATCGAGATGTACGAGCCCAACCACGACAACAGCAAGCAGTTAACTACGCTGATAAAAGCAATTCAGGATAAGCGCCGACAGTTGGAGCACCAGCTGCGGGATATCGAGATCATGATGCAGGACCTCGATGAGTCGGAACGGCGCTTGGTGGAAGCCCTCGAACAACGTCAGCAAGCCAGCTAAGCCGGGAGATAACAATGAACACACCTTACCCCACTCTCAATTTCGGTCTCGGTGAAGAGATCGACATGCTGCGAGATATGACCTACAACCTCGCCAAAACTGAACTGGCGCCCCGAGCGGAGGAGATCGACCGGGACAACGCCTTCCCCATGGATATGTGGAAGAAGTTCGGCGACCTCGGTTTGCTGGGTATCACCGTTAGCGAGGAATACGGGGGCAGCGACATGGGCTACCTGGCCCACTGCGTGGCAATGGAAGAAATTAGCCGTGCCTCAGCGTCGGTGGGCCTGTCTTACGGCGCGCACTCCAATCTGTGCGTTAACCAGATTTATAAAAACGGCAACGACGCCCAGCGCAGTCAATACCTGCCCAAGCTGTGCAGCGGCGAGCACATTGGCGCCCTGGCGATGTCCGAACCCAATGCCGGCTCGGACGTAGTGAGCATGAAACTGCGGGCCGAGAAAAAGGGCGATCGCTACATCCTCAACGGCAACAAAATGTGGATCACTAACGGCCCAGATGCCCATGTGTATGTGATCTACGCCAAGACTGACCCAGAGGCCGGCCCCCGGGGCATGACCGCCTTTATTGTCGAGCGGGACTTCCCCGGTTTTTCTCGGGCGCAGAAGCTGGACAAGCTGGGAATGCGGGGTTCCAACACCTGTGAGCTGGTGTTTGAGAACTGCGAAGTGCCGGAAGAAAACGTATTGGGCGAAGTGGGTCGCGGCGTCAATGTACTGATGAGCGGTTTGGACTATGAGCGCACCGTGTTATCCGGTGGGCCGGTGGGCATTATGCAGGCTTGCCTGGACGTGGTGGTGCCCTACCTCCACGACCGCAAACAGTTTGGTCAGAGCATCGGTGAATTCCAACTGATGCAGGGCAAAGTGGCCGACATGTACACCGAATTGAATGCCAGCCGCGCCTATCTCTATGCGGTAGCCCGGGCTTGCGATCGCGGCGAAGAGAGCCGCAAGGACGCCGCTGCGGTCATCCTGTACACCGCAGAGCGCGCCACCCAAACCGCATTGCAAGCGATTCAAACACTGGGCGGCAACGGCTATATCAACGAATACCCCACTGGCCGCTTGCTGCGAGATGCCAAGCTTTACGAGATTGGCGCCGGCACCTCGGAAATTCGCCGAATGCTGATCGGTCGCGAGCTGTTTAAAGAGACAGCCTAGATCACCGCAAGCCAGGAAGAAACTGCATAAGAAAGCGGTTTAAGCAGAATAAAACGCCAACAGGACTGAAAACCTCATGCCCGTTCTAAAAAGCACGATTAACACACAGAGCGAGGAGTTTCTCGCCAACGCCGAGGCGATGCGGGAGCAGAATGACGCTCTGCATGATGCCTGTGCCCATATCCGCAACGGCGGCGGTGAAAAAGCCCGGGAGCGGCACCTGTCCCGGGGTAAATTACTGCCCCGCCAACGTATCGACGCCCTCCTGGACCCCGGCTCGCCGTTTTTAGAAATTTCCCAGTTGGCCGCCTGGAAGGTCTATGGCGAGGATGTTCCCGCCGCTGGCGTGGTGGCCGGCATCGGTCAGGTCAGTGGCGTGGAGTGCATGATTGTCGCCAACGACGCCACGGTGAAAGGCGGCTCTTACTATCCCCTCACCGTTAAAAAGCACCTGCGCGCCCAGACCATCGCCGAGCAGAACCGCCTGCCCTGCATTTACCTGGTGGACTCCGGCGGCGCCAACCTGCCTCAGCAGGATGAGGTGTTTCCCGACCGGGATCACTTTGGCCGCATCTTTTTCAATCAGGCCAATATGTCCGCCAAAGGTATCCCCCAAATCGCTGTGGTGATGGGTTCCTGCACCGCCGGCGGCGCTTACGTGCCCGCCATGGCGGACGAGACCATTATCGTCAAGGAACAGGGCACCATCTTTCTCGCCGGGCCGCCCCTGGTGCGAGCAGCCACTGGCGAGGTAGTCACCGCCGAAGAGCTGGGCGGCGCCGATGTGCACTGCCGCCAGTCCGGTGTGGCCGACCACTACGCCCAAAACGACGAGCACGCTATTCAGATGGCCCGCGCCTCAGTTGCGCGTCTCAATTGGAAAAAACCCCAACAACTGGAGGTTACCGAGGCCAAGCCACCTCGCTACGCCGCCGAGGAAGTCTACGGCATCATTCCTGCCGACACTCGCAAACCATTTGATGTCAGGGACATTATTGCCCGCATTGTCGATGGTTCCGAGTTCGACGAATTTAAAGCGTTGTACGGCACCACCCTGGTCTGCGGTTTCGCCCGACTGTACGGCTATCCGGTGGGCATCGTTGCCAACAACGGCATCCTGTTCAGCGAGTCGGCGCAAAAAGGCGCCCACTTTATCGAGCTGTGCGCCCAGCGCAAAATTCCGCTGATATTCCTGCAAAACATCACCGGTTTTATGGTGGGCAAGCAATACGAAGCCGGCGGCATAGCGCGTAACGGCGCCAAAATGGTCATGGCGGTCGCCTGTGCCAAGGTCCCCAAGTTCACCGTGGTCATTGGCGGTTCCTATGGCGCCGGCAACTACGGCATGTGTGGCCGCGCCTACGAGCCCCGTTTTATGTATATGTGGCCCAATGCCCGCATCGCAGTAATGGGCGGCGAGCAGGCCGCCGGTGTGTTGGCCCAGATCAAGCGGGAGCAGTACCAGCGCAATAAACAGGAGTGGTCAGAGGAAGAGGAGCAGGCCTTTAAGCAGCCCATCCTCGATAAGTTCGAGGAGCAGAGCCATCCCTTTTACGCCTCGGCCCGGCTCTGGGATGACGGTGTCATCGACCCCGCCGACACACGCCGGGTACTCGGACTCAGTCTGTCCGCCAGCCTTAACGCCGATATCCCCGACAGCCAGTTTGGCGTGTTCCGGATGTAATCACAGCGGATTGGAGAGAGATCATGTTTAACAGTGTATTAATAGCCAACCGCGGTGAAATTGCCTGTCGGGTTATTCGCACCCTGCGTCGCCTGGGTATACGCAGCATAGCCGTTTACAGCGATGCCGACCGCAACGCTCTGCATGTGGAAATGGCCGACGACGCCATCTACCTGGGCGGTGCCGCTGCCAGCGAGTCCTACCTGGATGTCGATAAAGTCATTGCCGCTGCGAAGCAAAGCGGCGCCGATGCCATTCACCCCGGCTACGGTTTTCTGTCGGAGAATGCCGGCTTCTGCCAGCGCTGTGACGAAGCGGGCATCGTGTTTATCGGCCCGCCGGTAGGCGCCATTGAGGCCATGGGCTCCAAGTCCATGTCCAAACGCATTATGGCCGAGGCCGGCGTCCCACTGCTGCCCGGTTATCACGGCGACGATCAGGATGAGGCCTTGCTGCGCAATACCGCAGCCGACATCGGCTACCCGGTGCTGCTCAAAGCCAGCGCCGGCGGCGGCGGTAAAGGCATGCGCATCATCTGGTCGGAAAGCGAATTCAGCGATGCCCTGGCCGGCGCCAAGCGGGAGGCCACCAAGGCTTTCGGCGACGACAAAATGTTGGTGGAAAAATACCTCACTGGCCCCCGGCATGTTGAAGTCCAAGTCTTTTGCGACAGCCACGGCAACGGTGTGCACCTCTTTGAACGGGACTGCTCATTGCAACGCCGCCACCAAAAAGTCATCGAAGAAGCGCCGGCCCCCAAAATGACCGACACGCTGCGTCAGACCATGGGTGATGCCGCAGTTCAGGCCGCCAAGGCGATCAATTACTGCGGCGCTGGCACGGTAGAGTTCCTGCTGGCTGACAGCGGCGAGTTCTACTTTATGGAGATGAACACCCGGCTGCAGGTAGAACACCCGGTCACCGAAATGATTACCGGTCAGGATCTAGTGGAATGGCAGCTTCAGGTTGCCAGTGGCGGCGAGCTGCCCAAAAACCAAGAGCAGCTGGCCATCAATGGTCACGCCTTTGAAGCCCGGATCTATGCCGAAGACACCGACAATCAATTTTTGCCCCAAACTGGCCGTGTGGATCACTTTCAGCTTCCCGAACTTAGCGATCATGTACGCATCGATTCCGGCGTGCGCGCCGGCGATGATATATCGGTGTACTACGACCCGATGATTGCCAAACTGGTGGTATGGGGTCCGGATCGCCGCAGTGCTCTGCGACGCTTGGGCAAGGCGCTGTCGGAATACCACATTGGTGGTGTCACCACCAACCGCCGCTTCTTGCAGCAACTGGCTGCCAGCGAGGACTTTGCCGCCGAGCAGTTCGATACCGGCTTTATCGACAGCCACCTGGAAACCCTGCACAGCGAAGCGGCCGCACAGCGCGACACAGATCGGCAGCGGGATATGGCCCTGGCGGCGCTGGTATTACTAAGCGAACAACACAGCCACTCATTAGACGCCAACACGGCCTCGCCCTGGGCCAGCCAATTTGGCTGGCGGCTCAATGCGCCGGCCCAGCAAACCCTGCGCATGCATTTTGGCGAAGACGCCATCAACCTGGTGGCCGAGTTTAATCGAGACGAGTCGTTAAGCTGCGTTTATATCGATGGTATCACTGTGAATATCAGCGGCCACTGCGCCGATAACACCGTATTTGCAGAAGTAGATGGCCGCCGCTACCAGTTTGCCTACTGCCGGGAAGCCGGCAGCGAGCAAGATGGCTATTGCCTGTTCACCGATCGGGCCGACGTTAAATTCAGCGCTGTCGATGTCGACTTCCTCCACGCCGAGGACAGCGCCGGCGAGCTGACCGCCCCCATGAATGGCACTATAGTCAGCCTGTTAGTCGAGCCCGGGACAGCGGTTAAGAAAGGCACGCCGCTGCTGGTGATGGAGGCCATGAAGATGGAGCACAGCATCGCCGCACCTGAAGATGGCGCCGTCGCGGAGTTTTTCTTTGCGGCCGGCCAGCTGGTAGAAGGTGGTGCCGAGCTACTGCGCTTTGAGGAGCAGAGCTAATGTCGACGCCTCTTTACACTGTTGATGATCGCGGCGTCGCCACCGTAACCTTGTCTCAGCCCGAAATACACAACGCCTTCGACGACGCCGTGATCGCGACCTTGAGCGAGGCCTTTGCCGGGATTGCCGAAGACCGGCGGGTAAAGGCTATGGTGCTGGCCTCCACCGGCAAGAGTTTTAGCGCTGGTGCCGACCTTAACTGGATGCGGCGCATGGCCTCCTACAACGTGGAGCAAAATAACGCCGATGCCAGCAAGTTGGCGGAGATGCTGCGACGGCTTAATACTTTGCCGGTGGTCACCATCGCTCGGGTTCAGGGCGCGGCCTTTGGTGGTGGTGTCGGCTTGGTCAGTTGTTGCGATATCGCCGTGGCCGCGCCAGAAGCAAGCTTCTGCCTGAGCGAAGTTAAAATCGGCTTGATCCCCGCCACCATCAGCCCCTATGTAATCAATGCAATTGGCGAGCGAGCGGCCCGGCGCTACTTCACCACCGCCGAAGTGATCAGCGCCGACAAGGCCTTGGAGCTGGGCTTGGTTTCAGAGCGAGTAGACAGCGCCGAGCAACTCGACGAGGCTGTCGAACAGATTCTAAAGAGCGTACTGCGCAACGGCCCCGATGCCATGGCCGCGGCAAAATCACTGGTATTGGATTATGCCAACCGCCAGATAGACGACGCACTGATCGCCGACAGCAGCCGGCGCATAGCCGAAACCCGGGTTAGCTCAGAAGGCCAGGAAGGCTTGACCGCTTTCCTGGAAAAACGCCGACCCGACTGGAGATAAACCTGCCCGGTCGAGCTTTTATAGCGTCCGGTGCAACCATTCACCAATAACACACCACTGACAAATAGGTAGCGATTATGAGCGATAAAACAGTATTGATCGCCAACGGCCAGGGCTTCTGGGGCGACAGCCTCCTCGGCCCAAAACGCCTGGTGGAGGAAGGCCCCCTCGACTACTTGACCTTGGACTATCTGGCCGAGGTCACCATGAGCATTATGCAGAAGCAAAAACTGCGCAATCCGGAGGCCGGTTACGCCACCGATTTTGTCGCCATGCTCAAGGAGATTCTGCCTACCTGTAAAGAGAAAGGCATTAAAGTGATCGCCAACGCCGGCGGCGTTAACCCCAAGGGCTGCATGAAGGCCATTCAGGGTGTTATCAAGGAGCTGGGCCTCACTGGTTTAAAAATCGGCGTGGTGGAAGGCGACGATATCCTCGACCAACTTCCCGAGTTAATGAAGTCCGGCGAGCAATTTAAAAATCTGGATAACGGCGAAGCGGTGGAAACCATCCTCGACCGTATCTCCAGCGCCAATGTCTACATCGGTGCCAAGCCCATCGTCGAAGCCCTGGACCAGGGCGCCGATATTGTGGTCACCGGCCGCGCCACTGACCCGTCGCTGGTGGTCGCGCCCCTGATTCACGAATTCGGTTGGTCCTTCGACGACTACGACAAACTCGCTGCCGGCACAGTGATGGGCCATATACTCGAGTGCGGCGCCCAGTGCACCGGCGGTAACTACTGCGACTGGCGGGCAGTTCCCGATTTTGCCCGCATCGGCTACCCGGTGGTAGAGGCGAAAGCCGACGGCACCTTTACCGTCACCAAGCACGAAGGTACCGGCGGTCTGGTTAACGTCGATACTGTCACTTCTCAGTTGCTCTATGAACTGGGTGACCCCAAAGGTTATCTGGGTCCCGACTGCCAATCTGATTTCACTACTATCCACCTGGAACAGGACGGCGACAATCGGGTGAAAGTGTCCGGCATCAAGGGCAGCGCGCCAACGCCCACCTACAAAGTCTCCATGTCTTACGAGAACGGCTACAAAGTGCTGGGGCAGTTGACCTACACCGGCCCCGACGCTGTGGCCAAAGCCGAACTGGCGGCGCAGATTCTGTTTGACCGGGTCGCCCTCTACGGCGAGGCGATTCCTGAGAAAGACCGCTTTGTGGAAATCTTCGGAACCAACGTGTGCTACAAGGGCATCGTCAAGCAGAGCGAAGAACCTTCAGAAGTATTGCTCCGGGTGGGCGCCAAAAGCTACAACAAGAACCTGCTCAATTTATTGGGCCGGGAAGTCGCACCGCTGATTACCAGCGGCCCCGTTGGCGTGACCGGCTTTGCCGGTGGCCGCCCCCGCCCCACCGAGATCGTGGGCTACTGGCCGGCGCTGATCGACAAAACCAAAGTCTCTACCACTGTCACCGTTGAGGAGGTCTGATCATGGCTAAGGTAAAACTGATGGACATCGCCATTGCCCGCAGCGGCGACAAGGGCGATGGCTCCAACGTGGGCATCAAAGCCAACACCCCCGAGCTGTATGAGTTCCTGAAAAAAGAACTGACTACCGCCAAGGTGAAAGCGCATTTTAAAGAGATCTGCTTTGGCGACGTAACCCGCTATGAGCTGGATAACCTCAATGCGCTGAACTTTATCCTGGAAGATTCCCTGGGCGGTGGTGGCACCGAAACCCTGATCATGGACGCCCAGGGCAAAGTGCACAGCCTGGCGTTGTTGCATATGGAAATGGACGTCCCCGACGCGTTGCTGGCCTGATGCCGAAAGTGGTGGACAGATACAGCGCTGTCCACCCAGGCATTCACGTAGGTTGGGTTGATAAACCCAACAGCCGGAGCGGCGTAGAGCCCACATGTGTTGGGTTTTATTCTTCAACCCAACCTACAAAGTTGCGGCGGACAAATAAAACGATGTCCGTCCTACTCTTCACGGTCATCGGTATGGCCGAAGCGATATCATCGCATTTTCGCTATAATCGACCGCATTGATACCCAGAGTAAGCGAAGTTAATGGCGCAAAATAAAATTCTACGGCCTCACTACTCCACCACCACCGATGCCCGCGTGTTGCAAACTCGAGAAGCCTTGCGCACCGCGTTTCTCAAATTACTCGACGAAAAGTCTTTGGAAGAGATCACCATCCGACAGATCACCAATGTCGCTGGCATCGGCTATACCACCTTTTTCCGTCATCACCCCGGTAAAGAAGAGCTGCTGGAGGAAATCGCCTCAGAGGAAATTAGTCGCTTAATTGAACTGGCCATCGAAGCACTGGGCTCCAGTGATACCCACGGTGCGGCCACCGCAATGTGCAGCTATATCTGGGACCATCGTACGCTGTGGTCGACGCTGCTTACCGGCGGTGCGGCCAGCCGATTGCGGGAGGAATTTATACGCCTTGCCAGGGAAGTCGCCGCATCGTGGAATAGAGAGCCAAATTGGCTACCGGCAGAGGTCGGGGTCATTCTGGTGTCCAGCGGCACGATCGAATTGCTGGCATGGTGGCTGGGCCAGAAAAAACCCATCCCGGTGGAGCAAGTCGCGACTATTTATGAGCGGGTGCTAATCGATCCGGTGATTAAATCGAATCGCTAGTTTCTTCCCGGGTTTTGCGGATTTGTTCCAACGAGCGCTGTAAGTGAGGAAAATCGCTGCCCTCAAGCACGCCGTTTAACAGTAGCCGCACGACTTCGTGGCGCATACGATCCGCCATTTCCCGGCGCTGACGCTTGGTATTGGCATGGGCATCCACCCACAGCGGCCACACAAAATACCCCGCCAACATCATCACCGACAATGCTTCCACATCAATGCCGGGCTTGGCTGATGTGGACTCAGACAGCTCTTGGGTCGATTCTTTAAACTGGCGAAAAAACTGGTCATCGCTGGGGTTTTCCGAGGAAAGCACCTCGAACAACCAAATCCGGCACAATACCGGGTTTTCCACCGCGAAATTCACCAGACGGCTGACCACCTCATCAACGGGTCGCTCATCGCTCCCCGACCAATGTCCATCCTCGTCCAATTCAATGTCACCAAATATGCAGGACGACATATACTGCCCGACAGACTCCACCGACGCTTTGACCAGCTCGTCCCGGGTTTCAAAATGCTGATAGGCTGTACCGCGATTGATACCGGCGAGGTTTGCTACTTTGGATAAACTCAGTGCGTCTGGTCCGGAGGTCGCCAGGACCTGTCTGGCCGCTTCTAGAATGGCTTCTCTGGTTGCAGCTTTGTTTCTTACCCGCGCCACGATACCTCCATACCCTACTCCCTGTTCTTATCTACTTATTGTTTCTTTGTTTTTCTTCGTCATTGTGTTGTTCACTAGCCAGCGGCAGCCAAATCAAACAGATGATCATCATTGTTGATCTATAATCAATAGATGTCAATTGAGTATACGCCGCACTAACGCCCCTGCCATTACCAACACCAGGAGCAAGCAGCACCGGAGGCAGGGTTACGCTCTGACCCGTCGCATGGTCATGGCGTGTTTGAAACGGGAGGCGGGATGGGTATTCACCGTGACCTGTATCACCCTGCCATTTGCAGCTTTATAGGCCCGGCGGACTTCAAGCGCTGCACTGCCAGGCTCCGCCTGCAGGGCCTGGGCCAAGTCGTCGTTCAATAGCACGGCGGATACTTGTTGAGAGACCTCCACTACCCGCAGGCCGTAAAGACTTTCCAATAGGGGGAAAACAGGGCCGTGGTGCTTGGGCAGTATCCGGCCTACCGAGGCGTAGTCGCGGTGAATATAGTAATCGGTTCGGCACTGGGGCTCGCCGGTTGCCCGATCCAGTCGCAGACCGGAAACCCTCAACCACTGCTCACCCTGCCCCAAGCCGGTTTGCGCCGCCAAGTCGCTGCCCAATGTCTGCATCCCGACATCATCGATGTTGAACTCCACATCGGCGGCAAAGGCCAGCAGGTCGTTAATCGACATCACTTGGTGAATATCGGATTCGGTGTCCAGTGGTTGCGCGACGGTGGTCCCCGCCCCTTGCTTTGATGTCACCAGCCCGTCGCTGCGCAGCACCCGCAACGCTTCCCTGACGGTATGGCGGCTCACTCCGTACTGCTTGCCGAGATCGCCTTCGGTGGGTAAGCGTGCCCCAACAGGGAAGATGCCTTGAAGAATCGCTCGCTTCAGTTGCTTGGCCAGTTGCAGGTACAGCGGGCTTTCGTCGCCCTCTTCCCGCCCAAGGGGAGCCTTAAGGTCGTTTTTCTGTGCTTGCGTAACCACTCAACTCTCCACATCCCGTTTTTCCGCCGGCTTGCCCCCGGGAGGATGGCAACCATACTCTAACCACCCACCTATTTGTACGGACATATTTGCATATAAGCAGATTAAAAGCGATAAATCCGTACTAAAATAGCATTGCGGCTATTTTTATGTACGGACATATTGAAAATCACCAGCAAAACTGCGATGCTATTTTTAATCAACATCGATGTTTATTATAGATTAACAACAGACGCACCCCCACCCCCAAATCAACGATGGAGAGCGGCGTGAACAACGATAATAGCGACCAAGCAGACATCCTCACCCAGCCGGCACGCATTCCCGTGGAAGCCTACCTCAGTGAAGACTACGCCCGCGCCGAGCAGAATAAGCTGTGGCGGCAGGTCTGGCTGCAGGCGGGAAGGGTGGAAGAAATCCCCGACAACGGCGACTACATCACCTTTGATATCAAAAGCGACTCGGTGGTCATTCTCCGGGATGGCGAACAGATACGCGCCTTCCACAACGTCTGCCCCCACCGTGGCCGCAAATTGGTGGACACTCCTGCCGGAGCCCGCAACGCCCAGGGTAGGCGCGACGGATTCAAATGCGGCTTTCACGGCTGGCGTTTTAACCTTGAGGGGGAAAACACCTTCATCCCCCACGTCGAAGACTGGCAGGGCGCACTGGACAACACCTGCACCAGCATGAAGGCGGTCAATCTCGACACCTGGGGCGGCTGGATCTGGATCAACCTCAACCCCGATTGCGAGCCGCTGCGGGAGTTTCTCGGTGTGATTCCCGAAATGCTGGAACCCTACGAACTGCACAATATGCGTTACCGCTGGCGCAAATGGGGCGTATTCAACTGCAACTGGAAGGTCGCCATGGAGGCCTTCAACGAGACCTACCACGTGCAGACCACCCACCCCGAGTTTAACCAGTATGGCCAGTTCCGGGGCTGGGCCAAGGCCCATGGTCTGCACAGCAATATCGGTTACGAACGCCCCAAAGATATGGACGCTAACCAGTCCGGCAAGCTGCGTATCGGCACCGAAAAGGACCCCCGGGTCGCCACCGCTGAAATGCAACGCTATACCTGGGAAAACGCCAATACCAACACCACCCAAACCCTGGTGGACGCGGCCCAACGATTGGCCAGCGAACTGCCAGAGGGCACACCGCCCACCGAAGTACTGCAACACTGGCTCAAAACGGCGCGAGAAGTCGACGAGGCCCGGGGCGTTATCTGGCCTACTGTAGACCCGGAGCACGCCAGCGAAGCCGGCACGGCCTGGCAAGTCTTTCCCAATTTCCAAATCGGTCACGCTGTTAACAATATGCTCTGCTACAGCGCTCGCCCCTACGGCGACGACCCCGATAAATGTATTTTTGAGGCGGCAGTCTACGAGCTTTTCCCCAAAGGCGCCGAGCCCAAAACCCAGTGGGAGTTTTGTCCACCGACAGAGGAAGCCTGGTGCTATGTGCTGTCTCAGGACTTCTCCAATATGGAAGCGGTACAACAGGGCATGAAATCCCCCGGTTTTCTCGGCCCCCAACCCAACCCTTATATGGAGCGCGCCACCGTGAATCTGCATCGCAATTTAGCGCGCTATATGGGCACTGGCGAGCCGGAAAAAATCTAATCATAACGATCCACAATAAAGGCATAGACAATGTATTCAGACGACACCTCTGCAGCGGCCGAATCCAGCGCCAGCAAAAACGGCAGCACTACACCGGTATACGAGCGCATTCTCGAACTGTTTGAGCAAGAAGGGGTAAAGGCCATCTTCGGCATTCCCGACCCCAACTTTGTGCACATGTTTGTAGCGGCGGAAAAACGCGGCTGGAAGGTGGTTACCCCCCACCACGAACTGGCCGCCGGGATGATGGCGGAAGCCTACGCCCGCATGAACGGCACTCCAGCGCTGTGTATTTCTACCTTGGGTCCCGGTATCTCGCTGACCTCTGGCTCAATGATGAACTCGCTGGTAGAAAATTCGCCAGTCATCTACCTGGGTGGGCAGCGGGCGCGGATCACTGAGCGCCGGGTGCGCCGAGGACGCATCCAATTTATCCAGCAGGAAGATTTGTTTAAAAATTCGGTGAAGTGGAGCGCCAGCATCGAGTATGCCGACCAGACCGATGAGATCATCCGCCATGCATTACGGGTATGTCAGTCCGGCACTCCCGGCCCGGTCTACATTGAGTATCCCGGCCACGTCATTCTGGAAGAGCTGGACGTGCCCCCCGCTCTGCCGCCCCGGGACTACCGCTTAGTCGAGCCGGGCGCCGACGCCGACATGGTGGCCAGGGCCGCCGAGCTAATTAAAAATGCCGACTGCCCGATCCTGCTAGTGGGCCACGCCGTCCAGTGCACCCGGGCCGGTGCCAAGGTCAAAGAGCTGGCCCAACTGATGGGCTGCCCGGTACTGCAAACTTCGGGCGGCACCGCCTTTATTGAGGGCATTGAGGAGCGCACCTTCCCCTATCTGTTTGCCGAAGTGGCCGACGAGATTGTCGCCAAATCTGATGTGGTGGTTGCCATCGGCACCGAGATCGGCGAGCCGGTGCACTACGGGCGCGGCTATCTGTGGGCGGAAGGCAACACCGACCGCAAGTGGGTGAATATCGAGCTGGACCCTGAAGCCATCGGCCAGAACCGCCCCATTGATGTACCGTTAGTGGGGGACCTGCGCACCGTGGTACCGCAACTCTCCGCGGCCCTGAAAGACAGCCCGCGCAGCGAACACCCCGACCTGCAACGCTGGATCAAAGAAGACAAGGATCGCCTGGAATCTCTGGCCAACGAAGACTTCTCCACCGACAGTGGTCGAGTGCACACCGGGCAGTGGGTGATAGAAACCACCAAGGCCATGCCAGAGAATGCCATTCATGTGCGGGACGGTGGCTGTACTGTCATCTTTACCTGGACCTACCTACAGAGCAAACCCCGTGACGTCATCTGGAACCAAAATTTTGGCTGTCTGGGCACCGGCTTGCCCTATGCCGTTGGCGCCTCTATCGCCGACGGCGGTCAGCGCCCGGTACTGTTTACCACCAGCGACTCTTCGTTCCTCTACCACATTGGCGAACTGGAAGTGGTGCAACGCTTCAATCTGCCTATGGTCATTGTGGTGGCGGTAGATAATGCCTGGGGCCTGGAAGTTGGCGTCTATAAGCGCACCTTCGGTCACGGCAACACCAACGAGCCCGGCGTCCATTGGAGCAAAAATGTGCGCTTCGACAAGATGGCCGAGGCCTTGGGTTGCGAGGGCATGTACGTAGAAAAAGGTGAGGATATCGGCAAGGCTGTAAGCGAGGCCTTTGCCAGCGGCAAGCCCACGGTCATTCATGTCCCCATCGACCCGGTCATCAACCACGGCGGTAATGAAAACCTCAATACCCCCAACTACGATCGCTTCCGGACCTGGTACGCCGAAGGGCAACAATAATCGGAGCCGGAGAGAACGAGTCAATGAATAATAAAGGTCCCTTAAAGGGCATCCGCGTTGTCGACCTGACCTCCATGGTCATGGGCCCCTACTCCACCCAAATCATGGCGGATATGGGTGCCGAGGTCATCAAAGTGGAGCCGCCAACTGGTGACAATACCCGCTTTGTGTCCAAGGGGCCGGTGCCGGGCATGAGCGGTGTGTACGTCAATGTTAATCGTGGTAAACGCAGTATCGTGCTGGACCTGCGCAGTGATGAGGGCAAACAAGCACTGGAAAAGCTGATCGCCACCGCCGACGTGTTTATCCACTCCATGCGGGGCAAGGCCATCAATAAGTTGGGCTTTAGTTACGATGCGGTTTCCGCCATTAAACCCGATATTATCTACACCAATTGCTACGGCTACAGCCGCCGCGGCCCCAACGCCGATCAGCCAGCCTACGACGACACCATCCAGGCCGACTGCGGCCTACCCCATGTACAGCAATTGCTCACCGGCAAAGCCAACTTTGTCGGCACCATTATGGCGGACAAAGTCGCGGGCATGACCGCCCTTTATGCCACGGTGATGGCACTGTTCCACCGCGAGCGCACAGGCGAAGGCCAGGAAGTGGAGGTGGGAATGTTCGAAACCATGGCGTCCTTTATGTTGGTGGAGCACGCCAATGGCGCCTTGTTTGACCCACCCCTGGGACCGGCCAACTACCACCGTGCCGTCGCCCCCAATCGGGCGCCCTACCAAACCAAGGATGGCCATATCGCCGCGTTGGTTTACAACGACAAGCACTGGGCCGCCTTTATGGACGCGGTACAACCCGAGTGGCAAAGCGAGGAGTTCGACACCCTCGAGCAGCGCGCCAATCGCATCAATGAGGTCTACGGTTTATTGGCCGAAACCTTTAAAACCCGCACTACCGCCGAGTGGCTGGAGTTATTAAAGGAGCTGCATATCCCTGCCGCGCCACTGCGCACTCCCGATGAACTGTTTGACAACGAACACCTCAACGCCATCGACTTTTTCGAAACCGTGGACGCGCCTTACGGCACAGTGCGCTTTCCCGGTGTGCCGACGTGGTTCTCCAAAAGCCCCGGCAAAGTGGCAGGCCCGACCCAGGCTCTAGGAGAAGACACAGACGCGGTATTGGCTGAGCTGGGACTGGACACCCCGGTCGTAAAAACCGGCAGCGACACTATTTAATCCAATACTACCTAGTCGAATATGGCGCCAATCAGATAAATAACGAGGAGAGGTAGCGTGGATTTCTCGCTTACCGAAGATCAGCAAAACATCCGTGACGCGGTGCTCAAGCATTGCTCGCAATTTTCCGACGACTACTGGCTGGAACAGGACCGCAAGGGCGAGTTCCCCTTTGAGTTCCATAAATCCATGGCCGAAGCCGGCTGGCTGGGCATTGCCATGCCCGAGTCGGTGGGTGGCGCCGGGCTGGGCATTACAGAGGCCGCCATTATGATGCAGGCGGTAGCGGAAGCGGGCGGTGGCATGACCGCCGCCTCCAGCATTCACGGCCCGGTCTTCAGCCTTGAGCCCATCGAGCAATTTGGCACTGCCGAGCAACAGCAGCGAATGATCCCACCCATTCTCTCCGGCCAGCAAAAAATGTGTTTTGCGGTAACCGAGCCCAATGTCGGTCTAGATACCACCAAGCTAAAAACCCGCGCCGAGCGCTGCCAGGGCGGCTACAAGGTGACCGGTGAAAAAATCTGGATCACCAATGCCCATGTCGCCGACAAAATGATGCTGTTGGCGCGCACTACGCCATTGGAAGACGTTAAGCGCAAAACACAAGGATTGTCGCTGTTCTTCACCGATATTGATCGCGACAAAATTGAAACCCAGTTAATACCTAAAATGGGCCGTCATGCGGTGGGCTCAAACATGGTGTTTGTGGACGACTTTTTCGTCCCTGAAGAAGACCGTATTGGCGAAGAAGGCGACGGCTTCAAAATAATTCTCCAGGGCCTCAACCCGGAACGCGTACTTTTGGGCGCAGAAGCCATCGGACTCGGCCGGGCCGCTATCCAACGAGCGGCACAGTACGCCAGAGAGCGGGTGGTTTTCGACCGCCCTATCGGCATGAACCAGGGTATTCAACACCCCCTGGCCAAATGCTGGGCCCAGGTGGAAGCTGCCAATTTGATGGTAATGAAGGCGGCTAATTTGTTTGATAAAGGCGCGGAGTGCGGCGTTGAGGCCAACACCGGCAAATACCTGGCTGCCGAGGCCGGGTTTGAGGCCTGCCACACCGCCATGTTGACACTGGGAGGCATGGGCTACGCCCAGGAGTACCACGTGGAGCGCTATTTACGAGAGGTGCTGATCCCCCGCACCGCGCCGGTCAGCCCCCATATGATTCTTAACTTTATCGCCGAGCGGGTATTGGAGTTACCCAAATCCTACTAAAACTTATATCCGCGGTGGAGTTTGCCGGGATACAGACACCCGGGTAAAAATTGCATCAGGCAGTTGCTAATCAACACCGATGTCTATTAATATACTCTAAGGTATTACACTTTTCTGCGTCTGGTCTTATTTAACTATAGCTGGATGCCGAAGAGCACTGCGACAAGTCAACAATAATGATTCAGAGGCCGGCAGTCGTCTCACCATAGATAGGGTAGACGAGTGGCGCCCCTGCCGAGTAAGGCTTATGAAAGACGCGGTAAAGTTTGACACCACCGATGACGGCATCGCCATCATCACCATAGACCGCCCGGAAACCCGCAATGCGCTCTCCGCCGAAGTGCGGGCGGGTTTGTTTGCCGCCTGGGAACGCTTCGAAAACGACGATGCCCTGAGGGTCGCGATTCTTACTGGCGCGGGTGAGAAAGCGTTCTGCGCTGGCGGCGACCTCAAAGAGATGGTCGATAAAGGCTTGAAGGTCCCTCCCCGGGACATGTTTCCCGTTCCCTACGACAACATCGAGCTCTCCAAACCCACCATCGCGGCGGTGAACGGCGTCGCCTTTGCCGGTGGCTGGATGATCGCCCAAGCCTGCGACCTGTGCGTGGCCTCAGTGGAAGCGCGCTTTGCCGTCACCGAGGTCAAAGTCGGTCGGTCGTCGCCCTGGGCGTCGCCGCTGATCCATATGATTCCGCAGCGCATCATGATGGAAATTCTGTTGACCGGTAAGCCCATCAGCGCCCAACGGGCCTATGAAATCGGGCTGGTCAACCGCCTAACACAACCGGAGGAACTTATTGACACCGCCCTGCAGCTGGCCAGAGACATCCTCGACGGTGCTCCGCTGTCGGTGAAAGCGGCGCGGGAGACCGTGATGCTGTCCACAGAGATGGGCCGCTCGGCGGCACTACAAGCTGCCCGACATTCCTCGGAACACTGTTACAACAGCCACGACGCCCAGGAAGGGCCGCGGGCATTCGCAGAAAAACGCAAGCCAGATTGGCAATCAAAGTAATAACAACTGAAGGGATTAGAAATCTCTCAAATTAACAATAAAGGGATAAAGGTATAACAGTATGCGCTATGGAAACGGTCCACTTAAACTAGGCACACTCGCTCTTGGGGTGTTATTGGCATCAAATCTGACAGCGGCACAGCAGACCCAAACTGAGGGCAGCGAACCGCGCCGCGCCACGGTACTCGAGGAAGTGACCGTGACCGCCCAGCGGAAGCAGGAAAACGCTCAAGACGTCGCCATCTCAATGACGGTGTTTTCCCAAGAGCAAATCGCTAACGCCAACATGGCAAACTCCAACGACATCGCTACCTACACCCCGTCGATGACCACCAACACCCGCTTCGGGCCGGAGAATGCCACCTTTTCTATTCGCGGTTTTACTCGCTCACTGCGCACCACGGCCTCGGTTGGCGTCTATCTGGCAGAAGTAATCGCTCCCCGTGGACAAACCTCACAGACCTCTGGTGATGGCGCCGGTCCCGGCACGCTGTTCGACCTGGCCAATGTACAGGTACTCAAAGGCCCCCAAGGCACACTGTTCGGCCGCAACACCACCGGTGGTTCAATCCTGCTAACGCCGCAGCAGCCCACCCAGGAATTTGAGGGCTATCTGGAGGCCTCGGCGGGCAACTATTCCTCCCAGCGATTGCAAGGTGTCATCAATCTGCCGATTACCGACAATCTGGCAATACGTGCCGGGATCGATGCCAATGAACGCAACGGCCATTTGAACAATATCGCCAAAGTCGGTGGCGATGAGCTGGGTAACGTTAACTATGTTGCGGGCCGCTTTAGCGTACTGTGGGACATTACCGACAACGTCTCCAACTACACGCTGATCACCGCTTCGGATTCCGACACCAACGGCTACACCTCCCGTTTGTTTGCCTGTAATAACCAACCCTCGGAGTTTTTTACCGTCGCCATTGGCCTATTTACCAACGCCGGTTGTAACCAGCAGCTGGAGAACCAAGCCGCCAATGGTCAGGACGGGTACTACGATATTGTCAGTACTGTCCCCGACGCCATTTCGGTTATCGAAGAGAAACGATTTATCAATACCACCACCTGGCAAGTCAACGAAAACCTGACCTTCAAGAATATTTTTGCCTACGCTCATCTGCTCACCGAAAACGGGTCCGATGTATTCGGCACAGACTTTCCCGAAATCACCTACAATTTGCTGGGCCCGGTCGTCGACCTGCTGCCCCTGGATCTGATCACCGATGCCATTGCCGACCCCGACCGTGAGTTTGGTGTTGGCCTGTCGATCGCCCACCCCGACTACCCTGTCACCGACCAGTCCACCTGGGTTGAAGAGATACAACTGCAAGGCGTGAGCTTTGACAGTCGCCTGGAGTGGCAGGCCGGTCTCTACTACGAAGAAAGTCTGCCGGAGGGCCCGTCAGGTAACATTTCGGCGGGAACGATTTCCTGTGATTTTGAAACCTTGACCGGTGATCCATCCCAGTACAATTGCTTTGACATCAGTGCGGGCCAGCTGGGTAGCGTGCTACTGAATGACTTCCGCACCGAGTACAAAAACCAAGCCATTTACGCCCAAGGCTCCTACGATTTTTCCGAGAGTATTACCCTGACTGCGGGTCTGCGCTATACCCGCGACGAAACCCAGGCTCGCGGTAAAAAAATTCGTTATGCCTACGTCGGCACAATCCAACAGGCACCTACTGTTCAAATCTCCAAGCCCCGCCAGGTCAGTGAGGCCCCAACGGGTGTACTAGAGGTGCAGTACCGCCCTATTCCCGACGCCGTCATGCTCTACGCCAAGTACTCACGCGGCTACCGCCAAGGCAGTGTTAACCCCGCGGCGGACCCCGGCGTGGATGTGTTTGACCAGGAAGAGGTGGACACCTACGAAGTCGGCGCAAAAACCCAGTTTGGCGGCCCCATTCCCGGACGCTTTAACATCGCCGTATTCGATAATGACTTTACTGATATGCAGTTACAGACCGGCTATATCTCCTCTGGCGCTGCTCAGACGGTTGCTATCTTCAACGCCGGTAGCTCAAAAATCACTGGTGTGGAGGCAGATCTTAGCTTGCAGCTGACCAGCAGTTTGCTAGCGAACATCTCCTACTCCTACCTCGATACCGAGCTATTGGAGCAAGACGAAAACTCGCAAAAGATCCAGGACGCCGCAGGCGGTATCGCCGGCTTTAGCGCCACCCCCATCGCCGATGTTGGGGATGAGCTACCCTTTGCGCCAGATCAATCGGTTGTTGCCTCTCTGCTCTATCAGATTCCAGTTCCGGCAAAGTACGGCTTGGTGGATTTCTCAACCACCTATGTCTACACCGGTCAGCAACGAGCGGGCGCTTCCAGCGGTTCTCCGTTCTCCATGCTGGATGCGTTTGAACTTTGGAACTTCAATTTAAGCTGGGCCGGCGTTATGGGAACAAATCTGGACTTTTCAGCCTTTCTGACCAACGCCTTCGACGAGGAGTACGAGACTTATGTGTCGGCGACCTTCAACGTGCTGGGCTTTGATTCCCGCATGAGCGGCATGCCCAAAATGTACGGTGCCCGCCTGCGCTGGAATTTCTAGTAACGCATTGATGACTTTCTCAGGAGCCGATAGATGATCGACCACAAGCAAGATACATGGCCCGATAGCTGGAAGCTGCTGGAGCACGGCATTCGCACTGGACGCTATACCGACCCGGAATTCTGCAAACTGGAGCACGAGAAACTGTGGCTGAACGTATGGCAAATGGCGACCCGGGTCGACGCGGTCGCCGAGCCGGGCGACTATGCCGTCTACGATATCGGCCATCAGTCGGTCATTGTCGTTCGCAATGAGCACGGTGAGATCAAGGCCTTTAACAATGCCTGCCCCCACCGCGGCACGGCATTGGCCGAAGGCAATGGTCAGTTCGAGAAGTGCCGCATCATCTGCCCGTTTCACGGTTGGCGCTGGGATGTCGACGGCAACAACCAATACGTACTGGAAGAGCAGCAGTTCCGCGATGGCAAGCTCACCAAAGACGATGTAGCGCTGCGGGAAGTCGCCGTGGAAGTTTACGCCGGCTTTGTGTTCGTGAATTTCAGTAAAGACCCGGCGCCTTTTGCCGACTTTATCTCCCCTTTCGCCGACCTGCTAGACGACTTGGCCACAGGGGAAATGCGCCACTACTGGTGGAAATCCGTCGAGGTGCCGGCCAACTGGAAAGTCGCCGTAGAGGCTTTCCTGGAGGGCTACCATGTCCCGGCAACCCACCCACAGCTAGAGACCACTTCTGCCGACTTCATCTATGGTGACGACGTCTCGGGTCAGCCGCCGCAATATAGCCACCTGGACCATATCTACGAGACCTTCGAGCACGGCCACGGCCGTTTCCTGGGCGGCGAAAAAACCCCCATGGCCGGCCATACCCGCTATGAGGGCGATCCGGTAGACCTGATGGCGGATCGACTCAACCTGTTGGTTGAAGGGATGGATGCCATGGTACTCGCCGAGGACGTCGCCCTGGTCCGATCACTTAAAGGCAAAGAGATTCCCGAGGGCTCGACCCTGGGCGCCGAATACGTCAAATTGCTCTACGCCACCGCCGCCGAGCAGGGGCGCCCCATGCCCAAACCCGAAAAGCACGTATTGAATATGTGGGGCGGCGAGCTGTTTATTTTCCCCAACCTGCTGGTATTGCCCCAGGCCGGAAACACGATGATTTACCGGGTACGCCCCAATGGCTTCAATCCCGACTCCTGTATCTTTGAAATTCTTTCCACCAAGACCTATCCCAAGGATCAGCAGCCACCGCGCACCGAAATTCAAGAAATGACCGACGTGGATGACCCCGAGCAATTCCGTCAGATCCCCAGGCAGGACTTTTCCAATATCCCCCGCATTCAAAAAGGCCTTCACACCCAAGGCTGTAAGCAGGTGTGGATGGCGGATTATTACGAAAAAATCATCATGAATATGCATCAGGAACTGGACCGCTACCTAAGCGATCAAAAATAGAACTACACCCTCTACAGGTATTACACAGGACAAGGGCTATGAGTGAATTACATCAAAGACTGAACGCTGAAGATATCAACGAATACATCGGCGCCAATGTCCGCCTAGGCAAAGACGATTTGCTCAGCGGCAAATTTGCCAACGACATTCGCGAACTATTAGAACAACGCGGTGTACTGGTATTTCCCAAAATTGATCTCAGTGAAGACGAGCAAATTGCCTTCACAAAAACTCTGGGTGAACTAGCGCCTGAAATGGCGGGCGAGCTGGTTTACAAAGTCACCCTGGACACCAGCGCCAACGCCAAGGCCGACTATCTCAAGGGCTCCTGGTACTGGCACCTGGACGGCACGATGAACAAAGTGCCCATCCTGGCGTCGATTCTCACCGGTAAAGTCCTCTCTCCCGAGGGGGGCAACACCGAGTTCTGTAACACCTACGCCGCCTACGACCTGTTGTCCGACGAGGATAAAAAGGCCTTTGAGAAACTGCGGGTAGAGCACTCCGCCTGGAACTCCCTGCTTTACTACGACCCCGAGCCCAGCCATCAAAAAATCAAAGAGATGATGAGCATTGGCGAAAACGAACTGCCGCTGGTATGGAATCACCAATCCGGTCGCAAATCCCTGGTTATTGGCTGCACCGCCAACCACGTGCTGGGCATGTCATCCCGGGAAAGCACCGAGCTGCTGGTCCGCCTACGGGAATGGGCCACCCAGGACAAACTCACCTACAGCCACAAGTGGTCAGTGGGCGACATGGTGATGTGGGACAACACCGGCACCATGCACCGCGCCACCCCCTATGATCCCGCCTCCGGTCGGATGATGATCCGCACTAAATTGCAGGGTGAAGAACCGTTTGAATAAGGGCTCACTCAAATCATCCTACGACTGCTCCGCCCATGGAAGGGCCGGAGCAATGACGTCGCACAATGTAATTAAACGCAATCAATAGCCTTTAAAAAGCCCTCCACATCCCTAGGTGACACCAGCAAGCGCCGGTTGTTGCCATAGGTGACTTCCAGACGATTCAATGACAATGCCGGAGAAGAAAGCCAGGATCGCGATGCGCGGACTGAGCGGATTTCGGCGAGCTTAATCTTCCAACAAAGCAAGCCAGCCCTAACCACCAGCAGGTTGCCTTTGACTTCATAGAAAGTCGAGAACAACAGCCAAACAGGTAATGCGGCAACTAGCGCCAAGAACAATCCGGCAAGTGGCGACAATTCACCGGAAGCGACAGAGGGTAATAGCGCCCCAAAAATGGCCAGTAAAGACGCAGCGATGGTTAGGTAGTACCAAGGGTCGACGGCAGACTTAAATTTCATTGGGTCGTCCATTCTTTTTCCAGGGGCCATCACTTTCCTCCCATTCTTGGCTTCGGTCATACGCCCACTATGGGGTGAATCCGGCATGTGGCTGTGCCGCAATAACACCTCTGAATTTCAGGTTCACTTAAGCTTGACCAGTAAAACTGACTTTGCTTGAGCCGAACCTCAGTGGCTATAGTGCATAGCGATAATAAAACTACAGCAGTGCACTAAGCGTTGGTATGACGGTTCCCACCACGGACTAGACAATAACAAAGGCCTCAGCTGTGAAATCACGCGCTTTTCTCAAAACTGGTGCTGCTGCACTCGCTTTATTGATACAGAATTCAGCGTCCGCTATGTCCACTCCTCCGCAGGAACAACAGGGTCATACTCAGCTTGATGTGACGAACATACCACTGGTGCGAACCGTGGACGAGCGCTATCAGTCATTCCAAATTGGCATGTCACACCTAACCGGTGGCGAAACTTGGCGTACTTATGACGACAGCAAAGGCGAGGGCGAAGTAGGACAAGCGGAGCAGTTTGAGGCGGTCCGCGAAGCCCGATCACCTGCCAACCTGGCTCATCCGCGATTGCGAACATTGGCAGGCGCACTAGGGCCTTTTTACGTCCGCTTTGGAGGAACAACAACAAATGCGGTCTACTTTCAAAACAATGACGAGCCCAGGCTGGAAACACCCCCAAAGGGATTTCTGACCGTGTTAACACGAAAGTCGTGGAAAGGCGCACTGGAGTTTGCCGAGGCAGTAGACGCCAAAATCGTTACTGGCTTTACCGTCAGTGACGGTGTGCGTGACGAAGACGGCACCTGGACACCCAGACACGCGGCTCCCTGGCTAAACTACACTCACTCCGAGGGCGGCGCCATCTATGCGGCAGAACTATTCAATGAGCCCAATGCTCCAGAACCAGGCCGGATGCCAGAGGGGGAAAGCGCCAAACACTATGCCAGAGATTTCGCTATTTTCAGTCAATTTATGGCGAAACATGCCCCTGATGTGAAGCTGGCGGGACCCGGTGTGGCAACATTGGGAGTGCCAGTAAAAGTGCCTTCATTGGAGCACACCTCCCCAGAACAGTACATGACGGCAAACCCTCGCCCAAATTTCGATATTGTGTCATACCACTTCTATGGCGCAATTGCAGAACGATGCGCGCCCCCGGATTCCCCTGCCGGTGTTAGTGCCGACCAGGCTCTCACTGAGTCGTGGCTGGCGCGACCAGACCAGAAATTTCAAGAGCATAAATCACTTAGAGACACCTACGCTGCCAATGCCCCGATTTGGCTGACTGAAACAGGGGCCGCTGCATGCGGAGGGACACGCTGGCAACCAACCTTCCTGGATAGCTTTCGTTATCTGGATACCCTTGCTCGCCTGGCCAAACAGGGACTGGACGCCATCATCACCCACGCACTGATCAGCGGTAGCAATGGCATCATCGACGAAAAGACCTTCCAACCCAATGCCAGTTACTGGGCTGCTCTACTGTGGCGCCGGCTAATGGGTACCCGCATCTTGGATGCGGGGTCAGGCAGTGATGGCCTACATATTTATGCACACTGTCAGCGGAACAATACTGGTGGCGTCACTGTGCTGGCAATTAATCTGCAAAAGACCGAGGCCAAGCTGTCGCTGTCTGGGTATCCACATCACTATGCGCTTACCGCCAGGGAATTGAACAGCAAAACTGTGATGCTCAATAATCGTGCGCTGCTGCTGGATCAACACGATTCACTCCCTGCCATAAATGGCGTGGAGCGAAAGACAAAGCAGGTGAGCCTCTCTCCCAGCAGCATTAACTTCCTGGTTATTCCAGAAGCAGCGAACCCCGCCTGCCAATAGAAATCGGCAGCTTGCGCCACTACTGTTCGCGTCAACCCGATGCATCTTAATCGGCACCACCCCCTACCTCGGTGCCTCCGTCCTGTTATTAGGGCGACCGTGGAAATTAGGTACTTCAACCTGTCCATTTCAGGTTCCTTTAAGCCTGGTGGTTTCTTATGGCCCCACTAATAACAAGAGAATGGTTAATGTTGTGGGACTTTCGCGTCAACTGATATACGCGCTTTGCGGCGTCACAGCACTGCTGGTGGTGTTAAGCGCCTACGCGACGATGGGAGGCTTGCGCGCCGGTGATGCTCTTCCTGCGCCCCGGCTGGAGTCCCTCAATGCATCGGTCGAAAGCGGTCGTTATCTGGCGCGGGCCGGCAATTGCTACGCCTGCCATACCAGCGACGGCAGCGAGCCCTATTCGGGCGGGGTAGCCTTTCACACACCTTTCGGTACGCTGTATTCCACCAACATTACTCCAGATCGACGCACCGGCCTGGGGGAGTGGAAGTTCGCGGATTTTTATCGGGCAATGAAGCTCGGTATTGGCAAAGAAGGCCAGCATCTCTATCCGGCTTTCCCCTACACCAACTACGCCAAGCTCAACGATGCCGACATCGGCTCTCTGTACCTATTTCTTCAAAGTAGAGAGCCTGTACATGCTCCGGCACGGCCCAATGAGCTGGACTTTCCCTTCAGCCAGCGGCAAATGCTGGCGGGGTGGAAATGGCTGTATCACGATGATAGCGCCTTCACCCCGGAGTCCAGCAAATCTGCCGTGTGGAATCGCGGTGCGTATTTGGTGGAGGGCCCAGGGCACTGTGGCGCCTGCCACACCCCCCGCAATGCCTTGGGCGCAGAGCAGACCGAGCTGGCGTTTAGCGGTGGCATACAAATGGCCAAGACCAAACTCGGTCAGTACCGGCGCTGGTCTGCCGTCAACCTTACCAGTGACGGAAGCGGGCTAGCCAGCTGGTCAGTTAAGGATATCGTGGACTATCTCAAAACCGGGAAGTCTGACAAATCCATCGTCCATGGTCCGATGCGGGAAGTGGTGATGCACTCAACACGCTACCTGACTGAAAGTGACCTGCGTGCCATGGCCATTTATTTAAAAGATCTGCCTGCCCGCAGACTGGGTAGTGGCCCTAAAGCGACAGAGCAACAGTTGCAAAGCGGCGAGCTGGTGTACACCGTTCACTGTGGCTCCTGCCACTTGCCAACCGGCCTTGGGGCAGAAGGGCTCGGTGTGACCTTGCACCAAAACCCCATCATCCAGGCCGCCGATCCGTCATCCCTGATCAACGTCATCCTGTATGGGCCCCACCTTCCCGGGCCACCGTTTTCAGTGGATCGAAGCCCCATGAAAATGTTCGGCAAGCGTCTGTCGGATGAGGATATTGCGGCGGTGGCAAGTTACCTTCGCGCTAACTTCAACAACGACGCTGGCGCCGTGACTAGCGAACAGGTGAATGTCCAGCGATGAAGCAGCCAACAACACATTTATCCCTACTCTCGGTTCTAGCCCTCAGCAGCTTTGCAGCGGTGGCCAGCCCGCCTTTTGTAAAGGATGGCACAGCGGGGTTTGTGATATCCGATTTCGCCTATGCTCTGGGCCCGGACGCCGCCGGAACCCCGTCCTGCCCCGACGGACTCAGCCGAAATCTGGAAGAAATTTACAGCATCCTCAACCAGGTGAAGCGTGGCCCCAACGAGACAGAACAGGCCTTCGACGAGCGATTAAAACAGGGAGCGAAAACCCTGGCTACCGGGGAGAATGGACAGCATTTGTGTATGCATCCCGAGGCGGGTAGTCCCGACCCTTTCTATAAAACCCTGCAGGGCTCTACCATTACCGCCGAGGGTATCGACCTCGACGGAAAAAATGACAAAGACGATTTCACCGGGGCAGATGGTACGACCGGCATCGATAATCAGTTTTATCGAGCGGTGGGCTGCAGTCGATCGTTTCAGTCCTCGGGGCAATCCAACGGATTTGTCGTGGAGATGTTGACTGGTGCCTGGGGCATCGTCATTGAACTGCGAGGTGTCGATAACATTCGTAACGATGACCATGTCGAGGTCACCATTGCGGCAAATGCCGACCCCATTCAGCTCAGCGCTTCTCGGCAAGCTCTCCCTTACGCGACTTACGCCATGGATCAAGACCCGCTTTATCGAGGTATTACCCGTGGACGCATCAAAGACGGGCGGCTTGTCACCGAACCTGTGACGCTGCGGTTTCACAGTTCGGTGAACAGTATGCAGCTGCAGCGGCCTTTGTTGGAGGGGCGGATTGATGCCCAACTGAGTGAAGACGGCACAATCAAAGGCATTCTGGCTGGCTACACACCGGTCGAGGCGCTGTACGATTTTCAGTACGGCTATCGCAATGGCACCACACAAACGGGTGAACTGGCCCCTTTGGGCCTCAGACTTGGCTCGGCCAGCGGCGCTGCTGCGGTGCTCGGTCACACCTGTCACGGGGCCTACCACGCTTTGTATCAACATGCCGACGCCATGCCGGACCCCGAAACAGGCGCCATGACAGCCGTGTCTACACAATACCGCTTTGAAGCCGTACCCGCATTTGTGGTGGACACTGAAACCTCAAGTCTAAATGCCCAGCTGGCACCAGCTTCGGGGAGGTATCAATGAACAGGCACATCTCAATCATCGCGACGCTAATCGCAGTCGCGTTGATGATCACAGGCTGCGATAAAATTCCCACTGCAGTCGACCACCGGGCGGAACCCGACCCCGTCGGCGGGCCGCCGCTGTTACGGAGGCTCACCGAATCCCAATATCGCGCCACCATCGCCGATATCTTCGGCCAGGAGGTCCCCATTGCGGCTCGCTTTGGCCGGGCTCTGCGCAGCGAGGGGCTGATCGCGATAGGCACTGGCCATGCCGGCGTGTCCCCCTACAGCATGGAGCAATATGACGTAGCAGCAAACGGTATCGCTGAATTCATAACCGCCGAACAGCGACGCGCTCAGTACCTTCCCTGCGCCCCTGAACCCAGCTCCGACTTTGATATGGCCTGTGCCACAGACATTATCACCCACTTTGGCTCAAGGCTGTTCAGGCGACCTCTGAGCAACACACAAGTCTCTCGCTATGTCAGCCAGGCGAAGCTCGGCGCAGAAAAGCTTGGGGATTTCTACCATGGACTTCACTTTGCCTTGGTGGGGTTACTGACTGCCCCAGAGTTTATTTTCCGCATCGAGCGTGTTGACCGCGCGCAGGGCGAGCTTGCCGAATTAGACGCCTACTCCAAAGCCTCGCGACTGAGCTACTTTCTTACCAATTCAACGCCGGACCCCGAACTGATGCATGCCGCCGAGTCCGGTGAACTAGACACTCAAGCTGGACTGGAAAAACATGTTGATCGACTGCTTTCATCGGCGAAGTTCAATCAGGCTTTGCGCGCCTTTTTTGCAGACATGCTGGAATTTGAGCTATTCGATGACGTTGCCAAGGATGCGGCAATTTACCCCGCCTATAATTCCACTGTTGCCATGGATGCCCAGGAGCAAACACTGCGAACCGTGCTGTATCACCTGGTAGAGAAGCATGGGGATTACCGGGAACTGTTTACCCTCAAGGAAACCTTCCTGACCCGTGCACTCGGTATTGTCTACCGCCTGCCAGTGCCAACTCGCAATGGCTGGGAAAAAACCCACTTTCCCGACGACAGTGAGCGCGCCGGTATTCAAAGCCATATTTCATTTCTCAGTCTGCACTCTCATCCGGGCCGCTCGTCCCCAACACTGAGGGGCATGGCAGTACGGGAGGTCTTCTTGTGTCAGGAGGTACCCGACCCTCCCCCCGACGTCGACTTCAGCGCGATAGATGATCCCGACGGCAACCCAATGCCCACCGCCAGAGATCGACTGTGGGCGCACAATAGCCAGCCTGCGTGTGCGGGTTGCCATAAAATCATGGATCCGCCAGGTCTAGCATTGGAAAACTTTGACGGTATTGGCACTTGGCGCAAGACAGAAAACGAGGCTGTGATAGATGCCAGCGGTACACTGGATGGCTTCGACTTCAGTAATCCTGTGGAATTTGGCGCGGCGCTGGCCAAGCACCCGGAAACACCACGCTGCCTCACTGAAAAACTGTATCGCTTTGCCGTCGGTCGGGACACGGTGTGGGAGGAGCGAGCCTACATGGACTACCTCATCGACCAGTTTGCCCAGCACAACTATCGCGTTCCGGATCTAATGCGCACTATTGCGCTCAGCGACAATTTTTTTGCTATAAGCCAGCCGCAGCCCTCGCTGCCCCTCGCCCATCGGGAAGGAGTCAAATAATGAGTTTTCTGATTAAAAACTCCAAATCTGCCAACAACTCCACCAACACTGCAATCTCACGAAGGGGCTTCCTTCGGGGCACACTAAAAGGTGCCGCTGTGGGGATGGCATTACCGCTGCTGGACTGCTTTCTCAACGACTCTGGCCGCGTATTCGCCGCAACGGGCCAGCGCATTCCGCTGCGTTTCGGCACCTGGATTTGGGGCTGCGGTCATATCCCCGAGCTATGGGTACCCTCGCAAACGGGCCGGGATTACGTAATGCCTACACACTTGGCGCCGATTGCTCCGTACCGAGATAAAATTGCGTTATTGAGTGGATTTGATGTCAAGCTGGACGGCGTGCCCAACAAGCCCCATGTCACCGGTTGCTTCGGCCTTCGTACCGGCATACCCGTCCCCAACCGTGAGGTTAAAGCCCCCACCTTTGATGTACTGATCGCTGATGCCATCGCCGACACCCGTTTTCGCTCCATTGAGATGTGCACTTCGGCAAAGCAGGCCTCCTATTCCTACCGGGATGCAGGTTCGCCCAATCCCAGTGAAACATCGCCACTGGCGCTTTATCAGCGCTTGTTTGGCGAGGGCTTTCGGAATCCCAACGATGCTGTTTTTACTCCAGACCCAGGCTATATGGTACACAAGAGCGTACTGTCAGCAGTGCAGGAAGAACGCCGGGCCCTGCTCCAGGTTGTGGGCGCGGAGGACCGCCACAGACTGGATGAGTATTTCACTTCAGTTAGGGAGCTTGAACAAAAAATGGCCCTGCAGTTACAGCCCCCGGCCCCGGTTGAGAACTTTACCATGCCAACTCCCCCCTCCGCTTTCACTGTGGATGCTGAAATCGACAATGTAATGGAAAACCACCGGATTATGTCGCAACTGCTGGCAAGAGCCCTTCAGTGCAACCAAACCAAAGTATTCAATATGTTGTTTTCTGATACTGCCTCTAATTTACGACGTCCAGGGGTAACCTCTACCCACCACACGCTCACCCACGAAGAGCCCGTTGACCCCGAGCTGGGGCACCAACGGGAAGTCGCCTGGTTTGCAAAGCGCAGTATGGAGGCCTGGCGAGACTTCCTGGACGCCCTGGACGGCATTCCCGAGGGTGACGGCACTCTACTGGATAACTGCCTGGTTCTCGCCCACTCCGATTGTTCTATCGCAAAATCTCATGCCGTGGAGGGGATTCCCGCCATGATAGCGGGTAACGCCGGCGGTCGAATTAAAACGGGCTTTCATCTGGCAGGCAAAGCCGACCCCATCACACGAATTGGTCTTACCGTCCAACAGGCGATGGGGCTGCCCGTTGCCAAGTGGGGTGGCTTATCCATGGAGACGGACAGAACCATTACCGAACTCATGGCGTGATAAAGCATTTGCATAAGTAACAGCTAGTCGGCAAATAGCCACGGTAAATGCTACATTTAAAGCAAGACCATAATTAGAAAGATAGAGGGCTGTAATGCGAATCTTGCTGACGGAAGATGACGCAATGCTGGGTGAATCAGTCAAATCCGCATTAACTGCGGAGGGATATGCAGTGGATTGGTTGACCAACGGCAATCTGATACTCCCGGCATTGACGGACAGCAGTCATGACCTGGCCATCCTCGATGTTCGCCTTCCCGGACAGTCAGGCATCGAGGCACTAAAATCGATCCGAGAAGCAGACATCCATATCCCGGTTTTACTGCTAACGGCCTGCGATGCCATAGATGACAAGGTGAAAGGGCTCGATGCCGGTGCCGATGACTACCTTACCAAGCCCTTCGAGATGGATGAACTCTCGGCCCGCATTCGCTCCCTACTTCGTCGCGCCGGCAGTAAAACCCCAAAACTCACAGCGGATGCCCTGGAGGTCGACCCGGCCAGCCACACAGTAAGCTATGAAGGCCAGGCTATTACCGACTTAACCGCAAAAGAATTCGCTGTACTTGAAGCACTGCTGCGCAACCGAGGGCGTTTCCTCACCAAATCCCGTTTACTGGAGTGCAGCAACAGCTGGGGCGAAGAGGTCGAATCCAATACTGTGGAGGTCTATATCTCCCGACTCCGAAAGCGATTCGGTAAAGATAAAATTGAGACGATGCGCGGCGTGGGTTACAGGTTTAAGTGATGCGCACGTCATTACGCCGCCGCCTTCTAATTATTGTTATCAGTCTGATACTTCTGGTGTGGGTGGTAGCCGTCGCTCTGACCGCTGTTCATTCCCGAAGCATTGTGCTTAATCAAATTGATGAGCGTCTTAGACGCTTTGCAGACATGGCGGAGCACACCTTGTCAGCGGTTACCGCCAACCCTGATGTAGAGCGCTATTTTCAGTCCCGAACACCGCGCTCAGATTCCGGCGCCCATGTCCGGGTTTCCAGTTTGGCGTCGGATGATAAAAACCAAAGCATTAACATTTGGTTTAGCGAGAGCCGAATCGTACTGGGAGAAAACACTGTCCTTCTTCCTTTCCCCGATTCTGAGGGGCTGGAGACATTAAAGCTGGAACAGCTGGGTACCCAGGCGGACTGGCGTGTCATTTACCGCAAGGTGCCCAATTCCACTGTATGGCTGGGTATTGGCGTAAACCTGACCCACGCTCGAAACAGCGGCGCTGCGACCACCTGGCAAGCGGTACTCCCCCTACTCATCGTTACCCCTCTAACGTCGCTGCTGCTAGTCCTTGGCATTCGCCGCGGCCTCAAACCTTTGGATACTCTCGCCGCAAACATATCGGCGAGAAAGCCCCAAGCGTTGGCGCCCTTAAACATCAGTGACGTTCCCATAGAGCTGGACCCTGTTGTAAACGCCCTGAATGATCTGCTGGCGCGACTTGATCGCGCCCTGGCCAGCGAGCGGCGCTTTACTTCAAACGCGGCCCATGAACTGCAAACCCCCTTATCCGCTATTAAAGCTGAAGTACAGCGTTGTATTCGACAGGAAAAGAACCCCGATACCCTGGCAATGCTCAAGGGCATAGAAACTCGGGTTAGGCGTTCCACAGAAACAGTACAACAGCTTCTTACGCTGGCCAGGCTTGACCCCGAGCAGGAATTCCCTCGCGTAGACATCGACCTCTACGAACTTCTCATAGACGTCATCGCCGAAAGCGCCGGCATTGCCCACGACCGTAGCCTGGATCTGGATATAAATGTGCCTCCGGGGGTAACCATAAACGGTCATCCAGATTGGGTTCGGGTTTTAATCCGCAATTTAATGACCAACGCCTTTAAATACGCCGACACCCACACAACTGTCGCTATTAACACGGAGGCAGAAGACACCTCCCTTAAGCTGAGTATTAGCAACAGTTGCCAACCCTTAGCCCCCGATATCATCCAGCGTCTCGGTGAGCGCTTTTTTCGCCCAGAAGGCCAACGCAGTAATGGCGTTGGCCTGGGCCTTTCCATCGCCTACCGGATAGCCGAATTGCACGGCGCAAATCTCGAGCTTGGCTCGGGTAACGAGGGTGAAGGGTTTAGCGTGTGCATCATCTGGCCTTTGGGCGTTAAGACCAGTGCCTGAAATCGAGTTATCAACGCCCGTTTTCGGCATTAAGCTTATGCAAGTAATTGTTATTTAAATACACGTTCACCGCTAAAAGCTATGGGCCAGACAATAATAAGACACCAGAAATTCACTATTCCAATAGCTCTTGGAATATCTTTAATGATTGCAGCATGCAACTCGAACAATGCGTTTTTATCGCCATTGAGTGGCCAGAATACTCCTCCATTTACCAACGCTGGAACAGTCATGGATCCTGTATTTTCTGAACCCTATATCGATATCGATGTATGGCGCAGTACACCGGTTAAGCACCGCTATATTCACGGTGGCTTTAAAGGCACCGACACACGCTTCTCCTACTACTTTCCCCCTGCTTCGCAATATCAGGGCCGCTTTTTCCAGCATGTGACACCCATACCGGACAGCGAAAATCTGGCCACCAACATACCGCCAGGTGAATACAACAAAATTGGTTTTGCTGCCGACAGTGGCGCCTACTTCGTCGAAACCAACGGCGGCGGCCAGTTAGACCTGACCGCTCAAAATTCGTCAGCTACAGACTCCACTATAGGTGCCTACCGTGCCAATGCCGCCGCTGCGGCTTACTCCCGAGTTGTGGCCCAAGCAATATATCGCACTGACCATCGTCCCTATGGTTACCTCTACGGCGGGTCCGGAGGCGGATACCGCACCATAGGCGCCATGGAGAATACTGAAAATGTCTGGGATGGCGCAGTTCCCTATGTCATTGGCTCGACAATGGCAATTCCAAATATGTTTTCGGTGCGAATGCACGCAATGCGTGTACTGAGGAAAAAATTTCCGCAAATCGTAGCGGCCCTAGAGCCCGGCGGTAGCGGCAATCCCTACGAGGGACTCTCTGACAGTGAAAGCGCAGCCCTTCGGGAAGTCACCAAAATGGGCTTTCCCCCTGAGTCGTGGTTCGGTTACAAGGATATGGGCATTCACGGATTCGCCGCCCTTTACAATGGCATCAAAATGGCCGACCCGAGCTATTTTGATGACTTCTGGACCAAACCGGGATATCTGGGACACGATGATCCCCACTCCTTCGATGGCGACCGGGTTCAGTTCTCCACTACAGTGTCTCGCGCAATTAGCAGGGGCGAGGCGTCTAAGCTAGGACTAGCTTCCGTTGCTCCGGAGGCAGAAAAACGCGGTGGGGTCGACAATGCCTTTAAGAATAAAGATGAAGAAAACGATATTATCGGCTTTCTTTTGGACGATGCGCCCCCAGAGGTCTATTTTTTGGGGGGAGATCTGCATATTCACAGCGGCTCAGCAGCCGGACATCGGCTGACGCTATCCGAGATTGAGGGCCGAGCGGTCATTTTGGGCATTGCGGATGCCAGCATTGCCCAGCAGATCCAACCGGGTGACGAAATTACCGTCGACAACTCCGATTTCTTAGCGTCGCAGACCTATCACCGCCACCAAGTACCTGAGCAAGGCTTCCCTGTGTGGGACCAGTTTCGAGACGAATCTGGACAGCCCATCTATCCTCAACGCCCCATGATACTGGGGCCTCTCTTTGTAGAAGCCACCTCAGGGTCCAAAATGACCGGGAAATACGACGGGAAGATGATTGTTGTTGCTTCCTTGTGGGATCGAGAGGCCATGCCGTGGCAGGCCGACTGGTATCGCCAGCAAGTCGCTAAACATTCAGGCGCTAATACAGTCGACAAATTCAGACTCTACTATACTGAGCACGCCCTCCATGGCGACGAGCCCGAATTAGAGGACCCATCCCGGGTCGTCTCATACCAGGGGATGCTTCAACAGGCACTTCGGGACCTCGCCGCATGGGTTGAAGATGGTGTAGCACCGCCGGAAAGTACGAAGTACGAGGTCATTGATGGCCAAATCATTGTTCCTCAACAAGCACGGCAACGAATGGGGCTGCAGCCAGTAGTCCACCTATCAATAAACGGCGGGAAAAAGATAGAGCTTGAAGCTGGTGACACCGTGACCTTTGAGGGCACCGTCTCTGTTCCACCAGGTGCTGGCACCATTGTGAGGATAGAGTGGGACTTCCTCGGCAATGGTAACTACCAAACCGATACAGCTATTTCGATGGGGCAGTCTAATGTGAGCTTTAAAAAAAGCCGAACATTTGAGCATCCGGGGAGCTACTTTGTGTCTGTTCGGGCCACGTCAAAGAGAAGTGCAGAAAGTAAAGCGCCCTATTCCCTTATCAGCAACCTCGACAGGGCTAAAGTCATTGTAAAAGAATAATTATTCACTATGACCATCACGTATTTGACCCAGTATATATACATAGCTATACCTACTAGCACCCGGTACAAGCAGGCGGCGTTTTAGAGGTCCGCTGGCGGAAGCCAATAAAATTAAAATAATTTCATTTATTTAAGGTTCATTTCAGCTTTAAGGGATTTACTGATCTCAGCCTATGAGATAGGTCAATAAATAATAACTGGCGATACATTCGCCGATGGGAGAACACAAAATGCCAACCCCCTTTGACAAGGCTGTGGCCCCTGTCCGCCGCCGACTCACTCGATCCACTTTAATTGCATTGTCACCGAGCCTGATGTTTACCGCCCTACCGGCATGGTCGCAAGCCGAGGAAAACAAGGCCAGCGAGCAGGGAGCTCAACACAAAATTATAGAGGAAGTGACCGTCACGGCACGGCGTGCTAAAGAGAGCCTCCAGGACGTACCTCTTTCGGTGAATGCCGTTTCCGCCGAAGCGATCCAGGAAAATAATATCCGGGATCTGGAGGATATCACCGCAATAGTCGCGGGCCTGACCTTAGAGGAGGATTCCATTGCGCCAAATGCATCGATGCGGGGCGTGCGCTTTGATACCTTTGCCAGTGGCAATAACCCCACTGTTGAATTTTATCTTAACGATGCACCTATCGTATCGCTCTCAGCGATGCAGGCGGCATTCGATATCGGACAAGTCGAAGTGCTTAGAGGACCTCAGGGCACACTGCGTGGCCGCGCCTCTCCGTCGGGCGCCATCACCCTCACAACAATCCGCCCCGACCTGCAGCAATGGGGAGGCTATGTTGATACTACTCTGGATAGCCTGGGCGGCAAGAACGGAAGACTTGCTGTCAATATGCCGTTTAAGGAAGATGTCCTTGCCGTTCGCTTCGCCGGTTTCTACGAAGAGAATGAAGCTAATCGGGTGGAAAGCATTAATAGCAAGCAATCCCCGGAGTACGATGGCCAAGGCTACCGTGTCTCAATTCGTTATATTCCTACCGAAACATTTGAAGCGAACTTTATCTATCAGCAATTGGATCCGGATCGGGTGATTTTTAAGCAGGTTGAGTCAGCCAACAAAGCTAACTCTGCTCTGGACGATGGTGCGCAGGGCGATTTCTCGGCGAGCGACCGCAAAGCCGTGAGTGATATCGGACAAAGTACCGAGCAAGACCTTAACCGCATAGGGCTCGAATTGGCCTGGGATATCGACGCGGTGCGACTCAATTACGTCGGCTCGGCCACAGATCAAGAAGTTAAGCGCAAGGATATCGATGACAGCGGGGATGTGTTCTTTGGGCCGGACTCTGATCCCCAGCTATCCACTCTGGGTCAGGAACTCGAAACCAGTACCTCCGGCTACACCCACGAAATACGACTATCACCGATCGAACTTATTAACGACCAGTGGAACTATGTTGCTGGAGTGCTTTACCAAAAAAACCGGCCGGATACTGATCTCATCCAGCAAACGCCAGTCTTTCTGCCCAGTTTTGCCGGCGGTGGTCTGGCAACGATAGCGGAAACGCCAGTCGCCAGGCGCGCAGAGTCCGAAGAGAGGTCGGTGTTTGCCAACATCACCTGGAAAATGTCCGACGACACCGAGTTTGCGGTGGGCGCACGGCACATCAAGTACCAGGAAGAAGATTCAACCGCTGTCTCTGGCAATGTTATTGCCGGTAGGGATGAAGAGTGGTCCCACACTATTTATTCGCTTTCCGCCAAGCACTACATAAACCAGGACCTGATGGCCTATGCCAATTACGGCACCTCGTGGCGCCCAGGAATCAGCGCCGTGGGTAACTTCAGTGTCGACCAAAGTGAAAGGGAACGTCAGTTTACCGAGCTCGACCCGGAAGAGTCCGAATCATTCGAGGTGGGGCTAAAATCAACGTCGCTGGACGGACGTTTAAAGGTTAATGCCGCGGCGTTTTACCAGACCTTTGACAACTACCCCTATCGCGCCGGCGGGTCGGGTGTCTCTTATGTATCAACTGACCGCGATGGTGTCCGCTCTGTTGAGCAGCATAACTTTGTCGCCGCCGTGCCGGTTGAGGTATATGGCTTCGAGATCGAATCGCAATACCAAATAACAGACCAATGGTACGCCAGTGCCCTGTTCAGTTATGCCGACGGCGAAATCGATAACGGTGTTATTCCCTGTAACGATTACAACCCCGCCGATGGCAAGCCAGATGGAAATACCACATCACCGACAGTGGATGATATCGACACTGCCACCGACGGTCAGAACGTCGGTGCCTGTCGCGTTTCCATTGCGTCGAATACCACGCCTGACTGGACCGGCACATTCACCTCTAAGTACAGCTTTGAGGTGGCCGGTCTGCCCGCTTACGTCCGCGGTTTGATCAATGTCTTTGGCGATTCAGACAACGACCCGACCAACAAAATCGACGATGTAGATAGCTACAACCTGCTGAACCTCTACACTGGTGTCAGTGATCCAGACGGCAAGTGGCACGTCATGCTCTACGCCCACAACGTGTTGGATAAAGAAGTGGTACTGAGCCGCGACGCTGAACCCGAGTCAGTGAGTGTGCAAGTATTGCAGCCGCCCGATTTTATGTCCGCCGAGGGTGAAACACGGACCTCGACTTACCGGGAAATCAGCACCACGGCAGAGCGCGAGTTTGGCATTAACTTCCGCTACAACTTCTAACCTTTCCGCAGTGAGCTTGCCGGGTCTCTGGGCCCGGCTTTTTTACCCTAAGGCAAACCACCTTAATGTAAGACATGCGATGCGCTCGCTGGCACTGCAGTGACCTCAGGCAAGACCCTGGTCCTGCCACAGCTGACCCTCGAGCCAGCACCTCCTTGTCGTAATCCTAGATATCGACCACCATGAAACACCAACGCTCAAATACCGTTCACCATCGTCAAGTCATCGGATTTGCTATTACGGCATGCCGTATAGTGCTGACGGCATCCTTATTAAGCGCATGTACTACGCCACCAAGTAGCCAATTCCCCGCTACCGACAACGCGACTAAACATGAGCCAGGTTCGACGCTGACCGCCGCGAAGAGCTCCGGGCCGAATTCAGCCACGGCATGGCAGTCAGCCCAGGTGTCGGTAGATTTTAGTCTCGAGCAAGGCAAACTGCGTCGCAGCGAGCAATACAATACCTGGGACAATGGCGATCCCGCCCCGGAACTGCGGGAGAAGGACGTCGAATTTCTGAATGAGCAGGGGCTGCACAGTCGCGTCGTTCGGGTTGGTATTACCATCGACGAGTTATGTGATCTCAAGACTCACAGCTGTGATTTCAATACCATCGCTCCGTGGCTCGATGACATCAGCCGGGCTACTGATTCCATGGTCGTCCATGTCACACCCAAACACCTCATCGAGGAGAAGCGTCCACCCAAGGAGCTCGAGCCGCTCCTGTACTTGGCGATTAGAGAGCTAAAGAAGCGCTTTCCTAAAATCGACTATATCGAGGCAACTAACGAACCGGACTGGGAGTTTCACGGTGCTCAGATCTACGCCGGCAAGTCACCAATTTTGTCACCTGCCGAGGTCTACCCCTATTACGTACCTTATTACAAGGCAGTGAATAGAGTGAACGCCGAGCTGGCCGACAACCAAAAACTGCGGGTTGGCGGCCCGGCGCTGACCGGGATGACCGAGTTTTGGATGACGGCTTTCCTGGATGGCTACGCCGCCGATTCTAACCCCCAAAAACAGCTGGATTTTGTCTCCTACCACGGCTACGGGGAGTTCAGCGATGACTTTAGCAGCTACCGCAGTTACAAGTCCGACCCCAGCGAGATTCGCGATCAGCGCCAGCGTCTGGACAGGTGGTTAGTGGAGCGCCAACTCACACCGGGTATTCCAGTATTGGTTACCGAGACTGGTATCTACCCCGGCCCCTCCTTTGACGACCCTGACCCCAGTAAGAAAGACTACCTTCGTCAGGCTGCGGGACAGGCATCGCTATTTTATTGGTGGGGTAAACAAGCTGAGATATATCCATTTCACTGGGTGGTTCGACATGCCACACAAGGCCGCAAAGACCAGCTTATTACCCACTCAGCGGCACAACCGGAGGTAGACACGTTCTCGCCTTATGGCAATTTACTGCTCATGCAATCGATGATGAAGCAAACACGAGTCAAGGCCAGATCGAACAGTCTCAGCCAGGGGTTGGGCGTCTACGCTATCGCGGCCAAGGATACCACGGGCGTATCCGTCATGGTGTGGAATTACCAACATACCAACGCGGGCCGCTTCCGCACCCAGATCCAGCTATCGTCGCTGCCAGCCGAGCTTCGCGACCAAACAGTGAGACAAAGGCTGTATAGAATTGATCAGACCACCAGTAATTATTGGCACAACCCGGATAAGGCCAACCTGCAACAGGTCGCTGAAAAAACCTTGGCGCTGGACGATAGTCACACAGAGACCGTTGAGCTAGAAGCCAATGGCCTCTATTTAATGGTGCTGGAGCCCGTCTCTGAAACCGACTGAGGCTACAATCGTGGAGCCCCCACTCTTGGTGGGCCGTCTCATTCTTCCTCGACCGCCGCAGCGACCTGCAACAGGGCTTCGGTGGTCTCTTCAGGCGCGGAAATCATCAAATCGTGGCCGGTTTCGATTTCCCAGTAGCGCCCCTGTGTCAGGGCGCGCAAGCCTTCTTTATGCTCGTCTGTCAGGGTATCGCGTTGAATCTCGGTAACCACAAAAGAAACTGGGATGGCGCGCATGGCAGCCTCGTTCTGCAACTGCAATTTTTGCGAGAAGCACTTCCAGGGGTGCGCACTGAGTTTTGGCTTCATCCATTCAATCAGCGCCGGATCGGTAACGCCGTAGTAATCCTCCGGTGTCATCGGATTGCAGCCCGGGACTAACACGACTTCCACCCCATTCACCGTCTGAACATCCTGATATGCGGCACTCATCATCTCGGCGGCAATATCGCTAAGGGACTGGCCATCGAAGGGGTAAGCCGCATCCAGGTAGACGATATTGGCGATGCGTTCCGGTGCGCGATCCGCAGCGCCGGTGATCACCATACCGCCGTAGCTGTGCCCCACCAGAATCACCTCCGTCAGCTCCTCGAACTTCAGTAGGTTCACCACATCCCTAATATGCATATCCAGATCGACATCTGTGCTGAGCAAATGGGATCGATCTGACAGGCCTGTCAAGGTGGGGGTGTACACCTCGTGGCCATGCTGGCGCAGTATTCTTGCGACAAAGCGGTAGCACCAGCCACCGTGCCCACCGCCGTGGACCAAGACATAGGTCGCCATCGTCATATCCTTATTGTGGTTTGAGACTTCTGACGGGGCCGAATAGCAAAATCGGCATCATCTCCTCAGAGTCACTTCTTCTGTAGCATTTCAGTAGCGCTGGGGACTTTCGACAGAATCCGTTATTAATCATCTGTGTTGATGACAAAATACCATTAGCCAGGCGACCTTGCCACAGTGATCGCGGGAAGGGTCAATCAGGCTGCGTGCTCCTCGACCTGTTCGAGTCAATAGGAGTGTTGCAGGCCGGCACCACTATCGAGGGATGCCAAGGCGGACAGGATGGGTTCAGCCCCGGCGGAACTCTCGGGGGCCGACGCTGACCCAGCGACGAAAGGCGCGTCTAAAGCTGCGTGAATCGCCGTAGCCACAGAGTTCGGCAACGCGCTCTATCGCCATATCGTTATTGTGTATAAGGTTCATTGCGGTCAATCGACGGGCATTGTCCACCAGCTGCTCGAAGGACAATCCATTGTCCGCCAGCCGGCGCCGTAAGGTACGCTCGCTCATGGCCATCCTCACCGCTACCCCGGCCATGGTTGGGCGTTGCTGCAAACTATCGATAATCACCCGCTCCACCGACGCGGCCAGATCCAACGTCGCCGTGGTATTTTTAAGTTCCCGCTCCAGTATGGCGAGAATTTGTTTAAGGGCCACCGGGTCGTGACCCGGCAGTTCTTTATCGAGCACTGCGGCATCTATCATGAGCCGATTACCCTCACTGTTAAATTCCACCGGCGCCTGAAAGATCTGCGAATACCGGTCGGTGTAAGCTGGGGCCGGGTAAGCTAGCTCCACCTTTATTGGATTGATCTCTTCCCCCCCCAGCTCCCGCAGGTAAACCACAATGCTGGCAAAGACTTCCTCAATGCACAGTATCTGCACCGGAAGCTCGGGCAAGCGACACAAAGTTTGGGCGTACACGACGCCGTCGGCGATAGTGGTCTGACTCTGGGTCATGCCGCCGGTGAGGGTTTGATAACGGCTGCAAATCTCCCAAGCATCCTGCAGGTTTTTACTGAGGGCGGCGGCGTGGCCAACCAGTCCCAGTGTGCCCAGTACATTGAGGTTGCCCACCGCGAGCCCCAGCCCCGGATAGTCGGGGAGCGCTTCCAGGCCCCGCTTGATCATCGTGTCGGCTTGGCGGTAAGACACTCTGATGTCCGGGTCATACAGGTCGTCGCGACGAAAACCCAAGCCACGGCACAGCCGCTCGCAGTCGATACCCTGAGAGCTTAAAAACTCCGCCAGCTTGTTCAGCATAAATGGCGGGAACATCGCCAATTCATACAGCGGATCGGTGGTCGTGAAGGGCATGGCCGTCCTTTGCTCTCTGGTGATTTACGCCTTATTAACTGCCTCAGGCATCGCCCTCATTGTGCCCCAGAGGCATCTTGGCCGCAAATGTCCGCTTTTTGTCGTTTCAAGTCCTGTTGCAGGCAGGAAGCGGCGCCTATGGTTAACACGATACAAACCCTCTATGCCTTCGGCGTGCCTCTAAAATTCTGCGCGCCACAGTGGTGAGGGTTGGCCAAAACAATATTTCGTCACTATCAATAACTCGCCACTAAGAGATGGGCATAGATGCGCAACATTATTATCCTGTTATTGTTTGTCACCGTCGTGGCGGCCTGCAGCAGCGAGACACCTACAGCAAACGCGACTGCGACCACCAAGACGCCAGTCGTCCCCGCCGACCCGGTCCTGGCAGAGCTCTACGCCGCCACCTGCCAGTCCTGCCACAGCAACGGCATTGGCAATGCACCACTGACCGGTGACCAGGCCGCATGGCAGCCCCGACTCGCCAAGGGTATGGACACCCTCCTTACCCATACCATTACTGGTTTCGGGGGTATGCCGCCTCTGGGTTCCTGCAGTGACTGTAGCGAAGAGGATTTTGTCGCTCTGATCACCTTTATGAGTACCCCGGCCGGAGACCAACCATGAAGCGCCGCCAATTTATCACCTCCGCCTCTGCCGTCGCGGCAGCCTCAGCCACTGGACTCACTGCCTGTGGCCAGGCCGAACAGGGCCCCGCTCCGGTGTTACCCAAAATCGGCCCTGACGGAAAGCGTCTGATTCCCTGGCAGAACTGGTCAGGCTATCGGCACTGCTATCCCGCCGGTCGATCCGCCCCCCAGGACGAAGCCGCACTTGCAGAACTGCTGAAAAACGCCGAGGGCACGGTCCGGCCGGTGGGCGCCGGTCACTCCTTTACCGAGCTGGTGCCCACCGATGGCGAAATCGTCTCGCTGCGCCACTTTTCCGGGATGCGCGGGCACGACGCCGAGGCGATGACTGCCACCTTTGGCGCCGGCACCAAGATCTCTCAAATTGGCGCGCCGCTGGATGCGGTGGGACAAGCCTTGGCCAATATGCCAGATATCGATGATCAAACGCTGGCTGGTGCCATGGCCACTGCCACCCACGGCACCGGGGAAAGCCTCGGCGCTCTGCACAGTTACGTGACCGGCCTGCGACTGGTTACACCCACTGGCGAGGTACTGGATTGCAACCGCGAGCAAAATGCCGATGTCTTTGATGCGGCTCGGGTCTCGGTCGGCGCCCTTGGTGTCATCACCGAGTACACACTGCAAAATGTGCCCGCCACCCGAATGAAACGCACAGTGTGGATGGCTCCCAGGGAAGAATTAATGGAGCAGTACGATCAACTGGCGGCGGAAAATCACAGCTTTGAAATTTATGTCGTACCCCATTTCAATCAGGCGCTGGGGGTGACGATCAACCCCTCCGATGAGCCTATCAGCCCCCGTAGTGGTGATCCCGACAGTAACGCCGCCATGGAGCTAAAAAAGCTGAGGGACCTACTCAGCTGGTGGCCCGCTGCCCGCCGCCGCATCGGCGACGCAGCCGTCTCCGATTATCCCGCTCAGGAGAATGTCGATAGTTGGTATCGCATCTTTCCCTCAGAGCGCCCGGTCCGCTTTAATGAAATGGAATACCACATGGACCGGGAGCAACTGCTGCCGACCCTGCGCAAAGTGCTGGCCCACGTAGAAAAACACCACCCGGAGGTGTTTTTGCCTTTTGAGGTTCGGGTCGTTAACGGCGAGCAGGACGATGCCTGGCTCAGCCCTTTCTATCGCCACGCCTCGGCGTCAATCGCGGTACACCGCTACTACGCCGAAGACCCCCTGCCCCTGTTCAACAGCACGGAGCCGCTGTTGAAAGCGACCGGCGGCAGACCACACTGGGGCAAAATGAACACCATGAGCAGCGCTGAATTTGCCGCCCGCTATCCCAGGTGGGATGAGTTCTGCCGCCTGCGCGCCGAGCTGGACCCCGCTGGTCGCATGCTCAACCCCTACCTCAAAAAGGTGTTTGCCGTATGAAGCATAGAAGCCTAAAGCCCGCCACCCTGCTTGCCTGCACCGCCGCCTTTGGCCTGACCACCTCCCTGAGCTACGCCCAGGGGGATGCCACCCGGCGTACCATCGAGGAGGTGATCGTTACCGCCCAGAAGTCGGAGCAAAGCCTGCAGGATGTGCCGGTATCAGTGAGCACCGTCAAGGCCGATGAGCTGCGGGAAAGCGGTATCTTCGGCGCTGAGGGCATCGAAAACCAGGTGCCGAATTTACAACTGGACGGCGATCCCCAGGCCCCTTCTATTGGTATTCGCGGCTTCAGTACCGACAGCTACAACGTTGGACTGGAGCCGTCTGTGGGCATCATGGTGGACGATGTATTTATCGGTCGCAGCGAATTTATTCCCGACGGCCTGTTTGATATGCAGGGTATCGAAGTGCTGCGAGGCCCCCAGGGCACCCTGTTTGGCAAGAACACCATCGCTGGCGTGCTGATCTTTTCCAGCGCCGACCCCAGCGAGGAATTCGACGGCCAACTACAAGTCACCGGCGGTGAACTGGGCACCCGCCGTGTCGAGGCCGGCCTCAGCGCCCCCCTTGGTGACCGACTGCTGTCGCGAATAGCCTTCACCCACTGGGAAACCGATGGCGAGGTGGAAAACAGTTTTCTCAACCGCGACGAGCTAAGCACTGAACAAACTGCCGGCCGCATCAAAATCGAGGCCGACGTCAGCGACCGCTTGCTATTAAAGTTAGGCGTTCAGGTATCTGAAACCGACCACAACTATCCCGGATGGCAGCTGTACGACCTGGACAGCGACGCTCTCGCCTACGCCCAAAGCCAACACGCGCCGACCGAGGACAACCCCTACGACGGCCACACGGCCTTTGATCTGCCCGGCTACGTCAAACGCGATTCCGAGATCGCCCATCTGATTGCCGAATACGACGCCGGTGAATTTCTTGGCCTGGACAACACCGTGGTTACAGGGATCGTCAGCCACGCTGCGCTGACCAATGACATGCTGATTGACTTTGACGTCAGCGCCGCCGACCTGGTCACGGTAACCCCCGTTTTTGACTACACCCAGGACGCCCTGGAACTGCGTATTAATGGCAGCCGCAACAACATTGGATGGGGCGATGGCCTGGATATCATCGCCGGTATCTTTGCCATGCAAGCGGATATCGACGCACCGACCGAGGTTGCCTTGGGCGAGGACATGGTCGACTTTGTCTTTACCCCTGCCGGTGCCGAAGCACTGGGGCTACCAGAGTCCGATATCGGCTCGATACTCGGTCCGCTGTTAAACAACTTGCCAATCCCCGGCGTGCCCCTGGACGATGGTGTGCGCAGTCTTTTCACCCAGAGTGCCGAGAGCCTTGCCCTGTTTGGTCAGGCCACCTGGTATTTCAATGAGCGATGGTCTGCCATTATTGGCCTGAGACTGGGGCAGGAAAGCAAAGACGCCCGCCGGCAGGTGGCCAGTTATGGCCCCGGCCTGACAGGACTGGTGCTGTCTGCCGAAGATGTCGACCGCCGCCTGTCCCGAGATGAAAACGAAGTGTCCCCTAAGCTGGGTTTGCGCTACGAACTAAATCCGGCGGTGTCCCTGTACGGCAGCTGGACCCGTGGCTTTAAGTCCGGCGGTTTCAATGCCATCAGTTTTCAGGGTTCCAACCTGGAGTTTGAACCCGAGCAAGCAGACGCCTTTGAACTGGGGATGAAGTCGTTATTTTTCGACGAAACTCTGTCCATCAATGCCGCTCTTTACCACACCCGCGTGACCGATATGCAAGTGGTCAACTTCAACGGCGTGGGCTTTGATGTCTTTAACGCGGAAGGCGCCGAACTGCAGGGTTTGGAACTGGACTTCAGCTGGCTGCCACCCCTGCAATGGCTGACCTTTGATGGCTCCCTGGGGCTTTCCAGTGCCGAGTACGTCGACTATCGCAATGGCCCACCGACGGCAACACAACAGGACGCCGCGGCACCCGGGGAAACTCCCCAGCAGGACCTGAGCGGACGCACCCTACCCCGCGCCCCCGAGGTCTCCGCCTCGCTCCGTCCCACCGTCTTTATGCCGCTAAGTGCCGACCTGGGCCTGCAGTTCTCCCTGGGGGTGAGCTATCGCAGCGAGCAGTATCTCACCCTGGATCTGGACGAGAAGTCGCGCCAGGGAGGTTATACCCTGTTGGACGCCCGGATTGTGCTGGGACCAGAAGACGGCTTCTGGTCGCTGGCGCTGAGCGGCACTAACCTGGGTGACAAGTCGGCGCTAAATTTTGTCGCCGACCACAACCTGTTTGCTCGGTCCTATTTTGCCAATCAGATTGCCCCGCGCTCACTGAAACTTTCCCTTAGCGCCAACTGGTAACCGACAATGAAACGACGCAATCTACTTCTAGGCGGACTCGGGCTGGGCATTGGCGGTACGTGGCTGGCCCGCCCCAGCATAGAGGGCGACGGCAAGCACAGCGCTTATTTTCAGCAACTGAATTCACTATTGCATCGGGAAAACCTGGCCCGGCCCACCATGATCGTGGACCTGGATCGCCTGGATCACAATATTGCTGAAGTCAGGCGCCATATCCCCAACGACAAGACCTACCGGGTGGTCGCCAAGTCCCTTCCCGCCCAAGGCTTGATTGACTACGCAATGGCCAAGGCCGACACCTCACGGCTGATGGTCTTTCACCAACCCTTTCTCAATCATTTTGTTGAGTCTAAGCCTGACAGCGACTTGCTGGTGGGCAAGCCAATGCCTATCGGCGCCGCCGCCCGTTTCTATCAGCACTATCAGGCCAACGCATTCGACGTGGGGCAGCAGCTACAGTGGTTGATCGACACCCCCCAGCGGCTTAAGCAATATGCCCAATTGGCCGAAGCACAGCAGCTGCCGATGCGGATAAACATCGAAGTGGATATTGGTCTGCACCGGGGCGGCGTGAAAGACCCTGCAGTACTGGCTGGGATGCTCAAGCAAATCGACGCCCACCCCTATCTCACCTTTAGCGGCTTGATGGGCTACGACCCCCACGTGAGCAAAGCGCCCGCAATCCTGGGCATGCAAGAGCGGGAAGGAGCGATGGCGCAACACCGCTATCACGAGTTTATGGAGGTGTGGCGCCGCCACAATGGCGGTGACGGCCGCAGCAATGCCCTTACTCTCAATGCGGCCGGCAGCCCGACTTTTCACCGCTGGTATGACAACGATACGGCCAACGATTTGTCCGCCGGCAGCGCCTTACTCAAGCCGCTGGATTTCGACATCCCCACATTGGCAAACCACCAACCTGCGCTGTTTATTGGTACCCCAATTCTCAAGGTCAGTGACGGTATAGAAATGCCCATTGCACCGCTTATCGGTCAGGCCCAGACGGGTTGGAACCCCAACCGTCGCAAGACTCTGTTTGTTTATGGCGGCTACTGGAAGGCTGAGCCCGTTTCACCGCCAGGGCTACTGACCAACCCCACGTACGGCCGCAGTACCAACCAGGAAATGCTGAATAGCAACGCCCAGCTGCAATTGGGTGTGGATGACTATGTGTTCTACCGCCCCACGCAAAGTGAATTCGTCATGCTGCAATTTGGCGACATCATCGCCGTCCGGGGCGGCCAAATTGAAGCGGTATGGCCGGTTCTGCCACAAGGGGCATAACCGCAGTAGCCGAAGCAGCAAAAACTACGCCCCGCTTACGCCACTACTTTTTACCACCAGCGCCGGCCAATTTTAAAAGCCGGTGACAAATATAAATGGAGTCACTAAATGACACGTTACAACCTCACTGTTAAATCCTGCCTGCTAATTACAACGCTCTGTCTGGCTGCTTGTGGCGGCAGTTCCGGCAATGGGAGCAATGGAGACGATAGTGCCTATCCTGGCGAGGCACAGGATTTTGCCGTTAGCTTCGAGAATACTGGCGAGAACTGCCGGAACTTTTTGATTATTTCTCCCATCACTGAGGAGAATGCCCGCAAGTTTGTGCCACCGGAGTTTGAACTGTCGCTACCACCGGTAGGCTTTGTGGAGCTGGCCGACTGCCCAAGCGGCAGCATTGATGGCGTTGAAACCGGGCCGTACCGAATCGCTGAGGCGGCGGTCTTTATCACCCCTCCCGACGGCGAAAGCTTCCCCCCCATCACCGCCGCCAATTCAGCCATTTATCTACTGTGGCAGTTGGACACCAACCATCAGTTGTCTGCTAAAAAACGCAATGCCGGCTTCTTTGGTGAGGTTGTGGAAGATATTGAACTGTCGCTTACAGAGAGCAGCACAGTGCCCGGCGCGCTGAACGGCTACGCTAACGTCCCCTTCGATGTTTCGCCCTACCAACTTGAAGCCGAACTGCTACCAGAGGGTCCCCAGGGCCCACCACTGCCTAACAGTCTGTGGCACCTTGGCCCCAACGGGGTGATCAACACCTTCAACGACATTTATGCCACCGATCAAATTCTGGCCGGTATTGGCACCATCACGGTTGCTGAAGGCAGCGTGCTTCACGAACTGTTCGGCTCAACCTCCGTAACCGGCGTGGCGGCATCTGGAGTAGGTTCTTTCGTCAATACCACCCAATTGCGCCCAGATATCGAGGCCACTCCTGCCCCTATGGCGCCATAGCCGCTCAGCCTTACAGAGACCGACTATAGTCAGGGTCGGTCTCTGTTCTTCCCCGAGGGTACTCCCCCTCCATCTGCACAGCGTAAACACCCTCCAACTCAACGTTTTGTCACCTTACATTTTTGCATGCTGTTGCAGAACTACGCTGTTGTGATTGGCGCCAAGGTGTTATATGGTCAACTGTGTTGATTATAAATATAATTCACCATCCCTGGCACTAAACCATGACCATGCGTACTGACAATGATAGCCAGCCGACCCTCCGCATCGCCCAATGGGCGACGGGCAAAGTCGGCCAGCGCAGTTTGAAAGCCGTTATCAACCACCCTGCGATGGAGTTAGTGGGCCTCAAAGTCCATTCCGATGCCAAGGTCGGCAAAGATGCCGGCGAGTTGTGCGGGCTTCCGCCCCAGGGCGTAGTCGCCACCCAGAGTATCGACGATATCCTCGCTGCCAAACCCGACTGCGTGCTGTATATGCAGGAGGGCGTGGTGATTGAAGATATCTGCGCCCTGCTCCGCGCCGGTATCAATATTGTGACAACTCGGGGCGAATTCTTTAATCCGGATTACATGGACGCTGAGCTGAGAGAGCAAACCCTGGCAGCCTGTCGTGCTGGCAACGCCACCCTTCACGCCACGGGTAGCAGCCCCGGCTTTATCACCGAGGCCATTCCGCTGGTGCTGACTTCAGTAGCCCGCCGCCTGGATTGCCTGACCATCGACGAGTTTGCGGATATTCCCGCCTCCTGCTCGCCGGAGATGGTATTTGATGTAATGGGCTATGGCCGCCCCGCCAGTGGGGATTTTGACGCCGGCCTACTCCACCACATGGCTCAGTGCTTTGAGCAGTCCCTGTGTCTGACCGCCAAAGCACTTGGCCTGGAGCTCGACAAGGTGGAAGCCGCTGGCGAGTACGCCTGTGCCAGTGAAGATGTCGAGATCGCGCCGGGCGCCATCATTAAGGCCGGCACCGTCGCTGCCCAGCGGATTACCGTGGCAGGAATGCGCAACGGCGCGCCGCTCATTCAGTTCCGCGCCAACTGGTATTGCAGCCACAACATCGATAAAGACTGGGAGTTGGCGGCCAGCGGTTGGCGGGTAAATGTGGAGGGGGACACGCCTCTGGACGTCACCCTGAAGATGCCCCTGGGGGATGAACCAGTAGCAGAGCAGATGGGCGGCTATACAGCCCACCGCGCAGTCAATGTGGCCCACGCCGTGTGTGCGGCGCCAGCCGGGATCGCCACCATCGTCGATTTGCCTCAGGTTATCGCCACACTATCAAGCCAATAGAACAGGGCAACAAGCAATAATAATACTCGGTGAGGATTGAGATATGTCACACACTCCCAGCGCCGCCCTGGAATGGCGCCACTTCTGGTACCTGCCGATCACTGCCGCCATGGGCTATGCCACGTCGGTTATGTATGTCTATTCTTTTGGGCCTTTTATCGAGCCGATTCAAACCGAGTTTGGCTGGTCTCGGGCGCAGGTCTCATCTGGCATCACTATCGCCGCCTTTATCAGCGCGATTTTCTGTATCCCTATGGGTATTTTGGTCGACAAGATCGGTCCGCGGCGGGTAGGCCTGATAGGCGTGACTCTGATGCTGGCCGCCGTGGCCGCCCTCAGTACCGCCACGGGTACAGATAGCAACTGGCTGATGTTGTGGCTGCTCCTTGCCGTGGCAACACTGCTGGTCCAGGCCACGGTCTGGACCAGTGCCGTGACCAGCCGCTTTGCCCGCTCCCGTGGGCTGGCCCTGGCCATTACCCTGTCGGGCGCCTCGCTGGCCGCCACGATATTCCCATTGATTGCCACCTGGTTAATCGGTCACTTTGGCTGGCGGGGGGCCTATATCGGCCTCAGCGGCATTTGGGCTGCACTGACCTTACCGGCGATGTTTTTTGGCTTCCGCGGCGCCCAGGATCAACGCAAAACCGACACTCACAAAAAAACCGCCAGCGCCGACCTGCCCGGCCTGAGTATTCGGGAAGGTTTGCGCTGTTCCGCACTCTATAAACTGGTGATGGCGGGCGGATTCTTTGCCTTCACCGCCATCGGTATCGTGGTTCACTTTGTCCCTATACTGACTGACAGTGGCGCCACTGCCCTACAAGCTGCCGGGGTTGCTTCTCTGATCGGGATTTTTTCGATCGTCGGCCGCCTGGGAACCGGCTTTCTGTTAGATAAGTTCCCGGCCCATATCATCGGCGGTATCGCCTTTGTCATTCCCATCCTGGGTTGCGGTTTGCTGCTCTACGACGGCAGTCAGCCGGCCTTTCAAATGATTGCCGCCGCCATTTTCGGCCTGACACTGGGCTCTGAGGTGGATGTTATCGCGTATCTCGCCGCCAAGTATTTCGGCCTAAAGAACTTTGGTGCTCTCTATGGTGCGGCGGTCATGGCCCTGTCTATGGGCACCGCCTTTGGCCCCCTGGGTGCCGGCGCGGTCTTTGACCACTTTGGCAGCTACAGCCCTTTCCTGCAGCTCACCGCCATACTGATGGGTGCCAGCGCTATTGCACTCTTTACCATGGGCAAACCGCCTGAAGAGGCGGTGGCGGCCACTCAGGCGGTGGCAACCGAGTCGGTAACCGCAGTGGATTAACTCAGCACACTCGTCACACTTAAAAATTGGAGTATGACTATGAATACAGGTCCGGTAGAAGATCGTCTTGCTATACGCGAGCTGGTAGAAGAATTCGCCGCCGGCGCCATGCGCATTGATGCCGACGCCTGGGGTGAAACCTGGGCAGAAGAAGCGGTATGGGGCCTGCCCTCCATGGACAAGCCGGTGGAAGGCAAACAAAACGTCATTGAAGCCTTTCGGGAAAAGCTCGCCTATGTGGAATTTATGAGCATGATCTCCTTCCCCGCCGAGCTGGTTGTGGAAGGCGACCGCGCCCACGGCAAATGCTACTGCCGAGAACTGATCTTTCCCAAGGCTGGCGGGCAGGTCGTGGTGGTGGGCTGCTTTGACGACCAGTACGTGAAACGCGACGGCCGCTGGTACTTCACCTCACGCATTTACGAAGTGATGGGCAAGGGTTAAACCCCTGCCCGCCCCCACTCAACTGGCTGCTAAATTACAAACCCGGCAGCGCCAGATCCAGTGGTAAACCGGGCAGCCCGCCCAATACCGGCAGGTTGCCTTCCAGGCCACTGACCAACGCGCTGACCAGTAGCGACTGCACCAGGGCGGGGTCAACGGTCAAGACTACTCCAACGACCTGCAGCGCAGGCAGGGCATCGGTTAAGCCATCCAGCGGGCTTCCGCCAGCTAAAACGCCACCGCCAAGCAGGTCTCCCACAACCGGGATCGCTACCAGCAGGTCACCACCCAGCAAGTCCCCGCCGAGCAAGTCACCCACCACCGGCAAACCAGCCAGAGGTGACGCTGCCATACTGGAGTTAACCGATACTGATAGAGCGAAACACAGCAAAAGGGTTTTTATTGTCTTCATTACACCATTCTCCATTGTTGTTATGCGGCATTGAATCTACTGGTCAGGGCGCGATGAAGAACTACCCATTTGGGTAGATAGGCGGAATAATGTGAACCGAGTCAGGTTACATGACGTAATCGAAGCTCCAGGGGGGCATCAAGTCGCAGAGTTATTGCTGCCTAAAACGCCCGAGCCATGGCCGCTGTAAAGAAGCAAATTTATATGGAAGACAACTCGAGCAGGAAAACCACCGAGGCCAAACAGAAAGCGGTGCTAATGCGATTGAACAGGTTCAGCCGCATTATGGACAGCAGCATTGGGATACCCTTCACCAGATTCCGCCTCGGTTTGGAGTCTTTGATTGGGCTGCTACCAGTAGTGGGGGATGTGGCCGGCTTAACCTTATCCTTGTATGTCTTTTTAGAGGCACAACAAGTGGGGGCCAGCGGGGCCGTTAAACTAAAAATACTGCGCAATATTGGTATCGATTTTGTGGGCGGACTTCTGCCTGTGGTCGGCGATGCCTTCGATGTACTCTTTAAAGCCAATACCCGCAATACCAAATTGCTAGAGAACTACCTTAACGATCAACTTGCGGAGCCTGCCCAGCGCGCCTTCCCATGGCAGGCATGGATCGGCCTATCGATACTATTCGCGGTGATTGCCCTTGGGCTGGCAGCGATTTTCTAGATTGGAATAAACCTTGACGGTGAACAGGCCCTAGCTATTTCGAGCCAGGTACTTCACCTTCAGTACCGGTAACGCCTTATGCCAGCAGTGTTTGGCCATGACAATGAGCGGCCCCTTATTCGTTGATCACTGTTTCGTTGAACACAGCATTCTTGAACACAGAGACCGCTCATCAACAGAGCTTTTCAGCAAAGACTGGTAAGACAAGTCAGATCAAATACCTTACTGCGCCGCCTCCGGCTTAAAGCCCAGAATCCCTTTAATCTCCAGGTATTCCTCAAAGCCGAACTCGCCCCACTCCCGGCCATTACCGCTCTTTTTGTAGCCGCCAAAGGGGCAGTGGAAGTCAAAACCGTCGTTGATGGAGACCCAGCCGGTGCGCATGGCCCGGGCGACGTTTTGGCAAGTTTCCAGGTCGGCACCGTAAACACCGCCAGCTAGGCCAAAGTCACTGTCGTTGGCAATCTCGATAGCGTGTTCCAGGCTGTCATAGCCGATGATGACTTGTACCGGACCAAAGATTTCTTCCCGGGCAATCACCATGTCGTTGGTGGCATTGGCAAAGACGGTGGGCTTCACGTACCAGCCCTTATCCAGGCCGTCCGGTCGACCAGGACCGCCAGCAACCAGGGTGGCGCCCTCCTCGATGCCTTTCTCAATGTACTGCTGAATACTGTTGAACTGGCTTTTGGACACCACTGGGCCCATGGCAAAGTCGCCGCTGGGATCGCCAACAGTCACGCCTTCAGCTGCGGCCTTGGCGGCGGCGATGGCCTCATCCATGCGGGCGTTGGGAACCAGCAGGCGGGTGGTGGCAGAGCAGGTCTGGCCGGAGTTCATCATCATGCCGCCCACGCCTTTGGCGACGTTATCGGCAAACTGCTCGTCGTCCAGCACAATCAGGGCGCTCTTGCCGCCCAGCTCCTGGGTGACCCGTTTAACGGTCTCTGCGGCATTGCGGGCCACTTCGATACCCGCCGCCTCTGAGCCGGTGATCGAGACCATATCGACGCCGGGGTGGCGGGATAGTTCGGCGCCTACCACCGAGCCCCGACCCTGAATTAAGTTAAAGACCCCGGCCGGCACATCGGCAGCATCGATAACTTCTGCCAGCACCTGAGCTGAGAAGTGCGCTTCTTGAGAAGGTTTCAGTACCACTGTGCAACCGGCGGCAATAGCGGGAAAGACTTTGACCGCTATCTGGTTTACCGGCCAGTTCCAGGGGGTAATCATACCCACCACGCCAATAGGTTCACGGCGAATCAGACTGGCGCCGCGCAGTTCCTCGAATTCAAAGCTTTCCAGCACTTCAATCGCCGTATTGAGGTGACCGTTGCCCAGCGCCACGTGAAAGCCCTGAGCCAGGGCTTTGGGCGCCCCCATTTCTTCGGTAATGGCTTCACCAAGGTCAGCGGCACGCTTTTCGTATTCAGCCAAAATCCGCTTGAGTACCGCCAGACGCTCGTCTTTGCTAGTTTGAGACCAGCTAGTGAAGGCCTGCTGGGCGGCTTTAACCGCGCGATCCACATCGGCCTCTTTACCCAGGGCGATCTTGCCAGACACTGCCTCGGTAGCAGGATTAATGGTCTCGACGGTGCTCATCTCCAGCGGCTCGACCCACTGGCCGTTGACATAAAATTTCAGATACTCACGCATGGCTTTTATCCTTATCTATTAACGAGAAGTGAAGGTGCAGCACTCATGATACTTAGGGGCTCTCGACACTAATTGCATTAGTGCATGGGAACACTAGTAGGCAACATCCGCCGCGTCGGCGCCGTAGCCCGGTTTAAAATCGGTGTACCAGGACTTGAACTCTTCGTAATTGGGAGCATCCATGGCATTGGCCACCGGATCGATGGGCACATGAATCACCGTCGGTTTGCCACTGGCCACTGCCTTTTCCACCGCTGCGGCGATATCGTTTTCGTTGTCCACATAGACGCCCTCTGCGCCAAAGCCTTTGGCGATCACGTCAAAGCGCACCGCCTTGCCCCAGTGGGCCTCGGTCTCGGGAGAGTCCATTGCCACCTGTTTGCGCCAGCAGCCCACTTCCAATCCCCAGGCGTTGTCTACGCCAACGACGGTAACGATGGGCAGGTTTTTACGCACTGCGGTTTCCAGCTCGGCAATATGGAACATAAAGGAGGAGTCACCAGTCACCAGCACCACTGGGCGCTCGCCCTTGGTGGCAATAGCGGCCCCCACCGCATAGGGCAAGCCTGTGCCGAGGTGGCCGGTGTTTTGATTCCAGACCAGATCGCTGGGGGCGTACTGGGTGTAGGTCCAGCCAAAGATGGTGACGGAGCCGCCATCGGCCGCGTAGATGGTGTTCTCCGGCAGGGTCCGAGTGGCTTCAAAAATAAACTTGGCGGGGTGGATCTGCTCGCCACCACTGGGCACTTCAGCCCGCAGTTTGGCTTTAAAGTCTTTTTGCATTTGCACCCAGCCGTCAAACTCTGAGGAAGGCGTGCGAGGGGTATCCTGAAGAGCGTCGATCAACTGCGGCACAATATCCCGCAAGTCACCCACCAGAGGCACATCAATGGGTCGATTGACACCGAAGGCCATAGTGTCCCGTTCAATATAGATCCACTTGCGATTGGCATCGTTGCTCTCCCAGTGCCGGCCTATGCCCATATGGCAGGGCTCGCCCAGCTCCGTGCCAATGGCAATACACAGGTCCGAGGCCTCAGCCGCTGCTACTCCAGCCGGGGAGAAGCCGTAGGCAAAGGTGCGCTCTTCCATGCCCTTGATCGTCATAGCGCAGCCCGAGGTCTGCAAAATTGGGCAGGCCATAAGTTCAGCCAACTGGCCAACTATGTCGTGAGCACGGGCGGTAAACATACCCTGCCCCACCAACAGCACCGGGTTTTTGGCTTCTCGGATCAGCGCGGCGGCCTGCGCCACCATGGGACCCGCAGCGGGCTGGCTGGTGAGGCGGTATTTTTCAGGCGGTAGCACTGGCGTCCACTCGCGCTCTTCATGAATCACACTCAGCGGCAGTTCAATATAGGCCGGACCGGGTTTGCCAGTGGTGACCTGACGAATCGCCTCGCGGACAATTTCATCGACTTGATCGGCATCTTCCACTACGCCGACGTATTTCATCATCGGCTCAAAGTGACTGACCTGATCCATAAATTGGATGCGCCCTTTACGGACTCGTTGGTAGGCAATACTGGAGCGCTGGCCACCAAAGAAAATGGTCGGCGAGTTCTCTTTGGCGGCGACGATCATCGCCGCCGCGAGATTGGAGATCCCCGGCCCCTGGGTACCAAAACACACTCCCGGTTTGCCGGTCATCCGCGACCAGGCATCGGCCATAAAGCCACCGGCCTGCTCGTGGTGAGGCGCGACCACATCCCAACCGCGCTGTTCGCAGGTCATCGCCATGTGAATAAAACCGGGATCGGGGATACCAAATAGCGAGTTGATGCCCTCTGCTTCCAAGAGGTCGATAATTCGAGAATATACTGGGGAAGCCATAGCTGTGATCTCCTGAGCGACGCGGCCCAGCGGGACGTTGAGGCCCCGCACCAGACCGGCCCATGTCGTTATTTTTCCAGAAAGTCGATATGTCCCTTGCCCATATAGGTGGCGAGGTGACGGTGGAAGTTAGTGATTTTCTGTTCCTGGTGGGGGTTGGGCAGCGTGCCGCGGAAGCCCCGGGATTTCATGCCCTTCTGCACCCACTCCATATTGGCAAAATCCTGGGCAAGCACTTTGCCCCAGTTTTCGGCGGTGGGCTCGGCGTACACCCACTCGGTATCCGGCTCTTCCCCCTCCGGGAAGCGCTCCAGGGCGTAGGATTCAAATATGCACATATTGGGATCGTCGCCGTAGGGGCGAGTGCGATAACACAGCGCAAAAGTGACGCCTTGCAAAATGGTCTGATTGGGGAACAGGCTCCAGGCCAGCCCCGCCTCGGATTGCTGCTCGGGTGTGATTTCTGGCCAAACCACGCCCCGGGCGGCATCGTCGGCCTTGGCGGATTTCATCCAGTGGTTCATTACCTCCTGCACCGGCGTGCCCTCGGGAAGCTCGTCTTTCAAACGACTGGCCGCGTTGACCAAGGTCTCTGTGGAGGCGGCGTAGTTCACCGTCTCATAGTTTTCCTTAGCCAGCTCGTAGGTAGAGATGCGGGGGTCGCCCAGGCCGGCCCGGGCTACACCACTACTCTGGGAGGTTTTCTGGCTGGCGTCGCGCTCATCAAAGCCACTGACACCGTGCAATCCGTAGGGTTTGCTGTACGCGTAAAACTGGCCGTACTTGGTCAACTGCGAATGGGTACCCGCCACATGGTAGGGCTCCATGAAGGCTTCAATGGCGGTTTTCCAATTACAGGGATAAATTGCCCACTGGCGCCATTTATAGCGCATTTTCTCAAATTGATAGGGACTGAGAATGCGGTCCACCTCACCGAGGAATTCCAGCAGAGGCTCGCAGTCCGGATCCATATTGATATAGATCCAGCCACCCCAGGTATCCACCTTGACCGGCGACAGGCACACCCGCTCCTTCTGCTCCAGGCTGCCCTTCCAGTCGTCCTTGTCCAGGATGTAGGTGTTTTCGCCTTCCAGGTTGTAGGTCCAGCCGTGGAAGCCGCACACAAAGTTCTTCTTGCGCCCTTTAACGCAGTTGACGTCGTCCGGGGTGTTCACCAGTTGTCGACCGCGGTGGGGACACACATTGTGGTAGGCCCGCAGCTCGTCTTCGGCAATGCGGATAATCACAATGGAGTCGTCGGCGATGTTGTAGGTAATAAAATCGCCGACCTCGGGAATGTCCTCCAGCCGCGCCGCCATGTTCCAAACCTTGGGCCACAGCAGGTCTTTTTCTTTCTCCGCATAGTCCCGGGAAAGAAACGGTTCCACTGAGTAGGTCAGCGGTTCGGCCAGATCTTCGTCTCTCAGTTCTTTAACAGGAATATCGTTTTGATTGCTCATCACTCACCTTCACTATTATTTTGACGACGGATGCGGGGTCTATGTGCCCCGCGCTATTATTTTTTAATGATCATACCTGGCAGTTCGCCACTGTCGCGCCATTCCTGCAACAGGGCCTGAAAGGCATTCCAACCGGGACCGTAACTTTCGCCCAAGTACCAGCGATATTTTTCGTTACCGTCCTCGTCTTTTTCCTTTTCACCCTCGTTATTAAAGTAACTGGGGGTACATTCGCTTTGCAGTTCAGAGATATCGATGGCGGTCTCGCGGATGTGTTTCACCCACTCGTCCTGCGCCTCTTCGCTGGGCTCAATGGAGCTTGCCCCCTGCGCCAGGCCCTGCTGGATAATATAAGCAATATGCTGCCCCTGACGGTTGAATATCTCCGGGATGGTGGCGTTCAGCCCCCCTTGATACAAGCCCATATAAAACTGGTTGGGGAAGCCGTGGCTCATCATGCCGTGCAAGGTGCGATAGCCATTACCCCAGTGCTGGTAGATTGACTTGCCATCCCGGCCTTCCACCTGATCGATACCCCAGCGACGATCCAAGTCCGAGGTCACCTCAAAGCCACTGGCGAAGATCATGCAGTCGATCTCGTACTCCTGACCATTGGCCACAAAGCCTTTCTCCGTCATGGCTTCGACGCCTTGGGTGGCCGAAACATCAACGAGAGTGACATTGTCGCGGTTAAAGGTCGGGTAGTAGTCGTTGTTAGACAGCGGTCGTTTGCAGGGGAAGCGGTACCAGGGCAACAGGGCCTCGGCGGTATCCGGATCTTCCACTAGCTCACAGATGCGCTTGCGGGCCCGCTCCATCACCCGGTAGTCCATCTCTTCCCGGCGCTGCATAAATTCTTCCATGCTGAGCTGGGGCCAGCCCTCTGCTTCCATCTCCGCCATCATATTGCGGGTAATTTCTGTCCAGAAGTCGCAGATCAGGTCTTCCTCGCCAGGCTTTAGTGCGCCTTCCATCGCCGCGCGGTGAAAGTTGTCCTGGCGGGCAGCCTGCCAACCGGGCTCCAGGCTCTGCGCCCAATCGGGGTCAGTGGGCGGGTTGTCTCGCTTATCGACGCTGGAGGGCGTGCGCTGCAGCACATACAAATGTTGTGCATGGCGACCGAGGTGGGGAATAGCCTGAATCGCAGTGGCACCAGTGCCGATAATCGCGACCTTTTTGTCACTGAGCTTATCCAGCACCGGCTCAGTCTGACTGCCGCCCGTGTAATCGTAGTCCCAGCGTGAGGTATGAAACATCTTGCCCTTAAAGTCACCGATGCCGGGCACCGCGGGGAACTTGGGCATGTTAAGGAGGCCATTGGCCATAATCACAAAACGGGCACGTAGCTTATCGCCACGATCAGTAGATACCTGCCAACGCTGCAGGTCTTCATCCCAGTGCATACCATTAATCAGGGTGTGAAACAGGGCGCCATCGTAGAGCTTAAAGCGATCGCCGATACTGCGCATATACTGGTAAATCTCGGCGCCATCGGAGAATTTCTTGGAGGGCAAAAAGCCCATTTCTTCCAGCAGCGGCAGATAACAGTAGGCGTCGTTGTCACACTGCACACCGGGGTAGCGATTCCAGTACCACACGCCGCCAAAGTCGCCGGCAGAGTCGACGATGCAAATATCATCAATCCCCGCTTTTCTTAGGTGAACGCCGGCTAGCACGCCGGACCAACCGCCCCCCAACACCACGACGTCAATGTCCTTGCTGACCGGCTCCCGCGCTTGGCGAGGAGTATGTGGATCTTCACTGCTGACTTCTGGCAGTTCACCAGACAGGGCTTGGTATTGTTTTTGTCCTTCTGGGCGAATGCGTTTCTCCCGCTCCTGGCGGTATTTCTCACGCAATGCGGGGATGTCGATCTCTTCTACCGGTGGAACGGCGGTGGGTTTACAGGTCATGCTAAACCTCGTCACGTAGTACAGCTTTGATGATTATTAATATCCTGAGTCCTAGAATATTTTAAATCAACAATGTTGTCTACTTAAATTCACAATCGGCAAGCGAACCCTCGTCCCTTCGGGGTACGCTATTCGAATGAGATCAGGGGCTTAGGCGGGAATAGGGAGATAGATCGCTGTAAAGCGGGGGAAAGCGGGGGCAGGTTACTGCGCCCCCGTGGGATAAGTTGCGATCAATCCAGCTTTTTAGAACCGCTGAACTTGTGTGACATCATGCCCACTTTGACCTTGCCGGCAATGTCGTTGCCGCTGATTTCGCCGACAAAAGTGACCTTGAGCTTCATGGGTTTGGTGACGTGCTGCACCCAGGAAATGGTGTCGCCATCCACCTTACCTTCCTCGATTGGCGTGCTGACACCCCGACCGGTTTGGGTGCCAGTTAACGTATCGCCGTCCCGCTGCAGCTCCAACACGGTGTGTTCCTTGCCGGTGGGGCCCTTAACGGTGATCTCCCAGCTGCCTTCCGGCGCGGCGTTTTCCTCAGACATGCTTTACTCCTCATATACAACGTTATTGTGCTGGCTCTATGCAGTCCGGATCCGCCCCATCGTCGCCGATAAGTCACGCTTCCCTGCTGGAGCCATAGCGATTTATGGTATACTGTGTTTCACAATAAGCGCAAATAATACTATCAGGAGTTGCAATGCATTCTCATCCCATCCGCGTCGTGCAGTGGACCACCGGCAAGGTCGCTAAAGAAGCCGTAAAAGCGATTTTGGACCGCCCCGAGCTTGAGTTAGTGGGTCTCTATGCCTTTTCCGCCGATAAAGTCGGCCGGGATGTGGGCGAGTTAATCGAGCTGGGCCACACCGTAGGGGTTAAAGCCACTAATCGCATTGAAGAGCTGATCGCCCTCAAGCCGGATATCGTGACCTACATGCCCCTGCACCCTGATGTGGAGCAGATGTGCCAACTGCTGCGCGCTGGCATCAACGTCGCCACCACCGCCAGTTTTATGACCGGTCGCGGCTACGGCGAGGACGCCCGCAAGGCATTGCAAGACGCCGCCCTGGCCGGCGGGGCGAGTTTGTTTGGCAGCGGCATCAACCCGGGTTGGATCGACAGCGTGGTGGCCACGGCCTCCAGTGCCTGCCGGGAGGTCAACCTGGTGCAGGTCACCGAATCTTTCAATATCGGCATGTGGGCAGGGGACGCCAACCAGGACGAATTGGGCTGGGGACGCCCTGCCGGCGACCCAGGTCACGCTGCGGATATCGAGAAGGCGACCCTGCCCTTTGGTGACGCCGTGGAGGCCGTTGCCCATATGTTCGACTTCACCCTGGACGATGTTCGCTGTGAGGTCGGCTTTGCCCATGCGACCGAGGACCTCGATATACCCGGCCGACCAGTAAAACGCGGTCATGTAGCCGGCATTCACGCCAAGTGGCTGGGTATTGCAGAGGGCTTACCAGTGGTTGAGCTCAATGCGCAATGGGTGATTTCAGATGACATCGAGCCACAGTGGGACATTCAAATGGCCTACGATGTCGTCATCCATGGCACGCCTCAAATTAAGTTGCGGGCGGACGTGCTGCCCGCCGATATGTCCTTGCCCATGGAAGAGCTGGTGGCCACGGGCTTTATTATCACGGCTATGCCCGTGGTCAACGCCCTCCCTGGCGTGGTGGCCGCACCTCCGGGAATCATCACCTACGCCGACATCAAGCCGGTTACATCCGTGCTGCGCCCCAAGCCAGTGACTATCGCAGAGCCTTCAATAGATAACGATACTGATGAGCTGCAAACTCATGAATCGGCCGGCCCAGACACCTCAGTGGAAGGCACCTGGAAAGTCGCCATCAAAGCGCCCACTGGTGCGATGGAGACGACGCTGGTTATCGATAACACCAATGGCCAATACAGCGGCGAGCAGTTCGATGATAAGACGACTGCGCCGATAGAGGATGTGCGTGTCGACGGCAATGAGGTGAGCTGGATAAACATCGCCACCAAGCCGGTAAAATTAAAATGTCAGTTTAAGGGCACCATCCAAGGTCGGCAGATGACAGGTAAAGTGAAGGCCGGATTTATGGGCTCCTACAAATTCACGGCCACCAAAATGTGAGCCGCTCGGTGCAAGCGGGTCCGATCTTGCCTATAGTATCGTCCAACAAAAAGACTTATTAGCACCGGATACAGGACGCACATGGGCCGCTCGGAAAGCACATCCGTCGACGAGATCACCGCTAAACCCGGTGTCTTTTCGCCACTGAGCCACAATACCTTTCGGGGAATGTGGTTTAGCAACACCATCAGCAATGCTGGCAGTTTGATTCAGAGTGTTGCCGCAGCCTGGGTGATGGCCAGCATCGCGACCGCCGACTACGTGGCCCTGGTGCAAACTGCCACCTTTCTACCCATGGCGCTGTTTGCCTTACCCGCCGGTGCCCTGGCGGACATCTACGACCGCCGCAAAGTACAAATCGCGTTTTTCCTGCTGTCACTGGTGGCGGCCGTTGTCATGACCGCCGCCTCGTTTTTAAACATGATTACGCCCTGGGTGCTGCTTAGCCTGTGCTTTCTGGTGGGCACCGGTGCGGCTCTGGCAGCCCCAGCCAGGGGCGCCTCCATTGCCGAGCAGGTTCCCAAGGAGCTGATTCCCCAGGCCGTGGCCCTCAACAATATCAGCTACAACTTAGCTCGCAGCGTGGGGCCCGCCATCGGCGGCATGTTGGTGGCCGCCTTTGGCGCCACCGTCGCCTTTGCCGTGAACGCCATCAGTTTTTTACCCATGCTGGAGGCCCTGCGGCGCTGGGATCGGGAGAAAGAGGTCTCCCGCTTGCCTCCAGAGGGGCTACTTCGATCGGTGAGTTCCGGGGTCCGCTATGTCGTCCATATGCAACCGGTTCGCCTGGCGGTGGCCCGGGCTTTTGTGCTGTGCTTACTGGGCGCTGCCCTGCCCTCGCTAATGCCGCTTATTGCCAAGGACCTGCTAGTAGGCAACGCCAGCGTATTCGGCCTGTTGCTGGGCGCCTTCGGCATCGGCGCGGTGTGCGGGATATTTGTACTGCAACCCATGCGGGATACCTTTGGCAACGATGGCACCCTGCGCCTGTGCACCCTCACCGTGGCAGCCTGCCTGATTGCCCTGTCAGTGAGCCGCAACCAATACATTGACTATGCCGTGTTGATGCTGGCCGGCACCGCCTGGATGATGATCACCACCACCATCAGCGTGATGGTGCAGTTGTTTGTACCCCGCTGGGTGATGGGGCGGGCCATCGCGACCTCCAGCGCTGCCATCACGCTAGGGGTGGCCATAGGCTCCTGGCTGTGGGGGATTATCGCCCGGGATTACGGTGTGGTGTTGGCGTTTCAATTTGCCTCGGCAAGCTTGGTGGCCTCGCTGGTATTGACGCGTTTTCTACCGGTGGCGGATCGAACCAGCTCTACCGAGCTGGACGAGCGGGTATTGGATGACCCGGAAGTCAGCCTGGGGATTACCGGTCGCAGCGGGCCGGTCAGTATCGAGCTGCAGTACCGTATTCCCGCCGACCGGGCCCGGGAATTTTATAATCTGATGCGGGAACAACAGCGTGCCCGCTCCCGCAATGGCGCCTACCAATGGTCGCTATCCCGCAATATCGCCGATCCGGAGCAATGGTCAGAGCGCTTCACCTGCCCCACTTGGAACGACTATCTGCGCCTGCGCAATCGCCGAACACTGGAAGACTCTGAGCTTCAGCGTCAAGCCGCGGATATGCAGTTGGAACCGATGAAAGTGGTGCGTTGGCTGGATCGCCCGGCGGGATCGGTAAGGCTTAGCGAAGAGGCCCCGGACCGAGGCGACGAAGCCCTGCAGATACAGGGCTAAGAAAGCTTGCCGGCGGGCGCACTGCGCGCGCCGGATTAAGGCTTAAAGAACGGCGGCTCAGCTTTCCTGGGCCACCACTAATTCGGCGTCCCGGTACTCGGGCTGCTGAACCAGTTTCTTCAGGGTTTCCATGGTACCTATAGGCTGCCCCACAGACATGGAGTTAATCAGGCTGGAGGGAATCGGGCCATTGGGGTCTACCAAGATCTGCAGCTCTACCTTGGTTTGGCCGTCTTCCAGCGGGGTCAGACGCCACTGCTGACGGGATGCCTGGATGCGTACCAGATCCTCCTGCTCGGGCTTAATCCCCTGGGTGGCAGTGTCAGTGATGGTGACCACACCGCTGTCAGCATCGTGCTCTATGACTCGCTGGTTAAAGGAATCCCGGTCACTGAGGGGCCAGGGCATGTCCATTACGGTGTAAATGCGATAGCGAGTGGCGGACTCCCGCTGCTCAATCGCCGAGTTGCGAACGACATCGCTGAGCTTGGGGGCGTTCTCCTCAACGTCGTTGAGTACCGCCAGCACACTGCCCGGCGTGGTGGACAGTGTGGTCACCGCGAGAATCTCGCGGATTTCCCAGCCTTCGACGCTGCGAGCGTAAATTTGCACGCCGTCCTCTTCTTTTTCCAGCTGCCATTCGCCCACTTTGGCGCCGTCGCCAGCAGTAGCGGCCATCGCGACAAAGGCCATCATTGCGATCATCAGGCGCTTGAGTCCGACAAAGGCCTTACCAGTGCTCAATACACGTTCCATGTTGCTCCCCTTGGGTTTTATCGAAATTAGGTTCTATCGAAATTACGGTCTATTAGACCCGATGGAAGCTGAATCCGCGATTAACGTTTGGTAAAGACTCGCCAGACCCCACTCACTTCCATCACCGGGTCGTCGCCGACGCGCAATATAGCGTGGGCGAAGATCATTTGCCGACCCTTCTTGGTAATTGTGGTGTCGATTTGGACAAAGGCGGGCGCCTTTAGTGCCGACAAGAAGTTGCTGTTCATCTGTACGGTGGAGCAGTTGGCTCGCTCAGACGCTTCCCACACCGCTAAGGACATGGCGTGATCGGCAAAGGAAGTCAGCACCCCACCGTGAATATAGCCCTGGGCGTTGTGGTGGCGCTCCTCCAATTGCACGCCGTAGTGATAGCCGGTGTCGTCCTTGTGTACCCATAGCGCCTCCAGGGAGGCGGGAATACCGGGAAATTCGCGGCGTTTCCAGTTTTCCGGGACTGTTGACCCGCTGTCATCACTCACTCACCACTCCCCTTTATTGGCTATCGGGTCTCAGGCACAACACGCTGCCCTCGGCGTCGGCGGCAATATACAGCGCGCCACCGCCGTCCACTGCCAGACCGGTAAAGGAAATCATCGGCCCCGCCAATTCACCGACGCCACCCAGCGGCTCCACCTCAACGCCGCTGGGGGTACCCACGGGTAAGCCAGACGCCAGAGTCTGGCGCTGGCCATCGGCCAAGTTCACCGCAATCAGCTCCTTTAACTCGCTATCGACGATATACAGAGTCTCGCCGCGTATAGCGATACCCTGTGGTTTGGCCAAGCCGTCTACGGCGGTATCACGCCGGCTGCCCCGCAGCACGCTGACGCGCCCGGCAGCCGCTTCAGCCACATAAACGCCCCCCTCGGCATCCACGGCCACCCCGGCAGGATCGGCCAGTTCTTCTGCCAGTACTGTCGGCGCGTCGCCGTCCAGCAGCAACAGCCGACCTCGGCCCAGCTCGGCGAATACCGGAACCCCCTGACTGGTCAACGCAACGCCCATCAGGCGGTCAAAGCCACTGGCCAGCACCTCCGAGTGCTGACTACCGGGTTGGAAACGGGCGACATCGCCATTGGCGGTGGTCACGATCCAACTTCCCTGGCCGCTACTGACCACACCCCGGGTGAACCCCGGGAAGCCAGGGGAAAACAGCATGCCAGCACACTGTTTTTCAGCGCCGGGAGTTTTGGTATAGGTGTATCCACCATCGGCAATAAACAGGGTTCCGTCGTCGGCAAGGGCGAGGCCCATCGGCCACTGCAGGCCATCGGAGATTAACGGGCGGGTCTGATCCTGGCCCAGTATCTCGGTAATCTGCCCGGAAATACTGGAGACAAACAGGCGGTCGCCGACAAAACTCAGGTTATCCAGCCCCGGTGCCACGCTTGCCAGCACCGTTTTTTCGCCAGTATTGGGGTTGATCCTCAATACCTGACCGGTAGCAACCTGGGTGGAGACGATATAGCCGTCCTTGTCGAATTTAACGGCGTCGGGCACCCCCAGCTCGGTGGCCACCACTTCCGGCGCGCCCCCTTCCAGATCAACCCGCCAGATTTCGTTAGTGCCCATCAGCGGAATGTAAAGCTTGCCATCGGGCCCCACTTCAAAGGCATTGGGCATAGGCACGTTGTCGAGGATTATCCGCGGTGGACCTCCATTAAGGTCCAGCTCCATAATCCGGCCGCCGGGACGGCACTCCCCGGCAATTAATCGACCTTGATAGATAGTGATGGGGTTAGCACAGGGCATGTTGTCCTGCACCACCCGATACTGGCCGCGGGCGTCCCGCATACCGATCCGGCCCTTGGTCAACTCAGTGGCAAACAAGTTGCCGTGATCGTCAAAGGCGACGTCGTCCGGCGCCACAATACCGCTGCCCATGGGACTGATGGTTTCTATCGCGCCGCTGTCGACATCGATAGCGCTGACCTGACTGCCAGCCACCTGTGCCACGTAGAGTCGACCGTCAGCCCCGGTGCGAATCCCGTTGGCACCGTGCAGGCGACTGGCCGAGGTGATGTGTTCAACGGTCCAGCCATCAGCCGTGACAATACTGCTCTGATACCGCCCCGCACTGTCATTCATACCCGTACTGTCAGCCATAAAAGTATCCCCGTATTTTATTGTAAGCGTTGATGGTTACTTGCCCTTGGCGGCCATGGCAAAACTGTATTTCAGGTGATCCATATGCCCGCTGGGCACCGGCTCAAACACCACGCTATCGTCGCGGTCACGGATCGCTGAAATTTGAGCACCGATATCTTCGATGGTCCAGGCAGGCTGATATACCCCTTGAGTTTCCGCCACATATGCCTGGGCAACGCGGCCCGCCGCCGATACGTACATTTCGCCGGTGACTTCACAGCTTTCATGAGCCAGCCAAGCCACGCAGGGTGCCACCAACTCCGGGTCCATGGGGGGGAACTGGCTGGTATCGATGCCCGCCGACATGCGCGTCACCGCCGCGGGCAGGATCAGGTTACTCTTAACGTTGTGCTCGGCCCCCTCAATCGCGGCAACATGGGAGAGCCCCTGCAAGCCGGCTTTGGACATGCAGTAATTCACCACACCGGCATTACCATAAAGGCCGCCGATAGACCCGGTGAGAACAATGCGGCCGTAGCCGGCATCACACATATGGGGAAAAGCCTCACGAACCACATTAAAGCCACCCCGCAGATGCACATCCATCACCGCCTCGCAGTCCTCGTAGGACATCTCTCTAAGGGGGCTGCGCCGCACATTGCCGGCGTTATGGATGACAATGTCGATGCGACCGTACGCCTGCAACGCAGCCTCCACCATCGCTTTGGCCCCCGCCTGAGTGGCCACAGAATCGAGGCTGGCAATGGCCTCGCCGCCGGCAGCCTGAATGGCAGCAACAACTTCATCAGCAGGGCGTTCGTCAGTGCCGTCGCCCCCCATACTCACACCGGGGTCGTTGACAACCACCTTAGCACCCCGGGAAGCTAATAACTCGGCATAGGCCCGTCCCAGGCCCCGGCCGCCGCCGGTAACCAAGGCAACGCGATCGTCAAATCTCAGTTCGGTCATAGGAGCTTTCCTTTTACTTATCTTAAGTTAGCCAATCACACCACTATGTTTTAGTTCAGCGATCTGTGCGGCACTCAAGCCCAGTGTCGATGACAACACCGCATCGGTGTGCTCGCCCAGGGTTGGCGGTGGCGTCGGCGCGCTCTGAGTAGCATCGCTAAACTGAATACTGCGATTCACGATGGGCACTTCACCTAAGGTGGTGTGGGGCGTGTTGACCACCATATTGCGCGCCACCACTTGAGGCTGAGCCAGCGCTTCTCCGACACCCAGTATCGGCGCATTGGGGACTTGATGCTCGTTGAGAATCGCTTCCAGCTCTGCCACCGTCTTACTGGCAGTCACACCTTCTATAATCGCGTTAACCTCGTCTCGCCGCTCCCGGCGCTGCTCCAGGGAATTGTAGCGGGGGTCGAGCTCATAATCTTCGAGTCCCAACGCCCGGCAAATCCGGCCCCAAAAGTTGTTGGTTAAACAGGCGATGATGATGGCGCCATCACTGGCGGCAAAAGAGCCGTAGGGCACCAGGTTGGGATGCTGAGATCCCTGGGGCACCGGATCTTCGCCTGTGAAAAATGACAGTTGGGCCAAATACCCTAACATGCCAATCATGCCGTCCAGCAGGCTGACATCAATATGCCGCCCTTTACCGGTGGCGTGACGTTCATGTAGGGCAGCCAGTATGCCAATAGGGCCATTAATGCCGCCCACCAGATCACCCAGCGGAATACCCAGTTTGGTAGGTTCACCGCCGGCAGAACCATTAACACTCATGGCTCCGGACAATGCCTGCAAAACAATATCGAAGGAGGGCCGATCCCGCAGCGGACCGTACTGGCCAAAGCCGGAAATCGAGCAGTAGATGAGTTTGGGGTTAATCGCCGAGAGCTCCGCATACCCCAAACCCAGGCGATCCATCACCCCTGGGCGATAGTTTTCGATCAAGACATCGCAGCTGGCGACCAGCTGTTTGACCAGCTCGACACCGCGCTCGGTTTTTAGATCGATAACGATGCTCTTCTTACCCCGGTTAACGGCCAGATAATAGTGACTCTCGCCGTCCCGGAATGGCGGAAAGCTGCGGGTTTCGTCACCGCCACCCGGCGGCTCCACCTTTATGACTTCCGCGCCCAGATCGGCCAGTGCCAGTGCCGCCGCTGGACCCGCCAGCACCCGGGTCAGATCCAGTACGCGGATATCGCTAAGGGGGCCCGACCAGTTGGCATTATCTTTATCTGTCATGACTGCCAATCCCGTGCAAAAACAAAACAACCGCGGCCGATAAATCGACCGCGGTCCAGGTTACTTACCTGCTGCGCATTGCGATTAGACATCGCGGGCTGCGCAGCGGTATCGCGCCAGGTTTAGCCGCGGCTGGGCAGCTCAACAATGGCCGCACCCGTCGCCGACAGTTCACCGCGATGGGTTTCAGCGCGCTGACTGATTTCCACATAGCACTTGCCGTTCTCCTGGAACTTGCGGGTTACCTGCCCCTTGATGAAGATAACATCACCGTCCGGATTGTGGCGGCGGATCTGGCTCTTGTGCTTGCTCAGGAAGCCGTCATCACCCATCCAGTTAGTGCAGTGGTGAGTCAGCCAGGAAGTCCGCTCCGGGCCATAGTCATAGGCACCCGGGGCACCCACTTGCAGCGCAAAGTCTTCATCCCAGTGAACACGCTCAGGGCAATCTGGCACATTGAAGCGGTTTTTAATGCCGGTACCGGGGTGAGCTTGCTGCATCTTGTAGGCCAGCTTGTTGGCGCGGATATACAAACCGCCCCAGCCCTGGGCATAGCAGATAAAACCGGTGACGGTCATCGGTCCCTTCATCATCGTCGGCAGCTCTTCGCCTTCCATGACATCTTCCCAATAACGGGGCGTAGCGCCGCGAATTTCTTCTTTATCGTAGAGCTTGCTCCACTCTGCCAGTTGCTCATCGGTGTGAGGCTCAACCTTGCCCTTCACATCGGTGTACTTGGTGCCGCGCTCCCGAGCTTCGTCACGGTCGGTGCGGAATACCCAGCTGTCGGCGTCGGCAACCAGGTCACCGTGCTGATTGTAGAAATCAACGTGGTAGATCTGCTGGAAGGAACGGCCGGCAAATTTGGTTTGATGCTCTACCAAGTCTTTGAGATAGGCTTCTGTTCTGATTTCGTCGTTGCGCAGCACCGGCTTGTGCCAGTTCCAATCGGCCCCGGCCCACATCGCGTGGATGCCGGACAGACCGCCGCAGTAACCAGAAATGATGCGGCTGGTGGTGAACATAAAGCTGGGCAGCGCAACCACATCGCCAAACTTGGTGTTCTTTGCATACTCTGGATCACACCACAGCGGATTGTCGTCACCGATGCCGTGGGCGTAGTGGCGAATCGCGTCGCGAGTCGCTTCGTAGTTCCATGGCTCGATGGTGTTGGTGATCTTTACACCAATCCGCTCGCGCAGCGAGGCCAGGCCCTCTTCGGTAATCTTGGGAAACTTGTTTTCTGACATTGTTTGTTCTCCTGTGTTTATCAAACGCCGGCCCGGGCTTTATACCTTAGCGGCCTTGGCAGCTTCCGCATCGCGAAGCTTTTTGCGGTGAACCTTGCCTGCCGGCGTTTTCGGAAGCTCACTCACAAATTCGACTATCCGGGGAAACTCATGTTGAGCCAGTCGCTCCCGGGTAAAATCCTGAAGTTCTTTAACAAATTCATCGCTACCCTCGCGGTTGGCAATGACAAAGGCCTTTACCACCTGACCGCGTTTTTCATCGGGCACACCGATAACCCCGACTTCCTGAACGTTGTCGTGCTTGAGCATGGTGTGCTCGATTTCCACGGCGCTCATTGTCCAGCCCGCCGAGATAATCACGTCGTCGGCTCGACCACAGTGGTAGAGGTAACCATCGGCATCGACCTTGGCCCGATCCTTGGTGGTCTCCCAGTGATCCCGCTTCCACAGCATCAACTCGCCAACTTCTTCGGGCTCGGTGGGCGTGCCGTCGGGGCGATGGACTTCCAGCTTGAGGCCGGGAATGGGCTTGCCCAGAGAGCCAGGCTTGCGTTCGAAGTCTTCAGCGCCGGGGAAGTTCACCAACACCACGCCGATTTCGGTGGTGCCGTACATACTGCAGGCGGGAACCTTGAAGTAGCGGTCGATAAACTCCAGCGTCGCCGGGTCGATGGGTTCGCCGGTAAAGGACAACTTGTTAAAGAAAAACTGAAACTGATCGGCACCGCCGGCGTTTTTCATTAGCCGGTAATGGGTCGCCGCGGCCGACATATTGGTGATTTTAAAATCCTGCAGCGCCTGCATCAGCCGGGTGGCGTCAAACTTGCCCGCAAAGGTGCCGGTGGTCACGCCCAACGCCAAAGGCGCCAGGGTGCCGTGCCATAGGCCGTGCCCCCAGGCCGGCGAGGACGGGCAAAAATACTCGTCACCGGGGCGAATACCCGTGCCATACAGCGCGGCAAACATCAGCGTGACGATGGATTTGTGGGTATGTTTAACCGCCTCGGGCAGCTCCCGAGTGGTCCCCGACGTGTATTGGAATACGGCTAAATCCGAGGCTTTGGTGTTGGGTTGGTAGGTCGAGGGATATTGCGCAATATCGTCCAACAGCCCCTGATCCGCGACCACGACCCGCAAACCATCGATCTGGCTGGCCATGTCGGCTTTTTCAGCATTGGTGATAAGAATCGAGGGCTTGCAGTCGTCGACCCGCAAACGCAGCGCATCCGGGCCAAACAGGGTAAACAGCGGCACGCTGATAGCGCCGGTTTGCATGGCACCAAACAGGCAAACGTAAAACGGCAGCGAGGGCTCCAGCATAAAGGCAATGCGCTCACCTGGCGCTATGCCGTTGGCGTCCAGCCAGTGAGCAAATTGGGCCGCCCCAGAGGCGATCTGGTCAAAGCTTAAAATCTCATCACTGCCGTCGGCGTGGGCGATACGCACTGCTGCGCGACCGGAGCCATCGGCGTGGCGAGTCATGCACTCGTTGGCGATGTTCAGGGTTTCCCGATCGCCATCAAACAACTCCCACAGGGCCGCCGAATTGGCATGGGCCTGAGCGTCCGCATAGGAGGTGTAGTCGGTCAATTTGGTCATGGTGTCGTTATATCTTAGTGTCTTTGTATTTTAGTGTATTTCTGTCTTATAAACATCAGTGTTGATTATGGGGATACCATGCCACAGCTTTAAAAGATTGTAAATATTGAATCTAATTTTATATACTGAATCTTATTAAGCCTATTTGTGCCGCTCAGCGGCGATGAGACAACCATGACCAGCCCAAGCAACGATACCCCTCCCGCAGCGATCAAAACCAGCAAAGCCCCAGCAATATCCAGGGCGGCAGCCGTACTGAGACTGTTGGGAAAGAGCGAGTCGCCGCTGAACCTGCAAACCATTGCCGACCGCTTAGAGCTGGTGCCCAGCACCTGCCTCAATATTTTGCGGGCACTGGTGGCGGAAGAGTTCGTCGCCTTCGACAGCGATAGCAAGCGCTACTCCCTGGAAGCCGGCGTACTGACCCTGGCCAGACAGTGGCTGCGCCGCAGTGCCTTCAACGACCTGGTGCAACCGGTACTGGATCGCATCAGTCGCGAGCGTGAAATCACCATGCTGGGGGTCAATATTGTCGGGCTTGAGCATATTGTCGTTGTCGCCAGCTCCCAGGCGGGCAACAACCTTCAGATCAGCGCCCAAATTGGCACCCGCTTCCCCGCCCTGCTCAGCGCAACCGGGCGCTGTATCGCCGCGTTTGGCAACCACCGGGAAGAGGATATCAAGCGGCGTTTTGACACCTTGCGCTGGGACGATCCGCCCAGCTGGACGCAGTGGCAGCAGCAAGTTAAGGAGACCCGGGAACGCGGCTACGCGATAGATACCGGCAACTACATTGCCGGTGTGACGGTACTCGCTGCGCCGGTGTGGAACGCATCTGGCAAACTGCGCCACGCGCTGGTAGCACTGGGCATTAGTAGCACCGTGCAGCGCCGAGGCATGGGCAAGTTAGAGAAGGACCTACTGAGCGCCGCCAAGTCGCTGTCACAGCAACTTAGCGGCGAGGGGTAGTCGACCTACTTGGGCCTTTAACCTTTGGTCGGCAGGGCGACCTCCGCGGTTGCCGTCGCCATCACCGCATTGGCCTGAGTCACCATTTTGCACTCCACCTGAATTAGGTGACCATTGTCCTCGTCGACAATCTTGTCCACCACCTTGGCGGTCATAATGGTGATGTCGCCAGTGAAAGCCGGCCCACGGTAGTTGGCCTTTGAGTGGACAACGCTACCCCACTCCCCCGCCCAACCGCCGAGATAATCGAGAATCCAGGCGCCCATGGATGCACCGTAACCGTAGGCCCGGGACATACCGATGCGGTGCGCCCACTCCGGGAACAAGTGACCACGCGAGGGGCCGAAATAAGCGCCATCAGTCCACTCGGGATTGTCCCTCTCCATCACCGGATCGTTCTCATGACCGGCAAACTCCTTGGTAAAACCCATGGCCTCCATGTCCATCCCCGGGCGATGGGTGCCGCCCCAGATGGTGAATAAATAGGCCCGCCACTCAGTGGTAAAGCTGGCAATACTGTGGGGACCAATGACCCGCACCGGCAGCTCATCGCCGACCTGAACGTCCTCCCAGTAGCGCTTACCGTGACCCAAATCGTGCATCATCTTGATGTACTCGTATTTGCGGTCTTCCAGCTCCTTCAGCTCCGCATCGCTCCAGACCGGGTCTTCAGAGGGCTCCATGGCGCCCATCTCCACGGCCGCCTCACGGCTGTAGCGAATGGCGGTAGAGCGCTGACGGGCAACAAAATCGCCGTGCTGGTTGTAGTAATTATTGTCGCCGCGCTGGAAGCAGGTTGGCCCGGCAAAAGACGTTTCCTTAACACTGTAGTCGTAGGGAATTTTCTCGTTGGTGATTTCATCACCACCGAATATTTTGGGCCCGTAGAACCACCATTCGTCGCCGCCAAATATCAGGTGGGAATCCGGGATACAGCCTACGCAGGCGGGCCCCGCACCGTGGCCGTCATCGCAGGCCACAGCAAAAGATTGTGGAGCGACCAACTTACCGTAACGCCCCTCTGCAGCGAAGTCGTGATCGTAGTGCAGCAGATTGGGATAGTGCATCGCCTGCACCCAGCGACGGATATCGTTATTGTGCAATGGCTCTTTCATTTTGGCCGGCGCAATGGCTTTGCCCATATGCTGGTCCAGATCTGAGCAATCCAGTGTTTTCTTGGTCATCGGGGAACTCCCATATTATTGGTGTGTGACGAAGCGCAAGCCTTGCTCTAGCTATTGAGAATGCGCGGCGACAGGTACTTGGTGTTGTGCCAGCCGCCGTCAACCACGATGGTCTGGCCGTTAATAAATTCGCCGCCCGGCGAACATAGAAAGGCGATGGTGCTGGCGATATCATCCACCTCCCCCAGTCGAGGATAGGGGGTGGTATCGACATTCATTTTTTGAAAAGCGGGGTCATTGAAGCGCTCCCGCACCATGTCGGTCATGGTGACTCCCGGGGCCACGCAGTTGGAGCGAATACCCTGGGGACCGTATTCACAAGCCATATGCATGGTCAGCGAGGTCAACCCGCCCTTGGCGGCAGAATAAGCGCCGCCGCGACGCCCCCCCACCACAGCAAAGGTTGAAGTGACATTAACGATGCCCGCTCCGGACTCCATATGGGGAATCACATCTCTGGCCAAGCGAAACGGTGCCCGCAGCATAATGCCCAGGAACTGATCCAGGGTCTCATCATCGGTTTCATGGAGGGGTTTAGGACTGCCGATACCGGCATTGTTGACCAGGAAATCAATGCGCCCAAAGCGCTCCAGCGCCAAGTCCACGACTTTCTTGGGCGCATCGTCTGCGGTGAGATCCACCGACAGTGTCGCCACCCGGGCCGGGTCACCCAGCTGCGCAGCCATCGCCTCGAGTTTGTCGGCGCTGCGACCCACGCCCACGATGGCCATACCCATATCGAATAGTTGCTGAGCTGTGGCGAGGCCGATTCCCCCGCCCGCTCCGGTCACGATCGCTAGTTGCATTGAATACACCTCTTGCGGTGGTGGCAGTGATACTGCCCACTCAGTTTTATTGTGTGCAGCGCCGCAATGTGAATCTCGGGATGTCGTTACGGCGGCCAATGGTCTATTATAATCATCGTTGTTGATTAATTACCAGAATATCCCTATCTCCGCGGCGCCAACCCCGGATACTGGCGATATCAAACCCCAGGGTTATTCATTCGCGCTATTTGGCCGATTGAACCAGCGGGGAGAATCAGCAAAACAAACAAGCCAAACCAATAAAATAAAGCATTGATGAGCAGAGTATAGCTATGAGCCTTCAGCGCAGAACTATCGACGGCCACTCCCGCCGCTGGGACGCAGATTTGGCGGACGATGCCTACCGGCAGGGCCAGTGGGTTAAGGATACGCTGGCTGAGCAACTGGCCCGCACCGCGGCAGAGGCGCCCAACACCGTGCTGGTTGTGGATGACCAACGGCAACTGAGTGCCGCGGACCTCTACAAACACGCCAGCGGCTTGGCCAGAACCCTGGCCTCGCGCTATTCCCCCGGCAGCGTGGTCTCCTTTATGTTGCCCAATTGGCACGAGGCAGCCATTATCTATCTGGGCGCCACCATGGCGGGTATGGTGGCGCATCCGGTGCTGCCCTCACTGCGGGAGCACGACCTGGCGTTTATGCTGAAGGATGTCGATAGTCGCATTATCTTTATTCCCCAGCAGTTTCGCGGCCAGGCCCACGCCGAGATGCTAGCCAGCATTGTGAAGACGCTGCCCAGCCCCCCGGATGTGGTGGTGGTCCGCGGTGACGGATCGCAGCATGAGTCCCATACTGACCTACTGGACGCCCATCCGCCGGGAGAATTGCCTGCGCTCGACAGTGACGCTGTGCGCATGATTATGTACACCTCAGGAACGACCGGGCGCCCCAAGGGGGTGATGCACAGCCACAACTCGATTCACGCCTTGATTCAGCAGTTGGGCCAACACTGGTTGATCGAGCCTGGCGACAGCTTTCTGGTGGCCTCACCGATTAGCCATATTGGCGGCTCGATTTATGCCTTTGAGATTCCCATTCTATTGGGTGCCACGGCAGTATTGATGGAGCGCTGGGACGCCAGTGACGCCGTCAACACACTGGCGACGCGGCGCTGCACTCACTTTGCCGGTGCAACGCCATTTTTGAGCCAACTCCTTGACGCCGCCCAACAAGCGGGCACACGCCTGCCCGATCTCAAAGTATTTATCTGTGGTGGTGCATCGGTACCGCCAACACTGATCCGGGAAGCACGGGAGTACTTCCAGCAGGCCCGGGTTACCCGGGTATATGGATCGACCGAAGTGCCGGTAATGAGTGTGGGCGTGGTTGAACCCTACGACGTGCACTACGCCTCTGAAACCGACGGCCGCCCCGGTATCGCCAACCTGGAATTAAGTGACAGAGGCGAAGTCTTGGCCAAAGGACCACAAATGCTAGTGGGCTACCATCACGCAGAAGATGAAGAAGGGGCATTCGATGAGCGGGGTTTTTTCCGCACCGGCGACCTGGCGCGCTGGATCGACGGCGACTACCTGGTGATTGCCGGCCGGCTCAAAGACATTATTATCCGCCACGGCGAAAACATCGCCCCCAAGGAAATCGAAGACCTGCTGATCAAGCATCCGGCCATTGCAGATATCGCCATTGTCGGGCTGCCCGACCAACGCACTGGCGAGCGAGCCTGCGCTGTCATTGTAGCGGCTCCGCAAGAAGCACCTGGCCTGGAAGACATCCGGGATTATCTCAATGAGCTGGGTGTCGCCAAGTTCAAGATTCCGGAGCAGGTAGCGTTGTGGGAGGCCTTACCCAAGAACGACGCGGGTAAAGTGCTAAAGCACCAAATCCGCGCCACGTTATTGGAGCAATAGACTGCAAACTTGGCCCGCCAGGGGCTACTCCTCGCCTTTTAGCAAGGCGACCAGCTTGGGATATTTTTGCGGCTTAAGTGTGCCGTACATACACAGGCGCAGCAGCTCCCTTGAGAAGCGCTTGGTCATTTTGGCCTGCTCGCGCTTACTCTTGGCATGCGCCTGCACCCATACCGGCCACAGGAATATTCCCGCCAGAATAATGACCGACAAGGGCTCGGGGTCGACATCTTCCCGCCCGGCACCACTTTGTGCCAAGGTCTCAATACCCTTTTTATAGCGATTAAAAAACAGGTCACCGGCGGGATCTTCAGAGCCCAGCATCCCAAACAGCCAGATTCGACCCAGCTCCGGGTTTTCAACCGCAAAGTTCACCACCCGCTCGATGGTTTCAAAGACTGGCTGCTCTTTGGGCGGCAATTTAGAGGTGTTCTCACCATCAAAGGCTTCGGCAAATATACCCTGAGAAATAAGCTGATTGGCAACCCAGTCCGCTGTCGCCTGCAGCAGTTCCTCCCTGGTGGCAAAGTGCTGGTAAGCCGTACCCCGGTTTACGCCAGCCAGGTTTGCCACCCGGGACACACTCAGACCTTCTGGGCCGTCTTCTGAAAGCACGGTGCGTGCTGCCTTAAGAATCGCCTCCCGAGTCGCCTCAGGATTCCTAACCCGTTTTTTCTCCGGCGCCGCAGCCGATTTCTTTGCCATACTTGATCACCAGTGTTGTTCCTGAAAAGCGCGAATTTTAGTTACTGAACATCGTGTTGTATAGAATAGAAAATGTTGATATTTACTCAGCGGTAATTAAGGACTGGCTTCGATACTGCTCCCGCAGCGCCTTTTTATCCGGCTTGCCCAAAGCCGTTAGCGGCAGGGACTCGACAAACTCCACCGCCTTGGGTGCCTGAAACCGCCCCTTGCGATCCGCCACCCTGGCCACCAATTCCTCTTTCTCAACGCTTGCGTCACTGCGCAGCACCACCACCGCCAATACCGCCTCCCCCCACTTGGGGTGGGGCACGCCAACTACCCCGACCTGCGCCACAGCAGGGTGTTCGGCAATGATATCCTCCACTTCCCGTGGGTAGACGTTGAAGCCGCCGGTGACGATCATATCCTTGGTGCGATCGATAATTCTAAGAAATCCGCCGGGATCGCGAATCGCAACGTCGCCGCTGTGCAGCCAGCCACCGGCAAAGGCCTGCTCTGTCAGTTCCGGCATATCGCGGTAACCATTCATTACCAAAGGCCCCCGCACGCAGATTTCCCCTGGCTCACCGTCCGCCACCGGCTGGTTGGCCTCATCTAACAGGGCCACATTCAGCCATGGCACCGCTCGCCCACAGCTGGCCAAGCGCTGCAGGTCGTTAACATCGTGCTCTCGCTTGCGCAGTACCGTTACGGCCATAGGCGCTTCCGCTTGGCCGTAAAACTGCATAAATACCGGCCCAATACGCTCTATGGCCTCTTTAAGGCGCGGCGGCGATATCGCCGATGCACCGTAAAACACCGTATCCAGACTGGACAGGTCAAACTCGTCAAAACGCGGACAATCCAGCAAGGCATAGATCATGGTGGGGACCAACATCACACAGTTGATCCGATAGTCCTGAATAGCTTGCAAGACCTGGACCGGATCGAAGCCGGGAAGCACCAACATTTGCCCGCCTTTAAGTAATGTGGGTAGAAACATCGCCGCGCCGGCATGACTGAGGGGAGTACAACACAGGAAATTTGGCGGACTGGGCCACTCCCATTCCGCCATCATGATCTGCACAGTGACAAGCCCGGTGCGTTGCACACTGGCCAGTGCCTTGGGCTTGCCAGTAGTCCCGCCGGAGTAACCCAGGCGCATAATATCGTCGCCCTCCACCTGTGCGGGCTCCAACTGTTGAGGGTCAAACGACGTCGCTATCTCACACAGATTGGCGCCGAGATCATTGTCGCCAATTCCCAACAAGACCAGTCCGGGTAGCTTTTGCGCGATTGCTTGGGCGCGCTCCGCGTAGCGAGAGGGCTCAAAGATCAGCACATCCAAACCCGCATCCTCGGCGACAAAGGCGTGGTCTTCCAAGCCCCCCAAAGGGTGCATGGGCACATAGATGGCCGCCATCATCTGCACAGCATTGGCCAGATACAGCACTTCGGGAAGGTTGGAGGACAGCAGGCCGATACGACTGCCCTTCCCCAAGCCCAAGCTTTGCAAAGTCTGAATGTATTGGCTGGTGGCGTCTCGCACATCGCCAACACTAAGTAGGTCGCCACCGTGTAACTGCAACAGTGGTCGATCCGGATCCTGCTGCAGCACATTGGCCAAAATATCGGGGACATAGAGGGGACGATGAAGCGCGTCGTTGATCATTGCTTGACTGCCTTAAAGCTTGGAACTCGGTGCCCTAAGGATACTAATGATCAACGATGATGAACATCGCCCCAAAAGAGGGTATCACCCGGCGCAATGTCTGGGGTCAAATACCGATATCTTCATCGTATTCTTTGGTCGCATAGTTCATCACTGTGGCCGACTCGTCACAGCTGGGTTTGTGGGTGAAATTTTTTGATACATCCACCAAGCCGAGACTCTGAATGGTGCGGCGCCCCAGCAGCACCGGGTAGTGCATATCGCCTCGGTCCCGCAGGCTAAACTGTTCTTCGTATACGGTGTCTTTAAGACACAGCTTCATCAATACCACCGGACGGCGGTCTGTGCCCCCCGCTCCGCGCAGCAACAGCCGGCGATGCACAGGCAATTCAAAGGTCTTAGAGACATCCTCGTCTTCGTACTCATCCTCCACATCGACGGTGAAGCGGACCCATTCCTCGCCATCTTTTTCAAACTCTTCAATTTCCGTGGCATGCATGGAAGACGTTAATGCGCCACTGTCCAACTTGGCCTTGACCGCGACGCCCCAAGGCTCAATCGTTGCCATCTCCAACCAGCCAAATTGTTTTTTGGCGGGGGACGCCTCTTTCTCTGCGGACTCGGCCGACCAAGCCAGACTGTGCGTAAGAGCAAATAAAACAGCCGCCGAAGTCATCACAATCCGTTTGAGCATAGTATTTCACTCTCCTGCCTTTGCTGATACTTATGCCACTGGACAGCGATCACGGTGACCGGTTCCCTCGCTTAACCCTGGTAAAACCGCCTACAGCACCGATCCTGCGGTATTTTTACGAAGTTACCGACAGTCCGTTGACAGCCACTTCGCCCTTCACTATAGTACGCACCCTCAGCGCGCTCGTAGCTCAGCTGGATAGAGTACCTGGCTACGAACCAGGCGGTCGGAGGTTCGAATCCTCCCGAGCGCGCCATATATAAGCTGTTGATCAGCAACGAAAAACCCGACCAAAGTGTCGGGTTTTTTTGTGCCTGTCAAATGCCTTTGTGCCCAAGTTGTGCCCAATCTGTGCCCATAATTTTGCCTTAAATTTAAGATTGACCTCTTGGCTACGGAATTTCGATGACCACCTGGCTGACGGACAAGTTGTCAAAAGGTCCTGACCTTTTGGCTCTGGAAAGTAGATGGGCTCAGGCAGGGACTTAGAGGTCAGCACTGTTGGGGAACAAAATGTGGGCTCTACTCTATAAACGAGGGGTGGCACTCATCTCACTCTGTTAATCACACCGTCCCAACCGCAATGGGCCAGTACCCTTAACCTGTAATTGCTTGATGTCACAAATTGTGACTTCAAGAAGAGAGCTCTGCGACAAAAGCTGTCTATGGGTTTAGCTGTATATGGGGAATATCGTTTCGAGAATTTCAAATGTATTCCCAAAGTTAGAATCTAACGCCTCGCTCAAGGCATGACTCACCCTTCCTTTATATAAGTCATCAGATCAGAGACTTCACACTCAAAATAAGCACAGAGCTTATCAATGTTCCCTGTCACGGTGTTGTAGCCTTTTTCGTTAGCAATCTTGGAAAGAGTACCTCTGCTTATTCCGGTTTGTTCAGCAATCTCCACCAAGGAGATTGAATGCCCCAACTGGAACTCTCTTTCTGCAATCAGTTCTTTCAACCTAAATCTAATCATATGCACAAACGCTCAATATAATGCACATATAGTCTTGACATGACTCATATGTTGCGTATTATCTGAAGCATATGTTCAATTAAATGAACATATGGGCAATGCAAAGTTCAACTGGAGATAGTACATGACTACGACATACCTGACTACAGACCAACTTTCCGAGCGTATTCACTACGATGCTAGAACAATCCGGAACCAGCTTAAGGATTCAGTTCTACTAGAGGGGGTCCACTACTTCCGCCCATTTGGAGGCCGGAAAATACTTTATATCTGGGAGAAGATTGAAGCCGATATGCAGAACACCTCACCTGCGCAGGCTATCGATATCCCCATGGCTTCTGGAGGGGTTTGCCATGGGTAGCATCAGAGCACGTAACGAGACACGGCGACTCTTTTTCGAGTTTCGATATCGTGGGAAAAGGTGCAGGGAACAGACGGCTCTAGAAGACACTCCTGCCAATCGCCGCAAAATGGAGCAGGTCCTGAAGAAAATAGAAGCGGAGATCACCTTGGGGCAGTTTGATTACCTGGCCTACTTCCCCAACTCCAAGACTGGTCAAAAACTTGTAGCGGAAACTGTAGTCGCTGCGCCGCCTACCTTACCTCCGGCGGGAAGCCGCCAGTTAGTGAGGACCGAGGCAACTGATGAGGATGTGGATTGCCCTACCTTTGATGACTTTGCCAAGCAATGGCTCATGGAAAACGAAGTTCGATGGCGAAAGTCGACCCTGGAGCTTCAGCAGTCGTTTTTGTCCCGCCATTTGATCCCGGCCTTTGGGGAAAGAAAGGTCAACAGCATCACCAAAGCGGAAGTACTGTCATTCAGGTCTAAACTCGCCAAAGTCCCAGGCCATCATGACAAATTACTTAGCGCTAAAACAATCAACGAGATAGTGGGCTCCTTAAAGGCCATCCTTGATGAAGCTGCTGACCGCTATGAGTTTACCAGTCCGACTGAGCGCATCAAGCGGCTCAAGGTGCAGAAAAAGGACATCCACCCGTTCTCTTTAGAACAGGTCAGATTGATTCTGGAAAACGTCCGTGAAGACTATCACTGCTACATGACTGTGCGCTTCTTTACGGGTATGCGTTCTGGTGAGCTACACGGTCTCAAATGGAAGTACATCGATTTTGAGCGTCGCCAGATCCTGATACGGGAGACGTTCACTAAGGGGAGAGTCGAGTACACCAAAACCGATGGCAGTCAGCGAGAAATCCGCATGTCTGAAGCGGTATATATGGCCCTCAAGAAGCAGGAGGCGGCTACACGCCGCGTTAGTGAGTACGTGTTCTGTAATCGCCTTGGCCAGCCGCTGGACAACAAAAACTTCACCGACAGGGTGTGGTACCCCCTCCTCCGCTACCTTGGTTTGGCTATTCGGCGTCCCTACCAAACCCGACATACCGCAGCGACACTATGGTTGGCCTCCGGAGAATCCCCTGAGTGGATTGCCACTCAGCTTGGCCACACCTCTACTGAAATGCTCTTCCGGGTGTATTCCCGGTATGTCCCCAATCTCACACGCCAAGATGGCTCAGCCTTTGAAAAAATGCTGGGTACTACTGAAGCGTCTGCTCTGGAGGAGTCGTGATATGCCACTAATCCATTCGGAACTCTCCCTCACCCCACTCCGTTCCGAGATACTGACATCTAGGCGGCTGGAACGCTGCCAGTTCCGGGTGCTGGGCAGCCAGGACCAGCTAGACCGCTCAGGTAGACCAACCCGGTACCTGCAGCTGGGGAATCTGGCGGGAACCGCCTTGTCCGCAATTCCGCTGGGCGGCAACCCCACGCCGCTTCACAGTGCCGATCATAGCGATATCATTGAAGTCACTGGAGAGTTGTGTGCCTACCCGTCGCATTGGCAGCTCATGCCGGAGATCACTGCATTACCCCAACGCCAGACGTTAAAACCTACGGCGCTATTGCCCCGGGAGTGGGTACTACCGACTTTTCTTCCCGCACTCCGGGTGATCATCCGACATTGGTCGCGCTTGAGTACGCCAGCACTGCGTCAGTTTCTGAACAGTGTATTTGTCGACAGCAGTAATGCCATGGGAGTGTTAAATGCCCCTGGCAGCCTGCGGCACCACCACGCTTACCAAGGGGGTCTACTGGAGCACACAGCCGATATGTTGGTCCGTTACGGCGGCACCTATCCCAGCTCACACGATGATCTAGAGCGGGATATCGCTACCACCCTGATCATCATCCACGACCTGGGTAAGACCCTCACGCTCGTTGGTGCTGACCGCGGCGCCACGCAGCCCCACGATATGGCGGCCTTAGAGCTGTTGGCCACCCCACTGGCGGAACTGGAGATGTTCGATCCAGCGCTAGCCAATATCCTCCGCGGCTACTTTAGGCCCAAGCAGTGGTACCCCAAGGCTGATCACCCATCCTATGCGCTGATATCCAGGCTCGATAAACAAAGTGGCGTGAATGCCCTCCAGTCGGCGCGCTGCCAGAGATCAACGCCATATCCACACAACAACGCGTCTTACTCAGAACAGTAATTCAACAAGTGATTGTCAATGCAGGCGATACCGCCATACGACTACATCAATGAGGACGATTCCATGACAGACACCATCGATACAAAGCAACAACAAGAGCTCAAAGCCCTCACTCAACAGCCAGACACCCTCTGCTATATGGAGGCGCTGGCCGATAAAGACCTCTCCGGACTGACTTGGACGATCTACGGGGTCCCTGATAGCAATCTGATCATCGTGCAGGCGATAGCGGGCTCCTTTGAAGTCCTGGCCTCCAGCCCCTCTACGGTGCTTTACCCTGCAATGGCAGACCGGGTCTTTGGGATCGATGTTGAGGACCAAGCTCTGGCAGCACAGTTATCAGATCAATTGTGGGCCACGCACCAGCAGGACTTTGAAAATGCTCTGCAAGGAGGAAGCAACTGATGCGCCAGAAAACCATCACGATCGGACACTACCACAAAGCCCAGATCGCCATAGAGCGGAATATGTGCAAGGGCATTGTGCGGCACTATGTGCTGACTCACCGGGGTAAAATCGTAGGGCATCTGCTGCGATTAGACGACTACCTGGCTATGCAGCGTCGCATTGAGCTCAATCAGGTATGGGGAGAGGCCCTGCGGCGTTATCGCGAGGCGGGTATAACCGACAGCGACCTGCAGGGAAAATCACAATGATTTTGGAGCTACTACCCCTCAGTCGACTGAAGCGAGAACTGAACCGAATCGTCCGGCAGCTCGACAATGGAAATCCGGAGGTTTACATCATCACCTGCAGAGGTGAGCGGGTAGCCTACGTGCTAAACCCTGAATTATTCCATGAGATGATGGATCAGGTTGACCACGCTGAGCTTGAGAACGCCCTTCTCAAGAAAAAGAGCCTCTCCGATACAGAGCGAGGAAATACAAAATGAAGCACACCACTCGGATCACAGTAGAGCAGGACACCGTCACGGCGATCACTTGCGACGCCTGTGAGCAGCGGTATGACGACGTTCTGGAAATGCAAGCCTTCGTGCATATTGTAAAAACGGGGGGATATGGCAGTATCTTTGGGGATGGCACCGCGATGGAGTGCGACTTGTGTCAGCACTGCCTGCAAGCGCGGCTTAGGGATGCCTTACGGCTTGAAGCACAGCCAGGCAGGCTGTGAGCACCCTAATAGGAGGAATAGACTAGGATGGATTTAACGAGTGCAATGCTGGCCATTTTGTTGATCGCTTGCGCTATAAGTATTCCACTGTTGTTCTACATCAATGCCGAGCGGCTGAGCCGGTTCGTGGAGCGGCGATTTCCGCATTGGGTAGACACCAAATCCGAAGTTACCTGAGCTAAGCGACATTGCATACAGAGAAGTCGCTGGTTGGGCAATGGCACCTCCGACTGTTTTAACCAAACATTGCCGAGGAAAGATGCGATCCATGTCTTCGGGAGGAAATCTTTGAGAAACTCCGCAATCTGGCTGTCGTAAAATCGAGACCTCCTCATATTTCGCTCCTTATGCGAGTATTGTAAAAATCTCTACCCAAAACCTCGATTATTTTTCGGGGGGATTACAAAGGATGGTTTCTTGAACGATTACAGAGCTACAGCGTGACCTGGGAAACTGGCTGGATTATTAAAAAATTGAACGAACACATCATCGCAAACGTGCGGTGGCAGAACGTCAATGGAAACCATGCTCGAAGGAAATATAATCTGAAAGGAAAGGTTTTTGAATTGCCCCCGACCTGACAGAAACCTAGTGAAGAATCGGTAACTGTCAGATCAAGTCTGAATTACTACATCTCATCAGAGCTGTGGTAGGTAGTGACTCGAGGGAAAGGTCAGTCTCCACCAAACTCCCAATTCACCCTAATACCATAGCTAACCGGCCTGGCTAACTTTCCAACCACGCCGAAATCAGTTTGAAACTGATAAATGTAGTATTTGGAGTTTTCCAAGTTGCCTCCAAACAATGAGACGTCAATATTGGAATCGTCATGGGAATATGTGGCGCGGGCATTCAATACTGTATAGCTTTTCTGTTCTAGCTGATTTGCTGCATCGTAGTAAAAGCCGTCATTGTAGTAATAATCAAGGCCTATATTTAACTCACCGCCGGGCAAAGGGGTAAACCAGTTTATCCCCAACGTCGCCGTCAGTTCGGGATTGCGGACAATGGTATTACCACTGTAGTTTTCATCCGGGCTGTACATTCCGGCGAACTCTCCATTTGATTCGGTATAGCCAACAGCATCGTCGAATTTATCATAGCGACCGTCTAAATAACTGGCACCTAAACTGAACCGCCAAGCTTCACTAGCTGCCCATTGAATATCGATATCCGCGCCCTCTACGACAGCTAGCTCTGCATTCTGAAACTGGACGACACCACCTGACAGCAGGGAAACAAATTGGGACTGAAGGTCCTCTATCTCTGTTTTGAAAATAGCGGCGTTAATCTGCAAACGCCGATCCAGAAGTGATGACTTAACCCCCAACTCATAACTAGTCACAGTTTCCGGCCGTATGAATGTAGGTGACTCAGTTAAATTAACGATATTGTAGCTTCCGCTCTTAAAGGCTTGTTGGTAAGACGCATAAATTATCTGGCCATCTGCGGGAACGACAGAGATGTTAAGCTTTGGAGAAAAGTTTGTCTCTTCAAATTCTTCAGCCGGATAGCCAATTGCCTCTACGTAAGCGGTCTCACCGACAAGCTGTGTGCTCAACTGCAAGTTTGCATTGTAGACGCGGCGTTTTTCCCTCTGGAAACGACCGCCCAAGGTAATATCCAACCAGTTAATTGGCGTCCAGGTAGCCTGAGTGAAAGCTGACTCAGCAACAGTGTCCAGCGAGCCAGTGACATTGATTTTCGCTTGCACGAGATTATCCAAAGGCGACAGGATACTCCCTAAAGTGTCTGTTAAAGGCGCCAGGGCGCTTAGATCAATAGGTAAGGGAAGATCGCCACCCAATAACCCCGAAAGACCGTTATTAAGACCGGCAAGCGCAAAGCCAACGGGATCGTAGCCCACTGTGCTGTCAAGGTAGTAAAGACCGAAGATCCACTCCAACTGATCTCCACCTGGGGATTCATTATTGGAGATGAACTGAATTTCCTGAGTAAATATCTCGCCAAACAACTGCGGGGTATTTTCCTTTTGGGTACCGTCACCACCAAACTCAACAAGGTTTGCACTGGATCCGTCAAAATCTACCAAGGACTGCCCATTAGTATCCTGGTAGGCCGTAATGGATTTTATGTCAAAGGGTCCCGGAAAGAATTGTAGAGTTAATGCACCCGCCTTCAGTTCACTGTAAGCGGTATTGTCAAGATTGGTATTACTTTTGTAATCAGGAGCACAAGATATACCTAGCGTTGAACCCAAGGCCGAAGGTTGCAGGCAAGCAAGCAGGGATGTACCCACGCCCTCGGAGTCAAAGTAGTAAGCTGACAGGGTAGCTTCCGCCCACTCGCTGGGTAACCAACGGGCGGTAAAATTAGCACCCCGCTCACGGTAGGGTTGCAGCTCGTCGTAAGATAAGCCTGCCACGGGTTCGTAGTAGTCGTCTCGCGTGTTATAAATCACCGCCGCACTGGCCGATAGCTCATCGGTCAACGGGCCACTAACATAGAGGCGATTATTATTCTCAGAAAAACGCTCATAACTCGTTGATGCCTTAGCGGTAAAGCTATCGCTAGGCTGGCGAGTGGTAATACTGATGGCCCCACCGGTAGAGTTTCGACCGAATAAGGTGCCCTGAGGCCCTTTCAGTACCTCTACTCGCTCCACTTCCCCTAGAGAGCGAGCAAGTCCGAAGGAAATCGGGAAATATACACCGTCAATATAGGGAGCGACACTTAGATCCGCCGAGGGAATAAAGGCATCAGTGCCAACACCGCGTATAAAGATTACCGCGTAATTAACCAACGTATCATAAACTAGTCCTGGCGTTTTTATGGCAAGATCCGCCATGCTTTTCACCCCAGCCTTTTCCAAGGCATCACCACTGAAGGCATTGATGGCGATGGGAACTTCGTTAACATTTTCCGCGCGCTTCTGAGCCGTAACCACAATCTCCTCAAGGGCATACTGCGGAGATTGTTTCTCTTGGGCGTTAAGTAATAGTGGCGAGAAGCCTCCCAGCCCAATCAGAGCTGGGATCAGACAGAAAACCGAACACCTTTCAAAACCTGTTTTTAAACGCATTTTCTTATCCACTAACAAATACAAAGACGTGAGATACCAAATTTTACTGCCCGGTCTGTTAGGGCAAATACAGGCTGTCCCAACCAGTCAACAACCTTAGCCCCAGCAACGGCACAATCAGGCAAATAATGAAAGTCACATTGAATATCGCCACCCAGGCAGCGAGACGCATCAAAGGAGCGGACGCTGTTGTACCTAGCGCCAATGAGCTGTCATTGTTATCAAACTTAAAACTCTGTGATAATCCACAAAGCCTCTCTAAGCGATTGGGACCGCTTTCTTCTGGCGCACCAACCAGCCATGAAATCAGATTTGGCCAGATGAACATGGTGAGCATGGGCCACATGAGCGGAAAATTGCCGCGACCCATGTCGAGATAAGGCCCTATAGGTGGATCATAAGTCCACCAACCCATATAAGCCGCAGTCCCTTCCACTGCAATATTCCAGACAAAGGTTAAAGGTACGGTGAAGACGATAATGGCCTTGCCTAAGCTCGCACCGGGATGCCGACGCTGGTAGAACTTGGCCAATTCCAGAATCGCCCAGGTATGGAGCACCCAATACACCGCATACATAAAGGGCATCCACGCAGGGTTATGAGGTGCAGTGAACGGAAGATCCAGCGCATAGTGGTGAAAGTTTGGGCTGTACAACAGATGTTGCCCCCAATCACCAAAGGTTTCTAACCAGAAGGTGGATGCACTAGCAATGCACATCAACACCCACCAGGTAAGCTCTCCCTTTTTTATACTGTCGCGGACCAGAACAATCAGGACAAGAATGGCTAGGGCGGGAATAAGGTAATTCAGCAGCCAGGGCATGGGCGGGTCAACAATACCTTCGGGGACGCACTTCCCATCCAGCCAAAACACGCCGTCGCCCCCGGCGCAGACTTCCCCAGGTACACCCAAATATGGCGATTGCTTTTCTATCAAGTCAGCATGAGCGTTATTATTCGACCAGTGAAACGAGATCATTCCCCATCCTGTTATTTTTGTGGCTAAGGAATTTAATGATCACTGTTATCGTGTCGCGAATGAAGCATATCCGGGTCGGATTTAGTATCACCGAAAAATCCAGCAAAAGACTGATATTTATATTATTTTTATTGGTTCCAAAAAACGCTTGCCTCTCTGTCCAGATTCTTCGGGCCAAACAAAAGGGGAAGTAAAAACCCGAATAAACCAGGAGAAAGCTCTCGCTAGCTTGAGGAATTAAAAAAACTCAATGCCATCGACAACATCAGTTCCCGAAGCAGCGGTTGTCTTCGATAATCGGGGTTGTCCCTCAAAATATGGTACGACGACTGTTCGATGGCCCGACCCATGGTGTAGGCACGTAAATCCAGCTCTTCTGCCGACATCTCCGGGTAGAGCCGTTTGAAAAACTGCTTGAGAATTTCGGCCCCTGTTTCCCGCCTTTCCGCGTAGTTATCAAAGGACGTCCAGATTCCAAAGTAGCCACTGTGGGATTGATAAAACTCAGCATCCAGCTCAATCAGTCGGCTGTGCAGTGCCAGGGCCGAATCCACTATCAGGGCCAGACCCTCGCCTAGGTCCATACTGTCCTGCATGGACTCAAGGCGGGCGAGCCAGCGCTCGAAATGCTGGTGTATCTCGTGGCGAAAAACCTCGGCTTTTATTGCATCGAGGTTTGGAAAGTACTGATATATCGAGGCCTTGGGGACACCGGAAACCCACTCCAGCGAGGTGGTGGTTAGGGCCTCAGCACCGTCCTCTAGCATAATTTTCCGCGCCGCCTGTTCAATGGCCTGGACCATGCGTCGGGAACGCTCCTGCTTTGGCTCCCGGCGCAGTCCGCCGGGGTTTTCGCCGTCGCCAGCCATATCTGTCACTCGCTATTATTATCACTTTGCGTGTATCACCATGTTGCGATAAGTTACAAACTCTGAAACCAATCGGTTTTACATCGCGTTGTATTTCCTCAACCGCTACTGTAGGGTCGATAAGTTAAAACTGCGAATCTGGCAGGATAACTCGCAACCCTTCCATGTTTTCATTCACGATGACCTGACAACTTAAGCGACTATTTACTTTTTTCTCTAGTACACAATCCAACATTTCGCTTTCGATTTCTGCCGGTGGCTCGATGCTGTCTAAACAGGATTCAGAAATATAGCAGTGACAAGTAGCACATGAACAAGCGCCGCCACATTCTGCAAGAATTTCATCAATTCCGTTATCGACCGCTACTTGCATCACACTAACACCTACGTCAGCGACAACCTGAACTTCGTGACCGTCGGGTTTTTCGAAAATTAACTTTGGCATTCTGTATATTCGCTCACTTAACTATGAATAAAATAGATTCAACAAATTTCCGAAAGTATGCGCGCATTGCGTTTACTGATAGCAAAACAGTTAGCTATATATCCGCAAATGATTCACCTAAAGAAGCTCCTACTATTGAGATAAGCTTACGGTCTTCAATCGAACAAATTCATCCAACCCTGGACGACCACCTTCCTTACCGAATCCCGATAGACCCAGGCCGCCAAAGGGCGCATGGGAAGGAATATTGCGACTGCCATTAATATGAACAAAGCCGGTTTTCAGGGCGGCGGCAACACGGTGGGCACGCTTTAGGTCATTAGTTTGGATATAGCCACCAAGCCCATACTGGGTAGCGTTGGCAATGGTGATAGCCTCTTCCTCGGAACTGAATTTCTGGATCACCAGTACCGGACCGAACACTTCCTGCTGGGCAATTTCACTATAGGGGTCTACATCTGCGAAGATCGTCGGAGACACGTAAAAGCCATCGGCCAGATCGCCCTCCAGGCTCAAGCGCTCGCCACCCAGTACCAGTCGCCCCGCCCCCGCCGCTTTCGCACGGCCTACCATGGAAAGGATGCGATGGCAGGCTTCTGCATTAATTACCGGGCCAATAAAGGTATTCACATCACGGGGATCGCCAATGGGCAGGGATTTGGCAATGGCCACCACCTTTTCCACCATCTCGTCGTAAACCCCTTCCTGAACCAACAGCCGGGTGGGCAATTCACAACCCTGGCCGCTAAGCAGACCAACACTCATCATTGCCGCGTGCTGGGCGGCACTATCCAAGTCGGCATCGTCGAAAACGATATTGGCCGACTTGCCACCCAGCTCCATCACCGAGGGCTTTAGCAATTCCGCACATTGATGGAGGATTTTTCTCGCCGTTACCGGACCGCCGGTAAAGCTGACTTTTTGCACATCCGGATGGGCAATCAGGGTCTGGGCAGATTCCACGCCACCGGGCAAAATATTAATCACACCCGGGGGAATGCCCGCTTCCAGCGCCAGCTTGCCAAACAGCGCCGCCACAAAAGGAGTCTGCTCGGCAGGTTTAACAACCACCGTATTACCCGCCGCCAATGCAGGAATCACCTTCATACCCAGGCTAATCAGCGGGCCATTCCAAGTCACCACAATACCGATCACTCCGTAAGGCTCCGGCAGGGTATAGATAAACTCATCGTTGGGATAACTGCTGACCACCTGACCGTCGAGCTTGTCAGCCCAGCCGGCGTAGTAACGGGTCCATTCCTCGGCCAAACCTGCACCGCCAGCAGCAACGCTAAAGGGCGTGCCACCTTCGATAACCGCCAAACGCTGAAAATCAGTGGCGTTAGCTTTGATCAGATCGGCAAAGCGGTTCAACAATAGCGCCCGCTCCCGACCCGGCATGGCCCGCCAGACCTCAAAAGCCGATACCGCTGTGGCGATAGCACTTTCGGTTTCCTCAACACCTGCCAGGGGAATCTCAGCCTGGGCTTTGCCCGTAGCGGGGTTGATATGGGTGTACACGCCACCGGAAGCTTTTTCGATAATCTGGTCGCCGATCAACAGACAAGCCTGTGGGCAGCTGGCATTAAACTCCATGCTCATTTTCTTCTCCTCGTTGTCTGATTTAGATGCGAATGACGGTGCCGCCATCGACCGGAAAGATCTGGCCGTTGACAAAGGCCGCTTCGTCGCTAAGCAGGAATACGCCAACCTGGGCGATCAACTCGGGGCCCGCCACCTGACCAGAGGCCTGACCAGACATTTTTGCCCAGGCGGCCATCTGCTCCACCGACATGATGGGCTTCATGCCCTCAGTATCCACCGTGCCGGGGGCGATGGCGTTGACGCGGATATTGTCCGCCGCCAGGGAGTGGGCCAGATTAACAGACAGGGAATTCACACCGGCCTTGGACACCGAATAAATCCCGGTGGCCTGCCAGCTGCCAATGGATGAGGTATTCACAATGGCACCACCGCCCTGCCTGCGCAACTCCGGCACCACCGCCTGGGTCATATACAGTACACTGTGCATATTCACCGACATCACCCGCTGGTAGTCATCCAGGGAAATATCCTGCAGCTGGGGCATCAGGGCGGCGCTCAATAAACCGGCATTGTTGACCAGGTAATTTACCTTGCCGAAGGCCGCAACGGTGGCCGCCACGCATTCCTTGCAGGACTCCGGCGAACCGACATCGACCTTAACCGCCAGCGCCTTGCCCCCCGCTTCGGTGATCTCCGCAACCACCGACTCCGCCAACGCCAGATTAATATCCGCAACAGCAACTGATACGCCACGCTGGCTCAGCAAGCGGGAATAGGCCGCGCCCATGCCCTGAGCGGCGCCGGTGACAATCACAACTTTATTTTCAAAACTCATACTGCATCTCCTGATTTCGGGTGTGGCTAATGGACATTCCCCAGTAGCACTGGTATTTCTCATCGAGCGCCTATCGCCAGCGCCATTGTTGTTCAGCCATATTTTGGTGCTAGGCCATAACTTGTTGTTTGGATATAAAGTGCTACCAACGCAGCTCCAGACTTTCCATCGCCATCACCGCGCCGCCGCGGACCTCGGGTTTAAAGCCTTCCTTCACCGAAAAGGGAGGAATGCGGGCCAGCCATTCCTGCAAAAATACCCGCAGTTCCAATCGCGCCAGAGTCGCACCCGCACAATTGTGGGGTCCACCGTTAAAGGCCATATGCCGAAATTTGGGTCTGTCCAAATCCACATGATGGGGATTTTCCAGGGCCCGATCATCGTTATTCGCGGCGGCCAGACTGCAGATGATCCGGTCCCCCCCTCGCATGGTTACGCCTTTAAATTCGGTATCCTCGGTAACCCGGCGGGGAATATTGGGGAAGGCATAGCGGCGCAGTAATTCTTCCACCGCCGCAGGAATCTGGTCAGGGTTGTCACGAAGTTGCTGCTGAAACTCGGGGTTCTCAGCCAGATGCTTTATGGAAAAGGTCATCGCATTGGTCACCGTATCCAGCCCTGCCAGGAACAGCAGATTGCACATTTCCAGCACCCGTTTATGGCTGAGCTCTTCGCCATTCACTTCAGAGGCGAGCAGTATACTGACCGGATCGTCAGAGGGCTGCTTGATACGCTGGCGAATCAGGGACTTGAGGTAAAAGCGCATACGAATAAAGGGCAACAGGCGTTTGAGCATGGTATCGGAGGCGAGAATGCCATTGGCCCAGCGGACGAACTCCTCGTAGCGATTCAGATCCATATGCATCAGCCCCATAAAGGTCTTGACCGGAATGGGTACCGATACCGAGGACATAAACTCGCAGCCTCCTTTGGGTTTGACGTCTTCGATCAGACCCACCGCCAGCGCTCTGACCTGCCCCTCCAACTGAACCACCCTCTGGGGCGACAGAAACTTCATCAGCAACTGGCGATACAGCGTGTGATCCGGGCGGTCCATATCCTGGGGCGGCAAAGACAGCCCCAGCTTGCCCACATCAGGAGAAAAGGGCGCTTTGTGACTGGAGAACAGCTCCGGCGTTTGCATAATATCCCGCACGTCTTCCATCCGTGTGGCAATCCAATGCCCGCCATTGTGCGGCGTATAAAAAATATCCGGCGCACTGCCGTGCAAGGCCTTGTGGCTGGCATGCACATCGCCGCCTCGGGCCGAATCACTGAAGATATCAAATTCGTATACCAGATTTGTCGGAACGTGGTCGGGCACTGGCGGTAATTGCTTGTTAAAAATAGACATAGTCGATCACATCACGTTTGGTTAGAAGTTTGCTCATTGGCGATTTTCACTGGAAGTCGCGTCCACGTTATTTTTCGTCTGCCACGCTGCTTAAAACCGCACCCGCAACATCCAGATCCTCCACCGCAGTATTGATTCGCTCCCAACTGCGATCCATGCTCTCCTGACTCTGCAGGCCCTGCCAGTTACGGGTCAGTTGCACGGCATCCCAGCTATAGGCCAGCCAGAAACGGTACTGGTCAAAAACCTCGTCGAAGCTTTTGGCGAGCACAACGCCATTTTCGCTCAGGGTCTTTATGTATAGTTTAAGCAAGTCGCTCTCGTGCTTCCGTCTAAGGGCAACCGGTGCGCCGGTGCCGAGAAAATAGGCCACTTCACGAATACCCTGACCGCGGTGGGCAATTTGCCAGTCCAGCAAGCCGCTGCGACCATCATCGAGAATATAGGTGTTACCCAGATGGGTATCACCATGGACCAGAGTATGAGGACCCGCCTCACGCACGGAGATCACCGCATCCTCATGCGTCGTCAGCACTCTTGCCAGCTCGCGCACCGGATCTGGCACTTCCTCGCGACCATTGATAAAACGCTGACGAAAGCGCCGATGCACCGCCATCATCATCCGAAAGCCCGGACGACTGCGCTCGCTATCCAACCAGGCCAATTCCCGATCCAGTTTTGGCGACTGCCAGAAGGCGCTGTGGAGCTTGGCCAAGGCCACCATCATGCCCTGCAAATGGGAAAGGGGCGCCTCGTCTGCAAGGGTAAAGGTCTGACAGCCCCTGGCGGACAGGTCCTCCAGCACCAATAAAAAACGCGCGCCCGGACCACTATTTGACGCGTAAATGCGCGGCGCCTCATCACCGAGGAATTGCCGGGCAGTGCGATAAAACGCCACTTCATTCGAAGCCATTTTCAGCGGCCCCACCATCAATCGGCTGCTGGCGGTCTTGGGGGTCGATTTAATAAAGACCACCTGGGGAAGCCCCGCAGCTGTTCCCGCTTCATTCCATTCCAGGCCCAAGCGCTGCCGATCTGTGGTGCCAAAATCACCCCCCAACGGCGAGATGGCCTTCAACTCGGCACCGGCCACACCATCGGCGATGCGGCTTTGCAGCCAAGCTTTTTTGATATCAGCAGCGCGCATTGGCCCCGGCGCTGGCACCCAGGGCAATACACTCACCGCTGCCCGTCCCAGCATTTGGGCACTGTCCACGACAATATTTTTTTTACCCAACATTCTGCTTAGTTCTGTTTTTGGAATTCAGGAAAGAAATCACGCGGCTTTATGTTTCTTAACCTGCTTTAAGGTCATATTGGCCAGAGCATCCGGCGAAAAAAGCTGCATCATAAACATTGAGAAACGCAGCATGCCGGTCACCGAAATACGGCGTTTTCCAGCAAATAAGCCTTTATAACCTGCCTTGGCCACGTCTTCGGCGCTGAACATCTTCCCCGAAACAAACTTTTCCACCGCCTTACCGGTGTCGTCATCACCCTTGGCGGTGGCCATAAATTTGCTTTGGGTTGCGGGGGGGCAGAGCACACTCACTTGCACGCCATAGTCCGCCAACTCGGCAGCAAGGCCGGCGCTGAAATTGTTGACGTAGGCCTTCGAGGCGCAATAGGCCGCCATACCGACCGTGGGGATATACCCCGCCATCGAGCCAACATTTAGAATCTTGCCGCCGCCCCGGCGCTTCATATCCTCACCAAAAACCCGGCACATTTGCGTTAGACCCAGCACGTTAAGCTTGAGCATGCTCTCCATACGCCTGCCATCGATAGCAACATGGTCACCAAAGGCACAAAATCCGGCGTTGTTGACCAGTACATCGATGCTCAATTGCTGCTGTTGGCAATAGGCGAAGACCTCGTCGGCCGCGCCATCCCGGGCAACATCCTTTTGTACCAATACCGATTCAATCGACGGAAAATCCCGCCGCAATTCTGCAGACAGATCATCCAGCTCCTCTTGGACCAGACTAAATACCACGAGGCGGTAACCATCCGCGGCAAACAGCCGACAAAACTGGCGACCAATGCCACTGCCACCTCCGGTAATCAATACTGTTTTCAAAATCTATACTCCAATTCTTCAAAAGACGATCGATACGTTTAGAATTCGTAATCCACCCGTACGCCATAAATTCGAGGTTTACCGGTGTAACGTACATAAACGTCGGGTTGGAACTGGGTGGAATTAAAGTAGACTTCATCAGTCAAGTTGCGAACATAGCCCTGCAAGTTCCAAGGGCCGTCATAGGGACGAAAGCCCACCCGCGCATTGAGAATGAAATAGCTGGGACGGACGGTGATTGGGTCGTTAGATAACTCCCCCTGGGCTGCATCAGAATACTTACCATCCAGGCCAATACTGGCGGAGTAGTCACCCAATACAGGCCATTCATAATTGACCACGGCTGTCACTTCCATCGGTGAGGCATAATCCAGCTCATTCCCCGAGAAATCCTGACTGTTACCGTTGAGATCAATGCCGACGTAATCTTTGACTTCTGTGTCCAGCAGCGAGAAGCCAATGGAGGTATACAAGCCCGCAAAGGGCGCCGCCTGCACTTCCAGCTCCAGCCCCTGCACTACTGACTCGGGCACATTATCCAGACGCTGAATGGCGCCAAAGATAGGGTCTTTAAAGACGGTAAAAAGCTGTTTGTCCTCATAGTTGTAGCGAAACAGGGAGCTGTTGACCTTCAATTGACCGTCATACCACTGACCCTTCATACCGACCTCGAAGGCTTCGATACGCTCCTGCGTTACGGGGGTATATTGCGCGTCCGTGGCTGATAACAACGAGGGATAACTACCGGCTTTATAGCCAATACTGTAGGAAGCGTAGATCAGCATCGCTTCGCTGGGCGTCCAGTCCACCGCCACCCGGCCAGAGATATTGTCTTCATCCAGGCCACCACGCACCAACCCCGACTCGTTGGTTTCGCTATTTAAGGTGACGCAGTCACCCACTCCCGGACCGCCGCTCAAATCACCTGTCAGATCAATCAGACCTGCATCCGCAGCACCCACCAGAAGCTGGCCAATCGGCTCGCTCAAAGCCGTGACCGGCAACAATCCTGCAACGACTTGCCCGACATCGCCAACCTCGTCACTGGTCAACACCGAAAAAACATCGCCCAGGCCCGCTCGCTGCAGCGCGCCTACCCCCTGGAACAATACCGCGGTAGTGCCATCGGCATCCCGGGTACAGGCGTCGTATTCCCGGCTGTCATTGGTGTAACGCAGACCGAGGGTGTACTTGAATTCGTCACTGGCTTGCCACTCTGCTTGCCCGAAGATGGCGTGGCTTTGGGCATCCTGGGCCGAGAACAGATCCACCTGACGCACGAAAATACCGCCATAACCCCCGCTGGATTCCGTGGGATAGGTAAAGCGGGTATCTTCCAGCTCGTCCCCACTATAGAAGTAGCCCGCCACCCACTGCACGCTGTCGTCAAAGGCAAAACCCGACAGACGGAATTCGGCATTCCAGGCCGTGGTTTCGGTGTCGGTGTCGTAATCCAGATCACTGACATTCAGGCCGTCATTGTTATAGCGGTCCATTCCCTCAAAATGCTGCAAGGCAAGAATGGAAGTAAAGGTGGTCGACTCACTGAAGTGCCAATCGGTACGCAACGAAGTAGCGATATAATCCTGATCCAGACCCAGCTCCCGCTCGGGATTGAAGGCGGTCGCCCGAGCATCATCCTCTGGCGCCGTGGGGTGATTCTGTACATTCTCTGAAGCTTCAGCGGCCGGCAGGGCGGAAAAACTTCTGAACTGATAATACTGGGGGGATTGGGGCTCGCTGCGGTCCCGCCAGCCATCCACAGACCACTGAAAGGACAGGTCCTCGTCCGCATCCCAGATCAGCAGGAACCTGGCAGACTGTTTGTCCACCTCCCCAAGCTCGGCACCGGGGCGGGTATAGTCATATTGCCAGCCTTCGCTGCTGCGGATATCCCGAAGGGCAAACCGCGCCGCGAGAGTGTCGCTCAAGGGTCCACTGACGTAGCCCTCCACATCGGATTGGCCATACTTTTGATAGGCTGCAGAGACCCCCGCCTCGAATTCAGCCCCTGGTTTTTTGCTGATGTAGTTCACAGCCCCGCCGGTGGTATTACGACCATACAGGGTGCCCTGAGGGCCCTTCAGCACCTCAACCCGTTCCAGGTCGAGGTTGGCGCCCTTGGTCATCACCGGAAAAGGAATGTTGACCTCATCAATGTAAACCCCCACTGCTGAGGTCGCAGTCTGGCTGATTTCGTTGAAGCCGACGCCCCGCAAGGTGTAAACCGGGATCGAAAAACCACTGTCGGTGTAGGCGAAACCGGCCACCAGGTTTGTCAAATCTGCGGTATCTGTAACACCGAGCGCCTTAAGGGTGTCGTCACTAAAGGCCGAAATAGCGATGCCGACATCTTCTGCTGACTGCTCCCGCTTTTGGGCCGTGACTACCACCTCCTCGATCAGGGAGCTTCGCTGCCTGACCTGGCCAGACGATTCCTGAGCGGCGACACTCTGAGCAGAAACACCAAGAACACCCAGAATTAATGGGATAGACAGCCCCATCCGCTGACTTGTTTTCATTCGCTAACACTCCAGATCGATTTTTTATAGTTTGCGCGGCCAAGCTGCCACTTAATTAGTTGACTGTTTTAAATGAGAGGCCGAATACCTAAAACCACACACAGTCTGCCTACTACTAAAAATTAGCCCTAAACCAAAATTAGACGGATAACAACAGCACAATCGCCGACGAGTACAATATATCGCCTTTTTTACCCGCCTGTAAACAAATCCTATAAATCAAATATATGATTGTCGTAATACATTGTTATATATACAACTATTTAAGTTAAAAAATTTTCATGGAAAGAGGAATTTTAGCCCAGGCAGGATCAACAAATAAAATCCATAATGTGTTCACTATAAATGGACATTATTGAATAAATGTATTTTTTAAATGTTAAATAGGCTATTCTCCATCAATTCAATAGCCTGATACATCACCCGTTCGACGCGGGAACGCGTCACCCTGACTACCCGGACCCACCACACAGCCATCATGAGCAATATCAGAGAAAAAATACTAAAAGCCGCCAATACCTCCCTGGAGGAGCGCGACCTGGCAGAGCTCCAAATCAACGAGCTTTGCCAACTGGCCAACGTCTCCCGAACCTCCTTCTATCGAGAATTCAAAAATCTCGATGATCTCGGCGCAGCCCTGGCAACCCAAATCGGGAAGGACATTCTTCGGGAGGCCGCTCAGGCCGCTGACACGCTTACCGACCCCAGAGAGCGACTATTCCAATTCATCAGAAGGGTCGCCACCGATAGCCAATCGCACCGCTTCCTGCGTTGGGAAAAGAGTCTGGCCACAAAACTGATTCAGCGGGAAAACGGCCTAGGGCTGGCGGTATTTTTTGACGTCCTCGGGCCTGTCATCACTCGATGCCAACAAGATGGCGCCCTGCGCGGCGACCTTCGCACCGAGGAAATCGCTGACTGGCTGCTGAGGCAATGGTGGCTATTGAGCAACCTTCCCCTAAGAAATAGCGCTGGCAGAGAGGCGCTAGATCGCTATATACAAGTATTCATCGTGGACGCACTCAGGCCAGCAGACGCCAGCGGCTCAGGCAGCGAAGATGTCCATAACAAACTCGACCAGATTCTGGATAAATTGCGCTACTTATAGCGGATAGCAACCACAGGAGCCCTACTATGAACGACGCCTATGCGAATCCAAACATCACCGCGCTGGAGGCTTTGTTGCAGCAACAGCGGGACAGCTTTATGAAGGATGGTTTCCCCAGCGCCGATATCCGCATTGATCGCCTTGCCCGCATTGCCGACATCCACCTGCGCTACAAAGACCAATTGATCGATGCCCTGTCAGCGGATTTTGGCCACCGCAGCCGCTTTCAATCCACCATTACCGATGTATTGTCCGCCAGCCGCGAGGCCAAGGAGACCCAGAGGGAGATCAAGAACTGGATGCGGGCCGAGAAGCGCAAGGTGCCCTTTCCCATGAACCTGCTGGGCGGCAGGGCCCACATTCATTACCAACCCCTGGGGATAGTGGGCAATATGTCGCCCTGGAATTTCCCCGCCTACCTGGCCTTTTCTCCGGCCATTGGCGCCATTGCCGCCGGCAACCGGATCATGCTGAAGCCCTCAGACCTGACTCCCGCCACTTCCCAGGTCATCAAAACTATGGTGGCGGATGCCTTCAATCCCGAAGAAATGGCCGTGGTAACCGGCGACGTGGAGGTGGCCATTGCGTTCTCCCAGTTGCCCTTCGACCATCTGGTTTATACCGGTGGGCCGGAAGTCGCCAAATCGGTCATGGCCGCCGCAGCACGGAATCTGGTGCCAGTGACACTGGAGCTGGGCGGAAAGTGCCCAGTGATTGTCGATTCCGACGCCGACATCAAAACCGCCGCCCAGCGCACCATGACCATGAAGGCGATGAACTCCGGCCAGCTCTGCCTCTCGCCCGACTACGTCCTACTGCCCGAGGACAAACTGGAAAAATTTCTCAGTCATGCCAAAGCCACCATGAACGGCTTTTTCCCGCGTTATGTCGACAACGACGACTTCACTTCAGTGATCAATGAGCGTCACCTCGCCCGTCTCAAGGGCTATATTGACGAAGCCCAACAAGCGGGCTGTCGTATTGAAAGCCTGAACCCGGCCGAGGAGGATTTCAGCCAGGCACCCCGCAAACTGCCCTTCCAGTTTGTGGTGAACCCGGATGACACACTCAAAGTCATCAACGAAGAACTGTTTGGCCCGCTGCTGTGCCTGAAAACCTACCGAAACTTCGACGAAGCCATTGCCTATGTCAACGCCAAACCCCGCCCCCTGGCCCTGTACTTTTTCAGCAACAACCCGACAAATATCGACAAGGTCTTGACCACAACCTGCTCCGGTGGGGTCACCATCAACGATGTCGCCCAGCACATCACCTGCCCCGACCTGCCCCTGGCCGGGGTGGGCAATAGCGGCATGGGCGCCTATCACGGCCACCACGGTTTCCTGCAGTTCAGTCACAAAAAAGCCGTCTACAAGCAGGGCCTGTTGAGTATGGGCAAGTATCTGGCACCGCCCTCCACAGAAAAGAAGCAGAAATTTATCGATAAGATGCTTTAGGGTTCGACCGCGATACCCAAGGCCAGGATCGGTGCGTAATTCCATCGGCCTCGGACAAGGTGAATTGAGGCTTTATCGCAAGAGAGGGCGGCCTGGGCTGGCGATCTCCTACACCACCGCTCCCCGTAGGAGCGGGCTCTGACCGCGAAGCCCTGGGCTAATGAAGGGGGAAGAATTCAGGCCGCGCCAATATACCGCTCGATCACTGCGTGATGCTGCAGCACGCGTCGCCGCGCCAGTGCCTGGTCGCGATGCAGTACCGCATCCACTATCGATGCCTGACTGACAGTAATCGCTTCAGAGTGCCTCACCAGTTTGGCCACAGCCTCCTTACCCTGGTCACTGAAATAGATACTGTCGAGCAGAGCGTCGTAGTAAAAGTTCAGGATATCATTGCCTGACAGGTGGTTGATCGCCTTTTGCGTCGCAATCGAAGCTGCGGCAAAGTCTGCGTCCCCCAAAAGAGCCTGTTGCCGAGCCAATAACGCCGATAATTCTTCAATAGCACCTTCGGTGACGTTGCTCGCCGCCAGCGGGATCGCGGTAAGCTCGATGGCGTTCCTGACCGCAGTCAGACTGACATAGGGCACCTTTATGGCATTTAAGTAATAGACGACGGCAGCAATCGCATTGTCAGGCTGGGGCTGAGCCACCTTCAGGCCACCATCCCGGCCCTTTTGCATTTGCACCAAACCCACCACTTCCAGCACCCGGCAGGCTTCACGAAAGGTGCTGCGACTGACTTGGTATCGCTCCATCAACTCGGCTTCCGTCCCCAGCCGGTCGCCCTGACAACACCCACTACTGCGAATATCCCGGTGGATGCGGTAAATCAAGCCCTCCGCCATTTTGCTATGACTGAGATCAAACCAGGCGGGGTAAGTGGATTCACTGTGCAGGGTCGCAATCTGAGTGCCCACTGATTGACCGGTAAAGTCGAGGAACTCCTGCAACGGTCGATCCGCAGCAAAGGCGTTGCCCGCAATCACTTCATCCACCACCGACTTCAGCTTAGACCAGGCCACCTCACTATTGCTGGCAAACTGGGCATCGCTGAGCTTACCAAAGTTTGCAATATCCACGGTGACGAAGATCAGCGGCATCAGGCAAAACGTAATCACCTTGTTGCCAGCAATCTCCATCAAATGACGATAAAAGCTAAATAACAATACGACAAACTGATCCCGGCTCATGCCCGCTTCAAACTGGCCCTGCAGAATCCGCAGCCTCACAACGTCCCGGTCCGTCAGACTTTCTATTGCCGCCCGAACCAACTCCCGCTCTAGCACCGACCTGACAACGAGTAACTCATCAAAGTTGGCCTGGGAAAAATCAAAATAATCCCGGAGCAGATTGACAACGCTGGCCTGACTGGGAGATTGAACGTAGAGACCGCCCTTGGCACCGCGCTGAGCGCGGACAATGCCCAACCACTCCAGCTGCCTAAGCGCCTCTCGGAAGGTATCCCGACTCACGCCATAGCGATCCAGTAGCGTTCTCTCTGGGCCGAGAAAAGCGTCTGCGCCCAGCTTGCCGACCACAATATCCTGGGTGATCTGCTTGGCAAGACTGTGGGCCAGCTTGGGACCCTTGGCGACGAGACGGTCCATGACCGGAGGCATGACTCCTTTCCAGAGGTATCAATATTCAGGCGCCATTGCGGCTTAACACTTCCAGCACTGTGGTATCTTCAAAATTGGAAATCCACATTTTATAGGCGGCCTCGTTGTGGCTGCGCCAGTGGGCCACAGCCTTGTCGATTTCGCCCGCTTCTATCAAATCGATCAGCTTCCCCTGAGAACGAAGTCCCGCAGTAAGGGTTTTTTGCATAGCCTCTTTACTACCTGCGCGCCACTTCTGTTCCGCCACGATGGCCTGATGTGCCGCAATAATCGCTGAAATCGCATTGTAGAGGTGGCGCAGGGGTCGGTTTCCCGCCAACTCCACCAAGGTGGCATGAAACTCATCCAGCGCACTGGCAAAGGCCTGGGGATCTTTCAGCAGTGCCTCTTCTTCTGCAGCGAGACACTCCCGCAGCCGGGGCGGAGCCTCCTTACGGGCATTAGTGGCCACCAGCCTGACCAGGGCTGGCTCCGAGGCGTTGCGAGCCAGATAGACCTCAGTCATGGTCACACCCTCTGCCTGAAGCACCATCAGGGTGTTCTCGGCAATCAGATCGGGACTGGGGGCGTGAACCACCGCCCCACCCTTGGCGCCCCGGGTCACTGACACCAGCTGCTGAGCCTCCAGTATCCTATAGGCCTCGCGGATGGTGGGCCGGGAGACATCAAACTGCTCCATCAAATTGGCCTCAGCGGGCAACTGGTCACCATCGCGAAGCTTGCCGCGAATGATCTGGTCGCGAATATTACCCGCCAGTAACTCGGACGCCTTGGGCACCTTGAAGCGTTTTCCACCCCGGCTGTTCTTGCCCCCGCTAGGTTCTTTGCTACGACTGGTGACATCTGCAATATCTATCATGGCTACCTATTCTTCTCATTCTGAGCCCCTTTCTCTGTAGAGGGGGGCTTTAAACCGCTGTAATTTTACGTATTTAATCATACATATCATTAAACTGCTCATCCGGCCGAGGGGATTTTCTGCATTGTTTGGGAGGTAACGGCAGCCCCTTGATAATCATATATACAATTGATATGATTATAACGATTAAAGAGGCTCTGAACCCACCAACAAATAAGATCGCTCAGAGCTGCCTTGCCGACGCCTTAAACCGTAGCCCGACACCACAGGATTCAAGAGCATGCAACCGAGCCTTATTGACCGTATCCAGCAAGTAATGGCGCTGTCACCGGAGAGTCATGCCCTGGAATTCCAGGGGCAGTGGTATAGCTGGGCCGAAGTGGGGCAGGCCATGGCTAGTGTTCAGAAACATCTTGACCAGGCTGGACTGGCGGAGGGGGATGTCGTCGGCATATTGTTGCGCAACCGCCCTGCCCACGTCGCCGCATTGATGCAGGTTCTGGGCTCGCGGCGCTGCGTCGCCACCATCAACCCCTTCCAGAGCCCGGAAAAAGTGGCCAGCGACATCGCCGGTCTGAACCTGAAGGCAGTAATCTGTGATCGGGGTGACCTGGCCCATCCCAGTCTACTTGAGGCGGCCGAAACATGCGGCACCGTGGTATTGCAGATGTTTGCAGATCAGCATCTGCATATCGAACCCGCCAGTGACAACACGGTACCCTTGGGTAGCGGCCACCACCCCGCTCTGCCCGACACATGCATACTAATGTTGACCAGCGGCACCACCGGCCCGGCCAAGCGGATAAAACTGCCCTACCGCAGCTTTGCTCTGTCATTGATGGGTACCCCCGGTCATTACAGCAGCCACAAAGAAACCGAGGCCATTCGCTTGAAAGGCACTCCCGCTGTCCTCACTACGCCCTTGGTCCATATCGGGGGCATGTTTGCGGCGATGGCGGCAGTGACCCAGGCCCGGCCCATTGTGATTCTGGAAAAATTCAGTGTCGCTGGAATTCGCCGCGCCCTCACGATCTATCAACCCAAATTGATCTCCCTGCCTCCAGCGGCCCTGCGAATGATTCTGGACGCCGACACCCCGGCAGATGAACTGAGCTGCCTGTTGGCCATTCGCTGCGGCAGCGCTCCCCTACCACCAAGCCTGCAGGAAGAGTTTGAAGAAAAATACGGCGTTCCCCTGCTGGACTCCTACGGTGCCACCGAGTTCGCAGGGGCCGTGGCCGGCTGGACCATCGGCGACCACAAGCAATTTGCCAAACAGAAACGAGGCTCAGTGGGCCGGGCCCAGCCCGGCACCGAAATTCGGGTAGTCGATGCCGATACAGGCAAGCAATTACCTCCAAACACCGTGGGTATTCTGGAAGTCCTCTCCAATCAGATCGGCAGTAATGACTGGACCCGCACCACCGACCTTGCAGAAATCGACGAAGACGGCTTTCTTTACATCAGAGGACGTGCCGACGACGCCATCATCCGTGGCGGTTTCAAAATCCTGCCCCAGGATGTGGTTGCCGTGCTGCGCAGCCACGACAAGGTCAAACAGGCCTGTGTGGTGGGCATCCCCGATCACCGCCTGGGTGAAATACCGGTCGCCGCGGTTGAACTCAATGCTGGCTGCACCGGGATTGACGTTGACGAGCTCATCGCCTTTGCCAAGAGCAAGCTCACCTCCTATCAGGTGCCCACAGCCATCAAAATTGTCGACGAGATGCCCCGCACTCCGTCGATGAAAATATCCAAGCACGCCGTAAAAAACCTGTTCCTCGAACAGGTCTGAGTTCGGAGCATAACTATGGACCAAGCATTGGTATTACAGCATCTGGAAGACGGAGTTCTCACTCTGACCCTCAACCGGCCAGACAAACTAAACGCTCTCAATCCGCCGATGATGCGTCAGCTCACCGAGGCCATGAGCGACGCCGCCAACAACCGGGAAGCACGCGTCGTTGTGATCACCGGCGCAGGCAAAGCCTTCTGCGCTGGCGGCGATATCGCGGGCAAACCGGAGAAAAAGGGCGAGTTGAGCCCCGAAGAGGAAGCCGCCGCCGCCGAGCGCCGGGCCAAACGCCCCCCCGACACCATCGTCAACCGGGTGAAGTGGCTGCGGGACAATATGGAAACCTCGCGCATTCTTTACGACATGCCCAAGCCCACCATCGCCATGATTCGTGGTGCTACGGTCAGCGTCGGCATGGCCCTGGCCGGGGCCTGTGACTTTCGGGTGGCCAGCAACAAGGCCATCTTTATTACCTCCTTTATCAAGGCGGGCCTGTCCGGTGACTACGGTGCCAGCTTCTTTCTGACGCGTCTGCTGGGCAGCGCCAAAGCCAGGGAACTGATGTACCTGTCGGATAAGGTCGGCGCCGATGAAGCCCTGCGCATTGGCCTGATCAACCAGTTGGTGGACGACAGTGAACTGGAGAGCGCCACCATGACCCTAGCCCAGCGCCTCGCCAAAGCACCGCCGATTACCCTGGAGTTGATGAAGCGCAATATGAACGCTGCCGTTGATGCCAGCCTCAGCGAGCAATTGGATCGGGAGGCCAGCCATATGGTGATGTCCTCCATGACCGAAGACCACAAAGAGGCCATTCGCGCTTTTGCCGAAAAACGCGAGCCGGTTTTTACCGGTAAATAACGCAATACCGATTTTAATCTGGAGCCAGAATATGTCAGACGCAGACAACAAAAAGCCGATCAGCGAAGAGTTTGAAAGGGCCACCAATTATGAGCTGACCGACCATGACATCGAGCGCGCACGCCTGCTGATCGGCATCGATTTGGCCTGCCGCGACAAAGAACAGATCACCACCATCAGTGAAGACAATATCCGCACCTACGCCCAGGGCTGTGGCAGCGACAACCCACTGTTTGTCGATCCCGACTACGCCAGCAAAACCCGCTGGGGCGGCGTCTATGCACCACCGATTATATCTGGTTTTGTCAACAAGCCCCTGCTTGGCGACCCGATTCCGAAGGAAATCAAGGATCAAACCAAAAGCGTTTTTCGCGGTATTCACGCCTTTATTTCCGGCGGGGAGTGGAAGTTTTACAAACCCCTCTACCCCGGCGACAGCGTGTACAGCTTTTCCGGTGAAGTGGATCTGGAAGTCACGCCTTCCGAGTTTGCCGGGCGCAAGGTCACCCGTTTCAACCGTTCAGTGAAAATGAACCAGCGCGGCGAAGTGATAGCCGAATACACCTACCGCCTGATTCTGACCGAGCGTAAAAAGGCCAGGGAAAAAGGCAAGAACCTGAGCATCGAGCCGGCCAGCTATACCGATGAGGATATCGCCCGCATCGACGAGCTTTACGCCAACGACAACCCCCGTGGCCGCGAGAAGCTGTTCTTTGAAGACCTGGAAGTGGGCAGCATCCTGCCCGACTCCGTGCGCGGCCCCCTGACCGTCACCGACGTGGTCAACTTCCACGCCGCCGGTTATGGCTGGGTGCCCTATGGTCTGCGTACCGGTCGCATGTGGCACAAGAACCGCAAGCGCATTGCACCCTTCTACGTAAAAAACGAAATGGGCGTACCCGATGTAGCCCAGCGCCTGCACTGGGACAGCAGCTGGGCACAGGCCATTGGCAACCCCCGCGCCTACGACTACGGCGTAATGCGCGAGCACTACCTCTACCACTACCTCACCGAGTGGGTCGGCGACAACGGCTGGGTAGTGAGCATGTACGACGAAATTCGCAAGTTTAACTACATGGGCGACGTGCAGTTTGTGAAGGGCGAAGTGGTCGGCAAGCGCGAGGAAAATGGCCAGTACCTTGTTGACCTGAAGGTACAGATGATCAACCAGCGCGACGAAGAAACCGTCCGCTGCACCGCCACCATCGCGCTGCCCAGCAAGAAGGGGGGCGCAGTCCTGCTGCCCCAGGCCGACGAAGCCACTCAGCGCAAGGCCATTGAAATGCTGGCCCGTCACGGCGAGCTGCTGGCCGAGAAACAGGGCTAAACCCACTGTGGTATGGGAGATTAAACGTGGACCTGAAATATAACGCCACCTATGAAGCCTTCCGGCAGGAAGTGATCAGCTTCCTCGACGTGCACTGGCCTGCACCGGACAGTGCTGGCGAGTCCCGCGCCGAGAAAGAGGCCTGGTTTCGCAAGCAGGCGATCGCTGCGGGCTACCTGTATCGCGGCGTTCCCCGGGAGTTCGGCGGTTCCGAACAGGAAGCCGACATTCTCAAGGCCACGATTATTCGTGACGAGTTCGGCAAGCGCCGCGCGCCGATGGAGGCCCCCGGCATCGGCAATATGATGCTGGTACCCACCCTGCTGGAGTGCGGCACTCAGGAGCAGAAAGAACGCTTTATTCCCAAGACTCTCACTGGTGAATACCACTGGGCGCAGGGCTACTCCGAACCCAATGCCGGTTCTGACCTCGCCGCCCTGCGCACCCGCGCCGAGCTGGTCGAAGGGGAGAACGGCATGGAATGGTCGATTAATGGTCAGAAAATCTGGTCGACCCTCGCCCAGTTCGCCCAGTATATGTTTGTGCTGGCCCGCACCGAGCCAGAGGCTGGCAAGCATGCGGGGATTTCCTACCTGCTGATCGACCTGAAAAACCCCGGCATCACTATTCGCCCCATCAAACAGGTCACCGGCGGCAAGGAGTTCTGCGAAGTCTTTTTTGACGATGCCCGTACCCCCGCAGACTGGATTGTCGGCGAGCGCGGCGAAGGCTGGACCGTGTCCAAGGCCACCCTCGCCCATGAGCGCAGCTCCATCGGCGGCGCCCAAACGGCGGTCGGTCTGTTCGAGAAACTGATCGAGCTGGCCAAGGGCGTTCAGTATCAGGGCGTCACTGCCATCGAGCACCCCCAGATTCGCGAACGCTTAGTGATTCTGGAAGGCTATGTGCAGTCCCACCTCTATTCCAGCTATCGGCAATTGTCGATGGCTGCCGCCAAGCAAAATGCCGGTCGCATCGGCCTGATGAACAAGCTGATCAACACCAATATCGGCCATATGGTGGCGGATATTGCCAAAGACCTGATCAACGATGCCGCCCTGCTGATGCCACCGACCCGTGGCCGCGCTGAGGGCGACGAGAAATGGCTGAATCAGTTTTTCGGCTCCCTCGGCGTCGCCATTGCCGGGGGCACCTCCAACATTCAGCGCAATATTATTGCGGAGCGGGGCTTTGGCTTGCCCCGCGACGACGCGGAGTAAAGTGGTATGGAGTTTTTGCTCTCAGAAGAACAACTGGAAATTCAGGATACGGTGCGGCGTTTTCTCGACAAAAACTGCCCCTCTACCCGCCTTCACGAATACTTCGACAGTCCAGAGCAACTGCCCGAAGCGATCTGGCAGGGGCTGGTTGAAATGGGCGTTCCGGCACTGATCGTCCCGGAAGCCTTCGGCGGATTGGGTATGGAGCTGTTGGATCTGGCCATTATTGCCGAGGTACTCGGACAGGCCGCCGCACCCAACCCGCTGCTCGCTCACACTCTGGCGACGCAAGCCATCATCCACGCTGGCAACGATGCCCAGCGCGAAACCTGGCTGCCCAAACTGGCCAGCGGCACGTGCCTTGCCAGCTTTGCCGCCGCGGAAACCGGCGGAGACTGGCTGACACCCGCGATGAGTTTGAAAGACGGTTTGTTACAGGGCGAAAAGCAACACGTTTGCCACGCCCAACACGCCGACCTGATCGTGGTGGCGCTGGCCAACAATCACTATGCACTTATCGAAAAAGACGCCTCCGGCCTGAGCATAATCCCCGAAGACGTCGCCGATCGCACCCGTCCGATGGCGAGCCTTAGCCTTGATAACTGCCCCGCCGAACTCCTATCCAACAGCAGTGAATCCAGCGCAGAAAAGGTATTGAATACCGCACTGGTGCTGCTGGCCGCCGACTGCTTCGGCGGCGCGGCGCAATGTATTGAAATGGCCGTGGACTACGCCAAAACTCGGGAGCAGTTCGGCCAGGTCATTGGCAAGTTCCAGGCGATCAAGCACCAGCTCGCCAATATGGCGGTGGATGTGGAGCCCATGCGCGGCCTGTATTGGCACGCCGCCTATGCCTTCGACCACGAGCCCGGCGCGGCAAGCCGTCAGGCTGCATTGGCCAAGGGCCATCTCAGCGACCGCTTCCTCCACGTGGCACGGGAAACGGTGCAGGCCCACGGCGGCATCGGCTACACCTGGGAGTGCGATGCACAGATCTATATTAAACGGGCATTGTTTAACTACGCCTATATGGGCAATGCGGGCCTTCACCGGAAGCGGGTCGCTGAGCTGGCCGACTGGTAGTACCGATATATTGATAACAGGGCGCGCAGCGCACCTGAGTGGAGACAACAACGATGAAAACACGCGTTACTGAATTACTCGGCACCCGCTACCCCATTATTCAGGGCGGCATGCAGTGGGTGGGCCGCGCCGAGCTGGCCTCAGCGGTTTCCAATGCGGGCGGCCTGGGCATTCTCACCGGCCTGACCCAGCCCACCCCCGAGGACCTTGCCAAGGAAATCCAGCGTTGTGGGGAGATGACCGACAAACCCTTCGGCGTCAATATGACGGTCTTCCCCACCATCAAACCGCCCCCCTACGCCGAATATATCGACGTGATCATCAGCAATGGCATCAAGATAGTGGAAACCGCTGGTCCCGGCGCGGTGGAATTTATGCCGAAAATGAAAGGAGCCGGCATCAAGATCATCCACAAATGTGTGGCGGTGCGCCACGCATTGACCGCACAGGGCCTGGGTGTGGACGCCATCAGCATCGACGGTTTTGAGTGCGCTGGCCACCCCGGTGAAGAGGACATTCCCGGCATGGTATTGATCCCGCTGGCAGCGCGGGCGCTGAATATTCCGGTGATTGCCTCCGGCGGTATCGGCAGCGGTCGCGGCATGGCCGGCGCACTAGCCCTTGGCGCCGAGGGGATCAATATGGGTACCCGCTTCTGCGCCACTAAAGAGGCCCCGCTCCACGACAACATCAAGCAAGCTCTGGTCAGTGCGAAGGAGCAGGACACCAACCTGATTTTCCGCACTCTGAAGAATACCGCCCGGGTGCTGAAGAACGATATTTCCAATCAGGTAGTGGAAATCGAAGGCCGCCCCGGCAAGACCGATTTCGCCGATCTACGCGACTTGGTCGCCGGCGTGCGAGGCCGCGCCGCCCTGGAAGCCGGTGAAGTGAATGACGGCATTATCACCGCTGGTATGGTCGTCGGCCTAGTCGACAGCATTCCCAGCTGTGCCGAATTGATTGAGGACATTGTCGCCGAGTGCAAACGCGAACTGGCCCGAGCCAATAGTTATATGTAAGTGTGGGCTTAACGGCGTTACTCCGGCTTCTACAAAGATAAAATTGAGAAGGTCTTTATGAAAATAGCCAAACAGGCAGCAGTTGTCGGTATAGGATCTACACCCTACTACCGTCGCGGCGAGTCTCACCCCCAGACATTTAATGAAATGATCTGCAAGGCCGTTATCGCCGCCACCGAAGATGCTGGTCTATCAATAAAAGACATCGACGGCTTTTCCTATTACTCCTCCGGCACCGATACCCCGCTGTTGATGGAGTCGCTGGGCATTCCTGAAGTGCGCTACTCCTCCATGGTCACCAGCGGTGGCGGCGGCAGTGTGGGCGCGGTACAAAATGCGGCGATGGCGATTGCCACCGGCGCCGCCAACGTCGTCGTAGTGCCCTTTTGCATGCAGCAGCCCATGGGCAAGCGCTATGGCTCCATCATGTCCCAAATTGACCCAACACCAGACAAGGCCTTTTTTATGGCCGGCGGGCTGGTAGGGCCGGGGCACTTCTTTGCCATGTTGGCCAAGCGTCATATGCACCAGTACGGCACCCGCCGGGAAGCCTTCTGTGAAGTGGCTATATCGACTCGCGAAAATGCGATCACTCGCCCCCAGGCGCGCTTTCGAACGCCATTAACCAAAGAAGAATACTTTGCCGGCCCGATGATTGCCGACCCGCTATGTCGCTACGATTTCTGTCTGGAAAATGACATCGCTGGCGCCCTGATTTTAACCAGCGCCGAACGCGCCAAAGACCTCAAGCAACGCCCCGCCTATGTGCTCAATGGCGAACAGGGTGGCCGCCGAGAATGGGGCCGGGCCATTGCCTGGATGAATATGCCCGACGAGTATTTCGCCTCGGCGGGCTACGCCAGCATTGCCGAGCACCTCTATGGCGATGCTGGTATCACCGCTGCCGATGTCGATGTCGCCCTGCTCTACGACCACTTTTCTCCCATGGTGGTGATGCAGCTCGAGGATTTCGGGTTCTGCAAACGCGGCGAAGGCGGCGCCTTTGTCGAAGACGGCAACATTCGCTTTAAGGGCGGTAGCATTCCGGTTAACCCCCATGGTGGCAACCTGTCTGAAGCCTACGCTGTGGGCATCACCCATATGATGGAAGCCGTTGAACAGATTCGTGGCACCGCTATCAATCAGGTGAAGGATGCAGAAATCGCCCTGGTCACCGGCGGCCCCGCCTCACTGCCCATCAGCGGCCTGCTGCTGTCACGCTAAGGAGAACATCATGAGTGAAATCGAGATCGCCAAAGCGCCGCCCGATGAACTGTTCCAGCTGGAAACAGACACCTGGACCGAACCCTATTGGAATGGCTGCAAAGACCACATACTGAAGCTGCCCAAATGCGGGGACTGCCAGCACTACGTGGAGCTGGGCGCCTCCCACTGCCGTCACTGTCTATCCCAGAATATTGAGTGGGTCGAACACAGCGGCAAAGGCAAGGTGTATTCCTTTACTATCGTTCGTTTCCCTGTGATTCCTTCACTGCAGGGCTCGGTGCCCTATGTACCTGCAGTTATTGAACTTGAGGGTGTCGACGGTTTGCGATTGATTTCAAATGTTATCGATACACCATTATCAGATATTGATGTCGGCAGCGAGGTCTGTGTGCACTGGCACGACCGGAACGATGGCGTTTCGCTACCGCGTTTTAAACTAATCAAACCTTGAACATCACTTGGGCTCATCGATAAGGATTAAATAATGACTGTAAAAGATGACCGCTATCTTGATCCCGCCGTGGAAACCATGTCCCGGGAAGATCTGGAGCGCCTCCAAGAATCTCGTATCCTGCAGCTGGTGCCTTACGTTTACCAGCGCTCGCCACTGGTTCGGGAACTGTGGGAAAAACACGGCGTCACCCCGGACGACATCAAATCCCTGGCCGACTTCAAGGCCAAGGTCCCTTTTATGGACAAGGATATGATCCGGGATTTCCGCGACCGCAATGATGATCCCTTTGGTGGTCTGGCCTGTGTAGGGCCACCGCATATGCGCGGCGTCGGCTTTACATCCGGTACCACTGGCGACCCGACGCCGTTGCCCCGGCCTGAAGACAACGCTGTGCTGATCGCGCTAAAGCGCGAACTCTGGCATATAGGCATGCGCCCCGGCGATACCCTCACCTATTTGCTGTTCACCTTCCGTGAAGGCATGATCGCCGATCGCTGGATGGATACCGGCTTTACCCCCATCTGTGTGCAGCACTCACCGCTGGATATTCCCTATCTGATCCAGATATCCAAGGAGTATCGTCCCAAGGCGCTGTTTATGATTTCCACGCCGATGATTCTGGGGCTGGAACAGTACGAGAAAAACACCGGCGAAGATATTAAGGCGGCTTTTTCCTCCTATGAAGGCATTGTTTTCGGCGGCGAACCGATGAGCCCTCATATTCGCAAATTAATGGAACGCTGGGATTTCAACGTGTATGAGTTGACCTCGCTGGGCGATGTGGCCACCGCCACTGAATGCAGCGCCCACGATGGCATGCACACCTGGGAAGACGTCGCCCTGATTGAACACCTGGACCCGGACGGTGACAGCGACGCCGAGGATGGCGGCCGCGGCGAAATGGTGGTCACTGCCCTGCTAGACGACGTGGCACCGCTGATCCGCTTCCGCACCGACGACCTGATCGAGTTTACCCGCAAGCCCTGTACCTGCGGACGCACCCACGGCCGCATGAAGCCCCTTGGTCGCAAGGGCGACGAATTGGTGGTGAACGGCAGATCTGTGCTGCCCATCGATATCTTCCCCTTTATCGGCGACTTCCCGGAAACCCGCACCGGCCTGTTCCAGATCATCCGGCCCCAGCGAGAAACCGACATCCTGAAGCTGCGAGTGGGCTACGACATTGATGCCCTCCAGGATGGCGAAAACGCGCTTATCGAACGCATCAAAGCCCGGATTAAATCGGAACTGGATTTACCCTCCGACATCGAGCTGATGACCAATGACGAGATGGTCAAACTTGGACCTCCCAATAAAATTCCACGGGTGAGCAAATCATGACTGAGACCAGCCTTCACAAAACCACCATGCTGCCATTGACCGTTGGGCGCTTTCGCAATACCGACGGTGGCTTCACCACACTGCCCTTCTCACTGGTGGAGCAAGACCGTGCCCGACGCTATGCCTTGCGAGTATTGAATACTTTTCACTTTCGCACCGGCAGCAATATTCTGCTCACCACCACCTTTGATGAAACTCTGCAGTTCATGCCCTTCGAGCGAGCGGTGATGACCTACGGCATGGTGGCGGTGTCCGCCGACTCCACCCCCTGGGATGCCAAGCGGGTGGAATCTATCGTCCGCCGCTTTAATCTGACCGCCGCTGCGGGAATCTGCAAAAACGTGGTCGACGGTCTCAGCCAACTGGGCTTTAAGGCCGAGGAATTGTTTGCAGGCATTCCAGTGTGGGCCCGGCAGGACACCTACGATAGCCTCAAGGCCTTTCCCGATATGCGTGTCTACCGCTATTTGGAAGCGGGTCCATTGGTGGGTTTTGAGTGCAGTCAGGGCAATGGCGTGCACATTGACCGTTTCGAATGGGATATCGACGAGGTCGATGGCGAGATTGTGGTCAGCAGCCGCTTGCCCCGCTGCACCGAGTTCAGCCAATTTCACACCGGACTGAAGGGCCGCATCGACAGAAGCGCCTGCAATTGCGGCAACACCGATCCGCGCATCCTTCCCGATCAGTGATAGCCGACAGCCCGACGACAGGAGCACCGCATTTATGACCCTCGGTCACCCCGCCTACCAGCAGATCCGCATGCACGGCCTTGGCGATGTGCTGCGAGAGCATACCCGCTCCCGGCCAACGATGACCGCCGTGGTCGATGGCGAGCATCGCCTGAGCTGGCCCGAGCTGGATCAGCGGGTCAATCAGTTGGCCCAGTATTTTCTCGCCAATAAGCTGGATGAGGAGGGTCGCATCCTGTGGCTGGGCCAGAACTCCTTCCGTTTATTGGAGTGCATCCTGGCCTCCGCCAAAATCGGTGCCATGGTTTGCCCCATCAACTGGCGCATGAGCGCGGCGGAAATCGGCAGCGTGATTGAGGACTTCACTCCCCAACTGGTGGTCTGGCAACAGCGGGACCTGGGTGACACCGCCGAACAGGTCCGGGCAGCGGCCCGGCACCATTGCCAATGGATTGCCCATGATGGCAATGATGACGCCAGCTACGAGAGCCTCATTGCCGGGCAGAAGCCAGTGGACCCCGAGCTGGCCATCCACAGCGACACCCCGGTAGTGGCCATGTATACCGCTGCCTTTGATGGCAAACCCAACGCGGCTCTGCTGTCCCAGTCAGCCATGCTCTACCAGAGCCTGATGATCGCCTACGGTTATAGCATCACCGATCAATCCAGCAATCTGAATTCAGGGCCTCTATTCCATCTCGGCACCATGTTGGCGACCTTTGCCACCTTTACCTTTGGCGGCAAAAATGTGTTTATCGCCCGGGTCGATGCCGAGCAAATGCTCAAGCTGATCGAGGCAGAACGCGTGTCCCACGCCTTTGTCGCCCAACCGACACTGCTACAGATTCGAGAGATCAACAAAGACGGCAAATACGACACCAGCAGTCTGTGGTCCAGCGCCGATGCCCCGGAGTGGACCAGCCCCCTGTGCATGCCCAAGGACTCCCCCTTTGCCCTACAGGCCAGGGTCTACGGCCAGACCGAGGTAATGGGCTTTACCACCTTTGGCTTCCTAGGTGGTGGCGGCGCTGGTCGCGTCTCGCCCTTGGCCCAGTTGCGGATTGTCGATGCCCAGGGCAACGAAGTGCCCCCCGGCGAAAGCGGCGAAATTGAAGTGCGGGGCGTTCAGGTGATGAACGGCTACTACCATCGGGATGACGAAAACCAGCGTAGGTATCACGACGGCTGGCACCGCACCCGTGACCTGGGCAAGCGCCTGGAAGACGGTTCGGTGGCCTTTGTCGGCCCCAAAACCACCATGATCAAATCCGGTGTAGAGAATATCTACCCCGCCGAGGTTGAAGGCTGTATTCGCCAGCACCCCGCTGTGGCTCAGGTCTGCGTGATCGGCGTCCCCGACCCGAAATGGGAGCAGAATGTCAAAGCCCTGGTGGTGCTGAAACCCGACACAGAACTGACTGCGGATGACGTGATAGAGCATTGCCGTCAGCAAATAGCCTCTTACAAAAAACCCAAAATCGTCGAATTCGTTAGCGAGATACCCTGCTTACCCGACGGCCAGCCCGACCGCAAAAAGGCGGACGAGCTGTTCGGCGGTGGCGGCTATCCCGTAAGCGGCTGAGGAGAACACACGATGGCCTGTTGCATTTTTGCCGCAATGATCATCAGCAATGTGCTGGTGCACTGGCGACGCCTGAAGGCCTTTTTTGGTTATCAGACTGGTGAGAACCCCGGGGTAGTCAGCGTTGAGGGTGTAGCGCGTAAAAATATGTCACTACGCTACCGCCTTCGTCGTGGCGCGCTTCCCGCTCTGTTGATTCTGGGCACTGTGGGTTACGGCGCCATGCATTGGCAACATATGAGCCACGAATTAGGGCTGGGCAAACCCCAGGTGGTTGCCGCCGCTACCCCTATTGATGCCGCTTTTTTCCAGGGCGCCTACGACTTTATCTGTAACTGATTTACTGAATCCACGCTAACAACAATACTGAGGTAACTATGGAACAGGCCATTGCCAACATCGAACAGGACCCCCGATTCAATCGCGATGTCAGCGCCGGACCCTTGTCCCAAAGCCGACTGAAGCGTACCAAGCTGTTTTTCCTGACCATGGCAATGGTCGGCCTGCTGCCCACCCTCTTTGGTTTGTCTCCGGCCCTACAAAGCGCCGGCCTCGGCCTGCTGTGGCCGGGCGGGGGCTTTGCCGCCCTGGGCGGCTGGGCGCTGTTGATGATCCCGGTGTTCTACGCCCTCTACTGGGTCACCCTGGTGGTCTGGTTTGGCAGCGGCAATATTCTCGCGCCCATTTTGCTCTGGGTACTGGGCGCCATCATCCCCGCGGCCCTGATCGGCGATACAGGTCCCTGGCCCTACGCTCCCTACCTGGTGCTGGCGCTGGTAGCCATTAGAGAAGGACGCGATGTTCTCAAAAACCGCAAGCAATTACGTGAAGCCATTGAGCGTCGGGAAAAACGCAAAACCTACCTCGCCAGAGCCATTAAAAATGTTGACAAGCGCGCCGTCGCCGAACCCAGCCCGGGCAGCAGGGAATTAAATGAAAAGCAGCTCGCCTCCGCTCGTTATCTGTTTGACCGAGCCCTTCAGCCTATCGGCGAATATGTGGGATACAACAAAATAGATCAGTTCCAGACCTCGGCCCTACGCTATCAATTCAATACTGTTGGCTACGGCCTTGCGGAAATGCAGTGCCACTACACGCCTAACTTTCACGGCTACCTTAATGACGCTCAACAACGCTTAATTGAGCAGATGCTTCAACGGCCGATCTGGGGCTACTGGCCACTAGAAAATATGTGGGGAAATCTCAACTTTAACTTCGACCCCTGCGCCAAAGACAACATCATGTTAACCGGCTTTTTTGGATTACAGATATGTCAGTACATGTCTAATACTGGCGACCGCCGCTATGCAGAACCAGGGTCACTGACGTTTGTATACAATGCCAAAAAGGTCTACAAGCACGACATTCACAGCATGATCGGCTCAATAGTCAAAAACCAAAATGAGCAGGCGTTTTGTCTTTATCCCTGTGAACCAAACTGGGTTTATACTCCGTGCAACTTCATGGGAATGAAAGCACTCGCCCTATACGACAGGTTGTTTGGGACCAGTCACTTTAAAGATATATATCCCCGCTTCATTGAGAAGCTCGACGCTGAGTTTACTCAGGCAGACGGCAGCGTAATTGCATTACGCTCCAACCTGACTGGCTTCGCTGTACCCTTCCCCTTTGCCGATGATGGCCGCGCCCTATATTTCAATCCTATTAATCACGAGCGAGCCAAGGAATCCTGGGCCCTCGCGCGCGAAGAACTTTTTTACGAGGAAAACGGCGAACTAAAAATCAAACTCGAAGGCGCTGGGGTAGATATGGGCAATTACAGCAAGGGGCAACAAGCCAATATCCAAAACCTCATTTCTGCCGCACGAGAGTTTGGCGACGCCGAAGCCGCGCAGGCTGCCGAGTCTCTGATGGATGAAATGTACCCTCCGCGTATTGAAAACGGAACAGCGATTTACCCCGGATCCTGTTCTACCAATACCACTCTTGCCCGCGCGCTGATGCTAGGCACCAATGACTATCGTAATTCCATTTTGAAAGGCCCGCCAGCATCAGCTTTGCAGGGCCCGATTTTAAGTGGCATCCACTATCCTCAGGTGCTGGTAGCCAAGGCATTTAGCCACACCGGCAAGGATCTGGAACTGGTGCTTTACCCTGGCCAGGACTACACGGAGCCAACGTTGACCATTGAGCGTCTGGCCCCGGAAAGCAGCTACAAGGTGAATATCGACGGCGCTGACACTGGGCTGCAAGCCAATGCCCAGGGTGTGGCCAAGCTCGATATCAAGCTGACGGCCCGCGCGCATATCACCCTGACGCCAACCGTTTAATCGATACGCCACCACAGGCGGCAGCCCCCTCGCTGCCTGTTTTCATCCGTTCTGAAAATACCAAGGGCTCTGCGTATGACAAGCGCTACCGACCGCTATCAGGAAATCTACCTTGCCCAGAAGGCCAATCTTGCCACCCTGAAAAGCACCCGCGCTGAAAAGCGCATTGCAAAACTGCAAAAGCTGCGGGACGCCGTGGTGAGCCATGCCGACGACATCGGCAACGCTCAGCACGCCGATATGCGCAAGATGCCCTTGGGTATCCAGACCATAGAGGTGGCCGCTGCGCTGCAGGATATAGATGACGCCATTGCCGGGCTCCAAGACTGGATGCAGGCCGAAGTCTATGAGCCCTCACCAGAAAACGCGGGCAACCAAACTTACGTTCAGTACGAACCCAAGGGCGTGGTATTGCTGTTTGGTCCCTGGAATTTCCCCTTCCATCTGGTGGTTGCGCCGCTGGTACCCATTATCGCCGCCGGTAACAGTTGCATCGTCAAGCCCAATGAAATGGCCCCCCATACCAGCGCCATCCTCGCCAAACTGCTGGGCGAGGTGTTTCCCACCAATGAAGTCGCAGTGGTTGAAGGTGGGGTACCGGTGGCCAATGCCCTGCTGGAGTTGCCAGTGGACCATATCTTTTTTACCGGCAGTCCCAATATCGGCAAGGTGATCATGGCGGCCGCCGCCAAGCACCTGGCCAGTGTTACCCTCGAGCTTGGGGGCAAGTGCCCGGTAATTATCGACGAAAGCGCCGATCTGAAAGCGGTGATCGGCGGCATCACTCGGGCACGTTTTTTTAATGCCGGTCAGCTCTGCCTGTCCACCGACCATATCTGGCTGAAGGCCAGTCAGCGGGACGCCTTTGTCGCCGGACTCGGCGCTGCCATTGAGCAGGCTTTCTACAAGGACGGTGAACTAAACACCTTCCTTATGTCGCGCATTGTCGACAAGGCCAACTTCCAGCGCCTGAAGGGCTACGTCGACGACGCCCTTGCAAAAGGCGCAACAATCGCCGTTGGCGGCGCAATGAACGAAGACGACTTGACCATTGAGCCGATGGTGCTTATTGATGTGCCGCTGGATGCCGAGATCATGCAACATGAAATATTTGGCCCCATTTTGCCGGTGCTCTGCTACGAGAATCCGAAGGAAATCCAGCAGCTTATCCATCAATCCGGCAAACCTCTGGCCATGTATCTGTTCAGCCAGAACCAGTCCTTTATCGACGACATGCTGCTCAACACCAGCTCGGGCGGGGTCACGGTCAATGGCGTGATGAGTCGCGCGGGGGAGCGTCGCCTGCCCTTCGGCGGCGCCAACAGCAGCGGTATTGGTCGCTACAAGGGCGTCCACGGATTCCGTGAACTGTCCAATGCCCGGGCCATGTTTGTCCATAGAGCCGAGTCATACGGCCGTTGACCGACAAAACGAGCAGGGGTTGAAGTATGGCTGACACATGATTGATAGAATTGACGCCCACTTTATCGACGAAGACAAAACCGACACCGGCCTTGCCCGGCGCATGATCGATCTCAAGCGCTGGGACGCGCACACCGTGGTCGGCTGGCTGGAGGATGACTTCCACCACTTCGGCGTCACCCTGGAGCACAGTGGCGAGCTGATTACCGGGGTGTCCGCCACCGCCCAGCGCTACCCCTGGGCCACCTGCGCCTTTGCCCCTGAGGCCCTGGCACCCCTGGTGGGCCAAAGCCTGCGACCTCGGAGTTCGGATATCGGCGCCTTGATCGAAATGCGCCAGCAGTGCACCCATATTTTTGACCTTGCCGGACTGACCATGGCCCATGCTGTGCGAGGAAGCTCTCACCGGCGCTATCAGACCATTACCGACAGCCGCAAAATCCTGGGTTGGAAAGACCATAAATCACCGCAATTTGGCCCCACCACCATTCGTCTATTGCTGGATAACCAAGAGGTCATGCAGTGGTATTGCGACAGCGGCACCATCCTCGACAGGGAAAGCGGTCATCAACAATCCCTGGGACGAGGCTTCCGGGAATGGACAGAATCCCTGCCCATCGACAAAGCCGAATACGCCACCGTACTGCGGCGGGCGCTATTAGTATCAGGTGGTCGCTCTATGATCCATGACAACTACCCCAGCGCCGCCGCCATGGACCAACCGGAATTGTGTTATTCGTTTCAGGCCAGCCGCCGCGACACCGCATTGCGCATGCACGACACCACCAAAGATTACGCCGATCACCCCGAAGCGATGCTCGCTTTTGTCGACAAGCGCCCCTAGGAGTAGAGCGTATAACACGACGTTCTCTACTGGCTTTGGGAATCTATCCCGCAGATAGCGCAGTCAAGTACAAAGCTGGTCGGATCAAGCATCGGTACCGTGACCGATGAGGGGTAGATGCTATTTCGCTGCACAAGATAACTGCTGCCGACTAAATCAAGCACCATATCCACTGTTCGAAAAGCGAAGGGAATATCCGACGTCGACACGGTTATTCGCAAACGTTCGCCTTCATTAATCTGCACGGCTGTAGGTCTTACTTCAATATCAAAACGGGCCACTTCATCTGGCACTAATCGCTGAGCGCTGCTGGGAAAATACGGATGAAAGGCTTGAATCATCTGGCCGTTTTCGTCGTACCAACTAAACTCAGGATCAACTGCTCGCTGACTGCCAATCAAAGCACCGATGGTAGTATTGACTACAAAGCGGGAGATATCTCTGCCAGCATCGCCAGACACCGCCCCAATAGGGTGGACGTGTACTACGACAATGTCGGCGGCGCCATTCAACAAGCCGCTTTTGACGCCATGAACACCCACGGGCGCATCGCCCTATGCGGCATGGTGGGCCAGTACAGCGGCGAAGGCGAAGCGCCGGCCCCCAACCTGATGGCCGCCATTATCAAGCGCCTGAGCATTACGGGCTTTTTGGCCAATGACCATATCACCCTGTTCCCCGAGTTTCAGGCCTTCGCTCTGGATCTATATCAGCAGGGTAAATTGAAACACCAGGCCACCGTGACCAAAGGGATTGAAAACATCCATGAAACTATCAATTCACTGACCGGTGGGAAGAATATCGGCAAGCAGCTGTGTCAGATTGGTGATTTGGACTAGCCTGCCTGGCCGTTATTCATTCGTCGCGCGTTGCCCGAGTAGCAAGCGCCGCACATCCCCACCACAACGGATCGCAGCCACGAGAAGATAGACAAGACTCACCAGACCACCACCCAACACGCAGGCCATACCCAATACAATGCCCGCTGCGGAGAAACACGATCGCCAGGCGACCCACAGTCCAATCAAAAGCAAATGAGCAAAGAAATCCACATTAAACTGGGCTCGCCAATCCAGCGCCTGAATATCTGATAGAAAAATATCTCCCGCAGCCATGCCCTGCAGGCTTACTGCTTTGGCGGTAATCACCGCAATAGCACACCAAAGGACAACCAAGAGTAATTTAAGACTATTCATTGCGGCCTCCGTTTTGACACATAGTTATTATTCCAAATCACGGGCTCGGGCGATGACTGCATCGGTGTGGTAGCCATAATCCATTCACTACCCAGGAAAATCGAATTAGTTCGCCATCGCTCCTGCACTGCCTTCTTTATAGCCAATTCGAGTCCATATTCGTAATCGCCTTTACACCACTTGCCAGTAATTCATCCCATCTTCCCCCACCTGACTCACGCCAGTTTGACCAACCGCTTCCTCCTTGTCGCTAACCAATAGGCTAAGGGTATCTGCGGATTTCACCGCTGCCAGATGGCGTTTGCCGCTCTCGGTACGACAAACAACCGTGGCCCGCTCTGGCGCGCCGTCGCGGCCATACCAAACCACATAGCTTTCGATGCTGGATACGCCCTCAAACTCGGGCAGCACTTCCGGCACGTCACCATAATTGGCGTCCAGCTCCGGCTGGAGGTCGACATTCTCAACCGCTGCTGCGACTGGCCGGCGATAGAGCATCACCGCATGATGCTTGGTTACGAATTCGCCATTGCCATAGAGTAGACCATTGCCACCCTGGCCAGCGCGAAGGGCTCTCACCATGGCGGTAATGGCGTGACCCATATAGTTGTTCACTGGCGCGCCAAAGAAGGTCAGGCCACCAGTCACGGAAAGCTTTTTTTCTTCACTAAGACCCAGGGCCCGCCGTGCCAGTTTGGGCACACAGGGAAAGCAACTGTAGAGTTCCACCAGCTCCGGTTCCCCTTCCACGCCATTCACGTCCAGGGTCTTTTTCAACACCGCTGACATGGCGTGGGCTTCGGTAAAGCCGCTGCGGGAAAGAATATCCCGTGGCTCAGCACCGCCGACACCGCTGCCGACATACACCAGTTTCTCCTCGGCAATACCCAGCGCCATGGCAGTTTCATAACTGGTAACGATACAGGCCGAGGCCTGGTTCACCACCGGATTAGCGATCATCCACTTGGTGTAGGGGTGAACCACCATGCGGTTATTTTCCGAGGGCTGGCTGATGTCGTCAGACTCAAGCGCCATACCCATCCAGGAATAGGGATTTTCCGCTGCCGCCGCGGCCATACCAGCGCCAATCACCCCGGATTCCAGTTGGGCCTCTTCAAAGCTCTGCCCCCAGGCAGCACGAATTGCGTTATCGTAAAGAGGGTAAACATCCACCGGCATGTTCAGACCATACTTCAACGCCTCGGGATGAAAGAAATCGGCCTTTTTCGGTCGAGGCCGTCCCGCCGCCGGAGGGGTCCAATCCGGGCGCTGCTGCAATTTTCCCGCTGCCATTAAGGAAGCGGTGGCTTCACCACCAGCAATCACCACCATTTTCTGCTCACCACTTTGCACCTGCTTTGCGGCGTCAGTGAGGTAGAGGGTGGGCATATTGCCCCCCACCGGGCTCTCTTCGCATTCAATATTCTGCAAGCCGAGGGTACTTGCAGTCAGACCGGCGATATCCTCGTAGGCCCAGCCCATCTGATTGATGATCCGCAGAGCACTTAGGGAATTTTTCAGCTGACCGGCGTCGGCTCCACAATCGATAATGGCCTGTTCAATGGCCTCGACAATCAAGCGCATCGGCTCCCGGCCAATAACCCCTGCATCAAGTTTTTCGGTAACTTCGCCAATGCCGACAATAACGGCCTGCTGGCTTTTGGAGATAGACATAGTGATTCCTAACTTTTCAATAGTTTCCGGGCAGTGGTTTTCAGTAGCTCCTTGGCCAATACGGTTTCGGCGTAGGCCCCTTCCGGCAGGGCGTCATCCTCCAGGGCCTGGATAAAGGCCACCTGCTCCAACTGCAATTCACGTCCGGCATCAAGTAGTTTGGCGCGCACGCCGTCAGCGCTTTCGGCCAGAGCCAACAGCTTTTTATCGGCCATGTGCTGCAGTACATCGTTATCAATGCGATAGCCACTGATGCGCACCATGGCGTCAATTTCTTCCGCCGTGCGACCATCGTCAATGGCCAGAATATTCAGCGCTGCCATTTCCGCCTCAGTAATACCCCGGTCAGCCAGTTGGGCGGTAGCTCTCTGCATCAACTGGAAGTACACCAGCCCCATAAGATAAGTAAGGGAGTTGGCGGAAAAACCTCGGGTACGAGCATCATCGGCCAACGGATCGGGCTTTTTCTTGGGCACGGCAAGGGCATATTTACCGCCGTGAAAAACCAGCGGTTTGCGATCAAAGTGCTCCAGCTTTTCCACCTGCCCCACGTAGATTTCGTGGTCACCGCCCTCATAGCGGTAGACGGTTTTGCAATGAAATACCGCCGAGCAGCCATCCAGGATGGGCACTTCGCCAACGCCGCGGTGAAAGTCCACCTCGGCAAATTTATCGATACCTTTGGTGGCAAAACGCTGGGACAGGGGCTCCTGATCCGCCGCGAGAATATGCACCGCAAAATGCTCGGCGCTGTGGTAGGTGGGAAAACTGCCCGCGGATTTGGCCAGGCTCCACAACACCATGGGCGGATCCAGGGAGACGGAGTTAAAGCTGTTCACTGTGACACCGGCATCCTGACCGTCATTGCGAGTGGTCACCACCGTGACACCCGTGGTGAAGGACCCCAGGGCACTGCGCAGATCTTTAGGGTCGACAGGTGTGGTAGAAGTCATGTTGATCTCCTCGAATTAACGGGCAAACAGGGCCAGGGCGGCAGCGGCAACCTCGGCGGGAAATTCGTGATGCATATTGTGGCTGGCCCCTTCCAGCACCAGATCGCTGCGTTGCTGATAGCATGCCAGGCGCTCGGCGAGCTGTTCTTCATGGCCGGCAAAGGCCTTGCTGACAAAGGAAGCAGTGCCCCGCACCACCAAGGTCTGGGCGGAAATATTGCGCAGCAGTTCGGTGATTTGATCAGGGTGGGGATAGATGGGCGCCACTTGACGGGCCTCCGCATCGGCCCGGGGAATAAAACCGCCATCGTCGGCGGGCCTCAGAAAATGCTCCGCCAGAAAGGCGGCTCGGGAGCGGCTCAGCAAGGGGTTCTGTCCAGTCATGCGCTGAACGAATTCCTCACGGCTCTGGTAAGCCCGGGTGCGGCCTCGGGAGCCATTCAGCCAGCGGGCCACTTGATGAGGCAAGGGCTTGCCGAACTCGCCGCTGGGCATGGGCGCCAAGCCCTCCAGATTGACAAAGTGACTGACCCGTTCCGCACGGGCGCTGGCATAAATACTCGACAGGTTGGCCCCCATGCTGTGGGCAATAATCTTTAGGGGCTCTTCCCTGGCGTAGTGACGGATCACCTGTTCCATATCGCCGAGAAAGCCGATAAACATGGACCCGCCGGGGCGGGGCTCGGAGTGGCCATAACCACTCCAATCAGGCGCCATCAGATGCCAGGCCTGATCAGACTGGGCCAGAATTTCATCCACCAAGAACTGCCAGGTCACCGAGGAATCCATCCAACCGTGAAACAAAAATACTTTCGGCGCGCCCTGCTCGCCCCAGTGGCGGACGTGGTATTTCACCCCCCGGATCGGCAGATACTCAGACCAGGACGCACTGAACTCGTCCTGATGCAGTGCCGCGTCGACACAGGCCATCAGCGAACCTCGTAGTTCTTGGCAGCCGCCCGCGCCGCAGCCACATCCAGTTCCTGGGCGGCCTTTGGGTTACCGATTTCGCACAGACGCAGGGCGTGGTTCAGGGCCGCGTCCCGGGGCATATCCAGGCCTTCCCAGATGGCGCGAACGGTGTTCTGGGTGGCACTGGGGGGCTTGGCGGCAATTTTTGCAGCCAGTTCCTGGGCCCGCGACCACAACTTATCGGCGGCCACTATTTCGGTCACCAAGTTGATGCGCAGGGCCGTCTCGGCAGAGACTCGCTCGTCGCCGCCCATCAGGGAAATGCGCAGTACCTCCTGCAGGGGCACCCGGTAGCCCATCCCCACCGGCTCAACGCCGCAGACCATGCCGTAACTGACATGAGGGTCAAAAAACTGGGCATCGTCGGAGCAGATCACGAAGTCCGCCTGATTGAGAAAGTAAAAAGCCCCGGCACAGCACAAGCCATGAACCGCGACGATAACTGGCTTCCAGCATTTGTTAGAGCGAGGGCCAAAATAGTCGCCTGGGTCCTTTATATAAAAGGGGTTCGTGCTTTGATCGGCACTCACGCCCGCGTTCACATCGGCGCCGGTACAAAAAGCGCGACCGGCGGCGGCGCGGATCACCACCGCGTTAATGCCGTCGTCCTCATTGATACGCTGCCATAGCGCCTCAAATTCCTGGCACATTTCCAGGGTGAAGGCGTTCATCGCCTCGGGACGATTCAGGGTAATGGTGGCGACCTTGTCGACACACTCAAACAAGATGGTGCGGTACTCGCTGGCTGACATACTGCGGATCCTTTTGTCTTATTAGGGTGCGACGTCTTGAGTTGACGGCTTTAATTGCTGGCCTTGATTGTACGCCGATGCTGGCAGGGTGTTGTGCCCCCCGCCATCATTCAAGGCCCCCTGCCGATCAAACGGGGAAAGAGGCTAATCAACGTCATTGCATTATCATATAGATGATTTATATCATTATAGCTGTTATAGTCCAAGCATTACTTTGTCGCCAAGGTCAGTTTTGACCTTTTCCGCCGCCAAAATCGAGGGGGTGGCGACCCAATAACAAGCATGGCTTCAAGGCAAAAGCCATCAGCCTGCACGATGACAACAACCCGCTAATACGCTGCGAGAACATCCATGACCGATGCCTATATCTACGATCATTTGCGCACCCCCCGGGGCCGCGGACGCCCCGACGGCGGCCTGCACAGTGTGCCCCCCATCGACCTGGCCGCCCAGACCCTGAAAGCCCTGCAGGTACGCTGTGACCTGGACACCGCCACCGTGGACGATGTGGTATTGGGCATTGTCACCCCGGTGGGCGAACAGGGCTGCAACCTGGCCCGCCCGGCGGTGTTAATGGCCGACTACGACCAATCCGTATCCGGCATACAACTGGACCGGGCCTGTTCCTCCGGTTTGGATGCCGTCAACCTGGGAGCCGCCCAGATCATGTCTGGCCAGGCTGGTATGGTGATCGGCGGCGGTGTGGAGTCCATGTCCCGGGTTCCCATGGGCAGCCAGGGCGGTGCCTGGCCACGGGACCCCGCTGTGATCAGCAAAACCTATTTTGCCCCCCAGGGCATCGGCGCCGACCTGATTGCCACCCGCAGTGGTTTCAGTCGCAGCGACGTGGACCACTATGCGCTGGAAAGCCAGCGCCGGGCAGCAAACGCCTGGCAGCAAGGTTACTTTGATCAGTCGGTCATCACTGTGGTGGACGATCTCGGCCTGCCCCTGCTGAGCAAGGACGAGCATTTGCGGCCAGGGATTACCCTGGAGGATCTGGGGGGATTGAAACCCGCCTTTGCCGCCATGGGTGAGCAAGGTGGCTACAATGCCATTGCCCAGCAAAAATACCCCGAGGTATTTGCCATCAATCACGTCCACACCGCCGGTAACTCCAGCGGCATTGTCGATGGCGCCAGTGCAGTACTGTTAGGAAATTCCGCTGCCGGAAAAGCGGCGGGGCTCAAACCCCGGGCCCGGATTCGCGCGTTTGCCAGTGTCGGCAGCGAACCCACCATCATGCTCACCGGCCCCGCCGCCGCCAGCCGCAAGGCCCTGAAAAACGCTGGCATGACCCTGGATGACATCGACCTGTTCGAGCTCAACGAAGCCTTTGCCTCGATGGTGCTGGAATACATGCGAGAGCTGAATATTCCTCACGACAAAATCAACGTCAATGGTGGCGCCATCGCCATGGGTCATCCGCTGGGTGCCACCGGCGCCATGCTGGTGGGCATTGCCCTGGATGAGCTGGAGCGGCGCAATCAACAGACCGCGCTGATCTCCCTCTGCGTGGGCATTGGCATGAGCGTCGCCACCATTATTGAACGCGCCTGAATTAAACACCTCTGGGAATAAGCGGGTAGAAACTAATGAACATTGAATTCAATACCATCCACTATTCGGTGAATGACCAGGGCATCGCCATTCTGCTGATGGATATTCCCGGCAGCAATGCCAATGTGATGGGCGACGATTTTCGGGATGAGCTGTCTGCAGCCATCGACATCATCGCAGCTAACGAGGCCATTAAAGGCGCCGTCCTCAGCTCCGCCAAAAATGACTTTATGGCCGGTGGCGATCTGAAGGCCATGGTGGATCTATTTGCCGATGTCAGCGATCCTGCTATCGCCCTGGAAATTGCCAATAGCATCAAGCCGACCCTGCGCAAGCTGGAAACCTGCGGCAAGCCCATCGTCGCCGCCATTAACGGCCCCGCCATGGGTGGTGGCCTGGAGCTGGCCCTGGCCTGTCATGGCCGGGTGGCCAGCGATGCCACCAAGGTGGTGATGGGGCTGCCGGAAGTGACGCTGGGGCTGATGCCCGGCGCTGGGGGCAGCCAGCGCCTGCCGCGAATGATCGGCATCCAGAACGCCCTGGAAATCATGTTGCAGGGGCGACCCTTCAACGCTAGCAAAGCCCTGGAACTCGGCATTATCGATAACGTTGTCAGCGCGGACCAGCTGCTTGAAAGCGCTTGCCAAAAAATTCTCGACGGCCTCAGCCCTCTAAAACCTTGGGATCAAAAAGGTTTTGCCATTCCCGGCGGCAGCGGCTTCTTCGATGCCGACCTGGGCAATCTCTACAACTATCTGACCACCACGATATGCCGCGACACCCAGCGCAATACCCCGGCGCCAATGGCGCTGCTGACAGCGGTGGCACGGGGCACGGCAGTGCCCTTTGATGCGGGCCTGCACATTGAATCCTGCTATTTCGCCAAACTGATTCTGGACCCCACCGCCCGCAACATGGTGCGCACCCTGTTCGTGAGTAAGGGGGAGTTGGATAAGCTTCGCCGACGGCCCGAGGGCATTGCAAAAGCCAGCTTTAGCAGCGTGGGTATTCTCGGCAGCGGCCTGATGGGGGGCGGTATCGCCCAAAGCGCCGTGAAGGCGGGGTTGAATGTGGTGTTGCTGGACATCAGCGATGAGCAAGCCACCAAAGGCAAGGCGGTCATTGCCAAAAGCTACGACAAACTCATCGCCAAGGGCCGCATGACGCAGGACAAGGCCGACACCTTGCTTGCCAAAATCACCCCCTCTGGCGATTACAGCAAGTTGGCCAACTGCGAGATCGTCGTCGAAGCCGTATTTGAAGATGTGGCCCTTAAACAGAAGGTCTTCAATATGGCCCGGGGGCATATGCCCGCCGACGCCATTCTGGCTTCCAACACCTCCAGTCTGCCGATCAGTGAACTCGGCGACGGCATTGCCAACCCGGATCGCTTTCTGGGCCTGCACTTTTTCTCCCCTGTGGAAAGAATGCCGCTGGTGGAGGTCATCCGGGGTAAAGACACCAGTGACAAAACCTTGGCTGAGGCGCTGGATTTTGTCGCCCTGCTGCGCAAAACCCCCATCATCGTCAACGACTCCAGGGGCTTCTTTACCTCCCGGGTAATTGCCGCCTACCTACAGGAAGCCTTCGCCATGGTGGCGGAAGGTATATCCCCCACCCTGATCGACAATGTCGCCAAACAGGCGGGCTTTGCGATTGGTCCCCTAGCGCTGATCGACGATATCGGTCTGGAAAACGGCTACAAAGCCGCGCTGGCAGAGAAAGCGGCCCTGGGCGACGACTGGGTAGAACCCGCCGGATTCAAAGTGCAGCAGCAATTCAATGAACTGGGCCGCATTGGCCGCCGGGGTGGCATGGGCTTTTACGACTATGATGGTGGTGTACGCAAACCCTCCACCACCGTCGCCGAACTTTACCCCGCCCCCGCTGCGGAGGTGGACACCACCGAAGTCAAACTTCGCCTACTCTATGTACAGGCCCTGGAAGCGGCCCGCTGCTATGAAGAAGGGGTGATCACCGACGCCGCCGAAGGCGACGTGGGCGGCATACTGGGAATAGGCTTTCCCAGCTATACCGGCGGCGTGTTTTCCCTGATGGATACCGTGGGTCCGGAGGCCTTTGTAAAAGAATTGGACCAACTTGCCGACACCGTAGGCCAGCGCTTTCGACCCAGCGCCTGGCTGCGTGAGCGAGCGGAGAAGGGTAGTAAGTTCTACGCCTGAAAACCGAATTTTAGCGACGCTATCCCGCAACAGATGGCCAGCACCAGGAGACCCCTATGAAAGCTTTGGATGTACGCCCCCCTGCGGCCATGCAGGAGGAAGAAATCAACCTGTTCACCGACGCCTGCAGTCGCTTCTTTGAGCGCCACGTGACCCCGGAGGTTGCCGAGAAGTGGCGCCAACAGCACCACTGCGACCGGGATATCTGGCAGAAGGCCGGTGAGGCCGGTCTGCTGTGCACCATGATGCCCGAGGAATACGGCGGTAGCGGCGGTGACTTCCGCCATGAAGCAGTCATCATTGAGCAACTGTTCCGCCACGATGCCAATGGTATGGGTATTACCCTGCAGAACGCCATTCTGGCACCTTACATTCTGATGCACGGCACCGAGGAACAAAAGCAGCGCTGGCTCCCCGGCCTGGCCAGCGGCGAGCTGATCGGTGCCATTGCCATGACCGAGCCCGGCGCGGGCTCCGATCTGGCGGGCGTTCGCACCACTGCCAAAAAAGACGGTGACAGTTATGTGGTGAATGGCCAGAAGACCTTTATCTCCAACGGTTCCCAGGCCAACCTGATCTGCGTGGTGACCAAAACCGATACCGGCGCCGGCAACAAGGGCGTGTCGCTAATGATGGTCGAGACCGACAAGGCTGAAGGCTTCCGTCGTGGACGCATCCTCGACAAGGTAGGCTGCGAAGCTGCCGATACGTCGGAGCTGTTTTTTGAGGATGTCCGGGTTCCCACAGAAAACCTCCTCGGCGGTGTTGAAGGCAAGGGCTTTGGGCAGCTGATGGCGGAGCTACCCAAGGAGCGACTGATCATCGCCCTGCAAAGCATCTACGCCATCGATGAAGCCCTGGCCTGCACCATTGAATACACCAAGGATCGCAAGCTCTTCGGCCAAACGGTGATGGATTTCCAGAACACCCAGTTCAAGCTGGCCGATTGCAAAACCCTGGGTACCGTCACCGCGGTATTTGTTTTCCACTGCCTGGACCTGCTATTGCAGGGCAAACTGGACAACAATATGTCCGCCATGGCCAAACTCTACGCCTCCGAGGCCCAGGGCAAAATCATCGACGAATGCCTGCAGCTTTTTGGCGGCTACGGCTATATCAATGAATACCCCATCGCCCGCCTGTACCGCGATGCCAGGGGCCAGCGTTTGTGGGGCGGCACCAGTGAAATCATGAAAGTACTGATCGCTCGGTCGCTATGACCACTACCATATTAGCGAGACTTATTTGCACGGAGTTAATGAAATGAATATCCCAGAGCACGTTCCCTCCGAACTCGTATATCAGTTTGATCACAATACCGACGAAGGCTTACTAATCGCTCCAGAAGCGCGCTTTCTTGAACTATTAAAAAAGTTTCCCGGCGGGCTGTTTTACAGCCCCTGCCTGGGCGGCTTTTGGGTGACTACCAACTATGACGCCTACGTTGCAGTGGTGAGAAATACAGAAGTTTTCTCAAGCAAGCAGATCACTGTCCCCCCTACCGATGGCGCCTATCGTCTGATCCCTGTCAATATTGACCCACCTGAGCACGCCAAGTATCGAAGTGTCCTCGCAAAACAATTTAGTCCGGGACACATGCGCAAGCTGGAAGGCGATATCCGTATGCAGGCTAACCAGCTCATCGACGAAATCGCGAAAAAAAACTCCTGCGACTTTGTCGCCGAGTTTGCAGAAATACTGCCAGTTACGGTTTTCATGAAAATGATGGGGCTACCCATCGAGCGTCTGAATGAATTTCGCGAGTGGGCCATGATCGCACTTACCGAAACTGACCCCGCAGTGCGCATGCCCACCATGATGAAAATCATCGGCTTGATGACAGAGATACTGCATGCCAGACAAACCAGCCCGGAAGACGACTTGATCAGCGTGATTATCCATGCCGAGATCGAAGGCCGACCCATTACCATGGAAGAAGCCCAGGCCTATTGCCTCCTGCTGTTCCTGGCTGGCCTGGACACCGTGGTGAACGCCATGTCATTTGGTCTTCGCCACCTTGCCAACCACAAAGAACTCCAGCAGCAATTGCGCGAGAACCCTGAAATAGCACCCGACTTTGTCGAGGAGTCATTACGACGTTATTCATTCGTCAATATTGGACGGGTTCTTGCATGTGACTACGAATTCAATGGTCAGTTAATGAAGAAAGGCGAGCTCATTATCGTTCCACAGATTCCCGCCAACCTCGACGAGAAAGCCTTCGAAAACCCTTTGGATTTCGAACTTGACCGAAAGGGCAGCAGTCGCCACGTCGCTTTCAATACCGGCCCCCACAACTGCCTCGGCGCGCATTTGGCGCGCATCGAACTTGCGTTGACCTATCAGGAATGGTGCAAACGTATGCCTGAGTTCGGTGAAGATCCATCGACGACGCCGGTTTTGGCAGCTGGACCGGTTATGGGCATGCGCAATCTGCAGCTGGTGTGGTGAACAGGGTAGAAAGCGTAGATACGTAAATTATGTTTCGCACATTTGGGAAGGTAGCGCTCTCGGCTAGCTTCCCGCTCAGTCTGGGCTTTCCAAGGTTGTGCAAAGGTTTCCTAACTCGCTTAACGAAGTGTCCGGCAGTATTAGACCACTTCAGAAGCCGCAGACACAGTACCAAAGCTCAACAGGATATGCTTAATCTGTTGAACCACTTGCACTGCAGCAGGTGACGGCCTACGTCCGGCAAGAAAAGCGACAGCCAGTGTGATTGACCAGTTCTGCTCAATATCATCGGGATTGATTCGCAGCAATTCTCCCCCTTGAAGCTCACGCTCCAAAGCCAGGTCAGACAGCATCAATACCGCAGCAGATTCCATGGCTATGGTTTTCAGGGCGCCAATATCTTCGCAAACAAAATGCCCCTGCCATTGCACCGGCTTGCCACTGCTGTCGTGAAGCATCTGATTGACATCAATGCCGCCCACTGCCGGCGAGGCCAGCGGGAATGCCTTCAGGTCGGCGGCAGCAATCCGGCCTTTGCTTGCCAGCGGGTGGTCGCCACGCACAAACAGCCCGCCCTTATGCTGGCAAAGTGCTTGAATACTCAGCCCACTGTAGTCAGACAGTTGTCCCGCATCGGCAATAAGAAATTCAATCTGCTCCGCAACAGCTCAACCAACTTCGCGGCGGACTGTATCTGAACCGACACCTGCAGACCCGGCTTCTCCCTGGCAGCTCCAGACATGACCCTGGGCAACAAAACGTGGGCCGGCACGGGGCCAACACCAAACTGCAGTTTTCCCAGCTCGACATTACGCATCAAGGCCACGTTGCGCTCCAGACTATTGGCGTGACGCAACAGATCCCGTGCCCCGGCAAGCACCTCCTGTCCCGCCACTGTCACCCTCACGCCGTTGGAGTGGCGCTCAAAAAGCATCATTCCCAGTTCTGACTCCAGGGCCTGAATGCTGCGACTCAGAGCCGATTGGGTAATAAATAACTTTTTGCCAGCCCGGGCGTAGTTGCCGGTTTCCGCCAGTGCCAGAGCATGCTTCAGCTTGCGCAGATCCATGATTATTACTCATCAAGATAACACTTTTTTTACATTGGACACATCATAAACCCTAGCGCAACATGGTGCCTATAACCAGAATCCCAAAAGGAGAAATCCATGTCTGCCCAGCTGTCCGTCATTGTCTTGACCCTGGTATTATTGCTGCTTGAGATCATCAAAGGCCGCCACCGTCATGTTTACCGCCGGGAAGATCTGATCATCACCGGCGGCTCTTTTCTGTTCGGTCGCACCCTGGTTGCGCCGCTATTGGCCGCCGCCATGGGCATGGGGAAAGCTCATGCCCAGTCTACAGGGCAGCCTCAGCGAGACCCCGGTCTGGGCTGGTGTGCTGGGACTGCTGCTGATTGGCGAATTTCTGTTTTATTGGATACACAGGGCGGCCCACAACCCGGTCAAACATCCCCATTTGTTTAACATGCATGCCACCCATCACAGTGCCCGCTTTTTAACCTGTCGGTGATGTCCCGTTACAATGTGTTCTGGCCGCTGGTGCAGCCCTATTCCTGGATGATTGCGCTGGGCTTTTATCTGGGAATGCAGGAAGCGGCGACGCTGTTTTTTGTCACCATCATGACCTGGAATACCCTGACCCATACTAACTTTCGATGGGACGATACCATCGCCAAGTATCTGCCCTTTGGTCCCAGAATTGTGCAGGCAATTGAGTTGATTTTTATTACGCCAAAGCTACACCACGCCCATCATGGCTACGGCAAGGAAGGCAAAGCCTTCCGCAATTTCTGTACCCTGTTCAGTTTCTATGACCGACTGTTTGGCACACTCTATATACCGGCGGAGCGGCCCCAACATTACGGCATCATTGGCAAAAATATTGATAATACCCATTATCTGGAGCAGTTGTTTTACCCCTTCTACAAAACCGCCAAGAAAAAATAGCGCCTTGCCGCGATATTCTTTAAGCCAATAGGCTGGAGCCCATCTGATCGATGCGGTAGCGGCAAGCTGCGCCGTGCCGGGCATTTGGCCCTGCGTTAGCATCGATGACGAGCATTACGATGATGGGGGCATCCGGTCTGGCGAAAAAGCCGACTTCGCCAAAGGTACAAAAAATGTACTGATCATTTCGCCAGCAGGCGTAGACAACCCCGCCCTCCCCCGCAGCAATCTTCGAGACGAAATAGCGCTACTGGAAAGTACCGGGAGCATGGTCACCCTGATATCTCCGGATGCCTCCTCAAAAACAGCCATGGGGAAAATCCCCTTAGTCCCATCTAAAAGAGCAGCCGCTGCGAAATCGGGATTTGAACAGGGATGCAGATTTACAAGTACGGTAATGACTTCAATCTGGGTGGAAACTTTCCCGAGATAGATAGATTGCTACCTGACGACCCTGAATCCATCAGAAATAATCACCACGCAAGTTATCGCCCGTAAGACATTCCCAGCACTGCCCCGAAAACGGTGCCGGGAGTATTCTGCCATCGTCTATGCGACAGCCGGGTTCTGGAGGCGGAACAACTTGGCCGCATTCAGACCCAGAATCGCCGCCTTGTCTTCATCGGAGATATCCACGCCATCGAAAATGTGTTTGATCACTTTCTGTGAATGGGGGAAGGTACCTTCCATGTGGGGATAGTCTGAAGCCCACAATAACGCCTGCACGCCAGTGATCTCCCTCGACAGGACACAGGCTTTATCGTGTTGGAAGGAAACATAGACCTGATCCCGGACAATTTCAGAGGGACGACGGCCCAGCTTGGGGCGAACAAAGAAGCTGTGGGCATCAAACACCTCGTCCATCCGCTCGGACAGGGCCGCCAGCCAGGAAGCACCGGTTTCAATACAGGCCACTTTGGTATCGGGATTGCGATCGAGAATGCCGCTGGCCACCAGGTAGTAAATGGCTTCCTGAGCATCGCACATCAGGCGGGTGTAGTTAATCACCGCGCCACCGGCACCGCGCTCGGGGGCAAAGTCTTCCAGGCCGGTCCCGGCGTGCAGAATGATCACTACACCACGCTCACCGGCCTTGGCAAACACCGGCTCCCAGACAGGATCGTTGTACTTGGGCACGCCTTCAGGAGTGACCACCGGCAGCATCGCCGCCGTATAGCCAATATCGGCAATGCGATCGATTTCTTTCACCGCTTCATTCAAGTCTCTGCAAGGCAGGATGGCAGAGGGGACGAAACGGTCCAGGTTTTCGCTGAAATGACTGTGGCACCAGTTGTTATAGATGCGGCAGCTTTCCGCCTCGACATCGGCCTCTTCAATGAAATAAATGATCAGTCCCAGCGACGGGAAGATCAGCTCGGCATCGATGCCATCCCGCTCCATATCCTCGATGCGACGGTCGATATGATGGGAGCCACTGCGCTTTTCGCCGGGCTCGTGCATACCGGTTTCGTCGGCACGATCACCGCCCATCTTAATGCGGTGGACAACTTTGTCACCGACTTTACTGCACACATAGCCGTCGATGGGAGTCATGGTAATGGCCCGGTCCATCATGCTTTCCGGTAGGGCACTGGTGAAAATATCCAGCGGTTCGGTAACGTGGGCATCGGCACTAAAAATAAAGGGTTTCATAGCAACTTCCTCTCTCCGTTTGGGTTGGCGCCAACACTTGTTCGCCTGCAACAACCCGGTTTGCGTTGAATTGATTACGCGGTGATAAATTCGTTTTCTTTCATAACTTCCAGTACGCCATCGGCAACCAGTTGTTCGATTTTTTCTGCATCAAAACCCAGCAACGTCGCAGCCAGTTCCCGAGTGTGCTGACCCTGGAAGGGTGCGGGTCGAATCTCCGGCTCGGGCAAATCGCTGAAGCTGACGGGGCCGTTCTCGGTCTGCAATACCGTCGGAAATCCGGGTTGCTCAAAATGCCGGAAAAAATTGCGAGCGTTGAGGTGGGGGTTGTCGTCAAAATCGCTGAGGCGATGCATTTTGCCCGCCTTCACCCCTGCCGCCTGGAGCTGCTCCATCACCGCCAGGGCATCGTGTTTAGCCGTCCAGTCAGCAACCGCCGCTTCCAGAATTTCCCGGTGGGCGATGCGACCTTCGGCATTGGCGTAATGCGGGTCCTGGGCAAGGTCCCTGCGCCCCATCGCTTCGCACAGGGCCAGCCACGCGGGGTCACTGTCGACATCGATCACACACCACATATCATCCCCCGCGCAGGGAAAGACGCCCCCTGGACTGCTGAATTCAATGGTGTTGCCCAGTGGCTTCAATGAACCCGGCTGCAGGGATTCCCGCAGCAAGGGGGCAGCCAATACATTGAGAAGTGTCTCGGCCTGGGAAACGGCAATGCGCCCGCCCACACCGGTGCGCTCACGCCGAATCAGCGCTGCCAGAATCGCTACGCCTGACACTCTGGCGGCAAAGTGATCGGGCACGATGGTAATACTGTCGCTATAGCTGTTATCCAACTCCGGATAGCACCACAGCCCAGTCAGGCCCGAGGCCGCACGCACCAGGGGGCCGTAGCCCATGCTTTTGGCCAGCGGTCCGGTATTACCGAGGGCGCTGCTTTCCACCACGATAATGCCAGGGTTAAGCGCTTTAAGATCGTCGTAACCAATCCCAAGAGATTCCAGGGTGCCGGGCTTGAAATTGGATAAGACCACATCCGCGTCTTTCGCCAACTGGTGAAAAATGGCAATGCCCTCGGGGCTGCGCAAGTTCAGACCAAAGGACTTTTTATTGCGGGAGCCCTGACAAAAGGACTGGCTGATGGCCACCCCTTCCGCCGAGGTTTGTCGCAAACCGTCGGCAAAGGCGGTATTTTCCACCTTGATGACTTCCGCGCCCTGGTCGGCAAAAATCCGCCCGGATTCCGCGCCGGCAACAATCACGCCCAAATCCAGCACCCGAATGCCCGACAGTGGCCGACGCTTCGCCGACCCGGTCACTTGGGCTGCCGGTCTGGGCAGCAGGCCAGATAGCAATTCATTGTCCTGCCCCAACGTTGGGGCAGGCTCTCGCAGCCCCATACGCTGACCGTCAATCTCAACATAACCGCTGGGGAGTTTGCCCTGCCGACCGGCCACCGGCAGCTCGACAAAGGCGCCCCGGGCATTGAAGTGACTGTCGTTCAGCACCTGCTCGGGGGTGGCGACGGCGGCAATGGGCACACCCCGCTTTTGGCCTTCAGCCACCAGTTCTTCGCCGGCTTTATCGGCAAACAGCGCCGCAATCAGCGCGTTGATCTGTTTAATTTCTTTAAAACGAACGCCGATATTGCCGTACTTGGGGTCGGTAAAGGGATGATCATCACCCAACCAGCCACACATGCCCTGCCACTGGCGGGGGTTGAGCACACAGATCCGCACGTGGCCATCGGCGCAGGGGAAGATGGGGTACAAAAAGCCCACCGGTGGACGACCATAGGGCGCCAATTCGTTGGCGCTGCGACCGGCAGCGGCGCTACCGGTTACCCCCAGGCCCGGATCGATAACCTGAGCCGTGGCTTCTAAAATGGAGAAGTCCATGGTGTTGCCCGTGCCAGTATGGAGCTTCTGCCAATATCCTAACAGGGCAACCCAGGCGGCCTGAACAGCTGTGGTTTCCAGCGCCAATTCACCGGGGGGCAATAAGGGGCGATTGCCAGCGATTCCCGAGCGGGCCAGCACCGCGCCCATGGCCAGCTGCACCGCATTGCTGGCCTGGTAGTCCCGATAGGGGCCGGTCTGACCAAAGTCGGAAATGGACAGAATAATGAGGTCGGCGCGACGTCCCCGCAGGGTATCGGCATCCAAGCCCAATTCGGCCATTTCACCAGGGCGGCGGCTTTCAATGAGGATATCAGCGCTGTCCACCAAGGCCAGGAACGCCGCCTTGCCCTCGGCGGACTGTAAATCGAGGCAAACGCTCTTCTTGTTGGCGTGATGACTGGCAAAATGCAGGCTTTCACCGCCCAGCAACGGCGCCTTCTGCCGCGAGGCAAATCCCCCCGGGGGCTCGACCAGTATCACGTCGGCACCGAGGTCCGCCAGCAGTCGGCCACACATTTCACCCTTGCCATCGGCCAGGTCGATCACCCGCAAGCCTTGCAAGGGCAACTCTGTTGTCAATAATTCGGCCATTATTTGATCCTTATTTTGTCATTCATTGGCATAGCGCCTTCTAAACAAACGTAGCGTTTAAGCTGCACTGTAAAGCCAGTGCACTCAGGCCACCTTTTGCCCAGCAATATCTTTACCCAGCTCCGCCAGAATGCGGCTCTGTCCGCCCAGGTCCATTTCCACCTGTCTTGCCTGAAGGCTGTACCGGTACAAAGGGTAGTCCCGATCCACGCCGGTGCCGCCGTGAACCTGCTGGCAGCGATGACTGATGCGGTGCAGGGCCTCGGTCGCCCAGTAGGCGGCAACCAGACAGGCTTCGCTGGCATCACCCCCGTCCCGAAGCTGACAGGCGGCGGCTTCGCTGGCCGCCCTCAGGCATTCCTTGTCGATATAGCAATCTGCCAGTTGATGGGCCACTGCCTGAAAACTACCCAGAGGCTTGCCAAACTGCTTACGCTCACTGCAGTGCGCACTGGCCAGGGTAATCATGCCTTCGCACAATCCGGTGGCGTAGGCCGCCGACGCTGCCCGCTGGGCATGACGAGCGGTGGTGAGAATGCCATTTACCGCCTCCCCTGTTGCTACCAGCTCGGCTCGGGCACCCGCTAAGGTAAACTGGGCCAGGGCTTCACCGCTGGTGGTTTGCTGGGGCCGGCGCTGCACACCCTCCTGGGCGCAGGCAAAAATATAAATGCCGAGTGCATCGCCATGGCGGGCCAGGGTCCAGCAATGGCTGGCCTGCATCCCCCCGGGTACACGGCTTTTGCCACCGTGCAGAACGACTTGCGAGCCACTGCCTTCCGCCCGGGTCTCTACCTTGTTGCCTCCCTGCAGACCAGTTTCTGCCAGAGCGCAGCTCAGCAAGCCCTTGCCGCTGCTCAGGGTACTGAGAGCTTCCTGCACACCCGCCACGTCGAGATAGGGCAGCAGGGACTGACTGGCGGTAGCCAGAACGGCGACCCCCGGCAGGGGCGCCACGTGGCGACCAAGTTGTTCCAGCAATATCATCAGGGTTTCAAAATCCTGGCCCATACCGCCCACTGCCTCGGGCAAAGCCAGACCCAACATGCCAGCCTCTGCCATTTGCTGCCACAGCTCCGGGTCGAAATAATCTTTACTTTCGGCATCCCGCAGACGGTCCTGATTGCAATAATCCGCCAGCACCTTGTTGCTGAGATCGGCGATCTCTCGCTGAAATTCGTTAAGGGAAAAATCCATGGTTCTATCCTCTAGCCCCGGGGCAGACCCAGGCCTGCCGTTGCGACAATACTGCGCTGCAATTCGTTGGCGCCACCGCCAAAGGTGTGCACCGTGCCCTTGCGATACCAGTGCTCCATCAAGCCCTTCAACACGGCATCGTCCCCGCGCAGGTTACTGAGCGGCGCCAGGATTTCCGCCATCAGTCTGCCCAATTCGATGTAAAGCTCGGAGCCGAAGACCTTGGTGGCCGAGGCTTCCACCATACCGCTGGCGCCCTGCTCAATTTTCCAGGCACTTTTCAGACACATCAGTTTCAGGGCCGATAAGCGGGCATTGGCCAGGGCCAGATTGCGCTGCACCCAGGGAAAACTCAGACTTTCCTGGTAGTCTGCATCGCCCCGCAGGAACTTCAGGGTTTCGTCGTAAAGCTTGGCCACATGGCCGTAGCTGACCAGCGACAGGCGTTCAACATTGAGCTGACCGGTAATCAACGGCCAGCCGCCGTTGATCTCGCCGACCCGGTAAGTATCGGGAATACGCACGTCCTGATAATAAGTGGTGGTGGTCAACACCCCCATGGTGCGAATCAGCGTGCAGGAATAACCCACGCTGTCGGTGGGTACCAGAAACACGGTGAGCCCCTTATGACGCTTGGCCGGATCGGGATCGGTGCGGGCCGCCAACCAGATGTATTGGGAGAAATTGGCGCAACTGGTCCAGATTTTTTGGCCATTGATAATCCAGTCATCGCCGTCCCGCTCTGCCCGGGTGCGTAACGAGGCCAGGTCGCTGCCCGCGGAGGGCTCGGAATAGCCGATGGCCAAATAGGCCTCGCCGTTCATAATTTCGGCGACGATGCGCTCGCGAATTTCGGGCTGGGCATGCTTGGCAAACACCGGACCGATGGAATTGGCCGACAGGGCCGGCCAGGGAAAACCCGACCGCTTGGCCTCATCCACCAGCAGGTACTGTTCCACCGGGTCCGCCCCGGCACCGCCCAATTCTTTGGGCCAGGAGTATCGAATCCAGCCGTCCTCACCCAGCTGGCGCATTTTTTGCCAATACACTGGCCCGCCGCCATGGCTGAACTCCTCATTGGCCAACTCGGCGATGAAATCCGCCGTCATCATTTGCTGGCTCATGTAGTCGCGTACCCGCTGCCGGAATGCTTCCTGGGCCGGACTTAACTCAATATTCATATACTTTCCTCAACCAACATTGTCAGCCAACCAGCGGCATCAAGGAATTCCTCCAGCATCGTCATCACCACCTGACGGACGGAGGTTTCGCTGTTCATATCTCCCACCACCTGCCCCACCGGATAGCTCATATAGGGCTCGACACCCGCTCGCTGGATACGCATACGCATCTCTGCCGTGGCAATGGTTTGCAGCGGCATGGGCAGCGTTGCCGGCGCTCCCGGTTGCTGCCACATCTCACTGAATTCGCTGCGCAGCATCCGGCAGGGTTTACCGGTCATTGCCCGGGATTGGATAGCATCTTCGGATTTGGCCGCAAACAGCCGCTGCTTGAGTTTGGGCTCAAGCTCACTCTGGGCAGTGCCCAGCCAGATAGAGCCGGTCCACACCCCCGCCGCCCCCATGGTTATGGCCGCCGCCATTTGCGAACCCCGGGCAATACCCCCCGCCGCCAGCACCGGCATAGGCGCCACCGCATCAATCACTTGTGGCCACAGCACCATGGAACTGATATTGCCGGTATGACCACCAGCCTCGCTGCCCTGGGCCACCACAAAGTCCACCCCCGCCTCTACCTGGGCACGGGCATGGTCGACCTTGCCAATCAGGCTGGCCACACGAATGCCGCGATCCTGAATCATCTTCACCGTTTCCCGGGGCGGGGTACCCAAGGCATTGACCAGCAGTTTGATTGGGTGGCGTAAAGCCACATCCAGTAGTCCCGTCGCCTCTTCCGGCGTCATTTGAACCTTATCCAGCTGTTCTTTAAGCAGCGCCTTGGCTTCGGCTTCGGGCAAAGGCGGTATATTGGCCTCATCGCATTTGCGTGCTAGAAACTCGGAAAATTCTTTGGGAATCAGACTGGCAATATCCAGCTTGCCCACCGCCCGCTTCTCGTAAGTGTTGGGAATCAGCAGATCGACGCCATAGGGTTTGCCGTCCACATGGGCATCAATCCAGGCAAGCTCTTCTTCAAGACGTTCGGGTGGAAAGCCACTGGCGCCCAGCACGCCCATGCCGCCGGCCTTCGAGACTTCCACCACCACATCCCGGCAGTGGGAAAAGGCAAACACCGGTAATTCAATTCCGAGCATGTCTGTCACAGCGGTTTTCAAAATTTATTATCTCCGGGGTAAGTTATACTCCCACCCACTATGTCTCGACTTAGGCCTGGCCGGAAGGACAACAATTCGCAATCCGACTCACCAAAATATGCATATCACCGATCACGACGCGCCCCTGGCTTTGCAGGCCGCCTTCAACTACCGCATGGCGGTCCTCAGGTTGCTTCCCGGCCCCGCCAATGCTGGGCTACCGGTGCCCGCTCTACTGCGGGAGGCCGGTATTGATCCCACCATTGTCGATCAACTTGGTGAAGTTTCCCGCAGCCAGTACATCCAACTGCTGGCCCGACTACCGCAGCCCCTCAGCGATGAGTTTTTCGGGCTCAGGCAGCACCCGGTCAAACCCGGCGTCACCAGCATGATGATCGAGATCGCTCTGGGCAATGACACCCTCGGTGCCGCCATGACCCAGAGCCTGCGCTTTATGCGCCTGGTCAGCGACGACCTGCGCATGGAGCTTATGGATGAGGGCGACGATATTGCCCTGGTGCTGTCGGGTCTGGACCCGGGGCGCGACCCCCATCATTTTCTGGTCGATTACTGGCTGAACTACCTCCACCGGGTATTCAGCTGGATGATCGACCAACTCATCCCGGTCAAATCGGTACAGCTGGCCTTTGCCGAACCGGCGAAGCGCCATCGCCTTGTCTATCAACTGCGCAGCGACTGGCAGGACAACTGCGATCGCAATGCGGTAGTGTTCAGCCGCAAGTACCTGGCCCTTCCCATTCTGCGCAGCCGCAATGAATGGCTGTCCCTACGTCAGACCGCGGTCGAAAGCGGTGTGGTCCAATGGCCGGAAGAACAGGTTCAGGTGGCCTCCCATGTGCGCTCACTGATCTTCAATGCCCTGCGTCAGGGCGAGCCGCCACCCACGCTGAGCACCGTGGCCCAGACGCTGCATCTAACCCAGGCTACCCTGCATCGCCACCTCAACAGCGAGGCCACCAGCTTTCAGCGAATTCTCAACGACGTGCGCTGTGACACGGCCATCGACAAGCTGCGCTTTCAAAAACTCTCTGTGGCCGAAGTGGCGGAGCAGCTCGGCTTTAGCGAACCTCGTTCCTTCAGTCGGGCCTTCAAACAGTGGACCGGCGCCAGCCCTTCGGACTACCAGTGCTGAAACCCACCCGACTCACGTTCGGTTCATCCCCACTATCGTCCCGCCGGCAATTTGGCAAAGGCCACGTCTTTATCTACCCGGATATCGCCGGGCAAGCCGAGCACCCGCTCGGCAATCTGGTTACGCAGAATCTCGTCGGTGCCGCCGGCAATGCGCAGGGCCGAGGCCCAGATATAACCGTACTGAAACTTTTTACTGCGTTCGTTATCGTCAGCGAAGAAGGCGCTGTCCATACCCAGTACATCACCGGCGATGGCCGAAATATCTTGCAGCATATTGGCGTAAACCAGCTTGCCCATATTGGACATGGCACTGGGGGTTTCGCCCCGAGACACACTGGTCAGCAAGCGGGCGCGGAAGTTTTTCAAGCCTTGGTCGGTGGCGACATGACGGGCCACTTCCAGCTGGTAGGGGGCCGCCTCGCCCCCCGCCTCGCGCATTACCTCAAGCAGCTCGTCGACACTGGGCAGCCCCTTGGACTCGCCGCCAACATTCAATCGTTCGTTCATCAGGGTGGTCATCACCACCTTCCAGCCGCCGTTGACCTCGCCCAGACGATAGCGGTCGGGAATCCGCACATCCGTCAGAAAGACTTCATTGAATTCCGACTCACCGGAAATCTGCTTGATGGGGCGAACATCAATGCCCGGACTTTTCATATCCAGCAGGAAATAGGTCAGGCCCTTGTGCTTGGGCACATCAGCATCGGTGCGCACCACCAGAATGCCCCAGTCGGCGGTATGGGCCCAGGAGGTCCAGACCTTCTGGCCGTTGATCACCCAGTCGTCACCATCCCGAACGGCCTTGGTCCGCAGCCCCGCCAAATCGGAGCCGGCAGCGGGCTCGGAAAACATCTGACACCACAGCAGCTCCCCCATCAGAGTTTTATGGGCAAACTGTTCGATCTGTTCAGCTGTACCGTGGGTATAGATAGTGGGCACGGCAAGGTGGCAGCCAATACCGACGAAGGGGCCAACCGGCACATGATAGCGCCCTTCTTCCTCGGCAAAGATTACCTCCTGCATGGCGTTGCCGCCCATACCACCCTGCTCCTTGGGCAGGGAAATGGCCGCATAGCCGGCCTTGGCCTTGGTCTTCTGCCACTGGCGGCCCAACTCGGCAAAACGGCTGTCGCCCGGGGACAAACCCAGCGGTTGGCGGTAATCGCTGGCGGCATCGCTCAACCAGTCCCGCACTTGTTGGCGGAAGGCCGCTTCTTCAGGGGTATCGTTAAAATCCATGTTCGACTCCTACGTTCAGGCAGCGGCCAGCAGCTTTTTGGACCAGTGGGCGATATTGCCAAGATTCATTGCCAGCAGGCGGGCCCGCTTGTAAAAGAAGTGGCAATTGGCCTCCCAGGTATAACCAATACCACCATGCAAATGCAGGTTTTCTTCGGCGGCAAAGTTGTAGGCTTCGGTGGCACTCACCCGGGCAACGGCAGCGGCAAGGGGCAGTTCCGGCCCGCCAGCCGACATCGCCCAGGCACCGAAGTAGGCGTTGGAGCGGGCCAGCTCAATCTTGATCATCATATCGGCGAGACGATGCTTGACCGCCTGATAGCCGCCCACCGGGCGGCCGAAAGCATAGCGTTCCAGCACATAATCCCGGGCCATATAACAAGCCACTTCAGCGCCACCAATTTGCTCAAATGCCGTGAGAACAGCGGCCTGATTGATAATGGTTTCAAGCAGGTTTGCCGCGCTTTGCTCACTCTCCAGCAGGGTCACCGGTACTGACTCCAGGGCCACGCGCTGGTAGCTCGCCAGTTCATCGATACCGTCGGGCAGAGGAGATGCTTGATAGCCCTCTGACATGGTGTCCAACATCACCAGCACGGTATTGCCAGCGCACTTTGCCGGTGCAATCAAATGACTGGCACTGCGGGCAGAGGCCACGGCGGGTAGCGAACCACTGACCGTACTTCGGTCATTCATTTGCAGTTCAGTAGACAGCAAATCCACCGCTACAATGGCTTCGCCCAAGGCGATCTGAGCCAAAAGCTCTGCAGCCTCGTCATTGTTACAGCGTTTCAATATCTCTGCGGCCAAACACACCGTGCTGAAAAAGGGCGTCGGCGCCAGTACCCGGCCCACCTCCTCAGCCAGCACACAGAGCTCCAGAGCGCCCATTCCCAGACCACCCTGCTCCTCAGGAATAGCGATGGCTGGCCAACCCAACTCCACCATTTGCTGCCACAGGGCTTCGTCGTAATCCGTACCGCTATCGACATGACGGCGCAGACCCTCCGGGTCGCAGGATTCGCTGAGAAACTTGCGCGCGTGGTCGGCCAGCATGCGCTGATCATCTGAAAAATCGAAATTCATACATTACTCCGCAGAATTGAGTCTGCCGCCTTGACCGCCGCGCCTGATCTTGCGGCCAGCCTTGTTATTGCTATTGCCTGTGTACACGCTTCGGGAGCCATACCGCGACTCACCTTTGGTTCAGCTTGTCTTAACTATTTAGATATATATAATAGCAATCATATATATGATTTGGAAGCGCGACCCACACTTTGCTTCCCCACCATAAAAAATAGCCGAGAATCTCATCATGTCAGAAGCCCATTTGCTGTTCGAACGCCTGAGCCCTCACATTGCCAAGGTCACCCTGAACCGGCCCGATAAGCACAACGTGATCAGTGGCGACATTGCCGAAGGCTTGCAAAATGCCGTTCATACGGTGGAGAACGACCCCCAGTTGCGGGTGGCCATTCTCTGCGCCAATGGTAAAACCTTCTGCGCCGGCGCTGATCTGGCGGAGGTCAGCGCCGGGCGCGGCCACAAACTGACCACCAAAACTGGCGGCTTTGCGGGATTTGTTCACGAGCCCCGCAGCAAGGCCTGGATTGCCGCTGTGGATGGACTGGCCTTTGGCGGCGGTTTTGAACTACTGCTGGCCTGCGACCTGGCGGTGATTAGCCGCGACAGCCAGCTGGGTCTGCCTGAGCCCAAACGCGGCTTAATCGCGGCAGCCGGTGGCGCCTTTCGGGTTGGCCGCTCATTGCCCAAAGCCATTGCCATCGAGCTGGCGGTGACCGGCCGCCCCATGACCGCCGAGCGGGCCCTGCATTTTGGCCTGGTTAATGCCGTGGCTGAACCCGGTCAGGTTATCAGCACGGCCACCGCATTGGCCGAAGAAATCGCCGCCAATGCCCCCCTCTCTGTTGATCATAGTCTGGCACTGTGCAAAGCGGCAGCGGAATGCAGCGAAGAAGAACTGTGGCAGAAAACCCAGCAGGCCGTGCCCACCATCATGGGCTCCGACGATGCCAAGGAAGGTATGCGCGCCTTTATGGAGAAACGACCGGCCAACTGGCAAGGCAAATAAAACGGCCACTTCCCTGCCCAACGGCAGGGCCCTTTATTCAGCAAGCAGGCTGCAGTGCTCCTCACAAACCAATAACACGAGACGCCCATGAACAATGTCAGCGAGACCCCGACCACGGGTATAGAAGGACGTCGCAAATCTCCGTGGCCCATTTTTCTGGTTTTGATGCTGGGCAGCTTTATCGCTATAGAAGCGGCGACATTCCAGGCCCCGGCCATGCCAACCATCGGCAAGCACTTTGATATTTCCGAGGACGCCACCGCCCTATTGGTGATGCTTTACTACCTGGGGCTGGTGGTCTTCAGTCCGATCTTTGGCCGTGTCGCGGACAGCTATGGCCGCAAAAAGGTGATCTGCCTGGGGCTGAGCTGCTTTATAGTGTCCGAGAGCGCCGCCGCCCTGGCCCAATCCTTTCCCTTTCTTGTCGCTGCCCGCTTTGTTCAGGGGATGTCCGTTGCGGGGATTCTGCCGGTGGTGCTGTCCTACGTCGCCTATCTATTCCCCCAGGAAAAGCGTGGTCTGCCCCTTGGGGTACTGATCTTTGCCATGTCACTGGGCGCTACGACCGGGGCGTTATTGGGCGGCGTCATGATAGATGCCTTTGGCTGGCGCTCTATCTACTGGGTAAGTGCGGGCATGGGCGTTGTGGGGCTATTGCTGATTCTGTGGCGAGTCCCCGAAACCACCCCAGCCCAACAACGCTATCAACTGGATCTGCCCGGTGCCGCCATGTTGTTACTCACCATTGGCACCTTATTATCAGTGCCCACCTGGATGAGTAAATATGGTCTGTTCAGCAGCCCAGCAATGACCGCCCTGATCTTGGGTCTGGTTTTTCTCACCCTGCTTTGGCATATAGAAAAGCGCGCCACAATGCCCGTTTTCGACACCCAGATTATGGGCCGCAAGAATTTTCTGCTGCCCGGCTTTATCTACTTGTTATTTTTGGTATGTCACGGCGGCGCGATTTACGCACTGGTGTTCTTCATCAGCGGCCGGCCCGACGGTAACGCCTCCCAGGTCGGCGTGACCCAAATGTTTATGTTTGGAGCGAGCATGCTGGCAGGACTGATCAGCGGCAAACTTGTCGATCGCTTTGATGAGCGCCGGGTCATTATCGGCATCGTCGTACTGATGCTGACCAACTTACTGGTCTACCGTTTTTTCCTCAATCTCAGCACACCGCTGTGGTTCATCATTGTGCTGGCCTCCCTGCTGGGTACCGCCCAGGGAATGAAAGGGCCGGCGATCATGAAATTGGCCCTGCGTCATGTTCCTACCCAGAAAATCGGCGCCGGCAGCGGGCTGATCTCCATGATGCGGGACTTCGGCACTCCCGCCGGGGTCGCCATCGGACTAGCCATTTTCACTTCGCGGCGCCAGAGCGCCACCCAGGCATCGCTGGAAGATCAGGCAGTCAACCTGGGCATCACTAACCCAGAATGGCTGAGTGCATTGGGTGATACCACCCGCGCCCAGGGCCTGTCGGAGTTGCAAGCTGCTCTGGCAGCCCAGGGCAGCAGCGTTGAACAGTTAATGTCAGCCGCAAAACTAGACGGGCTCGCCAGCACCTTACCCGCCGTGGGTACAATCATGATTGCCGTGGTCACGCTCGCACTCGTACTCGCGCTGTCACTGTCCAAACCCAAAAAGGCCCTGCTTTAAAGGGAAAGCAGGGCGATACAGGCTTTCTCGATCGGCTTTTCAGAGGCCGTTTTGGGAATGGCATCAAGAACCTGAAACCGCTCCGGAACATCGTTTTTTTCCAGAGCGGTTTTGCAGTATTCATGCAGCACCGATTCAGAAAACTCGCTGCCGTCTCTGGGAACTAGCGCCGCCACCAAGGTTTTCTCTCCCGCTATATTGCCCGATGTCGCCACGCCGTAGACAAAAACATCATCGACCTGGCCTGATTTCAGTAGAACCGATTCCACCAGACGGGTATTCACAAAATCTCCGTTACGGCGCACACCTCCCCCGGCGCGGTGATGGAAGAAGAACCATCCCTGCACATCTTTATGGCCAAGATCACCCATATGCAGCCAACCATCCCGTACCTTCTCCGACGAAGCGCCGGGATTTTTATAATAGTTCAGGGTGATAGCCTGACCGTCCCGGCGTCGAAAACAGATCTCTCCCTCGACGCCGGGCGGACATACCTGTCCCCGCTCGTCGAGAATTTCCGCCTCCCAGTCATGGCCCGGCTTGCCAATACTGCCCACAGGCCCCACGCCCGGCGGATTACCCAGGGAGCCTCCTTCCGTGGCGCCGTAACCTTCACAGATCGACACCCCAAAGCGGCGCTCAAAATCCTGCCAAAGGTGAGCGGGCATACCAGAACTCATAATCAAACGCACGGAGTTAGCTGCATCACCCTCCTGCTCAGGCATAGCAAAAACTTCGGGAATCATACCGCCCAGCAGACTGAATATCGTGCAGCGGTATTGCCGACAGATCTGCCACAGTCGGCTTTTGGTAAATTTGCGGCTGATGACCGTGGGGACACCCAGCGCCAGGCCATTGCGGAGAAAGTTCTGGGCGTTGATATGGGTAAGGGAAAGGCCAGTATACAGCACATCGTTGCTGCCGATAGCCAGCTTTTTGAGGCTATCAGCCATACCCATGTACTGCCTCTGACTGAATACCACAGCCTTGGGATTACCAGTCGTGCCCGAGGTGAACATCATAAACATCGGCGTATCGCCAGCGCGTTCAAGCATTTCACGCAGCGGGTCGGCAGCCACTAGCGTCTGGTGGTAATCCAGCACTTGCAAGCCTTCCCGGCAAACAGGAGCCCGGCCAGGAGTCTCATTGACGCAGAGAATCCAGCGCAGCGGGGGCAGGTCAGCGCACACAGCCAAGACCTGCTCAAGACAATAGTCCGCACAGATCAATCCTTCACAGTCGGTATGATCGAGCATGTAGGCCAGTTTATCCCCCATCGCTCTGGGGTCGATGGGCACAAAGGGCACCGCCAGTAGGGAACACGCCACCATCGTCTCAACAAATTCTGGATGGTTGTTCATCATTAGCGCCACGTTTCCAGTTACGCCCAGGTGACTTATGGCTCCTGCCAGTAATTGCCCCTTGCGCCAAAGTTCGAGATAGCTTCGAGCCTGATGATGAAGCCCACCCTCAGTGCCAGGGTAAACAAACTTTAGAACGTCAAAATCTGGCGAGGAGGCCGCTCCCCGCTTCACAAGCTCAGCCAAAGACAAGTGCTCAAATTCAGACATTGCTGTACTCCCTTAGCGAAATGAGCTGCGTTCACTTTTTAAATAGGCATAAAAAAGCCAGCTACGAGAGCTGGCAAAAGATAAAACTCGACCTGAGGGAGATCGGATCAAAAGTTGTAGGTCAGATCCAAACCGAAAGTCCGGGGCTCACCCAGAGGCTGGTTGGCGATGGCCAACGAGCCGGGGAAGAACAGGTTCAGACCGGTGGTGGAATATTCCTCATCAGTCAGATTACGTACCCAGAAAGACACATTCAGATTGGTGTCCTTCACGTCCAACTGAGCCCGGGCACCAAACAGGGTAACGCTTTCTGTAGTGGCGGCGGGGAAGGCATCAATGCCTGCCTGGCCACTGGAAATATTACCCAACATTTTGGAGCGGGAAGACACATTCAAATCCATGGTCCAATCACCGATGGCGGTGGGCAGGAAGTAGTTCAGGCGAGCGGTTCCCTCAAACTCGGGAGCTGAAGGCAGAATCGGCGTAGTCCCTGTGTCCGGTTTGTCGAAGGACCAGTCCAGATAACCCGCCGTGACTGTCAACATCCAGTTCGGAGTAATCACCCACTGGGCATCCACTTCAATACCATCAATATCCGCATCGCCCGCGTTGACTACTTGGGTAATCAGCCCCGAAGGGGTGTTCACCAGATTGGTCTGCTGGGTATCTTCATAGAAGGTATGGTAGTAGGCCGCGTTCAGTTTGACTGAATTGTCAAACAGCTCTGACTTTACGCCAATCTCGATATCCGTGGCCGTTTCCTCCTCAAAAGGCTCGCTGGTCGCTTGATCCAACCCACGGGCATTCTGACCACCCGAACGGCTTGAACTGGCGGTTTTGGCGTAAGCCATCACATCCTCATCAAAACGCCAGTCAACCGAGGCAGTCCAGGAAATAAACTCATAAGTCTCTGAGTCTGACCAGGTGCACTGATTGAAGTCGGCATTGGGCGGCGGGTTACCGGAGTCAATTCGACACGCTGCCGTAGAAGGACCGGGATCGGGTCCGCCGAGGGGCACTGCATATTGCTGGGAAAAGAACGCTTTTTCATCCTCTGTGACCCGGACCCCCAAAGTGGCATTGACGGTTTCGCTCAACATAAAGGTACCCGATACAAAAGCCGACTGGCTCTTGTTTTCAGCCTCGCCAAGGCTGTAGTTGTAGTCAACACCATTTTGATAGGTAGAAAGACCACCGCTGCGTGATAGGTCAAAGCCGTCCTCTTCAAAGTAGTAAAGGCCAGCGATCCAGTCGAGGAAGCCATCAAATGCCAGGCCGCTCAACTGCCACTCGATGGAGTCCTGCTCGGCCACCTGTTCAAAGGGAAAACTGAACTGAGAAACCGGCGCGCCGGTACCGTCGACATCACTCATGTAGGCTGTATCGACGTCGCGATTACCGTAAACCAGCTTGGTCTGCAGGTTGTTAGAGATATCGTATTCCAGAGTCAGTGCCAACGTGTCGGCATCCGCATCGGAATAGTTACCATAGTTTGCGGCAGAGTCGTAAAAGTCACCCGAACTGCGCTGCAGCGGGAAATAGCCGGGGGGCGTCGGCTCGTCACCGGTGAAACCGGGTTGATGAGAACGGTTTCGGGAAGCCATCGTCATGTAGGACTTATTCTGCTCATAGGTAAACATCAAGCGCAGTGCATCTGTTGGGTGGTAGGTGACGCCCACCCGATAGACCTCATTATCACGGGTGCCCACGTCCTCAGTTTCACCCGTGGGGGACTGGGTAAAACGGTCATAAACCGTGATCTCGCCAAAACCGTCCTTGCGCTCATCCTTTTGTGCGACAACGCGGACAGCCAGCACATTCGGGATTACCGGCACATTGATGGCGCCGCCAACTTTACGGCTATTGTAGTTGCCTACACCGGCAGTGACGTAACCGTTCAGCTCCGCCATCGGGTCCGCTTTTTCAGTCAAGATTTTGATCGCGCCACCAGTGGTATTGCGACCGTAAAGGGTCCCCTGAGGGCCTTTAAGTACTTCTATCCGGCTGACATCAAACAGGCTGTTGGCCGTACCATAAGCCCGAGCCAGATAAACATCGTCAATATACCAACCCACGGATGGATCTAAGGTAATCAGATTGTCCGTCTGAACCTGACCACGAATAGTCACCTTCGCAATACTACCGCCCTGGCCGGGCGCCGGCTCAATGTGAACACCGGGAGAAAAGCTGCCCAGATCCTGAGTATCACTCAGGTTGAGGGCTTTAAGATCCTCCGAAGACATGCTGGTTACCGCGACGGGCACATCCTGCAAAGTCTCTTCCTTTTTACGGGCGGTAACCACCACCTCTTCGATGGCAAAACCTTGTGCAAGTACGGGCACCTGTGCACCGGCAGTACCGGCAACAGCAACCGCGACTGCGGAAGCAATTCTGGATAGTTTGAGACTCATTTTATTCTCCCGGTGATATGGCACTTTTTATCGTTTTTGGCGTTATCGTCAATTACTACAGGGCAGCAGCACTGCACAGCAAACCACTAAAAACGGTACAATCATACATATTATTAACATGTTTTTCAATATTGTAACTCGAATTCTTATAGGTACTTTCCCGTATCAGGGCACCCTGCCCTGGATCCAAGTACAGACCAATCTCCCTTGCAAAAATAGGAAATGTATCCCGGTCTCTCATTGATAGACAAATATATAACTGATATTTCGTTAGTTATATGCCATGTGACTGGAGAGCAATGTGGATTCAAAGGGTCAATGCAACACGCTACTCTTTAACTTATTGAGAGGGCGTATGAATGACTCAAAGAAAACGCATTTATTACTCGGACAAACAAAAGGCTGAGATGTGGGATCGCTGGCAGCGAGGCGAGTCAATGCTAATAATAAACCGTTAAATTATCATTATTACGGATTATAACTGCAGCCCTCTTCGAGGTATTTCATGCCCAAATCTGGTCAAGCGCGTGTCCTTACTGCTGAACAACAAGATCATGTCTTCGATGTGATCCAGCATCACCGGCACCCTGAAAAGAACACCGCCATCATGCAGATCAGTTTCAAGCTCGGGCTACGGGCCCAGGAGATTGCCCTGCTTCAGATAAAAGAGATCGCGAAGCTGAATCCCTCAGGTACCGACTTCAAGCTGCTCGAAGTTATGAGCCTCCCAGCGGCTTATACCAAGGGCGCTGATGCCATGGGGCGATCCAAAACTCAGTATAAGCGGCGAACAGTCAGTTTCGATGTGGCAAGTTTTGATCAAGTAGTCCGCCAAGTCGAGGCTCTAGCAAAAGCTGGCGTTGAGGTGAATCCAGAGGATTTCTATCCGCCAGTCAGAAAGCATCGCGGAAAATCGCGTGATCTACCCATGGTAGATGCGGCGCTTCGTGCCGCGCTGACAGACCATTTGCGTTTACGTATAGAAAAAGCCGGAACGCTCAAGCCCTCCTCCCCTCTTTTTATTACTCAGAAAGGTGGTAGCTACTCTCCAAACACCTTACAGGAGCACATGGCAGTAATACTTCGAGATTGGGCCTGCATCGAAAAAGCGAGTTCACATAGTGGCCGGCGTTCTTTGATAACGAATGTGATTCATAAACAGAAAAAATCGGTAAAAGTCGCGCAAAAAATTGCTGGTCACGTAAATCCATCGACCACATTGATCTACGAAGAACCGCCCGAAGGCCAGATAAAAGAAGCCTTGGAAAATATTTAATGTTACAGCGTATGCTTCCCGACAATTGGGCAGCCCGGAAATATAGGTTGAAGCAGTAAAGTATGAAATTTCGCCCTTGTAACTGCGACCCGTAGTATTTTACGACTACGTCTATAGGGCGCCGGATCTCCCCACCACACAAAGGAAGACTCGAAACCTTTCCCATTATGGCGAGATTCTCTAACGACAATAACACCGTCAAATTGCTTGCCTTTAGATTTGTGTATTGTCATAACCTGAATACCCGGAGGATCATCAACTCCGTTGAGAATCTGGTCTTGAGCTAGAGCGCTTTCAAGGACTTCTCTCGCACCGGTATAGTGTCCATCCCGTGCCCACACACCTCCCAGCCCCGCACTTATAAGGCGGCCTCTGTTGAACGCCACTAAATAATCTAAGTTTCGTGCAACCTGGACTAAATCTTGGTCACGGGTTCGCCGAAGTTCCCTCTTAACAAAATTCCAGTCCTTAGCCGGATCACCCGACAGAGTATTTTGGCTTATGGTATCAATCAAGCTAAGAACGTTTTGAACAAATGCAGCCTTAGAAACCTTGTCCTCTCTAGCCTTATCAGCCCACCCTAGCCATTTAGCCGAAACTGACACTTTTCCAGTGGCCTTCTTGGCCGAAGCTAACAACTCTAGAGCACAAGCCAGATCGTTTAAACGATTAGACTCGCCTTTTGGTTCTAACAAAAAAGCAGCAAACCTAGCATTTAGTATCGACTCAGACTCATCAAACGCGAGACTATGTCGAACAGGCTTTTCATCAGAATTTAATGCGGCTGATATTTTTGCCGCTGTCGCTCCTGAGTGAGCTAGTATTGCTATACTTCTTGCATACGTTCCTGTTTTTCGCTTAACAGCCCTATGCAATGCGCCTAGAGCCATCCTAAGTCTACTATTTTGACTCCGCGTCTTAGGGTTTAGAGTTAGTGAAGAAATCCCTTCATATGGTGCCCCCCTGATATTCCCCGAAAGAATATCTTGACCAAAAACTGCTATTTCTGTTCCTGAGCTGCGATGGTTTTGGGCGCCTAAATCGACTTCCAGAGGATCTAGGGCACCTTTAATTGCATCAATTCGTTCTGGACCCACGCCAGGAAGATGATCAAATATCTGCTGTTCTAAATCAGCCAAACAAACGATTTGGCTGTTGGACGATAGTAATTCAATACATTTTGAATCGCCCCCAGTTTGCTAGACACCTTTTAGCCATAGAAAATGGCACAAAGAGAGGTGTTTATGAGCAAGCAGCGTTATCCAGAAGAGTTCAAGATTGAAGCGGTTAAGCAGGTCACGGTATCGGGTCACAGCGTAGCCGATGTGGCCCAACGGCTAGGCACAACAACTCATAGCCTTTACGCATGGATTAAGCGTTACGGCCCTAACTCAGAAGCGCATCGCAAGGAGTCCGATGATGCTGCGGAGATCCGACGTCTACAGAAGGACTTGAAGCGCGTTACTGAAGAGCGTGACCTGTTAAAAAAAGCCGCGGCGTACTTCGCAAGCCACCCCGAGTAAGATACGCCTTTATCGCTGAACACCACAGCTCTCATTCTGTACGGCAGTTATGTCAGCTGTTTGGTGTTCAACCCAGCGGGTACTACGCCTGGAAGAAACATCCAAAATCCAAGCGACAGATTGATGATGAGCGTCTTACTGGTCTCATCAAGCAGTATTGGCTTGAATCAGGCTGCGTCTATGGCTATCGCAAGATTCATAGAGATCTAAGGGACGCGGGTGAGCGTTGTGGCCTAAATCGCGTACATCGTTTGATGAAGCTTGAAGGCATTAAGGCTCAGGTTGGGTACCGCAAGCCCAGACAGCGCGGTGGAGAACGACATGTCATCACACCCAATGTGCTAGACCGGCAGTTTGATCCGGTCATGCCAAATCAGGCTTGGGTTACCGATATTACGTACATCAAGACCCATGAAGGCTGGCTTTACCTCGCAGCGGTGATGGATCTCTTCTCTCGCCGTATCATTGGTTGGTCTATGCAGTCTCGCATAACCAAAGAGCTTGTGCTGGATGCATTACTAATGGCTGTCTGGCGTCGAAAACCTATAAAGGGAGTGCTGGTTCACTCGGATCAGGGCAGCCAATACACAAGCCATGACTGGAGCGAGTTTCTCAGAGAGCATGGCTTGGAGGGGAGCATGAGCCGCCGAGGCAACTGCCACGACAACGCGGTTGCGGAAAGCTTCTTCCAGTTACTAAAGCGAGAACGAATAAAGCGCAAAATATACGCGACACGAGATGCAGCAAGGAGCGATATATTTGATTACATCGAGATGTTCTACAACACAAAACGACAGCATGGTTCCAACAATGGGCTGTCGCCTGTAGATTATGAGCGTCAGTATTTAAAAGAGGCTGAAAAGCGTCTAGTGAACTAGTGGCGATTCATTTCCATGCTTCGGGCCCAGTATCTTGAGCTTCATCTACAATAATAAGTGGATATTTTTGGGAAACTAATTCCCGGATATGTGAGCTTTTATCAATCAGTGCCAACGCATTCTCTGCAAAGAGATCAAAGGCAATTTTCCCTTCTTGTATAAATAAGTCGTTCCGCCTTTTTAACCAATCCACCCAGTCGGAATTATCATCGTTCCTATCTTTCTTTTTTATCGAACCGTAGTAAACCTTTTCATCAGACGGTAGCAGTATTTTAATTTTCTTGGGAGCCCCGAGTAAATAACCATGCGTAGAGATTAGTGACCAAAAAAAAGAATGGAATGTTTGCATACTTAGCTTTGCTCTATGCTCTCTCTGCACCTGCTGCCGTATAGCTTCACCAACACGAGCAACTGCCGCTCTGGAAAAACTGAGGAACAATACTGACTGCCAATCTTCCATTCCTGAGCTTATTCGTGATGTTGCCTTTTTAAGGGCAATTGTTGTTTTGCCGCTTCCAGGCCCACCAATGACTAACGCGTGACCGTCGCAATCCAAAAGACTTTGACGAAGGGGGCAAATTTCCAAATCGACATCCTGAATCAAAGGAGGCTAACCTCGACAGCATCTGCACCATGATCAAAGTCTGACTTGGGGAATTGCTCGTATACTTTATTTAAGAATGCGACAACTGATTCTGGAAGCTCTTCAACTGAGCAGCTTTCAAGCAATCTTGCAGCCCATCCAGCTCCCTTTTTGCCTTTCAATGCTGATCTCACAGTTTTTTTCAGTTCTTCATCATCGGGCCTATCTTCTGGAATCTGAAAACCCTCGTTGTCTCCCGTTTCTCTTAGGTTGACAAGAAAGTCCCACTGACGATCTAGGCTCACTTCATTTGCGATTAACACTTCAAAGCCTTTATGCTCATGCTCAAAATCCACGTCAAAAGCATCTATTAAGGCCTGCTTGTTTTCAGGCTTCCTATTCAGGAAGTCGTAAAACGAAAATGTAGTTAACCCAAGGTCTTTAAAAAAGTTCCCGAACTTAACCATATTGCTTTCAGTCTCAGCATCGAAAAATACGACGCCAGAAATATCTAACGGCTGAAGATCGGGATTATTTTCCTCCAGTTTTCTAGCTACTACAGGAAGCGCGTGAAACTCTGTAAGACCTTCAACAACAATCGCACCTCTACCTAATATGCATTCAGATAAACCTCTTCGAGCATAACGCTGAAAGTCGTTACTTTTAAGTCCACTCGCTTCCGATATTTTTTGGCTCGAAACACTGGCCTCTTCATCGCGGGTCAAAAGTAGAGTTTGATCGGGCTGAAATCTCTCAATAACAAATGGTGAATGCGATGTAACAAACGCTTGGGTAGTACTTCGGAGTAAATAGTCAGCAATTCTACGTTGCGTATAGGGGGGAAGTGCGATCTCGGGCTCCTCCATAGCAAAAATCACGGAACTCGGTTTTATCTCCGCAATAAAAGACAGTAACGCAAGTACAAGTACGTTCAACGTTCCTGTGCCAACTTGCTGAAAAGGTACAGGGGCCTGATCCTTTGACATGGACAAGAAAAATGCCATTGTTTTGCGGAGGTGCTCTCTCGTTAACTGAGAAACGTATAAGCTTGTTGCGCGTCCATCAACGCCAGAGGATATATATTTACCTAAACGCTCCTCAATGGCAGTTAAGACAGGGTCCAGGTGGGCAGCGTCTTTTTCAATATCAAGCTCACGAAGACGTTTAATCGCCTTTTCCCATAAACCTCCACGTGCACCTTCCAACCGAAGAATAATATCCAGAAGAGACCCTCGCTCCAGACTAAGAGCCCGCGAACCAGTTCTGAGCGTCCGAAGATACAAAAAGCCGAACATCCGCTTAACTGCTTTTCCAACCTTATTCAGCTCGCCATCTTCTGCTGTGGGGCTATGAGAGAAATAGGTTTGGGCTTCGAATTCGTCTTCTTCGCAGTTGTAGTTTCCAATCGTCTCAAGGCGCAGACACTTAACAGCAGCAGGTGGGTTGGCAAGGGTAAGCTCGCCAGGCGAGAGCAATCTACTTTCCTCCTTGCTCCAGAACTCTATATGTTGACCACAGCGGCTTTCGACCTCTTCACTCAGCTCAATAAGTACTACTTCAACCCTAAGTGGTATAGGCTCAGGGTCTTCATCCTCATTTTCGCCAAGTTTCAAATATTGGGCATTGTAAAAATCAAACTCTTCAATCGGGGGGAATCTCGATATTCGATCAGGCCCAAGAACCAAATCAATGGCTTCGCATATTGTACTTTTACCGATGTTATTGGGACCTAATATGAGACTATGGCCATCAAAAAAAAGCTCTGCATTTTTAATGCTTCGAAAGTTGTTAATAGTCAACCTGACAATTTTCAAATCCAATCTTCCTTGTCTAGTTTGTTATTTGTCGTCATCGAAAATCGAAGTTGTCGCCAAATTCCGCTTAGTGAAAATCCACCCCGTCCAAAAAATGTCCGCCATCGGCGGTGAGCACATTGGTGTAGATTTCAGTACTTTCGATGGATTTGTGCCCGAGGAGCTGGCTGATGATCTTAAGCGGCCGTCCGTGTAAGAGCAGATGAATGGCAAAGCTGTGCCGAAAGGTATGACACGTAATATTGATGGGCGCGCCCCCTACTCTTCCCACTAAATCATGGATATGCCGGTTCACCGTCTGGCGGGCCATGGTGAATATTCGCTCATCCTTCCTGAAATGCCCCGCGTACAGGTAGCTCTGAATCCGGTCGATCAACAGGGGATCGACAATGGGGATCGCGCGTTTGGGGCTGCGAGCGAGTTGAGCGTTCGTCGGCCGCCCCGGCCGCTGTTTCAAGGTCCGTAGCACCACCAGGAAATCGTAGCCATCGTCAATAAAGTGGCAGGGCGTGAGCGCCAAGACTTCCGAGATGCGGGCGCCAGTGGTCCACATCAAATCGAGGATAAGGCGGTAGGTTGGGTGTTTTTCGGCATCGAGCAGGCCGAGGGTTTCGGGCTTGAGCAGGTAGGCGGGCATCGTGTCGACGGTGTCGAGCACCATCGCGCGCTTGGCGATCAGGCGCTGCCAGTCGATTTGCACATGCTGAATGGGGAACGACTCGAGGCGCGGTTCATTCGGGTAGAAGAGCCGTTTGGGCCGGGGCGCGGGAAATGCCCCGCGGCTGTCCTGAATCCGTACCAATTCACCTAATTCCTTGGTGCACTTTCGTCCCTGTTATACGCCCGGATTTCGCGATGTGCAACCCCAAAAAGACGAGAAAAAAGGCGGTCGACGACCATTGCACCATTATAGTTATAAATGGTGCAAAACACTGATCATAGATTAAATTATAGGTTTAAGATTCTCCAGAATCTAACTAGCTTTTCTTGTTAAGCTTCGATCAATAAAAACAGTGTTTTCTCCTACCATATTTCTCTCGGTCATGATCTTCAATAGAAACCTGTATAAAAACAACCAAAACCATTCGCATAGTCATTTTAAACAATATAAATACGATTAATAATTATCTTACGGATGCGTTTCCACCACTAACATAGTAGAGATAATAGGCCACTAGCTATATATTGAAGCAAACACAGCAACGTCAAAATGTTTTCAGCATCGTTAAACCATGGCGCTCGCAGTTAGTCACCTCAAAAATCGTAGCCGATTAAAAGCTACCAGAGTCGATATGGCACTTTATTTTTAGCCTCGTTCTGAATTGAGGTGCTGGAAGATTCTTACCCCAGCGCAAATTCTTGAGCACAAAATATCAGCATTCCTTCAATTCGGGACTTATTTATCGATTTGCCCGACCAGGCACGTTTGAGGATGGTGACGACAATTCCCGCACACTCACTAGAAATACGTAGCACTTTAAAACTAAGAGGCATTACCCGGGAAAAGCCGGTTAATTCTTGCCCCCTTACGACCACACAAGCTCCTGTCATATTTACCACGGGAAGATGTCGCCAAAATGTTTCTAGTGGGCTATCATTGCGACTGCAGGAGAGAGGGCACAGCCCCGCCGAAGGCGCAAACTCCCATAAACGCTCAGGCTCAGGTACTGCAACTTTCACATCACGCCGACTGGAGAGAGGCTGCTCAAGGCAGTCCGCCGAAGGGGCAAGCAGACATCGTCTGTAAACTCTCAGGCATCGAGGACAGGGGGAGAGGCAACAGAATCACAGGAGATCTGTGTGCTGACCTCTATCTATCTTATTGCCATCACTGCTGAGGCCATGTCAGGCGCGCTGGCTGCGGGCCGTCGTAATATGGATCTTTTTGGTGTGGCTGTTATCGCATTCGTCACTGCACTAGGTGGTGGGTCTGTGCGAGATGTGTTGTTGGGCAATTTCCCTGTAACTTGGACTCAAAATCCCCACTATATTTACTTAACCGTTAGCGGCGGCCTGCTCGCGGTAGCATTAGCTCGTTTTATGCACCGTCTCCGCGACCTATTTTTAGTATTGGATGCACTGGGCCTTGTAGCCTTTACGATTATTGGCTGTAACGTGGCAATGCAACTGGGCTATGACGTACCCATTGTGATTATATCGGGTATCACAACAGGTATCGTTGGCGGGATTCTTCGCGACGTTTTATGCAACCGCACACCCCTCGTTTTCCGTCAGGAGCTTTACGCCACCGTCTCCCTGCTGGTGGCGATGTGCTACTTATATCTACTCAACTATCAGGTTTCTGCGGACACGGCGTTACTGGCCTCGTTTAGCTTGGGGTTGCTTTCAAGAATGTCAGCGATTCGGTGGGGCCTTTGCTTGCCCCTATTTCGCTACTCGCCGGCACGATGGGATTGACTCTCACTGTCAGCTAAAGTCAAACCGTATTCGGTGCAGTGAATTCCCAACGGGCTCTCTATTGTACCCACACAGCGATTACAGTGGGTACAGCGGCTAGCTGCATGGGGGTCTGAGTGTAACTGCTTGGGTAAATCGGGATCCGCAAGTAACGCTCGCCCTAACTGGACGAAGTCAAAACCTGCACTGAAAAGCGTCTCAAGGCTGCGGCCGCTACTGGCACCACCAATATAGATCAGTTTACAGTTAACCGCTTTGCGTATGCGCTTGGCCTGCTCAATAAAATACAGCTCATAAAAGGGCATAGAAGGGAACATTTTCTTCCCAACTAGCCGATAAAGAAGGCGCATCGCTCGGCTTTTTTCGTGCTCCAGCAGCGCCGGCAGAATGCTCTTTCCTCGAAACATGAGCATAGGGTTCATGGTGCTGGTACCACCACTGGTAACAATGCCGTCGATGCCGTTTTCGTCCAGTGCCTTGGCAATCACCACAGCATCGTCATAATCCAGTCCGCCACGACGCCCTTCGGACATGCTAATTTTTCCCAGTATAGGGTAGTCTTGGCCCACAGCGTCGCGAACCGCAGCCAGAACCCGCAGTGGCAATCGCAGGCGGTTCTCTAAGCTACCACCATATTCATCTGTACGTCGGTTTGTGAGGGGGCTCAAGAATTGGCAGAGCCCATATCCGTGCCCAAAATGGATTTCAAGCGCGTCGAAACCCACTGATTTCATAAAGAGGGCCGCCGATCTATATTTTCCCACCATGTCATCAATGTCACCGATGCTCATCGCATCGGCTAGCCACATGCCCTCAGTGAATCCGAGGATATTGAGCCCCTTGCTAGGTCCTTTCGGTCGAACAGTCAGGTTCCGGTTCTTCGAAAACGCCCCGCAATGCCCCATCTGACCAGAGACCTTACAGCCCTTGGCATGGAGCGAACTGATCAAGGCCTCTAGCTTATCCCGGATCGCTTCCTCCATGACCATCATATTGGCGTTCAACGCACCCTCTGTCGCCACCGCACAGTAGCCAATGGTGGTCATCGCTACCCCTCCATCAGCAAACTGACTATGGAATAGCTCTAGACGCTGGCTAGGCTTTCCGCCCGGCGTCATGTTCTCAAAGGTACCTGCCTTGATGATACGATTGCGAAGGAACAACGTATTGAGTGAGCCTGGTATTAACGCAGGGTGGGTATGATTCATATTACTTTACGCTTTTAGAAAAGTGGGCTATCACTAAGTTGGGTTCACCTTATTGACGCTCTGATAGGTGTTAGCAAATACAGCCGAAACTAGCCCAGGGCACAGCTTAACCATCCAATTGAAGACGCGCGCATCAATACCGACATATTTCTGCCGACGGTTACGTTCGAAAGCATCAATGATGCACTTTGCCGCTTTTTCTGGGGGAATACCGAAACGTTGCGCAAGGGCTAGGTTTTTTTTAGCCTGGGCAATATCATCAGACTCACTTAATGTCGCCTTGATCATATCGGTATTGATGGCGCCTGGAAGAATACAAGTAACACCGATACCATAACTGGATAATTCAACCCGCAGACTCTCACTGAAGGCCTGCACCGCGGCTTTACTACTACTGTATGAACTCTGGCTCGGCATGCCATAGCAGGCAGCCATGCTAGATATATTGACGATGTTCGCCCTGCTGTGTTCTTTCAGTATGGGCAGAAAGACCTGACACAGTGACACCGTAGCCCAAAAGTTCAGATCGAATACCCGCCGCCAATCTTCAATGCTGTGTGACTCGATGCTCTTCTGCAGAGTAATTCCCGCATTGTTGATCAAGCAATGCACACTACCGTGCTTACCTTTTACCTCTTGCGTTAGCGCAGCGATTTGATCACTGTTTCTCAGATCGGCAACGTGCGCCGTTATATAGTTATTACTACTCGCCAGCGTCCCCACTAGCTCTGCCAGTTTTTCGCTATCGATATCAACTAGCGCCAAATTCCAACCCCGTTTCGCCAGTTCCCGCGTGAGAGCGCTACCCAATCCTCCAGCAGCCCCTGTGATGACGGCCACCCTGGCATTCGCAGATTTCACCTGTGCATCTCCTTCTCTTCGCAGTGGCGGCATTCTAGAAGGTCTTTCTCATTTCAATGCCGTAGGTTCTAGGATCCCCCAACACTCGGGTAAACGTTCCAATACTGTCGCCCGCTGATACCGCGCCGATGTCGTAGCGCTCATCCAATAGATTTTTTGCATAGATCGAAACGCTTAAATCGTCTCGATCCAAATCCCACTTTACACGAGCATCAACGAGGAAATAGGCATCGGCATACGCGTTGGCTTTATTCTCCTTGGCAGACTCCCAAGCACCTCGATCCAAACCCAGATAGATTTCACTTTTGTAGCTGATATCTACACGCGGTGTGAAAAGACCGTATCGAGTATCGATAAGATATTGAAAGCCGAGGGACGCGGTCGTATCGGGTGACACAGCGAAGTCCTCATCCGAGCGATCAATCGGTACCCGTTCGCCGCGTAAAGCCAAGGATTTGAGGTCATTGTCCATAAACTCTTCAAAACGGTAGTCGTTGCTGCTGTAAGTAAAGTTTAAGACCGCGTCCGCACTGGGAAACCACACTACCTCCAGCTCAGCCCCTTCTATCACTGATTCGCCGGCGTTTTGCGACCCCACCACCAATGTGTTGTTACTATCGACATTTACCGTAATGAGGTGCATGTTTTTAAATGTCATCGAGTAGGCTGCGATATTGACACGAAGCGATTGCTCTAACGCGTCGATTTTTATGCCCAGCTCCCGGTTTTCTAACTCCTCGGGTTCAACAACACTAAGACCATCCAGTCCAAATGGCTCTTGGAACCCGGATTTGAAACCATTGCTCCAGGTACCGTAGATCATGGCAGAGTTGAGCCATGTTCCATCCAATATCGTATCTGGCACAAGATAAGCGGAGGACAGCATCGGCGTAAATTGACGGAACGTATCCTCACGGGTATCAACTTTGGGCGCCCCGAGCGGTGCTCTGATGTCGCCGGGGAAGCGCTCCCTTAAGATATTATTGGCGATGGTGAGCGGATCTTGGGACCATCGGCCGAGAAAGGCCATCGCGCCCATATCGGGTAACACGGGGACAAAACGCGGATCGGCACCGCTGACGATTGAGGTGACTTCGGCTAGATCAGCACTGCGTGTTACCAGGTACGAGTCTCGTGTTTCTTGAGTGTAACGTCCGCCAAATGTGACCTCCCAATCACGGGTGACATGCCAGGTTGCCTGAGCAAAAGCGGCTATCGTCTCTCCGTCGATATCAAAATCCTGCACGGTGGCCAATGGCAGCGCACCCGCCACGAGCGGCACCGTACCGCCGGGTACGAGACCGGTTAAAGAGTTGAGTAAATCGGTGACTGCACCGGCATCAAACCCTTGCTGCCCGGCAAACAGGCCAAGAAAGTTAACCGGCTCAGATCCAATTAATGGATTGGCAGTGTTAAATCGTTCCGATTTGAATTCATTTTGAACGAACAGCCCCGCCGTATAGTCGACGTCCTCAAAGATCAGGCCGCTCAACTGTACTTCAAGTGTTAGCGATTCTTGCTCACTATCTCCCAACAGATCGGCGCGCAAAAACTCGGCTGGACCGCCCTCATCCGCTGTGGTTTGCGGATTTATTTTAGTAGCATCCCGGTAACCGATAATCGCCTTTAGGTTGTGACTATCACTGAGCTGGTAATCGAACGTGAGGCCCAACATCAACTCATCTTGGTCTTTTTGTTGCCGCTGGCTATCGCCCTGGTTGGTACGCAGATCGCCCTGAGCACTACGTCTGTTGGCATTACAGTTATCGACATAAGCAGAGGGATTATTGGGGTCCGTATCGCCGGGCCACAAAATACCCAGGCCATTGACAAACAACGCGTCTTCATTGGTGATACGGCAATGGTATGAGGGAAAGTTTTCACGGATTTTTCCCACAAAGGCAAAGCCATCCACTGTTAGCCCTTCAGAAGCTATCCAGCGGCTCTGCAGAATCGCCGACAAACGGTCTATCGATTGGTTCTCACGCCCCGTAGCATCTTTCAGAAAGCCGTCACGGCGGCGGCTGTTGAATGAGAACCGAGTATAAAAATCATCGCTGACAGGCACGTCAAAGGCCGCCTGTATACGCTGCTCATTATAGTTACCGACGCTTGCCTCAACATAGCTATCCGCATCCTCGCCGGGCTTTTTCAATGTGAAGACGAGAGCACCACCGGTATTGTTTTTACCGAATAGCGTGCCCTGGGGCCCCCTGAGTACCTGGACACTGCTGACATCGATAGTGTCGAGTAACTGTCCATCGGGCCGTGGTATAAATATACCATCCAAGTAAACACTGACAGACGGATCGAAGCGGGCGAAGGGTGCACGCTGCCCGATTCCTCGTATAAAAATCTGCGGCGACGTGCTGTTGTTGATCTGTAAGCTAGGAACAGATTTACTCAATTCCTCTACCGCCAATATCCCACGGTCGCGCAAGCTCTCTCCGGATAGGGCAGTAACGGCAACAGGGGTTTCCTGAATACTTTCTTCGCGTTTTCGAGCCGTAACCACAACCTCTTCTAGTCTCGGCTGCGCATTAGCGCCTTCCTGAGCCGATACGCTGAACGCATAGCTAAAGGGAAAAGCGACTACAAAAGGTAAACAGTAGTGTTTTAATCTGTCCATAATAGGCACCTGTTCGTCTGTTATTGATTTAATTGCCTTAGATATATTTCAGTAAACGCGGCACTAGCGGCCTTAGTAGTGGCCTCAGCGGCAACATTGCGATCCGTACCGATGAAAATTTCTGCGTCAACTCGTCTTGATACTGCTCGAAGGGCGTGCTCTGGAAGCCAAGCATGCGCTGCGATTCCTCGGTGTCCAACCAATGCGTATAGTAGTTATTTGTGCCAAATATACTTTGCGCCTGTTTAAAACCTAATGCCGTGAATGCAGCATTTAGAAATTGGGCATGGGTTACCTGACAGGTTTTACCGCCACCCAGTAGTAATACTTTTCCTGCGGCCTCAGGGACTTCAAGCACACGGTGAAAAGCGCGCGCCACATCGGAAGGGTGGATATACTCAAGTGGGGTTTCAGGATGCACAGATAGTAGCGTTCTTATAACCTGTCGCTCTGTACTCCAGGTACGACTATCTACAGATACGCCTATTCTCATCACAACCCATGGCACCTCAGATGCGGCGAGGTACGCTTCGACATCAATCTTGTGCCGGGTGTAGTTATCCGTCGCCACAACAGGGTCATTTGGAGAGCGCCAGGGTTTATCCCTATTCGATGGGCCAAACACCGTGAGAGAGGATGGGAATACAAACAGCGGTCGCTTCGCCTGTTTCTCGGCACAATCGATCAGCGCTTTGGTCGCCTCCACATTGACGGCATATGCCAAGCCTGGAAGGCGATCGGATTTCGGAGGTAATATCGAGGCGAGATGGATAATGGCATCCACGTCTGCAACCAGCGCCGGAAATTGTTTGTGATCACAGATATTTGAGAGCACGACGTCACAGCGCCCTCGCAGGCGATTGGCGCGTGCCCTCGACACAGCAGTGTCGATGTCTGTACAACGCACCTGATGGCCAGCAGAAATCAGCTGCTCGACACATCGTTCGCCTAGGTTGCCAAAAGCACCAGTAACCAAAACCCGCATAATGATAATTTTTGCTCGTTAACGTTATTCTGGCGGTAAACCAAAGGACCTGCCGCCTTGCAGTCACTCGATAAACTTATATAATGATATTATATAAGTCAATTACATTGCTGGAGATTGGATAGTGCCTCGTCCAAAGAAACTACCCTCCTCTCGACAAACACAGGCAGAGAGACGGAAACAAACCCAAGACAAGGTGCTTGAAAGCGCAGTGATCTTATTTGGCGAAAGGGGCTATGCCGATACGTCCCTGGCGGATATAGCAAAATTAGCTGACATCACAGTCACACCGATCTATCACTACTACGGCAATAAACTAGAGCTTTTTACCGCGGTTACCGAGTTCTATGAAGGGCAACTTGCAGGTAAAATCAATGAATTGGCAGAAAACGAGGACTTTTCAGCGGAGCAAGCGTGGGATATTTTCCTCGACGTGATGCAACAACCTGGCTTCAACCGGGTGGTACTCATCGACGCAACTCGTGTACTGGGACGCGAAAGATGGCCGGACACCTCGGTTTTCAAAGCAGTCAAAGCGCTGCTAAATAGTTCTGAGCACCCAATAGGTGCGTATTTTCACCAGCTATTTAACAGCACGGAAGCGGAAATCGTAATTCGTATGGTCATTGCCGCACTGGCCGAGGCTGCGATCGCGATGGCGGAAGACTCGTCATTCGATGCTCGAAGTCTGGTGCATCGAATTCTGGGGATGATGGGAGTTGATTGGCGGCAGGAAAACACGCTGCACACTGGAAAAAGGCTCTACCCCATTAACGGGGGATGACACTCACTAAACCCTGTTAATCACACCGTCCCATCCACAATGGGCCAGCACTCGCAATCTGTAATTTTCAAAGTTTCTAAAACCATACGCTCGCCGCGAGATCATTTCCATTTTGTTGTGGAAGCCTTCGGTAATGCCGTTACTTTTGGTAAAGCGCCACATCGCCACTATCGGCTGCAACCAGGACCGCAAGGTGCGAGCTAGGGCGTGTAATGGGCTAGCCTCTAACTGCTCAATCAACGCGACGAAGGCCGGCAAACGGGCTTCTGCTTTCTTGCGCGTCAGGGTCTTGAGCAATACGAAGCGCACCAGCCGCTGCTTGGCGAGATACAGCGCCTGCAGCACCGGGTAATCCGCCAAGTAGCGCATCAGGTTCACATGCTGTTCATCGCGGAGGCGCCACTTGTGACGACGCATCAGGCTGATCAGCCCTCGGTTCTTGCGCCCCTCCGGGTCGTGTTGCTGCCAGACCTTCAGGAAATGTTGATTGATCAATCTCACCACGTGAAATCGATCGGCCACAATCGTGGCATTGGGGAAGTAGCGGCGGGCAATGCTACGGTAGGTCTCTGACAAATCCATCACCACCACCTGGACCTGCTCTCTACCTTGTAAACCCCGTAAATAGCGGCGCAGGCTCGGCTCTGACCGCCCTAGCTTGACGTCAAAGACTTTGTGGTTCCTCAGGTCTGCAAAGGTGGTGGCATAGCCGGCCTTGCGGGTAAAAAAGTGCTCATCAATGCCCAGTACCCGGGGACAATAGCGGCGATCTCCCTCGGACCGCTTTTGGCCAACATGATGCTGATACCAGCGCTCAACGGTGGCTGGGCTGATGCGGTGGGTGAGAGACAGCTTGCGCTGGGTGACACCCCCGTCGTGTGCCTCAAAGACCTCCAGGCGATACGCCTCAGAGGCTCGGTAGCGCGGGCGTATCCCGACAAACGAATGGCGGAAATACCGTCGGCACGCCTGGCAATGATATTTGGGCACCCGCAGGTGCAAAGTCAGGATCTGGTTGCCCTGGCGGGTATGCTTGATGGTTCGCTGGTAGGTCGCCTTGATCCGCAAGCCCGCCCCCTGGCAGTGCTTGCACGGCGGTCTGATACTCGGCTTGGCCCACACTTCAATACCCTGTGCGCGCACGACCCGTTCTATCTCAAGGCCCGGTAGGCCTATAATCATTCCTGCGTGGGACATCGGTAGTCTCCATTAAACTGTTTCGTCGCAAATTCAGTTTAATGAATGCCGGTGTCCCCCGTTTATGATGAAGAGCCGGTTTTTTTGTGCCTGCCAAATGTATCTGTGCCCAAATTGTGCCCATAATTTTTCCTGAAATTTAACTTTGACCTCTTGGCCCCGGGATTTCGGCGACCATCTGGTTGACAGCCAAGCGGTCAAAAAGCCCTGACCTTTTGGCTCCAGAAATAAAATGGGCACAGACATAAAACCAAGAGGTCGGCACTTTTTTGGGAGAGAATATGCCCCACTAGACGCAAATCTGTCCCTTCCCCAAAGAGGCTAGCTGTAAATGAGGAATATCGGTTCGATTGCTTTCAACATATTCCCAAAGTTAGGATCCAACGCCTCGCACGAGGCATAACTCACCCCTCCTTTATGTAAAGTACCAGTTCAGACTCTAGGGCCAATCAAGGCATTCTAGCCATTTTTCAGCACGGGCAAGGCCCAGCGCCAATCTAAGACCTAAAAAGCGACGTTACAATTTTGCAACCTGACTGCCAGCCTCTGCCAAGGTTAGCTACAATTCTGCAGTGATTGACAGGCTGGGCTGAAGATGCGTACTCAAAGTAGAGACACTGACACCCCTAGCCCCACCCCCGCCAGGAGGGAAACAATGAAAGATATGATAAGTAATGAAAACGGCGACCAATGCCCTTTTGAACTGAATTTTGAGCCTGACACCTTTAAAAAAGGGGATTTAGTCAGCTATCGCGTAATGGGCAGCATGGAAGATATGCCTTTTGTCGGCGTCATTGTCGACGTTCACGATGATCACATCATGCTCGCCCACTACGACGGAAATGAATCCCCCGAAGGACCTTTGATGCGGGGCAGCAAGGAGAGTCGCCCCAAGGTCAGTGAGGCAGATGCGCTCCAATAGGAACCACAGATAAAAAAGCGCCGGCACGATAGCCGGCGCAAGCACAGGGATATACGTCCTCAGTACGCTCTCACCCGAGTATTCCATTTGGCGCTTTCGTGGTGCCGATCGTAACGGTGCTTGTCGTGACGGTATTTGGCATCAGAGTGCTTTGAGGGCCAATGCTTGAATTTCTTGCCGTGGCCGTATTTGTACCCGTTGCCATAGTGTTCACCCTTGCCATGATCACCGCGATACCAATTGCCGTGCCTGTTGTGGTCACGGTGGTCATCGCGACGGCTCCAATGGGGATGACTGTGGCTGTGGCCGCCGCTGCGATAGTCCCGGCGATAGTCATCGTATTTGTAGCGCTTACTGTTGTATTGGTAGTGGGCATAGTGGTCATCCCGCCCACGGTAGTGGCGTTTGTGCTTTTTGTCCCGCTCTTTGTAGTCATCGTGAGCCGCATACAACAATGCAGCGCCAACCAGTATAGCGGCGGTGGTTTCTGCGTCGGCATGGGCCTGCCGCGGGCTGATCAGCGCCACCAAAAGCGCGGCAAGGATCAATCCCAAATAGAGTCGGCGGTAGGGTTTTTCGGTATTGCTCAGTACATTCGACATAGCGTTATCCTCCAGTTACAACCTGAGGATAGAGCTCTACACCTGAACTCAACCTGAAGGGCATAAAAAAGCCGGCTAGTGCCGGCTACCTGAATTGCTATTGCGCCAAAGGCCAAGCTAAATACTTTTCTGATCGCAAGCCCACTGTGCTTTGGCGCGGGCTTCTATAAACCCATTCAGAGAAAAAGTTTCTTGCCGAACATCAAAATAGCCGCTGTGAGCTGAAGAAGAAGGCATCGACACAGTGACTTGCCGGGACTGGCCAATCAAATCAATCACCGCCTTATTGGGAAATACGTGAGCGAGAACGACCAGTTTACGGTTTTGCGACACTGGCTTGATAGACACGACCTCAAGGGGCATTTCTACTCTGGTTCCGTCAAAGCTCGCGGTCACATCCAAGCGCTGTCCCGGCAAATTCCACACATTGGGGGTATCACTGGACCAAATCAGGTACAGTTCATCGTTTCCGCATATATGGCTATGCTTGAGCATACCAAACTGGTGCATCGATACCGAATCACCGGGAACAGTGTAGCCAGTCGAATTGGAGATGTCTTCCAATTGCCAACGGGACATGCCAGTTGCTTGTGCAAAGGTCGCGCTGATTGTGCCCGCCAGAAATACCGCGCAAAGTTTTTTAATATTCATCGAATTACCTTACCCTTAACTTGCTCGCCAGTAGTGGTAATTTTCAGCTATGCCGCCGATTGCAGATATACGTGATACCCGGATGTCAGTGTTCGGATAGCCGCACTTACAGGCCAGCGAGTGAGAACACGGTCACAATTCTTGGATTATTGCCCCAAATAGGGCGTGTAAGACCGGCCCCAACTAATCGCCATCTTATAAGTAAAAACACCTATGCGCCATCTTGTATTTTGCCTGTTGCTAGTAATCACTGCCTGCCATTCACCCAGCCCAGAGCAGCTTAGTAACGAGGGTAGCTGGCAAGCAGTGTCGCTAGATGGCGACAACATCGGCTATCGACACGTTCATAGCTGGCGAAAGGGCGGCGAGCGACTGACTCGGGAAACCATGGTGGTGACCTTCCAGCAGCCCGGCTCTGTGCCCAGAGAAACCACCACCACCCTGACATTCCGGGAAAGCCCGCAAGGCGTGCCCCTCTCCGTAGTAAAGACCCTTAGCAGCAACAGCGCTAACCATCGGCTGTCGGCAGTGCGAACTGGCAACCAATGGCGGGTGACCGCTGACAACAGTGAGAGGCCGTTGCAAACCCTAGCCGTTCCGGAGCCGTTGCTGCTGCGCGAGGGGCTCAAACAGGCATTGAGCAAGCAAGATGGGGATGAACGCGCCCTGAGCTATTATTCCTGGAGCTTTGCCCAGCTCGACTTTGTGCACTTTCAATTGGAGGCCACCCTACAACCGGAGGGACCCGCCGACCGGCGCTGGCGCATCCGCCGCTGGCGGACGGACAGCCCTGAAGACGTCACAGTCTCCTACACCACTGAGGACTTCCACATCACCGAGGAATACGCCCCCACCTCAGCCGGTGAACTGGCACTTATCGAATGTGACCGGGACTGCGCCCTGTCGGCGTTTAGCCCCATCACTCATGTTTATCGGCATGTCATCCGCTCCCCCTACCGCATACACGACGGCGCCCTGCGGGGCACGATACGGTATCAGCTGCGCAACACTGGCCAGCTGGCGCCCCCAACCACTGACGAGCAGCGGGTGGTCGCAGTCGAAGACGGCTTTGAGGTCACGGTATGCGAGGACTGCGGCGATGAGGCTCCCGCCAGCGACGGGGCGCTCAGAGAGGCTCTGGCAAGCAACTACTGGCTCGACGCCAAGCACCCAGATATCGTCGCCACGATCGCATCGCTGGCCCCGGAACACGATGCCTCCCCCGAACTGACAATGAGTCGGCTGACCCGCTTTGTTACTCAACATATGGATGAGGAGGCAGATTATCGGGGTTACGCCACCGCCGTTGAGGCACTGCACAACAAGACCGGCGATTGCACCGAGCACGCTCTACTTTTGGCTACACTGGGGCGTGCCGCGGGCATTCCCACCCGGGTGGCACTGGGGCTTGCCTACAACAATGAACGTTTCTTGGGCCGACGCTTTGTATTTGTGCCCCACGCCTGGGTACAGGCCTGGGTGGGCGACCGCTGGCAGAGTTTCGACAGTGGTTTGGGGGACTTCAATGCCGGCTACATCACCCTGGGCTTGAGCCAGGGTGAACAGGCGACAATTCTGGACATCAACAGACAACTGCACCGCCTGGATATCACATCGGCGGTGCAGGTAAAGGCGAGATAGTCAGAGAGCTAAACGTCGCTTACTCGTAGGCGACGGGCATTTCCTTGAGCTCTTCATCACCGGGCATATCGACGTTGGCGACTTGAACGTTGTCGCTGCCGCGAACCGCGCCAACTACGGTCACTTCTTCCAACACCATTGCAGGCTCATCCGCCATCGCCACCCCGGCAAAAAGGGCGGTGCTTACAAACAGGATACGACGAAAAGTCAGCATTTTTTCCCCTCGGTCCGGGACTCGGACCCTCAATAAATCAGTCATCATCAAAGTCATGTCGGCGACAGCGAAGGCTTTCGCGCTACTGGCACGCATAATATGTTCCAAATGTGACAATATGATTTCACTTTCGTGAAAGATGACGATTCAGTGACAACCAAACGGCTGAAAGCCAGGGTATTCGGGGGCTGGCGCTTATAGCGCAAAGAAGTAATGGCGGCCTGGGCTAAACAAATCCCATCTTGGACAGCGTCCAGACGCGGCGCTACATTGCAATAACGGCCCAGAGGCCGGAGTACCGGCTGGGACTCTCATAGAGTGGCTCCCAGCCCTCGCAGCGTTAGTCAAAACAGGAGGACATTCCAATGAGTTTGGCTCCGAGAATCGCTACCCACCTGCAAAACACGGGCGTCAACTACGAGCTGATCGCTCATCAGCCCAGCCATTCCAGCATGCAGTCGGCTGTGCTGGCCCGCATCCCGCCAAAGCAGTTGGCCAAGGCCGTGGTCACCCATGACGGGGATCGCTATCGATTGTGTGTTATCCCCACGGACCACAGGCTTATGATGGACTGGCTGGATGAGCATATGCACGGTCACTTTACCCTCGCTGACGAGCAAGAGCTGATGGCGTGGTTCGAAGATTGTGTGGAGGGGGCTGTTCCAGCTTTGGGACAGGCCTACGGCATGCCGGTGACTTGGGACGATGCCCTGGCCGAGGCCGAGGACATCTATTTTGAGTGCGGCGACCACCAGCACTTGGTGCACCTCAAACGCAGCACCTTCATGGAACTAATGGGTCGCCAGGATCACGCCCGCATCAGTTGCCCGGCGGACGACCAGCTGGCATGGATGATCCACTGAATCCCGGCTGACGCTGGGCAGGAGACGTTAAGGCGGTGGCGGCTTACCACCGCCGATCAGCGCAGGCTCTCGTTGAGCTTGTCCAGTACCTTTTGTCCTGGGCACAGGTCCCCTTCGGCCAACGCCCGTAACGGCGTCTTGCTGGTCGCCAGAATCTCGTGCAAATCCTGAGAGTCCTCGTCCATAAACAACAGCCCGGTGAGAATCTGGTCCTTCGCCTTGTAATCCTTAATCAGCTTCAACGCGGAGCGGCGGCTGTGCAGGTCCAATTCGGCGTCCGCCTTGTGCAGATGGACCACCGAGCCATCGTGTAGGGTAACCTCGGTGGACTCCCCCTGGGGATAGTCGGTGGCGATTTCCTGCTTGAAGGGCACAAAGTCCACCGTGCCAGTGGCAGCTAAATGATCCCGCACAAACTCATAACCTTTGGTGGACCCCGGATTATTGTTGAAGGTCACACAGGGGGAAATGACATCGATAAATGCAAAGCCACGGTGGGACACCGCCGCCTTGATCAGTGGCACCAGTTGGTCGCGGTCACCTGAGAAGCTTCGCGCCACAAAAGTCGCCCCCAGCTGCAGGGCAACACTGGCCAAATCAATCGGCTCAAAGGGGTTGGGTTCCCCCTTTTTGCTGGCCGAGCCGACATCGGCGGTGGCGGAATCCTGGCCCTTGGTCAGGCCGTAACAACCGTTGTTTTCAACGATATAGACCATGTTCAGGTTGCGCCGCACCGCGTGGGTGAACTGCCCCATGCCGATGGAGGCGGTATCACCGTCACCGGAGACACCGATATAAATCATATCCCGATTAGCCAGGTTGGCACCGGTGGCCACTGAGGGCATACGACCGTGCACGGAGTTAAAACCGTGGGAGTTGCCCAGAAAGTAAGTGGGCGTTTTGGATGAACAGCCGATCCCCGACAGTTTGGCCACCTGGTGAGGGGCGATGGACATGTCGAAACAGGCCTGGACGATGGCGGCACTGATGGAATCGTGGCCACAACCGGCGCACAGCGTAGAGATCGCCCCCTCGTAGTCTTTGCGGGTATAGCCAAGACCGTTGACGGGCAGCTCGGGGTGGCGGAATGAAGGACGAACAAAACTCATACTACGACTCCTTTGCCCCGGGCTTTTTGCGCATCGGGGTGACATTGTCACCGCGCATCACAGCGGCGACCTCATCGCGGATTTGACGGGCAGTGATGGGCATACCGCCGTAATTCAGTACCGACAGCAGCTGTCGGGGGGGCACCTGACACTCGTTGATCAGCAGGCTGCGCATCTGACCATCGCGGTTCTGCTCAATCACAAAGATAATGTCGTGCCGCTCGAGGAAATCCTCAACCTCATCGCCAAAGGGAAAGGCGCGGATGCGCAGGCTGTCCAGGGCAATGCCCTCCTCGGCGAGGTAATCCAGCGCTTCCATGGTGGCATCGCGGCTGGTGCCAAAATGAATCACCCCGGCCTTGGCGCCCTTGGCCTCAATCAGCTCGGCGCTCGGCACCAGGGTTTTGGCGGTATCCCATTTTTTTAGCAGCCGCTGCATGTTGCGCTCGTAGGCGGCGCCATCCTCGGTGTACACCGCGTACTCATCTCGGGAGGTACCACGGGTGAAAAACGCCCCCTTGGTGGGGTGGGTACCCGGGTAAGTGCGGTAGGGAATGCCGTCGCCATCCACATCAAGATAGCGGCCAAAGCGCTCGCTCATCCCTTCCAGATCGGCTTCACTGAAGACCTTGCCGCGGCGATACTGGCGGGAGTCGTCCCAGCTCAAGGGCTCGGACATATTGTCATTCATCCCCAGATCCAGGTCCGTCAGCATGATGACCGGCGTTTGCAGAGTCTCGGCCAGGTCAAAGGCCTCAGCCGTCATATCGAAGCACTCCCGGGGTGTAGCGGGAAACAGCAACACATGCTTGGTGTCGCCGTGGGAGGCGTAGGCGCAGGCCATAACATCCGACTGCTGAGTGCGCGTCGGCATCCCGGTTGAGGGGCCAGCACGCTGTACATCGATCAGTACGGTGGGGATTTCAGCAAAATAGGCCAAGCCGAGAAACTCGCTCATCAGCGAGATACCGGGGCCACTGGTGGCGGTAAACGCCCGGGCACCATTCCAGCTGGCGCCGATCACCATGCCGATTGCCGCCAGCTCATCTTCCGCCTGGACAATGGCGTAGTTCTTGTTGCCGCTACCGGGATCGATGCGCAGGCGCTTGCAGTACTTCTCGTAACCGTCCACCACCGAGGTTGACGGAGTGATGGGATACCAAGCCGCCACCGTAGCGCCGCCGTAGATGGCGCCCAGCGCCGCAGCGGTATTGCCATCCAGCAGAATACGATCCCCTACGGCATCCCGGCGCTCCACGCGAATCCCCAGTGGGCAGTCAAAGTGATCCCGGGCGTAGTGGTAACCTAATTCCAGGGCGTGAACGTTGGGGGTGATCAGTTTTTCCTTGCCGCGGAATTGATCCGCCACAATGCCGGTTAGCACATCGAATTCAATGTCTAACAGCGCCGCCAATGCGCCGACGTAAATAACATTGCGGAATAACTGCTGCTGCCGGGGATCGCTGTATTCACGCTGGCAGATATCCTTCAGCGGCACGCCGATAAATTGAATATCGTCCCGCATCAAGCGCAGGTCCAGCGGCTTACTAGAGTCATAAAAGAAATAGCCGCCGGCATCCACTTCCTTGATGTCCCGCTCCATGCTTTGTGGGTTGACGCAGACCATCATGTCCACCCCGCCGCGGCGGCCCAGATAATTTTTCTCGCTCACCCGCACTTCGTACCAGGTGGGCAGGCCCTGAATATTGGAGGGGAAGATATTCTTGGGGCTGACGGGCAGACCCATCCGAAACAGGGCCTTGGCAAACATGTTGTTGGCGCTGGCCGAGCCGGTGCCGTTAACGTTGGCAAACTTGATGACAAAGTCGTTGACGCCCTCGATTGGCGCCGCGCTGGCTGTTTTCATCGCTCTCATAGTATCGACGCCGCCTTGGTAACCGAGTAATAAAACTTCTGCATGTCCCAGGCTGCGGTCGGGCAACGCTCGGCGCACAGGCCGCAGTGCAGGCAGACATTCTCGTCCTTGATCATCGCGCGCCCGGTTTTCAGGTCCTCGGACACATAGATATCCTGCTCCCGGTTGTGGGCCGGCATCTTGAGCTTTTCTCGAACCTGCTCTTCTTCACCATCGTTAACGGCAAAGGTCAGACAGTCGGTGGGGCAAATATCGATACAGGCATCACACTCGATGCAGCGGTCTTCGGCAAACACCGTCTGCACATCGCAGTTGAGACAGCGCTGGGCCTCGCGGAACGCGGTTTGGGCATCGAAGCCCAGCTCAACTTCCTTCTTGCGGTCCAGTAGGGTTTCACTGACGTCAGCTTGAGGTACCACATAGCGCACATCGTCCTCTACCGCGCTATCGTAGCTCCACTCGTGGATGCCCATTTTCTGGGAGACCAGGGTTACCCCAGGCGGCGGCCGCTGATCCACGGCATCGCCACGGCAGAACAAGTCAATGGAGATCGCCGCCTGATGGCCGTGGGCCACGGCGGTGATGACGTTTTCCGGGCCGAAGGCGGCATCGCCACCGAAGAATACCTGTGGATTGGTGGATTGAAAGGTCTGCTCGTCCACCACCGGCATGTCCCACTTGCCAAAATCGATGCCGATATCCCGCTCAATCCAGGGGAAGGCATTTTCCTGTCCAATGGCCATCAGCACATCGTCACAGGGTATGACCACAGGCTCTTCGTCAGTGGGTACCAGTGAGCGTTTGCCATCGCTGTCGTAAACCGCTTTAACCTTCTCGAAGCGGACCCCGCACAGGCGACCATCTTCGATCAAAAATTCCTTGGGAACGTGATTGTCGAGGATGGGGATCCCTTCATGCTGAGCATCCTCTTTTTCCCAGGGCGAGGCTTTCATCTCGGCAAAGGGGCTACGCACCACCACTTTGACCTCTTCCCCGCCCAGGCGCCGGGCTGTACGACAGCAGTCCATCGCCGTATTGCCACCACCGAGCACCACCACTCGCTTGCCCACCGAGTCAATGTGGCCAAAGGCGACGCTGGACAGCCAGTCGATACCAATGTGGATATTATCGGCGGCTTCCTCCCGACCGGGCAGATTCAGGTCCCGCCCGCGGGGGGCACCGCTGCCGACAAACACCGCATCGTAGTTTTTGTTCAGCACTGACTTGAGACTGTCGACATAGGTGTTGAAGTGGGTGACCACCCCCATATCGAGGATCAGGTCGACTTCTTCATTCAGCACCGTTTCCGGCAGACGAAACGCGGGGATCTGGCTGCGCATAAAACCGCCGCCAGCGGGCTGCTCGTCATAGAGGTCGATCTGGTAGCCCAAGGGCATGAGATCCCGGGCCACCGTCAGCGAGGCCGGTCCGGCGCCAATCAGCGCAATTCGCTTGCCATTCTTGGCCTTGGGGATGGCCGGCAGGCGATCGCGAATATCCGATTTGTTGTCGGCCGCCACTCGCTTAAGCCGGCAAATCGCCACCGGCTCCTCTTCAACTCGACCCCGCCGACAGGCTGGCTCACAGGGGCGGTCACAAGTGCGCCCCAGCACACCGGGAAACACGTTGGATTCCCAGTTGATCATGTAGGCGTCGGTATAGCGCTGAGCGGCGATCAGCCGGATATATTCCGGTACTGGTGTGTGCGCCGGACAGGCGTATTGGCAGTCGACCACCTTGTGAAAATACTCGGGGTCACGAACATCGGTCGGTCTCAAAAAACTCCCCCCACTATTATATTTGCTTAGGGTCTGGACATATCGGGGGCAGCCTCTCCAAACCGTCACCCCGCAGGCTAGGCGGGGATTACAGCATACTGGAAAGTAAAATTCATTAGATAAATGCGACTATAACGCTGAGATTTTGCGACACAGCGCCGAGCTGAACCCGGCGCTGTATTGTTGGTGGGTGGATTGAGATCAGTACTCGTATTTGATTTCTGCGCCGTAGATGCGGCCTTTGTTTAACGGTGCAAACGATGCTCCCGGACCACCAAAGGCGGCAGGAAGCTGGGTGTCATTGCCGTGGGTCACCTCGTCCTTCAAGTTCTTACCAAATAGCGACAGCGTGATGCCATTGGAAAATCCATAAGCGGCTGACACATTAACCATATCCGCGGAGTTCAGTACCCCGAGGTTGTCATCGGTATAGGCGCTGGGATCCCGGTGATTAAAGCTTACCCGGGCGGTGATATGGTCACCGTCGTTTACGTCCATATCGAAGTTCAGACCAATGCCGTAGGTCCACTGGGCCAGTCGAGGCAGGGCCAGGTTTTCGTCGGCGCTGTTGACTTGACCATCACGATTCAGGTCTTCTCTGACTTCGTCGTAATCACCATCCAAATAGCCCGCATTGGCAGTCAATACGAAGTACTGATTCAGAGCCGCCAACAACTCAAACTCTGCACCGGTGATGGTGGCATCGGCCGAATTGACGATCACCTGGGCGACACCGAAATTGGGGTCGGCAAAATTGACCTCCCGTTGCATGTCTTCGATGCTGTTGTGGAATACGGCACCGTTCAGACGCAGTACGCCATCGGCGGCATCCAGTTTAAAGCCCATTTCGAAGGAATCCTGTTTTTCCTCATCAAAGGGACCGGGGCTCGCAGTGGGGACCGTATTACGCTGATTGTAGCCACCGGAGCGGAAGCCCTGGCTGAAGCTCGCGTAGAGTTGCAGGGTATCCATCGGGTACCACTGAACCCCCACCTTGGGAGACACATTGCTCCAGGATTCCGAGTCGCTGAAGTCGTAATTGCTACAACTGACTTTTTTGGCATCACAGGAGTTGAAAGGAATGGTCGCGATATCTGCATCTTTCTTTTCCTGGGTGTAGCGCAAACCCGCCAGCAGAGTCAAAGCCTCTGACAGGCGGTAATCCACCGCTGTGAAAATCCCCCAGTTTTCGGTGTCCTGCACACCCCCGCCGGTTACGTCCTGGGCTCCACCCTGGATAATCCGCCGTTCAATGTAGGTCAAATCCTGCTGAAAATAATACAGCCCGGCCGTCACATCAAAACGCTCATTCAATAGGATGTTATAGCGAAGCTCGTTGCTGATTTGCTCCGCATCTAGCGCTATGGCAGCGTGAAAACCCGGTACCGGTAGTGCATCGATATCCGATACCGCGTATGTCTCGAGATCCTTCCAACCAAGTATATTGGTCAAGGTCCCGTCTCCCACACTCCGGACATGCTCCAAGGTGATCCGAGACCAGTCACTGTCGTTTTCACCCTCTTCATCAATGGCAAAATCAAAGGTGTCGCGATCGTACACAGCATGGTTCTGCCCTGGAGGGCCATCCCCCTCGTTACTGCCCTCTTCTATTTTAAGAGTGGTTTCACCGCCGCCCTGATCGAGATAGGTCGCCGCCAAGCGGAGCATCATGGTTTCCGATTGGCCAAAGTTGTCATTGCTTTTGCCGTTGCCAGTATTCTTATTTTTGAAATAACCACCATCATCGTTGTAATAAACGGCAAATTTACCGAGCAGCTTACCCGGCACTAGGGCACCGGTTGTCACCAACGAGTAGTAATAGTCCTCGCCGGATTGCACCGCCGCACGGGTTTTTAACGTGAAATCTTCTGAGGGGTCAGTGGTACGAATCAGTACGGCACCACCGGTCACGTTGCGGCCAAACAAAATCCCCTGTGGGCCACGCAACACCTCAATGCCTTCCATATCAAACTGGTCAAAGACCACGCCCGAATTTGTGCCTTGGTAGACACCATCGACGAACACCCCAACTGTCGGATCGATGCTAGGGATAGAGCTGTTAACACCCAGGCCTCGAAATGAGAAGTTAGCCACACCCTTCGACGTGCCGACATCATCCATCGACACATTGGGCATACTGTACGACAGGCTCTGAAGATCCCGCACAAACAGCGCCTCTAACTGCCCTTCACCAAAGGCAGTCGCAGCAATAGGCACATCCTGCAGTTTCTCTGCTTCCGCCTTTTTGGTGGCCGTGACCAGCACCTCCTCCAGCAACGCAGAACGGTTCTGCGCTAACGATGTTCCCGATGACATTGACAGCGCGACAGCTCCGGCCGCAGCAAAGAGTAACGATTTTTGCATTCTTATTAGCTCCACAAATGCTTGAAAAATCAGGCACCAAGGACAAATCCATGGCTCCTGACAGTAAGTCTTGCAGAGAATTGGGATTTCGCCACTTTTGGGGAAAAAGTGGCAATAATTACAATTTTGCCCGCCGCCCCATCGTTGGGGGGCGAGCTAGCAGCGGTTCAGACGCTCATTCCACCGGCGTGGTTGAGGCATTGCGGGGTGCCGCGACTGACTCGGCGGCACTGCTCTCAGCATCGCTGTTATCTTGCACCAGGCGGGGAGTATCGTGCTTTTTGACGTGGCTTGAACCAACAAATTGACCACCGGGCTCGATCACCAGCTCGCGGACTTTAATGTCTCCGCTGACCTGGCCAGAGGCGACAATTTCCAGCCGATCCGCATCTACCTTGCCATCCATGTGCCCGCTTACCAGCACCCGCTTGGCTTTGACATCGCCCTGGAAACGACCACTCTGGCCGATGGTAACGTCACCCCGGGCATTGATATTGCCCTGCATTTTGCCGTCCAGGTGAAAGTTGTCTTTTAGCTCGATGTCGCCGGTAAGCTCTGTGCCAGCTGCGACCACCGTCGTTCGGGGACCGCTATCTGTTTTCTTAGCGTTCTTGCCAGGGAATCCCATTTGATGCGCTCCTCACGAGAAAATAAACCGTCGTAGTTTTCCAGAGACCACTCCATAAACGCCGTAGGTGGCAGCCGGCGGTTAAGGTGGCGAACCTCATAGTGCAAGTGGGGCGCACTGGAGCGACCTGTATTGCCACTGTAGCCTATAAGCTGCCCCTGTCGAACGTAATCACCGGCGGACACCGTTGTTTTATCCAGATGGCCGTACAAGGTATCAAAACCAAAATTGTGGCCCAACTTGACCATCTTCCCGTAGCCGCCATCGTTGTCACCCGACCACTCCACCACGCCGTCGGCGGTGGCGTATACCGGTGTACCAATATTCGCTCTCAAGTCCACGCCGCGATGCATTGCCATTCGCCCCAGCACCGGATGCTGCCGCATGCCGTATAAACTGGTGACGGTGGGGTCATCCAAGGGGTAACCGCTGGGAATCGTAGTCAACATGTACTGCTTTTCCTGAGCCGTTTGGCTGGCAGTATCCAAGCGTTGATAAAGGGCGGCATCATCGGCAGGGTTAAGGCCGATCATTGACTCAATAGAGCTGAGTTCCTCCCCCATCACACTGAGGGCGGCGACTTTTTCATCGACAGATTTCTGCAGTTTGGACTGTTCTGCTAGCAAGGCGCGATTTTCTTCTTTTATATGCTGCTGTTGCTGCTGTAGCTGAGACAGCTCATTGTTGATCGTGCCCAAACGATGAGAGAGGAAATAAATGGTTAAAAAGGCCACCAGAAAAACAGCCAACAGCAGGCCGGCAAAGCCCACGGCGAAACGCTGCATCAACTGGGTAATCGTGTAGTGACGCGCACCACGATAGGTGGTGATCGTCACCCCAAAGTGTTCTCGCATAGCCCCTATCTCATTATCGCTTCTCGCCGCTCTGATGGTGAGCCCGACTCACTGCTGTCGAGCTCGCTTGGCCGCGTTTTAATATGAAAGCTCTAAAATTTGCGACCGATTATGGTAGTAGTTCACACTCGATGCAAATTTTGTTCTCTAACAACGACTTGCTGGACATCATTCACACCATGAAAAACCGCCCCCCAAGCACCTCACCTGCGGCCATGGAGAGCGAGCGATGACCTTGCCGCCGCTGGTCCACAATCCCACTTACAGCTTTGACTTCGACCCCCGCCACCGCTTTCCGATGGAGAAGTTCAGTTTGCTGCACTCCTACTTACAAGAATCGGGCCATATCACTTCCAAAAACCTCTTCCGCCCTGGCAAATGCCGACAAGACATCCTCGCCGGCGCGCATTGCCCGAACTACATCGACCGCTTCAGCCACAATCAACTCGATCGGCAGGAGCTGCGTCGGTTGGGACTGCCATGGAGCGCCGGATTGGTCCATCGCAGCTGGATTGCCCCCAATGGCACGCTACTCACGGCACAGCTGGCTTTGCGCTACGGTCTGGCCTGCCACCTAGCAGGAGGCACCCACCATGCGCATCGGGAGTTTGGCTCAGGCTTCTGTGTCTTTAACGATCTTGCGGTAGCAGCAACTGCAATGGTCGAACGGCAGCAGGTAAAGAAAGTGCTCATTTTCGACTGCGACGTACACCAGGGCGATGGCACGGCCAGCATATTGAGCGACCAGAAGCGGGTTTTTACCTGTTCTATCCACGCCGAAAAGAATTTCCCTGCCCGCAAGGCGCTCAGTGATTTGGATGTCCCACTCCCCAGCGGCATGGGCGATACCGACTATCTACACACTGTGGAACAGACCCTTGTCGGTCTTCTCGAAAGTGTGAAGCCAGAGCTGGTCCTCTACGATGCCGGCGTAGATATTTACTGCGACGACCCATTGGGCCTGCTGAATATTAGCTTGGCGGGTATTCGCGAGCGGGACCGCGTAGTCATTCAAGCCTGCCTGGACCGGGGGGTTCCGGTGGCTACCGTCATTGGCGGAGGCTATGACCGCGACCGACCGGCACTGGTGCGCCGCCATGCCATGGTCATTGAGGAAGCGTGCCGCCTTTATCCACAAATCGGATAAAAAAAAAGGCGGCCCTGAGGCCGCCCTGAGATAGAGAGTCGGGTAGTAAGCTTTTAGGCTTGTCCAGTCAGGCCACCCAGCAGGCCACCCAAAAGGGTATCGATCAGGTCAGTCAACAGAGTCAGGGGGTTTGCGCCAGGCGACGCAGATAATCCACCCAGCAGACCATCAACCACACCACAAATCGGGCTCAGTGGTGTACTCGCCAGTGGGCAAGAACCTGCACCGCCGCCCTCGATAGCAGACACCAGAGGCGTCAGCAGGATATCCAGAGGCGTACCAGTCACACCATCACCACTGGGCACACCACCCGCACCGGGAAGGCTATCGGTTAAGCTCATCAGGGGCCCAAGCAAAGCATCCAAAGGCGTTCCGGTAGGACCATCACCTACACCACCGGGCAGGCCACCTGAAAGCGCACCTTCAATGGAGGTCAACAGGGTTCCCAGACCGTCAAACAGGGGCACAAGAGCTGTACCCAAGGCACCGTCCAGCTGAGTGGTAATCTCGCCCACTGCTGACTCGATCGGCGCGCTGAATAGACCAGGTTGACCCGCTTGCTGCTCGAAGAAACCGATGGGCACAACGTCCACCAACACACCGGTCAGCAGGTGGTTAAGCGTGGTTGTTACACCAGCAGATACCGCCTCACCATCACTGAGGGCAACCGCGTTCGTGGTCACCGCCAAGTCAGCCAGTGCGACATCCAGAGTGGTCAGCAATCCGCCGAGAACCGGCGCGCCAGACACTTCCGCAGGCAAACCATCGATACCTTCGCTGAAAGCACTGCTGATGTCGGCAAACAAGCCTGTCAGCGTGGTCACATCCATTTGTGAGGGGTCGAAATTACCGCCCAGGAAGGGTGCCAAAGCATCGGCCAAAGGCGCCAGCGGCGTACCTGCCAAGGGATTATCATCGCCACCGGCAGAGGTGCCAGAGCAATCACTTTGACCCGCCAGAGAAGCCAGAAGATTCGGCAAGTCGTTCAGCAGTTCGCCCGCTGCCAATTGCAAATTGGCCTGCGCAGTGCCAAAAGCCGCTTGCGGATCCGCTGCCGTCTCGGCACTGGCAACACCCAGCACAGAATCGAGGATGTCGACCACGTCTTCGACAACTACCTGATCAAGACACTTCACTGCACCTTCCAGTGGTGTGCCGGCAGTGCCATCGGCCAACGTTCCAAAGACCTGGGTGGACAGCGGCTCTTGGACCACATCCAGAGGACCTTCAACACCTTGGTATTGAGTGACCGGATCGCCACCACCACCGGGGTTGCCACCATCGCCGCCGGGATTGTTACCACCACCGCCACCACCGCTGCTACCGCCACCGCAGGCGGTCAGGGAAAGGCTCGCGGCTAACGCAATCGCGGCCACGCCTTTGCCAGATTCAAGTTTCCACATATGCTTTACTCCGTTATATAAATCAGATCGCCGTCGATACCTAGAAAAGAGGTCCCGCTCGCACATCATGCTGTTGCATACCGCGCCACAGTTAATAAAGCAGCAACGCCACAACATGTGGTGAACATTGAAGCAATAATGGGAAGTAGAAGAACTAAGGGAAAACCGAAGCGCCCCCTAGTGAACTGTGACCGACATCACAAAACGTCGACTAGTGCACAACCGGATAACAATGAGACACTCCCATAACAGGGCGAATGGCATGTTTGTACAAGACCTGGATAATACGTCGCACAATGTCTGTACGAAGCCCTTATGACTGCTACCACTATTGACTGGGACTACCCCAACCCCTTCACGTTGACTATCTGTGTAGAAGACCAACACATAGATGGACTGGGACATGCCAATAACGCGGCCTACGTGATCTGGTGCCAGGACGCCGGCTGGCAGCACTCCCAACATTTAGGCCTGGATCTCAATGCCTACTGCGAACTCGACGCCGCCATGGCTATCCGCCATGCCGAATATGATTACGCCGGTGCCGCCTACGCAGGCGAGCGCTGCGTTATGGCAACCTGGCTCACCGGAAACGACGGCCGCCTGACGATGGAGCGGCGCTTCCAATTGGTCCGGGAGGAGGATGGCAAAACGCTGCTCCGCGCCCGCTGGCAAGTGGTCTGCATTCGCAAAAGCAGCGGTCGACCGCGCCGCATGCCACAGGCCTTTCTGGATCGCTACGGCGCAGCCGTAATCAATCCGGCACGCTGAAAAACAGGGCGCGTAAAAATAGATAGCTGGCATGCCTGAAGTTATCTGTAAACATTAGTGTTGCCTTAGCGGAGGCGTGTACTATTTATCGGACCTGTTGACTGGAATACGCCATGTCTAGAGCCGTATACATCACCTTGAAATGGGTCGCACTGGCAACGGTGGGCATACTCGCACTTGCCGCAACCGCTATTGCCGCCTTGCTGTTCTGGATTGACCCAGGACTATTCCGCGATGACCTAGAGGACCTGGCCAGACAGCAGGGTATAGCCCTGCATTTGAGAGGGGAGCTGGACTGGCGAATCTATCCGCAAATACAGATTATCACCACTGACACGGCATTGGGTGCCATTGATGCACCGCCACTGGCAGAGCTGGATAGCCTTGCGGTGTCGGTGGCTCTGCGCCCTCTGCTGCGTTCAGAGCTGCAGGTTATCGGCATTACTGTGGCAGGGCTGCGAGCCCGTTTTGAGGTTGATGAGAACGGCGACAACAATTGGCAAACGCTGATTGACCGAACCAACCCGCCCGGGGAGACGCCAACTCAAACAAGCGCAACGCCGCCGAACCAGGACTCACACTCCACGCCCATTTCCATCGATAAACTTCGGGTCGTCGACAGCCAAATCAACTACATAAACCGCCTAACTGCGCAAACGGCCAGTGTCAGCAATATCAACGTAGTGATTGAAAACCTGGGGCAAGCTGGGGCGCCAAGCACAGTAGCGCTAAAGGCAAAGCTCACCGCCAGCGATCCCGCCCAAGTCGTCAGCAGCGAATTTGCAATCGAATCGACATTGAACGCGAATACGCAGTTCAGTGCGCTCGAATTGCAAGACGCCAATGTCGACATCGCCCTGCACTACCGTGCCGGAGAAAAGGAAATTGACAGCCGACTTCAACTCCCTCTCCTTTCGCTGTCGGTCAATCTCGAGGAGCCCCTCAGCATAAAAACTCTTGCCGTCAAGGACGGCAATATCAGCTATACCGACAATCAAGGCAACCGCGTACAAGCCCGCGAACTCCTCGTCACGGGCAAGTACCAGGCGGGGATCGCCGACAACTGGAAACTGGCCGGGGCAATCGACGCAACGCTTGCAACGGGTGGCGATGGGCAGGCGCGCACCATTAATACCACGGTGGAGGCCGGCGCCGTGGTCATGCCCGGCGACAATGCCAAGACCTTCGCCCTGGACAAGGTGCACCTACAGTTGTTTCCCGAGCTCAATCCCCTGCGCATCAGCGGCGATGCCAAGCTTCAATTCGACCCACTGGATGTACAGGGCCAGGTAAGCGTTGCTAAATTCAATCCACAGACCCTGGCGGCCGCGCTAACCCTGCCGTTGCCGGAGCGAGCTGACCCCCAAAGCCTTACTAACACCTCAGTGCGCAGCCGATTCAGTGTTACAGAGACATTACTCAATGTAACTGAAATTGCGCTTACCCTGGACGACACCACCGCCAAGGGTAAGCTCTCTCTTCCCCTTGGCGATGCCGGTGGCCGACCTATTCGGGTCACCCTGAACCTTGATCAGATAGATTTGGATCGCTATTTACCACCGCCGGATTCCACTGAACCGGGCAATAAAGAAGAGGCGTCATCACCAACGCAGCGCGAAGAGTGGGACTTCTCGGCGCTGTCCGACCTCAGGCTCGAAGCAGACGTCCAAGCCGGCCGTTTTACTCTACGCCGCCTGCCCTTCACCGACACCAGGCTCAGCCTTGCAGCCCGCGACGGCAAAGTGACCCTCTCATCGCTAAAAGGAAAGCTCTACGACAGCCCTATTACCCTGGCCGGCGAGCTTGATACCGGTGCCATGCCCTATCGGGTCAGTACAGAGGGACAAGCTAGCCACCTCCCCCTTGGCAGAGTGCTCAAGGACCTGCAACTGGAGGAACGTTTCTCTGGCAACAGTGATATTGCCTTTCAACTGTCTACCCGGGGTAACCATGCCTCAGCTTTACAACAAGCCTTGAACGGCCACCTCAGTGTGACGGGACGAGAGCTGTCCTTGAGCGGAATGAATATCGAGCGGGCTTTCTGTCGCCTGGTGACTGCGGTTCAAAAGCAGGCCTTTAACCCGGCCGAGTGGGCGGACGTCACCCACTTCGCCGACACCACGACTCGTATTCACTTCAAAAAGGGAGTCGCTCGCATCGAGCAGCTCAAAGCCGGCGTCTCCCAGCTGGCAGTCTCTGCCAAGGGCAAAGTAGACCTCGGTCAATCCCTGTTCGACGTGGTATTTAACACTCGACTGGCCAGCCAGGATAAGCAGCACTCGCCCTGCACCATCGACAACCCCAAGCTGCTGGATCGCGACATTCCTATCCGCTGCCAAGCCAGCTTTGACGGTCTCGATTTAAGCACCTGCCTTCCCGATATGCGGGTTGCCGAAGACATTGCCAAAGAAAAGCTCAAGGACAAAATCGACGACAAAGCCAAATCCTTCCTTGAAGAAAAGTTAGGGGAGGAAAAATCCAAAGCCGCCGAGCAACTATTCAAGCAACTGATCAAACCATCGACAAAGTCCTCGCCACCCAGCGAGCAAAATAACTCACCACCATCACCGACGGAGAACGACACCGCCGGCCAGTAGCCATCCGACCATTCAAGCATATAACCACTTGCAAAATAGCCATTTGCAATACAGTCACTTGCCGAGACCCCTCCATGAACGACAGCCACGATCTCCGCCTACTCATCGAATCCCATATACCGGTCATTGTCATCGAAACCTGGGAAGAACAACGGGCTCTGGCACTGCTCAGCAAATTGGGCATACAACTGGCACTGCCCGTATTTGGCTGGTCGGTTACCGATGGACTGCGCCGGATCGATTTTGATCAGGGCAGCTCCCAGCGAACGACGGCAGAGCCGGAAGCCGCCCTCAAGCACATTCGTAGCAGCGGCACTGCCGGACTCTATGCCCTTTGCGACTTCCACCCCTATTTACACAATGAGCCCGTCAATGTCCGCCTGATAAAAGAGATTGCCATGCAGGCCGAAAGCAGTGGCCAGCGACTGATATTAATCAGCCATGCCCTGGATATCCCCGCCGAGTTCAAGCGCCAGTCCGCCCGTTTTAGCCTGACCATGCCTGAGGAGCGCAAACTCATGGCGGTGGTCCATCGGGAGGCGCAGCAGTTTGCCAAAGACAAAGGGCGCAAAGTCCGCACTGACCGGGACGCGCTGGACAAACTCGTGGGCAATCTCCGTGGCCTGCCTCTGGAGGACGCCCGCAAGCTGGCCCGGGGCGCCATCTACCACGACGGCGCCATCACCCACTCCGATCTGGCCCAGGTCAACAAGGCTAAATTTGAGCTACTGGATATGGAGGGTGTGCTCAGCTTTGAATACGACACCGCCAGCTTTAAAGAAGTCGGCGGCCTAACCCGTATGCGGGAGTGGCTTGCCAAGCGGGAGCAGGCCTTTCAGCAGGCACAGTCAGACGCGCCCAAGGGCATTATGCTGGTGGGAGTCCAAGGCGGCGGCAAGAGCCTGGCTGCCAAAGCAGTGGCGGGCCTGTGGGGCCTGCCGCTTCTGCGCCTGGATATGGGGGCACTCTTTAACAAATTTTTTGGTGAGTCTGAGCGCAACGTCCGCGAGGCCCTGAAGATGGCAGAGACTATGTCCCCCTGCGTGCTGTGGATTGATGAAATAGAAAAGGGCATTGGCAGTGACGACAATGATGGCGGCACCGCCCGGCGTGTGCTGGGCACGCTACTGACCTGGATGGCAGAGAATAAAGAGGCAGTGTTCCTGGTGGCCACCTCCAACGACATTTCCCGACTGCCGCCTGAACTGATTCGTAAAGGACGTTTGGACGAAATTTTCTTTGTCGACCTGCCCAGCGATCCAGTCCGGGAAATTATTTTCCGGATTCATCTGGAAAAACGCGGTCATGCCGTTTCCCAGTTCAACTGCACAGCGCTTAGCCAGGCCAGCGACGGCTTCACCGGGGCTGAAATTGAACAGGCCGTCGTCTCTGCCGGCTATACTGCCCGGGCCCGGGAGGAGGCCCTGGACACCAGTCACCTGCTGGAGGAAATCGCCAATACCGTGCCCCTGTCGGTCACCATGAGCGAGTCCCTGGCAGCACTGCGGCACTGGTGTGATGGAAGAGCTGTTCCGGCAGACTGAGCATTACCCGCACCATCTTCGAGCATATTTTTACCGCTCGCTGCCAAGCGAGCATGCCCTTATACGGGGATTCGCGCACAAAAAAAGCGCCGCAGCGAGCCATCGCTACGACGCTTCTTCCAGCTTATTTGGACTACTTGCTGGGGTAGGGCTTCACAGACTGATGAGCCATGTAGGACGAGGTTGTTTGTCCGGGATAAACAGGCGATTCTGTGGTCACCAGTTTATCGACCCTGGGTTCTACCACGATACGGCCGTTGACATCGCCATGTACATCGCACTTGTAGACATACTCACCCGGTTGATCAAAGGTCAGTGAGTAAGTCTCACCCAGCCACGGCATATTCCACACTCGCGAACTCTTGTTGCTGGACACCGAGGCATTGCGAAAAGTCACGTTGTGAGAGATTTCATCGTAATTGACCCACGTTACCTCGGTTCCCGCGGGCACCGTCAACACCTGGGGTTTGGCCTGAAAGGTCGACATGTAGACCTTTTGTGGCTTTGGCTGCGCCAACACCAAGGTCCCTACCAATTTCATTTCTACCCGGCGGTTTGCCGCCCGCCCTGACGCGGTGTCGTTCGACGCCAGAGGCACAGAGAATCCATAGCCAGAAGACTGCAATTGCAAGGGGTTAACCCCCTGATTTGTCAGATAGTTCTTCACCGACTGGGCGCGATTTCGGGACAGATTCAGGTTGTACTCCTGAGAGCCCACAGCATCGGTGTGTCCCTGAATGGCCACCTGCACCGTTGGGTTAGCCATAAGCTCCTGAGCAACATTGTCCAGCAGTGATATGGAATCAGGAGTTAACTGTGCCGAAGCAGTCGCGAAGTTAACCCCCCGTAATACCAGCACGTCGCCCTGCTGGCAGTCTGACAACACCAAGGGTTGAGACCCTGTAGGCGCCTGACACCCCGACTCCGCAATCGCCAGCGGACTGACGGCCAGAAAAAAAATCGATAGCCAGTGTTGAAACTTACATTTCGTCATCATTATCCCCCTGCGCAAGCTGTCTCGCCGATGCCACCGCTTAACGCGAGCAAGCCTCAGACTAAACGCCGTGCGCCATCCATAGTTTGTTGGAGACCCCTCGGGATCAGTAACCTATGCCACGCTGTCACACCACACTCGACTAGTTGCCGCGGCAAAACTCATGCACAATTGAGCGCTTAGGTTTGAGCAAGTAGTGTGCCACTGGAAGCAAGCCCCAAAGGTACCACCCAGCACCAAAATGTAGCCGGCCAATGCAACCAAACGGGGAGCGCGGCACACTAACTTGAGATTGCTGCACGCAGCCCCCACTACACAGTGTCAGACTCCGCAATTTAAAAACGAATAGGACAGTTCATGAGCCATCATCAGCCCATTGGCCAGCTGCGCGACTGGTTAAGCTCACAAATTATTGGCCAATCAGCATTAATCGACCGGTTGTTGATCGCCTTACTGGCGGACGGTCACCTGCTGGTGGAAGGGGCCCCGGGGCTGGCAAAAACTCGCGCCATTAAAGCCTTGGCCGAGGGAATCGAGGGTGATTTTCAGCGCATCCAGTTCACCCCCGACCTGCTGCCCGGTGACGTCACCGGTAGCGATATCTACCGACCGGAAACCGGCGTCTTTGAATTTCAGAGCGGGCCGGTTTTCCACAACTTGGTGCTGGCCGACGAGATTAACCGGGCTCCGGCCAAGGTTCAGTCAGCATTGTTGGAAGCCATGGCCGAACGGCAGGTCAGTGTCGGCAATAAGACCTTTGGTCTTCCCGAACTGTTTTTAGTGATGGCCACGCAGAACCCGCTGGAACAGGAAGGCACCTATCCACTGCCCGAAGCCCAGCTGGACCGCTTCCTGATGCATGTCTATGTGGACTACCCAGACACCGAATCCGAACTCGCCATCCTCCGTCAGGTCCGCGATGAACAGCGTCAGCAAACACCGCCTCCCACGCCACTGCCCCAAGAGACTATTTTTGAGGCCCGCCGGGAGATTTTGTCACTGACCATGACCGAGGCCGTCGAGCAGTACATTGTACAGCTGGTGGTGGCCACCCGCCGCGCCGGTGAATGGGACGCCGACTTGGGCAATTGGCTTGAGGTAGGTGCCAGTCCCCGGGCTACTTTGGCGCTGGATCGCTGCTCTCGGGCCCTGGCCTGGCTGCGGGGCCGAGATTATGTCAGCCCGGATGATGTCCAGCATATTGCCCACGACGTACTCCGCCACCGCCTGATTCTCAGCTTTACTGCCGAGGCCGATGGTGTCGACAAAGACAAGCTGATCGACCGTTTGCTGCAGCAGGTGCCGGTGGCATGAAGACAGCGGCCGACATCGCCGCCGATGCCGTTCGCGGCGCCTACGTTGACCAGCAAGCACTCATTCGCAGCCGCTTTGCCGCCCGCCGGCTTCGCCTGCAACAACGTCGGCACTACAGCCGGCAAAGCGGCCAACACCCCGCCCCCTTTAAAGGTCGTGGATTGGCATTTAATCATGTTCGCGAGTATCAGGGCGGCGATGAAATCCGTCATATCGACTGGCGGGTCACCGCCCGCACTACCCAGGCTCACACCAAAATTTTTGAAGAAGAAAAAGAGCGCCCCATCGTGCTCTGTCTGGACCAAAGCCAGTCAATGTTCTTCGGAAGCCGTCATTGCTTCAAATCCGTATTGGCCTGCCACTGCGCCGCCCTGTTAGCCTGGTCGGCTCTGGATAGCAGCGACCGGGTCGGCGGTCTGATTTTTGACAACGACAACCACCGGGAAATACGGCCCCGGCGCAACCAGCGCGCGGTACTGCACTTTTTACACAGCGCTGCAGAGTTCAATCAACGTCTCAATGCCAAGCGCCAGGAACCGCCACAACTGCCCTTTGCCACCGCGCTGGAAGAACTGCGCCGTATCACTCGCCCCGGGTCCTCGGTATTTGTGTTGAGTGACTTTCAACGCTACGACGACAACGCCGAGCGCCAACTACACCTGCTGGCCCGCCACAACGATGTTATAGCGGCGGTAATCAGCGACCCATTGGAAAGAGAGCTGCCTGGCAAAGGGCAATACCCCATCAGCGATGGCGAACACCGCCTGTCGCTATCGGTAACGCCAAAACTGCAGCAGCGCTACCGACAGCAAGCACAACAACGCATCGATGCCTTGCAGCACAGCCTGCGGCGCGGCGGTATTCACTATCTCGCCCTGAGCACCAACCAAGCGTTAACGGAAACCCTGGACCGGGAGCTGCGACTGGTATGACAGGGGAAGCAGAGACACCGATCCCCCAGCTGGCCGATATCCACCTGCCCGAGCCGGTGCCCGGTTTTCCCTGGGCGCCGGGTTGGTGGTTAGTGCTTGCCCTCAGCATAGCTATCGTCGCGCTCGCGGCATGGTGGCTGCACCAGCGCGCCCAGCGCAATCGCTATCGCCAGCAGGCCGCTGGCGAGCTCAACAAGATTGACCAAGCACGGTCCGACCAACACTTTGCCAGTGCCGTAAATCAACTCTTGCGCCGGGCCGCCCTTCAAGCCTCAGGCACCAACGCCGCGGCCCTTACCGGCGAGTCGTGGCACCAGTATTTATGCCAAAGCGGCGGAAAAACACCGCCTCTGGATCGAGCCACATTCGATCAATGGCAGGCCGTCGCCTATGGCGCAGACGCCAAATTGGACCGGGACGCACTGCTCAACTTTGCAAAGCAGTGGCTGAAGTATCACCGCGAGCCGACAGAGAAAAACCAGCGCTTCGCCACAACCAACAGGAGGCCGGGGTAATGCTGGAGTTTAGCTGGCCCTGGCTTGCGCTACTGCTGCCCCTGCCCCTGGTGGTGCGCTGGCTCAGCCGCAGTGGCAGCAATGCCGGCGCGGCACTGCGGGCGCCCTTTTATCAAGACTGGCAGGAACTGATCGGGCAACAGGAAACCCGCAACAATCGCGGCGGCAACGCTTTCATTCTGCTGCTAATGAGCCTGCTGTGGCTGTGTCTGGTGGCCGCGGCCTGTCGACCAAACTGGGTGGGAGACCCCATCAACCTTCCCACCAGTGGCCGAGACCTGATGCTGGCGGTGGATATTTCCGGTTCCATGGCGCAAGAAGACATGGTCATCAATGACCGCGCCCTACCACGCATTACCGTGGTTAAAGCCGTGGTCAACGAGTTTGTCCGCCAACGCCAGGGAGACAAGCTGGGGCTGATTCTGTTTGGCTCACAGGCCTATATTCAGTCGCCTCTGTCCTTTGATTTACAAACGCTGCAGGTACTGATGGACGAGGCTCAGGTGGGTTTTGCCGGCAAGCAAACCGCCATTGGCGACGCTATCGGTTTTGCCATTAAGCGCCTTAGAGAACGGCAGCAAAGCAGCCGGGTGCTTATCCTGCTGACCGATGGCGCCGACACTGCCAGCACCCTGCCGCCCATGCGGGCAGCGGACCTGGCTGCCAAAGCTGGCATACGTATCTACACAATCGGTGTAGGCGCCACCGAAATGGAAATTGGCGGGCTGTTTGGCAGCCGCTTTGGCGCACGCACCGTCAATCCCTCCGCCGACCTGGACGAGAACACCTTGCGCGGTATCGCCGAAGCCACCGGCGGACAATACTATCGGGCCCGCAATCCAGCCGAGCTCCAGAAAGCCTACAGTGATATCGCCACGCTGGAGCCCATAGAGCAGGACAGCCAACCCCTGCGCCCACGGCGTTCGCTGCTGCATTGGCCGCTGTTAGCAGCGCTGGTCTGCGCGACATTGATAGCCTTTGTCAGTGCCTGGGGTGAGCGTCATATTGGTCGGCAAAACAGGGAGGTCGATGAATGAGTGCTGGCTTTACCCTGCTGCGGCCCGAATTTGCCTGGGCGGCCATTCCGCTACTGCTGATCGCCTTTGCGCTGATCCGAGCGCAAGGTCGACGGGGACAGTGGCAGAATCACATTGACCCACTATTGCTCCCCCACCTGCTTGAGGGAACGGCGCCTCGAAGGCAGCGTTATCGCAGCGCAGCCATTATCACGCTTTGCCTGCTGGGTCTGATCGCGCTGCTGGGACCAGCCTGGCAACGCCAGGCCACACCACTTGTCAAAAGCCAGGACGCCTTGGTGGTGATTTTGGATTTATCCGCCTCTATGTACGCCCAGGACATTCAGCCATCCCGGCTGCAACAAGCCAAATATAAGATTCGCGACCTGCTGACCCTACGCCAGGAAGGCCAAACCGGGCTGGTCGCCAGTGCCGGTGACGCCTTCGTGGTGGCGCCGCTCACCGATGATGGCAATACGCTGCTCACTCTGCTGCCTTCGCTATCACCGGCAATGATGCCGCTCCAGGGCAGCAATCCACTGGCGGGGCTTCGTCAGGCACAACAGCTGCTGGAGCAGGGCTCGGCAGGACGCGGTCGGATACTCTTTGTGGTCGACGGCATTGATGCACAACAGTGGCCGGCGGTGTCGGCTTTTGCGCAGGATAGCCCCCACAGTATCTCTGTGCTGGCAGTGGGCACGGCGGACGGTGCGCCAATCCCCAACACTGAGGGCGGCTTTATCAAAGACGCCCAAGGCAATATCGCCGTCGCCAAACTCACTCGTGAGCACCTGCAGGAGCTGGCGGAACAGAGCGGTGGCCAGTACCGGGAACTCACCCTGGACAATAGCGACATCGCTCCTTTTGGTGATGCCCCGGCCGCGCTGTCGGGTTCACCACTTGGTGCCGACCAAGGCAGCCAACGGCGCGCCGACCAATGGCAGGATGGCGGTATCTGGTTCGTGCTGTTGATGCTGCCCCTGGCACTGCTGGGCTTTCACCGCTCGGCTCTGGGCGCCCTTATTGTCGCCGCACCGGCGGCGCTGTTGGTGGGCACGCTGGCACTGCAGTCGCCGCCAGTTTATGCCCAGGCACCGACACCAGAGGCTGGGTCGGGGAGTTCGCTCTGGCAAAACCTGTGGCGCACTCCGGATCAGCAGGGCGCGGCACTGATGGAGCGCGACCCCGCCGCAGCCGCCACCAAATTTACTGACCCCATGTGGCGGGGTAGCGCTTTGTACCGCGCCGGCGACTATCAGGCAGCCGCCGAAGCCTTCGCAAAAAGCGATAGTGCCACGGCCCACTACAACCGCGGCAACGCCCTGGCACAGGCTGGCCAGCCTGAAGAGGCCATCGCCGCGTACGAGCAAGCCCTGGAGAAAGATCCAAATTTGGAGGATGCCGCCCGCAACCGGGATATTCTTCAACAACAGCAAGAGCAACAAGAGCAGCAACAACAATCCCAGCAAGACGGCCAGCAGGGCGACTCCGACAACCAGTCGGAGTCGGACTCCAATGGAGAATCCCAGAGCAGCGATCAAAGCAAAGCCGAACAGGACAACACGAATCCATCAGACGGTAATCAGTCGCCGCAAAGCGGTCAGAACAGCGACGCCAATCAAGAGACTCAGGGCAAGGACACAGACACCGGCAAGCAACACGACGACGCTCAACAACAGGCCCAGCAGCAAACCGCTGACGATTACGTCAAGCAATCCGCCCAGGCAGACGACGCCGAGCCAGAGAATCAGGCCCAAGCAGCACAAGCGGGCGAGCCCGAAGACAATGCGAAAGCCCCCACTCAGGGCGCGGTATCGGGACGCATGTCTGAAGAGGATCAAGCCGGAGAACAATGGCTACGGCAAATCCCCGACAGTTCCGATCAACTGCTGCGCAACAAATTCCGCTATCAATACTTGCAGCGACGCAACGATGGCGAGGTACCGGACGACGATGACTATGCTCCCTACTAACTTGATATTCCGCCCAGGCCTATGGCAGGCCCTTGCTCTTGCCGGCGCGCTTATCGCCACCGTGCTGCCCGCTATTGCTGAAACTACAGTGCGAGCCAGTGTCGACCGCCAGCAACTGTCCGCCGACGAAACCCTGACCCTGTCGCTGACGGCAGATTCCATGTTGTTCTCAGATGAACCGGACGTCTCCGCACTGGAAAACGACTTCCATATCCTCAATCGGCAGCAAAGCAGTCGCACCCATATTATCAATGGTAAAGCCAACAGTAGCCGGCAATGGGACTACACGCTGGCTCCAAAACGCGAGGGCACCCTCACCATCCCCGCCCTGCCGATGGGCAAATATCAAACCCGCCCCATTACCGTCACCGTGACAGACGCCCCGGCCCGCAGCGCCACGGGTAGCGAACAAGTCTACCTGGAGTCCGACATCACTCCCCGACGGGCTTATGTGCAGTCGCAGCTGGAATACACCGTGCGGGTGTTTACCTCCGTCAACTTTCTCGACGCGTCATTGGAGTCTCCGGAGTTAGAGGATGCGGTGGTGGAATCGCTGGGGGAAAACCGCTACAGCAAGGAAATCAATGGCCGCTACTATCAAGTAATCGAGCGCCGCTATGCGATATTTCCGCAAACCAGCGGCGAGTTGATTGTCCCCGCCCTAACCCTGCAGGCCAGAGTGGAGAGCTACCGCCAATCGCTCCTGGACCCCGGTCGGCTGGTGGTTAAACGCAGCCCTCGGCATCGGGTCAAAGTCATGGCGCCCCCCAATAGTTTTGATGGCCCGGTGTGGCTGCCTGCCAAGAGTCTCAGCATTGAGGAAAACTGGAGTCGTGATTTGGGCGAAGTACGGGTCGGCGACTCCATTACGCGGCGACTGGAAATAAATGCCGAAGGCCTGTTGGGTTCCCAGCTGCCCGACCTACCTGAAACTCAACTGGACGGTGCCAAGCTTTATCCAGACCAGCCCAGTATTGATAAAAACACGGTAGACAGCGGTGTGCTGGGACGGCGGGTAGAATCCACCGCGATCATTCCCACCCAACCGGGGGACTACCAATTACCCGAAATTCGCATCCCTTGGTGGAACACCGAGACAAGTAAGCAGGAGGTGGCAACCCTGCCCGCCCGCCGTATTACTGTGTTGCCCGCTCTGAGCGACCACACCGCAACCGATGCCAGCACCCCCGCCACCCAGACGGGCAATGATGAGCTGACATCCATCACTGCCGCGCCCCAATGGCTTTGGGCTATTTTGGCTCTGCTTGTGATAAGTAATATCGTCACCCTGGTGCTATTGTGGCGGCGCCGTCATAGCTCTGCTGGCCCGACCCAGAGCGGGACCACCAGCACCGATAGTGACAGTGAGAAAGCCTGCTATCAGGCCCTAAAAAAAGCGTGTCGCGACAAGCAAAGTAGTCCGGCGCAATTGCGCTCTAGTCTGCTGAACTGGGCCAGCACCTACGTGGGCCGACCATGCTCATTGCACCAGCTGGGTGTAGAGTTGCCGGCGCTGGCCCGGTTTTGCCAGCAACTGGATCAACAGCTGTTCAGCCAAGCCCATAGCGATCCAGTGGATAAACGCGCCCTACTGGAGGCCATAGATCGAGTTCGCGCAGAGAAAAACAGCCGGGAAAAAAGTCCGAATACGGCCTTGCCGCCGCTGTATTCTTAAAGGCCTGGAGGCCCTTTCTTGGGGGCTGTAGGCGCTTTATTAAGAGGCTGGGGGCCTTTCTTAAGAGGCTGGGGGCCCTGCCGTCTTAAAGTCGGCCTTCAGATTCCCGGCCAACCCGCCACACCAGAACACCGCCAAGGATCACCAATACGCTGCCCACAACGGTTACCGCGTCGGGAACATGGTGCCATATCAACCAATCCATCAAGCCGCCGAACACCACACCGAAATAGCTAGTGGGCGCCAGCAGTGACGCCGGAACATAGCGGTAGGCCAGGGTATACATAACAAAACACAGGTAGGCAACCACCGCGGTGTAGATCATCCCCCACCACGCCTCCGCCGGAATCGGGCGATAGTTGAGAAAAAAGAAAGGCAGGCTGACCGCAAAGGAGATGGCAAAGTAGTAAAACAGGATTCGGTGTTGGGGCTCGCTCTCCACCAACACCCGGGTGGACACCATCGACAGCGCCAGACCCAGCCCAGAGGCCAATGCCAGCAAATGCCACACACTGAGTTGGGTAAAGCCCGGCCGCAGAATTGTCATCACCCCGACAAACCCCACTAAAAGCGGTATCCACAACGACCGGGATATCCGCTGACCAAAACCGACAACAATCAATAGCGGCACCATCAGCGGCGCACTGCTGCGCAACAGAGTGGCCTCTACCAAACTTATCTGGCCCAGACAGTAATAGTACAGGTAAAAACAGGCACAGCCGCTGACTCCGCGCAACAGGTGCATGCCAGGACGCTGGGTTTTCAAACTGATAGCACCGTGGCGCAGCACCAAAGGCATGATCAGGGCCAGGCTCAGGCCGTACTGAACGGAGATGATTGCCGCGGTATGTACCGTAGCGGACAGATGCTTGGTCATCGCCGAAATAGTCGAGGACATAAACACCGTAAATACCGACAAGCTGACCCCGATCAGCAGGTCGCGGCTGGTAACCCGACTGTTCTCCAAAGTGACCTCAATAGCGATGCAATAGGGAAATAACAGACCGACGCCCCCGGCGCCAGCAAGCTGATCGACCAAACAGGTGGCCATCCACGGTAATGCGGACGCCACTATAGAGAGTCCATCGCCTGGATGCCAGCGTGTAACGCCGGGCCATCTCGTTCGTCTATTGCCAACACGCCAGCACATGGAGCACTTACACAATGACCCGGATCGCCCACCTCATAGCGACTATCAACCGGCGCCTAGCTGCCAGCCTGGCACCACTGGACGGCCTGCCGGCCCTGGCCTTGCGGCTCTACCTTGTACCGGTGATGTGGATGGCGGGCAGCAGTAAGTTGATGCACTTTCAAGATACCGTCAATTGGTTTGGCAATGACGATTGGGGATTGGGACTGCCCTTTCCTACCTTGATGGCGGCCCTGGCCACCGCGGCTGAGCTGGGTGGAGCACTGTTCCTGGCGGTGGGTCTTGCCACCCGCTGGATTGCCGTTCCCCTGGCGGTCACCATGCTGGTCGCGGCCCTCACCGTACACTGGGATAATGGCTGGCAAGCCATTGCCGATCCCAGTGCCCCCTTTGCCAATGAACAGGTCGAGGCCTCCGCCGCCAAGCTAGAGGCCGCTCGCTCCATTCTCCGAGAACACGGCCACTACGACTGGCTGACCGCCAGCGGCAATTTTGTAATCCTCAACAACGGCATCGAATTCGCGATGACATACTTGCTTATGTTGCTGGCACTCATCCGTACCGGCGGTGGCCGCTACGTCAGCCTGGATTACTGGCTGGGTCGGCGCTTCCAGGCAGGGCATCAGTGTGCTGACTAATCTGGTGCTGGCTAATTTCGTGCAGACTAGGCCGGTGCCGACTGGGGCTTACGCCGCAGTTGCCTGTTTGTGGGTAAATCCGCCACACTATGGCCAGGACTCCCGCACAACGGACAACACGGTGCCCAACACTTCACAAGACGCTCTACTCGCTCGCCTGCGGCGTGGTGACAACGAGGCCTTTCGGCAACTCATCGCCGATCATCACCCTAAGATGTTGATCGTTGCCCGCTCTATAGTTGGCGACACCTTTGCCGAGGATGTGGTGCAGGAGGCCTGGGCATCGATCTATCGCGCTGTGGGACGTTTTGAAGGCCGCTCCAGCCTGGCCACCTGGATGTTTCAAATCGTTAGCAACGAGGCCAAATCTCGGTTGCGGCGAGAAAAACGTCAGGTCAGCTTTGGCGATATCGACGAGGCTGGCGCTACGCTGGACCCCAGCGCCTTCGACGAAAAGGGTCACTGGACCTCCCCCCCCAAGCGCTGGGATATCAATAGTCCCGAACTGATGTTGCAGGAAGATCAACTGCGGCACTGTATCGAGCACACGCTGACGACCCTGCCCGAAAAGCAAAAGGCCGTGTTTTTATTGAGGGACTTGGAACAGGTCGCGCTCACCGAAATTGCCGCCCTGTTATCCCTTGCCGAAGGCAACGTCCGGGTATTACTCCACCGCGCCAGATTGCGCCTGATGGACGTCGTTAATCATTATCAGGAGACAGGAGAATGTTGACGTGCAAAAAGGTCAGCGAGCGCGCCAGCGACGACATTGACGGCCACTACAAAGGTTGGCAAAAGCTGCAAATCCGTCTTCACCTGATGATTTGTTCACATTGTCGGCGCTTCCGTCGCCACCTCATCCACAGTCGTGACGTGGCCGCTTCCGTCGCAAAACAGCTGTGGAACAATGACAAGCGCGATAACACCGCGACGATTATGCGGCATATCGAACAAACACAGAGTGATCGTTCGGCCCCAAAAAGGCCAGATTGAGCACAGCATCTGTCAAACCAGGAGACGCGAGACTCCGCACGCCAAATTTGGATGGTGCCTCTGGTGACACTCTCGGATCACTCTACGGCGAAGGCATGGTGACACGGAACTCTGCGCCTTTACCCTCATCACTGACCACATCTAAGCGACCGCCGCTTTCATCCACAATGCGCTTGCAGATTGCCAGCCCCACTCCGGTGCCCGCCAGCTCCGGATCGCTGTTTAGGCGCTCGAACAAACCGAGGATGCGGGCATGGTATTGTTTGGCGATACCCACCCCATTATCGCGCACATAAAATCCGACCCCGGCGCCACTGGATGGTAATGGACCAATTTCCACTTTGGGCGTCTCGTGTCCGGCACTAAATTTTATGCCGTTGCCAATCAATTGCAGCATCAATTGTCGATAGTGTTCTCTCACCCCGTGTGTGTGCCCCAAAGGCTGATGGTCAATCTGGACACCGGTTTTTCGAACCTCGTCGCCCAACTCATTAAGGACATCCTGTAATAAGGTGTCGAGATCGAGATCAACCACTTCTCCCTCTTTGTCGCATTCAGAGTAATTGCGGAGGCCATCCACCATATTCTCAACCCGTTTATTGGCGCCCAGAATCATCTTTATGCACTGCCGACCTTCTTCGTCCAGGGAGTCTCCAAGCTTGTCGCTCAGCGTTTGCGCATACACTCGCACCGAGCGCAGCGGCTCGCGCATGTCATAAGCTGTGACTCGTGCGTACTGCCCCAAGACCTCGTTGCTGCGCTCCAGGGACGAGTTGGTTTTTTCCACCAGGGTCCGCATCAAACGCGCCTCGGCCAGTTCCCGGGTGCGCTGTTCCACCAATTCAGACAAATCATTGGACAGCCGCTCCACTTCTTGCTGCTTGCGCAGGCGCTCGTCGACTTCACTCTGCAATTGCTGGTTAAGCGCCATCAACTGGCTGTTGCTGGGTATGGCCAGGGCCTTGGGAATAATCGGCCAGATCAACACCGCGGTCCCCAATGACGCCAACGCCGTAATCAACTTCACCCCGCCACTGAGCCAATAGGCGCCGTGCCAGACGTTGTAGATATTCATCAGGTGCGTCGCCCCACAGGCAAAGATAAACAGGGCGAACATATAGAACAGCGAGTTGAACTTCAGGTCGTCGCGCTTGCGAACCAGATACACCAGCGCGAATGGGATGGTGAAGTACGAGACGGTGATAACCACATCACTGATGACGTGGAGATAAACCAACTCCGGATTCCACAAATAGCAGTGGCCGTGGGGAGGCATCTCCGGCCCAAGCAACCAATCCCAAAATCCCTTCATTGGCATTCCTTTTCATATACCGGCTTTATTAATTTCAGCTGATGAGCTTAGTAGCCCCCTTCAGGCCATCCCTATGTGCTCGTAGTCATCCATTTTTAGCATACTCACAGTCTCAGAGTAGCAGGAATTCGGTGTTCTACTTATTTCCAGAGTAAATGTTGTTACGCATTGAACACAGAAATCAGATCATTCCACTTCACACTTCGCAGGAATATGACTCATAGCGTGTTCCGTCAACGCAGTAATGGTCAATGAGGGGTTTACCCCCAAGTTAGCACCCAGCACCGACCCATCGCAGATGTACAGGTTGCGGTAACCAAATACCCTTTGGCGATGGTCGATCACCCCCTCCTCTGCGCTCTTGCCCATTGCCGCACCTCCCATACAATGGGCTGTGGCCGGCAAATTGAACAGAATCTCAGTAATCAGGCTCCCAGCCATACCGCCCAGACGCCGCGCCATTTTCAACGCAAATTCATTGGCCTGGGGAATATAGGTGGGAATGCGGGGCCCATAACTGACCATGCGCTTGCTAAAGGGCCAATACCAGCGTCGCTGGTAACGCATATCGATATGCCCTTCCAGAGTTTGCATACACAGAAAAATGACGGTCTGACGGGCCATGCCAAAGGGCGACAACAGCGGCAATACCTTGCTGGGCTTACGCACCAACAGCAGTAGCACAGTTCGCAACCAGGTCAGAATGCGCGTCCAGTCGGGGCGCCCTCGGGTCAGTGCCGTCACCAGCAAGCCCATAGCATCGGAGCCCCGGGGATAACGGGTGGCCTCAATATGGGTATGCTCATCCAGGTAGAAACCCGAACCTATGGCAATACCTCGATCCATCTCCGGTTTACCCGGTAAGCGCACCCCGATCAGGGACTCGGCATTGGTCCTAACCCGCCGCCCCAACTGATTGGAAATGTTGGGCAATGATCCCCTGTCCCGCAGTTCAAACAATAATTTCTGTGTACCCAGCGACGAGGCGGAAAACACCACGCCCTTTACACGCCAGCGCCGACGCCGCCACAAGCCCGGCATCCAGCTGCTTGACGCCGTGGTCACCACGTAGCCCTCACTGCCATCTTTCGCATCACCCAGAGGCTTCACATCCACCACTCGGGTTTCGGCAAACACCTGAGCACCCTGGCGCTCGGCCAGGTAGAGGTAGTTTTTGTCCAGGGTATTTTTGGCATTGTAGCGACACCCCACCATACAGCCCCCACAACCTATGCAGCTGTTCCGGGCGGGGCCACGGCCTTCAAAGTAAGGGTCGTCATATTGCTGGCCGGGCTCGTCACCGGGGTCACCAAAAAACACGCCAACCTGGGTGCGGTAATAGCTGTCCTCTCGTCCCATTTCCTTGGCGCCCTCTCTGAGTAACTCATCAGCGGGACCGAGGATGCGGTTTTCAGTCACACCAAGCATGCGACGAGCCGTATCGTAGTGACCGGGCATGACCGACTCCCAATCGGTAAGACCCGCCCAGCTTCCCTCACGCCACACCTTGGGTTTAGGCTGCAGAAGAGTGTTGGCATAGGTGATTGATCCCCCGCCCACAGCGTTGCCATGCAGCACCATGACATGTCGAAACCAACTGATCTTAAAGAAGCCTCGCCACCCCAAGCTCGGTTGCCACAACCAGCGCCGCAGATTCCAGGTGCTGCTGGGCAACTTATCCGGGTCCCAGCGGCAGCCCATCTCCATCACCCCAACTGAGTAGCCTTTTTCTGCCAGGCGCAGGGCCGAGACAGCACCGCCAAAGCCGGAGCCCACAATTAAATAGTCAAAATCATAGTTCACCGCTGCCTACCTCAATCACCATGCCTAACGCCAGGAGGCATCAACGTCTCAAATACCAGCCTGGCTCCGGGCGCCGCAAGAAACTGACTCTCCGGCGCACTATTTTGACAATGCCAGTTGTCACTTTACTTCTGACAACACGTCATGTCAAAATTTACGCCATGGACAAAACCGCCCCCCGCCGCTATCGCGGACAAAGCCCCGACACTCGCCAAGCCCAGCGCCGGCAGCAACTGCTGGATGCCGCCCTAACTGTTATTGGCGAGCGCGGATTTTCATCGATGACAGTGAAAATGGTGTGCCAAACTGCCGGGCTCACAGAACGCTATTTCTATGAGTCCTTCAGCAATCGCGACGCCCTGCTGGCCGAGCTTTACCAGCAGCAGACCCAGTCCCTGCGGCACACCATGTACAATGCGCTGGAGAATCCCGTCGCGAATGCTGACCAGTTTGTTCGCAATGGCCTGGGGGCATTTTTTGATTTTGTGCAACACCAACCCGCTGCAGCACGGCTAGTGTTATTTGAAGTGTTGGCGGTCAGCCGGGAGATCGATCAACTTTACTACCAGGCCATGGAAGATTTCGCGGCACTGGTTCAGCAGTTAGCCCACCGCCAGAATATCGCCACCATTCCACCGCCAGCTGACGAGGACATGGTCTACGCCGGCTTGGTGGGCGCGGTGGTACAGATTGCCCAGCGCTGGGTACTGGGGGGATATCACCAGCCTCGCAGCGCCGTATTGGAAAGCGCGGTACTCATCTTTGCCGCCACGGCGAATTTCGGCGGCGACTCTTAAGATCAAATACCAATCTTTAAGCCAGGCCCTAGCTCAACAGTAATCGCGGCGCGTCCTGGTCCAGGGCCCCACTATGGGACCGCCAATCCGGCATAACCTGGTCCATTAAGTCATAGAAGCGACGACTGTGTTGAAACTCCTCCAAATGGCATAGCTCGTGGACGATGACGGCATCGATACAAGCTGGAGCAGCCTTGATTAAGTGGGTATTGAGGCACACCTCTCCCTTGCTGGAACAACTGCCCCAGCGCGCCCGCATCCGCCTCAAACGCAGCGGCGGCGGTGTCGATACCCACTCAATTTGCCGGCTCCAGTGCATCAGGCGATCCTTAAAGACCACTTCGGCCCGCTCCCGGTACCAGTGATTGATTGCCGCCGACACCTTCGTTGGTGCCGGATCGGCCGTCTGCACAAGCAGAGAGTCCCCCTGCAGCAGGCATCGTCGCCGCCGACCCAGCGCCACATTCAAGCGCAGGGTTTCGCCGAGATAGGGGATGTCGCAACCTGATTCAAAGGATGGGGGACGCAGTTCGGGGCGGCTTGCTGCCTCTGCCAACCGCGCCTCGATCCAGGCTTGGTAGCGATATAACATTGCATCGATATCAACTTGCGGAGCGCCTTGGGGCACCCGCAATTCCACGGTCCCACTTGGGGCAACACACAATGACATGCGCTGACGCCGCCGCGCACTGCGCACTAAAGTGTATGTCAGCGCCCACTCACCAATGCGAATGTGGCGCGACTCTCGGGAGCTTCCGTTGCGGCGGAGCGCTTGGGGTCGCAAGCTCACCATTATGCCTCCGTTTTGGGAGGCAGCTGCTCGGCGGTGGGAAGGGGAAATTCGCAACGAAAGACCGCACCGCCGCCAGGTGATGGCCGGTGTCGAATATCGCCGCCGTGACTTTGCATAATTGATTGAGACACAGACAAACCAATACCCATGCCCCCCTCTTTAGAGGTCACAAAGGGACTGAATAATTGCTCTTCAACCTCGGGTGCCAGGCCAGGCCCGCTGTCCTCTACTTCGACGATGACATGCCCCGATTCCCTAAAGCTGCGCACCTGTACGGGGGCGTCACTGCCAGACTGCGCCGTGGCTTCCATGGCATTGCGAATCAGGTTTAACACTACCTGCTGCACCTGCACTTCGTCGATAAAGATATCGGGCAGATCCGGGTCGGCCACTAAGGCGACATGCACGCGATTGACCCGCGAGTCGACTTCCGCAAGGGCCAGCACGTCCTCAAGCACTGTATTGATGGACTGCAACTCTCGAGCCCCAGAGGGCTTTTTGACATAGGTGCGCATGCGTTGAATCACCGCAGAGGCGCGCTGGGCCTGAGTGGCAATTTTACTCATCACATCATCCAGCTTATCGGCGGTCTCACCGGGCACCTGCTCCAGCAGACGCTGGGCCACCCGCGCGTAGTTGCTTACCGCCGTCAGTGGTTGATTGACCTCGTGGGCAATGCCGGCCGCCATTTCGCCGCCGGTGCTCAGGCGCTCAATATGTGCCAAATGCTGGCGCTGGCTGTCCATCTCTGCCCGAGCGTGTTCCAGGGCTCGCTGGCTGGCCAACCACTCGGAGATATCACGCAGTACCAGCACTGCACCACCGCCTGTTAAAGGGGAGCCGGTCAACGCCACTGGCAGTATTTCTCCACTATCCTGATACAAATCAACATGGTCGTGCCGCAGACTGGCGCCCTCCTCGTAGAGCTGAGCGAGTCGCTTGTTGAGCTCGCCATTGCGGAATAGCGCCAAGCGGCTGAGTAATTCTCCCAATGCATCTGACGCCGCCCACCCCGTCAATTCGGTAGCTCGGGCATTCATGGCAGTAATCCGGCCTTCGCCGTCCAGCGAAAAAATACCCTCTTCCACCGCATCCAAGATGCGCTGATTTTCGTCTTCCAATTCGCTATTGCGGCGGGCCAGCGCCTGCTCCAGACGCTGGATTTTGATATGGGTTCGAACCCGAGCCAGGACCTCTTCAGACTGAAAGGGTTTGCCGATGTAGTCGACACCGCCTATAGCCAGCCCGTGAACTTTGGATTGGCTGTCGGTGAGAGCGGAGAGAAAAATCACTACAATATCGGCCGTTTCGGGGTCTGCTTTGAGACGTTCACACACCTCAAAACCGTCCATTCCCGGCATCATGACATCCAGCAGCATCAATACCGGTTTGGCGCGCCGTGCGGTATACAGTGCGGACTCCCCATCCCTGGCGGCCAACAGTCGATAGCCGCTGCCCTCTAGGGTTTTAAACAGTACTTGTAGATTGGTGGGGTTGTCATCCACCAGCAGTATCTGTTCGCCACCGCGACTAGGCGTCATTCAAACTGGCCCCTTCGACCTGCCGCTGCAGTAACTTCAACAGCCTGCCAAAATCAAAATCCGCTAACATTGCCTCCGCCTCGTCGCTAAAGGCGTCACACTCGGGGTGGGACTGCCTCAAGGTGTTGAGCTGCTCCCGCAGAGCAGTGATATCACCCAGTTCCGCCGCTTCGGTCAGCGCCTGACGAATTGCTTCAGGCGGCCCAGCAAGCTCTACCTCCTGGGTAACTGGAGCGTCTACCTCTTCCGCACTTAAGGGCTCAGCACCGCAGGTTTCGGCCAACACCCGGAACAGCTCATCCATGCCAATCGGCTTGGGCAAGAAGCCATCACAGCCCGCTCGAATCGCCTCTGCCATCAGGTCGTCGTCAGTCGCGGCTGATGCCATGATGACGTGCACATCATGCATTTTAAGTTCGTGTTTGATCAGCCTTGTCGCTGCCAGGCCATCCATTACCGGCATACGCAGATCCATCAGCACCAAGTTCGCTGTGCGATCTTTAAGTAAATCGATCACCTCTCGACCATTGGCCGCTTCGCGAATGTCGTCGGTCACGTCCGACAACATACCGGCCAGCACCTGCCGGTTAACCGCCACATCGTCGGCAACAATGATGGCAGGGTTATCAATAATCTTATCGCTGGGTAGATCGCCCTCGACGTCCCTTGCCAGTGCCTTGGGCGCTTCCTCTTCGGCCACTTCCATCAGTGGGATATCAAAATAAAAGCAACTACCATGGCCGACTCGACTGCGCAGGTTGAGGCTGCCGCCCATGGCTTCCACCAACCGGCGGCAGATAGACAAGCCCAAGCCAGTACCCTTGCCATCCTGGGGGTTAACCTGTTTGAAGGGCTCAAATACGTCTCGTTGCGCCTCTTCAGGAATGCCGACGCCGGTGTCAGTCACACTGAAGTCCAGTTGGTTGTTGCTGAAATCCGCAGTGATTTTCAAATGCACACTGCCGTGATCGGTAAACTTCACCGCATTGTCCAGCAGATTAACCAGCACCTGCCGCAGTTTTACCTCATCAAGCTGAAGCCGCTTGGGAACTAGGTCGTCCAAATCCACCACAAAATCCAGCCCCTTGCCCCGAGCGCGGTGGGCGACAATATCGCCAACATTGGTAATCACCTCGTCGATATAGGTAGGCTGGCATACGATATTGATATTGCCACTTTCAATCTTGGCCAGATCCAGAACATCGTTAATCAGGTTGAGCAGGTGCTTGCCGCAGCTCTCGATAGCACGGAGATACTCCTGGCTCCCGGAGGGCAGGCCCGACTCCCGTTGCAATAGTTGGGCGTAGCCCAACACACCGTTGAGGGGGGTGCGCAATTCGTGGCTGACACTGGATAGAAACTGGCTTTTGGCATGGAGTGCATCTTCGGCGGCAATACGGGCATCCACCAGGTCCTGCTCCATGCGCTTGCGCTCAGTGATATCGATCATAATGCCCATCGCACGGGTGGGCTTGTCCTGCATATCGATTTCCACCACGTCGCCGCGGCTGTAGATCCAGTGGTAGCGCCCGGATCGATCCTTGATTCGGAATTCAACGCTGTTGCCCGTTGCCAGGCCTAACCAGCTGTCCACTGCCGAGGCAATGATCTGTAGATCGTCAGGGCACGCGACGTATTTATAGGCACCCACCGGGTAGGGATCGGCGGGTGGCTCGTAGCCCAACATGCGGAAAAAACTGTCGCTGACGGTGACATAACCAGTGGTCAGATCGAGATCCCACAGGTGGTTCTGGGCGGCATCCAGAGCAAGATGAAAGCGCCGTTCGCTGAGCTTTAGGGCCTGCTCAGTCTCGGTGCGCTTCTCAACCATATAGTTGGCATCCTCTGCCAAACGCTGAAACTCGGCGAATGGCAGCCGATTGATATCAATCGCTGTGGATTTTTTGCTGGCATCGGCAAAGAACTGCTGAAAGATGGTAAAGCCCGATGCGCTGCGGCGGGCAAGCCACTGGGCCGCCACCGCCGACACCACCATCAAGCCCAAGGCAATGGCAATAATAAAAGCGATGTGCTCCCGCACCCGATTTTGCAGTTGCGCACGCTCAGCACTGAGGCGCTCGTTGAGTTGATCCAGGAAAACCCCTGAACCCAGGGTCCAGCCCCAGGGCTCATACTGCCGCAGATAAGACACCACCGGCTTGGAGTCGCCCTGTTTATCGGTCCAGGACAGCTCGGTAAACAAACTGTCTTCCTCTTGTCCCAATCGCTTTCCTGCCTCGATCACCCCAGGCATAGGCTCGCCAACGGAATCAGGGTCGTAGGCGTTGACCAGTTGCCGGCCCTGGTTGTCGACAAGAAAGAGAATTGAATTATTGGGATCCACCGGCACCGCGGCGATGCGCTCTATCACCTCCCGCTGGGTGCGGGCAATTTCATCCCGCAGGTAGAGGCTGGCACCGAGATAGATATCCAGCGGCTTGTAGTGATAGACAAAGCTGAAGTTGCGCGCCGTGTTGGCGCCATCAGGCCGGGTAAAGCGATATTCGATAAACTCGAAATTCTTCTCTTTGGTGACCTGCTGAATCTGCTTGGCAAAGGCCTCCAGCACAGCCTTATCCTCGAGGCGCATCTCGCCATCGGGGTGAACAGGCGGCAACACGGCATTGCCAGCGGCGTCGAATAAAAAGAAGAAGCCTTTGTTGTTTTCCTGAAAGCTAAGGGAGGCAAGGGTGGTTCGCAGGCGGTTGATCTGGGCACGCCTACTTTCGCCAACATATTCCTTGCGAGTGTTCTCGATCAGCGACAGACCGATGGCGATCTGCTGCCGCAACTCCAGGTAGAGTTGACGGTTAAGCTGGTTGCGACGAAACTCCAGGTATTCAACCGCCTTATCAACCTCGCGGCGCAGCAGCTCTCGCCGCGATTCTATGTAGCTGTCGCGCCACTCCTGACTCTGCTGGGTGTAGCTCTCGTATTCCTTGGCTATCCAGATATAACCCAGCACCGCCAGCGGGATCGCCGATAGCGCGACCAGGCTGATCAGGTAAATTTGTACTAAACTGCGCTTGGCTCGCATGCGCACCCTTCGAGGACACGATAATTGGCAAAAGCTTAGCGATTATGCGGGGTTACCGCTAGTCCGCAGCCATTTTTTATTCTCCGGAACCTTGTTCAGAGCACAAATCGTGCTAGTCTTTGGCCGATAACATCGATTAGCCGGCAAGGACCTACCATGACTACTGAAGCCACCGTTTATCTGGTTGAGGACGACGACGCAGTACGAGACTCACTGCAGATGGTATTGGAATCCGTGGGTCACAAGGTGGCCGCCTACTCCCGGGGGGACGCCTTTCTAGAGGACTTTTCCACTGAGATGGCTGGCTGCATGGTACTGGATATCCGCATGCCCGGCATGAATGGCATGGAGCTGCAACGCCAGCTAAACAGCCGCAACTCCATCCTACCGATCATTTTTGTTACCGGCCACGGCGACGTCCCCATGGCCGTAGAGGCCATGCAAAAAGGCGCGGTGGACTTCGTACAGAAACCCTACCGGGAAGAAGAACTGCTGGGCAAAATCCAGCAGGCCATCGCCGCCGACGCCGAAAGCCGCGCCGAACTGGCCGAAAAACACAAAATTGTCGAACGCCTGCAGGAACTCACTCCCCGAGAGAAGCAGGTCATGGATTTGATGATCGAGGGCAAAGCCAACAAGGTGATTGCCTTTGACCTGGATATCAGCCAGCGCACCGTGGAAATTCACCGCGCCCGAGTGATGGAAAAGATGGGCGTGCGCTCTTTGGCCCACCTGGTACGCATGGTGATGGCCGTCGACGAAAACTCCAGCTCGTAGGGCGGACAACGTTTTTGTCCGCCGGCCCCCCCTCGCCGTCATGGTGAGACCTCGGGTACACACGATGGACATGCAACGCGATGTCCACCCTTGTATCTCTCCAAGGTGATGGGTTAGCTTCCCGTTGCCTACTGGCCGGGGTGTAGGATGTGTCCACCCTTAGCTCTCGAAGCTGCGACGTAGATTATCCTCCCGGCCTCTCATCTTTGACATTGAATGGTATCCAAGCGCCCGGCATTAGGGCCGGTGACGCTGCATGGACAAGGGGAATTGGAAAGATGACAGACGTTGTTGGGATCGATGTGAGCAAGGCAAAGCTGGATTGCCTGTGGCTTCGGGATCGCGCCACCTTGAAGGTGAAGACCAAAGTGATGGCCAATGACAATAAAGGCCATCAAGCACTGTGCCAATGGTTGCCCAAGACCTTAAAGCTTGAGCCTGCACAAATTCTGGTGGTGATGGAAGCGACGGGGATTTACCACGAGAAGGTTGCCCTCACCTTGCACGATGCCGGCTTTCGGGTTGCGGTGGTAAACCCGGCCCACATCAAAGCCTACGCCCAAAGCCTGGGCAATACCCACAAGACGGACAAGCAGGATAGTTTGATCATTGCCCGCTTTGGCGCTGAACGCGACCCTGCGCTCTGGCAGCCTGAGCCGCTGGAAATCCGTGAACTGAAGGCACTAATCGCCCGCTTAGAGGCGCTGGAAGTGGATTACCAGCGAGAATCCAACCGCCTAGAGAAGGCGGAACTCCGCCCCTCATCACAGACAGTTTTAGACTCAATCCACACCATGCTCAACGAGCTGGAGAAGGCGAAGCGTCGTATCGAAGAGGATATCGATGACCATATTGATCGCCACCCTGGGCTCAAGCACGACAAGGCCTTACTGGAGAGCATCCCCGGCGTGGGAAAGGTGGTCAGCCGTCTGATGCTGTCGGTGATCCATAGCCGGGATTTTACGGGCGCCAAGCAAGTCGCGGCTTATCTTGGCCTGATTCCCACCCAGGTGGAATCGGGGGTGTTCCGAGGACGCAGTGCACTGAGCAAACGAGGGCCGGCCTCGGTGAGAGCGAAACTGTACATGGCGGCTGTGTGCGCCAGCCAATGCAACCCGGATGTCTCGGCGATGAAAGAGCGATTACTGCAGAACGGGAAGAATCACATGCAGGCCATCGGTGCTGCCATGCGTAAATTAGTGCATATCTGCTTTGGTGTGATCAAAAATCAAACGGAATACAGGCCGCAAACGGTGTCATAAACACCCCTTGTGGCTGTATGGGAGAGATGGTATCTACCCGCACCAATCACGCCATTACCGCTAGGATGGACAACGGTTTTTTTTCGTCGCCTCTGTTTCAATCCTGACTCAGCAGTTCATCAACGGCTTCCAGCGCCTGCAACAAGCCCGCCACTGGCAGCCTCCGCCCGCGATAATATTCCTCCGCCATCGGTGCAATCGCACACTCCCCCGGTAGCCTCTCCCGCTGCTCAATCAAAAACGACACCCGGGGGATGAAGATAAACTGCAGCCACTGGTAAAACTCCAGGGTATCCATCGCAAAGGGCTGTTCGCTGCGCAGTGCCTCTTCGGGCGGGGCCTCACTCTGCCAATGCCCCAGCTGGCGCAATTCGGCTTCTATATCGATCAGCAGTGCGGCGACGTCGTGATATCGGCTCATTATTCTACTATTTGCTGGTAGGGCGGCATGGAAGCCAGCATTTTACGGCCATAGTGACGGCTCACAATGCGGCGGTCGAGGATGCTAATCCTGCCGCGGTCCTGCTCATTACGCAGCAGGCGCCCGCTGGCTTGCACTAGCTTGATGGCGGCATCCGGTACGGTAATGTCCATAAAGGGGTTGCCGTTATTTCGGCTGACCCACTCCGCCAGGGCTTCCTCTACCGGGTCTTCTGGCACCGCGAAAGGGATCTTGGCAATGACCACATGACTGCAGTAGTGCCCCGGCAGATCGACGCCCTCGGCAAAACTGGCCAGCCCGAAAATCACACTGCCCCGCCCCTCATCTAAAGCTTCCCGGTGGCGTTGCAAAATATCCTTCTTGGGCAGTTCGCCTTGGGCAATCGTCCGCTTGCGCCAAGCCTCTGGAAGCGCATCGTAAACCGCATGCATCTGCTTGCGGGAGGCAAACAGCACCAGGCTCCCCGCGTCCGGATCCAGAATTTTAGGGAGTGTCTCTATCAGGGCGTGGGTATGGGCTTCCGGGTCGCCACCGTCACAGGCCATGGCCGGCACCACCAACTGCGCCGCTTCGGCGTGGGCAAAGGGGCTGGGCACCACCTCAAAGCTGGCATCGTCATAGAGGCCGGTGCGCATGGCAAAGCGGTCAAAGCGACCCAGTGCAGTGAGAGTGGCGGAGGTCAGTACTGCGCCATAGCAGCGGTTCCATAGTGTGGAGCTAAGCGTCTTGGCCGCCAGAATGGGGCTGCTATTTAACTCCAGATCGAACAAACCCAGCCCGGACTCTACCTTTGCCAACCAGCGCGCCAACGGAGGTTTTTCGTCGTCGGTATTGGCCGAGAAGGAGCGAAACAGCGTCAGTATCGAATCGCTGCGAAACCGTATCGCCGACAGGTCGGCCAGACATTGCTCGCTCAGCTCGCGGCCCATATCGAGCTCGCCTCGATCCAGCCCCTTCTGCAATTCCTCGATTAGCGACTCGGCGTGCTGATTGATGGCTGCAAAGGCGGTGCGGAGGTCGGCGGACAGCCTTCTCAGCTCATCGGGCACCACGCCATTCTCAAACCGATTCACCGCCTGCCCCCGCCGGGTCTCGACGTCCTCCATCAGCGGTTCAACACAGGGTCGAAGCCGGCCAAAGGCCTCCCGCGCCGAGCTGATGGTGGTGGCCAATGTTTCCCACTTGGGCCGCATCAAATCATCGATAGCCGGGTGAGCCACCACCGCCGACACGCCCCGCTGCGCCTGCTCCAACCAACGTTCTGTGGTGCCGACGCGAACACTGGCACTAAAGTGATTGATCACCTTGTCAGGCAGATGATGAGCCTCATCAAAAATATAAATGGCTTCTTCCGGCGGCGGTAAAATCACGCCGCCGCCCAGGGCCAGGTCGGCCAGCACCAAATCGTGATTTGCCACCACCACATCTGCCTGGGTCAAAGATTCCCGAGCGCGGAAAAAACTACACTGGCGAACGTGGCTGCAGCGCCGCCCGGTACACTGGGCGTGATCCGTGGTCACCGGCGCCCACTGCGCTTCATCCACCACGGAGGCCCAATTGTCACGGTCGCCGTCCCATTGCCCCGAGGTCAAGGCCCTTAAAAAATCGCTGTAGAGCGCCAGACTGGTATCGTCAGGAGAACTCATTGCCTCATCGGGGTACAGCGGTAGGGTTTGGGCGTCAGCACCACTAATGAGCTGATCCAACTTGGAAAGGCACAAATAGCGACGGCGCCCCTTGGCCAAGCTTACGCTAAAATTAAGGCCGCTATGCTGGAGGATATCGGGTAGGTCCCGGTAGAGAATTTGCTCTTGCAGCGCCACCGTCGCCGTGGAAATAACGAGGGTCTTACGACATTGGGCCGCGACTGGAATCGCCGCCAGCGCATAGGCCAGGGTCTTACCCGTGCCGGTGCCCGCTTCCACTACGCACAGGTGATCGCCACCACTGCGCTGCGCCTCTTGGTTGCGTTTGATACCGGCCAAACACCGGGCAATATGGGCGATCATCAGACGCTGCCCATAGCGTGGTTTCATGGACCGGGAAGACAGGAACTGGCGATAAGCTTCCTGAATCTGTTGCTTTATCGAATCGTCTAGCACGCCGGCTCACGCAGGCGCAGCTGATTGACCACCGGACGGGCATAGATCGCCAGCGCCTTGTCCCGGTATGCAGGGGCAATGCCTGCCATACGCTTTTCAAATACCTGGCGCTGATTGTCCGACACCTCAGGAGCGCCCAGCTGCCGCCAATCCACATCCCCATAGAGCGCCTGATAGGCAAGAATGTTGCTGGGCTGCAGGTGGTAGTGGCGAATGATTGCCTCATCCAACGCCGCCGCCAAAGCGGAAGCATCGCCAATGTCGGTAGGCAGCGGCGATGCAAAGCTCACATGAACGTGCCCCTTATCCCCTAGAATGCCGTCTGCAATGCTTTGCAGGTCCTCGTGTTCGGCTTTCTCGTAACGGCCATCGGTCTCCATTTGAGTTAGCTCTTTGGCCTTGGCCGCGTCCAAAGGATCCCACTCGTAGGAAATACTCACCGGCACGATCTGCAATTGCCCCATATAACCGGCAAAACCCTCCTCCTTGGTCTGCGCCATCGCCAGCATCTTCATCACCGCGACCTCGGTGGCGTCGTTGCCATCTTTGGCCCGCCCCTCCCGCTGGGCGATCCAGATAGATGCCTTGTCCTCAAGCAGAGAATGACGAATATAGGCCGACAGCTTGCGATAAGCCGCCAGCATCTGCCGGGGCCCCCGCACTGATCGCGGCACAATAAAGCTCTTATTCAAACGCATCAGGTCCGCTGCAAAAGGCTTAGACAGCAGATTGTCGCCAATGGCGATACGCACGGTATCGAGGCCATTGTGATACAGCGCGTAATTGACAAAGGCCGGGTCCAAGGCAATATCCCGGTGATTAGAGATAAAAAGATACGCCTGCTGCGGACTAAGGTGCTCAATTCCCGACACCGTAAACTGAGACGTACTCCCCTCCAGCATCCGGTCCATATAGGGCTTAATGCCGGTTTGGAGCTCGTACACGGTGCGGGCGCGACCAAACTGCCGCTGCAACACGCGCCTGGCAAATGGCCTGACAAGCGCAGGCGCCAGCTTGAACAACCGCGGAGCTCGAAGTTTGGCCACCGCGTCGATGCACTCGTTGTCGCGCAGCAAGCTCGCCAATACCGGCGCCACTTCTTCATCGCCGTAGGGCCGAATATCGGCAAAATCCGCCATCGTTGTTACCTGCAAATCTAGAATGGAGAGGATAGCGCCGCTCGGCACCAACCCCGCTGGCCGTCACCGTGGGCTTACCCAACATCTAGCGGCCGCTAAAAAGCGACACGCAGCTTAAAAAAACCCTTCCCGAACTGCAACATAGACCGTATTTGAAAGAAATATGACGACACCCTTGCAAGGGAGAAAATCAGCCCCTATAATGCGCAGCCTCTGTCGGGGAGGCGCTTTAAAAAGTGCTGACGAAACCCACAGAAAAGGCAGTTAAATCTGCCGCAGCACGCTTTGACAGGCACGCTGAAAATACCAGTTTTGATGCGGGGTGGAGCAGTCTGGTAGCTCGTCGGGCTCATAACCCGAAGGTCGTAGGTTCAAATCCTGCCCCCGCTACCAACAAGAAAGGGAGGCAGATCAGCAACTTAGCGATCTGCCTTTTTCGTTTCTGAAGTCTCAAATTTTCTCCCGTGACACTCCGTGACGTTTTCCGTGACGTTTTTGAACGCTGACAAAATTCTCAGGCAAATTTTCTGACCTTCGGGCACCTTCTCGACTTAAGCGACTGCAAGGATGTATCTTTCAGAAATATGGACCTTGCAAAGAACCCTTACGTCTATCCTCAGCATAGAGCAACTCAATGAGCGAAAACCCTCAAATAGAGTACTCACAACTCTCTCAAGAAATCAGCTTCAGCAGCACGGTATTGGCAATCGAAATCTATCGGCTCGAAAACCACGATTGCTGGCACTTAGAAGTGGTCGATGAGTACAGTAATTCAACGGTTTGGGACACAGCATTCCCAACAGATGCTGAGGCGCTGGATGCGGCAAAGAGGAGTATCGCTGAAGAAGGTTACGAATCATTTATCGGCCCAGAGGGCGGCGAAGACAAAGAGGAATGGCTGTAAATGTTGGTGGACATTCGCGGCGGCGTTCTACAACTTTAACGCCTCACTCTGCTTGGATTTAGCTAGATAAATTTGTTAGATTTTCTGAAACTGAGCCGTCATACCTATTGAATGCGAACAGTTCACCTTTTTCGCACAGAAGCCAAACAGCATACTAAAAATAACGTTTAAGCATTTTTAAATTTTCTATCCGTGTCACTACTTGGCATATGTTGTGGGAAATTATCGACCTGAATAAAGCTATCCGAAGACCTATTGCGGGGCCTATAGATTTCGTTCGATGGTCAGCAATTCACCAATTTCACAACCTAGATAGTCGCAGATTCTCTCCAGAGCTTCAAACTCTACTCTAACCGCGGTTTCGTGATAGAGGCGTGTAATTGTTCCTCTATTCACACCAGTCTCTCTGGCAACGTCCGCTATCTTGAGGCGCTTCTCCCCAAGAATTGTCGAAAGATGGCACTTTATCACCGTCACTCCAGAACAAAATAACCCACAGGAGACCAAAAAGACTTGCAATGGGTCTTTTTGGTGTTATTATGATCTCCAGCAGATCATTATGATCTTCTAAAAATCTTTTCGACCCGTTGGAGTACTTCTATTATGGCACACACTTACCTAACCACAGAAGAGTTGTCCGCACGCATCAAATACGACGTACGAACAATTCGCCAACAATTAAACGACAGTGTCCTTCTTGAGGGGAAGCACTACATAAAGCCATTCGGGCGACGCAAAATTCTGTACCTCTGGGAAGCAGTCGAGGAAGAAATGATTGGCCGTAAAAACGCTCCTGAGCTGGAGATCCCCATGGCAAACGGCGAGGTATGTCATGGGTAAAGTCAGAGTACGGAAAGATACTGGAAAACTGCTGCTGGACTTCTCATTTAAAGGAACACGGTTTCGGGAACATACGGCGCTAACCGATAGTATTCAGAATAGAAAGCAAGTAACGAAGCTACTAGAACGAGTCGAGGCCAAAATTAAACTCGGTGAGTTCAACTATGCTGATCACTTCCCCGGCAGCCCGAACGTCGAGAAGTTTTTAGCTCTTCAGTCGCCTCAAGATACCGTTGAGAGCAATTCCAACTTGGCGTCGGCTGCTAGGACACGTTCTGGGCAACGCGCCATCAAGTCCCCACGATTCAAAGACTTCGCCCTCCAATGGCAATCCGAGAAAAAGATCGAGTGGCGCGCGTCCCACGCTCGCAATGTCGACTGTATTCTCCACGGTTCCCTCATCGCTTTCTTTGGTGCCATGCGCCTGCATGAGATCACCAAGGCCGACATTCTGCGGTTTCGGACGGAGATGGCCACCAAGCCTGGCCGGGGTGGCGCACCCCAGCGCTCGCCCAAGACCGTTAACACCCATATGGCCATTCTGCGCGCCATTATGGAGGAAGCGTCGGAACGCTTTAGCTTTGATAACCCTTACAAGAACATCAAACCGCTTAAGCTCAAACGCAGCCATGTGGAGCCGTTCTCTCTAATAGAGGTGAACCAGATCATCTCGTCAGTGCGCAAAGACTATAAGAACTACTATTCTGTCCGCTTTTACTCAGGCATGCGCACCGGTGAGATCGACGGCCTGCGCTGGGAATACGTGGATTTCGAGCGCGGCTTGATCTCTATCCGCCAAACCCTGGTCCAAGGGAAAACGGAATACACCAAAACCGATGGCAGCCAACGGGATATCCCCATGCTAGGCCCGGTGCGCCAAGCTTTGGAGTCCCAACACCGCGCAACAGGCCACTTGAGCCCTTATGTCTTCTGCAATACCGACGGCAAGCCTCTGGACCACAACAACGTCACAAAACGCGTGTGGTATCCCCTACTCCGCCACTTGAACCTCAAAAAGCGGCGTCCGTATCAAACCCGTCACACCGCGGCCACCTTATTATTGGCCTCCGGAGAGAACCCCGAGTGGGTAGCGCGGTTTTTGGGGCACGCCAGTACCGATATGCTGTTTAAGGTTTACTCCCGTTATATCCCCAACCTGACCCGGATGGATGGCTCAGCCTTTGAGCAAATGCTGGGGGTTCAGGAAGCGTCAGCCCTGGAGGAGTCTTGATATGCCATTAATCCATTCCGAACTCTCCCTCACCCCACACCGTTCCGAGATACTGACCTCAAGGCGGCTGGAACGCTGCCAGTTTCGGGTGCTGGGCAGCCAAGACCAGTTAGACCGCTCCGGGCGACCAACCCGGTACCTGCAGCTGGGGAATCTGGCGGGGACCGCCTTGTCCGCAATTCCGCTGGGTGGCAACCCCACGCCGCTTCACAGTGCCGATCACGGCGACATCATTGAAGTCACTGGAGAGTTGTGTGCCTACCCGTCGCATTGGCGGCTGACGCCGGAGATCACCGCATTACCCCAGCGCCAGACGTTAAAACCTACGGCGCTATTGCCTCGGGAATGGGTGCTACCGGCATTTCTTCCCGCACTCCGGGTGATGATCCGACATTGGTCGCGCTTGAGTACGCCAGCACTGCGTCAGTTCCTGAACAGTGTATTTGTCGACAGCAGTAATGCCATGGGAGTGTTAAATGCCCCTGGCAGCCTGCGGCACCACCACGCTTACCAAGGGGGCCTACTGGAGCACACAGCCGATATGTTGGTCCGTTACGGCGGCACCTATCCCAGCTCGCACAGTGATCGAGCGCGGGATATTGCCACTACTCTGATCATCGTCCACGACCTGGGCAAGACCCTGACACTCGTGGGTGCTGACCGGGGCGCCACGCAGCCCCACGATATGGCGGCCTTAGAGCTGCTGGCCACTCCACTGGCGGAGCTGGAGATGTTCGATCCAACCTTGGCCAATATCCTCCGCGACTATTTTAAGCCCAGGCAGTGGTACCCCAAGACAGATCACCCGTCCTATGAGCTGGTATCCAGACTCGATAGACAAAGTGGCGCGAATGCACACCATTCGGCGGGCTGGCAGAGATCGATGCCACATCCACACAACAACGCGTCTTAGTCAGATCAGTAATTCAATAAGTTATTGTCAATGCAGGCCTTACCGCTATACGACTACCTCAACGAGGACGAATCCATGACACACACTATCGATACACAGCAACAACAAGCGCTCAAGGCTCTCACTCAACAGCCAGACACCCTCTGCTATATGGAGGCGCTGGCCGACAAAGACCTTTCCGGACTGACTTGGACGATCTACGGGGTCCCTGACAGCAATCTAATTATCGTGAAGGCGATAGCGGGCTCCTTTGAAGTCCTGGCCTCCAGCCCCTCTACGGTGCTTTACCCCGCGATGGCAGAGCGGGTCTTTGGGATCGATGTTGAGGACCAAGCCCTGGCAGCACAGTTATCAGACCAACTGTGGGCCACGTACCAACGGGACTTTGAAAAGGCCCTACAGGGAGGACGTGACTGATGCGCCAGAAAACCATCACGATGGGGTACTACAGAAAAGCCCAAACCGCCATAGAGAGGAATATGCGCAACGGCATTGTGCGGCACTACGTGCTGACACACCGGGGCAAGGTCGCCGGGCATCTGCTGCGATTAGAGGACTACCTTGCTATGCAGCGTCGTATTGAGCTCAATCAGGTATGGGGAGAGGCCCTGCAGCGGTATCGCGAGGCCGGGATAACCGACAGCAACTTGCAGGGGGAATCAGAATGATTTTGGAGTTACTACCCCTCAGTCGACTGAAGCGAGAACTGAAAAGAGTCGTCCGGCAGCTTGAGCGGGGCAATCCGGATATTTACATCATCTCCTGTAGAGATGAACGGGTAGCCTACGTGCTACGGCCTGAGCTGTTCCACGAGATCATGCATCAGCTTGACCACGCTGAGCTTGAAAACGCCCTTCTCAAGAAAAAGGGTCTCTCCGATACAGAGCGAGGAAATACGAAATGAAGCACACCACTCGGGTCACTGTTGAGCAGGACACCGTCACGGCGATCACCTGTGACGCATGCGGGCAGCGGTATGACGACGTTCTGGAAATGCAAGCCTTCGTGCATATTGTAAAAACGGGGGGATATGGCAGTATCTTTGGGGATGGCACCGCGCTGGAGTGTGACTTGTGTCAGCACTGCCTGCAAGCGCGGCTTGGGGATGCTCTACGGCTTGAGAAACTGTCGGATAGGCTGTGAGCCGACACCAAATAGAGGGTAATGACTATGATAGAGTTAACGAGAGCACTGCTGGCGCTTTTGTTGGTCGCTAGCGCAATAAGCATCCCGCTGTTGTTCTGCATCAATGCCGAGCGGCTGAGCCGATTTTTGGAGCGGCGGTTTCCGGCGTGGGTAGAAGGCAAATCCGAAGAAAACTGAGCTAGGCGATATTTCGTGCGGAAAAGTCGCTGGTTGGGCAATGGCACCTCCAACTGTTTCGACCAAACATTGCCGAGGAAAGATGCGATCCATGTCTTCGGGAGGCTATCTTTGAGAAACTCCGCAATCTGGCTGTCGTAAAATCGAGACCTCCTCATAATTCGCTCCTTATGCGAGTATTGTAAAAGTCTGATCTTCCCCCGATAAAATGGATACCCATTTCAAAGTACTACACTGCGCTCATATTCTACTGGAGACATATACCCAATCCCCGAGTGTAACCGACATTCGTTATAAAATTTGTTGACGTACCGTGACAAAGCACTACGTAATGCCCTCACACCATTGAATGCGCTTCCTCGGATCAGCTCGGCCTTCAGGCTGTGGAAAAACGACTCCATTCGAGCATTGTCAGTGCATTGGCCTGGCCGATTCACACTATGCCGGATACCTTTCGTTTTTAGTAATATCTGGAACTCGCCGTTCATATATTCAATCCCTCTATCCGTATGAAATACGAGCCGCCCTCGAACGGGCTCCCGCTTTCTTAGCGCATATCTCATCGCAGACAGTGTGAGTTCAGAGTTCCGGCTATCTGATAACGACCAGCCCAATATTCGTCGCGAGTAGTAGTCCATTACTGTGGCTAAGTACTGCCACCGGCCATTCAATTTTAAATAGGTCACATCGCCAACCCACACTTGATCAATACCAGTTGGCTCTGCCATATCTCGCAATAGGTTCTTCCCTTGAGCTTTGAACCGCTTCAAGCCTGGCTGGCGCCGAGTGACACGCACAACACGACCTTTCAATCCTGCCACTCGCATTAGCCGCTCAACGCGCTTTCTGCCAACATAGATACCCATAGCCTGCAGCGCCTTATGCACTCTCGGACTACCATAACGACCATCACTTTTGTGGAAAATCTCTGTGATTCGCCTCAATAGCACTTGGTCTTGGCATTGACGCTTAGAGGCTTCGCGCTTTTCCCATGCATAGAAACCACTTGGCGATACTTCCAACCAGCGGCAAAGCCTCGCCACGCCTAGTTCTCGGTATCTTTGGATGAATCCAAATCGTTCTGATGGCGTTCCGCAAGATACCGTTGCCACTTTTTTAGCAGCTCGTTCTCCTGCTTGAGCCGCTCATTTTCCTTTTTGAGTTGAGCATTTTCAGTTAGCGCCTTTGCACTCGGCGTCCGCTTTTCCTTTATCAAAGAAACTCGCTTCTGACCATCACCCTGTAGTTTCCCTTCACGATACTCCTTTCTCCAACGAGACAACACAAAGGGATGAATATCGAGCCCTTCGGCAACCGACTTTACTTGGATACCGTCTTTCAACGATAGCCGAACAGCCTTTACTTTAAAGTCCGTTGAATACTCCCACGTCTTTCGTGGCTTTGTATATTTTGGCACCTCTGCACCTCCTGAGTTATCAGAAGGTATCCTTCAAACCGGGGGAACTACAGTCTCTACTCAAAACCTCGATTATTTTTCGGGGCGATTACAAGAAGACCTCGGCACCGTTCATGGTTTCGATGGCTTTGTGCCGCAGTCACAGATTGTGTTGAGGGCGATGGCTCGGAAAATTGCGTTTTTGCAGCGCGTTTTTGCTTAAGCCCCTCGTCACTGAGAATCACCACTCAAGGCGCTCTTTAAGGCTCTCGGCAAGAGCCCGATACCCTTGCTTATTAAGGTGGACCAGGTCCGCCCGGTAAAGTTGGTTACGCCAGACATCTGTCAAAGAGTACAAATCCACCTGAACATACTCCGACTCTTTGATTTCAAGAAAAACATCGTGGACTCGACCTGTATGAGGGTTTGGTACAGCTAACAGCAGCACATTGACGCTGCTTTTCTCGGCAACGTTGAGCATTGAACGTATATGACGAAGTGACTGTTCTGCGGGAATATTTCGGAGGAAGTCATTTATCCCCAGGCAAATTATCACGAGATCGGGATCTACCCGATTAATGGCGTTTTGAAACCTGCTCGACCCTTGGATCGCAGTATCACCAGGCACACCATCACTCAGAATTTCGATCCCTGTTAGCGCCGCCAAATATCGGGGATAACTGTACCCAGACCCGCCTACACCCGACGTCAAACTATCACCAAATGCCAGTATCTGAATTCGCTCGACAGGACGACCTGCATGATCGTCATTTACACTTAGACATCCAACACACCATAGCGGACAAGTAGACATAAAAACCCGTGTTAACCATTCTTTAAAAAAATGTCCCACCAAAATAATTAACTCGTTATCAATGATATTTTTGCCACTTTCTACTTTCCACCACCATCCGTTATAAGCCGGTATATGATAGAATTTAGACTTCCCAGATTGGCTCGGACTATATAAATGAACGACCGCGTTCGCTCGCTACTATTCTTGAATGGATTTGGTTTAATAGCGTTTAGCTTGCTGATCGGCTGGGTTTGGTTTTTTGCCTTACTTGAACACATTGTTCTTTGGCCCTTCCCCATCAACATTCCGGTCGATATTCCCGACGATGGTCGAGCGTGGCGTATGGCTCACATGGAAGCGATCACCCAGGGTCTTATGCTAATTGGCATAGCCGCCGCCGGGAAATATATACACCTTGGTACCCGCCAAACAAAATGGCTATTCTGGTCCGCGTTAACGGCCGCCTGGCTATTCACAATTCCTGCCGTTTTTAACGCGCTTTTTGGCACTCGAGGTCTGGCGTTTGGCGGCGGCCCCTTTAAGTCAGGTCTGGCCAATGACCTGATTTTTCTATCCGGCTATCCACCAATGATCGGCATTCATATTATGATTGTGCTGGCGTTGCTGGGCCTATTTCGTGGCGTCAAAGCTTACTCATCAACCTAGCCAAGATGACTCCTGAATCTGAAAGATACTCTTGCTTACCGTGACCGGCTGTCATAACAGGATCACACTACAGAGCTAGACGGCTATTTTTCTTGCCTCTCCGATATACATATAACCCGTCACTTTCGGAAAGGTTTTCATATAACAGGTCTCCAGCGCTGTTATCTCAAAACCTGACGAGCCAATAAGTTTGGCGATCGAGCGGTTCAAGTGGCAGCCGCCCACCATTTTCTTCCACATCGGTGTTATGCGGTGCTGCCATTTTGCAACTCGGGTATGACTGGAATGCCCGTGTTCACAAAACAACAGCCGTCCATCCTGCTTCAACACACGGTGCATTTGCTGCAATGCCGCCTGCCAATCAGGGATCGTACAAAGGGTGTAGGTCAACACAATGGTATCGACACTCTGATCATCCAAAGGTATTTCCTCGCCTGGCAGGTCCAGCCATTCTACCCGTACCGGCGACTTTTTAAGATTCGCTTGAGCTTTTTGTCGCATGCCTTTTGACGGCTCCAGCCCCCAAACGAAATCGACCCTGTCGGCGTTATAAAGTGGCAGATTGATACCACTTCCCATACCAACTTCTAGCACCACACCCGTTGCCTGGGGCACCACCTTCGCACGCTGCTCCATCACAGATCCGTGACTGCACAAAGTATCTAGCAAATGTGGAAGTATCTTATTGTCATATACACTCATGGAGAACTCGATATATAAGCGCTTCGGACTTAAGCCCAGTCAGTTGATGTCGATACGGGATGTTTCCGGCACAAAAAGAATGGCCAAAAACCCTATCAGCACAGAAATAAACATATAGGCCGATACGGCCATAGAGGTACCAAAGGCATGATAAAGACTGGTAGCAATGACCGGCACGAAGGCGCCCCCAAATAACGTCCCGACCTGATAAGAGAGTGAATTACCGGTGTAGCGAACCCGGGTGGGGAAGAGCTCCGACAACAGCGCTGCTATTGGCGAGTACATCGCAGCCAACGCCAGCGCCAGCCCGATCAAGGCAACCCCCATAAGCCAAACATTCATGGTGTCGATCAGTAAAAAGAACGGAAATACCCACGCTAGCGCTGCTATTGAGCCGGCGATATAGATGCGACGGCGCCCCAAACGATCAGACCAGGCAGCAAAAATCAGGCAGGTTAGCAACCACACTGCCGATGCTACCAATACCAGCGTCACCATGGTGGATTTGGCCATGCCAAGCACTCCGACCCCATAGCTAAGTATGTAAGCAATCAGGACATAACCAATCATTGTGGTGCTGGAGTGGGCAAGGCCACCAGTAATGACGGGTCGCCAGTGGGATTTCAGCACCTCAAGAATAGGCAAGCGCTCGCCACTGGTATCGCGCCTTTTGGCGGAGGCATATATCGGTGTCTCTTCAATTTGAAGTCGGATTACTAGGCCTATGATGACCAAGATGGCGCTCAGCAAAAATGGGACTCGCCAGCCCCACACCAGAAACTGGTCCTCAGGCACCAACGCCAATGCACCGAGAAAGGCAATGTTTGCGAGAATCAGACCAGCAGGTGTACCTATCTGGACAAAACCACCATATAGACCTCGACGGTTTGGCGGCGCATACTCCACCGCCATTAATACTGCACCACCCCACTCGCCACCCACGCCGATCCCCTGGAAGATACGTAGTACGACCAACAATATTGGCGCCCAAATACCAATATCATGATAGGTTGGCAAACAGCCGATTAATACGGTAGCGATACCCATACTGAGCAGACAGAACACCAGCATGCTCTTGCGGCCAACCCGGTCGCCAAAGTGCCCCACAACCAATCCTCCAATGGGCCTGGCAATGAAACCCACGGCAAAGGTCGAAAACGCTGCCAGCTGTCCGACCAAATCCGACACGTCGGGAAAAAACAGCGGAGCAAAGACCAACGCCGCCGCAGACGCGTAGATAAAAAAGTCGTACCACTCAAAGGTGGTGCCAATAAAACTCGCAAGCAGGACTTTCCGAGCTTGGCGCTGTTGCTCTGTAGTCTGAGTCATTCACTGAGCTCTTATGGTATATCTCTTTAAGGTGTTACCACTTCATCATTGGCAAGGGATTAAGTGGGTGCCTAACGAACCAACAGCACGACATTCGGACCAGCATTTTGTGGAAACCGGCATTGGGATACGTCTCTACTAACCGGGAGTATTTTGCTCGACTCAAACCGAACCTCACCAAGCCTTTAGAAAAGTCGACCAGATCGGCTTTTCGGAAGAGTTCCACAAGGTAGGATGAAGCGGAATCCACGGGCCGAAGTTTGTGATGCTCCAGGATCATGGCACTGACTTCATCTGACCAGTCTTCAAGGCCGTGCTTTTCCAAGTACTGAACAGCAGGTGGCACAGAGGGCGGTAGGTAATCCAGTGTATTCGCCGTCCACAAACCAATATCGTGAAACGCCGCCGCAATGGCAATTTTGTGGCGGTCTTCTTCATCAGTGGCTTGCAATAAATCGCAGATCTCGGCCATACGAATGCAGTGATTCCGGTAACCAGGGAAGTCGCTACCGATGACCTCTCGGTAATCTTCAAGAATTTCGTCGATACGCTCGTTATATGTTTCTGACACTTTAGTCTGACCTCGTTGTTTTTATTACAGGTCCCACTTAATTGCGCTGAATCCGCCTACTTCATGCAGGGTGAATTAATAGTGAGATATTCACCAACCATCACTCCACCGCTGTAGAGTCGCTTAACGTGGCACCGTGAAAATGCACTTTCTCGCCCCCCAACAATGCACTGCCATAGATAAGTCTGTTGTCAAAGTTCACTAATAGCGTCACGTAGTCGCCGTAGTCCCTTTCGAACCACGCCAACATAAAGGTATTCTCATCGATTTCAAACGCCTTGTAAGGAAATGGCCCCCACCACTTATCGGGTTTGCTGCCTGATAAATAGCGGTAGCTTACTGCCCCATCTTTAAAGCGAAGGTTGTACTCCCTACCAGTTGTATAGCTGTAGGTGATGTCCTTACCGTCTAAGGCAGACGTCGGTTTCTTAAGATCGCCAGCCCAAGATGGCGTAACCATCAGCATCACGGCTATCAACGCTATCCGGACCATGACTAAGAACCTCCACCCGCTTCGCGGTGTGACTGCAGCGGTTTATGATCAACCGACACCTTCAAGGTTGGGCGGTCCGGATCCCGCTCGGGCAACGCACTGACAGGTTTCATCGTTGTAATGCTCCGGCGCGCCAGCTGCATGTACTCCTCCGTACCCTTTGACTTCCATGCTATCTCGTCGTCTGATAGCTCTCGGATTAGACGTGCCGGGGACCCTGCGGCCAAATTCCCGGCTGGAACGACAAAACCTGACTTAATAAAGGAACACGCCGCAACAATAGCACTTTCGCCTATCTCGGCGTCGTCCATTACTACACTGTTCATACCGATCAAGGCATTTTTGCGCACACAACAACCGTGAAGTACCGCACCGTGACCGACATGCCCATACTCCCCAACTACTACTTTTTTACCCGGAAAAGAATGGATCACGCAGGTATCCTGCACATTCGCACCATCGCCAATTTCTATTTGACCGAAATCGCCCCTGAGACAAGCTGCAGGACCGATGTAGCAGTTTTGACCCACGATGACATCACCAATCAGTATTGCGTCCGGATGTACAAAGCTGGAGGGATGCACAACCGGAATGACGCCATCAATCTCATAGACTTTAGCCATAGTCGTCCTGTATGTAAGGCTTATACGATGCTCAAAAAAAACGCCCACTAAGGGGCGCACAACAGAGTCCTGGGCAGGTGGCGAGCATTACTCGCCGCGCATACCCTCTTCCAACAATGCTTCCATTTTGGGAATCGCTTGCTGAATTAGCTCGCCCATTGCCTGGATATTCTTCGCGACCTCCGGGTCTTCGAAATCCAGTAGCGGGCTAAACAAGTCAGTTCTTGCTTCATTGATCCACTTAACTACAGCAGGCTCAGTCAACCAGACCGCCATATTTTTGCTGTTCTGAAGCGCACAGCGCAGATAGTCTATTTCCAGATATGGCAGAGGCACTGGGTGACACAGCTCGTTCTTGCGATCTTCGTCTGCCTCCACATTGCACTCGACGTTGCCGATAAAGCCGGCACTGTAGACTTGCTGACACATCCGCACTGTTTGCAGCGTGATCGTATTGCCATCAAAGACCTTGGTATCGGCAACCTTGGGAAGGCCATCAGCAGCACAGTCGACAAACACAGCGTTAGCCGGCGTGGGGTGGCTACCTTTGGACATCACCATCTCTTGAGGAGACACGGCCTCGAGGTAGCCCATGCGAACGATATTTTTGACGCGACGCAATTGCTCCAGCTCGAGCTCAGTGAAAGTTGCACAGCGCCAGCGAGTAGGTTTGTGAGCGGGGTCCAGTTGTTTTATCAGTTCCCGATTATCGAGCCGGTTGTAGAAATCCCGGTAGTTCTCTGCCTCCAGCGCACACTCAAGAATACCGATAGCGTACTGCGTAACAGGATCGCTAAACTTGCGGCCGGGATCTACGGTGAAGCGGTCAAACATCCACGCATCAGCAGGCATAATCCAGGTAATTCGATCAGGATCGATATCATTACTTAGCAGGAATAACACAGCGTCCATACCTGTCTTACCGGAACCGACAATCACGAAGTTGTCGTGGTAAGGAGCCACCCTCGGCAAATCGTTGACCGCAATCGCCTTCGCACCTTCGGCAACATCAAAAGTCGGAGGACGCTGTGATGGTACTGTTACATTCAGATAAGTGGAGTCGACAACTTTGCTTGTCTTGAACTGATATTCTTCGCCGCTAACAGTGTTTCTTGCCTTGCCAGTAACCTTGTCGTATTCACACATCGGAAGAAATTTAACCCGACCCGAAGGGATAAATCGACGGCGCATAACATTATCGAAGTACGCAACCACTTCGCTGCCGCTAGCCAACTCGTAGCAGCCTTTATTCAGACCAAATTCATCTCGGCGATCACCGCCCAGTTCAGTGGAGTTTACACCGTAACAGGTAGACGTCTGGTGTAGGCGGCAGAATGGGTAAACATAGTTCCAGTGACCACCGGGACGAAAATTCTTATCGACCATAATGATGGTCTTGTCACTGTGGGTAAGAATCTCATCGGCAAAGGCCATGCCCATACCGCCAGCACCGACCACTAGATAATCAGCTTCTAATATTTCCGCCATTCTGGATTCCTCACAAATACGTCTTTATTTTTTAACAACTGCCTTTCGATACCGGTAAATCTTGTGAATACCGAATATAGCTCGGGCATACCATTCACTGAACGGGGGGTTGAGGTAAACTCGTTAACGCCCCGATCACTAGTTTTATTCGGGCACTCGCCTTTCGCAACTATGGTGATAGTGTGTCCGCAAATTCGCTTACGCAACTGATCGGCAGTGCATCTTCCCTAGCAGGCAGTGCAAATTTTAAGCTCCCTGAGCGGGGTGGCAGACGGCATTTTCTTTGGCTAGGGCCACCATCGCGGCGCAAGCCGCCAGCAGGGCCCCCATAACTATCTGTTTTTATTGAATTTATTGCTAATCCCGACCCAGCCTCTGCAGTGCTGCGTGGGTCAAGTAGTCGTGATAAATACTTTCGTCATTGGCTCGACTCCTGTGGCCACCCTCGAGCTCTTTGACCTGTTCAATACGGGTCATTCTGCCAGATTGGAACTCATAGGCATGCAAGTAGGTCCAGGACCAGTAGGGATGCTTTCCATCCATCACTTGCCTTTCGCCATCGTCGTAGAGGCTGTAGCACCCATCAAAAGAACGGAACTCATTCCCTTTTCGGTCGTAGGTTACCATCGCGACCGGCATGCCGTTGCGCACATCAAACCATACGCGCTTTTTGCTTACCGGTGCCCGGGCAAAAGCAACGGGCTCAGCCTCACAAACAATCGTTTCAGGAACCAGCTCTACGACACTGTCAAAGAAGGTTTCATCCTCACCACCACCGTGAACATCATGCTCCCAATTTTCATGCTTGCCATTCCAGCCGCCCGAGACCCCAGCCAATAATGGCTGACGCCCGATCACTTTGTAATTACCCCAGGTCAGCAACGGGTCACCCGCGGCCCAGGCGTCGGATAGATACAGCGCAGAACCTGGGACCAGCGGCTCGAAACGCTGATTTGTCGGAAACTGACGAATTCGGCGGAAGCTCGGTACATAGCCATAAAGGGTTGGGAATTCGTTCTGATCATATGGCCAAATATTCAGATAGCTAGCGCCGCGCTCCGACTCAGGCGACAAATAAGCCACAGTGTTGTAGCGAAGCTTGTCTTCATGCCCGGGCCAGTAAGGTTTGGGATCCAAAGTCAAACGACCGACCGGCGCCAGCTCTGCCCAAACGAGATCGTATTCATAGTCAACGACACCATCCCGGCGGATGTCGTACTCTCGCATGGCATACAGGCTTGCGTCGTGTCGCCCCCAGGACAGCGTCAGGCCGGCAAACAACTCTAAAGCGTCAGTAGTAGCCGGAAAGGGGTGACCGCCAATCCAGGGCTTACCGTCCTTTGTGACAACATTGCCTTTGTCGCTGAAGCGCGCTTTTCCCTGGTTGGATAGCGTCGCTTCCATGTATTCCCACGGTCCAAGCTTCATCCAGTCCATGGTGGTAGGCAGCACTTTTAGCCGACGTCCCATATTTTTCACATGCTGGTACTTCGCTGGCTCTAGCAGGCCTTTTACTAACTCTACATTATCCGCGGTAATGTAGTCCCCGGTCGAAATTTTACCTTTTGTGTAGTTGTCTATGGACAATAGCTCATCGGGATAGGCTTTCTCGATCGTCCCCGCTTTGTCTATGGCCGCCCACAGCGGAGACGTTAAACCGGCCCCCAGACCGGATGCCGCGTACTTGAGGAGTTTTCGCCTATCGATATCAAAAAGCCAATCTTTCATATAGCCCTCCACAAAAAAGCCGGCTACTACTATATAGCCGGCAAAGGGGTGATATTTGCATCACCCGTCCCACTGGGCAGAGTTGATTACAGTTGATAGGTAAACCGCATACCCACTTCCTGTACGTGATCCAAGGCGCGAGTGAGGGTCTTGCTACCGTCACCATGCAGATCACCTGTTACATAGTTGTAGTAGAGGTCAACACTCATACCACTACCTGGGTTCCACTTGATAAGAGGCTGAGCCAGCAGGCCACCTTCTACATCGTATAGGAATGCCCACTCTGCAATAAACTTCCGGTTAGGCCATGGTTGGAAACCAGCAAATACCAAATAGTTCGCGCTGGAAATGCCATCTGGCGTTTTCGGCTCAGTATTACCAACGTTTCCGCCGTAGCCGTCCAGGTGCAGGCCCACCAGATCACTCTCACTGCGGTGCATGAACTGACCGACCAAGTAGGCTGCTGGGAAGCTCTCGCTCCATCTATGCCATTTTTCCGCCACCAGTGTAATGATGTACTCGTCGGTCTTCAGACCATCCTTGCCCAGATCCGGCGAGGTAAAGACACGCTCCGGCGTGTACTGCGCCTCCAGGTTCAGAATAATTTGGTTCCAAAATGAGTTGTTATCCTCGGTCTCGGTGACGTAACTAAGGCCTAAACCAAATACGTCCTCGCGATAGTAATCGCGTTGTAAGTTACCGCGGATACTGCCACCAGAAGCAACAAAGAACGTGTTAAGCAGAGCGCGAGCTTCATCAACATTAGCCACTGGAGAAGCAAATACGTCACGAAGTGCAGGGAAATCCATGATCGCCGCATTGATAACATCGACACCATTGACGCGAACACTAGCAGCAGTAGCAAACCACTCTACGTCACTGTAGACACCACCAGGCCCGACGGTGAAGGGCGAATGGCTTAGCGCCTCGCCAACACTATCGTATAAGCGACAGAAGTTATCGTAGGGGTTTTGATCGCCACTGCAGCGCGGTTTCGCCAGGTAGCCGGTTTCTACAACAGTACCCAAGGTGCCACCCCAAGGTGTCAAGCCCTTCTCAATACCACTCTCAGCCCACCGGAATACACCGAGAGGGTTGTAGCGGCTAACATACATTGCCTGCCAGCCCCAGTTACCGTAGTCCCCTTTCAGGCGGAAACCACCGTCGAGCTTGCTGTCATAACCTCCGGAGTGGTAGTTATCCAAAGGCTTATTGAACTGAGCGGGAATTACGTTGTAGGGCGTCCCCGGGTTGGGAAGAATGTCAGGCTGAAACTTACCAATAAAGCCATCGAACAGGATATTTTGGGTCGCCTGCACAGTCGCACGCAAGGCCAACTTGGGTACCCGCTCATCTTCAAATTCCTCAATCCCACGATCAAGAATCAGGTGGCGGCGAAGATCCAAACCATTGGCCACGTCCAAGGTACGGAAGAAGATGGCCTGTCCCCAGGCGATCTGCTGGTTACCAAAGCGGAAATCGTATTTCCCCGACTTGTAGTTAATGATAAATGTTGGAAAATCGACCATGTAGTCTCGGCCGGCGAACTCCAGGGGATTGATATTGTCCCCATTTCGACCTTTAGCCTGGTAGAAATTGGTCTCTCCGGTATCCGCGTAGCGATCAAACCGGCCTTTAGCAATGCCGCCTTGATCGTTCATGACATCCATGGCGTCAAAGCCATCGTGTACAACCGGATCAAAAACCGCACGCAATTTAACATTCAAACGCCACTGGCGATTGAAGCGCATATCCATCTCACCACTAAATCGCAAGTTGACCTGATTAAAGTCATAGTCTTCTGCGGTGGCGCGATCGTCTCGAATAATGGTGTCGTTGGTATCTAAAACAAATGGAAGCGCCGGGATCGGGGTAGTTCCCCATGGCCCACCACCCAAATCAGGTGGCAAAAATGCCTGACGAGACACTTCCTCATTCTGGTAGGGGAATGCATTTTGGTTGTATGGGTTTTGATCGCTGTTTGTTTTAAACGCTGCATCAATCCGAAACTGGCCCAAGAAGGTCGTCTTCTCGACAAGGCTCTCAATCAAACCCTCGGCATAAACGGAACTACTCAGCATCCCCCCAACGGAGAGCGCCAAGGCAGGAACCATGCCTCTATATCTCATTTTCATGTTATTAGGTCCTCTCTATTCGACCGATCGTTATATTTTTTACTTAAATGGATTAAGAGAAAGAATCCGTCCACTGTGGCCCACCGCCACGATATTCTTTGAAGAACCACGCTCACTGACTACTAAGCCGGCGTACCAGTTTAGGGAGATATCCAACGCGTCGAATTCACGCCAGGTATTACCTTGATCAGTACTAACAACAGAAACGCGCTGTCCAATAGCAAAAATGTTACCGTCAGCATCACCCGCGATAGCAAACAGACTTGCCCGAGTTGATGTCGGCTTTGCCTGCCAGGATAAGCCGCCATCTCTCGAGATCAGCACCAGACCGGACTGCCCGGTGGCATAGCCGGTATCTCCATAGAACTTCAGGTCAAACAGTGTCGGCGCGATGACATCGCCCTTTTCTGGGTGTCGATAGGTGACTTCCCAGGTGTCCCCACCATCAGTGGAGGTCAACAGTTGACCGTATTCGCCGCCAATCAGAATGCGGTTATCAGCAAACACTTTGACGACATAGTTAGTAGGCTCATCCCGAATCACGGCGGTATCGCCGGCACCAGAATCGTACAGAGGCGCCCAATCCGGCCTTAACAGCTCCCAGGATTGACCCGCATCTGTTGATCGCATCAACGTGCCAAATGCACCAACCGCTATTGCCAGGCCTCGCTCATTCATGTCGACGCCCAGCAGGCGCATGCGAGCGTCGGAACCAATCTGCTTCCAGCCCTTCCAGCCTACGTTGACAACAACTTCTCCTAACTGACCGACAGCAACAGCGCCTTTCTTAGTGAGTGCAATGCTGGTAAGTGCAAGATTTGTGTCGGCGTTCTCTCTATTCCAAGTCTCACCCCCGTCGGTGGACTTCATTACCAGCCCCGCCTCGCCAACCGCGTAGCCCATCTTCCCCATCATTTCGACGTCATAGAGCCGATCGGTGGGTGTCTGCGTCGAGATCAAGGTTCCCTCACTGGCAGTGGCTGAAACAGACAGCATGCCTAAGGTCGCAACCAGTAATACCAAGATCGTTGTTTTAGGAGATGAAATAATTCTCATCTAACTCTCCCCTTCGTTATAAGAATGGCTAGCACCGACAAACGGGTGCTAGCCATAAGCGCAAACCTACGTTTACGCACGACCCAGTGACTGCAGAGCCTGCTGGGTACAGTAGGTCTCGAACAACCAGTCTTCATCGATCTGGAAGAGAGACTCTGTGCCTACGCCTTTTTTGGCGTGGTGAGTTTTCGACATCCGCTTGTTCTGGTGGTCGTAGATCATTACATATGTCCATGACCATGCTGGGGTTTTACCATCAGCACTGAGAACAACACGATTGCCGTCTGCGCCACCACCAACAAATTGACCGAAGGCCATTTCGAAGTTAGCCCAGAGCTTTCCTTGACGGTCATAACGCATACAACCACAAGGCACACTGTTACGAGCGTCAGCAAACACCTGTTTCTTGCTTACCGGTGAACGCGGGTATCCCACTGGCTCACACTCTGTCACGATCACATCAGGACACATTTCATATTCTGTTTCCCAGAACTTAGGATTATTTGCCTGAGTTACTGGCTCCCAGTTATCGTCAGTGCTACCAAAATTACCGTTACAGGCCAGCAGCATAGGCTTGCGGTCAGTAATTTTGTGGTTGCCCCAGGTCAGGTACGGGTCGCCCGCGGCCCAAGGGTCGGTCAGGAACCAGGTAGCACCGGGAATCAGCGGTTCAAAGCGCTGGTTAGCCGGGAACTGACGAACACGACGGAACTCAGGAAGGTAACCGTACAGATCGGGGATTTTGTTCTGGTCGTACGCCCAGTTACTCAAGAATGACGTACCGCGAACGTCTTGTGAGTTACTGAAGTAAACACACTGGCGACGAATTTCGTTGTCGTACCCACGGAATACTTTGCGGTCTGTACGAGCCTGCATTTGCAGCTCTACCCACTGGAAGTCGTACTCGTATTCCAGACCGCCGTCTGCGCCGTAGTCCCACTGCCGGATCGCATAGGTGTTTGCGTCGGCACGGCCCCAGCTCATTGCCATGTTGGCCCAGATTTCCTTACCATTTTTGGGGCTTGTGAAAGGTAGACCACCACCCCAGGCCTTGCCCGCGTCATCGACAACGTTGCCGTTGCTATCAAACTTACCGCTGCGACCTTCAGCGAGGTTGCGCTTCATGGCTTCGTAGTAGGAGTTATTGAACAACTGACGCAAGTCAGTGGTTGGCGCACGTATTTTAATTCGGCGCCCTTCATTGAGAATCTGGTCATAAATAGAAGGGTCGAGCAGGTGCTTGGCATGCTCTACGTTATCAGCCGTGAGGTAATCACCGACACTGATTTGACCCTTTGTCTGATCTTCTACTGAATACAACTCGTCAGGGTATGCCTTTAAAAGATTGAGGTCTTTTGCCATTACTTTTTCCAATGGCATCAGGACCCCAGCGGCCGCACCTGCGGCCATCCCCTTGAGGAGCTGCCGCCGGCTAAAGTTCATATCGTATTTACGAATGTGCATTACTACCTCCAGATTTATTCTTTAAAGTGACCACATTACATGTGCCGCCTGCGGCCGGACGGATTCTTCTTACCAACCTAAGTAACTACACGCTGCTCGTATTAAGGCTAGGCTGTTGCTTCACAGCACCCCGCTCAGTGTTGCCTGCAGCTTCTTCTTCGTTGTACCAGGAGAGGTCGATACTTTCCCCGACCATCAAGTCGTTACGTGTGACAAACTTGGGCTTGACGATATAGACGATCAACGGCAGCACCAGCAGCGCCAGCACCATGTTGATCAACATTACCGAGGACAGCAGCAGGCCCATGTCTGCCATAAATTTGAGATCCGACAGGAAGTACCAGGGCAGGATGCCCACCAACATAATCGAGGCGGTAAACATAATCGCCTTACCGGTAGTGGTCAGCGCTTCAACAATCGCCTTCTCCCAGTTTTCGCCCTGCGCACCATATTCCTCACAGATTCTGGATAGCAGGTAGATACCGTAGTCGATGCCCACACCAACACCGAGCACCGCCACCATGACCGAGTTGATATCCAAGCCAATACCGAGCAAATGCATTGCCGCGGTCAGATAGAAATTAGCCAAGACAACCGGGATAAGCAGAACAATCGACGCCACAAATGACTTGTAAGCAAATGAAGCGATAAAAAAGATCGCTACACAGGCCAGCCCCAGCATGATCCACTCGTAGCGTTTGACCACCTGGTTCTGAGCTTCCTGCAGGGCGATGGTACCTGATGCCATGCGGACATTGATGGTATCGTGATCGCCGCCAACTTCTGCTACAGCCTTACGGGCTGCGGCCAGGGCCTTGTCAATCGTTTCCTGCTTGTTGTCCCGATAGAACAGCGATACGGCACTGTGCTGGAACTGGAAGTCGGTCACGTCGGCGAAGTTCAGCGGGTTTTGCCCAAAGGCAACTGCCACACCCGCCGCGTTAACCGCTCGGTCTGTGGGGTCCAACGTCAGCCACGCGGGATGACCGCCGGAGTATAGACGCGAACCTTCTTCCATGAAGTCAGAGAAGCTGCGGGTTGCCTTAGCCGGGTTCTCACCACTCATAACGCTTCGAACAATGGCCTTGGAAACCTCATAGGCTTCTCGGCTCCGAGCTGCGCGAGCCTGAACGTTATCCGGATCTTTAGACTCCAGAATGATCTCCAACGAGTTAACACCAGGGAAGTGATCGTTAACATCTCGGGTACCGACGTTAAAGTCAGAATCGTTCCACAGCAGGTTACTACCCTCAGTCGGGTTACCGATGGCAACCTGCCGCGACACAATAATCACCACAACAGATACGACAGCCACCACGGTTGCCACCATCCGAGTGCGCTTTTTGTTGCCGGTGATGAGGGCACCCACCGCGGTCAACACCTTCTTTTGCATACCGTGAATGCCTTTATCACTCACATCGCCACCAGTTATGGTGTCGATATTTTTCGGTGTAGGCATGTAAGACAACAGTACGGCGATCAGCATCACGCCAGTGGGAATGAGGAAGAAGGCCCAGAAGCCACAGAACAAAGCAAAGCGCTGCATCGCTGGAATGGGCGCGACGCCGATACAGAGGATAGCCAGGGTATCGGTGATAATACCGAACACACTGGGCGCCATCATCACTGCCAGGGTCGCCTCGGAGGCCAGCCTGCGGTCTTTGAGCTCATGAAAGACCTCATAGAAGCGCTCGGTATATTGCACGCAGTGGGAGAAGGATCGCGCTATCAGCAGCAGCGGCACCACCATCAGCAGAGGCTCGATGGGGGATTCTAGCCAACCCACCAGACCAAAGCCCCAAATAGCGGCGACAATACTACAGATAATTGGCGTGGCAATGCCCGCAAGGTTGCGCATATAGAACACTAGCGCCAACAGCAGCAAGCCAACGGTAACCGCAAAGATGGTATAAGTCTGCTCCTGAAGCAGGTAGATCCAACCAGTCAGGATAGGTTGACCCACTACACGGATCGCGTGCTCCCCATCACTTGCGGCCTCGGCAAGCTTGCGCACTTCAGCAAACACATGACCGTAGTCCAACAAGTGCTCATGGAAACCGGCGCGAATCAGAGTGGCCTTCTCATCAGAGGAGACAAGATAGGTGCGCGCCATCGGCGAGCGCTCCACGCGCCGGCGCAAATCCTGCAACTCGGCCTCGCCTTCCGGAATGCGATCCCCCATCAGAGGCTGCATCTCCACGCCCATTGACGTAGCTTCGGCGTAATTGGCTTTTTCAGTGGTGATCGAAATAATCCGGTCGTGGTCCACGCCCTCGATTAAGTCGATGTCCCGAGTGAGATCCCAAACTTTTTGCAGCGTGTCTTCGTTATAGATCAGCTCTCCATCAGTCCGCTTGACCATCACGGTTACAGTCAAGGGGTTACCAAAATTGGGGTGATCTTTGAAAGTCTGAACAAAGGCATCATCCGCAGGCAATAGGTCGGCAAAAATCGTTCTGATATCGACCTTGGGAACACCCAACGCAAAGAAGATGGTGATGATTAAAAAGGTAAACGCCACATACGCGCGCTTGGCCATCACCCACTTTGCAATTTTAAAACGTAAATTATCCATATCCGCACTACTTTGTATGTTTATTTATCCGCCACACACCACTTGCAGTCACCCAAGGAGAAGGCAGCTTATACCCAGAGTGTCTACCACCGACGCCCGAAGAGCCTATTCCACTGTGCAAATCGAGTGACATAATGTGCACCACCGGCCCTATTCGCTGACCCGAACGATAGATTTACCGATATTACGCCCCTCGAAGAGCTCCCTCAGAGCGGTAGGCGCATTCTCGAGACCTTTCGTTACATGCTCCACAGGCTTGACGGCGCCCAACTTTATCCATGCCGTCATCTCCTGCAGAAACTCCCGATGCACATCGGTGTGCAAGTAATCCAATACCAGCGACCCCTCTACGCGGAGTCGTTTCAGCAGTATCTCGTTTAGCACCGCCATGGTGCGATCATGCCCACCTGGTAATTCCATCATTGAGTAAAGTGCCATCAAGCCACACACCGCGATGCGACCATTGATAGCCATATAGGGGAACGCTGCATCGAAGCTGAAGCCACCGGCAGAGACCACCATCGCGTTGATACCACCATCAATGGATCGGCCTATTTTCGCTGCCAAATCCTTATCGGTATGCTTGAAGCAGTCGGAGTACCCCATCGAGGCAACGGCAAGCTCGCACTTTTCATCGGAGCCTGCAGTCCCAAATACACGCCCACCTTTCAGCTTGGCGATTTGGCCAATCATTTGACCCAACGCGCCGGCAGCGGCACTGCAAAAAACTGCATCTCCAGGCTTAATATTTAGGACATTCCGATTTGCGAGGTAAGCACCAAAACCGGCCGCGCCAAGAGAACCAAGCATATAAGATGGCGAGGGCACATCAGGGTCAATCTTATGAATATCTTTACCGGTACTGATGTGGTAATCCTTCCACCCCCACAGACCGTAAACGTACTCTTCCTCGTTATAACCCTCTAAATTTGAGGCTATAATTCGACCCACTGTCGCACCATACATAACATCACCAATATCAATTGGCTTTGCCTGCTCGGATACTTTTTTTACTTTGGAGAAAAGATAAGGGTCCATTCCCAGCCACACAGTTTGTATTAGAACCTCACCCTCACCTGGCTCTCTAATACTTGCTTCCTCTAGCTTGAAACACTTCTCTGTGGGAATTTGAAAACGCGGCCGCTCCTTGAGCACCACACACCTATTAAGCATCGACATAGCATTTACCTCTTATTAGCTTTTTGCTAAGGATGCACTTAGGTCAAAAAACCGACGTAGCTAGCTGTGCATTTGGGGTGACAATTAGTGCGGGATTGGAGATCCCCAACAAGGGGGAAAATCGCTAAAAATATTGCGAATCCAGTTAGGGCATTGCCTAACAATTACCAGAATAAATCAGCCGCAAAAAAGGGGAGTAAAACACCGGCTGCGTGAATATACAGCAGCGTAGCCAGCATAAAAAGCGACCGACTATTTACAGGAAGCAATCCTGAATTCGCTTGGCGTTTTACCAAACTGCGATTTAAATAGACGCGTGAATGTCGCGTATTCGCTAAACCCTGAGTCAAACGCAATATCAGTTATTTTTCTATTTTTTTGCTGATTGTCGAGCAGTGTCCGCATGGCCGCTTCGAGCCTAATCTCTCTAATCAATTTAACCGGTGTTGTATCAATCTCTTCGAATAACATATACAGAGAACGGCGAGACATACACATAGCTGAAGCCAATTCATCAGGGCCGAAATCACTGTTAGACAGGTTGCGGATGATATGATCTCTGGCTTTATTCAAACGGGGATCTTCAAAGGATTTCACACCGATTTGCTCGGCGGATCGATACAGGAGCTTTGTAATCATTACCTGCACAGCATCCAAAACCGTTGCCACATCCTCTTCCTCGTCCTCTCGGTTGGCAGCAGTAAGCGCCATCAGAGTGCCCAACACTGAGCGGGAGGAAGCCCCCTTGTAGAGAGTAGTGCCACAGATAGATTCGGAGATATGCTCCCAGCCTGCACAATAGCTGTGCGGCAACATAAGCACTGCGAACTTGGCACCTTCTGACATCTCAATCTTGTAAGGTCGCGCACTGTCGCAAACCGATGCCTGACCAGGGCTCAGGATACAACTGTTCTTATCCTGCTCCAGTCTTAAACTGCCATTGAGCTGCCACATTATTTTAATCAGGCCATCGTCGGTGAGCTCTGACAAATGGCGAGTTCTCTTTACGTGTCCTGCAGGTGCTTTGATAAGGCTGAGGCTTGATGAACCGACTTCTTGAGCTGATATTTCTGCAGAGAAATCTCGAGAGCTACCGTTCTTGAATTCCAGCCACGGAAAGTTGTCACGAACGAAATCTTTCCACTCTTTAAAACAACTTACGCTTCTGACAACGGTGGGCTGCCAGCCTAATGTAGAGATAGCGCTTTCAGCTGCAAGCTGATTCTTCGGGACATTCATAACACACCTTTTTGATATTTATTAGGATATTTTAAGTGTCGTCAACTAACTATTACTTTCTTACTCAGCCGGCCCCACCACACTGAGACCGGCCTTATTACTTATCGTGCTTTATGCCGCTTTCTGCCTAGCCTGCTTTAGAGCAGCCAAGCCGATAACAGCAAGCGCCCACAATGCCAGCACACCAAACAGGTAAGCAGGAGCCAGACCCAAGAAGCTGAAGACACCACCTTCACCAAGATGGCTGTCCGCGAAGGCCAACGCTCTGTTATCACTGAGGTTACCGAAGAAGTAGAAGCCCACATTCGACCAACCGTCGAGAATGATGATAGCACCTAACAGCTTGGCTTTCTTTGCTGCAAAATCCAGGTGAGGCAAAACGACAGCAATGGCGATCACCATCATACCGTTGAGCATCGGCCCCGAGTGCGCCTTCTTCCAGCCTTCAGGCGTTCCAGGCATATCAAACTCGAGAATGTATCCCGGGATAATCTCGAAGCCCCCGACTATACTCATCCAGTAAAACACACCAAACAACAAGGCCGAGCACATCATCAAAGCCCCGTGCCCTAGCATTTTTACCTGAAACGATTGTGGCATTATTTTCTCCCCACTCATTTATTCGATTTATGGTTTAATCAGCATCATGGTTACCGCTTATAGCAGCCGACGCCTGCCGGCTGAACAGGGGTCAAACAGACTCACCTAGTAAGCTACTAACACATGGTAAAAACCATAACACAATTCATTATATTAGTGTAAAGGTTTTTTTCTGTATCATTTTAGTATTCTTAATTAGTATAAAAACACCTTGTTTATGCAAAACAAGGTCAAAAAAGGTCTTTCTAGCAATTTTCGCGACTCATCAAGTCTGCATTCACTCATTACAAACACGCCTCACGCACGGTATCGAATTGAGCGGGCAGCGACTCACAAAAATCAATAAAGAGCTTTAGGTCAAGGACTTAGGAGTACAGTGGCGCTAGAATTGCCACAAAACGGAACTGCATAAACAAGCGCAGCGACCAGGGGAGAGGAAGGGGAAAAAAGCCGCCAGACGCGTGCGCTGGGGTTGTTCGAACTGGCGGCAAACGGGAATAGTGATCCTGCCCGCCACTGATGGACACCCTGTTAAGCGAGTAAACTACGCGACAGAGGTGAACTATGACAAGCAAGACAGGAACCAAGAAGAAGAGCCGCAGACAGCACTCGCCGGAGTTTCGGGCGGAAGCACTGGCCTTGGCCGAGAAGGTCGGCATCTCCAAAGCAGCGCAGGAACTCGGGCTCCACAGTTCGCAGCTCTATGGCTGGAGATCAAGGGCCAGGACAAAGCGAGATCAAAGCGATCTGGAGCAGAGTCAGGCAGCAGAGATTGCGCGGCTGAAACGCCGATTGGCTGAGCAGGAAGAGGAGCTAGCCATCGTAAAAAAGGCGGCCACATACTTCGCCAAGAGCCTGAAGTGAAGTATGTGTTTATGGGTGAACATCAGGGCATTTTTGGGATTTCGGCAATGTGCCGGGTACTCCAGGTCTCCCGTAGCGGGTTCTATGCCTGGCGCCATCGAGAGAACCATCCTTCGCCCCGGCGGCGTCGCCGGGAACAACTCGATAAAGCCGTCAATGAGGCGTTTGACGCTCGCAAAGGTCGCTCAGGATCACCCAGGTTAGTTCACGATCTTGCAGATGCGGGGCACTACCACGATCGGAAAACCATCGCTGACAGCATGCGGCGACAGGGATTACGGGCCAAGGCAGCGAAGAAGTTCAAGGCGACCACAAACTCCCGGCATAACCTGCCGGTAGCGCCCAATTTGTTGCAACAGGACTTTACGGCCACCGCGCCGAATCAGAAGTACGTGGGCGACATCACGTACCTTTGGACTGGAGAGGGCTGGTTATACCTGGCAGTCGTAATCGACCTGTACTCGCGGCTGGTTGTGGGCTGGGCCATGTCGGAGCGAATGACTGCGCAGTTGGTTTGTGATGCGCTACAGATGGCCCTGTGGCGACGCCGCATGCCAACCGGAGTTATTGTTCACTCAGATCGCGGCAGCCAGTACTGTTCCGGCTCCTATCAGCAGCTAATCAAGGAACGCGGCTTGCTGTGCAGCATGAGTGCGAAGGGTAACTGTTACGACAATGCCTGCGCCGAGAGCTTTTTCCACTCTCTAAAAGTGGAGGCCATTCACGGTGAGCGATTCGCCACGCGCGAGGAGATGCGGCAAACCGTATTCGAGTACATCGAAGTGGATTACAATCGAACCCGCCGACACAGTGCCAACGGCTTTATTAGCCCAGAAGCATTTGAGGCAAAAAACGTCGCTTAATAACGTGTCCACTGTTGGCGGGCAGGATCATAGCTTAATCAGTAACGACGGTAACGACCTTCTCCTCGGTGTAGGCCAGCACACCGGCCAATCCGCACTCTCGGCCGATACCACTTTGCTTCACGCCACCCCAGGGCAAGCGAGCATCAATGGGTGCCCAGCAATTCACACCCACAGCGCCGGCTCTCACTCGCTTGGCCAGGCGGTGAGCCCGCTTAACATCACTGGTCCAAATCGTGGCACCTAGGCCGTAGACAGTACCGTTGGCGACCTCAACGGCCTCATCCTCGTCCTTGAAAGAGATAATGGTGGCCACAGGCCCAAAAATCTCTTCCTGGGCGATCACCATGTCGTTTGTGGCACCACCAAATACGGTTGGCTTAACAAACCAGCCTTGTTCATAAGTGCTCTCGCCACCCGCCAACAGCTTGGCGCCAGACTCAACGCCTATGCGAATGTAGTTGTTAACCCGATCCAGCTGTACTTTCTTCGCCACCGGCCCCATCTGTACACCGTCATCGCCCGGGTTACCCACCACAATGCTCTTGGCGACTTCAGCCAGTCGCGCCGAAAACTCCTCGGCGATATCTTCGTGCACGAGAATTCTCGAGCCCGCCGCACAAATCTGCCCTTGGTTGAAGAAGATACCCATTGCACATCCGGCAACAGCCTCGTCGAGATTAGCATCGGAGTACACGACTTGCGGGCTCTTGCCGCCTAACTCCAGGGACACCCGCTTAAAGTCTTCAACCGCTTCACGCTGGATCTGCTGCCCCACAGCTGGACTGCCTGTGAAGGTAATTTTGTCGACATCGGGATGACGCACCAGCGCAGAGCCAATCGTTGACCCAGACCCAGTAACGACATTTACAACACCATCAGGGAACCCCGCTTCTTTGGCGAGCTTCGCCAAGTGCAGGGCCGACATAGGCGTCTCTTCAGAGGGCTTGATGACAACGGTACAACCCGCGGCCAACAGAGGCGCCACCTTCCAGCAGGTAATCATGAAAGGCGTGTTCCAGGGTACGATAGCACCGACAACACCTACCGCCTCGTGGACGGTGTAAGACAAGGTCGGGCGCCCCAGGTATCCGGGGGTTGGGATCGTTCGACCCTCTAGCTTATCTGCCCAACCCGCTGAAGTCCGGATAGTTTGTATGGCATTAGGCAGATCCAGAATGCGCGGCTCCATTGGCACACGACCGATACATGCCGCATCCATATCCGCCAGCAGGTCGGCATCACGCTCTACAAGGTCCGCCAACTTGTTCAGCAGACAACCGCGATCGTAACCGCTCAGGGCTGACCACTCGCCTTGATCGAACTGCAATCGCGCCGCCGCGACGGCAGCATTAACATCTTCTGCACCACCGAAAGAATACGAGGCCAGCACGGTCTCATCGACCGGGTTGATCAACTCACGTCGACCGCCATCCACCGACTCCACATCTGCGCCATTGATGAAGTGGCACATGGCTTTCGGGAGGCTTGAAATTCCAGTTTGTTCTATACCCACAGCTAAATCTCCGCATTATTATTAGCGTACGATTGTGACAGTGGACATTTCACCGCAATTTCAGAGGGGCAACTTTCTAGCGAGTGCACTTACGATGATAATCCGTGCAAAGGCTTTGCCGCCCTACCCTTGAACAACCTCATTGATCTGCATCGCCGGAGAGATATCAGTATAGTTTTTTACATCGGCCAGAATCTCCTTCTGCACAGACGAAAAAGCCGTCATAAAGGCCTGCTGACTCGGCGAATAAATATGGCAGGCAGCAATTACCCCAGGCTCACTGCCTGGCGCCGGACCGCTAACCCCTTTATCAATCTCATACTTTAAACACGCCTCACCCAGCAGACTCTTGATCATCGGCAGGTGCTGCTCGGCGTAGTATTGGTGATCAAACTTGCCGCCTTCCTTGTTTTTGTAAGTAATACTGACCTTTATCATTGGTATACCTCAACTAGCTTTCTGTGATTTTTTCCAAGATTATGGCCACGCCCTGACCATTCTCTGACGACGCAGCACACAAGGCATATCGCCCCTGCGTTGTGTGCAAACGATTAAGAGCAGTGACCACCAGGCGGGCCGATGAGGCGCCGGCGGCCTCACCTATCGTCAAATCCCCCCCATTGGCGTTGAATTTTGGCGATGCCAATGGCAAGTCCAGCTCCCGCATGATGCAAAGCGCCTCAACTGCGCAAACCTCGTTAACTTCAAATAAGTCCATATCGGCACTGGATAAACCACTCGCCGCGAACACCGCTGTGATGGCGTCCAGGCAATAGGGGCGATCACTATCGACAGGAGTCTCGGTAGTGGCATGAGCAATGATCTTTACGCGGGGCCGCAAACGCACAGCCTGGATAGCGGAATCAGAGGCCAACAACAGGCAGCAGGCGCCTTCCGCTGCTAACGAGAACCCCTGCCCCACGCCAATATTGACGCGATCTTGATCCGATACTGGAGCCAATGGCTGGCTGGCCTGTCTGACAGCGATTTCCAGCTCATCATCACTAAAATAGTGACCTGAAGAAGAGTCACCGGACTTGTACACCATGCACTCACGGTCAAAAAATCCGCGACGACGCGCATCCAAGGCCTTTTCTATCGCCGACAGCGTATAGGCGTCTCGAGTATCGTTGGAAATCTCATAACGCCGGCTCAACCGCGCGCGACGATCAACTTTCTCGGTCATATTGACAACAAAGTAACCGCCGTTTCGCACATCAGGATGCACGGGTATTTTCTTGACACTCTCGGCCTCAGACCCCGTGCCAGCACCGGATATTAGCGATGAATCAACACCCGCTGCGCCACCAACCCCTCCGACTACTGTAAATCGGCGCAGGCCCGCGGCTATATCGAGGTATGCCTGACCAACAGCCGCCAGGCCAGAGCAATAGGAAAAATTCAACGACTTGGCCGGCACTGTGGCTTTAATGGCCGTACCAGACAGGTATTCGGTGACAAACTTCCCGAATTCGGGAACGGCCGAGAATTTTTTATTGTTGGAACCGATGTACAAACCGTCTACGCTGCCCCAATCCAGCGACGCGTTCCTCCTCGTCATATCCCGCAAAGGTAGCGCCGCCAGGCTGGCCATGGATAAGCTATGAAAATAGCTATTTACATTAGCAAAAGGTGTTCGTACGGCCCCACATATGTAAGCCGAATTCATATGAGTTATCGGTAGTCGTGGACGCGCTTAGCTTTGCCTTCGGAGCGCGCAAGACCTTCACCGCCGACCAGCTTGACCTTTATGGATATCCCCACATAAGTCTTGACCAGATGCTTTAAGCGAGCCATCACCTCATCCTTCCCAGACTCGTCGAGCTCACTAGACTCAGGGTTTAGCTCAACCGACACCGTGACCATATCGAGGTTACCGTCTTTGCTGACCTCAATGAGATAGATGGGCGCCAGCTCGGGGACCTGCAACAGCAGCTCTTCAATTTGCGTGGGAAAAACATTGACTCCGCGGATAATAAGCATATCGTCAGAGCGGCCTGTGATCTTGCCGATACGACGCATACCGCGAGCCGTGGGCTCCAGCAACTTGGTTAAGTCCCGAGTGCGGTAACGGATAACCGGGAAAGCCTCTTTGGTCAAAGAGGTAAATACCAGCTCCCCCTCCTCACCATCGGGCAATACCTCACCGGTTGCAGGGTCGATAATCTCCGGATAGAAATGATCTTCCCAGATGACCGGGCCATCTTTGGTCTCGACACACTCACTGGCTACGCCGGGCCCCATGACTTCAGACAGACCATAGATGTCAACTGCATCGATACCTGCCCGCTCCTCAATTTCTTGGCGCATTGCATTGGTCCAGGGCTCGGCACCGAAGATACCGATTTCCAGACTGGTGGTCTTGGGATCAATGCCCTGACGCTCAAATTCCTCGATCAGATTGAGCATGTAAGACGGCGTCACCATGATGATGCGGGGCTTAAAGTCTTGAATAAGCTGCACTTGCTTTTCAGTCTGACCACCGGACATAGGGACAACCGTACAACCCAGCCGCTCGGCACCGTAGTGTGCACCGAGACCGCCAGTGAACAGGCCGTAACCGTAGGCTATGTGGATAATATCGCCGGGTTTGCCACCAGCAGCGCGAATACTGCGCGCCACCAAATCCGCCCAGTTATTGATGTCGTTTTTGGTGTAGCCAACGACCGTGGGCTTACCCGTGGTACCACTGGAGGCATGAATACGCGCCACTTCTTCACGCGGCACGGCAAACAGACCAAAGGGATAGTTGTCCCGTAAATCCTGCTTTACGAGGAACGGGAATTTACTCAGGTCAGACAGTGAATTCAGGTCACTGGGCGAGACACCGGCTTCATCAAACTTTTGCTTGTAGAACGGCACATTGTTGTAAGCCCGCTCCAAAGTCTGCTTTAAGCGCTGCAACTGCAATGCAGCCAACTCTTCTCGCTCGGCAGTTTCAATCGGCTCCACCAGCGCCTTTGCGGCTTGGGCTCCAATAGACATACATGTTCCTCCTTTTTTGAAGGAACTTTGCATGATTTCAAGCAACCACACGTCGCATCGCGTGCAGCGGGTAAATCAATGGGTGCAAAAGAAGGCGACAAAACGCGCGGCGTACGTGAAGGCATTGCTCACGTAGAACCGCGCTAAAATTGATTAAATTACGGCTAAGGTTTTGATTCTAATCGCTTTAGCACGATCAAAACTTGCCATTGGAGTTTTGCCACTGATCTCGCGGCAGCACCGCCTCGACGACATCCCAATGCTCGACAATGCCACCGCCCTCAAGCCGAAACATATCATAGAAAGCGACTTCGTCACCGTTAAATACACCCTCAGTCACTATCAAGACAAAATCGCCTTTACCCAGCACTTTATGAATCGTGCCGTATTTCACCTCAATACCCTCGGCTTGCCACTGTGTGAATGCCTCGATCAAGCCACCTAGACCGTCGCGAACCAAAGGGTGATGCTGGAGATATTTGTCGCCAATGTAGTCTCCAGCCTTCGATAAATCGCCGGCCATCAACACATTTTCGACAAAGCCCTTAGCAATACGCTTGTTATCCTCTAGGCTGGCGTCATCGCCACTTATATTCTCCTGACCATCCAGCAGCGTACGACCACTGGGATTGGGCGGTGCCAATTCCTGGGCCGCGTCCCAGTGCTCTACAATTTTGTCGCCTTCGAACCGGAAGATATCGAAAACAGCCCGCGGCACGCCGATTTCAATCTCACTGTGAGCAACAACATAGTCGCCATCTTCAAATACTCGTTTTGTCGACACGCTTGCAAAGCCATTAGGCAAAGACTGTATAAACTCCTTAAATCCTCCCGGTCCATCGGCAACCATCAAGTTGTGCTGGGTGTATGTCTGGGAATCAATAACCGACAAAGCCTCTATATCCTTTGTCTCTATCGCCTTTAGCAGATTTACTACCTGCTCCTCACGCTTAGTCGTCATACGACATCTCCTTTAACCAATAGAACACCTTCGATCAACAGAACAGCGTGGCCCACGGGTTGCGAGCCAAACTTACTGCCCCTATATGCCATCAATATGTAGCTTTTTATGTTACATTTTGTGGCAAATTTTTTTACGCGCGCTCACGCTGCTGCACAGAACCCACAAGATCCGCAACAGTATATCGAGCCAGCGCATCGCGGAAGGCATCAAAGCCCTCCTGCAAAATCACGTCCAGAATCCCCCCTATACTTCGGCCCACCGGACACGCCGGATTGGGCGAAGTATGGATCTTTAACATATCGTCGACCTCACTTACCGCATCCAGAACATCGGCAAGGGAGATGGCTGATGCCGAGCGCAGCAACCTTGCGCCGCCGGCAGTACCACGATCAATGGTGACCAGGGAGGCCTGAGTTAATGCTGCCAACAATTTTCGAATAACAACCGGATTGGTGCCGACACTCCCTGCCAATACCGAGGACGACACCGGCTCCCCGTCGTGGAGATGGAGCACGGTAAGAACGTGTACCGCTACTGAAAACCGAGTGTTACTCACTGTGTACCTCAATTCAATATGTACTAATTATAGTTACATATAAAACAAACGTCAACACACCTACAGACTTAAATGGCTGCAGCGATCACCTGCGGAACAGTTAATAAAACGCCAACTCCCTCACATATTTCTTGATACACATTTGTATTGTTATGTATTTTTTTGTGCTACATTTAGGCTTGGCTGTTAATTAGCCAAGCAAGGTTGCGCATCGTTGATGCTTGGCCTTACTTGTCACTAACAGACATGGCTAGTCGTGACGCCACTAATTAACACGCGCGCACAGACTGACCAAAACCATATAAAGGCATCGCTTTTGAGGATAAAAACATGGTATTTAAAAAAGTTAAGATTTTTGCTGCCGCTCTGGCTCTGTGCTTTAGCGCCAACATTAGCCACGCGCAAACACCTGGTCTGGCCGGCTTGCTGATTCAATTCAACCAACTGTCAGGATCGCTGCCAGCAATTCCGGGATTAGATTCACTATTAGGCACTGTTGCTGCAGCCAATAGCCAGTTGTTGCAAGCGATTATTCCGCTTTCTAACAATGTCCCAGTTCTAGGCACTGTCGTTGGCGGTGTTGTGCCGATTGGTACACAACTCACTGCTGTAGCGCTTCCCATACTGCTGAACCCACCAAGCGATCAGTCAGGCATTCAAGCCCTGCTTACGACCGACTTGACCAGCCTGCTGGACCTGAGTTCGCTGCTGCCCGGCGCCTCTACAGACTTCCTGGTGCTGCCCGCCCTGCCCATTATCCCAGACCTGGTAGAACTATAGAGCGGGCCTAAAGATGTCAATGTGTTGGGTATAGGCAGCTTCCCTGCCTACCCATAGCTACAGAAATAATAAAGGAGTCACGTTGTGGGACTTGGCGGAATCAGTATCTGGCAACTTCTAATCATCCTGGCGATTGTCGCCATGCTATTTGGCACCAAAAGGCTAGGCAGCATTGGCAGTGATCTGGGTTCGGCAATCAAAGGTTTTAAGAAGAGCCTGAATGGGAGCCCTCAGGATGAGATAAGTAATCCAGCAGCCTCCCTTGAAGCCTCTGACAACACCTCCAAACATTGATATATTAGACGTTCCCGTCCGGGAACGTTTTCCCTATTTTTTAAATGTATCTTTACCAGATCTGTCTTCCGACCAGTCACCGGGATATAGCTTAACTCGCCACCTCTTCACTAGACGCCTAGCTCATTACTATTTCGCCCAGCATTGGTTGGTCCATTAAATATTTCGCGATTGTGATACGGCGTTCGCTATCGGGATAGAGGGCGAGCAACCAAGCTCTTACCATCTATTTTGAATTGGCTGCTTTCTTGTCGAATAAGACGGTAATAACTATGACTGAATCAAACCCTTCGATTTCCACATCCCGCTTAAATACTAAGGATTCCAAGCGCTACCTTTGGTGGCTCCCGCTATTTATTGCTGTATCACCGGTAGTGGGTATAAAACTCTATGAGTCGACCGGCAGTGCCTGGTTTGCTTGGTTCACTCCAATACTCTGGTATTTCTTTGTCCCTCTCGGTGATTTTATTTTTGGTAGGGACGACGCTAATTATAGCGATGACCTGGCCCCTAAAATCGAGTCCGATAACTATTATAAATGGCTGGTTTTTCTATCTGTGCCATTGTTCTTTTTTACTTGGCTTTACGCAGCATGGTGGATAGCTACTCAATCGGCGGGAATCGTCGACTATATTGGCATTACGCTGGGCGTAGCCCTGACCAACGGCCTTGCTTTAGTCGTTGGACACGAGCTGGGGCACAAGAACAATCGGCTGGAAAAAAACCTAGCAAAATGGGTGCTCGCTGTGCCTGCTTATGGACACTTCTCAGCCGAGCACAATCGCGGTCACCACAAAGACGTAGCCACACCGGACGACCCCGCGTCTGCCAGATTGGGCGAGTCCTTGTATCATTTTGTACTCCGGGAAATCCCCGGCGCATTCATCCGCGCCTTCCATGACGAAGCGGTGCGGCTTGAACGCAAAGGAAAATCTAGCCTAAGCCCAGACAACCAGATACTGCAGTCATTCTTTATAACGGCAATTCTTTATGGCTACGCACTTTACAGCTGGGGGCCAATCCTCATTCCCTTCATTGTGATTTCCACCCTCTGGGGCTGGCAGTTTCTCTCCACATCAAACTACATCGAGCACTATGGCTTGCTGCGCCAAAAACAAGCCGATGGTCGATACGAGAGAACGCGCCCGGAACACTCCTGGAATGCCGACTTCATCGTCTCCAACCTAGTTACCTATCACCTTCAAAGACACTCGGATCACCACGCCCGGCCTACGCGTCGTTATCAAGTGTTGCGCAGCGACAATGCTCCAGAATTACCGACAGGTTACGCAGGATGTTTCACCTTGGCCTATTTCACGCCTCTATGGCGGAAAATCATGGATCCAAAAGTACTTAGCGTCTATGACGGCGACATCACTAAAGCCAACCTTGACCCAAGTAAACGCGCGAAACTCATTGAGCAGTATGGGGGTAATGGAAATGGCTAAATATCAGTGCCCGGGCTGCGAGTATACCTACGACGAGACAAAGGGAAACGACTTCGAGGGATTTCCTGCCGGTACAAAATGGCAGGACATACCAGAAGAGTGGTCATGCCCCGACTGCTCAGTGAGAGACAAACCGGACTTTATCAAAATAGCTGACTGAGGGGTCTCATGGCGAAATACGAATGCATCGTTTGCGGATTTGTATACGACGAAGACGAGGGACTTCCTGACGACGGCATACCTCCAGGCACAAAGTGGGAGGATATTCCCGACGATTGGACCTGCTACGACTGTAGTTGCCCGAAATCTGATTTTGAATTACTAGAATAACTATTGGAATAACACGACATGTTTAATCCCAAGATAACGACGTTTACAGTAACTTTGTTAGCTATAGGTGGCTGCTCAATATCACTGGATCGTTTTTTTTCACCATCAGAAGAAGGTTCTGCAGACGATGTAAACTGGGCTTACCACGGTAATACACGATACGAAGAAAGATATTCTCTGTTATCAGATATTAATACCGACAATGTTCATAAGCTCGGCTTGGCGTGGTACTTCGACCTTCCGGAGAACCGCGGACAAGAGGCAACACCATTGATAGTGGATGGCGTGATGTACACCACGTCAGCATGGAATCACGTACACGCCCTCGCAGCTGACAGCGGTGAAGTGCTCTGGGAGTTCGACCCTGAGGTGCCTAAAACATCCGGTGCTAAGGGGTGCTGCGACGCTGTAACGCGAGGACTCGCCTATTCAGATGGAAAATTATACCAGGGCACCCTCGACGGCCGCCTTATCGCACTGGATGCGGCTAGCGGGAGCAAAATCTGGGAAGTCACCACCGTCGACACAACGTATAACTATACTATCACCGGTGCACCGCGCGTTGCCCGTGGCAAAGTGTACATTGGCAATGGCGGTGCAGAGTATGGCGTGCGCGGCTATATCTCCGCTTACAACGCAGAAAGCGGTGAACTGGCATGGCGTTTCTATACCGTACCGGGCACCACCAGTTCGGCCCAGGGCGTAGAACCTGGGGAGCTGATGTCAACAACCTGGTCTGAAAGCGACACTAACCTTGAAAAAGGAGGCACTGTCTGGGACAGCATCGTCTACGATCCCGATACCAATAGCATCATTTTCGGCGTTGGCAACGGCTCGCCCTGGAACCCCAATATCCGCTCGCCGGGTGGGGGTGACAATTTATTCCTGTCGTCAATTGTGTCTGTCGACGCTGATACTGGGGAGTATCGCTGGCACTATCAGACAACACCGGGCGAAGCATGGGATTTCACCGCAACGCAGCCCATCATTCTAACTACCATGATATTCCAAGGCGCCGAGCGAAAAGTCGCTATTCAGGCGCCAAAGAATGGATTTCTTTACATCATAGACCGCACCAATGGACAGCTGTTGTCGGCGGATAAATTTGTCGATGTTAACTGGGCCTCACATGTGGACATTGAAAGCGGTCGTCCTATAGTGAACCCCGAAGCTGAGTACTGGAAAACCGGAAAACCAGCGCTGGTAAAACCATCGTGGATGGGGGGACATAACTGGCACCCCATGGCCCTGAATCCAGACTCCAAAGTTATTTATATCCCCACACAGGAAACAGCCTTTCCCTATTTGGCTGAGGACGAGCAAACACCCTCAAAACTTGCTGTTAACCTCGGTGTCGACACCAAAGCTGCCAACTTGCCTGATGACCCGGCGGTAATTCAAGCAGTAAAGGATGCGACAAGCGGCGCGCTGTTGGCTCGGGATCTGAAAACTGGCAAAGATCTCTGGCGAGTCGAATACCCAGGAATATCCAACGGTGGCGTGCTGGCTACCAAAGGTGGCCTGATTTTTCAGGGCGTAGCAACGGGCTTTGTTAATGCCTATGACGCCGGTACCGGACAGCGCCTCTGGCGCTTCAACGCCCAAACCGGGGTTGTGGCACCGCCGGTTAGCTACAAAGTTAATGGTGAGCAGTATATCGCCGTCAACGCGGGCTGGGGCGGCATTATGCCACTCATGACAGGTATTCTTACCCAGGACGCGGCCAACTCCTATCCAGTCAACAGAAGCCGCTTACTGGTCTTTAAACTGAATGGCAGCGAAAGCTTGCCTGTTGTCGAGAACAAGCAGATCGAAATACCCAAACCGACGGAAAACATAGATGAACAACAAGTGCAGAAGGGGTTTGAAATCTATGACCGCTACTGCACACCCTGCCACGGAGGGGGCGCTGTGGGCGGTGGCGTAATTCCCGACCTTCGCTTTTCTGGGCTCAGTCAATCCAGTGAAGCATGGGCTGCTGTCGTGTTAGATGGCGCTCTTGAAAATCGCGGCATGATTTCCTTCCGAGACGAACTCAGTCGCACCGAGGCGGAAAGCGTCAGGCAATACATACTGGACCGTATTCGTTTTGCCAACCAGATTAATGATACAACCCGCCCACCCAGGTAATTGCAGCTATCAGCATAGCCCGCCGCCAGGCTGACTGTGCTGTTGACAACAGTCTCGGTTGAAGATTATTGTCTTTTCCTGCTGTCTATTTTTCAGATAATAATTAGCATGAAAAATATCGAACGAATAATGACGCCCGTCTTCGACGGTAGCCGCGACCCGACGGAAGCATGTACTCGAGTAGGCGATGTCTATCAGCCGCACAAACTGGATTTATGCCAATCGAGCGAGCAACTTGAAGCTCGAATGAAGCATGTCGATATAAAGTCTACATCCTTAAGCAGATTAGAATATAAAGCTCGCATTCATATTGAATCGGAACCTTTCAAGAACTTTTATCTAGTCATGCTACCCACTTCCGGGCAATTCCAAGTTAGCCAAGACAATATTGAGGGGCTCTCCACCACACAATCGCCCGTTATTCTCGACACCAACAAGAAAATTGATATGCGCTGGTCGAGGGAATGCAGCAATTTGATATACAAGATCAATCGGCCTCTTTTGGAAAGCGTGCTGATGGACACCTATTATATAGACGCCCACGGCCCCATCGAATTCAACACGCAGCAGCAAGGAATGAGCGAGCTCAAAAACTTTTCAGCCATGTTAAAAAATATTCTTATCGACAACCCATTGCTCGACGACATGGCCAAAAACAAAGAGCTGTTTGAGAAAATTGAGCAGGTATTGGCACTGTCACTGCTATCCTGCCCCAACAGCTACTCAGAACGGATACTTAATGGCAAATACCATATACAGCCACGTTCAGTAGTCAAAGCCAAAGAATTTATGGAAGAGCACTATGCGGAGAAGCTTTCTGTTATCGATATTGCCAAGCAAGTAGGCGTTAGCGCTCGGAGCCTTCAAAAAGGTTTCCAGCAATTTGAGCATACCAGCCCAATGCTTTATCTACGCAAGCTGCGCTTGAGAAGGGCAAGGGAACTCATTATGTTCTCTCACAGCCAAGGGGCAGACATAAAAATATCAGACATTGCCATGCGCTGTGGTTTTTATCACTTTGGGCATTTTAGCAAGCTTTATGTTAACGCGTTTGGTGAGACACCATCGTCGACGATCTCGGCGTCTCCATCAAGGCAGAATATCGTTAAGAAATAGACAAGTCGACAACTAACGACCCTGTCCATTAATCCCGCTTCTCTGCATTAAGCGTTAAAGCAAAGTCGCATTGACCTGATAAGACTTACCCCGCATTAAAGCGACTAGTTCGCCGTCGCTCCGCTCTATGCGCACATCGTAAACCCCGGTCCTTTTTCCTCTGGAGACCTCAGACGCTTTTGCGACCAATGCATCACCTAGAATGGCGGGCTTCATATATTCGATGGAACAACCCTGAGCAACGGTGACAGCATTGTAAGTATTACAGGCAAAGGCGAATGCGGAATCGGCCAGGGTAAAAATATAGCCGCCATGGCAATTGCCATGGCCCTGGACCATATAATCCTTGACCGTCATCGTGATAACAACATTACCCGGAGTCACCGACACTAGTTCCATACCCAAGTGCGCGGTGGCTGCATCCCGCTCGCCCAAGACACGAGCACACTCTTCCGCAATTTTCTGTTTTTCGTGGGAATCTGCCAAATTCTTCACCTATCGATCAACTCACTTACCGGGAGCATTACTTCTCGTCAAAGCTCACGACGACTTTGTCAGAAATCGGGTGTGCCTGGCAGGTCAGGATAAAGCCCCGTTCGATATCACTTTGCTCCAGGCCGTGGGTAATATCCTGGTCTACTTCGCCCTCAACCAGAAGTGCCTTGCAGGTCGAACATACACCGCCCTTGCAGCTATAGGGCAATTCCATGCCACTGTTCATGCCGGCGTCGAGAATATTCTCACCATCTGCGGTCAGCTCCAGAGAGCTGGCGCGACCGTCAAAGATGATAGTCACATCACTGCTCTTACCGGCGAATTTCTTGGCGCGGGCATGATGCTTCTCGACCACGCGGCTGGCATCTTCAGCCGACGCACCGAACAACTCGTAGCGGATCGAGTCATCACTGACGCCAATCGCCCGGAGGCCGCGGGATACCTCTGAGATCATCGACTCTGGACCACAGATAAAGTATTCATTGAAGCTCTCAAGATTGATCAGTGACTGCCCCAATAGCTGACCTTTTTTGTTGTCTATGCGGCCATTAAGCAAATCCACGCCCTGATCTTCACGACTGAGGATGTTGATCCATTGAAAGCGTGTCAGGTATTTGTTTTTCAGAAAGCTCAGCGCGTTGCGGAACATAATGGTGTTGGTACGCTGATTGCCGTAGATCAGCGTTACTGTACTATTTTCTTCGACTTCCAATACGGTCTTAACATTGGAGAGGATCGGTGTAATGCCACTGCCTGAGGCAATGAACAGGTAATTCTTGTGATTGCCGGCATCTACATTGGCGCTAAAGTTACCCTGAGGAGGCATCACTTCGATAGCGCTACCAGCAGTCAATTTGTCGTTGGCGAAGTTGGAAAATTTACCACCCTCTACGCGCTTGACGGCGATCTGCATCCTCTCATCGTTGACGCCAGAGCAAATAGAATACGACCGTTGTACCAGCTCACCGTCTATGTCGGTTCGCAGGGTCAGGTATTGGCCGGGCTTGTACTTAAAAATGTCAGCCTGGCTTTCGTTTAGATCAAATCCGATTACAACAGCAGAATCTGTTTCTTTATCAACGCTCGATATTTTCAACGGCGTAAATGCTTTGGTATTCATCTTACCAATTCTCTTTTTAGCGGTATTTTACAAATTTTTAAAATAGTCAAAGGGTTCAAGGCAGCTATTACATTGGTAAAGCGCTTTACAGGCCGTAGACCCAAAGTGACTGACCAGTTTCACGTTAGTCGACTCACAGTGAGGGCAGGCGATGCCGATATCGTCGGGCTGACAAGGCGCTATACCAAATTCAGCCAGCTTTCTCTTGGCATCGGCTGATAGCCAACTGGTGGACCACGCGGGGTTTAAACGCTGTTCAACGCGCACCCCCGTATGCCCTGCCTCTCGAAGGCAGGACTGGATATCTTCGGCCATGGTGTTTATTGCCGGACAACCAGAATAGGTTGGTGTAATCACCACCACGAGCTCACCGTCTTGTTGTTGCACATCCTGCAGAACCCCGAGCTCCCAGATACTGATAGCCGGTACCTCGGGATCTTTTACAACATCCAACAGGCCCCAGATATGACCAAGCTCCGACTCGCGCCGGCGCTGCCGGCGCTGAAACTCTTCCTCGGGCAATAGAGGAATAAGATTGGACTCAGTGGTGTGCTTATCTGCCTCGTTCATCACCCCGGCCTTACCATTCGCATCCTGGGTAAGCGCGCTGTACGAACTGAAGTTCCGATAGCAGATGGCCCAAGTGCTCGGTGTGATAGCCTGTACGACCACCTTTGACTTCCCAACCCTGATTGGGGAGAGAAACAGTTGCCTGCTCGCACATTGCTGTTACAGCGCTGTGCCACTGGGACTCGAGAGCGCGCCGGTCGACAGCAACGCCCTTTTCCAGCAGCGCCAACTCCAAGGCGTCCATCTCGAACAGCTCCTTGGTGTATCCCGCCAAATCACCCAGGGCACTCTGCAGACGCTGATGACTCTCTTCAGTACCTTGCCCCAGGCGCAACATCCACTCCTTGCTGCGACGCAAATGGTAGCGGGTTTCCTTTATCGACTTTTGTGCGATGGCAGACAGTGTGTCGTCATTGGAGTCGATCATTGCATTGAGAAAGAGGGTCTCGAACTCATCTAACAGGTACTGCCGAGCCAATGCGAAGGCAAAGTCCCCACGCGGCAGCTCGTAAATCAATAAGTTGGTGAACTCCCGGCAATCCCTCTGGTAAGCAAGGCTGTCTTCAGTGGCGCCTTGACCCAGCAGTTCCGCGCCGTAACTAAGGTAGTTGCGGGCGCGGCCAATGTAGTCCAAGGCCACATTGGTCAATGCCAGGTCTTCTTCCAGAAACGGCCCATTACTACACCACTCACTCAGGCGGTGACCGTGAATCAGGGCGTCGTCACCAAGGCGCACAGCATAAATAGCCGTATCATTTGTCGATATATCTGTCATGGTACGGCTCACATGTTTTTAACTTTTTTGGGCAGTTGATAGTGCGTCGCATGCCGGTAGGGCTTATCGTCCAGCGGGTCGTAGAAGCTTTCGCAGTCGCTTTCCTGTGATGCACAAATATCAGAGGAATTGACCACCCAGATGCTGACTCCTTCGCTGCGGCGGGTATAGACGTCCCTTGCATACTCCAATGCTTGCTCCGCATCCTCGGCGTGCAGACTACCTACATGTTTGTGATCGAGGCCCCGACGTGAGCGGATAAACACCTCAAACAACTTCATATTGCTGTTGTTACTCATCTTCTTTATCTCCGCCCCTTACACCGAAGCCTTTTTCTTTGCTTCATAGGCTTCGATAGCCTCTCTTACCCATGCACCTTCTTCATGGGCACGGCGATGGTGAGCTAGACGATCACGATTACAGGGACCGCTGCCACTGATTACTTGATAGAACTCTTCCCAATCGATCTCACCAAAATCGTAGTGACCTCGCTCCTCGTTCCAACGCAGATCGGGGTCAGGCAAGGTCAAGCCAATGGCCTCTGCCTGCTCAATGCTTTGATCGACAAACTTTTGCCGCAGCTCATCATTGGACTGGCGCTTGATCTTCCAGGTCATCGACTGACCGGAGTGCTCGGAATCGGAATCGTGAGGACCAAACATCATCAGTGACGGCCACCAGAAGCGATTAACCGCATCTTGTGCCATCGCTTTCTGCTCGTCGCTACCTTCCATCAGGGTCATCAAAATGTGGTAGCCCTGGCGCTGATGGAAGCTTTCCTCTTTACAGATGCGAACCATGCCGCGGGCGTAGGGGCCGTAAGAAGTGCGCTGCAAGGACACTTGGTTAACAATGGCAGCACCGTCAACCAACCAGCCGATCGCACCCATATCAGCCCAGGTCAGTGAGGGGTAGTTAAAAATAGAAGCGTACTTCGCCGCGCCAGTATGGAGGTTGTGTATCAGCTCTTCACGAGTGATACCCAGTGTTTCCGCGGCACTGTACAGATACAGACCATGGCCGGCTTCGTCCTGGACTTTAGCCAACAACACCGCTTTGCGATGGAGTGACGGCGCCCGGGTAATCCAGTTGCCCTCGGGCTGCATACCGATAACTTCCGAATGAGCATGCTGAGAAATCTGACGAATCAGGTTCTTGCGGTAGGCTTCGGGCATCCAATCTTTTGGCTCGATCTTCTCTTCATTGTCGATACGAGTTTGAAAGTCGGCTTCCAAAGTAGCGGCATCAGTCGCACGATGCATATCAGTACTAGATAAACTCATATTTTTTCCTCTCTCAGTCGGAAACACGTTCGATAACAAGGGCGATTCCCTGACCAACACCAATACACATAGTGCATAGGGCAAATCGCTTCTGCTTCTGTACCAACTCATACATGGCTGTCGAAACCAATCTCGCGCCACTCATTCCCAAGGGGTGGCCCAGCGCGATGGCACCACCATTGGGATTTATTCTCGGGTCATCGTCTTTCAGGCCCAGAGCCCGAATGACCGCCAATCCCTGAGAAGCAAACGCTTCGTTGAGTTCGATGACATCCATATCATCTATGCTCAGCCCTACTAACTTGAGGACTTTTTTAGAGGCTTCGTAAGGTCCGAAGCCCATGATTTTGGGTTCCAATCCACTGGACGCCATACCGAGTATTTTTGCTTTTGGTGTCAGGCCGTGTTTACGCACGCCCTCAGCAGAGGCGATAAGCAATGCACACGCACCGTCGTTAACTCCGGATGCATTACCGGCTGTTACTGAGCCGTTATCACGAAACGGCGTAGGCAAACTCGAAAGCTTTTCGTAGGTGGTTTGCGGACGAATGTGCTCATCTTTGTCGACAACAACCGGCTCACCTTTGCGCTGCGGAATTATCACCGGACAGATTTCCGCATCGAAACGCCCCGCCTGCTGCGCGGCATGCGCTTTCGCATGAGAGCGCACTGCAAAGGCATCCTGATCGGCTCGGCTGATATCAAACGCTGCGGCCACGTTTTCAGCCGTCTCCGGCATCGAATCGATACCGTATTGATCCTTTAACTTTTTGTTGACGAAGCGCCAGCCAATAGTGGTATCGAAAACTTCCGCGCGCCGGTCAAAGGCTGAAGTGGCTTTAGGCATAACGAAGGGTGCACGAGACATCGACTCCACACCGCCGGCGATCGCCAGATTAATCTCGCCAGCGCGTATTGCCCGCGCCGCGGTTCCCACTGCATCGAGACCGGACCCACAGAGCCGATTGATCGTTGTGCCCGGGACAGCGCTGGGCAACCCGGCAAGCAGTGAAGACATCCGCGCCACATTGCGGTTATCTTCTCCCGCCTGATTGGCGCAGCCGTAAAATACATCGTCAACCTGTTCCCAGTTGACGCTCGTGTTGCGTTCCATCAGTGCCTTCATTGGGACGGCGCCAAGGTCGTCAGCGCGTACTTCAGCGAGGGCACCACCATAACGCCCTATCGCTGTGCGCTGCGCGTCACAAATGTAGGCTACTAGCGGATCCATCTTTTCTCTCCGGTATTCATCGTTATCGTTGAAGCGCTCAGCGCCCGACAAAAGACGGTTTGCGCTTGTTCATAAACGCATCGACGCCTTCTTTATAGTCTTCTGTTTGCCCGGCAGCCCTCATTAACTCTTTCTCCAGCTCTAGCTGTTGATCGAGACTATTGGTCGCAGAGGCAGACAGTGCCTGCTTGGTAAAGGCAAAGCCCTTGGTTGGCTGGGTGGCCAATTGCGTTGCCAGTTTTGTGGCGGTTTCCTGCAGCGCGTCATCATCCGCCACGTCCCAAATCATTCCCCACTGCTGAGCTTGCTCCGCAGAGATTTTAGGGCCTAACATGGCGATCGCTTTTGCCCGTGGCAGACCCACTAAGCGGGGCAATGACCAAGTGCCACCGGAATCGGGGATAAGACCCAGCTTGCAGAAGGACTCAATGAAGTTGGCGGAGCGCGCCGCAATCACGATGTCGCAGGCAAAAGCGATGTTGGCTCCGGCACCGGCAGCAACACCGTTAACGGCGCAGATCACCGGCTTTTCCATTGTGGTGATCAGGCGAATCATGGGGTTGTAGTATTTCTCCACAGACTCCCCCAAGTCCGGTGCCGCGTCGCCGGGTGACACCGCGCGATCGTTCAAGTCCTGACCAGCACAGAAGCCCCGGCCTTCGCCGGTTAGCAGCACACAGCGTATCGATTCATCCTCGGCGCATTTGGTCAGCGCCTCCCTGAACTCCAGATGCATGTCGACAGTGAAACTGTTCAATGTTTCCGGGCGATTCAGGGTGATAAACCCCACGCCAGACTCAACACTAAAACGAATATTTTTATAATCCATTGCTCGCCTCCCAATTATTAAACGTCGCGACGCTCTACCAGGGTCAATATGTCGTACAACGCTACGGCTTCGTCGTTCTGGTTCACGACCTCTACAGCCCATTGCACGACACCATTGGGTTTTTCATCACCGCGTTGCGCTTTTTTGATCTTCTTTTTAACCGTCAGCTTGGCTTGGATTGTTTCACCAATGCCGACGGGCTCGATAAACCGAAGACTTTCCAAGCCGTAGTTGGCGATAACCGGCCCCTTGCCCGGATCGACAAACAGTCCGGCAGCCGCAGAAATAACAAAGTAGCCGTGCGCTACCCGCTTACCGAAGAAGGAATCCTGTGCGGCGATTTCATCGAAGTGAGCGTAGAAATGGTCGCCACTCAAACAACCGAAGTTAACAATGTCCGCTTCTGTCACTGTGCGACGGTGGGTGACCAAGGTCTCGCCAATAACCAGGTCTTCAAAGTATTTACGGAAGGGGTGAACACCGTCAGTCTGCAACTCGGCACCCCGGTGATACTCCGATGTCACCGCGGTTAGCGAGCGTGGTGAGCCCTGGATGGCGGTACGCTGCATGTAGTGCTTAACCGCGCGCAGACCACCCAACTCTTCACCGCCACCGGCGCGGCCGGGACCACCATGCACCAGCGGCATCAGCGGCGAGCCGTGACCGGTGGACTCTTTGGCGCAGTCGCGATTCAGAATCAACATACGACCGTGCCAAGCGGCAGCCGAGGTCACCAGCTTTTTGGTTTCAGCGTCATCAAAGCTGTACACAGAAGCCACCAGACTGCCCTTGCCTAGCTGGGCAATTTTAATAGCGTCATCCAACTCGTCGTAGGGCATGACCGTGGTAACCGGACCAAAGGCTTCCACCTCATGGACCAGGGTTTTCTCAAAGGGCTTGTCGCAGTACAACACCGTCTTGGGATAGAAGGCGCCTTTTTCTTTATCGGCACCCACCACCTCAAAATCGTCACTGCCGCCGTGCACGATCTCGCACTCCTGAGCCAGCTTGGCAACCTGCTCTTTCACGTCCTGAACCTGATCGCGGCTGATCAAGGCCCCCATACGGACACCGTCCTGGGAGGCATCACCCATAGCGATTTTGTCGAGCTTTGCAGCGAGGCCATCGACAACAGCTTTGACTTTTTCCCGGGGAACAATAACCCGGCGGATAGCGGTACACTTCTGCCCCGCCTTGATGGTCATTTCCTTGCTGATTTCCTTCAGAAAAAGCTCAAACTCAGGATCATCTTCGCTAACCGACTCGCCGAGAATGGCCGCGTTGAGGGAGTCCGCCTCCATCGTGAAGGGGATGGAATTGGCAATAATATTGGGGTGGGTACGTAGTTTGCGCCCAGTGCTGGCAGAACCGGTAAAGGTGACAACGTCCTGTTCGCCCAGATGCTCCAACAGGTCACCAACAGAACCACAGATAATCTGAATAGCGCCCTCGGGGAAGAAGCCGCCTTCCACCATATCCCGCACCATCGCCTCCGACAGGTAGGCACTTGGGGTAGCGGGCTTGATAATCACCGGCACGCCCGCGATTAGACTCGGAGCGATTTTTTCCAACATGCCCCAGCAGGGGAAGTTAAATGCGTTGATATGAACCGACACACCAGGCTTGGAGGTCAGAATATGGCGCCCCAAGAATGAGCCGTGCTTGGACAGCTGCTCGGTGTCACCTTCAACCAGAACAGTGTCGTTGGGCAGTTCGCGGTTTGCCAGGCTGGCATAGGAAAACACCGTGCCCAACCCGCCTTCGATATCAACCCAACCATCCGCGCGGGTCGCGCCGGTCTGAGTGGAAATCTCATAGTACTTTTCTTTGTCGGCAATCAGCGCTTTCGCCATATTTTTCAGCGCCGTGGCTCGCTCGTGGAAGGTCATTGCTCTCAGCGCGCTACCACCGACATCCCGCCCGTAGCGCACCACCTCGCCAAAGTCGATGCCGTCACTGCTGACATGACAAACCGTGGCACCAGTAATGGCGTTAAAGGTTTCAACACCCTGGCTGGCACCTTCATGCCACTTGCCGCAAACGTAGCTATTGAGCTTCATAAAATTGACTCCACTGCGCAAATTTCACTTTTTATTGGCAGCGCACCCACTGCGTTACAACGCATAAACGGTGGGGATGCACCCTGTCTCATCACTTTATGATACATAATTTGTACCTATAGACAAGTTTTCTGTAATATATAGAGCAACAAAAAGATGGCAAGCCGACAGGTTCAGGGGGCCCAAAATGGCAAACGAAAACACGGTATTTGAAATAGAATCAGCAAGTTACGAGCTATTTGGTGGCATCGCTAAGGTCGCCATCAGCAACCCTCCTATCAATGCCATTTCCGCCTCTGTTCGGCGCACGATCCTTGCCGCTCTCGCCAAGGCAGAGGCAGATAACGCCGCTTTGGTACTGCTCTACTGCCAAGGCAACACCTACATTGCCGGCGCCGATATATCCGAGTTCGGCAAACCTCAGGCCTACCCAGAACTACCGGACGTCATCGCCGCTATTGAGAACTCAACAATCCCGGTGTTGGTCGCCATGCACGGCAATGCCCTTGGCGGCGGACTGGAAATTGCCATGGCCGGCCATTACCGGGCCGCGCTGACTGGCACCAAGTTGGGTCTACCGGAAGTAAACCTCGGCATCCTTCCCGGCTCCGGGGGAACACAGCGGCTACCGAGATTGGTGGGTGCCGAAAAAGCGCTGAGCATGATCCTGAGCGGAAAGCCAATAAGCACCCAGGACGCAAAAGACAGCGGCCTGATAGATGCCGTTATCGAGGGCGAATGGCCCGGGGCCGCCATCGACTATGCTGGCAAGCTGCTAGCCAGCGGCCCCAGCCCCCGACGCACCGGCGAGCTTTCCGTTGCCAATGCCAACGCCGAGATTTTTGCCAAAGCGCGTGAAAAACAGAGCAACAGCGGCAACCGGCTACTGGCACCCAACTACATTATCGACCTGGTGGAGTTAGCCTCCCAAAGCGACATTGCGCTAGGCCAGCAGCAGGAGAGAGAGCGCTTTCTTGAATGCCGCGCCTCTCGGGGATCACAATCTCTTCGGCACCTGTTCTTTGCCGAGCGGACCGCTGCCAAACCCAAAGGCATCGATAGCGATGTGAAGCCCAGAAGTATCGAGAACGTCGCCGTTATTGGCGCCGGGACCATGGGCGGCGGTATCGCAATGTGCTTCGCGACGGCCGGCTATAAGGTCACACTGGTTGAGTTAAGCGAAGAAAACCTACAGCGCGGACTCAGCACCATCGGCAAGAACTACCAGAAGGGTGTGGATCGAGGTATTAGCTCCCAAAGCAAAGCCGACGCGGCATTGTCACGGATAACCGGCACCACCCAGATGGAAGACGTCGCCAGCGCCGACCTGGTTGTGGAAGCCACCTTTGAGAGCATGGAAGTGAAGCACAGTGTGTTCGCCAAACTGGACGCGCACTGCAAGCCCGGTTGCATCATGGCCACCAATACCTCCTACCTGGACATCAATGAGATGGCCGCCGCTACCAGCCGACCGCAAGACGTTATTGGCGCCCATTTCTTTAGCCCTGCCCACATCATGAAACTGCTGGAAGTAGTGCGGGCCGATAAGACCGCCCCGGATGCGGTCAAGACGCTGATGCAGGTCGCTAAACGTATAGGCAAAACCCCAGTCACCGTCGGCGTTTGCTACGGCTTCGTCGGCAACCGCATGCTGCAAAAATACGCCCGCCAGGCGCAACTGTTATTGGTGGAAGGGGCGACGCCCAAGCAAATCGACAGCGCCATCAAGGAATGGGGCATGGCCATGGGGCCGCTGTCAGTAGCCGACCTGGCCGGTCTGGATATTAGCTACTTCTCCCGCCGTAACCAAGGTATTGAAGTTGGCAGCCTACCCGAGTGCTCGGTACCCGATGAACTGGTTGACGAAAAGCGCCTGGGCCGAAAAACCGGGGCTGGTTTTTATCAATACGATCCCGACAGCGGCAAGCAATCTGAAGACCCTTACGTTATCGAAAAAATTCAGGCTCACGCCAAAAAATGGGGCATCCCCCAGCGCCAAATCAGTGACGAGGAAATCGCCGACCGCTTAATACTCGCGCTTGTAAATGAGGGGGCAAAGATACTGCAAGAAGGCATCGCCGACCGGGCCAGCGATATCGATGTTGTCTACGTCAACGGCTACGGCTTTCCCCGCTGGCGCGGTGGGCCGATGTTTTATGCTGAGACCTATGGGCTTGCCAATGCCGTTGCCAGAATGCGGCAATTCCAAGAGCAAACCGGCGACGACTTTTGGCAACCCGCGCCGCTACTTTGCAAAGCGGCAGAAAGCGACGCAGGCACACTGGAAATTGGCAAGATCGCCGATTGATGGTAGCAACACCGATGCGGTGATCGACTTTGAGCGATGATTTTCTTACACTTTATCGCTAAGTCAGTCTGATCACTATCTCAAGGAAGACGACACGCTTTTATTCTAAACCGCGCCTTTGCGGTCTACCACATTACAAGATGTGAGCCAGGAATGCCCAAAAATAATACCGACAACACCTTGGAAGAATGGGTTGAGCACTACATTAAAACGGAGGAGCCACGCTCCAAATCACTGATCATCTCCGTCTTTGGTGATGCCATATCGCCGTACTCAGAAGGGATCTGGCTGGGCGAGCTGATTCAACTGATGGAGGCCTTTGATATCAACGAGCGTCTGGTGCGCACCAACGCATTTAGGCTCTCCGACGAAGGCTGGCTCACCTCCCAAAAGCAGGGTCGACGCAGTTTTTATTCTCTCACACAATCCGGCACCCGCCGCTTTGAATCGGCCTACAAGCATATCTATCAGTCCTACAACATCGACTGGGATGGGCAGTGGACACTGGTTATCCTGCAAAAGAACTTCGAGGCCACTACAGAGCGCACTGAACTGCGCAAAGAGCTGGAGTGGAACGGCTTTAGTCTGCTATCAAACGGGGTATTCCTGCACCCACTGGCGAGCCTGGATACTGCAAGACAGATCGTTGAGCGCAACGGCTACCAGGACCTGGCGCTGATCTTCAGGGCCCGCTCGATTGAGGATTCCGATGATTTCAGTAACAAGCAAAAGATCCGCGACAGCTGGAATCTGGGAGAAGTCAAAGAGCGCTATTTAAAGTTTATCGCCGACTTTAAACCTGCCTCCAAACTGCTTAAAAAGAGTAAGCTAACACCACAACTGGCATTTCAGTTACAGACGCTAATGATCCACTCCTTCCGTCGCGCCAACCTCCACGACCCCCTGCTGCCAAACGAGCTGCTTCCCCACGACTGGCCCCACAACGAAGCCTTTGAGTTGTGCAAAAGCGTTTATCACGTAACCTGCGAGCAAGCCCACCGCTATGTCCGCGAAACCACCACCATCGATACCCGCTCAAATAGTGGCGACCGACTGAACATCGCAGTGAAAGACCGGTTTAAATAGCCATATCCTATGCGGCAATCATTGGCTGCGGGAGCTTAGGTGGCCAGCCAGAAACCGCTGTGTAGCAGTGATAACCGGCTGCGGCTTTGCTTTGTGGAGCATATGGCCACAACTTGGTATAATCGAAAGCTCCGCCGAGAGACCTGACTTCTCAGTGATTAACCTGGTCGAGGCCACCGCCCCATACTCATCATTATCGTCAAAAATGGCGAGTATCCCACCCTTCACAACCAACTACCTACTCAAACAGCCGGCAGGGTATATCTGTATGAGAACTTTTTCAGCAGCGACCAGTGAGCCATATTAAGGGAAGTAAGGACGATACGGACGCAAGTAGGCCACATGGCCGAAGGTATTTTTTTGAACGACCTATTTTCGCTCGGCGAAAAGCTACCCTGGCAAGCCAGCATCGTCCTTGCTGCTGTCAGTTATTTCCTATTCCACCAGTTAGCGTTGATCCCGCCTGTCACCGGCGTAGAGGCACTTGGCCAGAGCGCAACCTGGCAAGTTGCAAAATTCGTCAGCACAGCACTCCAGTACGCCGCTACCTTTGCACTGTGTTTTGGCGCTGTCACTTCCTTCGTCAAATCCCGCGGCAACGCCCGCCACCTCGACCTTATCAAGCTCAAGCGGGCTCAACATCAATCACTATCTTGAAGGCAATTCGAACAGCTCACTGCAGCTATATTTCGGGAACAAGGCTATGTAGTCAAAGAGCGAGGTGGGAGCACAGGAGATGGCGGCATAGAAACAGTTTAGAGAAAGGGTACCGAAAAATACTTCGTCCAGTGCAAACACTGGCGAGCGCAACGAGTCGGAGTTCCCGTTGCGCTCGAACTTTATGGCCTCATGTCGGCTGAGGGCGCCATCGGCGGGTTTATCGTCACTACCGGCACGTTTACCACCGATACTGAGCGTTTCGTCTCCGGTCGCAACATCACACTGCTTGACGGAAAGATGCTTAAGAAACACTTTGGCAAGTCACATTAGAAGGCTCCCGTTGCTGCCCCTACCTCCCTCGGCTGTCCTAGATGCAACCAAAGAATGGAAATGCGCATTGCCAAGAAGGGTGCGAATATCGGTGAGCAATTTTGGGGTGCGCTAGTTTTCCCAAATGCCGTGGCACTCGCAATGTGTAATTCAGCAAACCGTGAACATGGTAATCTAAAAAGAGCGATTAGGTCGCTCACAGTGCGTGTATTCGGATACGAGCGTGAAGCAGAGAAGTGGCTGAATAAACCCTTTAGTCAACTTGAGAGCAAGACGCCTCTATATACGATAAATTCAGATGGAAGCGCACAGCTCGTTAAGCGTCGTACTGTAGCCGTTCTTCAAAATAGTCGCGGACACTTCGCCAATCCGGGAAACTTTTACTACCAAATAAGACCAGCTCACCACCAAAGTGCTCCTGCCCCTTTCCTGACGGCATATCATCAACGAGGTAATCGCCACGATTCAGATGCTTGTGGGGCGTAATGATCAGGTTTTCTACTACCTCCATACCCAAATGCCTTTCTACCCAAAGACGCTTTTCTGAGTAGCTGTGAGAGTTCTGTATTGACGGCGCAGTCAGGATGAAAACCGCCGTCTCTGGGTGATTATGTAGCCATCGGTACGAGTCAATAGCGCCTGGAAGTGGATCCAAATCTACGTACAGGCCTGGCTCACTCTGCGGGAACGCTAGATCAGGGAATCTTGCCTTATGCCGAGCGAACCCCGTCTTGTAGTCGCAGAGCACATGATCCATATCAACGTATATTATGGTCTTATCAAAATGCACTCTTCCCCTCTAGATTCTCGTTACTAACCAACATTGGAAGTTTAGATCTTTTTGCTTTAGAGATAATTAGCGCAAGGTTCATTCGCTTTGGGATTTCTCAACAGCCCTCCCGCAAGAGGATTTTCAAAGCCTAGTCGACCAAGAAACGGCGCCGACATCAATGTAAATCCGAATATAGCAGCATATTCGGGTTGGAATGCCAAAATCCCAAACTGATTTGATCGCACATAAGCCAGCAGGACGTGATATCTCGCCCTTTTAACTATCAAAATGTGACCGAAGGTCACGTCTCCCGTTCGTTATTACCCTGCGCCCGATGGGGTACCCTCTTCTTAATCACTGATGTAGTGCAAACATGCGGCGAGTTTTGATCCATGGAGCTGTTCTTAGACCAGGGATTAGGGTGTCACTAAGATAATCACCGCACAATCCGTGCTAGGCACGCATTCTTGCCACACCACACCACCATGTCATAATGAAACGATCGATCCAGCACCAAGCAGTTTTAACTGAACAAACGCAGTTGCAGGCTTACACTGATGAGCTAACACCCGATAGTAGAACGGAGCAATAGCATGACAACGGAGTATAGGTTGGTTGTGAGCCTGCCCTCAGATGTACACCAATTGGTCCTTGCTGCAGCTGAGCTATCGGGTACAACAATTGATCAGTTTGTCTTGGATGCCGTTGTTTCAAAGGCGCACGCAGTGACACGGCACTCGACAAAGATCGAACTGACAATGGAGAGTGCAAACGAGATACTCAGCGCTTTAGATAGCGAACCCAGCCCTCCGGCCGCCTTGAAAGATGCAGCTCGACGATTTAAGGCTGCGGGACTCAGCGCCACTCTAGATTTAGATAGTGAAGACGATAAATAATGCCATAGACAGGCCTTCGTGAAGGTTCCACCCATTGAAGCGCCTCGGAATACGGCGCGATAACAGCATTCCCCTGCCAGCAATGCAGTATTGGATTATCCATTTTCCCACTAGGCAAGCTTACTGCTAGTTCCCTTATGTAGCAAAAAGCGTCAAAAAATCTTGACGTCCGCGCATCGCCCAGACACTATATATTTATACAGTAATCATGCAATAAGACGGACTCCATCTAGACGCCCTGGAAAGTAGCTATGGTCAGTGATCAAAAATCTAATAGCCATTCCTCACCGGTTAGCGACGAGGCCGTTTGCAACACTGCCACAGTAGCCGGTAATGACAGCTCTATTGCGGTTTTTACACTTGGTGAAATGCGAATGGCTGGCCTTGATGTGCCCGTCCCATTTACCAACGAGCCTGACGACCGCTTGTTGACGGTATCAATACCCATCGCGGAGCGATTGGCTGCTCGGATCCTGGATAGCTGGGCGGCGCCTCAAGATGAGGTAAAACAGCTTTTAGGGGCGCTTTCTCGAGACGAACTGCGCTATGTCCTGCTGATTGATCAGCTTACCCGCGTACTTTCCCTGCAGCCTGAATCGTATCTGTTTCAAGACAACACCTACCTGGACGGGCAGACGCCTTGGTCATTGATAGCCGACGGCAACGCCAAACGAGTACACGCCTATCTTGCTCACCAGGTGTTCTCTGGAGGCTGGTGATCATGCTCCTACATCGACATCATTTCTCATGAAACTCCTCGTACTTAGTGACCTACATCTTGAATTTGGTCCGCTTGAGGTCGATTCAGGCTATGCAGATGTCGTCGTGCTGGCTGGTGACATCCATTTAAAAACGCGGGGCGTTGAGTGGGCAAAGGAGACGTTTCCTAATCAACCGGTAGTCATGGTATTAGGAAATCATGAGTACTATGGCGAGAAGTACCCAAACCTACTTGAAAAGGCGAAAATCGCCGCACAAGACTCAAACGTTCGCGTACTTGAAAACGAATCCATAGAAATCAATGGGGTACGCTTCCTTGGCTGCACACTATGGACGGACCTTCGCCTACAAGGAGATCCTCGAATGGCTGGGTATTTCTGTCAGCAGGAAATGACCGATTTTAAAAAAATTCGTGTCGCTCCCCGCTATTCTAAACTTAGCCCTGTTTCCATGACTCGCATCCACGAAAAATCCCTCTCTTGGTTGCGGACGCAACTCCAAACTCCCTTTTCTGGGAAAACGGTAGTGGTCACTCATCACGCGCCGTCGGCTAGGTCGATCTCTGAGGCACACCGCGAAGAACTTACGTCAGCTGCTTACGCGAGTCATTTAGACGACGTCGTGGAAACTTCATCTGCGTCACTCTGGGTACACGGTCACCTCCACAACAGCAGTGATTACACACTGAGTAATACACGAGTAGTTTGCAATCCGCGTGGCTATTTACCCGATGAGCTCAATCCAAATTTTGAGACGAACTATGTTGTGGAGGTGTAAATCTGCAGTTGCCACTGAGGACTCTTCACAACATTACCTATGCAACGAGCGAGATGGAAATAAGGATTCACGCTTGCGAGCTATATCTTTAGCCTACTTACTTTTAAAGATGCGAAGCTAGTTTAATTGCAGGTTTTGTTAATTTGATCATCCTTGATGTTCAATCGCACTGAAAAGGCAAAAAGGCCTCCAGTTAGAACCACAAAAGAGATCAAAACCCCGAGCGTACCCGCACTGACATTGGGGATTATCGCCATTAGGGACAGGTTAGCTGACGCTAGAACTAGCGAAATGAAGAACAATACACATAGCATTAGCTTAAGTAATATATAAAGATACTCTGTTTTCGATCTCTGGGGCGTTTTACTTGTATAGGAATCCAAATAAATAGATCCTTGATCAGAGGAAGCAAGCACCTTTGGCAGCATGATTTTAGCTATCTTATTATCGACTGGGTCAGAAAATAGATTAATATTGCTCATTCTATTCTGCGAAAGGAATAAAACATTTCCCTCTTTCTTTACTTTTTTCACATAACCTCCCGCCCATCTGAACTCGAGGCTGGCGCCCCCTCTCTAGGCATCAGCTCATTCAAATAATTCTGATACGCTTCTGCCACGAGCTCGATTCTCTGCCTCTCTTCAATCTGTTGGCCGGTCGTTTTCAACAATTTTCTGATTAATTTCTCAGACTTCACAAGAATATCAGTATCAATCGAACCAACACGAGATTTCCGGGGAATGGTTCCCGGGCCTTCCATCACCCAGTATGGATCGACGTCATACGTCCGACAAATCGTGATCAGCAGGTCGGCCGGTATTTTGCGGTCCCCCTTCTCATAGTTCTGGAGGGCCCGTAGCGAGATACCCACAGAATCAGAAAACGATTTTTGCGTCTGCATAGACTGCCCACGAATCGCTGAGATTCGCGCGCCGACCTGAATTTGATCTGTCATTTGCCTTGACAACCACCCATTTGTGCGTATATATGTACATATGAGCAACACCTGGCAGGTAATGTAACCCGATGTGCACGGAATATTGTAGCAAAAAAACATAGGGCGGTTTATTTAGCGCGGGGCTGGTGAAATGAAAAAGGAATACTATGTCGATGGGGAGCAATCCCACTCATGTGTCGAGGTCTTCAGCAGTGAGGACGCCTTTGGCCAACCCATTTCGATCGCTTTTGCCCAGCTTTGGCCTCAAAGTTCTACGTTGAGAGAGTTCGATCACGAATGGCTGGAGTTCGACGAGAGAGACGTCGGTTGTCGAATAAGGAATAAAACCGCTAGGTCTATCGAAAATGCTTGCACCGACTTCGTGAAAACGTTCTATCCGGGTTGTGGTGTTGGCGTAAAATTGAAAAATCTAATCGCCAAAGACTGCACAAAGCAGAGAAATCAGCGCACTGTGTTGATGCTAACTGGCGACGATAATCACGATATCTCCGACAAATTATCTTTGGCGGTTTCCTTTGTAGGAGAGAGGCTGATACAAAAACAAGGGGATTTGTTTTTCTCGGACAGCGTCAGCGGATTAAGCGTAGCAGACATTACCTTTCTTATGGACCACGTCGATAAAATCAGAATGGCTCTTTCTGGTTCCAAAATCACGCACCCATTCGCACTAGAAACGTTTGGGCCCGACCCGAGGGTTAGCGCTTTCTCAGGTCGCTTTGACGAATTTGAGTTCGAGCTTCCGGCTGCCGAGGAAGTTAGCGGTACGGCCACGGTGGATGGCTTCCGAGGGCATCATAACTTGGTGTATCTATCAATAATGGATGTCGATACGGTCGTTGATGCCTCCAAGACATTCGTTATCCACGATACGAAAATGTTGAAATTGATTACCGAAGCGAAACACCATGACGCGCACCTGAAGTATGTCGCGGATAAAATTTTTGAAAAAACGCCTGATAAACCCACATTCATACTAAAATCTGTCGAAATAATGAGATAATATTGAATCGCAAATTACACCGATGACGAAGGTGGTGGTTGTTTAGTCGTTATTTTTTCTTGCTTGGTGCAAGCCAACGTGATCAGCAAACTTCCCGTTGCCAAAAATACTACTGCCAGCTGGTAGGCGTTCCGAACTACGCCGTCATTGTTAGGACGAAAAATCAGCGCACCGTAATCAAAAATTCGTCCATTCCTCTCATCAACCTCGCGATTGAATACATCCAGTTGAAGCGGCTTTCCTGATTCATGAAAACTCCGTATTGGGCGGACTTTGAATTTATAGTCTTGAAGCAATTGCGTTACGAGAGGATCATCGTTCGAAACAGTGACATCGAATTGACTCTCTGAAATACCAAGAATGTCAAAACTCGCCCTCACTATCTCACAATGTCTCCCGTGACTCATTTTTATCATTCTCGTCATGCCCAGCAGCAGAGGCAATTCGTCGAAAGACGGTAACTGGATATCTGGTGAAGGTATTTCCAACTCGGTATTGCCCGCCAGCTCGAGAATTCGATCCCACGCAGAATCGTTGATGTAATGCAGCATCGCGTTCGGTGACTCCTCACCTTTGAACCATGCGTTTTCTCCGCGCTTTTTAAATCGCATCACACGATTGGCCGCATCAAAATTGGCCTGAATATCGTTGGCAAATCCCGGTTCTAACGACAGTAACTTCGCGGCTTGCGGGTAAGATCGTCCCTGCGACACGAGTCGGAGGAGCTTGAGTGTCAGCAAAAGCGTCGGTTTGCTAAAGCAAATTTGCGGTGGATTAACCGGAGCCTCTTGCTGTACGTGTTCAAAATCGCAAGTGTTGACCATACCTTTAATAACGAGAGCCCGCCCTGTTTTGACCGGGGTCAGGGCGTCGGCCCATTCTGTGACAAGGTGATTATAATTTTTCAGGCCCGATGAAGGACCGCTGTGTCCCATCAAACGTGACAAGCCCATGGAAGAGCGGATGGATACATCTACATTTTGGCCCAGTACCAGCTGCCTCAATTGATCAGTATTAATATGCTTGCATATCATCCGTGACGTCGGTGTTTCGAATCCCAACAGAATTGGCGCCACCTGGTTGTGAAACGCATGGCGGCAATGGTGCGTTGTCAGCGACTGGCTGCCGGTAATGGCGCGCAGTATTGATGTCAGCGTCTCCTGGATTTCCTGACAAACCGCAGCCTGTATCACTCTGCCTGATCGGTTCTCGCAAAGCAGGGGCATGTTCTTCTCAAGGCCAGCTAGGCTGTCATAGTTAGCAAGAACACGGTCGACCAACGCTTTCTCGCGTTGTGTCAGCACGAATAGGAGAGGAACTGCTCGTCGACTACTTGATCGCTTCAGCTGCCGAATTTGGTTGTCTCTCACAAGAACCCAAGTATAACCCTGCCATTGGCACCAGTCTTGACGACGAAGGCCAATCGCTTCACCCCCGCGAAGTCCAAACCTGAATGTTAAAAGGAGCACAAAGCCAAGGTAGAGAGCGAGTTGCTCGTTTGATTTATAGGCATGGTCGATAAAGTCTAGGCACGCGAGGTATTCCTTTTCACTGAAGCAGCCGGGGCTCACACTGCGATGGTTATCATCGGTGTTTATTTCAGACCAGTCTGGCCTTTGAATGCCAAATCTCTCCGCCCATCTGTGAAACGATTTCAGCCTCTTACCAAAATAACCCACCTCCCTGTCTCGTTCTCGCCGCGACGTTGCCATGTCATGATACAAGTCCGTGATCGATTCCGAATCCATGGATAAAAGGTCGTGAGCATAGGCCAAACCCTGAAAAGCCAACCGAAGCGTACTGAAATAATTTTGGATTGTTCTTTTGGCGTACGGTCTGTGATGCTTTCCGCGCCCCTGCCCCTCTCGAATCACATGACTGATCCAATGAGCCATCATCTGAATCGTGGAGCTCACGCGCCCGAGATACGAATTACACAGCTCATCTATTGCCTTGGCACAGTGTTTAGCAGATCTTTTTTCGTATCTATTGAGGGTAGTGGTCACGGCGTCATAAAACGCTTTCGCGTTGTCCTGGAGCGTTGCCGTATCGGCCACATACCCCGTGCGCTGACTTAAACTGAATTCATGCGTTTGAGTTCCAGTTAGAACATCCTGCGGTAGTTTCACGCAGACGCCATGCCTCAGTCGAAGAAAGTCGGCCCAGTTAAGGCTCGTTGGTGGCATCCTTTCGCTTAATGCCGCAGCTACCATCCCTGGCAATTGGACGAGATTAGCCTGTTCAACGATTTTCGTCAGTCGCTTGATGAATGTTGATACGGAAAATGCTGCTATATCCTCTTCGGGCCAAAGTTCGAGTATGAGCGGACGCAGTTCTTTCGGTATTGGTAATGACGCGATATCAGGCAGTCTAGAGTTCGAGATACCAAACTGTAGCAGAGATGCGATTTTGTAGCCGATTTCGTGCCGCTGAACTGGCTCTAGGAAATCATCGGTTTGCCATTCTTCGCTGTACTCAAAAAAGTAAGATTTCCGGTGTTGAACCAGCCGGAAGTTCTTCCCTTGTACCACATCCAGTAAGAGGCGATGGTAGCTCAACCGCTTTTGTATGCAAATCAGTGTTGCGCCAAGGATGAGCGCCTGTGTTTTATTGACGAGCCCTTTATGAATGGTTTCATTCGTTCTCTCGGCCCAAGCCTTTGCCCGCTTGTACCGGTCAAGGTCTTCAGGCAAGCTTTGCTGTACAAGGTTTCGCTCCTCTTTTCGCTTGAGCATTCTTTTTCGGATAGACCGAGTATGTTTGCTGCCACGGGTCTTCAAGAATTGTTCAAGGGCACTGAATCTGATCCCTGCATCGGGGTGCGGTAACCCGTTCTCTCGTTTAAGTAGTCTGGTTGCAAGTGTTTCTATTTCTGATGGTTCGAAGTCTTCGAGTGATCTTTCGCCGATAAAAAGCGTGATCTCCTTCAGAGCAATTCTTCGAGCGCTCTTGTAGCGCTCTCGCCGTTTCCGGCGTCGCTCTCTGATTCCGAATAAAGTGGGTTCGTCGTATCCCGGAGCCGTCTTAGTAGGGCCCGCGTACCCCGGGAGAATCGCCGGAGCGCGGATGACCGAAAATTTTAGCGCGTCATAAACACCGTTGTAAGTATCGCGATACCGATCGGCATCATCAATCCAGCATCTCGGGGAGTAGTCCCCATAACTCGCGCCTCCGCGCTCTGAGTGCCCCATCCAGCCATCGAGGGTATCGATGGGAATGCCTGCACGACTGAGTTGCTGCGAGTATCTGTGTCGAAACAGATTCGGTGGAAGCGACCAGGTCACTAGTGGCAGACCGAGGGCGTCGGAGTCAGAGGATTGATGCCAGCAAAGCTGCTCGTCTAAAAAGAAAAATAGGGGAAGGGCACACTCTGAACCGCTCAGAACCAGATGAATATTCTCAGCGAGTTCGGGTTTATATGACGCTATGGTGACGGCCAGCATCGCGAGATAGTTTAGGTATGCCTGCACCAGCACAATTAATTTGTCGGGCAAGGGAACCATTCGACCATCGTGGCGTTCGTCATCCGACTTGTCGTTGATATAGATGCAGCGGAACCTGAGATTTAAGTGCGCTAAAGACTCAAAAGGGGATTTAAGATATCGGCTACCTGTGCCCGCGTACAACGCCAGCAAGCAATATTGTGTATATCGGTTATGGAAGCTCACCAAATCATTGGCTTGAGCCACCAAGGATGCGGCGTGTGAGATACCTTCAAGGAGTACCGACTCTAGCGGTGCGAGCATGCTACCGAGCAGTAGTGTCCATTCATCAACCCCCTCCATCACCACTGGCCGGTCCAAGCCCTTGGCAATCGTTGTCACGTCCCAATTGGCATAACCGCAAGCCGCAGGTAAGCCGCTTTGCGGGGAGGCGGTCACCATTCGAGCGAAATGCGAGTCTCCAGTAATCTGAAAAGCTCGCTGCGACGCGACCTGCCCCAACTTACCACTGGTGACACGCGGGAATCGTTCTCTGGCAATGGCATCGAACCACATTGTCATCTTGGTGGTAGGATTGATGGTACGCCAAAGCTGGCCTAGCGACGTCACACTTCCTATCTGAGCAGAGAGAGCGCTTTCCAGTACATGACTGACATCGGAGGAGAGTGCGATCCGAATAGTTCCGACAAACGGCCTTACTTGCGATCGCTGCTTTTCTGTTTCCGGTCGCCAGTAACTGCTTCGAGTCGGTGACAGCCGTTGCATATGGCGGCAATCTGGCGTGATACTCCAGTTGACCCCGAGTGAGTTATCGATAGTGATTCGCTCGGCGTGGAACAGTGACTCGCCAACAGTTGTTGCAATCTTGGTGATAGCCGCCCCCAGCGATAGCACAGGGTCACCAGAGCAGATCGCTCCTGCCATCCACGCATTGACCTGCTCGATCTCTGGGGGCAAGAGTTTGTCCCAACTCCAGGGTAGAAACTGAGATTCTTCAGCGGAGTACAAGAAAACCGATCGAGAAGTCAGTGCCTGCTCTTCTTCGGTATCAGAGATATCGACTTCGACAAGTACATCGTCAGGCGCGTCCTCGCCATTTTCAGGCAGTCCCTGGAGAGTCAGTACACCTGGCAGGTCTGAGTCAGTTAATGGAACAGACTCATTGGCCATTCCCTCAATAGCGGTGTAGGGCCCCGGAATATCGATATCTGCTGAGAGCGGGAGTGGGCTGTTGTTACCCTCGGCAATTAAAATCAGGCTGTTTAGGAATGCTTTCTCTGAATCCGAGGCTGCAGTCGAAAGTGCCTTTGCAGATTGTTTGACCGCGTAGGTGAACCACTGGAAGGTCTTGGGGTACCCCTTCGTTTCGTGGCGAGCTTGGGTTAGAAGGTTATCAACTAGCTCCCATTTTGGATCAATCTGGTCCAGGATGAGATGTCGAGACGCTTGACTTATGGATTTGTCTGCAATGTTCCCTTTTTCTGCAATACGAATCGCCGTCTGGATGATCAACCAGAGCCGCAAACGCTGCCGACTGGTCGTAATAGCATCCGAGGCGCCATCCGACCTCGGGTTCACGACCATGGCGAGCAGGAAAAATCGAGTTTTCAGTGGCGAAAACTCGGCTTTTGTTCCGGATGCAGGTTTACCCTTGTGGGAAATGGGAGAATCGGCTCTGTGGATGTACTCAGCCGACTTCAACGCCAAAGAGAATTTCCAAAGTCGGCTGACTATGGGCCGATCGGCCCAATCTGATAAGATTGACTGCGAAATCGGTTGTGCGAACTCATTAGCAAAGTTGTGGATCGTGCGCGGATCGTCGGGCCGCCCCATACAGAAATATGCAATTTCAAGCTCTGGGTGCATCCCCGCACTGGCTGCCCAGGCCGAAATGCCATCATAGGCCCTCGGTAGCCCGAAGGTCACAGGGTTTTCGTCTTGGCTGTGACACTTCTCCGTTTTGTCCATTGATCTTAAGTGACCTGTATTCCAATCGTTCTTATCCTTGATACCCCCTTATAAATGCTTATACAAGCTATTTTATGTATTTTTGGTACAATTAATATGTACTAATATCGCCATTCTCATAACCTCCTGCCCCCGCTACCAACAAGATGAAAGGCGAATCAAGCACTTAGCTGATTCGCCTTTTTTGTTTGGCTCTACCCCATAAACGGGGGATGGCACTCATCTCACCCTGTTAATTACACCGTCCCATCCGCAGTGGGCCAGCACTCGCAGTCTGTAATTCTCAAAGTTTCGGCTCTACCCCATAAACGGGGGATGGCACTCATCTCACCCTGTTAATTACACCGTCCCATCCGCAGTGGGCCAGCACTCGCAGTCTGTAATTCTCAAAGTTTCTAAAACCATACGCTCGCCGCGAGATCATTTCCATTTTGTTGTGGAAGCCTTCGGTGATGCCGTTGCTTTTGGTAAAGCGCCACATCGCCACTATCGGCTGTAACCAGGACCGCAAGGTGCGGGCTAGTGCGTGTAATGGGCTGGCCTCTAACTGCTCAACCAACGCGACGAAGGCCGGCAAACGGGCTTCGGCTTTCTTCCGCGTCAGGGTCTTGAGCAACACAAAGCGCACCAGCCGCTGCTTGGCAAGATACAGCGCCTGCAACACCGGGTAATCCGCCAAGTAACGCATCAGATTGGCATGCTGCTCATCACCCAGGCGCCACTTGTGACGACGCATCAGGCTGATCAGCCCTCGGTTCTTGCGCCCCTCCGGGTCGTGTTGCTGCCAGACCTTCAGGAAATGCTGATTGATCAATCTCACCACATGAAATCGATCGGCCACAATCGTGGCGTTGGGGAAGTAACGGCGGGCAATGCTACGGTAGGTCTCTGACAAATCCATCACCACCACCTGGACCTGCTCTCTACCTTGTAAACCCCGTAAATAGCGGCGCAGGCTGGGTTCCGAGCGCCCGAGCTTAACGTCAAAGACCTTGTGGTTCCTCAGGTCTGCAAAGGTCGTGGCATAGCCGCTCTTGCGGGTAAAGAAGTGCTCATCGATGCCCAGTACCCGGGGACAATAGCGACGATCTCCCTCGGACCGCTTCTGGCCAATATGGTGCTGATACCAGCGTTCAACCGTCGCTGGGCTGATGCGGTGCGTCAGGGACAACTTGCGCTGGGTGACACCCCCGTCGTGCGCCTCGAAGACCTCCAAGCGATACGCCTCGGAGGCCCGATAACGCGGTCGTATCCCAACAAATGAGTGGCGGAAATACCGTCGGCACCCCTGGCAGTGGTATTTGGGCACCCGCAGGTGCAAGGTCAGAATCTGGTTGCCCTGACGGGTATGCTTGATGGTCCGCTGGTAGGTCGCCTTGATCCGCAAGCCCGCCCCCTGGCAGTGCTTACAGGGCGGCCTGATACTCGGCTTGGCCCACACCTCAATACCCTGTATGCGCACGACCCGTTCAATCTCAAGGCCCGGTAGGCCTATAATCATTCCTGCGTGGGACATCGGTAGTCTCCATTAAACTGTTTCGTCGCAAATTCAGTTTAATGAATGCCGGTGTCCCCCGTTTATGATGAAGAGCCATCTCGACTTCCTCACATCTGACCTTCGGGCCATGGGCCAGTGAGCCGATCGCGAAAAGGCAGCACAAATTCTGGAAGGTCTCGCTTGGGACCTGGTGCTTCACCCTTGCGAAAGGTCACGCATCGAACAACAAATTCCGGAACGCAAAGAGGAAGAAAATCAGAAAACCCGTTCAATTTTTTAACCGAAAACGATGCTAAGCAAGTCTACTTTAAAAACTTAGGCAGCGTGTCTCAAACCTTCTGACGACCTACAGACCGCTATCTGCTGCTCTACGCATTGTCGACTGCCCACAAATTGAACATCTGCGAACTTTCATGGTTTATTCCGTAAACACCGCCTAGGTTGCAACGATCGCCGGCAATTCGTCGCGGAGGAAATTCGCGAAGCGGGACACCGTCGGCGGAACGCCCTGGCGAGAGGGCATCAGCAAGCTGATATCTGCGCTTCCAGCTGTCCACTCGGGCAGCACTCGCACCAGGCGCTTGGCTTGCAGTTCGTCCCGGCAAGTGTATAGCGGTAAACCCACGATACCGAGGCCCGCCGACGCAGCCTGCTTGAGCGTCACCATATCATCACTGCATAAAAGCGGCTGATAAGGTTTTGAAAAGGTTGAGTCATCAGACGCGCGCAGCACCCAATGCCCTGTATCCGAATTCCAGCCAAGCTTCAGGCCAGCGTGCCCGTCAAGTTCTTCCGGGGTCATCGGTGCGCCAGCCTTATCAATATACGACTGGGAGGCAAGTAGTCCCCAGGTAACCGTGGCTAATCGGCGGTGAATCATTGTGGAGTCAGGCAGGGGCGCGGAGTGCGCGCGAATTGCCATGTCGACGCCAGTTTCAATGAGATCTACGGACTGGTTAGTGACCTGCTGAATAATCTCCACTCTCGGATGAGCTTTCAGAAAGCGGGTGACCAGTGGACTCAGTGCAAATTGCGCCATGCCTACCGAACAGGTCAGTCGAACTTTGCCGGTCAGTATGTTGGAGCTTTCTTCAATGGCAATGCGCGCCGCCTCGATTTCATCAACTGCTTTGCGCGCGTGCTGATAGATCGCTTCACCCATCTCGGTCACTTTAAACTGGCGCGACGTGCGCTGGATGAGCCGGACACCTAGCTGATCCTCGAGCTGGCTGACATGACGGCTGAGCCGGGACTTGGGGATGTTCAGTGCTCTCCCCGCTGGCGCAAAGCCCTTTTTCTCGACCACATGAACGAAATAGAAATAGCCGTTCATATCCATCGCATACCCCTTTAGTGCCCAAACTATTGCCCGCCGTTTGCCGGTCAGCCACTGGCCTCTCGTTCCAATATTAGAACGATAAGTTCATATTTTGCCACTTTTTACCATCATCGTTCCAGGTAATACTTTATCTCAACGAGTTGAGAGACAAACCAGAAAGCCAATTAGGAGGCGAATATGAACCTACAAACCACGTCCCGCAACGAGCACAAGGACGTTCAGTTAAGTCAGAAAGTCACAGGAAAGCCCTTACGCATTGGCGAAGGCTTTGAGGCGATGAGCTTCAAGCATGATCAGTTTGACGGCCTGATGGATCCTCTGGTCATGATCGACCACTACACCATGAGCCGCCCGACCTTCGGTGCTCACCCGCATGCGGGCATGTCTGCCCTGTCCATTCTGTTCGAGGACAGCGAAGGGGTATTCAACAATCGCGATTCGCTCGGCAATAATATTGATCTGCTGCCCGGCGACGCTTACTGGCTGAAGGCCGGTAGCGGTGCCGTTCACGATGAGAAGCCCACCCAAGGATCGCGCACCCACGGCCTCCAGATATTCGTCAATTTACCGCAGCGCCATAAACACGATGCACCCACCTCTCGGCACGTACCTTCTACTGCAATACCTGTGATCGCCAGCGAGGGTCACCGGGTTCGAGTGGTGCTGGGTGACAGCAATGGCACACAGGGGCCGCAATCGCCGGCACTGCCGCTGACAGCACTGGACGCTTTCCTGGATGCTGGCGGCACATACACCCACGACGTTAACGCCGATCAGTCACTGCTGGTCTATTCAGTCCATGGCGAAGTCACTGTTCAGCTGGGCGAGCAAGAAATCCACTTGCCGGAAAAACAGGCCATTGCCATGCAGTCTGGCGCTAGAGCGCAAACCTTAAATCTCGCCAGCGCAAAAGGGGCTCACCTTGTTGTCCTCCAGGGTGCGCCGGTTCGAGAGCAGTTCATCCAGAAAGGACCGTTTGTAATGAGCACCACGGCTGACATCCAGCAGGTGACGGCCGCTTACGAGGCCGGCCAGCTGGGGGCCATTGCCGAATAGCCGTCAGTCAGGGCGGCTGCCAAAGTCACGCCAAGCACTACCGGTAAATGAAACTCCAAACCAGCAGAGGACATAGCCATGAAACGATACGCCTACAACCCGGAACCCTTAACAAAAGAAAATGCCGCACCGGAAGCCATGGATGTTTACAGCGCCCTCGGCATGGATTGGCAACCCTGGTCCAGCAAGTACAAAGCAGTGAAATCGCCTCCGCTCAGTGAGGCCCTAGAAAGCTGATGAACCGCGCAGCCCCTCACAGAGAGCCAATCCTCCCGCGAGGCCATTGGCTGTCTTCCGTCTGAGACCTTACAAACAAGCACGAGCGAAAACCTGGAGCTTGCCATGATCTGCGGAAAGTATTTCCACTATGTGTTTGTCGCCTTGATGTCGATGGGTATGACCCTGATTCTGTCCTTGTTCGCCACGGCCAACAACGAAGGCCAGTCGGGCAATTTCGTATGGCTATGGCTATTAGCGGCGGCGCTGAACTTTGCGATTGCCTTTCCCACGGCCCTCGCGGTGGCGCCTGTTGCTCGGTGGGCCGCCGGAAAGCTGACGACTACCACCGGGCGGTGTTCGGACCGTTAAGCATGGCCAAGGCGATTATTGATTACTTTTATTCTTCACCCTAAATTCAAGCCGACAGGATATAAAAATCCAATTAGAAAAGAATCAGCAACGCTGATTCATTACGTATGACGCCATTGCTAGAGAAAGGCTGCAGCGATAGCCTGTGCCCTCAACCCTACGGAATGTCACCATGAGCAACAATAACAAAATCCCCCGACTGAAAGGCAAAGACTACAGCGAAGAGGCGGCCCGTCAACGCCGGGAGTTTCTCGAGTCCCAAACGGGTGCCAGTCTGTCCCACACCGCGCACTACTCCCTGCCACCTGAGTCGGTGAGCGGCAATACCGAAAACTTTATTGGCGTTGTGCAGATGCCGCTTGGCGTGGCAGGCCCCTACCAGATTAACGGCGATCACGCCCAAGGAGAATTCTATATCCCGCTGGCGACAACCGAAGGCACACTGGTGGCCTCTTATTCGCGGGGCATGCGGGTTGTTAGCGAGTCCGGCGGCGTCTCTGTTAGCGTTGTCGAAGAATTTATGCAGCGCGCACCGCTGTTTGAATTCGCTACCGCCCGTGAAGCCATCGCTTTTTCCCAGTGGCTGGACGCACGCTACGACGATATCAAAAAGGAGGCCGAGAAAAGCAGCTCCGTCGCCAAGCTACAACATATCCAGAAGTGGGTGGTCGCTAACAAACTTTTCACGCGCTTTAACTACACGACCGGGGACGCCGCTGGCCAGAATATGACCGGTAAAGCGACCCATATGGCCTGCCAGTGGATTCTGAAAACTTACGACGGCGCGTTTACCAATTTCTCGCTGTCCGGGGGAATAGAGACCGACAAAAAACATTCCCATATGAACCTGCTTCACCCACGGGGCAAACGGGTGGTGGCGGAAGCCGTTATCAAGCGCGACATCCTGCTCGATACCATGCGCGCCGACCCCGTAAATATGGTTAAGCTCCGTCAGCGCACTATTCTCGGCAGCCTGCTGGCGGGCTCGGCCTACAACGGACCCCACTCTGCCAACGGTATCGCGTCGTTATTTATCGCCACCGGCCAGGATGAAGCGAACGTTGTGGAATCCCACACTGGGCTGGCTTTTATGGAGCTCACTGATGACGGCGATTTGTACTACTCAGTCACCCTGCCCTCGGTGATTTGCGCCTCCTACGGGGGCGGCACCGGTCTCGCCACACAACGGGAGTGCCTGGAAATGTTGGGCTGTTACGGAAAGGGCAAGGCCAAGAAGCTGGCAGAAATCATTGCAGCTACAGTATTGGCCGGAGACCTGTCTCTCGCGGCTGCTATCGTCTCGGATGAATGGGTATCAAGCCACGATCAGTATGGCCGCAACCGGCCTTAGTTGATTACATCGAATGACGACGCTCTGGGGCTCGCTGCGTGTTATCGCAGACCAGCCTCCAAGTAGCGGGCCGCCCCTTGCAAGCCTAACTCTGGCTTGCGAACAACCATGAGGGGAATCTTGGCCAAGTAACTAGCGAATCGTCCTTTGGCTTCGAAGCGCCGCCGAATATCGCTTTGCACGATAAAGTCGATAATGCGCGGGGCGATGCCGCCGGCAATATAAACGCCCCCTTTTGCTCCCAGCGTCAGCGCCAGGTTTCCGGCTACCGAGCCGAGGATTTCACAGAATACCTGTAACGCTTGGGAAGCCAAGGGATCGGCACCCAGCAGTGCGGAAGAGGTAACGTCTTCGGGAGAGCCACATACGGCCTCGGTTTTATTGATCGCAGCTAAAGCCTGATAGATATTGAGAATGCCCCCGCCAGATAACAAGCGCTCAACCGATACGTGGCCAAAGTGCGGCAGCAGTTGCTGGAGTATTTGTATCTCCAGATCAGTGACCGGCGCAAAATCAACATGCCCGCCCTCACCTTCGATGACCTTAGTATGTCCGCCGGCATTCACCACCGAACACACTCCCAACCCGGTACCCGGCCCCAGCACAGCAATGGGCTTGTCGTGATCTGCAGTACCGCCACCTAATGTGAGGTAGTCCGAGTGACCAAGCCCGGCAATTGCCTGCCCAACGGCGACGAAATCATTGATCAGCGCCACGTCGATATGCCCCAAAGCGGCCGACAAGCGTGGCCGGCTTACAGACCAAGGGCTGTTGGTAAAAGACAGCGTATCGCCCTCAATAGCACATGCTACGGCAAAACAGGCATTTTCTGGCCACGGTCTCCACGAGCCATCATCATGGACATCTGCCAAGAAATGCTCAAGGGCATGATCGAACTCAGGAAAAGAGTCCACAGAATACGAGGCCACCAGTCCAAAATCGCCAGTGGCACAATCCTGCACGGCAAATCGGGCATTGGTCCCGCCAATATCGGCAAGGATGTTCCAGGACTTCTTTGAATGCTTAGCCATCATTCAGCGATTTCACTGTATTGTTCCATCCAATGGACATACATGCCGACCAGCAGAGACTTAAGGTTGAACACGATCTTTCACCAATCGAAAACCGACGTGACTACTGCCGGTATCGACATCACCCCGGCCTCGCGCACCTGGGCGGAACCTGGCGCAAAAATCGTCGGTGCACATGAAAGAACCGCCCTTTTGCACTTTCATCTGTTTTCCCGCTACGGGTTTTGATGGCCCACGGGGGTTTTCCACGATGCTATTTTTGACCAAGGTCGCGTAGTAGCGAGGCGAATACCAATCGCTGACCCATTCCCAGACATTGCCACTCATATCATAGAGACCGAAAGCATTGGCGGGGAATGACCCAACTGGCGCGGTGTAAATATAGCGATCCCGAGCGGAATTATTGAAAGGAAAATCCCCCTGGAAGGTATTCGCCATATAGTTGCCTTCGGGGTTCATCTCACCACCCCAGACAAACTCGGCCTGGCTAAGACCACCCCTTGCAGCAAATTCCCATTCCGCCTCTGTGGGCAAACGCTTACCGGCCCAGGCGGCATAGGCCATCGCGTCTTCCCACGCCACATGCACCACCGGATGATTCTCCCGCCCTGCGATAGTAGTGCCGGGGCCCGCCGGGTGCTTCCAGCTAGCACCGGGCACAAAGCTCCAGCCCTTGGCTAGTGGCCCATCGGTTAGCGGGTATGACGGTGAATGGAATACCACAGACCCCGGAACCAATAAGGATTCATCAACACCGGGAAATTCGACCGGATCTAATGGCCGCTCAGCGACGGTGACATAGCCCGTCTCCTCGACAAACTGTGCAAAGGCGGCGTTTGTGACCTCTGTGGCATCGATATAAAAGTCATCGACTTTCACCCGGTGCAACGGTGCTGCCTCTGGCATCATTGGGTGTTCGATGCCCATCACGAACTCACCACCCTTGATGTACACCATACCGTCAGGCGCGACTCCCGCCGAGTCCTCACACGCCATCAGCGCAAAAAAAACGATCACCGCAAGTGCTGAATTGCCAAAGGAAATGTTATTCGTCGAGAACCACATATTTGTGAGTGAGTAGTTTGAGGGCATGCCCCGAGCGCCGATTTCGTACCAGTCCCTGAAAACTCAAGCCACGATCAGTACTGAATGCAGTAGACATTAACAGCAATGCCCCGACTTTACAGCTACCTGCCGTCCGCCACCACCGGTTATCGTTTGTAGGGCTACTGAGGCAATCAAAGCATAATTTGCCGCTTATCAAGCGACACTGCACAGAATTATCACTTTTGCTCACGATAGCTTTATCTATAAAAAAAGCCCCGCCGGCAAAACCGACGGGGCTTTAGTCTGATCGCTCAAGCCATTACTTACTTGGCAGCGCGTTTCTCTTTCTCTTTGGCAATCACTTCCTCGGCAACATTGGCTGGGCAAGGCGCGTAGTGAGAGAACTCCATAGAGAACTGGCCACGACCTGAGGTCATCGTACGCAGGGTGCTGATATAACCAAACATTTCGGACAGTGGTACATCCGCTTTGATGCGTACGCCTGTTGCGTTGGGCTCTTGACCAGAGATCATACCGCGACGGCGGTTCAGGTCACCGATCACGTCACCGACGTTGTCTTCAGGGCTGAACACGTCCACTTTCATCACCGGCTCCAACAACTGAGCGCCAGCTTTAGGCATGGACTGACGGAAAGCGCCTTTGGCGGCGATCTCGAAGGCGACCGCCGAGGAGTCAACCGCGTGGTAGGCACCGTCATGCAGGTTGATAGCAACATCCAGAACCGGGAAGCCAGCCAGTGGGCCCTGCTCCATCATCGACTTGAAGCCCTTCTCAATAGCGGGGAAGAACTCCTTCGGTACGTTACCGCCGACAACCGTCGTGGTGAAGGTGAAGCCAGAGTTGGGCTCACCCGGCTCGATGGTGTAGTCGATTTTACCGAACTGACCAGAACCACCGGACTGCTTCTTGTGGGTGTAGCTGTCTTCGATTTTCTGAGTGATGGTCTCGCGGTACGCAACCTGAGGCTGACCGACTTCCAGCTCAACACCATAGGTACGCTTAAGGATGTCGACTTTGATATCCAGGTGAAGCTCACCCATACCTTTGAGGATGGTCTCACCGGAGTCTTCGTCGGTCTCAACGCGGAAAGACGGATCTTCGGCAACCATCTTGCCGATCGCGATACCCATTTTCTCGGTGGAGCCCTTGTCCTTGGGCGTCACGGAGATAGAGATAACCGGATCCGGGAACACCATGGCTTCCAGCGTACAGGGGTGATCCTGAGAACACAGAGTGTGACCGGTCTGTACGTTCTTCATACCGACGATAGCGATAATGTCACCCGCCGTCGCGTGGCTCAGTTCGTTGCGCTCATCGGCCTGCATTTCACACATACGACCAATACGCTCGGTCTTGCCGGTGAAGGAGTTAAGGATGGTGTCACCCTTGTTGATTTGGCCTGAGTAAATCCGCACGAAAGTCAGGGCACCAAAGCGGTCGTCCATGATTTTGAACGCCAACGCGCGCAGTGGTTCGTCAGGAGAGACAATCGCGAATTCACCAGTCGGGTTACCTTCCTCGTCGGTCAGCGGCTGAGGATTCACCTCAGTGGGAGACGGCAGGTAGTCGACAACCGCGTCCAGCAACAGCTGCATACCTTTATTCTTGAAGGCAGAACCACAGTAGGTGGGGAAGAAAGCCAGCTCCAGGGTACCCTTGCGGATACAGCGCTTGATGTCGTCGATGGAGGGCTCTTCACCTTCCATGTAGGCCATCATCAGGTCATCGTCCATTTCCACCGCGCTTTCAATCAATTGCTCGCGGTAAGTTTCGACCTGGTCCACCATATCGGCGGGAATGTCGGTAACTTCGTAATTTTCGGGCTGTCCGGTTTCATCCCATACGTAAGCTTTTTTGCTCAGCAGGTCGACCACGCCAGAGAATTCGTCTTCCCGGCCAATAGGCAGAGTCATGATCAGCGGGTTGGCACCCAGGACTTTTTTGACCTGCTCGGTCACGCGCAGGAAGTCAGCGCCAACACGGTCCAGCTTGTTAACGAAGATCAAGCGGGAGACTTTGGAGTCGTTGGCGTAGCGCCAGTTAGTCTCTGATTGGGGCTCAACGCCACCGGAACCACAGAATACACCGATACCGCCATCCAGGACTTTCAGTGAGCGGTAAACCTCTACTGTGAAGTCAACGTGCCCTGGGGTGTCGATGATGTTGAGACGATGGCCGTTCCACTCACAGGTAACAGCAGCTGACTGAATGGTAATACCACGCTCAGCTTCCTGCTCCATGAAGTCAGTGGTAGATTCACCCTCGTGAACCTCACCGAGCTTGTGAATTTTACCAGTGAGCTTGAGGACACGCTCAGTGGTAGTGGTTTTTCCGGCATCAACGTGGGCGAAAATACCGATGTTGCGGTACAAGGATAAGTCAGTCACGGCGTTCTCTAAAATTAGGTGGGTTAAAATCGTGCGATACGATACTGGAAGTGGGAAAAAATTTCTCTCTTATTTTGCGTAATTATGCTAAAAGCGGCCTTTTTTTTGCCAAATTTCACAAAAAACCACCCCCTCTCCTTCACACAAGCCCCACCTTCGACCCACTCCCCGATGTAAAGAGCCCTCAACGAGGGATATGAAGAGCCTTCAGCGAGGAAGGTAAAGGAGCCTTCGGCGAGGAATATGAACAGCACTCAGCGAGGAAGATAAAGAACCCTCAGCAAGCTTACAGACGCGGCTAAAACATGCCTCTTGCGGCGAAAACACCCTCAAAAAATCTCACAATACCCATATAAGTTAGATAGTTACCCTCATCTCACAAAGAAATAAGCGCTGAGATCAACACTCAGTTGATGATCGTAACGACGAGTATTTGGCCACCCTCGCAACCCACCTACCACAGCCCTACAGAAAACACATAAATACCTATACTAATCAATAGCTTGCAACCCAGATAGCCGGGCCAGTTAAAACAAGGCTGTTGCCAGCCGAAAAAAACCCTTTTATGATATGTTATATCATTTCATAAACAAGGGGGCGATGTGCAATAAATGGTGAACAGCTCTGATCTGGACTCGGGCACCTTCTCAGGGGTTATTCCCAAGCAGATTTTGCAACAGCCCTACATGAGTGAGCAGCAAATCGCTTTCTTTCGCCAGCGATTGCAAACGATGAGGGAGCACACCCTTGCCCGCATCCGCGCCGCACAACAATCGATGAGCGAACGCCCAGTACTGAGCGACAGCGCGGACCTGGCCCAATACGAGGAGGACTCCAGGATGACTCTCCGTACCGTCCAGCGGGAGAGCAAGCTGCTTCGAAAAATCGAGGCGTCACTGAAGCGTATTCACACCGGCGACTACGGCTATTGCCTGGAGAGTGGCGAGCCCATCGGGATTGCCAGGCTGTTGATCCGTCCCACAGCAGAGTATTGCGCGGAGATAAAAAACCAGATGGAAGAAAGGGAAAAACACTATGGCAACTACCGCTAGAAAACTGCCCGTTACCGTACTGTCAGGCTACCTCGGCGCGGGCAAAACCACTGTTCTGAGCCATGTGTTGAATAACCGGGACGGCCGCCGAGTGGCGGTCATCGTCAACGACATGAGCGAGATCAATATCGACGCCGCTGCGGTGCAGAACGAGGTGGCCTTGAATCGCAGCGAAGAAAAACTGGTGGAAATGAGCAACGGTTGTATCTGCTGCACTCTGCGGGAAGACCTACTTAAAGAAGTGCATCGCTTAGCAAAAGAAGGGCGCTTCGACTATCTGCTCATCGAATCTACAGGGATATCAGAGCCCTTACCGGTGGCGGAAACCTTCACTTTTGAAGACGAAAACGGCGACAGCCTGTCGGACGTCGCCACCCTGGACACCATGGTAACCGTGGTTGATGCCGTCAACTTTCTTACCGACTACGATCAAGCCAAATTTTTGCGGGAAACCGGAGAACACCTCGGCGACGAGGATCAACGCAGCGTCGCGGACTTGTTGGTGGATCAGGTGGAATTTGCCGATGTCATCTTGGTTAGCAAAACAGACTTAGTGCACGAGATGGACGTGAAGCGGCTTATCGCCGTGTTGAGAACACTCAATACCGAAGCCGAAATAGTTCCTATACAGCTTGGCGAGGTAGATACAGGTCAAGTACTAGGCACCGGAAAATTTAGCTTTGAGAAAGCTCAGCTCTCCCCAGGTTGGCTCAAAGAGATGCGCGGGGAACATGTTCCAGAAACCGAGGAATACGGGATTGGCAGCTTTACCTATACTGCTCGCCGCCCCTTTCACCCGGAGAAATTCTACAACTTCCTCCACAGTAACGACCTGCAAGGAAAGCTTATTCGCTCTAAGGGCTACTTCTGGCTTGCCAGCCGCCCTGAGTTCGCCGGCCAATGGAGCCAGGCCGGCGGCATGGCCCGCTATGGCTTTGCCGGTATGTTCTGGAAAGCCGTACCAAAAGACCGCTGGCCCGATGACGAGGAATACCTACAGTCCATAGCATCTAATTGGCAAGAGCCCTTCGGCGACATGCGCCAGGAGCTGGTATTTATTGGTCAAAACCTGGATCAAAACCAGGTAACCCAGGCGCTGGACAGATGCTTGCTGAGTGACGAAGAGCTGCTGGCAGGTAAAGCACAGTGGCAACGACTGCCCGACCCCTTCCCCGCCTGGGAGGCCGAAGCATGATCCCCGCCCGCTCCCCGGACGCCGAGCTTTATCGTCACAGCGTTATCGGCCGCACGCCCGAGTCGCTCACCGATATCTACCGAGAGGACGTCAATATAGCGGTATGGCAGCGACAAGCTCCGCACCTGGCCCTTAGGGACGCTCAGGAGCTAGCCAAGAATAGAAGTTTCAATGGTCTGCGCTGCGCCATACCCACCCAAAAACTCAGTCGGGTAGCAGACAGCCTATCGGAGATCTCCCCCTACCCCTACCTGCAAGCGGACGTGCAACTGCTGATAGAGATGTTCAGCTGCTTGTTTGAGCTGAAGGCGGTGGGCCTGAGATTGACGCCATTGAAAAACGCCATGTGTCCCAAATTCCATGTCGACCGGGTGCCTTGTCGGCTCATCACTACCTATCGCGGCCCTGCCACGCAGTGGCTGCCCCACCACTGCGTGGATCGCAGCAAGCTCGGCACTGGCAGCGCGGGCCTCAGTGATCAGGATAGCGGCTTATACCCCTCAGAGGCACACATCGAGACCTTAACGGCAGGCGACGTAGCCTTGCTTAAGGGCGAACTCTGGGAGGGCAACGAAGGTGCCGGCGCCGTGCACCGATCTCCCGCCGTGGAATCTGGCCATACACGCTTGCTCCTCACATTGGATTTTAGTTAACCACGCAGGCGAAGACCTGTTACCGAACAATTACCTTACTAGGAGACACCCATGAAACGCAGCGCGAGCCTTCTCGCTTTGATAACGGCATCCGGACTGACCCATGCACTGTCCGGCCAAGTTAACGACGGATCGGGACACCCGGTCAGCGGCGCCAACACCGAAGTTGTCGGCAGCAAACTCAAAGCCAAAACCAACGCCCAGGGTCGCTTTACCCTGGACACTGGCGACCAACATGTCGATGAACTCCACATCGATGCACCGGGCTACAGCCACGAGACTCTGCGCATCGTCGATGACGACGAGGCGCTGCAAATCACCCTGCGGCGTACAGCTATTGAGCAAATTGACGTAACCGCAACCCCGTTTCACAGCTCGATCATGGAATCCGCACAACCGGTCACTGTGGTCGCCGGCGATGAGCTGCGCCGCAAACAGGCAGCGACATTGGGTGAAACCCTCAAAAACGAAGTGGGCGTCCACTCCAGCTATTTCGGCCCGGTAGCCAGCAGCCCTATTATCCGCGGTCTGAACGGCCCACGGGTGTTGATCACCCAAAATGGCTTGGATGTAAGCGATGCTTCACGAGTTGGCCCCGACCACGTGGTGGCCACAGAAGCGAGCACCGCTGAGCAAATTGAGATTTTGCGCGGCCCCGCAACGCTATTCTACGGCTCCGGTGCGATTGGCGGGGTCGTGAATGTGGTGGACGACCGGGTACCGTCCAACAGCGAGGCAAAAGGCGCCTTTAACGTCGGTCACAATACCGTGGCGGACGAATACGAGGCCTCCGCAGCCTACACCGGTGGTACCGACCACTTCGCGTTTCATATCGATGGTTTTTGGCGAGACGGAGACGACTACGACATTCCCGGTATCGCCGTGAACGAGACCGAGGAAGAGCACGAAGAGGAAGGCCATGAAGAGCATGTCGACGGCACGTTGGAGAACAGCGCCTCAGAGAGCGAGGGCTTCAATATTGGCGGCAGCTGGCTGCTGGATAATGGCTTTGTCGGCATTTCCTACGGTCGACTAGAACGGTTGAATGGTGTGCCCGGCCACAGCCATGCCCACGACGAGGAACACGAAGAACACGAAGGTGAGGACGAGCACGAAGACGAGCATGAAGATGAGCACGAGCATGAGCATGGCGAAGGCGGCGTACTCTCTGATCTGGAGCAGGATCGCTGGCAGTTAATCAGTGAGTTGTCATTGGACACCCCCCTGCTGCGCGGTATCCACACTCGCCTCGGCTACACCGACTATGAGCACGCCGAGGTAGAAAACGGCGAGGTCGGCACGGTATTTCGCAACGAGACACTGCAGGCCCGAGTCGACCTGCTACTCCAAGAAATCGCTGGCTGGCATGGTGCCCTGTCTTTTGAGGGCAAAAGCTCGGATTTTGAGGCCACTGGCGAAGAGGCCTTTACCCCACCAAGCCGCACCGACAGTGTTGCCATTGCCCTAATGCAGGAAAAACACGTCGGTAAACTGCTATGGCAGATCGGTGCGCGGGTTGAGCAGGTCACTATTGAGGCGGATCCCATCGAGTGGGAAGAACACCACGCCGAAGAGGGAGAAGAGGCAGAGCACACTATGCTCCATTTTGACGAGATGGAGTTTACGCCCTTTAGCCTATCCGCCGGCCTGGTGTGGGACTTTGCTCACGATTACAACGCCGCGCTATCACTGACTCACGCGGAGCGGGCTCCCAGTGCGGCTGAGTTATTCTCTTATGGTCCCCACATTGGCACCGGGAGCTTCGAAGTTGGCGCCCTGTTTTGGCTCCACGAAGGCGAGCACCCCCACTTTCATTACAGCGACGATGTCGACGAGGAAGTATCCAACAACATCGACCTGAGTTTGCGCAAACATTCCGGCAACCTCAGCTGGGTGGTAAACGTGTTTTACAACCAAGTGGACAACTTCTACTACCAGCGCAATAGCGGCCTGACCAGCGAGGACTTCGAAGGTCATGACCACGGCGAAGACGACCACGAAGAGCATGAAGAACACGAAGACCATGCTCACGACCACGGCGGCCTGCCGGTATACGTCTTCGAGCAGGCTGACGCCACGCTATATGGCCTCGAAGCTCAACTGGCCTGGCAGTTCGATCCAGCTTGGACTCTAAAGATATGGGGCGACAGCATTCGCGGCAAACTGGATGACGGCGGAAACCTGCCCCGCATTCCACCTGTGCGAGTGGGCAGCCAATTGCGCTACCAAAGCTATGGCTGGGAGGCTGAGCTCGGCGCGACCCACTATGCCGAACAGGGCAAGGTCGCAGAATTGGAAACGTCAAGCGATGCTTACACCCTGGTGGATGCCGAAGTGGCCTACACCTTTGCGGCGGATCGCGGCGATCTAACCGTCTACCTCAAAGGCGCCAACCTGACCGATGAGGAAGCCCGGGTGCATAGTTCCTTCCTCAAAGACAAGGCACCTCTACCCGGTAGAGGCTTTAGCATTGGCTTGCGAGGGCAATTTTGAAAGCGCTGATTGGCCTACACCTGCCGCCCTCGGCAGGAAAACTTGCCGGAGAGTAGCACTGTGCTGTACACAGCAATGCGACACCTGTGGGCGATGGCCCTCGGCCTGAGCGTGAGCATAAGCGCCCATACGGCGCCTCTTTCGCCTGAGGCTGAACTTGAGGCAGAGCGACATCCTGGCCATGGCGGTCATAGCGCACATGTCCATGGCGTCGCTCGACTCCAGATAGTGTTGGAGGGTTCCCAACTCGACATTGCACTGCTCTCACCCGCGGCAAACCTTGTGGGTTTCGAGCATCGCCCGGAAACCGACGATCAGCTTGCGATCGTCGCCCTCACCCATCGACGGCTGTCAGAGGGCGAGGTCCTCTTTCAAACCGAGCCGGCCAGTTGTCATCTGGCCGGCCACAGCATCGACCTAAGCACTATCGACAAGCACGGCGAAGAGGAAAGCGAAGAACACCACAACGAGTCTCCGTCACACAGCAGCTCACATAGGGAAATCACCGCCCAATACCGCTTTACCTGTGCCGAACCCGATGAGGTGCGGGCTTTGTCGACGACCTTAATGGCGCAGTTTCCCGGAATTCGCCATCTGCAGGTGCAATGGATCAGCGGTCATCGACAAGGGGCGGCAACACTGGATAATGGTCGCACTGGCGTAATCCTAAGGTAAAGACCATGAATAATATCGAGCAGATACTCAACCAAGCGGAAGCAAGTTGCCGCGCCAATGGTGGCAAATTGACCGAGAAGCGCAAGCGCATTCTGAGTGGTCTACTGCAATCCCAAAAAGCGCAATCCGCCTACGAGCTGATCGACTATATGCAGAAGGAGTTCGGGGTATCGCTACCGCCAACCACCGTCTATCGAATCCTAGACTTTTTGGCCAGCGAAAATCTCGTCCACAAGCTTCACTTGGCCAACAAGTACATTGCTTGCTCCCATATTACCTGCGACCACGCACACGAAGTGCCACAATTTCTGATTTGCGATGAATGCGGCACGGTAAAAGAAATCGGCATCAAGAAAACCCTGATCAACACTCTGGAAAGCAATGTAAAACAGGCCGGCTATGTCCTTAAAAGCCCGCAGCTTGAGCTGCACTGCCTGTGTGATAGCTGCGCGCACTGAGAGTGTTACCACAAGTAGGAGGTAGCGTGAATTCAGCAACACGTCGTATGGACAAAGCGGCAATCGGACTGTCCCTAGTGTGTACCGTGCACTGTTTGTTACTGCCGGTATTACTAGTGATGCTGCCCACCCTCGGCGGCACCGCCCTGGGCGATGAGCGCTTTCACCAATGGCTTTTGTTTGCGGTATTGCCACTTAGCATTTTCGCGCTATCCATTGGTTGTCACCGACACAAGCAAAAGGTTATTTTGCTGCTGGGCCTGTTGGGCATGGCAGCGCTGACATTCGCGGCACTGCTGGGGCACGACCTACTAGGAGAAATCGGCGAGAAGGTGGTCTCTGTACTGGGGGCTTCGCTCATTGCTCTCGGTCACTGGGGCAACCACAGATTGTGCCAACGCTTAGACGGTCGCTGTGATCATAAAGTCTTTTCAGACTGCCAGTCGGAGGAATAGGACATGAACCGCGATGACACCACTGCACGGTATACCCACAAGACGCCATGCGATTAATGGCCGTGCATAGTGCATAAATAGGCTTACCCATCCGTGATTAATCAATTCTTCCAGTCCCTCGAGTCCCGCCAGGCAGGCGAGTCACTGCCCTTGGAAGAGGTAATGAGTCACTTGATGTTTAATTCTAGCGGGCTTATCCCCGTCGTGACGCAAGATCAAGCGAGCCGGGAGGTGTTAATGATGGCTTGGATGAATCGCGACGCCATCGATGCGACCTTGCGTTCAGGTACCATGACTTATTGGTCCCGTTCACGATCACAGTTGTGGCGCAAAGGCGAAACCAGCGGCCACGTTCAGCACTTACAATCAATGCGCATTGATTGCGATGGCGACGCCCTGTTATGCGAGGTGCAGCAGTGCGGCCCGGCCTGCCATACCCAGCGTTCAAGCTGTTTTTACCTGGGCGTCGATCCCGCTTCCCGGTTGGTTACCATTACTGAGTCGCCGCCGATCACGGGCGAAATTTAGGTGCCACCGTCCTGGACCATTCACCAATAGCTACTACTCACCCTTAACTACTACATCCGGAGTCGTCGATTTATGGCCGCGCTGAAATCCATCCCCACCAATGTGATTACCGGCTTTCTCGGTGTGGGCAAGTCGACGGCAATCCTGCATTTGCTCAAACACAAGCCGGAGCACGAGCGCTGGGCCGTGTTGGTCAATGAATTTGGCGAAGTGGGCATTGATGGCAGTCTATTCGCCGGCCAGCAAACTGAAGACGCTGGCATTTTCATCCGCGAAGTTCCCGGCGGATGTATGTGCTGCACGGCAGGACTGCCAATGCAAATAGCTCTGAACATGCTGCTGTCCAGGGCAAAGCCGCATCGCTTGCTGATAGAACCTACTGGCCTGGGCCATCCTGAAGAAGTGCTGGCGGTGTTGGCCTCTGACTACTACCGGGAGGTCCTCGACCTGCGTGCCACTCTGACCCTGGTCGACGCCCGCAAAATCCAAGATTCCCGTTACACTCAGCACGACACTTTTAACCAGCAGCTGGCCATCGCTGACGTTATTGTCGCCAACAAATCAGAGCAGTACGGGGCGAGAGATTTTCCCGCTTTACTGGATTTTCTGGAAGGCAGGCTGAGCCTGGACAGTAAATCGGTCTATCAGGTCAGTAATGGCGCAGTGCAAAACCAGTGGTTACAGGCCCCTACAGCGCAGTCGCCACACCCGCTCCACCAACACCAAAGCGAAGCCCCGCCACCGATCATCAATACCGGTGATATCCCTGAGCAGGGCTACCTGAGTATCGATAATGAGGGCGAAGGTTTCCACAGCCGGGGATGGGTATTTAAACCCCAGTGGACTTTCTCTGCCGACAAACTCTATAACCTACTGCTGGGTGTCGAAGCCGAGCGCATCAAGGGGGTGTTTATTACTGACCAAGGCATCGCTGCTTACAACAAAGCCGATAATGTACTCAGCCAAACCGAACTGGACGACTGCCTGGATAGCCGCATCGAATGCATCAGTACCGATACCGCGGCCCTTGAAAATCTAGAGCAAGCCCTACTCGACTGTGTGATCTAGGGAACCTCTGCATAAGCTGGTAATGCAGAGGTTCCCTAGTCGTCATATGGCTCAATGCTCTCCACCTTCACGGCATATGCAGCCGTGGCAGTCTCGTTTTCAATAAGGGTCGTCCGTAGTTTGCCAGAAATCCAAAATGGGTCGTACAAGGACTCGAGCTTAAAGCCTTGGTCAAATTCCGCATAGGTAATTTGATTGGGGGGAGGTGGTGGCACGTGGATACAAGCGCCGAAGTAAGGTACCAGAAAAAATCGGGTCACCTGTTGGTCGCCGTCGCCGAACTCCAATGGCACGATAAAGCCCGGCAGGCGAATTGCCTGACCATCAAACTCTTTGACCACTCGGGTCGAGACCAGGGCCCGCTGATAGGCGCTATCACCGGCGGGCTCCAGTTCTGTTTGGAACTGGCTGTCAATTTGATCCTGCTCAGAACCATCGGCAATCTCATTGAGGGATTCGGGAGGGTTAAGAAAAGCGTCCAAATCCTCCTTGGGCATCAGGTCGGTCCACTCGATGGTTCGATAGCCATCGACAGCCCTGCCGCTGGCATCTGCGCTCTGGACAATACTGCTTGCTGTCATTACCAGTAACAACACTAGCGACTGGCCTGCAACGCGGGCCATCCTTAAGGGGTTTAGACGCATCAAAGCTCACTCCAAATAGGGGCTTAGAATGAAAAAAAGTCACCAAGGTTCCATGTCGCGCTGTACCATTTAGAATCGATCGATTCCCAGGCAATCACGAGAACATACTGTGATAGTTAACGTTGAGAACATGCTGTTTTCTTACGACAAAACCAGCTCACCGCTGCTGGATATTCCGCAATGGACTCTGGACAACGCAGAACAGGTATTTCTGCATGGGCCGTCAGGGAGTGGCAAGTCCACATTCCTCAACATACTGGCAGGCATTCTGCTACCCAATCGCGGCTGTGTCGACATCCTTGGGCAGCGCATTAATGGGCTGCGCAGCGGCAAACGGGATAAATGGAGGGCCCGGCATATTGGCGTTGTATTTCAACAGTTCAACCTTATCCCCTACCTGAGCCCTGTGGACAACATCAGACTGGCCGCCCATTTTGCCAACACCCCTAATGCTAGCCGGGAGGCATCGAAACTGCTGACATCGCTGAGTATCGACGGCGAACTCTGCCATCGCCCTGCATCGCAATTGAGCGTCGGACAGCAGCAGCGGGTTGCCATTGCCCGGGCGCTGATCAATCGTCCAGAACTGATCATTGTCGACGAGCCCACCTCGGCGCTAGATGCACAAAATCGCGATGGGTTTATATCGCTGTTGATGGACAGCGTTCAGCAAAGTGGAGCTGCCCTACTGTTTGTCAGTCACGATTTATCCCTGTCGACGCACTTTCACAGAGTGGATGCCCTGGGCAAGATCAACCGCGCGGGAGAAACGGCCTGATGTTTATACACTTGGCGCTGCGAAGTCTTTGGAGCCGTAAAGGCTCTGTGCTGCTCACTTTTTTTGCCATTACGGTCAGTGTATTTGTGCTTCTAGGCGTGGAGACCATCCGTCACCAGGCCAAGAGCAGCTTTAACAATACCGTATCGGGCATCGACCTGATCGTGGGTGCCCGAACAGGCGATGTGAATTTATTGTTGTATTCGGTCTTTCGTCTGGGTAACGCCACCAATAATATTAGCTGGCAAAGCTATCAGGCCATCGCCAATGACCCCAAAGTGGCGTGGACTATCCCCCTCTCCCTGGGGGACTCCCATAAAGGCTACCGGGTGATGGGTACCACCGACGAGTACTTCCAGCACTTTCGCTATGGCGGTGACCGTGCTTTGGTCTTGGCTCAGGGTAAAGCCTTTAGGGATACCTTTGACATTGTTCTGGGCAGCGCCGTCGCCCGCGCATTGGGCTATCAACTAGGGGACAAGATAGTGCTGGCGCATGGTCTCGGCAGCACCAGCTTCAGTAAGCATGAAGACTCCCCTTTCGAGGTGGTAGGGATACTCCAAACCACCGGCACACCAGTCGATCAGACCCTGCATGTGAGCCTGGCAGGTATTGAAGCCATTCATGCGGGTTGGCCGTCTGGGTCTCCAACCAGTAGCTACCCATCAACCGATCAACATTCCTCCCATCAGCATACTCACTCTCAGGCCGCGAGCGCGGACCAACATGAGACACACCACGAGGAGAATCCGGATGCCATCACTGCGTTTATGGTGGGGCTAACATCCAAGTTGGCGACATTTCAAATGCAACGCCAGATCAACACCTATTCCGGGGAAGCCCTGCTGGCCATTCTCCCCGGCGTCACCATTAGCCAACTCTGGCAGATGATGGCAGTGATGGAACACACACTGCAGCTAATTGCGGCACTAGTATTGCTTGCCTCGCTGCTGGGCCTGGCGGCGATGCTACTGGCGACACTTCGCGAGCGCGGGCCGGAAATCGCCGTGATGCGAGCCATTGGCGCATCGCCCCTGTTTGTCTTTGCACTGCTGGAAGTGGAAGCCATCATCATCAGCCTGGCCTCCTGCGTACTGGCGGCCCTATTGCTCACGGTTGGCGCCTCGCTGTCGGCCGACTGGTTAGCGGCACAATTCAGCTTAGTGATGGATTCGGGACCCATTTTGAATAGCGGCTCAGCTTTGATTCTGGGTTTGGTGCTGGCGGCCACCATCATTATTACCCTGGTACCGGGCATACAGGCTTACCGCTACGCGCTTAGGGAGCAATTGTAGACAAGGGGGTGGCAAACCCGGGTGCGGCCTGCTCAAGGTAATTAATCGATTAAGTAGTTGTTATGCTACTATCTGCTTCAGTAATGACGTCGACGAGAGCTATTTGCCCTGAGGTTCAGTGCGCCTTTTCCCATAATTGCCATTCAACGCGACCACGACATAAGCAGACACCATGACCGATTCAGCGACTTCCGCTACGGCGGGCAAAAAGCAGCGGCGCAACTCCCGCGCTGCGTTGATGCAGGCCGCCAGTGAAATACTGATTCAACGCAATACGATCGATATTTCCCTCAGCGATATTGCCGAGCACTCGGGTTTGAACTCGGCACTGATCAAGTATCATTTTGGCAATAAAAACGGGCTGCTACTGGCGCTGGTAGAACGGGACGCGGGGCCGAGTATGGAAAAACTCAAGGCCCTGTCAGAACAAGACACCCCCCCTAAAGAAAAACTGCGGATGCACATCGCCGGTGTGATCCACACCTACGCCAAATGCCCCTATCTCAATCGCCTCGTTCATACCTTGATGGAAAATGGCAACGATGAGATTGCGCAGGAATTGGTGGACTTCTTCGTTAAACCCATCCTTAACGCCCAACAGCGCATCGTTGAGCAGGGTGTTGAACTCGGCATTTTCAAGCCCGTCGACCCCATGATGTTTTACTATTTACTGATCGGCGCCTGTGATTATATTTTTTACGCCCGCCACTCCCGTCGTTTTATGAGCGGGCAGCCCGACCTCAGCCAAGCCATGCGCAATCAGTACATCGACTTTGTTACCGAGAGTGCCATCAAAATACTGACCGCCGACGACTAAGGCGGCGTTGTACAGCTACGCCAAAGTAATCTCAGTGCTTTCACTGACCAGCCCCCGGCTGCGCCGGGTATTAAAGTGTGCCAGGTCCTGCCAACGTTTTAGAATATGCCGCTCTCCACGGCGATGGGTGTCGTCCAACAAAATCGTCGCCCCCTCCCTCAAGTGGGGCATTAATCGAGGCAGCATGCCGTAGCGCCCACCCAGGGTACCACTGGGCGGGCCATCACAAATCACCAGATCGATATTGTCGGCGTAGTGAAACCCCTCTGGCGGACCGTACCAACTGTAGCCATCGAACTCCCGCAACGGAGCGTACACCAGCTCAACATGATCAATACCCACCCGCTGCAGCATGCCGTTGATGTGATCAAACCAGGCCAGGTTGTGCTCCAAGACCTGCACACGTCGGCCTTGATGGGCAGTCAGCGCCCCCACAATCAGGGTGGTTGCGCCCGAGCCGCACTCCAACACGGCCCCATCTCGCTGTAGGGCGCTTTTGGCTACCTGGCGAAGGTAGCGCCAACCGGCAGAGTAAAACAGATTGCCCCAGGACATCAGAATCAGCAGCAGGGCGATATTGGATATTTTGTCCTGCCCGCGGCCAATCAGCAGGCGTTTGAGGGCATAGTTCAGCAGCACACTGCGCCACGGGGCGCCGCGCTGCTTGTACGATGAGCGAGGTTGAGACTCCATAAATAACTCCCACCCCAACACTGCCGCCGGGGTATATCGTATCGATACATCCTGAAACAGGACATCCTACGAACAGAGAGTTACCCATATCCGTGTTACACGGATAAGTCAGGCCGGGATGGCGCCGGCCTGGTATCAGCGCAACAGCAAGAGTGGACGCTGGGTTGCCGTCAGCATACGGGCGGTAAAGCTGCCCAACAGCATGCTGCGCAGACGGTGATGGCTGTAGGCCCCCATTACGGTCAGGCCAATATTGTGTTCAGCCTGGTATTGGCACAGCGCCTCATCGATTTTGCCCTGTAAATGCACGGCGCGATGCTCCACCCCCGCGACCTTCAGGGTACGGGTGGCCTCATCCAGAGCCTCTTGAGCGCGTTGCTCATCGCCCACGTAAACCAGGTGACAGGGAAGCCCCCTCAGCAGCGGACTTGCCACCACCATTTCCAGCGCCTTCTCCGCTGCTTCGGTACCGTTGTAGGCCAGCATGATTTCCTCAGGAACCGAAAATTCGCCATTGACCACCAACACCGGACGGTGCAATGCCCGAATCACCGTCTCCAGATGGGCACCCAGCTCGCCCTCGCCGTGCTCTTCACCCCGCACACCCATCACCAATACGCGGATGTCATCTTCCAGCTCAACCAGTGCTTCCTGCAAACTGCCGTGACGCTGCCAAGCTTCGAGTTCGGCCACACCGTCTTCTTCACAACGCTGGCGGGCGGCTTCCAGCATTAGCTTACCCTTGTTCATCAGCAGGCGGCTGCGCTCCTGTTCAACCCGGGTTAACTCTTCCAGCAGCTCTTCCTGGCTGCCCAGGCCGATGCTGCCGCTGAGGTCCACTTCGGCCCGAGAACGCTGTTCGATGTTGTGCAATAGCTTCAATGGCGCACCCACAGCCTTGGCGACCCAGGCGGCGTAGTCGCAAACCGCGGTACTTAAGCCACCGCCATCGATACACCCCAGCACGTAGTTATTGTTATGCTCCGTCATCAATGCGCTCCCAGCACTTTGTCGATTTCTTCGGGTTTATCGTGGACGCCAAAACGGTCGACAATGGTTTCGCTGGCCTCATTGAGACCAATCACTTCCACATCGGCACCCTCGCGGCGGAATTTGATCACCACTTTGTCCAGCGCCGCGACTGCGGAAATATCCCAGAAATGGGCAGCGCTGAGGTCAATGATGACCTTATCCACCGCCGCTTTAAAGTCAAAGTAGCCCACAAAGCGATCTGAGGAATTAAAGAACACCTGCCCCACTACCCGATAGCGGTGGGTCGTGCCCTCTTCGCTTTCAGACTTATCGACATACATAAAGTGACTGACTTTGTTGGCAAAGAACAAGGCCGCCAACAACACCCCCACCAGCACGCCAAAGGCCAGGTTGTGGGTCCACACCACCACCGCCACGGTCGCCACCATAATAATATTGGAGGACAGCGGATTGGTCTTAAGGCCCCGGATCGACTCCCAATTGAAAGTCCCGATGGAGACCATAATCATCACCGCTACCAGCGCCGCCATGGGAATCAACGATACCCAGTCACTGAGAAAGACCACCATTGTCAGCAACATGGCACCGGCAAAAAAGGTCGACAACCGCCCCCGGCCACCCGACTTCACGTTGATCACCGACTGGCCGATCATTGCACACCCAGCCATGCCGCCCAGCAAACCAGAGGCGATATTGGCCACGCCCTGGCCCTTACACTCGCGGTTTTTGTCGCTTCCGGTATCGGTCAGGTCGTCGACGATGGTCGCGGTCATCAGCGACTCCAGCAGGCCCACCACCGCCATCGCGGCAGCGTAGGGGAAGATGATTTGCAAGGTTTCCAGGTTTAAGGGCACATCCGGCCACAGGAATACCGGTAGGGTATCGGGCAATTCACCCATATCGCCCACGGTGCGAATATCCAAACCAACAGCGACGGCCAGTGCGGTCATAGTGAGAATGCACACCAGCGGCGAGGGAATGACTTTGCCGACCTTGGGCAAGCGCGGGAACAGGTAGATAATCCCCAGCCCCCCTGCCGTCATGGCGTAGACGTGCCAGGTGACGTTGGTCAGCTCCGGCAGCTGGGCCATAAAAATCAGTATCGCCAGGGCATTCACAAAACCGGTGACCACCGACCTGGCCACAAAACTCATGAGCTGCCCCAACTTCAGGTAGCCGGCGATAATTTGCAGCACCCCGGTCAGCAGCGTGGCCGCCAGCAGGTACTCCAAACCGTGGTTTTTCACCAGCGTCACCATCAATAGCGCCATCGCCCCGGTGGCAGCGGAAATCATACCCGGGCGACCACCGACAATGGAGATCACCACCGCGATACAGAAAGACGCGTACAACCCCACCTTGGGGTCGACACCGGCAATAATGGAAAAGGCAATTGCCTCTGGGATCAACGCCAGGGCTACAACCAGCCCGGCCAGGAGGTCGGCACGGATATTACCGAGCCAATCTTCTCTTTTTGAAAGCAACATGAAAGGCCTGCTTGGGAGACTATAAATCGGAGAGAGGCGCCTGGCGGATACCGCCGCCCCGGCGAGCGGGGAAGTTTACGGATTGGTCAGTGAGTATGCAAATGAGTCGTAACGCGACCAACTGCACCTCTAACTCTATTCTTCCGGTCTAGACTGCTGCGGGACCTTTGCACACATACACCGAGTTTGTTGCCTGATTATTCTGAAAGGGATTGAAGAAAGACACCAAGTGGGATTCTACCTGCTCAAACACTGTAGCCAGCAGGGCTTCAAATTCGGCATCCGGCCGGTTCTGTGACCACATAGCAAAAACTCCACTTGGCTTAAGCTGTTGGGCCATTAAAGCGAGATTGTCAGTGCTATAAAAACGGGCATTGGCTGAATTCAGAAATTGCGTGGGTGAGTGGTCGATATCCAGCAGAATGGCGTCAAATTGACGTCCGGGTTGCCGGGGGTCAAAACCCGACAGGGGGTCGACCGCCAGGTCAAAAAAGCTGCCCAGCACATAGCGATTGCGGGGGTCAGCATTCAATACCTGCCCCAGCGGCACTCGTTCTTCACGGTGCCAGGTGATGACGGTATCCAGAGCCTCGACCACTAACAGTTCATCCAGCCGGGTATCTTCCAAGGCTTTTACCGCGGTGTAACCCAGCCCCAGCCCACCGACCACCACACTGAGTTTGTCACCCTGCAGCGCCGCCAGCCCGAGAGTCGCCAGGGCCTCTTCGGCAGCGTAAAAGGCGCTGGACATTAAAAATTCATCGCCCAGCTTCACCTCGTAAATATCCCGGTCACCCAGCACCGGAATCCGCCGGCGGCGCAACGATATCTCGCCGATGGGGGAGCTCTGGCTATCAATTTCTTCAAACATCAGTGACACAAGCGCGATTTCCCTGCCTATGAAAAAGGGCCATGATACGTGGAAACAAGAATGTTCGTCGTTAAATTGTCACACCAACATTCGTCTTTTGCGCGTACACTATGGCAAACCCGTGTTTAAAAAGAATAAGTGATACCGTCAATGGCTTTCCAGCACCGTAGGACGCCGAATTTCACAGCTTATTTAGTATTGCTCCTTCTGCTCACTGCCCTAACGGCGTGTTCTTCCTCTGTGGACCTGCCGATTCAAGCCCCCTCTGAGGCGGAGACCGACGCGCTATTGCAACAAGGCGCGCTGTTTGAGGTCAGCGAGGATACCCCGCCCCCCGACGATGGCATTCTGGACATGGATCAAACCATGCGGAGCTTTGTTGAAGAGCATGTCCCCTCGGTATTGCAGCCCCGCGCTCGGCTGCGCTATTTGATCGACAGCCTGCTGCGCCCCAGCCAGTTGGGTCTGGAATACAACCCCGGCATCACTCACAACGCTGCCGACACCTTTTATCAGCGCGAGGGCAACTGTCTGGCGCTAACATCGCTGTTTATCACCATGGCCCGGGAAGCCGGCCTGGAGGCCCACTACAATCAGGTGGCCGTGCCACCCAGCTGGGAAATGCTGTCCAACAACAGCCTGGCGGTGTACAAGCACATCAATGCGGTGGTGGTCTTGGAGGGTGGAGAAGAAGTCGTGGTGGACCTCAGCGTCGACAACTACGAGTACCTCTATGCGCAGACCCGTCTGTCTGAGTCAGAAGCCGCCGCACAGTTTTACAGCAATCGCGGCATCGATATGCTCAATAGCGGCGACCACAGACAGGCCTATCGTTACTTCCGTCGCGCCCTGCAATTAAACCCTAAGGAGGCCTTTATTTGGGGAAACCTGGGTAGCCTTTTCAGGCGTGAAGGCCACAACGATATGGCGGAGATCGCCTATCGCCAGGCGCTTAGCTTAGATGCTCACGAGCCGACGGCTCTGTCAAACCTGGGACGCCTGTATCGCGGCACCGGCGAGAAGGCGCTGGCAAAATCGCTGGAAGAGTACAACCACCAGTTACAACGGCGGAACCCCTTCTGGCATTACAGCCGGGCCCGGGACGCCTACGAACGGGGCAATTACACGGAAGCGCTTACCGCGATACAGCGAGCCATCTATTTACAGCGTGATGAGTACCGGTTTTATGAGTTTGCAGCGGTTATCTACCGCCGCAAAGGCGACCGGGAAAAGTACGAAGAATACGGACTCAAAGCGGCGCGCCTGAAGTTTAGCGAAGACTGAAGTTTCGCGAAGAACAGTCAATGCCGTTCGGCTAGCGCCGGGCTATGCGGCGATAGAAATCCACGTACTGATTCACCACCACCTCGCGGCTAAAGCGCTGCCGATAGTCCTGGGCCGCACTGTCGCGCAGCTGGTCCCGCATTTGCGGGTTGGCCAGCAGCTGCACAATGGCATCGCTCAGTTGCTGCACATCGTCAATATCCGTCAACCAGCCGGTCTCGCCGTGGGCAATCACTTCCCCAGGGCCCTGGGAGCGGGTGGCCAAAATTGGGCAGCCGTGGAAGAAGGACTCCATCACAATCGAGCCCAGCCCTTCGTGTCGTGAGGGGCAAACAAACAGATCAGCGGTACGCATCAGTGCGGTGACGTCGTTGCGCCAGCCCAGAAAGCGCACCCGGGCGTCCAGGCCCAGTTCACTGCACAGCGACTTTAGCGCGGCCTCCTCCGGCCCACTGCCCGCCAGCCACAGCACGGCATCGGGGACCTCTTTAAGCGCCCGCAGTAAGGTGTCAAAGGCCTTGTTGGTATGCAGGCGCCCGGCCGCCAACAGCAGCGGTACATCGCTTGGCGTATCAAAACTGTCCCGGGGTAGCGGCGCGACCTCGGTCTCGTCGGCAAAATTGGGAATGTGCACCACTCGATCCGCCGGCATGCCGCCGTCAATCAGATGCTGGCAAATCCCCTTACTGATACCGACCCAGTAATCGGCCTGTTGGTAGTACTTGAGTTTGTAGTAGTGTCCCAGACGATTGACCAGCACATAGTTACCCTTGGGCGTGGCGGCACTGGCCCGCCCCATCCAGGTCATCACGATGTCGGGGCGGAATTTATTGAGCTGACGTCGATAGACCCAACGGTCGTAGACATCAAACTGGCCACCAAACCGGAACCCAGCAGTCTCCACGCCTTGCTCCCGCAGTGCTGCCACCCGGTGGGGGTGATTGCGGATAAAGGCCTTTTCGGTGAGCTCGCCACTGGCTTGCAATCCGGCACTGAGTCGAACAAAGAAATTCTCCGCCCCACCCTGAGGGGCACCGGCCAATACCTGGGCTACCCGCAACTGTGTCATGACAGCTCCTGTGTCTGATCATCGGCATTGCGCGCCCGGTTTTTATAGGGAAACGGCATTGCCGGTTTGTCCACACCGATAAACTCGCAAACCTTGTCCCAGCCGTCTCCTGCCATAATATTCATCACCAAAAGGCGCTCGGCAGGAATCACCGCCTGCACCCGGGCGTTGTGCTCCCGATAGCGCTGGCGGTAGAGATCCTCAACCGGCGAAGCACTGCCGTAAACCCGCTCTCGCAAGGCGCGACGAAAGACTTTGTAAGAGCGTCTCCGGGGCAGGTCAAACAAACGGGGATACTTCACCGGCCGCAGAAAAAAGTGGTTCTCGATACTGGGCCACCAGTCATCTTCGTCCCGCAAAGTAAGGATAAACTTGGCCTCCGGGTAAGCCTTAGCCAACTGCTCATAGTAGTGGGCCACCGGCAAATCGAAGACCGCATCCATATCGTCATAGACCCGGAAGTTGGCATCCTCGCGACCGTGAATCACCGCGTCGTGGAGGCGGTCGGCATGAAAGCCCAGGGTTTTGTAGCCCAGCAGAGTAAAGGCTTCTTGCAGGCTGGTGGTGCCAGTTTTGCTGAGGCCAGCGCCAAATACTTTCATGGTTCTGTCTTGTCCTGATCTACCGGTGACACCCTGGCTCCCGACTTGGTCACACCTGGGGTGTCCTGCTTTGGCGGGGGGATATTGGGCTCACCGTCTTTCAGCGGCACGCCCTGTAGGCCGGGATAATTGCCGTCCTGAATCTGGGCTAAAAACTCATCGATGCGCTCGGGTAAATTGTTGGCCTTGCGACCGGCAAAGTAGCGGCGCAGCCACAGCGGCGCCCAGGCCTTCCCCGCCAGGCCCGATGCCCCCATACCGTCAATCACCACCAAGCGCTGAATCGCTCCCTGTTGATCGCGCTGCACTACGATATTGTGAATCAACAAATCCTTGGAGGGCACCGCGTAGTCGCGCCAGTGAGCCATCAATTCTGCGACGGCGCGCTGCAGGTCGGGCTGATAGCCGCCGTGCCACAGCTCCAGCTTAAGAGAGCGGGAAATCTCCCCATTGCCGTCCAGTATCAGTTCGGAGCAAAGGCCCGGCCCCATATCGGTATCCAGCATGCCGTAGCAGCGACTGACATGCTTAAACAAGGCATCGGGATAGTGGCTTTGCAAACGCTCCATCACCTGCAGTTCTTCCAGGTTGTCATCAAAGGCCGACAGCGGTCGCAGATTCTTGGGGAAGCTTTTTTTGGCACGCCGCCACTCCAAACTGCGATCGGGGCGCCTGACCTTGATGCAACGATCGGCAAACTCAGGGTGGACAAAACACAGGCGGTTGCCGCCCCTGGCAAAGGCCTCTTTGTCCTGCAAGGCAATCATTTCAGCGAGCCGTCCAGATTGATGTCCCGGGCCCACACGTAGTCGTGGCTGAAAGGAATCCCCATTGACGCCTCGACAATGTACTGGGCGTAGAGACGGGAGTTAATTTGCTGATGAAAGAAATCCCGGCAGCGGCTGGCCCAGGCCTGGCGTTTGTGATCGTCGTGGTGGAACTCGCGGATTTTGGCCAGCAAGTCGGCCTCATCGTCAAAGTACACCGCCGACTCCGCGGGCAGCAGCTCGTCAAAACGCGGGCCACTGTGAGTAAACTGCAAAATGCCATTGCCCGCCAGCTGCGCCATCCGCGCCGAGGAATACCAGTAGTCCCCCTCCTGGCGATTCAGGTTCAGCCCCATGCGGGTACGGGCCAAAGCGCGGTCGTAATCTCGCCCCCACACCGGCGACTCGCCAAAGCTGCCATAGGTTTTGAAGTTCATTTCCTCTGCCACTGCGTCTTTGATTCGACCCACCATTTGCAGGCGCTGGGTAAATTCAGTGGCGTTGCTGCAGAACAGCAAATCGATATCCAGATCGTCCCGCTCGGCGTTGTTCAGGCACTCCACCGAAGGGTCCACCGGGTTGGGCATGTGGTAAAGGCGGGCGCCGATACCTTCAAACTGGCGCAATTCACGGCGCCCCGTGGAGACAAACACCGCGTCCACCACCGATGCCCGGGACTTGATGCGCTCCACATTACTGGGCACAAACAGCGGGTCATTATTGCAATGGGCCACCACCGCATTGGGGTACAAGCCCTTGATCGCCTTTAGGGTGTCGTTAGTAATCATATCGCAGTGCCCGGCAATCACCAGGTCGGGCTCCATGGCGTCGACCATTTCCAGCAGGCGCTTGTTGGCTTTGCCAACGCCCAAGTCGCGGATTCCCAAGGGCGCTTCAAAGGCGGCGATATCCCGATCACTAAAGGTTTGCAGGTAGTGGTCGTTTTTGATCAGGCCAAAACTGAGTTTCTGTGCCCAGCTGACCCGGGTCTGGCCGTAGCGACGCAGCTGTTGGTAGGCAATATGTAAAACTCTCATCGAGGGTCCATGACGTTCATGTTGATTATTGAGCACCTGCATCCGGGCCAGTGACGAGTCGCGACTATACCATTGCCCCCACAGCGGCAACAGTTATCGCCGGCCCTGCCACCCAGCTCAGGCCGTGGCAGTGTCGCCAATTTTCAGTAGCCGTTGATAGACCTCAAGGGTGCTTTGTACCTGGCTGTCCAGGTAGTAGGCCTCGGGCAGCCGAAGATGGTTGTCGGCGTCGAGGATGTCCGCCACCCGAGCGGCAAAGGCCACCACATCGTCGGGAGGCACCAGCCCCTGAGGAAAGCCCTGCTGCAGGGATTCGCTGGCACCGCCCCGGTCATAGGCCACCACCGGCGTGCCCGACGCCAGCGACTCCGGCACGGTGCGACCAAAGGGCTCTGGCTTGTTGGACATATGGCAGGTCACATCGGCCCAGCGATAAAACTGGGCTATGTCGCTGCGGTGGCCGAGAAAACTGACGTGCTCCTGCAAACCGAGCTGCTGCCGGAGAGTCATCAGTTCTTGGAGGTAGTGCTGCTTATCGGGCTCGGCATCGCCGATCACCACACCGTGGCAGTCGGGCCGCAGTTTGATGAGCTGCGCCATCATGGCCAAAAAAGCCTCCTGCCCCTTCCAGCGACTGAGACGTCCCGGCATAAGAATCAGCCGCTTATCCTTTAATGCCGGGTAGTCCGCCAGTATATCTGCCTGCCATTGCCGCGACACCGGCTCACGGCTAAACGCCGCAGGGTCCAAGCCTCTGGGAATCAGGGTCACCCGCTCCGGGGCGACCTTGTAGTGCTCAAAGATGTAATCCTGCACACAGTGGGATATGGCGATCACCTGCTCGGCCCGGGCCATAATGCCGCTGTAGGCGTTGACCGAGTACAAGCCATGGAAGGTACTCACCAGGCCTGGGCGATGTTCAGGGGGCATCTTTCGCCATGCCAGCCAGACGATCCAGGCCGGCACCCGGGAGCGCACGTGGACGATATCGGCACCCAGTTCTTCCAGCAGGCGCCGCATCGGCCGCACTTGCTTTAGCGACGCCAGGGACTTGCGGTGTACCGGCATGGTGATGTGCTCACAGCCGGCGGCTTCCAGGGCCTCGACTTGGCGCCCGCCACTGGAAATCACCACCGCCCGGTGCCCGCGCTTGACCAGTTCCCGGGCGAACTCCACCGTACCCCGCTCCACGCCCCCGGCATTCAAGGCGGGTAAGACCTGTACCACGGTCAGGCGTCGCTGGGCTGATTTGCGCGACTCAGCTGTCGTCATTGCTTCACTCCCTTGTCCATCGCCAACAGCCAGTCAGCGGCGCGATCCGCCTCCCACAATGTCGTCCCGGGTTTTGGTAGCGCTTGGTCTAGGTCGACCGTTGCCGCATCGCTGGCCAGACCACTGGCCAGCACCTGTTCCATGCTGCGGGTCACTCGGGAATCGCGCTTTTTGCCCAAGCTAAGCAAGCCCGTCGGGGCACCGGCGGTAATACTCTCGTACACCATCGACACGCTGTCCCGACTGACCCACACCTGTCCGGCCTCCGCCAGTTGCTGCTGTAACCAGCCACCGCCACTGTGGCCAAAGGGCATCGCTTGAATATTTCTTCGCTGTTGGCGCCGCAATTGGGTGAGAAATTCCGGTGGGGTGCGGGGCGAGTCCGACACCTTCCACTGCACCGCGGGCTGGGCATCGGCAATCGCCAGTACTTGCTGCAGCACGGTGTCGTCATCCCATACAAAATGCCGATTGATACCGCCCAGCAAGATTAAACCGTGATCTGGAAGCCGGGGGGTGTGACTGGGCTCGATCACATTGAGCACGCCCTGAGTCGCCAATACTGAGGGCCGATCGGGGGGCGCATCGTGCACCGGCACACAGGCGGCATCAAACAGCCACAGTGGCCAGCTGGGTCGCATTAACACCAGGGCTTTAGCGCCGGTCATCCACTTACACCACAACATCGGCAGATGGCAGTGACTGCCGGCGCCGATAATCCAGTCCGGCAGCTTGGCGACGGGGGCCACGCTGGTGGAGAACTGCTGTAACAAGCCCTGTCGCCGGGTGTAGCGAAAGGGCCTCTTGGACATGTCCAACCACACCGTCTGCAAATCGCACTTGGCTTCCAGCCGCGCTACCAGACCGCGAATCTGATTGAGGTGCCCGGGCCGGCCATCGGTAATTATCCACGCTGTCAGGGTTTTGCTCATGGGCTGACCATACTCGCTTATCGATCTCATAGGACCGATCAGTAAAACGTCGCTTTACCTTCCGGGCGGGTTTTAAACCGCCGGTGCACCCACATGTACTGCTCCGGCACCTTGCGGATGTTGTCCTCAAGCTGGGCATTGATAGCCCGTGCATCCGCCGCCGGATCGTCGCTGGGAATTTGCGGCAGGGGCACAATATCAATGCGGTAGCGGCGACCGTTGTCAAGGCGCTGCTGGTGGGTCATCACCACCCTCGCCCTCCCTGCTTTAGCCAGGGTACTGGTGGCAATAGTGGTAGCAGCCAGCACACCGAAGAAGGGCACGAATGCCGCTGATTTGCGACCGTAATCCTGATCCGGCAGGTAAAACAGCCGCCGCCCTTCGCGCAGGCGCTTTAGCGCCCGCTTCACATCCCGCCGGTGAATGGGCTCGCCGTAGCGCCCTCGGGCGCGACTCAGAATTCGCTCCAGCACCGGGTTTTTATGGCGGCGATAAAAGGAGTCTGCCGGAAAAGACTGGGCCAGCAGTGCGCCGCCCACATCCAGCCCGGTAAAGTGGGTGCCTATCACAATGATGCCCTGCCCGTCGTCGTTGCTCAGGTGTTCCTCACCGTGCAGCTCCGGGACGATATCGAGATCTTCGATAGGCCGAAACCAGGCCCGCACGGTTTCCATCAGCCCGATACCCTGATCCTGCATGGTGCGCTTGAGCAAGCGCTGCCGCTCGGCCTCGCTCTTCTCCGGGAAGCACATTTCCAGGTTGACCCAGGCTATGCGCCGACGCTGCCTGGCAAAATAGTAGAACAGTGTTCCCATACCCCGCCCCAAGGCGTGGTTGACTGCCCTGGGCAGCTGAGCCAGGAACCACATCACCGCAACGCCACACCAGGTCGGCCAATAGCGGGGAGCCAGGAGTTGTCTCGGAATTGTCATCAAATTGCCATTACACTATTACACCTGTTAGCGGCCGGGGCGAAGCCGCCTTCACAGCCGCGCGCATTGTACACGTTATTGAGAAAAGGGAATTTGCAGCAGGGCATTTGACGCACTGATCTGTCCCGGGACTTGTTGTAGTTATGATGAATAAACCAGGCCGCTCCGGCTTTATGCGTATCATCCACGCCACCGGCTACTCGCAGAAAGGTCTGCGCGCCGCCTGGCAACACGAAGAGGCCTTTCGCCAAGAAGCCATCCTGGCGGCGATACTGTTGCCCACGGCGTTTTGGCTGGGGCAGACCGCCCTGGAGCGTATCGCACTGATTATCCCCGTGTTTCTGGTGGTTATCGTCGAGCTGGTCAACTCCGCCATCGAAGCCGCCATCGACCGCATAAGCATGGACCGCCACCCGCTTTCCGGCCAGGCCAAAGACATTGGCTCCGCCGCCGTTTTGATGAGCCTGCTGCTGTGCGCGGTGAGTTGGGGATTGATTATTCAACAGCGCTTTTTCTGAGTCGAGGTCTCGGGACACGCCAAGGCGGGTAAATTCCCTCACCCCCTTGACATTCAAGCCCCCAGCCGGAATAATCCCCGCCCTAAATTTTCCACGCCAGTTTTCGAGGAGTATCGAGTGGCTAACTCTCCACAAGCACGGAAACGCGCACGTCAGGCGGAAAAACGTCGTTCGCATAACGCCAGTCTGCGCTCCATGGTTCGCACCTACCTCAAGCGTGTAGTTGCGGCAATCGAATCCGGTGACCAGCAAGCGGCTAAAACCGCCTACGACGCTGCTGTACCCGTTCTTGACCGCGTTGCCGACAAAGGCATTTACCACAAGAACAAAGCGGCACGTCATAAGAGCCGCCTCAATGCCCGCATTAAGGCGATGGCTGCGTAACATTAAGCCTCGCACATAAAAAAACCCGCTGCGGCGGGTTTTTTTATGTCTGGCATTGGGCGCGCACTAACTGACCGCCAAATTGTCCCGATGAATGAGCTCCGGATCACCGATATAGCCCAACACTTCGGCAATATCCTTGCTGCCCACACCAGCTATTTTTTTCGCCTCGTCGGCGCTGTAATTTACCAACCCGCGAGCCACTTCTTCGCCGTCCGGTCCGATACACAGCACCAGATCGCCGCGGTTAAAACGACCGCTGACACGGGTTACCCCCACCGCCAGCAAACTGCGCCCCTGCTGTCGCAATACCCGCACCGCGCCGGCATCCAGCTGCAAGGTACCCTGACTGCGCAACTGTCCAGCCAGCCATTTTTTGCGGGCCGCCATAGGGGCCTGATCCGCTCGCAACAGCGTTCCCAGCTCCTCACCGGCCAATAGCCGCGTCAGCACCTCATCGACTCGACCGCCAGCAATAACGGTGTCGCTGCCAGAGCGCGCCGCCAGGCGCGCCGCCCTCAGTTTGGTCAGCATGCCGCCACGACCAAGACCACCACCGCTGCCACCCACCATGGGATCCAACTGAGTATCGGAGGCCTGAGCATCACTGATCAGCTCGGCATCGGGGTTGTGGCGGGGATCGCTGGCATACAAGCCCTGCTGGTCAGTGAGGATGATCAGCGCATCGGCATCGATCAGGTTAGCCACCAGGGCAGCCAGAGTGTCGTTATCACCAAAGCGGATTTCATCGGTTACCACGGTGTCGTTTTCATTGACTACCGGCACCACGTTGAGCTCTAGCAGGGTCATCAGGGTACTGCGGGCATTGAGGTAGCGGTCCCGGGCAGAGATATCATCGTGCCCCAATAGAATCTGCGCAGTCTGCAGTCCGTGCTGGCGAAAGCGGGTTTCGTAGGCGTGCACCAGCCCAACCTGCCCCACCGCCGCCGCTGCCTGCAATTGATGCAGGTCTTCGGGGCGTTGCGACCAACCCAGTCGGGTCATGCCCTCCGCCACTGCCCCGGAGGACACCAGCACCACCTCCCGGCCACTCTGCTGTAGCGCCGCCAGTTGAGCGACCCAACTATCCAGGCCCTGAGCATAAAGCCCCTTGCCATCGTCAGTGAGCAGCGCCGAACCAATCTTGACCACCAGGCGCCGGGCTGAAGTGAGTTTTTCCCGCGTCACATCACACTCTCTTGTTTAACTTGCGCTTGTTACAGCCGCCACTCCCAGCGCACCCAAGGGCATTAAGGGCGGTAGATAACTTCCACGTCCCCGTCGTCGTCATCGTCTTCATCGTCGTCGCCCTGATTCGCCATCCTCGCCAGGCGCCGCGCTTCGGCCTGTGCCCGCAAGCGCTCCCGAGCCTCTGCCTGCATCGACTCCTGCAACGCCCGCTCCTCGGCGGCCGCCTCAGGGTTATGGCTAAAGTACTCGTCCTGCTCCTCGACAAAGTGCAGCACGTCCTGACAAAGCCCCTCGGTATTGTCGCCGCTGATGGCCGACACCTGATAAACCGGCCCCTGCCAATTCAGCGCCTCAATCAACTCAGCACAGCGAGCCTCGCGCTCCTCTTCGGGGATTAAGTCCATTTTGTTGAGTACCAGCCAGCGCTGACGCTGGGCCAGAGCGGGGCTGAATTTTTCCAGTTCACTAACAATGCTGCGCACCGCATCCACAGGCTCACTGCCATCAAAGGGCGCCATATCAACAATGTGCAATAGCAGGCGAGTTCGGGTCAGGTGTTTAAGAAAGCGCACCCCCAAGCCCGCGCCCTCGGCAGCCCCCTCTACCAAGCCGGGAATGTCGGCAATCACAAAAGCGCGATGGGGCTGAACTTTGACCACCCCCAAGTTAGGCACCAAGGTGGTAAAGGGGTAGTCTGCAACTCGAGGCTTGGCCGCAGAGACGGCGCGAATAAACGTTGACTTGCCGGCGTTGGGCAAGCCCAGCAGCCCCACATCGGCCAGCACTTTCAGCTCCAGTCGAAGGTTGCGGACCTCGCCGTCGGTGCCCCGGGTAAACTGCCGTGGCGCGCGATTGGTACTGGATTTAAAGCGGGTGTTACCCAAGCCGTGGAAACCGCCCTGGGCCACTTTTAGGGTGTCACCGGCCGCAACCAGGTCCCCTAACACTTCCCGGGTGTCCTCATCGATCACCGTGGTACCTACCGGCACGTCGAGGATCAAATCTTCGCCACTTTTGCCCCGGCAGTTGCTTCCCCGCCCCTGCTCGCCCACTTGGGCTTGATAGGCACGTACGTAGCGAAAATCCACCAGCGTATTGATGGCGGAGTCAGCGCGCAGAATCACACTGCCGCCGTCGCCGCCATCGCCGCCGTCAGGGCCACCTTTGGGAATGTATTTTTCGCGGCGAAAGCTGAGGCAGCCATTTCCACCGCGGCCGGCCGCCACCCGGATTACCGCCTCATCGACGAATTTCATGTTTAATCACTACCGCTAATGGGGAGAGCCGCGCTCTCCCTGACTGTTTCAGGGCTACTACTTTAATGTACTTACTGCAGAAACAAAAAAGCCCCGTCGGCTGACGAGGCTTTCGATCTCCGTGAGGCCGCGTGTCAGGCCGCGACAATGCTCACGAATTTACGGCCTTTTGGGCCTTTGGTTTCGAACTTAACCACGCCGTCCGACTTGGCGAACAGAGTGTGGTCTGTGCCGCAACCGACGTTTTCACCAGCGTGGAACTTGGTGCCGCGCTGACGAACGATGATGCTGCCTGCAGTGACAACCTGGCCACCGAAGCGCTTCACACCTAAGCGTTTACTTTCCGAATCGCGCCCGTTACGGGTACTACCACCAGCTTTTTTGTGAGCCATGCGTTTCTCCTCGTGTTCTCAGGTCCGCCCTTAGGCGCTGATACCAGTGATTTTGACTTCAGTATACCACTGGCGATGTCCCGCCTGCTTCATGCTGTGCTTGCGACGGCGAAACTTAACGATCTTCACTTTGTCGTGACGACCTTGTGCCACGACTTCCGCAGTAACCTTGCTGCCGTCCACGTAGGGAGCGCCAATTTTCAGATCTTCACCCGCTTTGACCAGCAGTACCTTGTCAAAGGTCACGGTCTCGCCGGTGGCGATTTCCAGTTTTTCCAGCTTGAGGGTTTCGCCCTCTTCAACACGGTGCTGCTTGCCACCGCTCTCGATCACTGCGTACATAAGCAAATTCTCCAAAAGCCTGCTTGCGCTGTTTGAGTAGATTGGCCGCCTCACCGGGGAACCGAGCCCCAAGGCGGAACAAGTCCAGGCACTGATCGCCGCGCGTAGCGCTGCAATGCAGTTTCGGTACATTCCTAAAATAAGGGCGCGAAGTATACGCACAACAGCGCCACATCACAAGCCCTGAGAGAGGCCGCGAATGCCTGTTCTTGACAGCCCGTAGTGGGCCCCATAGGATGCTGCCGATTCCACCAGATGTACCCTCGCAAACATGCATCAGATTCGACAGGTCGTGGACAGCGAATTTGCCGCCGTCAACGACTTCATTATTGAGCAACTCCATTCCAACGTGCCCCTGGTGGAAAACATCGGGCACTACATTGTCGATGCTGGCGGAAAACGTCTGCGCCCGTTATTGACCCTGCTCTGCGCCGGCGCCACCGGCAATATTGGTCACGATTCAGTTCGACTGGCCGCGGTGATTGAATTTATCCACACTGCAACCCTGCTGCACGATGACGTGGTGGACCTGTCGGAACTGCGGCGCGGCCGCCCCACCGCCAACGCCAACTGGGGCAATGCCCCCAGCGTACTGGTGGGGGACTTCCTCTACTCCCGGGCCTTCCAGATATTGGTGGGCATCGGCAGCATGCCGCTGATGGATCTGCTGTCCCACACCACCAACACCGTGGCAGAAGGGGAAGTTCTCCAACTTACCCGGGTTGGCGACAGCGCCACCAGCGAAGAAGATTACTTCGATGTGATTCGCGGCAAAACCGCCGTGCTATTCGCCGCCGCCTGTAGCGGTGCCGCCATCATTAACAGCGCCGCAAGCCACCGCGAGACACTGCACCAATACGGTCTCAACCTGGGCATCGCCTTTCAATTGGTGGACGACATTCTCGACTACCAGGGCAACCCCGAGGAGACCGGCAAGAACGTCGGCGACGATCTGGCTGAGGGCAAGCCCACCCTGCCGCTGATCTATGCGCTCCAGCATGCCAAGCCTGAACAGCAGCAGCAAATTCGGCAGGCCATCGAACAGCGTTCCGCCGAGCACCTGACAGAGATCCTTCACACCGTGCAATCCTGTGGCGCACTGGAGTACTGCCAACGCCAAGCCGAGTATTTCTCTAACGCGGCAGCCGAGTCACTCAACACACTGCCGGCGTCCGCCTACCGGGACGCTCTGGTGTCATTAACCACCCTCGCCCTTCAGCGGCGCAGCTAGATCGCGGCGCGCTACCCCGCCCGTTTTCATCAGAACGGAACGGTTTTTGCGTTACACTTTCCAAAGCCTTTGGGCCGGATGTCAGCCCCACCGGCGTGGAATAACGTGTAACACCGCAAGGACCCAGGATCGTGCCCCAACTCGACGGATCAGTTTTCGACCAGCTTCACAGTCTTGCCCAGTCAAGCCGCAACCAGTCCCTGGCTGGGCGCTTTGCCGACGACCCCGAGCGCGCCGCGCGCTACAGCGCTCAGGTAGGCCCTCTGTATGTCGACTACGCCAAGCACCACCTCGACCCCACAATACTGTCGACTCTGCTGACACTGGCAGAGCAAGCGGAGCTCCCGGCGCGGTTTGCTGACATGGCGACCGGTGCGCTTCTCAACAACACCGAGGAGCGGCCAGTCAACTACCCCCAGCTGCGCCGACAGGGCGCAGAGGGTGACGGCAATGGCGATATTGGCGCCATGTTCGGCACCATGGAGCGGCTGGTAACCGCTGTGCGTACCGCCCAGTGGCGCGGTCCCAGCGGCAAGCCCTATCGCCATGTGGTGAATATCGGTATCGGCGGCTCCGACTTTGGACCTCGCCTGCTTTGCGACGCCCTGCCTACCTCAGCCACTGGCGGCGACCTCACCAGCCATTTTGTCGCCAATATCGACCCAGATTGCATAGAGCGGGTTTTATCTGAGCTGCCGTTGGACCAGACGCTGTTTATTGTGGCGTCGAAATCCTTTTCTACTCAGGAGACCCAGTACAACGCCCAGCACGCCATGGCCGCGCTAAAGCAATTACGCGGCACTGATTCGGTAGCCGATCAATTTATCGCCGTCACCGCCAAGCCCAGCGCGGCGGCGGCACTGGGGATTCCAGAGGCTCAGATAGTCGCTGTACCAGACTGGGTCGGCGGGCGCTTTTCACTGTGGTCAGGCTTTGGCATTGCCATTGCGCTGAGCAAAGGCATGGCGGTGTTTCGCCAAGTGCTGCAGGGCGGCGCCCTGGTGGACGATCACGTCGCCTCAACCCCCTTGAAAGACAACATTCCCGCCCTGCTGGGGCTGCTGGACGTGTGGTATCGCAACGGCTGGGATTGCAGCTCTCAGGTTGTGCTGCCCTACAGCCACCGGCTGGCACTGCTGCCCACCTACCTACAGCAACTGTTTATGGAAAGCGCCGGCAAATCGGTGGCCGCCGATGGCACTCCGCTGGCGGTGGCCAGCGGCAACGTACTGTGGGGGAGCGAGGGCACCAACGGCCAGCACTCCTTTCACCAGCTGCTGCACCAGGGCAGCGATATGATTCCCGCCGACTTTATCGCTTCGGTGACGCCACCAGCAGGGGGCGAGGCCGGACACGCGGCGCTGCTGGCCAACTGCTTTGCACAAAGCCTGGTATTGATGGAAGGACAGGACCCCAGTGCGCTTGCCGAAAAACTTTGCGACGAGGGCCTGGAGCCCGAGGCCGCCATGCAGCTTGCCCGGCACAAGGCCATGCCGGGCAATCGCCCCAGCACCACCATTTTGCTGGAAAATCAGGGGCCCCAAGCACTGGGGGCCCTGATTGCTCTCTACGAGTACAGGCTGCTTACTGCCAGCTTTATCTGGGGACTGAATCCCTTCGACCAGTGGGGCGTTGAGCTGGGCAAGCAGGTGGGCAAGCAGTTATTGTCTGCCATCGACAGTGGCGATCTGCCCCAGAATCTGGACAGCTCGACGCGAAACTTGATGGAAAAAATGAAAGCCGGGCGCTGAGGCTAGCGCCCGGCAGAAGGACTTAGAGCTGGGCTAACAGCTCTTCTGTTTTGCTCTGCATCAGCGCTGAGTCACCGGCACTCTCAACGTTGAGTCGCACCACTGGCTCAGTGTTAGACATCCGCACATTAAAACGCCAGCCATCGAAGCTCATACTCAAACCATCGGTATGATCCACGGACTGGGCGGCGTCGGCGTAGCGAGCCTCGATAGCCGCCAGGGTTGCCGCCGCGTCTTCCACTTCGCGGTTGATTTCACCGCTACAGGGGTACTCGGCCTGACGCTCTTCCACCAGCGATGCCAGACTGGCCGACTTCACTGACATTAACTGGGTCACCAGCAGCCAGGGAATCATGCCACTGTCGCAGTAGGCAAAATCACGGAAGTAATGGTGAGCGCTCATCTCGCCGCCGTAGACCGCGTTTTCCAGGCGCATCCGCTCCTTGATAAAGGCGTGCCCGGTTTTACTCTGGATCGCCTTGCCGCCGTTGGCCTCGGCGATAGCAATCGTGTTCCAGGTCAGCCGCGGATCGTGAACGATTTTCTCACCGGGGGATTGCAGCAGAAAGGTTTCCGCCAGCAGCCCCACCACGTAGTAGCCCTCGATAAAATTGCCCTGATGATCAAAGAAGAAACAGCGGTCGAAATCGCCGTCCCAGGCAATCCCCAGATCGGCACCACTGCTTTTGATAGCATCGATGGTGGGCTGACGATTCTCGGTTAGCAGCGGGTTAGGCACCCCATTGGGGAAGTTACCATCGGACTCGTGATGAACTTTAATAAATTCAAAAGGCAGGTGGGGCTCCAGTAAATCCACAACCCGACCGGCACCGCCATTACCGGCATTCACAACGATTTTGAGGGGCGACAGGCTGGCAACATCGATATAGGACAGCAGATGCTGCACATAGGCGTCGGCACAATCCAGCGGCTGCAGGCCGCCCCGCTCCCCCACCGGGGGGAAGTCGTTTTTCTCGGCCAAGGCTTTTATGTCCAACAGGCCGGTGTCGCCACTGATGGGTTTGGACTCTTCCCGGACAAACTTCATGCCGTTGTAGTCTTTGGGATTGTGGCTGGCGGTGACCGCGATGCCGCCGTCCATCTTGGCGTGTGAGGTGGCAAAATAGATCTCTTCCGTACCACACAGCCCAATGTCATAGACATCCACGCCGGCATCCATCAAGCCGTTGCTGAGCGCCCCCTTGATGGCCTCGCTACTGAGGCGGATATCATGGCCCACCACCACTTTCTTAGGCTTGATCACTTCGGCATAGGCGCGACCAATGCGATAGGCGATGTCTTCATTCAGCTGATCGGGGATGCGACCGCGGACATCGTAGGCCTTAAAACAGGTCAAAGATTCCACGGTTATTCCTCGCTGTAGATGTGCTCGTAGACGTAATTAGTGGCCTCGATAAAGCCAGGCACGCTACCACAGTCAAAACGTTTGCCACGGAATTTGTAGGCCAGTACACAACCGTTCTGGGCCTGGGTCATCAACGCATCGGTAAGCTGAATCTCTCCATTTTTCCCCGGTGGGGTATCACGGATAATGTCAAAGATATCCGGCGTCAGAATATAGCGACCGATAACCGCAAGATTACTGGGTGCGTCCTCGGGCTTGGGTTTTTCAACCATATTGGAAACCCGATACAAACCGTTACCCATATCCTCGCCGGCAATCACACCGTACTTTTCAATTTGGTCGGCGGGTACTTCCATGGTGGCGACAATACTGCAGCGAAACTGGTTATAGAGTTTCACCATCTGCGCCATCACGCCCTCATCACCTTTGTTTAAGCACAGGTCATCAGAGAGAATAACGCCGAAGGCCTCATTGCCAATCAGGCACTCGCCGGTCAGGATAGCGTGGCCCAGCCCCTTCATTTCCCGCTGACGGGTCATCATAAAGGTGCCTTTATCGAGAACCTCGCGGATGCTGGATAGGTACTTTTCCTTGCCAGTACCGGCAATCTGGTGCTCCAGCTCATAGCTAATATCGAAATGGTCAGCTATCGATCGCTTGCCGCGACCAGTGACAAAGGCCACCTCTTTCAGCCCAGCCTCAATGGACTCCTCCACGCCGTATTGCACCAGTGGCTTGTTCACCAGCGGTAGCATCTCTTTTGGCATGGATTTAGTTGCGGGAAGAAATCGAGTGCCGTAACCGGCGACGGGAAACAAACATTTTTTAATCATAGCTTTCCTTATAGTTGCCCCTAGCAGGGCATATCACTCCAGCGGCGATGGCCGACAACATACATGTGACCGGGAGCTGGATTGTCCCAGTCAGGCCCTGCCTAGGCAATACATCCTCGCGCATCGGGGCGAGACCTGCCTGTGGTATAGCGAATCCCTATGACCATCATATTACGGCCCAGTTTCGCTGGGGCAAGTCACCTTGCCAGCAGTGCCTGTCGCGGCGTTCAAAGTTGATAGAGCAAACATCAGGCCAATGTTGACATTTTTGTGTGACTCGCCTTTTGCTGTGCTAACATGCGCCCTACTTTCCACCCCGGACAATGGTCTCAGGATGTCTGTTAACGAGAAGAATAGTTTTAGCAAACAAGAGCTTATAGATTGCGGCCACGGTCGCTTGTTCAGCGGCGGCAACCCGCGACTGCCAGTGGACAACATGTTGATGGTAGACCGCGTTACCCATATCAGCAGTGAAGGTGGCACCCACGGCAAGGGCCAGCTGGTCGCCGAGCTGGATATCCACCCCGACCTGTGGTTTTTCGACTGCCACTTTGTCGACGACCCGGTCATGCCGGGCTGCCTGGGCCTTGACGCCATGTGGCAACTGATGGGTTTTTTCCTTGGCTGGCGCGGCAACGGCGGCAAGGGCCGAGCACTGGGCGCCGGGGAAATCAAGTTCACTGGACAGATTCTGCCGGACAGCAAACTGGTCACCTACACCCTGAACTTCAAACGTTTGATCGAGCGCAAGCTAATCATGGGTATCGCTGACGGTGAGGTCTCGGTTAATGGTAAGGTGATCTATACCGCCAAGGATTTGCGTGTCGGGCTGTTTAACGACACCGACAGCTTTTAGTAAAGCTGCAGCTGTAGCGACAGATAAGCTATAAAGATAGATAGCTAAGCAACGGACAAGCACACACTACCTATTTGTGAGAGGTATTTCATGAGACGTGTAGTCATTACCGGCATGGGCGTCGTGTCGAGCATTGGCAACAACCTGAGTGCCGCACTGGCATCACTGGAGAACGGCACTTCAGGTATTACTGCCAACGACACCTACAAGGAGATGGGGTTTCGCAGTCAGGTTTCTGGCTCTATTAAAGACCTGGACCTCAAGGAACACATCGATCGTAAACAGCTGCGCTTCATGGGCGATGCCGCGGCCTACGCCTACATTGCCATGCAGGAAGCGTTGACTGACTCCGGCCTGGAAGCCAGCGACCTGGACAACCCCCGCACCGGCATTATCGCCGGCTCCGGCGGTGCTTCGTCGGCCAATCTAGTGGAAGCCGCCGACGTACTCCGCGAACGCGGCGTCAAGCGGGTGGGCCCCTACCGGGTGACCCAGACCATGGGCAGCACCGTGTCGGCTTGCCTGGCGACACCCTTTAAGATCAAGGGCATCAACTACTCCATCTCCTCGGCCTGCGCTACCAGCGCCCACTGCATTGGCAATGCTGCTGAACTGATTCAGCTGGGCAAGCAGGATGTGATCTTTGCCGGTGGCGGCGAGGAGGAGCACTGGACGCTGAGCTCACTGTTCGACGCGATGGGCGCACTGTCCACCAAGTACAACGATACCCCCGACAAGGCCTCCCGGCCCTACGACGCCGACCGTGACGGCTTTGTTATCGCCGGCGGCGCGGGCATGGTGGTAATGGAAGAGCTGGAGCACGCCAAGGCCCGGGGCGCAAAAATTTATGGCGAACTGGTGGGTTACGGCGCCACCTCTGATGGTTACGACATGGTAGCGCCCAGCGGTGAAGGTGCCGCGCGCTGTATGCACCTGGCTCTGCAGGATATCGACGGCGGAGTGGATTACATCAACTCCCACGGCACCTCGACGCCAGCGGGGGATATGCAGGAGCTGAAAGCCATTAAACAGGCCTATGGCGACCAGCCGATGCCGATGATCGGCTCCACCAAGTCTTTGGCGGGCCACTCTCTGGGCGCCACCGGTGTGCAGGAAGCGATCTTCTCGCTGCTGATGATGCAAAACAACTTCGTTGCCGCATCAGCCAACATCGACAAACTCGACGACGAAGCTGAGGGCATCCCCATTCTCACCGAAAAGAAAACCGGGGTGACCTTGAACACCATTATGTCTAACAGCTTTGGCTTTGGTGGCACCAACGCCAGCCTAGTGTTTAAACGCTACGAGTAAGCCTCGATCAGCGGCCGCTGCCGGCGGTCGCTGACTTCCCCCCTCTCTTCTGCCTTCGTTATTTTTTATCCGTCAGCTAGTGGGCCGTCGCACCCCTAATCCAGCAACGACATGGGAATGGCAGAAACGGTATCGCCTCGCGAGACGGTGGTGCCTGGTGGAATCACCACCAAGGCATCGCACCATGCCACAGAACTCAGCACTCCGGAGCCCTGGTGGGGATACAGACTGGCGCTGAGCCGCCCACCCTCGCCACTTAAGCGAGCCCGAGCGTACTCTTGTCGACTACCGGATTTGGGCCAATCGAAATCCGCCGACACCGGCCAGGCGCTGGGTACAGCATCATTGTCGCCCAGCATTGACAGCAGATAGGGGCGGACCAGCAAACAGAAGGTCACAAAGCTGGAGACCGGGTTGCCAGGTAAGCCAAAAAACGGCGTATCGCCTAATTTGCCATAGGCCAAGGGCTTGCCCGGCTTGATGGCCAGCTTCCACAACGACAGCCAGCCCAGCGCCTCAACCTGGCTTTTGACGTGGTCTTCCTCACCCACAGAGACACCACCGCTACTAACCACCACATCTGCAGCGGCAGCGGCGTTTGTCAGGGCCTGGCGGGTGGCCTCAGGGCTATCCCCGACGATCCCCATATCCACAACGTCCATGCCCAAGCCGGCCAGCAGTGCTGCCAGCATCGGACGATTGGAATTGTAGATCTGTCCCGGCTCTATCGCCTGACCGGGCTCGCGCAGCTCATCGCCGGTACACATCAACGCAACTTTAAAGGGGCGCCGAACCGGCGCGACGTCGATGCCCAGAGAAGCCAACAGCCCAAGCTGCGCAGCGCCCAATCGCTGACCGGCTGACAATACGGTTTGCCCCCGGGCGATATCCTCTCCGCGACGACGAATATGCTGGCCGGTACTGGGCTGGGTCGACAACTGCACGTGATCGCCGTCGCGCTGGCAGTCCTCCTGGGCAACAACGCAATCTGCTCCGGGTGGCACCGGTGCGCCGGTAAAAATTCGCGCCGCCGTGCCCGGCATCAGTGGCGTGGCGACCTGGCCCGCCGGGATGCGCTGGCTGACCAGCAGGGGCTGCCCATCCCGAGCGTCCAGCGCTCGCAATGCATAGCCATCCATCGCACTGTTGTCCACCGGCGGCACATCGATACCGGCACGGATCTCTTCAGCTAATACCGCGCCACGGCATTGCACAATTGGCAGGCGCTCGACGCCCACTAATGAGGCGTCCGACACAATTTGGTGCAAAGCGTCATCAAAAGGGGTTAACTTAGCCACTTTCGGCACCAGAACGACGAGTGTTGAGCACCCCGACAAAATTACAAGGGCGGTGCCTACTGTCCAGCTGCTCAGCAATCAGGCGGGTCCAGGCCGTTTTGCAGGCACCGGTGGAGCCTGGCATGCAAAAAATCACGGTGTTGTTAGCCAACCCGGCCAGCGCCCGGGATTGCACCGTTGAGGAGCCAATCTCTTCAAAGGACACGGCTCTAAAGACCTCACCAAAGCCGTGAATCTCCTTGTCGAACAACACCGACACGGCTTCCGGGGTGGAATCCCGGCCCGAGAAGCCGGTGCCGCCGGTGACCAAAACCGCCTGCACGGCGTCGTCGGCAATCCACCGAGACAGCACTGCTCGAATCTGGTAGATGTCGTCTTTGACAATGCATTTTTCCAGCACGCGGTGACCGGCACCGCTCAACACATCCTGTAAGTAGTGCCCCGAGGTATCGCTGGCCTCGTCGCGGCTGTCGCTGACCGTCAGTACCGCCACACCCAGAGCGGTAAAGGTTTCACCGGCACTCATACGACTTCCTCCTCACACAGGCTTTTAATCAATTTTGGCAAATAGGCTCGCCAGGGTAACTGCTTGATGCCGAAGTGACGAAGAATGCGATCACAGGACAATGGCGCAATCCAGGGTTGCCAATCCTCCCCTTGATCGTCATCTGCGCTGATCTCCGACGCCACCGCCACAAACTGCGACGCATAAGCCAGGCTGACTTCGGCGAATTCAAATGCCGTACTGCTGCCACTACTGTTGTAATGGTAGACCCCGCGACACAACGCTCCGCAGGAGAGCTGGTCGACCATTCCCGATACGACCCGGGCAAGATCAGTGACTGGTGTCGGGCAGGCACGGCGGGTATTGCGCAGCGACACGGCATCACTCTGGCGAAACCACCGCACACAATCGGCAAGAAAGTGATCGCCGCTGGCAGCCACCAGGGTCCCGGTGCGCAAAATCAATGTTTGCGCGTTACTGGCCAAGACCTGTTCTTCCAGCGCGATTAGCTGTCGACCCCACTCAGAGCTAGCGGCGGGAATGGTATTTTCTGCAGCGCCCTCGTCGTCGAGATTCGCGCCATCAAACACGCCACCATCGGTGATCAACAAATACAGCGCGGACTGCCGAGCACAGGCGTGTAGTAATGTTTCGTAAAAGGCGGGTGGCGAGGCAATGCCACCGCCTTGAAGTGGGCTGATCCAGCGGGCGTCAATCACCAGTGCATCGCGAAGCGCGCCGTCGCTGGCATCGGCGACATGCACGGAGTCCAATATCTCGCGACCGCGGGATGCAAACTGAGCACGTATTGCATCGGCCAGCGGCCCACCGTTGGAGAGCAGGACAACATTCACAATTGGTGGCAACCCTTAAAAGTGGTGACTCGGCATTTCTTGATAACGGCTACAAACTTACTTCATGCACCACGGGCAAACAAGGGAAAAACTTGTTGAAGATTAGTGACTTGGCCGCAGCTGGCGCGCTTCCTCGACAAGGCTTACGCGCCGGGATCTGCGTCGCGAACGCTAAAACGGAATATCATCGTCAAAACCGTCGTCAAAGCCGCCGGGAGCTGGCGCGCCCTGGCCCTGCGGAGCCTGGTTTTGAGGAGCCGGGTTTTGCGCCGGCCGCGAAGGAGCAGATTGGGGACGCTGCGGGGCGGACTGATTGTAGTCGCCATAGCCGCCACTGCTGCCGCCACTGCTGCCGCCACGACCATCGAGCATTTGCATCTCGTTGGCGACGATTTCTGTGGTGTAGCGATCCTGGCCATCCTGACCTTGCCACTTGCGGGTCCGCAGTGAACCCTCGACATAGACCTTGGAGCCTTTCTTTAGATATTCGCCTGCGATTTCCGCCAGGCGGTTAAAAAACACCACCCGGTGCCACTCGGTACGCTCTTGGGGCTGCCCGGTTTGCTTGTCCTTCCAACTTTCGCTGGTGGCAAGGGTAACATTGGTCACCGCTGACCCTGAGGGCATATAGCGGGTTTCCGGGTCCTGGCCCAGATTGCCGATCAAAATCACCTTGTTGATGCCACGCGCCATCGTTATTCTCCTGTTGCCCTATTGCTGTTGCCAAGGGTATTCGCTATCCAAACGAGCACTATACCGCAATCTTTTCTGTCGCGACCATGACGGCTACCTAGAAATTTAACGCCTGACTTCAACACTACCGGGTAGACAGGCAATATCAAAATCCCTGGCCACCTGCAGATAGGCGGTACGCTGCTCCTCAAAAACGGTAATCGCCAGGGAGCCGGGCAGTGCCAGCATGGCCGACTGCAGCCCCCGGGCGTCCCACTCGCCGGGCTGCCAATACAATGTCAGGTTCTCAGACTTTGGCGGCACCTGCATCCACCACGCCACCGCCCACCATATCAACGCCGACACCGCAACGAGGGTAAACACCGCACTGCTGCCACCCCAACCCGACAACCAGCCGCCCACCAGACCACCGCAAAATGCTCCAAAAAACTGAAAACTGGAGTAAACCCCCATCGCGGTGCCTTTGCCGCCGGGATACACCGTCCGGCTCAGCAGTGATGGCAGTGACGCCTCCAAAAAATTAAATGCCGCAAAAAACACCAACAACATAATTAGCAGCAAGGTGCCATGCAGTGTCAGCACAGACAGGGGCAGGGTTGCTGCCGCTAACAGCGCTACCGCCAACAAAAACACCGCGCGCATGGCATCACGGCGCTCGGCATAAATAATCGCTGGCACCATCGCCACAAAGGACAGAACCATCACCGGAAAGTAAACCTGCCAGTGGTCTGCCCGCATCCAACCTAACTGCTCCAACAAGCCCGGCACCACAACAAACAGCGCCATCAGCATGCCGTGCAGGAAAAATATGCCAATGTTAAGCCGCATTAAATTCGAATCTTTTAAGCAGCGGGCCAACATCTCGCCCGGGGCCCGACTGCCGGCATCCACAAATTGACTATTTGGGGTAGGAATCACAAACACCGTGATGGCTATGCCCACTATCGCAAGCACTGCCGTGACCACAAACAGACCGCTGAGCCCCGACCAGCCGCCGATCCACGGTCCCAGCACCAGCGCCAGAGAGAAAGACACGCCAATACTGCCCCCAATAGCTGCCATCGCTTTGGTGCGGTGCTGCTCCCGGGTCAGATCCGCCACCATCGCCGTCAAAGTACTGGCAATGGCTCCGGCCCCCTGCAAAAGACGGCCGGCAATCACGCCGTATAGGCTGTCGCTCATCGCCGCGACCACGCCACCCAGGGCGAACACCAGCAAACCGCCAATAATCACCGGTTTGCGGCCGATGCGATCAGATAACATACCCAGGGGAATTTGCAGTATCGCCTGCCCCAGGCCATAAACCCCCAGTGCCAAGCCAATCAGTAGTGGCGTACTGTGCCGGTATTCCTCGGCATAGAGCGCCAATACCGGCAGCAGCATAAACAGACCCAGCATGCGAAAGGCATAGAGGCTGGCCAGTGCCAGTACCGCACGCAATTCGAATCGAGTCATGGGGGAATCAGTCAAGAGTTGAGGGCCTGTTTACAAAAATCATCAGCGGGGGAAGCTTGGCATTCTACCAGCTCGTCCGGCAGCCTGACATCCGCCCGTTTTGCTTTTTGCGCCACAATCTGACTCGACCGTATAATGGTCTGTTTATTTCTCCGGGGGATTTATGGATCGGATTATTGTTCGCGGCGCCCGCACCCACAATTTAAAGAACATCGACCTAGAGATTCCCCGCGACAAGCTGGTGGTCATCACCGGTCTATCGGGGTCGGGTAAATCCTCCCTGGCGTTTGACACGCTTTATGCCGAGGGGCAGCGCCGCTACGTAGAGTCTCTCTCTACCTACGCTCGGCAGTTCCTGTCGATGATGGAAAAGCCCGACGTCGACCATATCGACGGCCTGTCACCGGCCATTTCCATTGAGCAGAAATCCACCTCCCACAATCCCCGCTCCACCGTGGGCACCATCACCGAAATTCACGATTACCTGCGCCTGTTGTTTGCCCGGGTTGGCGAGCCCCGCTGCCCTGATCACGATGAGCCACTGGCCGCCCAGACTGTTAGCCAAATGGTGGACACAGTTCTGGCGCTACCGGAGGGCAGCAAGATGATGATGCTGGCCCCGGTAGTACAAAACCGCAAAGGCGAGCACCTCCACGTGTTTGAAAAGTTGCGCAGCCAGGGTTTTGTGCGCGCCAGAATCGACGGTATTGTGACCGACTTGGATGACACGCCAAGCCTGGATAAAAAGCGCAAACACACTATTGAGGTGGTCATCGACCGCTTTAAAGTGCGCAGCGACCTTGCCCTGCGATTGGCAGAATCCTTCGAGACCGCGCTGGAACTGACCGACGGCATTGCCTCCGTGGCACCCATGGACGCCGATGGCGGTGCCGAGCTGCTGTTCTCTGCCAAATTTGCCTGCCCCCATTGCGGCTACAGCCTCAGCGAATTGGAGCCGCGACTGTTTTCCTTTAACAGCCCATTGGGGGCATGCAGCAGTTGCGACGGCCTGGGTGTAAAACAGTACTTTGACGAATCCCGCCTGGTGCAACACCCGGAAGCCAGTCTTGCCACCGGCGCCATCCGTGGTTGGGACCGCCGCAGCGTGTATTACTTCCATATGCTCAACTCCCTAGCGGAGCACTACGGCTTCGATATCGACGCGCCTTTTGAGTCCCTAAGCGCCCAGCACCGTAAAAAGATCCTCTACGGCAGCGGCAATGAAGAAATCAGTTTTACCTACGTCAACGATCGGGGCGACAACTTCCAGCGCCGGCATCGCTTCGAGGGGGTTATTCCCAATATGGAGCGACGCTACCGGGACACAGAGTCACAGACCGTAAGGGAAGAGCTCAGCAAATACCTCTCTACTGACAATTGTCCGGACTGTCACGGCACCCGCTTGCGCCGGGAAGCCCGCCACGTATTCTTGCTGGACAACACCCTACCGGATATTTCCAGCATGCCGGTGGGCGCCGCCAGGGACTATTTCGCCACCCTAAAACTCAGCGGCCGCCGGGCACAGATTGCCGAAAAGATCCTGAAAGAAATCAATGACCGTTTGCGCTTCCTGGTGGATGTCGGTCTCAACTACCTGACCCTGGACCGCAGCGCCGATACGCTGTCCGGGGGTGAGGCTCAGCGCATCCGCCTGGCCAGTCAAATTGGTGCCGGCCTGGTGGGAGTCATGTATATCCTCGACGAGCCCTCCATCGGCTTACACCAGCGCGACAACGAACGGTTGCTCAATACACTTCGCCACCTGCGGGATATCGGCAACACCGTGATCGTCGTGGAGCACGATGAAGACGCCATCCGCACTGCCGATCACATCATTGATATCGGCCCCGGCGCCGGGGTGCACGGCGGCGAGGTGGTGGCCCAGGGCAGTCTCACAGCGATTCGCCGCAGCGCCGAGTCACTCACCGGGCAATACCTTTCCGGCAAGCGCAAGATTGCGGTGCCAGAGCAACGCTACGAGCCCAACCCCGATCGCTATATTCACCTGGAGGGCGCCATTGGCAATAACCTACAGGATGTGACCCTCAACCTTCCGCTGGGCTTGATGACCTGCATTACTGGCGTGTCGGGATCTGGTAAGTCGACACTGATCAACCACACTCTGTTCCCCATCGCGGCTACGGTACTCAACGGCGCAACCACGCTAAAGCCCGCGCCTTACACTGACATTCACGGTTTGGAGCTGGTAGACAAGTGCATCGATATTGACCAGAGTCCGATCGGCCGGACTCCTCGTTCTAACCCTGCAACCTATACCGGTATATTCACCCCTATTAGGGAGTTGTTCGCGGGCACCCAAGAGGCCCGCTCCCGCGGTTATAAAGTGGGGCGTTTCAGCTTTAACGTTAAAGGCGGCCGCTGCGAGGCCTGCCAGGGTGACGGGGTCACCAAAGTGGAGATGCATTTTCTTCCCGACATCTACGTCGCCTGTGAAGTCTGCCAGGGCAAACGCTATAACCGCGAAACCCTGGATATACTCTTTAAGGGCAAAAACATCCACGAAGTGTTGGAAATGACCGTCGAAGAAGCCAACAGCTTTTTTGAGAACGTCCCCGCCATCAGCAAGAAACTCCAGACTTTAATGGACGTCGGCTTGAGTTATATTCGCCTGGGGCAGGCCGCCACCACCCTATCGGGGGGCGAAGCTCAACGGGTTAAACTGGCAAGAGAGTTGTCCAAGCGGGATACCGGCAAGACCTTGTATATCCTTGACGAACCCACCACTGGGCTGCACTTTGAAGACATTCAACTATTACTGACCGTACTGCATCGCTTGCGGGATCACGGCAACACGGTGGTAGTGATTGAGCACAACCTGGATGTGATAAAAACAGCAGACTGGATTATCGATCTAGGGCCCGAAGGCGGCAGTGGCGGCGGCCAGATCATCGCGGAAGGTACGCCAGAACAGGTCGCCACACTGGATCATTCCTACACCGGCCAGTTCCTGGCACCAATGTTAAAGACCCGCAAGACCACCAAAAAGAGCGCCTAGCCAGGGCGCTCAAACAATGCCCAGCCCCGCTGTACCGGTGGGTGAGCCGGGCACAAAAAAGCCGGCGCTAGGGCCGGCTTTTTAGGTCAGACAAACGTGGATGTTAATCCTCGTCGTCTTCCTCTACCTCTTCTACTACTGGACGATCGACCAGCTCGACATAGGCCATAGGCGCTTTGTCACCGGTGCGCAAACCGCACTTCATAATGCGGATGTAGCCACCCGGACGGGTTTCATAACGCGGACCCAGCTCGCCGAACAGCTTGCCCACGGCCTCATCGCTGCGCAGACGAGAAAAAGCCAGGCGGCGGTTAGCCACACTGTCAGTTTTCGCCAGTGTAATCAGCGGCTCGGCATAGCGACGCAGTTCCTTGGCTTTGGGCAAGGTAGTTTTGATCAGTTCATGCTCCACCAGCGACGCAGTCATGTTGCGAAACATCGCTTTGCGGTGAGAGCTGTTGCGGTTCAGTTGGCGGCCACTTTGACGATGACGCATGGCTTTATCCCTTACTAATAGTTGATGCTATCTCAGCATGTACCTAGTTAATCGAACGGCGTATCAGAGATCGCCCGGAGCGGCTTACGCCAGCACCCGGTCGTCGTTACGCAAACTTGCCGGCGGCCAGTTGTCCAAACGCAGGCCCAGTGACAGGCCGCGAGACGCCAGCACATCTTTGATTTCGGTCAGCGATTTCTTGCCGAGGTTAGGAGTCTTGAGCAGCTCCACCTCGGTACGCTGAACCAGGTCGCCGATGTAGTAAATATTTTCCGCTTTCAAACAGTTGGCGCTGCGCACAGTCAGCTCCAAGTCGTCTACCGGACGCAGCAGAATCGGATCAACTTCGTTTTCTTCCCGTGAAGGCTCTTTCTCGCCTTCGCTTTCCAGGTCAACGAATACGGCCAATTGTTGTTGCAGAATGGTCGCTGCGCGGCGAATCGCTTCTTCAGGATCGATTGTGCCGTTGGTTTCCAGATCCAGCACCAACTTGTCCAGGTCAGTGCGCTGTTCAACCCGTGCACTTTCGACCACGTAGCTTACCCGGTTGATCGGGCTGTAGCTGGCATCCAACTGCAGACGGCCGATAGAGCGAGTTTCTTCTTCGCCACCATCGCGAGCATCAGCCGGCACGTAACCGCGGCCACGACCGATGGTCAAGCGCATGTTAAGGTCGCCGTCGCTGTTAAGCGTTGCGATAACGTGCTCGGGATTAACGATTTCTACTTCGTGGTCAGTCTGGATATCACCAGCTGTGACTGGGCCCGGACCTTTTTTGCTGAGCGTCAGTACCGCTTGGTCTTTGCCATTGAGTACAACGGCAACTTCCTTGAGGTTCAGCAGCACTTCGATAACGTCTTCTTTCACGCCTTCCATCGCGCTGTACTCGTGGAGCACACCGTCGATTTCAGCTTCGACTACCGCACAACCGGGCATGGACGACAGCAAGATGCGGCGCAGCGCATTACCCAGCGTGTGGCCAAAACCCCGCTCCAGCGGTTCCAAGGTTACCTTGGCGCGGGTCGAACCCAGTTCTTCAACCTGGATGACACGCGGGGTCAGAAATTCATTCACTGCACTTTGCATAGCTCACCTGTGAGGGTTATCCGGTCAATGACTTACTTGGAGTAAAGTTCTACGATCAGTTGCTCGTTGATCTCCGAGGACAAGTCACTGCGATCCGGTGCATTTTTAAACACCGCTTCCAGCTTGTCGTTGTTCACATCCAACCAGGCGCAATCACCGCGCTGAGCGGCCAGGGCAATAGCGGACTGAACACGCAGCTGCTTCTTGGCCTTTTCTCGCAGAGAAATCACATCACCAGGCTGAACTTGGTAAGACGGAACATTAACCACAGAACCGTTTACCAAAATACCTTTATGAGAGACCAGCTGACGTGCTTCCGCGCGGGTAGAGCCAAAACCAATGCGGTATACAACATTGTCCAGGCGGCTTTCCAGGTACTGGAGCAGGTTCTCACCGGTTGCACCTTTTTTACTTGCAGCTTTTTTGTAGTAGCTGCGGAATTGCTTTTCCAGCACGCCATACATACGACGAACTTTTTGCTTCTCACGAAGCTGCACACCGTAATCCGACAGGCGACCGCGACGGGCACCGTGCATACCGGGGGCAGTTTCCGCCTTACACTTAGAGTCCAGCGGACGCACACCGCTCTTCAGGAACAGGTCGGTACCTTCCCGTCTGGCTAATTTACAGCTTGGGCCCAAATATCTAGCCATGCTCAGAATTCCTCAACTGTTAATTACACGCGACGTTTCTTGGGAGGACGGCAACCATTGTGTGGAATGGGCGTCACGTCTGTGATGTTGGTGATTTTGTAACCGCAGTTATTCAGTGCACGCACTGCTGACTCACGACCGGGGCCAGGACCTTTAACTTCGACGTCCAGATTTTTAAGGCCGTATTCTTTTGCGGCATTACCGGCGCGCTCGGCAGCTACCTGAGCCGCGAAGGGCGTGCTCTTACGAGAGCCGCGGAAACCGCTACCACCCGCCGTTGCCCAGCTCAGAGTATTACCCTGGCGGTCGGTGATGGTAATGATGGTGTTATTGAATGAGGCGTGAACATGCGCAACGCCATCGACGACGGTCTTTTTGACCTTCTTACGCGGTGTTTGCTTACCGGGTTTAGCCATTGTGATTCCTGCTTCTAATATCAACACTACACTAGAGGTGTAGCTACACTAAAACGCGACAGCGCTGCGACAAGCGCAGCACCGATGTCCCTAGGGATTACCTACGGATAGGCTTGCGTGGGCCTTTACGGGTACGGGCGTTGGTCTTGGTGCGCTGACCGCGCAGCGGCAAGCTCTTCCGATGGCGCAAGCCACGGTAGCAACCCAGGTCCAACAAACGCTTAATATTCATGGACACTTCGCGCCGCAAATCGCCTTCTACCGCGATTTTGCCAATGGCATTCCGCAGGCTGTCCAGCTGCTCTTCGCTAAGATCACCCACTTTAGTGTCTTCAGCGATAGAGGTTGTGGCACAGAGTTGCTTGGCCGTAGTACGACCGATACCATAAATATAGGTCAACGAGATAACCGCGTGCTTGTTATCCGGTATATTGACTCCTGCGATACGAGCCATTCAGATTACTCCAATCAATCCTGTTTTAATAAACGAGTACGCCGTACTGCTTAGGGCTGTTAACAAGCCGCAGACGGACCGCCGCGCGAAAGGCGCAGTAGTCTATCCGCAAGACACTCACAAATCAAGCCCCAAAGCCGGGATTAACCCTGGCGCTGCTTGTGACGGGGCTCTGCGCTGCAGATAACCCGTACCACGCCTTTGCGACGAACAATTTTACAATTGCGGCAAATAGCTTTTACTGATGCGCGAACTTTCATAACCACACTCCAAACGAGCCACTCGCAACCCCCGCCTTAGCGGGCGCCGCTACCATAGTTTTTCAAATTTGCCTTTTTCATCACCGAGTCGTACTGGTGAGACATCATGTGGGACTGGACCTGGGACATGAAGTCCATAACCACAACCACCACAATCAGCAACGAGGTACCACCGAGATAAAACGGCACATTCCAGAACACCACCAAAAATTGAGGCAGCAAACACACTGCGGCGATGTAAAGCGAGCCGAACATGGTCAAACGCGTCAATACACCATCAATATAACTGGCGGTTTGCTTACCGGGACGAATACCTGGCAGGAACGCTCCGGAACGTTTCAAATTATCCGCAACTTCATCCGGGTTAAACATCAACGCGGTGTAGAAGAAGCAGAAGAAAATAATCAGTGCTGAGAACAGCAAAATATTCAACGGTTGCCCAGGGCCAATCGCCAAAGCCAATTCCTGCAGCCACTCCATACCGTCCTGGCTTTGCCCTACCCACTGGGCAATCGATGCGGGGAACAGCAGAATAGAGCTGGCAAAAATTGCGGGAATGACCCCGGCCATATTCACCTTCAAAGGCAGATGACTTTGCTGCCCTTGATACATGCGATTGCCGCGCTGTTGCTTGGCATAATTCACTGTAATCCGCCGCTGGCCACGCTCGATGAAAACAACAAAGTAAACCACCGCTACCGCCAGCACCAAAATGGCTAACAGCACCAGTATATTCAGTTCACCCTGGCGAGCTTGCTCGAGGGACTGCCCAACAGCAGCCGGTAGCCCGGCGACGATACCGGCAAAGATCAGCATGGAAATACCATTGCCGATACCCCGCTCGGTGATTTGCTCGCCAAGCCACATCATAAAGACGGCGCCGGTAACCAGCGAAACCACAGCGGTAAAATAGAAACTCAGGTCGGCGTTAAAGGCCAAACCTTGGTTTGCGAGGCCTACGGTCATACCCGTCGCTTGCAGCAGCGCCAGCACCACCGTCAGGTAACGGGTGTATTGGCTTATCTGCCTGCGACCAGCCTCGCCTTCTTTTTTCAGCGCCTCAAGTTGAGGGCTGACTGCGGACATCAACTGCATGATGATGGACGCAGAAATGTAGGGCATGATCCCCAAGGCCAGGATGCTCATCCGCTCCAGAGCACCGCCTGAAAACATGTTGAACAGCCCGAGTACAGTTCCCTGATTCTGATTAAACAGAGCGGCTAGCTGCTCCGGGTTAATCCCGGGCACCGGAATGTGGGTGCCGATACGATAGACAATAATCGCCAGCAACAGAAAACGAAGGCGAGCCAAGAGCTCGCCTAATCCGGATTGCTTACCAGTTGACAGGGGACCGGGTTTCGCCATGGGGTATGCGCCTTATTCCTCGACTTTGCCGCCGGCTTTCTCGATTGCTTCCCGAGCACCTTTGGTGACCGCCAACCCTTTCAGGCTCACAGCTTTTTTGATGTCACCAGACAGAAACACTTTTGCGCGTTCGATGTTATTGCTGATCAAGTCCGCGCGCTTGAGCGCGTCCAGGTCAATAACAGCATCTTCTACACGGTTCAGCTCGGACGTGCGAATCTGTGCAGTGACTTGTGCCAAACGGGAGTTAAAGCCGTATTTAGGCAGGCGTTTCTGCAGTGGCATTTGGCCGCCCTCGAAACCGGGACGAACACTACCACCAGAGCGAGCTTTCAAACCTTTGTGACCGCGGCCACCTGTTTTACCCAAACCGCTACCGATACCGCGACCAACGCGCTTTGCGTTTTTGGTACGGCCAGGTGCTGGGCTCAACGTGTTAAGACGTAAATCAGTCATCCCTTACACCTCAACCTTTACCAGATAGTTAACTTTATTGATCATGCCACGCACTGACGGGGTATCTTCAACCTCGACGGTGTGACCGATCCGGCGCAAGCCCAGGCCAGCTACGCAAGCTTTGTGGGACTTCAGGCGCCCGGCAATGGAGCGCACTTGAGTTACTTTGATTTTGCTCATTTCCAACCCTGCCCCTTGTCTTAGCCCAGGATCTCTTCTACCGATTTGCCGCGCTTTGCTGCGACTTCATCTGGAGAAGAAATGCTTTGCAGTGCTTTGATGGTAGCGCGAACCACGTTCACCGGATTGGTAGAGCCGTAGCACTTAGCCAAAACGTTGTGAACACCGGCAATTTCCAGCACCGCACGCATCGCACCACCGGCGATTACACCAGTACCATCAGACGCAGGCTGCATGTAAACCTTGGATGCACCGTGGTTAGCTTTAACCGCGTACTGAATCGTATCACCCTTGATATCCACCTGAACCATGTTGCGACGGGCGGACTCCATGGCCTTCTGGATAGCGACGGGCACTTCGCGAGCCTTGCCGCGGCCAAAACCGACCTTACCGTTACCATCACCAACCACCGTCAGCGCGGTAAAGCTGAAGATCCGGCCACCTTTAACTACTTTGGCAACACGATTTACCTGTACCAGTTTTTCCTGGAGGCCTTCTGTGTTTGCGTTGTCTTTCTGCTCGTTGAATGCCATCGCCTAAACCTTAGAATTCCAAACCGCCTTCGCGGGCCGCATCTGCCAACGCCTTCACTCGACCGTGGAAACGGAATCCACTGCGATCAAAGGCCACCTGTGTTACGCCCGCTGCCTTGGCGCGGTCAGCAATCAATTTACCAACACCGGCTGCTGCTGAAATATTGCCAGTAGCGTTGCCGCGCAGCTCTTTATCCAAGGTGGAAGCGCTAGCGAGGACTTTATCGCCTTCGGCTGCAATCACCTGGGCATACATGTGGCGGGGCGTACGGTGTACGCTCAAGCGCACTGCGCGCAGTTCACGCATTTTGTTTCGAGCGCGGCGGGCGCGACGCAATCTTGATACTTTTTTATCGCTCATAACCTAGCCCTTACTTCTTCTTCGCTTCTTTACGACGAATCATTTCGTCTTCGTAGCGAACACCTTTACCCTTGTAAGGCTCTGGCGGACGGAAAGCTCTAATCTCCGCGGCCACTTTGCCCAACATCTGCTTGTCATTGCCACTGAGCACGATCTCAGTCTGGCTTGGCGTTTCCGCCTTAACACCTTCAGGCAGCGCGTAATCAATCGGGTGAGACAGCCCTACCACCAAGTTAAGGCTATTACCGCTCGCTTTGGCCCGGTAACCAACACCATTGAGAATCAATTTGCGCTGAAAACCTTCACTCACACCAATGACCATATTGTTAGTCAAGGAGCGCATGGTTCCCGCCATCGCCCAGCCGTTTTTTGCGCCTTCGCGGGCGGCAAACACCAGCTGACCATCTTCTTGCTTCACTTCAACGGCTTCGTGCAGGGGCATGGACATGTTGCCATTTTTGCCTTTCACTGCGATCGCACCGCCGTCGAGCTTGACCTCTACCCCTTTGGGCAGCGTCACTGGACTTTTCGCTACTCTAGACATCTTTAGAACTCTTCAAGCTGTCAATCATTTAGAAAACGGTGCAAAGCACTTCGCCACCGACACCTGCCGCCCGCGCGGCGCGATCTGTCATTACACCAGAGCTGGTGGAGACAATCGCAACGCCCAAGCCACCACGTACCGAAGGCAACTCGTCTTTACCTGCATAGGACCGCAGACCAGGGCGACTTACACGCTGGATTTCTGCGATAACCGGCTTGCCCTGGAAGTACTTGAGCTCAACAAAGAGAGACGCCTTACCGCCGTTCTCCTCGACGCGCCAACCCGCAATGTAACCCTCGCCTTCCAATACGGCGGCTACCGCTTTTTTCAGCTTTGAAGCCGGAATTTCAACAACAGTCTTACCTGCCATTTGAGCGTTGCGGATGCGGGTCAACATATCCGCCAGAGGATCTTGCATGCTCATGTTTTGCTCCCATCGATCGCCGCAACTCGCGGCGGCAAAATACTTATTCCAGTTACCTAATTACCAGCTGGCTTTTACCAGACCCGGAACGTCGCCACGCATGGCGGCTTGACGCAGCTGGTTGCGGCACAGACCAAATTTACGATACACACCATGAGGACGACCGGTGACCTGGCAACGGCGACGCTGACGAACAGGGCTGGCGTTGCGCGGCAGCTTTTGAAGCTTAACCTGGGCATCCCACTTTTCTTCATCACTGGCGTCCAGGCTGGAAATAATTGCCTTCAGCTCTGCACGCTTGGCAGCGTATTTAGCGACGGTGCGTGCGCGCTTTGCTTCCCGCGCTTTCATTGACTGCTTTGCCATATGCCGGAGTCCTCTTAACCTTTAAATGGGAAGCGGAACGCTTTCAGCAGCGCACGGCCTTCCTCATCGTTGCGAGCGGTCGTAGTAATGGTGATATCGAGACCACGCAACTTATCGACTGTGTCGTAATCAATTTCAGGGAAGATAATTTGCTCGGTCACACCCATCGCAAAATTTCCCCGTCCGTCAAACGACTTGGGGCTAACACCCCGGAAGTCCCTTACACGGGGGATCGCTACAGTAATCAGGCGATCCAGAAATTCGTACATGCGCTCACGACGCAAAGTTACTTTGCAGCCGATAGGCCATCCGTCGCGAATTTTAAAACCTGCGATGGATTTGCGGGCTTTGGTCACGACCGGCTTTTGACCGGACACTTTTTCCAAATCACCCAGCGCTGCCTCAAGAACTTTCTTATCCCCAGCTGCTTCACCCACACCCATGTTCAGAGTGATCTTGGTAATACGGGGAACTTCCATCGGGTTCGCCAGGCCCAGCTCTTCAATCAGCTTGGCCTTCAACTCGTTGTTATACAATTCCTGTAAACGTGCCATTTTCTATAAACCCCTACGCGTCCACCGCTTCGCCGCTGGATTTAAAAATCCGGCTCTTGCTGCCGTCGTCGGCAACCTTGATTCCAACGCGATCCGCCTTGTTGGTGGACGGGTTGAAAATCGCCACATTAGAAATGTGGAGAGGCGCCTCTTTCTCGACAATTCCACCAGCCACACCCAACTGCGGGTTGGGACGCTGGTGTTTCTTAACCATATTGATGCCGGCAACCAAGACTCGGCCATTGTCCAACACTTTTTGGACTTTGCCGCGTTTACCTTTGTCTTTACCGGTCAAGACGATAATTTCGTCTTCACGTTTAATCTTGCGCATAGCTGACCTCAGTCTTCCCCAGTTCGCCCTTTACAATACTTCCGGGGCCAGTGAGATAATTTTCATAAATTTCTCGCTGCGCAGCTCCCGGGTTACCGGACCAAAAATACGAGTGCCCACGGGCGCCAGACTGTTGTTGAGCAACACAGCGGCATTGTCGTCAAATTTGATCGTTGAACCGTCACTGCGGCGTACACCCTTTTTAGTGCGCACTACCACCGCGGTCATCACTTGGCCTTTCTTCACCTTGCCGCGGGGAATGGCTTCCTTGACCGTCACTTTGATCAAATCGCCGACGCGAGCGTAGCGACGGTGAGAACCGCCAAGCACCTTGATGCACATAACCTGGCGAGCGCCACTGTTATCCGCAACTTCCAAATAGCTTTCTGTTTGAATCATCTCTCACTCCAAACCCGTCAACTGTGCCTCTCGCGATCAACACAGGCCGTCGGCCGTTTATATCTGAGTCGCGGTTTCTTCAACCCGCAACAGGGTCCAGGATTTGTTTTTGGACAGTGGGCGAGTTTCGCTCACTGTTACCGTATCGCCTGCTTTACACTCATTATTTTCATCATGAGCGTGGATCTTTGATGAGCGTGTAATGTACTTCCCATAGATGGGATGCTTAACACGACGCTCAATCAGTACAGTGATGGTTTTATCCATCTTGTCGCTGACGACCTTCCCGGTGGCGGTACGAGCGCTCTTTGCTGCTTCTGACATCTTAGTTACCTGCCTTTTCCTGGAGCACGGTTTTCACGCGCGCAATGTCACGACGGGTTTGTTTCAACAGATGCGTCTGCGCCAATTGACCGCTGTTTTTCTGCATCCGCAGTTTAAACTGGCTCTCGAGCAGCTGAACGAGTTCAGCATTCAACTCTTCCAGTGATTTATCGCGCAATTCAACAGCCTTCATCACATCACCACCCGCTTAACAAATGCTGTGGGGACCGGAATTTTGGCTGCGGCAAGTGCAAAGGCCTCGCGCGCCAATTCTTCGGGCACACCCTCAACTTCATACAACACTTTCCCGGGCTGAATCTGGGCTACCCAGTACTCGACATTACCCTTACCTTTACCCTGACGTACTTCCAGCGGCTTTTCGGTGATGGGCTTATCGGGAAACACCCGAATCCAAATTTTCCCGCCCCGCTTGATGTGGCGAGTCATGGCACGACGCGCCGCTTCGATCTGGCGAGCGGTGATTCGTCCGCGACCTACGGCCTTCAGACCAAAATCACCAAAGCTGACTTTGCTGCCACGCTCTGCCAGACCGCGGTTGCGGCCCTTCTGTACCTTGCGAAACTTCGTGCGCTTCGGCTGTAACATCTTGCGTAACCCTTACTCTGAAACTTTCTTGGCCTTGGCTTCTACGGCATCGCGTTTTGTAGCGAGGACTTCACCTTTGAAGATCCACACTTTGACACCGATGATGCCGTACGTAGTCGCCGCTTCGTGGGTCGCGTAATCAATATCTGCACGCAGTGTATGCAGCGGCACACGACCTTCCCGATACCACTCTGTCCGGGCGATCTCGGCACCGCCAACACGGCCGCTCACCTGAACTTTGATGCCTTCAGCGCCCTGGCGCATCGCGTTTTGTACAACACGCTTCATAGCGCGCCGGAACATGACACGGCGTTCGAGCTGCTGGGCCACGTTCATGGCTACCAGCTTGGCATCCAGGTCCGGCTTGCGAACCTCTTCAATATTGATATGAACCGGCACACCCATTTTGTCGGTCATCTCTTTGCGAAGCTTATCGACGTCTTCGCCTTTTTTACCGATGACAATACCGGGGCGCGCAGTGTGAATTGTAATGCGCGCCGTCTGCGCGGGGCGCTCGATGACAATTCGACTTACTGATGCGTTAGCAAGTTTGTCCTGCAGATACTCGCGGACTTCCAGATCAGTAATCAGGTTCGCGGCGTACTGGTCACTGCCGGCGTACCATACTGAATTGTGCTCTTTTACGATGCCCAGCCGAATGCCGGTCGGGTGTACTTTCTGACCCATTTGGTCTTCTCCTACTAGCCTTCGCTATCGGCAACTTTAATGGTGATGTGACAGGATCTCTTCAGAATCCGGTCCGCTCGACCTTTGGCGCGAGGACGCAGACGCTTCATAGTCATGCCCTCGTCAACAAAGATGGTTGATACTTTCAGCTCGTCGACATCCGCACCTTCGTTGTGCTCAGCATTGGCAATCGCCGAGTTAAGCACTTTCTTGATGATGCCCGCCGCTTTCTTTGAGCTGAAGCCCAACAGATCCAGCGCCTCTTCTACACCCTTGCCGCGAATTTGATCGGCGACCAAGCGAGCCTTCTGGGCAGAGATACGCGCGCCTTTTAAATGTGCCGCTACTTCCATCGTCAAAGCCTCTTCCGACCCAAGCTTAACGCTTGGCCTTTTTGTCAGCCACGTGACCTTTGTAGGTCCGACTCGCGGCAAATTCACCCAATTTATGCCCAACCATGTCCTCGGAGATCAGCACCGGAACATGTTGACGACCGTTATGAACCGCGATGGTCAAGCCCACCATTTCAGGCAGAATCATCGAACGGCGAGACCAGGTTTTAATTGGTCGACGATCGTTTTTCTCTACCGCTTCCTCAACCTTCTTCAGAAGATGAAGGTCAATAAACGGTCCTTTCTTCAATGAACGTGGCACAAGCTATTCCTCTTTACTCTGACTGTGCTTACTTGTTGCGATGACGCACAATCAGCTTATCTGTACGCTTATTTTTACGGGTCTTATACCCTTTAGTCGGCACACCCCAAGGAGTTACAGGGTGACGACCTCCAGAGGTACGACCTTCACCACCACCGTGCGGGTGATCGACAGGGTTCATAACCACACCGCGAACGGTAGGACGAACACCGCGCCAACGCGCCGCACCGGCTTTGCCTAACTTGCGCAGGCTATGCTCACTGTTGGAGACCTCACCCAGTGTCGCACGACACTCAGCGAGAACCTTGCGCATTTCGCCACTGCGCAACCGCAGTGTGGCGTATTGACCTTCACGAGCTACCAGCTGCACTGATGCACCGGCACTGCGCGCCAATTGCGCACCTTTACCTGGCTTCATCTCTACACAGTGCACTGTGCTGCCCACCGGGATATTGCGCAGAGGCAATGTGTTACCGGGCTTGATAGCCGCAGTATCACCGGAGACAACCACGTCGCCTGCTTTCACGCCTTTGGGAGCGATAATGTAACGGCGCTCACCGTCTGCGTATTTTACCAACGCAATGAATGCTGTGCGGTTGGGATCGTACTCCAGACGCTCAACAACACCTTCGATGCCATCTTTATTGCGTTTGAAGTCGATAATCCGGTAGTGCTGCTTATGACCACCGCCAACGTGGCGAGTGGTAATACGACCGTTATTGTTACGACCACCGCTGCGCGACTGACTCTCCAGCAAAGGCTTATAGGGAGCCCCACGGTGCAGATCGGGATTGACCACCCGTACTACAAAACGGCGGCCAGGCGATGTCGGTTTACTTTTAACAATTGCCATGTGAACCAGCTCCAGACTTATTCAGCAATCGCAAAGTCGATATCTTGACCTTGCGCCAGGCTTACGTAAGCCTTTTTCCAATTTGGCTTCTTGCTCAAGCCGAAGCGGTTACGCTTGACTTTGCCTTTAACATTGACGGTGCGAACATCGACGACGTCGACCTTAAAGAGCGCCTCAACGGCATTCTTCACTTCCAACTTACTGGCGCCCGGCAACACTTTAAACACTACCTGGTTGCCCGCGTCGCCAGCCATCGCGGCCTTTTCGGAAACGTGGGGGCCGAGCAGCACCTTATAAATACGCTCTGATTTCATCCCAACAGCTCCTCAACTTCTTTCAGCGCAGCCACGGTCACAACTACTTTCTCATAACCAATCAAGCTAACCGGATCGACACCTTTCACATCGCGCACATCAACGTTGTGCAGATTGCGTGACGCAAGATACAAGTTACCGTTCACTTCGCTGGTGATAACCAGAGCGCTATCGGCACCGTATTCACCCAGCGACTTCACAAGCAGCTTGGTTTTGGGTGCTTCCAGCACCAAATCTTCCAGCACAACCAGGCGACCCTGGCGCGCCAACTCAGAGAAAATCGAGCGCATCGCAGCGCGGTACATTTTGCGATTAACTTTCTGAGTGTGATCCTGGGGCTTGGCTGCAAAAGTGGTACCACCACCGCGCCAGATAGGGCTGCGGATAGTACCTGCACGGGCACGGCCCGTACCTTTTTGACGCCAGGGTTTCTTACCACCACCGCTTACTTCAGCGCGGGTTTTCTGAGCACGAGTACCCTGACGAGCACCGGCCAGATAGGCGGTTACAACCTGATGCACCAGATCTTCATTAAATTCGCGAGCAAAAGTTACGTCGGAAACCTGAACGGTTCCTGCCGCTTCGCCGCTACCGGGTTTGGCAATATTCAATTCCACTGCTTAGCCCCCTAGGAATTTTTAGCTTTCACAGCGGGACGCACAATCACGTCACCACCAGGCGCACCGGGAATCGAACCTTTTACAAGAATAAGGTTCCGCTCTGCGTCCACACGCACCACCTCGAGAGTCTGAACAGTTACACGCTCAGCACCCATGTGACCCGCCATCTTCTTGCCTTTAAACACCCGACCCGGGGTTTGGCACTGACCGATAGAACCGGGCGCACGGTGAGACAAAGAGTTACCGTGGGTCGCGTCCTGCATGTGGAAGTTCCAACGCTTTACGCCACCCTGAAAGCCCTTACCTTTGGACTGACCGGTGATATCTACTTTTTGACCTGCTTCGAAAGCCGCTACTGTCAGCTCGGCGCCAACTTCTGGCGCGTCGTCTGCACTTTCGAGACGAAACTCCCACAAGCCGCGACCAGCTTCCACACCTGCCTTAGCAAAGTGGCCAGCTTCCGCTTTGGAGATACGTGATGCCTTGCGCGAGCCGGCAGTCACCTGCACAGCACCGTAGCCGTCTACATCACTTGCTTTGACACGAGTAACGCGATTGGGCTCTACCTCAATCACCGTTACCGGAACAGAAATGCCGTCGTCAGTAAAAACGCGCGTCATGCCGCTCTTACGACCGACCAAACCAATAGTCATTGCTCCAACCTCTCAGTGTACGGGGCTTTCACCCTCTATGGCCACGCTCTCGCGTGTTACACAACCCAGGGCCAGCCCCTGAGCGGGTCTGAATTTCAGTATTTTTTAGCCGAGGCTAATTTGTACTTCTACACCAGCCGCCAGATCTAGCTTCATCAATGCGTCTACAGTTTTTTCTGTAGGCTCAACAATATCCAACATGCGCTTATGGGTGCGGATTTCGTACTGATCACGCGCATCCTTATTTACATGTGGCGACACCAACACTGTGTAGCGCTCTTTACGCGTGGGCAAAGGAATGGGTCCCTTAACCTGCGCACCAGTCCGCTTAGCAGTATCGACAATCTCTTGTGTCGAGGCATCGATGAGGCGGTGATCAAAAGCTTTTAAACGAATGCGAATCCGTTGATTTTGCACCTGATCAAACTCCCATCCCGAAACCGCTTCGAGCCACTATCGCCGCCATGGACGAGTCGACCCGAAAAAAGAAGCGGCATGTTAATGATGTACGCCAGACTTGTCAACAAGTATTTGGACACACAGCAGAATTTAAGCCGCCAACCGGGCTTGGAGCGCAAAATTACACGCCCCTTAAGCCTCTACCAAGAAAGGGAGGCCGAGGCCTCCCTTTCTGCTACTACCGCACCCTCTCCTCTCGGAGGGGGGCGACGTCGTTACTCGACGATTTTAGACACGACGCCGGCGCCGACAGTACGACCGCCTTCGCGAACCGCGAAGCGCAGGCCTTCTTCCATCGCGATGGGAGCGATCAGCGTCACGTCCATCTTGATGTTGTCGCCAGGCATAACCATTTCTGTGCCTTCAGGCAGCTCAACAGCACCAGTAACGTCAGTAGTACGGAAGTAGAACTGAGGACGGTAGCCTTTGAAGAACGGCGTGTGACGACCACCCTCTTCTTTGGACAGCACGTAAACTTCGCCTTCGAAGCGAGTGTGTGGAGTGATGGTGCCGGGCTTCGCCAGAACCTGACCACGCTCAACTTCGTCACGCTTGGTACCACGCAGCAGCACACCGACGTTCTCACCGGCACGGCCTTCGTCCAACATCTTGCGGAACATCTCAACACCAGTACAGGTGGTCTTGGTGGTGTCTTTGATACCCACGATTTCGATTTCGTCGCCAGTGTTCAGGATGCCACGCTCGATACGGCCAGTCACAACAGTACCGCGACCAGAGATCGAGAACACGTCTTCGATCGGCATCAGGAAAGGCTGATCAATCGCACGCTCGGGCTCGGGGATGTACTCGTCCAGAGCCTTAACCAGCTTGGACACAGCAGTGGTACCCAGCTCGTTGTCGTCTTCGCCGTTCAGGGCCATCAGGGCAGAACCGGCAATGATCGGTGTGTCGTCACCGGGGAACTCGTAGGTATCCAGCAGTTCGCGGATTTCCATTTCTACCAGTTCCAGCATTTCGTTGTATTCTTCGGTGCCTACGCCGCCGCAGTCTTCAGCCAGCAGGTCAGCCTTGTTCAGGAATACCACGATGTAAGGTACACCTACCTGACGAGACAGCAGGATGTGCTCACGCGTCTGAGGCATTGGGCCATCAGTGGCGCCACATACCAGGATCGCGCCGTCCATCTGGGCCGCACCGGTGATCATGTTTTTCACGTAGTCGGCGTGTCCGGGGCAGTCGACGTGAGCGTAGTGACGAATGTCAGAATCGTACTCAACGTGAGAGGTGGCGATAGTGATACCGCGCTCACGCTCTTCCGGGGCGTTATCGATGCCGTCAAACGCCACAGCCTGACCACCGAATACTTCTGCGCAGACACGGGTCAGCGCCGCTGTCAGGGTGGTTTTACCGTGGTCAACGTGACCAATGGTGCCCACGTTTACGTGGGGTTTACTGCGTTCGAACTTTTCCTTTGCCACGACAAATTACCTCTTTCTCAATAGAGTTGAAAATTAAGCGTTGGTTTTAGCGATGATTTCATCGGCGATATTTTTAGGAGCCTCGGCGTATTTCTCGAACTCCATAGTAAAGGTCGCACGACCCTGGGTTGCACTGCGCAGATCGGTTGCGTAACCGAACATCTCCGACAGAGGCACTTCAGCGTTGACGACTTTGCCAGACACACTTTCGTCCATGCCCAGAATAATGCCGCGACGGCGATTCAAGTCGCCCACTACATCACCCATGTTTTCTTCCGGCGTCACCACTTCCACTTTCATCATTGGCTCGAGGAGTACCGCACCTCCATCTTGAGCCAATTTTTTGGTCGCCATAGAAGCAGCAACCTTAAACGCCATCTCATTGGAGTCGACGTCGTGGAAGGAGCCATCATAGAGGGTGGCCTTCAGGCCAAGCAGAGGATATCCAGCCAGGACACCGTTTTGCATCTGCTCCTCGATGCCTTTCTGAACCGCGGGAATGTATTCTTTGGGAACCACACCACCCACAATTTCATTCACAAACTCGAGACCTTCAGCGTTAGCGTCTTCGCCGGCTTCGAATCGAATCCAGACGTGACCATACTGCCCGCGACCACCAGATTGGCGAACAAACTTGCCTTCAATCTCGCAGTTGTTACGAATCGCTTCCCGATAGGCAACTTGCGGTTTACCGATATTGGCCTCGACGCTGAACTCGCGCTTCATCCGATCCACCAGGATATCCAGGTGCAACTCACCCATCCCGGAGATAATCGTCTGACCGGACTCTTCGTCAGTTTTAACACGGAAAGAGGGATCCTCTTGAGCTAACTTGCCCAGAGCTATACCCATTTTTTCCTGATCAGCTTTTGACCGGGGCTCCACCGCGACCGAAATAACCGGCTCAGGGAACTCCATACGCTCAAGCACAATGGCGTGATCCGGGGAGCACAAGGTATCACCGGTCGTCACGTCCTTCAGACCAATTGCGGCGGCGATATCGCCGGCCAACACTTCTTTGATCTCTTCCCGATTATTGGAGTGCATCTGCACCATTCGGCCGACACGCTCTTTTTTACCTTTTACCGAGTTCAATACCGCGGTACCACTCTCCAACTTACCGGAATACACCCGGAAAAAGGTCAACGTCCCAACAAAAGGATCGGTGGCAATCTTAAAGGCCAACGCCGCAAAAGGCGCATCGTCGTCTGCCTCGCGGGTCTCTACGGTTTCGTGTTTGTCATCGAGGGTCCCCTCGATGGCGCGCACTTCCGTGGGTGACGGCATGTACTCGATAACCGCATCCAACACCGCCTGCACGCCTTTGTTTTTAAAGGCCGAGCCACCGAACACGGGAATAATTTCATTGGCGAGAGTGCGAGCGCGGATACCCTGCTTGATTTCCTCTTCGCTGAGCTCACCTTCTTCAAGGTACTTTTCCATCAGCTCTTCAGAAGCCTCAGCAGCCGCCTCGACCATGTACTCACGCATTTCCTCGCAAGCATCTTGCAGGTCAGCGGGGATATCACCGTACTCGAAGGTGGTACCCATATCCTCTTCACTCCAGAGGATCGCCTTCATTTTGACCAGATCAACCACGCCCTTAAATTCATCTTCTGAGCCAATGGTCATCTGCATAGGCACAGCATTGGCGCCCAAGCGATCTCGCAGCTGCTGCACAACCCGCATAAAGTCGGCGCCAGCACGGTCCATCTTATTAACAAAGACCATGCGTGGAACTTCGTACTTGTTAGCCTGACGCCATACAGTTTCAGTCTGGGGCTGAACACCAGAAGAACCGCACAGTACGACTACGGCGCCATCCAACACACGCAGGGAGCGCTCTACTTCAATAGTGAAGTCAACGTGCCCAGGCGTGTCGATAATATTGATACGGTGCTGCGGAAACTGCTGTTGCATCCCCGCCCAAAAACAGGTGGTCGCCGCAGAAGTGATAGTGATACCACGCTCCTGCTCCTGCTCCATCCAGTCCATGGTTGCCGCACCGTCGTGAACCTCTCCGATTTTATGAGACAGGCCTGTATAGAACAGGACCCGCTCAGTAGTAGTGGTTTTCCCCGCGTCTACGTGGGCACAGATACCAATGTTCCGGTATCTGGCGATAGGTGTTTTACGAGCCACGATGAATTCCCCAATAAATTGGAAAGTGAGTGATTAGAAACGGAAGTGCGAGAAAGCCTTGTTGGCTTCGGCCATACGGTGCACATCTTCGCGTTTCTTAACAGCCGAGCCCTTGCCTTGAGAGGCATCGATGATCTCGCCTGCCAGGCGCTGGCGCATGGATTTCTCGCCGCGACCGCGGGAGTACTCCACCAACCAGCGCATTGCCAGCGCCATACGACGGCTAGGACGCACTTCTACAGGAACCTGATAGGTCGCACCACCAACCCGGCGCGACTTAACTTCCACCATCGGCGCAATATTTTCCAGCGCTTCGTCAAAGGCTTCGATGGGATCGACGTTTAAACGTTCCTGAACCAAGTCCAGAGCTCCATAGACAATGCGCTCTGCAACTGATTTTTTGCCGCTAACCATGACGTGGTTCATAAACTTGGCCAACGTCAGGTTGTTGAATTTAGGATCGGGCAGGATTTCCCGCTTGGCGGCGACGCGTCTTCTTGGCATGACAAAATGTCCTCTTCTTCAGGGTAATCCAGACACTGAACTGCGTAATCTGTCGACTCTGCGGCGCAGCGGTCCGGCCTTACTCAAGGTAAAAATAATTAATACGACTGAGCTAGTTCTTAGCCCTTGGGTCGCTTAGTGCCGTACTTGGAACGGCCCTGCTTACGGTTGTTTACACCAGATGTATCCAGGCTGCCGCGAACTGTGTGATAACGCACACCGGGCAAATCCTTAACACGACCACCGCGGATCAGCACAACGCTGTGTTCCTGCAGGTTGTGGCCTTCACCACCGATGTAAGATGAAACTTCGTAACCGTTCGTCAGGCGTACACGGCACACCTTACGCAAAGCCGAGTTAGGCTTTTTAGGCGTAGTGGTGTAAACACGCGTGCACACACCGCGACGCTGAGGACACGCCTGCAGAGCAGGTACGTCACTCTTGGCGGCCTTGCGCTTACGCGGCTGACGAACCAACTGGTTGATCGTTGCCATTAATGTGAACTCCAAATACTAAAGACCAACACCCTGGGTGTTGGCCAATTACCTGCCTGCAGAGCCGACAGGGGATAAGAAAAGCGGAGCGCGAATTCTAAAGACGCGCCCCGCTCCCGTCAAGTCGCAAACAAAGGGGATTACCCGTTGTCGCTCAAGGCCTCCGACAGAGCCGCTTCGACATCCTGAGCAGAAACCGAAGACTCCCGCTCCTCTTTCTTCAGGCGGCGCTGGCTGTGGTAGGCCAGACCGGTACCCGCAGGAATCAAGCGACCCACCACGACGTTTTCTTTCAAACCGCGCAGGTAGTCCCGCTTGCCAGTGACGGCCGCCTCGGTCAGTACCCGGGTGGTTTCCTGGAAAGAGGCTGCCGAAATGAAGGACTCGGTTGCCAGCGAGGCTTTGGTGATACCCAGCAGCTCGCGTTCGAAGCTGGCGGGGATCTTGTCTTCGGCGATCAGACGCTCGTTTTCTTCCAGCAGGCGAACGTATTCCACTTGCTCGCCCTTGATAAAGCTGGAGTCACCGGCGGTCAGAATGTTCACCTTGCGCAGCATCTGGCGGCAGATAACTTCGATATGCTTATCGTTAATCTTAACGCCCTGCAGACGGTAAACGTCCTGAATCTCGTTGACGATGTACTTGGCCAACTCCTCTACGCCTTTCAAGCGCAGAATATCGTGAGGGCTGAGCGGACCTTCAGATACAACCTCACCCTTCTCAACCTGCTCACCTTCAAAGACAGTCAGCTGGCGCCACTTGGGAATCAATACCTCGTAGTGGTCGCTACCATCTGCCAGCGGCTTGCCATCGGAAGGTGTGATCACCAGACGACGCTTGCCTTTGGTTTCCTTACCGAAGCTAACGGTACCGGAAATCTCGGCCAGGATAGCGGGCTCTTTGGGCTTACGGGCCTCAAAGAGGTCAGCAACCCGTGGCAGACCACCGGTGATGTCCCGTGTTTTCGAGCTTTCTTGCGGAATTTTGGCAACAATGTCACCGACCTTCACTTCCATACCGTCTTCGAGGCTGACGATTGCATAGTCAGGCAAGAAGTAGTGGGCGGGCACGTTGGTACCAGCCAGCGACAACTCATTGCCGTCGGCATCGACCAAGGTGACCGCCGGACGCATATCTTTACCGGCCGCCGGACGCTCAGATTGTTCCATCACCACGATGCTGGTCAGACCGGTTAACTCGTCGGCCTGACGCTTGATGGTGATGCCCTCTTCCATACCAGACAGCTTCACGTAACCCGCCACCTCGGTGACGATGGGGTGGGTGTGCGCGTCCCAGTTAGCAACGATATCACCGGCGGCAACCGTATCGCGGTCGGCGACTTTAATGATGGCACCGTAGGGCAGTTTATAGCGCTCCCGCTCACGACCACTGCTATCAGTCACGGCCAGTTCACCAGAGCGGCTTACCGCCACCAAGGTTTTGTCTTCGCGCTCGACGTACTTTAGGTTGTGCAGGCGTACACGACCTTCCTGCTTAACCTGGATACTGTCCTGGGCTGTTGCCCGGGATGCCGCACCACCGATGTGGAAGGTACGCATGGTCAGCTGGGTACCGGGCTCACCGATAGACTGTGCGGCGATAACACCGACGGACTCACCGCGGTTAACACGGTGGCCACGAGCCAGGTCACGGCCGTAACACATGGAGCAAACGCCGTGCTTGGTGTGGCAGGTAATGGGCGAGCGCACTTCGATCTCGTCAATACCCTGCTCTTCCAGCTCGACAACGCGTTTTTCGTCCAGCATTACACCAGCTTCAACGGCCACGTCATCGGTACCGGGGATAAGCACATCTTTAGCAACAATCCGGCCCAGAACGCGATCACCCAGAGTCTCGATAATGTCGCCACCTTCGATAACCGGGGTCATCAACAGACCTTCGTCGGCGCCACAATCGTCCTCAGTAATGACCAAGTCCTGTGCCACATCCACCAGACGGCGAGTCAGATAACCTGAGTTCGCGGTCTTCAGTGCGGTATCCGCCAGACCCTTACGAGCACCGTGGGTAGAGATAAAGTACTGCAGTACGTTCAAACCTTCGCGGAAGTTCGCGGTAATCGGCGTCTCGATGATGGAGCCATCGGGCTTGGCCATCAGGCCCCGCATACCGGCCAACTGACGAATCTGTGCCGGGGAGCCCCGGGCGCCGGAGTCGGCATAGATATATACCGAGTTAAAGGAGTCCTGCTCTTCCTCTTCGCCGTCGCGGTTAACGACTGTCTCTTTGGACAGGCCTTCCATCATCGACTTAGACACCAAGTCGTTGGCCCGTGACCAGATATCGATAACCTTGTTGTATTTTTCACCCTGAGTTACCAGACCAGAAGCATACTGCTTTTCGATCTCGACCACTTCGGCACCAGCGGCATCGACGATGCGCGCTTTTTCTTCGGGAATTTCGAAGTCGTTAACACCTATCGACGCACCTGAGCGAGTGGAGTACTCAAAACCGGTGTACATCAATTGGTCACCCAGGATAACCGTGGCCTTCAGACCGACATCCCGATAGCAAGCGTTAAGCAGTTTAGAGATAGCTTTCTTGGTCATCGCCTGGTTAACCAGCTCAAAGGGCAGGCCATCGGGCACGACTTGCCACAACACCACACGACCTACTGTGGTCTCAACAATGTGGTTCACTTCCTGGCGCACGCCTTCATCATCAAAGGTGACTTCGTTCAGGCGGCATTTAATACGGGCTTGAAGGTGGACTTTACCGCCAGCAAAGGCACGCTGTACTTCGCTGGGGCTAGAAAACACCATGTTCTCGCCGGGCGCATTAATGCGAGAGCGAGTCATCCAGTAGAGACCCAGTACAACGTCCTGAGACGGTACGATAATAGGCTCACCGTTAGCGGGCGACAGGATGTTGTTGGTGGACATCATCAATGCCCGGGCTTCCAACTGGGCTTCCAGGGTCAGTGGTACGTGGACCGCCATCTGGTCACCGTCAAAGTCAGCGTTGTAGGCAGCACATACCAGCGGGTGGAGCTGAATGGCTTTACCTTCGATCAACACCGGCTCAAAAGCCTGGATACCCAAACGGTGAAGGGTGGGCGCCCGGTTCAACATGACCGGGTGCTCGCGGATCACCTCGGCGAGAATATCCCACACTTCCGGCGGTTCCCGCTCGACCATTTTCTTGGCGGCTTTAATGGTAGTCGCCAAGCCGCGGGCTTCCAGCTTGCCAAAAATGAAGGGCTTGAATAACTCCAGCGCCATTTTCTTGGGCAGACCGCACTGATGCAGACGCAGAGTCGGACCAACAACGATAACGGAGCGGCCCGAGTAGTCGACCCGCTTACCCAGCAGGTTCTGACGGAAGCGACCCTGCTTACCTTTAATCATGTCCGCCAAAGATTTCAGCGGACGCTTGTTGGAGCCGGTGATTGCCCGACCGCGGCGACCGTTATCCAACAGGGCGTCTACAGACTCTTGCAGCATACGCTTTTCGTTGCGCACGATGATGTCTGGTGCACTGAGGTCCAGCAGCCGCTTGAGACGGTTATTCCGGTTGATGACCCGGCGGTACAAGTCATTCAGGTCGGAAGTCGCAAAGCGGCCACCGTCCAGGGGTACCAGAGGACGCAGATCCGGCGGCAGAACCGGCAGCACTTCCATTACCATCCACTCGGGTTTGTTGCCAGAGTCAGCCAGCGCCTCGAGCAGTTTCAAACGTTTGGACAGCTTCTTAATTTTGGTCTCAGAATTGGTCGCGGGCACTTCTTCACGCAGGCGGCCCACTTCTTCGTTGAGGTCGAGCTCTTTCAAAAGGTGCTGAATCGCTTCGGCGCCCATCTTGGCCACAAAGTCGTCGCCGAATTCTTCCATGGCGTCGAAGTATTGCTCGTCATTGAGCAGTTGGCCTTTTTCCAACGTGGTCATGCCGGGATCGGTGACAACGTAGGACTCGAAATACAAAATGCGCTCGATATCCCGCAGCGTCATGTCCAGCAGCAAACCAATACGGCTGGGCAGAGACTTCAGAAACCAGATGTGGGCAACCGGGCTCGCCAGTTCAATGTGGCCCATGCGCTCCCGACGCACTTTGGCCAGCGCCACTTCCACGCCGCACTTTTCGCAGATAACACCGCGATGCTTAAGGCGCTTGTATTTACCGCACAAGCACTCGTAGTCCTTCACTGGACCAAAAATCTTGGCGCAGAACAAACCGTCCCGCTCGGGTTTGAAGGTACGATAGTTGATGGTCTCAGGCTTTTTAACTTCGCCATAGGACCAGGAACGAATCAGTTCCGGCGACGCCAGGCCGATCCGGATAGAGTCGAATTCGTCGCTTTGTTGTCCCTGCTTTAACAGATTCAATAGATCTTTCAAGGCCGTTCCTCCGCAAGGGTTTCAGTCAGGTGCCGCAGCCGCGTAATGCGCGCCGGGCACCCCTTGCCAATTGGGTTGATGCTTATTCCGTGTCCAGCTCGATATTGATACCGAGGGAGCGGATCTCTTTAACCAGTACGTTGAAGGACTCGGGCATGCCCGGCTCCATACGCTGGTCGCCATCAACAATGTTCTTGTACATCTTGGTCCGACCGTTGACGTCGTCCGACTTAACGGTGAGCATTTCCTGCAGGGTGTAGGCGGCACCGTAGGCCTCCAGCGCCCATACTTCCATCTCACCGAAGCGCTGACCACCAAACTGCGCCTTACCACCCAGCGGCTGCTGAGTAACCAGGCTGTAGGAACCGGTGGAACGGGCGTGCATCTTGTCGTCCACCAGGTGGTTCAGCTTGAGCATGTACATGTAACCAACAGTGACCGGGCGATCAAATTCCATACCGGTACGGCCGTCATACAGGGCGAGCTGACCACTCTCTGGCAAATCAGCCAGTTTGAGTAGTTTTTTGATCTCGCTTTCGTTGGCACCGTCAAAGACTTGAGTGGCCATCGGTACGCCGCCTGTCAGGTTCTTGGCCAGGTCGAGCACCTCTTGATCCGAGAAGCTGTCCAGCTCTTCAATGCGACCGGCGCCGTCGTTGTAGATTTCCGCCAGGAACTTGCGAATATCGGCAACGGCCTTCTGTTGCTTAAGCATCTCGTCGATCTTTCCACCCAGCCCCTTCGCCGCCAGGCCAAGGTGGGTTTCCAGAATCTGACCGACGTTCATCCGCGACGGCACACCCAGTGGGTTGAGCACGATGTCCACGGGCTCACCCTTCTCATCAAAGGGCATATCCTCGATGGGCATGATGACCGAGATAACACCCTTGTTACCGTGGCGGCCTGCCATTTTGTCACCGGGCTGGATACGGCGCTTGATCGCCAGGTAAACCTTAACGATTTTCAGCACGCCGGGCGCAAGGTCGTCGCCAGTGGTCAGCTTGCGCTTCTTGTCTTCAAAGCGCTCTTCCAGGTCTTTCTGGTGAGCGGCAAGCTGCTTGTCAGCATCTTCCAGCGCCGCGTTAATAGACTCGTCAGAAAGACGCAGCTTGAACCAGTCGTCTTTCTTCAAGTTGTCCAGCAGCTCTGAAGTCAGCTCGTCGTTCTTTTTCAGGCCGGGACCGCTGAGGATCTTTTGACCTTGGAGCAGACTGCGCAGGCGAACAAACGTGGCCTCTTCGATGATGCGGTACTCCTCGTTGAGGTCCTTGCGGAACTCATCGAGCTGCATCTTTTCGATTTCCAGCGCGCGCTTGTCTTTCTCGAGACCATCCCGGGTAAAGACCTGCACGTCGATAACCGTACCCTTGGTGCTGGAGGGCACTCGCAGAGAAGTATCTTTTACGTCAGATGCCTTTTCACCGAAAATCGCACGCAGCAGTTTTTCTTCTGGCGTCAGCTGGGTTTCACCTTTCGGCGTCACCTTGCCCACCAGAATGTCGCCGGGACCCACTTCAGCGCCAATGTAGACGATACCGGACTCATCCAGGTTGGAGAGCGCGCCCTCGCCGACATTGGGAATATCCGCAGAAATTTCTTCGGGCCCGAGCTTGGTGTCCCGAGCAATACAGGTCAGCTCCTGGATGTGGATCGTGGTAAAACGATCTTCTTGAACAATCCGCTCGGACACCAGGATGGAGTCCTCGAAGTTGTAACCGTTCCAGGGCATAAAGGCGATGCGCATGTTCTGACCCAGCGCCAACTCGCCCAGATCCACTGACGGGCCATCAGCCAGAATATCGCCAGCCGTTACCGCATCACCTTCACCGACAATGGGCCGCTGATTGATGCAAGTGTTCTGGTTTGAACGGGTGTACTTGGTCAGGTTGTAAATATCCACGGGCGGTTGGCCAGGGGCAACCTGATCGGCGTCGACCCGGACAACGATGCGGGACGAGTCCACGCTGTCGATGACACCACCGCGGCGAGCCACAACACAAACCCCGGAGTCAGAGGCAACATAGCGCTCAAAACCGGTACCGACCAGAGGCTTATCGGCGCGTAGCGTTGGCACTGCCTGACGCTGCATGTTTGAACCCATCAGTGCCCGGTTCGCATCATCGTGCTCCAGGAAGGGGATCAGTGACGCGGCCACCGAAACCACCTGCTTGGGCGAGACATCCATATAGGTGACTTTTTCTGGCGGCATAACGGTAAATTCGTTCATGTGCCGCACGGCGACCATTTCGTCGGTCAGCTCGCCCTTGTCATTCACCGCTGCCGAAGCCTGTGCAATGACTTGCTCTGCTTCGTTAATGGCAGACAGGAACTCGATTTCGTCAGTAACCTGGCCGTCGATAACTTTGCGGTAGGGGCTCTCCAGGAAGCCGTACTCATTGGTACGAGCATAGGTCGCCAGAGAGTTGATCAGACCGATGTTCGGCCCTTCAGGTGTCTCGATAGGACAGACGCGACCGTAGTGAGTCGGGTGTACGTCCCGCACCTCGAAGCCGGCACGCTCCCGAGTCAGACCACCCGGCCCCAATGCCGATACACGACGCTTGTGGGTGATTTCCGACAATGGGTTGTTCTGGTCCATAAACTGAGACAGCTGGGAAGAACCAAAGAACTCCTTCACCGCAGCAGCAACAGGCTTGGCGTTGATCAAGTCCTGGGGCATCAGGCCTTCGCTCTCCGCCATGGACAAGCGCTCTTTTACCGCCCGCTCAACCCGCACCAGACCCACGCGGAACTGGTTTTCAGCCATTTCGCCCACGGAGCGAATGCGACGGTTACCCAAGTGGTCTATATCGTCGACAATGCCTTTACCGTTACGGATATCTACCAGAGTCTTCAGCACGGCAACGATATCGTCTTTATCCAGCGTGCCGGGACCGGTAATCTCTTCGCGGCCCAAACGACGGTTGAACTTCATACGACCAACCGCTGACAGGTCGTAACGCTCTGCCGAGAAGAACAGGTTCTGGAACAGGTTTTCCGCGGATTCTTTAGTCGGCGGCTCACCGGGGCGCATCATGCGGTAAATTTCGACCAAGGCTTCCAGCTCAGTGCTGGACGGGTCGCTGCGCAGGGTTTCGCTGATAAACGGGCCGCAATCCAGTTCGTTGGTGTACAGCGTTTCGATTTCGTTAATACCGGCCTGCTGGAAGGCTTCCAACATTTCAGCGGTAATCTCGGTGTTACAGGCAAACAGGACTTCGCCGGTCTTGGTGTCGACGATATCTTTGGCCAGCGAACGGCCAATCAGATACTCGGGCGGCACTTCCAGCTCAGTCAGGTTGGCCTTTTCAATTTGGCGGATATGGCGAGCCGTGATCCGGCGGCCGGTCTCAGCTATGACTTTGCCGTCAGCGCCGCAAATATCGAAGGTTGCCACCTCACCCCGGAGGCGTTCTGGGATCAGCTCAATGGAGAAGCTGCCGTCCTTAGTGACCTTAAAGGTGTTGACGTCAAAGAAGATGTCCAGGATTTCTTCAGAGGTCATGCCCAGGGCACGCAGCAAAATTGTCGCCGGCAACTTACGACGGCGGTCGATACGCACATAGACCAGGTCTTTGGGATCGAACTCAAAATCCAACCAAGAACCACGGTAAGGAATAACCCGGGCTGAATAGAGCAACTTGCCCGAGGAGTGAGTCTTACCGCGATCGTGATCGAAGAACACGCCGGGGCTGCGGTGCAGCTGGGAGACGATAACACGCTCGGTACCGTTGATAACGAAGGTACCGTTTTCAGTCATCAGGGGGATTTCCCCCATGTAGACTTCCTGCTCTTTGATATCTTTGATGCTCTTATTGGCTGACTCTTTATCATAGATAATCAGCCGTACTTTCACCCGCAGCGGAACTGAGTAAGTGACGCCCCGCAGCTGGCATTCGTTGACGTCAAACGCCGGTGCGCCCAGCACGTAGTCAACATACTCCAGCGCCGCATTGCCGGAGTAGCTCACGATGGGGAATATAGATTTAAAAGCCGCGTGCAGGCCGTGGTCGCCGCGATCCTTCGACGGAATGCCCTGCTGCGTAAATTTGGTATAGGAATCCAGCTGAATCGCTAGGAGATAAGGCACGTCCATGACGTGAGGCAATTTGCCAAAATCCTTACGGATACGTTTTTTCTCAGTGTATGAGTAAGCCATCAGTACTCCCCAGCATCATTACGTGATACCGCGCAATTGGCGCCGGCATCGTTAGCGCGGTGGTGCCCACCGCAGGTCAGAACCTCGACAATCCCGACCGAAATTCTCAAACAGCAAAAGGCCGGCGGGTAAAACCCACCAGCCTTGCTTGAGAGCGACCTGTAAACAGGTCGTTAAGCAACTTACTTGAGCTCGACAGAGGCGCCAGCTTCTTCCAGTTGCTTTTTAGCTTCTTCAGCGTCTTCTTTAGAAGCAGCTTCTTTAACAGTAGACGGAGCACCGTCAACCATTTCTTTCGCTTCTTTCAGACCCAGACCGGTCAGGGCACGAACGGCCTTGATGACGTTAACTTTCTTCTCACCAGCGCTGGTCAGAACAACGTCAAACTCGGTCTGCTCAGCGGCAGCTGCACCGGCGTCGCCAGCGGCAGCGGCAGGTGCTGCAGCAACGGCAGCTGCTGCAGTTACGCCGAACTTCTCTTCCATTGCTTCGATGAGCTCAACTACTTCCATTACGCTCATTTCGGCAATTGCATTCAAAATATCGTCTTTAGACAGAGCCATGTTTAACTCCCTACTGTGTCAATGTGAAAACTAAAACCGCTACCCTTAGGCAGCTTCTTTCTGATCGCGAACTGCAGCCAGCGTACGAACCAATTTGCCAGGTACCTCGTTCATGGTCTGTACCAGCTTGGTTGTCGGCGCCTTCATTACACTCATCAGCATAGAGAGTGCTTGATCGCGCGTCGGCAACTTAGCCAATACATCCAGTTGCTCGGGACCCAGTAATTGGCCACTTACTGCCAGTGCTTTTACTTCAAACTCGTCATTTTCCTTGGCGAAATCTTTAAAGATTCGCGCCGCTGCGCCGGGATCTTCCATCGAGAATGCCAACAGCGAGGGGCCTTTAAAGGCTTCCTCGGCACACTCGTAGTCCGTTCCCTTCAGCGCGAGCTTGGCCAAGGTGTTGCGCACAACGCGCATGTCCACCTGGGCTTCCCGCGCTGCCTTGCGCAGCTCGGTCATTTCACTTACCGTGCACCCACGGGCGTCGGCAATGACCAATGACAATGCACTCGCAGCAGTCTCGTTAACGTCAGCGACAATCGCTTTTTTGTCGTCGAGTCTTAATGCCACTTGGATTACTCCTGGATTTGTCAGTTACTTACCGTGGACTGGCAACCGAAGCTGCCAACCGTTATTGTGGTGAACAAATCCGATCCACCATCTGCGTAGGTCGGTGCCGGTAAAGCCGCGTCGCGGCACACCAATTAAGGGGCTCAGCCTTTTCAGACCTCCTCCCACCTACGGTCTTTGATGGTCTTTGTCGTTTGACACAGTAGGCCACTGTCAAAGACCACAAAGTCTTGCCACCGACAAGCAGACTCATCGGCGGCGAACCGGCCCGCTAAGGCCAGCCCTCCGTTATTACTTCTATTACTTAGCGACTGCCAGGCTGCTCTGATCGATCACCAGACCCGGCCCCATGGTAGAGGACAGGGTGATTTTCTTCAGATATACGCCTTTGGCAGAAGCCGGCTTCGCCTTTTTCAAGTCTGCCAGCAGCGCTTCCAGGTTTTCCTGCAGCGCGTTGGCTTCGAACTTGATGCTGCCAATAGCGCCGTGGATGATACCGTTTTTGTCTGTACGGTAGCGCACCTGACCCGCCTTGGCATTTTGTACCGCAGTCTCAACGTCTGGGGTTACAGTACCGGTCTTGGGGTTTGGCATCAGACCACGGGGACCCAAAACCTGACCCAGCTGACCAACAACGCGCATCGCATCAGGAGAGGCAACTACGACGTCAAAGTCCATCATGCCGCCTTTGACTTGCTCGGCCAAATCTTCCATACCGACAAAGTCAGCACCAGCTGCTTTTGCCTTCTCAGCGTTTTCACCCTGGGTGAAAACCGCCACGCGAACGTCTTTACCAGTGCCGTGGGGCAAGGTGGTGGCACCGCGGACAGCCTGGTCGGATTTACGTGCGTCTACACCGAGATTGATAGACACATCCACAGCTTCTGAAAACTTAACCGTGGACACTTCTTTCAGAAGTGAAACAGCCTCTTCAACTGAGTACTGTTTACCGGGCTGCAGTTTTTCCTGGATCGCTTTTTGGCGCTTAGTCAACTTAGCCATTTATACGCCCTCCACTTCGATACCTGCAGCACGAGCGCTACCGGCAATTGTACGAACCGCGGCATCCATATCGGCTGCGGTCAAATCTGGCATCTTCAGGGTCGCGATCTCTTCCAACTGCTCCCGAGTTACCTTGCCCACTTTCTTGGTGTTGGGGGTACCAGAACCACTCTTGATGCCCGCCGCCTTTTTGAGCAGGAAGGAAGCCGGAGGGGTCTTGGTGGTAAAGGTAAAGCTGCGATCAGAGTACACGGTGATGACAACCGGGATCGGCATGCCATTTTCCATGCTCTGTGTTTCAGCGTTAAACGCTTTACAGAATTCCATGATGTTCACACCATGCTGACCCAGCGCAGGGCCGACAGGGGGGCTGGGGTTGGCGCCGCCAGCGGGCACCTGAAGCTTAATGTAAGCTTGGATTTTCTTTGCCATTTTTGACTCCTTGTGGGTAATAACGCCTCAGGACCATCGGCCCATCATCGGCTCCCCGTTTTGTTTCGCTCCATCTCAGTAGCAACCTACCGTTGCCACCTCCTTAGAGCGCCTTAGGTTTTTTCCACTTGGCTGAAATCCAATTCAACCGGCGTGGAGCGACCAAAAATCAGTACCGCCACATGCAGACGGCTCTTCTCGTAGTTGACCTCTTCGACAACACCATTAAAGTCATTGAAGGGGCCATCGATAACCCGAACCATTTCGCCGGGTTCAAACAACGTCTTGGGCTTGGGCTTATCGCCACTTTCAACCCGCTGCAGAATCGCATCCGCTTCTTTTTCTGTGATCGGCGCCGGCTTGTCAGCTTTACCGCCAATAAAGCCCATTACTCGGGGCGTTTCCTTCACCAAGTGCCAGGTATCGTCGTCCAGCTCCATCTGAATCAACACATAACCCGGAAAGAACTTCCGCTCACTTTTGCGCTTTTGACCAGCACGCATCTCCACCACTTCTTCGGTGGGTACCAGGACTTCACCAAAGCGGTCGGAGAAGCCTGACAGCTCAATACGCTCTTTCAGCGCATTGGCCACTTTCTTTTCATAGCCGGAATAGGCGTGAACAACATACCAACGCTTTGCCATAACCTACCCCTCAGCCTATTACCATGGATGCCAACCAGCCCAACAGGCTGTCTAGCCCCCACAAAATCAGCGCCGCCACAATAACAAACGCCACCACAATCAGGGTTGTCTGCGTCCCTTCTTGGCGAGTTGGCCACACCACCTTGCGAATCTCGTTGCGCGCCCCTTTTACCAGCTCAACAAAGGCGGCACCGCGGGCAGTCTGCGCTGCGACAAACCCTGCCACGAGCGCCAACACCAACAGGGCAATCACGCGGTAAAGCAGCGATTCCTCAGAGAAATAGATGTTGCCGCCGACGCCGCCAGCAACCACTAGGGCAACAAGCGCCCACTTAAGGCCATCTAGTCGGCTTTCGCCTTCTGCATTTGCAGCCATGTGCAGACATTTTCCTTTTTTACCAAGCGCAAAACACCACTTCGCCGTAACGAAGCGGTGTCCGCGTAAGTGGCAGGCCAGGAGGGACTCGAACCCCCAACAGCCGGTTTTGGAGACCGGTGCTCTACCAATTGAACTACTGGCCTTCAGCAGCCGGGATTTCTCCCGGCCTTAACACTTAACCGCCGATCTTACTCGACGATTTTAGACACGACGCCGGCGCCGACAGTACGACCGCCTTCGCGAACCGCGAAGCGCAGGCCTTCTTCCATCGCGATGGGAGCGATCAGCGTCACGTCCATCTTGATGTTGTCGCCAGGCATAACCATTTCTGTGCCTTCAGGCAGCTCAACAGCACCAGTAACGTCAGTAGTACGGAAGTAGAACTGAGGACGGTAGCCTTTGAAGAACGGCGTGTGACGACCACCCTCTTCTTTGGACAGCACGTAAACTTCGCCTTCGAAGCGAGTGTGTGGAGTGATGGTGCCGGGCTTCGCCAGAACCTGACCACGCTCAACTTCGTCACGCTTGGTACCACGCAGCAGCACACCGACGTTCTCACCGGCACGGCCTTCGTCCAACATCTTGCGGAACATCTCAACACCAGTACAGGTGGTCTTGGTGGTGTCTTTGATACCCACGATTTCGATTTCGTCGCCAGTGTTCAGGATGCCACGCTCGATACGGCCAGTCACAACAGTACCGCGACCAGAGATCGAGAACACGTCTTCGATCGGCATCAGGAAAGGCTGATCAATCGCACGCTCGGGCTCGGGGATGTACTCGTCCAGAGCCTTAACCAGCTTGGACACAGCAGTGGTACCCAGCTCGTTGTCGTCTTCGCCGTTCAGGGCCATCAGGGCAGAACCGGCAATGATCGGCGTGTCGTCACCGGGGAACTCGTAGGTATCCAGCAGTTCGCGGATTTCCATTTCTACCAGTTCCAGCATTTCGTTGTATTCTTCGGTGCCTACGCCGCCGCAGTCTTCAGCCAGCAGGTCAGCCTTGTTCAGGAATACCACGATGTAAGGTACACCTACCTGACGAGACAGCAGGATGTGCTCACGCGTCTGAGGCATTGGGCCATCAGTGGCGCCACATACCAGGATCGCGCCGTCCATCTGGGCCGCACCGGTGATCATGTTTTTCACGTAGTCGGCGTGTCCGGGGCAGTCGACGTGAGCGTAGTGACGAATGTCAGAATCGTACTCAACGTGAGAGGTGGCGATAGTGATACCGCGCTCACGCTCTTCCGGGGCGTTATCGATGCCGTCAAACGCCACAGCCTGACCACCGAATACTTCTGCGCAGACACGGGTCAGCGCCGCTGTCAGGGTGGTTTTACCGTGGTCAACGTGACCAATGGTGCCCACGTTTACGTGGGGCTTACTGCGTTCAAATTTTTCCTTTGCCATGTCGACAGTCTCCTAGCGGACCCTAAACTCTAACAAGCCACATCACACCGCTCGAACAACGAACGAGCTACCCAGCAACCGACTTTCGCCAAGCCACCAAAAGGCGACAAAAGTCCATAGACCTCTGCCGCCGATAAAAAGAGATGGAGCTCATAACCGGACTTGAACCGGTGACCTCTTCCTTACCAAGGAAGTGCTCTACCGACTGAGCTATATGAGCACCGCAAACCTTCTCTTTATGTAATTCACTCTCAGCTTTCGCCGAATCCTCAGCCTACACACTGGCTCTCAGCCGGTATAAACTGGAGCGGGTAGCGGGAATCGAACCCGCATCATCAGCTTGGAAGGCTGAGGTTCTACCATTGAACTATACCCGCGACTCACGCTTTCGCTGGTACTTCACATCCCTGCTTATACAGCCTTGCTGCAGAGAATAAATGGTGGTGGGGGGTGGATTCGAACCACCGAAGCTTTCGCGTCAGATTTACAGTCTGATCCCTTTGGCCACTCGGGAACCCCACCACGAAAAAGCGGACTATTCTGCTTATAGCGCCTAGCCATGTCAACCAAAGCTGACTCAAGCTATTAAAAAGGCTAGAAAAAGCAGAATATGGAGCTGGCGAGAGGAGTCGAACCCCCGACCGGCTGATTACAAGTCAGCTGCTCTACCAACTGAGCTACGCCAGCACTATTCTTTCGTCGCTTTCAAACGAGGCCGGCATTCTAGTCGAACTCTTTATAAGACGCAATCAGATTGCAGTTTTTTTTCGACAGACGCCCATCGCCTTCAGACATTTTCTTCAAGTAATTGATTTTCTGGGAAAAAGAGGTGGTCCCAGGCTCACCCTCGGCCAACAACCAGCGACGCTCCACGGCGTCGCCAACCGCTCGAACCTGAGCGTCGTAACCCTTTCGTTTCATAACTTCCATATGGGCTTCGGCTCGGTCCTTATTACTAAACACACCCAGCGAGACCGCGCCCTCAAGGGTGCCGGAGGACACAGCGTAGCTATCCTCCCCCTGCGCTTGAAGGGCACGGTGCATATCAAGCGCTTCTTGTTGACTATCAAAGGGCCCCAAAAACACCCAGTAGTCGGCATCCTCGATAACCGAGTCCTGCACTTTCTTTACGCCATACTGGGCGGCCAACTCACTTTCGCTGTCGGAAAGCGGGCCAAACAACCAGCATTCCAGCTTTACCGGTCCAGACGCCGCTTCATCGGCGTTATCCAATTCAGACAGTAAAGCCACATTCCCCTTGGCGAGATTCTCCAAGGCTTCTGGAGCACCAATGGCATCCAGGCGGCCAAACCCCGTTTCCGAGCGCTGCCATATAAAAAACACGGCATTCAATATCAGTAATAGCAGCAAAAACCAGCGCATTACCTTTCCCCTGATGCCCTAACCACCGGCGCCAATCCGTCCAGCACCAACTCTTCAACGTATTCCCACTCCGTCGACTCGCTGCGCCCCAGCTCCCAGAGCCCACGGCCATCGCCACCAGTAACCATAACTACGGGAGACCCTCTTAGCTCGGCTTGTGCCTCGCTGACAGCCTGCTTGATAGCGCCGAGCTGCGCCAGAGTGCATCCATTTGCCACGCAGGCGCCGGTATTCCGGCCCGGCGACAAGTCACCTGTAGAGGAAACTTCCACCTTGACCCGATCCGTAGCCAGCCCCAATGAACGCACCATCAAAGGCGCACCAGGCAGAATATAGCCGCCAAGGTGCTGTCCATCACCGGCCACGATATCAATGGTTAAAGCCGTACCAGCGTCCACCACCACAACCGACCGCTGACCTGCCCGATAATAGGCCGCCACCATAGCTAGCCAGCGATCGACCCCCATTCGCGACACATCCGTATAGCTGTTCTGTACGCGACCACAGCGCCGTTGGCTAATGGCAAAGCTGGCTGTAACCCCCTGGGCGGCCAATTCATCACGCAAGGTACGATTGAACTGCTCTCCCGCGACTGACCCCACCCAGGCCTCTGTCACGCCCCCAAATGGCAGATCCGCTACGCTTTTATTGGGAACACGACCGCCAGATATACGTCGCTCGCCCTCGCACAATCGCCACTTCAGCGCGGTGTTGCCAACATCTAACTCCAGGTGGGCCATATTAACGCCCAGCCCTCAAGCTGACTTCGCCGCCGTAAAACGTGCGGTTCACTCCATCGACATCCAGCACCAAGCCGCCACCAGCATCGACACCCCGCGCAATACCATTCACCCATTCCTCCCCCAACTGAATAGCCACTGGCGCGTCTTTATAGGCGTCGAGGGCAAGCCACTCATCCTTATGGACCCCGAAGCCGCCCCCAGCAAATTCTCGATATACCGCAGCCAGCTCCACCAGCAACTTCGCCAGCAGCTTATTTCGTTCGGGCTCGACTTCCGCCACCGACCGCAGATCGATCCACGGCCGCTCGATAGAACCGGTCTGACAGCCCCTTAAATCGACATTGAGGCCAATACCCACCAATACCTGACACAAGCCGGCGGGATCGCCCTGCATTTCCAGCAATATGCCCGCCAGCTTTTTATCACCAGCAAGGACGTCGTTCGGCCACTTCAAGGCCAGCCCGTCGATGCCATAGCGACGCAAGGCCCGAGCCACGGCAACAGCCACGGACAAACTCAAGCCCTCCAACGCAGCCGCGCCATTGGTGAACTCCCATATGGTAGTAAGGTAAAGACTGCGCGCGAAAGGAGACAGCCATTGACGTCCACGTCGGCCCCGACCCGCTGACTGATGCTCGGCAACAAAACTGGCGCCGTGACCACTCCCGTTCTCCAAAGCCTGGGACGCCAAACTATTAGTGGAATCCACAGAAGGGACGATAGTGAGCTGATCGGCAAGACCGGCTGCACCTTGCGGTAACGCGGCCTTCACCGCACTGGGGTCCAGCAGATTCAACCCACCTGGCACACAGTATCCCCGCCCTTTGATGGATTCCAGAGGCACATCAACCGCCTCCAACTTCTGCAACTGTTTCCATACCGCCGCCCGGCTAATGCCCAGCGCCGCGCCGATTTCTTCGCCGGAATGAAACTGGCCGTCCGCCAGAATGTCCAGCAATGCCCGATTAATCAAACTGCGCCTCCGTAACCACTGAGCGGATAATAGCAAAGGCAGTGACTGCCACCTAGCAATCCTCTGCTCCTTCATTTTCGACAGATAAAAAAACCCGAGGCTCTCATGAACCTCGGGTCTTTAATTAAAGGGGGCCGCCATCGGACTGGCGAGGGCCCAGCCCGCGAGCATTAGCGAGTGCTTTGGCTGTGACCTACATTGATGGCGATCAGCGATCGCCACCCCTGCGGGGCGCCTACGCTGCGCTGCGGCGTCCAAAGCTGGTTCCTGCGGAACATCGATTCCGGGGTCCCGCACGACTCACATGGACCCGATATGTAGTGGCAGAAGATCCTCGCATCCTAAATAAAAAACCCCGGACAGCAATGCTGACCGGGGTGTCAGTGTGGCCCATGACTAAAAGGAGTGCTTTGGCCATTTATTTAAAAGCCTGGCGACAGCGTGGCCCGCGAGCGCAGCGAGTGCTTTGGCCATGACCGTAGGTCAGAGCCTAGTGGATACCACTTCCAGCGGCCATAAAAAAACCCGAGGCTCAGATGAACCTCGGGTTTTTAATTAAAGCCTGGCGATGACCTACTCTCACATGGGGAAACCCCACACTACCATCGGCGATGACGCGTTTCACTTCTGAGTTCGGGATGGATCAGGTGGTTCCACGTCTCTATGGTCGCCAGGCAAACTGGCTTGGCGTGTCGATGGGTCTTACAGTCGAGTGACTGGCCGCAAACACAACCAAATAGGGCGGTAATTAAGCTGATTGAACACTCTGTTTTCTCTTGCCTGTCCTCTCGGATCGGCGTGCAACATCCGTCGCAGTTTCTTGTGATATCCATAAAGGCTAAACCACTTGATTATATGGTCAAGCCTCACGAGCAATTAGTACTGGTTAGCTCAACGCCTCACAACGCTTACACACCCAGCCTATCAACGTCCTAGTCTTGAACGGCTCTTTAGGGGACTCAAGGTCCCAGGGAGATCTTATCTTGGAAGAGGCTTCCCGCTTAGATGCTTTCAGCGGTTATCCCGTCCGAACGTAGCTACCGGGCAATGCCACTGGCGTGACAACCCGAACACCAGAGGTTCGTCCACTCCGGTCCTCTCGTACTAGGAGCAGCTTTCCTCAAATCTCCAACGCCCACGGCAGATAGGGACCGAACTGTCTCACGACGTTCTGAACCCAGCTCGCGTACCACTTTAAATGGCGAACAGCCATACCCTTGGGACCGGCTTCAGCCCCAGGATGTGATGAGCCGACATCGAGGTGCCAAACACCGCCGTCGATGTGAACTCTTGGGCGGTATCAGCCTGTTATCCCCGGAGTACCTTTTATCCGTTGAGCGATGGCCCTTCCATACAGAACCACCGGATCACTATGACCTACTTTCGTACCTGCTCGACTTGTCAGTCTCGCAGTTAAGCGCGCTTGTGCCATTACACTAACCTCATGATTTCCGACCATGATTAGCGCACCTTCGTGCTCCTCCGTTACGCTTTGGGAGGAGACCGCCCCAGTCAAACTACCCACCACACAATGTCCTCGATCCAGATAATGGACCAGAGTTAGAACCCCAATAGTACCAGGCTGGTATTTCAAGGTCGGCTCCACTGCAGCTGGCGCCACAGTTTCAAAGCCTCCCAGCTATCCTACACAAGTAATATCAGAGTCCACTGTGAAGCTATAGTAAAGGTTCACGGGGTCTTTCCGTCTAGCCGCGGGTACACTGCATCTTAACAGCGATTTCAATTTCACTGAGTCTCGGGTGGAGACAGCGTGGCCATCGTTACGCCATTCGTGCAGGTCGGAACTTACCCGACAAGGAATTTCGCTACCTTAGGACCGTTATAGTTACGGCCGCCGTTTACCGGGGCTTCGATCAAGAGCTTCGCCGAAGCTAACCCCATCAATTAACCTTCCGGCACCGGGCAGGCGTCACACCCTATACGTCCTCTTTCGAGTTTGCAGAGTGCTATGTTTTTGATAAACAGTCGCAGCCACCTGGTCACTTCGGCCAACCTAGGCTTAGGGAGCAAGTCCCATCACCCAAGCCGGCGTACCTTCTCCCGAAGTTACGGTACCATTTTGCCTAGTTCCTTCACCCGAGTTCTCTCAAGCGCCTTGGTATTCTCTACCTGACCACCTGTGTCGGTTTGGGGTACGGTTCGTTATTACCTGAAGCTTAGAAGATTTTCTTGGAAGCATGGCATCAACGACTTCGTCCAAAAGAGGACTCGTCATCAGCTCTCAGCCTTAGGGGACCGGATTTGCCTAATCCCCCAGCCTACAACCTTAAACGCGGACAACCAACGCCGCGATCGCCTAGCCTACTCCGTCTCTCCATCGCAGTAATAACAAGTACGGGAATATTAACCCGTTTCCCATCGATTACGCTTTTCAGCCTCACCTTAGGGGCCGACTAACCCTGCCCTGATTAGCATGGGGCAGGAAACCTTGGTCTTCCGGCGAGGGGGTTTTTCACCCCCTTTATCGTTACTCATGTCAGCATTCGCACTTCTGATACCTCCAGCAAGCCTCTCGACTCACCTTCGCAGGCGTACAGAACGCTCCTCTACCATGCACATAGTGCATCCGCAGCTTCGGTTGCTAATTTAGCCCCGTTACATCTTCCGCGCAGGCCGACTCGACTAGTGAGCTATTACGCTTTCTTTAAAGGATGGCTGCTTCTAAGCCAACCTCCTAGCTGTCTAAGCCTTCCCACATCGTTTCCCACTTAACTAGCATTTGGGACCTTAGCTGGCGGTCTGGGTTGTTTCCCTTTCCACGACGGACGTTAGCACCCGCCGTGTGTCTGCCATGATTGTACTCCTGGGTATTCGGAGTTTGCATGGGTTTGGTAAGTCGGGATGACCCCCTAGCCCAAACAGTGCTCTACCCCCCAGGGTAAGACATGACGCTCTACCTAAATAGATTTCGAGGAGAACCAGCTATCTCCCGGTTTGATTAGCCTTTCACTCCGATCCACAGCTCATCCCCAAATTTTTCAACATTTGTGGGTTCGGTCCTCCAATGCCTGTTACGGCATCTTCAACCTGGCCATGGATAGATCACCGGGGTTCGGGTCTAATGCCTGCAACTAATTCGCCCTATTAAGACTCGGTTTCCCTACGCCTCCCCTAAACGGTTAAGCTCGCTACAAACATTAAGTCGCTGACCCATTATACAAAAGGTACGCAGTCACAGAACAAGTCTGCTCCTACTGCTTGTACGCATACGGTTTCAGGTTCTATTTCACTCCCCTCTCCG